>NZ_ACIS01000005.1:299273-395779 GCF_000174355.1 Pseudogulbenkiania ferrooxidans 2002
GCCACGGTGTCGTCCGGCTGGAGGTGTTCGAACAGGGCGTGCCGCCGCGTTTCCGTCTGCACTACGCGAGCAAACACGGCCACCGCTGGCCGGCCGATCAGGTGCGGATCGAGACGGAGCGGGCCGACGGCAGCCGCCAGGGTTTCACCTTCGTGCAGCGCGATGGCTTTGTGGAGTCGTTGGAAACCATTCCGGAGCCGCACGAGTTCGTTGCCCGGCTCAGTCTGGGGCACGATCAGCACCACCACGACTACGACGTGGAGTTTGTCGAGCATGCCCATCATCACTCGATCAAGGATTACGAGGGGCTGGATTTGTCCGCGCCGGGGTATCAGGACCCGCACGAACTGGCCCACGCCAACGACATCCGCCGTCGCTTTGCCAACCGGGAGGTGACCACCGGCCAGATCATCCTGTTCGGCCTGACCGGCGGGCTGATTCCGTGCCCGGCGTCGATCACGGTGCTGCTGTTGTGTCTGCAGCTGAAAAAAATCGCCCTCGGCGCCACGCTGGTACTGTGTTTCAGCATTGGTCTGGCACTGACGATGGTGGCATCGGGCGCGCTGGCCGCGCTGAGCGTGAAGCACGTCTCGCGCAGTTGGAGCGGGTTTGGCGAGTTCGCCCGCAAGGCGCCGTACTTTTCCGGCGCACTGATCGTGCTGGTCGGTTTGTATGTCGGCTACCAGGGACTGAGCGTCTTGCTCTGACGCCGAGGGTGGCGTTTCAGGCCAGACCATTCCACACAGCCCGGGTGCGCCATGTCATGGTGCACCCGGGCTGTTGTTTTTAATGATCCTGCCCGCCGCCCGGGTTGCCTTGGTTGATGATCTGGCGGGGAGGAACCTGACCGCCGCGGCGCGGTTCCTCGGGGCGAGGAGCGAACGAGGGCCGGGCGGAAGGGGCGGCGTTGGGGCGCTCGATCTGGCGCCGCTCGATTTGAGGGGGGGCTCTGTGTCGTTCCGGGACGCCGACGTCCGGCTGACGGGGCCGGGCTGGCTCCGGTCGGATAATGGTGGGCATCCCCGTTGAACGTGGCACGCGCGGCGCCTCGGCTCCGGGTTGGCGCTGCTCGAAACGGCGGTTGTCGTTTCGACGTTCGCTGCTGCCGGGCTCCGGTGGGCGTGGCCGGCTCGACTCGGGGCGGATGATCTGGGGCGACTCCGCTGGCGGCCGCGGTGAGCGAGGCACGTCGATGAGCCGGTGATCCTGACCGGGAGGTGTGATGCGGCGGTCGCGTCGTTCCCCTTCGCCACGCGGGACCTCGGGGCGCTGATCGAAACGGCGCCGCGTTTCGGGTGCCCGGGCCGGATTGATGATGACGGGCATGTCGCGCCTCAGGTCCGGTTTGGGCTGCAACGCGGGCGAGGTCGGTTGAGCCTGCTGGCGCGGGAACTGGCGCGGTTCGCCCGACGGAGCCACGCGTTCGGGCGGCCGCGGGGTGAAACCGTGGTAAGGGACATTGCCGCGTCGTGACGGGTCATGCTCCCAACGGAACGGCCCCTTGCGGTCGAGCCACTCGCGGTGCGTGACGTGCGGGCGGAAGTAGTAGTTGTTGACGTTGACGATGGTGACGTGGCGGCGCGGCCAGTCGAAGTTGCCGAAGAAGAAGCCGACACCGACCGTGATACCGGTGCCCCAGTAGATGCCCACGGTCGGCCCGACGTAGTAACCGGGCCAGATCCAGTAGTAGGGCGGATAACCCGGCCACCACCACGCCCCGTAGACCACCAGCGGATCGTAATACGGGACGTAGACGATTTCCGGGTCGGCCGGCTCGATCACGATAACCGTGTGTTCCCGGGCAACCCGGAGGTAGCGGTTGGAGCGCAGGGAGCCCTGCTCCCAGGCTTTATCGCGCAAGCGCTGCACGGTATCCATGACCTGGTCTTCCTGGGCCAGGAAGGCGTCGCCGAGCTGCTCGGTCCAGTCCAGGTGCTCGTCCATCATCTGCAGCACCTGCGGGAAGGCGAGCAGGGACAGCACACTCGGGTCCCAGTCGTTGCGGTTGGCTTCGCGCACGGCCTGGTCGCCCTTGAGTCCGGGGTGATCGCGCGACCAGCGCGCAGCTTCGACCACCTCGAGCGGGTAGGTCGATGCCATCAGCACCTGCGTCAGCAGCGAATCGGGGTAGAGGGCGATGGGCGCGAGCATCTGGTCGAGCTCTGCTTGGGTGTACACGGCGTCCTGGGCGACGGCGGGCGGGGCGGTCGCCAGGCCCATGGCAGCGGCAAAAATCAGGACCAGGCACTGTGTCATAAAACGTCGGATGCGTTGGGGCATGGCGGGCCTCCAGGGCATGCAAGGCGAGTCGGGCGTCAGCCGGGTGACTCGGGGTTGCGGGCAATGTCGTGGTCGCCCGCTCAAGCCATCGTTACCCTGCCGGGTGTCGATGGGTCATGGCTATCAGCCGGGTATCGAGCAGACGGGCCAAGCCCTGTCCGCCGGCCGTCATCACGGCGTCGTGATTCCACTGGAAGAGCGGTTGGGCTACCGGGGCCAGCAGGTTCATCCAGCGCTTGGTGGTGCGCACCTGCCAGTCGTAGCAGACGACGGTGATCACACCTTCTTTTCTGAAACTCCAGCGGCCATGGCCTTCGAGTTCGCCGCTCGCCGTGCCTTCCAGGCAAACCAGCGGTTCGATGCGGGTGACGCGCATGTCAAAGGTCAACCGGTACGGCAGCACGCTCTTCCAGGTATAGCGCTGTACCGCACCGAGACCATTGTCGTCACCGGCCTCCAGGTCCAGCACCTGCTCCAGGCCACGCCACCAGCTGGGCCAGCGGCGCGAGTGGTAGATGGCGTCCCATACCGCCTCCACGGGAGCCTCCAGGTACCATAGGGTGGAGAAGCGGTATTCCGCCATGACTGTACGGTTTTCCTGTGTTTGACGGTTTACGGTTGGAAAAAATCCGCAGCGAGCGGGACGTCGATTTCCACGTCGTCCATCAGCACGGTTTCCTGCTGCTCGCCGTCAAGACCGAAACTGACCACCTTGACCGGGAACAACGTGCCTTGCGTCAGCCAGAGCTGGAAGCGATGCACGCCGGCCACCGTGTTGCCGGGGGCGCCGGTGATGCTCCATCCCTGGACGGGCCAGTGGCCGATAGTGCCCTTGCCGAGTGGCGTCGTGTCGCCACCGGCCTGCAGGATGTGCACCGCTTGCAACAGCATTCCGACATGGGAGCGGTCGATGCGGTGCCCGTGCGGGCCGCGGATCAACGGGTTGTCGGGCGCCAGCGTCAGCGCGAAGCCAGGTTGGCCGAAGGGCCAGACCCGGACCTTGTTGCCGTGCGGGCTGTAGATCATCAGTGCCCCGGGATGCGGCGTGACGAACTCCATGCGTACGAAACCCGGTTTGCGGTAGGCGTAACGGACGACTTGCTGGCGGGTGTGCGGTGCGCGCGAGCGGACGGTGACCCGGTAGCTGTCGAGCTGTTCGAACTGCTGCTGCGCGGCGGCGATCGGATCCGTCAGGCCGGCCGGGACGATCAGGGCGGTGGCAAGCAAGGGCCAGAGCATGGCTTACTCCACGACCTCCAGCACGCCGGCCATGCCTTTTTCTTCGTGGCTCTTGAAGAACAGCAGCTTGTTGGGGCAATGGAAGGGGTAGCGCCCCGCCACGGTCGGAGTGAAGCGGAAAGAGCGGGGCTCCTCGCCCAGGCGGCTGTCGATGTCGACCTGGTCGGGCGGCAGCTTGAGGACGAAGCGGTGCGGGATGAGCCCTGCTTCGACCTTGACCGATAGTTCGACCGGGGTGCCGGCCTTGACCACGATGTGGGCGGGCCTGAAAAAATAGCTGCCGCCGACGATGGCGACGTGCTGTACGCCGTCGCTGGCCACCGGCACCCGATAGGGTTCGTCGGCAGCACGAGCCGTGCCGGCAATCAGCGGGAAGGCGAGTGCCAATGCCAACCCGGCGAGGGTGAGTCTGGTCCTGTGCATGGTGACTCCTGTGTCTCGTCCGGGCGCGCCCGGGAGCGGCGCCCGGCTTGTGGTGATGCCGGGGTCAGTAGCCGCCCCCGCCGCGGCCGTGGTCGCCCATGTCGCTGTCGTGCGTCGGTGTCGCCCCTGGGTCGCCCATCGAGTGGCAGCCGCCGAGAGGCAATGCCAAGGCCAGAGCCAGTAACAGCAGCCAGCCGGTCAGCCGGTGCTTCCTGTTCATGTCGATCTCCTTCATCTATCGGGTTGGGAAAGGGGCCGGCCCGGCTTAACCGGACCAGGCGCCCGCGTCGCCCCCCAGCGCCGTGCAGGCGTCGGCAGCGATCGCCCGCAAGCGGGGCTCGTTGTCGGTGCCGGACAGGGCGTAGCCCATGCCGTGGTTGGCCCAGTAGGCGGTACGGCTCGCGCCGTTGTGCAACAGTCGCAAGCTGATTTCGCGGGAGGAGTAGGGAGAGATGTACAGCGTGAGGCGTTTGCCTGTGCTGTTCTGGTACATGAACTGCGCGGCGGGGCCGGATTCGCCCGGCAGCAGCCGGCCGCCCACCAGCGCGTAGCCATACTCGCCGAGCGACGGCGCCGTTACCGCGCGCTTCAGCCGGGCCGACAGCCAACTGAGCAAGTGGGCTTCTTCGCGGACGGTGACTTCCACCGGGTGACGGCGTTCCGGGGCGTACACGGCATAGGCCAGATCGGCGCGCTGGGCAAAGGCAGGTTGGCCGAAGCCGCCGGGCAGCAGCTGTGCCGGCAGCGTGATGGCGAGCATCAGGCCGAGGGCCAGCCCCCCGGCGATGGCCGCGCCCAGTTGCCACCATGGCGTGCGGCGCTGCACGAACAGGCTCGCGGTTTCGCCGGCGAGCGGGAACAGCCGCCGCAACGCTGTGTTCTGGCTGCGGTAATGCGCCACGCGCGCGGCGGCGGCCGGGTCATGGCCGAGCCGCTCCAGCAAGGCGCTACGCTCGGCGTCGGACAGTTCCCCATCCACCAGCGCCGACAGCGGACGCAGCTCGTCGGCGCTGTCAGGGGTGTTGGCGGTGGTGTCGCGTGGCTCGTTCATGGTGAGTGCTTCACTACTTTCAATGGGGGCCGGCCGGGTGTCGCATCGGCCGCGGGCTCGGTCAGCAAGATACGCATGCGTTCCCTTGCCCGCGACAGGCGCGACATCACGGTGCCCACCGGTACCTTCAGGACCTTGGCGGCTTCCTGGTAGCTGAGCTCTTCCAGAGCGATCAGCAGCAGCACTTCGCGCTGTTCCAGGGGCAAGCGGTAGAGGGCGCGCTCCACATCGCGCAACAGCAGTCCGTCAACCTCGCCGGTGGCGGCCGGCTGTTGCTGCCAGGGGGCTTCCTCATCGTCGAATGCCACCTCGCGCCGGGAGCGCAACTGGTCGATGAAGCGGTGGCGCAACAAGGTCAGCAGCCAGGCGCGCAGATTGCCGCCGCGCCCCCAGCGCCATTTGCTCAACGCCCGCTCCAGCGTGTCCTGCACCAGGTCGTCGGCCCAGGCCGGATCACGCGTGAGTGCCCGGGCGTAGCGGCGCAGATGCGGCAGCCAGACCAGCAGGTCGGATTCGAAACTCATGGCCCGCCGGGCTCAGGGCTTGACGGTGTGCCACATGCCCTTGAAGCCTTCGCCGTTGGTGTCGCCCGGCTTCTTGTCCATCGACCAGCGATAGAGCGGGTGCCCTTTGTGGGTCCACTGCTTCTTGCCGTCGCTGCGCGTGATCGTGCCCCAGTCACCCGATGCCTTGTCGTACGAATCGGCCACGGCCGGAGGCCAGTTGTCGGCGCAAGGGCCGGCGCAGGTGCTCGTGTCCTTGCCGTCCTTATCGAAGGTGTAGAGGGTCATACCGTGCTCGTCGACCGCCATGCCGTTCATCATCTTGGGCGATTCGGCCAATGCCGGCAGAGCCAGGGTGCTGCCCAGTGCCAGCAGGATCAGGGGGTGTTTCATGGTTACGCTCCTTGTGAGTAGGAAAATCGGGAACCTCAGGGATGTTTTTTGCCGGCGCCGAATCGGTGCGTGGCCGGCGCATCGTGTTTACGCACACTAAACGTTTCAGCGGCCAGGTTTATTCCCACCGGTAACGCGGGAGGCGCAAAAAAAATCCATCGCCATGGGCTAAGCCTAGTCGATGGCAGCGGGATGGGGCGGTGAGATGGCCCGATGGCTAAGGTATCGGCGGGGCCAAGGTCGGCAGCGGCGGCCGCTTGACGCCGACGGGATGGCCGGGTGGGTTGTGAGCGGGGTTACGGCCTGCTGCGCGAGCGGATGGCGATCTAAGCCGCCGTGGGGGAGGTTTCGGACGAGCCGATGCGGTTGCGGCCGGCGCGTTTGGCGGCATAGAGCGAGCGGTCGGCCTGTTCCACCAGCCAACCCGCCGTCGCCGGGCGGTTGGCCGGATGGCAATACAGCCCGACGCTGACGGTCACCACCGGTCGCAGGCTGCCGGGCGGGGTAGGGAGGGCGAGGCTCTCCACCGCGGCGCGGAAGCGTTCGGCGGCTTGCCGTGCCTGCACCAGGTCACAATACTGCAGTATGGCGACGAACTCTTCACCGCCGTAGCGCGCCACGGTGTCGCCGCCGCGCAGTTGTTCGGCCATGCACGCGGCGATCCGCTGGATGCACCGGTCGCCTTCTACGTGCCCGAAATGGTCGTTGTACTGCTTGAAGAAATCGATGTCGGCCATCAGCAGGGTCAGCGGCGCTTGGTGTCGCGCTTGTTGTTGCAGCGCCATTTTCAGCACGGCATCGAAATGGCGGCGCGAGGAGAGCCCGGTCAGGCTGTCGTGGATCGACGCTTCATAGGCCTGGCGGTAGGAGTGCTGCAGCCGCGTCTGCAGCTTCAGCACCTCGAACAGCAAGGCGCCCAGCATGATGCCCGCGGCCGCCAGCTCGAAAAAGCGCGAGGCATGCCAGCCGACGGTATAGCGGATCGATGAAGAACACACGGTGATCAGGTACAGCAGATAGGAATAGCAGCTGAGCGCGAGCCAGCAGTGGAACGCGCTACGTAGGCGCGTCACCAGCAGGACGCTCAGCAAAGCCACGAACCAGCTCGCGAGCAGGTAGGCGCCAATGCCGCTGTGGGTCAGCGCGCTGTAATCGCTGTTGTCCTTGATCAAGAGGTCAAGGTCTGGCACCAGCCGCGACAGCACGGCCACTGCGAACCAGGCCAGGCCGAGCGGGGCAAGTACGCAGAGGGACAGCGCCTGACAACGAACGCGCTTCGACAGCGGGCGATCCTGCTGCCGCTGCAGCACCAGCATGGCCAGCAGGATCAGAAAAGCGGTGCCGCCAAGACGTGCCAACCAGAGCCAGATCGCCATGCGTGAGCCGGGCGGGAACCCTCCGCTGGTGGAAAACACCCCGGGCAGGTTGATCAGCAAATAGCCGGACATCAGGGCCGAGTAGCCAAAGGCGACACTGAGCAGGCCGTTGCTGAGTTTGTGGTCGGCATAGAACTGCAGCAGCACCAGGTAGGCGATGATGCTGTTGGTGACGGTCAGGGCGGTGATCTGCACCGGCCGCAGATTGCCGCCGAGTGCCGTCGGGACGTCGATGTCGGGCAGGATCATGAGCACAGCGGCCGTCATCGCGGTGGCGATGAGGCCGGCCAGGAGCAGGCTGCGGCGGGAGGGGGCGGTCGAGAAGCTGTCTTCCATGGGGCACCGTTCTAGGCGGTTTTTTTGTCAATGCGGGCGGTCGTTGGACTCGGTGATGGTGTTCTGCCTGCCTTGGTGCAGGGGCAGTCATGAGACGGACGGACTAAGCGGAGAGGAAGGGGGAGCTCTCAGCGGGTGTGAATAATACCAATAGGATTATGCAATTGTCACGCCGCCTTTGGCTGGCCAGCTCGACGTCATGCGGTGGTGAGGCCGCCGCAGGCGGTACGGCGCGAGTGGTAACCCGTGCGATCGGGGTTTTCCCAACCCGGTATGAAATTTGCTGTGGTGTTCAGACCGGTCTGAACACGGCTTGATTGAAACGACTATGGAACGAGCGCCTGCCACCTTGTCATCGCGACTACCCGCCAGCCTGTCCGCCGGCTGGCATGCGGCCCTGGAACTGGGCTATGCCCGTCTGCCTGGCCGCACGATTCCGGTGCGGCGCCGCCATGTCGGCCCGTTACGGGTGCAAAAGCACTTTGTCGATGCCACAGGCGTGTGCCAGCACATCATCGTGCACCCACCCGGCGGCATTGCCGGCGGCGACCGGCTGAGCATTGACGTCTCGTTGGAAGAGGGCGCCGATGTGCTGATCACCAGCCCAGGTGCCGCCAAGTGGTACGACGGTTTCGGCCGCTCTGCCAGCCAGTCCGTCACGCTCGCGCTGGCCGACGGCGCCCGGCTGGAATGGCTGCCGCAGGAAACCATCCTCTACGCCGGGGCGGACGTGAGGCTGGACAGCCGCATCAAGCTCCACGGCGACGCCAGCCTCTTGCTCGGCGACGTGGTCTGCCTCGGACGACCGGCTTGCGGCGAGCATTTTGACCGCGGGCAATGGCAGCAGCTGGCCGAGATCGAGCGCAACGGCCGGCTGATCTGGTGCGAGCACGCCGTGCTGCCCGGCGCCAGCCCGCTGCTCGCCTCACCGGTGGGACTGGCCGGCCACAGCGTGGTCGCCACCCTGGTCTGGGCTGGCCCGGCGCTGCCGGACGAACTGCACCAGGCCGCGCTGGAAGTCGATACCCCCGGCCGGGCCGCCGCCACGCAACTGCCCGAGGTCTGGCTGGCGCGCTTCATCGGCGACTCGGCCGAGGACGCGCACCACTGGCTGCGCCATCTACGCGCACTGTTACACCCCTTCACCCACGGCCGTCCGGCGCAATCCCCGCGCATCTGGGCGACCTGAACCAAACAACGGAAAACACATGGAACTGACACCCCGCGAGAAGGACAAGCTGCTGATCTTCACCGCCGGCTTGCTGGCCGAACGGCGCCGCGCGCGTGGCCTCAAGCTCAACTACCCCGAGGCGGTGGCCTTCATCAGCGCCGCCATCATGGAGGGCGCGCGCGACGGCAAGACTGTGGCCGAACTGATGCACTACGGCACCACCTTGCTGACGCGCGACGAGGTGATGGAGGGCGTGCCGGAGATGATCGGCGAGATTCAGGTCGAGGCGACCTTTCCCGACGGGACCAAGCTCGTGACCGTCCATCAACCCATCGTTTAGGAAAGGGCCATGACCCTGCGGCGCAGGCGCGATCACGGCTTGGGCACTGCTCGGAATCCTCATGTGCACCACGTACATGCCGGTTCCTGTACGGTGGCCGCACCGTGTTGACGTTTGCGCGCGACAGGTTCTGCCCCTCTCCAGGAGAAGACGCATGATTCCCGGACAAATCCTCGCCGCGCCCGGCGAGATCGAACTCAACGTTGGCCGAAGCACGCTCACGCTGACCGTGGCCAACACCGGCGACCGCCCGATCCAGGTCGGCTCGCACTACCACTTCGCCGAGACCAACGATGCGCTCGCCTTCGACCGCGAGGCCGCGCGCGGCTTTCGCCTCAACATCCCGGCCGGCACCGCGGTGCGCTTCGAACCGGGCCAGACGCGCACCGTCGAGCTGGTCGAACTGGCCGGCGCACGCGTGGTGTACGGCTTCCAGGGCAAGGTGATGGGGGCGCTATGAAAATCAGCAGGCAAGCCTACGCCGAGATGTTCGGCCCCACCGTCGGCGACAAGGTGCGCCTAGCCGACACCGAGCTGTTTCTTGAAGTCGAGCGCGACTATACCCTCTACGGCGAAGAAGTGAAGTTCGGCGGCGGCAAGGTGATCCGCGACGGCATGGGGCAGGGCCAAAGGTTGGCCGAAGAAGTGGCCGACACCGTCATCACCAACACTCTGATCCTCGACCACTGGGGCATCGTCAAGGCCGACCTCGCGCTCAAGAATGGCCGCATCGCCGCCATCGGCAAGGCCGGCAACCCGGACATCCAGCCCGGGGTCGACATCGTCATCGGTGCTGCCACCGAGATCATCGCCGGCGAAGGCATGATCGTCACCGCCGGCGGTATCGATACCCACATCCACTTCATCTGCCCGCAGCAGATCGAAGAAGCACTGATGTCCGGCGTCACCACCATGATCGGCGGCGGCACCGGCCCGGCCACCGGCACCAACGCCACCACCTGCACGCCGGGGCCGTGGCACATGGCGCAGATGCTCAAGGCGGCCGAGGCCTTCCCGATGAACCTCGGCTTCACCGGCAAGGGCAACGCCAGCCTGCCGGAACCGCTGCGTGAACAAGTGCGTGCAGGGGCCATCGGTCTGAAATTACATGAAGACTGGGGCACCACCCCGGCGGCCATCGACAACTGTCTCTCCGTGGCGGACGAAATGGACGTGCAAGTGGCGATCCACACTGACACGCTCAACGAATCCGGCTTCGTCGAGGCTACGCTGGCGGCGTTCAAGGGCCGCACCATCCACACCTACCACACCGAGGGCGCCGGCGGCGGCCACGCGCCGGATATCATCAAGGCCTGCGGCGAGCTCAACGTGCTGCCGAGTTCCACCAACCCGACGCGGCCGTTCACCGTCAACACCATCGACGAGCACCTCGACATGCTGATGGTGTGCCACCACCTCGACCCCGCCATCGCCGAGGACGTGGCCTTCGCCGAAAGCCGCATCCGCCGCGAGACCATCGCCGCCGAGGACATCCTGCATGACCTGGGCGCCTTCGCCATGATGTCGTCCGACAGCCAGGCCATGGGCCGCGTCGGCGAAACCATCCTGCGTTGCTGGCAGACCGCCGACAAGATGAAGCGCCAGCGCGGCCCGCTGGAGGGCGACGCCTCCGGCAACGACAACACCCGCATCAAGCGCTACCTCGCCAAGTACACCATCAACCCGGCCATCACCCACGGCATCGCGCACGAAGTCGGCAGCATCGAAGTCGGCAAGCTGGCCGACCTGGTGCTGTGGAAGCCGATGTTCTTCGGCGTCAAGCCGAGCCTGATCCTCAAGGGCGGCATCATCGCCGCGGCGGCGATGGGCGACGCCAACGCCAGCATTCCGACCCCGCAACCGGTGCACTACCGGCCAATGTTCGGCAGCTACGGCGGCGCCATCGCCGCGGGCAGCGTCACCTTCGTGTCGCAGGCGGCGCTTTCGGCCAACGTGGGCGAGGCTTTGGGGCTCAAAAAGCGGCTGGTGGCGGTCAAGGGCTGCCGCAGCCTCAAGAAAACCGACCTGATCCACAACGACTACCTGCCGAAGATCGAGGTCGACCCGCAGAACTACCAGGTCAAGGCCGACGGCCAACTGCTGTGGTGCGAACCGGCCGACGTGCTGCCGATGGCGCAGCGCTACTTCCTGTTCTGACGGGGATGGGATAAATCTTGCCGGGCGGGCAAAACGCCGTGTGTCCGACTTGCCACCGGAATGCTACGTGAAGGAGACACCATGCTGGTGATTACTAAGCGCGCCGACGACCCCAGCCACTGGAACGCCGAGCTTGTCATGAGCTTCGAGCTGCGCAGCAAGAGCCGGCTGCGCACCACCGCCAGTAGCGGCGAAGAGGTCGGCCTGTTCCTTGAGGCCGGCCAGCCGCTGCGCCACGGCGAGGTACTGCAGGCCGAAGACGGCCGCCGCGTGCGCGTCGTCGCCGCGCCCGAAGCGCTGCTGCACGTCAGCTGCGCTAACCCGCGCGAACTGTGCCGTGCCGCCTATCACCTGGGCAACCGCCATGTCCACCTGGAAGTGGGCGAGGGCTGGCTGCGCTTCTTGGACGACGACGTGCTGGCGCAGATGCTGCTGCAGCTCGGTGCCAGCGTCGAGCGCCTCTCGGCGCCGTTCAACCCCGAGCACGGTGCTTATGGCGGGGGCCATCACCACTCGCACGGCAAGGAGGCGGCGTTCCAGTACGCCCCCAAGTTGCACCAATACGGGCAGGGCGCATGAACGGCGGACTCGCGCTGCTGCAACTGTTGCGGTTGGCCAGCCCCAGCCTGCCGATCGGTGCCTACAGCTATTCGCAAGGGCTGGAAAGTGCGCTCGATCTCGGTCTGGTGACGGATGCCACCAGCGCCCGCCAGTGGCTGCATGACGTACTGCACGGGCCGCTCAGCCACTTCGAAGCGGTGCTGCTGGTGCAGGCGTGCCGCGCCTTGGTGGGCGCCGACGAAGCGAGGCTCGATGCCATCAACCAGCGCCTGCTAGCCAGCCGCGACAGCCGCGAACTGCGGCAGGAAACCGAGCAGATGGGCTACTCGCTGCGCCAGCTGCTCGCCGCGCTGCCCGAGAGCCAAAACCAGCCCTGGCCTTCCACCCTGGCCGACGCCCCGGTGGCGGTGCCGGTCGCGTGGGCGGTGGCGGCACGCACGCTGGGGTTGGCCGAAGACGCCGCGGTGACGGGCTACCTGTGGGGCTGGCTGGAAAACCAGGTGATGGTGTTGCTCAAGGCCATGCCGATGGGGCAGACCGCCGGCCAGCGGCTGCTGTCGGCGCTGCTGCCGGAACTGGCCGTCGCCGTGCAAACGGCACGCACACTGCCCGAAGACGAACTCAGCAACTTCGCCCCCGGCCTCGCCTGGGTGGCGATGAAACACGAAACGCAGTACAGCCGGCTGTTCCGGTCTTGAGAATCTGAAGGAGAACATCATGCAAAAAGCCCCTCTGCGCGTCGGCATCGGCGGTCCGGTCGGTTCCGGCAAGACCCATCTCACCTGGGCGCTGTGCAAAGCGTTACGCGATATCTATAATGTCGCCGCCGTTACCAATGACATCTACACCCAGGAAGACGCGCAATTTCTGGTGAAGAATGAAGCCCTGTCGCCCGACCGCATCATCGGCGTGGAAACCGGCGGTTGTCCGCACACCGCGATCCGCGAAGACGCCTCGATCAACCTCGAAGCCGTGGCCAGGCTCAACGCCCGCCACCCCTGCCTCGACGTGATCTTCATCGAAAGCGGCGGCGACAACCTAGCCGCCACCTTCAGCCCGGAACTGTCCGACCTGACGATCTACGTCATCGACGTCTCGGCCGGCGACAAGATTCCGCGCAAGGGCGGGCCGGGCATCTGCAAGTCCGATCTCCTGGTGATCAACAAGATCGATCTCGCTCCGCTGGTTGGCGCCTCGCTGGAGGTGATGGAGCACGACGCCAAAAAGATGCGCGGCGAGCGGCCGTTCGTGTTTTCCAATCTCAAGAGCGGGCAGGGGCTGCAGGACATCATTCGCTTCATCGAAGACAAAGGCATGCTGACACTTAACAAGGAAGGAACCACCCATGCGTAAACACTCCCTGATCCCGGCAGCGCTGCTGCTGGCCCTGAGCGCCGCCGCCCAGGCCCACCCCGGCCACGGCGTCAGCGGCCTGGACAGTGGTTTCGTCCACCCGTTCTCGGGCCTGGACCACCTGCTGACGATGCTGGCCGTCGGCCTGTGGTCGTGGCAGATCGGCGGCTCCGCGCGCTGGCACGGTCCGCTGACCTTCATGCTGATGCTGGCCGTGGGCGGCGCACTGGGCTGGGCCGGCTTGGCCGTGCCCGGGCTGGAAACCGGCATCGCCGCCTCGGTGGTGGCCACCGGCATGCTGGTCGCCTTCGCCGCGCAGCCGGGTCGTACCGCCGCGCTCGCCGTGATCGGCGCCTTCGCCGTGCTGCACGGCATGGCGCATGGCCTGGAAATGCCGGGCAACGTCTCGGGCCTGGCGTATGCCGCCGGTTTCGTGCTGGCCTCCGGCCTGCTGCACGCCGCCGGTCTGCTCTTGGGTGCCGGCCAGGCGCGCGTGCGCGCCAGCCGCCTGCTGGTGCGCGGCGCCGGCGTGGCGATCTCGGCCAGCGGCGTGGCCCTCTTGGCCGGATGGGTCTAAGAACCGGTTTACGATCGGCTGCGCTTCGGCGATTCGGCGTTAAAAACGTCTTCGGGATATTCGTTTACCACGTGTAAACGCCGCTTCCTCCGCCGTTTTTGCCTTGCCTCGCCCTAGCTTGCGTGATCGTAAACAGGCGCCACACCCACCCGTCCAACACCACAGAACGCCCCGGCATGGGGCGTCTTTTTATGCTCACATGCCAGAATAAGAACAACCTATTGGTCCAAAAGTCGCGATTTGGGACAATAGATTGATACAAGCATCGCCGGGCAGCGTACCGCACCCTAGCGCACGACGTGGAGCCGTCACACCACAGGACATGGAAAAGACCAACCTATTAGTCCATAATCAGCCAATTGGACCAATAGGTTGAACTTCATGCCAAAACGCAACCTGCTCAAGCTGAGCCCGCTCCCGATAGAGGCCCGGTTCGCCCTGGAGGCCTTGGGCGAGCGCATTACCCAGGCCAGAAAGGAGCGCCGCCTCTCGCAACGCGAAGTCGCCGAGATGCTCGGCATCTCCAAGACCACCTACGTCTCCATCGAACACGGCCGCGACTCGGCGCAGATCGGGCACTACGCCCGGGCGGTCTGGCTGCTCGACGTGCCGGGCACCTTCCTGCCGGTGCCGGAAGACGACGTTCTGGCGCTGGAGAAGGGGAAACCATGAGCGATGCACCGGTCCACGTCTGGCTGCCCGGTCAGGCCGTCTCGTCGCTGGCGGGGGCGTTCACGCTCGATGCCAGGGTCTCCCGCTTCCACTACGACGACGGCTACCGCGAGCAGGGCGGCCCCTCGCTGGCGCCGGACATGCCCGTCAGCAAGTCCACCCACAAGATCGCCGGCCGGGACCCGATTTTCCCGATCATGCTCGACAGCGGGCCCGACGACTGGGGTCACATGCTGCTCGAGCGCCGCCTGGAAAGAGAAGTATCGCGTCTCGACGCCCTGACCCTGGGGCCCGCCGATGGCGCGGGGAACATCGTGCTCGGCCATCTGACCCCGGAACGATTCGAGACGATGTCGATCGAGGCGTTCCAGGCCGTGCTGGCCGACCTGCCGGAGGCACAGGACCCGGCGAGCCAGCGGCACCGGGAGCGCGTCATGCAGTCGGTGTTCCAGGGCACCAGCCTGGGCGGCGCCAAGCCGAAACTGACCCTCGAGCGAAACGGCGTGCAATACATCGCCAAGTTTCCCGAGCGCGGCGACGATCCCTTCCTGCCGCAACTGGAACTGGCCATGCTGCGCCTGGCGCGTGACTGCGGCATCGACGCCTGTGAGGCGGAAGTGATCGAACCGGCGCCGCATCGCTACGCGCTGCTGGTCAAACGCTTCGACCGTCACGCGCAGGGCACGGGATTCGCCCGCACCGGCTATGTCAGCGCCTGGTCCGTCGCCCGGCTGGATCAGCATCAGGAGAAGAGGGAAGACCAGGCCTTATTGGCCACCCGGGGCTTTACCCCGGCCATGTACGCGCGCAGCTACGTGGCGCTGGCCGGCCACATGATGCGTTGGTGCGGGGGCGGCGAGCGCTACCGCGCCAACCTCCGTGAACTGTGGCGGCGGATCGTTTTCAACTCCCTGATCCGCAACACCGACGACCACCCGCGCAACCACGGCCTGCTGTGCGACAGCATGGACCCGCACCAATGGGGACTGTCGCCGGCCTTCGACATGGTGGCGCAACGCTCCGCCGGCATCGTGCCGAGCCACGCCATGGCCTACCTGTTCGACGAGCCCACGCGCGGCAGGAAGCACGCGCAGCGCCGGCTCGTGAGCGCCTCCAGCCGTGCCGACCTACTTCTCGCCGCCACGCTGCACTACGGCTATGAACGGCACGAGGCGGAAAGCGTTCTTGATGAAATGCGGGGGCTGGTGCGGGGCAAGTGGCGGGAGTATCTGATTAGCGCGGGGATGCCGGCCGAGGAAACCGACCGTTATGCAAAAACATTGGGGCTGGATTTCGATTGAGCGTCACGCTTGCTTGAGTCCCGGGAGCCCCGCCGGGCTTTTCCTGGCATGGAGCCCATTGTCGTGGTCATGCAGGCGCCACAACCGGCAACGCCTTACTCATCAAGGTATTGCATGAGCACAATGCCGGCATGAATATCACGTGCTAATACGGACCCGGCCGGTTCGCTTACTCGCGGTCAGCTTCATAGGGAGGGATAAGGAAAGTGGCAAATACCGAGCATTTCCCCGCCGAAGGCGGTTGTGACTGTCGACACGTTCGCTATCGCATCGAAACCGCGCCACTGGTCGTGCACTGCTGCCACTGCCGCTGGTGCCAGAGAGAGAGCGGGGCCTCCTTCGCCCTCAATGCCATGATTGAAGCCGACCGAGTCACGCACTTGTCTGGCGAGCCTGAGGTTGTCGACACCCCATCGGCAAGCGGCCAGGGGCAAAAGATTGCTCGATGCCCCAGGTGCCACGTGGCGGTGTGGAGCAGCTATGCCGGTTCGGGGCCGATACTGCGCTTTGTGCGTGTCGGCACATTGGACAATCCCGACGTGCTCCCGCCGGACATCCATATCTACACCTCAACGAAGCAGCCCTGGGTCATCATTCCGGATACCGTGCCGTCCTTTACCGAGTACTACGATCGCGCGCAGTACTGGTCAGCGGCGAGCCTGGAGCGGCGCCTGGCGATACTCCCACAGATTCAGGCTTATCAAGCCGGGCGTCAGCGGGCCTAATTGGCGGGCCATCTCGACTTCGTGGCATTCCCTGTGCGCCGCGTCGCGCACCACGTCGCCGGTCTCGGTTAATAGCGCAAGCATGAAGCTGGAGCCACACGCTCTCGCAGGCTTTGGGCTTGGCTGAAGCGCCGCGGGCAGGTGAGGCGGAGGCTTCCTCTTGGGAAGCCTCCGCCCCGCCGATTACGAGGCCAGCGAGCCGGCGGCGTTCACCTTGACCGCCTCATGCGCCTCGACCCGGCTCTTGACCCGCCCCAGCGAGCCGATCGCCACCGCCGCGATCAGCGCCGGCACCGCCAGCAGGCTCAGGATCACGCCCATGTCGAGCTGCATCGCCATCAACCAGCCGCCGGACAGCGACCCCACCACCGAACCGCAACGACCCACGGCGTTGGCGTAGCTCACCCCGGTGGCGCGGTTGCTGGTCGGGTAGAAGGCGGCGGCCAGGGCGTTGGCCCCCACTTGCGAACCGCTGACGCAGAACCCCACCCCGAACACCGCCAGCACCAGGAGCCAGAGCTGGCCGGCGCTGGCGCCGCACAGGGTCACGAAGACGGCGCCGATCACGTAGGTGACCGCCAGGGTACGGCAGGCGCCGAAACGGTCCATCAGTCGCCCCAGCAGAATGGCGCCGAGGGTGCCGCCGATCTGGAAGGTGGCGGTGACCCACGAGGCGCGGCTCAGGCTGGCGCCGGTGTTGTGCAGCAGGGTCGGCAGCCAGCTCGAGATCAGATAGATGATCAACAGGCTCATGAAGAAGCTCACCCACAGCAGCACGGTGCCGACGGCGAACGGAGCGCGGAACAGCTCGCGGACCGGCGCCTGGTCGCTGGCTTCGTGCGCGGTCAGCTCCGGGTGGGACGACTGGGCCGGCGCCAGACGCGCCACGACGGCGTCGATCGCGGCCTGCGGACGGCGCTTCAGCACCAGGAAACGCAGCGATTCCGGCAGGCTGCGGAGCAGCACCGGCACCAGCAGCAAGGGCAGCACGCCGCCCAAGAACAGCACGCCGCGCCAGCCGAAGCTGGCCAGGATCTGCGCCGAAGCCAGGCCGCCCAGGGCCGAGCCCACGGTGAAGCCGCAGAACATCAGCGTGACCAGGCTGGAGCGGCGCGCGCCCGGGCAATACTCGGAGGTCAGCGTGATGGCGTTGGGCATGGCGCCGCCCAGGCCCAGGCCGGTGAGAAAGCGCAGCACGATGAGCCAGGTGAGGTCCGGTGCCGCGGTCGAGGCCAGGCTGGCCAGACCGAAGAAGGCCACGGACAGCACCAGGATGGTCTTGCGCCCGACCCGGTCGGCCAGCGGGCCGAACAGCAGGGCGCCCGCCATCAGGCCGAACAGGCCGGCGCCGAACAGCGGGGCGAGCGCCGCCGCCGTCAAATGCCATTCCTCGCGGATGGCCGGGGCGATGAAGCCGATGGCGGCGGTGTCGAAGCCGTCGACCGCCACCACCAGAAAGCAGAGCCAGAGAATGCCGCGTTGCAGCCGTGAAAATGGCAGGGCATCGATGAAGTGCTGGACGTCCAGAGAGGCGCGCATGGGTTATCTCCTGAGTAGTGTGTGGGCGGCGCGTCGTGCACGCCGCTTCCGTTTTTGTTGTCGTGCGAATGCGGGATTGAGGGATCAGGCCACCTTGACCGTGATCGGGGCCAGGCCGTCGACGCGGGCCACCATGGTCTGGCCGCGCTCGATCGCGCCCACGCCTTCCGGCGTGCCGGTGAAGATCAGGTCGCCCGGCTGCAGTTCGAACAGGGTGGAGAGGTTGGCGATGGTCTCGCTCACCGACCAGATCAGGTGGGTCAGGTCGCTCTTCTGGCGGGTTTCGCCGTCCACGGTCAGCACGATCTCGCCGGCAGTGATCTCGCCGACGTTATCGCGCGCGCTGAGGACGCCGATCGGTGCGGAGTAGTCGAAGGCCTTGCCCACTTCCCACGGGCGGCCCATCTCGCGCATCTTCATCTGCAGGTCGCGGCGGGTCATGTCGAGGCCGACGGCGTAACCGAAGATATGGCTGGCGGCGTCTTCCACGGCGATGTCCTTGCCGCCCTTGCCGATTGCCACCACCAGCTCGATCTCGTAGTGGTAGTTGCTGGTCTGGGTCGGGTAGGGGATGGTCACGGTTTCACCAGCGGCCACCGGCACGACCGATTCCGGATCGTTCGGCTTGCAGAAGAAGAACGGCGGCTCGCGGTCCGGGTCGAAGCCCATTTCGCGGGCGTGGGCGGCGTAGTTGCGGCCGACGCAGTAGACGCGGCGCACCGGGAACAGCTCGGACGAACCGTCGACGGGCAGGCCGACGGTGGCAACGGGGGTGAACAGGTAACTCATGGTGGTCTCTTCCTGGTTTGATGTGGATCAGGGTCGGGTTCAAACGGTGGCCGGCTGCGGCGCGTCGGGCTGCCGTGCCGGCTCGGCGCGGCGGAACGCTTCGAGCTCGGCGCAGGCGCGGTCCACGGCGACGATGTTCGGGTAGGGCGACAGATCCACGCCGAAACGGCGCGCACTTTCCACCTGCGGCACCAGGTACACGTCGGCCAGCGTCGGCGTGTTGCCGAAGCAGAAATCGCCCCGGGTTTGGTCGGCCGCAAGTAGTGCTTCCAGCGCGCCGAAACCGGTCTCGATCCAGGTGGCGCACCACGCCAGCACGGCGGTTTCGTCACAGCCGAGCGTCTTGCGCAGGTACTCCAGCACGCGGCGGTTGTTGAGCGGATGGATGTCGCAGCCCACCAGCGCCGCCAGCGCACGGACGCGGGCACGGCCATCCGGGTCTGCCGGCAGCAACGGCGGGGTCGGGTAACGCTCTTCCAGCCACTCGATGATGGCGGGCGACTGGATCAGCGTGTGCTCGCCGTCGACCAGCGCCGGCACCAGCCCTTGCGGGTTGAGCGCCTTGAAGGTGGCGCCGAGGTGCTCCTCGCTGCGCAGGTCGACCGGCAGGTACTGGTAGTCCAGCCCCTTCAGGTTGAGCGCGATGCGCAGGCGGTGCGAGGTGCCGCTGCGAAAGAAGTTGTAGAGCTTCAGCACGTCGTTCCCCTCAGCCGCGCGCCAGGCAGTTGTCGGCGTTCCAGCCGTACAGCCATTCCATGGCGTCGTAGAAACGCTCGGCGCTGCGGCCTTTCCACAGCTCGTTGCGCACCAGCCGCTCCACGCCCTTGGCGTGGAAGATGCGGCCCATCTCGCGGGCGGAGAGCACGATGCGCGCGGTGCGGGCGACGCGAGAGCGTTGGTAGAGCTCGAAGGCCTTAATGAAGTCGTTGCCGTTGACGCGCAGCGCTTCGCCCAGCGTCACGGCGTCTTCCAGCGCCATGCAGGCGCCCTGGGCCAGGTACTGCAGCGTCGGGTGGGCGGCGTCGCCCAGCAGCGTGACGCGGCCGAACGACCAGGTGTCGATCGGTTCGCGGTCGGCGGTGGCCCAGCGTTTCCAGCTCTTGGGCAGCTCGATCAACTGGCGTGCCTTGGGGCAGATGCCCTGGAAGTAGCTCTGCACCTCTTCCGGGCTGCCTTCGGTGACGCCCCATTCTTCCTTGTCGCGGCTGTGGAAGGTCACCACCACGTTGTACTGCTCGCCGCCGCGCAGCGGGTAGTGCACCAGGTGGCAGTTGGGGCCGACCCAGATGCTGGCGGCGTTCCACTGCAGGTTTTCCGGGAAATCCTTCTTGTCGATCACGGCGCGGTACACCACGTGGCCGGAGACGCGCGGCGGATCGTTGACGAACTGCTTGCGCACCACCGACTTGACGCCGTCGGCGCCGATCAGGGCGATGCCGCGATAGGCGTTGCCGTGCTGGTCGTAGACGGTGACGCTGTCGGCATCCTGTTCCACGCGCTCGACGTGGGTGCCGGTCAGGAACTCGACGCGGCCGGTTTCCTTGGCGCCTTCCAGCAGCGACAGGTGGACGTCGACGCGATGGATCACGGCGTAGGGGTTGCCGAAGCGTTTACGGAACGCCTCGCCGGTGGGAATGCGGCCGACCAGGGTTTCGTCGAGCGCGTCGTGCATCACCATTTCGTCGGTGTAGACGGCGCGGCCGCGCGCCTTGTCGCCCACGCCCAGAGCATCGAAAGCATGGAAGGCGTTGGGGCCCAGCTGGATGCCGGCGCCAATCTCGCCGATCTGCGGCGCCTGCTCCAGCACTTTGACGGAAAAGCCTTGGCGTACCAGGGCCAGGGCGGCGGCGAGGCCGCCGATGCCGCCACCGGCGACGATCACGGGAAGGGTCTGAGTCATGTCTGTCTCCTCGATTTACAGGGGTTGGCTGTGCTGGCTGGCATCAGCCACGGTGGCGGACTTCGTAGAGTCCCAGCTTCTTGTGCAGGGGGGCTTCGTCGGCGATGAAGACGAAGGCCGGGGTGTCGGCGGAACCGTTCTTCAGCGTCACCAGGGCGAAGCCCGGGGCGCAGCAGGTGTCGGCTTCGGCCAACGTGAAGGTCTTGCCGTCGATCTCGGCGGCCACGCTTCCCTCGATGAGGTGGAACACCGCGGCGGGCGAGCGCGCCGGCAGCGCGAGCGATTCACCCGGGCGCAGCATCAGCGCCGAGTAGCCGAGGATGTTCTGGCAATCGCCGCCGGTTTCCGGGTTGACGTAGGCCACTTGCACCGCTTCGCCGGCCGGCTGGCGTGCCGCCAGGGCGAGCAGGGCGGCGCGCACCTCGGCCCAGGGGTAGCGCAGCATCGGGTAGCGCGGGGCGTTACGGCTGAAGATCGGGGAGGGCACCACGCCGCCGCGCAGGTAGGCGCGCTCGCTGCCTTCGCCGCTAATGGTCTGCGGCTGGCCTTCCTCGACGTAGGAGGCTTCCATGTAATAGACCAGCGGCAGGTCGAGCACGTCGAGCCACACCACCGGGGCGTCGCCGTCGTGGCCGTGTTCGTGCCACAGCCCGGTCGGGGTCAGGATCAGGTCGCCGCGCTGCATCGGGCATTTCTCGCCGTCCACCGTGGTGTAGGCGCCTTCGCCCTCGACGATCATGCGCACCGCGTTCGGGGTGTGGCGGTGCGACGGTGCGATCTCGCCCGGCAGCAAGAGCTGCATGCCGAGGTAGATGGCGGAGCTGGCCTGCATCTTTTCCAGGCCGTGGCCGGGGTTGGCCAGCACCAGCACACGGCGCTCGGCCTTTTCGATCGGGGTGAGTTCGCCGGCCTGCATCAGCAGCGGGCGCAGCGCCTCGTAATGCCAGCAGGTGGCCTGGGTGCGCGGGCGGGGTTGTCCCGGGGGCAGCACGGCGCGCAGGCTGGGCCACAGCGGCACCAGGTTCTGGGCGCCGAGGGCGGCGCGGTAAGCGGCAGGCAGATCGTCCAGTCGACCGAGTTCCAACATGAGCTGTCTCCATACGTGTGGGCCTGGCACCGAGCCGGATTCGAAACTCCTGATCCAACTCAAGGCGTTCAAGTCCTTGTTGTGATGGCTCTCAATGTAGTGAGCTGTCGACATTCGGTCCATGCAATGGTATCAATGGACGTCATTCGAAAAACGAATAGTGCTGGAGGGGAAATGCAGACAGCGGACGTGCGCCTGTTGCAGGTGTTCGACGAGATCTACAAGACGCGCAGCGTCACGCGCGCCGCGGACAATCTGGGGTTGGGGCAGCCGGCCGTCAGCATCGCGCTGGCCAAGCTGCGCGAGCATTTCGACGACCCGCTGTTCGTGCGCATCGCCAACGGCATGGAGCCGACACCGATGGCGCGCGAGCTGGAGCACGCAGTGCGCCAGGCGCTGGATGCGCTGGACCTGGTGTTCGGCCACCGCATCGATTTCGACCCGGCCAGTTCCGAGCGCACCTTCTGCATTAGCATGACCGACATCAGCCAGTTGGTGCTGCTGCCCAAGCTGTGGGCGCAGCTGCGCAAGACCTCGCCGGGCGTGCACATCGACATCGTGCCGCTGTCGGCCGAGACGCCGCGCATGCTGGAAACAGGCGAGGCTGATCTGGCGCTGGGCTTCATGCCGCAGCTGGAAGCCGGCTTCTACCAGCAGTCGCTGTTCCGCCAGCGCTATGTGTGCGTGGCCAGCACCGACCACCCACGCATCCACGACGAACTGACCCTGGCGCAGTTCGAAACCGAGGAGCACGCCGTGGTCACCTCGTCCGGCACAGGGCACCTGATCCTGGATCGTGAAATCGCCCGCCAGGGCATCACCCGCCACATCGCGCTGCGCGTGCCCAATTACCTGGGCATCGCCTTCGTGGTCGAGCAGACCGACATGCTGGTGACGATTCCGGAACGACTGGCGCAGGTGCTGGAAGGGCGCGGCCGTTTCAGGGTGTTCCCGGTGCCGTTCGAGCTGCCCGACTATGCCGTCAAGCAGCACTGGCACGAGCGCTACCATCACGATCCGGGCAACCGCTGGCTCAGGCGGGTGATTTCCGACCTGCTATCCGCTCCCGCCGCAGGAGCAGCTTAGAACCTGTTCACGATCTTGCTGCGCACCCCTGATCGGGGCTCATGTGCTGCTCGAAATCCTCATGTACTCCAGTACATTCCGGTTCCTGCGCTGCTCTTCACCCCGCTGAGGGCTGCTCGCGACAGATCGTGAACAGGTTCTTAGGCCTCCCGCCACATCGCGTCGCCGGCAAACGACTTCGCCAGGAAATCCAGCATGGTGCGCAGCGTCGCCGGCATGTGCCGGCGCGAGGCATAGACCGCGTAGATGCCCAGGTCGCGCGGCCGGTAGTCGTCGAGCACGGCCACCAGCTCGCCCGTGTCGAGCCAGGGCGCGGCCGCCTGCAGCGGCTGCATGGTGATGCCGACGCCCTGGCGCGCCGCTTCCAGCAGGGCGGCGGTTTCGTTGGCGCTGACGTTGCCGCCCACCGGCACCGAGACCGGCTGCCCGTCGCGGGAAAACGCCCACAGGCTCTTGCCGAAGTAGGAATAGGTCAGACAGTTGTGCAGCGCCAGCTGCTCGGCGCGCTGCGGTGTGCCGTGTTCGCGTAGGTAGGCGGGGGAGGCGCACACCACCGAGCGGCACAACCCCAGCTTGCGCGCGATCAGGTTGGGGTCGAGGTCGTTGGTGATGCGGATGGCCAGGTCGATGCCTTCCTCCACCAGGTTCACCGAGCGGTTCAGCAGCTGCATGTCGACGGCGGTGGCCGGGTAGCGCTTGACGTAATCAGCCACCGCCCGCGCCAGGTAAGACTGCCCCAGCCACACGCTGCAGGTCAGGCGCAGGATGCCGCGCGGCGCGGCCTCGGGGGTGGTGACGGCGGCCTGCATCTCGTCTTCCAGCGCCAGCATCTGGCGGCAGCGCGGCAGCATTTCGCTGCCGGCCGAGGTCAGGCTCAGCTTGCGCGTGGTCCGGTGCAGCAAGCGGGCTCCGGCCCATTCCTCCAATTCCGCCAGGTAGCGCGACACCATGGCGCGCGACATGTCCAGGCTGTCGGCGGCGTGGGACAGGCTGCCGCGTTCCGCCACTTCGACGAATACGCGCATGGCTTTCAATCGATCCATGATTTGCTCGACTCATGCAACAAACTGATCGCCATTATGCGGTTTTTTGTACCGTTCCGAACCATTACCATGCAGCCCATACCGTTATTCGCCGCAAGGACACCCTCATGAGCACGACCGTACTGCATTACCTCTACGACCCGCTGTGCGGCTGGTGCTACGGCGCCGCGCCGCTGGTCGAAGCCGCCCGCGCCATTCCGGGGCTGCGCGTGGCGCTGCACGGTGGCGGCATGATGAGTGGCGCCAACCGCCAACCGGTGAGCGCGGCGCTGCGCAACTACGTAATGCCGCACGACCACCGCATCGCCGCGCTGACCGGGCAGGTATTTGGTTCCGACTACTTCGACGGCCTGTTGCGTGACACGGGCGTGGTGTTCGACTCCACGCCGCCGACCACGGCCATTCTCGCCGCCGAAGCCCTCGGCAGCCGTGGCGCCGACCTGCTCAAGCGCATCCAGATCGCCCACTACGTCGAAGGCCGGCGCATTGCCGACGCCGAGGTGCTGGGCCGGCTGGCGGCCGATATCGGCCTCGACCCGACAGCCTTCGCCGCCGAGTTCGCCCGCCAGGACGGCGCGGCGACCCAGGCCCACATCGCCGCCAGCCGTCACTTGCTGGGCCAGGTCGGCGGACGGGGCTTCCCGACCTTCGCGCTGCAGCAAGGGGACGTGCTGACGCTGCTCGATGCCGGCCGCTTCTTCGGCCAACCTGCCGCCTGGCGCCACTTCCTCGAACGGCAAGGACGGGCAACGTTGGCCGAAGCCCCCGCGGCGACTGCCCAGCCAGGCTGTGCCAGCGGTAGCTGTACCATCTGACCGATCCGAGCACGCCGCAGCATGGGTGAAGCGCAGCGCAACCCATCGAGTCGGCGAGCCGCAACATTCTCGATATCCATCCCGCTTTCCGCCGTGTCCGGCGTGGCACGGCACCTCATCCAAGGAGAACACCATGAACGTCGTCATCATCGGCATCAGCGGCCGCGTCGGCTCGCGCCTCGCCACCGAACTGCTGCAACGCGGCCACCAGGTCACCGGCATCGCCCGCGATATCGGCAAGGTGGCGCCATGCGCCGGCGTAACGCTGAAACAGGGCGACGCCACCGACCCGGCGGCGCTGGCGCCGCTGCTGGCTGGCCACGACGCCGTGATCAGCGCCGCGATGTTCCTGTCGAGCAACGCCGACAGCCTGATTTCGGCAGTCAAGCAAGCCGGTGTGCCGCGCCTCTTGGTAGTCGGCGGCGCCGGCAGCCTGGAAGTCGCCCCTGGCGTGCAGCTGATCGACACCCCGGAATTCCCCGCGATCTACAAGGCCGAGGCGAGCGCCGGCCGCGACTTCCTGAATGCCCTGCGCGACGAGGCGGCGCTGGACTGGACCTTCCTGTCGCCGTCCGCGCTGTTCGAACCGGGCGAACGCACCGGCCGGTTCCGCATCGGTGCCGATGAACTCCTGATCGACGCCCAGGGCAAGAGCTGGATTTCGATGGAAGACTACGCCATCGCGCTGGCCGACGAGCTGGAAGCGCCAAAGCACGCGCGCCGCCGCTTCACCGTCGGCTACTGAGCC
Organism: Pseudogulbenkiania ferrooxidans 2002; assembly: GCF_000174355.1. Classification (GTDB taxonomy): domain Bacteria; phylum Pseudomonadota; class Gammaproteobacteria; order Burkholderiales; family Chromobacteriaceae; genus Pseudogulbenkiania; species Pseudogulbenkiania ferrooxidans. Next base: position 324,739 of record NZ_ACIS01000005.1, read on the forward strand.
GTCAACGGCGGCGTTTCCGCCATAAAGCGACAGCCTTGGGCAAAACCCAAGGCTGTTGTGTATCGGCGACGCTGCACCGACGTGTTCGCGCCACGGCGGTAATGCCACCCCGGGCGGTCTTGCTTTGCCGAAAGGCTAGCGCCGCGCCAGGATCTGCAGCCGGCCGAGCACCTGGCGCTTGCTGACCACGCCGAGAAAGCGCCGGTCGTTCAGGTTGTCCACCACCGGTATCCGCTCCAGCGGACTGGTGGCGAACAGGGTCCAGGCTTCCTTGAGGCTCGCCTGGGCCGGCAAGAGGTCGAAGGCCGTCTCGATGAGGCCTTCGATCGCGTCGTCCTGCCGTTCGGGATGGTCGCACAGCAAGGCGGCCAGCCGATGGATCGAGACCACGCCGACAAAGCGGCCGGCGCTGTCGATGACGTAGAGGTAACGCGTCCGCGTCTGCTGGAAGCAGGCGTTGGACTGGGCCACCGTCGTCGACGGCGTCAGGTGGGTGGAGACGCTTTCCAGGAGCGACATCAGCTCGGTATCGTGGAGCTCATCGACCCGCGCCAGGTACGCGTGGCGCCGATTCAGCACGTCGTAGAGCGAGTTCGTCCGAATCTTGCGCGAAACGGCATACGCCAGAATGCTCCCGGCCATGAGCGGCAGCAGCAGGCCCGCGTTCATGGTCATCTCGAACACCATCAGCACCGCCATCAGCGGGGCGTGGCTCACCGCCGCCATGAACGCCCCCATGCCGATCAGGGCGATCAGGGTGCCATCGCCCTGGGGCAGCACCGGGTACATCGCCACGGCAGCGGCGACAATCGCCCCCAGCGCCGCGCCAATGAACAGCGACGGGGTAAAGATGCCGCCCACCGCGCCCGACCCCACGATCAATGCCGTGGCGGCGATCTTCGCCAGCAGCGCCCACGGCACCGGCTCGGACAGCGGCCGCCCCTGCAGAATATCGATGATCGGCGCGTAGCCGTTGCCGCACACCTCGGGAATGAACACGGCGATGGCTCCCATCAGGAGCCCGCCCAAGGCCATTTTCCACGGCATCGAGAGGGTAAGCTGCCGGAAAGCCTGCTTGCTGTTGTCGAGCACCAGCAAGAACAGCGGCGCCAGCAAGCCGGCCAGCAGACCGATCGGCAAGATCAGCAAGTAGACACCCAGGCTTGGCACGGCAACCCCCGAGGCGAGGGCGAACGGCGCGTCGTGATGGCCGAAGGCGAGAATCGTCAGCGAGGCGGTGACCGCCGAGGCAAACAACGGCACCAGCAAATCCACGGTGAGGGCGCCCAACACGATTTCGGCAACGAACATCGCCCCCGCCAACGGCGTATGGTAAACGGAAGCCAGGCCCGCCGCCGCGCCGCAGGCGGTCATCAAGCGCAACTGGCGTTCATTGGCCCAGCGCCGTCCGGTCAGCGACCCCGTCACCGCCGCGAGCTGCACCATGGCGCCTTCGCGGCCGATGGAACCGGCGGAAACGATGGAAGCCAGCGAGGACAGGCTACGCAGCAGGGAGGGCCATAGGGGAAGACGACCGTTTCCATCCGATACCGCATCCATATACTCGCCATGCGACGCCCCATGCTTGCGTTGCGCGTACCACAGGATCAAACCAGCCAGACCTCCGCCCAGGGCCGGAACAAACAAGCGCCAGCGCCAGTCGAGCTGCGCCATGATCACGGTGATATCCTGTGCCGAGCCGAACAGCACGCGATCACCGACATCGATGGCATGCCGGAACAGGCTGGTCACGCCCGCGGCGAGCATGCCAATCGGCACCGCCAGCAGCAGATTCACGGCGTTAATGTCGAGTCGTCCTAGTGTGCGGGAGCGGGCAGCATGCATATGACCGGGTATCTTGAGGGAGAGGTTGACTTGCTGATTGCCCGGCATTATAGCGAAGTTGCCGAGCGGCTCGGGTTCGCGGGCTGCCGCAATCAAACGTCCTTGCCCTATTTGTTTCAGATTCAGAACGGCGTGGGGCAAGCACCTCACGTCAAGCCGGAGAACGACGATGCGAAAACCACTTGCCATGATACTTGCCGCGTCGCTGGCAACAACCGTGGCGCAGGCTCAAACCATGGACGCACCGGACATGGCGCACATGGACCATGCGGCACACATGGTGGCCATCGCCCGCCAGCAGGCGGAAGTGGCGCAACGAGGCAAAGAAGTGATGCCGTTCGATTTGAGCGCAACCCAGCACATTTTCACCAAAACGCCGGAGGGCGGCATTCAGCGGGTCGTGGCACGACGCGCCGAAGACGCCGAGCAGGTGCGGCAGATCAGGCAGCACCTCGAAGACATCCGGAAACAGTTCTCGCAAGGCGATTTTTCCGGACCGCGCCATATCCACGGCGAACAGATGCCTGGACTATCGGCGCTTCAGGCGGCCAAGCCCGGTCAAATCGCCGTTACGTACCGCGCCATTCCCGAGGGTGCGGAGCTGATCTACTCGACGGCCGACTCGCGGCTTGTTACCGCGCTGCATGACTGGTTCGACGCGCAAGTATCCGACCACGGCAAGGATGCCGTAGCGGGCCACTGACACGGCTGTATCGCCGATAACATCGAGCCCACCCGGCGAAACCGCCGCGCAGGGCGGTCGCATCGCCGCTGCCTGCGCAGCATCCATGATGTGCAGGAATGCCTTATGCGTGCTTGTGCGGCAGAAGGGGACTCTCCTCATGGCCGCAGCGACTGCCGCCGAGGTGGCTCGCCGGCGTCGCCGGGCCTCGCCACGCCACGTCGCCAGGTTGATCCAGCTCGCGCAAGATGCCGCAATCGCGCGTGGCCCGGGCCGCCAGACACTGGCCACGCAGATCGATCAATTGCCTTTCCAGGGCCTGCAGCTCGGCCATCCTGGCCTGCACATGCTGCAGGTGGGCATCGATCAGTTCGTTGATCGACTCGCAGCTGGCATCCGGCTCGACGCGAGCCTGGAGCAGCGCCCGAATCTCGCCATGCGTCATGTCCAGCGCCCGGCAGCGGCGGATGAACGTCAGTCGCTCCACGTGGCTGTGGTCGTACCTGCGGTAGTTGTTGGCCTGATCGCGCACCGCCGCCGGCAGCAGACCCTCGCGTTCGTAGTAGCGCACGGTTTCCACCGGGCAGCCCGCCTGTTTTGCCAATTCACCGATTTTCATTTGCCGCCCTTTGTTGCTTGACCCTGCAGTAACTACAGGGTGTTCAATGCACAGCATACGATGAAAAACGGAGCCTCACCATGGCCGGCTGCTGCGACCACGACCCCAATAACGAACCCGACCCCTTGAAGCGGCATGTTGTCCCGGTTCAAAGCCATGCGGGCCCGAAGTATCGTGTGGCTCCGATGACAGCACAAAGCCATCGGCACGACCACGCTCACGATCATGCCATTGGCCAGTGCTGCGCTCCCGCCGCGATCGCCTTAGGCGCGCTCGCCGCACCGGAAACGGTCGCGGACGGTATGCGAACCACCATGCGCATCATGCAGATGGACTGCCCCACAGAAGAGGCGCTGATTCGCCAGAAACTGGGAAAGATGGCGTCCGTCAAGAACCTCGAGTTCAACCTGATGCAGCGGGTGCTGACGGTGGTGCATGCCCCCGAGGCGCTGGCCCCGATCCTGGAGGCGGTGCGCTCTCTCGGCTTCGAACCCGAAGTCCCGGATGCCCAAGGCCAGCTTGCAAAACCTGTGGTGCAGAAGAAACCGTGGTGGCCTTTGACTCTTGCCGGCACGGCGGCCATCGCCTCGGAGGCGGCGGGGTGGGGCGGTTTGCCGGGCAACCTGTCCGCCGCACTGGCCATTATCGCGGTCGCTTCATGCGGGCTGACCACCTACAAGAAGGGATGGGTGGCGATTCGCCACCGCAACCTGAACATCAACGCTCTCATGAGCATCGCCGTGACCGGCGCGCTGTTGTTGGGGCAGTGGCCCGAGGCGGCCATGGTGATGGTGCTGTTCACGCTCGCCGAACTGATCGAGGCCAAGTCGCTCGACCGGGCCCGTCATGCGATCAAGAGGCTGATGGAACTGGCACCGGAGGTGGCGACCAGTTTGCAAGCCGACGGGACGTGGCAGGAGGTCGAGGCCAGGACGGTGACGGTGGGCAGCCTGGTCCGGGTCCGGCCCGGCGAGCGTATCGGGCTCGATGGCGAGATCGTGCGCGGCCGCTCCAGCATCAACCAGGCACCGATCACGGGTGAGAGCCTGCCGGTCGACAAGGGCGAGGGCGACGCCGTATTTGCCGGCACCATCAACCAGTCGGGCTCCTTCGAGTACCGCGTCACGTCTGTAGCGGCCGATACCACGTTGGCGCGCATCATTCATGCTGTCGAACAAGCACAAGGTTCAAAAGCACCGACGCAGCGCTTTGTCGACCAGTTCGCCCGCGTCTATACCCCGGCCGTGTTCGCCATTGCCCTGGCCGTGGCCGTACTGCCGCCCTGGCTGCTGGGCGGCAACTGGCACGACTGGATCTACAAGGCGCTGGTCTTGCTGGTGATCGCCTGTCCGTGTGCGCTGGTGATTTCCACTCCGGTCACCATCGTCAGCGGCCTGGCCGCCGCGGCTCGCCATGGCATTCTGATCAAGGGCGGCATCTATCTGGAGCAAGGCCGCCTGCTGAAATGGCTGGCGCTCGACAAGACCGGCACCATTACCCATGGCCAACCGCAACAAACCGACTTCAAGCTACACGCTGACGTCGCAGCGGAACACTGCCGCCGCCTGGCGGCCAGCCTGGCCGGCCGTTCTGACCACCCCGTATCGCAAGCCATCGCCAACCAGGCCGAACAGGACGGCATCAAACGGGACAATGTCGCCGCTTTCGAGGCGCTACCGGGGCGCGGCGTACGCGGCATGATCGCCGGCAAGCGCTACTTTCTCGGCAATCATCGCCTGGTGCATGAACTCGATCGGTGCGCTCCTTCGCTGGAGGCGCGCCTCGATGAGCTGGAACGCCAGGGCAAAAGCGTCGTCATGCTCATCGACGAACACCAGGTCCTGGCCTTGTTCGCCGTGGCCGACACGGTCAAGAGCTCCAGTCGCGACGCCATCGCCGAACTGCACGCATTAGGAGTCAAGACGGTCATGCTGACCGGCGACAACCCACATACGGCAGAAGCGATAGCGAAGCAAGTGGGCATCGACCAGGTTCGCGGTAATCAGATGCCTGAAGACAAGCTGAAAGCCGTCGAATCCTTCGAAAAAGCAGGTCCGGTGGGGATGGTGGGGGATGGCATCAACGACGCCCCGGCACTGGCTCGTGCCCGCATTGGCTTTGCCATGGGCGCGATGGGCACCGACACGGCGATCGAAACCGCTGACGTCGCCTTGATGGATGACGACTTGCGCAAGATTCCGACCTTTATCCGCCTGTCGCGTGCCACTCGCGCCGTGCTGCTCCAGAACATTACCCTGGCGCTGGGGATCAAGGGGCTATTCCTGGCACTGACCTTGGGCGGACTGGGAACGATGTGGATGGCGGTGTTCGCCGACGTGGGTGCGAGCCTGCTGGTGGTCGGGAATGGCTTGAGGCTGCTGCGACAGTAGGCATCGTCCACAGCCCTCATTCCGGACAGCCAATCGGTATCGGCCGCTTCAATCCGGCACCGGCAGGCGGCTGGACGATTTGACTTCCCGCAGCGCGAGGCTCGACTGGATCGAGTGAACACCCGGCATCTTGCGCAGCACGTTCTCGACGAAATCGCTGTAGCCATCCAGGTTTTCCGCCACCACCTGCAGCAAGTAGTCGGCCGCCCCCGTGATCTTGTGGCAGGCCAATACCTCCGGACGATCCCGTATCGCCTCCTCGAAGCGATTGGGCGCCTCGTCGGCATGCACGGCGAAGCTCACGCTGACGAAGGCCAGCACGTCGTAGCCCAGTTTGCGGCGATCGAGGTTGGCCTGGTAGTCCTTGATGTAGCCCTCGTCCTCCAGCCGCTTGAGCCGACGCCAGCACGGCGTCACGCTCAGCGAGAGCTGTTCGGCCAACTTAGGGTTGGACAGGGCACCATCCTGCTGCAACAGGCGCAAGATGGTCCGATCCGTCGTATCCAGCTCATGCCTTGGTTTGTTTCCGCTCATTTTCGCTGCTTTGTGAGTTTATCTTTCTCAAAGAATAGCTATTTTTGAGTTCAAAAAGCAAAACACATCCCGCCGGCAGACTACATACTTGTTCCCGTCATCTTCTTCACCGGATTGCCCACGCCATGCTGACCGTCTACAGCCAAGCCCACCGGCTGCACCATGCCACCGAACTGAAAGACGGCCTGATCAAGCCGTGCTTCGAAATGCCCAGCCGGGCCGATACCATCCTCGCCCGAGTGCAGTCGGTCGGCCTGGGCGAGGTGATCGTCCCGCGCGACTACGACACCTCCCGCTATGCCCGCGTGCACAGCGAGCGCTATGTGCGCTTTCTCGAAAACGCCTGGGCCGAATGGAGCGCGCTGGGCCGCACGCACGATGCCTTGCCGCTGATCTGGCCGGTACGCGATCTGCGCAGCGACATCGAGCCCGAGCACATCGACGGCAAGCTGGGCCTCTACGCCATGGACGCCGGCGTGGCGATCACCGCCGGCACCTGGGAAGCGGTGCGCACCAGCGCCAACCTGGCCCTGACCGGTATGGCCAAGCTTGAAGAGGGCGAACACAGTGCCTTTGCGCTGTGCCGCCCGCCCGGCCACCACGCCGCCGCCGAATACATGGGCGGTTACTGCTACCTGAACAACGCGGCCATCGCCGCCCAGGCCTGCCTCGATGGCGGCGCCAAACGCGTGGCGGTGCTCGACGTCGATTACCACCACGGCAATGGCACCCAGAGCATCTTCTACCAGCGCGCCGACGCGATGTTCGTGTCCCTGCACGGCGACCCGAAACAGTCCTACCCCTATTTCCTGGGGCACCGGGACGAGCAGGGCGCCGGCGCCGGGCTGGGCTTCAATCACAACTACCCGCTGCCGCACGGCACCGCCTGGGACGGCTACGGCGAGGCGCTCGCCCACGCCTGCCGCACCATCGCCGCCTACGCACCGGACGCGGTGGTAGTGTCGCTGGGGGTGGATACCTTCAAGGACGACCCGATCAGCCACTTCCAGCTCGATAACGAGGATTTCCTGCGCATCGGCGTGACTATCGCCGGCATCGGCCGACCCGCCCTGTTCGTGATGGAAGGGGGCTACATGGTCGACGACATAGGCGTCAACGCGGTGAACGTACTGCGGGGTTTCGAGGCAGCGCGCTGAGTCTGTCGAGTTGACGGCCCCAGGCGGCGAGGCTGATGCATAAATGTCATCGGCCAGTGAAATAAACGCGCTTTGCCCAGTATGGCAGTGCCCGTAATATCGCCCATGCAATCACGGGCCACGCGGCAACCGTGCCCCATCCACGCCATCAACGAGCAAGAGAATTCTGATGAACATAACCATTCGCCCTGCCCATAGAGAAGATGCCGCGCTGATTCAGCGCTTTATCACCGAGCTGGCCATTTACGAGAAAGCTGGCGACCAGGTGGCCGCCACCGTGACGTCCATCGAAGTCAGCCTGTTCGGTGAGGATTCGCCGGCTCGCGCGCTGATCTGTGAAGTAAATGGCGAGGCGGCGGGCTATGCCATCTACTTCTTCAATTACTCCACCTGGCAGGCGAAAAAGGGGTTATATCTCGAGGATTTGTATATTTCGCCAGCCATGCGCGGTGATGGCGCCGGCAAACGCATGCTGCAGCATCTGGCGGCCATCGCGGTGGAAAACGGCTGCGGCCGTTTCGAGTGGAGCGTGCTGGACTGGAATCAGCCCGCCATCGATTTCTACCGGTCGATCGGCGCCGAGCCGCAAGACGAGTGGGTGCGCTACCGCATGTCGGGTTCCCCGCTGCGAGACTTTGCCGCCAGCGCCTGAGGCGATCGTAGGTCCACCGGAAATGCCACGCGTCAACGATGTGAACCTGGCTCGCTTATCACGAAGGCGAAGGCTTTGGAGCCGGTGAGGCCGAGGGGGTGTCAACCCAAAGCAAAGAGGGTGCCCAAGGCACCCTCTCTGCTTTATTTAGAACGGAGCACGGTCAAGCGGCAAGCCGTTTCTCAGCCTTGCAGCAGCGCCTCGTGCTGCAGTCCGAACATCAGGCCGCCCCAGTGCCGCCCCTGGTGGTAGATCGGCACCGAGACCAGCGCGAAGATGTCGCCGACGTCGCGCACGTAGGCCTGGAACAGGAACTCGCTCTTGTCGGTGCTGGTTCGATGCAGCATCGGGTTGCCCTTGTGGAAGCGCTTGTCGCGGCTTACCAGCGTGTTGCGTGCCACGTCGTCGGTCTGCGGCTGGCAGTATTTGCTGACGTGGGTGGGAGGATAGGCCTCGTCGCCGACGCAGATCACCGCCAGGTCGCAGCCCGGCATGTCGGCGGCCAGCCGGTCGAAGTAGGGGCGGAAGAGCTGCTCGTAGGCCTTGTCGTAACTGGTGTGGTACTGCTGCGGGTTGGTACCGGGAATCGGCTTGAAGGACTTGTCGAACAGATCGAGCCCCTGGGCGGCGAGCTGCTCGAGCATCGCTTCACACTCCACCTTGCTCTGGCGCAACCGGGCGGTGATGCGGTCGAACGCGGCGTCGGCCACCTGGAACAGGCCGAGTTTGGCCATGACCTGTTCGGCCGAACCGATCAGCTCCCGAGAGGGGCCGATGCTGCCCTCCATCAACGTGGACATCTGTTCCGACAACTGATGCATGCGTCCGACGCTGCCGTGGATGTCGCGGTTGTTCTCGCTCAGTGTGCTCATGGCGCCCTGAATGGCACCGATCTCGCGGTTGACCTGCTGGCTGCCCTGAACGAACTGGTTGAGCTGGCTCGTGGCATCATCCAGCACGTCGCTCGCCTTGAGGATGCTCTCTGCGATCGACTGTGCCGCCCCTGCCGTCTGCCGCGATTGCTCGTGGATTTCCTGTACCTTGCCGCCGACACTCGAAGCGAGGGTGTTGGTGCGTTCGGCGAGCTGGCGCACTTCGTCCGCCACCACCGCGAAACCGCGCCCAGCCTCGCCGGCGCGGGCCGCTTCGATGGCGGCGTTGAGCGCCAGCAGGTTGGTCTGATCGGAAATGCCGCGAATCTGCGCCACGCTGGAGATGATCGCCTCGGTGTCTTCCAGCAGCTTGTCGATGCTCCGGGTGAAGCCGGTCATGATCTGGGCGGCTTCACGTGCGTTCTGGTTGGCCACCGCCATCTCCTGGCTGGTGCTTTCGGCCCCCTGGGTCAGTTCGCTGGCTACGCCGGAGATCACGCTGACGCTGGCACTGACGTTTTCCATTTCGGCGCTGCTGCGTTCGGTGCGGGCGAAGATGCCTTCGGCCAAGGTTTCCTGTTCGCGCGCCTTGTTGTCTGCATCCTTGATCTGCTTGCCGATCTGCGCCGCCTTGATTGACAGCACGATGTTGTTGTGGCGTACGCCCACCATGGTCTCGCACACCGTGCCCCGGTACTTGTTGGCCGATTCCACCGAAGTGCGCAGCGCACCTCCCACCGCCGGGTACTGGTAGGTCAGGTTGCGCGCATGCTTTTGCTGCACATGGTGGATCGCCCCTTCGAAGCGGCTGAGCGGCCTGAAAACCTGGTTCACCAACCAGACGGTGCTGGCCGCCAGCAGCACGATGGCCGCGCTGGCGAACCCAGCGGCCGCCATTCCTGCGCCCTGATTGAGCAGCAGCAGGCTGCCCAGCACCGTCACGGCAAGCTGGCTCAGCACGACCCCAATGAAAATGCGCTTCATGTATTTTTTCCTTTTTTGTCGTTCTTTTTTTCTGCAACGCCGATGGCGCCCTGCCGCCATGCCTTGTGCGGGTGCATGGTGCGGCGGCACGCGCCTTATCGACGTTGCTGGTCCCAATGAGGAGGCGGCGCGGTCAGACGAGTTCGGTGGCGTCCTCCGTGGCAGCGGCCCTGTCCCGATGCCGGCCCGGCGGCTCGGCGAGATCCAGCGCGGCGGCGTGGTCGCGGCAGAAAGCTTGCCCGGCACGGTAGCCGACGTCGAACAGCAATTCGAGGTTGGAACTGGTCCAATCCATCACCTGCGGCCAGTGCTCGTCAGGAATGCCGCCCATCAGGTCCACTTTAAGCAGCTGACGTTTTGGCTGGCCGGTAGCGGGGTCGATGTTGTGCTTGTATTCGAACAGGCGGATGTCGTCCTTGGCGATTTCCACCAGCGGCGTGATGATCGAGTGCACCCAGGCGTCGTAGAGCCCGCGCGGCTTGCGGATCAGCTTGTCGGCACCGAGGATGTCGAACACCACCAGCGTGTCGATGTCGCAGTGCTTGCCGGGTGAGGCCGGGTCGTCGTTCACCAGCGCCTTGAAGTTGAGCGTATCGATGGCGGCGCCTTCAATGTAATCCTCGCCGTCCAGGGTGTAGGGCGGGTAGATCAGCGGGAAGGAGAAGGCCGCCTTGAGGTGCTCAGGCGTGATCTCATCTTTGCCCCAGATGACCATCTTCTCGCGGTTCATGTTATAGGCATTGATGTAGAACTCGGGCGCTACGGCGGTGATGGCGTCGAAGTCGACGACCTGCTCGGCAAACGGCAGGTGAGCGCACAGGCCCAGGCTCGATGGCGACAGGTTGCTGGGCGACATCGTGGCGAGACCGAGCTTGACCCAGTCTGAAAACAGCCCGCTGCCAAACGGCGAGCTGGGATCGAAGAACGGGGCGGTGAAGGGGTTGCGGGCGAGCCAGTCGCGATACGCGGCGGCTTCGGCCCCCGGTTTCATGAAGACCTTGTAATTGACCGGCAGCATGCCGTAGATCGGGTCCGAGACGCCAATTTGCGCCCACTGCCGCAATGCCTCTATGGGATCGCCGGCCTTGGGGGCGGCATAGAGCAAGCCCATCAGCGCACCGGCCCCTGAGGTGGAAATCACGTCGAACTCCACCCCATGCTCCAGGAAGGCAACCAAAGCTCCCGCCATCAGCGTGGAATTGGGGGCGCCACCGCCTATCAGCAGGGCTTTCTTGTGCTTCTTTGTCACTGCCTTTTCTGCCATGGTCATTCTCCAGACTAACATCGCCATATCATAATAAAAACCAAATGTAATTGCCGATAGAATTTTTGCCGATTGTCAGGTTACGAATGCAAGGCAATATCTCATGAAGTCTGCACGATCATTATGAAAATTGATTGATCTCGAGGCGTGCCGGAAACCTTCCGACAACGACACCTGACGGGCGGGCACAACACCTTGCGAGGCGCCGCCTCCCACAGAGTCCTCCTCGGCCGACGCTGTGGTACACAGGCGCGTCGCGATTGGGTATGCTGTTACCGTTCGGTGACAAAATTGCCGGGCTGGCGGGCCGCACCTACCGCAACACAACAAGGGTGCCCAATAACCACACGTTATGGAGCAGATACCGTGAGCATTTTTGAATTGCCCGATTTCGACGGGCATGAGCAGGTCGTTTTCGCCTCCGATTCCCAATCCGGTCTCAAAGCCATCATCGCCATCCACAACACGCACCGTGGCCCGGCCATGGGGGGCTGTCGCATGTGGGCCTATCCCGACAGCACCGCCGCCGCGACCGATGCGTTGCGCCTGGCGCGTGGCATGACCTACAAGAACGCCATGGCTGGCCTACCCATCGGCGGTGGCAAGGCGGTCATCATCGGCGACGCCCGCACCAGCAAATCGCCCGAGCTGTTCCGTGCCCTGGGCCGCGCCATCGACCAGTTGGGCGGTCGCTACATCACGGCAGAGGACGTGGGCACCAGCCCGGCCGATATGACCTTCGTGCGTGAGCAGACCCGCTACGTGGCCGGCCTGTCGGGCGATCTGGGCGGCACCGGCGATCCGTCGCCGGCAACGGCGCTGGGCGTGTTCGTGGGTATCGAAGCAGCGGTACGCCATCGCCTCGGTGTCGATTCGGTCAATGGCCTGACGGTGGCCGTGCAAGGGCTTGGGCATGTCGGGTATGATCTCGCCCGTCGCCTGCACGAGGCGGGAGCCCGCCTGATCGTCGCCGACATCGACCGTGCCAACGGCGAGCGTGCCGCGGCACAATTCGGCGCCCGCATCGTGGCCCCCGACGAGATCGTCGATGCCCAGGCTGACGTGTTCGCCCCCTGCGCCCTGGGCGCGGTGTTGAACCGACAGACCCTGCCACGACTCAAATGCTCCGTCGTCGCCGGTGCGGCCAACAATCAGCTCGCGACCGATGACATCGGCGAAATGCTGCGCGATGCCGGTGTGCTGTACGCCCCGGATTACGTCATCAACGCCGGCGGCATCATCAAGGTCTGCGCCGAGTACCTGCAAGAGCCGGTGGACAGCGTGGAAGACCGTGTGCGCGCCATCTCCGGGACGCTGGACGAAGTGTTCCAGATGGCCGAGCGCGACGGCATCGCCACCAGCCGCGCCGCGGACACGCTGGCGCGTGCACGCTTCGCCTGAAAGCACTGCGTCTTGCGCGGAGCGGCTACGCCGCTCCGTGTCGGTAAATACGCCGCCTTCCTCGAGGGGAGGCGGCGTTTTCGATCGCTCCGGCGACAACCAAACAACAACGAAATGATACCCGTCGGGCGACGACGGCCATGATGACGCAACAAAGGGTAGGGCAACGATGATAGGCATGTTCGATTCCGGACTGGGCGGACTCTCGGTGTGGCGCGAGCTGACCCGGCTGCTGCCGCAGGAGCCGGTGATCTACCTCGCCGACCGCGCCTATTGCCCTTATGGCGGGCGCAGCCACGAGGACATCCTGGCCCGATCGGAAAAAATCACCCGCTACCTGGTCGAGCAGGGCGCAAGACTGATCGTCATCGCCTGCAATACGGCCACCAGCGCCGCCGCGCGTGAATTGCGCCGACGCCACCCCGAGCTGCCCATCGTCGGCATGGAGCCGGCGGTCAAACCGGCGGCCCTGCACTCGCGCAGCGGGCAAATCGCCGTGCTGGCGACCCGCGCCACCTTGAAGGGTGACAAGTTCCTGGAGCTGAAGGCGCAGTACGACGACAGTGTCGACATACTGCCGCTACCGGGCGATGGCTTCGTCGAACTGGTGGAGAATGGCGACCTCGCCAGCGAACAGGCGCAACGCGTGGTGGAGCGTCAGTTGCAGCCCCTGCGGGCTCACACCGTCGACCAGGTGGTGCTGGGCTGCACTCATTACCCGTTTCTCTCCCCCCTGATCGAGCGTGCGCTACCCGCTGGCGTCAAGCTGATCGATCCGGCACGGGCGGTCAGCCTGCAGGCCGAACGTCTGTTGCAGCGGCACGGCCTCTCCAGCCCCCCGGGCACCGTGCCAGCCCATCGTTTCGTCACCACCGGTGAAGCACCCGGCATGCGCCATTTTCTACGTCAGGTCCTGGGGCATCATGCCGAGGTGGATACGGTGGACCTCGATCGCATCCCCGCCCATTGAGGCGGCTTATAAAAACGGCCAGCGCGTCCCCAGCAGTTTCAGCAGGTCGTTTTTTCTCAAGTGTCCCAGCAGCTCGCCCTTAGCTCCGATCACCGGCAGCCGCTCGCCGTGGTGGGCGGTCATCAATTCCAGGCTTTCGGCCAGGCTCATGTCGGCGCTGACGCGGGGAAAATCCAGACGTATCAACGCGTCGGGAATTCGGCGGTCCGGATCGCTTTCCTGTCGTTGAATAGCATGAAACTCGTGGATCGGCACCGCACCCATGAAGCCTCGCCGGGGATCGGTGATGTAGACATGCTGCCAGCGCCAGTGGGCAAAGGCATCCGCCAGTTGCCGCAGGCTGGCGGGGTAGGGAAGATGCGGCGTGTTCTTCTGCATGATGTCGAGCACGGCATGTCGGTCCTTTTCGCTCTTGGGCAGGGCATGGGCGTAAATCGAGCGGCAACCGAGCAGGCGGACGGTCAGATGCGCGGTGGCTACCGCCAGCATCAGCGGTACGGCAGCGCCGGGCGTGCGGGTCATCTCAAGAAGCATGATGATGGCCATGAGTGGGGCCTGGGTGGCGGCGGCCAAGAAGGCCCCCATGCCGGCCACCACCCACAAGGGACCGGCCGGCTGGCCGGTCAGTCCGGTTATCGCATGGCCGCACACGGCGCCCAGAACGGCACCGACGAACAGGGTCGGCGTGAAGATGCCCCCCACCGCCCCCGAGCCGGTGGCGGCCGCGGTGGCCAGCAGCTTGCAGGTCAGCACGCCCAGCAGCAAACCGAGCGGCCAGGCGGTGTGCAGCAGCTGGCCGACGGTCCTGTAGCCGTTGCCCCATACGTGGGGCGTGAGTAGCGACAAGCCGCCGACGAAGGCCCCTCCCAGTCCCAGCTTGAGCCATAGCGGCAGCGGCAGTTGGCCGAAGATGGCCTTGCTCCGATGCAACAAGAGCTGAAAACCTGGCGTGAGCAGGCCGGCAACGATGCCCAGCAGCGCGAACCCTAACCCGCTGCTGTCTCCCTGTGTGGTCAGCGGGGGCAGTTGATAGATAGCGGTGTCGGCAAACAGGCAGGCGCTGGTCAGCTGCGCGCCGGCGGCCGCCAGCAGCAAGGGGCCCAGTGTTTCGATGGTGACCGAGCGCAGGATGATTTCACCGACGAACAACGCACCGGCAACAGGTGTGTTGTAGGCTGCACTGACGCCGGCGGCGGCACCGCAGGCCAGCCACAGGCGGCGGTGGGCCGTGCCGAGCCGGGCCAGCGCAGCCGGCAGGCTACCGGCCAGGGCAGCCAGCTGGATCATCGAACCTTCCCGTCCGATCGAGCTGCCCGAGACAATGGACATGGCCGACGAGGCGGCACGCAGCAGGGTGGCACGCAGTGAGAGCCGGCCATCGCCCAAAGCAATGCTTTCCATGTAGTCGGAAGCATGCTGCCGAATCTGCGGGAGCTGTTGCAGGATCCACCCCGCCGCGATGCCTCCGATGACGGGCGTCAGCACGCGCAGCCCGGGGGAGAGAGCGCCGGCCACCTGCACCGGACCACCATCGCCGCCGAACAGCCAGCGGCTCGCGCCATCGAGCAGCAGTCGGAAACCGTGAGTCGCCAGGGCGCCCAGGCAACCGGTGAGGGCTGCCACCGCCAGTAGCAGCGGCAGCCCGAACGGGGAGGAACGATGCGGAGTCATGCCCGGCTTACTTGAGCTGCAGCGCCTTCTTAACGGCCGCCAGGCCGTCTCCACCCTGGGTGGTCTGCACGCCGGCCAGCCAACTCGCCAGAAGCTCCGGCGATTGCTTCAACGCCGCCCTGGTCGCGACCTTGGCATCCTGCTTCTTGTCGAGGATGTCGCTGATGATGCGGTTTTCCAGATCGACGTTGAACTTCATCTGGGCGAACAGCTTGCCGGCATTGGGGCACTGGCTGGCAAAGCCCTTGCGCGTGACGGTATGCACGCTGGCGCTGCCGTAGTTGGGGCCGAAGTAAGCGTCGCCACCGGCCAGGTAGTTCAGCTTGAACTTGGTGTTCATGGCGTGCGGTTCCCAGGCGAGGAACACCACGAAATCCTTGGCGGCGACCTTGCGGGTGACCTGGCTCAGCATGCCGGCCTCGCTGGATTCCACCAGCTGCCAGTCACCCAGGTTGAAGTCCTTGGCCTTGATCATGTTCTGGATGTTGCGGTTGGCCGGGGCTCCCGCTTCGATGCCATAGATCTTGTGCCCGAACCGATCGGCGTGTTTCTGCAGATCGGCAAAGCTCTTCACCCCCGCGGCGGCGACGTAGGAGGGCACGGCCAGGGTGAATTTCGCCTGATCGAGGTTGCTTTGCAGCGATACGATCGAGCCATCCTGGAGAGGTCCTTCCACCATCGGTTTCTGGGCCGGCATCCAGTTGCCGAGAAACACGTCGGCCTGGCCCATCTGAAGACCGCGATAGATGATCGGAACCGACAGCGTGTCGGCTTTCTGGTGATAACCCAGCGCCTCCAGCACGATGCCGGCAATGGCGTTGGTGGCCGAGATATCCGCCCAGCCTGGTTCGGGCATGCGGATGGTGGTGCAGGACTCGGGATCGGCAGCCCAGGCGGCGTGGCCGGCGCTCAGTGCCAACAGCGCGCATGACAGGGTAAACGTGTGTGTGTAACGCATGGTACCTGCTCCTTCGTTTGGGCGATGGGATTCAACCACCGTGTCCGTGAACTTTGGGGAAGCGCGCCATTGCTTCGAGCGTGTCGAGCTCGATGTGGTTGCGCATGTATTTCTGGCTGGCATCCTGGAAGGGTTGGAAGTCCCACGCCTTGCGTTGCCCCATCGTTTGCGCCTCGTAGTGGAAGCGCCGGCGTTGCTGGCTGGCCAAAACTTCCTGATGCAGCGCGGGCAGGTCCCAGCGTTCGGCCACCTCCCGGCGCAGGGCGTGCATGCGGTCGGCCTGGCTCGGGTCGTCCGCCAGATTGTTTCGCTCCAGCGGATCCACGCGCAGATCGTACAACTGGTCCAGATCGACGGGGCTGTGAATGTACTTGAAGCCGCCGCGCCGGATCATCACGAGCGGGGCGATGGCACCTTCGCCGAGGTATTCGCCGATGACTTCATCGTGCCCGCCTTGCCCGGCGAGATGAGGCCACAGGCTGCGCCCGTCGAGGGGTTCTGGGGGGGCGGGGCTATCGCCGTCATGCGCGAGGTCCACCAGCGTGGGCAGTATGTCGGTCAGCGAGACCGAGGCGCCGACACGGCCGGCAGGGAAGCGTGCCGGTGCATTGACGATCAGCGGCACGCGGGCAGCGCCCTCGAAGAAATTCATCTTGTACCAGAGTCCGCGCTCTCCCAGCATGTCACCATGATCCGCCAGCAGGATGACGATGGTGTCGTCGGCCTGACCGGTCTGCAGCAGGGCGTCCAGCACCGCGCCGATCTGGTCGTCAACGAAGGAGACCGCGCCGTAATAGGCATGTCGGGCATTGCGAATCTGCTCGTCGCTGAGCGGGGTGCTGTCCATATCGCTGACATAGCGCAGCCGCAGGCTGTGCGGGTCGGCCTTCACGTCAGCCGCCGTGACCTTGGGCATATCGATCTCGTCGTGGCAGTAGCGGTCCCAGTAGCGCTGCGGGATGGCGTACGGATCGTGCGGGTGGGTCAGCGAGACCACCATGCAGAACGGCCGCGGGTCGTTGCCGCGGGCGAGGTCGAACAGCTTCTGCCGCGCGGCGAACACCACCTCCTCATCGAAATCGAGCTGGTTGGTCCGCACGCAGACGCCGGCATCGATCACCGAGCCCATATTGTGATACCAGCTGGGACGCACTTCGGGCTGCGTCCAGTCCGGCGTCCAACCGAAGTCGGCAGGGTAGATGTCGGTGGTCAGGCGATCTTCAAAACCGTGCAGCTGGTCGGCGCCACAGAAATGCATTTTCCCGGAGAGGATGGTGTGGTAGCCGGCATGGCGCAGGTAGTGGCCGAAGGTCAGGACTTCCGACGGCAATTCCGATGCATTGTCGTAGCCGTGGATGCGCGAGGGAAGCTTGCCGGACATGAATACGTAGCGGGCAGGTGCGCACAGCGGGCTGTTGGTGTAGGCCGAATCGAACACCACCCCGGAGTGGGCCAGTTTGTCGATGTTGGGGGTTTGGCAGACGGTATTGCCGTAGGCGGCCAAAGCGCCCGGCGTCAATTGGTCGGCCATCAGAATCAGGATGTTGGGTTTCTTGCTCACGACGCGCTCCCTTGTCATTGGCTTGGCTTATGCTTGGAAACAATGTAGCGTCTGATAACAACCGTGTGAACGCTATAAAATGATATGAAGGCATAAGATAACGATATGGCAAAACCATCCCGGCTTCCGGCCTTGCACACCTTGCTCTATTTCGAAGCGGCCGCGCGCCACCTCAATTTCACGGCGGCGGCGGCCGAGCTTGGCAGCACGCAGCCGGCGGTCAGCTTGCGCGTGGGGCAATTGGAAAGCGAACTCGGCGTCCCCTTGTTCACGCGGCGCCATCGCGGAGTGAGCCTGACGGCGGACGGAGCGCGTCTCTTCGAAGCGGTGCGTCAGGGGCTGGACCTGATCGGGGAAGTGACCGGGGAGATACTGGCGCGCCGGCGCCAGCCCTTGCTCACCCTGGCAACCGACTTCGGTTTTGCCGCCTATTGGTTGATGCCGCGCTTGCCTGCGCTAAGAGAGGAGATGCCGGAGCTGGAAGTCAGGATCATCACCTCGCAGCAGGCGATCGACCTGCGCGACGAGGTGATCGATGTCGCCATTGCCTTCGGCGAAGGGCACTGGCCGGGCTGCGTGGCCGAGAAGCTGCTGCCGGAAAGTGTCGTGCCCGTGTGCAGCCCGTCCTTCCTCGCGGCGTCGGACTGGCGGCGCGAGACGATTCCCTGGGCCGAGGTACCCTTGCTTCACCTGGAGCGTCCCACCCCGGCACGTTGGATGGACTGGCCCGACTGGTTCCAGCGGCATCGGCTGCCCGATCATCATCCGGGGCACGACCTGACCTTCAACAATTATCCCTTGGTGCTTCAGGCCGCCATGAGCGGACAGGGCGTGGCCTTGGGCTGGCTGCCGCTGGTGCAGGATCTGCTGGCAGGTGGACAACTGGTCAGTCTGGTCGATGCGCCGATCACGACGCCGCGCGGCTATTTTTTGGTGCTGCGGGAGTCGACCCGATTGACGGGCGTAATTGGGCGTTTCCGACGCTGGGCGCGTGAGGTGTGCGCGAATGGCACTCAGGAACAGGCTGGGCCGGGCGGTACATCCGCATAGGGTGACGACAAGAGGTCAGGCAGGCGGGGAGCTGGCTCGCGAAACCGGGCGGAGCCGTCGGCGTGGTCGACACGCCGCATCAAAACGGCCCGGCAGCCGCCTTCGGGTGCCGGGCGTTGGGGCTACCCGCTCGGGCGATCAGACCTTCCAGTCGTCATCGGCCTGCAGTGCTTCGAGTACGATCCCGCTCAATTCAGCACCGTCGCCTTGCTGCAGGTACTGCTGCAGTTCGCGGCGCATGCGCGGTTCCCAGAAGCGTTTGATGTGTTGCGAAATGCCCGCGAGGGCTTCCTGGCGATCCGGCATGGCCTCGAAGAAGCTGCCGATCTGGTTGGCCATGCGGGTCAGGTGATGTGTATCCATGGTGCATTCTCGGTTTCAATCGGAGGAGCGTGGGAGCGGGGCGACGATACGTTCGGCATGGCTATAGGCGACCCAGCGCTCGGGGCGGGCAAAGCCGATCAGGCACAGGCCGGCCTGTTGGGCAAGGTCCACCGCGAGCCGGGTCGGAGCCGAAATCGCCACCAGGGTGGAGAAGCCGGCGGTCACGGTTTTTTGCACCATTTCCATGCTGGCGCGACTGGTGACCACCATGAAGCCATCGCGCTCGGCGGGGTGCGAGGCCAAGGCCGCACCGATCAGTTTGTCGAGGGCGTTGTGGCGGCCGACGTCTTCACGCAACAAACGCAGCTCGCCGCTGTCGTCGCACCAGGCGGCGGCGTGCGTCGCCCCGGTAACTTGCTGCAGTGCCTGATGCCGGCGCAACCCGGTCAGGGCACGCCGCACCGCCTCGGCATCCAGCGTTCGCGGCTGCGCCAGAGGCCGCAAGGGACGAATGGCGCGCGCCAGGCTTTCGGTCCCGCATAACCCGCAGCCGGTGCGGCCGGTGAGGTTGCGGCGCATTTCCTTGAGCCGGGCGAAGCAGCCGGCGGCAATCTCGAGCTTGACCGTGATGCCGTCGCAGCCCGTCTCCACCTGGATGTCGAACACTTCTTTCGGCGTGTCGACGATGCCCTCGCTGACGGCAAAACCCAGCGCGAAGTCTTCCAGGTCGAGCGGAGTCGCCAGCATCACCGCGTGCGAGATGCCGTTGAACTCCAGCGCCACCGGAATTTCTTCGGCCAAGGTGTCGAGGCTATCGGCCACCACCCCGTTTTGCCAGGTTTGCACCTGACGGGTGGTGGCGCCGCTGGGGCTAGGTGAGGACTCGGGCGCCCCCATCATGCCTTGCCTTCTCCAGCCTGCTCGAGCAGTTCGAGCTGGGTCTGGTTGAAGCGCTGGTAGCTTTGCTGCCACTCGGACGGCTGCGTTACCGGCAGCACCTGCACCGCAGTCACCTTGTATTCCGGACAGTTGGTGGCCCAGTCCGAATTGTCGGTGGTAATCACGTTGGCGCCGGATTCCGGGAAGTGGAAGGTGGTGTACACCACGCCCGGCTGCATGCGCTCGCTGACCTTGGCGTGCAGCACCGTCTCGCCGGCACGGCTGGTCACCGCCACGCTGTCGCCATCCTTGATGCCGCGCTCCTCTGCATCGTGCGGATGAATCTCCAGCACGTCTTCCGGATGCCACATGCTGTTGGCGGTGCGGCGGGTCTGGGCACCGACGTTGTACTGCGACAGGATGCGGCCGGTGGTGAGGATCAGCGGGAAGCGCCGGTTCACCTTTTCATCGGTGGCGATGTACTGGGTCACGAAGAACTTGCCCTTGCCGCGCACGAAACCGTCGATGTGCATGGTCGGGGTGCCATCCGGCGCGTCGTCGTTGCACGGCCACTGCACGCTGCCGTGCTTGTCGATCTTCTCGTAGCTGACACCGGCAAAGCTCGGTGTCAGACGGGCGATCTCGTCCATGATCTGTGACGGATGAGTGTAGTCCATCTTCAGACCCAGGGCGTTGGCCAAGAGCTGGGTGACTTCCCAGTCGGCGTACTTGGCCAAGGGTTTCATCACCTGACGCACGCGCGAGATGCGGCGCTCGGCGTTGGTGAAGGTGCCGTCCTTCTCCAGGAACGAGGAGCCGGGCAGGAACACGTGAGCGTACTTGGCGGTTTCGTTAAGGAAGATGTCCTGCACCACGATGCATTCCATCGCCGACAGCGCGGCGGTGACGTGCTGGGTGTTCGGGTCGGAC
Organism: Pseudogulbenkiania ferrooxidans 2002; assembly: GCF_000174355.1. Lineage (GTDB taxonomy): Bacteria > Pseudomonadota > Gammaproteobacteria > Burkholderiales > Chromobacteriaceae > Pseudogulbenkiania > Pseudogulbenkiania ferrooxidans. Next base: position 345,482 of record NZ_ACIS01000005.1, read on the forward strand.
TGCACGATGTCCTCGCCTTCGCAGTACAGGCCCATGAAGCTGCCCGAGAGCGCGGCGTCGAACATGTTAGGGATGCGCAGGCCCGGCTCCGGGTCCAGCGTCACGCCCCAGGCGTCTTCGAACAGGTGGCGCGTGGCGTCGTCGGAAATGTGGCGGTAGCCCGGCAGTTCGTGCGGGAAGGACCCCATGTCGCACGAGCCCTGCACGTTGTTCTGGCCGCGCAGCGGGTTGACGCCGACGCCTTCGCGGCCGATGTTGCCGGTGGCCATCGCCAGGTTGGCGATGCCGATCACCATGGTGGAACCCTGGCTGTGCTCGGTGACGCCGAGACCGTAGTAGATCGACGCGTTGCCGCCGGTGGCATACAGCCGCGCGGCGCCGCGTACCAGCTCGGCCGGCACGCCGGTGATCTCGGCGGTGGCTTCCGGCGAGTTTTCCGGCTTGGCGACGAAATCTTTCCAGTCGTGGAAGGATTTCTCTTCGCAGCGCTCGGCGATGAAGTCGTCGGCCAGCAGCCCTTCGGTGACGATGACGTGCGCCAGCGCGGTGATCATCGCCACGTTGGTGCCGGGTTTCAGCGGCAGATGGTAGTCGGCCTTGATGTGCGGGCTGTTGATCAGATCGATCTGGCGCGGGTCGATCACGATCAATTTGGCGCCCTCGCGCAGGCGCTTTTTCATGCGCGAACCGAACACCGGGTGGGCATCGGTGGGGTTGGCGCCGATCACCAGGACCACGTCGGTCTGTTCGATCGACTTGAAGGTCTGGGTGCCGGCCGAGGTGCCGTAGGTCTGGCCCAGGCCGTAGCCGGTGGGCGAGTGGCAGACGCGGGCGCAGGTGTCGACGTTGTTGTTGCCGAAGCCGGCGCGGATCAGCTTCTGCACCAGATAGGTTTCTTCGTTGGTGCAGCGGCTGGAGGTGATGCCGCCGATGGAATCCTTGCCGTACTTGGCCTGCAGGCGCTTGAACTCGCTGGCGGCGTAGGCAATCGCCTCATCCCAGCTCACTTCGCGCCACGGGTCGGTGATCTTGCTGCGGATCATCGGCTTGGTGATGCGGTCTGGGTGGGTGGCGTAGCCCCAGGCGAAGCGGCCCTTGACGCAGGCATGGCCTTCGTTGGCCTTACCGTCTTTCCACGGCGTCATGCGTACTACCTGGTTGCCCTTCATCTCGGCCTTGAAACCGCAGCCGACACCGCAGTAGGCGCAGGTGGTGATCTTGCTGTGTTCCGGCTGGCCGAACTGGATGACCGATTTTTCCTGCAGCGTGGCGGTCGGGCAGGCGTCGACGCAGGCGCCGCAGGAGACGCACTCGGACTCCATGAAAGCTTCGCTCTGGCCCGGCGACACGCGAGACTCGAAGCCGCGGCCGGAGATGGTCAGCGCGAAGGTGCCCTGGGTCTCCTCGCAGGCGCGCACGCAGCGGTTGCAGACGATGCACTTGGACGGGTCGTAGCTGAAGTAGGGGTTGGATTCGTCCTTCGGGCTGTCCAGGTGGTTTTCGCCGGCCAGGCCGTAGCGGACCTCGCGCAGGCCGGTGACACCGGCCATGTCCTGCAGTTCGCAGTTGCCGTTGGCCGAACAGGTCAGGCAGTCGAGCGGGTGGTCGGAAATGTACAGCTCCATCACACCCTTGCGCAGGCTTTGCAGTTTGTCGCTCTGGGTGCGGACTACCATGCCGGCCTCGGCCGGGGTGGTACAGGAGGCGGGAAAGCCACGCCGGCCTTCGATCTCGACCAGGCACAGGCGGCAGGAGCCGAACGGTTCCAGGCTGTCGGTGGCGCACAGTTTGGGCACCATGGTGCCGGCTTCGGCGGCGGCACGCATCAGCGAGGTGCCTTCCGGTACGGTGACCTGCTGGCCGTCGATTTCCAGGGTGACCAGCTTGTCGGAAACGCGGGCCGGGGTGCCGAAGTCGGTGTCGTGAATCTGAGTGTTCATCGTCTGTTCCTTACTCTGCCGCGTCGTTGGCACCGAAATCTTCGGGGAAATGGTTGAGTGCCGACAGCACCGGGTAGGGTGTCATGCCGCCCATCGCGCACAGCGAGCCGTGCAGCATGGTGTCGCACAGGTCGCGCAGCAGGGCGATCTGCTGTGGACGTTTTTCATCTTTCTGGATGCGCTGGATCACCTCGACGCCGCGTGTCGAGCCGATGCGGCAGGGCGTGCACTTGCCGCAGGATTCGATGGCGCAGAATTCCATGGCGTAGCGCGCCTGCTCGACCATGTCGACGGTGTCGTCGAAGGCCACGATGCCGCCGTGGCCGACCACGGCGCCGAGCGCGGCGAAGGCTTCGTAATCGAGCGGGGTGTCGAACTGCGACTCCGGCAGGTAGGCGCCGAGCGGACCGCCCACTTGCACCGCACGGATCGGCCGGCCGGAGGCGCTGCCGCCGCCGAAATCGTGCAGCAGTTCACGCAAGGTCAGGCCGAAGGCTTTTTCCACCAGGCCGCCGTACTTCAGGTTGCCGGCGAGCTGGAACGGCAGCGTGCCCTTGGAGCGGCCCATGCCGTAGTCGGCGTAGAACGCGGCACCTCGCGCCAGGATCACCGGCACGCTAGCCAGCGAGATGACGTTGTTGATCACGGTAGGTTGGCCGAACAAGCCAGAGAGCGCCGGCAGCGGCGGCTTGGCGCGTACCACGCCGCGCTTGCCCTCGAGGCTCTCCAGCATTGCGGTTTCTTCGCCGCAGACGTAGGCACCGGCGGCCTTGCGCACGTCGAGCTTGAAGCACTTGCCGGAAGCGAGGATGTTCTCGCCGAGGAAGCCGGCGTCTTCGGCCAACCTGATCGCCTGGTTCAGTACGTCGAAAGAATGCGGGTACTCAGAGCGGACGTAGATGTAACCCTGGGTCGCGCCCACGGCGAGGCCGGCGATGGTCATACCCTCGATCAACATGAACGGGTCGTCTTCCATCACCATCCGGTCGGAGTAGGTGCCGGAGTCGCCCTCGTCGGCGTTGCACACCACGTATTTCTGGGCGGCTTCGGCCAGCGCCACGGTGCGCCACTTGATGCCGGTCGGGAACGCCGCGCCACCACGGCCGCGCAGACCGGAGTCGAGCACTTCCTGTACGATCGCCGCGCCATCCATGCTCAGCGCGCGCTTGAGACCGGCAAAGCCTTCATGCGCCTGATAGTCGGCCAGCGACAGCGGGTCGGTGATGCCGACGCGGGCGAAGGTCAGGCGTTCCTGGTTCTTCAGATAAGGGATGTCCTCGGTCAGGCCGTGGCCGAGCGGGTGTTCCGCGCCGTGGATCAGCGCGTCGAACAGCGCCGCCACGTCGTCGGCCTCGACCGGGCCGTAGGCGACGCGGCCTTGCGCGGTCTCTACCTCGACCAGCGGTTCGAGCCAGAACAGGCCGCGCGAGCCGTTGCGTACCAGCTCGATGTCGACACCTCGGCGCGCTGCCTCGGCGGCGAGGGCGACGGCGGTGTCGTCGGCGCCCAGGGCGAGGGCGGCGGAATCTCTCGGGACAAACAGGCGGATGCTCATTGTGCCTCCTTCACGTTGGCCAGGAGGCGGTCGAGCTTGGCGGCGTCGACGCGCGAGACCATCTTGTCGTTCAACTGGATGTTCGGGCCGGAGGAGCACAGGCCCAGGCAGTACACCGGCTCGAGCCCGATGCTTTGATCGGCGCTACGGCCGTGCAGGCTACAGCCCAACACCTGTTCCGCGTGCGCGGTCAGCTCGCGGCTGCCGCGCGCCTGACAGGCCTCGGCCTGGCAGATCTGCAGCGTGTGCTGCGCTGGCGGTGTGGTGCGGAAATGGTGATAGAACGTGATGACGCCGTGCACTTCGGCGCGCGACTGGCTGAGCGCCTTGGCGATATCGGCCACCGCCCAGTCCGGAATAAAGCCCAGTGTATCCTGCACGTCATGCAGAATCGGCAGCAAGGCGCCGGGCTGGTTCTGGTGCGTCTGGAGGATGGCCTGGAGCGACGCGTGCGCCAGGTCTTGTTCGGTCGTCATTGGATATCCCCTGTTGAAAACCTGCTTCCGATCTTGCTGCCTGCCCCAGTCGGGGCACAGGCGTGGCTCTTCACCCCGTCCGGGGCGCTCGCGACAGATCGTGAACAGATTTTGAGAGCCTGCTCTCAATCATTCTCGGACATCCTTGATTGTCCCGCTGAAAAGCGCGACCGATCTGTCTGAATCCGACCCCGAATGGTTGGGAACACGCCATTCCATATGCTTCCAAAAACATAATGAAAGCCGTGATGAGCCGCAGTGTGCTAGGTTATGGGGTGCTTTTCAATATGAACCAGATTGCCGGATGATTATGCAATCAAAACATAATATGGCGCAGCGCCTGCGGGTGCAAAGCCAGCTGGTATGGGAACTGGCCGCCGACAGCGGCGACCAAATCCCGTTCCGCGTGATCGAGTTGCTGACGGCGGTGCAGACGCACGGCAGCCTGCTGACCGCCGCCAAGGCCTGCGACACCTCGTACCGGCACGCCTGGGGGCTGGTGCAGCAGGCGCAGGACGCGCTCGGGGTGCCGCTATTGGAAATGGCGCGCGGCAAGGGCGCGCGGCTGACGCCGCTGGGGGAAAAACTGGTGTGGGCCAACCGCCGCATCAAGGCGCGCATCGGGCCCTTGCTGGAAACGCTGGCGTCGGAAATCGAGACCGAACTGCGTCACGCCCTGCAGGCGGTAGGTGCACCGCTGCGGCTGCACGCCAGCCATGGCTTTGCCGTGGAAATGCTGGTGCGCACCCTGAGCGCCGCTGGCATGGCCATCGACCTCAAGTACCGCAGCAGCCAGGACGCCGTGGCGGCGTTGCATGCGGGGGAATGCGACCTGGCCGGCTTCCACGTGCCGCTGGGCGAATTCCAGAGGACGATCGCCGCCAGCTACGCCGAGCACTTCGATCGCCACGAGCAGCGCGTCATCCATATCGTGACACGGCGCCAGGGCCTGATGGTGGTGCGCGGCAACCCGCGCAAGATCTACGAAATCGCCGACCTGGGACGGCCGGAGGTGCGCTTCGTCAACCGTCAGCCAGGCTCGGGTACCCGGCTGTTGCTCGACAAGCTGCTGCAGAAAGCCGGCGTATCGCCGCTTCAGGTACACGGCTATGAACAGGCGGAACTGACTCACGCGGCGGTGGCGGCGTTCATCGCCAGCGGCATGGCCGACGTCGGGCTCGGCATCGAGACCGCCGCACGGCGTTTCGACCTGGACTTCCTGCCGCTGCAGACCGAGCGCTATTTCTTCCTGGTGCGCCGCGCGACGCTGGAGCATCCCGCGCTGCAGACCATGATTGCCGCCTTGCAAAGCGCCGAATTCCGGCGCGACATCGGCCAGCTGCCCGGCTACGATGGCGCCCAGTCCGGCGCCATCCTCAGCGTCGACGAGGCGTTTCCGGAGCTGGCGGCACCGTAACTGAGCCCGCCGGCCAGGGACGCGTCGGGCAACCATCGCCCGTCCCGGCAGGAAGGGATCAATCGTGCAGCGGCCTGGCCGCGCGATCCTCGGCGGCGTTGGCCATCAGGTCCAGCGCCAGCGGCGACTTGTCGCGCAGCAGCCAGCCGAAGAACACGGTGGCCGCCAGCGCGCCGGCCAGTTGCGCCACGATGAAGCCCGGCGTGTCGACAGGGCGGATGCCGGAGAAGGTGTCGGTGGCGGCACGCGCCAGCGTCACGGCCGGGTTGGCGAACGAGGTGGACGCGGTGAACCAGTAGGCGCCGACGATGTACGATGCCACGGCATAAGGCACCGCATCCGGCCGGCTGCGCGAACAGCCGAAGATCACCGCCAGCAGGCCGAAGGTGGCGACGAACTCGCTCCACCATTGCGACGGGCCGGTGCGGATATGCTGCGAAGCGAACAACAGCGGTTCGCCGAACATGCCGTGCGCGGCCGCCACACCGCAAAAGGCGCCGATGAGCTGGGCGAGCGTATAGAGCAGGGCCTCGCGGCCGGACAGCTCGCGGCGCAGCGCCGCCGCCAGGGAGACGACCGGGTTGAAGTGGGCGCCCGAGATGCCGCCGAAGGTCAGGATCAGCGCCACCAGGCCGCCGCCGGTGGCAATGGCGTTGGCCAGCAGCGCCACGCCGACATTCCCGCCCGACAGGCGCTCGGCCATGATGCCGGAGCCCACCACCGTGGCCAGCAGCAAGGCCGTCCCCAGCCACTCGGCCACTAAACGACGCGGTAAATCCATTGATTACTTCTCCCCCGGCTGGCGCAGTCCACGCTGCCCGGTGTTGCAGGTTTTATTGATCATGATGGTGTTGTCTCCCCGCGCCGCTCAGTGACGCGTCAGCCCTTGCAGCCGCTCGACGCCGACCGGTTCCTCGGCCTGCAGCGGCACCACCGCCCAGCGCTGGGCATGGCGGGTGGCCACGGCGTCGATCTGCGCCAGCTCATTGGCGGCACGTCGTCGCAACAGCGGCGACGTCGGATTGGCCAAGGCCAGGCTGTTGTTGATGATCCAGGCCCAGGGCTCGATACCGGCGCGGCGCAGATCGGACTGCAGGTTGGCGGCCTCGAGCACCGGCGTGGTTTCGGCCAAGGTCACGATCAGCACCTTGGTCTGGGCCGGGTCCTGCAACTGCATCATCGGGGTGGTGAAGTGGATGCCGCTGGCCCCCATCTGGCGCGCCACCTCGCGGTGATAGGCGCCGGTGGCGTCGAGCAGCAGCAGGGTGTGTCCGGTGGGGGCGGTATCCATCACCACGAACTTGCGGCCGGCCTCGCGGATCACGCGCGAGAACGCCTGGAACACGGCGATTTCTTCGGTGCACGGGGAGCGCAGGTCTTCTTCCAGCATGGCGCGGCCCTGCTCGTCCAGTCCCTTGCCCTTGGTGGCCAGCACCTGTTGGCGATAGCGCTCGGTTTCGGTGTGCGGGTCGATGCGGCTGACGCTCAGGTTGGCGAGCGAGCCCTCAAGCGTTTCCGCCAGATGGGCGGCCGGGTCCGAAGTGGTCAGATGGACCGGGTAGCCACGGCGGGCCAGCTCGACGGCGACGGCCGCCGCCAGCGTGGTTTTGCCGACGCCGCCTTTGCCCATCAGCATGATCAGGCCGTGCCCGTCGCCCGCCAGCCCGTCGACCAGCGTGGCCAGATCGGGCGCGTCGGGAAGGACAATGGCCTCGATGACGTCGCCCGCGCAGTCTTCCGGCGACGACAGCATCCGGCGCAGCGCCGGCAACCCGACCAGGTTGAACGGCATCAACGACACGTGGTCGGTGGGGAGGTCACGCAGCACTGGCGGCAGCTCGGCCAGTGCGACCTGTTCGCGCTGCCAGACGGCGGCCGCCAGCGCGTCACCCGACGTTTCCGATTGCGGCAGGATGCCGTTGACTACCAGGTAGTGCTGGGTCAGCCCGATGGCCGCCAGTTCTTCATGGGTGCGCGCCACCTCGCGCAGGGTCGAGCGTTGCGCGCGGGCGACCAGGATCAGGCGGGTGCGACGGGGGTCCGACAAGGCCTCCACAGCCCCCTGGTATTGGCTGCGCTGCTTTTCCAGTCCGGCCAGCGGGCCGAGGCAGGAGGCATCGCCTTTGCCTTCTTCCAGGAAACCGCTCCAGGCGCCCGGCAGTTGCAGCAGGCGGATGGTATGTCCGGTCGGCGCGGTGTCGAACACGATGTGGTCGTAGCCGGCCTGCAGGGCCGTGTCGGTCAGTAGCGCGGTGAACTCGTCAAACGCGGCGATTTCGGTAGTGCAGGCGCCGGACAACTGCTCCTCGATGCCCTTGACCACCGTCTCCGGCAAGACGCCGCGCACCGGGTCGACGATGCGGTCGCGGTAGGCCTGGGCGGCGGCCTGCGGATCGATTTCTAGTGCATTCAACCCCGGCACCGTGTCGATCGGCGTGACCACGTTGCCGATGGTGACGCCGAAGACCTGACCGACGTTGGAGGCCGGATCGGTGCTGACCAGCAGCACGCGCTTGCCTTGGTCGGCCAGCCGGATGGCGGTGGCGCACGCCAGCGAGGTTTTGCCGACACCGCCCTTGCCGGTGAAGAACAAAAACGGCGGAAGATGATCGAGGAACAGCATGGGCATCCTTTCTTGGTGGCTCAGCAGCAACCGCTGCCGGAACAACAGCTGGAGGCCGGTTTCGTTTCTACCGCAAGCTGGCTGATGCCGGCCCAGCGCGCCAGCTCGGCGCGGCGCGGGTAGCGGCCGGCCAGCACCAGTTCGCCGTCCACCAGGATCAGCGGCAAGCCCTCCTGGCCCGAGCGCTCCAGGAACGCTTTGACGGCGGCGTTCTCGGCGAAGGCGAGCGGTTGCTGCGCCAGGTTGAAGCGGTCGATCTGGCCACCGTTCTGCTTCAGCCAGTCCACGTCGCTGGCAAACGTCACCAGCGCCTGGTCGACGTCCACGCCACAGACGCCGGAGCTGCAGCACAGTGCGGGGTCGAATACCTGAATGGTTGCCATGGGTGAATCTCCTTTACGCGGTCAGGGTGGCGATCTTGTCCATCTCGGCCTTCAGTGCGGCCTTGTCCTGCTGCAACGTGGCCAGCGGCAGCGCCAGGAAGGCCTCGATACGGGCACGCAGAATACGGTAGGCGGTCATGAACGCCGCATCGATTTCCGCGTCGGTACCGGTTGCATGAGCAGGATCTTCCACGCCCCAGTGGGTACGCAGCACCGGGCCCAGATATGCCGGGCAGGTTTCGCCGGCGGCGCTGGCGCAGACGGTGATCACGATGTCGGGAGTCGCCGGCAGGTTATCCCACGACTTGCTGTAATAGCCCTCGGTCGAGATGCCTTCGCGCGCCAGCAGAGCGAGCGAACGGGGGTGGACCTGGCCGGTCGGCCGGCTGCCGGCGCTCATCGCGCGCCAGCCTTTCGGCGCCAGGTGGTTGAAGGTGGCCTCGCCCAGGATCGAGCGGCAGGAGTTACCGGTACACAGGAACAGGACATTCATTCGGTTCAACTTTCGGGCGACGAGGTGGGAGTCGGGGAACGCGCCGCCTCCGGGCAGCATGATTCGGCCGGCGGGACGAGGCAGTGCTCCGGGTGGCCGGCGCAGCACTCTTCCGTCAGGTAGGCGATCAATTCGAGCATCTGGGGCAGGTTGGCCCGGTAACGCTGGAAGCGGCCTTCCTGCTCCACCGTGACCAGCCCGGCATGGTTCATGCCCTTCAGGTGGAAAGACACGTTGTTGGGCGGCAGATCGAGCGTGGCCGCGATCTGGCCGGCAACCATGCCGTCCCGACCGCACTTGACCAGCAGGCGGTAGATGTCGAGCCGGATCCCGGAGGAGAGCGATTCGAAGAGCTTGGTGGCGGTGTGCTTTTCCATAAATCAATAATACAAGAACTATTGAAATATAGTCCAGACCGATTTTCTACGCCGTTCCCACGTCGGATTGCCAAGGGAAGAGGGCGGCGCGAAAGTCGGAATCGACACGCCACCTTGAAATTGATGGCGGGATGACAGTTGGGGGGCCAGCCTACCGTGCATCGGCCCACGAAGCTCGCGCCGCGCCGGGAGCGGTGCTCGGGCGGGACGCTGGCAGGCGCGTCACCCGATCAGGGCGACCGCCGTTACTCAGGCAAAGCGTCGTGCCGCGTCCAGGGCCAGGCCGCAGCCGATGCTGCCGTAAAGATCGCCTTCCACCGCGCGTGCCGTCGGCAGCACGGCGGCGATGCGTTGGCGCAGCAGCGGCACGCCGCTGGCGCCACCGGTGAAGAACACGGTATCGACGTCACCGGCCTTGACGTTGGCGTCCACCAGCAGGCGGCGCACGGTGCTCTCGATGGTGTCGATCTGCTGGGCGATGGACTGGTCGAACTGGGCGCGCGTGATGTCGTGCTGCAGGCCGGCTTCGATTTCGCCGAGCGGCAGCGTGACCAGGTCGGCCGAAGACAGCCCGATCTTGGCCGCTTCCACCTGGATCGCCAGCCAGTGCCCGGCGCGCTTGTTGACCAGCGCGAACAGCCGGTCGAGCTTGTCGCTTTCCAGCGCCTCGTTGTACACGTCCTTCAGGCTAGCCAGGGCCTGACGGGTGTAGGCGAAGTTGATGGTGTGCCAGGTGGCGAGGTTGAAGTAGTAGCTGGACGGCATTTCGGCACCGCTTTTGAGCCGGCTCTTGAGGCCCAACAGCGGCATCACCGCATGCAGGCTGAGCTGCTTGTCGAAATCGGTGCCGCCGATGTGCACGCCGCAGTTGGCGAGGATGTCGTCGCGCCGGTCGAGCTTGCCGGCGCGCTCCGGCGAGACGCGGATCAGCGTGAAGTCGGAGGTACCGCCGCCGATGTCGACCACCAGCACCAGTTCCTCGCGCTCGACGCGGCTCTCGTAGTCGAAGGCGGCCGCGATCGGTTCGAACTGAAATTCGATGTCGCTAAAGCCGGCGCGGCGCGCGATCTCGCCCAGCGTGTCTTCGGCCAACTTGTCGGCCTTGGGGTCGTCGTCGACGAAGAACACCGGTCGGCCGAACACCGCCTGGCGGAAGGAGCGCCCAGCCTGGCGCTCGGCGCGCGTCTTGAGGCCGTCGATGAACATCGCCAGCAAATCGAGGAAACGCAGCACGCGCCCCTGCACCTCGGTCTGGCCATTCATCAGGCCCGTGCCGAGGATGCTCTTGAGCGAGCGCATCAGCCGCCCCTCGTACCCTTCGAGGTACTCGCCGAGCGCAGCGCGGCCCACGGCTACCGAGTCTTCGTCGGCGTTGAAGAACACCACCGACGGCAAGGTCGGCTTGCCGTCTTCCAGTGCCAGTAGGCTGGGTTGGCCGGGGCGGTGCCACCCGACGGTCGAATTGGACGTGCCAAAATCCACGCCGCAGGCGTTGGTCGTCATGCTGCTCTTACTCCGCTTTGCTTCTGGAAGGCGCGCGAGTATAGCGGAAACTGGGCCATCCCGCTTGCCCGCATTCTGTTGCCGGACCGATTTCGTAATCGCGACAGTCACGTACAGATGCGGGAAGCGGCGCGTCGGCCTTCGCCCCTGATCATCGTCATATAACCATGGCTCATGTTGTTGTTTCCAAACGATATATTGCCGATTTCACCTGATTTTGTGCGGCGCAGCGGCGAGCGCGACAGCGCCGCGAGGGCGATTGCTGGCGCGCCGATTTACTGAAATGATCGTCGCGCGGTCGAGGTTCGGGGCAGGCGAGAGGCGATGCCACTCCAAACCCCGACCGCGAAACCCACCTTTACCCCACATGCTTGCGGCGTGCCCGCCACCACGGTTGCCGCGAAATAAGAGCCAAGATTGGCCGAGGAGAAAACATGAAGAAACTGGCTGCATGCCTGATGCTGTCGCTGGCGTCCGTCGGCGCTTTTGCCAAAGACTGGAAAGTCATCCGCTTCGGCGTTGATGCCAGCTACGCCCCGTTCGAATCGAAAGCTGCCGACGGCAAGCTGGTCGGTTTCGACGTCGATCTGGGCAATGCCATCTGCGAGAAACTGAAAGCCAAATGCGTGTGGGTCGAGAACGACTTCGACGGCATGATCCCGGCGCTCAAGGCCAAGAAGTTCGACGGCATCCTGTCGTCGCTGTCGGTCACCGAGAAGCGCGCCGAGCAGATCGCCTTCTCCGACAAGCTGTTCAACGCCCCGGTGCGCATGGTCGCCAAGAAGGGCAGCAACCTGCTGCCCACCGCCGAATCGTTGAAGAGCAAGCGCATCGGCGTCGAGCAGGGCACCACCCAGGAAACCTACGCCAAGGCCTACTGGGAGCCCAAGGGTGTGAACGTGGTGCCCTACCAGAACCAGAGCCTGGTGCTGGCTGACCTGGGCTCGGGCCGCCTCGATGCCGCCCTCCAGGACGCGGTGCAGGCCGACATCGGCTTCCTCAAGACCCCGCAGGGCCGTGACTTCGCCTTTGCCGGCCCGGAGCTGAAAGACCCGAAAACGCTGGGCACCGGCACCGCGATCGGCCTGCGCAAGGACGACGCCGACCTGCGCCAGCAGGTCAACCAGGCACTCGCCGCCATTCACAAGGACGGTACCTTCGACCGCCTCGCCAAGAAGTACTTCTCCTTCGACATCTACAACTGATCGGTACTGATTCAGTCCTGCCCACGACGGGCGGGACTGGGACGTGCATGCTCCGGAGACACCCGTGGTTACGGTGTCTCCGGCGTGCGTCTTTGTGATTGTGAAGCCGAGGCGGGGCCGCCGCCGCGGGGTACACCCGCTTGCCGATGCGCCGCCGGTGCTTCCGAAGGAGAATGCCATGTTTCTGCAAGGCTTTGGCCCGCTGATTTTTGAGGGAACGCTGCAGACCATCAAGCTGGCACTGGTGTCGATGCTGCTCTCCGTCCTGATCGGACTGGTGGGCGCCTCGGCCAAGCTGTCCAGCCACCGACCGTTGCGATACCTCGCCACGGCCTACACCACGCTGATCCGCAGCGTGCCCGACCTGGTGATCATGCTGCTGCTGTTCTACAGCCTGCAAATCCTGCTCAACCAGCTCACCGACTGGGCCGGCATCGAGCAGATCGACATCGACCCCTTCCTCGCCGGGGTGGTGACGCTGGGCTTCATCTACGGCGCCTATTTCACCGAGACCTTCCGCGGCGCCTTCCAGGCCGTGCCGCGCGGCCAGCTCGAGGCCGCCACCGCCTACGGCATGAAACCGTGGCTGGTATTCCGCCGCGTGCTGTTCCCGCAGATGATGCGCTTCGCGCTGCCGGGCATCGGCAACAACTGGCAGGTGATGATCAAGGCCACCGCCCTGGTGTCCATCATCGGCCTGGCCGACATCGTCAAGGCAACCCAGGATGCGGGTAAGAGTTCGATGCAGCTGTTTTTCTTCAGCATCGTGGGCGGGCTGATCTACCTCGCCATCACCACGCTGTCGAACGGGGTGTTGTTGTGGTTGGAGCGCCGTTATTCGGTCGGCGTCAGAAAGGCTGAGCTATGAACGAGATCCTGCAGCAATACTGGCAGGCCTATTTGTGGAGCGACGGCTACCACATCACCGGCGTCGCCATGACCCTGTGGCTGCTAACGGCGTCGATCGCCATCGGCTTCGTGCTGGCGGTGCCGCTGGCGGTGGCCCGCGTGTCGCCCAATCCGCTGATCCGCGGCCCGGTGTGGTTCTACACCTACGTGTTCCGCGGCACGCCGCTCTACATCCAGCTGCTGGTGTTCTACACCGGCATCTACAGCATCGAGTCGGTGCGCGCCCAGCCGCTGCTCGACGCCTTCTTCCGCGAGGGCATCAACTGCACGCTGCTGGCGTTCGCGCTCAACACCTGCGCCTACACCGTGGAAATCTTCGCCGGCGCGATCCGCGCCACGCCGTACGGCGAGATCGAGGCGGCACGCGCCTACGGCATGTCGAGCTTCACGCTATACCGCCGCGTCATCCTGCCCTCGGCGCTGCGCCGCGCGCTGCCGTACTACAGCAACGAGGTGATCCTGATGCTGCATTCCACCACGCTGGCGTTCACCGCCACGGTGCCGGACATCCTCAAGGTGGCGCGCGACGTCAACTCCGCCACCTACGCCTCGTTCGAGGCCTTCGGCATCGCCGGCGCGCTGTACGCCGTGATCGTGTTCGCGCTGGTCTGGCTGTTCCGCCGCGGCGAGCAGCGCTGGCTCGCCTTCCTCAAGCCGCAGGCGCATTGATTCGCCGTATTGGGAGAGATTGAAATGTACAAACTGACCGTGGACGACCTGCACAAGAAGTACGGCACCCACGAAGTGCTCAAGGGCGTGTCGCTCAAGGCCAAGGCCGGCGACGTGATCAGCATCATCGGCTCCTCGGGTTCGGGCAAGAGCACCTTCCTGCGCTGCATCAACTTCCTCGAGCAGCCCTGCGCCGGCGCCATCACGCTCAACGGCGAGGCGATCCGCACCGCGCCGGACAAGACCGGGGCGCTGTGCGTGAGCGACGCCAGGCAGCTGCAGCAGATGCGCACCCGGCTCGCCATGGTGTTCCAGCACTTCAACCTGTGGGGCCACATGACGGTGCTGGAGAACATCATCGAGGCACCGATGCACGTGCTCGGGGTGAGCCGCGCCGAGGCCGAGGCGCGCGCGCGCAAGTACCTGGCCAAGGTCGGCCTGCCGGAGAGCGTCGAGGGCAAGTACCCGTCGCACATGTCGGGCGGGCAGCAGCAGCGCGTGGCGATCGCGCGCGCGCTGGCGATGGAGCCGGAGGTGATGCTGTTCGACGAGCCGACCTCGGCGCTCGACCCGGAGCTGGTGGGCGAGGTGCTGAAGGTGATGCAGACGTTGGCCGAAGAAGGCCGCACCATGCTGGTGGTGACGCACGAGATGGGCTTCGCACGCGAGGTGTCGAACCACGTGATGTTCTTGCACCAGGGCCGGGTGGAGGAGGAAGGACACCCGCGCGAGGTGCTCAACCAGCCCAGGAGCGAGCGCCTCCAGCAGTTCCTCGCCGGCAGCCTGAAATGACCGTGGCGTCGCTGTTGCGGCAGGACTGCTGATGGATACGCCACGCCAGTTGGCAGTGCTGCTGCTGCCGCCCTGTTCGATGTTCGGCATCGGCTGCCTGAGCGAGCCGTTTGTCCAGGCCAACCGCCTGTCCGGCAAGAGGCTCTACCAGCTCAGTTTTTACACCTGGGACGGCGAGCCGTTGCCGCTCTCCGGCGGCATGGTGTTCCCGGTGGCGGGCGCGCTGCGCGAGGCGGCGCCGTTCGAGCAGCTGTTCGTGCTGAGCGAAGGCGTCGCGTCGTTCGCCGACTCGGGCCTCTTCACCAGCGAACTGGGGCGCCTGGCGCCGCGCCTGACGCTGTTGGGCGGCGTGCACGCCGGCGCCTGGTGGCTGGCCAGTGCCGGCGTGCTGGACGGTTACCGCGCCACCATCCACTGGCAGGACTACCCACGCTTCGCCGACCGCTTTCCCAAGGTAGTGGCGAGCCAGCGCGTGTTCGAACTCGATCGCGACCGCTTCAGCTGCGGCGGCGCGCTGGCCGTGCTGGATGGCGCACTGGCGCTGATCGGGCGCGATCATGGTGCCGAGCTGGTGGAATCCGTCGCCGCGGTGCTGTGCGCCGAACGCGTGCGCGGCAGCGAGGAGAAGCAGCGCGTGCCGCTGCTGGCGCGTGTCGGCGAGCGCCAGCCCAAACTCACCGAGGCGGTGATGCTGATGGAAGCCAATATCGAGGAGCCGCTCACCACCGACGAGATCGCCCAGTTCACCGGGCAATCGCGCCGCCAGCTCGAGCGGATGTTCAAGCAGCACCTCGACGTGCCGCCGTCGCGCTACTACCTGCAACTGCGCCTGGAGCGGGCGCGCGCCATGCTGCGCAACACCGGCAAGTCGGTGGTGCAGATCGGCCTGTTGTGCGGCTTCTCGTCCGGCCCGCACTTTTCCACCGTGTATCGTTCCCATTTCGGCATCGCCCCGCGCGAAGAGCGTTTCGCCAACGAGACCAAACCGGCCGACGCCGAGTGAGCAGCCCGGACACGGCGTCCCGGGCTGGTAGAAACCGGAATGGACCTGTCGTTTTTCTGGAAGGTAAATAAAAAAAGCGTCATTAGAATGAATCCCATCTCAACGCCTGCCAAGGAGAACAGAATGACCGCTCAAGTCAACCGCCACACCTTCGATGAAGTCATGGTTCCCAACTACGCCCCGGCCGCCTTCATTCCGGTATCCGGCAAGGGCTCGCGCCTGTGGGACCAGGGCGGTAACGAATACATCGACTTTGCCAGCGGCATCGCGGTGACCAGCCTCGGCCACCTGCACCCGGAACTCACCGCCGTGCTGCACGAGCAGGTCGACCGCCTGTGGCACCTCTCCAATACCTTCACCAACGAGCCGGCGCTGCGCCTGGCGCGCCGCCTGACCGAATCCACCTTCGCCGAGAAGGTGTTCTTCAGCAACTCCGGCGCCGAGGCCAACGAAGCCGCGCTGAAACTGGCGCGCCGTTACGCTTTCGACCACTTCGGCGGCGACAAGACCGGCATCGTGTCGTGCAAGCAGGCCTTCCACGGCCGCACCCTGTTCACCGTGTCGGTCGGCGGCCAGCCTAAGTACACCGAAGGCTTCGCGCCGCTGCCGGGCAACCTGAACCACATCGAATTCAACAACCTGGCCGCCGCCGAAGCGGCGATCAACGACGGCACCTGCGCCGTGATCGTCGAGCCGGTGCAGGGCGAGGGCGGCGTGCTGCCGGCTACCCCGGAATACCTGAAGAAGCTGCGCGAGCTGTGCGACAAGCACAACGCGCTGCTGATCTTCGACGAAGTGCAGATCGGCGTCGGCCGCTCCGGCTCGCTGTTCGCCTACATGGAATACGGCGTGACCCCGGACATCCTGACCAGCGCCAAGGCACTGGGTAACGGCATGCCGATCGGCGCCATGTTGACCACCAGCAAGATTGCCGCCTCGTTCGTGGTCGGCACCCACGGCTCCACCTACGGCGGCAACCCGCTGGCCTGCACCGTGGCCGACAAGGTGATCGAGATCATCAATACCCCGGAGGTGCTGGACGGCGTCAAGCGCCGCCATCAGCTGCTGGTGGACGGCCTCAAGCGCATCGGCGCCAAGCATCATGCATTCAAGGATGTACGCGGCATGGGCCTGCTGGTCGGCGCCGAACTGGTCGACGAACTCGCCGGCAAGGCCAAGGACTTCCTCACCGCAGCGGCACGCCACGGCCTGGTACTCTTGGTAGCCGGTCCCAATATCGTGCGCATCGCACCGTCGCTGGTGATCCCGGAGGCGGACCTGGAAGAAGGCCTCAAGCGCCTGGAAGCCGTGACTGCCGAGATCATGGAGAAGGCGAAGGCAGCCAAAGAGGCCCAGCCTGCTTAAGCGCCACAACTCGTAGGGTGGGTGAAGGCAAATATGCCGGAACCCATCAGCATCGACCGATGGGTTTCGCGTTGCCCCTCCCATCCTACGAACAGAAACCATTGGAAGGGACTGACATGCTGTTTGTTCGACCGAGCAAGCTTTCCGATCTGGACCAGATCGAGCGCATGGCGCGATCGGGCGGGCCGGTGCTGCACTCGCTGCCGCCCGACCGCCAGCGCCTGCAACAGCGCGTGAACGACTCGCTCAATTCGCTGCGCAGCGAGGTCGAGTGCCCCGGCGAAGAGAGCTACCTGTTCGTGCTGGAAGACTCCGCCAGCGGCCGGCTCTACGGCACCGCCGGCATCATGGCGATGGCCGGCTTTTCCGAGCCGTTCTACGCCTTCCGTAACGAAGTACTGGTGCACGCCTCGCGCGAGCTCAAGGTGAACCACCGCGTGCACGCGCTGATGATGTCGCACGAGCTGACCGGCCGCACCCGGCTCACCGGCTTCTACTTCGACGAAGCCGCTCTCGGCAACGCGCTGCTGGCGCCGCAGCTGTTGTCACGCTCGCGCATGCTGTTCATCGCCGAGCACCGCGAACGTTTCAGCAACGAGATCTTCTCGGTGCTACCCGGCGTGGCCGACGAAGAGGGCCGCTCGCCGTTCTGGGACGGCGTCGGCTACAAGTTCTTCCGCCGCGACTTCACCCAGATGGAACTGGCCTCCGGCGGCCGCAGCCGCACCTTCATCGCCGAAATGATGCAGGTCGACCCGCTCTATGTACCGCTGCTGTCGGAAGAGGCGCAGCGCGTGATGGGCGAGCCACACGTCGGCGCGCGCCTCAACTACCGCTGCCACCTGGCCGAAGGCCTGGAGCCGGACAAGTTTGTCGACCTGTTCGACGCCGGCCCGGTGCTGACCGCGCCGCTGGAAGTGTGCCAGTCGGTGCGCCACAGCCGGGTGCACAGCGCGCTGCGCGGCGAGGCGAGTGGCCCGACCGTGCCTTACCTGGTGAGCAATACCCAAACCGGCGATTTCCGCTGCACCGTCGCCGAGCTGCCGGCGCGGCTGGAGAGCGAGATCGTCCTGCCGCAAGAAGTGGCCGACGTGCTGGAGATCGCCGACGGCGACGAAGTGCGTTGCGCGCCGCTGCACGTTGAAGGAGCCCGCCCATGATCGTGATGAGACTGTGCCGACCGGACGATGTCGACGCCCTGGTGGAACTTGCGCACAAGGCCGGCCCCGGCATGACCACGCTGAAGCCCGACCACGCCGTGCAGGCGTCGCGCCTCGACCGCGTGCAGCGCACCGTCGACGGCACCGCGCCGCTGGCGGAGCAGGGTTATCTGTTCGTGCTGGAAGACAGCGATAGCGGCCAGGTGGTGGGCGTGTGCGGCCTCGAGGTCGCGGTCGGCCTCGACCAGCCGTTCTACACCTACCGCATGGACAGTTTCGTGCACGCCAGCCGCGAACTGGGGCTGTGGACCAAGATGGACAAGCTGCACATGTCACACGGCCTGACGGGCTACTCCGAGCTGTGCACGCTGTTCCTCGACCCGGATTTCCGCGTCAACGGCAACGGCGCGTTGCTGTCCAAGGCGCGCTTCATGTTCCTGGCGCAGTTCCCGGAACGCTTCGCCGAGCACATCTGCGCCGAAATGCGCGGCCACTTCGACGAGAACGGCGAATCGCCGTTCTGGAAGGCGCTCGGCACGCACTTCTACCGCATCGACTTCCACGAAGCTGACCATCTGGTGGCGCTCGGCAAGAAGTCCTTCCTCGCCGAACTGATGCCGCGCTACCCGGTATACATCGACTTCCTGCCGCCCGAGGCACAGGAGTGCATCGGCAAGGTGCACAAGGACACCGAGCCGGCGCGCCGCCTGCTGGAGGCCGAAGGCCTGCGCCTGGAGCACCACGTCGACATCTTCGAGGGTGGCCCGGTGCTGGAAGCCCGCGTCGACAGCCTGCGCGTGATGCGCGACAGCCAGCTGTACCGCGTCGAGATCGTGGCCGAACGCGCCGCCGCCGGCGAGCAGCGCTACCTGGTGGCCAACGGCGAACTGGCCGATTTCCGCGTGATCCTGGCTTCGGCCAACCCTGCGGACAGTGTGATCGCCCTGAGTGCCGAGCACGCCCAGGCCCTGCACGTGAAGAGCGGCGACACCGTACGCGCCATGACGCTCTATCCCGCTGCCAAGGCAGCTAGCTGATAACCGATTGCCGCCGGCAGCGCGCCGCTGCCGGCCCACCACATGGAAAGACATGACATGAGCCAACTGTTCATCGACGGTAGCTGGACCGCCGGCCACGGCCCGGTCTTCGTTTCGCTCAACCCGGCTACCGGTCTGCCGGTCTGGGAAGGCCGCGCCGCCGCGGCCGAGGACATCGACGCCGCCTTCATCGCCGCGCGCCGCGCCTTCGCCGGCTGGCGCCGCACCGCGCTGGCCGAACGCCTGGCCTTGGTACGCCGCTTCGCCGAGGTGCTGGGCGAGCACAAGGAAGAGCTGGCCCGCACCATTGGCCTGGAAACCGGCAAGCCGCTGTGGGAATCGCGCCAGGAAGTGGCGGCGATGATCGGCAAAATCGAGATCTCGATCCGTTCCTACAACGAGCGTACCGGCGAACACCGCGCCGACCTCGCCGGCGACAGCTCCGTGTTGCGCCATCGCCCGCATGGTGTGGTGGCGGTGTACGGTCCGTATAACTTCCCCGGCCACCTGCCGAACGGCCACATCGTGCCGGCGCTGATCGCCGGCAACACCGTGCTGTTCAAGCCGTCCGAGCTGACCCCGCTGGTGGCCGAGCTGACCGTCAAACTGTGGGAAAAAGCCGGCGTGCCGGCCGGCGTGATCAACCTGCTGCAAGGCGAGCGCGACACCGGCATTGCGCTGGCCCAGCACGCCGACCTCGACGGCCTGTTGTTCACCGGCAGCTCGGCCACCGGCATCGCTCTGCACCGCCAGTTCGCCGGCCGTCCCGGCTTCATGCTGGCGCTGGAGATGGGCGGCAACAACCCGCTGCTGGTGGCCGAGTGCGCCGACCTCGATGCCGCCGTGCACCACGCCATCCAGTCCGCCTTCCTGTCCGCCGGCCAGCGCTGCACCTGCGCGCGCCGCATGCTGGTGCCGGTGGGCGAATTCGGCGACCGCTTCGTGGCGCGCCTGGCCGAGGTAGCCGGCAAGCTCACCATCGGCGCCTTCGACGCCGAGCCGCAGCCGTTCATGGGGGCGATGGTGTCGCTCAAGGCGGCGCAGGGCATGCTCGCCGCGCAGCAACGCCTGATCGCGCTGGGTGCCAAGCCGATCCTGGAAATGCGCCAGCTGGAAGAGGGCAAAGCCTTCGTCACGCCGGCCATCCTCGACGTCACCACCGTGACCGAGCTGCCGGACGAGGAGTACTTCGGCCCGCTCACGCAGATCATCCGCTACCGCGACTTCGATCTGGCGCTGGAGATCGCCAACGACACCGAATATGGCCTGTCGGCGGCGCTGCTGGCCGACGATGCCGCTCTGTGGGAACGCTTCAGCCAGGACATCCGCGCCGGCGTGGTGAACTGGAACAAGCCGACCAACGGCGCCTCGTCCGCCGCGCCGTTCGGCGGGGTCGGAAACTCCGGCAACCATCGCCCGGGGGCCTACTACGCCGCCGACTACTGCGCCTACCCGATGGCCTCGGTGGAAGCGCCGGCGCTGGCGCTGCCGAGCCAGCTCGCGCCGGGGATGTCGTTGTAAGCCTCTCGATCAGGCGGCTGCGCCTTGGCATCATGAGTACTCGCAGGCTGGGCGAAGGCACACCCGCCGGAACCCATCAATAGCGGATGAGGGGTTCCGCATTGCTCCACCCATCCTGCGCCTGCGAGGCGGCTCGGCCTGCCATGGCCCGCTCGCTTTCCGGAGGAGCTCCCGATTTTGTCTGTGGAAGTCGTCAGTGTTGGCAGTCCGGTGCAAACCGGGCTGCTTTTTTTTGGGGGCCGTGCCATCCTGCGTACGGGTCGCCCCATGGCGCGTGCTGGCAGTGTCTATAGTGGATGAGGGCGGCCGCAGGGACATGCAGGCCGGGGTTCAAGGCGGCGTGCCGCTGTTTTTCGACAAGGGGGAGGGACTGTCATGCCCAACACGACGGAACCCGGATTACTCCACCTGCTGTATCTCTACTTCATTCCCTACTGGCTGTTCCGTGACGTCTCGCAGGGCGACCACATGCTGCGCGAGCAGAACTATCGCTTCAACCGCCAGCAACGCAAATACCTGCCGGGCTATCTGATCAAGTGGGCGATCCTGTGCGCGCTGCTGTTGGCCAGCCATCACATGGCCAAGGGGCTGGCGGAGGTGGTGCCGGACTGGTACGAGGTCTTCCGCGCCTGGGCGCTGTTTTCCGGCATCAGCTTTTCGGTCGGCTTTGCCCTGATGGCCAACATCGTGGTGCTGTGGGGTTATCTGACCTTCATGCACTGATGGTCTCATGCCGTAGTCGGCGGGGGCGGTGCTGCGGAATGGCACGCACTGGCGCGCCAGGCTGCAGCAACACCGATCGATTCGGTGCATCCAATGGCACACTTGTTTGCCACCGATGCAGATCGACCCTCAAGAGACATTCATGCTTCCGGCTGACGGCCGGCTCCTTCCTGCTGTAGAGGAGACATCCGCATTGCCCGATGCGCCAAGCCGGGAACCCTGATGCACCGCGATGAGCGAGGCACGAGCCGGACCGAAGCCTTTTGTGCCGATCTTCTATGAAGCCTGGTCAAAGACCAGGCAAGTAGTGCTCGCGTGGGCGTAGAGCTTGCCGTCCGGTCCGACCAGCCGGCCTTCCGCGGTCGCCACCTGGCGGCCGCCGTGGACCAACCGGCCTTCCGCGCGTACCAGCGGCACCGCGTCGGTGAGTGAGCGGACGAGGTTGAGCTTCAGTTCCAGGGTGGTGTAGGCCTTGCCCGCCGGCAGCGTGGAATGCACGGCGCATCCCATGGCGGTGTCGAGCATGGTTGCGAACCAGCCGCCGTGCACGGTGCCCATCGGGTTGTAGTAGCTGAAGCCTGGCTCTCCCTGGAATACCGCCAATCCGGGCTCGATGCGCAGCAGGGTGAAATCGAGCGTCGCAGCCATCGGCGGGGGCGGAATCTCCCCGGCGAGGAGCGCCTGGAATATCTGCAATCCGCTGCGCCCGGCGAGCTGGGCAGGGGAGGCCACGCCGGGAGTCGTCTGGAGG
The DNA here is from genome assembly GCF_000174355.1 of Pseudogulbenkiania ferrooxidans 2002. GTDB lineage: Bacteria > Pseudomonadota > Gammaproteobacteria > Burkholderiales > Chromobacteriaceae > Pseudogulbenkiania > Pseudogulbenkiania ferrooxidans. The sequence goes on from NZ_ACIS01000005.1 coordinate 367,384, forward strand.
CGGGCGCGCACGGCCGCCTCCTCGGCCCGCCAGCGGGCAAGCGTTTCTTCGGGGTTCATCGCGTCGGTTGGCGCTGTCATGGGGTCGACTCCTCTCCCTAGCTACCTAGAATCGAGCGGCGCGCGCGCTCGTGCGGGTCGATTTTCGGCGGCGATCCCACCTCGAGTGCGGGTCGAGACGCGACGCGGGTCACGGGCGACGGGACGATTCGCTGACGCGCGAGTTCATGCGGATCCGTCGGCGCTGGCGCCTCGGTTACCGTCGTGTTGGGGATGGCTGCCGAATGCTGTGTCACGTTCAGTATCGACTGCCGCGCCTGCTCGTGAGGATCCAGCGGGCGGCCGGGATCGGCCAGCGCGGTGTGGGCGGAAATGACGAGGGCGATGCCGGACAATGCCAAAAGCGATTTCATGATGAGTCTCCTGTTCGGGTGAAGCAGTAGACGAGCGGTACCGTTGGCACCTGGCACCGCTCGGCCGGAAATGCGTGTCATCCGTTCATGGCACGCGACAAAAAAGCCTGGTGCAGCCAGCGTGGCGTCGCCCACGTGAGGATCACGAGGGCCTTGTTCGCCCAGCCCGCCACGACGCTGATGCGTCCGGCCTGCAAGGCGCGGATACCGGCGCGCACCACGGGGGGCGGCTGCATCATCAACCCCTTTAGCGCGGGCGTGAGCTTCATCTGCGCCGCGGTAGCGAAGCCGGTGTTCGATACGCCCGGGCAAAGCGTCGTAACGGTGACGCCATCGTGCTTGAGCTCGTGATGAAGCGCTTCGCCCAGACGCAACACGTAGGCCTTGGCGGCGGCATAGACGGCGAAGTTCTGCACGCCCTGGTAGGCCAACAGGCTCGCCACCAGCAGGATCTTCCCGCGTCCTCGAGCCCGCATGTCTTGCGCAAAGACATGGGTGACCGCGGTCAGGCTTGCCACATCCAGCTGCACCATTGCCAGCGCCGCGTCGAGCTGGCTATCCACAAACGGTCCCTGCAGCCCATGGCCGGCGTTGTTGATCAGGATGTCGATCACAATGCCTCGCTCGAGCAGACGCCGATGCAATTGGACGACTGCTGCAATGTCCGTGAGGTCGACCTGCTCCACCACGACCTCGATGTGGTACTGCCGGCGCAATGTCTCGGCGTGCGCCTGAAGACGGTCCAGCCGGCGTGCCACCAGAACCAGGGAGCGGCCTTGCTCGGCATATTGGCGGGCGAACTCCTCGCCAAAGCCGCTCGATGCGCCCGTGACGAGCACCCATGAATTATCTGTTGTGGTCATTTTGCTTACCTGCGGTCGTTGGTGGAAAGGTTGCTGGAGAGGCGGTTGCTGCTTGCATGCTGCGCATCCCATCCGCCCCCCAAAGCCCGGAAGGAGGCAATGGCGGCGCGCGCCGCCTCCGTTTCTGCCTGTGCCTTCGCGTCGCGCGCCTCCAGCAGCTTGCCATCGGCATCGAGCACCTCGATCAGGCTGACGACGCCGCCCTTGTAGGCGGCAAGCGAGTTTTCGCGCGCACGGGCGAGCGAGGATTCGCCCCGCGTCAGGATGCCGACCTGTGCCTCGCGTTTGACGAGGGCTTCGATGGCGTTCTCGACATCCTCGGTCGCCCGCAACACGGCCAGCCGGTAGGCCGCCAGGGCTTCGGCCTCCTGGCCACGTGCGGCGGCGATCTGCGCGTCGACGCGGCCGAAGTCGAACAGGCGCCAGCGCAGCCCGAGAACGCCTTGGGCCTGGCTGGCGGCCCCGGTGAAGAGGTTGCCGCTCGCTATCGCGGTGGCGCTGCCCAGCAGGGCGGCAAGCGAGAGCTTGGGGTAGTACTCCGAGACCACAACGCCGATGCGCGCATTGGCTGCCGCCAGGCGCCGCTCGGCGGCGATGAGGTCCGGCCTGCGCCGAATCAACTCGGCCGGGGTGCCGGTCTCGGCCAGACCCGGAACGACCGGGACCGGCGCCACCGAAGCTAGCTCCGTGCGGTAGGTTCCCGGCTGCACCCCGAGCAGTACGTCCAGTGCGTTCATTGCCGAATCGAGGCCGGCTTCCAGGACGGGAATCTGCGCCTCGGCCTGGGTGAGCGAACCCTCGGCCTGGTTCATCTGGAGCTCGGCGGCGACCCCCTTCCCGTACTGGAGCCGGACCATGGCGAACAACTGACGGCGGGTTTCCACTTGCTGCCGGGCGATCGCGATGCGCGCCTGCAAGCCCCGGATTGTGACGTACACATCCGCTGTCTGCGCGGCCACGGCCAGCCGTGTCGCCACCGCGCCGGCTTCGGATGCCTCGTACGCCGCGCGCGCCGCCTCCCGTCCTCGCCGCAGACCGCCGAACATGTCGATCTCCCAACTCGCATTGAGGTTGGCCTCGTAGGAGCTGCCGCTGCGATCGAAGCCGGGCGTGGCGTTGAGCACCTGCCCCAGCGGGGTCTCGACCGACTGGTAGCCTCGCGCTGCGGTTATACTCACGTTGGCCGCAGGAAGCAGCGCCGCATCGGCGTAGCGCAATGACGCACGCGACTGGGCGACACGTGCCGCCGCTTGCGCGATGTCCAGGTTCTGGTCGAGGGCCAGCGCGACGAAGTGCGTCAGCAGCGGATCGTCGAAGGCGGCCCACCAGATCGTGAGGTCTGCCTTGTGCTTAACCTGCCGGTGATCGACGCCTTCCTGTCCGATAAAGGTGGGCGACAGGGCGATCTCGGGGCGTCTGTAGTCGGGGCCGACGGTGCAGCCCGTCAAGACGCCGACGCTCAGAAGAAGGGCGAGAGAACGGGGATGGGCGAGCATGAGAGTCCTTCGGGGGAGTTGAACCGTTTGCGTGACTATAGTCTAAATTGGTCACTAGTTGTCAAGCTTTAGCATACGAGGTATTGTTTTCCCCATGAATGAAATCGAGTCTTCCGCCCCGCAGACGCGTGGCCCTGCCGACCATAGCGTTCGAGAACAGATCGTGGAGGCGGCCGGAGAACACTTCAGCCACTACGGCTACGAGAAGACCACGGTCTCCGACCTGGCCAAGGCGATCGGCTTTTCCAAGGCCTATATCTACAAGTTCTTCGACTCCAAGCAGGCCATCGGCGAGGCCATCTGCTCCAAGACCTTGAGTGCCATCGTCGTGGCGGTCGAAGAGGCCGTGGCAGGCGCATCCACCCCGACGGAAAAATTCCGCAGAATGTTCAAGGTCTTGGTGGCGACCGGCGTGAGCCTGTTCTTCAACGACCGCAAGCTGTACGACATCGCGGCGTATTCCGCCGGCGAGGGGTGGCCGTCTGCCCGCGCCTACTGCGAGCGCATCCAGCAGATCCTGACGGAGATCGTCCGCGAAGGGCGGGAGAGCGGCGAGTTCGAACGCAAGACACCGCTGGACGAGACGGTGCATGCTATCTATCTCGTCATGCTGCCCTTCGCGAATCCGCTCCTGCTCCAGCACAACCTCGACCTCGTCGAGGACGCGCCTACACGACTTTCGAACCTGGTGCTGCGTAGCCTGGCGCCTTAGGGTACTCCATGAGCACAAAGTGACCATTGACAAATATGGTCACAAGTTAGAGCATGAAGACCTTCGTGTTTCCGGAGGTCGTCATGCTTCAGCGCCGTACTATTCCCTTCCTCGCCGTCGTCGGTCTGTTGCCCTTAGCCCTGGCAGCGTGCAGCGACGCCACTTCTTCAATTGATCCGCGGACCCGAATTCCCGTCGTACGGGTGGGGGCGGTAGAGGCCGCCGTCCAGGCCGAGCGCTCATTCACCGGCATTGTTGCGGCGCGGGTGCAGAGCGACCTGGGTTTCCGCGTTCCCGGCAAGGTCCTGGAGCGCCTGGTCGATACCGGGCAGGCCGTCAAGCGTGGCCAGCCGCTGATGCGCATCGACCCCACCGACTTGAAGCTCGCCACGCGCGCCCACGACGAGGCGGTTGCCGCCGCCACGGCGCGCGCGCGCCAGACCGCGGAGGACGAGGCGAGGTACCGCGACCTCGTCTCGGCGGGTGCGGTGTCGGCCTCGGCCTACGACAAGATCAAGACCGCCGCCCAGTCGGCAAGGGCGGAGCTCAATGCGGCCCAGGCCCAGGCCGACGTGGCGCGCAACGAAACCAGCTACACGGTCCTGCTTGCCGACGCGGACGGCGTGGTGGTGGAGACCCTGGCGGAGCCGGGCCAGGTCGTCAGTGCCGGGCAGGTTGTCGTTCGTGTGGCGCATGCCGGGCGCCGCGAAGCAGTCATCGAGCTCCCCGAAGCCCTGCGTCCGGCGGTCGGATCCGTGGCGCGCGCGGCCTTGTATGGCAGCGGGCTCACGGGCGCGGCGAAACTGCGCCAGTTGTCGGATGCCGCCAACCGTGAGACGCGCACCTTCGAGGCGCGCTACGTGCTGGAGGACCGTCTGGCGGACGCGCCGCTGGGCTCGACCGTCTCCATTCGCATCCCGCACGACCGCTCCGCTCCGGCACTGCGGGTACCCATCGGCGCGATCGTCGATCCCGGCAAAGGCCCCGGCGTATGGCTGGTCGAAGGGAAGGCGCCTCGGGTCACCTGGCGCGCCGTGCAGGTAACCGGCCTCAGTGACGAAGCCACCGCGGTCGTCGGTGGCCTCGCGGCGGGCGATCGCGTCGTCGTGCTCGGAGCCCATCTGCTGCACGAAGGTGAGCAGGTACGACTGGCTGACGGCAAAGCCGCGCAAAGCGTGGCGGCGGCCAGCGGGGAGGGGAAATGAGCGCCTTCAACCTCTCTGCCCTCGCGGTACGCGAGCGCTCGGTCACCCTGTTCTTGATGCTGGCCATCTTCATCGCCGGGATCGTGGCCTTTCTGACGCTGGGCCGGGCGGAGGATCCCGCCTTTACCGTCAAGCAGATGACCGTGGTCACCGCCTGGCCCGGCGCTACGGCAAAGGAGATGGAAGAACTGGTCGCCGAGCCCCTGGAAAAGCGCATGCAGGAACTGCGCTGGTATGACCGGACCGAGACCTTTACGCGACCGGGCCTGGCCTTCACCACGGTGTTCCTGCTCGACAGCACGCCCCCCGCGGAGGTCCCCGAGCAGTTCTATCAGGGGCGCAAGAAACTCGGCGACGAGGCCGGCAAGCTGCCGCGTGGCGTCATCGGCCCGATGGTGAACGACGAATACGCCGACGTGACCTTTGCACTCTATGCCTTGAAAGCGAAGGGTGAGGCCCATCGGCACCTGGTGCGCGACGCGGAGACCCTGCGCCAGCGCCTGCTTCACGTGGCGGGCGTCAAGAAGGTGAACATCATCGGCGAGCAGGCCGAACGGATCTTCGTCGAGTTCTCCCATGACCGCCTCGCGACCCTGGGCGTCTCCCCACGCGACCTCTTCGCAGCGCTGAACGGGCGCAACGTCATGACGCCCGCCGGCTCGATCGACGCCAAGGGCCCACAGGTCTTCATCCGGCTGGACGGCGCCATCGACGATCTGGAGGCGATCCGGAATACGCCCGTCGCGGCGCGGGGCCGTACGCTGAAGCTCGGCGACATCGCCGAGGTGAAGCGGGGCTACGAGGATCCGGCCACCTTCCTCATCCGCAACAACGGCGAACCGGCCTTGCTGCTCGGCGTGGTCATGCGCGAGGGTTGGAACGGCCTCGATCTCGGCCGCGCGCTGGAGACGGAAGCGGCGGCGATCAACGCCGAGATGCCGCTCGGCATGAGCCTCACCAAGGTCACGGACCAATCGGTCAATATCCACTCGGCCGTCGACGAGTTCATGCTCAAGTTCTTCGTTGCCCTCGGCGTGGTGATGCTGGTGGGTTTCCTCAGCATGGGATGGCGCGCCGGCATCGTGGTCTCGGCAGCGGTTCCCCTGACCCTGGCCGCGGTCTTCGTCATCATGGCGGCCACCGGCAAGAACTTCGACCGGATCACGCTGGGCTCCCTGATCCTCGCCCTGGGGCTACTGGTCGACGACGCGATCATCGCCATCGAGATGATGGTGGTGAAGATGGAGGAGGGCTACGACCGCATCCGCGCGGCGGCCTATGCGTGGAGCCATACCGCCGCGCCCATGCTTTCCGGAACCCTGGTGACGGCGATCGGCTTCATGCCGAACGGCTTCGCCAAGTCGACCGCCGGCGAGTACGCCGGCAACATGTTCTGGATCGTCGGCATTGCGCTGATCACGTCGTGGATCGTCGCTGTCGTGTTCACGCCCTACCTGGGGGTGAAGCTGCTCCCGAACTTCAAGCAACACGAGGGCGGGAACGCGGCGATCTACGCGACCCCGCACTACGAGCGCTTCCGCCGCCTTCTTGGATCGGTGATCCGGCGAAAATGGCTGGTTGCGGCGGGCGTGGTCGGTGCCTTGTTCGTCGCGGTCCTGGGCATGGACGTGGTCAACAAGCAATTCTTTCCGACTTCCGATCGGCCCGAGGTGCTGGTCGAAGTCCAGATGCCGTATGGCACCTCGATCCAGCAGACGAGTGCGGTGACCGCCAAGGTCGAGGCCTGGCTGGCCAGGCAGCCGGAAGCGAAGATCGTGACGGCCTACGTCGGACAGGGGGCGCCGCGCTTCTACCTCGCCATGGCGCCGGAGTTGCCCGATCCTTCGTTCGCGAAGATCGTCGTCCTGACGGACAACCAGGCGGCGCGTGAGGCGCTCAAGCTCAGGCTGCGGCAGGCGGTGGCCGACGGTCTGGCACCGGAGGCGCGCGTGCGGGTGGCCCAGTTGGTGTTTGGCCCGTACTCGCCGTTCCCCGTGGCCTTCCGCGTGATGGGGCCCGATCCCGACAAGCTGCGCGACATCGCGGCACAGGTGCGTGCCGTGATGCAGGCCTCTTCCCAGATGCGTACGGTCAATACCGACTGGGGCGAGCGCGTGCCCACGCTGCGTTTCTCGCTCGATCAGGACCGGCTCCAGAGCCTTGGTTTGAGCTCCAGCGACGTGGCCCAACAGCTTCAGTTCCTGTTGAACGGCATCCCGATTACCGAGGTGCGCGAGGACATCCGCTCGGTACAGGTCGAAGCCCGTTCAGCCGGCAACACGCGGCTCGATCCGGGCAAGATCGCCGATTTCACCCTGGTCGGAGCGGCCGGCCAGCGGATTCCGCTGTCGCAGATCGGAACGGTGAACGTCCACATGGAAGACCCCATCCTGCGCCGCCGCGATCGCACGCCGACGATCACCGTGCGCGGAGACATTGCCGAGGGCTTGCAGCCGCCGGACGTATCCACCGCCGTATGGAAGGATCTTCAGCCCGTCATCGCCAAGCTCCCGGCCGGCTACCGGATCGAGCAGGGCGGTTCCATCGAGGAATCCGGCAAGGCGAACCGCGCCATGGCGCCGATCTTCCCCATCATGATCGCCCTGACGCTGATCACGATCATCTTCCAGGTCCGGTCGATCTCTGCGATGACGATGGTGTTCGCCACCGCGCCGCTGGGCCTGATCGGGGTCGTGCCCACCCTGCTGTTGTTCCGGCAGCCGTTCGGCATCAACGCGCTGGTCGGTCTGATTGCGCTGTCCGGAATCCTGATGCGCAACACGCTGATATTGATAGGACAGATTCGTGAAAACGAACAGGCCGGACTCGATCCATTCCGTGCGGTTATCGAAGCCACCGTGCAGCGCGCCCGCCCGGTCATCCTGACCGCACTCGCCGCCATCCTGGCGTTCATCCCGCTGACCCATTCGGTGTTCTGGGGGACGCTGGCCTACACCTTGATCGGCGGCACCTTCGCCGGGACGGTTCTGACCCTGGTGTTCTTGCCGGCCTTGTACTCGATCTGGTTCAAAATCAGGCCGACGGCGGCGGAGGGGCACGCCGCTCCTACGATACGAACGGAACCTGCTGCAGACTAGCTGAAGGAATCGGCGCGCCGGCCCCGCAGCGGTTGCCGGTGTGCCACCACTACATTTCACTTCATGAGCGCAGACGGAAGCCAGCTACGCGAGATCAATCACCTCATCGGCTTCTGGGGTTATCCGGCCGGTTGTCGGCCGGGCATTTCCACTCAAGCCGACGCCGCCACCGCGCCCGATTGGCTAGCCGCTGGCTCCATACCCTCCCGCCCAGCCTGCTCCAGCAGCCACTCGCGGAACACGCGTACCTTGTAGAGGTCGGCCTTGGTGGCCGGGTGCACCAGGTAGTAGGCGTGCTGGCTGCGCACCGGCTTGTCGAGCGCCAGCACCAGCCGTCCGCTCTGCAGCTCTTCCTCCACCAGGAAGTGCGGCAGCACCGCGATGCCGAGCCCCGCCACGGCGGCCTGGATCACCATGAAGAAGTGCTCGAAGCGCGGGCCACTCAACAACCCCGCCTCATTTCCCGTCAAGCCCTCGATGCCGGCCGCGTGCAGCCAGTCGTTCCACGCCTGCGGCCGCGTGGTGTGTTGCAGCAGCGTGTAGGCGAGGATCTCGCGCACGTCGTCGAGGTGCGGTCGCCCGCCGAGCAGGGCCGGCGCGCACACCGGCACGATGTCTTCGCCCATCAACCGGTGGCAGATCGCGCCCGGCCACAGCGCCGGGCCGAAGTGGATCGCCACGTCGGCCTCCACCTTGTCGAAATCGAACGGCCGCACCTGGGTGACCAGGTTGAGCTGGATGTCCGGGTAGCGCGCCGCGAAGTCGCCCAGCCGCGGCACCAGCCAGCGCGAGCCGAAGGTGGGCAACATGGCGATGGTAAGCATGCCGCCTTCGCCGCTATAGGCCATCAGTTGCAGCGTGGCGGCCTCGGCGCGGTCCAGCACGTCCTGCACCGCGGCGGCGTAGGCTTCGCCGGCCACGGTCAGCACCAGGCGCTGCTTGACGCGCTCGAACAGCGGCCGGCCGATGAAATCTTCCAGCGCGCGGATCTGGCGGCTCACGGCGCTTTGCGTCAGGTTCAGCTCTTCGGCGGCGCGGGTAAAGCTCAGGTGACGGACGGCGGCCTCGAAACATTGCAGGGCCATCAGCGAGGGCAGGGTTCGACGCATGGTAGTTGATGAGTTTTCAGAATGAAGTCAGCAGAATACATCGCTTGAGCCAAGCCGTAAAAAAATCGAGACTTTGCTTATCGTGCGGCAGCGACAGCGGGGTGGGCCCGCTGCCTCGAACTGCCCGAAACAGAATAAGAGGCATTCCGTAATGGCACACGTCAACGCGAACGTAGAAACCAGCCAACTGTGGCAGCTGCTCGAAGCCGTCGCCGGCCAGGCCAGCACGCGCGGCCTGTTCAATATGATCGAGGTCGACGACACCCTGCTCACGGCCGCGGTGCGCCCCGCCACCGTGCCGCGCGTGGTGCTGGCCCAGGCCATGAACATGCTGCTGTTCGCCAAGAACCTGGAAGCCGTGCCGGAAGGCAAGACCTACGTCACCGCCAAGTTGGCCGAAGGCGGCAAGGTGGTGTTCGACCACGGCGCACTGCGCACCGTCACCGCCGCCGACACCGGCGCTCTGCCGATGGGCGAGCAGGCGTTCAAGCGCTTTCTCGAGCCGCTGGGCTTCGCCGTGGCCGGCGTCTACCCGCTGCCGCGCCTGAAGATGACCGGTCGCGCCTACTGCCACCAGGACGCGCCAGAAGTGGTAGCCCAGTTCTTCGTCTCCGAACTGCACGCCGACCAGTTCTCCCCGGCCTTCCAGGCGGCGGCGAACGAAGTACTGGGCAGTTCGCGCGACCCGCTCTCCGAGCGCGCCAAGGAACTACTGACGAAGCTCGCCGACGCCCGCGCGCAGCCGTTTGCCGAGGCGGTCGAACTGCTGCCGGAGCTGGTGGGCTGTTTCGACGTGCAGCACGCCACCCCGCGCCTCGCCGCCTACCAGACCCTGCTGGAAGAATCGGCCGAGATGGCGTGGATCGCCACCGAGGGCAACGCCTTCAACCACGCCACCGACCATGTCGAGGACGTGTTCGCCGTGGCCGACGCACTGCGCGCCCAGGGCCTGCCGATCAAGGACAAGGTCGAGGTCTCCGCCGCCGGTTCGGTGCGCCAGACCGCGTTCAAGGCCACCCGCGTCGAGCGCGAATTCATCGCCGCCGACGGCACGCGCGTGACGCGCGTGGTGCCGGGCTCGTTCTACGAATTTATCACCCGCGACCGCATCGTCGACCCGGCCAGCGGCGAGAGCAAGCTCGACCTGCGCTTCGACAGCTCCAACGCGCAGGGCATTTTCAAGATGACGGCCGCCGCCTGCTGAGAACCTGTTCCCTCAAGCGGCAGCGCCTTGGCATCTTGGGCACGTGCAGGCTGGCGCCAGCCGTCCTGCACGCGCAAGGTGCCGCAAAGAACTTCCCTGGACCGGAAGCCCGTACGGCCCGCGCTTCGGTGCGGGCCCTTTTTTTCGGGCTAGTGAAAGAAATCGTCGCGAGAGGTCCTCAGCGGGGTAAAGAGCAACCCACACCCAGAGCTACGCCATGCACCCGCCTGACCGCCAGCACGTCCAGCACATCGCTGGCCACATCGGCGAATTCCGCGCGATGCCGAACACCCTGGACTCGGCCCCCTGATCTCGTGACACGCTTCCAAAGCAAAACGGAGGGCGCCTGATGGCAACCCTCCGTTATCGATTCAGAAAAACTGCGGAGACAGGCGTCAGCGCTGGGTGGCCGACTCCGTTTCGGTTTCGGTTTCCGTCTCGGTCTTGAGGTTGGTCTTCTCATTCTCCTGGCCATTCACGCTCATGCGTTGCTGAGCACGAACCAGGCCACGGGTGGACGTCGACATGAACTGGGCGTTGGAATTGCTCACGGCACTGTCACTCATGTGATCAGCGGAGACGCCGCCCGCATTATTGCCCGAGTGATCCCCGGAATGGCCGCCGGAGTGGCCATTTGCCGCCAAGGCTGCTTGGGCAGTCGAGAGCGTCAACGCTACGCACAGCGACATCAGAGTAGTCTTGGTATTCATACAAACCTCCTTATTCGGAATGGCTGGCATTGTGTTGCCAGGGTCTTTTGTGACCCGGGCATGTCTTCAAGGTTCCCCTGCGCTGCCACCGCCTTGACGGCTGACGGCCCCTTGCGAAGCCGTCAGCGGCACCGGCTTAGACGCTCGGGGTCGCGTCGTTGCGGGTCTTGTAGAGCGAGAACAGCACCCCGGAGAGCAACAGCCCGAACGTCACCAGCAGCGACAAGCCGGTCGGAATCTTCACGCTGGTCAGCCCGATATCGTGCAGATAGACCAGCCCCACCTTGCTGCCGATGAAGACCAGCACCAGCGACAGCGCGTACTTCAGGTAGTGGAAGCGATGCACCATCGCCGCCAGCGCGAAGTACAGGGCACGCAGACCCAATACCGCGAAGATGTTCGAGGTATAGACGATGAACGGATCCTGGGTGATGGCGAAGATCGCCGGGATGCTGTCCACCGCAAACACCACGTCGGCCGACTCCACCATGATCAGCGCCAGCAGCAACGGCGTTGCCCACCAACCGCGCGCCAGGCCGTGACGTTCGCCACGCACCCAGAAATGCTGTTCGTGCAACGTCGGGGTCAGGCGCATGTGGCCCTTCAGCCAGCGATACATGCGGTTCTTTTCCAAGGACGGATGCTCGTCGTCGGCGAACAGCATCTTGACACCGGTGACCACCAGGAACAGACCGAAGATCACCAGCATCCACTGGAACTCGGCCACCAGCGCCGCGCCCAGGCCAATCATCACCGCGCGCAGCACGATCACGCCCAGGATGCCCCAGAACAGCACGCGGTGCTGGTAGATGCGCGGCACGGCGAGGCTGGTGAAGATCAGCGACATCACGAAGATGTTGTCCATCGACAGCGATTTCTCGATCACGTAGCCGGTGAAGTACTGCATGCCGGCATCCGCGCCCTTGTACCACCAGAGCCAGCCGCCGAAGGCCAGCCCCATGGCGATGTAGAAGGCCGACAGCTTCAGGCTCTCCTTCACGCCGATCTCGTGCTGGTCCTTGTGCAAGACACCCAGGTCGAAGACCAGCAGCGCCACTACCAGCGTCATGAACATCAGCCAGACCCACAGCGGGTAGCCGATGACAGAGATGAAAATCCAATCCATGAACATTCCTTGGTTGTTACGAGCGGGCCTGCAGCGCGCTCACGCGTTCTTCGATGCTGGGGTGGCTTGCGAACAGCGCCATCAGCCCTCCCTTGCCGCCGGCGATACCCGACGCGGCCATGCCTTGCGGCAGGCCACCGGCATCCATGCCACCCAGGCGATACAAGGCCGCGATCATCGGCTGGCGCGAGCCCATCAGCTGGGACGCACCGGCGTCGGCGCGGAATTCGCGCTGGCGCGAGAAGTACATGACGATGGCCGAGGCCAGGATGCCAAATACGATCTCGCAGGCGATCACGGTCACCATATAGCCGATGCCGGGGCCGGACGACGCTTCCTCCTCGTCGTTGCGGCGCAGGAAGCTGTCGACCAGGTAGCCCACCACACGCGCCAGGAAGAACACGAAAGTGTTCACCACGCCCTGGATTAGCGTCAGGGTGACCATGTCACCGTTCTTGATGTGGGCGATTTCGTGCGCCAGCACCGCCTCGACTTCCTCCTCCCTCATCGAGGCAAGCAGCCCGGTCGACACCGCCACCAGCGAGTTCGACTTGCTGGCGCCGGTGGCGAAGGCATTGGGCTCGCCCTCGTACACGGCCACTTCCGGCATCGGCAGGCCGGCACGTGTGGCCAGCTTCTGCACGGTATCCACCAGCCAGCGCTCGGTGGGGTGGGACGGATTGTCGATGACGCGGGCGCCGGTGCTCCACTTGGCGATGGTCTTCGACATCAGGAGCGAAATAAAGGAGCCGCCAAAGCCCATCAGCGCGGAGAACGCCAGCAGCATGCCGAGGTTCAGCCCGTTGGCGGTAAGAAAGCGGTTAACGCCCAGAAGCTGTGCCGCGACGCTGAGCACCAGCATCACGGCAAGGTTGGTCACAATGAGCAGCAGAACTCGTTTCATGATGGTTATCCGGGGGTTGTTGAATTGTGCTGACAGCATAGCCCCTGACATTCAAAGATAAAATCGAATAAAATAACATAAACACTACGGTTTATTCGAACAATTATGAAAGAAATCCTCAACTACAAGCACCTGCATTACTTCTGGGCCGTGGCGCGCGAGGGCGGAGTGAACCGGGCGGCGGAACGGCTCGGCATGAGCGCACAAACCGTCAGCGGCCAGGTTTCGAAGCTGGAACACGCCCTCGGCAAGGCTCTGTTCACCCAGCAGGGGCGCAACCTGGTGCTGACCGAGGCGGGGCGCGTGGCTCTGCAATTCGCCGATCAGATCTTCATGCTGGGAGAGTCGCTGCAAGAAACGCTGGAGGACGACACCTTGGGGTCGACGGTACGGCTCGCGGCCGGCATCACCGACGTGCTGCCCAAAACCGTGTCCTACCGCCTGCTGGAACCGGTGCTGGGCGGCGAGCAGCGGGTACGGCTGGTCTGTACCGAAGGGGCGTTCGACGAATTGCTCGCCGAACTGGCACTGCATCGGCTGGACGTGGTGCTGGCCGATCGACCGGTGCCCGCCGGTGGCCAGCAGCCCTTCGTGTCCACCCTGATGGCGCGCTGCCCGGTGATGATCTTCGGCACCGCCAAGCTGTGTAGCCAGTACCGCGAGGACTTCCCGCACAGCCTGTCACGCGCGCCGATGCTGCTGCCGACGCGCGACAACGTGCTGCGCAGCCAGCTCGAACAATGGTTCGAAGAGCAAAACATCAAGGTCGACATCGTCGGCGAATTCGAGGACGGCGCCTTGCTCAAGACCTTCGGCCGGCAGGGCGTCGGGCTGTTTCCTGCGCCGTCGTTCCAGGTCGACGACATCACGCGCCAGTTCGAGGTTGAGGTGGTGGGGGAAGTGACGGGTGTGTACGAGCATTACTACGCCATCGCCAATCGCCGCAAGCTGCAGCACAGCGCCGTCGAGACCCTGATGCGCTCGGCGACGGAACCACACGAACGCTAATCGCCGCCAACCGGTACACCGGCCAGTCCCCATGTGCGCGGTAGACGCTGCTCATCCTTCTTCCGGCGGGGGAACCGGGGCGAAGTAGCTGGCCGCCAAGACCAGCAGGGCCACGCCGATCAACGAACCGGTCCACAGCAAGGTGCCGGCGCCCGCCAGATCGACGAACAGGAGCTTGGCCCCCACGACCGCCAGCAACGCAAATCCCGCCTGCCAGAGGCGCCGCACGCCGATACCGGTCGCGCGGATCATGGCGGCGATGGCGGTCAGCGTCCACAGCAGGGTCAGCATCGCCTGCAACAAGGTGGAATGCCACAGGGTATCGGCCCGGAAGGGGATGCCACCCCAATGATGGGCGATGCGCGCAGCCAGGCAACTGATCCAGACAAACGCCAGAATGCCGACCCGGTTGGCCTGTGGCAACGGCGTATCTGGCCAGGGGTCTTCTTCGAAGCCGCGCAGCCAGCGATAAAGCGTCGCCAGCACGGCCAGTTGCACCAGGTCGAAGGGATTGAGGAGCGGCACGTAGGGCAGGCCGGAACCGCCGCCGTCATGCGCCCACCCAGCCCACAGCAGCCACGCCACCAGCCAGGCCGCTGGCAGCAGGGAGCCGAGGCCGCGATAGGTGAGCGGTGCGGCCGAGACCGGCGGCAAAGCACGGCGGGAACCCTCCACCGCCAGCCACAGCCCGCTCAGCGGCCCGAGCGCCATGGCCAGGACCGGCCAGAGAGTGGCACCGGGCGCCAGACGGAAGCCCAGCCAGGCCAGCTCGCCGGATATCAGCAGCATACCCAGCCAGAAGCCGCCCACGTGGCGCACGGACGGCCACAGCACCAAGCCATCCACCTGCTGCCTGGCCAGCAGCCAGTAATGCCCGGCCAGCGACAACGGCAAGGCCAGCACCATCAGGCCCGCCAGCATGTGCTGGCCGTGCAGCCAGGCCGACCCCGCCGCCAGCCACAGCACCGGCAGCAACAGCAACGAGAGATGGCGGAGCGCGTTCCAGGCCGAGCGCCGCCCCAGGACTTCCAGCGCGATCAGTGACAGGGCGATATAGGTCAGGGTCACTGGGGTACTTTGCACCATTGGCAAGTGGCGCTCGCTCTCGCTCCAGCCGGCGAGAACCCACCAGGCAAAGGCCCAGAGCAGCGCCGGTATCGCCACGCGCTCGTCGACGCCTCGCAGCAGACGGGCACTGGCAAAACCGGCCCCGGCCAGCAGGACCATGCCGAGGAAGATGTCGTTGATCACCGGCAGGCCCGTCTGCATCTGCGGCAATCCATACAGGAAATACGCCGCGGCGGCCACTTGCAGCCCGGCGCCGCAGATCATCGCCAGTTTCCGCCGCTGCACGACGCCGAACCACAATACCGCCACACCTTCCACCGCCCAGAACGCGGCGGTCACCTGGGCGCCAAACGCCAGCGGCGCCACCAGAGTGCCGAAGGCGATGCCCAGACCCAGCTGGCAGCGCTCCAGCACGCGCAGGGCTTCGTCGCGGCGGCGAAAGAGTAGCACCCACAGCGCCAGGTAATAGAGCGCGGCCGCCAGCGCGGCCCAGGCCAGCTCGTAGCGGTCGGCAGCCAGTTGCGACTGCAACGCGAAGCCGACCAGCGGCGTGCCGAAGACCAGCGTGCTGTCGCTCCATCCGGCCCAGCCCGGGGCGCGAAACAGCGCCATCAATACGGGCATGACCGAGTAGAGCCCCCAGAAGAACAGCAGGAACGCCTGGCTCACGCCATGATAGTCGGCGCGGTAATGCTCGACGGCCCAGGCCATGCCGACGCCGATCGTCATCAAAAAGCCGGTGACATTGAGCAGCCGCCAGTTCTTGAACCACGAGACGCCGACGATGAAGGTGTTGAGCAAAACGAAATAGGCAAACAGCGGGGTCGGATCGCTGCTGCCGGTGGCGGCCAGAACCGGCGCGGCAAAGGCGCCGGCCAGCCCGAACGCCGCCAGCACCACGCCATCCTGGGCCACCGCCAGCAGCACGCAGGCGACGCCCAGCAAGGCGAACAGCAGGAAGGCGGGCGTGGCCCCGAACAGGGCGTAGCGCACGTGCATGAAATAGACGATCAGGTAGAGGATGGCAAAACCGCCGCCCTGCAAGGCGATGCCGAAGTGGGTGCGCACGCCCTGGTGCACGCGGTTCCAGCCAAAGGCGACCATTGCGCCACCGGCGACGGTGCCCAGCAAGAGGCGCAACGGCACCGGTAGCAGCCCGTAATCGGCGGCCAGGCGCAAGGCCGAGGCGACGCCAAAAAACAGCAGCACGACACCGATCTTGGCAAGCAGGTTGCCGGCCAGCAGGCGCTGCCAGAACGGCATGGCCGTCGTTTCCGCCGTCGCCTCGGTTTCGGTGGGCACGGTGGCTGGCGTGCCAGCGGCGGGTTCGATCACCGGCAGCGGAGGCGTCGCCGCTTCTTCATCCGTGAGCGGTGGCGCGGTTTCTTCTACCGCCTCCAGCAGCGGGGTGGATGCCGGGGGAGGCCCGGCGTCGACGTCCTGGCCTTTCAGTGCCGCCAGCTCCTGCCGCATCTGCTCGGCCTCGCGCTGCAGCCAGAGCACTTGCGTTTCGAGCGCTCGCAGGCGTTGCTCGACACCGCTGCGGCTACCGAGCCGGGACAGGAAGACGAGTGCGGCAAGAAACAGCAGAAGCCCGAGCCATCCCATGGTTGCCTCCTAGCGGCGCTCGCCGCGCAATTGGCTAACCAGCGCTTGCAGGCGCTCCGGCGCGGCGTCTTGCGGCGCGACCGGCGGCGCCCCAACCAGAGCGATCTTCGAGAAGAAGCCCCGGCGGAACGGTGTTTTCATTGCCTGGCCGTCGATGCGGGAGAAGAAGCTTCCCCACAAGCCCTGCAGGGCCAGCGGAACCACCGGCACCGGGTTGGCCTCCAGAATACGGGTGATACCCGGACGGAAGGGGTAGAGATCGCCGGTATCGGTAATGCGGCCTTCCGGGAAGATGCCCACCAGGCCCCCGTCCGCCAGTGCTTGGGCGACCTCGGCAAAGGCCCGCTCCATCATGGCCGGATCTTCCTTGGCCGGTGCGATGGGGATGGCGCGCGAATGCCGGAAGATGTAGTTGAGCAGCGGCGTCTTGAAGATGCGGTGGTCCATGACGAAGCGGACCGGTCGCGGCGAGGCCCCCATGATGATCACCGGATCGATAAAACTGACATGGTTGCAGACCAGCAGCGCGGGGCCCTCGGCGGGGATGTGCTCCAGCCCCTTTTTCTCGAGCCGGTAGGCGGCGTGGATGAGCAGCCACGCCAGGAAGCGCAGCATGAACTCCGGCACCAGCCCGTAGATATAGATCGCCACCGCCGCATTACAGAGTGCCGCGATGCCGAACAGGGCAGGGATGGGCAGCCCGGCGCCCAGCAGGCCGGCGGCGGCCAGGGCGCCCGCCACCATAAACAGGGCATTGAGGATGTTGTTGGCGGCGATGATGCGTGCCCGGTGCTCTGGCGAGCTGCGCATTTGCACCAGGGCGTAGAGCGGCACGATGAAAAAGCCGCCGAACACTCCCAGCATCACGAGATCGAACAGCACCCGCCACGCCCACGGCTGGCTCAGCAGCGCCCCGATGCCGAGCGGTGCCGCGCCGGCGAACGCCGCAGGCGAAGCGAAGGCGAGATCGACCCCGAACAGGGTCAGGCCGACCGAGCCGAAAGGCACCAGACCAATCTCGATGCGTTTGCCGGACAGGCGTTCGCACAGCAGGGAACCCGCGCCGATGCCAATGGTGAAGGTGGCCAAGAGCAACGTGACCACCGACTCGTTGCCACCGAGCACATTCTTGGCGTAGGCCGGAAACTGCGCGAGGTAGAGCGCGCCGTACAGCCAGAACCACGAAATACCCAGGATGGACAGAAACACGGTGCGGCTCTGCCGGGCAAAGCCGATATTGCGCCAGGTTTCGGTCAAGGGGTTGGGGTTGACCTTCAGCTCGGGGCAGGGCGCCGGTGCCGTCGGGATACGCCAACTGGTGAGAAATCCCAGCAGCGCTACCAGCCATCCGCCGACGGCAATCCAGGCCGGATGCGCGACGGACCCGACCAGCAAGCCGCCGGCCAGGGTGCCGATCAGGATGGCGACAAAGGTGCCGGCCTCGACCAGCGCGTTGCCGCCGACCAGTTCGGTCTCGCCGAGATGTTGCGGCAGGATGGCGTATTTCACCGGGCCGAACAGCGTCGAGTGCAGGCCAAGGAGAAACAGCGCCGACAGCAACACCGCCAGGCTGTGCAGCCAGAACCCGGTGGCGGCCACCGCCATGATGACCATCTCCAGCACCTTGACCCACCGCGCCAGCCGCGCCTTGTCGTACTTGTCGGCCAGCTGTCCTGCAGTTGCCGAAAACAGGAAGAAGGGCAGAATGAAAATGCCAGCCGCCAGATTGGCCAGCACCTCGGCTTTGAGCGTGGACCACTGGCTGGTCTGGAAGGTCAGCAGCACGACCAGGGCGTTCTTGAACAGGTTGTCGTTGAAGGCCCCGAGAAACTGCGTGGCGAAGAAGGGCGCAAAACGACGCGCTTTGAGCAGACCGAACTGTGACGACATCAAGTGGCCTCGCGCAGGTAGGTGAGGACGGCAGACAGGCTCTCCTCGAGGAAAGCCTTGTTGATCCAGCAATACACTTCCTTGCCCTGCTTTTCGGACTGGAGCACGCCCGCTTCGCGCAGGATCTTGAGGTGGTGGGACACGGTCGGCCGCGACAAGGTGGACGCGTCGGCGATCTGACCGACGGTCAAACGGTCACCCGGTTCGAACAACAGCAGGATGCGTTGCCGGTGTTCGTCACCCAAGGCGACAAATACCTTGGACATGGCATGCCACTGGGGAGGGATTGCCTGGCTATAGTTTGACTTCATGTCGATAGATTTAGACATATCAACAGAAAGAGTCAAGAACGCAAACGCAGGCCAGCGCGGACCGGCCGTTTGCGGCGACGCATCCCGAGCCGGCGCCAGGCGCCGCTTGCTGGCCGTCAACTCAGCCGGCGCCGGGTTACTCCCAGGCGACGTTGGCCGAAAACAGGTAGCCCGCGCCGTAGATGGTCTTGATCAGGGCTGGGCTCGCCGGGGTTTGCTCCAGTTTCTGGCGCAGCCGTGACACCCTTACGTCGATGCTGCGGTCGAGCGGGTCGAGATCGGAGCGGCCGGCGAGCTGTTCTCGCGTCAGGATGCGGTTGGGTCGTTGCAGCAGCGCCGTCAGCAGCCGGGCCTCGGAAACGCTCAGCTCGACCGATTGGCCGGCCGGCGAGGTGAGCTGGTTGCAATCCAGATCGAAGCACCAGCCGACAAACCGCGCCCGGCGCTGCGCCGCGACCGGCTCCGCCTCGGCCTGCCGGGCGTAGCGGCGCAGGATGACGCGGATGCGCGCGATCAGCTCGCGCGGCTCGAACGGTTTCACGATGTAGTCGTCGGCGCCGGTCTCCAGCCCCACCACGCGGTCGGCCACGTGGCTGCGCCCGGTCAGGATCAGCACCGGGCAGTCGTGGGTCTTCCAGAGACGGCTGACCAGCTCCATGCCGTCGATGTCCGGCAGGCCCAGGTCGACCAGGCACAGGCTCGGCCGGATGGACCTGAGGGCGCCGAGCAGGTCCTGCCCGGTGGCAAAGTGGCGGGCGTCGAAGCCGTAGTCCTGCAGGGTGCGGCAGATCAGCCGGGAAATCTCCGGCTCGTCCTCGACGACGAAAATGAGTTCGTGGCGGGCCTCCGCCATCGCTTCGTTCGGCGTATTGACTGGGTTCATCATGGGCCTGGATGGATCGCCAAAGCGAGTTGTTCTTTGGAAAACGGCTTGTACAAGGGGTCGATACCGAGCTCGGCGGCCAGCCCGGCCGCGCTGTCCTGGGCATTGCCGCTGATTAGCACCACGTGCAGTCCGGGGCGCAGGCGGCGCGCCCGTTCGGCGAGCTGCCAGCCGCTGACGCCGCCCGGCATCACCACGTCGGAGATCACGCAGGCAATCTCCTCTACCTGTTCGATCATGGCGAGCGCTTCGACACCATTGTCGGCTTCCAGTACGGCATAGCCCAGATCGACCAGCTGCATGCGGATGATCTTGCGCACCTCCGCCTCATCCTCCACCAGCAGCACCAGTTCGCCGCTGGCGCTGCAGATCGCGGGGCAGGCCGGCGAGCGCTCGCTTGCCGGTGTCGGGCTGCCCGCCGGCAGGCAGAGGATCACAGCGGTGCCGGCGCCGAGGGCACTCTCGATGTGTACCATGCCGTGCGACTGCTCGACGAAACCATACACCATGCTGAGCCCCAGGCCACTGCCGCCGTCGAAGCGCTTGGTGGTGAAGAAGGGCTCGAAGGCGCGCGCCAAGGTGGCGCCGTCCATGCCGCAGCCGTTGTCGTGCACCGTGATCCGCACGTAGTCGCCCGGTGCAGCCTGGCGCTCGCCGCCGGTGGTTTCCCGGATTGTTTGCGGGGCGATCTCGATGCGCAGCTGCCCCCCCTCCGGCATGGCGTCGCGCGCGTTGAAGGCGAGGTTGAGCAGGGCGTTTTCCAGCTGGTGCGGATCGGCAAACGCATACAGCGCCTCTTCCGGCAGCTGGGTGGTGATAGTGATGGTGGACGGCAGCGAGCTGCGCAGCAGGCGGGTGAGATTGAGCACCAGCCGGCCCACTTCGATGCTCTGCGGCTCCAGCGGCTGCTGGCGCGAGAAGGTCAGGAGCTGGCGGATAACCTCGACCCCGCGCCGTGCCGCCTGGATCGCCGGGTCGACGTACTCCATCAGCGCGGTAGCGTGCGCGTGCTTTTCCTGCAGCGCCGCCAGGTTGCCCAGCACCACGGTGAGCAGGTTATTGAAATCGTGCGCCAGGCCGCCCGCCAGCTCGCCCACCGCCTCCATCTTCTGGGCGCGCAGCAGGGCGTTCTGCGCCAGCACCTGCTCGGTGACGTCGAGCGACAGCGAGAAGAAGCCCATCACCTGACCGTCGGCGCCGATCTCGGGCACCAGGGTGCTGCGGGCGTAGACGGTGCGGCCGTCGGCGCGCACCCGAGAATATTCGTAGCCGACCTGCTGCCCGGCTTGCGCCTTGCGCAGGTGGGGCAGCAGGGTCTGGAACAGTTCGTCGCCCATGACGGTTTCCACGGTCTGGCCGATCACCGTGTCCTTGGTGCGCCCGGTCCAGTCGGCGTAGCCCTTGTTGGCGAAGCGGTACACCAGGTGGCGGTCGATATAGGCGATGAAGGCCGGTACGGTGTCGGTGATCAGCCGCAGCCGCGCCTCGCTCAGGCGTAGGTCGGCGGCGACCAGGTCGAGGTTGGCCTTGGCCTTGCGCAGACCGGCGTTGGCGCCTTCCAGCTCGGCGGTGCGTTCGCGCACCCGCCGGTCGAGTTCGGCGTTCTCGTTCTCGATTAGCCGCTCGTAATTGCGTTGGGTGGTGATATCGGTGTAGATCGTGATGAAGCCCTTGCCAGGCAGCGGCACACCGTGGACCTTCAGGACTTGGCCGTCGGGCCGAACCCGCTCCAGGGTATGGGGAAGGAACTGGCGTGCCACCTCGACTCGCTCGGCAATCTGCTGCTCGATGTCGCCCGGGCCGTATTCGCCGCGTTCAGCGTTGTGGCGGATGAAGGCTTCGAACGGGGTGCCGATACGGGCGAGATCATCCGGAAAATCGAGCAGATCGAGAAAGGCCTGGTTCCACGCCACCAGACGCAGGTTTGCGTCGAACACGGTCAGGCCCTGATCGATCAGATCGAGCCCGGCGTACAGCAGCTCGTGGCGCTCCAGTGCGGCGCTGAATCCTTCTTCGTCGGCAACTGGCGTTGACTTCCCCGAATCCATGGCGATTTCATCCCATTCCAACAATGGCAGTAGGCTCATTGTGCCATGACCCGGGGCATGACAGCCCGGTAACCGACCCTCGTTACAATTCAGTACATTTCGCGAAAAGTTCATTAAACCTTCTCTTGCACCATAGGGTTAACGCCCGCCGAACACAGGCACGAGGCCGGCCCGGTCAGTCCGGACCCGCCAGGCGCCTTACAACATGTGCATTAGAGGAGGAGGTTGCAGTGAACTCTACCCATCCGTATGGCATTGGCCTCGACAAGGGATCGGCCAACTATGTCCCGCTGTCCCCGCTGACATTCCTGGAGCGCAGCGCCACGGTGTACCCGGAGCGCATCGCCTCGATCCACGGCGACTGGCGCATGACCTGGCGCGAGGTCTACCAGCGCTGCCGCCGCCTGGCCTCGGCGCTGCAGCGTCGCGGCATCGGCGCCGGCGATACCGTGGCGGTGATGCTGCCCAACATCCCGGCGATGTTCGAATGCCATTTCGGGGTGCCGATGTGCGGCGCGGTGCTCAACACGCTCAACACCCGCCTCGACGCCGAATCGATCGCCTTCATGCTGCGCCACGGCGAAGCCAAGGTATTGATCACCGACCGCGAATTCTGCGAGCCGGTCGCCAAGGCGCTGGCATTGCTGGACACCAAGCCGCTGGTGATCGACGTGGACGATCACCTGTTCACCGGCGGCGACTTGCTGGGCGAGACCGACTACGAAGCCTTGCTCCAGGAGGGCGACCCGGAATTCGCCTGGTCGCTGCCCAACGACGAGTGGGACGCCATCAGCCTCAACTACACCTCAGGCACCACCGGCAACCCCAAGGGCGTGGTCTATCACCACCGCGGCGCCTACCTCAACGCCGTGTGCAACCTGTTCGAATGGGGCGTGCCGCGCCACGCGGTGTACCTGTGGACCTTGCCGATGTTCCATTGCAACGGCTGGTGCTTCCCCTGGGCGATGGCGGCCAACGCCGGCACCAACGTGTTCCTGCGTCGCGTCGACCCGCGCCAGATCTTCGCCCAGATCAAGCAGCACCGCGTGACCCATTACTGCGCGGCGCCGATCGTGCACAACATGATGATCAACGTGGCCGACGAGTGCGGCCAGGGCATCGAGCATGAGGTGAGCTGCCTCGTTGCCGGTGCAGCGCCGCCGGCCGCGGTGATCGAAGGCATGCAGCGCCTGGGCTTCAACATCACTCACGTCTACGGCCTCACCGAAACCTATGGCCCGGCGGGGGTCTGCGCCAAGCAGCCGGAGTGGGAAGCGCTGAGCCTGGCGGAGCGTACCGAGCGCAACGGCCGCCAGGGGGTGCGCTATGCGATGCAGGAAGGCATGACGGTGATGAACCCGGAAACCATGCAGCAGGTGCCGGCCGACGGCGAAACCATGGGCGAGATCATGTTCCGCGGCAACTTGGTGATGAAGGGTTACCTGAAGAACCAGGACGCCAGCGCCGAAGCCTTTGCCGGCGGCTGGTTCCACACCGGCGACCTCGCTGTGCTGCAGCCGGACGGCTACGTCAAGATCAAGGACCGCTCCAAAGACATCATCATTTCGGGTGGCGAGAACATTTCCTCGCTCGAGGTGGAAGACGTGCTGTATCGCCACCCAGCTGTGATGAGCGCCGCCGTGGTGGCCAAGCCGGACACCAAGTGGGGCGAGGTGACCTGCGCCTTCGTCGAGCTGAAGGACGGCGCCGTCGCCACCGAGCGCGAGATCATCGACTACTGCCGCGCCCATTTGGCGCACTTCAAGGCCCCCAAGCAGGTGGTATTCGGGCCGATCCCGAAAACGTCCACCGGCAAGATCCAGAAATTCCTGCTGCGTCAGGAAATGAAATCGTCCTCGGCCATCGAATGACGGCCCACCCTGCGGAGTGAGGAAATGAAGATAGTGGTACCCGTGAAGCGGGTCATCGACGCCAACGTCAAGGTCCGCCTCAAGAGCGACGGCAGCGCCGTCGACAGCGACAACGTGAAGATGTCGATGAACCCCTTCGACGAAATTGCGGTGGAGGAGGCGATCCGTCTGAAAGAGGCTGGCGTGGCCGGCGAGATCGTCGCGGTCTCGATCGGTTCCGATGCCTGCCAGGACGTGCTGCGCTCGGCGCTGGCGATGGGCGCCGACCGCGCCCTGCTGATCCGCACCGAGGCGGTGCTGGAGCCGCTGGCGGTGGCCAAGCTGCTGCGCGAGGTGGTGGCACGCGAACAGCCGCAGCTGGTGATTTGCGGCAAGCAGTCAACCGACGGCGACGCCAACCAGGCCGGACAGATGCTGGCGGGCCTCTTGGGCTGGCCGCAGGCGACCTTCGCCTCCAAGCTCGACATTGGTGCCGACGGCGCCACGGTGACGCGGGAAATCGACGGCGGGCTGGAAATCATCGCCGTCACGCTGCCGGCGGTGGTCACCACCGACCTGCGCCTCAACAGCCCGCGCTACACCACGCTGCCCAACATCATGAAAGCCAAGAAAAAGCCGCTCGACGTCATCGCGCTGGACGAATTCGGCGTCGACACCCGGCCGCGCCTGACCACGCTGGGCCTGGCCGAGCCAGCCGCACGCAGCGCCGGAGTGAGGGTGGCCGACGTGGCCGAGCTGTTGGCGAAATTGAAGAACGAGGCAAAGGTGATCTGAATGACGGCCCTGATTATCGCTGAACACGACAACGACTCGCTCAAGAGCGCGACCGCCAATACCATTGCCGCGGCCCGCCGGCTCGGTGTCGAGATCCACGTGCTGGTGGCCGGCAGCGCCTGTTCCGCCGCCGCCGAACAGGCTGCCCGGCTGCGCGGCGTCGGTAAGGTGCTGATGGCGGATGCGCGGCACTACGAGGGCGGATTGGCTGAAAACCTGGCGGCGCTGATTGTCTCCCGCGCCCAGGCGTACAGCCACGTGCTGGCCCCGGCGACCACCTTCGGCAAGAACGTGCTGCCGCGCGTGGCGGCACAGCTCGACGTCGGACAGGTGTCGGACATCGTCGAAGTACTGGCGCCGGATACCTTCGTGCGGCCGATTCATGCCGGCAACGTGCTCGCGAAGGTGCGCTCCGACGACCCGATCAAGGTGATCACGGTCCGCGCCACGGCATTCGAGGCTACCGGCCAAGAGGGAACCGCACCGATCGAAACCATCGCTCCCGGCCCCGACCTGGGGATGTCGCGCCTCTTGGCGCGGGAGCTGACCCATTCTTCCCGCCCGGAACTCACCGAAGCCAAGATCGTGGTATCCGGCGGTCGCGGCCTGCAAAGCGGTGAGAACTTCAAGCTCTTGGAAGCGCTGGCCGACCGCTTGGGTGCCGCGATCGGCGCTTCTCGCGCCGCGGTCGATTCGGGCTTCGTGCCCAACGACTACCAAGTGGGGCAGACCGGCAAGATCGTCGCCCCGCAGCTCTACATCGCGGTCGGCATTTCCGGCGCCATCCAGCATCTGGCCGGCATGAAGGGCTCCAGGGTGATCGTGGCGATCAACAAGGACCCGGAGGCGCCGATTTTCCAGGTCGCCGATTACGGCCTGACCGCCGACCTTTTCCAGGCCGTGCCGGAGTTGATTTCCGCACTCGGCCAGTGACCGTTCACAGCCTGACCACGCACGCAGACCCGCCGGAGCACGGCATTGCCCGATGCCTTTGGCCAACGTGCGGGCACAGGTTCGCAGGAGGATAGAGAAATGAGTCAGTACGTTGCCCCGGTACGGGACATGTTGTTCGTAATGCAGGAACTGGCTGGCTTGGCCGAAGTGAGTGCGTTGCCGGGCTGGGAAGACGCCGGCGCCGAACTGGCCGAGGCCGTTCTGGAAGAGGCCGGCCGCTTCGCTGGCGAAGTGATCGCGCCGCTCAACGTAGTCGGCGACCGCGAAGGCAGCCGTCTCGTCGACGGCAAGGTGGCGGTGCCGACCGGCTTTGCCGAGGCCTACCACCAGTTCGTCGAGGCAGGCTGGGGCGGCATCTCGTCG
The DNA here is from genome assembly GCF_000174355.1 of Pseudogulbenkiania ferrooxidans 2002. Classification (GTDB taxonomy): domain Bacteria; phylum Pseudomonadota; class Gammaproteobacteria; order Burkholderiales; family Chromobacteriaceae; genus Pseudogulbenkiania; species Pseudogulbenkiania ferrooxidans. Next base: position 393,001 of record NZ_ACIS01000005.1, read on the forward strand.
CCCGAGGCCTTCGGCGGGCAGAGCTTGCCGCAGCTCTTAGCCAAGCCGGTGACCGAGATGTGGAAATCGGCCTGCCTGGCATTTTCGCTGTGCCCGATGCTGACGCAGGGGGCGCTCGAGGCCCTGCTGCACCATGGCACCCCGGAACAGCAGAACGCCTACCTCGCCAAACTGGTATCGGGCGAATGGACCGGCACCATGAACCTGACCGAGCCGCAAGCTGGCTCAGACCTCTCGGCGGTGCGTAGCCGAGCCATGCCGGAAGACGATCATTACCGTATCTTCGGCAGCAAGATCTTCATTACCTGGGGCGAGCACGATGTCACCGAGAATATCGTGCATCTGGTGCTGGCGCGTCTGCCGGACGCACCGGCCGGGGTGAAGGGCATCTCGCTGTTCGTGGTGCCCAAGTACCTGCTCAATGCGGACGGCACGCCGGGTACGCGCAACGACGTGCAGTGCGTATCGCTGGAGCACAAGCTCGGCATCCATGGCAGCCCGACCGCCGTGCTTGCCTTCGGCGAGAGCGCCGGCGCCATCGGCTACCTGGTCGGTGAGCCCAACCGCGGCCTGGAATACATGTTCACCATGATGAATCACGCGCGGCTGGCGGTGGGCCTGGAGGGTGTGGCGATTTCCGAACGCGCCTACCAGCAGGCGCGCGACTACGCCCGCGAGCGGGTGCAGGGCAGGGCGCTGGGCCACGAGTCGGCCGGCCCGATCATCCGCCACCCCGACGTGCGGCGCATGCTGATGACCATGAAATCACAGGCCGAGGCGATGCGGGCGCTGGCCTACGTCACCGCGGCCTACATGGACCTGGCCGCGCGCCATACCGACCCGGCGGAGCGCGCACGCTACCAGTCGCGCGTCGAACTGCTCACCCCGGTGGTGAAGGGCTGGTGCACCGAGACCGCACAGGAAGTCGCCTCGCTCGGCGTGCAGGTGCACGGCGGCATGGGCTTCATCGAGGAAACCGGTGCGGCCCAGCACCTGCGCGACGCCCGCATCACCACCATTTACGAAGGCACTACCGGCATCCAGGCCAACGACCTGCTCGGCCGCAAGACCCTGCGCGAGCAGGGCCGCACGCTGCTGGCGCTGATCGAGGAGATGCGCGCCGATACCGCGCGCGTCGGCGCCCTCGACGGCGAGGCATTCCGCCAGCTGGCTGCGGCGCAAAACGTGGCGATCAAGGAACTGGAAGGGGCCACCCGCCACCTGATTGACGCCGCCTCCGTCGACCCGCAACTGGCCTTCGCCGGCGCCGTGCCCTACCTGATGCTGCTAGGCACCGTGTGCGGCGGCTGGCAGATGGTGCGCGCCGCGGCGGCCGCCCAGGCGCATCTCGCCGCAGGCGAATCGGCGGCGTTCTATCGCGCCAAGATCGACACCGCGCTGTTCTACGCCGACCACATCCTGCCGCGCGCCATGACGCACGCCCATGTGGTGCGGCACGGTGCCCGCGCCACGCTGGCGCTCGACGAGTCCGCGTTCTGAGGAGGGGAGGATGACCGCGCGCGAAAGCATGGAATACGACGTGGTGATCGTCGGCGGCGGCCCTTCGGGGCTCTCCGCGGCGATTCGCCTCAAGCAGCTGGCGGCCGAGAAGGGCCAGGACATCAGCGTCTGTCTGCTGGAGAAGGGCTCCGAGATCGGCGCCCACATCCTCTCCGGCGCGGTGCTTGAACCACGCACGCTGAACGAACTGATCCCCGACTGGAAAGACAAGGGCGCGCCGCTCAACACCCCCGCCCAGAAGGACCAGTTCCTGCTGCTGACCGAGACCGAGTCGATCCAGTTGCCGACCCCGCCGCAGATGCACAACGAGGGCAACTACATCATCAGTCTGGGCAACTTCTGCCGCTGGCTCGGCCAGCAGGCCGAGGAGCTGGGGGTCGAGATCTATCCCGGCTTCGCCGCCGCCGAAGTGCTCTACCACGCCGACGGCTCGGTCAAGGGCGTGGCCACCGGCAACGTCGGCACCGGCAAGAACGGTGACGAAGAGGGCGAGCCGGGCATCGAGCTGTGGGCCAGGCAGACCGTGTTCGCCGAAGGCTGCCGCGGCTCGCTCACCAAGACGCTGTTCGAGCGCTTTGGTTTGCGCACGGAATCCGACCCGCAGACCTACGGCATCGGCATCAAGGAACTGTGGGAGGTGAAACCGGAGCTGCACGAACCGGGCAAGATCACCCACACCGCCGGCTGGCCGATGGATACCGCCACCTACGGCGGCTCCTTCCTCTACCACCTGGAAAATAACCAGGTGGTGGTCGGCTTCGTGGTGGGGCTGGACTACCAGAACCCCTACCTGTCGCCCTACGAGGAATTCCAGCGCTTCAAGACCCACCCGGCGATCCGTGGGGTGTTCGAAGGCGGGCGGCGCCTGTCCTACGGCGCGCGCGCCATCTCCGAAGGCGGGCTGCAGAGCATTCCCAAGCTCACTTTCCCGGGCGGCGTGCTGATCGGCGACACCGCCGGCTTCCTAAACGTGCCCAAGATCAAGGGCACCCACACCGCGATGAAGTCCGCCATGCTCGCGGCCGAGGCGATCGTCGAGGCGCTGGCCACGGCCCAGGAAGGCCAAGCGGTCGAGGCCAGCGCGTACACCGCCAGGTTCAAGCAGAGCTGGCTCTACGACGAACTCTACCGCGTGCGCAACATCCGCCCGGCGTTCCGCTGGGGGCTGTGGCCGGCGATGCTCTACTCGGCGCTGGACACCTACCTGTTCCGCGGCAAGGCACCGTGGACGCTGCACCACAAGCACGCCGACCACGAG
>NZ_ACIS01000004.1:0-128903 GCF_000174355.1 Pseudogulbenkiania ferrooxidans 2002
AAGCATCTAGCGGGAACTCGCCTGAGATGAGACTCCTGAGGGCTTGACCCTCTGAAGAGTCGTCGAGACAGACGTTGATAGGTCGGGTGTGGAAGCGCTGTGAGCGTGAAGCTAACCGATACTAATTGCTCGTGAGGCTTGATCCTATCATTTGAGTGGCTTGGGCCACGCGGTGAATAGAGAGTGCGACGTACGATCGATTACCCAATTCGAAATGGAAGCCAGCTGGCTTCCAGGCTTCTTCTAGTTTGTTGACAGTTTATGTCTGGCGGCCTTAGCGAGGTGGTCCCACCCCTTCCCATCCCGAACAGGACCGTGAAACGCCTTAGCGCCGATGATAGTGCGGCATTGCCGTGTGAAAGTAGGACACCGCCAGACTCCCCTTATAAAAGCCCAGCTCATCCGAGCTGGGCTTTCTGTTTTTATGGCGCCGCCATGCCGCCATGCCGCCATGCCGCAATGGCTCCCCTGGCTGATGCATTACGGGTGTTTGTGGCTGGGGATGGCACAGATGCCGCTTTTAGTTGTACATCCTTAATCTTCCCGACAATTCGATCGGCCTGTGCCTTGGGGAGAACCCGTATGCCGCAGGCTTGCTGAACATGCAGACCCCCAGTGCACATGCACTGGGGGTTTTTGTGTTTACAACCCGAACCGCCCGTCGGGGCGCCGACGAGCTGGCGCTTGTCGGCGGCGCTGGCTCCGCGTTCTCCCTCTCCCACTGACGGCTTGGCTGAAGAGCTGGCTGTGGCGTCCTAGCCTACTCCCCACAAGTCATATCATTCGGAAGTAAAGAGAAGCCCGTCACTGAAGGGGAGTGACGGACATGGGGAAGGACAGATGATCGGCCCCCTCACGCCGATCGGGGGATGTCAGTGCAACTTCACTTGGGGTTCGGCGCGCTTGGAAAGCAGCCGGCCTATCGTCGCCAGGCACGTTCTTCCCAGCCCATACAGGGCCATCTTGTGCTTGCTGTAGAGCGACAAGTACATCAGGCGTGCGAACTGCCCCTGGATAAACAGGCTCTTGCGGGACAGGGAGCTCATCAGGCTACCCACCGTGCTGTATTTGCCCAGCGAGATCAGCGAGCCCAGGTCGCGATAGGCAAATGTCCGCAGCGGTTTGCCCTGTAGTTGCCGTTTCAGGTTCGCGAGCAACAGGGTGGCTTGCTGGTGGGCTGCTTGGGCGCGAGGCGGTACCCAGCCTTGCTTCTCTTCCCACGGACAGGCAGCGCAATCCCCAAGGGCGAAAATAGCCGGATCCAAGGTGGTCTGCAGGGTGGGGGTGACCACCAGTTGATTGAGCCGATTGGTTTCCAGGCCGTCCAGCCGGGAGAGGAAGTCGGGTGCCTTGACTCCCGCGGCCCAGACCACCAATTCCGACGGGATGAGCTTGCCACTCGCGGTTAGCACGGATGTCACGGTCACCTCGGTGACCTTTTCTCCGGTCAACACCGTGACATTGAGGTTTTCCAGCAGGCGCCGGGCATTGTGCGACAGTTCAGGGGGCAGGGCAGGGAGGATGCGATCCCCGGCTTCGATCAGGGTCAGGCGGATATCCCGGTCGGGATCGATACTTTCCCGCCCATACGCCACCAGCTCCCGCGTGGTGTTGCGCAGTTCTGCCGCCAGTTCGACACCGGTGGCCCCGGCACCAATGATGGTGATTTGCAGTTGTTCGGGGCGCAATGGCGCATTTTGCAGGCTGGCCCGAACGCAGGCGTTGACCATGCGCTGATGGAAATGCGTGGCCTGTTCCGGGGTGTTCAAACTGATGGCATGCTGAGCAACGCCTCGGGTACCAAAATCGTTGGTGCCGCTGCCGACGGCCAGCACCAGGGTGTCGTAGGAAATCCGGCGGCGCGGAATCAGCTCCTGTCCGTCGGCATCCAGGGTGGGGGCGACATGGATGACCTTCTCGCTACGGTCCAGTCCATCCATACGCCCCAGGCAGAAACGGAAACCGTGCCACCGGGCTTGAGCCAGGTAGTCGAGTTCTTCTTTGGCCGGCGTCATGCTTCCGGCGGCAATTTCGTGCAGCAGGGGTTTCCAGATATGGGTGCGGGAGCAGTCGACCAGGGTGATCTCGGCTTGTTGCCGGCGTCCCAGGGTGTCACCTAGCCGCGTTGCCAGCGCCAGCCCGCCGGCGCCTCCTCCCACAATGACGATTTTCTGCATGTTGGACGTGGGCATCGGTGTCTCCTGAGGTGCGTTTGCCTGGCCATGCTTCCTCGCATGCACAATTTGCCTTGTTGGCGGCAATGCGAAAGGGCCGTTAGAATGGCCTGAAATTAGGCCGTTAGCGGCCAATTTGCCCGGTGTGTGCCACCTTCGGCAAACGATATAAATTCAGCACATTGTGAGTGATGGGAACAATAGGTGAGACGGAAGATACCGAGCATCGAGGCGCTGCAGGCGTTTGAAGCGGCGGCACGGCACCAGAGCTTTACCCGGGCCGCGGAAGAATTGGCTTTGACGCAAAGCGCCGTCTGCAAGCAGATCGCGACGTTGGAGGAAATGCTGGGGATCGCCCTGTTTAATCGCATCAAGCGACGCGTCAGCCTGAGCGAGGCGGGCCAGGTCTATGCCCGGGAGGTGCGGGAGCATCTCGACCGACTGGAGCGCAGCACCTTGTCCATCATGGCGCATCAAGGTTCGGGCGGCGTTATCGAACTGGCGGCGATCCCCACCTTCGCCACGCGCTGGCTGATTCCGCGCCTGCCCGGGTTTTACGCCGAGCATCCCAATATCACGATCAATATCACCACCCGTTCCGATACCTTCATTTTTGCCGACACCGTTTTCGACGCCTCCATTCATTTCGGGACGGGGGTCTGGCCCGGCGCTCATGCCGATCATCTGTTTGGTGAGGAAATGATCCCGGTTTGCAGCCCGCAGCTGCTGGCGCGGCATCCCTGTCCGCAGCCGCAGGACCTGGTCAAGCTGAAGCTCCTGCACCTGTCGGCACGGCACGATGCCTGGCATAAATGGTTCGCCGCGGCCGGGGCCAGCGACCTGAATGCCATGGTCGGCCCGCGCTACGAGCTGTTTTCGATGCTGGTGGAGGCGGCCCGGGCGCAAATGGGGGTCGCCTTGGTGCCGCGTTTTCTGGTGCAGGAAGAAATCCGCTCGGGTTCGCTGGTGACGCCCTTCGATATCCCGATGCAGAGCGAGATGGGCTATTTTCTGGTCTACCCGGAAAGCAAGCAGGAGGCCAAAGTCCTTCAGGCCTTTGTCAGCTGGTTGCTCGAGCAAGCCGAGCAGTATCGTTCACAGCTTCAGCCGTAGCGCCGGCCTGCGTCCACGGCGAGCCCGCCAGGTGCCAACAGACAAGCCCACTGCGCCGGCACGCTTCTGATCGGAGGACGTGTGATGCAGGGGGTGTTGGAGGGCCTTGGCGACACGCCTTGCCAGGATGCAGGGTCAGATCGATATGAAGGGCCGGTCTTTGAGCGAGGCTTTGAACCCCTCGACGACCTCGTGCACCTTGCCCCAATTCGGCAGGGCCTTCATTCGGTTTAACCAGCGTCGCACGTTGGGGTAGTCCAGATATTCGCAGCGTACCAGTTCGCCCACCGCGACCATCTCGGCGCCGACGTAGTCGGCGAGGGTGATCGTGTCTCCGCAGAGAAACCGTCTATCGGGGCCGATCAAGTCCTTGTCGAGGATGCCGAGCCAGTGCTGGGCTCTTTGCTTGCCCCAGGCGATGGTCCCGGCGTGGGCCTCCTCGGTTGGACGTCTGTGGTGAGGGAACAATTGCGGGTAGACCAGACCGTAGCCATGGTCCTTGTAATAGTTGCTGTAGAACCACTCCATGGCCTCGTCGACGCGTGCCCGTTGCTTCAGGTCGGCTGGGTAGGCCAACGACTGGGTCATGCCGGCAAGATAGCGAATGATGGCCCCGCTTTCCGTCAGTACAAAGCCGTCGTCGTCCAGCACCGGTACCAGGCAACTGGGGTTGATGGCCTGGAACTCGGGCTTGAGGTGTTCGCCGGTCATGAGGTCGACCAGCTGATAGTCCAGGGGGATTGCTTCTTCAGCGGCGAACATCATGATGATGCGGCTCGTGGTCGAGGCGGGGTGGTAATAGAGTTTCATCGCGAATTCTCCAAAGGCGGACGTGGGCGTCTCAGGGCCTGGTTCTAGGCGCATTCACCGCAGGGCATGCCGGTTGCTGCTGGAGGATGACGCCACGGAGGCGGGCAACCCCCATCAAATGCGCAGGTGATCGATCATGCGCGATTTGCTGCGCGGCGTGGCCGAACCTCCTGTCCGTGCCGCCACTGCGCCGGCATTTAGCCCGGCCAGCCAGGCGACGATCTCGTGCGCCGATCCATCCTGCCGGAGCGTTGTGGTGTGTTTTTTCGATGCGGTCCGCCGTGGTCGGTATGCCCTGGAAAAATGACATGGCCGAGGGTGCCGTTTCATCCTGATTGGACGCTAGTTGCTGGTGGGGTGGATTGCAAGAAAACGGTCCTCGTCTTTCTCTCTGTCCGGTGTTGGGATGGGAGGTTAGGGCGAGGCAGGTCGTGCCTGGATGCTGCATTGTTTACCGAGAGTAAACAAATTCTTTCTCATAGCATGGTTTTTCAAAATACTCCGAAGCGATAAATTTTACATATGAAATTTGCAAAGAGGGGATTTCCCTCCTGGCTTATTAACACATCGGAGTTCACATGAAAAAAGTTGCATTCGTTGTTGCCGGGCTGCTGGTGGCCGGCTCGGTTTTCGCCAAGGATAGCTACGTTGCGCCCACGGACGCCCAGGTTCAGGCCTGGCAGGCGGAACAGGGTAAAATCAAGGCCAGCTACGCCCAGCTGTCACCAGCCGAACAAGCCCGCCTCAGCCAGCAGAATGCCTACTGGGTGGCACGCTGGGTCAAAGAGAACCAGGCCAGTCGTTAAGCTTTCCTCGGGGCGTCAGTCCCCGCTGCCTGTCTCCAGGCTCGATGGTCGGGCCGCGCGTTGTCAAAAGGCTGAGCCGCACGGCTCAGCCTTTTCCATGTCGGGCAGGGAAGATTCAAGCCCGCCGGCAAGCCCGACGAGCCGGGTCATGGCGCAGTCTCTGGTTGCTTGGGTTTCATTTCCTTCATCAAGGCGAATGCCTCGTCCTGTCCGACGATCTTGATCGTCATCGGGTCCCCCGCAAAAGGGAATGCCCAGGAGCGTCCCGGGCTGTAACCCACCATCAGGTAGTAGGTTTTGCCCGATTAGGCTTCCAACGTGGCGACCCGTTTCCCTTGTGGGAAGGCCTTGAATCGGAATTCGTGATGGCCTGCTCCGATCGGCAGGGTTTTGTAGGTGAGGCGTGGCAGGCTGGCGATTTCTGATCCGTTGTCGGAAATATCCTGGTTGCTGGACACCAGGGTTGGGCCACTGATGTTCATGACCACCAGCGTGGCGGATTCGGCGACCTCCTCCGGGGCGGGCGGTGTCTCTGCCGACATGTCAGTCTGCGCCCAAAGCGCCGTGCTCAGGCCCAGCCCGCAGGCGGCAGCAAACCAACGGCAGTTCCTTCTCCAGTTGTTTATTCCTCCTCCTCGTCAAATCGGTTGCGCCTTAAAACTTTTATTTGCCGCTCCCGTGCTTGTCAACCTCGGAACATCAACATGGCAGGGGTGCCATGTCGCGCCCGGTAAGGCCTGTCGGCGTATGGCATGTCGAGTGAGTGAGCTGCGGCTGCTCTTGCGTTAGGATCGGACAAAAACAGGAGCGTTACATGCCCACATCCATTCCCTCTGCGCACACGGTTTCCAATCGGTATGCGGTGCGTACCGCCTATTCATGAAACGCGTGCTGCGGCGCTTCGGTTGGTGGGCGGCGAGGGTAGGGGATTACGCGGTGAAGACCAAGGCTGTTAAGCTCGCTTTGAAGCACGAGCCGGATTCGAGGCTATGCCGGACTGACCACCATTCATTGGCCCTGGAGATGGCTTTCCGTAAATCGATTCAGCGGCGACCAGTGGCCACCAAGAAAACATAAGGAGAAATCGGATGAAGCGTCGCTTTGCCACCCTGATGGCAGCGTGTGTTGTCAGCATGGCCGCCCCCATGGCCATGGCGGCCAAACCGCTGGTGTTCTGTGCCGAAGCGGCACCCGAGGGTTTCGATCCGGCGTTGTGGGACAGCGCCTTGACCTATAACGTCACGCGGCAGATTTTCCAGGGCCTGGTGCGATTCAAGCACGGCGGCACGGCGCTGCAGCCGGCCCTGGCAACCGGCTGGGAGGTGTCGGACGATGGTCTGGAGTACACCTTCCACCTGCGCCGCGGCGTCAAGTTCCACCGCACCGACTACTTCCAGCCCAGCCGCGACTTCAACGCCGATGACGTGGTGTTCACCATCACCCGCTGGATCAATCCGGAGGCGCCGTTCAACAAGGCGTTCCGAACCCAGCTACTGGGCCCCAACGCCAACGGTATCGCGCAGAGCGTGGCCGCGGTGAAGAAGGTCGACCCTTACACCGTCATGCTGCGGCTGAAGGAGCGCAACTCGACCTTTGTCAATTTCCTGGCGATGGGGTTTGCCGGCATGCAGTCTGCCGAGTATGGCGCCAAGCTGTTGGCCGAAGGGCGAGCCGCCGACATCAACCTGAAGCCGATCGGCACCGGCCCCTTCCTGTTCAAGGGCTATGCCAAGGACGCGGCGGTACGCTATGCCGCCAACCCTGGCTACTGGGGCAAGAAACAGAAAACCCAGAGCCTGGTGTTTGCCATCGTCACCGACCCGCAGGTGCGGCTGCAGAAGCTGAAGAGCAACGAGTGCCAGGTGGCGGCGGCGGTGCGCGAGGCCGACCTGGACGGCCTCAACGGCGCGCCGGGGGTGAAGGTCACCTCCACCGGGGCGATGAACATCTCCTACCTCGCCTACAATCTGCAGCGGCCGCAACTGGCCAATCGCGATGTGCGCGTGGCGCTCGACATCGCCATCGACCGTGATGCGTTGTTCCGCGTGATGTTCCCCAAGGGCGGGGCCATCCAGGCGATCAACCCGTTCCCGCCGTCGGTGTGGAGCTGGAACGGCAAGAACCGGAACGAGTACAACCCGGCGAAGGCGCGGCAGTTGCTGGCCAAGGCCGGCTATCCGGACGGCTTCGCCATCACGTTGTGGGCGCTGCCGGTGCAGCGGCCGACCAATCCCAACGGCAAGTTGATGGCGCAGATGATCCAGCAGGATTGGGCCAAGATCGGGGTGAAGACGACCATCCAGAGCTTCGAGTGGGGCGAGTACCTGAAGCGCGCCGCGCAGGGTGAGCACGATGTCTACATGAGCGGCTGGACCAGCGACGCCGGCGATCCGGATGACTTTTTGTGGGGCACGCTGTCGTGCAGCGTGAGCAAGAATGGCCAGCGCTTCTGCAACAAGGAGTTCGACGAGCTGCTGTTGAAAGCGCGCCAGACCAGTGACCAGCGCCAGCGCAGCGCCTACTACCTCAAGGCACAGGAAATCTTCAAGCGCGAACGGCCGTGGATCACCGTCGCCCATTCCAAGATCTACATTCCGCTGCGCAACGACGTGGAGGGCTTCGTGATGAACCCCAATGGCTCGTTCGACTTCGAGGACGTCTACCTCAAATAACCCCGGTCACGACGCGCCGCGGTCCTCCGTACCCGCCGCCGGCGCGGCGGGTCATGCCCGCTTCATTCTGCTCCGGCCCGCCACGGTGGCGGGCTTTCTCATGCGCCTTCGGCCGTGGCTTCCGAGGGCGACAACGCTTGGGCGAACGCCCCGACCTCGGAGGTGGCAACAGGACCTCCACGCCCAGCGCCGGCGCGTCACGCCGGCCGCTGATCCCGCCCCCAGGCAGACCTTTTCCTCCCAACACCCAGGTCCAAGCTGGCGGCAATCGCTAGGCCGGCCGCTACTGCGGCCGCTATCGGCATCCGTCTTCATCCTCCCGTTGTCGGCCACCTCTGCTCGTAAGCCGCCGCGCGCCATCCGTTGGTGGGCCGTGTCATGAAACCCACCTGCTCTCGAGGTAGGGTGGGGCGATGGTCGGCGGTGGCGGGCAATGACGCTTACGTGTCGCTTCCGTCGAAGACCGTCATTTTGCCGGAGAGGCACAATGCCGGGCGATTGGAGGCAGCCCCGCTGCGTTGCCACACGCCATGGTACCCGGCAGGCCCTGGCGCTGGGGCGATAGCCGGATCGGGCGTCCGGCATCGCGGTGATACTAGATGTTGAAATGTTATAGGTTGAGCTAGATCAAGCTTCATAAGGATGGCATAATCCGGCGCCGGCTTATAAGTGTTACAAGCAAATAATGGCAAATACATTGGCTGTAACTTACAAAATGCATACTGAATAAACCAGCCCACCCGGAATCGCTTAAGTCATGACACACCTGCCAGACCATCAGCCCGATACCTGTCACTCCCCTGTTTCCGCATTTCCCCTGACCGAACTGCAGCACGCCTACTGGCTCGGTGAGCAGGATGCCTACCGCCTGCATACGCCGGCCTTCCTGCATCGCTGCTTTTTCACCGCGACACTGGACGTTCCCTTGCTGGAGCGATCGATTCTCGCGGTGGTGCGCTCGCAGCCCTCGCTCACGGTCGAAATCCTGAGCGACGGCACCCAGCGCCCGTTGCCGCCGCCGGAGCGCATCGCGCTGCCGCTCAACGATTACCGCCATGTATCGCCGGACGGGGCCAGGACCTACCTGGCCGAGCGCAAGGCCACGCTGGAGTCCGAGCTGCCGCCGTTTGGGCGCGGTCTGCAGTTTTCCTGTTTCATCGACCAGGTGGCCGACGGCTACTACGTCCACTTCCTGTTCCGCCTGATCGCCTTCGACGCGATGTCGATGTGGCTATTCCTGAACGATATGTGCGGCGTCTACCTCGGGCGTCCCGCTCCCCAGCCGCAAGCGGCGAGCTTTGCCGATTTCGTCCAGCTGCGCCGCCAGCAGACGCGCACGCTGGGCTATCAGCGTTCGCTGCAGTACTGGCAGGAACGCGCCAAGGAACTGCCCAACGCGCCGGAGCTGCCGCTGGTCGATCACGACGCGATTCCGGAGAAGTCGGAGTTCCGCCGCATCCGCATCAGCCTCAACGCCCGCCAGGTCGAGGCGCTGTACGAGCAGGCGCGCCGCTGCGGCGTCAGCGTCAACAGCCTGTTGTGCACCATGTACGCCGACGTGCTGCGGCTGTGGTCGAAGAACCCGAACTTCATCATCAACATGCTGGCAACCCACCGGCCGAACGACGACGACCGCTTCGCCCACGTGTTCGGCAACTTCGGCAGCACCATGCCGGTCGAGGCGGTGGAGGTAGAGGGCGGCCTGCGCGAGCGCGCTCGTGCGCTGCAGCGCAAGATGTTCCGCGACCTGAAACACATGCAGGTCTCCGGCGTCGAGGTGATCCGCGCCATGGGCCGCAGCGGCAGCGTCGTGCCGGCCATGCCGGTGGTGTTCGCCAGCTCGTTGGGCCTGCCGATGGGCAAGCTGCTGAGCCCGGTCGACCTGGGCTGGGAAATTCGTGCCGGCGGCCTGCAGACCCCGCAGGTGCTGCTCGACTGCCAGGTCTACATGGACGGCGAGCAGCTGACCCTGAACTGGGACTACGTGGTCGAGGCCTTCCAGCCGGGCGTGGTGGAGGACATGTTCCAGTCCTTCGGCGATCAGCTGCTGGATCTGATCGATGGCAGCTCCGCCGACACCCCGCAATTGCCGCTCGTGCCGCCGCGCAACCTCGCCGCGCGCCAGACCGCCAACGCCTCGGCAAAGCCGCTGCCGACCGGCCTGCTGCACAACTTCTTCGCCGCAGCCTGTCACCAGTACCCGCAGCGCCCAGCCATCATCAGCGAAGCGCGCACCCTGTCGTACGACGAGCTGTGGCGCCTGACCACCCGCCTGGCCGCCCAGTTGCGCGACAACGACGTTGGCCGAAACGATCTGGTCGCCATCGTCGCGCGGCGCGGCTGGCGCCAGGTGTCGGCGGCGATGGCCACGGTGCAGGCCGGCGGCGCCTACCTGCCGGTTTCCAGCGAACTGCCGGCCGAGCGCAAGGCATGGCTGCTCGGCCAACAGGGGGTGAAAGTGGCGCTGGTCGAGCGCGATCTGGCCGACGGCTTCGAGCTGCCGGCCGGCGTCACCATGCTGATTCTGGAAGACGTGCTGCCCGACGGTGAACCCGGCCCGGCGGTGGACCTGCCAGCGGTGCAGGGCGAGCTGGACCTGGCCTACGTGATCTTCACCTCCGGTTCCACCGGCCAGCCCAAGGGCGTGATGATCGACCACCGCGGCGCGGTCAACACCATCCAGGACATCATCGATCGCTTCGGCCTGACGCCGGAAGACCGCGTGATCGGCATCTCGGCGTTCAACTTCGACCTGTCGGTGTACGACATCTTCGCCAGCCTGGGCACCGGTGCCGCGCTGGTGTTGCCGCCGTACAGCGAAACGCCGTCGCCGGACGACTGGGCGCGCATGGTGCGCGAGCACCAGGTGTCGGTATGGAACACCGTGCCGGCGCTGCTGGAGATGCAGATCGAGTACCTGGGCGCGCGCGCCGCCAGCGAGCTGGCGTCGCTGCGCCTGGTGATGCTCAGCGGCGACTGGATTCCGGTCAGCCTGCCGGGGCGCCTGGCCGCGCAGCTGCCTCACACCGTGCTGATCGGCATGGGCGGCGCCACCGAGGCATCGATCTGGTCCAACTACTTCGTGGTCGACCGCGTCGACCCGAGCTGGAAGAGCATTCCCTACGGCTGGCCGCTGGCCAACCAGCACTTCCATGTGCTGACCCGCGACCTGCGCCACGCGCCGACCGGCGTGCCGGGCGAGCTGTACATCGGCGGCATCGGCGTGGCCAAGGGCTACTACAACGACCCGGAACGCACCGCCGCCAGCTTCATCACCCATCCGCAAACCGGTGAGCGGCTGTACCGCACCGGCGACATGGGGCGCTACCACGACAGCGGCTACCTCGAATTCCTCGGCCGCAACGACGACCAGGTGAAAATCCGTGGCTTCCGCATCGAGCTGGGCGAAATCGACGCCGTGCTCGACCGCTGTCCGGGGGTGCGCAGCGCCGCCACCATCGTGCGGCAGGGCCACAGCCAGGACCGCCAGCTGGTGACGCTGTACGTGCCGGAAAACGACAGCGTCGCGAGGCGGCGCTGCGCGAGCATCTGGCGCGCACGCTGCCCGACTACATGGTGCCGGCGCAGTTCATCGCACTGGAGCAGATTCCGGTCACGGCCAACGGCAAGGTCAACCGCAAGGCGCTGGCCGACATCGCCGCCGCGCTGCCGCCGGTCGAACGCGAGAAGCGCGCGCCGCGCAACGCCGACGAACAGCGCCTGGCCGGCATCTGGCAGACGCTGCTGAACATCGACGCGCCGGGCATCGACGACAACTTCTTCGAGCAGGGCGGCACCTCGCTGTTGGCGGTGCGCCTGCTCAACGCCATCGCCGCCGAGTTCGGCAAGAGCCTGCCGCTGGCGTCCCTGCTGCGCCACGGCACCATCGCCGCCCAGGCAGAGCTGTTGGCGCAGGACGCGGCGGCTTCGTCCGGGCGCAGTCCGCTGGTCGTGCTGCGCGACGGCAGCGAGAGCACGCTGGTGGTGGTGCACCCGGTGGGCGGCAACGTGCTGTGCTACCGCGAACTGACCGCCCTGGTGCCGGATGGCATGGCCGTGCTGGCGCTGCAGTCGCCGGGCGACGGTAGCGAACGCGAGGTCGGCGAACTGGCCGCGCGCTACATCGAAGCGCTGTCCGGCCAGCTCGGGGCGTGGCGGCCGCTGCATCTGCTGGGGTGGTCGATGGGCGGTGTCATCGCCCAGGAAATGACGCGCCAGCTGGAAGCCCGCGGCATCGCCCCGCTCGGCCTGACCCTGATCGACAGCTGTCAATCGGCCGACAGCCGCACGGCCAGCCGTCTGGAAGGCTACGCGCTGCTGCGCAACTTCGTGCGCGATCTTCTGGGCAGCACCCCGGTGCCGGAGGCCTTTGCCGCCATCGAAACCCTGGACGCGGGCCGGCAGCCCGAGGCCGCCCTGGCCGTGCTGCGCGACACCGTGGCGAGCGCAGGCCAGCTCTCGCTGCCGGAGTTCGTCACGCTGCTCGGCGAATACCAGGCCAACTACAACGCCCTGGTACGCCATGCGCCGCACGCGATCAGCACGCCGACGCGCCTGTTCCGCGCCACCCGCAAGCAGCAGTTCCCACTGCTGACCCCCTTCGCCATGCCGGATGGCGGCCACCTGGAGGTGGTGGCGATGGACGAGGATCACTTCTCCATCGTTCAGGGCGAGGCGCTGCGCGCGATCGTGGCGCAGGTGCTGCGCCAGGGCAGCGGAGCGGACCAAACGTTGGCCGAACAACCGCTGCGTTGAGCATACCCCCGATCAACCACGCGATACGCCCCCGGCCGCTCAATCCCGGCGTCCGCCACTGGTGGCGCCGGGGTGTGACCGTGCCGGACACGGCTGCCCGCCGCTCTGGTGGGCGGCACACCGGATACCCTACGGAGTTGTTGCATGACCAACAAAACTGAGCTTTCTCCCGGCTCGCCCCTGCCGACGGGACAGGCCCCGTCCCACCCCGCGGCTTCCGGCCGCGGCGCTCGCAAGGGGCGCCTGATTCTGGCCCTGATCCTGCTGGCGACGGCGGCGGTGGCCGGCCGCATGTGGTGGCGCAGCCATTACTTCGAAGAAACCGACAACGCCTACCTGGCCGGCCACGTCAGCACCATCTCGCCGCGCATTGCTGGGGTGGTGCACCAGGTGCTGGTGAGCGACAACCAGCTGGTACGCGCCGGCGATCCCTTGCTCGAACTGGATGCGGCCGACCAGGAGGTGAAGATCGCCCAGATCAAGGCGCAGATCGCCCAGACCGACGAGCAGGTGCGCCAGATCGCCGAACAGCTGGAACAGGCCCGTGCCGAAGCGCAGGCCGCGCAGGCGCTGGTGGCGCGCGCCGCGGCGCAGTTCCAGCGCAACGACGCCGAAGCCAAGCGGGTGAGCGCACTGCACGACGTGCAGCTCAAGTCGGTGTCGAAGTCCGAGCTGGAAGGCGCCATCGCCGCGCGCGACAGCGCCGCAGCCGAGGCGCAGGCGCAGCAGTTCCAGGCCAAGGCCGCCAGCGCCAAGAGCGGATCGGTGGCAGCCGCCCGCGCCGCCGCCCTGGCGCAGAAAAAGGTGCTCGCCGCCCAGCTGCGCGACGCCGAACTCCAGCTCAAGTACACCCGCATCGTCGCCCCGGTCGACGGTCGCATCGGCAAGAAGAGCGTGGAGGTGGGTACGCGGGTGCAGGCCGGCCAGCAGTTGCTGGCGATCGTCCAGGACGGGGTCTGGGTGAACGCCAACTTCAAGGAAACCCAGCTGCACGACCTGTACCCCGGGCAGCAGGCGACGGTGAGGATCGACGCCTTCCCGGGGCGGACGTTCAGCGGCAAGGTTGACAGTTTCGCGCCGGCGTCGGGCGCGCAGTTCGCGCTGCTGCCGCCGGATAATGCCACCGGCAACTTCACCAAGATCGTGCAGCGCATCCCGGTGAAAGTGCTGCTCGATCCCAACGACGTCAAGGCGATGGGCGGGCGTCTGGCGCCCGGCATGTCGGCGTTCGTGGAAGTCGACCTGCGCCAGGGTGCCCCAGCCGGCACGGTGCGCTGATGGCGGCCATGGCTGAAAAAACCGCCGTTGCCGCGCGCCCCATGCCGCCGCCCGCCGCCGTGCTGCCGTTGCCCGAACCGGCGGTCGACGCGCGCACCTGGATCGCCATTTTTGCCGCGATCCTCGGCGTGTTCATGGCGATTCTGGATATCCAGGTCACCAACGCGTCGCTGCGCGAGATTCGCGGTGCGCTGTCGGCCACGGTGGAGGAGGGGTCGTGGATGACCACCTCTTACCTGGCGGCCGAAGTGGTGGTGATTCCGCTCACCGCTTTCTTCGTGCGGGTGTTCGGCGCGCGCGCCTACATGCTCGGCAATGTCGTGCTGTTCCTGGTGTTTTCCACGCTGTGCGGCTACGCCTGGAACCTGCCGTCGATGATCGTGTTCCGCGCGCTGCAGGGCTTCACCGGCGGCGCGCTGATCCCGACGGCGATGACGCTGATCCTGACCCGGCTGCCGCCCTCCAAGCGCACCATCGGGCTGGCGTGGCTGATGCTGTCGAGCACTATGGCGCCGGCCTTCGGCCCGACGCTGGGCGGCGTGCTGACCAACTTCTACGGCTGGCCGTCGATCTTCTTCATCAACTGGGCGCCGGGCGTGCTGATGCTGGCCGGGCTGGCCTACGGCCTCAAGCGCGAGCCGCTGCAGTTGAAGCTGTTGCGCGAGGCCGACTGGCTGGCGATCACGGCGATGACGGTCGGGCTGGGGTCGCTGATCGTGTTCCTCGAAGAAGGCAACAGCAAGGACTGGTTCGCGTCCGATCTGATCCGCGCCTGCGCGCTGGCGGCGCTGCTGGGCATCGTGGCGTGGGTGGCCATCCTGCAGAGCCGCGGCAAGCCCTTCGTTAACCTCGCGCTGTTCGCGCGCCGCACCTTCGGCGTGTCGTCGCTGGTCGGCGCGGCGGCCGGCATGGGGCTGTACGGCTCGACCTTCGTGCTGCCCTTGTTCCTGTCCGAGATCGCCGGTTACAACTCGCTGCAGATCGGCGAGGTGATCATGTGGATGGGGTTGCCGCAGATCGTGATGATGCCGCTGGCCGCGGCGTTCGCGAAGCGCTTCGACAACCGCGTCATCTGCTCGCTCGGGCTGCTGCTGTTCGCCAGTTCCTGCTTCATGAATGCCACCATGGACGCCACCACCGGCTACGACCAGCTGGTGTTCTCGCAGGTGCTGCGTGCGCTCGGCCAGCCGCTGATCGTGCTGACCTTGTCGAACTTTGCCATCCACCGTATCGAGGCGGCCAACCTGTCGTCGGCGTCCGGCCTGTACAACATGTCACGGATTCTCGGCGGCGCGGTCGGTACCGCGGTGCTGGCCACCACCATCACCTGGCGCGAGCACTTCCACTCGGCGCGTATCGGCGAGTCGGTATCGCTGTTTTCCGACGCCGTGCAGGAGCGGCTGGGGCAGCTCGGCAGCCAGTTCCTGGCGGGCAGCGGCGACCCGGTGGCCGCCCAGCAGCAGGCGCTTGCCGCCCTCGACCACCTGGTGCGCCGCGAAGCCTACGTTTTGGCCTACACCGACAGCTTTTTCATTCTGGGCTGCGTGCTGTTGGCCTCGATTGCCGTGATGTGGCTGGCCGACCGGGTGGTCGCCGGCGGCAAATGACCGCCTGGCGTAACGATTCAAGAGAAAGACCATGTTGAAAAAAACCATGATCTGCACGGTGCTGGCCTCGCTGCTGGCGGGCTGCGCCACCCCGGCGCTGCAACCGCCGGCGCCGACCGAGCTGGTGCCGGCGAGCTACCAGCACGCCGGCGCGCCCGCGGCGCACGACCTGCCGCGCCAGTGGTGGCGGCTGTACCACGACGCCACGCTGAACCAGCTGGTGGAAACCACGCTGCGCGACAACCCCTATACCCAGGTGGCGCACCTGCGCCAGATCGCCGCCGAGGCGCAGACCCGGCTGGCCAACGCCGACCGCTTGCCGCAGCTGAACGCCGGCGTCGGTTTCAGCAATTCGCGCACCTCGACCAATACCGCGCTGGGCCAGATTCTGGGCCATCAGACCATCAGTGGCGACAAGATCACCGCCGGCTTCGATGCCGCCTGGCAGATCGACGTGTGGAACCGGGTCGGCTACGCCGTGGCGGCGGCCAAGGCCGGGGTGGAGGCGGAGCAGGCCTTCGCCCGCATGGTCGAGCAGACGCTGAGCTGGGAGGTGGCGACCACCTATTGGCAGTACCGCCTGGCCGAATCCGACCTGACGCTGTTGACCGACATCCGCCAGCAGCGCGCCGAAGCCGAAAGCGTGCAGGCCGGACGCTTCGATGCCGGGCTGAGCAGCGAGCTCGACCTGGCGCGGGCGCGCCTCGAACTCAAGAATGCCGATGTCGAGATCGAGGACGCCCGCAAGCGCCTGAGCCTGGCCGAGCACGAGCTGGCCACGCTGACGGTCAAGCCGGTGGCGGAATTCAGCGTGCCGCGCGATGCAGCGTACCGTCTGCCGGATGTGCCCGCGATCAGCCCCGGCCTGCCGGCGTCCATCTTGCGCCAGCGCCCGGACCTGGCGCAGTCGGCGCAGAACATCCGCGCCTTGCTGGCGCAGAAGGAAATCGCCGACACCGCGTTCTACCCGTCGATCAGCCTCACCGGCAACTTCGGCTTCGCCTCGATGGAGCTGCGCAACCTCACCAACAGCGATTCGCGCCAGTTCACCCTGGGGCCGCTGGCCATCTCGCTGCCGATTCTCGACGGCGGCCGCATCCGCGCCAACCAGAAAATCGCCGACGCGCGCTACCAGGAGGCGCTCAACGTCCACAAGGTGCAGCTGTTGATCGCGCTGCGCGAAGTCGACGATGCGCTGACCGAGGTGGAATCGTGCCGCACCCAGGCCGGGCTGCTCGACGCGGCGCTGGAATCGGCGCGGCGCGTGTCCCTGCTGGCCAAGGCGCGCTACGACAAGGGCGCGGTCAACTACCTGGAAGTGACCCAGGCCGAGCGCGACCTGTCGACGGCCGAGCTCAAGTTCCGGCGCAACCAGCTGAAGGGGCTGCTGGCCTCGACCCAGCTGGTGTACGTGCTGGGCGGCGGCTGGAAAGACGAGGCGGCGCCGACGCGCTGAGCGGCGGCGCCCTACAGGAATCCGTACCCAAACTACTTGCTTGTGTTCATTTTTTAACGGGTGAAACCATGTTCTATCAGAAAAATCTGCCGCTCTGGGAGCGGGTGCTGCGCGTCCTCGCCGGGATCGTCGTGATTGCCGTGACCCTGTCTCTGCCGCTGGTGGGCTGGCTGCGCACGCTGATCATCGCCAGCGCCGCGGCCTTCCTGTTCTTCGGCTTCATCGGCTTCTGCCCGGCTTGCGCCCTCGTCGGCCGCAAACTGGACGCAAAGAAATAACCGTCGGCTACCGGGCCGATGCGGCCCGTTACCCTCATATAGAGCAACACACCATGATTCAAACCATCGACACCATCATCATCGGCGGCGGGCAGGGCGGCCTTGCCACCAGCTATTACCTGAAGCAGCAGGGCCGCGAGCACCTGATCCTCGAGCAATCCGACCAGGCCGGTGCGGCCTGGCGCGACGGGCGCTGGGATTCCTTCACACTGGTCACCCCGAACTGGGCGTTCCGCCTGCCGGGAGCGGAGTACAGCGGCGACGCGCCGGGCGGCTTTCTCCATCGCGATGAAGTGGTCGACATCTTCGCCGGCTACGCCGGGAAGTTCGACCTGCCGCTGCGGCTCAACACCCGGGTGAGCGCGGTCGAAGCCTGCCCGGAGGGCGGCTTCTGGGTGCGCACTGCGGACGCCACCTACCGGGCCCGCCACGTGGTGGTGGCCACCGGGCTGTTCCAGACGCCGCGCATCCCAAGGTTGGCCGAACACGTTCCGGCCGGCGTCGTCCAGCTGTATTCGGGCGACTACCGCAACCCGGCCCAGCTGCCCGAGGGTGGCGTCCTGGTGGTCGGCAGCTCGCAGTCGGGCTGCCAGATCGCTCAGGAGCTGCACCAGAGCGGCCGCCCGGTCTACCTGTGCACCAGCGGGGCGGGGCGCATTCCACGCACGTATCGCGGCCGCGACATCTTCGCCTGGGCGGCGCAGATGGGCTTTTCCGACCGCACCGTCGACCAGTTGCCGAGCCCCAAGGCCAAGTTCGCCGCCAACCCGCACATGGCCGGCAAGACCGACGGCGGCAGCCTCAACCTGCACCAGTTCGCGCGCGACGGCATCCGCCTGCTGGGGCGTCTGCAGGATGTGCAGGACGGCAAGGTGCTGCTGGCCGGCGACCTGCACGACAACCTGGCCAAGGCCGACAAGTTCGAGGCCGACATGCTGCAGGGCATCGACGCCTACATCGCCCAGGCCGGCATCGAGGCGCCGCTGGAAACCGTGCCGCACTGGCAGGACGGCTATGCGCTGGAGGCGCTCCGCGAGCTCGACCTCGCGGTGAGCGGCATCCGCACCATCATCTGGGCGATTGGCTACGATTTCGACTTCAGCCTGGTGAAATTCCCGATCTTCGACGAGGACGGCTACCCCATCCAGCAGCGCGGCCTGACTGCGCAACCGGGGCTGTACTTCGTCGGGCTGCCGTGGCTGCACAAGCAGAAATCGGGCCTCCTGGCCGGCGTGGCAGAGGACGCTGCCCACATCGTCCAGAGCATCTGCACCGAGCCGGTCTGCTCCGCGTGAGTCTCGCCGTCGGTCGGGCCTCCTGCGGCCTGGCCGACGGGCTGCGCGGCAAGCTTGAGCCGAAGGGGGCGGGGCGATGCTGATCGACGACACCCCCGTCAGCCTGCGCCTGGAGCGGCTGCGCCCGGGCATCGGGCGGCAGTTGTTCGCCGGGCCGCAGCCCGTAGCCGTGCCGGCCTGGCCGGGAACCGTGTTGCGTCAGCTGCCGCTGCGGCTGCTGGATACGCTGCTGGACGGGCTGGCGCTGGCCGGCGTGGTGCCCGCCTGCGCGCAGGCCATCCGCCCCCGCCAACTGGCCCATCTGGCCGGGCGGCTGTGCGCCGAAGCGGCGCTGTATGCGCTCACCGGTCGCTACCACTCGGTTGGCCGGCAGCCTGACGGCGCGCCCTGCTGGCCGGCAGGCGTGCTGGGCTCGATCACCCACGACGTGCACGGCGCGCTGGCTCTGTTGGCATACCGGAGCGACTACCGCTGGCTGGGCATCGACGTGGAGCCGCTGCTCGATGAGGCCAGCTGCGAGGCGGTGCGCCATGCCTGTCTGACACCCCGCGAGCGCCGCTGGCTGGCGGCGGCCCGGCGGCCGGCGGCAGAAGCAACGCTGCGCTTCTCGGCCAAGGAAGCCTACTACAAGGCCGTGCACCCGGTGCTGGGCGGGCCGATGGGTTTTCTCGACGTCGAACTTGCCCCGCTCGAGCCCGGTCGCCAGACGTTTCGCGTCGAGCCAGCGGCCAACCCCGTGGCACGCGACTGCCTGCCCGTTCTAGAAGGCCGCTTTGTGGAAGAGAGCGGCCGCGTGGTGGCCGTCATCGCGGTCTAGCTGCCGCGAGGCGGAAACCTCCGCTGCGGTTGCCGAAACATGCGCCGGCGCGGGAGCGTTCCGAGCGCTTGCGGGAAGGGGAAACGTCCTACCGGCGTTCGGCCTACCAACCGGGGCGCGCCAACGAGCCGCATTTGGATGCCTACGCCCGTCTGCTGCGCGCCGTGCATGGCGACGTATCCCGTGCGGAAGCGCTGATGAATTATGAAATCAAGCGCGGATCGAAGCGTTCCCGTGCCGCCCTGGATGCGCTCGATCGTCTCATCCGGGATCGTGGCTATTGAGGGCATCCGTTGCGTCGTTCCAAGGTGCGAGGGCTTCGTCTGGCGATACCCAGTCGCTGGTTTGTTCGCTAAAGTGAGCCATTGACCGAAAAATTGCCTCAATCAGGCCTCCGTTAAGCCCTATGCGTATCCCACCGCTGAAAAGCATTATTGCGTTCGAGAGCGTTGCAAGAACAAAAAGCGTCAATCGCGCGGCCGAAGAGCTGGGCCTGACGGCATCCGCCGTGAGCCATCAGATTGCCAACCTCGAATCGAAGATTGGTCGCCCCCTGTTTACCCGCATGGGAAGAGGCCTGGTATTGACCCCCATCGGTGAACAGTATCTCTCCGAGGTAACGGGGTCGCTGGCCGACCTCAGCCGCGCCACGGAACGCGCGGCCAATCAGAGTGAGGTCGACATTCTGCGGGTGCATTCCAGTCCCAGCTTCGGGCTGATGTGGCTGCTGCCGCGCCTGACTTCGTTTCAGGAGATGAACGGCGACATCCAGTTGAACCTGGCCTGCTCGTACGAGGATGTCTCGTTCACGGGCGGCTATTACGACGTCGATATCCGTTATGGCTATGGGTACTGGAAAGACGTCGAAGTCAGGACGCTGCGCAATGAATACATCACTCCGCTGGCCTCGAAGGATTACCTCGCGAAATACCCGATCAAGACGCCGGAGGACTTGCTCGGCCAGCGCCTGATTTTTTCCGAGACACCGTTAGTGAAGTGGCAACAATGGTTCGGCCGCCACGGCGTAGCGGCGGCGCATACCGCGTTCGACTTTTCATTCGACCGCTCCTACATGTCGCTGGAGACGGCCGCGCTGGGTATCGGCATCGCGCTGGAGAGCACGCTGCTGGCCTCGGTGCACCTGCAGCGCGGCACCCTGGTCCCCGTGTTTGACGAACTCTATGCCGTCGAAGTGGGTGCGCACCATCTGGTTTGTCCGCCGCAGAATGCCGATCTGCCCCGCGTGGCCCGATTCATCGAGTGGATTGAAAAGCAGTTGGGCCCCAAAAAAACCTGAGCTTTCGCCTTTTCCGCTCTTTTCTGCCATAACACGCTTCCTGGCCGGGGGCGTGTTTTCTGTCGCGAGCAAATCCGACAACCGATTTCACACCTGAAAATTTCTCAGCAATAGTTGAACGGGACTGCGTTGATCCTCCTCGTTGCCGGATGCAAAGTTGAGCCACAACAAAGTCACCAGGAGACAATGATGTTGCTCGAAAACAAGGTAGTGATCGTAACTGGCGCGGCTTCTCCGCGTGGCATCGGCAAGGCGACCGCCAGAGTGCTAGCCGCCAACGGTGCGCGCGTCGTGATTCTGGATCTGCGCGAAGAGGATGCCGTGGCGGCGGCGCGTGACCTGGGCGAAGGCCACCTCGGCCTCGCCTGCAACGTCACCCGCAAGGAAGACTGCCTGGTGGCCGTGGAGGGCGTGCTGCAGAAGTATGGCCGGGTGGATGGCTTGATCAATAATGCCGGCATTACCCAGCCGCTGCGGGTGATGGACATCGCGGCGGAGAATTTCGACGCCGTGGTCGATGTGAATCTGCGCGGCTCCCTTTACATGTCGCAGGCCGTGATCCCGCACATGAAGAAGCAGAGCAGCGGCAGCATCGTCTGCATGTCGTCGGTGTCCGCGCAGCGTGGCGGCGGCATCTTCGGCGGCCCGCACTACAGCGCCGCCAAGGCCGGCGTGCTGGGCCTGGCGCGCGCGATGGCACGCGAACTGGGAGGCGACAATGTACGCGTCAACTCCATTACTCCGGGGCTGATCCAGACCGATATCACCGGCGACAAGCTCACGCCGGAAATGCGCGCGGAGATCATCAAGGGCATCCCGCTCAACCGATTGGGCAACGCCGAGGATGTGGCCAATGCCTGCCTGTATCTGATCAGCGATCTCTCTTCCTATCTGACCGGGGTGACACTCGACGTCAATGGCGGCATGTTGATCCACTAAAACCGATAACGAGCCCGTCGCTATGAACGGCGGGCCGCTATGCCCGGAATGAAACCGGAGCATCTCTGGAGGAGAAAACCATGAAGTCAAAAAGCATCGCCGCGCCCAGCGCCGGCGGCATCACGATGCCTTATCAATCGGCGGATGCCGAGGCCAGGCTGTACGCCAAGGTGCAGTGGCGGCTGATCCCGTTCCTGATGTTGTGTTACCTGGGCGCCTATCTCGATCGTGTCAACGTCGGCTTCGCCAAGCTGCAGATGCTCAACGATCTGAAGTTCAGCGAGACCATTTATGGCCTAGGCGCCGGCATCTTCTTCCTGGGCTATTTCTTGTTCGAGGTGCCCAGCAACATCATTTTGCATCGAGTGGGGGCGCGCAAATGGCTCGCCCGCATCATGCTCACCTGGGCGTTGATCTCGGCAAGCTTCGTGTTTGTCAAAACCCCGACCTCGTTTTACGTCATGCGCTTCCTGCTCGGCATGGCCGAGGCGGGTTTTGCGCCAGGGGTCATCCTCTACCTGACCTACTGGTTTCCGTCGGTACGCCGCGCCAAGGCCTTGTCGATGTTCTTCATGGCCATTCCGCTGGCGGGGATCGTCGGTGGCCCCTTATCCGGCTATATCATGCAAGCCTTCCAGGGCTATCATGATTTGGCCGGCTGGAAATGGCTGTTCATGCTGGAGGCACTGCCGTCCCTGGTGCTCGGCGTGGCGATCCTGTTCTATCTGGAAAACGGTATCGATGAGGCCAAGTGGCTCAACGACCAGGAAAAGGCGCTGCTCAAGCACAATGTCGCCAGCGAGGGCGCGCACAAGGTCGAGCACCTGTCGATTGCCGCCTTTGTGCAAGACCGCCGCTTGTGGCTGATGGCGGCCATCTACTTCTGCGTCGTGCTCGGCCAGTACGGGCTCACCTTCTGGCTGCCCACCATCGTCAAGAAAGCCGGCGTGCAAGACCCGTTCTGGGTCGGCGTGCTCACCGCGCTGCCGTACATCTGCACCATCATCGCGTTGCCGCTGATCGGCATGAGCGCGGATCGTCGCCGCGAGCGTCGCCTGCATCTGGCGGTTCCCATGATCTTGTCCGCCGCGGCGTTCTTGCTGCTGCCCCAACTGTCTTCCGTCAGCGCCTCGATTGCCTGCCTGAGCGTGGCCGCCGCGGGGATCCTGTCCGCCTCCTCGATGTTCTGGGCCTTGCCGAGCGCCATGCTGGGGGGCGTATCCGCTGCCGCCGGCATTGCCGCCATCAACTGCATCGCCAACCTGGCGGGCTTCTTTTCGCCGGCCATCGTCGGCTGGCTCAATGATCTGACCGGTCATTCCACCGCGGGCCTGGTGTTTATCTCGCTGGTCGTCTTCTTCGGTGTGACCTTGGTGTTCCGCGTCCCTGCCAAGACCGTCAACCGCTAATCACTCGAACCCAAGGCGGGCATTCGCCCGCCTCCTCAATCACTGGAGACCAACATGGACAGTCCGTCGCATAAGCCGACGCCGACTCTGGCTGATCGCGCCTATCGAATTCGCCGTTACGCCCTGCAGATGGGGGAAGTGCAAGGCCAGGGCTACGTGGGCCAGGCCCTTGGCTGGGCCGACGTGCTCGCCGTCGCCTACGGCCACGCCATGAATTACCGGCCGGAAGAGCCGGAATGGGAAGGCCGGGACCGCTTCCTGCTTTCGCATGGCCACTACGCCATTGCCCTTTACGCAGCCTTGATCGAAGCCGGCATCATCCCCGAATCCGAGCTGGAAACCTACGGCAGCGACGATAGCCGCCTGCCCATGTCCGGCATGGCCACCTACACCCCCGGCATGGAAATATCCGGCGGCTCGCTGGGGCAAGGTTTGCCCATCGGAGTGGGGATGGCACTGGGGCTGCGGTTCAAGAACAACCCGGCCTTCGTCTACAACTCGATGTCCGACGGCGAGCTGGACGAAGGCTCGACCTGGGAGGCGGCGATGTCCGCGGCCCATCACGGCCTGTCGAATCTGATCTGCCTGGTCGACATCAACAACCAGCAGGCCGACGGCCCCTCCAGCAAGGTGCTGGGCTTCGAGCCCTTGGCAGACAAATGGGCCGCCTTCGGCTGGCACGTGCAGCGCATCGACGGCAACGATCTGCCCGCCGTGATCGAGGCCTTCGATACCGCCCGCAACCTGCAAACGGCCCAGCCGCGCGTCATCCTGTTCGATACCCTCATGGGCAAAGGCATTCCGTTCCTGGAACAGCGCGACAAGAACCACTTCATCCGGGTGGAGGCCGCCGAATGGCAGCAGGCCATTGCGATTCTCGACCAATCCCAGCAACAGGAGGCCGTATAAATGAACACCGCCGAAAAGAAACCGCGTCTGACCACCTCGGCGATGATTGCTTCCATTGCCGCCGAGGGCCAGCGTGTCAAAAGCGCACCATTCGGAAACGCCCTGGTCGAGCTGGCCGCCTCTCGCCCCGACATCGTCGGCATGACGGCCGACCTGGCCAAGTACACGGATTTGCACTTGTTCGCCAAGGCCTACCCGCAGCGCTTCTTCCAGATGGGCATGGCCGAACAACTCCTGATGGCCGCCGCTGGTGGCATGGCCAAAGAAGGCTTGTTGCCGTTTATCACCACCTACGCGGTATTCGGCACCCGGCGCGCCTACGACTTCATCCATCAGGTCATCGCCGAGGAAAACCTCAACGTCAAACTCTGCTGCGCGCTGCCTGGCCTGACCACCGGCTACGGTCCCAGCCACCAGGCTACCGACGACCTGGCCATGATGCGCGGCGTCCCCGGCCTCACCATCGTCGACCCCTGCGATGCGCTCGATGTCGAGCAGGCCGTGCCGGCCATCGCGGCGCACAACGGGCCGGTGTACATGCGCCTGCTGCGCGGCAATGTGCCGCTGGTGCTGGACGAGTACGACTACCGGTTCGAGCTGGGCAAGGCCAAGATGCTGCGCGACGGCCGCGACGTGCTGATCCTCTCATCCGGCTTCATGACCATGCGCGCGCTCGAAACCGCGGAAGAATTGCGCAAGCACGCTATCGACGCCGCGGTGCTGCACAGCCCGACCATCAAGCCGCTCGATGCGGAAACCATCTTGCACGAAGTGGCGAAACCGGGCCGTCTCGTGGTGGTGGCAGAAAACCATTCCGAGATCGGCGGGCTGGGCGAAGCGGTGGCGCGTCTGCTGCTGTGCTCTGGCGTGCGACCGGCCGCGTTCCGACAGATTGCACTGCCGGATGCCTTCCTGGACGCCGGCGCCTTGCCGACCCTGCATGACCGGTACGGCATCTCGGTCGAGGCCATGGTGACCCGGATCAAGAGTTGGCTATAGACCCTGTTTAGCGATCTCTGATCGAAAAGGCTCCCGGCTCGTTGGGAGCCTTTGTCGTTGCTTGGCGTCATGCCCGTGATCGCCAGGAAATGTCGGCATCCAATCAGGCGGTGAATGCGCGCAAGGCCGTCAACGGCACATGCAGGGCTTCGTCACGGGCAAATGCCTCGAGCAGGTAGTCGACGGTGGCGCGCACCCGTGGCGCAAGCAAGGCGCGGTGCGGGTATTGCAGCGCCATCTCGTAGGTGCCGGGGTGGTGGCAGTCGGCCAAGACCACCTTGAGCGAGCCGGCGCGCAGATGAGGCCAGGCGTGATGGATGCCCACCTGAGCGATGCCGAGGCCGGCCAGCGCCGCCTGCGCCAGGGCCTCGGGTGCCGATACGGTGATGACGGCGGGGGCAGGCTCCCGTTCGTCCAGGCTGCCGTCCGCCAGCCGGAAGCACCACGGCGAGAGCCGTCCGCCAAGAAAGCGCCGGGCGATCAGGCGATGTTGCGGCAGGTCCTGCGGCGTGCGGGGAACCCCGTACCGGGCCAGGTAGGCGGGAGACGCGATCAGTACCATGTTCAGGCGGCAAATCAGGCGCGACACCAGGGCGGAGTCGACGAGCTGACCGCCCCGGACCGCCAGGTCGTAGCCCTCCTGCACCAGGTCGACCCGGCGGTCGTCGAAGTCCACCTCGACGCTCAACGCGGGATGGCGCTCCAGCAAGCCGGGCAGGGCGGGCATCACCTGGTCGCGCCCGAAGGCGGCGCTGGTCGAAATGCGCACGCGCCCGGCCGGCACCACGCGCTGCGCGGCCACGGTATCCACCGCGGCATCCAGCGCATCCAGCGCGATGCGCGCCTGTTCCAGGAAGGCGAGGCCCTCGGCCGTGAGCTTGAGCGAGCGGGTGGTGCGATTCATCAGGCGCACGCCGAGTCCCTGTTCCAGGCTGGCCACATTCTTGCTCACCGCCGCCGAGGAAATGCCCAGGCTACGTGCCGCGGCGGCAAAACTGCCGCTCTGGGCGGCCTGTACAAAGGAAAGGATGGCGCGCACGCGCTGCGATGAATCCATGGTGCCTCAACCGGTGTTGAATGCTTCATTATCAACTTGAAGTTATTGAATCATCAACCATGCCATGAGTTCTGTTCGTGAATCGACTTGTCCATAATCGGCGACATCCATCACCCGATCCGACAAGGAGAACGCAATGCTGATTTCGATCGTTTACGACAGTGTCCATGGCCATACCGCCAAACAAGCCCAGGCCGTGGCCGAAGGCGTAGGCCAGGTGCCCGGAGCCGAAGCGCAACTGATCGCCGTGGCCGACGGCCCGATCCAGTGGGAAACGCTGGCCGCCAGCGACGCCATCATCTTCGGTTCGCCCACCTATAACAGCACGGTCAGCGCCCGCCTCAAGCAAGTCATGGAGGATTCCACGGGCCCGGCGTGGGTGCCGCAGACCTGGCGCAACAAGATCGCGGCCGGCTTCACCAACTCCGGCGCCCTGCACGGCGACAAGCTCAACAGCTTGATCACCATGGCGTTGTTCGCGGCCCAGCACGGCATGATCTGGGTCGGGCTCGACCTGTTCCCCGGCCGCACGCCGGATGAACGCAATCGCATCGGCGGCTGGCTGGGCGCAATGGCGCAGTCCGACGATGTGTCGCCCGAACTGTCGCCAACCCCTAGCGACCTGCAGACCGCCGCCTACCTCGGCCAGCGTGTCGCCGAGATCACGCGCCAATTCAAATAAGGAGGGCACGGCAATGTCCATTTCGAATCCATGCCATGCCGCCATCACCATGGACGATGTGCGCTCGGTCTCGCCGGCGCTGGCCCAGCTCACTCAGGATGCGATCGTCGGCAAGCTGTGGCAGCGGCCCGATTTGCCTGCCCGCGAGCGCAGCATGGTGACGCTGGCAGCCTTGATCGCGTGCAACCAGCCCCTGGGCTTGCCGCATTACGTCAATCTCGCGCTCGAGCACGGCGTCAGCCCTGGCGAGATTTCCGAGATCGTCACGCACCTGGCGTTCTATGCAGGTTGGCCGAACGCCTTTTCCGCGGTGATGGCGATCAAGGACATCTTTGCCCAGCGGGGCATCGCCTTCGACCCGTTGTCTTCGGCTGGTTTTGACCTTGCCGCGGGCACGGTTGCCGGCTTTGGCGAGTAAAATTCCAGAGTTTTAGGCAAGCAATCCGCCGGATCCGGCTATGGGTGGGCACTCGGTACTCGGGACAATAGCGGGCATCGCAACCTCAGCCACTCAACGGAGAAATCGCCATGAGCAAAGCCAAAGCCTATGCCGCATTGAACGCCCACAGCGCACTGGTGCCCTTTGACATCGAGCGCCGCGCCCCGGGTCCGGACGACGTGCAGATCCAGATCCTGTATTGCGGCGTCTGCCATTCCGACCTGCATACCGCGCGCAACGAATGGCACAACACCCTGTAGCCGTCCGTGCCGGGCCACGAGATCGTCGGCCGCGTCGTCGCGGTGGGCGAGCAGGTGCGCCGCTTCAAGGTCGGGGATCTGGCTGGTGTCGGCTGTATGGTCGACAGCTGCGGGCATTGCCCGTCCTGCCACGACGGCGAGGAACAGTTCTGCGACCACGGCTTCACCGGCACCTACAACGGTCCGCTGCTAGGCGGGGAGAACACCTACGGCGGCTACTCGCAGAGCATCGTCGTCAAGGAGTCCTTCGTGCTGCACATTCGCCACCCGGAGCAGGATCTCGCCGGAGTCGCCCCCTTGCTTTGCGCCGGCATCACCACCTATTCGCCGCTGCGCCAATGGGGTGCGGGCCCGGGCAAGAAGGTCGGCATTGTCGGCCTGGGCGGCCTCGGCCATATGGGCGTCAAGATCGCGCATGCCATGGGCGCCCATGTGGTGCTGTTCACCACCTCGGCCGGCAAGATCGACGACGGCAAGCGCCTGGGCGCGGATGAAGTGTGCGTCTCCACCGATCCCGAGCAGATGGCGCGCCATGCCGGCCAGCTCGACTTCATCCTCAATACCGTCGCCGCACCACACTCGCTGGACCCTTATGTGGAATTGCTCAAGCGCGACGGCACGATGACGCTGGTGGGGGCGCCGGCCGAGTCGCACCCGGCACCGAACGTGTTCGGGCTGATCTTCAAGCGGCGCCGCATTGCCGGTTCGCTGATCGGCGGCATCCGCGAGACGCAGGAGATGCTGGATTTCTGCGCCGAACACGACATCACTTCCGACATCGAGCAGATTCCGATGGCCTATATCAACACGGCCTACGAGCGGATGCTCAAGAGCGATGTGCGCTACCGCTTCGTGATCGACATGGCGAGCCTGGCATGACGGCGTTGGCGATGCCGCCTGCCGTCTCGCGGCGGCAGGTGTGGAGCGCCGTCGGCTCGATGGCGCTGTGCGTGGCGATGCTGATCGCCGCGGAGTTCATGCCGGTCAGCCTGCTGACCCCGATCGCCGCCGATCTGCACGCAAGCCAAGGCATGGCCGGACAGGCGATCTCGATCTCCGGCCTGTTTGCCGTCGTCACCAGCCTGCTGATCGCCAGCATCGCCGGGCGCTTCGACCGCCGTCATGTGCTGATGACGCTGACCGGGATGATGCTGGCCCTTGGCCTGGCCGGCGTCGTCGGCATGTATGGGGCCACGGCGCTGATCTAACGCTATCTGTATGGCCTGACGTAATCATTGCTGCGAAGCAGGCGGGGAAGGCCGCCTGCTCGCCGTGGCGTCACGCCGAAAGGGTATCGATCCGTTGCATGTTTTCGTCGGCCGAGGGCTCCACACCCATGGCCTGGAGCAAGCCCATGATGTCGCGAGCCGGCGGCGCGCCGAACATCCGGTGATATTCGCGCCCGAACTGGGACGCGCTTTCATAGCCGACGCGGAAGGCGGTGGTCGCCGCGTCCAGGCGGTCGTTGAGCATCAGCCGGCGCGCTTCGTGCAGGCGCAGTTTCTTCTGGTATTGCAGCGGGCTCATCGCCGTCAGCGCCTTGAAGTGGTGATGGAAGGTCGAGGCGCTCATCTGTACCGAGGCGGCGAGTTCTTCGACCCGCAAGGCCTTGGCGAAATTGGCCTGCAGCCAGTCGATCGCGCGCGCGATGCGGTGGCTCTGGCTGCCGGCCGTGGAGATTTGCCACAGATGGGCACCAAAATCGCTCATCAGCAGGCGGTACAGGATTTCCCGCAAAATCAGCGGAGAGAGCACCGGGATGGTTTCCGGCTCGTCGAGCAGTTCGATCAGGCGCAGAAACGATTTGAGAATCGCCGCGTTGGCCTGGCCGACCGCGATGCCGCGCGAGGTCGGCTGTGGACGCGGGGGAGACAGATTGCCCTCCACCATCAACTCGGCCATCGCCTGCAGGTCGATGGGCATCCACAGCGACAGATAGGGTTGTTCCGGGCTCGCTGTCGTGATGTTCGCAATGGTCGGCACATTCACCGCGGTGACCAGAAGCTGGCCCGCGTGATACGAGAGCGTTTCCTCGCCGAGCAATACCCGCTTGCTGCCCTGGACGATCAGCGCAATGCCGGGTTCGAAAATGCAGCGGATCGGCTCGGACGGCATTTGCAGCCGGTATAGCGTCAGCCTCTGGATGGGTGTGACGTAGGGGGCCGCATCGCTGTCCACCCAATTGGCGATGGCGGCGGCCAGTTCCTGACGTACGGCTTCGAGCTGTTCCTGTTCGCGGGCCTGCTGTTTCAATTTCCACTCCTCAACGCTGCTGGCGGCCATGCTACATCAGCTGTTTCGTACTATCTTTCATTCTGCATGGAGGACGGAGGATTAGGCTAGAAAGTCACAGAATCCGACTATCCCCCGCCTGCGGACAGTCAGGACAATACCTTGAATTGTTTGCGTTCACTCGGAGCCACGTCATGATCACTCTCAACATAAACGGCCAGGCGATGCGTGTCGACGCCGCACCGGACACCCCGCTGCTCTGGGTGCTGCGCGACACGCTGCAGATGACCGGCACCAAGTTCGGCTGTGGCATGGCGCTGTGCGGCGCCTGTACCGTGCACCTCGACGGCCAGCCGATCCGCTCTTGCAGCACGCCGGTTTCCGCCGCCAAAGGCAAGAAGATCACCACCATCGAAGGAGTGGGCCACGACCGGGTTGGCCAGGCGGTGCAGCAAGCCTGGCAGCAGCTCGACGTGGTCCAGTGCGGCTACTGCCAGTCCGGCCAGATCATGAGCGCGGTGGCGCTGTTGCACAGCAACCGCAACCCGAGCGACGCCGATATCGACAATGCGATGGGCGGTAACGTGTGCCGCTGCGGCACCTACGTGCGCATCCGCGCCGCCATCCACGAAGCAGCCAAGCTGCTGGCCTGACCGGGAGAACACCATGACCAGCAGTATCGAAAATGTTAGCCGCCGCCGCTTCCTGCAAGGCGCGGCCGGCCTGACGCTGGCGGTCTACCTGCCGGCAGCCAAGGCCGCCAGCACCGCCACAGCGGCGAAGGCAAGCACGGCCGGCGCCAATGCGGCACATGCCGCCTTCGAACCGAACGCCTTCCTGCGCATCGGCGAGGACAATAGCGTCACCGTCATCTCCAAGCATCTCGAAATGGGGCAGGGCACCTACACCGGACTCGCCACCATCGTGGCGGAAGAACTGGACGCAGACTGGAACCAGGTGCGGGTGGAAAGCGCGCCGGCCGACGCCAAGCGCTTCAACAACCTGTTCTGGGGGCCCGCCCAGGGCACCGGTGGCAGCACGGCCATGGCCAACTCGTGGGAGCAACTGCGCAAGGCCGGCGCCACCGCCCGCGCCATGCTGGTGGCGGCGGCGGCCAAGCAGTGGAACGTGCCGGCCGGCGAGATTGCCGTCGCCAACGGCGAAGTACGGCACGCCGCATCGGGCCGCAAGGCGAGCTTCGGCCAACTTGCACGTGCCGCCGCCGAGCTGACGCCACCGGCAGAGGTGAAACTCAAGGACCCGAAGGATTTCAAGCTGATCGGCCAGCGCATCCCGCGCAAGGACAACATCGACAAAACCACCGGCAAGGCCGTGTACACCCAGGACGTCCACCTGCCGGGCATGCTCACCGCCGTGGTGGCCCACCCGCCGCGCTTCGGCGCCAAGGTGAAGTCGTTCAACGCCGCCAAGGCCAAAGCCGTCAAGGGCGTGGTGGCCGTGCTGGCCATCCCCACCGGGGTGGCGGTGCTCGCCCGCGATACCTGGAGCGCCAAGAAGGGGCGCGACGCGCTGGTGGTCGAATGGGACGAAAGCCAGGCGTTCAAGCTCGGCTCGGCGCAGATTCTGGCGCGCTACCACGAACTGGCCGGCCAGCCCGGAGCCGTCGCCCGCAAGGCCGGCGATGCCGAACAGGCCCTGGCGGGCGCCGCCCACACGCTGGAAGCGTCCTACGATTTTCCCTATCTCGCTCATGCGGCGATGGAGCCGATGAACTGCGTGGTGCACTGGAGCAAAGACGGTTGCGAAGTGTGGAACGGCGACCAGATGCAGACCGGCGACCAGATGGCGCTGGCCAAGCTGTTCGGCCTCAAGCCCGAGCAGGTGCGCATCCACACGCTGTATGCCGGCGGCAGTTTCGGCCGCCGCGCCAACAAGGACGCGGACTACGTGCTCGAAGCCGCCCATATCGCCAAGGCGCTCAACCGGCGCGTTCCGATCAAGCTGGTCTGGCTGCGCGAGGACGATATGCGTGCCGGCTACTACCGCCCGATGTTCCACCATCGCTTGCGCGCCGGGCTGGACAGCCAGGGCCGTCTGACCGGCTGGCAGCATCGTCTGGTGGGGCAGTCCATCCTGGGCGGTTCGCCCTTCGCCGCCATGGTCAAGGACGGCATCGACCCGGTCTCGGTGGAGGGGGCGG
Organism: Pseudogulbenkiania ferrooxidans 2002; assembly: GCF_000174355.1. Taxonomy (GTDB): domain Bacteria; phylum Pseudomonadota; class Gammaproteobacteria; order Burkholderiales; family Chromobacteriaceae; genus Pseudogulbenkiania; species Pseudogulbenkiania ferrooxidans. The sequence goes on from NZ_ACIS01000004.1 coordinate 31,446, forward strand.
CCAATCTGCCCTATACCATCCCCAATATCCTGGTGGATCTGCATACCCCGACTGATATCGGCGTGCCGGTGCTGTGGTGGCGCTCGGTCGGCTCGACCCATACCGCGTTTTCGACCGAGACTTTCCTCGACGAGCTGGCGCATACGGCGGGGCACGACCCGGTGGCTTGGCGCCTGGCCATGTTGGCCGAACACCCGCGCCATACCGCCACGCTCAAGTTGGCGGCGGACAAGGCCGGCTGGGGCACGCCGCTGGCCCCCGGCAAGCCGGGCGAACGGCGCGGGCGCGGCGTAGCGGTGCATGAGTCGTTCAACACCGTGGTGGCGGAGGTGGCCGAAGTGACGGTACAGCCGGACGGCAGCTTCCACGTGGACCGCGTGGTATGCGCGGTGGACTGCGGCATCGCCATCAACCCGGACGTGGTGCGGGCGCAGGTGGAAGGTGCGATCGGCTTCGCTCTGGCCCCGGTGCTGTACGGCGCCATCACGCTGAGCGACGGCAAGGTGGACCAGTCCAACTTCCACGACTACCCGCCGATCCGCATGGCGGACATGCCACGCGTCGAGGTGCATATCGTACCCTCCGCCAACAAGCCGACCGGCATCGGCGAACCGGGCGTGCCGCCGTTGGCGCCGGCGGTGGCCAACGCGCTCGCGGCAGCGACCGGCAAGCGCGCCCGCAAGCTGCCGATCAGCGCCGAACTGCTGAAGGTGTAGCCATGAACAGCACCGACCGGCAGGTATTGGACGCGGCCCTGAGGTGGGCGGCGGACGGGCACCGCTTCGCCTTGGTGACCGTGGCCCGCACCTGGGGTTCGGCACCGCGCCCGCCAGGCTCCTGGATGGCGCTGCGTGACGACGGGCAGGTGCAGGGCTCGGTGTCCGGCGGCTGTATCGAAGCGGACCTGATCGAACGCCTGCTGCGGGAAGGCTTCGCTTCGAGCGAGCCCTATGCGGTGAAATACGGTGTCACGCAGGACGAGGCGCGACGCTTCGGCCTGCCCTGTGGCGGTACCATGGAACTGGTCATCGAGCCTTGGCCCGATCTTGCCGCACTTGAAACCTTGAGTGCTGTGGTCGAGCGTGGAGAGTTGGCCCGACGCACCGTCGTCATGGGGCAGGAGGGCTGTACGATCACGGCGGCTTCGGCAGCGGACTCGCTGAGCTGGGATGAGCATGCGCTGAGCACCGTGCACGGTCCGGCTTGGCGCCTGCTGATCATCGGCGCCGGGCAGATTTCCAGTTACCTCGCACAGATGGCGCAGGCGCTGGATTACCAGGTGTTCCTCTGCGACCCGCGCAGCGAGTACGCCGCGGAATGGCAGGTGCCGGGTACAAGGCTGTTGCCCGGCATGCCGGACGACGTGGTGCTGGAACTCAACCCCGATGCGCACACCGCCGTGGTGGCGCTGACGCACGACCCCAAGCTGGACGACATGGCCTTGCTGGAGGCGCTCAAGGCGCCGGCCTTTTACGTCGGCGCGCTGGGCTCCCGCCTCAACAACCGGCGGCGGCGCGAACGGCTGCTCGAGCATTTCGACCTGACGGCGGACGAAGTCGCCCGCCTGCACGGGCCGGTCGGCCTGCCGATCGGCAGCCGCACGCCGCCTGAGATCGCTCTGGCCGTGCTGGCCGAGATGACCGCGGTGCGCAACGGCGTGTGGTCACCGGACGGCTTGCGCCCGAAACGCGCTGCCGCCGAAGCCGGCTGCCGCGCCGCATGAGCGCCTCGCCCAAATCTCACCCGATCGTCGGCATCCTGCTGGCGGCCGGGGCCAGCCGTCGATTCGGCAGCGACAAGTTATCGCATAGGCTGCCGGACGGCACGCCGATGGCGGTCGCTGCCGCCGCCAGTCTTCTGCCGGTGTGTGCACGTGTCGTGGCGGTGCTGCGCCCCGGACGGGACGAATTGGCCGCAGCGTTGACGGCGGTAGGTTGTGAAATCGTGCTTTGCCCGGAGGCCGAGGGCGGCATGGGGCATAGTCTGGCCGCTGGCGTGCGCGCCACGGCCGATGCGGCCGGCTGGATCGTCGCGCTGGCCGACATGCCGTTCATCGCCAGCAGCAGCCATGCCGCCGTCGCCGCCGCCCTGCAGGCCGGCGCCAGCCTGGCCGCCACGCAATACCGGGGGCGACGCGGCCACCCGGTAGGCTTTGCCCGTACCTGGCAGAACCCATTGGCTGGACTGACCGGTGACCAAGGGGGGAAAACCCTGCTGGAACAACACCATCAGAAGCTAACCCTGTGCCCCGTCGATGATCCTGGCGTGGTCCGGGATATCGATTATCCGCGAGACCTGATCGATGCCGGTTCGGGGACAAGCCCGCATGAGTGACTTGATCATGCCAAGCACGCCACCGCTTTCAGGAAGGTATTTCGGCATGGCGTCATTATCGCGTAAAGCGGATAACTAACAGCCCGACCCTCTGCTCTTGGGCTGCCGCCTAGGCAAAGGTGGGGCATGATGGCTTGAGGTGCGCAGCACGAGCAAAGCAAGGCGGGAGGCATAAGCTGGCCGTTTGGCCACTTTATGCTGCCGGTCACAAAGCCGCTTGCTGCTCCGGCATGGAAAGATGTCGCGCCGAGCCCTGATTGTGCGGCCCATAACCGCCCGGCTGGGGTCATGAGAACGCGGGTACGGTAGCAGAACGGAACTCCGTTACGCACCTACGGCCCGCGCTTATTGCGAAGTCAAAACTTGCCAAGCTCCTCTTGCCGGGCAAAATGAGACATCACATAATAACGGGACACCTTGATGTCGTGACCCTTCGCCTTTACAAGCGAAGTCACACCTGTTCATGACAATCCAAAGGGCCGATAGCTCAGCTGGGAGAGCGCTGCGTTCGCAATGCAGAGGTCGGGAGTTCGATCCTCCTTCGGTCCACCATTCCTATCTTGCCCCTCCAGCTGTTGTGAGCCAAACGGCCAGCTTATGCTTCCGATGAACGGCGGATTCCATCGGTTTTTCTGAGCGACTCCGGCCGTTTGAGTTTCCCCTTCGCCTGAAATCCTTGCCACGCAAGGATTTGATCCGCCAATTCGTTTGACCCAGCCACCCCAGAGCGCGGCCAGCTTATGGTTCCGAATCGTGGTGCGTGGCCAGCTTATGCTTCCGGCCTTACTTGCCTTGCATTTGCGCACCTTTCCTCATGCAGCGAGAGCGCACGAACGTTGCAATTTCGCGAGCTATGGCGAAATGCATTGTTGTAATGCCAGATGCGCTGGCAGCCCATACCCTGCACAGACTTGAAATCACAGGGAAGTTCTCTGCCTCAGCCGGATTACGCAAGTAGAGCCATGCCAAACGTTGAACTCTAGGCAGATCAATACTTTTGACCTATTCATCCAAAAATATTTGAAATCGGCATATCACCAGCATAATTCCTTTGGTCGTCTTCCTAGGAAACCACGGCAGCATATTCTAGTGTTGTAACTGGCTGCACCAATGAAGGGCCTGCCGTGAGTGGAGTGCCGATTACGTACCGAGAGCATGAAGACGAGCGATTCTGGGGCCCGCAAGGTTCGGGTATCACTTGCCGCATTCTGGGGTATTGATCCTCTGCCCGATCCTGGCTTTCTCCTCGGTCATCTGGAGCATCGTGGGTTCTCCGGTTTCTCCTACAGTAAGGCCCAGCTTTTCATGCTGACCGCCGTGCCATCGCTGTCTGGTGCGACGCTACGCATTTTCTATCGCGTTCTGCCCGCCATGACCCGCGGCTGGAAATGGATAGCGATTTCGACTATCTCGGTGGTGCACGGGTGTCGCTGGTCGTATTTGGCGCTGGTGACATTCAATGTGTTGAGGTCCCTGCCTTGGAAACTGTCCAACGGAACGATAGCTGGGAGGTAATCACTGGGGGGCAGGTAGTACAACTGCGGTACCTGTTATCGGGAATTGGCAATCGCTCGGTGTCCCGCATGACCCCCATGGTGTTCACTGCACTGAGCCAGTGCAAGGTCAAGGGCGACAGCGAGGAGTCGTAGCGTGGCCGACCCCATAACGTGACCGAAGCGGCGGAGATAACCGGCTTTGCCGGCGTCATCGGTGCCTACAGCGGGTTTTTCATTCCAAACGGACTCGGCGCTTCGATGAAGCTTACCAGCCGTACGGAAGGTGCACTATATGTATTCATACTGTTCTACCTGAGCTGCACATTGATTTGCTGGGTGTTTTACGCGAGAAAGCACGCCAGCCTGCCCTGTTGAACGGCGGCCGACGCCAAAGAGGAGGAACCTCATGAGCCACTTTCTGGATCGTCTGAGCTTTTTCACCCGGCCACGCGAGCCCTATGCCGACGGTCATGGCGAGGTGCGGGAAGAGGACCGCGACTGGGAGGTGGCCTACCGGCAGCGCTGGCAGCACGACAAGATCGTACGTTCCACGCACGGCGTGAATTGTACCGGCTCCTGTAGCTGGAAGATCTACGTCAAGGGCGGCATCGTTACCTGGGAGACGCAGCAGACTGATTATCCGCGGACCCGCCCCGGCATGCCCAACCATGAGCCACGCGGTTGTTCGCGCGGGGCTTCATACAGCTGGTACCTGTACAGCGCCAACCGGCTCAAGTATCCGATGATTCGGGGGCGTCTGGTACGGTTGTGGCGCGAGGCGCGCAAGACGCTTGACCCTGTGGCGGCATGGGCCTCGATCGTTGAGGATCCACAACGGGTGAAGGACTACAAGTCCATTCGGGGGCGCGGCGGTTTCGTCCGAGTGAGCTGGGATGAGGCAACCGAGCTCGTCGCCGCTGCCAACGTCTACACCATCAAGCACCACGGCCCGGACCGCGTGGTTGGTTTCTCGCCGATTCCGGCCATGTCCATGGTCAGTTATGCCGCGGGTTCCCGTTACCTGAGCCTGATCGGCGGCACGCTGCTATCGTTCTACGACTGGTATTGCGACCTGCCGCCGGCCAGCCCGCAGACCTGGGGCGAGCAGACCGATGTACCGGAATCGGCCGACTGGTACAACTCGGCGTACATCATCGCCTGGGGCTCCAACGTCCCGCAGACGCGCACCCCCGATGCACATTTCTTTGTCGAGGCCCGTTACAACGGCACCAAGGTCGTGGCGATCACGCCGGATTACTCCGAGGTCGCCAAACTCTCCGATCTCTGGCTGCACCCCAAGCAGGGTACCGATGCGGCGCTCGGCATGGCGATGGGCCACGTCATCCTCCGCGAGTTCCATCTCGAACGGCAAGTCCCTTATTTCGACGATTACTGCCGCCGGCTGACCGATCTGCCGCTACTGGTGACGCTAAAGCAGCACGGCGACCAGTTCGTTCCTGACCGCTATTTGAGGGCCAGCGATTTTCCCGACAAGCTCGGGCAGGACAACAACCCGGAATGGAAAACCGTCGGCATCGACCGGAGCAGTGGCAACTATGCCGTACCACTGGGGGCGATCGGTTTCCGCTGGGGCCAGCAACTGGGCGGCGATCTCGGCAAGTGGAATCTCGAACAAAAAGACGGGGCCGATGGCCGTGATCTCGATCTGGCGCTGACGCTGATCGACCGTCGCGACGAGGTGGCAACAGTTGCCTTTCCCTATTTCGGCGCGGTCGAACACCCGCAGTTCCGGCACAACGAGCAGGGGGGCAACGTTTTGCTGCGTCATGTCCCGGTGAAGCGGCTGGAGCAGAACGGAGAGACCATCCATGTCGCGACCGTGTTCGATCTGCTCTGCGCCCAGTACGGGCTGGACCGGGGATTGGGCGGGGCCGTCGCCCGCGATTACGACGACGATGTGCCATATACGCCAACATGGCAGGAATCCATTACCGGCGTCCCGGCAGAACAGGTGGTAGCCGTCGCGCGCCAGTTTGCCGAGACCGCCGAGCGTACTCAAGGCCGGGCCATGATCATCATCGGCGCCGCGATGAACCACTGGTACCACCAGGACATGAACTACCGGGCCGCCATCAACATGCTGATGCTGTGCGGCTGTGTCGGCGTGTCCGGCGGTGGCTGGGCGCACTACGTCGGTCAGGAGAAGCTCCGGCCTCAGACCGGGTGGACGGCGCTGGCCTTCGCCCTCGACTGGGTTCGCCCCCCGCGGCACATGAACGGCACCTCATTCTTCTACGCGCATTCCGACCAGTGGCGTTACGAGCAGCTCCATGCCAGCGAGCTGCTCTCCCCATTGGCCGATCCGGCCCGCTATAGCGGCAGCTTGATCGATTTCAACGTCCGAGCCGAGCGCATGGGCTGGTTGCCTTCATCTCCGCAGATCGATCGCAATCCCCTGTCCATTGCCAGCGCGGCGCGTGCGGCCGGACTGGATGCCAAGGACTACCTAGTCCGTGAGCTCAAGTCCGGTGCGGTGCGTTTGGCGTGCGAAGACCCAGACAGTCCAGAGAATTTCCCGCGCAACCTGTTCGTCTGGCGTTCGAACCTGTTCGGCTCTTCCGGCAAGGGGCATGAGTACTTTCTCCGTCACTTTGTCGGGGCGCAACATGGCATGCAGGGTGTCGACCTTGGCGAGTCCGGCGGAGCCAAGCCGGAGGAGGTGGTCTGGCACGAGAAAGCGCCGGAAGGAAAGCTCGACCTGATCACGGTGCTTGACTTCCGCATGTCCACGACCTGCCTGTACGCCGACGTGGTGTTGCCGACCGCCACGTGGTACGAGAAGAATGATCTCAATACCTCGGACATGCATCCCTTCATTCATCCGCTGTCGGCGGCGGTTGATCCTGCCTGGCAAACAAGAAGTGACTGGGAAATCTACAAGGCCATCGCCAAGAAATTCTCCGAATTGGTGCCCGGCCATCTTGGTGTCGAGCAGGACATCGTGCTGCAACCACTGCAGCACGATACGCCGGCGGAGATTGCCCAACCCTATGGCGTGAGTGACTGGAAAAAGGGCGAGTGTGATCTGCTGCCCGGCAAGACCGCGCCCAGCATCGTGGTGGTCGAGCGTGATTACCCTAACACCTACAAACGCTTTACCGCCCTTGGGCCGCTGATGCAGACGCTCGGCAACGGTGGCAAGGGTATTGGCTGGGATACCGGAGCCGAGGTCGAAGGGCTGGGACGGCTCAACCGTATCGTGTCAGAGGAAGGACCGACCAAAGGTATGCCACGCATCGAAACTGACATCGATGCCGCCGAGGTGATCATGTCGTTGGCGCCCGAGACCAACGGCGAAGTTGCAGTCAAGGCATGGCAGGCGCTGGAGCAATTCACCGGGCGCGAGCACGCGCATCTTGCCGATGTACGGGAAGACGAGAAGATACGCTATCGCGACATCCAGGCGCAGCCGCGCAAGATCATTTCCTCGCCGACCTGGTCGGGCATCGAGAGCGAGCATGTCAGCTACACCGCAGGCTATATCAATGTGCACGAATTGATCCCGTGGCGAACCCTGACCGGGCGCCAGCAGTTTTATCAGGATCATCCCTGGATGCGGGATTTCGGCGAAGGCTTTGCCAGTTACCGGCCGCCGATCGATACCCGCACCGTCGCGCCTCTGGTTGGGAAAAAGCCGAATGGCCATCCCGAGGTCGTGCTCAATTTCATCACCCCGCACCAGAAGTGGGGCATCCACAGCACTTATACCGACAACCTGATCATGCTCACGCTCTCGCGCGGCGGGCCGATCGTCTGGCTATCGGAGGTCGACGCGCAGAAAGGTGGCATCGTCGACAACGATTGGATCGAGCTTTACAACCTGAATGGGGCCATTGCCGCACGAGCTGTGGTCAGTCAGCGAGTGAAGGAGGGCATGTGCATGATGTATCACGCACAGGAAAAGATCGTGAATGTCCCGGGCTCGGAGATCACCGGTCACCGTGGCGGCATCCATAATTCGGTGACCCGCACCGTGGTCAAGCCGACGCACATGATTGGCGGCTACGCGCACTTGGCCTACGGCTTCAACTACTACGGCACGGTCGGCTCGAACCGGGACGAATTCGTCATCGTGCGCAAGATGGACAAGGTGGACTGGATGGATACCCCGCTTGCGGCACGAGGAGAACGCTCATGAAGATCCGCGCCCAGATCGCGATGGTGCTGAACCTGGATAAATGCATCGGCTGCCACACCTGTTCGGTCACCTGCAAGAACGTCTGGACCAGCCGCTTGGGCATGGAGTACGCCTGGTTCAACAACGTCGAAACCAAACCCGGCATCGGCTATCCGAAAGACTGGGAAAATCAGGAACACTGGCGCGGGGGGTGGGAGCGCAAGCCCAACGGCAAGCTCAAGCTGAAGCAGGGCGGGCGCTTGCAGTTGCTGCTCAACCTGTTCGGCAATCCCAATCTGCCGGAGATCGACGACTACTACGAGCCCTTCACGTTCGACTACGAATTCCTGCAAACCGCGCCGGAGATGCCGACCCCGCCGGTGGCCCGGCCGATTTCCATCGTGACCGGACAACGGATGGAAAAGATCGAATGGGGACCGAACTGGGAGGAAATCCTCGGCGGCGAGTTCGCCAAGCGCAGCCAGGACTACAACTTCGAGGCGGTGCAGAAGGAAATCTACGGCGAGTTCGAAAACACCTTCATGATGTATCTGCCTCGCCTGTGCGAGCACTGTCTGAACCCGGCCTGCGTGGCGAGTTGTCCGTCCGGCTCGATCTACAAACGCGAGGAGGACGGCATCGTCCTGATCGATCAGGACAAATGCCGTGGCTGGCGCATGTGCGTCTCGGGCTGCCCGTACAAGAAGATCTATTACAACTGGTCGAGCGGCAAGGCCGAGAAGTGCATCTTCTGTTATCCGCGCATCGAGTCGGGCCAGCCGACGGTCTGTTCGGAAACCTGTGTCGGTCGCATCCGCTATCTCGGGGTGTTGCTCTACGACGCCGACCGGATCGAAAGCGCCGCCTCGGTAGAAGACCCACAGGACCTGTACGAAGCGCAACTGGCCGTCTTCCTCGACCCCCATTCCGCCTCGGTGCGCGAAGAAGCCCTGAAGCAGGGCATGCCGCTGGCGTGGCTCGATGCTGCTCGCGAGTCGCCGGCTTACAAGATGGCGGTGGAGTGGAAGATCGCCTTCCCGCTGCATCCCGAGTACCGCACCTTGCCGATGGTCTGGTACGTGCCGCCGCTCTCCCCGATCCAGGCGCGTGCCAACGCCGGCGAGATCGGCGCCAAGGGCCATATCCCCGACGTCTCCAGCCTGCGCATTCCGCTGCGCTACCTTGCCAATCTGCTCACCGCCGGCAAGGAAGCGCCGGTCGCGGCGGCGCTGGAAAAGATGCTGGCGATGCGCGCCTTCTACCGGGTGCGTCAGCTCGAACGCCGCGACAGTCCGGACATCCTGGCCCAGGCTGGGCTGTCAGTCGCCCAGGCGGAGGACATGCATCGCTACCTGTCCATCGCCAACTACGAAGACCGCTACGTCATTCCGACCTCCCACCGCGAATACGCCGAAAACGCCTATCAGTTGCGCGGCGAGTGCGGCTTTACCTTTGGCAACGGCTGCTCGGACGGCAGCAGTGAACTGAGTCTGTTCGGCGGCAAGATGGGGGGCAAGAAAGTCATCCCGCTCAAAACCATCGCGGGCCACAATCCGGAGAACAGCGTTGATTACTGACACCCCCCGTGAGCTGCACGCGCTAGGCGCGTTGCTAACCTATCCCGGACCGGCTCTGCTGGCGGCGCTGCCGGAAATCGGCGAGCTGCTGACGCCCCTTGTCCGGCGTCTGCCGGCCGAGTCGGGAGAACGGCTGCGGCGGCTGATCGAGGCGCTGCAAGCAGGAGAGCCGCTATCACTGGAAGAAGACTACGTCGCGCTATTCGACCGGGGCCGCCGTACGTCCTTGTACCTGTTCGAGCACGTGCATGGGGAGTCGCGCGATCGCGGTCCGGCGATGGTCGATCTGCATCTGGCGTATGCCCGGGCGGGCTTGTCACTGGTCGAAGGCGAGTTGCCGGATTATCTGCCGGCCGTGCTCGAATTCCTGAGCCGGCGCCCCCTCAGCGAGGCCAATGCGACGCTGACCGATTGCGCCGATGTCCTGCGCAAACTGGGACAGGCCCTAATCGAAAAGGGCAGCCTGTACGCCGCCGTGCCGGACGTTCTGTTGCTGGGCATCCGTCAGCCGGGCCTGGACTGGTCCTGCCTGACGGTTCAGGAAGAAGAGAATCTGGATGCCGACTGGGAGTCGCCCCCGGCCTTTGGTGACGATGCCAGCTGCGTGCACAAACCCGCGACCGCCACGGTCCGTTTCATGCCGCGCCCGCCACGCTAGCAGGATTGAGAGGAGAAGCACCATGAAATCGCTGCACGATTTTCTATTTGGCCTCTACCCCTACATTGCGCTGTCGGTCTTTTTCATCGGCAGCCTGATCCGCTTCGACCGCGAGCAGTATTCGTGGAAAAGCGATTCGTCGCAGATTCTGCGCAAGAGTCAGCTGCGCCTGGGCTCGATGCTATTCCACCTCGGTGTCCTTGTGGTCTTCTTCGGCCACCTGATCGGTTTCCTGATGCCGGAGCCCATCGTGCTGGCACTGATGAGCGAGAGGGCGCATGAGTTGTTGGCGATGGTGGGGGGCGGGGTGGCCGGTGTGTTCTCCATCATCGGGCTCAGCATCCTGATTTACCGTCGGGTCAGCGATCCACGCATCCTGAGCAATAGCCGTACCGCGGACATGGTGGTGCTGGTGATCATCTGGCTCCAGCTCGCGCTTGGCCTGCTGACCGTGGTTTACTCCTCGAGTCATGTCCCCGGTTACGACTTCGGTGCGTTGATTGCCTATGTGCAAGGCATCGTGATTTTCCGGGCAGACAATGCTGCGCTGATCCTTTCGGTGCCTTGGGTGTACAAGGCCCATATCTTCCTCGGGCTCACCGTGTTCCTGATTTTTCCGTTTACCCGTTTGGTCCACATCTGGAGTGGATTTGCAGCAATCTTCTATCTTTCGCGGCCCTATCAGCTGATGCGCACCCACAGAAAGCTGGCGAGCAACCGTCGAATTTCCTAAAGAGCCCTGACTCATGCCCATCGAATCCACCCCTCAATCACTGACTGCACGCATCAACGACGTCGAGATCGTGGCGGGGACGCCGGCCGATCTACGGTTTGCCTCCGTGCAGGAACTGCTCCGCCAGCGCGCCGTGGCGCTGGGTTTGCTGGCGGCGGATGCGGACCAGACCGCTACTGTGGCGGCGCTCGAACACTTGCTGGAGCGTGAAGTCAAGGTGCCGCAGGCTGGCGACGAAGAGGTCGAGCGCCATTACCTAGCGAATCCCGGGCGTTACACGGTGGGCGAACTGGTGTTTGCCTCGCACATCCTGTTGCAAGTGACGGAACGGACACCGATCCAGCCGCTGCTGGCGCGCGCGGAGGCGATACTGCATCAGGCCCAGGCCGATGCCTCGCGTTTTGCCGAATTGGCGCGCGAAATGTCCAACTGCCCGTCGGCGCAGGTTGGTGGCAGTCTCGGGCAACTGCAACGGGGGGATACCGTGCCGGAATTTGAGGCGGTACTGTTTGCCGATGGCTCGGTAGGTGTCTTGCCGCGTGTCGTGCGTACCCGTTACGGCTTCCATATCGTCAAGGTGGAGCGGCGTGAGCCGGGGAAACTTCTGCCCCTGGAGATGGCACGCGATCGCGTGGCCTCCGACCTTGCCGAGCAAAGCCTGAGCCGTTCGCTGCAACAGTACCTGGAAAGGCTGGCATCCAACGCCGAGGTGAATGGCATAGATTTGATGTCAGACCGACGCTATTGAAAAAAGCCGGTCCATAACACGGGCATGACCACCACAGCTGGCGTGCTTGCAAACCGATCATGCCGTTATATAGTCGAAGAAGCCCCCACTGATTTCACTGCCTGTTGTTATCGAGGAGTGTTGCCATGAGACCCCTCTCGCTTTTTCGTATGGTCGTGTCCTCCAAGGAGGGGTGGAACGATATATCACGGACCCATCCTTCGCCCTTGGGCTCGTTCCTGAAAATCGTGCTGATTCCCTCGTTGCTGGCAACCGGCATGATTCTGTACGCCGCCCGGTTCCATGGCGAGGTCTATTCCACCCATGTCACGTTCGAATATTGGGCTGGTATCGCGCTGCTTTTCCTGCTGACCAGTTGGGGTTGTGTGCATGTGATGGCCTGGTTTATCCGTTATGCGGTGCATACCGAATCCCGCCCATCCTATGCCGACTGCTACCGTCTGGCCGCCATCGCACCGGTGCCGATCTGGCTGTCGGCCCTGTCGTTGTTCGCTCCCGTTCCGATATTCAACGCTTTGGCGGCCATACTCGGATTGATGGCCTCGGGCGGCCTGATTTATCACGGTCTTGATGCCCTGTTTGAGCATGATGACTCGGTTCGGACGGAAGCGTTGGCCTACACGGTGTTTTCGGTGGGGGCGCTGGTATGGGCGCTGATCGTTGCCTTGCTGGTCATGCCGCTTCTTTGAAAGAGCGAAGCTCGAGCCAGTAATGGGCTCCCACCTGCTGCATCAGGGTTCCTGATTTGGGATTTGCGGCCGAGATCCCACTCATTTCCCTGCTGCAGCACGTCCCGGTTGAATACCAAATCTTCGATATGCAAACCGTGTCGCGTAGCTACCGCCAACGCTTTGACTCGACGCACGGTAACGTGGCGCTACATGATGCTTTTATCGAAGCTGACAACAACCAATCCTACCCCGAGGCTCCGCAGAAGCTTCATGAGCTCCCTGCGCTCTAGCTGCAAAAGGAAGTCTGGTCTGTCCCGCTCCCCGTGGACACTAACTTAAGGTGGATAATCTCCACCAAGGAGCCGTGTTCATGACCAATACCAGCGGCTGCCATAAGGGCATCTACTCATAGCTTGTAGCCAATCTGCCGCAGAAAATTCTTCCGCCACTGAATATCGTCGTTGCCTTCGATGCCATTGGCGCAGAAGCCATCCACTACGCCGAGCACGCTTCGGCCCTGTTCCGTTTCGGCAAGAATGACTTCCGTTGGATTGGCCGTGGCGCAGAAAATGCGACAGACCTCCGGCACCATTTTCACTGTGTTCAGCACGTTCAACGGAAAGTAGCCGTCCCCCAGGAAAATAATGAAACTATGGCCGGCACCGATGGCTTGGGCATTCTTTTGGGCCAGTTCGATCATGGCGGGGTCGGTGCCGGACCATCGCACCAGGCATTTGCCAGAGGCTTCGCAGAAGGCGACGCCAAACTGGATGCCAGGGACGGTTGCGACCAGGGTTTCGTGGATGTCCTCGACGGACTTGATGAAGTGTGTTTGACCCAGAATGAAGTTGACCGCTTCCGGCTTGTCGATTTTCTGCACGATAAGCTGCATCTTGAGTTTCTCCTTTACCGCTGTGCCCGATGGGGGAATCCGGTGGCGGACGGGGGCTTGCGGTCGCGGCTCGGGCCAAAGTGGGTGGGGCAGGGGTATTTCCATCGACTTCTTGGCCGGGCATTTTTTATTCTATGCAGAGCCTCTCTAAAGTGAATGGCCGGTTTGGTTGGTTTCGTGCGGTTCGGGATCATGGCCAGGGCTTGGGGCGGCATTCCCCGGGCCGGTACGACGCCCCTCCGCGCGTGCCGGCGGCAGGCTGTAGTACACTCCGCAGGCCGGAGGCTTGCCAACAGGGTGTCGCAGGACGCTGCCCCGGGTGGCCTCGACGCCGTGCGGTAGCGTCGACGGGGATGCGGCCTGATCGGGCCTGCTGTCCGGCAAAGGCATGATGCCGTTCTCGCTATCAACAACCTATCTGCTGCCCGTTCGCAGCGTGGCCGTTCTGGCCTGTTTCACAGGATTTCGCTTGCATGGCTCTCCCAACTATTCTGATCACCGGCTGCTCCAGTGGCATTGGCTATACCGTGGCAAAGGGGCTCAAGGCGCGCGGCTGGCGCGTGTTTGCCAGCTGCCGCCAGGCGCAGGACGTGCAAAGGTTGGCCGAAGAGGGGCTGGAGTGCCTGTTGCTGGACGTGGCGGATTCGGCCTCGATCCGCGCCGCGGTCGACGAGGTGTTGGCACGCACCGGCGGTACGCTCGATGCGCTGTTCAACAACGCGGGTTTCGGCCAACCCGGCGCGGCAGAGGACATCACGCGTGCCGCGCTGCGTGAGCAGTTCGAGACCAACCTGTTCGGCGCCTGGGAGCTGACCAACACCGTGCTGACGGCGATGCGGCGCCAGGGGCACGGGCGCATCCTGTTCAACAGTTCGGTGCTGGGCTTTGCCGCGATGAAATACCGCGGTGCCTATAACGCCAGCAAGTTCGCCATGGAAGGGCTGTGTGACACGCTGCGGTTGGAGCTGGAGGGCAGCGGCGTGTTTGTGTCGCTGGTTGAACCGGGGCCGATCGAAAGTCGTTTCCGGCCCAATGCGCTGGCGCGTTTCCTGAAGAACGTCGATATCGAGCACAGCGCACATCGTGCCTCGTACGAGAAGCAGCTGGTGCGGTTGAAGAAGGAGGGGCACGCCGCGCCCTTCACGCTGCCGCCGGAGGCGGTGCTGGACGCGGTGCTCAAGTCCTTGGCGAGCAAACACCCGGCGGCACGCTACCGGGTGACGTTTCCGACCAAATTGTTCTGGTACCTGAAGCGGGTGCTTCCCACGCGCGCGTTGGACTGGGTGCTGCAGCGCGCCGCCTGAGACAGATCTCGCCGCGGGCTCCCTGCGCTGGGGCCATGCTGAGCCTGGAGCTCTCGGCGCGAGTGGCGCCCATCGATGATGGGGCGCCAGGCTCCTCTCATCCTATAAGGGCGACTTGGTCATTCCGGTTCCCGTGCTTCGGCGGCATTCAAGCCGCTTTGGCTCGCTCGCCGACTGCGACGGGTTTGTTCCGAGGATGGTTCAGCTCGCGCAGACGCGGTTACGGCCGTTTTGCTTGGCCTTGTAGAGGCGCTCGTCGGCCAGGCGCAGCAGCTCGCGGATGTCCGGTGCGGTGGCCGCAGCCATGCCGATGCTGATGGTGTAGCGCACCGTGCCCTTGTGGCTGTCCACTTCCTCTCTTTCTACTTCCTGTCGCAGTTCTTCCAGCCGTTGCGCCAGCGGGTGGGCGGCGTCACGCTTCATCAGCACCACGAACTCTTCTCCGCCGAAGCGGGCCACGATGGCGCGCGGGAAGTGCTCGCGCAGCCGGTCGGCCAGGTGCTGGATGACGACGTCGCCGACGTCGTGGCCGAAGCCGTCGTTGATCTGCTTGAAATGGTCGATGTCGATGATGGCGATGCCGTAGGCGCCGCGGATCTTCTGCACTTGTTCGAACAGGTGGCGGCGGTTGGACAGCCCGGTGAGCGGGTCGGCATGCGCCAGATGCTCCAGCGTCATCAGGTTTTCGACGAATTCGATATTGCGCGTGATGCGGCAGGTGAACTCTTCGAAGGTGAACGGCTTTTGCAGATAGTCGTCGGCGCCGGCCTTGAGAAAGCGCGGCGTCATGGTCTTGTCCTGCTGCACCGAGATGCCGACGATGGCGAGCCGGGTATGGGTGTAGAGCCGGCGGATGGCGCTGGTCATCTGTGCACCGTCCATGCCCGGCATGCCGTAATCGGCCAGCACCAGGCTGACGTCGCTGTGCTCGCGCAGGATCTGCAGCGCCGCTTCGGCATCGACCGCCTCCAGCACCTGGTACAGGTGCCGCCGCAGGTAGTCGCGCAACAGCGAGCGGGTGGTGTGCGAGTCATCCACCACCAGCACCTTGATCTGGGGGTTGCGGTCGATGCGCTTGAGCATGCGCATCAGGTAGTCGAGCGCCGAGGGGCTGTCCTTGGGGATGTAGTCCACCACCGGCATGCTCAGGATGTCGTCACGCGTCTGCTGGTCGTTGTGGGCGGTCAGGACGATGGTGGGGATACCGGCCCGGAACAGCGGCGGCAGCGCTTCGCCGCTGGGAGCGTCCGGCAGGCAGTAGTCCGCCACGGCGGCGCTGAAGTGCACCTCGCTGGCGAGCTGTTGCTCGAGCTCGGCCAGGCTCATCACCGGCACCGCCTCGAAGCCCAGCTCCTCCACCATGCGGCAGACCGGACGGATCAGCATGGTGCTGTCCTCGATGACCAGCACGCGTTTTGGGGTTTTCATAAGCAAATCAGGTAGTAATTGCCTTTTTTGAAAAGCAATTTATTGAATATGTTGTTGTTTTGGCTTTCAGGCCGAATAGGCTACGCCTTTTGCATCATGCTGTCCAAATAACACGGTGGACTCGGAAGGTTGGACCGATTCGGTTTATAATCGATCCCATTTTTCTGCCTTCCTCACGGACACGAATTCAGACCATGGAACTCGCCAAGAGCTTTGAACCGGGCGACATCGAACGCCGCTGGTACACCATCTGGGAAAACGCCGGCTATTTTCAGCCGCACATGGATTCCGACAAGCCGTCGTTCTGCATCCAGCTGCCGCCGCCCAACGTCACCGGCACCCTGCACATGGGCCATGCCTTCAACCAGACCATCATGGACGGGCTGACCCGCTACTACCGCATGAAGGGCGACAACACCGCCTGGATTCCGGGCACCGACCACGCCGGCATCGCCACGCAGATCGTGGTCGAGCGCCAGCTGGCCGAGCAGGGCGTGAGCCGCCACGATCTGGGCCGCGCGGCGTTCATCGACAAGGTGTGGGAGTGGAAGAACGTTTCCGGCGGCACCATCACCCAGCAGATGCGCCGCGTCGGCTGCTCGGTGGACTGGAGCCGCGAGTACTTCACCATGGACGAGACCCGCGCCGGCGTGGTCACCGAAGTGTTCGTGCGCCTGTTCGAGCAGGGCCTGATCTACCGCGGCAAGCGCCTGGTGAACTGGGACCCGAAGCTCGGCACCGCCGTGTCCGACCTCGAAGTGCTGTCGGAAGAAGAAGACGGCTCGATGTGGCACATCCGCTACCCGGTGGTGGGCAGCGATGAGGCCGTGGTGGTCGCCACCACCCGTCCGGAAACGCTGCTGGGCGACGTGGCCGTGGCCATCAACCCGACCGACGAGCGCTACCAGCACCTCTTGGGCAAGATGCTCGAGCTGCCGCTGACCGGCCGCCAGATCCCGGTGATCGCCGACGATTACGTCGATGCCGCCTTTGGCACCGGCTTCGTCAAGATCACCCCGGCGCACGATTTCAACGACTACCAGGTCGGCAAGCGCCACAACACCCAGCTCATCAACGTGATGAGCCTGCAGGCCACCATCCTCGACAAGGCGCAGGTGTTCGGCTTCGACGGTTCGGCCCAGGGCACCATCGAGCTGCCGGCCGCCTACGCCGGCCTGCACACCTCCGAGGCGCGCAAGAAGATGGTCGCCGACCTCGAGGCGCAGGGCCTGTTGGTGGAAGTGAAGCCGCACAAGCTGATGGTGCCGCGCGGCGACCGTACCGGCTCGGTGATCGAGCCGATGCTGACCGACCAGTGGTTCGTCGCCATGACCAAGGTGGGCGAGGGCGACGCCACCGGCAAGAGCATCACCGAGAAGGCCATCGACGCCGTCGAATCCGGCCAAGTGCGCTTCATACCGGAAAACTGGGTCAACACCTACAACCAGTGGATGAACAACATCCAGGACTGGTGCATCAGCCGCCAGCTGTGGTGGGGCCACCAGATCCCGGCCTGGTACGACGAAGACGGCCAGGTCTACGTTGGCCGAAGCCTGGAAGAAGCCCAGGCCAAGGCGCCGGGCAAGACGCTGCGCCGCGACGACGACGTGCTCGACACCTGGTTCTCGTCGGCGCTGGTGCCGTTCTCCACGCTGGGCTGGCCGGAGGACACGCCGGAACTGCGCGCCTTCGTGCCGTCGCAAGTGCTGGTGACCGGCTACGAGATCATCTTCTTCTGGGTCGCCCGGATGATCATGATGACCACCCACTTCTGCGGCAAGGTGCCGTTCAAGGACGTGTACATCCATGGCATGGTGCGCGACCACGAAGGCAAGAAGATGTCCAAGTCCGAGGGCAACGTGATCGACCCGGTGGACCTGATCGACGGCATCGCGCTGCAGCCCTTGATCGAGAAGCGCACCACCGGCCTGCGCCGCCCGGAGAAGGCCCCGGCCATCGCCAAGGCCACCGAGAAGCTGTTCCCGGAAGGCATTCCGCCCTTCGGCAGCGACGCGCTGCGCTTCACCATGGCGAGCTACGCCACGCTCGGCCGCTCGGTCAACTTCGACTTCAAGCGTGCCGAGGGCTACCGCAACTTCTGCAACAAGCTGTGGAACGCCACCCGCTTCGTGATGATGAACGTCGAGGGCAAGGACTGCGGCCAGGACGAAAGCCTGCCGCTGGAATACAGCTTCGTCGACCAGTGGATCATCGGCCGCCTGCAACAGGCCGAGGCTGACGTCACCAACGCGCTGGAAACCTACCGCTTCGACCTTGCCGCCCAGACCATCTACGAGTTCATCTGGAACGAGTACTGCGACTGGTACGTCGAACTGGCCAAGGTGCAGCTGCAGAACGGTAACGAAGCGCAGCAGCGCGCCACCCGCCGCACCATCGTGCGCGTGCTGGAAGTGGCGCTGCGCCTGACTCACCCGATCATGCCGTTCATCACCGAAGAGCTGTGGCAGACCGTGGCTCCGCTGGCCAACGCCAACAAGACCGACTCGATCATGATGGCTGCCTGGCCGGTGGCGGTGCCGGAGAAGATCAATGCCGACGCCAACGCCCGCATGGAGGCGTTCAAGGACATGGTCAACGCGGTGCGCAACTTGCGTGGCGAAATGAACATCGGCCCGGCCGTGAAGGCGCCGCTGTTCATCGAAACCACCGACCAGACCCTGGCCGACTTCGTGCCCTACCTGAAGCTGCTGTGCCGCCTCACCGACGGCACGCTGCTGGCCAAGCTGCCGGAAGACGATTCCCCGGTGGCGATCAGCGGCGACGCCCGTCTGATGCTGAAGGTGGAAGTGGACAAGGCCGCCGAAACCGCGCGCCTGACCAAGGAAATCGGCAAGGTCGAGGCCGAACTGGCCAAGCTGACTGCGAAGCTGGAAAAACCGGGCTACGTCGATAAGGCGCCGGCGCATCTGGTGGAACGCGACAAGACTCAGTTGGCCGAGTTCGGCGACAAGCTGGAGAAGCTGAAGGGGCAGTTGGTTAAGCTTGCCTGATCCAAGCAATAGACAAATCAAAAGCCGCCAGTGATGGCGGCTTTTTTGCGTCTGAAGTGCCAGGAGGGGCGTGTCTGATATATGATGTTTGCGTTGTGTTTATCGTAAATTGTCGCAGTAATAACGCGCTGTCAATAGCAGTGAATATGTGAAGATACATGTCTTGATAGCTTTTTTCAAAAAAGGAAAATGACGTGAGCGACGAGGTATCTGTTTTTTCGAAAATTAAGGAAATAGTCCTGGATGTCAATCCGCAAGATGTTTTGAATGATGCGCGGGACTGTGGCTTGGAGGTTTTCTCGGCAAAGGACCTTGTTGAACAGCCTCATAATTATGTTTTTATAGAAAAGCTTGCCACTAAATACGCCAGCTTGACGGCAAGTTATTGTGCGGCAAGTGGAGCAACCAGTGGGTTTGGTGGTGTTGCGACGACGATAGCCCTGGGTGGCGTCGATATCGCCAACATGGCGGCTCAGCTATATAGGCTCAATCAGAAGATTGCCATCTTGAATGGGTTCGATATTGAAAATGCGATCCACAAGGAGAAGGCCCAACTAATATATCTCAAGGCGCTGGGTTTCGATGCGGCAGCTCAGGCCGCCATTCGTACCCAAATGACGAAGGCTGCAGCTGAAAATCTTGCCAAGAGAGGGCCTTCCGCGAATGTCGCTATTCGTCTGATTATGGAGGTTGCCAAATTGCTTGGCATTAAGCTAACCAAGAATCAAGCTGCTAAATTTGTTCCCGTCTTAGGAGGTGTCCTTGGCGGCGGCTTGAATTATATGTTTGCCAAGAATGCGGCAGAAAAAATGATTTCTGAATACAAATCAGATTATTTTGATCGCTGGCAGGTGCGTGCCCATTAATTGATGAATTGGCTGGTAGGATGGATGAAGGCGCGTGCACCGTAACCCATCAATGAATGTTGCCCATGTCGTGATGGGTTGCGCTGCGCTCCACCCATCCTGCAATCGACCAGCCAGGCAACCGTGCGGGGGAATCAGACGACCCCCTGCCGCCACCATTATGTTCCGTATGGTTCCTATTTCTTCACTGCCGGTAGCCCTGCCGGATTGCCGTTCGGCTGCCTTGGTGCGGCACGTCGATCGTTTGCGCAAGGCTTTTCGTGGAGGCAAACGTGATTCCCCTTTTGAGATGCCGGCGGTTGGCTTTGCATGTTTATAATCACGCCGGGTTTTTCGGACGGGGTGGGTGATGAGTTTGTCTTCGGGACGGTTGTACCGCCAACTGGCGTGGTGGGCCTTGGTCAACGTGGTGGCCGTGGTGGCGGTGGAAGTGGTGGGACATTGGCCCGGTTTCTTCGCCGCCGGTGCCTGGGGCGAGGCCGGAGTGTGTTTGCTGGCGTCGATCGTGTACGCCTGGCTTGCGGTGGCGGCGGTGCGTCTCCGTGCGGGGGAGGGGCCGATGCTGCTGGCGGTGGGGCTGATCGCGGCCAATCGGGTCGGACTGGCGCTGCTGGACTGGCTGATCTGAGGGCGGCGCTCTGACGCGGAGCGGGCACTGGCGTCGTTGGCGGCTCAGATAAAAAAACCGGGCAAGAGCCCGGTTTTTCATTGCTGCCTGTCGGTCGGTATTACTGCGCCGACATCGAGTAGCCTTCGATCTTGGCTTCTTCCACCAGCTTGCTCAGGTACTCGTGCATCATCTGGCGGCCGGCCATTTCGTTCAGGTACTGGCCCAGGCGTTCCTTGATGTCCTCGAAGGCAAGCTGGCCGCCGCTCTGGCGGTCGTTGACCTGGATGACGTGGTAGCCGAACTGGGTTTCGACCAGGTTCGGGGTGATCTGGCCGGCTTCGGTGCTGAACACGGCCTGTTCGAATTCCGGCACCATCTGGCCGCGGCCGAACTGGCCCAGGTTGCCGCCTTGCTGGCCGGACGGGCAGGTGGAGTGTTCGCGGGCGAGGTCGGCGAAGCGCGACGGGTTGGCCTGTACTTCGGCCAGCACGCCTTCGGCCTTGGCCTTGGCGAGCATGTTGGCGACGTCGTCACCCTGGCCCAGCGGGAACAGGATGTGGCTGGCCGTGGCGCTTTCGCCCTGGCGGAATTGTTCCGGGTGGTCGTTGTAGAACGCCAGGCAGGTGGCTTCGTCGGCCGGCGTAAACGCCAGTTCCTTGTCGAGCAGGGCGCCAATGGCCTGGCCTTCGTTGCTGGTGTCGAGACCGCTGGCCTTGGCTTTTTGCAGCAGCAGCTCGTGCAGGATCAGCTGTTGAATAGCGGCATCGCGCGGGCTGGGGGCGTCGGCGTGGTTTGCCAGTTCGGCTTGCACCATGGCTTCGGTGATTTCAACGCCGTTTACGGTAATGGCCATGAGGAGGTCCTGATCGTGTCGATGGATGCGCCGCGTGATGCGTCGCGCTGAATAATCCCATTATTAATGGGGGCATCGGCAGCGGGTTTCAAGTGCCGGGCGGCACGGCTTGTTTGGCGGGCGTGGAAGGTTGGCCGAAGCCCGGTTTGCCGGGCTTTCGGCCAACGTGGGTCCGTCTCGCGGCAGGCGGCGTTGGTTCTGCCTGCCGGGGGAAATCAGACTTTTTTCAGGAAGCAGGTCTTCAGCATCAGGCCCTTGATCTTGTCGTTGCGGCATTCGACGTGCTCGTCGTCGTCTTCCTGCAGGCGGACGTTCTTGAACAGAGTGCCGCGCTTGATCACGGTGGAGGAGCCCTTCACCTTGAGGTCCTTGATGACTTGTACCGAATCACCGTCGTTCAGAAGGGTGCCGTTGCTGTCTCTGACTTCCATGCTGTCGTTTCCTTGGCGTTGCTGACTGGAAAGCGTTCATTATATCTTTTTGTTTGGTTATTAAGCCAATAAATTGCTTCTGATTATGTGGCGGATTGGCTAAGGCACGGCGCAGGCCCTTGCGCTGGGCAAGGGTGGGTGTTTGATGGTATAGGGTCTGTGCCGCCGGCCCGTCCCGTTAGTGTGGGAGCGCATGGCCGGCATTTTTCCGCCTTGGCGATGAACATGAGAAGAGTTGGCACGATGAACACCGAGCAGGAAGGCGCTGACCACAGCGAAAAAGCAGCGAATGAACAATGGCGACAGGCGAAGTCGATCCAGCATGCCCTGAACCGCCTGATCGCCGAGGCGTTACCGGCCAGCGGTCTGTGTCACGACGTGGGGCCGGTGATCAATGCCGTGCAGCAACGGGAAGGGGAGGGGCGTAGCGCCCTGGCCGGGAGTTTTCCGCTGATCAAGCGCAAGAAGCGCAAGGAAGTGATCGTGGCCTGGCTCAACTACCAGATCAGCCTGTTTGGCGACGGCGTGCCGCACCGCCTGGTCGATGGCGTCGAGCAGCCTTGCCAGCCGGTGCTGCACGTGGCGCATTGGACCTGCGAATTCAGCTTTGAATACGATTCCTACGTCGGCTTTCCGGCGCAGGGCTGGCAGCCATGGCGGAACGAGGCGCAGCGCCTGTTGTGCTGGGACGATTCCGACTCGCCGTATGGCGACGAGTGGACCTATTCCCTGCGCCTGGCGCAGATGGAGGGCGACGAGGCCCTGCAGCACTGTGTGATTGCCCCGGCGCTGGCCTTGCTGGAGGGGAGGTCGGCGACCGAGGCGCTGCCGGATGACCTGCCGGGTCTGGTGTTTTACCAGGACAAGGCGCTGGGCGACGGCGAGCGTGACCTGCTGGTGATGGACGCGCCGTCCGCGCTGGCCTGATCTCGGGGCGCGGGACCGGGTGCCTTGCCTGGCCGCTTTCGCGGCAGCAACGCGAGGGGGACGCCATGGATGACACGCCCTAAAGCCAGCCCACGCGTTTGAAGCGCCACCACAGCAACAGGTCGAGCACCAGCATCGCCAGCAGTGCCAGCGGGTAGCCGACGCTGGTTTTCAGCTCGGGCATGTTCTGGAAGTTCATGCCGTAGATGCCGGCGATGGTGGTCGGTACCGCGAACAGGGCGGCGTAGCTGGCCAGTTTCTTGCTGACGGCCGATTCGTCGAGCGAGATCATCGCCAGGTTGACCTGGATCGCGGTGGCCAGCATGTCGCGCAGCGAGTCGAGGGTGCGCGCGATGCGGGCCAGGTGGTCGTCGACGTCGCGGTAGTAGTCCTGTACTTCACGGCACACCTCCGGCACGCGCCCACCGTGCAGCCGCGCCACGGCCTCGTTCAGCGGCACCACGGCGTGGCTGACGGTGACCAGCTTGCGCTTGAGCAGGTACAGGTCGTGGATGGTGCGCTGGCCGGCGTCGCCGCGCGCAAACAGTCTTTCCTCCATTTCTTCCAGTTCGTCTTCCAGGCGGTGCACCACGCTGAAGTAGCGGTCGACCACGGAGTCGATCAGGGCGTAGAACACGAAGCCGGCGCCGAAGCGCAGCAGTTGCGGCTCGTGCTCGCAGCGTGCGCGCACGTTCTGGAAGCCCTGTTGCGAACGGTTGCGCAACGACAGCACGTAGTTGTGGCCGACGAACAGGTCCATCTCGCCGACCAGCAGCTCGCCACCTTCGTCGCAGTCCAGCAGCTGCAGCGCGCAGAACAGCATGCCGTCGTATTCCTCCAGCTTGGGGCGCTGGTGGCCGTGGCGGGCGTCTTCCACCGCCAGTTCGTGCAGTCGGAACTGCTCGGTCATGCGCTGCAGTTCGTTGTCGTCGGGGTCGCGGATCGCTACCCAGACGAAGCAGTCGGGCTGGGCGAGGTAATCGTGGATCTGCTCGATGGGCAGGTCGGCCAGCTTCTTGCCGTTCTGGTAGGCGACGCAGTTGATGAGCATGAGCTCTCCCGGGAGTGGTGCCTGTCTCTCTTCATCCAAGCCGGTAAACGGCCGCACCGCAAGGTGTGGCGGTGAGGGCGGGCGAGCTGGCCGGGGCGCAACGGCATCCGGGGGCGCTCCGCACGGGCGGGGGCCGCGTCGCGGTGTGGCTGTCGGCGCAGACGTGGCGCCGCCGTCGGCTGCGGATTTGAGGGTATTGCCTTTCTTTTCAAGCATTAATAGAATACCGTCCAGACGGATAAATTAAGGGGCGCAGCATGGGTCGGACCTCCACTATCGAGCCGGATCGCATCCTCGATGCCACCGAGCGCGTCATCATGCGCGACAGCGTGGTCAGGCTGACCATCGACGCCGTGGCGGCGGAGGCGGGCATCAGCAAGGGCGGGGTGCTCTACACCTACCGAACCAAGGAAGCGCTGATCCAGGCGCTGATGGAGCGCATGGTGCGGCGCTACGACGAGGAGATCGAGCGCTGCTGGCCGGCCGACGCTGAGCCCGGTATCGCCCATCTCAAGGCGTATATCGACGCCGTGCTGGGGCTGACCGGGCAGGACCACCGCACCGCCGCGGCGATGCTGGCCGCCGCCATGAACAATCCGACCCTGCTGGCGCCGATGCAGGATTTCTACGCCCGGCACCTGCCGCGCATCCGCGCCGCGCTGCCCGACGACCGGGCGCTGACGGCCTTCCTGGCGATCGAGGGCATGGTGTTTCTGGAACTGTTCGGGCTGGTCGGTTTCAGCCAGGCCGAACGCGAGCACGTGGTGCAGAGCCTGCACGCCCTGATCGACGGCGCCGCGGCCGGCTGACGGACGACGGCAATCATCAATACGCATTTTTTGAGGAGAAGGATATGCCCTGGATCTTTCTGACGATGGCAGGTTTGTTCGAGGTGGGTTGGCCGCTGGGGATGAAGATGGCGCAAAGCGGCGGCAACACGGTCAAGGGCATCGCCTTTGCCGTGACCTGCATGGCGCTCAGCGGCTACCTGCTGTATCAGGCCCAGCGCACGATCCCCATGGGCACGGCCTATGCGGTGTGGACCGGCATCGGCGCCGCCGGCACCTTTCTGGTCGGGGTGGTGTTTTTCGGCGATGCCTCGTCGCTGCTGCGCTATATGGGGGTGATGCTGATCATGTCCGGCGTGGTGCTGCTGAAGTTCGGCGGCTGAGCAGCGCGCAACAGCACACCCCGCCGGGATCATAAGGTTGGCCGAAGACCGTCAAGCGCGCGGTCTTCGGCCAACTTTTTTGCTGTGTTGCGGTCATTCGGCTGTGGAGTCCGCTGTGCCGTTCGTGCGCCAGGCCGGGGCCCAAGCACCGGCAAGCGGCGGTGGCTCTGTGGTAGATTGCGCTCATCGTGCGACAGGGTCATCCAACAGGGGGGCAATATGGAAGTGGAAATCAGTGTCGAGGCCAAGAAGAAGCAGCTGAATAATGCCGTCGCGATCACGGTGGTGCTGCTGTCGGTGTTCATGGGGGTGTCGAAGATCAAGGACGACAACATCGTCCAGGCCATGCAGCTGGCCAAGGCCGACGCCGTGGATTTCTGGGCCGAGTACCAGTCCAACAAGGTCAAGCTGCACCTGGCGGAAAGCAATCTGAACCAGACCCGGCTGCTGGCGCAGAGCCTGCCGGGCAACGCCAAGGTGATGGCCGCCGAAGAGGCTCGTCTGGCGCGGGATGTGGAGAAGTACACCGCGCGCTCGGTCGCCATCCAGAAGCAGGCCAAGGCCAGCGAGGCGGAGTACGACCGGCTGAACTTCCACGACGACCAGTTCGACATGAGCGATGCCGCCTTGTCGGTCGCGCTGGCCACGGCCGCGGTGGCGGCGCTGGTGGAAAACTGGCTGCTGTTGCTGTCGGCCTGGGGTTTCGGCGCGTTTGGTGTGCTGTTCGGGCTGGCCGGCTTTGCCGGCTGGGCGATCCACCCCGGCTGGCTGGTGGCCTTGCTGTCCTAGCCGGACGATGGGGTGGGGCGGCGCACGCTGACGCCATTCGCAGGTACAATCGGGTCTTCATCCCCTCGCCAGCGTCACGCCATGTCCCGCCCTGTTTTTTCCGTCCAAGAGGAGGAGGTCGACTTCTCCGCCATCCGCGCGCAGGGCGCGGGCGGGCAAAACGTCAACAAGGTGTCGTCGGCCATCCATCTGCGCTTCGACGTCACCGCCTCGTCGCTGCCGGCCTACATCAAGGAGCGGTTGTTGCAACTGGGTGACCAGCGGGTCAGCAAGGAGGGCGTGGTGGTGATCAAGGCCCAGCAATACCGCACCCAGGAACAGAACCGGGCCGACGCCCTGCTGCGCTTGCAGGCGCTGGTCGACAGCGTCAGCCACACCCCCAAGGCGCGTCGCGCCACCAAGCCGACCTTCGGTTCCAAGCAGCGCCGCCTGGAGGGCAAGGCCCGGCGCGGCGGCATCAAGTCGCTGCGCGGCAAGGTCGATCTCTGAGAACCGGTTTACGATCTGCTGCGCGTCGGCGATACGGCGTTAAAAACGTCTTCGGAATGCTCATTGACCACGTGTAAATGCCGCTTCCTCAGCCGCTTTTGCCTTGTCTCGCTCTAGCTCGCGAGATCGTAAACAGGCTCTAAGGCGGCATGCCCGCCTGCCGCCATTCATCCCGCTTTTTCCCCGCCTGCGGCCGTCACGAATCAGGGGGGCGGCGCGTCGTCACGATACAGCGCCAGCGCGCGCCGACCCGTGCCATCGATCATCGCCCGATACATACCCGCACTGTTGAACGGCATCGCCACGTGGCCTGCCGCGTCGACGGCGATCACGCCGCCACTGCCGCCCAGCGCCGGCAAGGTGCCGTGGATCACGCTGTCGGCGGCGTCGGCCAGCGTCTGCCCGGCGTAGGCGAGGCGGGCGGCGATGTCGTGGGCGACGGCGGCACGGATGAAGTGCTCGCCATGCCCGGTGGCGGATACCGCGCAGCGCCCGTCGGCCCAGGTGCCGGCACCGATCAGCGGGCTGTCACCGATGCGCCCCGGCCACTTGCCGGCGCGCCCGCCGGTGGAGGTGGCGGCGGCGAGCCTTCCCTGCGAATCGAGCGCGACCGCGCCGACGGTGCCATGACCCTGGCTCGCCTGTCCCTCGGCCTGGCGGGCCTTCTCGCGCTGCAGCGCCTGCCAGCGGGCCTCGGTGAAGAAATACTGCGGGGGTTCGCATTCCAGGCCCTGGGTGCGGGCGAAGGCGTCGGCGGCGGCAAAGCCCAGCATGACGCAGGGGGTCGCCTCCATCACACGGCGGGCGAGCCGGACGGGGTTCCGGGCGATACTGACGCCGGTGACGGCGCCGGCGCTCCGGCTGTGGCCATCCATGATGGCCGCTTCCAGTTCCACCCGGCCGTCCAGGGTAAAGTCGGCCCCGCGCCCGGCGTTGAATAGCGGGTCGTCCTCGAGCAGCGCGACGGCCACGGTCACGGCATCGAGTGCGCTGCCGCCCTGTTGCAGTACGCGATGACCGGCGTCGAGCGCCGCCGCCAGCCCGGCGCGCAGCGCCGTGTCCCGCTCTGGATCGAGTTCGGCGCGCTGGACCGGCCCCGCGCCACCGTGCACGGCAAAAGCGATGGTCATCGTGATGGCTCCCCCGGATTTGGCCGCAAGCCGGATGCGGCTTGGCTATGCTTTATATAGCGTAGCCCGCAATTGTGATTGCGATTGCGATGGTGGGCTTTCAACGCCGAGGGGCGTGTCATGCAGAACGAAAAAACAAGACAAGTATTCGAGTTGCTGCTGTTGTCGCTGGGCTGGTTCGCACTCGGCCTGCAGCTCTATCTCGGCATCGTGGCCGAACTCCACCGGGGTGTGGCGTGGCAGTGGACGGTGTTCAACTATTTCAGCTACTTCACCATTCTCACCAACCTGTTTCTCGCCGCCGGGCTGACCGTCCCGAGGCTGCGACCACACTCCCGCTTCGGGGATTTCCTGCGGCGCCCGACGGTGCGCTCGGCCTCGCTGGTGTACATCACCATCGTCGGCCTGGTGTACGCCATCCTGTTGCGGCACCTGTGGAACCCCACCGGCTGGCGCTGGCTGGGCGACGTGCTGTTGCACGACGTCATCCCGATCGGCTACTTCGTCCACTGGGTGCTGTTCGTGCCGCCGGCCCGGCTGCGCTGGCGCGACGCGCTGCTATGGCTGGCCTATCCCGGCGGTTATCTCGCCTACACCTTGCTGCGCGGCGTGTTCGTCGGGCTGTATCCCTATCCCTTCCTCAACGTGCTGCGCCTGGGCTACCAGGGGGTGCTGGTCAACTCGGCCTTCCTGGCGCTCGCCTTCGTGGCGATGGGCTGGCTGGTGGTGGTGCTGGACCGCCACGTCAAGGGCCTGCTGGCGGTACGGGTGAACACCCGGCGCTAGGGTGGGGCATCGATGGCTTCCCGCGCCGCGCCGGCACCATTGCTGACACCCACCAGGCCCGCTTCCTCGCCGCCGAGCCGTCATCCCGCGCTCAAGGTTTTTCCATGTTCCGCCGCGCCGACGGCATGCCGCCTGCTCTTCGGCCAACCTTGATGCCCTCCGAGCGCATTTGCCCCGAGCCCGTCGGCGATGCTACAACGTCGGGTTCTGGCGGCCGCGGCCGTCGTGCTCTGGAGGGTTCATGCCTCATTCCCAGCCCATTTCCGGCAAGGGGGCCATGCTGTCGCTGCTGGCGTCGGTGCTGTTCGCCCTGTTGTCGGGTTACACCACCCTGCTGAAGCCGCTGGATGGCCTCGCCATCTACGCCTGGCGCGTGCTGTGGACGCTGCCCGGCGTGCTGTTGCTGCTGGCGGTGCGTGGCCAGTGGTCGTCGCTAGGGAGGCAACTGGCGCGGCTACGCCGCGAACCCTTGCTGTGGCTGCTGCTCCCGGCGATGGCGGCGTTGCTGGCGACCCAGCTGTGGCTGTTCATGTGGGCGCCGCTGCACGGGCAGGCAATGGCGGTATCGATGGGCTACTTCCTGCTGCCATTGACCATGGTGCTGACCGGCTGCGTGCTGTACGGCGAGCGGCTGTATCGCTTGCAATGGCTGGCGGTCGCCTGCGCCATGGTGGGGGTGGCGCACGAACTGTGGCTGACGCGCGCCTTCGCCTGGCCGACGCTGCTGGTGGCGATAGGCTACCCGCCGTATTTCGTCTTGCGGCGCTGGTCCAGGCTCGAGCCGATCAGCGGCTTCGCTCTGGAACTGGCCCTGATGAGCCCGGTGGCGCTGCTGCTGTTGTGGCACTTGGGCGAGGCCGGCTGGGGCGTGCTGGCCGAGCCGAAATTCTGGCTGCTGCTGCCCGGGCTGGGCCTGATCAGCACCGTGGCACTGGCCAGCTACATGGTCGCCAGCCGCCACTTGCCGCTCGGCCTCCTGGGCATTCTCGGCTATGTCGAGCCCGTGCTGCTGTTCCTGCTGGCGGTGCTGCTGCTGGGCGAACCGCTGTCGCTGGACAGCCTGCTGACCTATGCGCCGATCTGGCTCGCGGTGCTGCTCACCGGCATCCATACCGCGCTGCATCGGCGCCGATCGCTGCGTGCCGCGTAGCCGATGGCAGGGGGAGCCGGGGCGTCTCGATGCCGGTCTAGAGGGATGCAGAGTCTGGCCTCCTGCCCGCTTGTCGGCCGGGGCCGGCTGGCGAGCCCCAGCATTGCCGCGCTTACCTCACCGATACCCCCTCATGACCGCCTCTTTGAAGGCGCCGATCCAGCCCGCCGCCTTATCTCCTCGCGCAGCTTCAAGCCAAGAATGATCGACGACAGCAGCAGCGTCATGGCATTGGAAGCAATCAACGGCCCGGCCCCGAGCAGGATGCCGTAAGCCAGCCACAACGCCACGCCGCTGACGAACATCAGGTACATCGACAGCGAGATGCTGCTCAGGTCGCGCGTGCGCAGGGCGTGCAAAACCTGGGGCAGAAAGCTCGATGTGGTGAGAAAGGCGGCCAGGTAGCCGTAATATTCGAGTTTCATGATATATGGCTGAGACCAAAAGGCCAGCTTAACAGGGTCTTATCCTGTCAGCGATCAGATCGGGTGCTGTTCTTTTCTGAATGATGACCTCTTTGTCTCTTTTGCCAAAACGGGGATAGCTGGACGGCATTGCATGGTGCAACCCGGCCAAAAAGGGGTGATAGGCGTAGCGCTTTGAGTTCAGAGCATGGCGTGTGGCTGCACTTCAGGGGTCTGGCAATCCGGTAGGGGCCGTGATATCGCCAAGCGGCCAGATAGCTTTCTGTATTTGTTCATATCGATATTTTGACTATTTCAAGCGCTATCCAGTCATATCGACATTGCCCTGCAGACGTCGAGAGACAGACTTCAGACAAGGAATGACATACTGATTAACTGTGATATGCTTTAGTCATTACTTGGTGGCTGCCTGATTTAAATGGCATTCTGATCAAGGGAAATGGGAGAGCGGTCATGGGGTGGTGGAAATCGGCAGGGCAGGGCAGCGAAAAAAAACAGTTGTCCTCAAATCAGCGCTCTCGCTTGCTACTGCAAGCGCTGGAACCCAGATTGATGTTCGACGGCGCAGTTGCTGTCTCGCTGGCGGCTGCCGAGCCACATCCTGATGCGTCGCATACCGTCGTGGACAAAACGGTGGATGCACCCGCGCCCACCGATGCCCGCGCCACCACGACGGAATCGCTCGCAGCGCCGGCCCCCACCAACACCGCGAAGCAGGTGGTGTTCGTCGAATCCAACGTCGCCAACTACCAGACCCTGCTCGCCCAGATGCCGACCGGTGCCGAGGTCGTCGTGCTCGATAGCAGCAAGGACGGCTTGGCCCAGATTGCCCAATGGGCGAGCCAGCATCAGGGCTACGCCGCCATCCATATTCTGTCTCACGGCGAATCCGCCGACCTCATGCTGGGCAGTCTGGAATTGACCCAGGGCAACATCGCCAGTCATCAGGCCGAACTGGCTACGATAGGCCAAGCCTTGCAGCCCGGTGGCGATATACTGCTGTACGGCTGCGATATCGGCGTGGGCAGCAGCGGCGCGACGTTTGTCTCGACATTGTCCAGCTACACCCATGCCGACGTGGCGGCGTCCACCGATGCTACCGGCGCCGCCAGCCTGGGTGGCAACTGGACGCTGGAGCGCAGCTCCGGCCAGATCGATGTGGATGGCCTGCATCTTGACTATGACGGCTTGCTGGCGCGGCCGGTAACCGGCACCACTGATTTCAGCTTGTCGGATGGCTATACCTATAACCCCTCAGGTAGCGTGGTTAATGCCGGTGACGTCCAAGGCTGGGATTTCACGTTGCAACTGGGATCGACCAACAACGGCGGCCAGGTGATCATTATCGAGAAGCCCGGCTCGGTGACCACGGAAACGGTGGACGGCTACAGCGATGGCAACATCCCCATCTCCTATTTCAGTGTCAAGTCCAACGACAACAGCCATTTCACGCTGAATTCCATTGGCGTGGTGCTGAACGGTTACGATTCGGGGACTTCCGGCGGCAATCTGCAATTGGTCGGCTACATCAACGGCGTGGCGGTCAGCGGGGCGACGCTGACCCTGAACGTCGGCGACGCGCTGCAAGGCAGCGGCACGCTGGTGACCTTCAATGTGTCCGGCAACAGCGCCTTCCAGGGCATCGATTCCTTCCGTGTGCTGGCGGCCAGCGGCCATAATGTGACGGGCATGATAGGCATAGGCGCCATCGACGCCATCAACTTCGGTTTTGCGCCGGTGCTGACCGCCAGCGGCGGCTCCAGCGCCTACAGCAGCGGCACCGGCACCGCGGTGACGGTGGATAGCGGCATCACCCTATCCGATTCCGACAGCAGCACCCAGGCCAGCGCCACGGTGTCCGTCACCGGCAACTTCCACAGCGGCGAGGACGTGCTGGCCTTTACCAACAACG
Organism: Pseudogulbenkiania ferrooxidans 2002; assembly: GCF_000174355.1. Classification (GTDB taxonomy): domain Bacteria; phylum Pseudomonadota; class Gammaproteobacteria; order Burkholderiales; family Chromobacteriaceae; genus Pseudogulbenkiania; species Pseudogulbenkiania ferrooxidans. Next base: position 63,026 of record NZ_ACIS01000004.1, read on the forward strand.
GCAGCACCATGGGCAATATCACGGCCAGCTACAACAGCGGCACAGGGGTGTTGACGCTGACCTCCAGCGGCGCCACCGCGACGCTGGCGCAATGGCAGGCCGCCCTGCGCGCGGTAACTTACTCTGACAGCTCGCTGTCGCCCAATACCAGCTCCCGCACCATTAGCTTTGCTATCAACGACGGCGCGATCAACAGCAGCGCGGTGACCAAGACGGTCACGGTAGCAGCGGATTCTGCACCGGTGATCGGTAACCTGAACGGCGACAGCCCCACCTTTACAGAGAAGGGCGGGGCGGTGAAGCTGGATGCCAGTACTGTGGTCACAGTGACGGATAGCGACACCCCCAACTTCAACAGCGGCAACTTGACCGTGCACATCTCCGCCAATGGACAGAGCGGCGAGGACGTGCTGGGCATCGATACCAGCGGCACGGTGTCGCTTAGTAACGGCACCAGCGTGGGCAGCGTGGTGTCCGTGGGCGGCGTGTCCATCGGCGTGATCGCCACCAACGGCGATGGCGTTAGCGGTCATGACCTGATCGTGACGCTAAACAGCAACGGCACCCCGTCGCGGGTCGCCACGTTGGCGGCGGCGCTGACCTACAACAACACTAGTAGCGACCCCAGCACCGCCACCCGCACGGTGAATGTCAGTATCAACGATGGCCGTGGCGGCACCGGCTCCAGCAATGTGACGGTGGCGATGGCGGCGGTAAACGACGCACCTACCGGCAGCGCCACCGCCTCCAACCCCACCTTCACGATGGGCGGCTCCGCGGTGGCGGTGTTCAGCGGCGCCAGCATCAGCACCGTCGAATCCAGCCAGAGTGTGATCCTGCTGACGCTGACCGTGTCCGGTCTGCAAGACGGTAGCAGCGAAATTCTCTCCATCGACGGCAGCAATGTAGCGCTGACCAACGGCAACGCGCTTACTACCAGCGGCAACGGCCTGAGCGTTACCGTCTCTGTATCCAGCGGCACCGCCACTGTGTCCATCAGCAGCAGCGGCATATCCGCCAGCACCGCGGGCAGCGTGGTCAACGGCATCACTTATCGCGACAGCAGCGGCAGCCCCTCCATCGGCAACCGGGTGGTGACGCTGACCAGCGTCAAGGACAACGGTGGTACCAGCAACGGCGGTGTCGATACCACCACGCTAGCCGTAGCTTCCACCGTCAGCGTGGCGGTGGTGCCGGTGGTGACCACCAGCGGCGGCAGCGCGGCGTTCACCGCCGGCGACAACATCACCTCCACCCCGGTGGTGGTGGACAGTGGCCTGATGGTCACCGACAGCGCCAGCTCCACGCTGGCCAGCGCTACGGTGGCGATCACCGGCAACTTCCACAGTGGCGAGGATGTGCTGGCCTTCACCAACGATGGCAGCACCATGGGCAATATTGTCGCCAGCTACAACGCCGGCACCGGCGTGCTGACGCTGACCTCCAGCGGCGCCACGGCGACGCTGGCGCAATGGCAGGCGGCGCTACGCGCTGTCACCTACACCGATACCGCAATCACGCCCAACAGCGCCACTCGCACTATCAGCTTCCAGGTTGACGATGGCAGCGCCAGCAGCAGCGTGGTTACTCGCACCGTCACGGTCACCCCGACCGACCAGACCCCGATTGTCACCATCAGCGGCGGCAGCGCGGCGTTCACCGCCGGCGACAACGCCCCCTCCACCCCGGTGACCGTCGATCCCGCTCTCACCGTCGCCGACCTCGACAACGCCACGCTGGCCAGCGCCACGGTGGCGATCACCGGCAACTTCCAGAACGGCGAGGACGTGCTGGCGTTCAGCAACACCAACAGCAGCACCTACGGCAACATCGTGGGCAGCTACAACAGCGGCACAGGGGTGCTGACGCTGGCCTCGAGCGGTGCCACCGCCACGCTGGCGCAATGGCAGGCGGCGCTGCGTGCGATTACCTACACCGATACCGCAATCACGCCGAACAATGCCACGCGCACCGTCAGCTTCCAGGTCGACGACGGCAGCAAGAGCAGCGCCGCCGTCACGCGCACCGTGACCGTCACCCCGACCGATCAGACCCCGATCGCCACCACCAGCGGCGGCAGCGCGGCGTTCACCGCCGGCGACAACGTCGCCTCGACCCCGGTGACCGTCGATCCCGCTTTCACCGTCGCCGACCTCGACAACACCACGCTGGTCAGCGCCACGGTGGCGATCACCGGCAACTTCCAGAGCGACGAGGACGTGCTGGCGTTCAGCAACACCAACAGCAGCACCTATGGCAACATCGTGGGCAGCTACAACGCCGGCACCGGAGTGCTGACGCTGACCTCGAGCGGTGCCACCGCGACGCTGGCGCAATGGCAGGCGGCGCTACGTGCGATCACCTACACCGATACGGCGATCACGCCCAGCAGCGCCACGCGCACCGTCAGCTTCCAGGTCGACGACGGCAGCAAGAGCAGCGCGACGGTGACCCGCACCATCACGGTCACCCAGACTGACCAGACCCCGATCGCGACGACCTCCAGTGGCTCCGGTACTTATGTAATCGGCAGCACGCCGGCCCCGGTGGCGGTGGACGGCGGCCTTACGGTGTCGGATCTGGATAACACGACCTTGTCTAGCGCCCACGTGGCGATCACCGGCAACTTCCAGAGCAGCGAGGACGTGCTGGCGTTCAGCAACACCGACAGCAGCACCTACGGCAACATCGTGGGTAGCTACAACGCCGGCATCGGGGTCTTGACGCTGACCTCCAGCGGTGCCACCGCCACGCTGGCGGAATGGCAGGCGGCCTTGCGCGCGGTAACCTATTCGGACTCCTCGGCATCACCGAACACCAGCACCCGCGTGATCAGCTTCTCCATCAACGATGGTGCCAAGGACAGCGCGGTAGTGTCCCGCAATGTGATCATGCAGTTGCCGGCTCCAACGGTGAGCGGCTTGAGCCCAGGCACCGATACCGGCAGTAACAACCATGACGGAGTGACCAGCGACAGCACGCCCACCATCGTTGGCACCGCCATCGCCAATAGCGATATCACCATCTATGTGGATGGTGTCAGCGTTGGTGTGACCACGGCGGATGGCACTGGGGCTTGGAGTTTTGGCCTGCTCACTACACTGAGTGACGGCCCACATGCGATTACCGCAATGGCCAGCAGTGGTGCGGTCAACAGCGGAGTGTCCACGGCCTATGGTGTCTCCATTGACACCGGTGCGCCCAGCGTACCCAGCGGCCTCGGCCTGAGTTCGGCCACCGACACCGGCAGCAGCAGCTCAGACGGTGTCACCGGCAACAACCAGCCGACACTCACCGGCACGGCCGAGGCCAACAGCGCGGTGACGGTGTACGTGGATGGCGTGGCCGTCGGTACCGCCATGGCCGACGGTAGCGGGGCATGGAGTTACAGCCTGACCAGTGCGCTGAGCGACGGGAGCCACAGTATTCGCGCTACGTCGACCGACCTGGCTGGCAATGCCAGCACGCAATCGTCGGCTTACGCCATAACCGTGGATACCGTGGCGCCACAGGTTGCGTCGATTACCCCCTTGGATACGCTTTCCACCAGCGCCAGCAGCGTCAGCTACGACGTGGTGTTCTCCGAGCCGATTACGGGGCTCGACGCTGGTGCGATCAGCATCGTGACCAGTGGCAGTGCCCATGGCTCAGTTGCTGCCATTACCAAATTGAGCGAAAGCCACTATCTGGTGCAATTGTCTGGCGTGGGAGGTGATGGTTCGTTGGCAATCGCCGTGCGTGCCGGTGGGGTGACCGATATGGCGGGTAATGCGATTCAGCAGCAGGTAGTGGCTACGGCATATCAAGTCTTGACACCCGTCATACAGCCTCCTGTTACCGTCACTCCGGAAATTGTGGCGGCTCCGAGCAGCGAAAGTCCCATCATAGAGATTGCGCCGATTACGCCCAATATCGTGTTGGAGGCAGTTGCGTCGAGCGGTAGTAATACCATTGCGATGTTTGCAAGCGACATCTTCTCCGTTGCCAATGAGGTGCGCAGTATTGTGCCTCCGCTGCAGCTAGCCTTTGGGCAAGATCATTTCAGCAGCGTTGCTCCCAATCGTTTGCCGACTGGGCAAATGCCCCCGCCGGGGACGAGTGATAACGGCTTTGCCTTGCCGTTCGTCAGCCGTTTGACCCTTGCACAGGGCGCTCCTCTGCAGGTCTTGCCCGATCTGGGGGTTAGGTCGTTGATCGTAGGACAGACCTTCAGCTTTGGTTTGCCTCCGGGAACGGTACTAACTCGTAACCCCGATGTCGTTCTCAGTATTAGTGCAAGGCAGAGCAATGGCCAGCCGTTGCCTTCTTGGATTCGGTTTGACCCCAAGACAGGGCGCTTCAGCGGCACGGTGCCGGCAGGTTGGAATAAGTCCGTGTCGCTAGAGGTGACAGTGCAGGACCAAGACGGTCATCGTGGTGTGACACGTATACAGATCAAAGCCGACGGGCAAGCCGCTGTACCGGCAGAAGGGGAAGAGGCATCGCCAGCGTCCGGCAAGTCCTCTCTCAATGAACAGTTCCTGCAGCATGGCAAAAGCGCTTTCGAGCAACAACTGGCGCAATGGTTGCAGCCGGACAACGTGGTTTGAATCGGGTTGCCGGGCGACTCATTGCGGGTCTCGCCAGAGACAATATTTCAGTAGCACAAGGGGACAGGGATGAGAAAACAACATAAACAGAGGGAATCGGCTGGTCGTTATCGCTTGCTTGCCGCATTGACGGTGCTGGCCTTGACAGGATGTGCAGTCACTCCCAAACCACTGAGCTTGGGAGAGAGGCAGGTGACGCTGGCGGCTGATCGCCAGGCGATGTTCGGGACCCAGGAGGCGTTGAATGGGCCTGTCACCCTGCAGGAGGCCATGGCGCGCGCGCTGAAGTACAACCTGGATTACCGCGTGAAGCTGATGGAAGAGGCGATGGCGCAACGGCAGCTGGACTTGTCCAGCCTCGATATGCTGCCCAAGCTGGCATTGGCAGCGGGGTATACCGCACGGGACAAGGACAATGCGTCGTCCTCGCAGAACGTGGCGACGGGTGAGCAATCCCTGGTGCCGTCCATTTCCACCGAAAAGCAGACGCGTACCGCAGACCTGAACTTGAGCTGGAATGTGCTGGACTTTGGGGTCAGTTATTACACGGCCCAACAGCAATCGGATCGCGTGCTGATCTTGCAGCAGCGCAAGCGCAAGGTGGCGCAGCAACTGATGCAACAGGTGCGCGAAGCGTGGTGGCAAGCGGTTGGAGCACAGCAGCTGGAAGGCCGTATCAACTCCCTGCTGAAAGAGGCCAATAAGGCACTGGAGGATGCGCGTCAGGTAGAGCAGCAAAAATTGCGTTCACCGCTGGAGGCGCTGACTTACCGCCGTCAGCTGCTGGATGTGATTCGTCAAATGGGGATGATCCGCAATACCTTGTCCCAGGCCAAACCCAGGCTGGCTGCCATCATGAATGTGCAACCAGGTGCGGATTTCGAAGTAGCAATGCCTTCGGACATGCCAATACCGACTCTGGCGTTGACGCTGGATAAGATGGAGGAGATGGCCCTGCTCAATCGGCCCGAGGTCAACGAGGCACGTTACAACGAGCGTATCGGCGTACTAGAAACTCGGAAGGCCATCGCCAAACTTTTGCCGGGGCTGGAGTTCAGCGTCGGCCATCATTACGACAGCAATAAATTCCTGGTCAACAACTCGTGGAGCGACGCCGGTCTGCGCATCAGCTGGAATCTGCTCAACTTGTTCAGTGCCGGTCCCATCACGCGATCGGCCGAAGCGCAGCTGGAAGTGGCGAAGGCGCAGCACATGGCGTTGAACATGGCGGTGTTGACCCAGGTACATGTTGGCTACCTCGACCTTCAGGGGCGTACTCGCCAATTCGCGTTGGAAAAAGAGCTGAACGATGTCGAGTTGCGTATCTATGAGCAAAACCGCAACGCGACAGCCAGTGGTGCACAAGGCCGGCTGCCGGCGATTCTGGCCGATGCCAATGCCGTGTTCTCGTCGTTGCGGTTGTATCAGAGTTATGGCGACTTGCAGAATGCTTATGGTCTGATGGGGGCGAGCCTGGGTCTGGATCCTCTTCCCAACAGCACTGCCGGATATGATTTGCCAACCCTGGCAGCTGCGTTTAAAGGGGCGGAAACCCACTGGAAGAGCACGGTATCGGGAGACCCGTTATGAGCCGTTGCCTGATCATGGGGATTTCTCTGTTGGCGACCGCAGGGGCTATGGCGGCCGCACTGCCAGCCAAGCCGCTGCCCGCCGCTGCGGTCACCAATGCCAGCGATGGTCGTATCCGAGTGCAGTTGATGGCCCGCAATGCCGTGACCCTGTCGGGTGAAGTCGCAGCCAGAATTGCGGCCTTGCCGGTATCGGAAGGGGGAAGTTTCAAGCGCGGCCAAACCTTGGTCGAGTTCGACTGCAGCAGCTATCGGGCTCAGTTGAATAAGGCCCAGGCTTCGTTGGAGGCCGCCAACCAGTTGGCCAAGGTCAACAATCAACTGGCAAAACTCAACTCCATCGGGGTGATGGAGGTGACACAGGCCGAGGGCAAAGCAAAAGAGGCGGCGGCCGATACCCGTTATATGCAGACCGTTGTCGGCAAATGCGTGATCAGTGCGCCGTTCAATGGCCGGGTGGCGCGACGTGTTGCCGCCGTCCATCAATATGTTAGTCCGGGCAACCCCGTGCTAGATATTGTCGACTCCGGACCGTTGGAGTTGCGCATGCTGGTGCCGTCCAAATGGTTGAGTACGTTGAAACCCGGCAGCCGTTTCACTGTGGCTGTCGATGAGCTGGGAACGAGCTTTCCGGCCAAGATAGAACGTCTCGGCGCGCAGATCGATCCCGTCAGCCAGTCCATTCTGGCGGTGGGTGTGATCGACAGCAATGCGGGCAATCTGTTGCCGGGCATGAGCGGCTGGGCCAGCTTCAAATAGGGTGGGCATGGGGCACGCAGACAAAAGTCGAGAACTGGCCCGCCTGTTGCAGCTGCTGCACCGTGCGCGGGAAGCGGTCAACGTTGCGCAACTGGGTTTCATTGTCGTCAACGAAAGTCAGCAATTGCTGTCCTATCGGCAAGCAGCCTTGTGGCGCGAAGGCGTGCACCGCCATGTGGGTGCCTTGTCGGGACTGGCAGAACTGGACCCTACGGCCCCCTACATGCAGTGGTTGGGAGGAGTCTTCCGGCATGTGGCGACAGTCGTGGACTCCCGGTCCAGCCAGGTTGTGTCCGCGGACGATCTGCCGGAAAGGCTGGCCGCCGAATGGTCCTTGTGGTTTCCCGAGCATGCGCTGTGGCTACGTCTGGGAGGGCAGGGGGCACTGTTGCTGACCAGAGAGTCGGCCTGGAGCGAGTATGAGGTGAAGCTGGCTGAAGAGCTGGCGCATGGCTATGGCCATGCTCTGTCTCTCTTCTTACCGCGACGTAACTGGCGAGAACAGGCCATGCAGTGGCTGCGGCCCGGCTCTCGGCAACGTAAGTTGTTGCTGGTGGCTTTGTTGATTGTTTGCCTGCCGATACGTCTGACCGTATTGGCGCGTTCCGAAGTGGTGCCGCAAAAGCCGTTGCTATTGCGCGCGCCCATCGCAGGGGTGATCGACCATATCGCGGTGGAGCCCAATCAGCGTGTGGCCAAGGGGGCGCCGTTATTCGACCTGGACGCCACTGCGCTGTCGGGCCAGTACGCCATGGCCGCGCGCGAACGCGATGCCGCACAGGAGAGCTTCCGTGCCAGTGCGCAGTTGGCTGTGACCGACGACAAGGGCAAGTTGGCGATGGCGCAGGATCGCGCCAAGCTGGAGGAGAAGAGCATTGCCGCCGATTACACCGGGCGCGAACTGCAGCGTCTGCATGTGACCGCGCCGGCAGCCGGAGTGGTGGTGTTTTCCGACCGCAACGACTGGCAGGGCAAGGCCGTTGCAGTAGGGGAGAAGGTGATGACCTTGGCCGATCCGACCATGGTCGAGTTGGCCGCCTGGTTGCCGGCCGCCGAGGCGATTGATGTCGCTCCCGGCGCCAAGGTGACGTTGTATCCCAATGCCTCTCCGATCGAATCCTACGATGCCGAAATTATTCGTGTCGCTTACAAGGCCGAGGCGGTAGAAGGAGGGCTGTTGGCCTACCGCTTGCAGGCGCGCTTCGTGAGCGGTGACAAGCCACGGCTTGGTCAGATGGGTACTGCCCGGGTGTATGGCGACTGGGTCCCGTTGATCTACTACGCGCTGCGTCGCCCGCTAACGGCGGCACGTCAGTGGCTGGGGTGGTAGATGCCGGCCCGTACTTTGCCCCCATTGCGGCAGGAGTTGACCTTGCATGCCGGCTCGCTGCAAGCGGACGGTTCCCCTAGCTGGGTCCTGCACGATCCTTGTGCCAATCGCTTCTATCAGTTGGGCTGGGCCAGCTTTGAGGTATTGTCACGCTGGTCCCTCGGGTCGGTGGACGTGATCGTGGCGGCGGTCAATGCCGAGACATCGCTGCAGTTGGTCCCGGATGACGTCGAGGCGGTGATCAACTTTCTATCGCGGCATCAGCTGTTGATGGCGGTCTCTGCCGAGCAGAGCCACTGGCTGTGGCAGATGCATGAGGCCAATCGTCCAAGCCGTGCCATGTGGCTGCTGAAAAACTACCTGTTCTTCCGTGTTCCGCTGGTTCGGCCAGAAACTCTGCTCAACCGCCTGCTGCCGTGGTGTGGCTGGCTGTTCCAGACCCGGTTCTGGTGGGCCATGGCGGGCGTGCTGATCTTTGCCTTGGCCATGGTGTCGCGGCGTTGGGATGAATTCACCCACACGTTTTCCGCTTATGGCGGCGTCAGTGCCGCCATCGGCATCGGCCTGTCGTTGAGTTTGGCCAAGGTGCTGCATGAAATGGGGCATGCGCTGACCGCACGGCATTTTGGCTGCCGGGTGCCGGCAATGGGAGTGGCGTTCCTGGTGATGGTGCCCGTGCTGTACACCGATACCAACGATGCCTGGAAATTGCCGTCCCGCAGGCAACGGCTGTTGATCGGTGGGGCCGGGATGCTGGCGGAACTGCTGCTGGCGATCATCGCGACTTTGCTCTGGTGTTTTTTGTCGGATGGTCCCTTGCGGGCCGGAGCATTCTTGCTGGCGTCCACGACTTGGCTCGCGACACTTGCCGTGAATGCCAGCCCGTTCATGCGTTTTGACGGCTATTTCCTGCTATCCGACTACCTGGGGCTGCCCAATCTGCATTCCCGGGCCTTTGCCTTGGCCCGCTGGCAGTTGCGTCGCTGGGTCCTGGGGTTGGATGACCCGGAGCCGGAGTATTTTCCGCAGGATCGACGGCGTGGCTTGATTCTGTTCGCCTGGGCCACCTGGTTGTATCGCCTGGTGCTGTTCCTGTCGATTGCCTTTCTGGTCTACCACTTGTTCTTCAAGGCTCTGGGCTTGCTGCTGCTGGCCGTCGAACTGGGCTGGTTCATCATCCGGCCGATCGTTGGTGAGTTGCTGATCTGGTGGCGGCGGCGTACGGAACTGCACTGGCAGCAGGCGACCCGGCGTAGCGCGGCGCTGTTCGGCATGCTGCTGTTGCTGGTGGTGCTGCCCTGGCAGTCCGATGTATCCAGCCCGGCGATCTTGGGAGCATCGCAATCTCAGGGCTTGTATGCGCCGGCCGCGGCGGAGGTAGATAAGGTGTGGGTGCGGGAGGGGCAAGCCGTCAAGGCCGGGCAGTTGCTGGCCCACTTGCGCTCACCTGTCCTGGCGGCACAGTTGGACTTGGCCGAAGTGCGTGAACGTGCCGTGGCCTGGCAGGTGTCGCAGCAGCCGTTCGACACCGAGCTGCAGCAACAAGGGCCGGCTTTGCAAAAGCAATGGCAGGTGGCGCAAGAGCAGGTCAAGAGTTTGCGTCAGCAGATGGCCCGGTTGGCTCTGGTCGCCCCATTTGCCGGCAGAGTGGTGGATAGCAGCGAGGCGTTACAGGTCGGGACCATGATTGCCGAAGGTGAACGCTTGCTGGACGTCGTCGGTCCTCATGGCGTCAAGGGCGAGGCCTTTGTCGATGAAGCGGCGCTGGCGGGTTTACGACAGGGGCAGGTGGCCAAATTTGTCGCCGATGGGGGTGAGCATTGGGCCGTGTCCTGCCGTTTGGGGCCGATCGACCGTCTCAACCTGACAGTACTGGATCAGCCCTTGCTGGCCTCCAGTTACGGCGGACCGATTCCGACCGAGTTACGAGAGCATGGCCTTGCGTTGTTGTCGACAACCTTCCGCGTGCGTTTGGAGCATTGCGACGGCCAAGCAGCTCCATTGAGGGAAATGGCCGGGGTGGCACGCTTGCAAGGGGAACGTCACAGTGTGTTGGGCCGCATGATTCGTTATCTGCTGGCTGCGGTGCAGCGTGAGGCTGGATTGTAGTGCTAGGCAGGAGGTCCGCAGAGCTATGGCGAAGTGTGGTGGTGTTGCGTGGGCGGGTTGTCAGGGCCAATCGGAAGAGGGCTGGCGCGCGACTGTCAGGTTGACGATGCCCGGAATGCCCGGCTTTCTGCAATGGGATTGAATTGAAAAGGAGCGGGCAGTGACGACTATCTTGAACACATCTTCACTGGCGCAGGGACTGACGCTGCGGCCGGCCAGACAAAGCGATGCCGCCTTCATCGCGCAGTTGTATCGCAACGCACGACCCGATCTGCGATTGATCGATGGTGAAGACGACCTGATCCGGACCGTACAGGAGCAGCAGTACCAGGTATTACTTCAAGGGGCGGGCAACAACTATCCCAATGCGATGCATTTCATCATTGAAAAGACGCTTTCTCGGATCGGCGTGGTGATGGTGGATTTTGGCCATAACGAGATCCGCATCATCTTTCTGACGCTGTTGCCCGACGTACGTGGTCTGGGGTATGGGAAACAGGTGCTGACGGGTTTGCAGCAAGCGGCCAGAGAGGTACGCGCTCCTCTGGCCGTGGTGGTATGGCACAGCAATGTTCAGGCTCGGCGGCTCTATCAACAGCTCGGTTTTGTCCTGGAAGAGGCGGGGGATATCGCCGACAAGCTCGTGTGGTACCCCGATGCAGGCTTCTCGCAAAGCCGCGCAGGGGGAACTGTTCAGTTGAATGGCAGCTGGAAGTAGGCCAGAGACGGATCGCGCCCGGCCGGGATCACCCGGCCGATCCAAACCAAATCCAGCTGGCGTGTTTCAACAGTGCCATGCCCTGGCAGGGTGAAGCGGCCGACCGCATCGACCACGGTGGTGTTTGGAGATGCCGCCAGTTCCACGACGAAAGGTGTACGGCGCGAAGTCGCACTGGGCGTTTGAGCTTGGGGTCTCAGTTTGACGGCCTGGATCTGCAATGTCAGTTCCGGGTGGTGTTCGCTCTGGAAGGAGCAGTATTGGCCGACCAGACCAATGAAGTCGTCGGCGCATAAGGTTGCCAGCATGACGGTATCTTTCAGTTCAAAACAGCGGGCATGGCGCGTGCTGCTTCTGCCCGCTGTTGGCGTGTTGTCGTGGGTTCAGGGACGGACCGGATAGAGTCCGTTGATAGCAATACAGAAATTGAGCGCGAGGAAGGGGTTGAGCACGCTCACCGGTGAGTTGCCGCCGGTAAGGTCGGTGTTCCCTGTCGCGGAAAGCCCCTGAACGCTGACAGGATTGTTCAGGGCGGAGGACCAGATATTTGCCAGACCCGTACCGCCGCCGGAGGCACCCAAGTAGGGGTTGGAAGCACTAGGCGTACTGGCCGGCGTGGCTGGCGTCGGTGTGCCGGCGGCGTGGAAGGTCACCGCCATCGAGGTGGCGGTGTGGGAGTGCGCAGGCAGATTGGCGACGCTCAGCGCGACATTCTGGGTGCCGCCGAACTGGCCAGGATTATAGGCGGGCAGGTTGTAGGTTGGCTGGGCGGGTCCGGTGCCGATGGGCATGCGGCCAGTCAGGTTGGGTAGCTTGAAATTTTGCGAAGCAGTGCCGCCGTAGAGGGTGCCAAGCAAGGAGTACAGTGCTTCATATTGCGAGACCTGATAGGTTTGGCCTTGGCATAGCGCCCAGTCTTGGGGGGCGTAGTTGAAGCCGAAGACCGTGATCGTGCCCATGTATGCATCCATGCTTTTCCTCCTGTAGATTGCCTTGGCGGCGGCCTCCCCCTAAGGAGGGCTCTCCGTATAATCGAATTGATTATGCTATTTGTTTAACACAATGATAAATTTATGCAATATAAATTTATGCATTTGTTGTATTTGTTGGGCGCTTAAACGGAGTTAGTCGGCATCTGCGCGCGCGGCGGTATTGCATGGCGCTTGTCATGCGGCAGAAAGCTGTTCCCTGGCGCGCTATGAAAACCAGGCCGGCTTGTGTTAGGTTTTATCGATTCGACATGTCACCCGCTGATCTTTGTCAGGGAGTGCGATGTCGCTGTCTGTGACGACGATACCCCGCACTGGAACTCGCGATGCCAGAAGCCCATTCCCCCACCGAAAAACGGGTACGCCATTTCCGCCAGATTCTGGTGTGGCCGCTGCAACTGATGCCGATCCATGCTAGCAGCCAGATTCAGAAGCACTGGGAGCTGTTGCAGCAAAGCGGTGCCGACAACCCCTGGCGCGAGATCGACGACGTTTTCCCCGACGATCCGGCGCGGTTTCATGCCCAGCAGTACCACGAGTTCATCACCTTTCTGCCGCATGTCCAGCGCTTTCTGTACGGCGAGAGCCGCACCGCGCGCCAGGGTCGCGTCGCTGGTGCCTCGCCGATGAGGGTGTTCCGTCGCCGTGACATCGCCGCAGTGCGGCTTGTGCCGGAGCCGGGTAGCGCTCCGTTGACGTTGCAGGTGGCGCGGGTCGATCTGCATTTTTTCTTCGACATCGATGTGGTGCAACTGGTGGTCGAGGTGGCCGGCGACGACCTGACGTTGTTCCAGGCGCAGGACACGCTGTACCGGTTCGGCCGGGCCTATCCAGCAGGCTGGGACGAAACAGGGCAGGGTGTGCACTGTCTGCACCGCGTAGAGTGGCTGGGGGCGGATGGCGGCACACTGGCGGCGTCCGACTTCGAGAAGCGCGACAAGTACCTGTCCTTCGTCGGCCGCCATCGGGCGCCGTGCATCGCGGCGCATTGGGATTTCCTGCTGCGGCCGCTGGTGCTGGACCATGCCGACGAACCCGGCCTGATCCGTTACCGCCAGCTCGAGTATTACCGCATGCCGGTGATCGCCTACCTGGCGCTGGACGATCCTCGCGCCTTGTCGCGCAGCGACTTCATCCGCCTGGGGTTGCTCACTGCGGCCAGTGAGCAGTCGGGCTTGCCGTACGCCGACCGGCACGTTGCCGACTTCGAGCAGCGCTATTGCTACGACCGTTATTGGGGGGATCGGGTGGACGGTCCGCCGACGCGGTTTTTGTGCTGTGGCCATGCCCTGGTGATGGTGGGCGATGCGGCCTCGCCGGTGTTTACCGGGGCGGAGACCGGGCTGTTGGCGCAGTTCCGGCACCAGTATTTCCTGCTGTTTCTGATCGCGCATTTCCAGAAGGCGAGCCTGCTGATGTTTTCGGACCGGCTGGTCGAGGCGCTCAACCGGCTCGACATCCATCACGCGGAATCGGTCAAGGAATTCAAGCGGGTGATCCGCCAGCTGTTCGAGATTTTCCTGCGCTTTACCCACCGCTATTGGTTCCACGAGCTGTCGGACCTGGCGCAATCGCGAGCCTTGTTCCGCATGTGTACCGATCATCTCGGCACCGCCGCCTTGTTCGACGAGGTGCGCGACGAGATCCGCGAGATGAGCGAATACCTCGACAGCGACAGTCTGCGCCGCCAGGCCAATACCGTGGTGCGGCTGACCATCGTCACCACCTTCGGCCTGATCGGTTCGATCACCACCGGTTTTCTCGGCATGAACCTGCTGGCCGCAGCGGACAGTCCGTTCCCGCTCAAGGTGTGGTATTTCCTGCTGACGCTGATTCCGACCACCTGGCTGACACTCTATACCGTGGTGAAGTCGAAACGCCTGTCGGACTTCCTCGAGGCGCTGTCGGACGAACGCCTGCCGCGCCGGGCAAAGCTGGGGGCGCTGATCGCGGTCTGGCGTCACAAAAAGGCGGCGGGGTGAGCCGCGAGCGTGGCGAGCCTGGCGCCGTGTCCTTGCCAGGAGCCATTTTCTGACGTTTGCCGTCGCGATTTGCCTGCCCGGCGGCGTTCTATCGCGGCGGCGGCGTGGTAAACTCGGTGGGATTTCGTTTTTATCCCCCGCAGCGTCGACCGGCCTCCTGCACAGACCCGGTGACGTTGCCGCAATCGGCAATACTCATGGAGCCCCTGATGACCACTTCGATCTTCGCCGCCGTGGAAATGGCGCCGCGCGACCCCATTCTCGGCCTGAACGAAGCCTTCAACGCTGACACCCGTGCCACCAAGGTAAACCTGGGCGTGGGCGTGTACTACGACGACAATGGCAAGATTCCGCTTCTGGCCGCCGTCAAGGCCGCCGAGAAGGCCCGCCTGGAAGCCATGCCGCCGCGCGGCTACCAGCCGATCGAAGGTCCGGCCGCTTACGCCCAGGCCGTGCAGAACCTGCTGTTCGGCGCCGGCAGCGAGCTGGCCGAGAGCGGCCGTGTGGTGACCGCCGAAGCGCTGGGCGGTACCGGTGCCCTGAAGATCGGTGCCGACTTCCTGAAGCGCCTGAACGCGTCGTCCAAGGTCTACATCAGCGACCCGAGCTGGGAAAACCACCGTGCGCTGTTCGAGTCCGCCGGTTTCGTGGTGGAAAACTACCCGTACTATGACGCGGCCACCCGTGGCGTGAACTTCGCCGCGATGAAGGAGTTCCTGCTGGGTCTGGATGCGGGCTCCGTGATCGTGCTGCACGCCTGCTGCCACAACCCGACCGGCGCCGACATGAGCGACGCGCAGTGGGCTGAGGTAGTGGAAGCCTGCCGTGCCCGCGGCCTGGTGCCGTTCCTCGACATGGCCTACCAGGGTTTTGCCGACGGTATCGACGCCGACGCCGTGGCGGTACGCCTGTTCTCCGCTTCCGGCCTGCAGTTCTTCGTGTCGAGCTCGTTCTCCAAGAGCTTCTCGCTGTACGGCGAGCGCGTCGGCGCGCTGTCGATCGTGACCGCGTCCAAGGAAGAAGCCGGCCGCGTGATGTCGCAGCTCAAGCGCGTGATCCGCACCAATTACTCCAACCCGCCGATCCACGGCGGCGCCATCGTGGCGGCCGTGCTGTCCAGCCCGGAACTGCGTCAGCAGTGGGAAGACGAACTGGCCGGCATGCGCGACCGCATCCGCGCCATGCGCTCGAGCTTGGTCGAGAAGCTGCAGGCCAAGGGTGTGGCCCAGGACTTCTCGTTCGTGATCAAGCAGCGCGGCATGTTCTCCTACACCGGCCTGACCGTGGAGCAGGTCGAGCGTCTGAAGAGCGAGTTCGGCATCTACGCCGTGTCCACCGGTCGTATCTGCCTGGCCGCGCTCAACAGCAAGAACATCGACTACGTGGCCGATGCCATCGCGGTGGTGGTCAAGGGCTGATTTGGTCAGTCGCCGTTTCAGAGAAACCCGGCCGGAGCGATCCCGCCGGGTTTTTTTTGTGGCCGGCCTCAAGGTTGGCCGAAGATTCGCCGCGCGCGCCGCGCCAAAAAGCGCGATAATCGCGCTCCTTTCCATCCAACCACGAAGCCCCTGCCATGAGCGATACCGTCCGCCTGTCGAAACGCATGACCGAACTGGGCCTGTGCTCGCGCCGCGAGGCCGACGAATTCATCGAGATGGGGCTGGTCAAGGTCGACGGCGTGGTGGTGAACGTATTGGGCAGCCGGGTGCGCCCGGAGCAGACCATCGAGCTGACGCGCCAGGCGATGGCGCTACAGGCCGAGCGCGTCACCTTCCTGCTCAACAAGCCGGTGGGCTACGGCTCCGGTCCGTCGGAGGCCGGCGAGCGCCCGGCGTGGCAGTTGATCAAGCCGGAGACCCGTTCGCCCAGGGACCGTTCCGGCTATACCTTCCTGAAGAAACATCTCAATTACCTGGCGCCGGCGGGCAAGCTCGACGTCGATTCGTCCGGCCTTTTGGTGCTGACCCAGGATGGCCGCATTGCGCGAGCGCTGATGGCCAAGGCAGCCGACTTCGAACAGGAGTTCCTGGTGTGGGTCGAGGGTGAGGTCAGCGATGCCATGCTCGAGCAGCTGCGCCATGGCCTGAGCCTGGACGGCGAAGCGCTCAAGCCGGTCAAGGTCAGCCGCCAGAGCGATAGCCAGCTGCGCTTCGTGTTGCGTGATCCGGTGCGGCGCCAGATCCGCCGCATGGCCGAGCTGGTCGGCCTGCGCGTGACGGCGGTGAGGCGCATCCGCATCGGCCGCATCGCGCTGGGCGATCTGGAGCAGGGGCAGTGGCGCTACCTCACCGAGCACGAACGGTTCTGACGCACACCGCTCGGGGCTGCGGGTCGTGGCGAGCCGCTACCCGGCGTTGCCGTCCAGTCCGATCATGGCATGGCCGGCGACTCAGCGCGTGGGCGCGGGGCTGACCCGCACCAGCTGGCCGTCGTCCTCGTCGGTGAGCAGGTAGACCAGGCCGTCCGGGCCGACGCGCACGTCGCGGATGCGCCCCAGCGCGCCCTTCAACATGCGCTCTTCTGCTACCACCTTGTCGCCGTCCAGTTTCAGCCGCACCAGCATCTCCCCCTTCAAAGCGCCGATCAGCAGGTCGCCCTGCCAGTGCGCGAACGGTTTCCCCTGGTAGAACGCCATGCCGGACGGGGCGATCGACGGCACCCATACCTTCCGCGGCTGTTCCATGCCGGCTTTGTGTGTTCCTTCGCCGATCGGCAGGCCCAGGCCGTAGGTCTTGCCGTAGGTGATCACCGGCCAGCCGTAGTTGGCGCCGGCGCGGATCACGTTGACCTCGTCGCCGCCCTGCGGGCCGTGCTCGTGGGTCCAGATGGCGCCGCTGCGCGGGTTGAGCGCCATGCCTTGCTGATTACGGTGGCCGAGGGTGAATTTCTCCGGCTTCCAGCCGGAATGACCGACCCAGGGGTTGTCGGGCGGCACGCTACCGTCGTCATTGAGGCGGATGACCGAGCCGGCGTGATCGTTGTGGCGCTGGGCGCGGGCGTCCTCGCCGCGGTCGCCCAGTGACAGGTAGAGCTTGCCGGCGCGGTCGAACAGCAGGCGGCCGCCGTAATGGTGGTCGGAATCGGAACGCGGCAGTTGGCGGAAGATCACTTTGAGGTCGCGTAGCGCGTGGCCGTCGAGTTGGGCGCGAGCGATCTCGGTGCTGCTGGCTTCGGGCGTGCCGCCGGCGTAGCTGAGGTAGATCAGGTGGTTGTCCGCGAAACGCGGGTGCGGCAGCACGTCGAACAGCCCGCCCTGGCCCACGGCGACCACCGCTGGTACGCCGCTCACCGCTTGCGGGTCGATCCGGCCCTGGGCATCGAGCAGGCGCAGGCGACCGGCGCGCTCGGTGAGCAGCATGCGGCCATCGGGCAGAAAGGCCAGCGACCAGGGGTGGTTCAGCCCGCGGGCCAATGCGGTTAGCTGCAAGGGATAAAGCTGGCTGGGGTAGGGGTTGGCCGAAGCGAGGCCGGCGAGGCCCAGCAGCAGTGCGGCGAGGATGAAGCGCAGAGGCATGGCGGATTCTCCTGACGAGGGCAGGCCGAACGGGCGGCGCCGCTCCTTGTCATTGATTATGATGGAGAAAGACGGCCTTGCCAGGTGCTGCGTCGGCCAATGTCGGGGGCCTGGCCATGCCCCCATCGTTGCCTGAGCGGGGATGCGGGGCAGTTGCTTTCCCTTCAAACGCGAGTCCCCGGCTGGGCCGCCGGGGCAGGAGAAAAATCATGAAGATGCTGATGATGGCGCATATTCCCCACGAACCGTTCAACCAGCTGGTGCGGGAGGGGCGGGCCGCCGAGATCATTGCGCAGATCGTGGACGAACTGAAACCCGAGGCGATCTACTTCACCGAACAGAACGGTCTGCGTACCGTCGTTGCGGTGATCAACGTCAACGAGTCGAGCGAGATTCCGCGCTATGCCGAACCGTTCTTCCTGCAGTTCGAGGCCGATTGCGAATTCCGTATTGCGATGACGCCGGCCGATCTCAACCGCGCCGGCCTGGAGCTGTTGGGCAAGCGCTGGGGGTGATAGCCTACCCTAGGCAGCAAAAAGGCGGCGCCGTAGGGCACCGCCTTGTTCTTGGGGGCGTCAGTCAGTGATCAGTCGTCCCAGCCGCGGCGCTCCCAGCCGCGATGCTTCCAGCCGTGATGCCGCCATTCCGGGCGGCCTGCCCAGTACGGGCCCGGGCCGTAATCCACGTAGCGCTCGCGTTCGATGATGACCGGGCGCGGGCGGACGTAGACCGGCTCCTCGACCACCACCGGACGCGGCGGGGCATAAACCACGGGTGCCGGCTCGTAGTAGTAGGGGCGCTGACTGATGGCGACCCCGGTCGCGGCACCCAGGGCACCGCCGACGATGGCTCCGTCACGCCCGCCGATGGACGAGCCGATGACGGCGCCGGCTGCACCACCGAGCGCACCACCCAAGACGGCGTCGGAATGTGCCTGGGCGGCGGTGGCCGCGAGCCCCAGCGACAGTACGGCAATCCATTTCTTCAGCAGCATGATCGTTCTCCCGTGTGTTGATGAGCTTAGTGTAGGCACTCCCCGGAGGCCGTGGGGCGGCAAACTGTTAGCAAATGTTTAGTACCGGAGGATGGTGACGCGGGAGGGGTGAGGGGCCGGCTTCGGGGCCGTGCCGCGCATGGTGTCGGGACATGGCAAGCCCTTGTCCGGAAAGGATTATGCCGGATCGTGGCGAGGGGAAAGGGCGCTGTCGGACGGATGCGCAGAGGGGGCAAAGTGTTAACGGCGCTTCATAAAATATCCGGTGGCCACTGTGTCGTCGGGGCTACATTGCCGTGACTGACGCGAGCGGTGGTGTGTTCGCCTCTGGCGATGCCGATCGGCGGGCGTCCCGGCCTGCGGTGTCGGTTTGAAGGGCGATAGCGATAGCGTACGGTTGGCGACGGAGGCGGGGGCTCGGCATCGAAGCTGCGGACCAGACCGACACCACTGTAACGGCCACCATGCCGTGCCGACCGCGGGCGTCGGGACGAAGGGCACCTTCAGGGGTTCTGCTTGACGGTGTTCTGGCGTTGCGGAAAAATCCTGTCCGCCCATATTGCGGGCCGTTTCAGCGGCGGCAAGGTGCCGCCTGGTGCGTTTTGTTTTCCTTTCTCCATCATGAGCGAAAAGAGCAATCCGTGTCTGCGTTGCGGTGCCTGTTGCGCTGCCTTCCGCGCCTCGTTCTACTGGGCCGAAGCCGATGACGGCGGCGGTCCGGTCCCGCTGCATCTCACCGAAAAAATCAACGATTTTCGCCGCTGCATGCGCGGCACATGGTCCGACACACCGCGTTGTGTGGCCTTGCAGGGCGAGGTTGGTCGCGAGGTCGGCTGTGCTATCTACCCACAGCGCTCGTCGACCTGCCGTGAGTTCGAGGCCTATACCGAGGCGTGCAACAGGGCGCGGGGGAAGTACGGGCTGGCCGAGCTACCGGTACTCGTCGCGGTCGCCTGAACTCCGCTCGGCGTCCGTGACGCAGGGCACAAAAAAGCGCCGGCCCCGCACAAGCGGGACCGGCGTCATGGTGTGCCGGTGCAGGGCTTAGTGGCCGGAGCAGCCGCAGCCACCGCCACCGCCGCCGCAACCGCCGCCCTGGGCCGGCGCTTCGCTCGTGGCTTGCTGCTGACCGTCGGCAGCCTGCTCGCCCAACTGCACCTTGAAATCGATAACGATATTTCCCGGCTCGCGGGCGACGTAGCTGAAGGTCAGCTGGTGGCCGTAGCGCTGACGCAATTGGTCCAGCAGCGGCAGCGGATCGTGATCGTTGATGAAGCGCATGGTGTCGCCGTCGTACAGCGATTCGATGGCGCCGAAAATGGCGGCATGACGGAAACGCTTGGCTACGCCGCGCGCGTCGAAGGGGAAGACGTTGTTGTCGAGTACCGGCAATTCGCTCATGGTAGGGGTCCTGTCATGTGGGTGAACAGTTGGCAGGATGCCCGTAGCAAGGCGACGCATCCTTGAGCGAAGATAAGAAAAGTGCGAGCCGGAACGACAGGCAAGAAAAATGGCGACCGAGGTCGCCATTTTTCATTGCTGCCGCTTAGTCGGCGGCGCGAGTGGTGCGGTTGCCGTAGCCGCCGCCGCTGCCACCCTGGCGCGGACCACGGTTACCGTAGCCACCGTTGCCGCCCGGCTTGCGGTTGTTGCCGCCATAGCCGCCGCCACGACGCTCACCCGGCTTGCCGCTGCCGGCGCGGCGCGGGCCGCCCTTCGGCGGGCGACGGGTCGGTTCCATGCCTTCGATCACGCCTTCGGTGATCTGGCGCTTCAGGTACTGCTCGATGCGGCGCACCTTGTGGAATTCCTTGGACTCGGCCAGGGTGATCGCCACGCCGTCGCGACCGGCACGACCGGTACGACCGATGCGGTGCACATAGTCTTCGGCCTGCTTCGGCAGGTCGTAGTTGACCACGTGGGTGATGGTCGGCACGTCGATGCCGCGCGCAGCGACATCGGTGGCCACCAGGATGCGCACGCGGCCGCGACGCAGGTCGTTCAGGGTGCGGTTACGCCAGTTCTGCGGCATGTCGCCGTGCAGGCAGGCGGCAGCGTAGCCCTGGTCCGACAGCTTGTCGGCCAGCTCTTCAGAACCGATCTTGGTGGCGGTGAAGATCACCGCCTGGTCGAAGCCGGCTTCCTTCAGGATGTGGTCGAGCAGACGCTCTTTGTGACGGTTGTCGTCGGCGTACAGCAGGTGTTCTTCGATGTTGCCGCCGGTTTCTTCGCGGGCGATTTCGATACGCTGCGGGTCGCGGGTCAGCTTCTGTGCCAGCTTGCCGACGGTGCCGTCCAGCGTGGCCGAGAACAGCACGGTCTGGCGGCTGTCCGGGGTGGCCTTGACGATGGTTTCGATGTCTTCGATGAAGCCCATGTCGAGCATGCGGTCGGCTTCGTCGAGGATCAGCATTTCCAGTCGCGAGAAATCGATACGGCCGGAACGCATGTGGTCCATCAGGCGACCCGGGGTGGCAACCATGATGTCAACCGGGCGCGCCATGGCGCGGATCTGGTAGCCGAAGGAGGCGCCGCCGACCAGGCACACGGTACGCAGCCAGCGCAGTTGGCTGCCGTATTCGGTGGCGTTCTTTTCCACCTGCTGCGCCAGTTCGCGGGTCGGGGTCAGCACCAGGATGCGCGGGCCCTGGCCCGAGCCGGTGGAGCGTTCGGTCAGCTTCTGCAGCGAGGGCAGCAGGAAAGCGGCGGTTTTGCCGCTACCGGTCTGCGCCGAAACCAGCAGATCGTGGCCAGCCAGCGCGGCCGGGATCGAGGCGGCCTGAACCGGAGTCGGGGTGGTGTAGCCGGCAGCGTCGAGAGCGGAGGTAATAGCGGGGGCGAGGCCCAGATCAGCAAAATGCATGATGTCCTTTCAGTGCCGGCATGTCCGGCGTCACTTGGCCTGGTATAGGCGGGATGCGGTGACCATCTTCAAAATCGGGTCACCCGACTCATCGGCACTAACCAAGCAAGCGGCGAACAGCGGTCCGGAAAAGGAGCATTCCGTGGTCGAAGCCTAAAATAGCGGTCAGGGACGATGAAACTCTGTTTGAGCGGGGCAAAGGCGTGAACTGCTAACTGCAGGGGGAGAACAACGAAGAAGCCCGGCTGAAACTTCAAGAGGCCGGATAGTACGGGAAAAAAAGCCGCCTGGCAAGTTATTCCGCCAAACAGCCTTTCTAAGTGATTGATTTGCGTGTGTCTTGTCGCGGGCGTCCGGAAAATTTCACTCCGCCGCCCACGTGGCAGGCAGCCACGGTGCCGTATCAGGGCTCCCGGTACAGTTGCACCACAGTGCTCAGGTCGGCCTGAGCGTGACCCTGTCCGGCGTGCAGGCGCATCAGCTGGTCGGCCAGCGCCGCCAGGGGCGAGCTCGCGCCGGCCTCGCGTGCCAGCTTGACCGCGTTGTCGAGGTCCTTGAGCAGCGTCGCCACCTTCCATTGCACCGGTTCGAAGCTCTGGCTGGCCATGCGCGGCGCCAGGATCTGCAGCGGCAGCGAATCGGCAAAGCCGCCCGCCAGCGCCGGCGCCAGCAGCGCAGCATCGACGCCAGATTTTTCTGCCAGCGAGACCGCCTCGGCAATCAGCAGCGCGTTGGCGGCGACGATCAGCTGGTTGCATACCTTGGTGACTTGGCCGGCACCGACCGGGCCCATGTGGGTCAGGCGCTGACACAGCGCCGCCGCCAGCAGGCGCAGGCGGGCGATGTCGTCTTCCTGCCCGCCCGCCATGATCACCAGTTGGCCGCTTTCCGCCCCGCGCACCCCGCCCGATACCGGTGCATCGACCCAGTGCATGCCGCACTGCGCCTCCAGTCGCGCCGCCATCTCGCGCGTGGCGGCCGGTTCGATGCTGGAAAAATCGACCAGCAACTGATCCGGGCGGCCGTGCGCGGCGAGGCCGTCCGCGCCGAACACCACTGCTTCCACGGCCGGCGTATCCGACACGCAGCTCATCAGCAGGGTGCAGTCGCGAGCCAGTTCGGCCAGGCTGGTTGCGATGTGGGCGCCGTGTCCGGCCAGTGCCTGGCTTTTCCCCGGGTTGCGGTTCCAGACGGTGACGTGATGCCCGGCGGCCAGCAGCCGCCTGACCATGGGCTGACCCATCAGGCCCAGGCCGATAAATCCGATCCGTTCCATGTGCTATTCCTGTTGCTGGAGGCGTCCATGGTAGCGGGGCCGGGTGCCGGCTGTCATCGGGCGCATGCCGTGGCCGGAGGAACAACCGGGCGGAACGGATAAAACCAGCTTGGACTTTATCTGCGATGAATGTGACATTATCCTGAGAGCTCGCCATCCACAGCGGGGTGGCGGTAGCGCACACGACGCTGGACGAGCAGGATGAAATCAGTCATGGGGCGAGAGGCGGAATGCGCAAGTTGAAAATGGTGTGGGGCCGGGCCCTGTTGGGGGCTCCCGCGTGGGCCGTCTATGTCTCGGCCATGGTGCTGTGCGTCCTCGTCGGGGTGCTGCTGGTGACGCTGGAGTCGCGGCTGACGCTGGCCATGGGCGGGCTGCTGGCGCCGCTGTTGATGGCGTTGCTGGCGGGGGGCGCTCTGGGCTGGGCCATCAACAGCACCAAGGACAGCCGTAATTCCAATAACTGGGAGATCGCCCAAGGGCTGCGCAAGCGCGAGTTTTTCGTCCACTACCAGCCCATCGTCACGGCCCAGTCGGGTCATTGCATCGGCGTCGAGGTGCTGGCGCGCTGGCGCCATCCGGTGCAGGGCTTCATCCCCTCGCAGCTGTTCATTCCGGCGGCGGAGGAGGCCGGACTGATCGTGGCGCTGACCCGCTACCTGCTGCGCTGCGTCGGCCACGAGCTGGGGCAGATGATGCTGCCGGCGGGGTTCGTGGTCGGCGTCAATATATCCGCCAGCCACCTGACCACGCGCGACATCATCGAGGACTGCCGGTTGCTGCTGTCGGTGTTGAAGGACAAGCACATCCAGCTGGTGCTGGAAGTGTCCGAGCGGGTCGCGCTGGAAGAGCACGAAGAGAGTCTCAAGGTGGTGCGCGAGCTCAAGGCCATGGGGGTCCAGCTGGCGCTCGACGACTTCGGTGCCGGCCACGCCGACCGTCACTACCTGCAAACCTGGGGTTTCGACTACCTCAAGGTGGAAAAGGGCTACGTCTCGGCTATCGGCAAGGAGGGTTTCCGCGGCAACATCCTCGACGACATCCTGGTCAATGCGACCCAGCTCGGCCTCAAGGTGATGATCAAGGGCGTGGAAACCCAGGGGCAGCAGAGCTACCTCAACGCCAAGGGCTTCCAGTTCCTGCAGGGCTTCTTCTTCGGGCGGCCGATGACGTTGAATCATTTCCGCCGCTGGCTCTACGCCGAAGTGGCGTCCGAGACCGAGTCGCCGCGTCCGGCGGCGCCACGGGTGGAAGGCACCTGAGCCCGCTTCAGGGCAGGCTTTGAACGGCAAAACCAAGGTCGGCTACAATCCGGCCTTTTTTCTTGGCGGACATCCCGATGAGTATGCAATACGGTGTGCAGCGTTACGCCCTGACCCGGCCTTGGGCCAAGCGCGTCGGGCAACTCTTATCCCAGCCCGGCAGCGCCACGTTGGCTGAAGACGCTGTCGGTGAACTGGTCGGGCGTGAGCTGGCCCGGGTTGCCCAGGTGTACGGCGAGGCGGACGGCGTGCCCGAGGCCGAGCGGGTGCTGGCCTTGGCGTACGGCGGCCACGTCCGGCACGGCCGCCTGATCGCCGAGTTCGACGCCGGACTGGCACGGGCGTTGGCGCACACGCGACTGCCGTCCCATCTGCCGGATACGCTGATCCTGCCGGCGGAGGCCTTCTTTCTGCAGGTGAGCGGCGAGGCCAGCGGCGGGGCCTTCATCCGCCATCGGCCCGCTGACCGGCAGCTCGATCTGGTGCTGGTAGAGGCGGCGTTCTCCGGGCAGGGGACGAACTGGTGGCAGGTTCCCGAACCGCTGTGGGCCCTGACGGTCAGCTACCCCGGGGAGCTGGCGCCGCAACTCGACGGCGTGCCGGCACCGTGGCGTCCTCTGCTGGAGTCGGTGTTGAACGGTTTTGCCATGATGACCCAGCCGAAGGTGACGCTGGAAGCGGTGTGGGAAGCGGGCTCTACGGCGGGATGGGTGGCGGCGGCCACGCACCCGACCTGTCCCAAGACGCGCCAGAAAGGGCGTGGCGCACTGCTCAAGGCGGGGTTCATCGAAGTGACGCGCTGCCAGGTGCCGGAGTTGCCGGGGCTGGACGGCGTGGTGAACAGCGCCGGCTACTGGCGCCGCCAGGCACTGGGTGACGACAAGAGCCGCAGCCGGCTGGTCTGGGTGGCGCCGCGCTAACCGCGCCACGCCCTCGGGTCAGGAGCGCTCGGCGACGAACTGCCTGACTAACTGGCGGATCACCGCGGTGTCGAACGGCTTGTCGCACACCGCCGACACCCCGGCGTCCTGCACCGCCGCCAGCCGGCGCTGGTCGGTTTCGCTCGAGACCATCAGGATCGGCACGGTGAACTGCATGCTCTGGGTGCGGATGTACTCCACCAGTTGCTTGCCGTCCATGTGCGGCATGTTGTAGTCGGTCACCACCAGGTCGAAGTGGGTGGCGTTGATCAGCGGCACCGCCTCGCTGCCGTCCTCGGCTTCGGCGATCTGCTCGAAGCCGATTTTTTCCAGCACGGTGCGGATCAGGCGGCGCGAAGTGGCGCTGTCGTCGACGATCAGCACCTTCAGCATGCTGAAATCCTCGTCGCACTCGTTCAGCATCGGATCGCTGTTGAGGTACTCCAGCACGTTGCCGAGCGCCTTGTCGAGCTGGGCGGTGGTGAACGGCTTGGGCAGGATCGCCAGCGCGCCGGCCTGGCGTACCGGGTTGAGGTAGTGCGGCTTGGTCTCGCTGGAGATCAGGATGAACGGGCGGTCCCGGTGGGGGGGCTGTGCCCGCAGCGTATAGACCAGTTCGGTGCCGGTCATGTCGGGCAGGTAGAGCGCGCTGATCACCACGTCCGGGGTGTGCTGCTGCAGGTGTTGCAGCAAGGCTTGCCCGCTGTGGAACACGTCCACATTGCGGATGCCCAGTTCGTTCAGGGCATGGCGGATGATCTGGGCCTGCAGCGGCGAGGGCTCGGCCAGGGCGATGGTCAGGAGCTGTGGAAGCGGCACGTCGGCGTCCTCGTTGGCTTGGCGGGATGGGATGTTACAGTCCGGTCGGACGGTTGGCCGAAAAAAAGCCCGTGCGGGGCACGGGCTGGTTCTGGGGCTTACTCCGCGTGGTAGCGGGTGACGAGCTCCACTTCTTCCTTGGAACCCAGGAACACCGCCACGCGCTCGTGCAGCTTGGCGGGCTGGATGTCGAGGATGCGCTGATGGCCGTTGGTGGCGACGCCGCCGGCCTGCTCGATGATGAAGGCCATCGGATTGCCTTCGTACATCAGGCGCAGCTTGCCCGCCTTGGACGGGTCGCGCGCGTCTTTCGGGTACATGAAGATGCCACCGCGGATGATGATGCGGTGCACTTCGGCCACCATCGA
This sequence comes from Pseudogulbenkiania ferrooxidans 2002, assembly GCF_000174355.1. Classification (GTDB taxonomy): domain Bacteria; phylum Pseudomonadota; class Gammaproteobacteria; order Burkholderiales; family Chromobacteriaceae; genus Pseudogulbenkiania; species Pseudogulbenkiania ferrooxidans. The sequence goes on from NZ_ACIS01000004.1 coordinate 89,107, forward strand.
TGCCACCCAGCGCATGTTGAAGTCCTTGCCGCGCGGGCCAGTGGTGCCTGCCAGCAGCTCGTCCACGTAGCGCTGCACCGGGGCCTCCCAGTGGCGCATGTTGGACATGTTGATGGCGAATTCCTTGGTGGCTTCCGGTACGCGCATGTCCGGGTGGGTCAGCACGAAGCTGCCGTTCTCGCGGTCCAGCGTGAAGCCGTGCACACCGTTGCCGAAGGTCAGCACCAGCATGGTCTGCGGGCCGTACACGGTGTAACCGGCGGCGACCTGGGTCGTGCCCGGCTGCAGGAAATCGGCTTCGGTCGGCTGCGTTACGCCCTCGGGGCAGCGCAGCACCGAGAAGATGGTGCCGACCGAGATGTTGACGTCGATGTTGGACGAGCCGTCGAGCGGATCGAACAGCAGCAGGTACTCGCCCTTCGGGTATTCGCCCGGGATGGCGTGCGGCAGTTCCATTTCTTCCGACGCCATCGCCGCCAAGCTGCCGCCCCATTCGTTGGCTTCCAGCAGCACGTCGTTGGCGATCACGTCCAGCTTCTTCTGCGCCTCGCCCTGCACGTTGCCGGTGCCGGCCTCGCCCAGCACGCCCGACAGCGCGCCCTTGTGCACGGAGTGGCTGATGGCCTTGCAGGTGCGGGCGATGGTTTCGATCAGGAAACGCAGTTCCGGCGGAATGCTGCCTTGCTTGCGCTGCTGCTCGATCAGAAAGCGGCTGAGGGTGGTGTGACTCATGGATATCCTCTGTATCGGGGTGGGCTGCCGCCGGGGCGTATCGGCCGGCGGAAAGAACAGGCGGCATTATAACGCTTCGACAGGGCTTGCTGTTAGCGTGTCAGCCCGCCTTGTTGCGGCTCAGGGTGACGCGCAGCGCGTCGGGGACGGTGCGGATGTCGGTAATGGCAATGCGCTCGGCCAGGGGTTGGCCGAACACCGGCCGCTCCAGCCAGCCCGCCACGCGCGGCAGGCGGTCGAGGTGCAGCGTGAGTCGTTGCGACCCGCTCGACAGCCACGCCAGCGGCTCCGTCAGCTTGCGGATGAGCCGTTCCCCCCAGCCCGCTTCCAGCGTGGCCAGCACCAGCCCGGTCAGGGCGCGCCGCGCCAGCGAGGACGAGCGTGCCTCGCCCTTCAGGGTGTAGGCCAGCACCAGCTCGCGCCGCGCCCAGTCCACCGGCAGAAAGTGGAAGCGGATGGCGAGCCGCGCCGGCGCCGGGCGCAGCACCTCGAGCGTCAGGAGGCCGGCGTCGTCGGCGAGCTCGAGGTCGAGCACGGTGAAGTCGTCGCCGTCCAGGTGCTTGCGCAACTGCGCCAGCAGCAGCTCGCGCGGCAGCGAGAAGCCGTCGCGGTGCAGGCGCGGCAGCCGGGCCGAGGTTTTCTGCCAGGTTTCGACCAGCTTTGTGCTCCAGTGGTGCATCAGTCGAACAGCGTGCGCGCGCCTTCGAAGCGCGCGGCGAAGTAGCGGTTGTCGAGGCGCTCGACGCGGATGGTGCTGTTGCTGCGCGGCGCGTGCACGAACTTGCCGTCGCCGATGTAGATGCCCATGTGCGAGAACGGCCGATTCATGGTGTTGAAGAACACCAGGTCGCCCACTTGCATGCGGCCGGCCTCGATCGGCCGCGCCACGCTGGCGATCTGCGCCGCGTTGTGCGGCAGCTTCACGCCGACGGCGTTCTGATAGATGTAGCTGACCAATCCGCTGCAATCGAGCCCGGCCTCGGGATTGCTGCCGCCGAAGCGGTAGTCGAGATCCAGCAGGCCCAGGGTGTACATCAGGATCTCGCGCCCGGCGCCATCCGCCGTGAGTCCCGACAGGGTCGGGCTGGCCGGCGGACGCGGTCGGCTGCCGGCTGTCTTGCGGGGCGGGGCGCTGCTGCAGGCCGCCAGCGCGGCGGCCACAACGGCAACGATGAGGGCGGAGATCCGGCGAGAGGTCATCCCTGTTTGCTTTCCAGTTCTTCCCAGCGCGCCAGCTTTTCCAGCAGCAGCTCGTCGATCGCTTCGATGCGTTGCTGCCAGGCGATGGCCTCGCGTGGGGTGTCGCGGTAACAGTTCGGGTCGAGCAGTTTCTGATTCAGTCCGGCCTGCTCGGCTTCCAGTGCGGCGATCAGCTCGGGCAGGCCGGCCAGTTCGCGCGTTTCATTGTAGGACAGCTTGGTGCGCCCGCTTTTCGGCTTGTCCTGAGGCTTGTCCTGGCGCGCCATCGGGGCCTTGGCCGCCGCTTCGGCCGGCTTCAGCGCCGCCATGCGCGCCCTGGTGTCGATCCAGTCCTGATAGCCGCCCGGGTATTCCTCCAGCTTGCCGTCGCCCTCGAAGGCGATTACCTGCGTCACCACGTTGTCGAGGAAGGCGCGGTCGTGGCTCACCAGAAACACCGTGCCGCTGTACTTGTCGATGACGTCTTCCAGCAATTCCAGGGTGTCGATGTCGAGGTCGTTGGTCGGCTCGTCCAGTACCAGCACGTTGGCCGGGCGGGTGAACAGACGAGCCAGCAGCAGACGATTGCGCTCGCCGCCCGAGAGCGAACGCACCGGGCTCCTGGCGCGCTGCGGCGAGAACAGGAAGTCCTCCAGGTAGCTCATCACGTGTTTTTTCTGCCCGGCGATCTCGATGAAGTCGTTGCCTTGGCTGATCACGTCGGCCACGCTCATGTCCTCGTCCAGCTGCTCGCGGAACTGGTCGAAGTAGGCGATCTCGAGCTTGCTGCCCTGCTTGACGGTGCCGCTGTCGGGCGCCAGCTCGCCCAGGATCATCTTCAGCAGCGTGGTCTTGCCGACCCCGTTGGGGCCGATCAGGCCGATCTTGTCGCCGCGCAGGATGCGCGTGGTGAAGTCGCGCACGATGACCTTGTCGCCGAAACGCTTGCTGACGTGTTCCAGCTCCGCCACCAGCTTGCCCGAGCGTTCGCCGGCGTCGAGCTGGAAGTTGACCTGGCCCACGCGTTCGCGCCGCGCCGCGCGCTCGCGGCGGATCTGCTCCAGCCGGCGCACGCGGCCCTCGTTGCGGGTGCGGCGCGCCTCGATGCCCTTGCGGATCCACACTTCTTCCTGGGCGTGGTACTTGTCGAACAGGCGGTTCTGTTCTTCCTCCACCGCCATCTCCTCGGTCTTCTTGGTCTGGTAGGCGGAAAAGCTGCCGGGGTAGCTGCGCAGGATGCCGCGGTCGAGCTCGACGATGCGCGTGGCGACGTTGTCGAGGAAGCGGCGGTCGTGGGTGATCAACAGCACGCTGCCGGCGAAATTCTTGATCAGCCCCTCCAGCCATTCGATGGCGGAAACGTCGAGATGGTTGGTCGGTTCGTCCAGCAGCAGCACGTCGGGTTTGGCGGCCAGCGCCCGCGCCAGCGCCACGCGTTTTTTCCAGCCGCCCGACAGTTCGCTGATGCGGGTGTCGGCGTTGAGGTCGAGGTAGGAGAGGGTGGTGGCGATCAGGGCGTCAAACTGCCAGCCGTTGCGCGCCTCCAGCTCATGCTGGATGTGCTCCATGTCGGCCAGCAGGGCTTCATGATCGGCCGCCGGGTCGGTCAGCGCCTGGGTCGCCTTGTGATAGTCGGTGAGCAACGCCTTGAGGTCGCCCAGTCCTTCGGCCACGGCTTCGAACACCGTGTGCCCGGGATTGAATTCCGGCTCCTGCGGTACGTAGGCCACGCGCACGTCGCCCTTGATGTTGATGCGGCCGTCGTCCAGCGCCACGGTGCCGGCGATGCCCTTGAGCAGGGACGACTTGCCGGCGCCGTTGCGGCCGATCAGTCCGACCACTTCGCCGGGTTCCAGCACGAAATCCACCTTGTCCAGCAGCGCATTGTGCCCGAAAGCCAGGCAGGCCTTGTCGACCGTGATGAGAGCCATGAGTCTGCAATGATCCAGAGATACCGTAATGCGCCGAATTGTAGCACGGGCGCGAAGTCCGCTTCGCGCCCGGCCGGCCGGGCTGTTACAATGCGCGCCATTACCGCCGGCCCCACCCGCGGCCGCTTTAGCGAAAGGAATTTCATGTACTTCGTCGATCGATCCGTCGCCGTCATTAAGCCGAAAGAGCCGTTTCTGAACTGGCTGAACAACGTGCCGGGCAACGACACCGATCTCACCCTCGACAGCCTGCGCGCCGACTGCACGGTGATCCTGCTGCCCGAATTCACCGACCCGGAAGAAGGCGTGTCGCGTATCGACGACATGGCCGACCAGCTGTTCAAGATCGAACTGGCTTCCTGGTACGAAGACGAAGCGTTGTGGCCAACCGATCGTTCGCTGAAAGCCTTCTGGGAGTGGTTCGACGTCGAAATCCACTCCACCGTGCTCGACAGCGTCGACGAAGACATCCACAACTACCCGGCAGCCGAGCTCTGAGCCAGCCATGAGCGCGCGCCAGCGTGCCGTGCCGCCGTTTGCCGTCGAGCTCAGTCCTTCGCGAATTTGGCTCGCGCTGCTGATCGGCTGTGCACTGGCATGGGTGGCGGCCAGCCTGTACTACCTGCCGCCGGCCATGGCGGCCTGGCTGCTGCTGCCCCTGCCCGCCGTGTTGTGGCACGGGCTGCGCCATGACGGCTGGTGGCCGTCGCGGCAAAGCATCGGCCGCCTCGAGGTCTCGCCCCAGGGGCAGCTGGTGGCCTGGTTCGGCCCCTTCGCCGTGCCGGCCGATATCGAGCGCGACACGGTGATCACCCCTTGGCTGGTGGTCGTGAATCTGAGGCTGGAAGGGCGTCGCCGCTCGCTGGTGTTGTGGCCTGATTCCGCCGCTCGGGAATCCTTACGCGCCTTGCGGGTCTATCTGCGCTGGTTCCACGCGCCGGAGTCCACCTCCGCACCGAATCTGAATACATAACCATGACAAACACGACACCGACTACGTTGCCAGAGTGGCTGTCACACCTGGAAAGCCTGCACCCCGTCACCATCGAGATGGGGCTTGAGCGCGTCCGCCGCGTGCGCGACGCCATGGGGCTGGCGCCCCGTTGCCCGATCGTGCTGGTGGCAGGGACCAACGGCAAGGGCTCGGTCTGCGCCATGCTGTCCACCATGCTCAACCGGGCCGGTTTCAAGGTCGGCACCTATACCTCGCCGCACTTGCTGCGCTACAACGAGCGCGTCGCCATCGACATGCAGCCGGTCAGCGACGACCTGATCGTGCAGGGCTTCGCCGCCGTCGAGGCCGCGCGTGGCGAGACCTCGCTGACCTATTTCGAATTCGGCACCCTGGGCGCCGTCAAGACCTTCGTCGATCAAGAAGTCGACGTGATGGTGCTGGAAGTGGGCCTGGGCGGCCGCCTGGATGCGGTCAACGTGTTCGAGCCGGACGTCTCGGTGGTGGTCAGCGTCGATCTCGACCATCAGGCCATCCTCGGTGACAACCGCGAAGACATCGGTTTCGAGAAGGCCGGCGTGTTCCGCGCCGGCAAACCGGCGATCTGCGCCGATGCCAACCCGCCGCAGCGCCTGCTCGACCACGCCGCCGAAATCGGTGCCGACCTCAAGTTGTACGGCCGCGACTTCGGCTTCAACAAGCTGGAAAACCAGTGGTCGTTCCGCATGGGCGAGGTGTTTCGCCATGCCTTGCCGTTCCCGGCGCTGCGTGGCAGCTACCAGCTGGTCAACGCCTCCACCGCGCTGGCGGTGCTCGACTGCCTGAAGGAAAAACTGCCGGTGAGTATTGGCGCGGTCAAGCGCGGCTTGCTTGAAGTCGATTGGCCGGGGCGCTTCCAGGTCCTGCCGGGTCGCCCGCTGGTGATCCTGGATGTCGGTCACAACCCGCACGCCGTCAAGGCCATGGTGGCCAACCTGAAGAAGCTGGCCTTCGCCGAAAACCGCTACGCCGTGTTCTCGATGCTGGCCGACAAGGACCTCGATGCCGTCGTCGAACTGGCGCGCGGCGAGTTTGATGGCTGGTTCGTCGGCGGCCTCGACATGCCGCGCGGGCAGAGCGGGGCGCAACTGGCGGAACGCCTGGCGGGTCTTGGCGTGCGTAACGTGAATGTGTACGACACCGTCGCCGAGGCGTGGGCGGCTGCCTTATCGGCAGCCGGGGAAAATGATAGAATCGTCGCATTCGGCTCGTTCCACACCGTTGCCGCGGTGCTCGAGGCGCGACATCACACATCCTGAGGAAGGCATGCCCGGACTGTCCACCCATGAGGAACTGATTCTGCTGCGCAAGCGCGCGCGCCGCCGCCTGGTCGGCGCCATCGTGCTGGTGCTGGTGTCGACCGTCGTCTTGTGGAAGGTGGTTGGCAGCGTGCCGGAGCAGCAGATGAAGCCGGAGTCGGTCGAGATCGTCGGCCAGAAAGCGTCCGAGGCGCCGTCGGCCGCTGCCTCGCCGAATCCCGACGCAGCGGTTGCCGCCGGTGCAGATGGCGCCCCACCGGAGGATGCCGCCGATTCGGCCGCGGCGGCGACGCAGTTGCCAGCCAAGCTCGATGACGCTGCACCGACACCGGTTGCCCCATCCGCGCCGCGACCGCCTGCCGTCGCGCCCGAGACCAAGTCCGAGGCCAAAACATCCGTCAAGGAAGAGCCCAAGCCGCATCCCAAGGCCGAAGCCAGGCTTGAGCCCAAGCCGGAACCCCGGCAGGAGCCCAAGAAAACCGAAGCGCCGGCACCGAAGAAATCCGACCCTGCGGCCATTCTGGAGGGGCGCGCCGAGGCCGAGCCGGCCAAGGCTGCTGCCAAGGAGCAGAGCCAGCCGGCGGCGGGCAACGGCAATGTGGTGATCCAGTTGGCCGCGCTGTCCGACCCGGCCAAGGCCGAAGCCTTGAAGTCGCGGTTGTCGGCGCTGGGTGTGACGGCGCATTTCAGCAAGGTGGAAACCAGCAAGGGCAATGTTACCCGTGTTCGGGTAGGGCCCTTCGGTTCCCGTGCCGAGGCCGAAAGCGTCCTGAAAAAACTGTCCAGTGCCGGTGTGACAGGCATTATCGTAAGCCGATAAGACGCAATGACCGTTTTCGACTATATCGTCATTGCCATCTTGGCGGGTTCGGTCATCATCGCGCTGATGCGGGGTCTGGTGGCCGAGGTGCTGTCGCTGGGGTCGTGGATCGCGGCGCTGTGGTGCGCCAAGGAGTTCGCGCCGACGCTGGCGGGTTTCCTGCCGGCGGAACTGCCGAGCGAAGGATTGCGTCTGGCCGCCTCCTTCATCGCCCTGTTTTTCCTAGTCTGGCTGGCCACGGCGCTGCTGCGCGTGGTGCTGACCGGCCTGATCGATTCGATCGGCCTGGGTGCCGTCAATCGCGTGCTGGGTGCCGTGTTCGGGCTCGCGCGCGGCGGCGTTCTGGTGACGGTCATGGTTTTGCTGGGCGGTCTGACCGATATGCCCAAGCAGCCGATGTGGCGCAACGCCCTGTTCGCCGCGCCATTCGAGGCCGCCGCGTTGTCCTTGCGGCCCTGGCTTCCGCCCAAGATGTCGGAGCATCTGAACTTCTCGGGGCGGCGAAGCGAAACGTTGCGGCATGGCCCGGCGCAGGAGTCGCCGGATCGTGCTTTATATTCTTAAGTTCTGTTGGTAGTTGGGAAAACTTGAAATGTGTGGAATTCTAGGCGTGGTCGGGCAGACTCCCGTCAATCAGCTGTTGTACGACGGCCTGCAACTGCTGCAACACCGGGGTCAGGATGCTGCCGGCATCGTGACGGCCAACGGGAAGTCTTTTCACATGCACAAAGGCAGTGGCATGGTGAGAGACGTGTTCCGTACCCGCAACATGCGCTCGCTGCTGGGTAACGCCGGTATCGGCCACGTACGCTACCCGACTGCCGGTTCGGCGTCGAACCTGGCCGAAGCGCAGCCTTTCTACGTCAATTCGCCGTTCGGCGTGGTGCTCGCGCACAACGGCAACCTGACCAATACCGACGAGCTCAAGGCGGACATGTACCGCTATGACTTGCGTCATATCAACACCAACTCCGATTCCGAAGTGCTGCTCAACGTGTTCGCCCACGAACTGGCGCAGCGCGTCGAGGGCTACGAGCTGTCGGTCGACGCGGTATTCGAGGCGGTCGAGGCGGTGCACCGCCGCGTGCGCGGCGCCTATGCTGTGGTCGCGATGATCGCCGGGTACGGCCTGGTTGCGTTCCGTGACCCCAACGGCATCCGTCCGCTGGTGATCGGCACCAACGACAGCAACGGCAAGACCGAGTACATGTTCGCTTCGGAGTCGGTGGCACTGGATTGCTCCGGCTTCAAGGTGCTGCGTGACGTCGAGCCGGGCGAGTGCGTGTTCGTCAGTTTCGATGGCGACTTCCACGCCCAGCCGAGCAAGGGGCCGACCCGCCATGCGCCATGCCTGTTCGAATTCGTCTACTTTGCCCGCCCCGACTCGGTGATCGATGGCGCCTCGGTGTACCAGGCGCGTACCGTGATGGGCGAAACGTTGGCCGAAAAGATTCGCCGCGTGCTGCCGCAGCTGGATATCGACGTGGTGATGCCGATTCCCGATACCAGCCGTCCCAGCGCCCTGCAGCTGGCCAACCACCTGGGCCTGCCGTACCGCGAGGGCTTCATCAAGAACCGCTACATCGGCCGTACCTTCATCATGCCGGGCCAGGCGGTGCGCAAGAAGTCGGTGCGCCAGAAGCTCAACCCCGTGGCGTGCGAGTTCAAGGACCGTAACGTGCTGTTGGTCGATGACTCGATCGTGCGTGGCACCACCTCCAAGGAAATCGTGCAGATGGCACGCGACGCCGGCGCCAAGAAAGTCTATTTCGCCTCGGCAGCTCCGGCGGTGCGCTTCCCCAACGTCTACGGCATCGACATGCCGACCCGTGCCGAGCTGTTGGCCACCGGGCGCACCGAGGAAGAGATCGCCGCCGAGATCGGTGCCGATGCGGTGATCTATCAGGATCTGGATGCCCTGAAGGAAGCCGTGCACAGTGTCAACCGCGAACTGCGCGACTTCGAGACCTCATGCTTCAACGGTGAGTACATCACCGGGGACATCACCGAGGCCTATCTCGACGCCATCGAGAGCGCGAGGGGTGACGGCAAGGGGCAGAAGGAGGAGGTCGAAGGCGCGCAGCCGGTCGATCTCAACCTGAACGTCGCCGAGCAGAACTTGATTTGACCATGCGCCCCGTGGGGGCGCATTTTTCTTCCCGCATCCGGAGCCTGTCGCGCCTCTCCCGGGTCGCTGCCGCGGCCTCGTCAGGGGCGTGCCGGGCTCCGGGTGCATTAACCGGCGGTGGAATGTTATGACTGAAAAGAACAACCTCCTTTCTCTGCATCCGGAGACCCTGGCCATCCGGGCCGGACTGGAAGCCAGCCAATTCCATGAGCACAGTCAGGGGCTTTACCTGACCTCCAGCTTTACCTTCGACACTGCCGAGGAAGGCGCGGCGATGTTCATCGGGCAAAAGCCGGGCTACACCTATTCCCGCTTCACCAACCCGACGGTAAATGCATTCCAGGAGCGCCTGGCGGCACTGGAAGGCGCCGAGCGGGCCATCGCCACCGCGAGTGGCATGGCCGCGATCCAGGCGTGCATGATGTCCCTGCTGAAGGCGGGCGACCACATCGTCGCCTCGCAGAGCCTGTTCGGCTCCACCATCAACCTGTTCTCCGGCACCCTGTCCAAGTTCGGCATCGAAACCACCTTTGTCGATGCTGGCGATCTGCAGGCCTGGCGTGCCGCGGTCAAGCCGACTACCCGGCTGTTTTTCCTGGAAACGCCGTCCAACCCGCTCACCGAAGTGGCCGACATTGTCGCCATCGCCGACATTGCCCATGAAGCCGATGCTCTGCTGGTGGTCGATAACTGCTTCTGTTCGCCCGCCCTGCAGCAGCCGCTGAAGTTGGGTGCCGACCTGGTGGTGCATTCGGCCACCAAGTACCTCGACGGCCACGGCCGGGTGCTGGGCGGGGCCGTGGTGGGGTCGAGCGCCCTGATCGAGCCGATCTACCTGCACGTGCGCACCGCCGGGCCTTCGCTGGCCCCATTCAATGCTTGGGTGCTGTTGTCCGGCATGGAGACACTGTTCATCCGTATGGAAAAGCAATGTGCCTCCGCGCTTGAACTGGCACGCTGGCTGGAGGCGCATCCGGCCATCGAGCGGGTATTCTACCCGGGGCTCGCCAGCCATCCCCAGCACGCGCTGGCGATGCGTCAGCAGAAACTGGGCGGGGCGGTCGTCTCCTTCGTGGTGAAGGGGGGGCGCGAGGCCGCGTGGCAGCTGGTGGACGGGGTCGAGGTCATTTCCCGCACCGCCAACCTGGGTGATGTGAAGAGCACCATCACCCATCCGGCCTCGACGACGCACGCCCGCATCACCCAGGAGGCGCGGGAAAAAGCCGGCATCGTCGAAGGTCTGCTGCGTGTGGCCGTGGGCCTCGAGCATGTCGATGACCTGAAAAACGACATCGCACGCGGTCTCTGTTAGTATTTATATGTTTGTTTGAAACGGCAGGCTACTATCAAGGTAGCCTGCCATTTTTTTTGTGCGGGAGGTGGCAGGAATCTGATCGCGCGATGATTTTCTTGACACTAATCGATTTGAAACTTAAGTTTGAAACGCTTGTTCGAGAGCTATTATGGGCAATGCAAGTCAATCCGTAAAAACAAAGAAAGCACCAGAGATCATGGAAGCGAGCAAACCCGATACCGCAACGCGCATTCAGGATGTCGCCGAGCGCCTGTTCGTCGAGCACGGTTTCGAGGCCACCTCGCTTCGCATGATCACGCAGCAGGCCGAAGTCAATCTGGCCGCGGTGAACTACCATTTCGGTTCCAAGGATGCTCTGTTCGAATCCGTGTTCATGCGCCGGCTTGCCCCGCTGATTTCGGGTTGCCTGGCTGAACTGGACGAGCTGGAGCAGCAGGGCGGGAAGCTGGAAGTCGAAGACCTGGTCAAGACATTCATTCGACCCTGTCTTGCCTTGTCCAAGGACCCGTCCCGCGGCGGGGCGCTGTTTGTCCGCCTGCTATCGCGTACCCTGGTGGAAAACCACCGTCAGCTGCGTGAAGTCATCTCCCAGCAATACAGTGTGTTTGTCCAGCGTTACTCGGTGGCTTTCCAGAAGGCGCTGCCGGAACTGGGGACGGAGGAACTGGCCTGGAGGATGCACTTTGCCTTCAGCGTCATGTTCAATGCCTTTGCCGGTAACGATGTACTGAAGATTTTCGTGCGCAGCCAGGTCGTTTCTGCCCGGGACCCGGACATGATCGTCAAGCATCTGGTGCCCTTTGTCGTTGCCGGGTTGACTTCGCCTGCCTGAGGGGCGATCCAGTTCCGTTTTTAGCCGCCGGGGTGACGGTAAACCGCACTAAGGCAGGCCGTGAGGGGCTTGGACGCGGGGCTGGGTCGGATGGGTCAACACGAGGTAACACCATAATGATATCTGCCGTCCTTGTTGTCGCGCTGGTCGGGGGGCTGGCGTATTTTCGCGCTCCGGTTCTGGCCTGGACCATCGCTCTGGCCGGCTGGCTGCTGGTCTCTCAGTTCGCTCTCTACGTCCCGGTTCCCGCCGCGCTCTGGGGCGTGTTTGTCACCCTGGCGCTGGTACTCAATGGCGTGCCGTTGCGGCGGGCCTTACTCACCGGGCCGCTATTCCGGCTTTTCAAGAAGATTACCCCGGCAATGTCGCAGACCGAGCAGGAAGCGATCAATGCCGGCACGGTGTGGTGGGATCGCGACCTGTTCTCCGGCAAGCCGGACTGGCAACGGCTGTTGTCTTATCCGGAGCCCCGGCTGACACCCGAGGAACAGGCATTTCTCGATGGGCCGACCGAGGCGCTGTGCCGCATGGTCGACGACTGGCAGGTCACCCACGAGCTCAAGGATCTGCCTCCGGCGGTGTGGCAGTTCATCAAGGACAACGGCTTCCTGGGCATGATCATCAAGAAGCAGTACGGCGGGCTTGAATTCTCCAATTACGCCCACGCCAAGGTGGTGACCAAGATCGCCACTCGCGGCGGTACGGCGGCAGTCACGGTGATGGTGCCCAACTCGCTGGGGCCAGGGGAGTTGCTGCAGCATTACGGCACCGCAGAGCAAAAAGACTACTACCTGCCGCGTCTGGCCCAGGGGCTGGAGATTCCGTGCTTTGCCCTGACCAGCCCGCATGCCGGCTCCGACGCCGGCAGTATTCCGGACTACGGCGTGGTGTGCCGAGGTTCTTATACCGACCCGCGTAGCGGCGAGCTTCACGACAACGTGCTGGGCATCCGTGTGAGCTGGGAGAAGCGTTGGATCACGCTGGCGCCGGTGGCGACCATCCTCGGCCTGGCCTTCAAGCTGTACGATCCGGACCGGCTGTTGGGCGACAAGGTTGAGATCGGCATCACCTGCGCCCTGGTGCCGACGACGCACCACGGGGTGATGATCGGACGCCGCCATTGGCCGGGCGGCACCGCCTTCATGAACGGGCCGACCTGGGGCAAGGACGTGTTCATTCCACTGGAGTGGGTCATTGGTGGCCGAGACTACGCGGGCCAAGGCTGGCGCATGCTGGTGGAGTGTTTGTCGGTAGGGCGGTGCATCTCCCTGCCGGCCATGTCGGTCGCCTCGGGCAAGTTCGCCACCTACGTCACCGGTGCCTACGCCCGTATTCGGGATCAATTTGGCCTGCCGATCGGCAAGTTCGAAGGGGTGGACGAGGCGATGGCACGCATCGCCGGCTACACCTACCAGATGGAAGCGTCGCAGGACCTGGCGCTGACCGGCCTGGATATGGGTGAGAAGCCCTCGGTACTGTCGGCGGTGCTGAAGTACCACAATACCGAGCGCATGCGTAAAACCCTGAACGACGCAATGGATGTGCATGGCGGCAAGGCCGTGGTGCTGGGGCCGCGCAATTATCTGGCGCAAGTCTACCAGTCGATCCCGATCGCCATCACGGTGGAAGGGGCCAATATACTGACCCGCTCGATGATCATCTATGGCCAGGGCGCCATCCGCTGCCATCCGTTCGTCTTGCGCGAGATGCGCGCGGCCATGGAGGAGGATGGCCGGGAGTTCGATCTGGCCATCACCGGGCATGTCAATTTCGTCATCAGCAACGTGGTGCGTTCCTTCTGGCTGGGCTTGACCGGCAGCCGCCTGGCGATGTCCCCCAAAGCGGGTGCGACGGCACGCTATTATCGGCAGCTGACCCGTTTCTCCACGGCCTTCGCCCTGCTGTCGGACATGGCCATGTTCAGTCTTGGCGGCACCCTCAAATTCCGTGAGAAACTGTCGGCTCGACTCGGCGACATGTTGTCTAACCTGTATATCGCCTCGGCCTGTCTGAAGCGCTTCGAGCGTGACGGGGCGCCGCAGGAGGACTTGCCGGTGCTGCAATGGGCGGTGGAAAACGCGATCTACGAGTTGCAGCAGGCGATGGACGGTTTCCTGGCCAACCTGCCGAATCGGGCGTTGTCGTTCGTGTTGCGCCGGGTGATCTTCCCGTGGGGGCTGACGCTCAAGCCGGCTGGCGACAAGATCGGCACCCGGGTGGCGCGTGCCATGATGGAGGAGGGCGGAACCCGCGCGCGGCTGACGCATGGCATGTACGTGCCGCAGGACGAACGCGATGCGGTCGGGGTGCTCGCCCCGGCGTTGCAAGCAATCGTCGAGACCGAGCCTATCGAGCAACGGCTGCGGAAGTGGGCCCGCGAGGGCCGGTTTGCCACGATCACGGCACGCGAGAGGTTGGCCGAAGCGCGGCATGCCGGCTTGGTCACCCAGGCCGAGTTCGATGCGGTCACGCGCGCGCGCAAGCTCAAGCGGGACGTCATCATGGTCGACGACTTCGACAGTTCGCTGACCCAGCATGACGAGGCCTTGCTCGAGCGTCTGATTTTCTGATCATCCAGGACCGGTTCCGCTAGCGGGGCCGGTTCGTCCGGGAACGGGCTTTCTTCCGAAGCGCCATTTCCCGGAGCGACCCTGTGTTGGAGTACAACCCTATGAATACATCGCAAGCCCGCATCCCGACCCTGCGCGTCAGGGCCCTGCCATCCAGTACCAACGCCTACGGGCAGGTTCAGGCCGGGTGGTTGATGGGGCAGATCGACATGGCGGGCAGCATGGTTGCCGAGCGCTTGTCGAAAGGGCCGGTGACCACGGTTGCGGTCAATGCCTTCCAGTTTGCCGCCCCGATTCAGGTCGGGGATACCGTCAGCCTGTACGTGGACACCTTGCGTGTCGGACAGAAATCGCTGACGTTCAAGATTTGCGTGCTGGCCGAGCGCTTACAGGGAGAAGAGGTGCTGGTGACGGAAGTGATCGTCACGTTTGTTGCCATCGATAGCAACGGCAAGTCGCGCCTGCTGTCCAAAGCCGACTGACTTTTTAGCGTATCCATTAACGGAAAGGCCTACTGTTGCCATTATGTTGAATCAAACGTTCGTTTCGAACAAACGATCGTAAATTTCTGGACAAGCCAAGGGGCTCTCAATAGTATCGACGAGGCGTAGGCACCACATGAGTGCATATCGCCACGAGGCGTCTAGCCAAATAAAAGATACAAGGAGAGGGATAACATGAAACTCAAGAGTCTCAGCTTGTCCGTGATGGTGGGACTGACGTTCGGCCTGCCGGTTCCTGCTGCCATGGCTTCGGGCTATCACTTTGGCTCGCAAAGCGTTTCGGCGCAGGGGACATCTCACGCCAACAGCGCCGAAGCCGCGGATGCCTCGGTATTGTTCTACAACCCGGCGGGCATGTCCTTGCTCGACGGAACCCAGTTTGCCGGCGGTCTGACCTTCGTCATTCCGGACTCGTCCTATACCGATCACGGTTCCACCAACTACCTTGGCCAATCGACCGGTAGCGGCAATGGCGGCACCTACGCGCCGGATTTGGTGGTGGCGCCGTCGTTTTATCTGACCCACCAGCTCAACGACCGGGTGCACATCGGTCTGGGGATATTCGTGCCGTATGGCGCCAAGCTGGATTACGGCAGCAATTGGGCCGGGCGCTACAGCCTGGAAAAGATTGATATGAAAACGATCAATATCAATCCGTCCATTTCCTTCAAGCTGGACGATCGCCAATCCCTCGGCTTCGGCGTGTCGGCGCAGTACATGGATGCCGAACTGGTGCAGGGGGCGGACGCCAAGACGGGGGTCGCCTTGTTGGCCGCCAAGCGTCTGGGCCTGTCGCCGACGAGTCCGATTGTTCAGGGGGCCTTGGCGAGCTATGGCATCAGTGGCGACGGCACCGGCACGGTCAACGGGGACGATTGGGGTTTCGGCTGGAACGTTGGTTATATGTTCAAGCTGGATGACCGTACTCGCTTCGGTTTGGCCTACCGTTCCAAGGTGAACCACACCCTCAAGGGGACATGGGACTGGGACTTCTCCAATGTAACGGGCGCGGTGCCCAATGCCATCCTCACCGGTTTGCCTGTCCCTGGCTCCACGTCTGTTGCAACGTTGGCCGGCATGGAACACCCGGACTCTAATTCCACCGTCAAAGTAGTCACTCCCGAGTCCGCTTCGGCCAACTTCTTTCACGAGCTGAACGACAAGATCGACGTGATGGGCGATCTCACCTGGACCCGCCACTCGCGCCTGAACGAGATCCGTATCCAGCAGAGCACTGTCAATGGTGTAGCGCAGGGTGACCTGGTGATCAACCAGCAATGGAAGAACACCTACAAGCTGTCGCTAGGGATGAACTATCACTACAGTGACAACTTGCTGCTGCGCACCGGCGTCGCCTACGACCAGTCCCCGGTGAAGAACGACAACCTGCGTCACCCGGCGTTGCCGGACAGCGACCGCTACTGGTTCTCGGTGGGCGCCAACTACAAACTCAACAAGCAGTCCTCGGTGGACCTGGCGTACAGCTACGTCTACTTCAAGGATGGCAACATGAACTATACCGACAGCTGCAATCCAGCTGGCGGTGCGTCCTGCACCGGCAACGGCGAAACCACCAAGGGCGAATACAAGACCAACCTGCAGATCGTCGGTGTGCAGTACAACTACCACTTCTAAACGCCCCACGCGTTAGAAGGGTGAAAGCAAGAGCCGGGCCTTGCCCCGGCTGCATCAAGGCAAGGCAGGTATGAGGGGCCTGCCTCACGACCGTGTTCAACCAACGAGGAAACCCATGTCTCACACCAAATTCATTGTGCGCAAGGTGGCCGTGCTCGGCGCCGGCGTCATGGGCGCGCAGATTGCCGCCCACCTGGTCAATGCCAAGGTGCCGACGGTCCTGTTCGACCTGCCGGCCAAGGAGGGGGACAAAAATGCCATCGCCCTCAAGGCCATCGACGGGTTGAAAAAGCTCAAGCCGTCGCCGCTGGCCGCGGTGGAACTGGCGCAGTACATCCAGCCGGCCAACTACGACGACGACCTGTCCTTGTTGAAAGACTGCGATCTGGTGATCGAAGCCATTGCCGAACGCATGGACTGGAAGGGTGATCTGTACCGCAAGGTAGCGCCGCATCTGGGGGCGCATACCATCTTCGCCACCAACACCTCCGGCTTGTCGATCAATGCCCTGGCGGCAAGTTGCCCAGAAGAAGTGCGCGCGCGCTTCTGCGGTGTGCATTTCTTCAACCCGCCGCGCTACATGCACTTGGTCGAAATCATCCCGTGCCTGGGCTCGGACGCGGCCATGCTCGACAATCTCGAGCGCTTCCTAGTCACCACGCTGGGCAAGGGGGTGGTGCGGGCCAAGGATACGCCGAACTTCGTCGCCAACCGCATCGGCGTGTTCTCGATGCTGGCCACCATCGCCAACGCCGAGAAATTCGGCATCCGCTTCGACGTGGTGGACGACCTGACCGGCCCGCGCCTGGGACGTCCGAAATCGGCCACGTTCCGCACCGCCGACGTGGTCGGTCTGGATACCTTTGCCCACGTGGTGAAGACCATGCAGGACACCCTGCCCAACGACCCGTGGCACCCCTTGTTCAAAGCGCCGGAATGGCTGCAGAAGTTGATCGCTGCGGGTGCGCTGGGCGCCAAGGCCAAGGTCGGCATCTACAAGAAAGACGGCAAGAAGATGTTCGTGCTCGACCCGCTCAAGGGCGAGTACGTGGGGGCGGGCGAGAAGGGGGACGATGCCGTCAAAGACATCCTCAAGATCGCCGACCCGGCGGAGAAATTCCGCAAGCTGCGTGCCAGCAGCCATCCGCAAGCGCAGTTCCTGTGGGCCTGCTTCCGCGACGTATTCCATTACATCGGCTTCCACTTGGGCGACATCGCCAACTGCGCGCGCGATGTGGACTTTGCCATTCGCTGGGGCTTCGGCTGGAGTATCGGCCCATTCGAGACCTGGCAGGCGGCCGGCTGGCAGCAGGTGGCGCAGTGGATCGACGAGGAGGTCAAAGCCGGCAAGGCGCTGGCTTCGGCCAACCTTCCGGCCTGGGTGCTGGAATCCGATCGCGCCGGCGTGCACTTTGCCCAAGGCTCGTACGATGCCGCCGGATCGCGGCTGATTGGCCGCTCGACGCTGGACGTGTACCAGCGTCAGCTGGCGCCAGCCAAGCTGCTGGGTGAGGCAACGGCACCGTTGGGAGAAACGGTGTTCGAGAACGATGGCGTGCGTGCCTTCACGACCGGTGACGACATCCTGGTGGTGTCGGTCAAGACCAAGGCGCACACCATCGGCCCGGACGTGCTGGAAGGGCTCAACCAGGCCATCGATACCGCCGAGGCCCGTTTCAAGGGCCTGGTGCTCTGGCAGACCGAAGAGCCGTTCTCGGCCGGGGCCGATCTGCAATCCATGCTGCCTGCATTCATGATGGGCGATTGGGACAGCATCGACGGCATCGTCAACCGCTTCCAGGCCACTTCCATGCGCCTGCGCTACAGCCAGATTCCGACCATCGCCGCGACCCAGGGCTACGCGTTCGGCGGCGGCTGCGAGTTCGTCATGCACTGCGACCGCGTGGTGGCCGCGCTGGAGTCGTACATCGGTCTGGTCGAGGTGGGCGTCGGCCTGCTGCCGGGCGGTGGCGGCTGCAAGGAGTTTGCCCTGCGGGCCTCCCTGGAGGCCAGGGGTGATGTGCTGGCGGCGCTGAAGGATTACTTCATGGCCATTGCCACCGCCAAAGTCGCGACCAGCGCGCTCGAGGCGCAAGAGATCGGCTTCCTCCGCAAGAGCGACTGCGTGGTGTTCAACGCCTACGAACTGCTCTACGTGGCCAAGCAGCAGGCGCTGGCCTTGGCCGAAGCGGGCTACCGTCCGCCGCTCAAGATCAAGCGTTTTGCGGTGGCCGGCCGGAGCGGTGCGGCGTCGATCAAGGGGCAACTGGTCAACATGCTGGAGGGCCACTTCATCAGCGAGCACGACTTTACCATCGCTTCGCTGATTGCCGACGTGATGACCGGCGGCGATCTCGAGGCCGGCACCGAAGTCGACGAACAGTGGATTCTCGATCTCGAGCGCAAGGCCTTCATGCAGCTCTTGAAGAATTCCAAGACCCAGGATCGCATCGCCAATATGCTCACGACCGGCAAGCCGCTGCGCAACTGATCGCTTGGGAATAATCCTGCCGCGCGT
The DNA here is from genome assembly GCF_000174355.1 of Pseudogulbenkiania ferrooxidans 2002. Lineage (GTDB taxonomy): Bacteria > Pseudomonadota > Gammaproteobacteria > Burkholderiales > Chromobacteriaceae > Pseudogulbenkiania > Pseudogulbenkiania ferrooxidans. The sequence goes on from NZ_ACIS01000004.1 coordinate 107,520, forward strand.
GCCGATCTCCAAGCTGCGGTACTCGCTGTACCACTTGTACAGCTTTATTCCTCACTTTGACCTCGACCCGCTCGCGACGGATTCTTCCACAAGCTCGGATGGCAGCCAGAATACCGGCAGACTGGCAAGGTTGAGAGCTTGTCCAGTCTGCTCTCAGGAGAATTGCAAACATGGTTAAACAAGTACAGGAAGCTTACATCGTCGCGGTAACGCGCACCCCGGTCGGCAAGGCGCCACGCGGCATGATGCGCCACGTCCGCCCGGACGACATGCTGGCTCACGTCATCTCCGGCGCGCTGGCCCAGGTGCCGATGCTGGACCCGAACCGGATTTCCGACTGCGTGGTGGGCTGCGCCTTCCCGGAGGCCGAGCAGGGTCTGAACATGGCGCGCATCGGCGTGCTGCTGGCCGGCCTGCCGGACACCGTGGGCGGCATCACCGTCAACCGTTACTGCTCGTCCGGCATCAATGCGGTGCAGATCGCGGCCGACCGTATCCGCATGGGTGAGGCCGACGTGGTGATCGCCGCCGGTGCCGAGTCGATGTCGATGGTGCCGATGATGGGCAACAAGGTGTCGCTGAACCCGGCCATTTTCGCCAAGGACGAGAACTACGCCATCGCCTACGGCATGGGGCTGACCGCCGAGAAAGTGGCGCAGCAGTGGAAGGTGTCGCGTGAGGACCAGGATGCCTTTGCGGTGGAGTCTCACCGCCGCGCCATCGCAGCGATTAACGGCGGCAAGTTCAAGAACGAAATTAGCCCGCTGGAAGTGACCTACCGTACGCCGAACCTGGAAACCGGCGAAGTGATCAGCAAGACCCGCGTGCTGGACACCGACGAAGGCCCGCGACGCGATACCTCGCCGGAAGGCCTGGCCAAGCTGAAAACGGTGTTCGATGCCAAGGGCTCGGTGACGGCGGGCAACAGCTCGCAGATGTCCGACGGTGCCGGCGCGGTGATCCTGGTATCGGAAAAAGTGCTGAAGGAATTCAACCTCACCCCGCTCGGCCGCTACGTGACGTTTGCGGTCAAGGGCGTGCCGCCGGCCATCATGGGGATCGGCCCGAAAGAAGCCATTCCGGCGGCTTGCCGCCAGGCTGGCATCGGGCAGGAGGAGCTCAAGTGGATCGAGCTGAACGAGGCGTTCGCCGCCCAGGCGCTGGCGGTCATCCGGGATCTCGAGCTGGATACGGCGCGTGTCAACCCGCACGGCGGCGCCATCGCGTTGGGCCACCCCCTGGGGGCGACCGGTGCCATCCGGACTGCGACGCTGGTTCATGGCATGCGTGACCAGGGGCTGAAAGGCTACGGCATGGTGACGATGTGCATCGGGACCGGCATGGGCGCGGCGGGTATCCTGGAAGTGTTCTGAGCCACATGCCCGCAAAGGAAAACGCCAGCACAAGGGGCTGGCGTTTTTTTATTGAAGGCGATGGCTATTCGAGTTTGGCCAGCGTGTCGAAGTCGATGTGGGCGCACTCCTGCAACTCCTGGCTGGGGGATTTCAGCCGTATCTTGTAGGTCTTGCCCTGTGCGACCAGATGCAGTTCCCGTCCAGGTTCGGCGAGTGCCTTGGGAATCAGGAACCAGCGCTGGCTCTTGGTGGAATTCAGCTGGGTGATGTAGAGCGCGCTGGCCGGGGTGCTGTCCGGGCTGTCGGGCTCGATCAGGGTGATGCCGGCGGGCTGGGTGCCGAGGATTTCCACACCGACCAGGGTGCCGTTCTTGTGGCGGGACAGGCGGCGAATGATGCCCAGGGCGTCCGAATGCGACAGCGAGCAGACCCGGATCAGTCGGCCCAGTGCCAGCTCGTCGACACTCTTGCCAAGGTAGGTCAGGCCCAATCCGGTGGCGCTGTAATCGGTAATGCGCCAATCGTCATTCTCGGGTGGGGCCGCGCGGTCATCGTCCTGTACCTTGGTCAGGTAGGCGATGCGTTCGAAGCCGATGTCGACCGTGGCCGATTCCAGCTTGGGCGAGCGCTCGGCCTTGCGGTGAGATTTCCCGCCATCGTCGGACCAGCGCACCGCCAGTTTTTCGCAGATCGTTGACCAGTCCTTCTGGGTGAGTCCCAGCCCGAAATTGGCCAGCGCGGAGGGCAGGCGCTGGTCCAGATCGAACATCAGGTCGGCCAGCTTTTGGGTCACCTGTTCGGTATTCCAGTAGCGGCAGTCCTTGCCGGCCATGCCGCGCAGCATGCGGCGGGGAGGCTCCGGCAAGGTCAGGTTGACGAGGAAGACGGTGCGCTTCGGCTGCGGCTGAAAATCGAGCTTCAAGGGCTGACACAGAATATTCAGCAGCCGGTCGGTCGCGAGGATTTCCGTCTGCTGCATATTGTCGGTCTGTGCCAGGTGCATCATGCAGGCGTGTATCAATACGGTTTCGCAGCTGACTTCCCAGGGGTGGTCCTCGAACAGCCGCATCGGCGTGCGGGAAAAGTCATGCGCTTCCGCGTACTGGTAGAACCGGTAGGCCTGCTGCCACACCGTCGCCTCCGGCTTCAGGTAGCGCATGGCGCTCCAGGTGACGAGCTGCTTCTGGTAATTCAAGCCGCGCAGCGTTGCCAGGGCCAGCTCGTCGTCGAGCGAGGAACCGTTGGATTTCTCGGCCAGGCGCACGCAGATGTGATAGGCATTGGCCAGCTCGTGCCAGTAGGCGAGGATAGTCGGGAGGTAGTTCTTGCTGCCGGGTTTCTGATCCAGATAATCGTTACGCAGGCGGCGCTGGATGCTGTGGGCCTTTTCATCGATGTACAGCAGCGTGCGCACCCGCTCCTTCAGCGACATCTTGACGTCGGCGCTGATCTTGGCAACGGCCTTGATGATTTCGACGGTCGCAGTGAAGTATTCGGTTTGCGGCAGATCTCTGACAAGGACTGTAGCGGAAGGCAGGATGTCGCTTTCCGGGGAGTCTTTGCTCAGCAGGGAGCTGACTAGAGATTTGAAATCGAACATGAGGGTGACGCTTTATGAAATTTGAATGCCACTGCGTGGCAAGTTTACGCTAGTTTGCATTTGTCGTGAAAGCTGTTCCAAGCAATGGTAGCGGTAAAACTACCGTTGTGGACAGCGGCCGTGGCGCTGGGGGCCGGCACGGCCGGGTGACAGGTCAGGGCGTCCTTCATCGTCGGGGGTGGGGCGGCCAACGGTCTCCCATAGGGTAACGCGTTGGCCGAAGGTGGCCGAGGTCAGGGCGCTTCAACCGCGGAACAGCTGCTCCAGCGCTAGGCCTGGATCCGGCTCGCGCATGAAGGCCTCGCCGACCAGGAAGCTATGCACGCCGTGGTCGCGCATCAGTCGTACGTCTTCGGCGCTACGGATGCCGCTCTCGGTTACCGCGATACGGTCTTCGCCGATACGTGGCAGCAGCTTCAGGGTGTTGTCGAGGCTGACCTCGAAGGTGCGCAGGTTGCGGTTGTTGACGCCGATCAGCGGGGTGGCGAGTTGCAGCGCCAGTTCCAGCTCGGCCTCGTCGTGCACTTCCACCAGCACCGCCATGCCCAGTTCCAGTGCCAGCGCTTCAAAGGCTCGCATCTCGGACAGCGACAGCGCCGCGGCGATCAGCAGGATGCAGTCGGCGCCCATCGCGCGCGCTTCGTAAATCTGGTACTCGCCAACCATGAAATCCTTGCGCAGCACCGGCAGGGCGCAGGCGGCACGGGCTGCCTGTAGATACGCGGCGCTGCCCTGGAAGTATTGGCGGTCGGTCAGCACCGACAGGCAGGCCGCACCGTGATCGGCGTAGCTTCTGGCGATGGCGGCGGGGTCGAAGTCGGCACGGATCACGCCCTTGCTCGGGCTGGCCTTTTTGGCTTCGGCGATGACGGCAGCCTGTCCGGCCGCATGCTTGGCGCGAATCGCGGCCACAAAGTCGCGGCGATCGTCCCGGCGTGCTTCGGCGTCGGCGCGGACGTCCGCAAGGGGACGGGTTTTCAGGCAGTCGGCCACTTCGATGTGCTTGGTGGCTATGATGGTCTTCAGGATGTCGGACATCGTGATGGCAATCTCTCGGTTAGGGCGTGGGACCGGCGGCGAGCTGTTGGTCGAAGTAGGCCAGCAGGCGCTTGGGCAGCCAGTCGAGCTGGCCGGGGAAGCGCCCGGTGGGAAAGCCGACGTGCCCCCCTTCTTCCGGCTGTTCCAGCGTCACCCAGCGGCTGGTGTCCTGCGGCAGGGGCAGGGCGCTGGGAGGAAGGAAGGGGTCGTTCTTGGCGTTCAGCACCAGGGTCGGGGTTTCGATCCGGCTCAGGAAGGGCTTGCTGCTGGCGCGGTCCCAGTAATCAAAGGCATCACGGTACCCATGTATTGGTGCCGTGACAAGGTTGTCGAATTCGCGGAAGGTCTTGGCGCGGTCCAGCTTGTAGGCGTCGAAGAGGCCGGGGTGGAGGGCAAGTTGCTCGCGCGCCTTGGGTTTGAGGGTGGCCATGAACATGCGGGTGTAGATCACCTTGCCGAGGCCGTGGTCGAGCTGTGCGCTGGCGGCGGCGAGGTCCACCGGAACCGAGATGGCGGCGGCGGCGAGTGGTAGGGCGCGGCGGCCATGCTCGCCCAGGTACTTCAGCAGCATGTTGCCGCCGATCGAGACACCGGCGGTGAGCACCACGGCGTGGCTTTCGGCCAACCTTTGCAGGATCCAGCCGATCTCGGCCGAATCGCCGGCGTGGTAGGCGCGGCGCAGGGTGTTGCTGATGCCGCCGCAGCCACGGAAGTGCGGCACGGCGCCATGCCACCCGCGTGCCTGCACCTCCAGCATCAGCGCCTTCGCGTAATGGCTGTCGCTGTCGCCCTCCAGTCCATGGAACAGCACCACCAAAGGGGCGCCGCCATCACCGTCGATGCAGTCGACGGCGATCTCGCCCCCATCCGGCGTGCTCCATACTTCGCGCCGGTACGGCGGGCGCGGCAGATGGATGAACAGGGCCGGCCACACCGTCTGGGCGTGGCCACCCTTGAGCCAGAGGGGGGCCTGGTAGTGCATTACGGCACCGGTTTCTGCGCGGATTTGGGTCGGAAAGCCTTGACCACCGCCTCCTGCGTCTCTACGTAGGGGCCACCAATCAGGTCGAGGCAGTAGGGTACGGCTGCGAAAATGCCCGGTACGATGACGCTACCTTCGCTGTCCCGCAGGCCCTCGAGCGTCTCCTTGATGGCCTTGGGCTGGCCCGGCAGGTTGAGGATCAGCGACTGCTTGCGGATCACCCCCACCTGGCGCGATAGGATGGCGGTCGGCACAAATTTCAGGCTGATCTGGCGCATCTGTTCGCCAAAGCCGGGCATCACGCGGTCCGCCACCGCCAGGGTCGCTTCGGGCGTGACGTCGCGCAGTGCCGGGCCGGTGCCGCCAGTAGTCAGGACCAGCTGGCAGTCTTCGTCGTCGACCAGTGCGCGCAGCGTGGCTTCAATCACCGGCTGCTCATCCGGAATCAGCCGGGTCAGCGTAGTGAACGGGCTGCTCAGGGCGCTGGCGAACCACTCCTGCAGTGCCGGAATCCCCTTGTCCTCGTACACGCCCTGGCTGGCGCGGTCGGAGATGGAAACCAGACCGATTTTCAGTGTCATTCTTCGTGTTCCTCGGTTTGCTGCCCGGTCGGCTTGCCCGGTTCCGGGATGATTTCCTTGAGCGCCTGGAACAGCAGCCGGAAGGATTTCGGCGGCTTGTTGTCCTGTTGTTCCTTGCGGGCGTTGCGAATCAGCGTGCGCAAGTACTGGGCGTCACTTTCAGGATAGTCCGCAATAAAGCTGGCGAGCATCTTGTCATCGCTCATCAGGCGCTCGCGCCAGCGCTCCAGGAGGTGCAGCCAGCCGGTATGTTCGGCCGATTCGCCGCGAATCACCGCCAGTTGCTGGCGGATCGGTTCGGGGTCGATGTCGCGCATCAGTTTGCCGATATACTGCTCCTGGCGATTACGGGCACCGTGCGAAGGAATGCGCTTGTATTCACGGAGGGCTTCCAGCAGGTTTTCCGGCAGACTCATTTGCTTCAGCCGGTCGTTCGAAAGTTGCAGCAGTTCCTCCCCCAGTTCTTGCAGGGCGATCATTTCTTTCTTGCGGCGGGTTTTGCTGAATTCCTGATCCGCACTATCGTTCAAGTAATCGGTCATCGTTGTCGAGCTCTTCATATTTCAAGGCTGGTATGATACCGGAAAAGCCTAGACCGGCGGTTCTTGATCCGGCCGTCCGATAACAGTGAAAGAGTCTATGTCTGATACCACTTTCAGCTATACCCGCAGTCACCTCGAAAGCCTTGCCGCACAGGTGCTGGAACTGGCGCGCCAGCAGGGCGCAACCGCCTGCGAGGTGGACATTTCCGAAGGCACGGGGCAATCGGTGAGCGTCCGCCTCGGTGAGGTGGAAACCATCGAATACAACCAGGACAAGGGTGTCGATGTCACGGTGTATTTCGGCCAGAAAAAGGGCCACGCCAGCACCTCCGATTTCACCGCAACGGCCCTGGCCGATACGGTCGGCGCTGCCGTCAACATCGCCCGCTTCACCGCCGCGGACGATTGCGCCGGCCTGGCCGAGCCGTCCTTGCTCGCCACCGATTTCCCCGATCTGGCGCTGTACCATCCGTGGGCCTTGCCGGTGGCCGAGGCGATCGAACTCGCGCGCGAGTGCGAGCAGGCGGCGCGCGCCGTGGATAGCCGCATCAGCAATTCGGAAGGCGCCACGGTCTCCACCCAGCAAAGCCAGTTCATCTATGCCAACAGCCATGGCTTTGTCGGAGGCTTCCCGTCGTCGCGCCACAGCCTGTCGGCGGCGGTGGTCGCGAGCGAAGGCGAGTCGATGCAGCGCGACTATTGGTACAGTGCCGCTCGCCACCGCGAGGATCTGGAGAGCGCGATGCAGGTCGGCGCCCGCGCCGGCGAACGCACGGTACGCCGCCTCAATGCCCGCCGTATCACGACGGGCCAGTATCCGGTGCTGTTTGAGGCGCCGGTGGCGGCGTCACTGATCGGCCATCTGGTGTCCGCCATCAGTGGCGGTGCGCTCTATCGCAAGTCGAGCTTCCTGCTCGACAGCCTCGGCAAACCGGTGTGTTCGCCTTGCGTGGTGATCGATGAAGATCCCTTCCTGCTGCGCGGCTTCGGCAGCAGCCCCTTCGACAGCGAGGGAGTGGAAACCTGCGCCCGCCGGCTGGTGGACAACGGCGTACTGAAGGGCTACATGCTCAGCAGCTATTCGGCGCGCAAGCTCGGCATGGAAACCACCGGTAATGCCGGCGGGCCGCACAATCTCATCGTGCATTCCACTGGCGACAGCTTCGACGATTTGCTGAGCAAGATGGGAACCGGGCTGCTGGTCACCGAATTGCTCGGCCACGGCGTGAATACGCTGACCGGCGATTACTCGCGGGGTGCCGCGGGCTTTTGGGTGGAGAACGGCGTCATTGCCCATGCCGTGGAGGAGATCACCATCGCCGGCAATCTGCGCGACATGCTCCGGCAGGTGGTGGGCATTGGCGACGACGTGCTGGTGCGCGGGGCCAAACACGTGGGCTCCATCCTGATCGAGTCGATGATGGTGGCAGGCCAGGGGGCATGACGCCGGCCGAGTGGCAGGCCGCTTGCGAAGGGTTGGCCGAAGCCGATCCGGTCATGGCCGGGCTGATCGCATGCTTTCCCGGCTCACGGCTGGTGACGCGCGGACAACCCTTCGAAACCCTGCTGCGGGCCATTGTCGGCCAGCAGATTTCGCTGAAGGCCGCCGACGCCATCTGGAGCCGGCTGTCGGCAATGGTCCGCTGCGACAGTCCGGACAGCATCCTGGCCGCGTCGGTCGATGCCCTGCGACAAGCAGGCCTGTCGGCGCGCAAGGCCGACTACGTGCAGGATCTGGCTCGGCATTTTGCCGATGGCCGTATCGACCCGCAGTCGTTCCCGGCGCTCGGCGACGAGGACATCATCCGGGAGCTGGTTGCCGTACGCGGCATCGGCCGCTGGACCGCGGAAATGTTCCTGATCTTCCATCTGGCGCGGCCCGATGTCTGGGCAATCGACGACATCGGCCTGCAGCGTGCGGTGTCCGGGCTGTATCTGGACGGGCTTCGGCCAACCCCCGCCGCTCTGCGCGAGCTGGGCGAGCGCTGGCGGCCATGGCGCAGCGTGGCCAGCTGGTACTTGTGGCGTCACGTCGAGCCGCTGGAAGTGGTGTATTGACGACTCCGGGATGGATGGTGAAGGCGAGGCTCCTTATTTGAAGCATCCTGAAGAGGTGCCACCATGTCGGGCAAACCCACTGTAGCGCTGATCCTGTCGGGAGGCGGGGCACGCGCTGCCTATCAGGCCGGAGCCATGCTGGCCCTGTCCAAGCTGCTGCCGGATCCTTCCCGCAATCCTTTTCCGATTATTTCCGGCACGTCCGCCGGTGCCGTGAATGCCGTGGCCATGGCTGCCGGCGCCACCGATTTCCGTCGTGCCGCAGGCTACCTGGCGCAGGTCTGGAAGCAGGTGCACATCGAGTACATCTACGACCCGAGTCTGGCCTACTTCCTCAAAACCTTCCTGCATTTTGGCGTCTCGGTGTTGAGCGGCGGGCGTATCTGGACCAATCCGCGCAGTTTTCTCGACAACTCCGCCCTGCGCGAACTGCTCTCCAGCGTCATGCAATTCGAAGGGATCGAGCAATCCATCCGTGCCGGTGCGTTGCGTGCGGTGGCGCTGACCGCTTCCTGCTACAGCTCGGGCATGTCGGAAACCTTTTTCCAGGGGGACGACAGCATCCAGCCCTGGTCACGCTACCGGCGCGCCGGCGTGCGTGAGACACTCGGCGTCGATCACCTGATGGCCACCTCGGCTATCCCCCTGATCTTTCCCTCGGCCCAGGTCGGCAACCGTTACTACTGCGATGGCGCTGTCAGGCAGATGGCGCCGTTATCTCCCGCGCTACACATGGGGGCAGAGAAGCTGTTCATCGTCGGGGTCGGGGGCCGCGACGTCGCTCAAGCCGAACGCCGGCAGGGTGGAGGAGGAGCCGCTCCGTCGCCGGCGCAGATTTTTGGCCATCTGCTGGATAGCGTGTTTCTCGATAGCTTGTCATCCGACATGGAACGTCTGCTGCGTATCAACCATACCGTTTCCCTGTTGCAGGCCTACCCCGAACTGGCCGAGCAGACCCCGCTGCGCCGGGTCGAGGCATTTGTGCTGAACCCCAGTCGCTCTCTGGAGGAAATTGCCTATCGTCATAGCGGGCGATTCCCCCGGGTGATGCGTTTCGTCATGCAGGGGGCGGGGGCCACGCGCAAGCGCGGTAGCGTGCTGGCCAGCTATTTGTTGTTCGAACCCGAGTATTGCCGTGAACTGATCGCCTTGGGCTACAAGGACGTGCTCAATCAGAAGCAGGCGATCGGTGAATTTCTGGAACTTTGACCAGGTCGACAGTTCCGATAGCGTTTGTGTTTCTTTTTATGTAAAGGGTATGGAATGGGACTGAATAGTCGCCGAAGCATTTTTCTTCTGATCGCGCTGGCTTGCGCCGCGGCCATCGGTTTTGCCTTGTACGCTCAGCATGTCTGGGGGCTGCAGCCATGTCCGCTCTGTATCTTCCAGCGTGTCGGCGTGATGGCCGTGGGCGCCATTGCCCTGCTGGCGGCAATCCATAACCCAGGCCAGCTCGGTGGGCGGCTCTGGGCTGGCCTCGCGGCCATCGCGGCGCTGGGTGGGGGGGCTGTATCGGTGCGCCACGTCTGGCTGCAACACCTGCCGCCGGACCAGGTCCCGTCCTGCGGTCCCGGCCTGGATTACATGCTGGAAACCATGCCGATGAGCAATGTACTGTCCAAGGTGCTCAAGGGCAGTGGCGAGTGTGCCTCGATCGACTGGACCTTCCTCGGCATGTCGATGCCGTTCTGGACCGGAGTGTTCTTTGCACTGGTTCTGGTATTGTTGGCGAAGGCTTTCTTTACCAAGAAGTAAGCCTCGGAGGGGCAGGGCGATCGGTTTGATCGCCCTGCCGGAGGTTGAAAGTGTCTGGAAAACAAAAAGCAGCCCGAAGGCTGCTTTTTCTATTGTTGGCGGAGTGGACGGGACTCGAACCCGCGACCCCCGGCGTGACAGGCCGGTATTCTAACCAACTGAACTACCACTCCAGCAAACTGGTGGGCGTTGACGGAGTCGAACCGCCGACATTCTGCTTGTAAGGCAGACGCTCTACCAACTGAGCTAAACGCCCGAATTCTGGGTACTGCTTGTATTGTTGGCGGAGTGGACGGGACTCGAACCCGCGACCCCCGGCGTGACAGGCCGGTATTCTAACCAACTGAACTACCACTCCAGCAAACTGGTGGGCGGTACTGGACTCGAACCAGCGACCCCTGCCGTGTGAAGGCAGTGCTCTACCAACTGAGACTAACCGCCCGAATTGGGTACTGCTTGTATTGTTGGCGGAGTGGACGGGACTCGAACCCGCGACCCCCGGCGTGACAGGCCGGTATTCTAACCAACTGAACTACCACTCCAGCAAACTGGTGGGCGTTGACGGAGTCGAACCGCCGACATTCTGCTTGTAAGGCAGACGCTCTACCAACTGAGCTAAACGCCCCCGCTCGCTGTATTTGCTTGGCTCAACAGCGAGGAGGCGAATTAAAGCACAGTGGTTTCTGTCATGCAAGAGGGGTGGGTGAAATTTTCACGTCCTTGTTTAAAACGTCCCGCAGCATTCTTCATGCTCAAGGCATTTTGTCTGACAGGGGCGTGACGCACTCTTTGCACCTCATGTATTATCTGCCGATTCGCTTTATCGGACGGTTATAGTAATGAAGCAGACCTTTCTCGATTTTGAGCAGCCGATTGCCGAGCTGGAAAACAAAATTGAAGAACTGCGCTTTGTCCAGGATGACTCAGTGCTGGACATTTCCGAAGAGATTTCGCGCTTGCAGAAAAAGAGCCAGGAGCTGACCAAGACGCTCTATGGCAAGCTGACTCCGTGGCAGATTTCTCAGGTGGCACGCCACCCGCAGCGCCCCTACACCCTAGACTACATCAAGGCGCTGTTTGCGGACTTCGACGAGTTACACGGTGATCGTTCGTTTGCCGACGATCCCGCCATCGTTGGTGGCATCGCGCGCTTCAATGGCCAGTCCGTCGTTGTAATCGGCCATCAGAAGGGGCGTGACACCAAGGAAAAGATCTACCGCAATTTCGGCATGCCTCGCCCGGAGGGCTATCGCAAGGCCTTGAAGTTGATGAAATTGGCCGAAAAATTCAGTCTGCCGGTGATCACCTTTGTCGATACCCCGGGTGCGTACCCCGGTATCGGCGCAGAAGAGCGTGGCCAGTCCGAGGCAATCGGGCGTAACCTGTATGAAATGGCCCGCCTGAAAGTCCCGGTGATCTGCACCGTGATTGGTGAGGGTGGGTCCGGCGGTGCGCTGGCGATTGCCGTCGGCGATTACGTCAACATGCTGCAATACTCTACCTATTCGGTCATTTCGCCGGAAGGGTGTGCTTCGATTCTGTGGAAGACGGCCGAACGCGCCTCCGATGCCGCCGAAGCGCTGGGTATTACTGCAACCCGCCTGAAGACGTTGGGCTTGGTCGATCGCGTGCTCAACGAGCCGATCGGCGGGGCACACCGCGATCACGCGCAGATGATGGGCTCGATGAAGCGTATGCTGCAAGAGCAGTTGCGCGATCTGACGGCCAAGCCGCTGGAAGAATTGCTGAAAACCCGTTTTGACCGGCTGATGAGTTATGGGCGCTTCAAGGAAGACGCTGCCTGACCTGATTGATCGCCTCATCGCACATTGGCCGGACGAATTGTCCGGCCAATGTGCTTTTGAGGTGGGGCTAAGCGGCGGCATCGATTCGGTGGTGCTGCTGGACCTGCTGGTGCGCCTGTGTTTGGAGCGGGGGCTGAAGCTGTCGGCAGTGCATGTCCATCACGGGCTCAGCCCGCAGGCGGATGCCTGGGCGGAGCATTGTCGCCAGCTCTGCCTGGAATGGGGCGTGCCATTACGGTCGGAAGCGGTGAAGGTCGAGGTGTCCGGCGGCGAGAGTCTCGAGGCCGTGGCGCGACAGCATCGTTACAGGGTTTATGGCGAGTCTTCGGCCAGCGTAGTGGTGTTGGCCCATCATCAGGACGACCAGGCCGAAACCGTGCTGCTGCAATTGCTGCGCGGCGCCGGGCCGAAGGGCGTGGCGGCGATGCCGACACTGCGCCGACATGCCGGCCGCTGGCTGTGGCGGCCCTTGCTCGCCATCTCTCGTGCCGAAATCGAAGCGTATGCGCGTTGGCGCCAACTGGTCTGGGTCGAGGACGAAAGCAACGTCGACACCCGCTGGCGCCGCAATTTGCTGCGCCACGACATCCTGCCTCTTATCGAGTCCGCCATTCCCCATTACCGGCAGCATTTGCAACGTGCGGCCGTCCTGATGGCGGATGCCTCTGCCGTTCTCGATGAGCAGGCTGAGCAGGATTTGCAGCGCTGCCGCGACGCTGGGCGTCTGCTCGTACAACCCTTGTCCAGTCTCAGTCCGCCGCGTCAGCGCAACATGCTGCAATACTGGCTGGAGCGGCTCGGTCTGGGGGTGGCGTCGCCGGAAGCGCTGGAGCAATTTCGGCATCAAGTGCTGCATGCGGCTCCGGACAGAAACCCCGAGCTGCTCTTGCCTCAGGGACGAGTCTTCCGTTATCGGGGGGCGCTGTGGCCGCTTGCTGTTGCGATGGCGCCGCAAACGACCCGCCTGGCCGCGGGTGTCTTGGGCGCCAGAGTGGTCCCGCGCAGTTGGCCGGGCGAGCTTGGGTTTGTGCTTCGATCGGGAGGTCTCGATCCTCTCTGTTTGCAGGGCGGGTTCGAACTGCGGGTCAGGGTCGGGGGGGAGCGGCTTGCTCAGCAGGTTGGCCGAAAGCCAGTGAAAACCCTGCTGCAGGAAGCCGGAATCCCTCCCGCCTTGCGGGCGCAGTGGCCGTTGCTGTTTTTGCCGGATGGCCGTCTCGTGGCCATTCCTGGTGTTGCGGTCTCCGAAGGGGTCAAGCTCCACGATGGTCCGGGGTGGTGGCCGGAATGGTGGCCGTGCTCGTTGCCCGGTTCCTGAACGGAGTGAGGCGGGTACTGGGTGTGGCCGTGGAAGAATAAAAAACACCCGCCAGAAGCGGGTGTTTTGCTGAAGTGCTCGACCGGTGCGGTTAGTCGCGTTCGCCGCTGAAGGCCAGCAGTAGCCGCAGCAGGCTGGTGAACAGGTTGTAGATGCTGATGTAGATGCCCAGTGCCGCGGAAATGTAGCTGGTTTCGCCGCCATCCACCACGTTCTTCACTTCCCACAGGATCATCAGCGAGCTGAACAGGGCAATGGCCGCCGCAATGGCGAGTGTCATGCCGGGTAGTTGCAGGAACATGTTGGCAACGATGGCGACCATCAGCACGATGGCGCCCACGGTCAGGAAATTGCCCATGCCGGACAGGTCGCGCTTGGTGGTGGTGGCAATCGCCGTCATCACGAAGAACACGGCGGCGGTCGCGCCGCCCGCCACCAGGATCAGCTGGCCGCCGTTGGCAAAGCGCAGGGCGAACTGCAGCAAGGGGCCCAGCAAAACGCCCATGAGGAAGGTAAAGCCCAACATCAGCACGACGCCGAGGCCATTGTTGCGGTTGGCCTGGATGGCGAAGGTCAGGCCGTAAAACACCGCCATGATGGCGAGCATACCGATGATGGGGCTGCCTGCCAGGAAGGCAAAGCTCATGTTGGTGCCGATCAGGGCTCCCATCACGGTCGGGATCATCGATAGCGCCAGCAAGGCATAGGTATTGCGAAGAACCTTGTGGCGTGAGCCATCAAGCGTCAAGGTCTGATAGCCGGACTGAAGGTTCGGGTGCATGCTTCTCTCCCAGAGATCGAAAGTATTTGGTGCGAGTGGTGGGTAGACTTATCCACCTGCCATTAAGTTTCCGCGATGCGGCAGCCCGGCGCAAGGTGTCTTGCCCGGGTAGGGGGCTTGATGTATTCTTGCGCCTTGGCTGACCGGCCGGGAAATTACGCAAGCGCGGTCACGCACCCAATTGCGAGGGTGGCGGAATTGGTAGACGCACTGGATTTAGGTTCCAGCGCCGCAAGGCGTGAGAGTTCGAGTCTCTTCCCTCGCACCAGCAACCGACGTAACGTCGCCTTTCCCTGCATCAGGTTTAAACTCGAACACAGTTTAAGGATTGGACATGCAAGCACAGTTGGAAACGTTGAGCAACCTCGAGCGTCGCATGAACATCGCGTTGCCGATGGCTGCTATCGACGCCCAGGTGACCGAGCGACTCAAGAACATGGCGCGCAAAGCCAAGATCCAGGGCTTCCGCCCGGGCAAGGCACCGCTCAAGATCGTCGAAATGAATTACGGCGCCCAAGTGCGCGAAGAAGTGCTGGGTGAGCAGGTTCAGCAAGGTTTCTACAAGGCAGTCAGCGAACAGAAGCTGCGCGTTGCCGGCTATCCGCGTTTTGAGCCGGTTGCCAATGAAGGCGACAAGGACAGCTTCAAGTTTGCCGCTTCTTTCGAAGTATACCCGGAAGTCAAGGTGGGCGAACTGGTTGGCAAGGAAGTCGAGAAGCCGGTTGTCGTCGTGACCGAGGCCGAAATCGATAAAACGATTGATATCCTGCGCAAGCAGCGTACCCGCTACGAGCGTGTCGAGCGCGAAGCCGCCACGGGCGATCGCGTCATCATCGACTTCAAGGGTAGCATCGACGGCGTGCTGTTCGACGGCGGTTCCGCCGAGAACTTCCCGTTCGTGCTGGGCCAGGGGCAGATGCTGGCCGACTTCGAAGCCGGCGTTACCGGCATGAAGGAAGATGAAGTCAAGAACATCACCGTCGTGTTCCCGGAAGACTACCACGGCAAGGACGTGGCCGGTAAAACCGCCGTGTTCGAGATCACCGTGAAGAACGTCGCCGCTGCCACGCTGCCGGAAGTGAACGAAGAGTTCGCCAAGCTGCTGGGCATCGCCGACGGCGACATCGAAAAGATGCGCGCCGAGATCAAGAAGAACGTCGAGCGCGAAGTGAAGCGCCGCCTGCAGGCCAGCATCAAGGAAAACGTGATGCAGGCCCTGCTCGACGTGACCGAGATCGAGCTGCCGAAGGCACTTGTGCAGCTGGAAGTGGGCCGCCTGATCGAACAGGCCCGCCGTGACATGGAGTCGCGCGGTCTGAAAGTCAAAGAGATGCCGTTCCCGCCGGAACTGTTCCAGCAGCAGGCCGAGCGCCGCGTGGCTCTGGGTCTGATCCTGGCCGAAGTCGTGGCCGAGAACAAGCTGGAAGCCAAGCCGGAACAGATCAAGGCCATGATCGAAGAATTCGCCGAAAGCTACGAGCATCCGGAAGAAGTGGTGCAGTGGTACTACGCCAGCCCGGAACGTATCGAAGGCCCGACCTCCATGGTGCTGGAAGATAACGTGGTTGAATTTGTGCTCGGCAAGGCCAATGTAGTAGAAAAAGAAATGTCGTTTGATGCCCTGATGGGTAACAACGCCTGATAACCAACTACCGGAGCGGTCGATGATTTCAATGATGGATACCCAAGCGCTGGGCCTGGTTCCCATGGTGGTCGAGCAGAGCGGTCGTGGCGAGCGCGCTTACGACATCTACTCGCGGCTCTTGAAGGAACGCATCGTGTTCCTGGTTGGGCCCGTCACGGATGAGTCGGCCAATCTGGTGGTGGCCCAGATGTTGTTCCTTGAGTCGGAAAATCCGGACAAGGATATCTATTTCTACATCAACTCGCCGGGCGGCTCGGTGTCGGCCGGCATGTCGATTTTCGACACCATGAACTTCATCAAGCCGGACGTGTCCACCCTGTGTATCGGCCAGGCTGCCAGCATGGGGGCATTCCTGCTGTCCGCCGGTGCCAAGGGCAAGCGTTTTGCACTCCCGAACTCGCGCATCATGATTCACCAGCCGCTGGGCGGGTTCCAGGGACAGGCGTCCGACTTTGAGATTCACGCCAAGAACATCCTCTACATGAAGCGCCGCCTGAACGAGTTGCTTGCGTTGCATACCGGCCGCAGCATCGAGGAAATCGAGCGTGATACCGACCGTGACAACTTCATGTCGTCCGAAGAAGCGCTGGCTTACGGCTTGATCGACAAGATGCTGCAGTCCCGCCGGGACGCGCAGGCCTAATCGGTACGGACATTGACAATGGCTGATAAAAACAGCAACGAAAAACTGCTCTACTGCTCTTTTTGCGGCAAGAGTCAGCATGAGGTGCAGCGGCTGATTGCTGGACCTCAGGTATTCATCTGCAACGAATGTGTCGAGTTGTGCAACGACATCATTCGAGAAGAATTGGAAAAAGGCGTTGGCATCGAGGCGGCCGAGGGTGAAGGCCAGCCGTTGCCGACCCCGCAAGAAATCCGCTCCGATCTGGATCAGTACATCATCGGTCAGGATATCGCCAAGAAGACGCTATCGGTGGCGGTGTACAACCACTACAAGCGTCTCTACACCCCGACCGACAAGGACGATGTCGAGCTCGCCAAGAGCAACATCCTGCTGATCGGCCCGACCGGTTCCGGCAAGACCCTGCTGGCGCAATCGCTGGCGCGCCTGCTGGATGTGCCGTTCGTGATCGCCGATGCCACCACCCTGACCGAAGCCGGTTACGTGGGGGAGGATGTCGAGCACATCATTCAAAAGCTGCTGCAGAAGTGCGATTACGACGTGGAGAAGGCCCAGCGCGGCATTGTCTACATCGACGAGATCGACAAGATCTCGCGCAAGTCGGAAAACCCGTCGATCACGCGGGACGTATCCGGCGAAGGCGTACAGCAGGCACTGCTCAAGCTGATCGAGGGCACGGTGGCATCTATCCCCCCGCAGGGCGGCCGCAAGCATCCGAACCAGGAGTTCATCCAGGTCGATACGACCAACATCCTGTTCATCTGCGGTGGTGCCTTCGACGGGCTGGAAAAAATCATCCGCCGTCGCTCGGAAAAGGGCGGCATCGGCTTTGGCGCCGAGGTCTCCTCCAAGGACGAGAGCAAGAGCATCTCGGTGCTGTTCAAGGACGTGGAGCCGGGTGATCTGATCAAGTTCGGCCTGATCCCCGAGCTGATCGGCCGCCTGCCGGTGGTGGCAACGCTGGAAGAGCTGGATGAAGAAGCGCTGGTGACCATTCTGACCCAGCCGAAGAACGCTCTGGTCAAACAGTACCAGCGCCTGTTCTCGCTGGAGGGGGTGGAGCTCGAGATTCGTCCGTCGGCCCTGCGCGTGATTGCCAAGCAGGCCTTGGTGCGCAAGACCGGTGCGCGTGGCTTGCGTTCCATTCTTGAGCGTGCGCTGCTCGATACCATGTACGAGCTGCCTTCGATGGATAACGTCTCCAGGGTGGTGGTCGACGAGAAAGTCATCGAGAAGGGTGACAAGCCGTTGTTCATTTACCAGGACAAGGACGACGAGGTGCAATCGGCCTGAGCCGGTTCCGCTCCCCATGAATTTCTGGTGCGATAAAACTGTTTTAGTATGGGCGTTGATATTTCGCCGCTCATCCCCCATTTCCCTAGCATCGATTCATGTAAGCAAGGTCAGGTGATATGCCGCAATCCGCAGAACTCAGAGAAGAGACCACGCTTCCACTGTTGCCCTTGAGGGACGTTGTCGTCTTCCCCCACATGGTGATCCCGCTGTTTGTCGGGCGGGCCAAGTCCATTTCCGCCCTTGAAAATGCCATGGACGAGGGCAAGCAAATCCTCCTGGTAGCTCAGCGCTCGGCGTCCAAGGACGAGCCGGAAGCCAGCGATCTGTACGGTGTCGGGACGATTGCTACCGTCTTGCAAATGCTCAAGCTGCCCGACGGCACCGTCAAAGTGCTGGTTGAGGGCCGACAGCGCGCCATCATCCAGCAAGTGCAGGATGAAGGTGATTGTTTTGTCGGTAAGGTCACCCCATTGACCAGCGATGGGGAAGACTCCACCGAGACCGAGGCGATGCGTCGCGCGCTGTTCGCCCAGTTCGAGCAGTACGTCAAGCTGAACAAGAAGATTCCGCCGGAAATCCTGACCTCGCTCGCCGGTATCGAACGAGCCGGGCGTATGGCCGACACCATCGTGGCCCACCTGCCGCTCAAGCTGGAGCAAAAGCAGGAAGTGCTGGAGATGTTCGAAGTCAAAGAACGCCTCGAGCATCTGTTGTCGCAGCTGGAAGGCGAGATCGACATCCTGCAGGTGGAAAAGCGCATCCGCGGCCGCGTCAAACGCCAGATGGAAAAGAGCCAGCGCGAGTACTACCTCAACGAGCAGGTCAAGGCCATCCAGAAAGAACTGGGTGAAATGGACGAGGCCAGCGACCTTGATGAGCTTGAGAAAAAGATCAAGGCTGCCGGTATGAGCAAGGAGGCTCGCGAGAAGGCGACCTCTGAACTCAAGAAGCTGAAAATGATGTCGCCGATGTCGGCGGAAGCCACGGTGGTGCGCAACTACATCGAAACATTGCTCGATCTGCCGTGGAAGAAGAAGACCAAGATCAACAAGGATGTGGCCAACGCCGAGGTGGTGTTGGATGAAGACCACTTTGGCCTGGAGAAGGTCAAGGAGCGCATCCTCGAGTACTTGTCGGTGCAGCAGCGCGTCGACAAGCTGAAAGCACCGATCCTGTGCCTGGTCGGAGCCCCGGGGGTCGGCAAGACCTCGCTGGGGCAGTCCATCGCAAGGGCCACCAACCGTAAGTTCGTGCGCATGGCCTTGGGTGGCGTGCGTGACGAGTCCGAAATTCGCGGCCACCGCCGAACCTACATCGGCTCCATGCCGGGTAAGGTGCTGCAGAACATGACCAAGGTAGGGGTGCGCAATCCGCTCTTCCTGCTCGACGAAGTCGATAAGTTGGGCGCGGATTTCCGTGGCGACCCGTCCTCGGCCCTGCTCGAAGTGTTGGACCCGGAACAGAACCATTCTTTCGTCGATCACTACGCCGAAGTCGAGTACGACCTGTCCGATGTGATGTTCGTGGCCACGGCCAACTCGTTGAACATTCCGCCGGCACTGCTCGACCGTATGGAGATTATTCGCCTGTCCGGGTACACCGAGGACGAGAAGGTCAACATCGCGCTGAAGTACCTGGTGCCGAAGCAGATGAAGGCCAACGGCGTGAAGGACGAGGAGGCAGTGATCCAGGAGTCGGCGGTGCGCGATATCGTGCGCTACTACACTCGTGAGGCCGGCGTGCGCAGTCTGGATCGGGAGATCGCCAAGATCTGCCGCAAGATCGTGATGGCGCAGTCGCTGAAGGAAAAGGCCGGACGGGTGACGGTCAGCGCCAAGACGCTGGAGAAGTACCTGGGCGTCCGTCGCTTCGATTACGGCATCGCCGAGGAAGAAAACCGTGTCGGTCAGGTGACGGGTTTGGCTTGGACCGAGGTGGGCGGCGAGTTGCTGACTGTCGAGGCGGTAGCGCTGCCGGGCAAGGGCAATATCATCCGCACCGGCCAGTTGGGCGAGGTGATGCAGGAGTCGATCACGGCTGCCATGAGCGTGGTGCGCAGCCGCGCGCGCGCAATTGGCATTCGGCCTGATTTTTATGAAAAGCAGGACATGCACATTCACGTGCCGGAAGGGGCGACCCCGAAAGATGGCCCGAGTGCCGGCATTGCCATGACGACGGCGATGGTATCGGTGCTGACGGGTATCCCGGTGCGTGCCGATGTGGCCATGACGGGCGAAATCACCCTGCGCGGCGAGGTGTTGCCGATTGGCGGTCTGAAGGAAAAGCTGCTCGCGGCTCACCGGGGCGGGATCAAGCATGTGCTCATCCCGAAGGGCAACGTCAAGGACTTGGCCGAGATTCCCGCCAATATCAAGCAGAAGCTGGAAATCCATCCGGTGAAGTGGATTGATGAGGTCCTGGCACTGGCTCTGGAGCGGATGCCGGAGCCTCTTGCCGAGACCGAGGTGGCCGAGCCGCTGGCGGCAGGGGTCGAAAGTGCCGTGGTGCCGGCTGTGGTAAAACACTGATAACGCAGTCGTTTGTATAAATGCTCGAAATGCCTTGCCGTCTGGGCTTCCAGTGCCGTCGCCAAAGTGGCAGAATGCTCTGAAAGCCGCTTGACACAAGGATTTCGGGCTTGTTATAAAGCAAACGGTTTTTATCCGAATTACGTAGACCGAAGAACGACGAAAGGGGACTTACGTGAACAAGTCTGAGTTGATCGATGCTATCGCCGCTGAGGCTGATATTCCCAAGGCTGCTGCTAGCAAGGCTCTGGACGGCATGATTGCCGCCGTGACTGGCGCGCTGAAACAAGGTGATACCGTTACGCTGGTTGGTTTCGGCACCTTCTATGTTGGTGAGCGTGCTGAGCGCACTGGCCGTAACCCGAAGACCGGCGACTCCATCACGATTCCGGCTGCCCGTTCGCCGAAGTTCCGTGCTGGCAAAGCCCTGAAGGACGCGCTATAATTTGAAACCTTGTCGTCAAGACAAGGTTTCAAGGGGTGATTAGCTCAGTTGGTAGAGCGTCTGCCTTACAAGCAGAATGTCGGCGGTTCGACTCCGTCATCACCCACCAAAGTTCGGAGCGGTAGTTCAGTTGGTTAGAATACCGGCCTGTCACGCCGGGGGTCGCGGGTTCGAGTCCCGTCCGCTCCGCCAGAACAGACAAAAAAGGTGAACGACACTTCCGTTCACCTTTTTTTTTACCGAGGTGGCATCCGCCTTTCGCACCATGTTCGAGTTTGTCCAGAACAATAAATTTGTCATCAAAGTCATTCTTGGCGCTATTGCGCTGACCTTTGTCGGTTTTGGTGTGGGTAGCTATACCACGGCAGTGGATGAGCCCTATCTGGCCAAGGTGGGGAATGTGAAGATACACAAACAGGATCTGGACCGTGCCCTGGAAGGCCAGCCGGCCGATGCCGCCACCCGCCAGGCCGTGCTGGAGAACCTGATCCGCCAACAACTGCTGCTGGCGGATGCGCACGCGGCGGGCCTGACCGTTTCTGATGCCCAGCTGCGCAAGGCGATCGCTTCGATACCTGCCTTGCAGGAAAACGGGGCTTTTAGCGCCGAGCGCTACAAGCAGTTCCTGGCCGGGCGCTACCAGTCGTCTGTGGCCTTCGAGGAACTGGTCAAGCGAGACATCCTGCTGCAAGGTCAGCTGACCAGCCTGTTGGGTAGTCAGATTGTGCCTCGTACCGTGGTCGATCGCATGGCGGGGGTATTGGGAGAAAGCCGCGAGGTGCGGGCGCTGGTGCTCAAGCCGGAGGCGTTTGCAGCCGAGGTCAAGACCGACGCCGCCGCCTTGAAGGCGTTTTACGACGCCAGTCTGAAGCGCTTCCGTACCCCTGAAGCGGTCAAGCTGGATTACGTGGTGTTGTCGCAGGATGCGCTGGCAGCGGCTCAGGCGGTGACAGATCAAGAAGTCGAAAGCTACTACAACGAACATAAGGCTGACTTTGGCAGCGAAGAGCGGCGC
>NZ_ACIS01000004.1:128923-408363 GCF_000174355.1 Pseudogulbenkiania ferrooxidans 2002
GTGCCGCCGAAGGCGACGGCGGAGCAGAAGGCCAAGGTGCGCAGCGCCGCTGAAGTCTTGCTGAAGGAGGTGCGCGCCAACCCGGCCAAGTTCGCCGAGTTGGCCAAGACCCGCTCGCAGGATCCGGGCTCGGCCGCCAACGGCGGGGATTTGGGCTTCTTCGGCCGTGGTGCGATGGTGAAGCCGTTCGAGGACGTTGCATTCCGCATGCAACCGGGCCAGATCAGTGAACTGGTGGAGACGGAGTTCGGTTTCCATATCCTGAAGCTGGATGAGGTCAAGCAGCCGGTCTTTGCCGCGGTCAAGGGTGAGGTCGAGCAACGTCTTAAGCGTCAGAAGGCGGCCGCACAGTTCCGTGCCGCGTCGGAGAAACTGGGAGAGTTGGCTTATCAGCAGGCCGATTCGCTCAAGGCGATCAGTGATCAGTTGAAGCTGAGCCCACAGCATTCCGATTGGCTGGTGCGCGGCAAGCCGGCCAGCGACCCTGTGCTGAACAACCCCAAGTTGTTGGAAGCCGCTTTCAGTGACGATGTCCTCAAGGGCAAGCATAACAGCGAGCCGGTCGACCTCGGCAAGAACACCCTGGTGGTGGTGCGGGTGGCCGAGCACCAGCCCGAGCGTCAGCAGACGCTGGCGGAAGTACAGAACGTGATCAAGGCCGAGCTGGTACGGCGCGAGGGGGCCAAGCTGGCGGAGAAGCGTGGTGACGCCCTGTTGACCGAGCTGAAGGCGGGCAAGAACATCGACAGCCAGCCATGGGAGCCTGCCCAGACGGTGTCACGGCGTTCCTTCGGTGCGCTATCGTTGCCCGAGGTGCGGGCGGTGTTTGCGGCTAGCGCGACCAAGCTACCGGCGTTTGCCGGCGTCAAGCAGGATGGCGGCAACTACGTGGTGTATCGTATCGACAAGGTGATTCCCGCTCCGGCACCTAGCCTGGCGGAGCGCAGTCAGTTGAGCGGCCTGATCGGTGAAATGAATGCGAATGCCCAGGTGGCGAGCTACCTGGAAGCCTTGCGCGAGAAGTACAAGGTGACGCTGAGCCAGCAGCCGGCCGAGTAACGGCCCGTTGGGGCGGTTATAGTTGGATAGCCGGCGCAACAGAGTTGCGCCGGTTTTTGTTTTGTTGTTGCGGCGAGCATGAAAAAAGGGCCCTGAGGCCCTTTGTGACGATCCTGCAATGGGGGTTAGGCGGCGAAGTTTTTCGCTGCGAAGTCCCAGTTCACCAGCTTCCAGAAGCTCTCCAGGTAGTTCGGGCGGCTGTTGCGGTAGTCGATGTAGTAGGCGTGCTCCCATACGTCACAGGTCAGCAGCGCTTTTTTGTCGGTGGTCAGCGGGGTGGCGGCGTTGCTGGTGGAGACCAGGTCGAGCGAGCCATCCGGGTTCTTCACCAGCCAGGCCCAGCCGGAGCCGAAGGTGCCGGCAGCGACGGCGTTGAAGGCTTTCTTGAACTCGTCGAACGAGCCCCACTTGGCGTTGATGGCGTCAGCCAGGGCGCCGGTCGGCTCGCCACCGGCGTTCGGGGCCAGGCCGAACCAGTAGAAGGTGTGGTTCCAGACCTGAGCCGCGTTGTTGAACAGGCCGCCGGTCGATTTCTTGACGATTTCTTCCAGGCTGGCGTTCTCGAACTCGGTGCCCTTGATCAGGTTGTTCAGGTTGGTGACGTAGGTCTGATGGTGTTTGCCGTAGTGGTATTCCAGGGTTTCCTTGGAAATGTACGGAGCGAGGGCGTCCAGCGCGTACGGGAGTTCCGGCAGTTTGTGTTCCATCTTGATCTCCTAAGTGGGGGTGAATGTCGGCTCCGGGCCGACACGATGATGGCGGCAAGTTTACTGGAATTGCCGGGGCCGGCCAATAGCCGACTAAAAAGGTAGAGTAAAGGGTTTCATGGCGTATTTTGACGTAATCATCATCGGGGCCGGCGCCGCCGGGCTGATGTGTGCGGCGACCGCCGGGCAGCGGGGCCGTTCGGTGCTGTTGCTCGATCATGCGGTCAAGCTGGCGGAGAAAATCCGTATTTCCGGCGGCGGGCGGTGCAACTTCACCAACCTCCAGGCCCGGCCCGAGTGCTATCTCTCGGAGAATTCGCACTTCTGCCGATCGGCCCTGTCACAATTCAGCGCCCAGGATTTCATCCGCCTGGTGGAGCGGCATGGCATCGGCTACCACGAAAAAACGCTGGGTCAATTGTTCTGTGATGAGTCCAGCCAGCAAATTATAGACATGCTGGACGGCCTGTGCCGCGAGGCTGGGGTCGATCGTCGCATGGGGGTGACGGTGGGCGCGGTGGAGCGTTCGGACCGCTTCCGGGTGCAGAGCTCGGCCGGGGTGTTCGAGTCGGCTTCGCTGGTTGTGGCGACGGGCGGGCTGTCGATTCCGCAGATTGGGGCGACCGGTTTCGGCTACCAATTGGCCGAACAGTTCGGCCTGGCACTGACGCCGAGGGTGCCGGCGCTGGTGCCGCTGACCTTTCATGCCGACGATGCCGCGCGCTTTGCGCCGCTGGCCGGCGTTTCGCTCGATGCGACGGCGGGCTGTGGCAAGACACGCTTCCGGGAGAACGTATTGTTCACCCACAAAGGCTTGTCCGGGCCGGCCATCCTGCAGGTGTCATCCTACTGGACGCCGGGTCAGGAGCTGGTGCTCGATCTGCTGCCGGAACTCGACGCCGAGGCGTTCCTGGCAGAGCGTGAGGGAAGCGACCAGCTGCTGGCGAATGCCCTGGCCGATGCCGGTTGGCCGAAGCGCTTTGCCCAGGCCTGGCTGGACGGCCTGGGCTTTGGAGGGCGTGTGAAGGATCTGCCCGGCAAGCGCCGCCGCCAGCTGGCGGAAACGCTGCACCACTGGCGCGTCCGCCCCAACGGCAGCCAGGGTTACAAGAAGGCGGAGGTGACGCGTGGCGGCATCAGTACGCGCGACCTGTCGTCCAAGACCATGATGGCCAAGGATGTGCCGGGGTTGTTCTTCATCGGCGAGGTGGTGGATGTGACCGGCTGGCTCGGCGGCTACAACTTCCAGTGGGCCTGGTCATCCGGCTTCGTCGCCGGCGAAAACTGTTAGAATCGCGGTTCGTCTGGTGTCAGACAGGACAGAACCCCACCCCACGACACTCTTTGCAAGCGGTGTCGTCTTACTTGATGTTGTACATGACCGACTCGACTGAATACTTTGACAGCGCCACCGCTGCGGTGCGCACCCCGCCCCAGTCCATCGAGGCCGAACAATCGGTGCTGGGTGGTCTGTTGCTCGATAACAGCGCCTGGGACAAGATCGCGGACGTGGTGGGCGAAGCGGATTTCTACCGTCACGACCACCGGCTGATCTACAAGCATATTGCCAAACTGGTCGAACACTCGCGGCCGGCCGATGTGGTGACGGTGCTGGAGAGTCTCGACAAGTCGGGCGAGAGCGGGGCGGTAGGCGGGTTGGCCTATCTCGCCACGCTGGCGCAGAACACGCCGTCCGCCGCCAACATCCGCCGCTACGCCGAGATCGTGCGAGAGCGCTCGATCATGCGCCAGCTGGCGCAGGTCGGTACGGAGATTGCCGAGGCGGCCTACGCGCCGATGGGGCGCGACGCCGCCCAGCTGCTGGACGAGGCCGAAGGCAAGGTGTTCCACATCGCCGAATCGACCGCCAAGTCGAAGCAGGGCTTCCTCGAGATGCCGAACCTGCTGAAAGAGGTGGTCGAGCGAATCGACATGCTGTACAGCCGCGAGAACCCGGACGAGGTGACCGGCGTGCCGACGGGCTTCATTGATCTGGACGCCAAGACCTCCGGCCTGCAGCCCGGCGACCTGATCATCGTCGCCGGCCGTCCGTCGATGGGCAAGACCGCCTTCTCGATGAACATCGCCGAGCACGTGGCGGTGGAGCAGCATCTGCCGGTGGCGGTGTTCTCGATGGAAATGGGTGGTTCGCAACTGGTGATGCGGATGCTGGGCTCGGTCGGCAGGCTCGACCAGCACATACTGCGCACCGGCAAGCTGGGCGACGATGACTGGCAGAAGCTGACCTACGCCATCGGCAAGTTGTCCGACGCACCGATGTACATCGACGAGACGGCGGCGTTGACCGCGCTGGAGCTGCGCGCGCGCGCGCGTCGCCTGGCGCGTCAGCACGGTGGCAAGCTGGGCCTGATCGTGATCGACTATTTGCAGCTGATGTCCGGCTCGGGTCGCGGCGACAACCGTACCGCCGAGCTGGGTGAGATTTCGCGTGGCCTGAAGGGGCTGGCCAAGGAGCTGCAGGTGCCGGTGATCGCGCTGTCGCAGTTGTCGCGTGCGGTGGAGCAACGCCCTAACAAGCGGCCAATGATGTCTGACCTGCGCGAATCGGGCGCCATCGAGCAGGATGCCGACTTGATTATCTTCATGTACCGCGACGAGTACTACAACCCGGACTCGGACCAGAAGGGCTTGGCCGAAGCCATCATCGGCAAGCACCGTAACGGCCCGACCGGCGCGGTACGCCTGGCCTTTATCGGCCACTACGCAAAGTTCGATAACGCCGCCTCAGTCGGTGCCACCGGCTGGGCAGACAGCGATTCCTGATCCATCAAGGTTGGTCGAAGCGTGGTCTTCGGCCAACCTTTATCGAGACGAGAGAGACATGAGTTATTACGACAAGCACGTGTTCATCTGCTGCAACCAGCGTGCCGAGGGTGAGGGCTGCTGCGCCGACTTTGGCACGCCGGCATTGCTGGGCTACATGAAGGACCGCGTCAAGGCGCTGGGCCTGGCCGGTGAGGGGCAGGTGCGCGTGAACAAGGCGGGGTGCCTGGGCCGTTGCGACGATGGTCCGGTGATGGTGGTGTATCCGCAGGAGACCTGGTACACCTTCGTCGACAAGGACGATCTCGACGAGATCATCGATAGTCACCTGGTGCAGGGCCAAGAGGTGGAAAGGCTGAAAATCTGATGCTGAAGGTTCCTCCTGTCATTTCCATCCGCGGTCCGGTCGGATCGCTCGAAACCATCTACATCGCGGCTCACGGGGAGACACGTGGCATCGCGGTGATCTGCCATCCCAATCCCACCCAGGGCGGCACCAATACCAACAAGGTGGTGCAGACCACGGCGAAGGCGCTGTCTCAGCTCGGCTATGCCTGCTACTGCCCGAATCTGCGCGGGGTGGGCAACAGCGAGGGCGTGCACGATTACGGTACGGGCGAAGTGGACGACGTTATCGCCGTGGTCGAGCATGCGCGAGCCGAGCAGGGTGACCTGTCGCTGGCGCTGGCGGGCTTCTCCTTCGGCGGTTTCGTCGCTGCCCGCGTACGCGAACGCATCGAGGCGGATCAGCTGCTGTTGATGGGGGTGGCGGTCGGCAAGTACGCCATTCCGACCCCCGAGGTGCCGGCCAACACGCTGGTGGTGCATGGCGAAGAGGACGAGGTGATTCCGCTGTCGGCGGTGCTCGACTGGGCCAGGCCGCAGGGGCTGCCGGTGACGGTGTTCCCGGGCACCGGGCACTTCTTCCACGGCAAGCTGGTGCCGCTCGGAAAATGGATCCAGCGCTGCTGGTAACGAGTCCGTCTTCGGCCAACCTTGCGGGTTGGCCGAAGCGTTTCTAGTGTAGGAAAAAGTTGCCGGGCAACAGGGGGACGACATGCTCAGGGTGAGCGGGCTGGTCAAACGCTACGGCGAGCGCAATGCGGTGGACGGCATCAGTTTCGAGGTGCGGCGCGGCGAGTGCTACGGCCTGCTTGGCCCCAACGGTGCCGGCAAGACCACGACCATGAAACTGGCGCTTGGTCTGGTATTGCCCGATGCCGGCGAGATCACGCTATGCGGCGAACCCATACCGGCCCGGGCGCGGGAAGCGCGCAGCCGGGTCGGTGTCGTGCCGCAGTTCGACAACCTCGACCCGGACTTCACCGTGGCCGAAAACCTGCTGGTCTGGGGGCGCTATTTCGGCCTGCGTCCAGTCGATCTACGCGAGCGCGTGCCCTACCTGCTCGACTTCGCCGGCCTGGCCGGTCGTGCCGAAGCCAAGGTAGGGGAGCTGTCCGGCGGCATGAAGCGCCGCCTGACGCTGGCCCGTGCTCTGGTCAATGACCCCGATATCATCTTTCTCGACGAGCCCACCACCGGTCTCGATCCCCAGGCGCGCCATCTGATCTGGGAGCGGCTGCGGCAACTGACGCGGGCGGGCAAGACGCTGGTGCTGACGACGCACTTCATGGAAGAGGCCGAGCGTCTGGCGACGCGTTTGTCGGTGATGGACCACGGGCGGCTGATGGCGGAAGGCTCGCCGCGCGAGCTGATCCAGTCGCTGATCGAGGCCGATGTGGTCGAGGTGTTCGGCGATGGTGCGATCGACTGGGCCAGGCAGGCATCGGCGGATGGCGTGCGGATGGAACTCAGCGGCGAAACGGCCTTTTTCTATGGGCAGGGCATGGAGACGCTACTGGCGGCGCTGGGCGAGAGTGGCTTGCGCTACGTGCTGCGGCCGGCCAATCTGGAGGACGTGTTCCTGCGTCTGACCGGGCGCGAGTTGCGAGATTGAACGCGTCCGGTTGAAAGCAAGTCGCCTGAAGATTCGACAGGCAGGAAAAACAAAACCTCCGTGGTCAGTCTGCGGAGGTTTTGTTTTTGAGGATACGGCACCCGTTGTATGTCACCCAGGTGGCGGTCCGGGTTTACTTGAATACCGGCTTGGGCGGCGTGCCGTCCGACTGGGTGAGCACCTCGTAGCCGGTCTCGGTCACCAGCACGGTGTGCTCCCACTGCGCCGACAGGCTGCGGTCCTTGGTGACCACGGTCCAGCCGTCGCCCAGCAGGCGCAGATGGCGCTTGCCCTGGTTGATCATCGGCTCGATGGTGAAGATCATGCCGGCCTTCAGTTCCAGGCCGGTGCCGGGGCGTCCGTAGTGGAGCACCTGCGGTTCTTCGTGGAATTTCTTGCCAATGCCGTGGCCGCAGAATTCCTGCACCACGCTGTAGCCGGCGGCTTCGGCGTGGCGCTGGATGACATAGCCGATGTCGCCCAGCTTGGCGCCCGGTTTGACCTTGTCGATGCCTAGCCACATGCATTCGTAGGTGACCTTGGCGAGGCGACGAGCATGCGGGCTGACTTCACCTACATAGAACATACGGCTGGTGTCGCCGTGGTAGCCATCCTTGATCACGGTCACATCGATATTGAGCATGTCCCCGTTCTTGAGCGGCTTGTCGTTGGGGATGCCATGGCAGATGACGTGGTTGACCGAGGTGCACACCGACTTGGGGTAGGGGTTGTGGCCATCCGGTGCGTAGTTCAGCGGGGCCGGAATGGTGCCTTGCACGTTGACCATGTAATCATGGCAGAGCTTGTCCAGCTCTTCGGTGGTCACGCCGGGTTTGATGTAAGGGGTGATGTAGTCGAGCACTTCGGAGGCCAGGCGGCCAGCGATGCGCATTTTTTCGATGTCTTCCGGGGTTTTGAGCGTGATGGACATGCTTCTGCTGCGTCGGTGGGTTCAAAGGCTAATAGTAGCAAATACCATAAAAAACGGGCACCCTCAGGTGCCCGTAAAAACTGACTCTTAAGAAGCTAACAGCGCTTAGAAGCTGTGCTTCATGCCAATACCGAAGGCTTGCGGGTCGGCGCCGGCGCCAACTGAGGCAAGGCCATTCACACCAAAGTTGACGCTCTGAGCCTTGTTATTTTTGATTTTGGTAGCATAAGCGTAGAGTTGGGTGCGCTTGGACAGATCGTAGGTGCCGGCCAGAACCCATTGCTTGGCCTTGTAGTCATCCTCATTGCCGGAGGCGGCATTCTTCAACGCGCCCAGTGCACTATAGGACAGTTTGACGGTGGCGGCGCCGAATTCCTGGCCGGCCATGACGGTCCAGTCGTCCTGTTTCAGGTCGCTGCCGCTGGTGGTTGAGTCGAAGCGGCCCCATTCGTAGCCAGCACCGACGAAGGTGCCGGTGGCGAACTTGTAGCCGGCGGTCAGCTTGTAGAAGTCGGTATTGTCGCCTTTCGAGGTGGTGGCCGCTTTGTAGTCGCCCTTGTCGTACTGGCGGTCCCAGCCAGCGGCAACTTGCAGGCCACCCAGAGTGTAGTTGCCGGCGACGGACAGGCGTTGCGCATTGGTGCGACCAGTGCTGTTTTCCGTGCGGGTCTCGTCAACACCATAGGACACGCCTGCTTTGAAACCGGCGAAGGTCGGCGAGAGGTAGTGAACCGAGTTCTTCAGGCGGGTTTCTCCGCGACTGTAAATGCTGGTGCTGCCGGCGTTGTCGGCGGTGGTGTTGGAGCCAGCGTTGAGGCCGATGTCGGTCAGGCTCTTGTAGGCAGTATCGTTATATCCCAGCAGCACTTTGCCGAAGTCAGCGCTTTCCAAGCCTACAAAACTGTTGCGGGTGGCAAACGTGGCAGTGTTGCCTTTTTCGTCGGTGCCACCGTTTTCGAAGTGGCGCAGGCTCTGTTCAACTTGCCAGATCGCTTTCAGGCCATTGCCGAGATCTTCGTTGCCCTTGAAACCGATACGCGAGTTCTCGTCGCTGATACGGGTGGTGGACTTTACGTCATCGGCAGAGTTGGCAGCGCCGGTAGCTTTTACCGACTCGACGCCAGCACTGATGAAACCGTAAATGGTCACATCGGCCATGGCCGGGGCGGCAAACGCGCCGGCAACGACGGCGGCGATCATGATTTGTTTGTTGGCAAACAGTTGTTTCATTTGGCAATGACCTTTCTTATGGGTACTGCTGGTGGAAGTAAGCAAATGATCAGCTTTTTATTATTACGGTGGCCCCCGTACCGGGATAACCAAGGAAAACTCATATGGTTTTCGCCGCCGTGTATTTGTAACAAACAATGCCGCTTTCGTGTCTTGATCTGAAGTAGGGTAAAACGCCAGTTGACGAATTCCTTGTTTCTGTCATATGCGCCGGGCTTGGTAAAGGATGAGGGTTAAGTGTGGTGGTATGCCAATAAAACAGAAAATTTGCGGCATAAAATGCCAACGTCAATAGGTTTTCTTCTGTGGTTTTGCGGGGGTATCGCTACCGAGGTGTGTGGTGAAATTGTGACGGATTGTTTTAACTGGTCGCTCTAAGTGTTGTTTTTTTGTCTATTTGTTGCAAGATAGTGTCGTATTTATGCACATGTACGTTTTGCGCAACAGGCAATGAATGAAGGCAAGGTCGGCGCTTGCCCTGATGGGCATCGGCTCGGAGTGGTGGTTGTAAGCGAAGGGCTGGGGAGAAGGGCCCAAAAGCAGCTTCTGGCCATTGGGAAAGCCCGAAGCTGATTTTGGCGAATGCTGTGGTGTTGACCGGAATGGTCGAGTTTTGCAGAGGGGTCAGGCGAGAAATTTGTTGGGGTAGACCTCGTCGATCAGGGTGCGGCAATCGACGACACGTAAATCATTGTCTTTGGCGAAATCCAGCAGGAACTGAAATACCGCGGGGTCGATTTTTTCCAGCTTCTTGTCGACGGCCACGCAGCGTACTCCTTCGAGCAACATCGGGCGCACATACGCGTGGTAGGCCAGTTTCTGATTGTCGCCAAAGGAGGCCAGGATGCCGGAGAGGCGTTCGGCCCAGTCGCTTGGGCGGAAGGTGCGTCCTTCAGAGGTGAGACCCTGAATGACGATTTCATATGGGTTACAGATCATAGTGATGGACCGGAGGAGTACTTGTTCTGTGTAGTCTCTCGAATCCCGGCCTATGGTGCTATTGGTGTTTTACCCATTTTGCCGGGGTGTGCACTCGAGGGTTTGCCCGCATTCTACCCCAAAACTAGATGCGCTTGAACGGGGGCAATGAGGCCAACAGCTTCTTGCCATAGCTCTGGCGCATCAGCCGGTTATCAAGGATGGTGACCCGGCCGTAGTCCTGTTCGGTGCGAATCAGCCGGCCGACAGCCTGGATCAGCTTGATCGATGCTTCCGGCACGGTGATCTCGATGAACGGGTTGCCGCCACGCTTCTCGATCCAGCGCGACAGTGTGCGGCCGACCGGGTCATCCGGCATGGCGAAGGGCAGCTTGGCGATGATCACGTGTACGCAACTCTCGCCGGGCAGGTCTAGTCCTTCCGAAAATGAATCAAGGCCGAAAATGACGCTCGCTTCACCTTGCTTGAGGCGTTCATGGTGCTGCACCAAAAGCCGGCTCTTGGGCAGTTCGCCCTGGATCAGCAGCCGTTCGCGCAGTCCTGCCGGTACGGCGGCCGCGACTTCCTGCATCTGCTTGCGTGACGAGAATAGCACCAGCGAGCCGAGTGGTTCGGTGACGTCGATCAGTCGCGGCAGCCATTCGACGATCTCCCGGGTATGAGCGGCAGGGTCCTTGGGGGAGGCTACCATGGGGGGGAGGTACAACTCCCCTTGTTCCTGGAAGCTGAATGGCGAATCTAGGGCGACGCAGCTGACATCGGGCAGCCATTTGAGGCCGGTTTGCGACAGCAGCAGGTCGAATTCGCCCAGCGAGCGCAGCGTGGCCGAGGTCAACAGGGCGCCGGCGGCGCGGCGCCATAGGGTGCCGGCGAGGCTCGCAGCGGCACTGACCGGCGAGGCGCTGAACAGGTAGTCGCCCTTGCCTTCTGTGCGCCGGGTGATCCACTTGGCGATCGGCGGAGCGTTCTCGTCGGGGGTCTTCTCGAACAGATCCCACACCGCCATCAGCTGTTCTGAGCGGCCGATCAGAAAGCCCAGGTCGCTGCTGAGCTTGTCGACCAGCGAAGTCTCGCTGCTTTTGTCCTTGCGTGCGTCGCCCAGCGCGTCGTTCATCGACGTCAGGTGCTTGTAGACCATCCGCGCCGACATGGCGAGGTTGGCGGCGGGCACGGTGAAGCGCTCGGGGAGGATGCCGTCGTCGATCAGCCAGGTCGGTTCCAGGTTGTCGCTGCTGGCAGCCAGCGCTTCTTCGCCTTCCAGCAGCCACAGCCATTCGGTTAGCGTCTCCATGCAGGCACCAGCAGCCTCGATGGCATTACCCGCCAGCTCGCTCTTGTTGGTCAGGCTGTCGACGCGGGTGGCGACGGCGGCGACCTTTTCCAGCCAGAACATGGCCTGCGCCAACGAGTGCTCGGCGGAGAACTGGTTGACCGCCTTCTTGGCCAGGTGATGCGCCTCATCGATGCAGTAGAAGCTGTCATCCGGTGCCGGAAGGATAACCCCGCCGCCCATGGCAACGTCGGCCAGCATCAGATCATGGTTGGCGACCACGACATCCACCGTTTCCAGGGTTTCGCGGGCGAGATAAAACGGACATTCGGGACGATTGGGGCACGCAGCCTTGAGGCAGCTGTGCCGGTCATTGGTGACGCGGCTCCATAGGCCGTCTTCGACTACCTCTTGCCAGGTATCGCGATCACCGTTCCAGCGCCGGTAATAGAATTCATCGGCCATCTGACGCAGTGCTTCCAGCTCTTCGGCCTGCGGCTTGCGGTCCCATAGGGCCAACTCCGGCTCCGGTGCCAGCAATTGGCCTTGTGCCGAGTTTGCCGTCAGTTGATAGAGGCGGTGTGGGCAAAGATAGCGCCCGCGCCCCTTGGCTAGGGCAAAGGTGAGCGGCAGCCCGCTGTTGTCCACCACGAAGGGCAGGTCCCGGTTGACGAGTTGTTCCTGCAGCGCGACGGTGGCGCTGGTGACCACCAGCTTCTTGCCGCGCGCGCGCGCCATGACGCCGCCGGCCAGCAGGTAAGCCAGGCTCTTGCCGACACCGGTGGGGCCTTCCACCACAATGATGCTTTCCCCCTCGCGCTCGGGCAGCTCATCGCCTTCCTTGTTCTTGCTGCGCGAGAAGGCGTTGGCGATTTCGGCCAACATACGGCGTTGGGCATTGCGCGGGCGGAACCCAGGCAGGTTGTCGGCAATGGCGCGGTAGTGGTCGCGAATGGCGTCTTTTTCGGCATCGGTCAGCATGGGGCAGATTTTACCCGAAGGGGGGATTGTGCGCCCGCATCAATGACGCACCACTGTCCGCGAGCTAGGATGAGGGCAAAACTAGCATGTGAACAGAATGTCGTACTGTCATGGGTCAGCATCATCGCGTTGAGTCGGGAGGAGGGGTAAATGACACCCGTGAGCCGAGTGCTGGTGGTGAGCGACGATGCCAAATGGCAAGGGGAAGTGCTGGCGGGGCTGGGGGCGGCGGCGATGCAGCTGGAGAATCCCTTCGGTCTTAGCTTTCTTGGAGCGGCCCGGCTGGGCGAAGCCATGGAGAGGGTGGCGGCCGACGGGGAGATCCAGATCGTCCTGGTCGACAAACAGCTGGGTGAGGAAGGTCTTGCCCAGCCGGCGGTGCAGTTGGCGAACCGGATCATCGCTTTCCGTCCAGAATTGTCGCTGTACATCCTGCTGGTGGACGATGACCAGAAACTGCTGGTCGAGGAGATGGCCAGTCATGCCGTGGATGGCTATTTTTACCGGGAGGAACTCGACTTCAGCGGTTGGTTCCGGATTCTGACGGCCGAATTGGCCGAAAAATCGGCTACCCCGTTCTACGACCGGCTGAAACAGTACGTACGGATGGCCAAGGATTCCTGGCATACACCGGGACATTCCGGGGGTGACTCGCTGAAAGGCAGCCCATGGGTGGGTGATTTCTACGAATTCGTCGGCGAGAACATGCTGCGGGCTGATTTATCGGTGTCGGTGCCCATGCTCGATTCGCTGTTGCATCCGACCGGAGTGATCGCCGAGTCGCAGGCGCTGGCCGCCAAGGCGTTCGGCGCGCGCAAGACTTATTTCGCCACCAATGGCACATCGACCTCCAATAAGGTCATTTTCCAGACTTTGTTGACGCCGGGTGCGACGCTGCTGCTGGATCGCAATTGCCACAAGTCGGTGCATCACGGTGTGATCCTGTCTGGTGCCCGCCCGGTCTATCTCGATTCCTCGATCAATCCCAAGTACGGCATTTTCGGGCCGGTGTCGAAAGCCACTCTGTTTGCCGCCATCCAGGCGCACCCGGAGGCGCGGGTGTTGATCCTGACCTCGTGCACTTACGATGGGCTGCGCTACGATCTCGAACCGATCGTCGAGGCGGCTCACGCCAGGGGGATAAAGGTAGTCGTGGACGAGGCGTGGTATGGCTTTGCCCGTTTCCACCCGGAACTTCGGCCTACCGCGTTGGAGGCGGGGGCGGATTATGTCACGCAAAGCACCCACAAGGTGCTGTCGGCCTTTTCGCAGGCGGGCATGATTCACGTCAACGACCCCGACTTCGACGAGCATCTGTTTCGAGAAAACTTCAATATGCATGCCTCGACCAGCCCCCAGTACAACCTGATTGCCAGCCTCGATGTGGCGCGCAAGCAGGCGGTGATGGAGGGGTATCGGTTGCTGGAGCGTACATTGAGGCTGGCCCAGGAGTTGCGGCAGAAGATCGATTCGACCGGAGTATTTCGCGTGCTGGAATTGGAGGATCTGCTCCCGGAGGAGGTACGGGAGGATGGTATCCGGCTTGATCCCACCAAGCTCACGATCGATATCACCGGCTCCG
The DNA here is from genome assembly GCF_000174355.1 of Pseudogulbenkiania ferrooxidans 2002. Lineage (GTDB taxonomy): Bacteria > Pseudomonadota > Gammaproteobacteria > Burkholderiales > Chromobacteriaceae > Pseudogulbenkiania > Pseudogulbenkiania ferrooxidans. The sequence continues at coordinate 142,364 of NZ_ACIS01000004.1, forward strand.
GATTCAGTGCGGATGAATTGCAGCAGGCCTTGTTCGAGCGCTACAACATCCAGGTGGAGAAGTCGACATTCAGCACGGTTACGTTGTTGCTGACCATCGGCACCACGCGCAGCAAGGTATCGCGGCTGCACGATGCCATGCTGCGGCTGGCCAAGGAAAAGCGACCGCGGCATACGCCGCGGCGTCTGCCGGAGATTCCCCATTTCAGCCGGCTGGCGTGCCTGCCACGCGATGCCTTTTATGAAGAAGGGGAACGTCTACCCTTATTGGATGATGAGGGGCGACCGAATAGCGAGCTGCTAGGGCGGGTGTGCTGCGACCAGATCGTTCCCTATCCGCCGGGGATTCCGGTGTTGGTGCCGGGCCAGGTGATCGACGAGAGCATCCTGTCCTATCTGGCGCGCCTTCAAAAAGCACAAAAAACCATAGAAATGCACGGCTTGGCAGGTAATTCTGGTGATTACGTAGTGCGGGTTCTCAGTTCGGTAGAGTTTTTGCAATTGCCGAGCAGAATATTGTTCGGTTGATTGCTTGCCAGTCCGGCCGATTTCCGATAAATATAAGGTTTGTCGCATTTGTGTAAGTTTTCGGCCGATTGGCCACATTTTGCGACATCCTGATGTACCGATAATTTTGCAACCAGCGTGTAGTACGTGCCGCCGCGCAAGACTTCCGGGCCCGGCGGCCATTTATTTTGGATTGTGACCATGACGCAAGTAAGACATTACCTGCAATTCAGTGACCTGAACCGCGATGACTACCAGTACCTCTTCCAGCGTGCCCAGGTACTGAAGCGACGACATGGCTCCGGAGAGCTGTACCGTCCGCTGGTAGGCAAGGTGATGTCGATGGTGTTCGAGAAGAACTCCACCCGCACCCGGGTGTCATTCGAAGCCGGCATGTCCCAGCTGGGTGGCCACGCCATGTTCCTCGATGCCAACACGTCGCAGCTGGGTCGCGGCGAGCCGATCGAGGATACGGCGCGGGTGCTGTCGCGCATGAGCGATATCATCATGATCCGCACCTTCGAGCAATCCAATGTCGAGCGTCTGGCCGCCAATTCGCGCGTGCCGGTGATCAACGGGCTGACCAACGAGTATCACCCGTGCCAGATTCTGGCCGATATCCTGACCTTCATCGAGCATCGCGGTCCGATCAAGGGCAAGACGGTGGCCTGGGTGGGCGACGGCAACAATATGTGCCGCACCTGGCTGCAGGCCGCCAAGCTGCTCGATTTCAAGCTCAAGGCGGCGACACCGGTGGGCTACGAGCTGAAGGCTCTGGACGGCCAGCATTACGGCCCGGAGCATTTCGAGCCTAGCCATAGTGCCGAGCACGCCGTGGCTGGCGCCGATCTGGTGACCACCGACGTGTTTACCAGCATGGGCTTCGAAGCGGAGTCCGTGGCGCGCATGGAAGCGTTCCGCAACTATCAGATCACAGCCGATCTGATGAAGCACGCCAAGCCGGATGCCCTGTTCATGCACTGTCTGCCGGCGCACCGCGGTGAAGAGGTGGCCGCCGACGTGATCGACGGTCCGCAAAGCGTGGTGTGGGATGAGGCGGAAAACCGTATGCACGGGCAGAAAGCCCTAATAGAATATCTCCTGCTGGGTCGTGTAGACGACTGAAGAGCCTGTTTCATCAGGCGGCTGAGCCTTCGCACCTTGAGTGCCGGCGGACTGCGGGCGAATTTTTAATTCGCTCAGCGTTGCGGAATCCTCATGTGCTCTGAGTACATTCAGGTTTCCCCTGCTCCGGTGGCGCTCGATCTGCTCCGGCTCGCTCGCCTGCTGAAATAGGCCTACATTCCTGCAAGGGAACTCCGAACATTTCGCCGAAAGAAAACGTAATGTCTGACATTAAAAAAGTAGTGCTGGCCTATTCCGGCGGCCTAGATACCTCCGTCATCCTCAAATGGCTGCAAGATACCTACCAGTGTGAGGTCGTCACCTTCACCGCCGACATCGGCCAGGGTGAGGAAGTGGAACCGGCGCGCAAGAAAGCCGTGGCGCTCGGCATCAAGCAGGAAAACATCTTCATCGACGACCTGCGCGAAGAATTCGTGCGCGATTTCGTGTTCCCGATGTTCCGTGCCAACGCCATCTACGAAGGCGAGTACCTGCTGGGCACGTCGATCGCCCGTCCGCTGATCGCCAAGCGCCAGATCGAGATCGCCAACCAGACCGGTGCCGACGCGGTATCGCATGGCGCCACCGGCAAGGGCAACGACCAGGTGCGTTTCGAGCTGGGCTACTACGCCCTGAAGCCGGACGTCAAAGTGATCGCCCCGTGGCGCGAGTGGGACCTGCTGTCGCGCGAGAAGCTGCTCGCTTATGCCGAGAAAAACGGCATCGACATCACCAAGAAGAAGAGCGGCGGCAGCCCGTACTCGATGGATGCCAACCTGCTGCACATCTCCTACGAAGGCACCGTGCTGGAAAACCCGGCTGCCGAGCCGGAAGAAGACATGTGGCTGTGGACCGTGTCGCCGGAAAATGCCCCGGACCAGGCCGAATACGTCGAACTCGAATACAAGAACGGTGACATCGTCGCCATCAACGGCGTGGCGCTGAGCCCCGCTCAGGTGCTGACCGAGCTGAACCGCCTCGGTGGCAAGCATGGCATCGGCCGTCTCGACATCGTGGAAAACCGCTACGTCGGCATGAAGTCGCGCGGCTGCTACGAAACCCCGGGCGGTACCATCATGATGAAGGCGCACCGCGCCATCGAATCGATCACGCTGGACCGCGAAGTGGCTCACCTCAAGGACGAGCTGATCGCCAAGTACGCCAGCCTGATCTACAACGGCTACTGGTGGGCGCCGGAACGCAAGATGATGCAGAGCATGATCGACGCGTCGCAGGCCACCGTGAACGGCTGGGTACGCCTCAAGCTGTACAAGGGCAACGTGATCGTGGTGGGCCGCGATTCGAAGACCGATTCACTGTTCGACCCGAACATCGCGACCTTCGATGAAGACTTCGGTGCCTACAACCATGCCGATGCCGCCGGCTTCATCCGCCTCAATTCGCTGCGCATGCGCATTGCCGCCAAGCTGTACAACAAGTAACAGTGGCACGGCGTAATAAAAAACCGCACCGGGGTGGTGCGGTTTTTTTATCGGCTCCGTATAATGGCGGGGCTAAACAAATCAGGGACTTGCAATGAGCGAAGAGCAGTTCACCAATATCTCGCTGGCCGTGTGTCTGACCGGCCTCGTGGTGTTCATCGGATTCATCATCTGGGATCTGGGCAAAAAGTCCGGCGCCGGCAAGTTCGGCACGGCGGTGCTGTTCCTGGTGCTGGGGCTGGGTGTCGGTGGCTTCATCTTCAAGAATGTCCTGGTAGAGTTTTTCATTCTGAAGTAACCGATCGGGGTCTTGCTCCCCGTGGTTGCTCGCTCGATTGATCAAAAAAACACTGGCCCTTCCTGTTGGAAGCGCCAGTGTTTTTTTACGCCCGTCGTACGCGTGTGGATATGGCTTAAGCGTCGAGCCCGCTCTGTGCCAGTTCGGCGGCACGGATCACGGCGCGAGCCTTGTTTTGGGTTTCTTGCCATTCCGATTCGGGGACCGAGTCGGCGACGATGCCGGCGCCGGACTGCACGTACAGCATGTTGTTCTTGACCACGGCGGTACGGATGGCGATGGCCAGGTCCATGTCGCCGGAGAAGCCAAGGTAGCCGACGGCGCCGCCGTAGACGCCGCGCTTGGTGGGTTCGAACTCGTCGATGATCTCCATGGCACGCACTTTCGGCGCGCCGGACAAGGTGCCGGCCGGGAAGGCGGCCTTGAGAATGTCGATATTCGAAACCTCGGGGGAAACGCGGCCCTCGACACTGGAGACGATGTGCATCACGTGCGAGTAGCGTTCGATCACCATGTTGTCGGTGACGTTTACGCTGCCGACATCGGCGACACGGCCGACGTCGTTGCGGCCGAGGTCCATCAGCATGACGTGTTCGGCGATCTCCTTCGGGTCGGCCAGCAATTCTTCGGCCAACCGTTCGTCTTCCTCGCGGTTTTTGCCGCGCACGCGGGTGCCAGCGATCGGCCGTACCGTCACAGTGTCGGTCTCGCGCCGCACCAGAATTTCCGGCGAGGCCCCAACCACGTGGAAGTCGTCGAAGTGGTAGAAGAACATGTACGGCGATGGGTTCAGGCTGCGCAATGCGCGGTATAGCGTCAGCGGCGAGTCGTGATAGGGCATCTGCAGCCGCTGCGCCAGCACCACCTGCATGATGTCGCCGTCGACGATGTATTGTTTGGCACGCTCGACGGCGTGCTTGAATTCTTCCTGGCCGTATTCCGAGCGCGCCTGGGTCGGCTGGCTCGGCAGCGACAGCGGAATGGCCACCGGTTCGCGCAGCTTGGCGCGCAGCTGGCCGAGGCGCGCCTGCGCCTTGATCAGTGCGTTGGGCACCGCCGGGTCGGCGTACACCACCAGGTAGAGCTTGCCGGACAGGTTGTCGACCACGGCGAGTTCTTCCGACAGCATCAGCAGGATGTCCGGGGTGCCGACCGGGTCGGGTTTCTGCGTGGCGGCCAGCCGCTTCTCGATGTGGCGGATGGTGTCGTAGCCGAAATAGCCGACCAGGCCGCCGGTGAAGCGCGGCAGCGACTCGACCGGTGGGGTGCGGAAGCGCTGCTGAAAGGTGTCGATGAAGGCGAGCGGGTCTCCCTCGTACTGCTCGATGACCTTGTCGCCGTACTCGACCTGCACCTTGTGGCCGTTGACGCGCAGGCGCGTGGTGGCGGGCAGGCCGATGAAGGAGTAGCGGCCGAAGCGCTCGCCGCCCACCACCGACTCCAGCAGGTAGGAGTAGGGCAGGTTGGCCAGTTTCAGGTAGACCGACAGCGGGGTGTCGAGGTCGGCGAACAGTTCGAGGGTGACCGGAATGCGGTTGTAGCCGGCGGCGGCAAGGCGTGTGAATTCGTCGTGCGTCATGCTTTATCCCAAAATGACCAGAAACGGAAAACGATGCAAACGGAGGTGTGGCTCAGGGTTGCCATCGCCAGCTGGCCAGGTTGGGCAGGAATTTCATGATGCAAACGGTATCCAGAAATGCGTCAGACAATGTCAGGTATTCTTAAACAAATCGTAGAGTTCGACAAGGCTGTCCACCACGTGGTCGGCCTCGAGGCTGGCGGCGTCACCGTAGCCGTAGCTCACCGCCACGGCCAGACTGCCGGCCGCGCGTGCCGCCAGCACGTCGTTGTGCGAGTCGCCGACCATGGCCAGCTCGTCGGGGCGGATGCCCAGCGTCTGGCAGGCGTGCAGGAGCGGGAGGGCAGAGGGCTTCTTCTCGGGCAGGCTGTCGCCGCCCAGGATCATGCTGAACGAGGAGGCCATGCCGAGCTCCTCCAGCAGCGGTACCGCCAGCCGTTCCGATTTGTTGGTGATGACCACCTGTGGCAGTTGCAGTGCGCGCAGCAGCCCCAGGGCATCGAGCACGCCGGCGTAGACGCGGCTGTGTACGTTGAGGTGATCGCGGTAGTACTGCACGAAGAAGGTGAAGCCGCGTTCCCACAGCGCGGGTTCGGCCTGGCCGTCGCGCTCGTCGGTGATGGCACGGTGCACCAAGCTGGCGATGCCGTCGCCGACATGCTGCTGGATGCGCAGTTCAGCCAGAGCGGGCAGCTTGAGGTACGCGCGCATGGCGTTGGCGGCGGCGGCCAGATCGGGGATGGAGTCGACCAGCGTGCCGTCCAGATCGAACGCCACGGCCTTGATGTGTTTTGCTGTCATGGGGTGCGTGAAAGTGAGCGCCTGCACGGGCAGGCGGAAACGGTTGTCCTGCCCGCGAGTATACACCAGGCGCTGGCGCCGACCGCGCCGCGGCTCACGGCAGGGCGCGGATGTCGGCCACCGGCTCTTCGCCGAAGCGGGGCCCCAGCAGATAGTCCAGCAGTTTGCCGGCGGCGGCTTCCGGACTGTCCAGCGCGCCTTCCTGCTTGAGGGCGAGGAAGCGTGGCAGGTTGGGGAAGCTCTCCGGTGCGGCGTGGCGGATTTCGGCCTGCATGTCGGTATCGATCACGCCGGGGTAGACCGCGGCGACCCGTACAGGGTTGGCCGAAGCCGCCTGTTCCACGGCGAGGTGGCGGCTGAAGTGGTCCAGTCCCGCCTTGCCGCTGCCGTAAACGCCCCAGCCCGGGTAGGCCTTTACTGCGGCGCCGGAGGAAACATTGAGGATGCGGCGGTCGCTCCAGGCGGCGGTGTCGGCAAGGAAACGGTTGCTCAGCACCATCGGTGCCGCCAGGTTGAGGCTCAGGGCGTGACGCAAGGCATGGTCGTCGTAGTGGCCGGCCACCGCGATCGGCCAGACCACCCCGGCGTTGTTGATCAGCAGTATCTGCCCGTCCCGGGGCAGGGTGGCCAGGGCGCGGGCGATGGCGCTGTCCTGCTGGGCCGGGTCGCTCAGGTCGGTACTGAGCCAGTGCAGTTGCCCGGGGTGGGCTTCGGCCAACCGGGCCAGGCCTTCGCCCTGGCTGCGCGCCAGCGCCGCCACGCAGAAACCGCGTGCCAGCAGGTTGCTGCACAGGGCGAGCCCCAGTCCACGCGAGGCTCCGGTGACGATGGCGGCGCTGGACATGGTCAGCCTGCCTTGGCCAGCTCGGCGCGCATGGCGTCGATAGTGGCCTTGTAGTCGTCGGTGCCGTAGATGGCGGAGCCGGCCACGAAGGTGTCGGCGCCGGCCGCGGCGATCTCGGCGATATTGTCGATTTTCACGCCGCCGTCCACTTCCAGCCAGATTTCGCCGCCATGGGCTGCGGTGTACTCGTCGATGCGGCGACGCGCCTCGCGCACCTTGTTCAGCGTCTGCGGAATGAACTTCTGGCCGCCGAAGCCGGGGTTGACCGACATCAGCAGAATCATGTCGATCTTGTCCATGACGTGGTCGAGGAAGGACAGCGGGGTGGCCGGGTTGAACACCAGGCCGGCCTTGCAGCCGGCATCCTTGATCAGGCCCAAGGTACGGTCGATGTGGTGCGAGGCCTCCGGGTGGAAAGTGATTATATCGGCGCCGGCCTTGGCGAAGCTGGCGGCGAGTGCATCGACCGGTGTCACCATCAGGTGCACGTCGATCGGGGCGCTGGTGTGCGGGCGGATGGCTTCGCAGACCAGCGGGCCGACAGTCAGGTTGGGCACGTAATGGTTGTCCATCACGTCGAAGTGGATGATGTCGGCACCGGCGGCGATGACGTCACGGACTTCTTCGCCAAGGCGGGCGAAGTCGGCGGAAAGCAGGCTGGGGGCGATGCGGAATGGGCGCATGAGATGAACTAACAAGCTGGACAGAAAAGCGAATTGTAGCCCCATCGTCGGGCAGCGTCATGCTTCGCGCCCCGGTCCGGGGCGGGATTGCTGCTAGAATGGGAACATCGGCGCCGCCCGGCCCGCCTGAACGGATCCCCAAGCAATGGCAAACAAAGAATACTGTGTCGAAGTCACTGCCGAATCCTCCTACGTGGAAGAGCGCTCCAACGTGGCGGCGGATGTCTATGTGTTCAGCTACCGCATCAGGCTGACCAACAGCGGTACCAAAACCGCCCAGTTGATCAGCCGGCACTGGTTCATTACCGAAGCCGACGGCAAGGTGCAGGAAGTGCGTGGCATGGGGGTGGTGGGGGAAAATCCGCGACTGGAACCGGGGCAGAGCTACGAGTACAGCAGTTGGTCGCAGATCGGCACGCCGTTCGGCACCATGAAGGGCAGCTACCAGATGCTGGCGGACGACGGCCAGCGTTTCGAGGCAGAAATTCCCGAGTTCCAGCTGGTCGCTCCGCGCGTGTTGCACTGAGTCGGGCCCGGCCTAGCGTTTGGGCCAGGTCCACCATACGATGAAGCCGGCAAGCCCAAGGGCAAGGGCGGCTTCGGCAAGCAGTATCCACATCGGCATCATCCCGGTGAGGTTGATAGGGCGACGGGGCGGCCCCACCTGTCCATCATCGGCCAAGCTCGGCAAACAGGCAAACCCACCATGCGTTTCACCCACAGCGGCCCGGCGCCCAAAGATCGCAACGACCTCAAAACCCTGAAAACCTTGCTGCCCTACCTCTGGGCGTTCAAATGGCGGGTTTTGCTGGCGATGACCTGTCTGGTGCTGGCCAAGGTCGCCAACGTCAGCGTTCCGCTCTACCTGAAGGATATCGTCGATCAGTTGTCGGTGCCGGCCACCCTGCTGGCGATCCCGGTGGCGGCGCTGCTCGGTTACGGCCTGGCCCGGCTGATGGCCGGTCTGCTGGGGGAGATTCGCGACGCCATCTTCGCCCGCGTCATCCAGGGCGCGGTCCGCACCGTGGCGCGCTCGGTGTTCGAGCACCTGTTCAAGCTGTCGCTGCGCTTTCATCTGGATCGCCAGACCGGCGGCATGAGCCGCGACATCGAACGCGGCACCCGCGGCATCGGTTTCCTGCTCAATTTCACCGCGTTCAACATCCTGCCGACGCTGCTGGAAATTCTGATGGTGGCAGTCATCCTGCTGCACCGCTACAACGGCTGGTTTGCCGTGGTCACGCTGGGGACCATCGCGGTGTACATCACGTTTACGCTGACCGTCACCGAGTGGCGCACGGTGTTCCGTCGCAGCATGAACGAACTCGATTCCAAGGCCAATGCCAAGGCGATCGACGCGCTGATCAACTACGAGACGGTCAAGTACTTCAATAACGAAGCCTACGAGTCGGCTCGCTACGACACGAATCTCGCCGCCTGGGAAGAGTCGGCGATCAAGAACCAGGTATCGCTGTCCTTCCTCAACGCCGGGCAGGGCGTCATTATCGCGGCCGGTACAACGCTGATCATGGTGCTGGCGGCGCGGGGGGTGGTGGATCACACCATGACCGTCGGCGACGTGGTGCTGGTGTCGGCCTACCTGACCCAGCTCTACTCGCCGCTGCATTTTCTCGGCTTCATCTACCGCGAGATCAAGCACTCGCTGGCCGACATGGAGCGCATGTTCGGCCTGCTGGAAACCCATGCCGAGGTGGCTGACGACGCCGGGGCCGAGGTGCTGGCGACCCGTGCCGCCGGGGTGCGCTTCGAGCATGTCGACTTCGGCTATGACGCCAAGCGTCAGATTCTGCACGATGTCAGCCTGAGCATCCCGCCGGGACGCACGCTGGCGGTGGTTGGAGCGAGCGGGGCGGGCAAGTCGACCTTGTCGCGGCTCTTGTTCCGTTTCTACGACGTCACTGCCGGCGGCATCAGCATCAACGGCACCGACATCCGCCAGATGACGCAGGACAGCCTGCGTGCCCACATCGGCATCGTGCCGCAGGATACCGTACTGTTCAACGACAGCATCTACTACAACATCGCTTACGGCCGTCCCGGTGCCAGCCGCGAGGAGATCATCGAGGCGGCCAAGTCGGCGCACATCCACGATTTCGTGGTTGGTCTGCCGGACGGTTACGACACCCTGGTGGGCGAGCGCGGCCTGAAGTTGTCCGGCGGCGAGAAGCAGCGCGTGGCGATTGCCCGCACCATCCTGAAGAATCCGCCGATCCTGGTATTCGACGAGGCGACCAGTGCGCTCGATTCGCGCACCGAGAAGGCGATCCAGCACGAGCTGGCCGAGATTTCGGCCAACCGCACCACGCTGATTATCGCGCACCGCTTGTCGACGGTGGTTGACGCCGACGAGATCGTGGTGCTGGACGGCGGCCGCGTGATCGAGCGCGGCAGCCATCGCCAGCTGGTCGAGCAGAACGGTCGCTACGCGGAGATGTGGCTGCTGCAACAGGAGAGCGAGAGTACGGCTGAGGTGCTATAACATTTGGTTATTTGATCGAATTTTGATTTGTTTTTGGTAATAGGTTTGAGGGGGCTTCATCGCCCCCTTTTTGCTGTCGCATAACATTATCCGAATCCCCTCCCGAATCCCGAAGGTCATCTCGCTGAGCCAGCGTGAGGGTACGTTGCTTGACGCAAGGCTGCGTCTTTTGATCTGCGCCGGTCCAATGGGCGGAAAGGCCCGTCGTTGCAGGCTTGGCACGGGTGGGTGAGTTTATTTCTCTGGGGTGGGTGACGCGTTGCTGGATGCCGCGGCAACGGGCGGAAGGACGTGTCGGCGGCGTAGCCGGGAAGCCTGGCGGGAGACGGTGCCGGCTTGCTGTGTTTCGCCAGATTTTTTGCCTTCATGACACTTGGACGAAGGGCATGCTAGAGTCGATTGGGTAGCAGAAACACCTATAACATTTTCTTAGCAAGCTCGCCGGCAGGGTTCTCAGTCTGGGCCCGCCGTGCGTTAGGATCCGACGTGACAGCCATCGCAGAACTCGAACCACGCGAAGTGTGGGAGCACTTCCAGACCCTGTGCGAGATTCCTCGCCCCTCCAAGCACGAACAGCATCTGCGCGACTACCTGCAGGGCTGGGCGGAATTGAAAGGCTTGTCGACGCAGGTCGACCGTGCCGGCAATCTGATCATCCGGAAGCCGGCCACCCCTGGGCTGGAAAACCGGCGCGGGGTGGTGCTGCAAGCCCATCTCGACATGGTGTGCCAGGCCAACTCCGGCACGGAGCATGACTTTTTCCAGGACCCGATTCGGCCAGTCCTGCGCGATGGCTGGCTAGTGGCGGAAGACACCACGCTGGGTGCCGACAACGGCATCGGCGTGGCGCTGGCGTTGGCAGTGCTGGCCAGCGATACCGTGGCCCATGGGCCGGTCGAGGTGCTGCTGACGGTGGATGAGGAGGCCGGTATGGGGGGCGCCCTCGGGTTGGACACCGGTGTGCTCGAAGGCGATCTGCTGATCAACATCGATACCGAGGACTGGGGGGAGTTCTACCTCGGCTGCGCAGGGGGTGTGGACGTCAATGTGCGCCGCGCTTATGCCGTCGAGGCGTTGCCGGCCGGCTATGCGGTGGGGCGCCTGTCGGTCAAGGGGCTGCGTGGCGGCCACTCCGGGGTGGACATCCACGAGGAACGTGGCAATGCCAACAAGTTGCTGATCCGGCTGATCCGCGAGCTCGAACACGAGCTGGCGCTGCGTGTGGTCTCGTTCCAGGGCGGCTCGGCGCGCAATGCGCTGGCGCGCGAAGCCTTCGCCGTGGTGGCTTATCCGGTTGCCGCCGCCGAAAAGCTGGTGGCGCGGCTGGACGCGTTCCAGCAGGCGGCACGTTTCGAGCTGGCGGGCGTGGACGAAGGGGTGGCACTGACACTGGAGCCGGCTTCGGCCAACGTGACCATGTCTCCGGACGATCAGCGCGTGATTTTCGCGACCTTGCTCGCCGCTCCACATGGAGTGCGGCGCATGAGCCGCCGTGTGCCGGGCGTGGTGGAGACCTCCAACAACCTGGGGGTGATTGCGCTGGACCAGGGCAAGCTGTTCGCCAATTTCATGGTGCGCTCGTTGCTGGACGCCGGGGCGCGGCAATTGGCCGACGAGATCGAGAGCCTGTTCGGGCTGATCGGTGCCGAGGTGGAGAGAGAGGGTCAGTACCCCGGCTGGGCGCCGAATCCGCAGTCGTCGCTGCTGGAACTGTTCCAGCAGGTCTACGAGCGTGAATACGGTCGCCGGGCCGAGGTGAAAGTGATCCACGCCGGCCTTGAGTGCGGCATTCTGGGCGGCAAATACCCGCACATGGACATGGTGTCGTTCGGCCCGGATATCCGCGGCGCCCATGCACCGGGCGAGCGGGTGCGGGTCGAGACGGTCGGCCACGCCTGGCGGCTGCTGCAGGCCGTGCTGGTGGTCGTGCCCGAACGCGCCTGAGGGCTGGTTCCCTGCGACAAGGCCCCGCCTCGAGCAGGGCCTTGCGTTGTGAGGCGCCGGTGGATCGTTCCAGTCAGGCTGTTCCTCTGTTCTGCCGCAACGGCGGCTTTGTCAGTGACCTGGTGGTTGCGATTGGCGGCGGCGCCGAATCAGCGCGACAGTTCGGTCACGGCATGGCGGATCAGCCAGTGGGCGATGGACATCGACTGCGGGATAAGGGGAAGGTCGTCGATGGGAAACCAGGCGGCGTGCTCGATCTCGCCCTCTTGCGGCACGATGTCGCCGCCGGCGTACTCGGCGGTGAAGGCCAGCATCAGCGAATGCGGGAACGGCCACGATTGGGAGCCGACGTAACGCAGGTTCTTCAGCCGCACTCCCACTTCCTCGAACGCTTCGCGATGCACGCACTCTTCCAGCGTTTCACCGGCTTCGACGAAGCCGGCCAGGGCGCTGTAGATGCCGGGTGCGAAATGCGGCGCGCGTGCCAGCAGCAGTTCCTGCCCACGATAGATCGCCACCATCATGGCCGGCGACAGGCGTGGGTAGTAGAGCTGGCCGCAGTGCGGGCAATGCCGTCCCTGGTCGTGCTCGTGCTGCTGCAGCGGGGTCGCGCAGTGGCCGCAGAAACGGTGGGTGCGGCGGAACTGGCGCAATTGTGCCGCACGCGCCAGCGCAGGAGCCAGCTCGGCCGGCAGCTGCAACAGCGCCTGGCGCAGGCTCACCCATTCGCCGCTCGTCGGCATCGGCCCCACCAGCTCGCCCTGGAACAAGTTGACCCCGCCCAGTTGCGCCAGGAACAGCCGCTCGGTCAGCGGCCAGCTCGCGGCTTCGCTGCCGGGCAGCGTGCCGTTGACGAGCAGCAAGCGCTGTTCGTCGAACACGCACCACCGGGCGGGCAGGGACAGGTCGGGTTGGCTCGGCAGATCAAAGGACATGGGTGGCATCCAGTTGGACATTACGTCAGTTTACGCTGAGCGCGGGTGCTTCGTACATCCAGAACTCGCTCTGGCGGCGCACCACTTCGGACAGCGAGCCGCTGTCGTCGTAGACCTGGCGCAGCCAATGGCTGTCGAGGCGGCGCTGCAGGATCCGCTCGCGCAAGGCATTGTGCTGTGCCTCGATGCCGAGCGCCTGTGCATGCGGCAATAGCCCGTTGAGGGTGTCCAGCATGTCTTCCAGCAGGCTGGTCTGGCGCTTCTTCACGCCGTCCACCAGCACCGCGTCGTAGCCGAAGCGGCACGCCTGGAAGCGGTTGTAGCTGTAGGTCAGGTAATGGGCCGGCGAGATATCGTCCCAGCCATCTTCGAAGCATTGCCGGGCCAGCATTTGGGCGTACGCCGCCAGCAGCACTGGGGTATCCACCCCCAGCGGGGTGTCGCAGATGCGGATTTCCACCGTGCCGTATTCCGGCTTGGGGCGGATATCCCAGTAAAAGTCCTTCATGCTCGCCACGATGCCGAGATCGGCCATGCCGGTGAAGTAGTCGTTGAACTCGTCCCAGTTGCCGACGCACGGCATCGAGCCGGATAGCGGAAAAGCGTTGACGCTGGTCAACCGCGAACTCTGGAACAACGTATCGACTCCCTGGTGGAACGGCGACGAGGCCGACAGGGCGATGAAGTGCGGAATGTAGCGCGACAGGTAGTGCGTCAGCCGCACCGCGGTGTCGCCATCCGGGCAGCCGATATGAATGTGCTGGCCGTAGACGGTGAACTGCTTGGCGAGGTAGCCGTATAGCTCGGAAACCAGCTGGTAGCGCTCCTTGGGGTAGATGCGCTGGTCGCTCCAGTGCTGGAATGGGTGGGAGCCGCCACCGGCGAGTCCCAGGTTGAGCTTCTCGGCCGTGCGTACCAGCAAGGCGCGGATGGCCAGCAGTTCCTCGAGCATGGTGTTGACGTCGCTGTGCACGGCGGTGCCGATCTCGATCATGCCCTGGGTGATCTCCGGCTTGATGTCGTAGCCGTGCGGGCTGCGCCCGAGTAGGTGCAATAGGTCGTCGGAGCCGCGCGTCAGATTGTAGTCGCGGCGGTTGACGATCATCAGCTCCAGTTCCACGCCCAGTGTCAGGGGCTGGCTGGTCGAAAATTCCAGCATGATCCTTCCTTTCTCAGTCGCGGGTTTCCTGCGCGCAGCGCAGGGCGAAGCGCGTCACGATGGGGCCTAGCAGCTCCGTCAGGCATAGCACTGACAGCAGGAAGCCGCTGAATTCGGCCGCTCCTGCCGACAGGGTCAGGGCGCCCATCGTCATCAGCATGACGGCGCTGCCGGACATCGGCAGCAGGCCCAGGCCGAGCAATGCGCCATGCCTTGGGGGGAGGCCGTTACTGCGGGCGGCGACCCACCACGAGCCGGCGGCCAGCAGGCTGCGTACCAGCACGAAGCCGACGGCGGACGGCCACAGCGCTGCCAGGGGCAGCGGCATCAATTGCGCTCCGGCGGCCACGAAGAAGGCGACAAAGAAGAAGCTGGAGCGGCTCGACAGGCTGGGTTCGGCCACTGCATAACCGCGCTCTAGGTTGCGCGTGGCCAGGCCGAAGATCAGGATGGCCAGTGCCGGCAGCAACTTGAGCATGGCGGAGAGTCCCACCACCAGGGCGATCAGGCCGAACATCAGCACGGTCTGCGCTTCACGCTTGCCGCCGCCCAGCCAGACGTTGAGCCGGATCGCCAGGAGGCCGGCCACCAGGCCCAGCAGGACCGAGCCCAGCAGAAGCCAGCCTGGCAGCAGAATGAATGATTCCACCCCGTGACCGGCGCTGAAATGGGTAAACGACAGTGCCAGGGTGAAGACTGTCAGGCTCAACAGGTTGTTGAGTCCGGTGCAGGCCATCAGGCGCTCGGTGACCTGGCCTTCGGCCCGGCTTTCCCGCACCAGTTCCAGCAGCACCACCGGCGAGGTCGCGATGCCGATGGCGGCGAGCAAGGAGGCCGGAGCCATCGGGAAGCCCGAGAATGTGAGCAGGGCCAGCAGGCCGAGGAAGGTGATGACGCCGCTCAGCAGGGCGGTGGCGAACAGCGCTTTTTCACGGCGCAGCCAGCGCAAGTCGACGCGCCGGCCCATGTCGAACAGCGCCAGGCCCAGCGCCAGCTGGATGAACAGGCCGGCCTCGTCGATCAACTGTTGGTCCAGCAATTTGAGGCCCGAAGGGCCGATGATCAGTCCGCTCAGGATGTAGCCGGTGATGCCGGGAAGTTTGGCTACGCGGACAGCAATCTGCCCGCCCAGTACACCCAGCGCCAGCAGAATGCCGAAAGCGGCAAGCGGGTTCAGGGCGAGCGATTGCCAGGGCAAATCGTGCATGAAACCTCCTTTGGTGTGTTTTTGTACGAAGCTCGGCGGCGGATGTGCCCTGAGTGTAGGTCGGCTTCGGCGTTGGTGGGCGTCCATCGCCATCATGGCGGCAGGAGTGGTGCTGGAACCGGCCAAGCATTATCGATGCGTGCTGGTCACTCCCGGGTCTGCGGTGCCATCGGCGACCTTTGCCGGCTTGAGGGGGTGGCAGAAAGGTGTAGCATCATGAAGTGACGTGAGAATGACGTGAGAGTTTCATGGTTTTTGGTTTTTTTGGCCGAAGGGCCGCTGCCGAGTCCGAGCTTGCCCAGTTGCGGCAGCGGGCCGCGCGCATGCCGCTGCTGGCCGGGTTGAGCCATGCCGAGCTAACCCAGCTGGTCGCGCTGGCGGCGGTTTTCGCCCGTGGCAAAGCCTTTAGCGGGGCCGCCGGCTTGATGGTGACGCCGTCGATGGTGGCAACGGTCACGTTGCAGATGGCGCTGCCGGTGATGAACCTCGGCAAGGAGGCGCTGGACGGTTGGGAAGAGGTGGTGCTGTACCCGTCCGCTTTTGTCGTGCGCGACCACTGGATGGCGCCAGGGGGCGTGGTCCATGAAGGTGACAGCGTGCTGATTGGCCAGGCTCGACTGGATGGGCCGGTCGTCTTGTCCTGGCCGGATGTGAAGCGCTCCACCGGCCGTGACGGCTGGAACGTGGTGATCCATGAAATCGCCCACAAGCTCGATATGCTCAACGGCGACGCCAACGGTTTTCCGCCGCTGCACAAGGGTATGAATCGGGAACAATGGTCGCAGGCCTGGGCTGCCGCCTATGCCAATTTTCAGCAGCAATTGGAGTGCGAAGGCGAAATGGCGGAGGAGGGCTGGCTCGATCCCTACGCAGCGGAAAGCCCGGCCGAATTCTTCGCGGTGCTCAGCGAGGCGTTCTTCGAATGCCCACAGGGGTTGGCCGAAGACTACCCAGCTGTGTACCGGCAGCTGGTGGCTTTCTACCGGCAAGATACGCTGGCGCGCTTGTCCACGCTAGAATGAGCGTCTGTTCATCCTGACCAGGACGGTTACTTTCACATGTATCTCATTCTGATCGGCTGGCTCTACGTGGTGCTGATGATGGCGGTGGTGCAGGAAAGTCCCATCCGTATGGCCTTCATCATCGTGTTTCTGGCGGTGCTGCCCGGGCTATTGTTCACGCGGCTGGTACGGCGTCGTTTGCGCAAGAAGGTTGCGCTTGCCGAGGCCGAGAACGAAGAGCCCGCGGCTTGAGCTGACTCTGCCCACGGTGCTATACTTCTGCGCGCCCTGCATTTCGCAGGGTTTTTACTACGCACATTCGCGCCGAAAGGGTGTCCGACAGGATTCTGCGCGCGAATGGAGGCCTAACCCTTTAGGAGTTTTGCATGACCACCAACGTTACCATGCGCCAGATGCTGGAAGCCGGCGTTCACTTCGGCCACCAAACCCGTTTCTGGAACCCGAAAATGGCTCAGTACATTTTCGGCAGCCGCAACAAGATCCACATCATCAACCTGGAAAAGACCCTTCCGCTGTTCGTTGAAGCTCAGGAATACGTACGTCGCCTGGCTGCCAACAAGGGTACCGTCCTGTTTGTGGGTACCAAGCGTCAGGCGCGTGAGATTGTTCGTGAAGAAGCAGCCCGTTGTGGCATGCCGTTCGTCGATCACCGCTGGCTCGGCGGTATGCTGACCAACTACAAGACCGTGAAGCAGTCCATCAAGCGTCTTGAAGAAAAGCGTGCCATCCTGGAAAGCTCCGGCGACACCGGTTACAACAAGAAAGAGCTGCTGGACCTCGAGCGCGAAGTTGAGAAGCTGGAGCGTTCGCTGGGCGGTATCAAGGACATGAAAGGTCTGCCGGACGCCATCTTCGTTATCGACACCGGCTACCAGAAGGGTACCGTTGTTGAAGCCAAGAAGCTGGGCATCCCGCTGATCGGCGTGGTTGATACCAACAACTCGCCGGAAGGCATCAATTACGTAATTCCGGGTAACGACGACTCCAATCGCGCCATCCGCCTGTACGCCCGCGGCATCGCCGATGCCGTGCTGGAAGGTCGCGCACAGTCGCTGCAGGAAATCGTTGCCGCTGAACCGGCTCAAGCCGAGTAAGCACGGACCTGAGAAAGGGGCGTAAGCCCCTTTTTTTGAACCCGTACCGCTTTACGTAAAAAGATACTGTTAAGGAGTTTCAAGCATGGCGGAAATTACCGCAAAAATGGTCTCGGACCTGCGCGCTGCTACCGGCCTTGGCATGATGGAGTGCAAGAAGGCGCTGGTTGAAGCCGAAGGCGATCTGGCCAAGGCCGAAGAAATCCTGCGCATCAAGTCCGGCAACAAGGCCTCCAAGATGGCTGGCCGTCTGGCGGCCGAAGGCATCATCGGTTCCTTCATCGAAGGCGGCGTTGGCGCCCTGGTGGAAGTGAACTGCGAAACCGACTTCGTTGCCAAAGACCCGACCTTCCTGGCGCTGGCTGCCGCTGCGGCCAAGGCCGTCGTTGCTGCCAATCCGGCCGACGTTGAAGCGCTGTCCGCGGTTGAAGTGGATGGTCTGTCCGTTGAAGAAATCCGCAAGGCCGCGATCGCCAAACTGGGCGAGAACATGACCATTCGTCGTTTCGTTCGCTACGAAACCGAAGGCAAGATCGCGACCTACCTGCACGGTGCCAAGATCGGCGTCATCGTTGATTTCAACGGCGGCGACGAAGGTCTGGGCAAAGATATCGCCATGCACATCGCCGCTTCCAAGCCGATCTGCGTGTCCAAGGATCAGGTTCCGGCTGAAACCCTGGAGCAAGAGCGCAAGATCTACACCGCCCAGGCAGCAGAATCCGGCAAGCCGGCTGACATCGTGGCCAAGATGGTGGAAGGCCGCGTGAACAAGTACCTGGCCGAAGTGACCCTGCTGGGTCAGCCGTTCGTGAAGAACCCGGACCAGACCGTCGAGAAGCTGCTGGCTGAGAAATCCGCCTCGGTGAAAGCCTTTGCCATGTTCGTCGTGGGTGAAGGCATCGAGAAGAAGGTAGTGGACTACGCCGCTGAAGTGGCTGCCGCCGCCAAGCTGTAAGTCCGGACATCTGGACTGATTAGAACGGCACCCTGCCTGCAGGGTGCCGTTTTGCAAATTGACTGATTGAAAAACTGCCACCGAGGTGACTATGAGCCAAGCTCCTGCCTATAAACGTATTTTGCTCAAACTGTCGGGCGAGGCCCTGATGGGCGACGATAGCTACGGGATCAACCGCGCCACGATCGAGCAAATCGTGGGGCAGATCAAGGAGGTGGTCGATCTGGGCATCGAGGTGGGCATCGTCATCGGCGGCGGCAACATCTTCCGCGGCGTGGCTCCGGCGGCCTCCGGTATGGATCGTGCCACGGCCGACTACATGGGCATGATGGCGACGGTGATGAACGCGCTGGCGCTCAAGGATGCCATGACCAAGGTGGGCCTGGTGGCCCGGGTGCAATCGGCATTGACCATGCAGCAGATCGCCGAACCGTATGTGCGCGGCAAGGCCATGCAGTATCTGGAAGAGGGCAAGGTTGTCATCTTCGCGGCCGGTACGGGCAACCCGTTCTTCACCACCGACACGGCGGCAGCGTTGCGTGGCATGGAAATGAACGTGGACATCATGCTCAAGGCCACCAAGGTTGATGGCGTCTATACCGACGATCCGAAGAAGAACCCGGATGCCCAGCGCTACCAGACGCTGACCTTCGACGAGGCGATTTCGCGCAACCTCAAGGTGATGGATGCCACTGCCTTTGCGCTGTGCCGGGATCAGAACCTCAACATCAAGGTGTTCAGCATCTTCAAGGCCGGCGCTCTCAAGCGTGTAGTGCTTGGCGAAGACGAAGGCACGCTGGTACACTGCTGAGCCTTACCGAATAGTAAAAAGGCGGAAACGGCAGCAGCCGCTTTCCGCCTTGTTTTTCCAAGTATCCATGGAGTTGACATGATTAACGACGTCAAGAAATCGGCCGAACAGAAAATGCAGAAGTCGCTGGAAGCCTTCAAGAACGACCTGACCAAGGTTCGTACCGGCCGCGCGCACACCGGTATTCTGGATCATGTCATGGTGGATTACTACGGTAGCGACGTGCCGGTGAACCAGGTGGCTAACGTCACGTTGATCGATGCCCGCACCATCGGTGTCCAGCCGTGGGAAAAGAGTATGCTGGGCAAGATCGAAAAGGCCATCCGTGATTCCGATCTCGGCCTGAATCCGGCTTCGATGGGCGAGATCATCCGCGTGCCGATGCCGATGCTGACTGAAGAGCGCCGCAAGGATCTGATCAAGCTGGTGCGTGGCGAGGCTGAAGGTGCCCGTGTCGCCGTACGCAATATCCGCCGCGACGCCAACAATGAATTCAAGAACCTGCTCAAGGACAAGTCGATTACCGAGGACGACGAACGCCGTGGCCAGGATGACATCCAGAAGCTGACCGACAAGTACATTGCCGAAGTCGACAAAGCCCTTGCCGCCAAAGAAACCGATCTGATGGCGGTATAAGGGGAACGACTTGTTCGGTAGTTCCACTAGTTCCATTCCTGAAGTCCGCCCGGTGCCGCGCCATATTGCCATCATCATGGATGGCAACGGACGTTGGGCCAAGAAGCGCTTTCTGCCCCGTGTCGCCGGCCATAAGAAAGGCCTGAGCGCGGTGCGTGAGGTCGTTTCCGGCTGCCAGGAACTGGGGGTCGAGTATTTGACCCTGTTTGCCTTCTCCACTGAAAACTGGCGCCGCCCGCAGGACGAAGTCTCGTTTCTGATGGACCTCTTCCTGGGTGCGCTGGAGAACGAGGTGGAGAAGCTGCATTCCAATAATATCTGCCTCAAGGTTATCGGCGATCGCTCCCGTTTTGCCCCGCGCATCGTGGAACGCATTGAAGCCGCTGAGGCGCGCACGGCTGCCAACGGTGGCCTGGTGCTGACCATCGCCGCCGATTACGGCGGGCGCTGGGACATGCTGCAGGCCGTCAACCGGCTGATCCGGGAGGGAGCTACCGCCATCACCGAAGAGGCGCTGGCTGGTCGCTTGTCAATGGCCTATGCTCCGGAGCCCGACCTGTTCATCCGTACCGGTGGCGAGCAGCGCATCAGCAATTTCCTGCTGTGGCAGCTGGCTTACAGCGAACTGTACTTCACCGATCTGTTGTGGCCCGATTTCGACAAGCAGGCCTTGGAAGGGGCCGTGCAGTCCTATCGGTGCCGCGAGCGCCGCTTTGGCCGGACAAGCGAGCAACTGCCTGCCTCGTTGCGCCGGGACTGACTCCATGCTGAAAACACGCGTGCTGACCGCACTGGTGCTGCTTCCTTTGATGCTGGCGGCACTGTTCTTCTTCTCGGCCCCGTTATGGGCCGCTTTTTCGTGGCTGGTCGTTGGCCTGGCACTGTGGGAGTACAGTCGGATGGTGGGCATGGCCGGTATCGGCCAATGGCTCTACCTGGCGATCTCGACGCTGCTTGCGGCAGGAGCCTGGTTTGGCCGGGTCACTGCGATACCGTGGCTACACCTTCTGGCGCTGGCTTTCTGGCTGGCAGTGGTGCCGCTGTGGTTGTCGCGGCGCTGGGTGGTCCGAAACGACTGGGTTGCCCGGCTGTTGGGTTGGCTGCTGATGTTCCCGGCCTGGTTCGCCTTGCTCGAATGGCGGCCGCAACCCAATGTGGCACAGGCGCAGCAGCTCTTGGCTATCATGGGGTTGGTCTGGGTGGCGGACATCGCAGCCTATTTTTCCGGCAAGGCGTTCGGCCGGCGCAAGCTGGCACCGTCGATCAGCCCCGGTAAAAGCTGGGAGGGGGTCTATGGCGCGCTGGTGGCGACGGCGGCTTATGTTTTCCTGGTGAATGAACTGGGCTGGCTGCATCTGGGTCTGTCACCATGGAGCCTGCTGCTCTTGTCTCTTCCCCTGACTGCTGTCAGCATTGCCGGAGACTTGCTGGAGTCGTGGTTCAAGCGTGCCGCTGGCCTCAAGGACAGTAGCCAACTGCTTCCCGGTCATGGTGGGGTTTATGATCGTATCGATAGTCTTATCGCCGTGCTTGCCGTGAGCAATGCCTTGCGTGCGCTGAGTGGGCTGTAACCTACTATTGGCGTGATCACAACCGCGTTGGCGGCTAAGAATCAGCAGGGCAAGGCGTGATCTGCGCCGCTGTGCGGGCACCGCAAGCGGGGAGCAAGCTTTTTTTGCTCCAACCCGAAGGGCCACGCGCCCTGTGCGCCGCCTGTGGCGTTACGGCGCTTGGCCAATCAATGACATCGACCTGCGCGACCGCCTCTTGCATCCAGACCGGATGCTTGCTGCAGTTCGCGAGCTGGTCCATAACAGGCTCCAAATCGCCAAACTGATGAAACCTCAAGGAATCGTAGTACTTGGGGCAACCGGCAGCATCGGCACGAACACGCTGGATGTGGTTGCCCGACACCCGGAGCGCTACCGCGTGGTGGCGCTGGCAGCCCACCGGCAGGTAGATCGCCTGTTCGAACAGTGCCGGCAGTTTCGTCCCCCCTTCGCGGTCATGGTCGACGAGCAGGCAGCCAGCGCGCTGCGCTTGCGGCTGAATGAAGCCGGCCTGCCGGTCGAGGTCCTGACCGGTGCCCATGCCCTCGAGATGGTCGCCACCTTGCCGGAGGCGGACATGGTGATGGCCGCCATCGTTGGGGCGGCGGGCCTGCCTTCGGCGCTGGCAGCTGCCCGTGCGGGCAAGCGTATCTTGCTGGCCAACAAGGAGTCCTTGGTGGTGGCGGGGCAGCTTTTCATGAGCGCCGTGCGCGAGGGTGGTGCCGCGTTGTTGCCGGTCGATAGCGAGCACAACGCCATTTTCCAGTCCTTGCCCGATGGCTATCGTGGCTCGCTGGAGCAGGCCGGGGTGCGCAAGATCATCCTGACCGCCTCGGGCGGTCCGTTCCGGCAGTTGTCGTCCGCAGAGCTCCATGGTGTTACCCCAGCCCAGGCGTGCAAGCATCCGAACTGGGTGATGGGACAGAAGATTTCCGTCGACTCCGCCTCGTTGATGAACAAGGGGCTGGAGGTCATCGAGGCGCATTGGTTGTTCAATGCGCCGGCCGATAACATCGACGTGGTCGTGCACCCGCAGAGTGTCATCCATTCCATGGTGCAGTACCGCGACGGTTCGGTCGTCGCCCAGCTGGGGTCGCCCGACATGCGCACTCCGATCGCCTACGCCATGGCGTGGCCGGAGCGGATCGACGCCGGTGTGGCCTCGCTCGACTTCTTTACCTTGTCCAATCTGACGTTCGAACAGCCGGATCTGGAGCGCTTCCCTTGCCTGAAGCTGGCCTTTGAGGCGCTGCGTAGCGGGGGCGATGCCCCGGCGGTGCTGAATGCGGCCAACGAAGTTGCCGTGGCAGCCTTCCTGGACGGAAAGATAGGCTTCATGGGTATTCCTGAACTGGTCGAGCAGGCCCTCGGTCGCTTCGATTTGTCCGCCAGTGCCACGCTGGACGCGTTGCTGGAGAAGGATCGTGAAGTCCGCTCATCACTTGAGGCACGGTTGCCACTATGATTTCCATCCTCGCCTTCCTCCTGGCCATCGGCGTTCTGGTCACTTTCCATGAACTGGGCCACTATGCCGCCGCTCGTTGCTGCGGAGTGAAGGTGCTGCGTTTCTCGATCGGCTTTGGCAAGCCGCTCTTCACGGTGAAACGGGGGGAGATGGAGTGGGCGGTTTGCCCGATTCCCCTGGGGGGCTATGTGAAGATGCTGGATGAGCGCGAGGGGGTCGTGGCCCCGGCCGACCGGCCGCGCGCCTTCAACCGGCAATCGGTCGGCAAGCGCATGTTGATCGTGGTGGCGGGGCCCGTGATGAATCTGCTGCTCGCCACCTTGTTCTACTGGGTGGTGATTGGCAATGGTCTGACCCTGTACCGGCCGCTGGTGGGCACGGTGGTGCCGGAGAGTCCTGCTGCCATCGCCGGGTTCCAGCCGGGAGACCGGGTTCTGTCGATTGCCGGCACGCCTGTCGCCCAATGGAATGACATCAGCCTGGCCTTGCTCGACCGCAGCAGCGATGCCAGCGAGCCCTTGACGGTGCAAGTGGAAACCGTCGCCGGGGAGCGTCTCAACCGTGTGGTGAAGGCCGGGTCTGACACCGGCGGCAATGGCCAGATCGGCATATTGCCAGTGCGCTATTCACTGGTGTTGGGGGCCGTCGAACCGGGTGGGGCTGCGCAAAGAGCCGGGCTAAGTGCCGGCGACCTCTTGCTGAGCGCCGACGGCCGCAGCCTGCGTGGTTGGGCCGAGTGGGTGGGAATGGTGCACAACAGTCCCGGCAAAGAGGTTTCCCTGGCGTTTCAGCGGGGCCAAGAGCGTCGGCAAGTGACGTTGCGTCCGGATTCAGTGGAAACCCCCACCGGTTTTGTCGGCCGGATCGGGGCGGCGCCGGCGGTGGATGCCGCCTGGCTTGCGACGCTGCGTTACGAGCTGCATCCGGACGTCGCCGAAGCGGGGGTGATGGCGTTGCAAAAGACCTGGTCCAACGGCGTGCTGAGCCTGCGCATGTTCGGGCGCATGCTGATCGGCCAGGCATCGTGGAACAATCTGAGCGGACCGATCACCATCGCCAGTGTAGCCGGCCAGACTGCACGGCAAGGATTGGACGCCTATCTCGAATTTCTGGCACTGATCAGTGTCAGCATTGGCATATTGAACCTGCTGCCCATCCCCATTCTGGATGGGGGACACTTAATGTATTATACGGCGGAGTTGATTAAGGGGAGCCCGGTCAGTGAACGGGCGCAGTTACTCGGGCAAAGAATAGGTTTTGCCTTGCTGGCTTCGTTGATGGCATTTGCCTTGCTAAACGACATCAGCCGCCTTTTTGGGGGTTAGAACAAACCGATGAGAATCAAACTCGTTGCAGCGGCGATTGCCGGTCTGTTTTCCATGTCTGCTGCCATGGCGGCCGAGCCGTTCGTGGTCAAGGATATCCGTGTTGAGGGCTTGCAGCGCACCGAACCCGGTACGGTATTCAACTACATGCCGCTCAAGGTGGGTGATACCTTTACCGACGAGAAGGCCAAAGAAGCGATCAAGGCATTGTTTGCCACCGGTTTCTTCAATGACGTTAGGATGGAGGCGCAGGGCGATGTTCTGATCGTTTCCGTCATCGAGCGCCCCGTGATCACCCAGCTGAATATTAGCGGCGCCAAGGAATTCGACAAGGACCAGCTCAAGAAGGCACTGAAGGAAAACGGCCTGGCCGAATCCCGCGTGTTCGATCAGGGCCTGCTCGATGGCGCCGTTCAGGAGTTGAAGCGTCAGTACTACAGCCGCGGCAAGTATTCGGTGGAAATCACCCCCAGCGTGACCAAGCTGGAGCGTAACCGCGTCGCCGTCACCCTGGACATCGTCGAGGGCGTGACAGCCAAGATCAAGGAAATCCGCATCGTCGGTGCCAAGGCGTTCGATCAGGATACGCTGCTGGGCCAGTTCTCGCTGACCACTGGTGACTGGCTGTCGTGGATCACCAAGGACAACCAGTACTCCAAGCAGAAGCTGTCCGGCGATCTGGAGAAGCTCAAGGCGTTCTACCAGAACCAGGGCTATCTCGAGTTCAACATCGATTCGACCCAGGTTTCGATCAGCGCCGACAAGGAGGACATGTTCCTCACCATCAATATCAACGAAGGTCAGCGCTATACCATTTCCGATGTGAAGCTGGCAGGCGACCTGAAGGTTCCGGAAGCCGAGTTGCGCAAGTTGATCCAGTTCAAGGCTGGCGACGTGTTCAGCCGCGAGAAGGTCAACGATTCGGTAACCGCCATCAGCGACCGGCTGGGTAACGATGGTTACGCCTTTGCCAACGTCAATGCGCTGCCGGAGATCGACCGCGAGAAGCGTCAGGTGGCCTTCACGCTGTTCCTCGATCCGGGCCGCAAGACCTACGTTCGCCGCGTGAATATCGCCGGCAACACCAAGACGCGTGACGAGGTGGTGCGCCGTGAACTGCGCCAGCTCGAGGGTGCGCCGTACGCCTCCGACAAGATCAAGCGCAGCAAGGAGCGGGTCGAGTTGTTGGGCTACTTCGAGGATGTCAACGTCGAAACCCCGGCGGTAGCCGACACCCCGGACCAGGTCGACATGAACATCAACCTGAAGGAGCGTCCGACCGGCAGCATCTCGGCCGGTATCGGCTTCGTGCAGGGCCAGGGTCTGGTGTTCTCCGGCAGCGTGTCGCAGAGCAATATCTTCGGCTCCGGCAAGTCGTTGTCGGCCGGCATTTCCACCGGCAAGGTCAACAAGAGTGCCAGCATCGCCTTCAACGACCCGTATTTCACGGTCGACGGCGTCAGCCTGGGCTACAACTTGTACACCCGCACCTACGATGCCCAGGAAGACAACGTCTCCAAGTACAAGACACGTACCACCGGTGCCGCGGCCAAGTTCGGCGTGCCGATCACCGAGTTCGACCGCATCAACCTGAGCCTGGGGGTGGAGCAGACGGCCATCACTACCTTTAGTGACAGCCCGCAGCGCTACCTCGACTTTGTCGACAAGTACGGCAAGAGCGCCAATACCTTGTTGTCCACCATCAGCTGGTCGCGCGATACCCGCGACAGCGCGCTGTGGCCGACGCGTGGCGCGGTGCTGCGCGCCGGGGTCGATATCGGCCTGCCGGGCCTCGACTTGCAATACTATCGTCTGAGCCATCAGCAGACCTGGTATTTCCCGCTGTCGAAGACGTTCACCCTGATGCTGAATGGCGAAGTGGGCTATGCCGACGGTTACGGCAAGAGCGCGACCCTGCCGTTCTTCCAGAACTTCTACATGGGTGGTCTGGGTTCGGTACGGGGTTACGAGACCGGCAGTATCGGTCCCAAGGATACCAACGGCGACTTCCTCGGCGGCACCACCAAGGTGGTCGGCAACGTCGAGCTGCTGTTCCCGTTCCCGGGCATGCGCGACAACAAGTCGGTACGCACCAGCGTGTTCTTCGACGTCGGCAGCCTGTGGGACAGCAATGTGTCCGGTTCTACCCCGAGCGATGGGCTGCGTTATTCGACTGGCGCGGCGCTGACCTGGCTGTCGCCGATGGGGCCGATGAAATTCAGCTACGCCGTACCGCTGAAGAAGGAAGAGGGCGACAAGAAGCAGTCCTTCCAGTTCCAGCTGGGGACGGTGTTCTGAGCGGAGTCCGCATATGAAGATGAAAACTGTTCGCTTGCTTGCTGCCTGCGCCGTGGCGGCCGCTTCGTTCGCCGCGACGGCCGCCGAGTTCAAGCTGGGCTACATCAACACCGAGCGGGTATATCGTGAGGCGGCCCCGGCACAGCAGGTGATGAAGAAGCTGGAGAAGGAGTTCAGCGACCGACGTACCGAGCTGAAAAAGATGGAGGATCGTGCCAAGCAGCTGGAAACGCTGCTGGGCAAGAGCGGCTTGGGGCTGGATGATCGCAAGAAGTACGAGCGTGAACTGGCCGGACTCGATCGCGATTACCGGGCCAAGGGGCGCGAGCTGGCGGAGGACTTCAATCTGCGTCGCAACGAGGAGTTCGCCGCTGTGCAGGAGCGTGCCAACCGTACCATCAAGCAGATCGCCGAGCGCGAACAGTTCGACCTGATCCTGCAGGACGCGGTGTACGTCAATCCCAAGTACGACATCACCGCCAAGGTCCTCAAGGAACTTGACAAGTAATTCCCTCTATTTTCCGGAGAAGCCGGCCCCGGGTCGGCTTTGTTTTTGATGGCATACACCCTTTCCGAAATCGTGGCGCGGCTCGGTGGCGAGTTGCGTGGTGACGATTGCCTGGTCGAACGCCTGGCACCGCTGGAAGACGCCAAGACGGGCGAAATCAGTTTTCTCGCCAGCGCCAAGTTCCGGCGCCAGCTCGAGACGACCGCAGCCAGCGCGCTCATCATGTCGCCCAAGTTGGCCGAAGAAACCGGCTATGGCGGACCGCTGATCCTGACCGACGACCCTTATCTCTATTTTGCCCGGGTGGCGACGCTGTTCCATCCCGCCCCGCCGGCCCGTCCCGGCATCCATGCCTCGGCGGTGGTCGGCGAGGGGTGCCGCATCGATGCCTCCAGCGAAATCGGCGCCAACGTCAGCATCGGTCGAGATGTGACCATCGGCCAGCGCTGCCGCATCCTGCCGGGCGTGGTGATCGGCGATGGCGTGGTGATCGGCGATGAGGTGACCTTGCACCCGAATGTCACGGTTTACCACGGTTGCCTGATCGGCTCGCGCGTCGGCATCCACTCCGGCACGGTGATCGGCGCGGATGGCTTCGGCCTGGCCTGGGCCCGCGACCACTGGTTCAAGATTCCGCAAACCGGGCGGGTGGTGATCGAGGACGACGTCGAGATCGGTGCCAACACCACGGTCGACCGCGGTGCGATGGCTGACACCATCATCCGCCGCGGCGCCAAGATCGACAACCTGGTGCAGATCGCGCACAACGTGCAGATCGGCGAGCATACCGCCATCGCGGGCTGCGTCGGCATCGCCGGCAGCACCAAGATCGGGGCCTATTGCACTGTTGGTGGTGCGGCGATGTTCGTCGGCCACATCGAGGTGACTGACCGTACTCATATCGGCGGCGGAACGCTGGTGTCCAAGAGCATCAAGAAGCCGGACAACTACGCCTCGTCCTACCCGCTTTCCACCATGAAGGAATGGCTGCCCAACGCCGTTCACCTGAGACATCTCGACGATCTCGTCAAACGCGTAAAAGAACTCGAACGCGAGATCAAGAACCTGAAAGACAGCAAGGAACCGAATAATGACTGAGCATGCCGTGAACGTCGACGTACGTGAAATTATGAAGTACCTACCGCACCGCTACCCGTTCCTGCTGGTGGACCGTGTGGTCGAGTTCGAGGCGGGCAAGCGCGTCAAGGCACTCAAGAACGTGACCATCAACGAGCCGTTCTTCGTCGGCCACTTCGAGCAGTACCCGGTGATGCCGGGTGTGCTGATCATCGAGGCGCTGGCCCAGGCTGCCGGCATCCTGTCGATCAAGAGCCAGGGCGAGCGTGCCGAGAACGAGCTGTACTTCTTTGTCGGCATCGACAACGCCCGCTTCAAGCGCCAGGTGGTGCCGGGCGATCAACTGGTGATGGAAGTGGAGGAAATCACGTCCAAGCGTGGCATCGCCAAGTACAAGGCACGTGCCCTGGTGGACGGTCAGGTGGCCTGCGAGGCCGAGATCATGTGCGCCAAGCGCGAGGTGTGACCATGGCGATTCATCCCACCGCGATCGTCGATCCCAACGCCCGGGTCGCCCCGGATGTCGAGATTGGCGCCTATTCGATCGTCGGCCCTAACGTGTCCATCGACAGCGGCACCTGGGTTGGTCCGCACGTGGTGATCGAGGGTCATACCTCGATCGGCAAGAACAACCGCATCTTCCAGTTCTGCTCGCTGGGCGCGATGCCGCAGGACAAGAAGTACGCCGGCGAGCCGACCCGGCTCGAGATCGGTGACAACAACACCATCCGCGAATTCTGCACCTTCAACGTCGGCACCGCGCAGGACGTCGGCGTGACCCGCCTCGGCAACGACAACTGGATCATGGCCTACGTGCACCTGGCGCACGATTGCCAGGTCGGCAACCACACCATCTTCGCCAACAACGCCACACTGGCCGGCCACGTGCAAATCGGCGACTGGGTGATCCTGGGTGGTTTCACCAGCGTGCACCAGTTCGGCATCATCGGCGAGCACGCCATGACCGCGTTCGCCAGCGCCGTGGCGCAGGATGTGCCGCCGTACGTGATGGCGCACGGCAACCGTGCCGTGCCTTCCGGCATCAACGCCGAGGGCCTGAAGCGCCGTGGTTTCACTCCGGAGCAGATCCGCTCCATCCGCCAGGCCTACAAGACGCTGTACCGCAACGGCCTGTCGCTCGACGAGGCCAAGCAGGCCATCATCGCCGAAGCGGCCAGCCATCCCGAGCTGGAGGCGTTCGTGCGCTTCTTCGGCCTGTCGGAGCGGGGCATCATTCGCTAAATCATGCCGGAACCCTTGTTCAAGCGAAGCGGCGCGTTGAAGGTCGCCATGGTGGCCGGCGAGGCGTCGGGCGACCTGCTGGGTGCGCACCTGATGGCGGCGCTCAAGGCACGCCATCCCGAGATCGAGTTTGCCGGTATCGGCGGGCCCCGGATGCAGGCGCAGGGTCTCTACTCGGTGGTGCCGCAGGAGCGGCTGGCGGTGCGCGGCTACGCCGAGGTGCTGTCGCGCCTGCCGGAGCTCTTGCGCATCCGCGCCCATCTGCGCGATGCCCTGATCGCCGAGCGCCCCGACGTGTTCGTCGGCATCGATGCCCCGGACTTCAACCTCGGGCTCGAGAAGTCGCTGAAGAAGAAGGGCATTCGTACCGTCCACTACGTCAGCCCGTCGGTATGGGCGTGGCGTCCGGAGCGGGTGCAGAAGATCGGCGAGGCGGCCGATCGGGTGCTGTGCCTGTTTCCGATGGAGCCGCCGCTGTATGAAAAGGCCGGCGTGCCGGTGACTTTCGTCGGTCATCCGCTGGCGGGGGAAATTCCGCTGGTGCCGGATACCGCCGCGATGCGGGAGCAGCTCGGCTTGTTCCCGGGAGGGCCGGTGTTCGCGCTGCTGCCCGGCAGCCGCGTCAGCGAGATCGATTACCTGGGCGAGATCTTCGTCAAGACGGCGCGGCTGCTGCATGAGCGCTACCCGGCGGCGCAGTTCCTGGTGCCGCTGGCGACGCGGGCGACGCTCGATGCCTTCGACCAGATGCTGTCCCGGCTCAAGGCCTGGGATTTGCCGATCCGCAAGCTGTTCGGCCACGCGCAGATGGCGATGATCGCCAGCGACGTGGTGCTGGTGAAGAGCGGCACCTCGACGCTGGAGGTGGCGCTCACCAAGAAACCGATGGTGATCACCTACAAGCTGTCGTGGCTCACCTACCGTCTGGTCAAGCGCAAGCTGAAGTTGCCGTGGGTCGGCCTGCCCAACATCCTGTTGGGCGACTCGGTGGTGCCGGAGCTACTGCAGTACGACGCCACGCCGGAAAGGTTGGCCGAAGCCGTGGCCGCACTCTACGATGACGAGCCGGCCAGGCAGGCGCTCACCGCCCGTTTCACCGCGCTGCACCGCGAGCTGAGGCAGGATACCGCCGAGCTCGCGGCCGATGCGGTGCTGCAGGTGGCGGGGGTGCCGGCATGATCGCCGGGGTCGACGAGGCGGGCAGGGGGCCGCTCGCCGGGGCAGTGTTCGCCGCCGCGGTGATCCTCGACCCGGCCCGGCCGATCGTTGGTCTGGCGGATTCCAAGAAGCTCTCGGAAAAGCAGCGCGACGAGCTGGCGCCGCTGATCCGCGAGCGCTCGCTCGCCTGGTGCATCGCCAGCGCCAGTGTCGACGAGATCGACCGGCTCAACATCCTGCAGGCCACCATGCTGGCGATGAGCCGCGCCGTGGCCGGTTTGTCGGTATTGCCTGCCGAAGTGCTGATCGACGGCAACCGTGTGCCCAAGGGTATCGCTGTGCCGGCGCGCGCCATCGTCAAGGGCGATGCGTTGGAACCGGCTATCTCGGCGGCGTCCATCCTCGCCAAGACCGCGCGCGACGCCGAGCTGGTGGCGCTCGACGCCTTGCATCCCGAGTTCGGTTTCGCCCGACACAAGGGCTACCCGACAGCCGAGCACCTGGCGGCGATCGAGCGTTTCGGCGTGCTGCCGGAGCACCGTCGCACCTTCGGCCCGGTCAAGGCGTGGCTGGCGCGGCAGCAGGGGCAGTTGTTCTGACCGGCCGCACTCCAGCGGGCCGTGTCACGAGCCCAACGCTACCTTCCGGCAGTCCTTTCCGCGCCCCTTCCGAGTAACACCATGACGCCTCACAAGCACTGTTTCCCACCGGTCGTCTCGCCCGAGGTGCGGCTGCTGATCCTGGGCTCGCTGCCGGGGGACGCTTCGCTGGCGGCCGGCCAGTATTATGCCCACCCGCGCAACCAGTTCTGGCGCCTCTTGGGCGAGGTGCTGGACGAGCCCTTGGGCGAGATGCCGTATGCCGATCGGCTCGGCTGCCTGCTCGAACACCGTGTCGGGCTGTGGGATGTGGTGGCGCAGGCGCGGCGTCAGGGCAGCTTGGATGCCGCGCTCAACGACATCGAGCACAACGACCTCCTAGTGCTGACGCGTTCCCTTCCCCGGCTTGAGGCGATTGGATTCAACGGCGGCACGGCGTTCAAGGCGGCGAAAAGCCTGGCCGCAAGCCCCTTAGCTTTGCTGGCGCTGCCGTCTTCCAGCCCGGCCTATACCCGCCCCTATGAGGAAAAGCTTGCGATCTGGCTGCAATTGCGCCGATATATGTAGTAGGAGCTTGCGAGAAACATCGTCCCACAGGGATTCCCTACGGTCATTGCCGCGCTCCCGGGCGGTTCGAGAAGCGTCGCCGTATCGCGGGTGCGGCGAGCATTGCGGGGCCGGGCGGGGTGGGCTGCCGAGTTTATTGACAAGCGCGCTGTCTGACCGGTTGATCGGAGGCCGTCATGAACCGCTATTGCATCTGGTTTGCCACGCCTGACGACAAGGTGGTGCGCCGCGCCGAGGTGGTGCTGAACGGCTCGATTCATTGCCACCAAGTGCTGGAGGAGATCGAGGCACAGCTGGCGATCGATTGCGGGCTGACCGAAGTGATGATCATCGACTGGAAACGCTTCGAGGACCCCGAGGACGGGCAGGGCAACGACGCCAGCCTGTCGCACGCCGCCTGAACGCTTCTGAATGGCGCTGCCACGCCCCCTGATCGGGTTCAGGCGCACTGCGTGCAATCTTTTGCCGGGCGCGGCGAAGCTGTGCACGCAGGGGGGCTCCGTGGTGAGATATCTTCAGGAGCTGCGTGTCCATTGCGGTTTCGGTGCGGCCTTTCATCCCGCCGGGGGCCGTTCGTGACGATTTCCTTCATCGGCACCGGGTGAGTCGAGACTAGTCATTTCGCCCGATTAGGTGGCATCCCCCTGCGTGTTATCATCGCCCTGTTCCGCCCGGCCTGCGCGCCGGGCCTAGATTCTTGCGGATGCTGAACGATGCACGTGATCGGCTTTGCCGGCTATTCCGGCAGTGGCAAAACCACCCTGATTGAACGGCTGTTGCCCCGGCTCGTGGCCCATGGGCTCGACGTGGCGGTGATCAAGCACACTCACCACGACGTCGACTGGGACGTGCCGGGCAAGGACAGCTGGCGCCATCGCCAGGCCGGGGCGCGGCAGGTGCTGCTGGCGGCCGGCCGGCGCCGGCTGCTGGTGGAGGAGCTGCCCGGCAGCAACGATCACCCGCTGCTGGAGCACGTGGCGCGGCTCGCTCCGTGCGACCTGGTGTTGGCCGAGGGCTTCAAGCACGCCCCGGTGCCCAAGATCGAAGTGATCAATAGCGCGCTTGCCAGTCCGCGCCTGTACCCGGACGATCCGCAGGTACTGGCCGTGGTTGGCGACGTCCCCATCGACACGACCTTGCCGCAGTTTCATCGAGACGATATCGCCGGCATCGTCGCTTTCCTGTTGAGTACCTTACCCGATGCAAAACATGCTGACCGTTGACGAGGCCGCGAGCTGGCTGCTGTCGCGCGCCGACGCCGTGACCGAGACCGAAACCGTTTCCCTGCTGGAGGCTGGTGGCCGCGTGCTGGCGGTGCCGGTGGTGGCCACCCTGGACGTGCCGCCGCACGACAACAGCGCCATGGACGGCTACGCCCTGCGCGTGGCGGACTTCGGCCAACCTTTGCCGGTGTCGCAGCGCATCCCGGCGGGCCATGTGCCCGATGCGCTGCAGTCGGGCAGTGTTGCGCGCATCTTTACCGGCGCGCCGATCCCGTCCGGGGCCGACGCGGTGGTGATGCAGGAGCAGTGCGAGGTGCAGGAGGACGGCCGCGTCACGATTCAAAAGGCGCCCGTCGCCGGCCAGAATATTCGCCGTGCCGGCGAAGATATCGCCAACGGCCAGACCGTGCTGGCCGCCGGTCAGCGTCTTTCCACCGCCGATATCGGCTTGCTCGCCTCGCTCGGTATCGCCGAGGTGGCTGTGGTGCGGCCGCTGCGCGTGGCGGTGTTTTTCACCGGTGACGAACTGGTCGAGCCGGGCCAGCCGCTGGGACCTGGCCAGATCTACAACTCCAACCGCTACTGGCTGGTGCCGGCGTTGATGCAGTTGGGCTGCGAGGTCAGCGACCTTGGCATCATCCCCGACGAGCTGCAGGCCACCCGCGAGGCGCTGCGCGACGCCGCCGACTTTGCCGACGTGATCATGACCTGCGGCGGGGTATCGGTGGGTGAGGAAGATCACGTCAAGGCCGCGGTGGAGGCCGAGGGGGCGCTCAATCTGTGGAAAATCGCCATCAAGCCGGGCAAGCCGCTGGCCAGCGGCAAGATCGGCAGCGCCGACTTCATCGGCCTGCCGGGCAACCCAGTGTCGGGCTTCGTCACCTTCGCGGTGCTGGTGAAGGCCTTCCTGCAGCGACGCGCCGGCGTGGCCGACGCGGCCGGCACGACGACGGTGCGCTATCCCGCCGCCTTCGACTGGGGCCGTCCCGACGCCAAGCGCGTGGAGTTCCTGCGCGTGCGGCGCGTGGTGCGCGACGGCCAGACCGTGCTGGAGCGCTACCCCAACCAGGGTTCGGGGGTGCTGACCTCGTGTGCCTGGGCCGACGGCCTGGTGCGCCTGGCGCCGGGGCAGGCCGTCGCGGCGGGCGACCAGCTCGATTTCATCGCGCTGGAATTCTGATGCCGATCGTCCGCTTTATCGATCAATCCAGCGGGCAGGTGCTGGAGGAAGTTGCCGCCGAAGCGGGCGATGTGCTGATCGACGTCGCACGCTTTCACGAGCTGCCGCTGCACTGGCGCTGCGGCCAGGGCACCTGCGGCACCTGCAAGGTGCGCGTCGAACACGTGGCCCAGCCCGGCACCGTCAAGGTTGGCCGAAAGGAGCGCAACGTGATGCTGCGCGCCGGGCTGATCGACGCCGCCATGGCCGCCGCCGAGGAGTGGCCGGACACCGCCGACACCTGGCGGCTGGCCTGCCATCTGACGCTGGGCGAGGCCGACTGGCGCGTGCTGCTGCCGCCGGCGGACTAAGAACTTGTTCTCGATCTGTCGCGAGCGTCCCTCAGCGGGGTGAAGAGCAGCGCAGAAACCGGAATGTACAAGTAGTACATGAGGATTTCTGATCGCTGAGCGAATCTCTGCGTGCACATCGTTGATGTGCCCCGCAAAAGATTCGCACGCAGAGCACATGAGCCCCGATCAGGGACGCGCAGCAAGATCGTGAGCTGGTTCTAAGCTTACCCCGCGCTATCGGCGTTCAACACCTCGCGCGCAATGCGCATGGCGTCGATAGCGGCGGGCACCCCGCAATAGATGGCGATCTGCAGGATCGCCTCGACGATTTCCTCCTTGCTGCAGCCGTTGTTGAGGGCGCCGCGCACGTGCAGCTTGAGTTCGTGCGGGCGGTTCAGCGCGGCGATCATGCCGAGGTTGATCAGGCTGCGCGTCTTGCGCTCCAGTCCTTCGCGTGCCCACACCGTGCCCCAGCAGTATTCCGTCACTAATCGCTGCAGCGGCATCGACAGTTCGTCGGCGTTGGCCAGCGCCTGGTTGACGTAGTCTTCTCCCAATACCGCCTTGCGGATTTCCAGCCCGCGTTCAAAGGTGTCCTTGCTCATCGTTGTGCTCCATTGCGTGAGTTGATGCCCCCCGTGCTGGGTGGGCGTGTCGTGGCGGCACTTGCCGCATCCCTTGTCTCGTGCGTCGCCACGGAGGCTCTCTCCCTCGAGCTCATCCCGTGCTACCTGTGGTGTTGCTTTTTGTTTGTCCGATGGTATACCAACATACAATCCTCTTGCTATCGATTATTTCTTGGTATACCGTAATACCAACATATCGCAAATCGAACGGCGCCGGGCGCCAAGGCTGAAGGAGAAAAGACGATGGATGTCGGGATTCGCAAAGTGGTGACCTATGTCGAGGAGACGCTGATCGAAGGGGGCAAGGCCGCGCCGGTGCCGCTGAAGATGTTCGCGGCGGCGGCGGTGTTGAAGAACCCCTGGGCGGGGCGCGGTTTCGTGGACGATCTGAAGCCGGAGATCCACGCCATCGCCCCGGTGCTGGGCGAATTGCTGACCGGTGAAATCCTGCGCATCGCCGGTTCTGGCGAGGTGATCGAAGGCTACGGCAAGGCGGCCGTGGTCGGCACCGACGGCGAAGTCGAGCACGCCTCGGCGCTGATCCACACGCTGCGCTTCGGCAACTTCTACCGCAAGGCCGTGGGCGCCAAGAGCTACCTCAGCTTCACCAACGTCCGCGGCGGCCCGAACTGCCCGATCATGATCCCGATGATGCACAAGGACGACGAGGGCATGCGCTCGCATTACCTGACCATCCAGTTCTCGATCAACGACGCCCCGGCGCCGGACGAGATCGTGGTGGCGCTGGGTGCCTCGATTGGCGGCCGTCCGCATCACCGCATCGGCAACCGCTATCAGGATCTGCAGGAGCTTGGCAGCAATGAAGCCTGAGCACGTTGCGTCGGTACCGTTGCTGTCCGGCACGGTGGACGGCACCGCCTTCAGCGTGTACGGCGGCGGCGAACCGCTGGTGCTGATCCACGGTGTCGGCATGGGGCAGGCGATCTGGGCGCCGCAGGTGGCCGAGTTCGCGCGCGATTACAAGGTGATCGTGTACGACATGCTGGGCCACGGCGGCAGCGAGGTGCCGCCCGACGATGTCGCGCTTGGCGACTACGCCGCGCAGCTGGCCGGCTTGCTCGACCATCTGGACATCGCTTCGGCCAACGTGATCGGCCATTCGATGGGGGCCTTGGTGGCGCTGGAATTCGCGCTGACCTACCCGGCGCGGACCCTGCGCGTGGCGGCGCTCAACGCCGTGTTCATGCGCACCCCGGAACAGCGTGCCGCGGTGCTGGAACGCGCCGAGGCGCTGCAGCACACCGGCGTGGCCGCCACCGTCGATTCCACGCTGGCACGCTGGTTCGGCGAGCCGGTGCCGGCCGAGCTGAAGGCTTCGGCCAACCTGGTGAAGCGTTTTCTGACCGAGGTGAACCCGCAGGGCTACGCCCGAACCTACCGCCTGTTCGCCAGCTCGGATGCGGTGCACGCGGATGGCTTGCCGCGGCTGGCGATGCCGGCGCTGTTCATGACCGGCGAGTTCGATCCGAATTCGAGCCCCGAGATGTCGCGGGCGATGGCCGCACTGGCGCCGCAGGGCCGTCTCGATATCGTCGCCGGAGCGCGCCACATGATGAACGTCACCGCGCCCGATGACATCAACCAACGCCTGCGCGATTTCCTGGCCACCCCCGTGACGGCCGGCGCGCAACAATCGCAGAGGAGTGAACCAGCATGAGCCAGCCCATCGACGCGATGGAATTCCGCAAGGCGCTCGGCGCCTTCGTCACCGGCGTGACCGTGGTCTCGACGCGGCAGGCGGACGGCACGCCGCGCGGCTTCACCGCCAACTCGTTCACCTCGGTGTCGCTCGATCCGGCGCTGGTGCTGATCTGCGTCGGCAAGTCCGCGGCGAGCTACGGGGTGTTTGCGGAAACCCGCCACTTCTCGATCAGCATCCTGGCCGAGGATCAGAAGAACGTGTCCAGCATCTTCGCCTCCAAGGCCGCCGACAAGTTCGAGCAGGTGGCGTGGCATCGGGGCGTGACCGGCAGCCCGATCATCGACGGCTCGGCTGCCTGGTTCGACTGCGAGACCCACCAGGTGGTGGATGCCGGCGATCACATCATCCTGATCGGCAAGGTGATGGATTTCGCCAATACCACGGTGAGCCCGCTCGGTTACGGGCGCGGGGCGTATCTCACCTTCAGCCTGTCGCAGGACGCGCTCGCCGCGGCCGGGCAGAAAGCCAAGGTCGGGGCCATCCTGGAGTACGACGGCGGTGTGGTGCTGCTGGAGACGGACCGGGGCTACGAGCTGCCCACCGGCACCCGCCTGGAGCCGGCCACGGACGCCAAGAGCCTGCGCGGTGTGCTGGATCGGTTGGGGGTTGATGCCCAGCTCGACTTCCTGTTCGCGGTGTTCGAGGAGAGTGCCGCCGAGGGGGGCGCGGTGAACATCTATTACCGTGGACGGGTGCAGGGCGAACTGCCGGCGGGCGGCAAGCTGCGCGCGGTGGCGCTGGACGATATTCCGTGGGAGCGGCTGACCGACGAGGCGATGCGCTCGATGCTGCAGCGTTTCGTCAAGGAGCGCACCGAGGACGCCTTCGGCATCTATATCGGTGATAGCCATTCCGGCTCGGTGCAATCACTCGCCAAGGCGTGAGCGAATCCACCTTCAAGATTAAAAAATCCACCCGCCAGAGATTTAGGAGAGACACATCATGAAGTTTTCGCTGTTCCTGCACATGGAGCGTTACGACGCCGGCAAGTCGCACAAGGAATTGTTCGACGAGATGACCGCGCTGGTGAAGATGGCCGAGGAGGGCGGTTTCGAAACCGCCTGGATCGGCGAGCACCACGGCATGGAATTCACCATCGCGCCGAACCCCTTCGTCAACCTGGCCTACCTGGCCGCCAAGACCAGCAAGATCCGCCTGGGCACCGGCACCGTGGTGGCGCCGTTCTGGCACCCGATCAAGCTGGCCGGCGAAATCGGCATGACCGATCTGGCCTGTAACGGCCGGCTCGACGTCGGCATCGCGCGCGGCGCCTATTCCTTCGAGTACGAACGCATGTTCCCGGGGCTCGATGCCTGGGGGGCCGGCGGCCGCCTGCGCGAGATGATTCCCTGCCTGCAGCAACTGTTCGCCGGCGACTACGCCCATCAGGGCGAATACTGGCAGTTCCCCAAGACCACGCCGGTGCCGCGCCCGTTGCAGCAGCCGCACCCGCCGCTGTGGGTGGCGGCGCGCGATCCCAACTCGCACGATTACGCCGTCTCGCAAGGTTGCAACGTGCAGGTGACCTCGCTCGCCGCCGGCGACGCCGAGGTGGCGAGCCTGATGGAGCGCTTCAACGCCGCCTGCGCCAACCACCCTGACATCCCGCGCCCGCAGATCATGATGCTGATGCACACCTTCGTCGGTGCTGACCAGCGCGAAGTCGACGCCGCCGTCGCCGACCTGCGCCGCTTCTACTGCTACTTCAGCAAGTGGTTCAAGAACGAGAAGCCGATCGATCAGGGCTTCATCGAGCCGCTCAACGACGACGACCTGGCGATGTTCCCGAACTACGCCCCGGAACTGATCAAGCAGAACCTGGTGGTCGGCACGCCGGACGAGGTGATCGCGCGCCTCAAGGGCTACGAGGCGCTGGGCTACGACCAGTACAGCTTCTGGATCGACAGCCACATGGACTTCGAGCGCAAGCAGAAGTCGCTCGAGCTGTTCATCAACCAGGTGATGCCGGCGTTTGCCTGATCCATTCGAGGAGCCTGCAGCATGTTGAGACGGTTTCAGCAGTACATCGACGGCCAGCTCGAAGACGGCAGCACCCGCTTCGACAGCGTCAACCCGGCCAGCGGCGAGCCGTGGGCGAGTATGCCGGCGGCGAGCGCCGAGGACGTGGACCGTGCGGTCAAGGCCGCGCACCGCGCCTTCCTGGACAGCGCCTGGGCCGGCCTGACGGCGAGCCAGCGCGGCAAGCTGCTCTACAAGCTGGCCGACCTGGTGGCCGAGAATGCCGCCCGGCTGGCTGAACTGGAGACGGCCGACACCGGCAAGATCATCCGCGAGACGCAAAGCCAGATCGGCTACGTCGCCGAGTACTACCGCTACTACGCCGGCCTCGCCGACAAGATCCAGGGCGCCTGCCTGCCGGTCGACAAGCCGGACATGGACGCCTTCCTGCGGCGCGAGCCGATCGGCGTGGTGGCGGCCATCGTGCCGTGGAATTCGCAGCTGTTCCTGTCGGCGGTCAAGCTCGGCCCGGCGCTGGCGGCGGGCTGCACCGTGGTGCTGAAGGCCTCCGAGGAAGGCCCGGCGCCGCTCTTGGAGTTCGCCCGCCTGGTGCACGAGGCCGGCTTCCCGCCCGGCGTGGTCAATATCGTCACCGGCTTCGGCGGCGACTGTGGCCGCGCGCTGACCAGCCACCCGCTGGTATCGCGCATCGCCTTCACCGGCGGACCCGAGACGGCGCGCCATATCGTGCGCAACTCGGCCGAGAACCTCGCCTATACCACGCTGGAGCTGGGCGGGAAATCGCCGGTGCTGGTGTTCGACGACGTCGATGTCGATAGCGTCAGCAACGCCATCGTCGCCGGCATCTTCGCCGCCACGGGCCAGAGCTGCGTGGCCGGCTCGCGCCTCCTGGTGCAGCGCGGCGTGCGCGACCGCCTGCTGGCCACGCTGAAGGCCAAGGCCGAGGCGATCCGCATCGGCGACCCACAGGACAAGGCCACCGAGATGGGCCCGCTGGCGACGCTGAAGCAGCGCGAGCACATCGAGCGCGTGGTGGCAGCGAGCCTGGAGGCCGGCGCCGGGCTGGTGACCGGCGGCGTGCGCCCGGAGGGTTTCGAGGCGGGCTACTACTACCGCCCGACCATCCTCGCTTGCCCCGACGCCCAGGTGCCGAGCGTGACGCAGGAGCTGTTCGGCCCGGTGCTGAGCGTGGTGACCTTCGATACCGAGGCCGAGGCCATCGCGCTCGCCAACGACAGTGTCTACGGCCTCGCCTCCGGCGTGTTCACCCGTGACCTGACCCGTGCGCATCGGCTTACTCGTGCGCTGCGCGCCGGCATCGTCTGGGTCAACACCTACCGCGCGGTGTCGCCGATCGTGCCGTTCGGTGGCTACGGCCTGAGCGGCCTGGGGCGCGAGGGCGGCATGGAGTCGGTGCTGGACTACACCCGCACCAAGTCGGTGTGGATCCGCACCTCGGACGAGCCGATTGCCGACCCGTTCGTGATGCGTTGAGGAGGACAAGGTGTACTACGAGATCCGTACCTACCGCATCAAGACCGGCGCCGTGCCGGCCTACCTGAAACTGGTGGAAGAGGAGGGTATCGCGTTGCAGAAGCAGTATCTCGGCAACCTGGTCGGTTACTTCTTTTCCGAGATCGGCCCCTTGAACCAGATCGTGCACATCTGGGCGTATTCCAGCCTGGACGAGCGCGAGGAGCGCCGCGCCGCTCTGGCCAAGGACCCGGCCTGGCAGGCGTTCGCGCCCAAGATCCAGGCTCTCCTTGAGGAGATGGAGAGCAAGATCATGAAGCCGGCACCGTTTTCCCCGCTGGCCTGAGCGTTCAGGCCGGCACCGTCAAGCTACAAGAACAACAGCATTACCTCTACCTAGGAGATGACATCATGACTGCAACGAAAGCGTTTGGTACTCGCGTCGCCCTGGCCGCCAGCCTCGGCATTCTGGCCGCCACCCCGGTGCTGGCGGAGAGCCTCGTGTTCACCAGTTGGGGCGGCACCACCCAGCAGGCGCAGCAGAAGCACTGGGCCAAGCCATTCAGCGCCGCCAGCGGCGTCAACGTGGCGATGGACGGCCCGACCGACTATGGCAAGTTCAAGGCCATGGTGGAAAGCGGCAACGTCAACTGGGACGTGGTCGACGTCGAGGGCGACTTTGCCTACAAGGCCGCCAAGGACGGGCTGCTGGAGCCGCTCGATCTCTCCCAGCTCAAGGGAGTGGACCCGCGCTTCGTCTCGCCCAATTCGGTGGGCAGCTTCTATTACTCCTTCGTGCTGGGCTACAACAAGCCGGCCCTGAAAGGCGCCGCCCCGGCCTCCTGGGCCGCCCTGTTCGACCTTAAGCGCTATCCCGGCAAGCGCACGCTGTACAAGTGGTCGGCGCCGGGGGTGCTGGAGATCGCGCTGTTGGCGGACGGCGTGCCCGCCAACAAGCTCTACCCGCTCGACATCGACCGTGCCTTCAAGAAGCTCGACAGCATCAAGAGCCAGATCGTGTGGTGGAGCGGCGGTGCCCAGTCGCAGCAGTTGCTGGCATCGGGCGAGGCCTCGATCGGCATGTTCTGGAACGGCCGCGTCAACGCCCTGCAGCAAAGCGGGGCCCCGGTCGGGATGTCGTGGAACCAGAACCTGACCGCCGCCGACATGCTGGTGATTCCGAAGGGCAGCAAGAACAAGGCGGCCGCGATGAAGTTCCTGGCCTACGCCACCAGCCCGGAGGCCCAGGCCAAGTTTGCCGGCGAAACCGGTTATGCGCCGATCAACCTGCAGGCCAAGAGCAAGATGACGCCGGCCGCGGTCAAGTCGCTGCCGGATCAGCATGGCGCCAGCCAGATCAACCTCGATATGCGCTACTGGGCCGAGCATCGCGAGGAGATCGCCAAGCGCTGGTATGCCTGGCAGACCCAGTAAGGTGCCGGAGCGGGGGGTGACGGCGTTCCGCCGTCCCGCCCGCCTGTCTAGCCGTCGTGTCGTTTAGGAGTTGTCATGTCCACTGCTTTGAGTTCTGCCGCCGTTCCGGTGCGCCGCCGATTCAAGATCGGTGCCGAATCGCGTGGCGTCAAGCTACTGCTCCCCGCGCTGCTGCTGTTGGGGGGGTTCTTCCTGATCCCCGTGCTCACCCTGTTGCTGCGCAGTGTCATGGAGCCGGCTCCGGGTTTGCAGAATTATGTCGAGCTGCTCGGTTCGCAGACCTACGTCCGGGTGTTCTTCAACACCTTCATGGTGGCCGGCGTGGTCACGCTGATCACCTTGCTGATCGGCTTTCCGACCGCCTGGCTGCTCGCCGTGCTGCCAAAGCGCTGGTCGCAGCTGATGTTCGCGGTGCTGCTGTTGTCGATGTGGACCAACCTGCTGGCGCGCACCTACGCCTGGATGGTGCTGCTGCAGCAGACCGGTCTCATCAACCGGGTGCTGATGGCCATCGGCGTGATCGACGAGCCGCTGGCGCTGGTGAACAATCTGGTCGGCGTCACCATCGGCATGACCTACATCATGCTGCCGTTCCTGGTGATGCCGCTGCACGCCACGCTGCGCGCCATCGACCCCTCCACGCTGCGCGCCGCCGCCATCTGTGGCGCCAGCCGCTGGCAGGCGCTGCGTCTGGTGCTGCTGCCGCTGGCGCTGCCCGGCATCGCCTCCGGGGCGCTGATGGTGTTCGTGATGTCGCTCGGTTATTACGTCACCCCGGCGCTGTTGGGAGGTACCAATTACATGATGCTGGCCGAGCTGATCGCCCAGCTGGTGCAGTCGCTGCTCAACTGGGGTCTCGCCGGCGCCGCCGCCTTCGTGCTGCTGGTGGTGACGCTCGGTCTCTACGCCGTCCAGCTGCGCTACCTCGGCGGCGGACGCACCGGTTTCGGAGGACGCTGAGATGTTGCTCGATTTTGATCGTCTGGGGGCCTGGCGCTGGGGCCTGATCGGTGTC
The DNA here is from genome assembly GCF_000174355.1 of Pseudogulbenkiania ferrooxidans 2002. GTDB lineage: Bacteria > Pseudomonadota > Gammaproteobacteria > Burkholderiales > Chromobacteriaceae > Pseudogulbenkiania > Pseudogulbenkiania ferrooxidans. The sequence continues at coordinate 184,680 of NZ_ACIS01000004.1, forward strand.
GGCACCGTGGTGATGCTGTTTCTGCTGCTGCCCATCGTGTTCATCGCCGCGCTGTCGTTCGGTGACTCGCAATGGCTGGTGTTTCCGCCGCCGGGCTGGACGCTGCAGTGGTACCAGCAGCTCTTGACCGATCCGGTCTGGATCGACTCGCTGCTGACCAGCGCCAAGGTGGCGGTGATCGTCACCGTGCTGTCGGTGGCGCTGGGCCTGCTGGCGTCGCTCGGTCTCGCCCGCAGCACCTTCTTCGGCAAGAGCGCCTTGCAGGCCTTCTTCCTGACGCCGATGGTGTTGCCGGTGGTGGTGCTGGCGGTGGCGCTCTATGCGTTCTTCCTCAAGCTCGGGCTGACCGGCACGCTGACCGGCTTCGTCATCGGCCACCTGATCATCGCGCTGCCGTTCTCGATCATCACCATCGGCAACTCCTTGCAGAGCTTCGATCCGGCGCTGGAAGACGCCGCCATGATTTGCGGCGCCGGGCCGATCGAGGTGAAGTGGCGCGTGACGCTGCCGGCGATCCGGCTCGGCCTGTTCGCCGCCGCGGTGTTTTCTTTCCTGATTTCGTGGGACGAGGTCGTGCTGTCGATCTTCATGGCCAGCCCCACCTTGCAAACCTTGCCGGTACTGATCTGGAGCACGCTGCGCCAGGACCTGACCCCGGTGATCGCGGCGGCATCGACCCTGCTGGTGGCCTTGACCATCGTGCTGATGCTGCTGGTTTCCCTGTTGAAGAGAGGTACACGCTCATGACGACCCCGTTTTTGCAGATTCGTGGCCTGCGCAAGACCTACGATCAGGTCGTGGCCATCGACCATGTTTCGCTCGATATCCAGCAAGGCGAATTCATGACCTTTCTCGGCCCGTCCGGCTCGGGCAAGAGCACCACGCTCTACATCGTCGCCGGTTTCCAGGGGCCGACCGAGGGGCAGGTACTGCTCAACGGCAAGTCGCTGCTCGAGGTGGCGCCTAACCAGCGCAACATCGGCATGGTGTTCCAGCGCTACACGCTGTTCCCGCACCTGACGGTGGGCGAGAACGTCGCCTTCCCGTTGCGGGTGCGGCGCCGCCCCGAGGCCGAGATCAAGGCCAAGGTGGAAAAGATGCTGGAGCTGGTGCATCTGGCCGGTTATCGCGACCGTCTGCCGGGCCAGCTCTCCGGCGGCCAGCAGCAGCGCGTGGCGATCGCCCGCGCCCTGGCCTACGACCCGCCGCTGTTGTTGATGGACGAGCCGCTCTCCGCGCTCGACAAGAAATTGCGCGAGGAAATCCAGCTCGAACTGCGCCGCATCCACCAGGAAACCGGCGTCACCATCCTCTACGTGACGCACGACCAGGAAGAGGCGCTGCGCCTGTCCGACCGCATCGCGGTGTTCAGCCAGGGCAAGATCGAACAGGTCGGCACCGGCGAGGAGCTGTATGAGCGCCCGACGTCGCGCTTCGTCGCTGGCTTCATCGGCAACTCCAACTTCCTGCCGGTCAAGGTCGAGCAGATGGGCAGCGGCCGGGCGCGCGCGGTGTTCCCCAACGGCCACGCGGTCGAGGGTGCCGCCAGTGCGCTCGCGGCCGGCAGCGAGGGCACGCTGATGGTGCGCCCGGAGCAGATGCGCATCCGTCCTGCCGCGGCAGCCGCAGGGCACGGCCTGGCGGTGACGGTGCGCGACATGACGTATCTGGGCGACAGCATGCACTTCGCGGTGCAGACGCCGTGGCAGCAGGAAATCGCGGTGCGCATGGCGGTGCGCGATGGCCAGGGGCTGAGCATCGGGGCACCGGCGGTGCTGGAGTGGGACGCGCAGCACGGTCACGTGTTCGCCTGAGAGCTTGCGAAAAATCCTGCTGCGCAGGGTGATCTCAAAGCTGTGATGCTCGCTGTACCACTTGTACAGCTGTGCTTCTCGCTTTGACCTCATCCTGCTCGCGACGAATTTTTTCACACGCTCTGCGCTGATCAAACGCAAGTGGGCGGCGGGGCAACGACACCCGCCGTCGAAGGATAGAGAATGAAAATCTTGAGCGAGGCGGAACTGCTGCAGGACCGCTGTTACATCGACGGGCAATGGCTGGACGGCGCCGAGCGCCTGGCCGTGCACAATCCGGCTACCGGCGAGACCATCGGCAGCGTGCCGCGCCTGGGCGCGGCCGAAACCCGCCGCGCCATCGACGCGGCACAGGCCGCCGGCGTGGCCTGGCGCGCGCTGACAGGCAAGGAGCGGGCGGGCTATCTGCGTCGCTGGTTCGACCTGGTGCTGGCGCACACCGAGCCCTTGGCGCGGCTGCTGACCGCGGAAATGGGCAAGCCGTTGGCCGAAGCGAAGGGGGAGATCGCCTACGGCGCAGCCTACATCGAGTGGTTTGCCGAGGAAGCCAAGCGTGTCTACGGCGACGTGATTCCCGCCACCCAGGGCGACAAACGCTTGATCACCATCAAGCAGCCGGTGGGTGTGGTCGGCGCGATCACGCCGTGGAACTTCCCAAATGCCATGCTGGCACGTAAGATCGCGCCGGCGCTCGCTGCGGGGTGCACCGTCGTCGCCAAGCCGGCGGAACAGACCCCGCTGTCGGCGCTGGCCCTGGCCAGGTTGGCCGAAGAAGCCGGCATACCTCCCGGCGTGATCAACGTCGTCACCGGCGACCCGGTGGCGATCGGCGGCGAGCTGACCAGCAACCCACTGGTGCGCAAGCTGACCTTCACCGGTTCCACCGAAGTCGGACGGCTGCTGCTGCGGCAATGCGCCGGCACGGTGAAGAAGGTCAGCATGGAGCTGGGGGGCAACGCGCCGTTCATCGTGTTCGACGACGCCGACCTCGACGCTGCGGTGGAAGGCGCGATGGTGTCGAAGTACCGCAATAGCGGGCAGACCTGCGTGTGCGCCAACCGCCTCTACGTGCAGGACGCGGTCTACGACGCGTTCATCGCCAAGCTGAGCGCACGCGTGGCCGCGCTCGACGTCGGCAACGGCATGGACGCCGGGGTGACGCAGGGCCCGCTCATCGATGACAAGGCCGTCGCCAAGGTCGAGGCGCACATCGCCGACGCGCTGGAGCAGGGCGCGGCCGTCGTCACCGGCGGCCGGCGCCATTCGCTGGGCGGAACCTTCTTCGAGCCGACCATCCTGCGCGACGTGACGCCCGCGATGCGCGTGGCGCGCGAGGAAACCTTCGGCCCGGTGGCACCGGTGTTCCGCTTCGTCGACGAGGCGGACGTGATTGCCCAGGCCAACGCCAGCGAATTCGGCTTGGCAGCCTACTTCTACAGCCGCGATCTCGCCCGGGTATGGCGCGTGGCCGAGGCGATTGAAGCGGGCATGGTGGGGGTCAACACCGGCCTCATTTCCACCGAAGTGGCGCCGTTTGGCGGGATCAAGCAATCCGGCTGCGGCCGGGAAGGATCGCGCTACGGCATCGAGGATTACCTCGAAATCAAATACCTCTGTCTTGGCGGCATTCAATAAGGAGATCGACCATGTCACCCAAGGGCAGCAGTTCGCTGAAGATAGACCGTAGCGTCAAGACGCTGCGCGAGTTGACGCTGGAGAAGATGCGCGATGCCATCCTCAGCGCCTATTTCAAGCCCGGCGAGCGCCTGGTGGAACGCTCCTTGTGTGAAGAGCTGGGCGTCAGCCGTTCCATCGTCAGGGAAGTGCTGCGCCATCTGGAGACCGAAGGACTGGTCGAGTCGATCCCGCACCAGGGCCCGGTGGTGGCCACGCTTGATGCCGACAAGGCGGCACAGATCTACGAGATCCGCGCCCTGCTGGAAGGCCACGCTGCCCGGCTGTGCGCCGAGCGCGCCGACGACGAGACCATCGTGCGCCTGGCCGCCATCAACGAGGAAATCCAGGCGGCCTTTGCCAGAAACGATTTCCACGAGGTGCTGGCCAGCACCTCGGCGTTCTACGAGTTGATGTTCGAGGGCAGCGGCCAGACCATGGCGTGGGAGATCGTGCAGTCGCTCAACGCCCGTATCAACCGCCTGCGCGCCATGACCATCAGCTCGGCAGGCCGCGCCACCGAGGCCGCGGCGGAGATGCGGCTACTGGTCGAAGCGCTTAAGCGACGCGACCCCCAGTCCGCGCATGATGCCTCGGTGGCTCACGTCAAACGCGTGGCCGATATCGCGGCTAGAAAGTTGGCCGAAATGGCCGATGCCAGCCCGGCGGCCGATCTCGAGGCGGCGCCGGCGGCCCTGGCCGGTTCCGACTGATTCCTGTCCTCTGAACGCGGGCGGCCACGTGCTGGTCGCCCCGTTTCCTCCGCCGTGCGCGGCGCTCTCCCGCCCGGCATCCCGGTCTTCGCTTCGAGCCACACCCCCCTCGTCCAGGCTTTCTCGCCGTCGTGCACACCCGCTACCCGTCTGTTCGATCATCGAACGTCTTTGCAGACACTATCCTTGACGCCACGGCCGCCACTCACTACATTTATGGCCGATATTCGAACTGTTTGTGCGTTTATCGGCCATTTGTCGATGCGGCGCCTAGCAATGCCGCTTGATTAAGCGAGCGATTTTCTGACAATGAAAATGACGAGCCGATGGATCGGTGGCTGGGTGCGTCAGGAGTCTGCAGCTTCGATCGCCACGTCCCCCGCTCGCAAGGTGTTGGCCGTGTCGCAGCGCGACGAGCATGTTAAAGAATCACTCTGCTGAGGAACGTCATGGTTAACTCGAATACTCCGGGAGACGCGCCCAACCCCATGGGAATGGACGGCATCGAATTCGTGGAGTTTGCAAGCACCGAACCCATCCGTCTGGGGCGCCATCTCGAGGCGCTGGGCTTCAGTGCCGTGGCACGGCACCGCTCGAAGAACGTGCTGTTGTACCGGCAAGGCTCGGTCAACTTCATCGTCAACGGCGAACAGGGCGGGCACGCCCAGCAGTATGCCCAACAGCATGGTTCAGGCATTTGCGCCGTGGCTTTCCGGGTCAGGGATGCGGCACTCGCGACGCGCTATGCCAATGAACGCGGCGGCTGGGAAGTGGACAGCGCCCCTGGGGTGATGGAGTTGCGCATTCCCGCGTTTCAGGGGGTGGGGGGCTCGCTGATCTATCTGGTCGACCGTTACCAGGACCACTCCATCTACGACGTCGATTTTGTCTGGCTGACCGGCGCCGAGGCGGACCAGGCGCCGCTGCTGCTCACCGCAGTCGATCAACTGGTGCAGCGGGTTCAGCCCGGCCGGCTCAAGGAGTGGCAAGATTTTTATGCCCACCTGTTCGGTTTTCGCGCCCATCCACACAGCGTCGCCGGCGAATGCCTGATCGAAAGCCCGTGCGGCAAGGTGCGCATCCGCCTGGAAACCGCCGCGGGCGAGCGCGGTGATGGCGGGCGCGAAGGCTTGCATGCCGTGCGCCTGCTGGCGCCCGATCTGCCCGCCGCGGCTGCCGAGCTGGCGCAGCGGGGGGTACGGCTGGGCGAATCGCTGACCCCGGACGCCTATGCCCCGCGAGTGCTACACACGCTGCACGAAGCGGGGCTGGTGCAATTCGAAATGGCCTCGCAGGCTGACTGACACGGTGCCGATCATGGAACGATCCCGTTTTGCCATCGATACCACCGCTCTTGCCGGGGCGCTGGAAGACAAATTGACGGCCATCGCCGAGGCCGGTTTTTCGGCCGTGACGCTGTCGGCCAAGGATTTGGTGGGCGAGCAGACCGGCGGCCTGGAACAGGCGGTGCGCCGGGTGCGCGACAGCCAGCTGGCGGTCAGCGGCTTCCTGGCGCTGCGCGACTTCGAAGGCCTGGGCGGCCGCTTCCTCGACTACAAGGTCGACATCGCCAAGTCGATGCTGCGCATGGCGCAGCAGACCGGTGCCGATCTCTTGCTGGTGTCGTCGACGACCTCGCCGCAAGCCAGCGGCGACCTCGACACCATCGTGCAGCATCTGCAACTGCTGTCGGCGCTGGCGACGCCGCTCGGCTTGCGCATCGGCTACGAACCGCTGGCCTGGGGGCGCCACGTCGCGGACTACCCCAGTGCCTGGCAGGTGATCGAGCGGGTCGACCGCGAAAACGTCGGTCTGGTGCTCGATTCCTTCCACCTGTTCGCCCGCGGCATGCAGCCGGACGACCTGAAGGCCATTCCGCCGGAGCGCCTGTTCCTGGTGCAGCTCTCCGACGCCATGTACGACTACGTGCCGGCGCTCGACGAGATGGTGGAGCTCTCCCTGCACCATCGCTTCTTCCCGGGCGAGGGCGAGCACAGCCGGGCGCTGGTGGAACTGGTCGGGCGGCTGGAGGCAGGCGGCTATCGCGGTCGCTACGCCTTCGAGGTGGCCAATGACGATTATCAGCATTGCCCCCCGTCGCTGGTGCTGCAGCGGGCAGGGCAGGCGGTGGAGTGGCTTTCTTCGCAGTTACTGTCGGGCTGAACGCGATGTTTCCGGTGCCCCGCTACGGTGTGGCGTCGGCGTACTGATATCCCTCGCTTCCGGGCATGGCCGGGAGGGTTAACGTTGTTTGTGTTGGTGTGTGCACCTGGCGATTTCCCAGGGATTGGCGGACGGGTCTTCCCGTCCGTTTTTTTTGCGCGCCACAAATCGCGGGGCTAGAGGCGGTGGAGGGGGCGTGCGGCGCGGGCTTGGCGCTAAAAGCACGTTCCGCTTGGCCGCTGCTGCTTCGCCTCTTGGCCGCTTTCTTCCAAGAGTCGCTCCGTGGCGTGGAATCCTCATTTTTTTGCTCCCCCACTTCTGTTTCTGTGTTCCGGCCGCACTCCACCTGGCGTGGCTCGCCCAACGATGGGGCTGCCTCTTGCCTCTGGCCGATCTGTTCTTGGACAGCCCTTTCCCGCTGGCGGCCGTATTCCATGCATGCGCTCTTGAAATCGCCAAAACCCCGCCCAAAATAGGGATTAATAGCGATTCAGGAGTCCCTCATGCGATTCGATAAACTGACCACCAAATTCCAGCAGGCGTTGGCCGACGCGCAGAGCCTAGCGCTCTCAAACGATCATGCCTACATCGAGCCGCAGCACCTGCTGGCGGCGATGCTGGACGACGCCGACAGCGGCGTCGGCAGCCTGCTGGCGCGGGCCGGCGTCAACGTGACCGGGTTGCGCGGCGGGCTCAAGTCCGCCATCGACCGGCTGCCCAAGGTGCAGGGCACCGGGGGCGAGATCACGGTGTCGCGCGATCTGGGCAACCTGCTCAACCTGACCGACAAGGCGGCGATGAAACGCGGCGACGCCTTCATCGCCAGCGAGCTGTTCCTGCTGGCGCTGCTCGACGACAAAGGCGAGACCGGCCGCCTGCTCAAGGACAACGGTGGCTCCGCCAACGCGCTGAACGCCGCCATCGACGCGGTGCGCGGTGGCGCCAACGTGGAGAGCCAGGATGCCGAAAGCCAGCGCGAGGCGCTGAAGAAGTACACGCTCGACCTGACCGAGCGGGCGCGCCAAGGCAAGCTCGACCCCGTGATCGGCCGCGACGACGAAATCCGCCGCGCCATCCAGGTGCTGCAGCGCCGCACCAAGAATAATCCGGTGCTGATCGGCGAGCCCGGTGTCGGCAAGACCGCCATCGTCGAGGGTCTGGCGCAGCGCATCGTCAACGGCGAGGTGCCGGAAAGCCTGAAGCACAAGAAACTCCTGGTGCTCGACCTGGCCGCACTGCTGGCCGGCGCCAAGTACCGTGGCGATTTCGAGGAGCGCCTGAAGAGCGTGCTGAGTGATCTGGCCAAGGACGAAGGCAACACGCTGATCTTCATCGACGAAATCCACACCCTGGTGGGTGCCGGCAAGGCGGAAGGGGCGATGGATGCCGGCAACATGCTGAAACCGGCGCTGGCGCGCGGCGAGCTGCACTGCCTGGGCGCCACCACGCTCGATGAATATCGGAAATACATCGAGAAGGACGCCGCGCTCGAGCGCCGCTTCCAGAAGGTGCTGGTGGACGAGCCCTCGGTGGAGGACACCATCGCCATCCTGCGCGGGTTGCAGGAGAAATACGAGATTCACCACGGCGTTGACATCACCGATCCGGCCATCGTCGCCGCGGCGGAGTTGAGCCACCGCTACATCACCGACCGCTTCCTGCCCGACAAGGCCATCGACCTGATCGACGAGGCCGCCAGCCGCATCAAGATGGAGCTGGACTCCAAGCCGGAAGAGATGGACAAGCTCGACCGCCGCCTGATCCAGCTCAAGATCGAGCGCGAGGCGGTGAAGAAGGAGAGCGACGAGGCGTCGCAGAAGCGGCTGGGCCTGATCGAGGATGAGATCGACCGGTTGTCGCGCGAATACGCCGACCTGGAGGAAATCTGGAAGGCCGAGAAGGCCACGGCGCAGGGTAGCCAGAGCATCAAGGAGGAGATCGACCGCCTCAAGGTGGAGATGGAAGACCTCAAGCGCCAGGGCGACTGGCAGAAACTGGCCGAATTGCAGTACGGCAAGCTGCCGCAGCTGGAAGCGCGCCTGAAGGAGGCGGAAGCGGCGGGCGCCGGTACCCAGAAGCCGAACCGTCTGCTGCGCACTCAGGTCGGTGCCGAGGAGATTGCCGAGGTGGTGTCACGCATGACCGGTATCCCGGTGTCGAAGATGCTGGCGGGCGAGCGCGAGAAGCTCCTCCGGATGGAAGAGGTGTTGCACGAGCGCCTGGTGGGACAGGACGAGGCGGTACGCGCGGTGTCCGACGCCATCCGCCGCAGCCGATCCGGCCTGTCCGACCCCAACCGGCCGTACGGCTCCTTCCTGTTCCTCGGGCCGACCGGGGTGGGCAAGACCGAGCTGTGCAAGACGCTGGCCGGCTTCCTGTTCGACAGCGAAGATCATCTGATCCGCATCGACATGTCGGAGTACATGGAGAAGCATTCGGTGGCGCGGCTGATCGGCGCACCTCCGGGCTACGTCGGCTACGAGGAGGGCGGCCAGCTCACCGAGCAGGTGCGGCGCAAGCCCTATAGCGTGATCCTGCTGGATGAAGTGGAGAAGGCGCACCCCGAGGTGTTCAACATCTTGCTGCAGGTGCTGGACGACGGCCGCCTGACCGACGGCCAGGGCCGCACCGTGGACTTCAAGAACACCGTGGTGGTGATGACCTCGAACATCGGCAGCCAGCATATCCAGGCCATGGGCAGCGACGACTACCAGGTGATCAAGCTGGCAGTGATGGCCGAGGTGAAGGGCTACTTCCGCCCCGAGTTCATCAACCGCATCGATGAGGTGGTGGTGTTCCACGCTCTGGGCAGCGCGCAGATCCGCTCCATCGCCCGCATCCAGCTCAAGTCGCTGGAGCGGCGCCTGGCCAAGCTGGAGCTGTCGCTGCAGGTCACCGACGCGGCGCTCGACGCCATCGCCGAGGCCGGCTTCGACCCGGTGTACGGCGCGCGGCCGCTGAAGCGGGCGATCCAGTCCGACATCGAGAACCCCCTGGCCAAGGCCATCCTGGCCGGCAAATACGAGCCCAAGGCGACGGTGCTGGTGGACGCGCAAAACGGCCAGATCGTGTTCGAGTGAGCACGCGACCGCCAGCCTGAAGGCGGGTGACGTGAACCCCCGGTTCGGTGACGTGTTTCAAGACACGTCGTCAGGACCGGGGGTCTTTTGCTTCCTGGCTCGGGCGGGGCGGGCAGTGCACTGTTGCAGTGCAATATGCGCCAATGCCGGGCGAATGGCGGGTGCTATCCAGTCATTTTGACGGCATGGCGGAGCGGGACGCTGGCACAGCGATTGCTAAATAGCCGGCAGGCGGACCAACGGCGGTCCGCACTTGAAAGGGACAACGGCGTCCCCGGGGCTGACCGGCCCGGGGACGCCTTTTTTTGCCACTATGCAATCACTCTCTGCTTTGCCGCTGTCGTCGCCCGACCTGTGCCTGCCGCTGGGCGACATCACGCGCTCCATCCTTCCCGAAGCCGGCCGTGCCATCGGCCGCTTCCGTGAGCTGTGCCTGGACAGCCACTTTCAGCCGATCTACAGCCTGGCGCACAGCCGCATCGTCGGCCACGAGGCGCTGCTGCGGGCGCGGCAGGCCAACGGCAGCCCGGTGGGGCCGCTGCAGGCGCTGGCCAGCGCGCAAGGCGATGAGGAGCGGGTTTTCCTCGACCGGCTGTGCCGTGCCCTGCACCTCGCCAACTATCAGCGCACCGGGGAGCTGGACGACGCTCAGACCTGGCTGTTCCTCAATGTGTCGACCCAGGTGGTGGTGCGCACCGGCCAGTCCGAGCCGTTCTTCGCCGAACTGCTGGCGCACAGCGCTTTTCCCGCCCGGCGCGTGGTGGTGGAAGTCCTCGAGGGTACCATTCCCGACCAATCGCTGCTGAGCGAGGCGGTGGCCAACTATCGCAACATGGGCTGCCTGGTGGCGTTGGACGATTTCGGGGCTGATGCCTCCAACATCGAGCGCATCTGGCGTGCCGCGCCGGACATCGTCAAGCTCGACCGCAAGCTGATCGCCGCCGCTGAGCACTCGCCGCGGGCGCGGCGCGTGCTGCCGGCCACGGTGGCGCTGATCCACGAGGCGGGCAGCCTGGCGCTGATCGAGGGGGTCGAGAACGAGGAGCAGGCCGCCATCGCGCTGGACAGTGACGCCGACCTTGTGCAGGGCTTTCACTTCGCGCGGCCGGCGCCAGAGCCGCTGCGCCATGGCGACGGCGGCATCGCTGCGCTGTCCGCCCGGCACGCCGCCGCGCAGGCCTCGGCGCGCCAGCGCCGGGAATTGCAGGTCTACGCCAGCGCCTTCCAGCGCGCGGCGCAGCGGCTGTGGACCGAGCAGGGCCTGGCGTCGGCCTGCGCCGAGCTGTTGGCGATGCCGCAAGTGGACCGCTGTTACCTGATCGGCGCGGACGGGGTGCAGATCGGCGCCAGCGTGCTGCGTGCCGACCACGAACCGGCGTCCTCGCGCTTCGCCCCGCTGGAGGAGGCGCAGGGCGCCAACTGGGCGCGCAAACCCTACCACTACCGTGCCCTGGCCCACCCCGGTCAGCTGCAAGTCAGCAGCCCCTACCTGTCGGTCGCCAACTCCCGGCTGTGCGTGACGCTGTCGCTGACGGTGCCTTTGGCGCAGGGGCAGCGGGTGCTGTGTTGCGACATCAAACTGGAAGGGCTGGCCTGACGATGGCTCCGTGCGCCAGGACGTCAGGCGAGAGATCTTCGGCCGGGCCGGCGGCGTAAGCATCAGGCTTAACAATTGTTAGTACTTCTTGACAGCGCCCGGCGGCGATCTTGGTTATGATGCCGCCGTTGATGATTACTGCACTAGTCTTAAGGAACACAGCCATGAACAAGAACCGTTGGATGGTCGCCCTGCTGGCCGGCAGCCTGTTGCTGACCGGCTCGGCCTACGCCATGGACAGCAACGCCGTGCTCGGCGGCGCGCTGGGCGGTGGTGCCGGCGCGGCGGTCGGTTCGGCATTGGGTGGGCGGGATGGCGCGATGATCGGCGCGGCGGCCGGTGCCGCCATCGGTACCGGTGTCGCAACCCGGCCCGAACCGCGTCGCACCATCGTAGAACATCGTTATGTCGAAGAGCGCGGCTGGAAGCGCGGGCACCGCCACCATCACCACCGCTACGACGATTAAGAGCTAAAAAAGCCGTATCGAATCGCTTGTGTCAGCAAGGCGCGCAGCCGGTGTCCGGGGTTCCCGACACCGGCTTTTTGTCGCGTGAGGCGCTAGCGGGCGAGCGCGGCTCAGTCTTGCCGTTGCGGGTGGCGGTGGCAGCCGATCAGGTGGTCGTTGACCACGCCGGTGGCCTGCAGGAAGGCGTAGATCACCGTGCTGCCGACGAAGTTCATGCCGGCCTTTTTCAGCTGTTTGCTGATGGCGTCGGACAGCGGCGTGGAGGCGGGGCATTCGGACAGACTGCTCCAGTGGTTGACCACCGGCTGGCCGTCGACCTGTGCCCACAGCCAGGCGGCGAAGCTGCCGTGGCGGCGTTGCAGGTCGAGAAACACGCGGGCGTTGCGGATGGCGCTGTGGATCTTCAGCCGGTTGCGCACGATGGCCGGGTTTTGCAGCAGGCGCTCGACGTCGGTCTCGTCCATCGCCGCGACGCGCTCGGGGTCGAAGCCGTGGAACGCAGCGCGGTAGCCTTCGCGTTTCCTGAGGATGGTGATCCACGACAGTCCGGCCTGGGCGCCTTCCAGCACCAGCATTTCGAACAGCTTGCGGTCGTCGTGCACCGGCACGCCCCATTCCAGGTCGTGGTAGGCCACGTAGAGCGGGTCATCGCCACACCACGGGCAGCGCGTTGCAGTAATCATGGTCTTCGGCCAACCTTAAAGTAAGCCCACGCTGCGTTGGGTCTCCGCCGTATCGAGCCGTTTGCCTTTTGGGGGCCCGAGACTGGTTGCACGCAGATCATGGACAGGTAGTTTGCATGGAAAGAGCATCGACCCGGCATGGTGCTTGCTTCACCTTTTCTGTGCAATAGGGAGATGACAGTGCTGACGGTAATGCTGGTTAACGATGGATCGGGCAAGGCAGCTGCGCTCAAGGAGGCGCTGACGCAGGCCGGCGTGCGCGTGATCGCGGAGGTGGAGGTGTCGCTGCGGCTGGGTGAGATGATCGACAGCATCCGCCCCGACATCGTGCTGATCGACTCCGATGCCCCATCGCGCGACATGCTGGAGCACGTCTGCGTCAGCAGCGCGCACAGCGAGCGGCCGGTGGTGATGTTCACCGACGACGCCCGCCGCGACACCATCCGAGCCGCCCTGGCCGCCGGGGTGGCGGCCTACGTGGTGGGCGATGTGGTGCCTGAGCGTATCCAGCCGCTGCTGGAGGTGGCGATAGAGCGTTATTCGCTCGACAAGGAGCGGCGCGAGGAGCTGGACGACATGCGCCAGCGCCTGGCCGACCGTCAGGTGGTGGAGAAGGCCAAGGGCTTGCTGATGCAGATGAAGGGCATCGGTGAGGACGAGGCCTACCGCCAGCTGCGCGAGCGCGCGATGAAGTCGCAGAAGAAGCTCGGCGACGTGGCGCGTGAGGTGGTGGAGCTGGCCAACTGGCTCAAAGGCTGAGCGTGCGCTGGTGCAGGGCGCACGTGTGCAGTGCACAAAAGGAGTGGATGTAAAAAATTTCCCTTTTAAAACAGTTGATTGACCTCTGGCACGGTAGTTGCGTATAGCGTGACGACCGGGTAAGTCGCCAACGGCGGCGGCGCTACCCAGACGGGCAACGGCGCCTGTCGACCCGACTCCGACACGGAGCGGGACGACAGGCGTTTTTCGTTTTCGGCTGTTTTTTTCTGCAAAGAGGGAGAAGAGAATGGATAACAAGCGCACATCGATCGACAGCAGTTCACCGGCGGTGCCGGATCGTCGCGATTTTCTCAAGGGAGCACTGACCGTCATGGGGTCCACTACTTTGCTGGCCGCCTTGCCGGCCGGTATCGCCACTAGCGCCTGGGCTGCCGGCAGCGACAAGCCGGAAAAAACTGAAGTCAGAGTCGGCTTCATCCCTCTGACCGATTGCGCCTCGGTGATCGTGGCTTCCAAGATGGGCTTCGACAAGAAGTACGGCATCACCATCGTGCCGTCCAAGGAGGCGAGCTGGGCTGCGGTGCGCGACAAGATGGTCAACGGCGAGCTGGACGCCGCCCACGTGCTGTACGGCCTGATGTACGGCGTGCACCTGGGCATCGGCGGTCCGAAGAAGGACATGGCGGTACTGATGACGCTGAACCAGAACGGCCAGGGCATCACGCTCTCCAACCAGCTCAAGACCAAGGGCGTGACCTCCGGCCCGGCGCTCGCCAAGCTGATCAAGGCCGAGCCGCGCGAATACACCTTCGCCCAGACCTTCCCCACCGGCACCCACGCCATGTGGCTCTACTACTGGCTGGCCGCGCACGGCGTCAACCCGATGAGCGACGTCAAGACCATCGTGGTGCCGCCGCCGCAGATGGTGGCCAACATGCGCGTCGACAATATGGACGGCTACTGCGTCGGTGAACCGTGGAACGCCCGCGCCATCGCCGACAACGTCGGCTTTACCGTGGCTACCACCCAGCAGATCTGGGCCGGTCACCCGGAAAAGGTGCTGGGCACGACCGGCGACTGGGTCAAGCAGAATCCGAACACCGCGCGCGCGCTGATCGCGGCGCTGCTGGAAGCCTCGCGCTACATCGACGACGTCAAGAACCGCGCCAGCGTGGCCAAGCTGATCGCCGACAAGGCCTACGTCAACGCCCCGGAGCCGGTCATCGAGGGACGCTTCCTGGGCACCTACGAAGACGGCCTGGGCAAGAAGTGGCAAGACCCCCACCTGATGAAGTTCTTCGACGAGGGCAAGGTCAACTTCCCGTATCTCTCCGACGGCATGTGGTTCCTGACCCAGCACAAGCGCTGGGGCTTGCTGAAGGCCGATCCGGACTACCTGGGCGTGGCCCGACAGATCAACCAGATCGCGCTCTACAAGGAAGCCGCTGCGCTCGCCAAGGTCGCGCTGCCGCGTTCCGATATGCGCTCCGCCAAGCTGATCGACGGCGTGGTGTGGGACGGCAAGGACCCGAAAGGCTACGCCGCTTCGTTCAAGATTCGCGCCTGAGCCACGGAATAGGGGAGAAGCACCATGCAAGCCATCAAGCATGAAGCCAGTGTCGTGAGCGGCACAGAGAGCAAGACCGTGGAACAGACACTGCCGGCGCGCACCGCGTCGAAACGCCGTTTCCCGTCGCTGGAATCGGCCGATACCTCGCCCGCCGTGCGCCTGCTGGTGCCGGCGATCAAGACCGTGGTGCCGCCGCTGTTGGGGCTGGCGCTGCTGGTGCTGGTGTGGGCCGTGGTCGCCAAGTCGCGCGGCGGCCTGCCGGGGCCGCTGTCCACCTGGGAATCGGCCAAGCTGCTGTTCGCCGATCCGTTCTACCGCAACGGGCCGAACGACCAGGGCGTGGGCTGGAACATCCTCAATTCGCTCGGGCGCGTCGGCATCGGCTTCGGCCTGGCCGCGCTGGTGGGCATTCCCGCCGGCTTCATCCTCGGCCGCTTCGCCTTCGTCTCGGCGATGTTCGCGCCGGTGATCAGCCTGCTGCGACCGGTTTCGCCGCTCGCCTGGCTGCCGATCGGCCTGTTGGTGTTCAAGGCCGCGAGCCCGGCATCGATCTGGGTGATCTTCATCTCCAGCGTGTGGCCGATGATCCTCAACACCGCCGCCGGGGTGCGCGCGGTGCCGCAGGATTACCTCAACGTGGCGCGCGTGCTGCGCTTGTCCGAGTTCAAGGTGTTCACCACCATCCTGTTCCCGTCGGTGCTGCCGCACGTGTTGACCGGAGTGCGCCTGTCGATCGGCGTGGCCTGGCTGGTGATCGTGGCGGCCGAGATGCTGACCGGCGGGGTCGGTATCGGCTTCTGGGTGTGGGACGAGTGGAACAATCTCAACGTCGAGCACATCATCATCGCCATCTTCATCGTCGGGCTGGTCGGGCTCTTGCTGGAACAGGTGCTGATCCTGCTGGCACGCCGCTTCAGCTTCGGTCAGGGAGTGTGAGTCATGGAAAAATTCGTCGAATTGCAAGGCGTGGGCAAGAGCTTCGACAGCCGCAAGGGCCGTTTCGTGGCGCTACGCGACGTCAACCTCACCATCCGTCAGGGCGAGTTCGTGTCGCTGATCGGCCACTCCGGCTGCGGCAAGTCCACCGTGCTCAATATCGTCGCCGGGCTGTACGACCCCGATGCCGGCATCGCCTTGTGCGGCGGGCGCGAGATCGACGGGCCGGGGCCGGAGCGCGCCGTGGTGTTCCAGAACCACAGCCTGCTGCCGTGGCTGACCTGCTACGGCAACATCTACCTCGCGGTGGAAAAGGTCTTCGGCCAACGTGAGAACAAGGCCCAGCTCAAGGCGCGCTGCGAGGCGGCGCTGGCGCTGGTCAATCTGAGCCACGCCAGCGACAAGTACCCGCACGAGGTGTCGGGCGGCATGAAGCAGCGCGTCGGCATTGCGCGAGCCTTGGCGATGGAGCCCAAGGTGCTGCTGATGGACGAGCCGTTCGGTGCGCTCGACGCCTTGACCCGCGCCAACCTGCAGGACGAGCTGGTGAAGATCGTCGAGGCCACCCAGGCCACCGTAGTGATGGTGACGCACGACGTGGACGAGGCGGTGCTCTTGTCCGACCGCATCGTGATGATGACCAACGGCCCGGCCGCCACTGTCGGCGAGATCCTTGAGGTGGCGTTGCCGCGCCCGCGTGAGCGGCTGGCGCTGGCCAACGACAGTGCCTATCACGGCTACCGTAGCGCGGTGCTGGAGTTTTTGTATCAGAAGCATCTGCGCCCGGCGGCCTGAACCCATTTCATTAGGCCGCTGCGCCTGCGCATCTTGAGTCCCTGCAGTACTCCGTGACCATTCGGGTTCCTGTGCTCGTGGTACTCAATCTGCGTTGGCTCGCTGGCCTACTGAAACAGGTCCTATGTACTCTGGTGATAAAGGCGGGGGAGACGAGAGTCTTCCCCGCTTTTTTCATGGCGCGGGCGCCGATGTGCCCGGCTGGTGCATCGGCGCACTTGTGCAGTGCGCCAGACGGCATGTGACGGCGCCAAGGCCCGCCTGACATGGCTTTCGGGGCTGGCACGCTAGTTGCTATATCACTCTCGAACAATTCAGCTCCGGCACACCGGGCCAACGGAGGCCAGGTTCGCCGGATACCAGGGGAAGACCAATGTGGGTCTTTCGCCTGAGACGGACAACGGCGTCCGCTACCACGCAGCCAACACTGCGCGGCGGCGGACGTTTTTTTTTGCGCGGCGACTGGTTCGCATCGATATCGGGAGAAGGTACATGAACAAGAGTTTCTGGAAGGCCGGGCACTGGCCCACTCTGCTGGCCGCGTTTCTCTACTTCGACTTGAGCTTCATGGTCTGGTACATCCTCGGGCCCTTGGCGATCCAGATCGCCGACAGCCTGTCGCTGTCCGCGCAGCAGCGCGGCATGATGGTGGCCACGCCGATCCTGGCGGGCGCGGTGCTACGTTTCGCCATTGGCCTGATGGTGGACCGCCTGTCGCCCAAGACCGCCGGCATCGTCGGCCAGGTGGTGGTGATCGCGGCTCTGGGCACCGCCTGGCACTTCGGCATCCACTCCTTCCACCAGGCGCTGCTGCTGGGCCTGTTCCTCGGCGTGGCCGGCGCCTCGTTCGCGGTGTCGCTGCCGCTGGCGTCGCAGTGGTATCCGCCGGAGCACCAGGGCAAGGCGATGGGGATCGCCGGCGCCGGCAACTCCGGCACGGTGTTCGCGGCCTTGCTGGCACCGGGGCTGGCCTCGGTCTACGGCTGGGAGAACGTGTTCGGCTTCGCGCTGATTCCGCTGTCGATCGTGTTCGTGGTGTTCTGTCTGTTGGCCAAGAATGCGCCCAACCGCGCGCCGGCCAAGTCGCTGGCCGATTACCTCAAGGTGCTGGGCGACAAGGACAGCTGGTGGTTCATGTTCTTCTACAGCATGACCTTCGGCGGCTTCGTCGGCCTTGCCGGCGCCTTGCCGGGCTACTTCCACGACCAGTACGGTCTCAACGCGGTGACCGCCGGCTACTACACCGCCGCCTGCGTGTTCGCCGGTTCGATGATGCGCCCGCTGGGCGGCGCGCTGGCCGACCGCGTCGGCGGCATCCGCACCCTGCTGGTGATGTACACCATCGCCGCGCTGATGTTGGGCGTGGTCGGCTTCAACCTGCCGCAGGCCTACGCCGCGCTGGCGCTGTTTGTCGGTGCCATGCTGGCGCTCGGTTGCGGTAACGGCGCGGTGTTCCAGCTGGTGCCGCAGCGCTTCCGCAAGGAAATCGGCGTGATGACCGGCCTGGTCGGCATGGCGGGCGGCATCGGCGGCTTCCTGCTGGCGGCGGGTCTGGGCTTCGTCAAGCAATCCACCGGCAACTACCAGATCGGCCTGTGGCTGTTCGCCAGCCTGGGCCTGGTGGCCTGGTTCGGCCTGCACAGCGTGAAGCTGCGCTGGCGCACCACCTGGGGCGCGGCCAGCGTGACTTCGGCCCGGGTATAGTTCGAACAGGAGGACCCGCACGCCGGCTGTTCCGGGTAGGGACGGCTGGCGTGCGCTGAGCGCATCTCTCGCCGGCCCGGTGGCCCGCGAGAGCTGCGCACACTGACCACCCCCATCCGCCGACGCCGTCGCCGAGGCGGATGGGAACAAGGATTCGATCATGTCGCTCGCCCTGACCGTCGGTCACGCCACCGATGCCGGCCCCAAGCCGCGCAACGAGGATGCGCTGGCCTGCGTGACGCCGGAGGCCGGCCTCTTGACCAGCAAGGGCGCGCTGTTCGTGCTGGCCGACGGCGTGTCGAGCTGCGCCGACGGCAAGCTCGCGGCCCAGTCCAGCGTGCGCGCGGTGGCGGCGGACTACTACGCCACGCCGGAAACCTGGGAGGTCGGCACCGCGCTCGACCGCCTGCTGACCGCGCATAACCGCTGGCTGCGCTCGCAGGGCAAGACGCTGGTGGCGACGCTCACCGCGCTGGTGTTGCGCGGCCGGCGCTTCACCGTGGCGCACGTCGGCGACAGCCGGCTCTACCGTCTCACCGGGGGGCGGCTGTTCTGCCTCACCACCGATCACGTCTGGGACGAGCCCTCGATGCGCCACGTGCTCAAGCGCGCCATGGGGCTCGACGAGCACGTCATGGCCGACTTCCTCGACGGCGACGTGGCCGAGGGCGACGTGTTCCTGCTGGTCAGCGATGGCGTATGGGGGCCGCTGCCCGACAAGCGCCTGGACGAAGTGCTGCGGCTGCACGTCGACCCGCAGCGCGCGGCCCAGGTGCTGGTGGAGGAGGCCATCGCCGCCGGTTCCGGCGACAACCTGTCGGCCATCGTGCTGCGCGTCGACGGCCTGCCTTCGGCCAACCTCGGCGACGAGCTGGCGCGCGGCGCCTTCCAGTCGCTGCCACCGCGCCTCAAGCCGGGGCAGGAGTTCGACGGCCTCACCGTGGAGGCGGTGCTGAACGACGCCCCGTCCGGGCTTGCCTACCGCGTGCTCGACAGCGCGGGCAAGCGCTGGGTGATGAAGACGCTGCCGCCGACCTTGGCCGGCGACAGCCAGGCGGAGCAGGCGCTGCTGGTCGAGGAGTGGCTGCAGAAACGCCTGACCGCGCATTACTTCGCCGAGGTCAAACCGCTGCCGGCACGCCAGCATCTCTACTACCTGCTGCGCTGGTACGCCGGCGAAAACCTGGCGGAACGGCGCCAGCGCGAAGGCGGTGG
Organism: Pseudogulbenkiania ferrooxidans 2002; assembly: GCF_000174355.1. Lineage (GTDB taxonomy): Bacteria > Pseudomonadota > Gammaproteobacteria > Burkholderiales > Chromobacteriaceae > Pseudogulbenkiania > Pseudogulbenkiania ferrooxidans. The sequence continues at coordinate 203,811 of NZ_ACIS01000004.1, forward strand.
CATCGGTCCGAGCGAGGTGGTGAAGATCGGCCTGCGCCTGACGCGCGCGCTGGCCGCCTTGCACCGGCTCAACATCCTGCATCGCGACGTCAAGCCGGAAAACATCCACATCGATCACGACGACAAGCTGCGCCTCTTGGACCTGGGCGTGGCGTACTGCCCCGGGCTCACCGTCGACCGCGACGGCGCGGTGCCGGGCACGCCGAGCTACATGGCGCCGGAGCTGTTCGAGGGCGCTTCGGCCAACGTGCGCACCGATCTCTACGCCGCCGGCGTGACGCTGTACTGGCTGTTGACCGGTCACTACCCCTACGGCGAGGTGGAACCGTTCCAGCATCCCCGTTTCGGTACCCCGGAGCTGCCCACGCGCTACCGGCCGGACCTGCCGCCGTGGCTGGAGAACGTCTTGCTCAAGGCGGTGGAGCGCGATCCGGCACGCCGCTTCGAAACTGCGGAAGAACTGCTGCTGGCGCTGGAAAAGGGCGACGCGCAGTCGCTCGCGGTGCGCCGCCGCGTGCCGTGGGCCGAGCGCTCCCCGCTCAAACTGTGGCGCGCCATCGCCCTGGTGTCGCTGCTGCTCAACCTGGTGCTGGTGTACCTGCTGCTGGTGCTCTGAACGGCGGGCGGCTCAGGCCGTCGTGGCCGGCAGCGCCACCGGCTCGCCCAGCTCGCGACAGAACAAGGCCGCCAGTTGTCCGCTCAGCGGGTCGCTATCGCCGCTTTGCCGGTAGACGCCCACCGGCATGCCGGGCAGCGGCGGCAGGCTGCCGTCGTTGATGCAGTAGCTGTTGGCAGGCGGGGTGTCCGCCAGCATCGCCGCCACCCCGAGCCCGGCCTCCACCGCGGCCTGGATGGCGGGCAGGCTGAAACTCTCGAAGACGATATGCCACGGCTGTCCGGCACGGTTCAACGTGGCCAGCGTTTGTTCCCGCCATGAACAGGGAGCGCTGAAAATCACCAGTGGCAAGGAGGTGGTCGCCAGTGGCTTGCCGCGCGCGGCGAACCAGGCCAGCGGACACAGGAACTGGGCCTCCGGCTTCAACAACGGGCCACTGTCGCCCAGCGGTGAACTGACCATGACGTCCAGCTCGCCGGCGTTCATCGCCGCGAACAGCTCGACCTTGAGCCCCACCGTCACCGACAGGCGCAGGCCCGGATGCACGCTGGCGAAATCCGCCAGGACGCGGGGCAGCCGGGTGCCGACGAAGTCCTCCATGATGCCGATGCGGCGGTGCTGGGCGCTGGTCGGCAGGCTGCCCAATCCGGGCAGCAGCTGGTCGGTCAGCATCAGCAGGCGCTCGGCGTAGGGCAGCAACGATTCGCCCGCCCCGGTCAGGCTGATACCGCGAGGCGAGCGCTCCAGCAACGGCTGCCCCAGCTGCTGCTCCAGTTTGCGGATCTGCTGGCTGACGGCGGGCTGGGTGCGCTGTAGGCGGCTGGCGGCACGGTTGATGCTTCCGCTGCGCACCACGCTGACGAAGGCGCGTAGCAGGGCGGTATCCAGATCCATGGCCATAATGAATTCTTATAACAAGGATAATAATAGGTAGTCTACCTATAGCCTGTCCGGGTCGCTAGCATGGTGGGGTTCATTTCATAGGAGCACACCATGTCGCTGTTTGCCTTGTTGCTGGCCGTGGCCGGCTCGGTGATTTACCACTTGTCGCTCAAGCAGGTGCCACAGACGGTGAATCCGTTTTTTACCCTGGCCGTCAGCTATGGCGTGGCGATGCTGCTGTGTCTCATCGGCATGCAGTTCAGCCCCGGCAACCGCAGCCTGCTGGCCTTGAACTGGAGCAGTAGCGGCGTCGCGCTCGGCATCCTGGGCATCGAGCTGGGCTTCCTCTTGGCCTACCGTGCCGGCTGGCAGATGGGAGTGGCGTCGCTCAGCGCCAATGTTATCAGCACCTTGGTGCTGCTGCCGCTAGGCTTCCTGCTGTTTCGTGAGCAGCCGTCGCTGCTGCGCCTGGGGGGCGCCGGGCTGAGTCTGGCTGGCTTGTGGCTGATGCTGCAGAAGTAGCCGTCGTGGCGCGCTGTGCACGCTTTTGGGGCAATGCTGCACTGCAATCCAACTTGGCAGCGGCTCAATCGCCCGAGCAAAGGCTCTTGCAGGGGGAGTCCGGGTCATTTGCCCCTCCGCCACGAGCCCGTCTGGGCAGCCAATGGTGCGGCGCTGAAGCGTGAAACGGCGGAAAGGCACGGTATTCCGGGGGCTTGCCGGCCTCCTGAAGCCTCACGCACGGCAAGATTATCGGCAGTATTCAGGATCTGGCACGGCACTTGCTAGTAATACAGCAGACAATTTTGCTCGGTTTGCCAATGGCGGTGAAGCGGGTAAGGACAAAGAGGTCCGTTCAGCATGGGGAATCCATGGGAACGGACTTTTTTTATTTGGTCTCGCTGCGGCAATGGTGAATGCGGCGTAGCCACGATGCTAAGGAGATCCCGATGAACAAACCGAAACTCGTCATGGTAGGCAACGGCATGGCCGGCGTGCGTACTCTGGAAGAGCTGCTCAAGCTGATGCCCGACTTCTACGACATCACCGTCTTCGGCGCCGAGCCGCACCCCAACTACAACCGCATCCTGCTGTCGCCGGTGCTGTCGGGGGAACAGACGCTGAAGGAGATCATGCTCAACGAGGTGGAGTGGTACGCCGAAAACGGCATTACCCTCCACATGGGCAAGGAAGTCACCGAGATCGACCGCGTCAAGCGCGTGGTGCGCACCTCCGACGGCACCGAGGCGCCGTACGACCGCCTGCTCTTGGCTACCGGCTCCAACCCCTTCATCCTGCCGGTGCCGGGCAAGGACCTCGACGGCGTGGTGACCTTCCGCGACATCCGCGACGTCAACCTGATGATCGAGGCCAGCCAGAAGTACAAGAAGGCCGTCGTCATCGGCGGCGGCCTGTTGGGCCTGGAAGCCGCCAACGGCCTGATGGCGCGCGGCATGGACGTGAGCGTGGTGCACCTGGGCGAGTGGCTGCTCGACCGCCAGCTCGACCGCACCGCCGCCAAGCTGCTGCAGCAGAGCCTGGAAGACCGCGGCATCGCCTTCCACCTGCAGAAGCAGACCGCCGCGCTGCTCGACAACGGCACCGGCCGCGTTGCCGGCCTGCGCTTCGCCGACGGCGAGGAAATCCCGGGCGACCTGGTGGTGATGGCCGTCGGCATCCGCCCGAACGCCGAGTTGGCCGAAAAATCCGGTCTCTACTGCAACCGCGGTGTGGTGGTGAACGACACCATGCAGACCTACGACCCGCGCGTCTACGCCGTCGGCGAGTGCGTCAGCCACCGCGGCGTGGCCTACGGCCTGGTCGCCCCGCTGTTCGACATGGCCAAGGTCGCCGCCAACCACCTGGCGCACTACGGCATCGGTCGTTACGTGCCGGCCGCCACCTCGACCAAGCTCAAGGTCACCGGCATCGACCTATTCTCTGCCGGCGACTTCATGGGCGACGACGGCACCGAGGCCATCACCCTGTCCGACCCGATGGGTGGCCTCTACAAGAAGCTGGTGCTGAAGGACAACAAACTGGTTGGCGCCTGCCTGTACGGCGACACCGCCGACGGCGCCTGGTACTTCCGCCTGATCCGCGAAGGCAAGTCGGTGGCCGAGATGCGCGACGTGCTGATGCTGGGCGAAGGCGGGCAGGGCGACGTCGGCCACGCCGGCCAGAGCAAAGTCGTCGGCATGCCGGACGACGCCGAAGTGTGCGGCTGCAACGGCGTGTGCAAGGGCACCATCGTCAAGGCGATCCAGGAAAAGGGCCTGTTCACCGTCGACGAGATCAAGAAGCACACCAAGGCCGCCAGCTCCTGCGGTTCGTGCACCGGCCTGGTCGAGCAGATCCTGATCAACTGCGTCGGCGGTGCCGCCGACGTCAAGCCCAAGTCCGAGAAACCGGTGTGCGGCTGTACCGAACACACCCATGGCGGCGTGCGCAAGGTGATCCGCGAACAGCACCTGACCAGCCTGCGCCAGGTGATGGACTTCCTCGAATGGCGCACCCCGGACGGCTGCGCCACCTGCCGCCCGGCGATCAACTACTACCTGATTTCGACCTGGCCGGGCGAAGCCAAGGACGATCCGCAGTCGCGCTTCATCAACGAGCGCGTGCACGCCAACATCCAGAAGGACGGCACCTACTCGGTGATCCCCCGCATGTGGGGCGGCGTCACCAACGCCTCCGAGCTGCGCCGCATCGCCGACGTCGCCGACAGGTACGCCATCCCGATGGTGAAAGTCACCGGCGGCCAGCGCATCGACCTCTTGGGCGTGAAGAAGGAAGACCTGCCCAAGGTCTGGGCCGACCTCGACATGCCGTCCGGCCACGCCTACGGCAAGAGCCTGCGCACCGTGAAGACCTGCGTCGGCTCCGAGTTCTGCCGCTTCGGCACGCAGGATTCCACCCAGATGGGCATCGACCTGGAGAAGGACCTCACCGGCATGTGGAGCCCGGCCAAGGTCAAGCTGGCGGTCTCGGGCTGCCCGCGCAACTGCGCCGAATCGGGCATCAAGGACGTCGGCATCATCGGCGTCGACTCCGGCTGGGAGCTCTACATCGGCGGCAACGGCGGCATCAAGACCGAGGTGGCGCAGTTCCTCGCCAAGGTGAAGACACGCGAGGAAGTGCTGGAACTCTCCGGCGCCTTCCTGCAGCTCTACCGCGAGGAGGCGTTCTACCTCGAGCGCACCGTGCACTACCTGCACCGCGTCGGCCTCGATTTCATCAAGGCCCAGGTGGTCGACAACCTGGAAAACCGCAAGGCCCTGTACGAGCGGCTGCGCTTCGCCCTGTCCTTCGAGAAGGACCCGTGGACCGAGCGCGTCAAGGAAGGTGTCGCCCGTCACGAATTCGAACCTCTCACCGTGTAATGCCAGACCGCCGCGGGAGCACGTTGTCAGCACCCGTGCTCCCGGCACGAATGGACAAGGAGATCAGCATGAACTGGAAAACCGTTTGCACCATCAATGACATCCCGAAGCAGGGCGCCCGCGTCCTCAAGCGCGAGGGTCAGGACGACATCGCCATCTTCCGCGCCGAGGACGACTACGTGTTCGCGCTGGTCGACCGCTGCCCGCACAAGGGTGGTCCGCTGTCGCAAGGCATCATCTCCGGCCACACCGTGGCCTGCCCGCTGCACAACTGGGTGGTCGACCTCAAGACCGGCGAGGCCTGCGCGCCCGACGTCGGCTGCACCGGCCACATCCCGGTACGCGTCGAAGACGGCCAGGTCTCGCTGGACCTGAAATGAGCCGTCACGGGGCGTTCCGCCGAAGCCGGGCCGAAATGAGCTGACGTAGGGCGTTCTGCGTGAGCGCGGCACGCCCGCCTCGACGGAACGCCCAGCTCGGCGCGGCTTCCGCCCCACGGCAAGGCTCCATCAAGATTGATCGCATTGGGAGACATCACATGACAGACACCACGGGACGCAACAAGACTGTCTCCTCGATCTGCTGTTACTGCGGCACCGGCTGCGGTGTCCTGATCCAGTCCGACGGCCAGCGCCTGACCTCGGTGGAAGGCGATCCCGCCCACCCGGCCAACCTCGGCCGGTTGTGCAGCAAGGGCCGCACCCTGGCCGACACCACCGGCAAGCCGGGCGCGCGCCTGCTCTATCCCGAGCTGCGCCACGACAAGACCGCCCCGCGCCAGCGCATCGCCTGGGACGACGCCATCGCCGGCGCCGCCGACCGCATCGCGGCGGCCGTCGCCGAGCACGGCCCCAACTCGGTGGCGTTCTACCTCTCCGGCCAACTGCTGACCGAGGACTACTACGTCTTCAACAAGCTGACGCGCGCCGTGGTCGGCACCAACAACGTCGACACCAACTCGCGGCTGTGCATGTCGAGCGCGGTGGCCGGCTACAAGGCCACGCTCGGTGCCGACGCGCCGCCGGCCTGTTACGAAGACATCGACCAGGCCGAGGTGGTGCTGATCGCCGGCTCCAACATGGCCTACGCCCACCCGGTGCTGTTCCGCCGGCTGGAAGCCGCCAAGGCGGCCAACCCGGCGCTCAAGGTCATCGTCATCGACCCGCGCCGCACCGACACCGCCAGTCTCGCCGACCTCTACCTGCCGATCTTGCCCGGCACCGATGTGGCGCTGTTCCACGCCATGCTCAACGTGCTGGTGTGGGACGACCTGCTCGATCGCGACTACATCGAGCAGCACACCGAAGGTTTCGCCAAGCTGAAGGAGCGGCTGCGCGAATTCACCCCGCGTGCCGCCGCCGACATCTGCGGCATCAGCGAAGAAGACATCGTCACCGCCGCGCGCTGGTTCGGCCGCGCCGGCGCGGCCCTGTCGTTCTACACCATGGGCCTGAACCAGTCCGCCGCCGGCACCGACAAGAACGCCGCGCTGATCCACCTGCACCTGGCCACCGGCCAGATCGGCAAGCCCGGCGCCGGCCCGTTCTCGCTCACCGGCCAGCCCAACGCCATGGGCGGGCGCGAAGTAGGGGGGCTGGCCAACCTGCTGTCGGCGCACCGCGACCTCGCCAACCCCGCGCACCGCGCCGAAGTGGCGGCGATCTGGGGCGTGGACAGCATCCCGGCCGAGCCCGGCCTGCCCGCCATCGAACTGTTCGAGGCCGCCTCGAAAGGGCAGATCAAGGTGTTGTGGGTGGTCTGCACCAACCCGGCGCAATCGCTGCCGGACCAGGCGCTGGTACGCCGCGCGCTGGAGAAGGTCGACTTCGTCATCGTGCAGGAAGCCTTCGCCGGTTCCGAAACGCTGCCGTACGCCGACCTCGTGCTGCCGGCCAGCACCTGGCCGGAGAAGGACGGCACCGTCACCAACTCCGAGCGCCGCATCAGCCGCGTGCGCGCCGCGCTGCCGGCGCCGGGTGAGGCGCGCCACGACTGGATCATCGCGCGCGACGTGGCGCAGGCGCTGGAAGCGCGTCTGCATCCGCTTCGGCCAACCTTGTTTGGCTACGAAGAAGCGTCCCAGGTGTTCGCCGAGCACGTCGTCACCACCGCCGGGCGCGACCTCGACATCACCGGCTTGAGCTACGCCGTGCTCGACCAGATCGGCCCGCAGCAATGGCCGTTCCCGGCCGGCGCCACCGCCGGCCAGGCGCGGCTCTATCAGGACGGCCGCTTCGCCACGCCGTCCGGCCGCGCCCGCTTCGTCGACATCGGCTACCGCCCGGTGGCGGAGAACGTCTCGGCGCAGTACCCGCTGCGCCTGACCACCGGCCGCCTGCGCGACCACTGGCACACCATGAGCCGCACCGCGCTGGTGCCAGGGCTGACCCGTCACGTCGAAGAACCGGTGCTGTCGCTCAACCCGCGCGACCTCGACCGCTACCACCTCAAGGAGGGTGACCTGGCGCGCATCAAGTCGCGGCGTGGCGCCATCGTGCTGCCGGTCGCAGCCGACGACAACCTGCGCCCCGGCATGGCCTTCCTGCCGATGCACTGGGGTGGTGCCTACATGGCCGGCAACGGTGTCAATGCCCTGACCTTGGGCAAGGTCGACCCGGTATCGCGCCAGCCTGAACTCAAGCACGCCGCCATCGCGCTCGAACCGGCGCGCCTGCCGTGGCGGCTCACCCTGCTGGTCAAGGGCGACGTGGCCCAGCTGCGCCAGCGCCTGACCCCGTGGCTGGCACGCTTCCCCTACGCCGTGCTGCTGACGGTGGTTGCCGGCGGCACCGCGGTGCGCCTCAAGCTCGCGGCCGAAGCCGCCCCCGAGGCCGCTCTGCTCGAGGCGCTGGCCGACACGGTGACGCCGGCCGACGCCATGCTCGCCGCCTTCGACGACCCGGCACGAAGTGTGCTTAGAAGAGTGTGGCTGAACGGCAAAATGCCTTGCGCCTATCTGCTGGCCGGCGATGTCCGTGCCGACGAGGCGCTGGCCGACTGGTTCGACGACGGCGAAACGCCGGACAGCCTGGCGCGCTTGTTGATGGGCGGAGGCACTCTGATCCACCGTTCACGTGTAGTATGCGCCTGCACCGGGGTGCGCGAGGACGCCATCGTCCAGGCGATCGCCGCCGGTTGCGATGTTGAAGGGCTGAAATCGGGACTCGGCTGCGGCAGCGGCTGCGGTTCCTGTGTGCCGGAATTGACGAGGATGGTGGCTGCTGCCCAGGCAGCCCAGGGAGCATGAGATGCATACAGGCAAGGTCTATCTGATCGGGGCGGGCCCGGGTGATCCGGAACTGCTGACGCTCAAGGCGGTGAAGGCCCTTCAGGCCGCCGACGTCTGGCTGGTGGACGACTTGGTCAGCCGCGAGGTGCTGGGCTTCGCCCGCCCCGACGCGCGCATCGTGCACGTCGGCAAGCGCGGCGGCTGTCGCTCCACGCCGCAAGCCTTCATTCATCGCCTGATGCTGCGCTACGCCCGCCACGGCAAGGTGGTGGCGCGCGTCAAGGGCGGCGATCCCTTCATCTTCGGCCGCGGCGGAGAAGAATGGCAGTGGCTGGCCGAGCGCGGCGTCACGGTCGAAGCCGTCGGCGGCCTTACCGCCGGTCTCGCGGTCGGCCCGGCGCTCGGCCTGCCGCTGACCCATCGCGGCCTCAGCCGCGGTGTGACGCTGGTCACCGCGCACACCCAGGACGGCAGCCCGCTGCCGTGGGCAGCGTTGGCGCAAGCCGGACTCACCGTGGTGTGCTACATGGGCATGAGCGACCTGCCGTCGCTGACCACAGTCTGGCGCGAAGCCGGCTTCGCCACCGATCTGCCGGTGGCGGTGGTGCACCGCGTCGGCTGTCCGGAGCAGCGTGCCGTGGTCAGCACGCTGGCCAACCTGGTCGCCGACGTGCGCGAGGCCCGGCTCGCCAGCCCCGCCGTCATCGTGCTGGGCGAAGTCGCCGGCCTGGCTGCCTTGCAGCCGCAACTGGAGCAGGCGTGCAGGGTTGCATAGGACAACACCCGTAGCGGGGCGGGGTCATGCCGCTACGCGAAGGTCACAACAAAAGCGCCGGTCATGGGGAGTGACCGGCGCTTTTGTGTCTGAATCTCAGAACCTGTTCATCTGTCGCGAGCGGCCCTCAGCGGGACAGCCCGGCACGGAAATCAGGATGTACATGGAGTACATGAGGATCATGGCTGAGCAAATCGGAGATTCGCACACGCAGAGTAACGCATGAGCCCCAATCAGGTGTGCGCCGCAAGATCATGAACAGGTTCTCACGGCCAAGGTAATCGGCTTGATGGCCGTCAACGCGGTGACTCGGCGGCCTGTTTATGCTTTATGCCGTGTGGCGATAAAGTCTAAATCCCCCTTGTGGTGTCGCGATTTAACATCACCGTAATAGGAAAGACACATTGAGTGTCTATATTTCGCCACACGTTTCACCCGACGAAGCGTGAAATACAACAACCCTAGTGAGTTATCGCAATGAAGAAGAATCTGCTTGCCTTGGCGGTCGCCTCCGCCCTGATCGCCCCGGCCGCCCTGGCCGACGTCACCCTCTACGGCACCATCAGCGAGTCGATCGAATCGGTCAAGGCCACTGGTTCGACCAATTCCGCCAACGACATCAAGTCCACCACCCGCGTCAGCTCCAACGTGTCCAAGCTGGGCTTCAAGGGCAATGAAGACCTGGGCGACGGCCTGAAGGCCATCTGGCAGGTCGAGCAGGAAATCTCCGTCGATGACGGCGGCACCCGCAAGGGCACTTTTGCCACCCGCAACAGCTTCGTCGGTCTGGACGGCGCCTTCGGTAAGGCCTTCATGGGCTACAACGACAGCGCCTACAAGGCTCTGCTCAAGCCGATCCTGGTCAACCCGATGGCTGACACCATCGCCGAAATCTGCACCGACAAGTCGGTGTTCTGCCATGGCGACACGCGTCTGGCCAACTCGGTGCATTACTACACCCCGAACTTCGCCGGCTTCCAGGCTGCCGTGTCCTATGGCACCGACGAAACTCGCGCTATCGTCGGCACCGACCGTACCAACAAGGACGTCTGGAGCCTGGCCGCAGCCTACTCGATCGACGGCTTCAACGTCGGCGTGGGCTACGACCGTCGCAACGACAAGAACGCCGTGGCCAGCGACGCCAACCTGAACCAGTCCTTCTGGAAAGTGGCCGCCAGCTACAAGTTCGGCGACACCAAGATCGGTGCCGGCTTCGAGCAGGAGCGTAACGACACGACCACCGGCGATACCAAGCAGAACGCCTGGACCGTCGGCGCCGAGCAGAAATTCGGCAACTTCGGCGTGAGCCTGGCCTACGCCAAGCTGCAAGAGTCCAAGTCCGACGCCAAGGACGGTGCCAACCAGTGGACCCTGGGCGCCACCTACGATCTGTCCAAGCGCACCCAGACCTACGCCTACTACACCCGTATCGCCAACGACGACAACGCCAGCCGCACCTTCGGCAACGCCGGCCTGACCGGCGTCGGTGCCGGTTCCAACCCGACCGGCTTCGGTGTTGGCCTGAAGCACTCGTTCTAAGCGAACGCCCGCGTCTCTCCCCGCCGCCTGCGACCTCCGGTCGCCGGCGGTTTTTTCGTTTGTGAGGCCAGGGCAGGGGGGCAATCTCGAAGTGCCCGTCCCGCACTACGCCTCGGCGGCCGTTTCATGGTACGGTTAGCGCCTGCTTGTTTCGCTCATCAACCAACACTACGAGACTGTGGCCCGCACCATGTTCGAACACGTTGACGCCTACGCCGGCGACCCGATCCTCACCCTCGTCGAAACCTTCAATAACGACCCGCGCCCGAACAAGGTCAACCTCGGCATCGGCCTGTACTACGACGAACAAGGACGCATTCCACTGTTGCCGTCGGTGCAGAAGGCCGAGGTGGCGCGTGTGCAAGCCGCCGGCCCTCGCTCCTACCTGCCAATGGAAGGTGCCGCCAACTACCGCCGGGCGGTGCAGGAGTTGCTGTTCGGTGCCGGGCACGAGGCCGTCACGTCCGACCGCATCGCCACCATCCAGACCATCGGCGGCTCCGGTGCGTTGAAGATCGGCGCCGATCTGTTGAAGCGCTACTTCCCCGAGAGCGAAGTCTGGGTCAGCAGCCCGACCTGGGACAACCACCGCGCCATGTTCGAAGGTGCCGGCTTCGTGGTGCACGACTACCCCTACTACGACGCAGTCAGCGGCGGCGTGAAATTCGACGAAATGATCACCTGCTTCAAGCAGTTGCCGGCCAAGACCGTGGTGCTGCTGCACCCGTGCTGCCACAACCCGACCGGTGTCGATCTCTCCAACGCGCAGTGGCGCGAGGTGATCGCCGTGGTCAAAGAGCGCGAGCTGATCCCCTTCCTCGACATCGCCTACCAGGGCTTCGGCGACGGGCTGAACGAAGACGCCTACGCCATCCGCACCATGGCCGACGCCGGTATCAGCTTCTTCGTCAGCAACTCGTTCTCCAAGAACCTGTCGTTCTACGGCGAGCGCTGTGGCGGCCTGTCGGTGGTGTGCCAGGACGCCGAAGAAGCCGGACGCGTGCTGGGCCAGATGAAGGCCACGGTGCGCCGCAACTATTCCAGCCCGCCGACCCACGGCGGCCAGGTCACCGCCATGGTGATGAACGACGCGGTGCTGCGCCAGGAATGGGAGGGCGAGGTCGCCGAAATGCGCGAGCGCATCAAGGCCATGCGCCAGAAGCTGTATGAGGTGCTGGCCGCCAAGGTGCCGGGCCGTGATTTCAGCTACTTCATCAAGCAGCGCGGCATGTTCAGCTACACCGGTCTGACCCCGGAACAGGTCGACCGTCTGCGTGAGGAGTTCGCGGTCTACTTGGTGCGTTCCGGCCGCATGTGCGTCGCCGGTCTCAACAGCCGCAACGTCGAGTATGTGGCGGATGCGATGGCCGAGGTGCTGAAGGGCTGAGAATCTATCCCGCCAGGCGGCTGCGCCTTCGCATCTTGAGTGCCGGCAGTACTGCGTGCGAATCTATCGCTGAGCAAATCGGAGATTTGCACGCAGGGATTCGCTCAGCGATACGGAATCCTCATGTACTCCGTGTACATTCCTGTGCGCTGGCGGCACTCAACCTGCTTTGGCACGCTCGCCCGGTGGGGTAGATTCTGTGTCTGCATGTTGCTGGCAAGGATGAAAGCGGCCGCCCGTATGGGGCGGCCGCTTTCATTGTGGATGAGGGAAGGCGCAGCCGACTAATGAAACAGACGCTCAGCCGCGGTTGTGGAACAGGATGTCACACCCTAGCCCGGCCTTCTGCAAACCACGGCGCGCCGCCAGGTTGATCACTAGCGGGTTGCGCACGTTGGCCCTGAGCGGGGCCAGTACCGGGTGTGCCTCATCGGCCTGCTCCTGTGGCTTGTACACCATCAGCAGGATGGCCGCATCCTCCGGGCGGCTCAATTCGAGTGCGGTCACGTCGTCTTCACTCAGCTCGATTTCGTAGCGCAGTCCCAATTCAGTGGGCGACACCACGCTGAACAGAACGTCGGGGTTGTCGAGCGACTGCATCCAGAACACGCTGGGCTCGGCTTTGTCCTGATCGTGAAACAGCTGGAAGCGGGTGCAGTTTTCAAATGCGGGAATACCATGGGGGAAGAGCAGGGTGGTGGCTTCGTTCACCTCGACTTCGCCCAGCAGGCTCGATCTGAACAGCATGGTTGGCTCCTAACGGGGGTCTGGTCGCTCATTATGCCTGATGGGTGATTGTCTGGCGGGCAAAATCCGTCCGGCTTGCCAAGGCGCGCCAGGGCCGGCCGTCGTATTACAATCGTGGGCTGTACAAGGCTCGCCGCCTCCCCTTGAGGATCGGGCCGAGGCCGTTTCAAAACAAGGTGCCATGCCATGCTTCAACTGTTTTTCCGCCGCCTGCGTCAGGACCGCCGCCTCGCGATCCTGGTGCTGTTGTTGTCCACGCTGTTGCTGGCACTGGCCGGTGCCGGCATGCAGTCGTCTTCGGCGAACGGTCTGCTGCCGTCGCTGCTCTGGTCCGGGCTGATGGTGGTCGGCGTGGTGGGGCAGTTCACCGCGCTGGTGGCGCTGATGAAAAAACCATGAAGTAAAAAGGGCATTCAAAACAGTATCTTAAACCACCGGGGTTTGGGGCGGGTCGCAGTTGACTGTGGCCGGGGCGGGGCGCATAATCGCGCCGCACAATAGATCGAAAACAAGGCTCCACTGCCGGTGGGGCCTTGTTCTTTTTTCTCTCTTCAGGAGTGTTCCTCGTCATGGACCACCACGGGTTGCTGCGACAGCTGGAAACGTTGGCGCTGCCTGAAGCCGACTTCAACCACGAAGCCCATCTGCTGGCGGCCTGGGCCTACCGGCGCCAGTACCCGGCACGCGAGGCGGCGGCACGTTGCGCCCGCACCCTGTCGCGCTACGCCATGGCCAAGGGCGCGGCGCACAAGTACCACCACACGCTGACCATGGCGGCGCTGGCCATCCTCTACAGCCGCCTCGACGCGAAGCCGGAATTGCTGGACGACTGGCCCGCCTTCCTGGCGTGCTGCCCGGACGTGCGCGACGACCTGCCAAGCCTGTTGCGGCAACACTATTCCGAAGAAAAACTGCATGACGAGACCGCGCGCCGAGCCTTTGTCGCGCCGGACCTCAAGCCGCTGCCCGCCAGCGCCATGCTGCACTGAAAAACTGGAACCGAAAGCCTGATGAAAGCCCCGGAACTGCTGCTCCCCGCCGGCTCGCTCGACAAGATGCGTGCCGCCTACGACTATGGCGCCGACGCCGTCTACGCCGGCCAGCCGCGTTACTCGCTGCGCGCCCGCAACAACGAATTCAAGCTGGAAGAACTGCGCCAGGGTATCGAAGAGGCGCATGCACGCGGCAAGCAGTTCTTCGTCGCCAGCAACATCCTGCCGCACAACGCCAAGCTCAAGACCTATCTCGCCGACATGGAACCGGTGATCGCCATGAAGCCGGACGCGCTGATCATGGCCGACCCCGGCCTGATCATGATGGTGCGCGAGAAATGGCCGGAGGTGAATATCCACCTCTCGGTGCAGGCCAATACCACCAACCTGATGGGCGTGAAGTTCTGGCAGAAGATCGGCCTGACCCGCGTCATCCTGTCGCGCGAGCTGAGTCTGGATGAAATCGCCGAGATCCGCCAGGAATGCCCGGACATGGAGCTCGAAGTGTTCGTGCACGGCGCGCTGTGCATCGCCTACTCCGGCCGCTGCCTGCTCTCCGGCTACTTCAACCACCGCGACCCGAACCAGGGCACCTGTACCAACGCCTGCCGCTGGGACTACAAGATGCACGACACCCAGGGCGACGACGCCGGCGACGTGCAGACCATCAAGTTCGACTTCAACAAGGCGCTGGAAGAAGCCAACCAGAGCTTCGCCGCCTGTGGCGGGGCCGAGCGCCACCCGCTGGCCGACAAGACCTACCTGATCGAAGAGGGTAGCCGTCCGGGCGAACTGATGCCGATCATCGAGGACGAGCACGGCACCTACATCATGAACTCCAAGGACCTGCGCGCCATCGAGCAGGTGGAGAAGCTGGTAAAGATCGGCGTCGATTCGCTGAAGATCGAAGGCCGCACCAAGTCGATCTACTACGTGTCGCGCACTGCCCAGGCCTACCGCAAGGCCATCGACGACGCCGTGGCCGGCCGCCCGTTCGACTTCTCGCTGTTGTCCGATCTGGAAGGCCTGGCCAACCGCGGCTATACCCCGGGCTTCCTTGAGCGTCACCAGACCCAGGAATACCAGAACTACCTGACCGGCCACTCACAGGCCAAGCGCAGCCAGTACGTCGGCGAAGTGCTTGAAATCGATGCCGAGGGCTGGGCGCTGATCGATGTGAAGAACCGCTTCGCCGTCGGCGACCAACTGGAAATCATCCATCCGAGCGGCAACCGCATCGTCGACCTTACCACCATGACGCGGGACGGCGCGGCCACCGAGGTGGCGCCGGGCAACGGCGTCAAGGTCAAGATTCCAGGCATGGAAGGGATGGAAAAAGCCCTGATCGCGCGTCTCCTCTGAGAACCGATCCACGATCCTGCTGCGCATCCCTGATCGGGGCTCATGCGCGGCTCTGCGCGTGCGAATCTCCATTGGAGATTCGCTCAGCCATGATCCTCATGGACTCCGTGCCCATCCCGGTTCCTGCACTGCTCTTCACCCCGCTGAGGGCCGCTCGCGACGGATCGTGAGCAGGTTCTGAACCAACGGCTCAAGGTTGGTCGAAGGCGCGGCGTCTCCTCCTGGAGCGCCGCGCTTTGCTTTGAACGCCGCACGCTGCACTGCGGCAAAGTTTGCCCTGGCCAGTAGCCAGCGCTTACAATTTCACCCTGATATCGCGCAGGGGCCGTGAGCCGCTTGCGCCAGACCTTTCGGGACCGACATGACCATTTTGCAACTCATTTCCGCACGGGTGCAGGCTGCACTCGCCGCCGCCGGCGCGCCTGACGCTTCGGCCAACGTCCAGCCGGCCAGCAAGCCGGAATTCGGCGATTACCAGGCCAACGGTGTGATGGCCGCCGCCAAGCAGCTCAAGACCAACCCGCGCGAACTGGCCCAGAAAGTGCTGGCCGTGCTCGACCTCGAGGGCATCGCCAGCAAGCTGGAAATCGCCGGCCCCGGCTTCATCAACATCCACCTCAACCCGGCCTTCCTCGCCCGCCGCGCCGAAACGGCGCTGGCCGATGAAGCCTTGGGTATTACCAAGGTCGACGCCAAGAAGGTCATGGTGGAGTATTCCTCGGTCAACCTCGCCAAGGAAATGCACATCGGCCACCTACGCGGCGGCATCATTGGCGACGCGCTGGTCCGCGTGAACAGCTTCATCGGCCATAATGTGGTGCGCCAGAACCATGTGGGGGACTGGGGTACCCAGTTCGGCATGCTGGTAGCCTACATGGTGGAAATCAGCAAGAGCGGTCAGGCCGACCTCGAGCTCAAAGACCTCGATACGTTCTACAAGCACTCCAAGAAGCGTTTTGACGAAGATACGGCCTTTGCCGACACCGCCCGCGATTACGTGGTGAAACTGCAGTCCGGCGATGCCGAAGTGCTGAAATTGTGGCAGCAGTTCGTCAAGCTGTCGCTGACCCACTGCAACGCCATTTACCAGAAGCTCGGCCTGCAGTTGAACGACGACGATGTGCGCGGCGAAAGCTTCTACAACGACGACCTGCCGGTACTGGTGGAAGAGCTGCGCCAGAAAGGCCTGCTGGTCGAAGACCAGGGTGCGCAAGTCGTCTTCCTCGACGAATTCAAAAACAAGGAAGGCGAACCGGCTGCCTTCATCGTCCAGAAGCAGGGCGGTGGCTACTTGTACGCCACCACCGACCTCGGCGCCATCCGCTTCCGTGTGAACAAGCTGGGGCTGGATCGCTGCCTGTACGTGGTCGATTCGCGCCAGAGCCTGCACTTCCAGCAGCTGTTCAGCACCGCACGCAAGGCGGGCTGGCTGCCGGAAGAAGCCGACTTCCAGCACATCGGCCATGGCACTATCATGGGGCCGGACGGCAAGCCGCTGAAAACCCGTTCCGGCGAGAACGTCAAGCTGGTGGAACTGCTGGACGAGGCGGTGGAACGCGCTTTCCAGCTGGTTACCAGCAAGAACCCGGAGCTGCCGGAAGCCGAGCGCCGTCAGATCGCCGCGGTGGTGGGCATCGGCGCGCTGAAATACGCCGATCTGAGCAAGAGCCGCAATACCGACTACATCTTCGACTGGGACGCCATGCTCAGCTTCGAGGGCAACACCGCGCCGTACCTGCAGTATGCCTACACACGCGTGCAGAGCGTGTTCCGCAAGGCCGAGGACTTCGACCCGGCGGCCAAGGTACTGATCACCGAGGTGGCGGAAAAGCAGCTGGCGGTCGTGCTGGCGCAGTTCGAAGACGTGGTGTTCGCCGTGGCCGACAGCAGCCAGCCGCACCACTTGTGCGGCTATCTGTACAATGTCGCCACGCTGTTCTCGCGCTTCTACGAGGCCTGCCCGATCCTGAAGAGCGAGGGTCAAGTGCGTGCCAGCCGTCTGCAGTTGGCGGCATTGACGGCCAAAACCCTCCAGAGCGGCCTCGGCCTGCTCGGCATCGAGGTGCTCGACGCGATGTAAGCGCGCTCTCGACGACAACAAAAAGCCCAACCATTCGGTTGGGCTTTTTTGTCTCTTCAGGGCTCGAGTCCGAGGCGCATGACCTGCAGTGGCGGCGCTTCACCGGGGAGCCAACGCTGATGGATCGCCTGAAAGGTACCGTCCTTCTTCATGTCGCGTAGCGCAGCCTGCCATTGCAGGATGGTCTCGCGGTCGGTGCCGCGCGAAAAGGCGAAGTAGAGGTCGAGCGAATCCAGGGTGATGACGCGGGCCACGCGGCCGGGCGGGATGGCTAGCCGTTGCAGGGTCTGAGCCACCGCGACATTCCCTTCCACCCATAGGTCCACCCGCTTGGCGAGCAGCATGCGCGCGCCTTCCTCGCTGCTGCCGGTCTCCCGGATGCTGGAAAAGCCCTTGTTGCGTGCCGTACTCTCGAAGATGCTGCCCTGGTAGGCGGCCACTTCCCGTTTCAGGATGTCGCTGCCGAGTGCTTGCAATGCCAGAACGTCTTCGCTGCGCGCCAGCAGCACGGTGCTCGACATGGCGATCGGCCCCAGCAGGGTCATGTTGCGTTCGCGCTCGGCGTTGCGTCCGACGGTGAACAGCAGGACGTTGGGGCGGGTCAGCAACTGATTGTAGCCGCGTATCCAGGGCACCACGGCGATCGGGTTGTTCTGTCCCGTGCGCCGCAGTATCTCGTTCACCACCTCGACGGCCATGCCATCCGGCACCCCTCTGTTGTTGGTAAAGGACATGGGTGGCCACTCCTCGGTGTAGAGGGCGAGCCTGGGCGCCGCTTGGCAGGCCGTTATCAGCAGCAGGCCGGCAGCGAGACCGCCGAGCAGCCGCTTCAGGCTGGGTGGGGCAAGGCCAAGCAGGGGGAGGGTGAGTGCAGCGAAAGTCATGGCCATCCGGTCCGATTTGCAGCGAGCGAGTATAAGGGGACTCGCGCGGCCTGTCAGTGCCGTATGGCATAAAAAAAGCCGGGAAAACATTCCCGGCTTGTCTGCGCTTCAGGGGTGGAGTCAGTCGCGCTCGACCGCCAGTGCCACGCCCATGCCGCCGCCGATACACAGCGTGGCCAGACCCTTCTTGGCGTCACGGCGCTGCATTTCGTGCAGCAGGCTGACCAGGATGCGGCAGCCGGAAGCGCCGATCGGGTGACCGATGGCGATGGCGCCACCGTTGACGTTGACCTTGTCGGCATCCCACTGCAGTTCGCGCGCCACACCCAACGCCTGAGCCGCGAAGGCTTCGTTGGCTTCGATCAGGTCGACTTCGCCCAGGCTCCAGCCGGCACGTTCCAGCACGCGCTGGGTGGCCGGTACCGGGCCCATGCCCATGATCGACGGCTCGACGCCGGCCGAAGCGTAGGCCTTGATGCGGGCCAGCGGCTTCAGGCCGAGCTCGGCGGCTTTCTTTGCGGTCATCATGATCACCGCGGCGGCGCCATCGTTCACGCCGGAGGCGTTGCCAGCGGTGACGGTGCCATCCTTCTTGAAGGCCGGGCGCAGTTTGCCCAGACCTTCGGCGGTAGCGCCGGCCTTGATGAATTCGTCGGTGGCGAAGGCAACCGGGTCGCCCTTGCGTTGCGGCACCATCACCGGAATGATCTCGTCGACGAACTTGCCGGCAGCCCGGGCGGCTTCGGCCTTGTTCTGCGACGCGGCGGAGAAGGCATCCTGCTCTTCACGCGAAATGCCGTACTTGGTGGCGATGTTCTCGGCGGTAACGCCCATGTGGTACTGGTTATAGACGTCGGTCAGGCCGTCGTACACCATGGTGTCGACCAGGGTGGCCGGACCCATGCGGAAGCCATCACGCGAACCCGGCAGAATGTGCGGGGACATGCTCATGCTTTCCTGGCCACCGGCAATCACGATCTCGGCATCGCCGCAGGCGATGGCTTGAGCGGCCAGGTGGGTCACCTTCAGGCCGGAACCGCACACTTGGTTGATGGTCATGGCCGGCACGTGGACCGGAATGCCGGCCTTGATCAGTGCCTGGCGTGCCGGGTTCTGGCCGACGCCGGCGGTCAGCACCTGACCCATGATCACTTCGGAGACCTGTTCCGGGGCGATGCCGGTCTTTTCCAGCAGGGCCTTGATCACCGTGGCGCCCAGTTCCGGCGCCGGAATCTTCGCGAGCGAGCCACCAAAGTTGCCGACAGCGGTGCGGCCAGCAGCGACGATAACGATCTCTTCCATCAGTCTTCTCCGTTCATTGAACTAAAATTGCCAGCATCTTGGGCCGACAATGGCATGTTGAAAACGGCCCCGATCGCTCGGGACCGGGTCCGGATCATTGCAGCGAGGCCACCACCGCCGGCAGGGCCTTGGCGCGGACGTACGTCCCCGGTGCCGGCTCGAGCGGGGGCAGTTCCTTGTTGCCCATGGTCTTGGGTGTGGCCACCTGCTTGCCCGATTGCGGAGCGAGCCAGGCATCCCAGTCCTTCCACCAGCTGCCCGGACGGCTTTCCGCGGTTTCCAGCCAGTCTTCCGGGTCTGCCGGGAGGGCTTCGTTGACCCAGTAGTTGCGCTTGTCCTTGGTCACCGGGTTGATCGAACCGGCGATGTGGCCGGAAGCGCCGAGCACGAAGCGGCGGCTTGGCGTGCCGGTCAGGTACTTCACGCCGGAGTAGGCCGAGGTCCACAGCACGATGTGATCTTCGCGGGCGGCGAAGATATACACCGGGATGTTGATCTTCGACACGTCGATCGGTACGCCGCACAGGGTGATAGCACCCGGCTTGGTCAGCGAGTTCTTGAGGTTGATCTCGCGCAGGAAGAAGGTATGCATCGGCAACGGCAGGTCGACCGCGTCGTTGTTCCAGTAGAGCAGGTCGAACGGTGCCGGGGTCTTGCCCAGCAGGTAGTTGTTCACCACGTAGTTCCACACCAGATCGTTGGCGCGCAGCGAGGCGAAGGTGCGCCCCAGCTCCTTGCCGCTGATGATGCCGCCGCTGGCTAGCTTCTGCTCGCGGCTGCGCACCACGTTCTCGTCGATGAACACCTTGATTTCGCCCGGATCGGTATGGTCGAGCAGCGAGGTCATGAAGGTGGCGGAATCGATCCAGTTCATGCCCTTGGCCTGCATCACGCACAGCGCCGTGGTGAGGATGACGCCACCGATGCAGAAGCCCAGAGCGTTCATCGAGGGCTGGCGGGTGACTTTCTTGACCGCCTCGGCGGCGGCGATGACGCCCTTCTCGATGTAGGTTTCCCAGGTGAACTGCTTCATCTCCGGGGTGGCCGAGCGCCAGGAAATCAGGAACACGCGGTAACCCTGGGCCACGAAATGGCGCACCATCGAGTTGTCCGGCTGCAGATCCATCAGGTAATACTTGTTGATGCAGGGCGGCACGATCAGGAGCGGCTTTTCGTAAACCTTTTCTGTGGTCGGGGTGTACTGGATCAGCTCGATCAGTTCGTTGCGGAACACGACCTCGCCGGGCGTGGTCACGATGTTGACGCCGATCTCGAACTTGCTTTCATCGGACATCGAGATGTGACCCTTCTTGATGTCCTCCATCATGTTCTTCATGCCTTCGGACAGGCTCTCGCCCTTGGTCTCGATCGCGCGCTTGATCACCTCGGGGTTGGTCAGCATGAAGTTGGTCGGCGCCATGGCGTCGATGTACTGTCGGGTGATGAAGGTCAGCTTGTCCTTGGCCTCCGCGTCCAGCTGGGCCTGGTCGACCAGTTCGGTCATCCACTTCGAGGTGGCCAGGTAGCTTTGCTTGAGCAGGCTGTAGAACGGGTGATCGTTCCACTCCGGCGCGGCAAAGCGGCGGTCGCTGCTCGGGGCGGGTGCTTCGTCGCCAGATGCGTTGCCCTGGCCGAGGAATTTCATCCAGAGGCCCATCTGTTGCTGGTAGAGCTGGCTCTGCATGGCAAACAGCTGGTTGGCATGGTTCATCATGCCTGCCCACGGGTTGGCCGCGCCATCGACAGGAGCGCCCATGGTGCCTCCCAGCGTCAGGGAATTGACGAACTGCTGCATCCACTGTTGATTGGCCTCGGAGAGGCTGGCAAAAAACTTCTCAAGCGAGATGGGTGCTTCCTGGCTCAATGTACTCTCCTTGCGCGTATCTGTCGGGGCAGTCCGCCGATCAGCTTGTCCTGACGCGCGGGCCCCCTGAGGGTGCTGCTGGTTTTGGCAAACTCTAACAGTGGTAAATGACAATTTCACACGAAACGACCATTCACGCCAGAGGTTTTGTTGCAGACCAGCAAATGTTGCAGTGCAACAAAATAATATATGACGGCGTGGTCGTTGTCACGTGCAATCTGCGTCTGTCCGCACTGCCGTTCGCGGGGCTTCGGCGCTATAGTTGAGAGTTGCCGTTAGCCGTGTTTAACCAGGGGAGAGTCAAAGTATGGCGGTAGTTCAATTGAACGGGCAGAGCATCCGCGTGGGCAATGTGTTCTGTATCGGCCGGAACTACGCCGCACATGCGGCGGAACTCGGCAACGCCGTCGAGGCGGAACCGCTGGTGTTCCTGAAGCCGACGTCGGCGCTGGCCGTTGAAGGCGAGCCGATTCGGCTGCCGGCCTATTCCGGCGATGTTCATCACGAATGTGAACTGGTGCTGCTGATTGGCAAGGGTGGAAATGACATCCCTGAATCTGCCGCGCTGCAGCATGTGGCGGGCTATGCCATCGGCCTCGACATGACCGCGCGCGACGTCCAGGGCATTGCCAAGCAAAAGGGTCTACCATGGACCAAGGCCAAGGGCTTTCGCAGTGCGGCCACGGTTTCGGCCTTCGTTCCCGCGGAACGCGTCGCGGACCCAGGGCACCTCGAGTTTACCCTGCAGGTCAACGGCGAGACGCGTCAGCGGGGCGATACCCGTCTGATGCTGTTTTCCGTTCCCGCCATCATCCATTACCTTTCCACGGTCTACGGCCTGAGCGAGGGAGACCTGATCTATACCGGCACCCCGGAGGGCGTCGCGGCGGTCAAGCCGGGCGACCGCCTGCGACTCGATCTGCAGGGGTGGGTGTCGGCCGAGTGGAGCGTGGTCGAATGAGCCGGCAAAACCATGCGCCGGACGAGGAAGGCAAGGTCCGGCTCGACAAGTGGCTGTGGGCGGCGCGCTTCTATAAGACCCGGCAACTGGCGCACGAAGCGCTGGAGTTGGGGAGGGTGACGCTGGGCGGGGAACGGGTCAAGGCCTCGCGCGTAGTCAAGGTGGGGGACCGCCTGCACTTGCGGATCAACCAGCTGGAGTACGATATCGAGGTGCGAACTTTGACCGCGCAGCGACGCTCGGCCAGCGAGGCGCAGTTGTTGTACGCAGAAAGCGAAGCCTCGCGACTGGCGCGCGAGGAGAAGCAGGCCTTGCTCAAGGCCGAACGGGTGTCCTTCCCGCACGGTGCCGGTCGCCCGACCAAGAAGGATCGACGCGAAATCCAGCGTTTCAAGAATGGTTCCTGAGGCGGGGCCACGCTGTTGATCACGCACTTCAAACGTTGGCCGAAGAGCCGGCGATGCCGCCTCAAGGGGAGGGCAGGGCCGGTAGCAGCATCACCAGCTTGAGGTCGCGACGGGTTGCCGGGTAAAAGGTGACCTGTTCGTACACCAGTCGACCGCGTTGTGGGTGCTGGAACACCCGTATCCCGCCTTCACGCCCGGTGACCTCGTAGTCCTGCCAGAACGCGGTGAATTCGGCGCTGCTCTGGCACAGCTCGGTGATCAACGGCTGCATCTCGGCATCGTCGACGCTGCGGCCGCAGTCGGCACGGAACTCCGCCACCAGGCGCTTGGCCCGGTAGGGCCAGTTGTCGATCAGGTGCCGCGCCTGCGGCGCCAGGAAAGTGAAACGCAGCAGATTGCGCGCCGGCGTTCCGGCGCCAGTGTCCAGCCAGCCATGGAACAGCTGCTCTGCCGCGGTATTCCAGGCGCGGGCATTCCACTGCCGGTCGAGCACGTAGGCGGGGGCGGTGACGTGTGCCACGCTGGCCACGATGGCGTCCGCCGCGCTGGCATCGCTTTGTTCGCCGGACAAATCCAGCTTGCCCGCCAGCGTGAACAGGTAATGCCGTTCCGCCGCCGTCAGTTGCAGCACCTCGGCCAGGCGGGACAGCACCTCGGTCGATGCGGACACCTCCCTGCCTTGTTCCAGCCAGGTAATCCAGGTGGGGCTGACGGCGCACAGTTGGGCCAGTTCTTCGCGTCGTAAACCGGGTGTGCGGCGACGCCCGGTGGTGCGCAGTCCGGCGTCTTCCGGCTGCAGGCGTTCACGGTGTTTGCGGATGAACTGGCCAAGGTTGTGTGGCGGCATGGGGTATCGTCTGGCGAAGGCTGGTAGGGTTTTATACTAGGATAAAATAGGGGCTTGTTCCAGTAGCCAGCGTTTTTTATCCTGATCTTCAGAGGCTGGGTTCACCGCTCTGTTTCGACATTGTCACCGCGGTACCGTGGAGGTGATGTTGGTGCGGCGAACCGGATGGCGCCGGGTTACTTTAGGTGCCGTCGAACGTTTCAAGCTGGCGTTTTTGCATTGCGGCAAGGTTTGCTTGAATGAGGGGTAAACGCTATGCCAGAATGGATTTCACGCTATTTCGCCACCGTTAGATTTCGACAAGACATAGAGACATGACCGCGCAGACCCTTTACGACAAGCTCTGGTCCAGCCACGTAGTGACGGAAGAAGCCGACGGCACCGTGCTTCTTTATATCGATCGCCACCTGGTGCACGAAGTGACCAGCCCGCAGGCCTTCGAAGGCCTGAAACTGGCCGGCCGCAAGCCGTGGCGAGTATCGTCCATCGTGGCGACCGCCGACCACAACACCCCGACCGATCACTGGGACGAGGGTATCAAGGATCCGATCTCGCGCCAGCAGGTCGAAACCCTGGATAGCAACATCAAGGAATTCGGCGCACTGGCCTACTTCCCGTTCAAGGACAAGGGCCAGGGCATCGTGCACGTGATGGGGCCGGAGCAGGGCGCCACCTTGCCGGGCATGACCGTGGTGTGCGGCGATAGCCACACCTCAACGCACGGCGCCTTTGGCGCGCTGGCGCACGGCATCGGCACCTCCGAGGTCGAGCACGTCATGGCCACCCAGACCCTGGTGGCGAAAAAATCCAAGAACATGCTGGTGCGCGTGGATGGCCAGCTGGCCGCCGGCATCACCGGCAAGGACGTGGCGCTGGCGATTATTGGAAAAATCGGCACCGCTGGCGGTACCGGCTACGCCATCGAGTTCGGTGGCGACGCGATCCAGAGCCTGTCGATGGAAGGCCGCATGACGCTGTGCAATATGGCGATCGAAGCCGGTGCCCGCTCCGGCCTGGTGGCGGTCGACCAGAAAACCATCGACTACGTGAAGGGCCGGCCGTTTGCGCCCAAGGGCGAAGCGTGGGACAAGGCAGTCGCCTACTGGAACACGCTGCATTCCGACGAAGGTGCGCACTTCGACGCCGTGGTCACGCTGGACGCCGCCGAGATCAAGCCGCAAGTGACCTGGGGTACCTCGCCGGAAATGGTGACTGACATCAATGGCCACGTACCGGATCCGGCACAGGAAAGCGACCCGGTGAAGAAGGGTTCCATCGAGCGCGCGCTGGCCTACATGGGCCTCAAGGCCAACACCCCGATCAGCGAGATCGCGGTGGATGTAGTGTTCATCGGTTCCTGTACCAACAGCCGCATCGAAGACCTGCGCGAAGCCGCCGCCGTGGCCAAGGGGCGCAAGAAGGCGGCCAATGTCAAGCAGGTGCTGGTGGTGCCAGGCTCGGGCCTGGTCAAGGCGCAGGCCGAGGCCGAAGGGCTCGACAAGGTGTTTGTCGAAGCCGGCTTCGAATGGCGCGAGCCGGGCTGCTCCATGTGCCTGGCGATGAATGCCGACCGCCTGCAGCCGGGCGAGCGTTGCGCCTCGACTTCCAACCGCAACTTCGAGGGCCGCCAGGGGCAGGGCGGGCGTACTCACCTGGTAAGCCCGGCCATGGCCGCGGCCGCCGCGATTGCAGGCCACTTCGTCGATGTTAGTCATTTCTAAACGTGCGCTGCGCCGTTTGCTGCCGCTGACGGGTGTCCTGCTGCTTGGCGCTTGCAACACCGTGCACGGACTGGGTCAGGACATCAACCAGGGCGGCGAGGCCGTCGGCCATGCTCTGCATCGCGGTGGCGAAGCGGTCGGCCACGCCGTGCAGCGCGGCGGCGAAGCGGTATCGGATACCGCCAAGCGCGTGGGCGACAAGATAGACGATGCGACGCGTCCGAGCCCGCCGGCCCCCGTGGTCAACGGCACGGCGCCGCAAGGCAACTAACGTATTGGGAGAGGGCTTGGCCCTACAGGAACAATGAAAGCATTTACCACATTGAACGGGCTCGTGTGCCCGCTCGATCGCGCCAATGTCGACACCGATGCGATCATCCCGAAGCAGTTTCTCAAGTCGATCAAGCGCTCCGGTTTCGGCCCGAACCTGTTCGACGAATGGCGCTATCTCGACCACGGCGAGCCGGGCATGGACAACAGTGCGCGCCAGCTCAACCCGGATTTCGTGCTGAACTATCCGCGCTACGCCGGTGCCCAGGTACTGCTGGCGCGCGAGAACTTCGGCTGCGGCTCCAGCCGCGAGCACGCGCCGTGGGCGCTGGAAGATTATGGTTTCCGCGTGGTCATCGCGCCGAGCTTCGCCGACATTTTCTTCAACAACTGCTACAAGAACGGCCTGCTGCCGATCGTGCTGCCGGCGGAGGCGGTCGACCAGTTGTTCAAGGAAAGCCAGGCAACCGAAGGCTACCGTCTGGACATCGATCTCGCGGCCCAGACCGTGACCACCCCGTCCGGTCAATCCTTCGCCTTCGATATTACCGAGCATCGCAAGCATTGCCTGCTCAACGGGCTCGATGAAATTGGCCTCACCCTGGCGCAGGCCGACAAGATTCGCGCCTACGAGGAAAAGCTCAAGGCTGAGAAGCCCTGGTTGTTGGCCTGAGTCCGGCCAGTGCGGGCAGCCCTGCTGCCCGTCCATGCTAAAGAGAAAGCAAGGGACACGATTATGAAAATTGCAGTATTGCCCGGTGACGGCATCGGCCCGGAAATCATTGCCCAGGCGCGCCGCGTGCTGGACGTATTGCGTCAGGATGGCCTGCCGCTGGAAATGGAAGAGGCGCCGCTGGGTGGGGCCGGTTACGATGCCTTCGGCCAACCTTACCCGGAATTCACCCAGAAGCTGTGCCGCGCCGCCGATGCTGTGCTGCTGGGCGCCGTGGGCGGCCCGCAGTACGACAACCTCGACCGCCCGCTGCGCCCGGAGCGCGGCCTGCTGGCGATCCGCAAGGATCTCAACCTGTTCGCCAACCTGCGTCCGGCCATTCTCTACCCCGAACTGGCCAACGCTTCCACGCTGAAGCCGGAAGTGGTGTCGGGTCTCGACATCATGATCGTGCGCGAGCTGACCGGCGACATCTACTTCGGCCAGCCGCGTGGCATCGCCGTCAACGAGCTGGGCGAGCGCGAGGCGTACAACACTATGCGCTACAGCGAGAGCGAAATCCGCCGTATCGCCCACGTGGCGTTCGGCATCGCCATGAAGCGCAACAAGAAGCTGTGCTCGGTGGATAAGGCCAACGTGCTGGAAACCACCGAATTCTGGAAGGAAATCTTCATCGACGTGGCGCGCGAGTATCCGGAGGTGGGGCTCAGCCACATGTACGTCGACAACGCCGCAATGCAACTGGTGCGCAACCCCAAGCAGTTCGACGTGATGGTCACCGGCAACATCTTCGGCGACATCCTGTCCGACGAGGCTTCGATGCTGACGGGTTCCATCGGCATGTTGCCGTCGGCCTCGCTCGACCAGAACAACAAGGGCCTGTACGAGCCTTCGCACGGTTCCGCACCGGACATCGCCGGCAAGAACCTGGCCAACCCGCTCGCCACCATCCTCTCCGCCGCCATGATGCTGCGTTACACCTTCGGTCAGGAAGAGGCGGCCCTGCGCGTCGAGAGTGCGGTGAAGACGGTGCTGAAGCAGGGCTACCGTACCGCCGATATCTTCGAGGCGGGCTGCGAGAAAGTCAGCTGCTCGGGCATGGGCGACGCCGTGGTCGCCGCGCTGTAAGAGCCGCTAACAAAACCCTCTTGGTGTTGTTGTGCTCGCGGGCGAATCTCTTGCAGGGATTCGCCCAGCAAGCACTTGCCGTACTACTTGCATGTGGCTTCGCTGAAACTTCGGCTGCGCCTCGTTTTCTGCGGCCGCGCGCCTAGCCAAGACCGCTGCTCTGGGTTTTGTTGGCAGCTCCAGTGGCGTGGTAAATGCGGTTCAAATAAAACGCGTCAACCCCATTGTGTGAGCCGCTGTTGCCCTGCACAATGGGGTTGATCACCAGATAAGACCGGCCTCGATGAGCAGGCCGGCGAAATAGCTTCCTCTATCCGACGACATTCAGGAGATATTTATCGTGCGAGTAGGTTTTGTTGGCTGGCGCGGCATGGTCGGTTCCGTGCTGATGCAGCGCATGCGTGAAGAAAACGATTTTGCCCAGATCAGCGAGCCGGTGTTCTTCACCACCTCCAACGTTGGCGGCAAGGGTCCCGATATCGGCCGTGACGTGCCGGCATTGAAAGATGCCAAGAATATCGATGATCTGCTGGCGATGGACGCCATTGTCACCTGCCAGGGTGGCGACTACACCTCCGAGGTGTTCCCGAAACTGCGTGCCGCCGGCTGGACAGGCTACTGGATCGACGCCGCCTCCACGCTGCGCATGGAAAACGACGCCATCATCATTCTCGATCCGGTCAACATGAACGTGATCAAGGACGGCCTGGCGAACGGCGTGAAGAACTACGTCGGCGGCAACTGCACCGTGTCGCTGATGCTGATGGCGCTGGGTGGCCTGTTTCAGAACGACCTGGTGGAATGGGTTACCTCGATGACCTACCAGGCGGCATCGGGTGCCGGCGCGCAGAACATGCGCGAGCTGATCTCCGGCATGGGCGCCATTCATGGCCAGGTGGCCGACAAGCTGGCCGACCCGGCTTCCGCCATCCTCGACATCGATCGCAAGGTATCCGACTTCCTGCGCTCGGACGAGTACCCGAGCCAGAACTTCGGCGTGCCGCTGGCCGGCAGCCTGATTCCGTGGATCGACAAGGATCTCGGCAACGGCCAGTCCAAGGAAGAGTGGAAGGGCGGCGTCGAAACCAACAAGATTCTCGGTCTTTCGGCCAACCCGGTGCCGGTGGATGGTCTGTGCGTGCGTGTCGGCGCCATGCGCTGCCACAGCCAGGCTCTGACCATTAAACTGAAGAAGGACGTGCCGCTCGACGAGATCGAAGCGATGCTGGCTGCCGCCAACCCGTGGGCCAAGGTTGTGCCGAATACCCGCGAAGCCTCGATGCGTGATCTGACCCCGGCTGCCGTGACCGGCACGCTGACCACGCCAGTGGGCCGTCTGCGCAAGCTGGCCATGGGCGGCGACTACCTGTCCGCCTTTACCGTCGGTGATCAGTTGCTGTGGGGGGCTGCCGAGCCTCTGCGCCGCATGCTGCGCATCCTGATTGAGCGTTAAAATACGCTCATCGCTCGAACCGGCCTGAGTGCCGGTTCTGTTTTTCCCAAAGGGCGCTTTGCGCCCTTTATGCATTTCTAACAGGAATTCACCATGTCTCATCCCATTCAGGTTGCCGTCGTTGGAGCAACCGGTCTCGTCGGCCAGGCCGTGCTCGACTTGCTCGCCAGCCGTGACTTTCCAGCCAGCCGCGTGTTTGCCGTGGATACCCAGGATCACGATGGGGAAACCGTCACCTTTGGCAACCTTGAGCTGAATGTTCACCCGGTCGACGAGTTTGGCTTCGAGGTGACGCCGTTGGCCATTTTCGTGGGGGGGAGTGAGATTTCTCGGCAGTACGTGCCGCTGGCGCGCGAGGCAGGCGCCACCGTCATCGATTTCAGCTCGGCTTATCGCCAGGATGATGAAGTGCCGCTGCTCGTTCCTGCCCTGAACGGTAGCCTGGTGGCCGATCTGCCGGAGAGCGCCCTGATCGCCGTACCCAATTGCACGGTCACGCCGCTGGCCATCGCCTTGAAGGCGCTGGCTGAGCATGGCCTGAAACGGGTGACGGTATCCACCTACCAATCCGTATCCGGAAGCGGTCAGGCCGCGCTCGAGGAACTGGCCAATCAGACCACGGCGCTGTTCACCCAGCGCGACGCCGAGTGCGAAGTCTACGCCAAGCGCATCGCCTACAACCTGCTGCCCAAGATCGGTGATGCCGACGAGAGTGGTGCGACCGAAGAAGAGTCGTCCATCGTCAATGAACTGCACCGTCTGTTCGGCAGTGATGAGCTCGCTGTCGAGGCGACCTGTGTCAGGGTGCCGGTGTTCTTTGGTCACGCGTGGTCGGTCACGGTGGAAACCGATACCGAAGTTGAGGCTTCGCGTGCCCGGAACCTGTTTGCATCGCTCGGGCTGCACGTGGTGGACCAGCCGCAGCAGCCGGATGGCTATGCCACGCCGATGGAAGTCGCCGGCAACGACCGGGTCTGGGTAAGCCGTGTCCGCCGTACCGGAAAGACCCTCAGCTTCTGGTTGACGGCCGACAACGTCAGAGCCGCCGCGGCAATGAGCTGCGTCACTGTGGCTGAGGCTGTGCAAAACGCAGGGCACTTCGGATAAAGGAACAAGGCGGCAGTCTTTGCCGCCTTTTTTCTTGGTATGAAATCTAGCTAAAGAGCTTGTTAAAGCCTAAGATGGCACTGATAAAGGACTACCTTCACTATGGGGTAGTTGTTGAAAAAAACATCTAAGCAGGTTGTTGCCGGAAGGTGAACTGTGACAAATCGGGCAAAAATGAAGCTGAGCGCTCTCGCCGTTGCGGTACTTTTTTCCGCTAATGCTTGGGCGGGGCTGGGGAAAATCAATGTCAGATCCTATCTGGGTGAAACATTTCGCGCCGAGATCAATCTGACCGATGTTAATGCCGCCGAACTGTCCTCAGCACGGGTCGGCCTGGCCGGAATGGACACTTTCCGGGACCTTAACGTCGATTATTCGGGCATTCTGAGTTCGCTAAAGTTCTCGGTGGAACCGAGCGGAAGAGGGGCTATCGTTCGCGTTTCGTCTTCCGCCCCGATCAACGAGCCGTATTTGCGCTTCGTGGTGGAGGCTAGAACCAGTTCCGGGCGCTCGGTGCGCGAGTACACCGTTTTACTCGATCCGATCGATTACCAGGTCAACAACAAGCCCTCCTTTGTCCAGTCCTTGCCAAAGGCGGCGCCTAGTCTCGCTAGTCCATACCGAGGCAACGTGGCCCGCGAGGGTGTGGTAGCGCCAAGGCGTACCTCTGCCGATTCGCTTTACGTGGCTCCGGGGGCGACGCTGAATACGCTGGCGGCTCAGGTGCGGCCACAAGGGGCCTCCCTAGAACAAACCATGGCGGCCTTGGTCAAGAACAACCCTTCCGCTTTCATCGCGGGGGACCCAAACCGCATCAAGGCGGCCGTCAACCTGAAGGTGCCGCCGGCGGCCAAGATTCGCGCCATTGCTTCGTCCGAGGCCCGTAATCTGCTGGCCCCGGCCTCCGCGCTTGCTGCCAACTCGATGCCCCCGGCAGCACAAGCCAGCCCCGAGCAGCCGCCGGCAGCAGCGCCCAAGCCGGCTGCTGCGGCCCCGCAGGCGGCTCAGCCGGTCAAGGGTGGGGAAGTGCTGAAACTGATGGCGCCGGAAACTTCTGCCCCCTCGGACGAAAAACTTTCCGAGGTAGAGCAGCAAGTTGCCAGCCGCGATCAGGCATTGAAAGATGCCGAAAAGCGCATTGCGACACTCGAGGCGCAAATCAAAGCGTTGCAGAACAGCCATGAGATTGCCAAGCCTGCAGCCGGTAGCGCCGCCAAGGCCGGGGAGGCAGCTGGGCCGTCGTTGGTCGATTCGCTGGTCGACAATCTGCCTCTGGTCGGTGGTGGCGCCGCCATCGCACTGTTGGCAGCCTTGGGCGTGGTGGTGGCGCGCCGTCGCCGTCAAGCCCCGTCCTTGTCTTCTGCGCTCAAGCTTTCGTCCGGCAATGCCGGCGCCGTGCTCGGTAGCGGAGCCAGCTCCAACATCAATCTCCAGGGTGGGGCGTCGGCCATCGGCGGAGGCCACTCTTTCATGGCCAACTTCACGCAGTCGGTGGGGGCTATCGACACGGCCGAGGTTGATCCGATTGCCGAGGCGGAGGTGTATATCGCCTACGGTAGGGATGCGCAGGCCGAGGAGATTCTCAAAGATGCATTGAGCCGCGATCCGTCCCGCCACGAAGTGCGTCTGAAATTGATGGAAATCCACGCGGCACGGCAGGACAAGGAGGGCTTCGAGTCGCTCGCGCGCGAACTTTATGCGGCATTCGACGGCAAGGGTCCGCATTGGGCCAAGGCGGCGGCGATGGGGGCGGTGCTCGATCCGGGTAATCCGCTATATCAGTTGCTAGACACTACCCCGGGGGCGAGTGCCCCGGCTGTGGCGCCGGCGGCGGCGATCGACCTCGATCACGAACTGTTCGGGCAGCCTCCGGCTCCGGCCTCCCCGCCGATGCCGGCAGAAAACGTCGCCGCGCCCCGGGAGCCGGCAAAGGCACCGAGCGCTCCTGTTACGCCATCCGTCCCGGCCGAAAGCGACGACCCGTTGCGTGCCGCTCTGTTTGCCGAAGCACCACCCTCCGGGCTTGCAGAGGAGGCCAATCCGGGGAATATGCTCGATTTCGACCTGGATGCCGCTTTTGACCTTTCTGCCAAGAAACCAGAGGCGGAAGCCACACAGGATGACCCCGCAGCCTCGGGGGCGATGCAGGAAAACCTGCTCGATTTCGACTTCAATCTCGATTCGATGTTGAGCGAGCCTTCCGGCAAGGCTGGGCAGCAGGGTAAAGCCGATACGGCTCCCGATCTGGGGTTGGAAGAGACTGGCTCGGCCGGTTTTGAAGCCCTCTACGAAGGTATGCTGGGGGCCGAGTCGGCACCGGAGGCCGCCTCGCTGGAGGGTTTGTCGGTCAATGACGATCCCTTGTCCACCAAACTCGATCTGGCCAAGGTTTATCTGGATATGGGGGATAAGGACGGCGCCAAGGAAGTGCTGGAAGATCTGCTTTCCGAAGCCCAGGGCGGGCTGAAGTCGGAGGCGGAACAACTACTGGCCAAGATAGGCTCTTGATCGTGAAACTCCGGCCCTCCTTCGAGGGCTGGTTCGTTTCGGCTCCAACGGAGGCTTGCTAGACAGGGAATGAACAGAATGGACTCTGTCATCAGAATGACGGCGATTGCCGCTTTGCTGTCTTCTTTGGGGGTCGCGGTGCAGGCCCATGCCGGGTTGGGCCCGATCAAGGTGCTGTCCTCGGAGGGGGAGCCTTTTGAGGCGGAAATTCCCCTGGTCGATGAAGCCGTTGGCGCCAACGCGTCGATTGGACTAGCCGACCGCAATCACTACCCTCTGATCTCCCCGTACACGCCATCAGCCGGCAAGCTCCAGTTCTCTCTGGTGCAGCAGGCCGATGGAACGCTCTCGAAAGTACGTGTTGCCGGCCCAGCCAATTTCGATGAGCCCACGCTGCATTTTGCCGTGGAAATCAGCTGGCCTGCCGGGCGCCTGGTGCGCGAATTCGACGTGGATTACCGCCGCGATGGGCCACGCCACCCAAAACGTCACCCCCTGCCTGATGACGAAGGCAAGAAAGCCGCTGTCACTGCCGATCATCATGCCCGGCTAACACCGCTGGGACTTGGTGAACTCAAGGTGCAGTCCTTTATTGGCGAGCCCTTGCTTGCCGAAGTGGAGGTGCTGGGGCGGCTTCATGCCGAGCACAAGCAGCTCGCTGCCGTGGTGCTGCCCAGTGGTGCGGTGGGGGCACAGCAGGCCCATTTGCTAGCGTCGATAGGCTACGAGTTTGTCAAGTCAGCGAGCGGTAAGACGGTGCTGCGGCTTTTCTCCTCTCAAATCGTTGAAGAACCCATGCTCTCGCTGCGGCTCGAGGTCGGAGTCGGCACCCTCAAACTGGCAAGAAGCTATTCGCTGTTGTTCGACCCCCCTGAAGCTGCCCGCCCGATTGCCCGTTCTTCTCGGGGAGAGGCTGCCGGCGTGGTTCGTGATGCGGCAAAGACCAAGGTCTATCGGGTCGGGCGCGGGGACACGCTCGGCGCTATCGCGCAGCGCACTGAGGGCGCGGGCTCGGTGGAGCAGGTGATTCGCCGGCTGCATGCCGCCAATCCGCAAGCCTTTATCGCCGGTGATGTCGACAGGCTGAAAGCCGGGGCGCAACTGGCCTATCCGGCAAATTGGCGCATTGGCGAGGCGCCACCGGGTGGCAATAAGGCAACCGTGAAAGAGCCTTCTGCGGCTCCAGCTCAGCTTGCTGCTCCCGTGCCAGCAACTGCTCCTGTGGTCGCTCCAGCTGCGGCTGCGGCCGTGCCTGTGGTCGGCGATAAGGTTGTACAGCCCAGCAAGGAGGCGCAGAGGGAGGAACAGTTGAAACGCCGGCTTCAGCAGCAGGACCAACTGCTCGCGGTGGCGGAGCAGCGCCTTCAGGCGCTGCAGCAACGGCTGAATGCCTTGCAGCAAGAGGCAGCCCATTCTGCCCCGGTCAAGGCGCCTACAACCAAGGCCGCGCCGGTCGGAAACGCTGCCGGCACTGAGCCAGGCGCGATGGAGAGCCTGGGCAAGGCATTGGGCGACAATTCCCCTTATCTCTATAGTGCCGGTGCCGCGGGCGTGGCATTGCTGGGCGGGGGTTGGTGGTGGCTGCGGCGACGCCGGAATCGGCAAGGCGGCAGTGCGAACGGGCTTGCAACGGCGTTGAGCGTTGGTGCCAATCCGTCCCTGCTGACGATGGGGCCGCTCACCACCTTGATGGCGGGGGGCAAGCAGGGCGGGGGAATCGACTTGAGCCCGGTCGACCTGGTGGCCGAGGCGGAGGTCTATCTTGCTTATGGCCGTACCGATCAGGCCTTGGCCTTGCTGCGAGAAGGGCTGGTGCGGGAGCCGATGCGGCAGGATGTACGGTTTAAATTGCTGGAAGCCTTATCCGCCCTGCCGGACAAACAGCCCTTCATCCTCGAGGCGACGGCAGCGAAAGGAGTGTTTGGCAAGGATAGTACCTTGTGGCAGCGTGTCTGCGAGCTGGGGCGGGTAACCCTGCCGGGCAATCCGTTATTTGAGATGGAGCCGCTTGCGCGCGCCGAAGGTGTCGCGGTGCCGGCCGCAGCGTCTATTCCGGCTGCTGGTGTGGTGGCACGAGCGGCGGTTCCTCCCGTCGTGCCAGGTGATGGATCGGCCGTGCCGACCCAGGCCTCCCTTGCTGCTGAGGTTCCCCTGGCCGCCGAGGTACCTCAATCGGCTTCGGACAAACAGGAACTGGCGCGGCTGTACATGGAGATGGGGGATACTGAGGCGGCCAAGGCCTTGTTGAAGGAGTCTGAAGATTCGGCTTGATCTGACTGAGACGTTCCATCCCGCGGCAATCTTGCTGTGTTGGCTGATGGCGGCACTGGTGGTGCAGTTTCTACCCCTGGTGCCGTTGTCGTTCTTGGCCGTGGTCGCCGCGGTGCTGCTCAACGTGCAAGAGCGGACGGGGGTTGGGCAGTCGCTGCGCCGGATGCGCTGGCTGTTGCTGACGTTGTGGTTGACCATGGGGTGGTCGGTGCCGGGCGATGCCTTGTTCGATACCGCCTGGGCGCCGACGCGCGAGGGGTTGGCCGAAGGAGCGCGTCATGTCTTGCGGCTGCTCATTCTGGTCTGGCTGATTCGTGGTATCTGGTTGGCGGTGGGACGAGATGGGGTGCTGGCTGGCCTGCTGTTTCTCCTACGTCCCTTGCACTGGGTGGGCCTGTCATCGGAGCGTTTTGCCTTACGTCTGTGCTTGACCCTTTCCTATGCCGAGCAGTTGCTGGCGGCGACGCGGCCGCGCACGCGAAGTGCCTGGCGCTCCCTCATGGCCGAAGCCATGGCGTTACCGGCGCCGGATGGGGTACAGTTGAGGGTTTACCGCTGGAGGGCATCCGATAACGTGGTCCTGGTGTCGTTGGCGGTGGGTCTGGGAGCGGTCATGAAGGCGGTAGCATGAGAGTGGCGTTGGGGGTCGAGTACGACGGCAGGGCGTTTGCGGGCTGGCAAAGCCAGCCGCACGGCAATACCGTGCAGGACAAACTGAATCTGGCCTTGTCGCACATCGCCTGCGCACCGATAAATACGGTGGCCGCCGGCCGGACCGATGCCGGAGTTCATGCCCTGATGCAGGTGGTGCATTTCGATGTGGAGGTCGAGCGTCCGGAGAATGCCTGGGTGCGTGGCGTCAACAGCCATCTGCCGGCGGACATCGCCGTGGTATGGGCCAAGCAGGTGGACGAGGAGTTCCATGCGCGCTTCTCGGCCTTTTCCCGCTCCTACAGTTATTTCCTGCTGACCCACCCGGTGCGTAGCTGCCTCCTGGCGGGCAAGGTAGGCTGGTATCACCAGCCGCTGGATGTGGAGGCGATGCGGGAAGCAGCTGCTCATCTGTTGGGACGGCACGATTTTTCCAGCTTCCGGGCTGCCGAATGCCAGGCCAAGTCGCCGGTCAAACACCTGCAGCGGCTGGATATTCACGAGGCGGACGGTTTCATCCGCTTCGACCTGCTGGCGGATGCCTTTCTGCATCACATGGTGCGCAATATCGTCGGCGCACTGGTGTATGTCGGCAAGGGGACGCTCAGCCCGGAGGATATGGTCGATCTGTTGTCGGCTCGGGACCGTCGTCACGCCCCCCCTACCTTCATGCCGGATGGCCTGTATCTGACCGGAGTAGGGTACCCCGAGTCGTTCGGCGTGACGGCGGCGAGCGACCCCGCCCGGCTGACATTGTGGAGATGAGATGCTTCCCCGAGTAAAAATTTGCGGTATCACCCGGCCGGAAGACGGGGCCGAAGCGGCCCGTTTGGGCGCCGACGCCATCGGCCTGGTGTTTTACGAGAAAAGCCCGCGCAACGTCTCGTTGGAGCAGGCGCGAACCATCGTGCGGGAGCTGCCGCCTTTCGTCAGTGTGGTGGCCCTGTTCGTTAATCCTGACGAAGCTTTCGTGCGCCGTGTTCTCGACGCCTGCCCGGTAGACATTCTGCAGTTCCACGGCGAGGAGTCTCCCGAGTTTTGCCGCTCGTTCTCCCGACCCTATCTCAAGGCGGTACGGGTCAGGCCGGGGGTGGATTTGCTAGAATGGGCGGCGGCCTATCACGATGCGCGTGGTTTGCTGGCCGACGCCTTCGTTGAGGGCGCTCATGGCGGTACCGGCGCGGTGTTCGACTGGACGCTGCTGCCAGCGGATCTGCCGTTGTCGCTGATCCTGTCCGGCGGTTTGACGCCGGACAACGTGCAGGATGCTGTGGCAAGGGTTCAACCCGCCGCCGTGGATGTGTCGAGCGGGGTGGAGCAAGGAAAAGGAATCAAGGATGCGGCCAAGATGGCGGCATTCATATCAGGAGCAAGGCATGGATCGGTATGATTTTCCGGATGTCCGCGGCCATTTCGGTCCGTATGGTGGCATCTACGTCGCCGAAACGCTGATGGCGGCATTGGCTGAACTCAACGAAGAATACGCTCGCGCCAAGGCTGACCCGGCGTTCTGGGAAGAGTTTCATTACGAACTGAAGCATTATGTCGGCCGCCCTTCGCCGATCTACCACGCCAAACGCTGGTCCGAACTGCTGGGCGGGGCGCAGATCTATCTCAAGCGCGAAGACCTGAATCACACCGGCGCGCACAAGGTCAACAACACCATCGGCCAGGCATTGCTGGCACGGCGCATGGGTAAGAAGCGAGTGATCGCCGAGACCGGCGCCGGCCAGCACGGCGTGGCGTCGGCCACCGTGGCCGCCCGTTATGGCCTCGAATGCGTGGTGTACATGGGGGCGGAAGACGTCAAGCGCCAGTCGCCCAACGTGTACCGCATGAAGCTGCTTGGCGCCACCGTGGTGCCGGTCGAATCCGGCTCCAAGACGCTCAAGGATGCGCTCAACGAAGCGATGCGCGACTGGGTGACCAACGTCGATTCCACCTTCTACATCCTGGGCACTGCCGCCGGTCCGCATCCCTACCCGATGCTGGTGCGCGACTTCCAGACCGTGATCGGCGAGGAATGCAAGGTGCAGATGCCGGAAATGATCGGTCGCCAGCCGGACGTGGTGGTGGCGTGCGTCGGTGGTGGCTCCAACGCCATTGGCCTGTTCTATCCGTACATCGGCGTCGACGGCGTGCGCATGGTTGGTGTCGAGGCGGGTGGGGACGGTGTCGAGACCGGTCGCCATGCCGCACCGCTGTCCATCGGCAAGCCGGGCGTGCTGCACGGCTTTAAGAGTTACCTGATGCAGGATGAAGACGGTCAGATCATCGAGACGCACTCGGTGTCCGCCGGCCTGGACTACCCGGGGGTAGGTCCGGAACACAGCTACCTCAAGGATATCGGTCGCGCCGAATACACCGCGATCAATGACGACGAGGCGCTCAAGGCATTCCACGACCTGTGCCGCTACGAGGGTATCATCCCGGCGCTCGAGTCCAGCCACGCCCTGGCCTGGGCGGCCAAGACGGCGCCGACCATGAGCAAGGATCAGGTCATTCTGGTCAACCTGTCCGGTCGCGGCGACAAGGACATCAATACCGTGGCCAGCCTGTCCGGCCTGACCTTGTAAGCAGGAGTAAGCATGTCACGTATTGCAGCATGTTTTGCCGCACTGGCCGGCAAGAAGGCCCTGATTCCGTTCATTACCGCTGGGGATCCTCATCCGGATCTGACCGTGAGCCTGATGCATGGCCTGGTCGAGGGTGGCGCCGACATCATCGAGCTGGGGGTGCCGTTTTCCGACCCGATGGCCGACGGTCCGGTGATTCAAAGAGCTTCCGAGCGTGCGCTGGCGCACAAGGTCGGCCTGCGCCATGTGCTCGACATGGTCGCTGAGTTCCGCAAGACCAACAGCACCACGCCGGTGGTGCTGATGGGTTACCTGAATCCGCTGTGTGCCATGGGCTATGCTGAATTTGCCAAGCGTGCCGCCGCCGCCGGGGTGGACGGTATGTTGACGGTCGATTGCCCGCCGGAAGAGGCGGAGGAACTGGCTACGGCGCTGCAACAGGAAAGTATTGACCCGATCTTCCTGTTGGCGCCGACCACACCGCTCCAGCGAGTGGCCGAGATCGCTCGTCATGCGCGCGGCTATGTTTACTATGTGTCACTGAAAGGCGTGACCGGTGCTGGAAATCTGGACATTGACGACGTAGCGCGTAAAATTGCCGCCCTTAGACAATACATTCATGTGCCTATTGGTGTCGGCTTCGGTATTCGCGACGGTGCAACCGCGCGTGCCATTGCCGTCACGGCCGATGCTGTCGTGGTGGGAAGCCGTCTGGTCCAGGAAATCGAGGCGGCAACGCCCGAGACCGCTCGCGAGCGGTTGACGCCCTTGGTCGCCGAACTGAAGGCCGCCATTAGTTAGTACATGTCCCCGCGGTTTCGTGCCGCGGGGCAATCATGCTTCGGCCAACCTGTTGTTGCCGGAGCGAATGAGCAAGGAGTCAGCATGAGCTGGTTGAATAAACTCCTGCCGCCGAAGATCAAGCGCGAGAATCGCGCCGAAAAGTCCTCGGCGGTACCGGAGGGGCTGTGGAGCAAGTGCCCGGCCTGTGAAGCGGTGCTGTATTACACCGACTTGGAAAGCAATCTGCAGGTTTGCCCGAAGTGTAACCATCATCACGCGGTCTCTGCACGGGATCGCCTGGGCATGTTGCTGGATGCCGAAGGCCGCCGCGAGATCGGTGCCGAAGTCAAACCGGTTGATATCCTGAAGTTCAAGGACGGCAAGCGTTACCCCGATCGTCTGGTGGCGGCGCAGAACGCCACCGGCGAAGACGACGCCCTGGTGGTCATGCAGGGCAGCATCCTGACGCTGCCGGCCGTGGTGGCATCGTTCGAATTCAAGTTCATCGGTGGTTCGATGGGCTCGGTAGTGGGGGAGCGTTTCGTGCGCGGCGTACAAGCTGCGGTGGAAGCCAAGGCGCCGTTCATCTGCGTTTCCGCCTCGGGTGGCGCGCGCATGCAGGAAGGCCTGAACTCGCTGATGCAGATGGCCAAGACCAGTGCCGCGCTGCAATTGCTGACCGATCACAAGCTGCCGTTCATCTCGATCCTGACCGACCCGACCATGGGCGGGGTTTCGGCTTCGTTCGCCTTCCTCGGCGACGTGGTGATCGGTGAGCCGGGTGCGCTGATCGGTTTTGCCGGTCCGCGTGTCATCGAGCAGACCGTGCGTGAGACCCTGCCGGAAGGCTTCCAGCGTTCCGAGTTTCTGCTGGAGAAGGGCGCCATCGACATGATCGTCGATCGCCGCGAGCTCAAGGCCAAGGTGGCCTCGCTGATCTCGATCCTGATGAAGGAACCCGCGGTCGCCTGATCCTTTCGCGCGGTTGTCCGCTCGAACTAAAAACCCCGCCGTTTGGCGGGGTTTTGCTTTTTTCGGGGGGCTTTGGCGGAGGAGTGCTTAGTACAGCACGCGGCAGCGCAGGGTGCCCTCAATGCGCTGCAGCGTTTCGAGCGCGGTCTGGCTGGCGGCGCTGTCGATCTCGATCACCACGTAGCCGATCTCCTCGTTGGTCTGCAGGTACTGGCCGGCGATGTTTATGCCGGCGCGCGAAAACTCGTCGTTGATGCGTGCCAGCACGCCGGGCTGGTTCTTGTGGATGTGCAGCAGCCGGCATTTGCCGCGATGCTCGGGCAGCGAGACCTCGGGGAAGTTCACCGCGGTCAGCGTCGAGCCGTTGTTGGAGTACTTGATCAGCTTGGCGGCCACTTCGCCGCCGATGTTGGCCTGCGCCTCCAGCGTGCTGCCGCCGATGTGCGGCGTTAGGATCACGTTGTCGAACTCGCATAGCGGCGAGCTGAACGCCTCGCCGTTGCCCTCGGGCTCGACAGGAAAGACGTCGATAGCGGCGCCGTGCAGGTGCTTGCGGCGCAGCGCTTCGGCCAACGCTGCAATGTCCACCACGGTGCCGCGCGAGGCGTTGAGCAGGTGGGCGCCGGGTTTCATCGCCGAAAGCTCGGCGGCACCGATCATGTCCTGGGTGTCAGGCGTTTCCGGCACGTGCAGCGTGACCACATCGGCCTGGCCGAGTAGTTCCTTGAGCGTTGCGACTTGGTGGGCGTTCCCTAGTGGCAGCTTGTTTTCGGTATCGTAGAACGCCACCTTCATGCCGAGGGATTCGGCAAGAATGCCGACCTGGGTGCCGATGTGGCCATAGCCGACGATGCCCAGCGTCTTGCCGCGTACCTCGTAACTGTTGTTGGCCGATTTCAACCAGCCGCCGCGATGGGCCAGGGTGCTTTTCTCCGGGATGCCGCGCATCAGCATGATCGCCTCGGCGATAACCAGTTCGGCGACGGAACGGGTATTGGAGAACGGCGCGTTGAATACCGGGATGCCGTGGCGGGCGGCGGCCTTGAGGTCGACCTGGTTGGTGCCGATGCAGAAGCAGCCGACCGCCATCAGCTTGTTGGCGGCGGCGAAGACCTCGTCGGTCAGCTGGCTGCGCGAGCGGATGCCGATGATATGGGCGTCGGCGATGCGTTCGAGCAGTTCTTCCGGGGCCAGTGCCTTCTTGTGATAGTCGATCTGGCTGTAACCGTCCTGACGGAAGCTGTCGACTGCCGTCTGGTGGATTCCCTCCAGAAGCAGTATCTTGATCTTGTCCTTGGCGAGCGAAAGGTTTTGCATGCCGGGTTCCGTTGTTGACCAAAAAACTCAAGTATTATTCATTATTACTCCGGATTTTCCGTCTTGACCAGAGAGTTGCCGATGATCGCTCCCCGCCTGCTTGCCGAGCTGCATGCCATGTTCAGTGCCGACCGCGTTGCCACCGATGCCGATTCTCTGGCCCGCTACGGGCTGGACTGGACCCGCTACTACCAGCCCGCGCCGTCCGCCGTGGTGTTCCCGCAAACCGTGGACGAGGTCGTTGCCGTCGTGCAGTGGGCCAACCGTGAGCAGGTGGCGCTGGTGCCGTCCGGCGGCCGTACCGGATTGTCTGGCGGGGCCGTGGCGCGGCAGGGCGAGGTGGTGGTGTCGTTCGACCGCATGAAGGCCATCAGCGACTTTGATCCGGTCGCGCGCACCGTGCGCTGCCAGGCCGGCGTCATCACCGAGGCGTTGCAGCAGTTCGCCGCCGAAAATGGGCTCTACTACCCGGTGGACTTCGCCTCGCGCGGATCGAGTCAGATCGGCGGCAACATCGCCACCAACGCCGGCGGTATCAAGGTGGTGCGCTACGGGATGACGCGCGAGTGGGTGGCGGGGCTGACCGTGGTCACCGGCAAAGGTGAAGTGCTGCGGCTGAATAATGGGCTCGCCAAGAACAATACCGGCTACGACCTGCGCCACCTCTTCGTCGGCTCGGAAGGGACGCTCGGCTTTATCGTCGATGCCACCCTGAAGCTGGCTCGTCAGCCGGCCGAGCTGGGGGTAATGGTGTTGGCGGTGCCGCAGTTGACCGACATCATGAAGCTGTTCCACGCCTTCCGCGAACGGCTCGATCTCAACGCCTTCGAGTTTTTCTCGGAAAAAGCGATGCGCCACGTCCTGGCGCGCGGCCACGTCAAGCGGCCGTTCGAGGGCGAAGCCGACTACTACGTGCTGCTAGAGTTCGAGAAACTGGCCGCCGATACCGAGGAGGTGGCCCTGGCCGTGTTTGAGGCGTGCGCCGAACAGGGCTGGCTGGTGGACGGGGTGCTGTCTCAGTCCGAGCAGCAGGCGAAGGACCTGTGGCGGCTGCGCGAGGACATCAGCGAGTCGATCACCCCCTACAAGCCTTACAAGAACGACATCGCGGTAACGGTGAGCCGGGTGCCGGCCTTCGTCGAACGGCTCGATGCCATCCTGTCGCGCGAATACCCTGATTTCGAGGTGCTGTGGTATGGCCATATCGGCGACGGCAACTTGCACATCAATATCCTGAAGCCCGACGCGCTGGAACTGGACGACTTCCGCCGCGCCTGCGAGCAGGTCAACGAACACGTTTTCTCCCTGGTGGGGGAATTCGGCGGCAGCATGTCGGCCGAACACGGCGTCGGCCTCTTGAAGCGCGATTATCTGGATGTGACGCGCAGTGTCGAGGAGATCGCGCTGATGCGTGCCATCAAGGCAGTGTTCGACCCGAACGGGGTGATGAACCCGGGTAAACTGCTGTAAAACCTTGCCGAAGAGGGTGCGTATGTCACGAGGGATTTCATTGGTGTAACACGCTTTTGCCTATTTTTTAACCGGCTTGATTTTTCTCTTTTGTAACAAGCTCTTGTTGCTGTTTTCCACAGACTGTCCACGGTACTATTCAGCCGGGTTGTGAGTTTGTGGGGAAATCTTGCAGGATTTTGACGGTTTTTTGGGCGGTAACGGCAAGTGGCTAACCCGAAAAGGGTTTTTCGGGTTATTCATGGCTTATCCACAGGGTTATTCAGCGATGGCTGTGGATAGCTTGATGAGGCTTTCGTATGGCCTTACTGTAGCTTCGCGGTCGTTTTGGCAAAATTTTGCAAGCGTTTTGACATAGACCGCCACCACACTAAAACCCCGATTTTGCGGGATTTTTGGCATACAACCCCGACCCTGAGCGGGACTATACGCCTAGCTTAGAACAGCCCGCCCAACATGTCAGGCCGCCAGTTCATGATCACCAGCTCCCGGCTGGTGTCGGGGGCACCTTGGGCGTTGGCCACGCTGTACTTGATCCCCAGTTCCTCCATGTGGAAACCATCAAATACCGCCCGAATATCGGGATGGTCGTTGATGCTGACCATGACCTTTCCCTTGCACGTCCGCATCGCCTCAGCCAGTTGTTCGTACTGGTTAAACTCGAACGGCACGCCGTAGCCCTCGGTCTGCCAGTACGGTGGGTCGGCGTAGAAGAAGGTGTGCGGCCGGTCGTAGCGCTTCAGGCAGTCCTGCCACGGCAGGTGCTCGACGTAGGTGCCGGACAGCCGTAGGTGCGCGGCGCTGAGGTTCTCCTCGATGCGGCACAGATTGATCGCCGGGCCGGTGGTCGCGGTGCCGAAAGTCTGGCCGGTCACCTTGCCCGCGAACGCATGGTGCTGCAGGTAGTAGAAGCGCGCCGCGCGCTGGATGTCGGTCAGCGTCTCCGGGCGGGTCAGCTGCTGCCACTTGAACACCTCGCGGCTACTGATCGCCCACTTGAACTGGCGCACGAACTCCTCCAGATGGTGCTGGACCACCCGGTAGAGGTTGACGAGTTCGCCATTCACATCGTTTAGCACCTCGACTGGGGCAGGGACGTGACGCAGGAAGTAGAGCGCCGCCCCGCCACAGAACAGCTCCACGTAGCACTCGTGCGGCGGGAACAAGGGCATCAGTTTGTCAGCTAGGCGTCGCTTGCCGCCCAGCCAAGGGATGATAGGACTGGTGTCCATCGGTTTCTCCTGGTCGGGGCGCTCGCTGGCGCTCGGGGGTGAGGCTCTCGGCCTTCAGGTGATTGATGGCCCGGCAGCGCGGGCACTTGATGGTCAATTCGAGGTAACGGCCTTCGGCCAGTTTGCGGTCGCACTGACCGCATCGGATGTCGTTGGTGTTGTTCATCTGCAAGCGTTTTGCCAAAAAACCCGCTAAACTTGCCGCGCTTTTGACGTCGAAAGCGGCAGCCTTGGGGTGACTTGCAGGTATGGACTGCGGGTCAGCTGGCCGGCCGGGTGTTCGTAGCACCCGACCGGTCGCTGTCTCTCGTTCAATACGGTGTTACCTATTTTCTACATCGTCACATCTCCGCCAAAGCCTTGCGGCCCGAGCCGGGCCACAGCACTGGCGTACAGCCACACCCGCCACGGCGGAGCCCCGGCCAGCTGCAGCAGCTCGGCGAACACCCGCACCGTGGCGCGCTGGCGGATCGGAATCTCGCGCTTCCACTGACACAAGGCGTCATGCACCAGGCTGGCGTGGTATGACAGTGGACGCCCGTCAACGCCGAGCGGCCCGTCCGGCGTGCCGAGCCACAGCCCACCTGGCAAGCGCCAGGCGGGGCTGCAGCCGTCCCATGCATAGCCGGGCTGGATCAGGATCGTGCCGTGGGGGCGGATGTCGATCCAGTCGTTCCGGTACTCCACGCCGACCAGGTGCGGCGAGGTGTGGAGATAGGGGTGGTCGAGCCGGTAGCGCCAAGCCATCACGCCACCATTCCGCCAGGCCATCCTGCCTGAACATCGATCGCGTCCAGCCCGGCTTGGTCGACGGCGGCTTCAGCCTCCGCTTTGAGCGTGCGGGCATGGGTATGCAGAGCCGCCGCATGCTGGGCCAGTGCTACCGGCATGCCGATCACGCCGACAGCGTCGAGTGTCAGTGTGCTGTTGTCGGCGCAGGTCCAGTCGAGAGTGAACGTCTGGCCAGC
The DNA here is from genome assembly GCF_000174355.1 of Pseudogulbenkiania ferrooxidans 2002. Classification (GTDB taxonomy): domain Bacteria; phylum Pseudomonadota; class Gammaproteobacteria; order Burkholderiales; family Chromobacteriaceae; genus Pseudogulbenkiania; species Pseudogulbenkiania ferrooxidans. The sequence continues at coordinate 248,168 of NZ_ACIS01000004.1, forward strand.
CGCCAGCGCGGCCTGGGCTGCGAGCGCGGCGGCGGTGATGCGCTGGACGCTGCGCGGTGTGGAGTCCAGTACTTTGCCTAGATAGGGGAACCCTGCCGCTTCGAGTCGGTTGCGTTCGGCGTTGATGGCGTCCAGCAGCTCAGTGCGGCGGTACGTCAACTGTTGCTCGATCAGCATGGGGTCCGGCACCCAGCTCGTCCCATCCCACACTGTCGCCGGGTCGGCCCGCTCGATGTCGGTCGCACCGATCTCGTCTGGCGCCACGCCGGGTCGGAGTATCGTCACCGGCTGACCAGTGGCGGTATCCCACAGCGGGAGTCCTCGCCAGTCAGGCTGAACCTGCCAGCTGCCGTCGGTGTGGCTGGCCGGGACGCCGCCGCCGGCATCCAGATAGCACACACACTCTCGAGCGCTGGTGGGTGGCGGAGCGGCTGGCGTGGCGAACGCCGGCACCAGATATTCGCCCGGTTCGCGCGGCGATTCGTTGGCCGGCACCTTGCCGATGCACTCGCCGGTGTCGTGATGGTAGTTGTAGACGAACATGCTCAGGCTCCAATGGTGATGATGGGCAGGTAGATGCGGCGCTTGACGTTGTTTTCCGGGCCGCCGGTTGCGGTGATACCTCCCACCGCCGCGTCCTGAGTCGAACCACTGGCCATAGAGTTGTCGTTGGTACTAGCAGAACCCGAGCGATAGCGAGTATGCGTGTGACTCTTGATCTCGTCATCGCCCTCTGCGCCGACCTGCCGCCCGGTGACTGTCAGCGCTCTAGCGGTAGCGGTCGCTGTAGAGTTGGCCGAAATCTTGACTGTCGTAGAGCTGGGAATCTCGGTGATGGTGGAGTTTGTCGGTATGCCGGTGCCCGCTACCGGCATACCGACAAAAAGCCCGCGCGTCGACGAGATACCGGACAGCACGTTACTTGCGTTGGTGGTGTTGGCGGTCAGCGTGGATTGTTCGTAACCACGCCCGGAATCGTAGGCACGGATATGCAGGCCGCGATCATCGGGTACGCCGAACGTCGTCGCGCCGCCGCCCGAACCGTAGCCGAACGGGAACAGCGTCAGCGTCTGTATGACGCTGACGGTCGCATTGACCGACACGGTGATGGAGGTCAGGCCGGTAATGCTGGCCACCGTAGCCCCTGCAGGTAGGCCTGCGCACTCGACGGGCTCGCCCACCCACATGTCGAGCGTGGTCGACAGGCCGGTGACGGTGGTCTGCCCATTGGTCAGCGTGCCGCTGCGCGTCGGGCAACGCGCTGCGAACAGCGAGGCATAGCTGGCGCGGTTCAGGGCCGAGCCGTCGCGCACCACCGCCCACGATGGCGGGGTGATCCCGGGCCAGTCGAGCGGGATGCCGGCGGGCATGCCGGAACGCTTGGCAATGGCCTGCGCCACCTTCAAAGACGTCATCTGGTAGGTATCGTCTAGGCCCGCTTCCGCCTCGACCTGGCTGGCCACGCGGCGATTGAGGTTGCCCCACGACAAAGACTTGATGGCCTTCAGCAGTTGGTCGAATGCGGCGGCGTCGGGCGCAATTGCAGCGGCAGTCAATACCGCCAACAGCTCCTTGTTCCAGCTCTCGAAGTCGGCCGCATCCAGCTGGGTGCCATCCTGGTAGTTGTTTTCGGGCGTCCCGTTCGTCCATTCCTTAAGTGGAATCATGACTATCCCTCGTAGTAGAAAAGGCAGCGGGTATCTGCCGGTTTCAGATCGTTAAACAGCGTTTCGATGATCGGGTCGGACACCATGGTTAGCCGCTCACCGCACCGAGAACTGCCGCAGCGGGCATGCCAGATGCGCACTGGCGGCCCGCCGACGTGCACCGTCCACACCCATAGGGTGTCTGGGTGGCGCAAGCGCATGCCGCACCAGGTCTGGCCCAACACGCGGGCACCTTGCTCCTCGATGTCGATCTGGTAGCCCAGGCCAGCCGCAATACGGGTGAAGTAGGGGAGGGACAGCCCGCCGGTTTCACGCAGCCGCGACAGAATGCGGGCCACGCGTGAGGCATACGGCGCGCCATATTCCGGTTCGATGGCGAGGTTTCGCTCCCACAGCGACAGCAGGTCATTGGCACTCACCGGTGACAGTGCGCTCACCAGGGCACGGTAGTTGTCGTCCAGATCGTCCAGCACCGTGCCGGCAGCCTGGGCGCGCAGGCCAACGTGAAGGCCGTTGGGGTCGTACGCTACCGGCGGCAGCAGGCGCAGCAGCAGCTGCGCGTGACGGCTGGTCGTCATGGCATCAACTCGACGAGGACTGCCCCCAGGGTGAGCCACTCGACCACATTGGCATCAACCGTGGCGGTCACGTTGGCCGGCGGGGTCAGCACCTCGCGGTCGGCCACGCCGGCCAGCGTGGAGATGATGGTTTCGATGCTGCTCCGGATGGCGGTTTCCCCCGGTATCAGTCGGGAAAAATAGTCCTGCAGGGCCGAAGCGATGGCAGCTGAAACCTGTTCGCGGGTGTAACCCGCCAACAGCTTGATACGCACATGGATATCCACCGGGTGCAGGGTGGGGGCCAATACCAGGTAGTTCTTGCCGGTGACGTTGCGCTGTTCGGCCAGGTACAGGTGGACCGCTTCGATCAGCTCCGCCGAAGGCAGGGCGCCCTTGGCAGCCAGAATTACCACGTCGACCGTGCCCAGCCCGCGCCGGGTCGGGAAGCACCAGGCTTGCTCCACGCCGGGCACTTCCTTGGCCCAGCGGGGCCAGTCGTATTTGTTGCCGCCGGCCGGCGGGCGCCGGATCAATTCCAGGTAGCGGGCACGCAGCGCGGAGATGCTTTCCTGTGGCTGGCCGCCATCCATGTCCTCCAACGTGCCCTTGGGCTGGAAGCCCTCCGGTGCGATCTGCAGCGTGATGCTGGTGCCGTCAGCGGCATTGCCATCGGTGCCGGCAACGATGGCGATGGCGGGTGGCCGGGCGAGGCCGTTGGCGTCCGCCACCGCCTCAGCCGTGGTGCGGTAGCTGGAGCCGTCACTGCGCAAGGCGACGGTACCGACGGGCACAGACAGACCGGCCGTCCCCTGCAGTACCAGCGTGCCTTGTGCATAGGTGGCCGGCTTCAGGTTCAAACCGCGATCCCGTGCGTAGAGCAGCAGGATGTCGTCGTCACAGTCCTCGGCCGACAGCTGACGCTTCAGCCACGCTTGGTGGGCATAGGCGCCTTCCACCACGCTGCCCACCGCACTGGCATGCTGGTAGTTGTCCGAGTCCGGCGCGGTGTGTTGGCTGCTGTCGTTGCTCGACAACTCGCGCAAGTAGTCGTCACGGATGTCGGGAAGAGTCTTGGTGGCGAAGGTCATGACACGGGCACCCATGCATTGAGCGGCACGGCATTGCCGTTGGCGTCGGTCAGCTGGGCATAGACGGCGATGAAGCCGCGTTCCAGGCGAATGCCGAAGACCTCCAGCGATAACGCGCGGCCATCGTCCAGCAGCGGCTGCAGCGCCTCGCGCACGTACTCCTCGCCAAGGCGACGCACACGGGCGACGTCCTTTTCGCGAGCCAGCAGGTGCAGACGCGAACCGAGCGTAGGGTCATGCCACAGGCTGCCGCGCGGCGTGGTCAGGCGCAGGTAGACGGCGTTTTCCAGGCTGGTGACCTGGGTTCCGTCGTAGTCGCGGGTTTGGGGGGAGATGAAAGCGTCCATGCCCGGAATTGTCCGGGCATGGAGTGCGGGGAGTGGATATGCTGAATGTCAGTGGGTCAGGGTAGGTTTGAATTGACGCTGTTTCAATGGCTCGTCATAATGTGACAACGCTCTTGGCAGGAGCGCTCCGTCCGGCGATAGCAAAGCTGCATCAGCACTGCCTTCTGTGCTTCAGTTTCCATGTGATTTTCTTGTGCCATATACATTGGTAGCCGGATGACTTTGTGCGTGGCATGGAGAATTTACATGGCACCTCAGCAGGAATCGCCCTTTGCCCATCATCTTCAATGCGAGGCTAGAAAGCTCCGCAAGAAAGATGCCTCTCTTACCCGACTCCAAGCACTTGATCAGGCTGCGCGCTTAAATGGCTTTGAGAACTGGCGCCATTTCACCAATTCGTATCAAAGTCCCACCGTTTTTTATCCAGGCGTAATTGAAACCTCTTGGAGAGAAACTCCGCGTCAGTATTGGTTGGAGCGAATTGACCTAAAGTTACAATCAAATCTAATTGAGCTATTTCCACCAGTAAATCTAAGACACGATTTTTGGCAAGGGGCTTGGTTTGATAAAGAACAAGGGAAAATTCGAGTTCCTACCCGGTTCAATGGTTCGGAAATGGATAAAAATAATCCACAGTCGCGAGCAAGAGAGACGATTGCATGCATAGCCCGCCACCTTGTTTTTCTTGATGCCACCGGGCTCAAACCATCTTTTGCTTGGCAAACAGCATTGGTTGGCATTCCCCAAGCTGCACGGGGTCTTCTCTGCTTTGACCATCAAAAAGTTTGGCGAGACAAGGATGGTCGCTACCTGATCACTACTGAGCCCTATCCTGAGAATCTTCGGGACAATCTGGAGGAGTTCAAAACCATTGCGGGCAAATACAACTATGAAGTAGTTGAGTCCAGGTGGCCCGGCATGCATAACCCTTCTGAATTTGGAACTCGGCTAGTTCTGATGGCCCATAAGAAGAGAGGGGCCAACCTGAGAGCTATATTGGCTAAATTGGATCACCTTCCAGCGTCTTATCTTCCTGATCAGCTTTGGCAGGGAAAAACAACACCGATGTAACAAGCAACTTTGACGAATATTCGGGCCGGACTCATACCGGCCCACTCGTCACCCCACCCGAATCCCCGTTGTGCTTGTGCCCATGCAAGCTTGTCCCGCTGGCCACCACATCCCCGTTAGTTGTGTAGTTGCCGCCAGTCTGATTAACGTCGCCCTCAAACGTCGCACCATCGCCGCCCTTGATCGCCATGCCGCCATTACCGTTCAGCTGGCCTTGGGCAGTGACCTCTTGGGTGGCTTCCAGATTGGGCGTGTCGAAGCGAGCGCCGTCGCTGGCGCTGACACTGTAGCTTTTGCAGGTCACCTCGTAGCGGTCGCAGTCCACCGCCACCACGCGGCCTTGTTTGATATGGACGTGGGCGCCTTCGGACGAATACAGGGCGGTCTCGCCAGACTTCAGGTTCTTCATGCGCAGGCTGCCGTTCTCGGTGGCGATCACGATGGAGTGCGCGGTCTTGCCACCGATGGGGACGGCCACCGCCATGGTGCCGGGTGGTGGGCAGCTGGTCAGGCCGAAGTGCTGGAACAGCTCGATGCCGTCCTGGCCTTCGGTGCTCAATCCCTTCAGTTGCACCAGCATCACCGGGCCGTCGGTGCTGGCCAGGGTGATGACGCCCCGGTACACCTGGCGCACTCGCGCCATCGCTCCGGCGATGCGGCGGTCAATATCCTTCCACATTGATGATCTCTCCCGGTCCTGTGTCTTTCTTCTTGCGACCTTTGCGCTTGCCGCCGCGCTTGTCCTGGGGGATGGCGAATACCTGCCACACGCCATCCTCTTTCAGAGTCAACACGGTGCGCTTGGCCTGGCCACGGCCACCGACTAGCTTGCGCTGCACCAGGAAGAACACGGCATTGACGCCCTTGCTCTCCCACCACAACACCACGCGCTGGCCGGGCTTCCACAGCTGGCCGCTCTCGGTGCGGTGCCCTGGCACTTCCACCTGCAGCGTCAGCCCGTTGAGCCGGCTGTCGGCCTGCAGCTTGTGCGCGTAGCTATTGGCCACGTCGGCATCGTCGGCATCGGCACAGGTCACGATACTCGGCCGGTACAGGCTCACGCCCCGGTCGCGCACCGTGGTCTTGATGGCGTGCTTGCCCTCGGCCTGGTCGGTACCGTGCCCCTGGGCCAGCACGGTGATCTCGCTGGCGCGGTCGGCCATGCTGCGGGTGCGGGTAATGCGGATCACGTTGTTCTTCTCCGGCTGGCTGCGCGACAGGATCAGCGTGGCCACGGGTGCCTGGGTGTAGTCCGGGCCGCCCACCACCAGTGTGCCGTCCGGCTCCAGCCAGGGCCACAGTCCGGCCACCTCGGCGGCCTCGCGCACCGCATCCCACGCGGTCATGCCGGGGTCGATGGCCAAGCGGTCGTGACGACGCATGCGTTCGGCCTCGATGCGGTAGCGCTTGATGCCCAAGGGGAGGGCGGCCTGCTTGATGATGTTTTCCAGAGTGATCTGGTTGGCGGCAAAGATCGGCGCCGAACAGTCCAGCAGCTGGCCGACCAGGTCGCGTCCGGTGAGGCTGACGGCCAGGTTCTCGCGGTTGTCGGTTTCCACGATGTCGTCGATGTAACCCACCATCACCCGTTCCTGGCCGACGCGCACTTCCATGGGCGCACCCTCGTAGACCGAAGCCGGCAACGCCTCACCCCCGGTGAACAGGTCGAATGACCAGCCGTCAGCGGCTTTCATCAGGTCGGAGTCGATCTCGTAGCGGCTCCAGTTGCTGTGGAACTTGCCGCCCACCACCAGCGACACGGCATCGTTGTCAGCGTGCGTAGGCATTCAGCACCTCTCCGGCGGCGATGAAGTTGGGGTTGCGTACCTGGGGATTGAGCCGAGCCAATTCCGCCGCACGGCTGCTGTCGCCATACCACCAGTGGGCGATCAGGTGCAGGTTGCCGGACGCTTCCACTTCGCGGGCAATCAGTGGCGGGCGGCTGTTGATGACCGCGATGGCGGCCACCAGCAGGTTATGTGCCGTGGCCTTGAGTGCTTCCACGGCTGGCACCGACTCCTCCAGCGGGTACAGCTCCCGGTAAGCGTCGATGGTCGCCCGCAGTTCCTCACGCACGCCGTTGACCATGATTTCGATCTGCGGCGGCGAGAGAGTGGCGGTTTCGGCTTCGTCCTGCAGCACGCCGGCCGTGACCGTCGCCAGCTCGGTGACGGTCAGCGCCTGCATCACGGCGGTGGTCTTGGCCACATCGGCCGGATAGGGGCGGTTGATCAGATCGGCGGCGGCGCCGGTGTCGTTACTCTTGGCCGGCAGCTTGACGATCTCTTTGAAGCTGTTGCGCAGGGCGCTGAACTCGCCGGTGCTGCCCTTCGTCCAGCGCAGGTTCACCAGCCCGTCCAACAACCCGGCTAGATCGACGGTGAAGTCCTGGGGAGCGCTGATCATCTGGCTTGCGGTATGGGTGGTCATACCGACCAGCGAGCGTGCATCCGTCATCACCGACAACAGGGTGTTTTTCCAGGCGTTGCTGCGAGCAAAACTGCCCCGCAGATTGAGGATGAGGTTGAACGCATCGGCGAAATTCAGCACCGCCAGCCCGCGTGCCGTGTCGGCCAGATTGGCCGCGCCGGCCGCTTTGGCTGCCGGCAGCTCGCGTTCGAACAGCGACTGCCGCGCCCCGCCCAGCACCAGCGTCAGGCGCAGCATGCAGCCGTCGACCAGGTCGGTGTTGTGATCCTCGCTCCAGTCCTGGACATGGCACTCGACCAGGGGGCCGTAGATGGGGTGGATAAACTCGCCTGGGCCGCCGGCATCCACGACGTCGAGGAACGCTTTCAGGCGGGCCTCGTAGTCGTCGCCCCAAAAGATGGCATTGACCGTGAAGGTTTTGCTGCGGCCGCCGGTATCGGTGATCTGCTCCCCGTTCTGGTAGGGAAGGCCGACCCGCGCCAGATCGCGGCCACCGCTGGCGGAAACCGCCTGAATGTCGAAGCGGACGCCCTTGTAACTGGCGTCCAGCAGGGTATCTTCCCAGGCCATCAGCCGCGCCTCCCGGTGGTGGTGTTATGGGTGTTGACGGTCTCGGTCAGCGTGCGGCCGTCGATCTGCAGGACGGTTCGGGACTCCAGCTTGATGGGCTGCTTGGCCAGATCGGAGAGCGCGCTGGTCTGCTTGTTCAGCCCCTCCAGCAGACCCTTTTCCTTGTCGCCGTTGAGCTTCTCGTACAGCCAGGTGCCCAGCGACATGTCTTTGCCGCCGTTGGCTTTGGTGAGCGAGCCCGTGATTTTGCCGTTCAACCAGCCACCAAACTCCCAGCCGGCCGCCCCAGCGCCGACCACCAGACCGGCCCCCCCTGTGACGGCGCGGCCAAGCATGGCGCCACCGCCGCGTACCAGCGCACCGGAACGGCCCAGTACCGAACCGGCCAGCTTGCTCCCGGCGCCGCCGGTCAGCAGGTTGCCGGCACCGGCAGCCACCGAGGCGGCCGCCAGCACGTTCATGGCCGTGGTGGTGGTGACGATGGCCTGGGTCAGGCCGGGGTAGGCTTGGGCGTAGTCGGCCAGCTTGGAGGCGATGTCGCCGACCGCTTCGGATGCCTTGGAAAAGCTGTCGACTTCGGCGAAGTCCTTTTCGTTGAGCGCTTTCTGTACCTTGGCGCCGGCTCCTTCCGCGATGAAAGCGTAGTCTTCCTCACCGGTGCCCTTGGCGTTCTGCAACTGGCCACGGATGTCCTTCACGTAGCCGCGGCTGTTCATGTAGCCGACCAGGGCCATCAGCGCCTGGCGATCCTGCACCAGTTTGCCGACGGCGCTGCCCTGCAGCAGGTTGCCGATGGACTCCAGCATCGCCCTGCGCTCGTCGCCCTTGGCCGCCTCCAGCTTCTTCTGCAGCTTCTGGTAATCGGCGTTCTTGCCGACCACCTTGTCGACGATGCCGACAAAGGCATCCAGCCCGTTGATGCCGCGTTCCCTGGCTTTGGCCAGAGTGCCAGTCAGGTTGATGTTGAGTTTCTTGGCATCGTTGGCCGTGTCCTGGCTGTTGATCTTGGCCAGCAGGTTGACCAGGTTGTTGCCGGCCTCATCCTTGGTGCCGGCGGTGATGGCCGATGCCTGGTTGGCCGCCAGCAAGGTGTCCAGCCCGGTCATACCGGACATGCCGGCCTGCTTGGCCGTCGCCATCTGTTGTGGCAGCCACTTGGCCATGTCCTTCAATTCGAAGCCGCCGGCCTTGCCCGCCTTGATCGCCTTGTCTAGGGCGAGCGGGATCTGATCGTCGCTCAGGCCAAAGGTCTGCTTGGCGCGGATGGCGATGGCGGCCAAGTCCTGGGCGCCGGCACCGCTGGCCGTAGAATACTTCTGCAGCGCCGGCAGCAGGGTGGTCGCGCTCTTCTGCGACATGGCGCCGGAAGCCAGCAGGGCATCCAGTGTTTCGGCCGCGCCTTCCTTGGTGCCGCCTCCTTCCCGTACCGCCTTCCGGATCGAGGCGTCCAGCTCCTGCTTTCCGGCACGGCGGCCGGCGCGGTTCTGATCGCCATAGGCCGTGTTAGCCATGTAGCGCAGACGGGTGTCGTAATCCATCACCCGCTTGATCGGCTGCGCGGCCACATAGCCGGCACCCAGCACCGCGCCGCCCGCCGTGGCCCAGGCGTTCACCACACTGCCGCCCAGCTGCATGGCGCGCTGGGCACGGCCGACGCCGTCCATCTCGCGGCGCAAGGCCACCACCTTGCTGCGCATGGCCTCCAGTGCCCGTGACTGTTCGGCGGACGAGGCGAAGCCGGTGCGGGCCAGGCGGTTGTAGGCCGCCTCGGTCTGCTGGATTTCGCGCCGGATGGCGGCCTGGGATCGTACCTCCAGCAGCTCGCGGGCACGGGCGGCGCTGCCCATGCGGCGCGAGGCGTCCTCTACCGCCCGAGCGCCTGTACGGGACTCTTGCTCGACGGTGCGGAAGGCACTTTGCACCACCTGGCTGAGCAGGTTCTTGGCGCGCAGGGTAAGGGAAAGGTCTAGGTTGCGACTGCTCATGCGGGTGACCTGGGTTGGCGACGGGAGATGAAGGTTTCGCTAATGACGCGCTGGTCGCGTTTCGCGGACGTTTTGGCACCCAGCGCGGTCAGCCAAGCGTCGATCTCCGGCCCGGTCATGGCCGCCACCTGGGGGGCGGTCAGACCGAGCGGGGCGAGGGCTACGCAGAGGGCGCGGTAGCCGCGTTGGCGGTGCGCCGCTCCCTGCGCTTTTTTTTGAGCCGGTCCTGTGCCTCGGCGATTTGGATGTAGTCGTCGGGCTCGATCTCGCTGGCCAAGAACGTCCCGGTCAGTACCTCGGTCAGCTCCTCGGCCGGGATGTCGCCCAGGCGCACAATGGCCTTGGCCATCAGGTCCACCTTGCGGAAGCCCTCGCCCTGATCCAGATCGATCTCGTCCTGCAGGGTGTTCAGGCGCACCTCGCCCTGGTAGTGCAGCACGCCCTGGCACTCCACGCCGTAGTCCAGTTCAAACGGTTCGGTCTTCATCACTCTTCTACCTTGCGCAGGGCGCCCATGCTGATATCGCGGCGCAGTTCGTTGTCGACGCTGTACGATTCGCCCACCTCGATGCTGAAGCAGCCCAGGTAGCTCGTGCGTTTCTTGCCGGGCATGTCCGGCGTGATGGTGATACGGCTGTCGGTGATGTTGTCCCAATCCGGCTCATCACCTTCCGGCACCGCCACGGTGACCTTCAGGTCGTACTCGGCAATACCCTTGCTGTAGCCCTTGGCCCGGCCGGTGCGGTTCATGGTCTTCACCAGCTTGCGGCCGGTGCGGGTGGTGGCATTGAGTGACACCACTTCGACTTCCTGGCCGTCCAGGTCCAGGAAGATGTTGCTGACGTAGGCAGTCATGCGTAGCCCCTTATTCCAGGATCAAGTCCATGCGCACGGCGAAGATGTGCGCCCCAGGCACCACCGAGGACGGGATGCGAATGTTGAAGCGCGTCACGTCCTGGCCATCGCCTTGCACCACTAGCTCGGCCTTGTGCTGCTCCACGTTCTGGTAAATCTCCAGCTCTTCCAGGCTGAGACATACGTCGAAGCAGGCCGACCACACCTTTTCCTGGGTGCGCTGGCTCTTCTTCTCGCGCGGGAACTCGCGGTTCAGCTTCTGCAGCACCGCCTTGGCACCGTAGATCAGCGAGCGCGGCGTGGTGATGTCCAGCATGGTCGGGTCGGCGGTACCGTCCACCGTCTTGGTGTAGGTGGTGATGGCGCGGCTGATCACTACACGGTTGCCTTCGCCCACCGTCAGAGGGGTGATGCCGTTCCACAGCGCGTTCTCCACCTCGGTGTTGGAGGCTTGCTGGGTCACGTCCACCACGTCCAGGCCCACCAGTTCCAGTGTGTTCAACGGCCGGGCCGGGTCTTCCTCGCTGGCGACCACGGCGGCATAGGCGGCCGCGATCTCAGCCGGTAGGCGCTTGGCGCCGCGATACCAGGGCAGCGAGATCCACTCGCTGTTGATTGCAGCCTGCAGCCCCATGGCGCTGGCCAGCGTGCCGGTATGGGCCAGCGTCCCGAGTGCCCAGCGTTTCTCGCGTGGGCCGCCGACGTATTCCAGGTGCTCGCGCAGTTCCAGGGCGGCGGCACTGGTGGCGAACGGGCAGACCACCAGGTCGTGGCCGGCCGCCTGGATGGCATCCAGCGCCGACTGTAGGCTGGCGTCGTTGGCGCCGCCCGCCATGGCGGTCACGGCCGCTGTCATGCTGTCGGCGGTCAGGCTGGCCGCGAGCTTGATGTCGTTGCCAACGGCGGCCTTGTGCTTGGCGGTGAAGGTCACCTCGCCACCGGCGGCGGCAGCGGTCACCGGCAGCGCCGGCTGCGCCGCGACGGCCGCCACTACCTTGGCGGCGGCTGCCGCAGGCGTGGTGCCGGCATCGACGGCCAGGCGCAGGGTCTCGGCGCCGATGCTGACGATCAGCGTGCCGCTGGTGGTCGCGCTAGTGGCCAGCGTGATCTTGCCGCTAGCGGCCAGACCGGCAGCATCATCGCCCAGCAGCACCAGGGACAGTGCGCCATAGGGGTTGGCCCGGATGAAGGCGCGTGCCATCAGGTGACCCACCGAGCCATAGCCGCAGTAGGCGGCCGCTTCCTCGTCGCTGTACACGTCGATCACCGGGCTGGCGTTGCTGGTCAGCACATTGGTCAGCTTCGGCGCCACCAGCACGGTGCGTTGACGGTTGGCCGGCAGGCTCTTCAGGGCGGCACGAGTATAGAACTCGATGTACTTGCCCGGCGTGCGGATGGACGACGGAATCTTGTCGAAGGTGATGTTCATGCCTTGTCCTCGGCCTTCGGTTTACGGGGGGCCGCCTTGTCCGCCACTTCCACCAGGCTGCCTTCGCGGATCAGGCTGCGGTAATAGGCGGTGGACGGTACGTCCACCGGCTCGGCGTCGGTGATGTGCTCGCGCGGGTTGAATTCCTTGGGCACCAGTCCACCCGGTGCCGCCTGGACGTTCAGGGTTTTTGTCACGATGGGCTCTCCTCGTTGACGTGGGTTTCGAAGTTGATGGACGGGGTATCCTTGCCGGGCTGATACAGGCCTACGTTGAAGCCACCCAGCCAGGGCAATGGTGCTTCGGTCTTACCGCCCAGGAGGGGGAAGAGGGCGTCGGGATGCTCCGGGCCTTCCGGGGCGGGCCAGCTGCCGTCCGGCAGCGCGGTTTCCTCCCAGGTGCTCTTGAACTCCACCGACATCACTCCCCAGCTGTTGCTGGCGATCTGGGTATTGACCAGGGTTTTCACCTTGCCTGGTTCCAAACGGCTGATCGGCAGCCCCAGCTTCTGGCCTGCCAGCAGCCGGCGCACCGCCCACACCAGGCGATTGACGCCGATGTCGGCGGTGGCCGGGCCGGCACCGACGCGCAGCCCTTGCGAGCGCCGCACCAGGCGGTCGCCGACCACCACCACGAAGGTGCCGGTTTCCTTCCAGTCCGGTTTGCCCATGCGGCGGTGGTCTCCCTCGGCCATGCCACCGAAGGCGACATAGGCGGCCGGGAACGCCTTGACGGCGTTTTCCAGGTCGTCGATCTCCCCGGCGTAGTAGTCGCAGGTACGCACGGCCTTGCCGAGGCCGGTCTCCAGGCGCTGCACTATGGCCGCCTGGATACGGGTGAGCAGGGGTTCCGTTACCATCCTCCGGACCTCCCGAAGACACGACCGCCGGATTCCATCACCACGGTGTCTTCCGTGGCCACCTCTTCACCGGTCGCATCGCGGCCGAGGGAGACCTTGCCCTCGGCCACCTTCTCCAGGTAGCGAATGGCGTCGCGGTAGCGCTCGCGCATGTTTTCCGACACCACCACGTCGCCATCGCGCCCGAGGTGATAGCGGGCGATGTCGCAGGTGTAGGCCGTGAGCACCAGCGGTGGGTTGGGAAACGGCAGCGGGTAGCGGCCCGCCAGGTAGGAGTCCACCTCGGCCTCGGCCGTGGCCAGGGCGCCGGCCAACACACTGTCGTTGATGGCGCCGGTCTGTTCGCGGTCGGTCAGCTCGATCAGCTCGCGCTCACCGATGGTGGTCACCATGTCCTGGCGGGTCGCGTAGCTCACGGTTTACGCCCCCGCATTGGCAGCCTTGCGGCCACCGCTGGTCTTGGTGGTCGCGGCGGATTTGTCACCCGTCTCGTCCTGAGCGCTTTCGCTAGTTCCCTCGCTGGAGGTAGCCGGCGGCTCGGCATCGTTGTCGCCGTTCTCCTTCACCGGCTCTTCCGGTGCCCGCTCCACCTTGAGGTTGGCTTCCTTCATCAGGCGCTCCCATTGCTCGTCGGTGTACTCGTTGGCATCCACCACCGTGCCCTCAGCGGGCCACTTCACGCCCAGCCGGCAGAAGCCGGCCTCGCGCAAGGATTTAACGATCAGCTTCATGGATGCTTTTCCTTACAGCCACGGCGAGACCATCAGGCCCACCTTCTTGTAGTTGATGTTGGTCGCGCCGCCGTCCTTGTGGCTGGCTTCGATCAGGGTCTCGGCTGCGGCGCGCAGATCGGTCGGCACCACCAGCAGATCGGGCACGAGGCCGAGCTTGCGACCGCCATCGGCGACGAACTTCTCCATGTCGCCGAATGCCTTGCGGAAGTTCGCTTCGTTCAACGGCTGGTTGGAGCAGTAGGCGAACTGCCAGAAGCCGTAACCGGCATTGCAGCGATAGCGCACACCGAACTGGAACGCGTCGCTACGGAACACCACCTCGTCAGAGGTGCCGGTCAGGGCGGTCAGCTCCGGCTGGGTACGTTCCTGGAAGATCAGCGGCTTCAAGGCGCGAGAGGTGCAGAGCAGGTACCACTTCGGGCCGGCGCCGGCGCCGGCATCGTCGAAGTTGGAAACGGTGGTCGGCACGCCGGTACCGTCTACGTTCGGGTAAACCGGGTGATCGCTATCGAAGAAGTTCTGGCCGTCGTAGCAGAGCGTGCTGGTGCCGCTGGCCAAGAGTGGGAAGACCAGCTCGTCGGGGTGGGTCTTGGTGGCGCGGCCCATCTCGTCGAACAACGGCAGGAAGATGCCTTCCTGGTCGTCTTCGATTTGTGTGCGTTCAACTCCCACCGTACCTTCAAAGGTTTTATTGGTGATGCTGTAGCCATCGGCCGCCATTTGTTTTACTTGGCGGTCGCCAATCCACTCGCGCAGTTTCGGGAACTGGCCCAGCCAGGAGTACAGGTTGGCTCCGGTAGCGGACGGCACCTTGGTGGCGATGCGCTCGTATTGGCTGTCCGCCGTGCCCAAGCCTTTCTTGAACTCGGCGCGGTAGCCAACGAACAGCGCATCCAGCACTGCTTTGGTAATGATCTTCATGGGGTCATTCCTGTGTTACGCCGCCTTCGCAGGGTCACCCTCCAGCGGCGTGGGGTTTACTGGCTCGCCTTTTCCTTGGCGAAGGCTTCCGGGGTCATGCCCAACTGCTTGCACACCGCCAACTCGTCGGCGCTCAAACCATGGCTGCCATCGGTCGGCGCCTTGCCGTCGGTCTGGCCGTCTTTCAGGCCGGCCATGGCCGGAGCGGTGTCCAGGAAGGAACGCAACGCCGCCAGATCGCGTTTGCCGAGGTCACGCGCCCACGGCTCCAGAGCCGGGGTGATCTTGCAAGCCGCCTTGCCTTCCTGGACCAGGGCTTCGACCTGGCTCTCCTGCTTTTCAGCCTTGAGGGTGGCCAGCTCGCCTTGGGCTTCGCGCAGGGCGGCAATCGGCACGTACTTGGCCAGGTCGGGGCCGTTGGCCTTGAGCGCGGCTACCTCCTGGGTCAGGCCGTCAGCCTGGGTTGCCTTGGTTTTGAGGGCCACAAGCGCAGCCTGGACTTCGGCTTCGGTCGTGGTTTCCGGCAAGCCCAGTTGCTTGCACAGTTCTTTAAGGTCCACGGTGTCCTCCTGGGCGTGGTTGGGGGTCAGGGAAAAGCGATTCACCGCCAGGCGTGACAAGTCGTCCAGGCCGTCCAGACCGGCCTTGTTGGTCAGGGCCGCCATCAGGATGCGCAGCACTTCGCCGGTTTGCGGGTCGTAGGTGAAAACGGGGGATAGGTAGCGGTACTCCTCGTCATCGAGGTGCGCCTGGGCGGTCTTCGTCCAGCGGACGTTGACGGCATAGATGCCCAGGCCGTCGCGCCATTCCATGTCCTTGAACCAGCCGGCGGCGGGCGCCTTCTGGCCGTTCTGTTCGGCGTAGAGGGTCTGGTGCTCGTAGTCGATGACCAGGTCGTCCACCTCTTCCTGGGCGCGTCGAATGACCTGGGCGGCCACGTTGGCATCGGTGTACCAGTGCGGCGCATCGAAGGGGCGCCCATCACGGGCACGGAAGATTCCGGCCGGCACCAGTCGCATCGCTTTGCCGTCCACCGCGATCTCGAAAGACAGCGCGGCGACTTGGGGAAGAGGTTTCGTTTTCATGCCGCCATGATCGGCGGCAAAGGGGGAGGGGAGAGAGTTGTCGGGCGTCAGTACCTGGCCTGATGGTGAAGCGCGCCCGGAGGCGACGAGCGGAATGCTTGGGAAGGGCGTTAGATGGGCGTTAAAATTCGTGCGACTACCCCAAGGCGACCGACGGCACGGCTAAACCGCCTCAGTGCAGGCTAGGGCGTTTTTTGACGTTTTTGCTAATCTTGTCCAAAACATTGAGGCGATGCCTTATGAAGCATCTAAGTCTTATTACCGAAAAACTTAAAGAGGCCGACTTCTTTCTAGAACGCATGGTCGCCGCAGGACTCCATGTGGAAGAGCTGAACTACTATTTCAGTGCATTCGCCAGTGCTGCCCGAAGCGTCACCTTTGTTCTCCAGTACGTAGGTAGTGCCATCGGGGAAGAATTCGACAAATGGTATGAACCCACTCAAGCGCGTCTTCGAGGCGATAAGGTGGCTAAGTATCTATTGGAGGCCAGGAATGAAGCCTTGAAAACTGGAGCGCAGCCCATCTCATATGGACAGCGAGTTAAACAGCCCAATGGAGAGGAGACCGTTATCCACTTCTTTTCCTACATAGGTTCTGAGGCACCAGCCGAAGTCCCCAGCATGGATGTGTTCTCAGCCTGTAGGCACCAAATGACAAATCTGACTGGACTCGTCGCAGAGTTTTTGGGAAGGTTTGAAGCCGAGGTTTGGGACGAGTCAAGGGAGCGTCAAGTGTTCTCAATGCAACTTGATGAGGTCAAATCCATTGTGCTTGGAGGCGATATCCCTGATGGGCTTTGGCAGAAGGTCATTGGACATATCGAAAGCGACAGCTTTCATCCCCCAAAGCCTTCTGAAACCATTCGCTCTTTAGTTGCCAAGTATGGAAATCCAAGTGTGCAAGATGGATGTGGCGCATAACAATATGCTCAACCTTACTTCCACGGCTCGCTCAGGTAGCGGATGGCCTGATCCTCCATGGTCTGGATGCCGGACTCGGTCAGTACCAGGAACGGGCGCGCCGGTATCTTGACTGAGTGCTCGCCGATGGTGGCCCACTGGCTGAAGTTGGATTGGCTCTTCTTGACGAAGCGGGTGCCCACGCTGCCATCCTTGTCCTGTTTGAAGTACACGCGCTGGGAGCGGGCGGCGCGTTTGATCTCGCCGCCGAAGTGCTGGATGGCCGCGTACACGACATTGGTACCCACTTGGGCACTGTCGTTGTCGCTGGCCGGTTCGATGCTGCTGGCCAGTCGGCGGGTGTCCTGCAGTACCTTGCCACCCTGGCGGCGCTTGAGGGTGGATGGGGCCAAGCCGGCCCAGGCGGGGCGCCCCTGGGCGGCGAAGTTCTGCTCCACCTCGTCCAGCATGGTGCCGGATAACGACCGCATCAGCGGCTCGCGGTGTTCTCCCCGGCGGTCCAGCTCGGCCAGTGCCGCCAGCACATGCGCCACCTCTTGTTTCAGTTCGATCATGATTGCCCTTATACTGGAAACTGCCTCGGAAACACGGTGAATCTCCCGGCCGTAGGACGTCGCACGACGGATCGCGTGAGGGGACAGGGAGTCCCTCCCGAGGCTATTTCCTCTCCCAGATCACCTTGCCACCACGTTTCAGCCGCTCCAGTTCACGCTCATTGATCGGGTGGAAGGTCTGCAGCCAGTTTTCTGCCCCGTCCCGCGTCACTTTCACCACCGCCACCCACCAGCGTCCCTGGCGCTGGATGAACTTCATGTGTAGATCGCGCTCGGCCAGGATCAGCACCGGCTGTTCCAGCACCTGCTGGACGCGCCAGTAATCCCCCAGTGCCACGTTCTGGCCCTGCCGGTTGGCGAACTGCTTGGCCAGCGTGTCATCCGACAGCCAGACCGTCTGGCTGCTGCTGCCGAGTCGGGCCATGTCGTCCTGGTGCAGGATGGCCACCGGATAACGCTGGCCCACGGCCACCTCCTGGCGGATCGCGGTGACAGATTTGCCGGCAGCCAGGCGTTCCGCCACGGCCGTCCCCAGTTGCTGATACCAGCGGCCGAACTCCGGCCCGGTCAGCACGCCCTTGACGTACTGGCGGGCGACCGGCGCGGCATAGTTGTCCAGCTCCGGCTGGAATGCCGCCTGCCCAGGATTGAAGCCGAAGCCCGGATCGGTGACGAAGCGCGCACCGCTCGGCGTCTGGAACGCCATGGCCTTACGCTTGACGCCATTAGGGGCCGATGCCTGTTCGACCTCTATGAGGCGGCCCTCGCTGCTGATGACCTCCAGCCCCTGTTTGGTGACCTGGTCGTAGGTGAGCGCCCGCACATGGCAACGGCAGCGCCAGCCGTTGGGCGGGAAGTAGTAGCGCCAGAACGGATCAGTGGCCAGCAGGGTGATGCCGTGCAGCACCTTGTGGCGTGGACGTACCCGGTTGTCGCCGACGGTGGAATAGACCCAGATCGGCCGGGCCTCGCGATCTTCCCACAGCGACTTCCAGCGCCCGGCCATGTAGGCGGACTGGGTGTTGGTCCGAAAAATGGTTTCCAGGCGTCGGGCGTCCAGCTTCTTGCCGTGAATCTCCCCGCTGTCCTGGTCGACCAGGTAGCCTTTCCCCAGCCATCCCTTGGACTGCAGCAACGGGGTCAGCTGGGCGTTAAAGTCCCGCAGGGTGGTGCCGTCCTTTAACGCCTTGTCCAGGGCGCCCCGGATGTCCTGCAGTACATCCAGCTTCATCACCCCGGCCACGGTAAAGGCGCGAGCATGCGCCTGCTCCCACACGTCCTGCCACTTGAAGCCCAGCGCATAGCCCTTGGACTGGAAGTAGGCGACGGCCTTTTCAGGCGGCAGGCCGAAGGCGTAGGCAAGGTCAACCACTGATGCGCCCCCACAGATCGGCCACGAAGATGACGCGGGCAAGCAGCTCGGTCATATCCTGTTCCGGCATCTGGTCGAACAGCTCGGCCAGCATGTCCTGCGCTTGTTCCGGGCTGGCGCCTTGCTTGAGCGCCTCGATCACCGGCGCCAGCATCTTGGCTGCCGCGTCCTCGATGGCGTTGCCGTCCAGCCCGTCACCAGCCTTGTCGACCGCCACCTGGTCAGTTGGTAGCACCTCGCCGCTCTCGGCCTTGAGTGCCACGCGGTAACGCAACGATTCGACCGGTGCGGGAGGCGTCAGCTTGCTCGGCATCAAGATCGGCTCATCTTTGCCTGCCATCGGAATCTGCAGGCGTTCATGTGCCCAGCTCACGGGGATGCGCATGCCGCCCTGGGCCAGCTTGGGCAGGCTGTTGGCGAATTGCTCCAGGCTCTCCGCCTCGGTCAGATTGAAGCGGAAGCGTGGGCAGCGGTCTGGCGTGATGCCTGGCTTGTTCAGCTGCACCATCGGCCAGACCAGCTGGGCGGTCACCGTGCGGGCCAGCTGCTTGGCATCCGCATTGCGCAGGTCTTTGCGCACCTCGTCGTGCACCTTGCCCAGGGCATTGGTCGAACTTTTGCCGTCGGCCTGGGTGGTCAGCGTGCCGCCCAGGATGATTTTCGACTCGGTGCGCTCGGCCCACTCCACCATCCAGGCGAACGGCTCATGCGTGCCATTGGCAGCGGCCTGGAATTCGATCTCCATCCCGTCCGGGATGATGCCAGCCGCACTGTGGCCGATGCTGGCCACGGCCCGCAGCAGGGTTGCCTTTTCTTTCTCGGTGGCGCCTGGCGGGTATTTGCCCAGCCTCATCGGCAAGCCATAGATTTCCAGGAATTCCGCCAAGTCGCGGACGCTGTAGTTCTTGAACACGAACGGCCAGACCAGCGCCCGGTGTAAGCCCACGCGCGGCGTGATGCCGGAGCGGCTCTTGTGCTTGTGAACAATCCAGCTGAAGGGCCGCAGGGCCTCTCCCTCGTGGTTGCTGTCGGAGCGCAAGCGCAGCTCGTTGGTGGTGAACTGGAACCAGCTTTGCGGCCGATGTTCCAGCTTCTTCGGCAGCCATACCTTGCCGGTGGTGTCCCATGGCATTTCGAGGGCGGCAAAGCCATGACCCAGTGCATCGGCCATGTCGAACAAGATGTCCTCCATATCCAGGTTGTCCAGCCACTCGGCCACCTCCTCGGCGAGCTTCGTCTCGGCTGCGCTGGCATTGGGAGGTGGCTCCAGTTGCCACTCCAGCCCCAGCAGCGCCAGCTTGCGCTTGCCCAGCTCCGTGGCGATATGGCCGTCCTTTTCCTCCATGTCGGCAAACAGCTCATGCTGGGCCGCGATCTCGCCACGCTCGGCGGCGTCGGTGATCTCGACCAGGCGTTGCGGTGTCAGCCCCCGGCTCGGGTGTTCAGGCCAGCGAGAAGCGATGCCGCCCAGGGCGGCAGTCTGTTCGTCCTGCAGGTCGCTGGTTCTGCTGGGGAAGGGTTGTCCGTTGTGATCCACAAGCATGGGGGATACCTCTAGAAGCACCCCGCGCCCCAGGTAGAGGCGGGGATGTCGTCATCGTTGTTTTGCGGGCGTTTTGGCACTGAGGTGAACTCAATCGGTGCCGCCTCGTTGCGGCTGGCGTAGTCGGCCATCAACAGGGCGATGGCGCTGTCGCCGTGGCGCTTGCCGCTGGCCTGGCCGTCGTCGCCCTTCTCCTGGGTGCGGCTCTCCGGTACGCGCGGGATGCCACGGATCAGCTGCACCTGGCGGTAGTCGGTCAGCACGTCTTCGTCGGCCGGCAGGTCGCACAAGGTGCCGTCCTCGAGGGCGGTCTTGAGCTTGGGGAAGCTATCCAGGTAGAACGCCTCGGTGGCCTGGATGCAGTGGATGCGCGTCGCGCCATACTTCTGCATCGCTTTCTCGGCCAGGTAGGAGCCGTTGCCGCGCGCGTCCAGACCGGCAGACAGGAAGTTCGGCAGGTGGTCCAGGATGTAGAACAGGATCTGGCGCTGCTGGTCGAACGGCATGTTGCGGATTTCGACCTGGAACGGCACCCGGCGACGCAGGCCCAGCCGGACCAGCGGCGTCAGGATGGTCAGGTCACCCTTGCGGGCGAAGTCCTCGCCCAGGTAGCTCTTGGCGTTCCTGGGCAGCTTGTCCAGGAGCGGCTTCAGCTGGGTCTCGCACCACTCGCGGATGTCAGCCTCGCGCACCGCGTCCGGCAGCAGGGTGAAGGCATCATCGCGGGCGATGCGCAGCACCGGCGTGGCCTCGCTGGCCCGGCTCTCCAGCAGCGCCCGGCTGAAGTAGGCACCGACGGCATTGGTCGGGATACAGTCCAGCTCCTGGCCGGCCCCGCTGCTGTAGAACGAGTACACCCCAGCCGCCCAGGTGGCTTCCTCGGCCGCGTTATACGGTTTGCCCAGGCGCAGGCAGACGCGGTGATACAGCCCTTCGCTGACCGCCTGTTTGAACTCCAGCCGATGCACGGTGCCGGCACGCTTGCCGCCCCGGATGTCCTTGATCAGCTGGTTGAACGGGTTGTCCACGCCGTAGTGGGTGGAGATCACCCGCACCTTGCCGCCCCAGATCAGCATCGCCATGGCAGCGTCCAATAGCTCCTGCAGCTGCTCGTGGAAGGCGGCCTCGTCGATCACGATCACGCCCTGGCGGCCGCGCAGGTTGGACGGCCGCGATGACAGCGCCACGATGCGGTGGCCGGACGGAAAGCGGATGGTGTAGGTCTTGATGTTCTTGTCGCGGTCGGCCTCGTCGTCCCAGATGCCTTCCTCGATCTGACCGGCGGCATAGTCGAACGCCTTGCACCACATGGCGCACGCTTCGATGTACTCGACGGTCATGTCCTGGTTGTACGCGATGTAGTAGACGTTCTGGCCTTCGGCCGATTTTTCGGCGGCAGCGGTCAGTACGTCGTCGGCCGCCTCGCCCCAGGTCAGGCCGGTACGGCGCGACTTTTCGATGACCTTGAGCGGCGACGGGTCGGCCACCCAGCGCTGTTGGTAGGGCAGCAAAACCGCCGGAATGTCGGCTCCGGCGGTGCTGGGCAAATGGATGGGTAGCGTCATTCCGCAATCCCCAGGATCATCTTGCGAATCTGCTGCACGGTCGCCCCGGTCAGTCCGCCCTTGCTGGCCAGCGATTCTGCTGCGTCAGCCACGGCGCGGGCCTTCTCGCGCACCTCGGCCTGCCACTTCTTCTGTACTACCGACGCCTTGCCCAGCTCGGCCACGGCTTTGGCTATTTTGGGCAGATCGATCTGACCTTCCTGTGCCATCAGCAGTTGGAACAGCTTCTCCTGCACCAGGCGCATCAGCGCCTCGTTGACGGCACCCTCGTTGTCGGGGGCAGCCTCGACCACGGCGCGGGCCTGCTGCGACGCCACCTTCAGTGCCGACAGCCGGTCTTCGAACGCCTGACCATAGCGGTGGATGGCACTCTTGCTGATGTCGAAGCCCCGGCTGCGCAGTTCGGCGGCCAGCGCCTCGTAATCGGAGAAATCGCCGTCGACCAGGGCGCTAT
The DNA here is from genome assembly GCF_000174355.1 of Pseudogulbenkiania ferrooxidans 2002. Taxonomy (GTDB): domain Bacteria; phylum Pseudomonadota; class Gammaproteobacteria; order Burkholderiales; family Chromobacteriaceae; genus Pseudogulbenkiania; species Pseudogulbenkiania ferrooxidans. Next base: position 270,177 of record NZ_ACIS01000004.1, read on the forward strand.
CCAGCCAGGCTTTCACCTCCGGCGGCAGAGCAGTGATTTTGGAACGTGGCGGCATGGCGACCTCAGAAATACTTGGCCGGCCGGGCGATGCCGGGCTGGCAGTCCACGGTGTATTCGACGATGTCGACGCCGAGTCGGGTCAGATCGGCCGACCACGGCCCGGCCGGGTCGCGTTTGATCTCCAGCAGGCAGCGGTCTGCCAGGTAATCCAGCTCGCGGCGCAGCTCCAGTGCCGTCACGTCCGGGTAGACGCTCTGGATGGTGGACAGGATCAGCGCCTCGTGTGCGCCAATCGGGCGGGCGTTGTTCAGCGTGAGCAGCACGGCCCAGCGCATGGACTCGCGGCGGGCTTTGGCGGGGTCGATGGCAATCATGTCGGTTTCCCTGTCAGGGCCAGCTGCTGCAGGCTGTGGGCTACGCCGTCCAGCTTGGCCTCAATGGTGGTTTGGTTGCGGATGAAGTCTTCGCGCCGCACGTACTCAAGCGGCAGGGCGGCCATCAGCTTCAGCAGGTCTTTTTCCAGGTCGACCAGCTTGGCGCGGTGAGACTCCAGCGTGGCGGACGTCAGCTCCTGCGACTTGGCCACAGCGCCGAACTTCTCATCAATGTTGCGGCCCACCTGGCCGGCCAGAATCTTGGCCACGGTCCAGAAACCGCCGAGGATGGCCAGCAGCAGGGTGATGACCTGCCACAGCTCCAGCGTTAACGTCATCGGCGGGGCCTTTCGCGACGGTTTTGGCAATCGACACAGCGGGTGCAGCCGGGGGCGGCCAACTGCCGGGCCGGTGGGATGGGGGTGCCGCAGTCCTCACACTCGGTTGCCGACACGCCACGGCCCACCAGATCGCGGGCGGCGGCGATGGCCGCCTCGCGCTGTTCCATTTCCAGCTCCTGGGCGCGGTCAAATGGGTCCATCGCCATCCTTTCGGTGCAGGTTGATCAGGGTGTCGAGCTGGGCGTCGAGCTGCTGGCACCACTGGCCGTAGTCGGCGGCGTGGGCGAGAAGGTCGTCAGGCGGTAGCCCTTCGTCGGCGCCGGCGGTTTGGCCGGCTTGGCCAACATTTCCGGCGTCGGCTGGGGGCACACCTGGATCATGCTCGGGGTAGCCGAGGACGGCGCGGTAGACGCGCAAGCCGTCAGGGCCAAGGCCAGTCCAATGCTGGCCATCAGTGCGTATCGCATCGGGAATCCTTTGCTTCAGTTGGGATTGGGTGTCGGCCAGACGGGCACGGGTCTGGATCAGCTCCCAGCCCAACTGGTGCGCCTGGTCGGTCAGGCGCTGCTGTTCGGTCAGGGCGTGGCCCAGCTCGTTGGCCTTGGACTCGGCGACGTGCTGCAGGTCCTGCGCATGGCTGGCGTGCTGGGTGGCGAGCTTGACTTCGTAGGTCAAGCCGGTCTGCCAGCTGCCAAGGCCGTAACCGGCCAGCAGCACGCCCGACACGGCGGTGGCGATCAGCAGAGGTTTCGGGTTAAGCATCGCCGGCTCCTTTGTCGCGTCGGGTGGCGATCCAGCTGCGGGCGGCGGAGTATCCGCCGACGACGCCCAGGTAGATCAGCCAGGTCTCGGCCGTCAGCGTGCCGGCCACGCCCTGGTAGACGAACATGCCGGTGGCCGAGGCGCAGGCGATGTTGGCCCACAGCTTGGAATGACTCAGGCGACCGGTGGCGGGGTTGGTGATCAGGTCGGCCAGGTGCATCACTGGTACCCCTTGTTCAGTTCAAAGTGCGGGAACTCGCGGAACTTGGCGCGCGGGTTTCCGTACCAGGTCAGTCCAAGGGACTCACCAATACGGCCCATGACCTGCCAATGCGGATGCTTGGCATCCCACATCGGCTTGCCACCGACCAACGGCACCACGTCGAAAGCGCGGGCGGCGGGCTTGTTCTTGATGGTGGCGTTGTGTGCGGACTGGCCGGCGCGGGCATTGGTCACACGCGGGCCGGGCAGGCCATTACGGCCTTGGGCGTAGAGCTGGTCCTGCTCGGCGCCAGAGCGCCAAGTGCAGGTAATGAGCGGGTCTCCCCCTTCGGCCTGGCAGCGGCGCAGGAACTCGCGGCACAAGGGCTGCAGGTCGGGGTGAAGGTCTTCAATTCGTCGGCTCGCCATGAAGGCATCCTGTTTCGTGTGGATGCTGTCGATTTTGGAGGGGCCGGCAGGATGGGCTTAGTAGTCGGGTGTCAGTGGCGAAAGTAATCGTACTACTTAGTGGTGCTTATCGATTTAATGACAATTTTGAATGATTATCATTTTATTTTTTTTGGGGTGCGGTGAAGTTGGGCGTGCCAAATTTCCATAAAGGGAGCTATTTAACTAGAAATACGCCATGCTTTCGTTGTATGATATTAGCATTTTAAAATATGTCTAAGCAGGCTGGCTTATCTTTTGATCTTGTTCTTGGTTGTGGAGAAGTTTTTCTGTAATTTTTATTCGAGAAATTCTTTATTTAGAGTGAAATGGAAATGCAAAATCATCTTATAAATTTCATGCAAGCAGAATATGAGTCTCGGCGTTATATTAGTAGAGATCAAATTTCTTTTGAAGAAAAAAAGAAAATTGTCCAGTATTTGGAAAACCCGGTTTCATGTGGTCTTTGGCATTTAAATGCTGACTGGTTGCCAAATGCGGGAATAACAGAAGATATTTGGATGGCATTAAAGGAGGAAACGAATGGTAAAGATAAGATTGCCATTCGTAGTGGTAAAAGGCAGAGATATATTGGTCTGAATGAAGTTTGGTGGCGTAAGATAAGTGAAGAGTTGCATTCAACGATAAGTTTTGTAGTCGGATTTTTTGACTATTTGGCAAGGCAGGATGCTCAACAGCCAGAAGATAACGAACAGTTTGGTGCAGAACATGAAACTGTGCAGCAAATTCTGGATCTGATTGATATTGAACCAATTAAGAAGAAATATTCAGAGGCGCTTGAGTTGTTTAAATCAAGCATATGGCATAGCGAATTTAAGGCCATTATGTCTATAGGAGACCCCATTCGACTGAATAGGGGCACTTTTCTTATTCAGAAGGGGCCGCGGGATGGGTGCCTAGCAGCAATTTCTTGGGATCCTGCCCCGCTTAATGATCTTAAGGGTTTTCTGAGTGCTGTTGGGAAGGTTGCCAACACTACTTTAATGCCTGTTTTTTCTCCTGAAGAAGAGGTTTTTGCTCCCTATTTTATATTTCTTGGGATGGCGTTTGATTTAATTATTCCTCAGGAACATTTGAGGCCTCTGGTAGGGAAGGCTGTTGCTCATTTTACTGATGAAAATTATACGGACTGTGTAAGCGCGATTGGCTTGGCCTCGGAGGATGTGTTGACTCAGATATATGAAACTCTTTATCGTGAGCAATTGACAAAGGGGTTGACGCTTGGGCAGCTGGCTGACGAGCTTCATGCTAAAGCTGCTGCACGTTTCAAGAAAAAAGAAGAATCGGTCCCGGATTTCAGCTCTCTCTATCCTGATATCAAAGCTGCGGTTGATGATGCAAATCTTTCCCCTGCTAGAGTGGCCGAACTCCTCCGGAAGTTGCTTAATCTGTCGGCTGAAACCAATAGACACCTCCAAGCCAGGATTGACAAGATAGGGAAACCTGAGAGGAGAGTGGCTATTTGGCCAGAGTTGGTCAATCACTCAGTTAACGAACTTATCCGATATCGTAATGCGGCTTCGCATAAATCACGAATTCCAATAGGCCCTATGGAGTGCCGTCGCGCTGTATTTTCATTTGTAGTCCTGCTTCGGTGGTGGCTGCGCGAACGTACTCTCATTGACTGGTCTAAGTCAGCAGATGAAATTCTCAAGGATAGTGTTGAACGCCACTCAAAGGGCTAAGAACAACTTTTAACCCCTGAGATCAGTCAAAATAACGCCGGCTGTTCCGGCACCGCCAGTCTGCTGGGCCGCTTGAGAATCCGCCACACGGTGCGGTCGGCCAGCTTGTAGTGCAGGGCCAGCTGCTGCACCGTCCAGTTGGCCGAGTGCTCAGCGTTCAGCTCGTCGAAGCGGCGGCACAGTTCCCGGTCGCGCAGCTCCTGCAGGGCGGTGTAGCAGCGCGGGATGTAGAGCACGTCGCCGCCGTAGTGGCGGGTCAGGATTTCCGCTTCGCGCTGGCCGATGGCTTCGGCCAGGTACTGGAAATTGGCCACGCCCTTGTCTGTCACTGCCATGGCCACCGCCAGCGTGGTGCCACCGAAGGTGGTCACCAGCGCCAGCGCGGCCGGGTAGCCGATCAGATGGGCAATTTCCTGAATGCTTTCAGGCAGTAGTTCGGTGACGTCGTCCAGTTTCATCTAGGGCGTCCTCATCAGGACGGCGGGCCGATTAGCTCCGTCGCCAATCAGCCCGCTGTTGTTATGACACGCCCATTGTTTACACGCCGAGAATTCTAACGGCCCCTGCCGTGGCGCCGGGCTTCGATCTCCAGCGCCACCATGACGCTCCGCACCTGGTCGTCGTCGCACCACTCCAGCTTTTCCACGCCGAACATGCGGCTGGCCAGCGCCTGGGCGTAGCTCCAGTGCCGCCCGGCATCGGCCAGCAGCGCTTCGATCTTGCCGATGTATGCCTGTCGGCTTTTAACGGTCTGCGGGCGCTGGCCGTGCTTTTTCGCGGTCGATTTGGCAGGCTGCCAGCCGCACTTCGTGAAGTGGGCCAGTACCTTCTCCAGCGCCGGCTCGTCGAGGTCTTTGGCGCTGGTCTTGCCGGTCAGCTGGACCAGCAGGGCGCGATAGGCATCGTCCTGCAGCGCCAACTCCTTGCGGGCGATGTGCACCTTGGCCAACAGGGCAGGGCGGTGGGTGGTCTTCATCGTGGGCTTCCTTAAAACACGTTGCGGAACCGGCCGCTGTCGCGGCGGCCGGCTCGACACCGGGCTCTAGGCCAGGCGGGGTCAGCGGGCGGACTTCACACCCCCGCCAGATCGAGGCAGATCGGCTGCCATTGCGCGTTGGCGCCGGCTCGCTGGTACAGCCGGATGTAGCCGGCGGTGCCGTCCACCTTGATGGCGTCGTCCAGCGCCTGCATGGCGCGTTTCCAGCGCTCGTCGGTGATCTCCAGCCGGCGCAGTTCCAGGATGCGCTGCACGCGCAGATCGCCGCCCCGGTCGGATTCGAAGGCACGGGTGACCAGGGCTTTCAGCTCCGGCACGGCGTCGGCGGTCCAGTCTTCCAGGCATTCGTCGATCAGGGCTTTGACCGCCTTGATGCGCTCATCAAAACTGATGCGGTCCTGGAAGGCGCGTACCACCTTGAGCGTGCCGTCGTAGCTGGTCAGCACCACGTTGCCTTTCTCGCCGCCCAAGGTCACGCCGTACTGCTCGGCGCTGGTGGCCACCATGGCGGCCACATCGGCAAAGGCGGCGCCCTTGAAGGACTCCAGCTGGGCCTGCAGCGCCAGCGCCTTGTCCACCAGCTGGCGCACGGTCTGGTCACGCAATTGGTCGAGCGGGGCGACCAAGTCCGGTGGTACAAGCCGGCCCTTGGCGTCGCGCCAGTAGCCTGCGGGGATGGTTTGTTCTGTACTCATTTCTATTTCCTCAATCCAACGAGTTGCTTAATCCTTGCCAGTTCGGCCCGGTTTCTCTGCAGCTGCTCCGGCGTCATAGGTACCTCATCAGACGCGCGCCAGAAGCGCTGTCGTGATGGCATTTGCACCGGTTTTGTCACTGGTACTGCTACATCTGGCGGAGGTTCCGGTACCGGGATATCCGGCGGGCTGGGCTCTGGCTGGGCCGTTGCCGGGGCGGCGTAGGCCGCCAACTCGTCCAGGTAGTCCTCCCACACGATGCGCCTGGCCTTTTTCCGGTCCTCACCCATCCGCACCAGCCGCTCCACCTCTTCGGCCAATCGTGCCTTGGTGGCGTCGTCAAGTTCCGGGGTACTCAATGCCCAAACTCCGTCCACACAATCCGGCCACCGCGCCGCAGGCGGGGCATTTCACCTTCATGCCACCCTCCGGCCCAAGTGGTGCAGCGCCTGCGACAAGGCCAGCGCGGCCGCCGTGCTGGACGGCGTGGCCTGGTCGGCCTCGGCCCGGCGGCCCACCTTGCGCGGTACCGCCCGGAACGCGGCCGCTTTGGCATAGACGTTGAAGGCGCCGTGGCCAGCTCGGGCGGGCGTTACCCGCAGCACGCGGATTTCGCCCAGCTGCAGCAGGTAGCCCAAGGCATGGGCGATCTGGCGGCCACTCACCCCCTCCAGCCGCTGGCGCAGTGCCGGGGCCGAGAACTCGGCCAGCCCGTCCACCACGTCGCGCACTTGGTCGACGATGCGTCCCATCAGCGCCCCCTTTCCAGCCAGACCACGCGCACGCCATTGGGCGTTTTGAACTGGCCCTCGCGGTAGGCGCCGGTGTGGGTGTCGCGGCCCATGCCGAAATAAGCCGCCTTGCCCTTGGCCACCAGCTTGGCCAGGCTCGGCTCGCTCTGGATCACCACGGTGGGGCTGCTCGGGCAGGCTGCGTTGTGGCGCACCTCGACCAGGGCGTAACCCTTGCCGTCCAGCCATTCCAGCGCTTCCATCAGGCGGGCGGCGCCCACCAGGAAGAACCCGTTCACTTTGACGTTGCTCGCTACGGTATTCACGGCGGTCATTGTTCTTGCTCCTTGTCCTCGGGGCGCTTCGGGCACTGCTGGCAGAAGCTCCAGTGCTTCAGGGCGCGCGGGTTGCTGGTGGGCGCGGAGCCGCTGGAACGCTCGGCGCACTGCTGCGACGAAATCTCGTTGCCGGTGAACGGGCAGGCGATACGGCTGTACAGCTCGTAAATGCGGCGTTCCACATGGCGGGTGTCGCCGGGGTACTTGCCGGCGTTCACCAGGGAAATGGTGGTGCGCGAGTAGCCCAGCTCCCCGGCAACCTTGGCGATGCTGCTGCGCTCGATGGCGGCCTTGAGCAGTTCTTGCCAGCTCTTCATCAAGCGGCCTCCTTCTGATGTGCAATGGATACGGTCTTGCGGGTGTTCGGGTCGTACATCTCATAGCGGCTGCGGCGCCATACCGGAGCTTCGAAGCCGGTGTTGTTTACCAGCATCCAGCGGTCCTGCATCACGCCGTCCGGGCCGGCGCGGCGCGCCATCGGTACCACGTAGCCGGCGCGTTCCAGCGCGTTGATGTAGCCCCGGATCGTGGCTTGGGTGCGCTGGCCCTCGCCGGTGTCGATGCGGCCTTGGATGTCCTCCACGCTGAACACGCGCAGGTTGCGCATCGAGCGCCAGGCCTTGGGCTCCAGCGTGCTGCGGCGCACCGGCGCGTTGTCCTTCAGCGCTTTCTGGCCGTGGTAGCCGATGCGGTAGACGCCCGGCGCCTCGCGGATGATCAGCTTCTTCGGCACCATGGTTCGGCAGGCGGAGCGGACCTCGTTGAGCGTCAGCCCGGTGGCCGTGGCCAGTTCCTGGATGCTCATGCGGCCCTTGAGTGCCAGCGTCTTGAGCACGGGGGTTCTCAGGTGCATCACAGGCCCCCGCTGAACTGGCCGCTGCGCGGGGCAGGGGTCTTGGCGGTCTTGCGGCCGCGCCAGTCGTGCACCAGCGGCTTGCCGGCGATGTCGACCAAGCCAATGCTGGCGCGCTGGTTGCGCAAGGCCATGCCCTCGACCAGGGCGATGGCGTTCATCACCTCGCGCATGCGGCCACCGGCCTGACGGTGGATTTCCATCACCAGATCGTCGTTGATGGTCACCTCGGCCAGCTGGGCGCAGGTCAGCCGCACGTCCTCCAGCGACGCCGGGCCAAACGGCACCACGCGGGCGATGCGCGAGGACAGCTGGGCGTGGCGTGCCACCTTGGCCTGGATTTGCTCCATGCCCACCAACACCACGATCATCTCCAGCCGGTCCGAGAAGTCGCGGATTTTTTCCAGGACGGCGGCGCTGTGCGTCAGCGTGTGGTCGGCCTCGTCGATCACCAGCGGCGTCGGCTCGGCGCCGGGGTTGATCATGGCGGCGATCAGCCGGTTGAACAGCTTCTCGCCCGAACCGCGCGTGTCGACGCGCAGTTCCTTGGCCAATTCGGTCATGAAATAGTGCGGCGTCCAGTCCTGATTGGCGCGCAGGTAGATGGAACCGGTCTGCTCGGCCCAGCTGCCCACGGTGTGACTCTTGCCGTAGCCGGCCTCGCCGGTGACCAGCAACATGCTGGCCTCGGCCGCACCACGCGCCTCTACCGCCTTGATGGCGTTCTGGAACGCCAGGTAATTCGTCGTCTTGACAAACTGCTTTCGCATGTCAGAATGACCCCCAATAATCCGCTGCTCTCGGTACCCAATTCACGAGTGGAGCAGTGGTGGTTGAATAAGCCGAACCCCTGGCGAACAGCGTTGGCGCGCTGTCTGCCAAAAAAGATTCTCCCGAGGGCCGCGTACGTGGCCCTTCGTTTTTTCCCCGTTCGGGGTACTGCCGTCGGCGCTTACATGGCCACCCCTTTCCTGTTCCGGTTCATCGTTTAACCCGTCTTGCGTTGTTGTTTCACTACCGCTAGGGCGGTGTGTTCCAGTTCCTGATTCCAGCCCTGACCGAAGAAGGCGTAGCGCTCGGCCAAGTCCTCGTAGCCGTCGCCGGCCACGTATTCCAGCAGCCAGGTGGCATCGTGTTCCGTCCACTCCCTGGCGTGCTGGATCAGGTACACGTACTGGTCGTGATCGTTGTCGATCAGCACATCCGTGGGCAGGCAGGTCTTGCGACCCGCTAACTGCATCGGCTCTTCTGCCACCTGCAGGGCCGGGGTTTCCGGCTCCTCGTTCACCACCTCCAGCATGTCGATCACCCGGCCGCTGGAGGGGATGTCCATCGGCAGCGTCTCGCCCGGCATGAAGCCCAGGGCGCGACCGGCGGTCAGTTCGGCCTGTACCTCCTCCAGCTGGTTCTGCAGGCGATCGGCGCGGGCCTGGGCTCGCTTGCGGGCGGCCTGCTCGACGAACGAGGTCGGGAAGTAATCCCGCTTGTTGGCCTCGAACAGCGCCGCGCAAATCACCCGGCCTTCCATCGTTTTGACGATCACCCGCTCGGCGTCGTAAGGGTCGAAGGCCACCCGTACCCGCTCGCCGGTATAGGGCTCCAGCTCCGGCGCGAAATAGCGATTGCTGAACAGCGACAGCTCGCCGCGCATCGTCACGCGGATTTCCTCCGGCATGAACAGCAGCGTGGCCTCGTCCTTGCTCACCGTGACCGCCTCGAAACCATCGGCCTGCGCCCGCTGCCACGCCTCCAGCGGCGTCATGTGGCGCGACTTGCCGGTCTGCGCATCCTTCACCTTGGGCAGGCTGCGGTGCGGGCGGCGGTTGTAGCCGTCCACTTCCTCCAGCGACATTGCCCAAAACTGGTTCCAGGTCGGCAACAGCTTGGTCATGGCCTCGCCGCGCTTCTTCACCTCCTGCCGGGTGAGTTTGTGCACCACCTGGCGCGCCTCGCGATCCATGTCCGCGCCCATGTAGGTCGGCATGCGCTTGGCCAGGCCGTCCACCCACAACGTCTTTTGCACCCGTTCGATCACCCCGCGAGCCTGCGAGTTGTAGGCAATCGAGTGCGTCACCGTGATGCCCAGGCGACCCATGAAGCCGGTGATCTCGTTCTTCATCATGGCGTTCTGGTAGCCCGAACCGTTGTCCACGTACACCACCGCCGGGATGCCGTGCACCGTCACCCCGTGGCGCAGGGCCGACAGCACGCTCATCCAGCCTTCCTTCAGTCCGGCGCTGATCCCCACCACCATCCGTGTCGCCACGTCGATCACCGTGGTGATCTCCGGCCGGAAAGGCCGACCGTGGAAGGGGTGCTCCACCTCTGCATCGAAGGTGTGGCCATCGATGCTGTACACGTCGGTGGGGCACAGCTTGCTGGTATCGCGCCGCACGAAGGCTTTCATCGCTTTCAGCTCACGCGGCAGCTTGCGGCCGGTTTCCTTGTCCACCTTGCCCAGCTTGTCCAGAAAGCGACGCACCTGGTGCACCGAGGGCAGGGTGCCGATGGGGTGGTGCTCCAGCCAGTCCCGCTTGAACACCTCGTAAGCCGCCGCCACGCTGGGCTTGGCCGGCACCTGGTACGCTGCCAAGAAGGCTTTTGCCCACGCCGGTATCTGCCTGCTAGGTTGAGGCACTTTGGGAATTAAGGGCGAGTGGTCGCCTGTCAGTACCTCTTGCCTTACCTGGGACAAGATGCGCAGCAGCGAGCGGGGCGAGGGCAGCAGGTAACCATCCACCTGCAGGCCGGCCTTGCCGCGCGGATCGCGGGCGCACGACAACAGCTTCATGGTGTGCGTGTCGAGCTGGCCCTTGGCTGCCTGCTCCAGGGTCGAGGCGATAGCCGCCTGCTGGGTCAGTCCCGTCATGGCCATGGTGCGCTCGACCAAGGCGGCGACTCCCTTGCGGGCATCCGCAGTCAGGCGCTGTTTGTCGGTGCTCCACATGTCGGCCTGGTTCTCGGGCCGCAGGGCAGGCATCCGGCTGGCCGTCTGGTAGCCGATGCGGGCCAGCTGTTCCTGGCACCACTTCTGGTAAGCTGCTTCCGGCAGGCTGGACGCGAGGATGCGGTACTGTTCGCCGCCGTTGGCCTTGACCAGCTTGGTTTGGTATTTGCCTTGCTTGCAATTGTGGCGGACTGTCCGATCTGCCAAGCCTGTCAGCTCTGCAACCTGTTCCAGGGTCAGCCATTGTTTGTCGGGAGAGTGCCAACCTTGCTGATCCTCTTCGGTGAGTTCGGCAGGATTTTCTTGCCGACCTACAGTCATGCTCGATGTGCCCATTTGCCGTTTGTCCTTTGTGTTACCCATTGAAATTCAATGGCCTTACAGTGGTCGGCAAACCTCTGACGCATTGCCAACCTGATTGCCAACCTTGTCGTTGCGGGTTGGCAATCACTCTTCGACAACACCATCCTTCAAGCCAAGAAGCACTGCTGCTTTGTGTGCTTCCCCATTTCTCCCCTTGCGGCGGCCGCTCAACACGTCAAGGACTACACGCGGGTCCAGGTCATGACGACGTGCCCAGTCAGAGAGGTTGACGCCTTTTGCCTCCATCTCAGCCTTGATTTCCTTGGCTGTCTTCAGCTGCTTACCGCTCATGGCTTGCTCCTTTTGTGGTAAAAAGTCCTCTTGCGCTTGTGCGCGAATGCGTTCGATTGCGCTTGAATGCGTTCGATTGAGTGCGATATTACACCCGAATGAACAAAAAATGCAAGATTGAGCGTGTAAAGATGAGTGTATCCGCTAGGCTTGGGCATGTAATTGCTGAAAAAGGCATGTCTATCAAGGCTTTATCTGAAAAGACGGGCATCCCGTATCGTTCTCTTCAGAACTATTTTTCAGGCGAAAGGGAGCCTAGCTTCGACAATTTGCGGAAGATTGTTGCTAGTTTGGGTGTGGATGCGAACTGGTTTTTGTTTGGTGAAAATGCTCAAACGGGTGTTTTTGCTGCTGAGGTGGGCGTCAGTGATGTCAAGGGGCATCCGGTCGACCTGTCCGAGTATGTCTTCATTCCGCGCTACCGCGTGCAGGCCAGTGCTGGAAACGGCCGGGTGCTGAGCGACGAGGACTACATGCACTCCATGGCGTTCCGCCGCTATTGGGTGTCCAATTACTTGCATGCCGAGCCAGCCAACCTAGCCATCATCAGCGTGGAAGGCGACTCCATGGAGCCAACGTTGAAGGACCACGACGTGATCATGCTTGATACCTCACGCCGTGATCCCAACGTGGAAGGCATCTATGTGCTTCGCCTGGATGACGCGCTCCTAGTTAAACAGGTGCAACGCATCCCAGGGAAAATCAGGGTGTCCAGCGCCAACCCGGCTTACCCACCGTTCGACGTTGACCTATCTAACCCTGCCGAGGACGTGGCCATCATCGGCAAGGTGGTGTGGTTCGGTCGCCAGATGTGATTTTTGCAATCCTTGCCAATAGATGACAAAAAAGCCGCGAATCGTCGCGGCTTTGCTGTTTTAGATGGTTTCGTTTCGCGTTTTGGCAATTCTTGCAATGCTACCCCTGAAAGCCTTTGTTCATCCCGCTTTGTCCCAGTTTGTCCCGCTTGTTCCCTCTGCTTTCCCTATGCCAATACTCCCACTACCCCACACTTACACAAGGGCTGCGTTTCGGCTGGGAATGGTCAGCCCTCTTGCCACGGCCGGGCGTGCGAGGAATTGATCCAACGCGCGCGTGACATGCGGAAAATCCGCAATCCCCACCAGTTCACCGGCCTCGTAGTAACCGATCAGGTTGCGCACCCAGGGGAAGATCGCTATGTCGGCAATCGTGTAGGCCTCTCCCATGATCCACTTGCGGTCGGCGAGTCTCTGGTTGAGTACGCCAAGCAAGCGTCTGGACTCGGCAATGTAGCGGTCGCGCGGTCGCTTGTCTTCGTACTCCCTGCCGGCGAACTTGTTGAAGAACCCCACCTGTCCAAACATTGGGCCGATGCCGCCCATCTGGAACATCAGCCATTGCAGCGTCTCGTAGCGGCCCGCCGGATCCTGCGGCATGAATTTCCCCGCCTTGTCGGCAAGATGGACGAGAATCGCACCGGATTCGAACAGCGGCAGCGGCTTTCCACCCGGACCGTTCGGATCGATGATTGCCGGAATCTTGTTGTTCGGATTGAGCGACAGGAACTCCGGCGACATCTGGTCGTTGGTTTCGAAGCTTACGAGATGCGGCTCGTAAGCCAGGCCGGTTTCTTCCAGCATGATCGATACCTTGACGCCGTTGGGTGTCGGTAAGGAATAGAGTTGGATACGGTCGGGATGGCGCGCGGGCCACTTCTTCGTGATGGGAAAGGCGGAAAGATCGGTCATGGTTTCCTTGGCATGTTGTTTGCAATCAAAGTAACCAATATAAACACTGGGGCGATTTTTGTCCCGAGAGGGCTTTTTCGTCTGCTTTGGCACAGCCATATCGCCCCTCTCGATATATTGTGTCTATGATTGGTGAACATTTTTCCTGGCTAGGCAAAATTTTGCGGCGACAGTGGGGGCTATGATGAGTTCCTCCTCTTGAAGGCCGATCCCCATGTCGAGGACCGGCCCGCAGGGTGTTTCAGGGGTAGAGCAATAGCCACCGTCGGCAAGGAACAAAGCAGGTCGGGGGCGGCAGGGACATGGGAATGGATGTCTGTCAGGATGTTGTCTTTGATTCAGGCATCGGGGGAGTTGTCATGCACAGACTGAACGGCGGGTGTCATTGCGGAAATATCCACTTCGAAATGACGCTTCCCCATGCCCCGGAAACCTATCGCCCGCGGGCATGCGACTGCGATTTTTGCCATAAGCACGGCGCGGCGTATGTGGCTGACCCGGATGGTTCGCTGCTCATTCGTCTGCAAGACGAACACATGGTGACGCGCTATCGCCAAGGTGCGGGGATCGCGGATTGTCTGGTGTGCACGGCATGTGGTGTGCTGGTTGCCATTCATTATCAAGATGATCAAGGCGAGGGGCGGAGTTTCGCTGTCGTAAATAGCCGGGCTATCGATGGTGTTGTGCGCTTTGGCGAGAGTATTCCGGTTTCGCCGAAGGCGCTGACCGCCAGCGAGAAGGTGGGGCGCTGGAAAAGACTCTGGTTTCAGCAGGTTTGCATCATGACCTCCCCTTGATGTTCCTCAGGAGGGCATGGATAGAATTTGGCAAGATGAACGAGCTCTATTCGGCTTGCTTTGAAAGGGTGTGTCGCCTGTTCTGGCAGCATCAAGCTAAGGGCGGTTTGGTGTCCTGAGACCCAGAGGCAAATCCATCGAATTGCGCTCGCGGCGCAACCGGCTGGGGTGGCTGGTCCGACAGACAATACGGGTTCAGCTGCCACGCCGACCATGGCGTCGCGTGTTTTGTGTTTTTACCCAGCCGGTGAAAGTTTCGCTGGGCATGGGCTTGGCAATAAAGTAGCCCTGCGCCAGGTTACATCCAAACTCCCGCAGCAATTTCCAGTCCTCGAGCGTTTCTATGCCTTCTGCCACCGTAACCAGGCTCATCTTGTGAGCCATGTCCAGGGCGGACTGCAGAATGACCCGCAGGTGCTCGCGCTGGTGGGCGCGATGCACGAAAGAGCGGTCGATCTTGAGTTCGGTGAAGGGGATGCGCGAGAGCTGCTGCATTGACGAAAAGCCGGTGCCATAGTCGTCGATGGACAGGCCAAACCCCTTCAGGCGCAGTCGTGCCAGATTGGCCAGTGCTATGCCAAGGTCGGCAGCCAGGGAGCTTTCGGTGACCTCCCAGATCACTTGTGCTGCGGGTAGCTGATACTGCTGCAACAAGGCGTCAACCTCGCTGACGAAATCGGGCAAATCCAGCAACCGAGGTGACAAGTTGACGGCAACCGTCAGGTGTACTCCGCTCCGTCGCCAATGGGCGGCCTGGGCAAAGGCCTGGCCCGCGATCTCCAGCGTCAGGTCGTGTATCAGCCTGTGCTTTTCGGCCAGTGGGATGAAGTGGTCCGGGGGAATGAAGCCCTTTTCAGCGTGGGGCCAGCGTGCCAGCACTTCCACACCGGTGATCGTGCCGCTTTTCAGGTCTATTTGAGGTTGATAATAAGGCAGGAGTTGATGGCGGGAGATGGCCAAAGCCAGCTCGTGGGCACCGGTGCTGGAGGCCTCCTTGTGGGTCTCTGGTGCTGAAGGGGAGGGGGGCGGCCGATCCGGACTGTGGTGCAATATCTCGGCAAGGTGTTGCTTGGTCAGCGGTTTTTTCCAAGCGGCTAGGATGGGTATTCCCAGTGCGTGTGCCATATTCTCGACGCTGCAGATCAAGGAAAGATCCCTGTTCGATGAGATGACCAGGGGTGCCATGACGTTGCGCTTCATCATCTGCAGGATGAATTCGACGCCATCCATGCCCGGCATCTCGAGGTCGACTACGATCAGGTGTGGGAGCGTGTCGAGACCGGCCAGCAGCTCAAGTGCCTGCATGCCATCGACGGCCTCAAGAATGCCTTGTATGCCAAACTGTCGAAGTAGCCCCACCACATGCAGCCTTTGCACCAGGCTGTCATCGACGATCAGTACCGTTTCAACCCGCGGTGGTGACATATCAGTAACCATAATGTTCGATGATTGGGGCGATGCGATGCAGCGAAACGACCTCACTGACACCGCCGAGCGCGATGGCCTCCTTGGGCATGCCAAACACCACGCAGGTCGATTCGTCTTCGGCGATCGTCCTGGCGCCGGCCTCGTGCATTTCCTTGAGGCCACGTGCCCCGTCATCCCCCATGCCGGTCATGATCATGCCGAGGGCATTGCGTCCGGCGAACTTCGCACATGAGCGGAACAGGACATCCACCGAAGGGCGGTGCCGGTTAACCAGCGGTCCGTCGATGATTTCAACGGTATATTGGGCGCCATTGCGTGCCAGCAGCATGTGCTTGCCTCCGGGGGCAATCAGGGCCCGCCCCGGCATCACGCGGTCGCCGTGGCGGGCCTCGCGCACTTCTATCTGGCACAGGCTGTTGAGGCGTTCGGCAAACATCGCGGTAAAGCGCTCCGGCATGTGCTGGACGATGACCATGCCCGGACATGTGGCAGGCAGCCGGGGCAGTACCGTCTCCAGTGCCTGGGTGCCGCCGGTGGAGGTGCCGATGGCGACGATACGTTCGGTGGTGCTGATCATGCTCGCCCCGCGACCGAGCCCGCTGCTGATGACGGCGTCGGCCGATAGCTTGGGCGAGGGGGCCAATGGCGGCCGCGCGCGTGACGCCAGGCGGCTGACATTGGCGCGAGAGGCGGCCCGGACGGCGTGTATGACGTCGTTGGCACTGTCTTCGAGAAACTGTTTCACCCCCATTTTGGGTTTGGTGATGATCGAAACGGCGCCGGCAGCCAGCGCATTCATCGCCGCGGCGGTGCCGGTTTCGGCCCGCGACGAGCAGATCACGACGGGGGTCGCCCGCTCGCTCATGATTTTTTTCAGAAAGGTCAGGCCATCCATACGCGGCATTTCGATGTCCAGCACGATCACATCCGGCCAGTCGCGTTGCATATGCGTCAGGGCGAACAGCGGGTCCGAGGCGGCTCCAATAACACGGATGCCTGGCTCGCGTTCCAGTGCCTGCCGGACGACTTGCCGTACCACGGCGGAGTCGTCGACGATCATTACCTTGATTGGCTCGCTCATTGTCTTGTGCTGGCTCATGTTGTGGATCGTTTCATCCCCTCTGCGGGAGGCTGTGTCACGCGCTGGTTTTCATCTGCCGCAACAGAGTCTTTCATCGTTTGCATTCGGGCCGGCAATACCGCGTCGGGCGCAGTGAAACCAGTTCGTCGGTCACCCCGTTCAGGGTTTCGGAGTGGCCGACGATGAACATGCCGTCGCGCTTGAGATGCGGCAGCATTTTGGCCACGACGCTGCGCTTGGTGTCGCTATCGAAATAAATCATTACATTGCGCAGGAAGATGATGTCGAACTGGCCAATGCTATTGGCGCCGAGCGCTGCCAGGTTCAACTGGCAGAAGCGAACCCGCTCACGTAATGCCTGCCCGATCAGAAAGGTTCCGGTCTGGCTGCCGACTCCTTTAAGGCAGTAGGTTTTCAGCAATTCATCCGGGATGTTCTTGGCGCGCTCGATCGGATAGTGGCCGTGCTTCGCTTGTTCCAGTGTCGGCAGGCTGATGTCGGAAGCCACGATCTCCCAGGGGGCGGACAAGCCGAGCGTTTCGGCCAGCACCATGGCGATGGAGTAAGGCTCTTCGCCGGAAGAACAGGCGCCACTCCATACCCGGAACGCTGTGCCGCTCCGACTGACGGCGAAATCGTGCAGGAAGTCAAAGTGAGCAGCTTCACGGAAAAAACAGGTTTCATGGGTGGTTAGCAGGTCGACCATCAACTGCACCTCGGCCGGGTGCTCGCCGCTGGCGAGCAGGCGGTAGTATTCGTCGAAGTGGCTCAGCCCGTGGTGGCGCAGGCGTTTGGCGAGACGACCGGCCAGCAGCACCTTCTTGCCGATGGTCAGGTTGATGCCGGCCAGGCGATGGATCAGCCGCTGGAAGAGGGCAAACTCGTGATCGGAGAGGGGGGGATTGTCCATAAGCACCTCGGTCTGGAACGAGAACACGCAATATTCATTGGCATGGCTTCAATACAGTGCTGTCGTCGTCTCATCGCCGACGAGGTTACGCAAGGTGTGTGATTGGCTGGTGTTAGCCGTGAGGGAACAAGGCAACGCCTGGCGACCGGTGGGCGTTGCCGGGTTCTCTCCATCCTTTCCAACCGTATCGCTGCTGTGCTTCAGGGCGGTGCCAGTGCAGTCCCGGCATGAGCGAGCGTGGCAATCTGGCTCATCTCGGTGATCGACAGCACACGGTCGAGATCGAGAATGATGACGAAACCGCCCGCCACTTTGCCCATGCCGCGGATGAAATCGGCACGGATGTTGGCACCGAAGGCCGGCGCCGGTTCGATTTCGCCGGCGGGTATCTCCAATACCTCGTTCACGCTGTCGACCAGGATGCCGATATCCTGCTGGACCTCGCTGTCATCCACCTGGTGATGCATCTCGACAATGACGATGCAGGTGCGACGTGCAACTGCGGTCGGTCTTGCGCCGAAGCGTGCCGATAGGTCGATCACCGGGACCACCGCACCGCGTAGATTGATCACGCCGCGGATGAAGGCCGGCATCAACGGGATGCCGGTCAACTGGCCGTATTCGATGATCTCCTTGATATTGAGGATGCCAACAGCAAATGCCTCGGCGTTCAGCATGAAGGTGAGGAATTGTTGGACTCCAGGGGCGGCCACGAATGTGGCCGGCGGGTCCTGACGGACAAGCGCAGTGCTCTGGTCCATGACGGCTCCTCAGAAATGTTCGAATTCCGGTTCGGTGCTCGCCAGGACGGGCGGCTTGCTCGCCGGATGGTTCCGTGCCGGAGCGGGGGAATGGACCTGAGCGGCAGCGCCGTGGCGGGCCGGGCTACGTTGGCGTGCCGTGCTCTCGGTGCGGAAGAATGCCATCAGTCCTTGCAGCTGCTCTGCTTGGGCGCCCATTTCCTCGGCCGTGGCGGCCAGTTCCTCGGATGACGACGCACTCTGCTGGGTGGTCTGGTTGAGCTGGCCGACCGCCTGGTTGATCTGGGTCACGCCGGCGCTCTGCTCCTGGCTGGCGGAGGCAATTTCCTGCACCAGGTCGGAGGTCTTGCTGATCGACGGCACCATCGCGTCGAGCAGTTGGCCGGCGTGTTCGGCCAGCTTCACGCTGGAGCCGGCCAGCTCGCCAATTTCCTGAGCCGCCACCTGGCTGCGTTCGGCCAACTTGCGTACCTCGGCGGCAACCACGGCAAAGCCCTTGCCATGCTCGCCGGCACGGGCCGCCTCGATCGCGGCGTTGAGCGCCAGCAAGTTGGTCTGGTAGGCGATGTCGTCGATGATGCCGATCTTCTGTGCGATGGCCCGCATCGCGGTGACGGTTTCCTTGACCGCCGCGCCACCCTGGCCGGCTTCGCTGGCCGCTTTGGCGGCCATGCCATCGGTGACCCTGGCGTTTTCGGTGTTCTGTGCCACGGTGGCGGTGGTCTGCTCGAGGGTGGAGGAGATTTCCTCGACGGAAGCCGCCTGTTCGGCAGCGCCTTGCGACAGCGACTGTGAGGTGGCGCTGACCTGCTCGGCGGCGGCCGAGAGGTTGTCGGCCGCCGAGCGCACCTGGCCGATGGTGAGCGACAGCCGCTCGACCATGTTGCGCATCGCCGCCAGGAGGCTGGAGTTGTCGTTGGCGCGCAGCTCGATCTGCTGGGTCAGGTCGCCCTCGGCCACCTTGCGCGCAATGGCGGCGGCATGGTCGGGCTCGCCGCCGAGCTGTCGCATCAGATTGCGGGTGATCCAGAAGCCGACCGCGGCGGCGATGACGATGCCCGCTGCGATGAGCGCCAGCGTCAGGTTGCGTGCCTCGGCGTAAACCGCCTGGGCGTCCTTGGCCGAGCTGTCCATCAATTCGCCCTGGAACTGGACGAACTTCAGCGCATGTTCCTGGTAGGCGCGCAGGGTCGGCCGCAGCTCGTTCTGCAAGAAGGCCCGCGCTTCATCCTGGCGTTCCTCCTCGACCAGGCGGATCAGCGTTTCCTGCCCGGCGATGTATTTGATGCGCAGTTCCTTCAGCTGGGCCAGCATTTCCTTGCCGCGCGGCAAGGCGATCAACGATTCGAGCTTATCGACCGCGGTGTCGATGGCCTTGCGTGATTGCAGCACCCGCTCCTTGTCCCGCTGCCGATCCTCCTTGCTCGTCGACAGCATCATGTTGCGCAGGGCGATGGCAGTCTGGCTGGAGTTGTCTACGATCTGGTTCAACAGCACGGTCTTCGGCCAACGGTCGTTGGCCATGGTGCCGATCGCGTCGTTGAGATGTCCCATGCGCACGATGCCAATGGCTGAGATGGTGATCATGACCAGAATGACGATGCCGAAGCCGAAGCTTAGTTTGGCACCCACTTTCATGTTGGCGAACATAACGAACTCCCTTCTTCCTTCTAGGCTAACGTGGTCGGCTCAGGTGGCCGGAGTGGATGCCGCTTCGCGCGACTCGCGTCGTGTCGCGATGGCGACGAGTGCGGGAACGTCAAGAATCAGTGCCACCTCGCCGCTGCCGAGGATGGTCGAGCCGCCGATGCCGCGCAGGCTCTGGAACAGATGGCCGAGCGGTTTGATCACCGTCTGGAATTCGCCCAGCAGCTGGTCAACGACGATGCCGACCTTCTGCGCGCCGGTGCGCACCACGACCACGTTCTCGCGTGCAGGCCGCTTGCCCGGCAGGTTGAACAGCTCGTGCAGACGGATGAACGGCAGTACTTCGCCGCGCAGGTTGAGGTAATGGTTATCGCTGGTTTGCGGCGACAACTCGAGGCATTCGACCACCATGTCGAGCGGCACCACGTAGTTGGCCTGTCCCGTGCCGACCAGGAAGCCGTCGATGATGGCCATGGTCAGCGGCAGGCGGATGGAAAAGCGGGTGCCGGCGCCGGGAGCCGAGCGGACATCGACGTGGCCGCGCAGGCTCTGGATATTGCGCTTGACGACGTCCATGCCGACGCCACGGCCGGACAGGCTGGAGACGTGATCGGCGGTGGAGAAACCCGGCTCGAAGATCAGGTTGTCGATTTCCGCTTCGCTCAGGTTGTGGCCCGGCTGGAGCAGGCCGCGCTCGGTCGCCTTCGCCACGATTTTGTCGCGGTTGAGGCCGCCTCCGTCGTCGCTGACGGTAATGACGATGCTGCCCGAATCATGCGAGGCGTTCAGCTCCAGCCGGCCGCGGGGTGGCTTGCCGGCGGCGGTACGGCGCGCGGTGGGTTCGATCCCGTGGTCGATGGCGTTGCGTACCAGATGGATCAGCGGATCGCCGATCTTCTCCACCACGCTCTTGTCGAGTTCGGTTTCTCCTCCGGTAATGACCAGTTCGATGTCCTTGCCAAGCTCTTTGGAGACATCGCGCACGATGCGGTTGAAGCGGCTGAAGGTTTCTCCAATCTGCACCATGCGCAGTTGCAATGCCGAATCGCGTGTGCTTTCGACCAGGCGCATCATCAGCGAGCTCGCCTCCAGAAGCTCGGCGCGGCCGCTGCGACTGGCAAGCAGGCTGACGCTGGCGCTGGCAATCACCAGCTCGCCGACCAGGTCGATCAGGCGGTCGAGCTTGTCGGCCTGGATGCGGATCAGCCTCGCCTCGGCGGTTTTCTTGTCGCTGACCCGAGCCTGCCGGATGATGGCCGCCTCGACCAGCTTGGGCTGTACCACCTGCTGTTGCACCAGAATTTCTCCCAGTGGTACGACGTCGGGTGGCGCTGCGCCGGCCATGGGCGGCTGCTGCATAAGCAGCCCGTCATCGAGTTCCGCTTGCGTGAGCGCGCCGATGCGAACCAGGATCTCGCCCAGCCGCATCGTGTCTTCCGGCAGGGACTGCAACAGATCGATGTAGTCGGCCAAGCGGCTGTCCGGCGGCAGGATGTGCAGGGTGCAGTCGTCGCGGACGAACTCGAATACCCGCTCGATCGTCGTCTTGTCGGCGCAGGAAGCGAAACGAATCTCGAAGCCGAGATAGCAGGCTTCCGCATCCATCTGATCTGCCGGCGGCATGGCATCGGCCACGGTTTCGAGGTGCACGATGGTGCCCAGCGTGCCGAGGTAGTGAAGGAAGGACAGCGGGTCCATGCCGTTCTTCAGCACATGGCGCTCGAAACGCAAGGAGATGTGCCAGCATTCGCTCTCGATCATGTCCTGGCCCAGGCTTGGCTGAGTGGCGGAGGATGCCCCGGCCGGGGGGAGGCCGGGCGGTGCGGTCCGTGCGTCGCGCTGTAAGCGTGCGAGCAAGGCATCGCCGGCCAGTTGCAATTCGGCCGTTGGGTGAACCCGGCGGATTTCGAACTCGCCCAACAGCAAGCCGATATGATCGCCGCAGGCCAAAAGCAAGGCGATGAGTTCGGCGCTGACAGCGATGTCGCCATTGCGCAGTTGGTCGAGCACGTTTTCGACCACGTGGGTGAAGGCGACGATGTAGTCGCATTCGATGACGCCGGCACCGCCCTTGATCGTGTGCGCGGCGCGAAAGATCGCATGCAGCGTGTCGGCGTCGCCGGAAGCGGCTTCGAGTTGTAGCAGCGCCGCTTCGAGCGCGGCCAACTGTTCGCGACTTTCCGTCACGAACACGGTCAGGAGTTCGTCCATGGGCGTTGCCTGTTCAGGATTCAGCTTTCCCGTGCGGGGATCAGCATCGGGTCGCCGAAGTCGGCGGCCACGTTGAAAAAGTCCACCACCTCACGCACCGCCGGGCTGTGCGCGACGATCAGCAGCGGCTTGTCCTGATGGCGTGCTTCTCGCTTGGCCAGCAGCAACAGCTGAAATCCGGCCGTGTCGATTTCGGCCACGGCGGAAAGATCGAGCTCGAGGCCGTCACCCGCCTGCAGGGCGTCGAGCAGCAGCTGCTTCTGTGCCGTGGCGTTGTAGATGGTCATGTCGTCGAGGAGGGTGAGGCGTTGGTGCTCCGGAGCCGGGCTGGGTGCCATGATAGTCCTCAGAACAATTCAACCTTGGGGCTGGCCGCCACCGTAGGCTGGTGGGTGACGGCGTGATGGGCCTGGCGCTGCTGATCCATCACGTAATCGCTGTAAATGGCTTCCAGATGGAGCGCGAGGGGCTTGTACTGGACACCTGGGTCGCCCGGCTGCTGCAGCCGCCGCACCAGTACGGCAAGATGGTCATCCAGGCGATGCAGGGCTTCCGCCGTATGCTCGATCTGCTGGCGGGTGACGTCCTGGAACTGCACGCTCGCCAGTGCATGCATGAACATCTGCATCAGCTCGGCGCTGCTGCTGCTCACGCTGTCGATGACGTGGGTCTGATGGCGCAGTAGATCCTGGTAGCTGTTGCCAAGTCCGGCGAGCTGATCGGCGAAATGCCCAAGCGTGGCTTGCTCGCGTTCAAGATTGGCCGTCGACAGCTTTTGCTGCAACTGAGCCTCGACCGTCATCCCCACGTCCATGATGCCCTGGCTGATCGCCACGACCGCTTTTTCGGTTTCGCCCGACAACTTGCGTACCTCGTCGGCCACCACGGCGAAGCCGCGCCCGGCTTCGCCGGCTCGGGCCGCCTCGATCGCCGCATTCAGCGCCAGCAGATTCGTTTGTGCCGCGATGTTCTTGATCAGAAGGGTGAGCGACTGCAACGAGCGTGTCTCGGCGACGACCCGGTGGGTTCGCTCTTGGTCCTGGCGAGCCTCCTGGAGGCGGTGATCGATGTAGTCGCGCATCGCACCGATCAGATGCTGGTTGTCGGCGATGTGCTGCTCGGAGTTCTGTGCCAGTTGGCTGGCGTGCGACGAACTCGTCGTGACAAAGTCGTTCAGCCTTGTCACGACGCCATCGATGGCCTGCAGCCGGTTGGTAATGTCGTAGGCCGCTTGCTCGGTCTGCTGCACCACGCTGCCCAGATGATTGCGCAGCACGTCACTATAGGTTGGTACCGCAAGGAGCTCTCCCGCCACCTCGTTGCTGGCCGTGCTCAGCAGTTCGCTCCCCTGCGCCAGTTGTGCCAGCCGGGATGACAACCCGCACTGCTGCTGGCGGAACAGCAGGAAGGGGATCAGCCAGACGCCGAGGCTGGCCGTGCTCACCAGCAGCACCGCCCCGATGGCATTGCCCAAGGGCTGCGACAGGCCGAGTGCCGGCAACAGGACGGTGGTGAATCCGTTGTTGAAGAAGTACACGCTCAAGCCGGCCATGACGGTAACGACGCTGAACGAACCCAGGGCATACAAGAGGAAAGGGCGTTGCTGCATGATCAGCGCATCACCAGCTTGATGGTGTTGAGCAGATCGTCTGCCGAGGCCGGCTTGACGATCCAGCCTGAAGCACCGGCAGCTTTCGCCTCGGCCTTTTTCGATTGCTGTGACTCGGTGGTCAGGAACAGGATCGGCATGAAGCGATAGTTCGGCAGTTTGCGTACGTGTTGAATCAGCTCGATGCCGTTCATGCCGGGCATGTTGAGATCAGTGATCAATAGGTCGGACTTTATGCCGGCTTGAAACTGGCTTAATGCCTCTCCAGCATTCCCGGCTTTCGCGACCGCGTAGCCGGCCTTGGCGAGGATATTGGAAACGGAGAGCAAGATGGTCGCCGAGTCGTCCACGAGGAAGATGGTTTTCATGAGTCGGGTTTACTCCGGCCAAGCATGAGGGGAGGGCGCAACAGGGGGTCAGCCTGGTCTTCTTTGGTTAGGGGGCGGGGAGGTTGTTTGCAAGGACAAATGAGTAAACATACGAAGTCAGGACAAATAAAATTGATTTAAATCAAATTTCTTCTTTGTTAATATAATTTTTGTTAAAATATTTAAAGCTAATTATTGAAAAATATCACTATATGAAAATATAGGATTACGTCATGGTGTGCTGGCGAAGGCGGCCGTTGAGGAGGGGCATTGCACCGCGACGAGCGCCGCTGAGCGGCGTGGGCGAGGTACTGGCGGGCTTGGACAGACTGCGGGGGAAAAGAAGCCCGCCGGGCCGGGTGGCGTTGCGGGCAGGGGCTTGCGTTCAGAGCCGGTGCGGGGTTATTCCAGCGGCCGGTCGGCGGTTTCGCGCACCATAGCCCAGCCCAGCAGGGAGACCAGGCCGCAACCGATGACGTAGAGCGCCGGCGCGTTCGGGTCGCCGGTGAGGCGGATCAGGCCGGTGGCGAAGAACTGGGCGAAGCCGCCGAAGATCAACACGCCAAAGCAGTACACCAGGGACATGCCGGTGGCGCGTACGCGGCGCGGGAACAGTTCCGGCAGGATCACCACCGAGGGCACGCTGTTGAAAATCAGAAGCAGCGACAGTCCCGCCACCACCAGGAGCAAGGTGGCGAGGTTGGGGCTGGCGTTGAGCAGCATGAAGGCGGGGTAGATCAGCACCAGCATCGGTATGCGCGTCAGCAGGATGGCGCGTTTGCGGCCGATGCGGTCGCTCAGGATGCCGGCATACGGCGCCAGCAGCATGGAGACGGCCGCGGCGGCGAGCCCGGCCCACATGGCCTGCTTGAGCGGCAGGCCGAGCTGGGTGGCAGCGTAGTTGGTCATGTAGTTGAGGATGATGTAGTTGGCGGCGGTGCCGCCGATCACCAGCAGCACGCCGGCGACGAGCACTCGGCGGAAGGGGCCGAACACGGCGGCCACGCTGCCTAGCCCTTCCTCGGCGTGGGTGCTGTCGGCGGTTTCGTGCAGGTGACGGCGGATGTACATGCCGATCGGCACCACCAGCATGCCGAGCACGAAGGGCATGCGCCAGCCCCAGCTCTCCAGTGCGTCCGTCGGCAGTAGATAGGTCAGCGCGAGGCCGCACAGCGAGCCCAGCAGCACGCTCAGGGCCTGGCTGAACAACTGCCAGCTGCCGTAGTAGCCGCGAGAATGGTCGTCGGCGTATTCCAGCAGCAGCGAGGTGGACGCGCCCAGCTCACCGCCGATGGCAAAGCCCTGGATCAGGCGTCCCAGCACGATCAGCACCGGCGCGGCGAGGCCGATCTGGGCATAGCTCGGCGTGATGACGAACATGGCCGAGCCCAGCGCCATCAGCCACAGCGTCAGCATCATGGCCGGCTTGCGTCCGGCGCGGTCGGCGTAGGCGCCGATGACGATGCCGCCCAGCGGGCGCATGGCGAAGCCGACGCCGAAGGTGGCGAGCGACAGCATGAGTTGGCCGAAAGCGGTATCGACCGGGAAGAACAGCCGACCGATCAGGGTGGCGAAGAAGGTGTAGACGGTGAAATCGAAAAACTCCAGACCATTGCCCAGGGTGATGGCGGCAATGGAGCGGGCGTTGGCCGAGCGGCTCGCCGGGGCGGCACGGTGAGCGGCCGCCCCGGCCGGCGAGGTGAGGCTGGTTGACATGATGGTTTCTCTCTCTTTGTAGATAGTGATATACGGTCCCGGTCGCCTTGTTGTTTTATTCGGCCGAACCGCCCGACCGGGTGGCGATCCGGTTGGCTATCTCTCAATCCAGGAAACGTTCGGCCAGCTTGACCCAGTAGCTCGCCCCCAGCGGCAGGCAGGCGTCGTTGAAGTCGTAGCCGGGGTTGTGCACCATGCAGCCGCCTTCTCCGTCGCCGTTGCCGATGATCAGGTAGCAGCCGGGGCACTGCTGCAGCAGGAAGGCGAAGTCCTCGCTGCCGGTGAGGGGAACCATGCCGTCGATCAGGCCCTCTTCGCCGAGCCAGTCGTGCGCCACCGCGCGGGCGAGGGCGGTTTCGGCCGGGCTGTTCACCAGTACCGGGTAGCCGCGCCGGTAGTCGACCTCGGCCTTGGCGCCGAATCCTTCCGCCTGCGCGTGCGCCAGGGCGGTGATGCGCTGTTCGAGCAGGTCGCGCACCGCCGGGTTGAGCGAGCGCACCGACAGCCGCATCTCGGCGCTGTCCGGGATCACGTTGGCGGCTTCGCCGGCGCGGATGGCGCCGACGGTGACGATGGCCATCTCCAGCGGCGGCACGTTGCGCGCCACCACGGTCTGCAGCGCCATGGTCAGGGAGGCGCAGACCACCACCGGGTCGACCGAGCGGTGCGGCATGGCGCCGTGGCCGCCACAGCCCTGGATGCGGATGGTGACGGTGTCGGACGAGGCCATGAAGGCGCCGGGCAGAAAGCCGAAACGCCCCGCCGGGTAGCCCGGCATGTTGTGCAGGGCGAAGACGGCGTCGCAGGGAAAGCGCTCGAACAGGCCGTCCTCGAGCATCTTGCGTGCCCCGGCCAGGCCTTCTTCAGCGGGCTGGAAGATCAGGTTGAGCGTGCCGTCGAAGCGACGCGTCTCGGCCAGGTAGCGGGCGGCGGCCAGCAGCGTGGCGGTGTGGCCATCGTGACCGCAGGCGTGCATCTTGCCGGGGTGGTGGCTGGCGTAAGGCAGGCCGGTGGATTCCGTGATGGGCAGGGCGTCCATGTCGGCGCGCAGGCCCAGGCGCTTGGTGCCCGAGCCATGCCGCAGCGTGGCGACCACGCCGGTGCCGCCGATGCCGCGATGCACGTCGTAACCCCAGGCGCTCAGGCATTCGGCGACGAGATCGCTGGTGGCGAACTCCTCGAAGCCGAGTTCGGGGTGAGCATGGATCTGGTGGCGCAGCGCGATCATCTCATTCTCGATGGCGCGGATGCCGGGCAGGACGGGGTCGGTCATGACATTCTCCTCGGGCTAGGCCCGCCGTGGCGGGGGATGGGCTGAACTGATCTTAGTCAGCGCCTGGCTGTCCCGGGAGTACCAGTTTTGTTATCTTGATAACCTTTGGTTGTCGGGTGGGGCAGGATGAAGCTGCATCAATTGCAAGCGTTGGTGGCCATCGCCGAGAGCGGCAGCATCCGTGCCGCGGCGCGGCGGCTCGGGCTGTCGCAGGCGGCGCTGACCAAGGCGGTGCGCGAGCTGGAGGCCGAGCAGCACTTGCCGCTGCTGGTGCGTCACGCCAGTGGGGTGTCGTTCACCGAGTACGGCAGCGCCTTGCTCGGGCACGCGCGCCTGGTGGTGGGACAGTTGCAGCGCGCCGACGCCGAGCTGGCGCGGCTGCGCGGCCAGGCGGAAGGGCGGCTCAGCATCGGCGTGACGCCGTTCATCGAACTGACCTTTCTGCCGGAGGTGGTGCGGCGTTTTCGCGAAAAGATGCCCGAGGTGCGCCTCGAGCTGTTCGAGGGGCTGACTGCGGTGGCGCTGCCGCGTCTGCGCAACGGGGAGCTCGATTTCGTGGTGGGGCCGATGATTCCGGCGATGCCGGCGCCGGAGTTCGAGTGCGAGGATCTGCTGCTGTTCAACAGCGTGGTGATCGCGCGCCAGGGCCATGCGCTGGGCGGGAGCCGCTCGCTGCATGAACTCCTAGACGCGGATTGGGTGGTGAATTACGCGCCCAGCGCCTACGACGCCTTCATGCGCAACCTGTTCTGGCAGCACGGCGCGGCGATCGACGAGCGGCGCCTGGTGCGGGCTCACTCGCTGACCCTGTTGCTGTCGCTGATCCGCCACGCCGACATGCTGAGTTACTGCCCGGAGCCGCTGATCGTGGCCGAACCGCTGCGCGACTGGGTGCAGGTGCTGAGGTTGGCCGAAGGCTTCGAGACCGGGCGGCTCGGCGTGATCAGCCGGCGCGACACCACGCGCAGCACTGCGGCGCAGTGCTTCGTCGATTGCCTGTTGCAGGAAATCCGCCGGCGCAGCCGCTCGGCGCGGGCGGAAGACCGCCAGCTGTGTGACCTGCTGCAGTTGCTGGTGTAGGCCGGAAAGAAGGCCGCCGGCAGGCGACCTTGGGCGGGGAGGGCGTTAAGCCAGGCAGGCGGCGAACTCGGCGCGGATGGCGTCGGCCGGGAGTTGCTGGCCGATCAGCACGATGTCGCAGCGGGGCGTTTCGTCGTCCTGCCATGCCCGGCCGTAGTCGAAAGCCGGTGATGCGGTGCACGCCCTGGAACACCAGGCGGCGCGCTTCGCCAGCGATGGCGAGCACGCCCTTGTAGCGCAGCAGCTGTTCGGCATGCTGCTCGACCAGCCGGTTCATGAAGGCGCTGATGCGTTGCAGGTCGAGCGGGCCGTCGTGGGCCAGATGGAGCGCGGCGATGTCGTCGGCGAACGAGCGTGTGGCGGCCGGGCGGAAGCTCAGGTTGCGCTCGCCTGTTGCCGGGCGCAGCAGGTTTTCGTCGAGGTGGAAGCCGCGCAAGCCGAACGCCAGCGCCGGCGCGATGCGGCCCTGAACCAGCCGATGCTGCACGGCCTGGCTGTTGATGGCAGCAAGACGCGCGCCGAGGCGCTCGAGGCTGGTTTCGTCGACGAGGTCGGTCTTGGAGATCAAGAGGCGGTCGGCGAAGCCGGCCTGCTTGCGCGCCACCAGATGCGCGTCCAACTGCTGCTCGCCGTGCACGGCGTCGACCACGGCGAGCACGCCGTCGAGGGCGTAGGCTTCGGCCAACGTGTCGTCGCTGAAGAAGGTCTGGGCGATCGGCGTCGGGTCGGCGAGCCCGGTGGTTTCGATCACCAGCCGGGTGAAGGCGAGCTCGCCGTCGCGGCGGCGCTGGTAGAGCGAATGCAGGTGGCGCGACAGGTCGCCGCGGATGGTGCAGCACAGGCAGCCGTTGGTCATTTCCACCAGTTCGTCGCGCTCGCGGATCAACAGTTCGCTGTCGATGCTGACCGGGCCGAACTCGTTCTCGATCACCACGATGCGCTCGCCGGCTTGGGCCAGCAGGTGGTTGAGCAGGGTGGTCTTGCCCGCGCCGAGAAAGCCGGTGAGCAGGGTGACGGGGATGGGGGTATGGGTCATGGGCATTTCCATGAGAAGGGCGTATCACACCCTGTGAGGATTAGAACCTGTTGTAGTAGGCGAGCGAGCCACAGCAGGTTGGGCGCTGCCAGCGCACAGGATCCGGAATGGACATATGGTCCATGAGGATTCCTGATCGCTGAGCCGATCACTGCGTGCAAATCCATCGCTGAGCCAATCGAAGATTGGCACGCAGGGATTTGCCCAGCGATAGATCGGCACGCAGTACTGCCGGCGCTCAAGATGCAAAGGCGCAGCCGCCTAATGCGACAGGTTTCAGCAGCAGCGTCCCACCTTGCCACTCCCCCCGCCGTAGCGGGCGTCCTGGCGCTCCCGGAAAAACTCCTCGTACGTCATCGGCGTCTGGTCCGGGTGGGTGGTACGCATGTGCTCCACGTAGGTGTCGTAGTCGGGCAGGCCCACCATCAGGTTGGCGGCCTGCCCGAGATACTTACCCAGTTTGCCAAGCTGGTCGAACATGGTCTGTGTCCGTCAGGCGCGGCCGGCTTCGGCCACCACCGGCGCGGTTTCCTGCACGGTCGGGTGGGCGCTGCGCCAGGCCTGCAGGCAGGCGCGCAGGCCGAAGCCCAGCACGCTCAGCACCACCAGGATGAACAGGATGGCGAGCCCGGCGTCCAGACGGTCGTTGAACACGATCTGGTGCATCTGCTCGATGCTCTTGGCCGGGGCCAGCACCTTGCCTTCGACGATGGCGTTCTGGTACTTGGCGGCGTGTGCCAGGAAGCCCACTTTCGGGCTGTCGGCGAACACCTTGAGCCAGCCGGCGTACAGGGTGCAATACAGCAGCCAGGCCGTCGGCACGATGGTGACCCAGGCGTAGCGCTCGCGCTTGAGCTTGAACAGCACCACGGTGGAGAGGATCAGCGCCACGGCGGCCAGCATCTGGTTGGAGATGCCGAACAGCGGCCACAGCGTGTTGATGCCGCCCAGCGGATCGACCACGCCCTGGTACAGGAAGAAACCCCAGGCCGCCACGCACAGGCCGGTGGCGATCAGGTTGGCCGGCAGCGAGTCGGTCTTCTTGAACGACGGCACGAACACGCCCAGCAGGTCCTGCAGCATGAAGCGTCCGGCACGGGTGCCGGCGTCGACGGCGGTGAGGATGAACAGCGCCTCGAACAGAATGGCGAAGTGGTACCAGAACGCCTTCATGCCGTTGCCGCCGAACACCCCGGAGAGGATTTCGGCCATGCCGACGGCCAGCGTCGGGGCGCCGCCGGCGCGCGAGATGATGGTGTGCTCGCCCAGCGTCTGCGCGGTATGGGTCAGCATCTCGGGGGTGATGACGAAGCCGAATTGCGACACCGCCAGCGCGGCCGATTCGGCGGTGTGGCCGAGCAGGGCGGCCGGGCTGTTCATGGCGAAGTAGACGCCCGGCTCGATGCAGGCGGCGGCCACCAGCGCCATGATGGCGACGAACGACTCCATCAGCATGCCGCCGTAGCCGATGAACGGGGCGTGGCTTTCGTTTTCCAGCAGCTTCGGCGTGGTGCCGGAGGAGATCAGGGCGTGGAAGCCCGATACCGCGCCGCAGGCGATGGTGATGAACAGGAAGGGGAACACGCTGCCCGACCACACCGGGCCGCTGCCGTCGATGAAGCGGGTGACCGACGGCATCTTCAGTTCCGGCATGACGATCACGATGCCGATGGCGAGGCCGAGGATGGTGCCGACCTTGAGGAAGGTGGACAGGTAGTCGCGCGGAGCCAGCAGCAGCCACACCGGCAGCACCGAGGCGATGGCGCCGTAGCCGATCAGGATCCAGGTCAGTTCCTTGCCGGTGAAGGTGAACAGGCTGGCCAGTTCCGGATGCGACGCCACCTGGCCGCCGCCGACGATGGCGAGCATCAGCAGCACGAAGCCGATCAGCGAGATTTCGCCGATGCGGCCCGGGCGGATGTAGCGGGTGTACACGCCCATGAACAGCGCGATCGGGATGGTGGCGCCCACGGTGAAGGTGCCCCACGGGCTGTCGGCCAGCGCCTTGACCACGATCAGCGCCAGCACGGCGAGGATGATCACCATGATCATGAAGGTGCCGAACAGCGCGATCACGCCGGGAATCGGGCCCAGCTCGGACTTGATCAGGTCGCCCAGCGAGCGGCCGTCGCGGCGCGTGGAGATGAACAGCACCATGAAGTCCTGCACCGCGCCGGCGAACACCGCCCCGGCCAGGATCCACAGCATGCCGGGCAGGTAGCCCAGTTGCGCGGCAAGCACCGGGCCCACCAGCGGACCGGCGCCGGCGATGGCGGCGAAGTGGTGGCCGAACAGCACGTTCTTGTTGGTCGGCACGTAGTCGAGGCCGTCGTTCAGGCGCACCGCCGGGGTGGCGCGGCGCGGGTCGAGCTGCATCACCTTGGTGGCGATGAAGCGGCTGTAGTAGCGGTAGGCGATCAGGTAGACGGATACCGCAGCGGCAACGATCCAGAGCGCATTGATCGTTTCGCCGCGATGCAGGGCGACGGTGCCGAGCGCGAACGCGCCGACAAGCGCCACCAGAAACCACCCGAGGTGGCCGGCAAGGCGTTGCATAGTGTCTCTCTCCAGTGTGGCGGCATGGTGTGTGGACATGCCTTCTTGTGTGCGTGCCGACGACGTCGGTGTAGGACGGTCGGCGGACGGCTCTACTATTCGCCATGTCGCGGTAAAGGAAAATTCGCACTACTACCGCAGTCGATCTACGTAGTTCTGCGTAGAGGCGGCTGGGCGTCCTGTTTTGCCGGGTGCGCGTAGTGGGGCTGGCGTTACAATGCGTCGTTGGCAGCACGGCATTGCGGCCGTCTGTCGGTCTTCCATCACCCTTGCCGTCGCCATGCAGACCAAACACAAAGTCGTGCTGCTCACCATCCTGCCCTTGCTGCTGGCGATGCTGGCGCTGGGCGGCTTGCTGGTGCACCGCAGCCAGCGCCTGACCGAGCAGCAGACCCAGCTCATCGAAGAGACCCTGCTCGCCAGCAAGCAGGCCGAACTGCAGCATTACACCCAGCTGGCGATGACGGCGATCGGGCCGCTCTACGCCTCCGGCCGCAACGACGCCGCCACCCAGGAGCAGGCCAAGGCCATCCTGCGTGGCATCAGCTACGGCGAGGACGGCTATTTCTTCGTCTACGATCTTTCCGGCAACAACCTGGTGCATCCGCGCAAGCCGGGCCTGGTCGGCAAGAACCTGTGGGACCTGACCGACCCGCACGGCCGCCACGTGATCCGTTCGCTGCTGGCCGCGGCGACCAGCGGCACGGGGTTCCAGCGCTACGACTGGGAGAAGCCGTCGTCGCACCAGATGACCGAGAAGCTGGGGTACGTGGTGCTGCTGGAGCGCTGGGGCTGGGTGCTAGGGACGGGGGTCTACATCGACGACATCGAGCACGCCACCGACCAGTTGCGCAGCCGCGCTTCGGCCAACGTGCGCGACACCCTGTGGGGCATCGCCGCCGTGGCCGGGGCGGCGGTGCTGCTGGTGTTCGCCGGCGGGGTGGTGCTCAACGTCAGCGAGCACCGCGTCGCCGACGCCAAGCTCAAGGCGCTGACGCAGCGCCTGGTGAATTCGCAGGAGCAGGAGCGGGCGCGCGTGTCGCGCGAGCTGCACGACGGCATCAGCCAGCTTTTGGTCTCGGTGAAGTTCCAGTTCGAGCTGGCGCAGCACAAGCTGGAAGCCGGCGAGCCGGCCCTGGCCGAAGTGGAAAAGGGGTTGGGCGGACTGGGCGACGCGCTGAGCGAGGTGCGGCGCATCTCGCACGATCTGCGGCCGTCGGTGCTCGACATGCTCGGCTTGTCGGCGGCGCTGGGACAGCTTTCTGCGGAATTCGAGCGCCGCAGCGGCATCCGCGTGGCGTTCGACAATACCCTGGACGATACCTGCCTCGACGATCGTCAGGCGGTGGCACTGTTCCGCATCGCCCAGGAGGCGTTTACCAACATCGAGCGCCACTCCCGCGCTCGCAACGTGACGCTGACCCTGTCCCGCGAGAGGTACGGCGTGCGCATGGCGGTGCGGGACGACGGCTGCGGCTTCGACGTCGACAATGTCGACCGCTCCCAGACCCGCGGCATCGGCCTGCGCAATATCCGCGAGCGCGCCGAGCACCTGGGCGGCAGTTGCCTGCTCGGTTCGCGTCCGGGAGAAACCGAGCTGGAAGTGCGGTTGCCGGTATGAGCGGGCGCCGCGCCGCCGCACCCGGGGTAACGGCGGGCTCCCCCGGCGTGCAACGAAAACGGGAGTTGCCGTGAGCACCATCGCCTAGGCAAGATGGCGGCTTGTCCGGCCTCGCCGGCCCCTGCTGGAGTCTGAAATGAGTCTGCAACAACCGAATGCCGTGCCCCGTATCCGCCTGGTGCTGGTGGACGACCACCCCTTGGTGCGCGACGGGCTGCGTGCTCGTCTGAGCAGCGTGCCGCGTCTGGATGTGGTGGGGGAGGCCGGCAGCGGGCGCGAGGCGCTGGAGCTGGCCGACACCCTGCGCCCGGACATCATGCTGGTCGACATCGGCATGCGTGACATGAACGGCATCCAGCTCACCGCCGCGCTGCGCGAGCGCCATCCCGGCGTGGTGGTGGTGATCCTCAGCATGTACGACAACGCCGAATACGTTTCCAGCGCGGTGCGCGCCGGCGCGCGCGGCTACGTGCTGAAGGACGCGCCGTCGCAGGAGATCATCGCCGCCATCGAGGCCGCGGTGGCGGGCGGCAGCTATTACAGCCACGCCGTGACGCACGCCCTGATCGAGCCGGCGCCGCAGCCGGACCCGCTCACCGAGCGCGAGCGCGAGGTGCTGTTGTTGCTCGCTGCCGGGCACAGCAACAAGATGGTGGCGGCGAGCCTGGAGATCAGCGTGCGCACCGTCGAGGCGCACCGTTTGAACCTGCGCCGCAAGCTGGGGGCGGAGAACGTCGCGGCGCTGGTGAAGTACGCCATGGAGCGCGGCTGGATCAAGGGGTAAATCTATCCCATTGGGCGGCTGCGCCTTCGCATCGTGAGCGCCGGCAGTACCGCGTGCTGATCAGGAATCCTCCTGGACTCCGGGTCCATTCCGGTTCCTGTGCGTCGGCGGCACTCGATCTGCTTTGGCTCGCTCACCTACTGGAATAGAGGCTTATTACCGTGGGCTCCACGTGTCCGGCGCGAGCCAGTCGCTACGCCAGGTTGGCCGAAACCCCTTCCAGTTCGTCCTGCAGCAGCAGCCATTCCTCTTCGACCTCGGCCAGCCGCGCCGACACCTCGCCCTGGCGCTTGATGCTGTCGGCGAGCTTGGCCTTGTTGCCGTCCTGGTAGGCTTCTTCCGAGGCGAGGAAGGCATCCAGCTCGGCCTTCTCGCCGGAGAGCTTTTCCAGCTCCTTTTCCAGCTTGCCGAGCTTGGCGAGCAAGGGCTTCTTCAGTGCCGACAGGCGCTGGCGCTCTTCGGCCTCCTGGCGTTTCTGCTCCTTGCGGTTGACGCTCTGGGCGTCCCCGGCGGAGGGTCTGGCGCCTTCGGCCAACTGCTCGAGGCGCCACTGGCGGTAGTCTTCCAGGTCGCCGTCGAACGGCCGCACCGTGCCGTCGGCGACCAGCCAAAACAGGTCGGTGGTCGATTCCAGCAGGGCGCGGTCGTGCGAGACCACCACCAGCGCGCCGGGGAAATCCTGCAGCGCCAGGGTCAGGGCGTGGCGCATTTCCAGGTCGAGGTGGTTGGTCGGTTCGTCGAGCAGCAGCAGGTTGGGCTTTTCCCACACGATCAGCGCCAGCGCCAGGCGTGCCTTCTCGCCGCCGGACATCGGCCCGACCGGGCTGGTGGCGGCGTCGCCACGGAAGTTGAAGCCGCCGAGGAAAGTGCGCAGTTCCTGTTCGCGCGCCTGCGGCGCCAGCCGCGCCAAGTGCTGCAGCGGCGTGTCGTCCATGCGCAGTGTTTCCAGCTGGTGCTGGGCGAAGTAGCCGATCTTCAGCATCTGCGCCCCGATCACTTCGCCTTCCAGCGCCTTCAATTCGCCCGCCAGCAGTTTGACCAGGGTCGATTTACCGGCGCCGTTGACGCCCAGCAGGCCGATGCGGCTGCCGGCTTCCACCGACAGCGACACGCGCTGCAGGATCGGCGTGGCGCCGTAACCGATGGCGACCTTGTCGAGCCGCAGCAGCGGGTTGGGCAGCGCGGCCGGTGTGGCGAAGGTGAAGTCGAACGGCGAGTCGACGTGCGCCGGGGCGATGCGTTCCAGCTTCTCCAGCGCCTTGACCCGGCTCTGCGCCTGGCGTGCCTTGGTGGCCTTGGCCTTGAAGCGATTGATGAACGATTCGAGGTGGGCGATCTGACGCTGCTGCTTGTCGAATTCCGACTGCTGACGCGCCAGCTTCTCGGCGCGCATGGTCTCGAACTGGCTGTAGTTGCCGGTGTAGAGCGTGAGCGTCTGGTTGGCCACTTCGACGATCTGGCCGCATACCGCGTCGAGGAAGTCGCGGTCGTGCGAGATCACCAGCAGCGTGCCGGGGTAGGCCTTGAGCCAGTCCTCCAGCCACAGCACGGTCTCGAGGTCGAGGTGGTTGGTCGGTTCGTCCAGCAGCAACAGGTCGGAGCGGCACATCAGCGCCTGCGCCAGGTTGAGGCGCATGCGCCAGCCCCCGGAGAAGCTGGCCACCGGCCGCTCCTGGGCTTCCGGGTCGAAGCCGAGGCCGGTCAGGAGCTTGGCGGCACGCGCCGGGGCGGCGTAGCCGTCGATGTGGTCGAGCTCGCCATGCAGCTGGCCGATGGCGGCGCCGTCGTTGGCCTGTTCGGCTTCGGCCAACTTGCGCTGCAGTTGACGCAGTTCGGCGTCACCGTCGAGCACGTAGTCGAGCGCGGAGCACTCCAGCGCCGGCGTTTCCTGCGCCACGTGGGCGATGGTCCAGTGCGCCGGCACCGTGGCGTCGCCGCTATCGGCGTGCAGCTGGCCCATCAAGAGGGCGAACAGGCTGGACTTGCCGGCGCCGTTGGCCCCGACCACGCCGACCTTGTAGCCGGGGTTGAGGGTGATGCTGGCGTTGTTGAGCAGCTCTTTCAGCCCGCGGCGCAGGCTGAGGTTTTGCAGTTGGATCATGGGGTTTCCTGCGCCGCTGACGGCGCGGTTCAAATCATCGTCGTGGAGACTATTTCAGTAGGTGAGCGAGCCAAAGCAGGTTGAGTGCCGCCAGCGCACAGGAACCGGAATGTACACGGAGTACATGAGGATTCCGAGCACTGCCGGCGCTCAAGATGCGCAGGCGTAGCCACCTATTGGGATAGGCTCTAGGCGGCGGGCAGGCTGCCCAAATCCCACCTCGGCTTGACGCTGTAGCCGCCGGCCGGCTGGGCGTACTTCAGGCGCATGGCGCCAGCGTAGGCGATCATCGCGCCGTTGTCGGTGCACAGCGCCAAGGGCGGGTAGAACACCTCGAAGCGGCCCTTGGCGGCCAGCGCGTCGAGCGCGGCGCGCAGCTGCTTGTTGGCGCCGACGCCGCCCGCCACCACCAGCCGTGCCATGTTGGCCTGCTTCAGCGCCTTGAGCGACTTGCCGACCAGCACGTCGACGATGGCGTCCTGGAAGGCGCGGCAGATGTCGTTGCGGGTCTGCGGGTCGATCGAGCCATGCTCGGCCTCCTGGTGCCGCACCAGCGTCAGCACCGCGGTCTTCAGGCCGGAAAAGCTCATGTCGAGATCGTCCGACTTCAGCATCGGGCGCGGCAGCGAGAAGCGTGCCGGATCACCGCTTTCGGCCAACCTGGAGAGCGTCGGGCCGCCGGGGTAATCGAGGCCGAGCAGCTTGGCGGTCTTGTCGAAGGCTTCGCCGGCGGCATCGTCGAGCGTCTCGCCCAGCACGTCGTAATCGCCCACGCCGCGCACCGCCATCAACTGGGTGTGGCCGCCTGAGACCAGCAGGGCGACGAAAGGGAAGGCCGGCTTCGGCTCGGCCAGGAGCGGCGAGAGCAGGTGGCCCTCGAGATGGTGCACGCCGACCACCGGGATGCCGAGCCCGAAGGCCAGCGCGTTGGCGATGCTGGCGCCGACCAGGAGCGCACCACCCAGGCCCGGCCCTTGGGTGTAGGCCACGGCGTCCAGGTCGGCGAGCTGCTTGCCGGCCTCGGCCAGGCAGGCCTCGGTGAGCGGGATGGCGCGTCGGATGTGATCGCGGCTCGCCAGCTCCGGCACCACACCGCCGTATTCGGCGTGCATCGCCATCTGCGTGTGCAGCTGATGGGCCAACAGGCCCTGTTCCGTGTCGTACAGTGCGACCCCGGTTTCGTCGCAGGACGATTCAATACCCAGTACCAGCATGGTCAATGTTTTCAAACCTGTTCATGATCTTGCCACGCCCCTGATCGGGGCTCATGTGCATTGCGTGCAAATCTTGCGCTGGGCACATCTTGAAGATGGGCCCGCAGAGATTCGCTCAGCGATCGGAAATCCTCACGTACTGCGTGTAGATGCCGGTTTCTACGCTGCGCTTCGCCCCCGCCGAGGCCCGGTCGCGACAGGTCGCGAGCAGGTTCCCAGCGGGAAAATCTTTTCATTTTACCGGCGAATCTTTGTGAGCCCAAATCGGCAATGGTAGTCTTGCAGGCTTGATTGACCAGGAGGACAACAATGCAGGCCAAACTGAGATGGATCGACGGGGTGTGTTTCATGGGTGAGACCGGCAGCGGTCACGCCGTGGTGATGGACGGCGCGCCCGAAGGCGGCGGCCGCAACCTCGGCCCGCGCCCGATGGAACTGCTGCTGCTCGGCACCGCCGGCTGCACCAGCTACGACGTGCTGGGCATCCTGAAAAAGTCGCGCCAGGACGTGCACGACTGCTGGGTCGATATCGACGCCGACCGCGCCGACACCGACCCCAAGGTGTTCACCCGCATCCATTTCCACTTCGTCGTGGTCGGCCGCGAGCTGAAGCCCGACGCCGTCGAGCGCGCCATCAAGCTGTCCGCCGAAAAATACTGCTCGGCCTCGATCATGCTGGGCAAAACCGCCGACATCACCCACGATTTCGAGCTGCGCGAACCCGCCTGAGCCAGCGGGCTTCGGCCAACGTTGGCAGCGTGTCACGGCGCCACCTTAAGGGTGGCGTTTTTCATCGCTGCCGCTAGGGCGGCAATAGTTGCCGCTTTGCCGTCCTGTCCAGCTTGCCGCTCCGTCGTCCTTCGGGCGAATTCCCGTCTTTTCAAGCCCTTGCCCCTAGTGATCGTGTTGGCATGAAAAATGCTTTTGGGGTGTCATCCAGGAGAAGGTCATGCTCGACAAGATTGCCCACTATTTCGATTTCCAGCAGCAGGCGCTCAATCTGCGCGCCAAGCGCGCCGAGGTGATCGCCAGCAACATCGCCAACGCCGATACGCCGAACTACAAGGCGGTGGATCTCGATTTCGCGTCGGCGCTGCAGTCGGCGCAGGGCACGCAATCGCGTCTGGCCCTGAACGTCACCGACCCGGCGCATATCGCCTCGTCGTCTGGCGCGGGCGGAGCCGGCGCTCCCGAGCTCAAGTACCGCAGCGCGGTGCAGCGCAGCCTGGACGGCAACACCGTGGACATGGACGTCGAGCGCGCGGCCTTCACTGACAACGCCATGCAATACCAGTCCACGCTGACCTTTCTCAATCGCCGCATCTCCAGCCTGAACGAAGCCATCAAGGGAGGTCAGTAAGCATGTCGCTGAGCAACGTCTTCACCATTGCCGGTTCGGCGCTGACCGCGCAGTCGATGCGCCTCAACGTGGTCGCGAGCAACATCGCCAACGCCGAGAGCGCCACCAGCTCGACCGGCCAGCCCTACCAGGGGCGGCACGTGGTGTTCACCGCCATCCCGGTGTCGGCCACTCAGCCGCAGGTGGCCGGCGTGCGCGTGACCTCGGTGGTGGAAGACACCACCCCGCCGCGCCTCAAATACGACCCGGGCAACCCGCTGGCCGACCAGCGCGGCTACGTCAACCTGCCCAACGTCAACCCGGTGGAGGAGATGGCCGACATGATTTCCGCCGCGCGGTCCTACCAGACCAACGTCGAACTGATGAATACCGCCAAGAACCTGCTGCAGAAGACCCTGCAGCTGGGGCAATAAGCCTGGAGGGCTGAGACATGACCGTGACGTCCACGACCAATAACCCCTACACCGTTTTGAACACCGGCAACAGCACCTCGTCGTCCTCTGTCTCGGCGTCCTCGGCGGAAGGTATCCAGAACCGCTTCCTGACGCTCTTGACCACCCAGCTCAAGTCGCAGGACCCGCTGAATCCGATGGAAAACAACGAGATCACCTCGCAGATGGCGCAGATCAGCCAGGTGACCGGCCTCGAGAACCTCAGCAAATCGATCAACTCGCTGCTGCAGAGCCAGTACGGCACCCAGTCGCTGCTGGCGGCCTCGCTGGTCGGCAAGAGCGCGATGATCGACGGCAACACCCTCACCCTGGCGCAAGGCGGCACGGCGCAGGGCGGCGTGATTCTCGATGGCTCGGCGCAGAACCTGGCGATCACCGTGAAGAACGCGAACGGCGAGGTGATCGATACCTTCACCATGAACAATGTCGACAGCGGCCTGACCACTTTCAACTGGGACGGCACCGACAAGGACGGCAACGCCGCCGCCGCCGGGGTGTACACCTTCAGCGTCGCCGCCACCAACGAGAGCAACGGCAAGACCACGTCGGTGACGGCCGAGCCGCTCTCCAACCAGCACGTCGACGCCGTGGTGTGGGACAAGGGCAGCCCCTACATCGTGACGCCGCAAGGCGGCCGCGTGGCGATCGCCAACATCGTTCAAGTGTCTTGATGCTGCAGTACTGAAAGCGTACCGGGAGAGTAAGAAATGGGTTTCCAACAGGGTTTGAGTGGCCTGGCTGCAGCGTCCAAGCAACTGGAAGTGGTCGGCAACAACGTGGCCAACGCCAGTACCAACGGCTTCAAGCGTTCACGCTCCGAGTTCGCCGACATGTACGGCTCCAGCCTCTACGGTGTCTCCAACGCCCAGGCCGGCATCGGCGTACGCACGGCGGAGGTCAGCCAGTTGTTCGACCAGGGCAACATCAACTCCACCGGCAACAACCTGGACCTGGCCATTTCCGGCAAAGGCTTCTTCGTCCTGAAGTCGCCCAGTGCGGCGTCCAGCCAGGATGCCTACAGCCGCAACGGCGCCTTCCAGGTCGATGCCAACGGCTATCTGGTCAACGGCGACGGCTACAAGCTGCAAGGTTATGCCGCCCAGAACGGCGTGATCCAGTACACCGCCACCCCGGTCGACCTGCAATTCCAGACCAGCCTGATCTCGCCGACCGCGACCAGCAACGTCGATCTGGGCGTCAATCTGAACTCCAGTGCGATGGTCATCAGCCCGACGCCGACGGTGAACCCGACGGATACCAGTACTTACAATTCCGCCACCTCGGTCAAGGTCTACGACAGCCTGGGCAATACCCACGACCTCAGCTTCTACTTCGTCAAGGGCACGCCCACCGCGACCGGCACCGACTGGACCGTCAACCTCTATGTCGATGGCACGGCAGTCACCTCGCCCGCCGGGCCGCAGACGCTGAGCTTCGATACCAACGGCGTTTTGACCAGCGGTGGCGTACTCAGCAACATTCAGTACACGGCGACCACGCCTAACGGCAGCACGACGCCGATGACCATTGCCACGGTCGATCTCAGCAAGTCGACCCAGTTCAACTCCTCGTTCGGGGTCAACTCGCTGTCGGCCGACGGTAATGCGCCCGGCACCCTGACCAGCACCAACATCAACAACCAGGGCATCATCGAGGCCACCTATTCCAACGGCAAGACCGTGGCCATCGGCCAGGTGGCATTGGCCAACTTCACCAACGTTCAGGGCTTGCAGTCGATGGGCGGCAACCTGTGGAAGGATGTGGCCAGCTCCACCGGCGGCGCCAAGGTCGGTGCGCCGATGTCCGCCGATCTGGGCGAAATCCAATCCCAGGCGCTGGAACAGTCGAACGTCGATCTGAACTCCGAACTGGTGGACATGATCGTGGCGCAACGCTTCTATCAAGCCAACGCCCAGTCGATCAAGACCGAAGACACCATCCTGCAGACCCTGATCAACCTGCGCTGAGCATTAACGGGATAACGGCACCATGGACCGCATGATCTACCTGGCGATGACCGGCGCCAAACACGTGATGACGCAGCAGGCCACCACCTCGCAGAACCTGGCCAACGTGCACACTAACGGCTACAAGGCCGACCAGGTCTCGTTCCGCGCCTTGCCGGTGGTGGGCGACGGTGCGCCGACCCGCACCTACGTGGTCGACAACACCATCGGCCATGACCTGTCACAGGGCAGCCTGCAGCAGACCGGCAACGACACCGACTTCGCCCTGGGCACCCCGGGTTTCTTCACGGTGCAGACAGCCGATGGCCGCGAAGCCTATAGCCGCGACGGCGGCTTCGTCGCAGATCCCAACGGCATGCTGCGCACCCGCAGCGGCTTGCCCATCCTCGGCGATGGCGGGCCGATCACCGTCCCGACCGGCTCCAGCGTGGTGATCGGTCCGGATGGCACGGTGGTGACCACACCCACGAGCGGTGCCGATCGCACCCCGCAGATCGCCGGCCAGCTCAAGCTGGTCAACCCGGGCGAGCGCGCCGTGTACAAGGGTGAGGATGGCCTGTTCCGCCTCAACGCGGGCGGCAACGCCACGGCCTCGGACGACGTCAAGGTGGTGTCGGGGGCCTTGGAAGGCAGCAACGTCAATGCGGTGGAGAGCCTGGTGCAGATGATTTCCCATGCGCGCCAGTTCGATCTCAACGTCAAGCTGATGCAGACCTCCGACCAGAACGAACAAAAAGCCAGCCAGATTCTCGCCTTGAGCTGAGAGGTTGGCCGAAGCCCAAAATAAGGAACACTCGCCATGATGCGCGCCCTTTACATCGCCAAGACCGGCATGGACTCCAGCCAGTTCCAGCTGGACGTGGTCTCCAACAACCTGGCCAACTCCAATACCAAAGGGTTCAAGAAAGGCCACGCGGTCTTCGAAGATTTGTACTACCAGACCCTGCGCCAGCCGGGGTCGCAACTGACCAACGGCAACAGCCTGCCGACCGGGCTGCAAGTCGGTACCGGCTCCACCGTGGTGGCGACCGCGCGCATCCACTCGCAGGGTAACCTGGAATCGACCGAACAGCCGCTCGACCTGGCCATCAATGGTGACGGCTTCTTCCGCGTGCAACAGCCGGATGGCACCATCGCCTACACCCGCAACGGCGAATTCCGTCGCAACGAGAACGGCGACATCGTCAACTCGTCCGGTTATCTGCTCGATCCGGCGATCAACATCCCGGCTAACGCCACCGGCATCACCATTTCGGAAGCGGGCGTGGTGCAGTATACCCAGCCCAATAGCACCGCCCCCACCACCGCCGGCACCATCCAGCTGACCACCTTTATCAACCCGCAAGGTCTGCAGAGCATCGGCCAGAACCTCTACCTGCAAACCCAGGCGTCGGGCGACCCGCAGGATGGCGACCCCAACACCGATGGTCGCGGCAGTGTGCGCTCGGGTTTTCTCGAGGATTCCAACGTCAACGTCACCGAAGAACTGGTCAACATGATCACCGCCCAGCGTTCGTTCGAAATGAACTCGCGTGCGATCAAGACAGCGGACGAGATGCTGCAGCGGATTGCCCAGTTATAATGCTGGCGTCGACCAGCTAGAGGCCCTGTGATGAAAGCGATTTTCGGTGTGATGGCCATGCTGGCCGTGGCGTTGTCCGGGTGTGCCGTGCCCGAGCCGCCCATCGTGCAGCAGCCGATGAGCGCGAGGCCCCAGCCGGCGCCGCAGGCCCTGCCCGGCAATGGCTCCATCTTCCAGGCCGGAAGCTACCAGCCGATCTTTGCCGACCGCGTCCCGGCACGGGTGGGCGATACGCTGACGGTCACCATCGAAGAGAAAACCACCACGGCGGCCTCCGAGCAGACCACCGGCAAGCGTACCTCATCGCTCAGCAACAGCATGGGGGCGGGTCTGCAGCTTCCCTTCGTTCCCGATTATCTCGAAAAGAAACTGGCAGGGGCCTCCCTGTCGGCCGACGGCTCGGCCACCTCGGGCGGCAAGGG
Source organism: Pseudogulbenkiania ferrooxidans 2002 (assembly GCF_000174355.1). Lineage (GTDB taxonomy): Bacteria > Pseudomonadota > Gammaproteobacteria > Burkholderiales > Chromobacteriaceae > Pseudogulbenkiania > Pseudogulbenkiania ferrooxidans. The sequence continues at coordinate 312,926 of NZ_ACIS01000004.1, forward strand.
CACCAACCAGGCGAGCTCCTCGTTCGTCAGCTCGATCACGGTGACCGTGATCGACGTGCTGGCCAACGGCAATCTGATGGTGAGCGGGGAGAAGCAGGTACGGCTCAATGGCGATACCGAATACATCCGGCTGTCCGGGGTAGTGAACCCCCGTGACATCAAGACCGGCAATACGGTCTCGTCAACCAAGGTGGCCGATGCCCGTATCGAGCAGCAATCCAAGGGCAACAACCGCTCGTTTGCCGAGCCGGGCTGGCTGACCAAGTTTTTCATGACGGTGCTGCCATTCTGATGGTGGCGATGGCCGGTGCTTTATAGCGGGATGGGAATGAAACGTTTTCTAGGTATGCTGCTGATCGGGGTGTTGGCCATGTCTCCGGCCTTGGCCACGCAGCGGCTCAAGGATATCGCCTCGATCGGCGGTGTTCGCACCAACCAGCTGATCGGCTATGGCCTGGTGGTCGGGCTCGACGGCAGTGGTGACAAGGCCACCTCGTCACCGTTCACATCGCAGTCGATGTCGAGCATGCTCAACCAGCTCGGGGTGCAGATTCCGGTCGGAACCAAGCTCGATCCGAAGAACGTCGCCGCTGTTACCGTCACCGGAACCCTGCCGCCGTTTGCGCGCCAGGGGCAGGCCATCGACGTGACCGTTTCCTCCATCGGTGACGCCAAGAGCCTGCGCGGCGGCACGCTGCTGATGTCGCCGCTGAAAGGCGCGGACGGGCAGATCTACGCGATGGCGCAAGGTAACGTGGTGGTGGGCGGCGCCGGGGCGTCTGCTGCGGGTAGTTCGGCACAGGTCAACCATCTGAGCGTCGGCCGCATTCCCGCCGGGGCGACGGTGGAGCGCGAGGTTCCGACCGCGCTCGGCTCGGGCGGTGTAGTCCAGCTCGAGCTGTTCGAGTCCGACTTCACCACTGCCAATCGGGTGGTGCAGGCCATCAACCGCGAGCTTGGCGATGGCGTGGCCCGTGCGTTGGATGGCAGGCTGGTGGAAGTGGTCGCTCCGCAAGACGCCAATCGCCGCGTGCAGTTCCTGTCCCGGATGGAAAATATTGCCGTGACACCGGCAGAAGCTTCCCCTCTGGTCATTCTCAATGCCCGTACCGGTTCGGTGGTGATGAACCAGTCCGTGACTATCGACCCCTGTGCCGTGGCGCACGGCAACCTCTCGGTCTCGGTCAGCAACACCCCGCAGGTGAGCCAGCCGGCGCCACTGTCGGGTGGACAGACGGTCGTCACCAACCAGGCCAGCGTCAACGTCAAGAGCGAAGGAGGCAAGGTGATCGGGCTGCCGCGCGGGGCCAACCTGTCCCAGGTGGTGAACGCGCTGAATGCGCTCGGCGCCACGCCACAGGACTTGTTGTCCATTTTGCAGGCCATGAAAGCGGCCGGCGCGCTCAAGGCGGAGCTGCAGATCATCTGAGCGTAGCGGCCGGCGTTTGGTGGCAAGGGGAGGGATAGCCCTCCCTTTTTCGTTGGCCCGTTTCTTGCTTTTTCTGCGCCGAGGAGATCAGGATGAGTGTCAGTTTTCCAACGTTGCCGAACGATGCCAGCACGGCCAGCCAGCGCCTCGCCGTCGACCCCGGCCAGACCGCCGCCTTGCAGGTAGCCGCACGCAAAGACCCGCAAGCCGCGATCAAGGCCGCCGCACAACAGTTCGAGTCCCTGTTCATGGGAACCTTGTTGAAGACCATGCGCGAGACGTCGTTCGATGGCGAGGAGGACAGCAATGCCATGGGTACCTACCGCGGCATGCTGGACCAGCAATTGCTCCAGACCATGAGCAAATCGGGAGGGGTGGGCCTGGCCGATGTCCTGTCGCGGCAGCTGGCCCATGCCGCGCAACTGGATAATGATGCGTCCCCCACGGTCGAGCGCTTGGCACCGGCGTCCTCCATGCTGCCGATGGTCAACCAGGCCATCCGTGCGTATCAGACCATGCAGTCGAAGGCGGCTGTAGGGTTGACCAACCCCGCAAGCGAAGCCCCAAGCCCGACGACGGGCGCCGTGGGCGGCACGGCCGAGTCCTTCGTGACCTCCCTGTTACCTCACGCCAGGGACGCCGCCCAGCAACTGGGGGTAGCGCCGGAACTGGTGCTGGCGCATGCGGCGCTAGAGAGCGGCTGGGGAAAACGCTCGATCAAGACGGCTGACGGCAAGGAGAGCCACAACCTGTTCGGCATCAAGGCCGGCGCCAACTGGCAGGGCGATTCCGTCGATGTCTTGACCACCGAGTACGTGAACGGCAATGCCGTCAAGAAAATAGATAAATTCCGCGCCTACGCGTCCTACAGTGAGGCCTTTGCCGACTACGCCAAGTTGCTCTCCGGTTCGTCGCGCTACCAGTCCGCCCTGAACCAGGGGGGCGACATGCTGGCATTCGCGCGAGGGCTGCAAAGTGGAGGCTATGCCACCGATCCCCACTACGCCCAGAAGCTGGTGGGGGTGATGGGTGCGGTTTCCCAGCGTTCTCGCGGGGCTTAAGGCTCAAGATCGTGCCGGGCAGGCCGATATAGCAATCAGAGGTGCGATATGGGTACGAGTATTTTTTCGATCGGCGTCAGCGGGCTGAATGCGGCGCAAGGCGCCCTGACGGTGACCAGCCACAACATCAGCAACGTCAACACTGCCGGCTACACCCGTCAGGTGACGCAGCAGGCTGCGCGTTACCCGCAGAGTGCCAGCTACGGTTTCATCGGGCAGGGGGTCGACCTGACCCACGTCAACCGGGTCTACGACGATTACCTGACCCAGCAGGTGCAAAGCGCCCAGGCCACGGATAGTTACTACTCGGGCCAGCTGGATTTCCTCAAGCAGGTGGACTCCCTGATGGCGGATTCGACGGTCGGTGTCAGTCCCTCGCTGCAGGACTTCTTCGGCAGCCTGCAAACCCTGTCGTCCGACCCGTCCGCCATCCCCAGCCGGCAGACAGCGATCAACAACGCCCAGGCATTGGCCACCAAGTTTCGCACCCTGGATGGCCAGCTGCAGGAAATGGCCAGCGGGGTGAGCACCCGCATCAAGGCCTCTGTGGACACCATCAATGGTTTGGCCAGCCAGATCGCGGACCTCAACCAGCGCATCTCCGGGCTGACCGTGAAGACCTCCGGCGGTACCACGCTCAGCGCCCCCAACGATCTCTTGGATCAGCGCGATCAGGCCATTCTGGAGCTCAACAAACAGGTGAAGGCCTCGGTAGTGCCGCAATCGGATGGCTCCTACAGCGTGTTCATCGGCAATGGACAGACCCTGGTGCTAGGTAACCAGGCCAACCAGCTCGCCACGCAGCCGGACCCGGCCGATCCACAGCAACTGCAGCTGGTGTACCAGAGCACCAGTGGCAGCAATACGGTGATTCCGACCAGCCTGATCCAAGGCGGGGCGTTGGGTGGGTTGTTCGACTTTCGGGATAATACCCTGACCGAGGCACGGACCCGGCTGGGCAATCTGGCCATCGATTTCGCCACCGCGATCAATTATCAGCAGCAACTCGGGCTGGATCTGAATGGCCAGCCCGGCCAGCCCTTGTTCACCGACCTGAGCGCTTACGCCAGCGATCCGCGCGGTGCGGCCAGTGCCTTGCAGGTGACCATGACCGATCCGAAGGGATTGGCTACCGCATCCAACCTGAAACCGGGCAGCCCGGCGGTATCGCCGACCGGTAGTGGCCTCACCATCAGCGGGGTCTACAGTACCTTGCCGGGTAATTATGGTTGGTCGTCCGCCAGTGCCGCCGGCGCACCGGACGTGACCGCCCATCCGTCTTACAACCTGACCAGCCTTTCGATCGACAGCACGACCATGACGGCGACCGTCGTCAACGGTGCCGGGACGACCACGTACAACGTGGTGCCGCAGCCGAATGTCGAGAACGGATACAAGCTGGTATCGGGTAGCCCGGCCGTCGATGCCGGCATTGCATTCAAGCTCTCGGGCCAGTTGACCACGGGACTGACGCTGTCCGTCGTTCCCAATGCGGCCCCGATCGGAGCCGGTGACAACGCGAACCTGCTGGAAATGACCAAGCTGCAGACGCGGCCACTAGTCGACGATGACCGTGCCGATACCAGTTCGTCGCTGACCTCCTTTGCGTCCCACTATGCCAGCATGGTCAGTTATGTCGGCAGCGTGACCAACGAGGTGGCGGTGACCTCCACGGCCCAGACCAATGTCCTGCAGGAGGCGCAAAAAGCGCGCGACGCCATATCAGGGGTCAATCTCGACGAAGAGGCCGCCAACCTCATCAAGTATCAGCAGGCCTATCAGGCCTCGAGCAAGGTCATCCAGATCGCGCAGCAACTTTTCTCTTCGCTGCTGCAGATCGGCTAAGGCCAATACCGGAGACGTATAGCGATGCGAATCAGTACCAGCATGGTGTTCACTCAGGGCTACACCGGTATCCAGGGTAACCAGTACACCCTTAACAAGCTGCAAGAGCAATTGTCCACCCAGAAACGGGTCGTGGTGCCGTCGGACGATCCGGTGGCGTCGGCCCAGATGCTGGAGGTATCCCAGTCGGAAGGGCGTAACCTGCAGTTCGTCAAGAACGGCGACGCGGTCGAGTCCTCTCTGGCCATTTCAGAAACCTCGCTCAACAGTGCCAATGGTCTACTGGCCAGCTTGAAGGAGCTGGCGATTCAGGCCGGCAACGGCGGGCTGGCCACGACACAGCTGAAGATGATCCAGACTGATGTGAAAGAGCGCTTCAACCAGCTGGTGAGTTACGCCAACACAAGCGACAGTCGCGGTAACTATCTATACGGTGGCAATGCCATCGACAGCCCTCCCTTCGTGGCGGACAGCTCGCTCAACGTGACCTACACCGGCGATACGGGGCGTCGCGATGTGCAGATCAGCGCGGAACGGCAGGTGCCGATTACCGAGGTCGGGTCGGCCGTGTACGGAAACGCCAGCAGCGATACAGCGGTGTTCGATACGGTGCGGGATTTCTACAATCTGTTGGGTCAGGATCCGAAGCCGGCAAATTTTTCGACCCAGCTGAGCAGCATCCTCTCCGGGCTGGATGCCGCCCAAGTGAACCTGTCGACGGTCCAGGCCTCGATCGGTTCGCGGCGCAGCGAGAATGAAACACTGCAATCGGTCGGGCAGGATCTCGATGTCCAGTACAAGACGCGGCTCAGCAATTTGGACGATCTGGATCTGCCCAAGACCATCAGCGATTTCACCCTGGCACAGTCAGCGCTGCAGTATTCGCAGCTGACCTTCCAGAAGGTCAGCGGCTTGTCGCTGTTCAACTACCTGTCGTGACCCTAGGGGTGTGCTAACGAAAACAGCCGGGATTTCCCGGCTGTTTTGTCTTTTGGGCGGCTCTTCAGATGGCTACTGGCTCGATGACGATGCCGGCGCGCAGGCCATTACCGACCTTGGGGTTGGGGAACAGGATGCGCTCGTTGCCGCCGTGCGCCTGGTAGCGCACGTCGTGGTCGTCGGCGATGACGAAGCCGTCTTCGAGCAGGGTGAAATTCTCGACCTGATCGTGCAGATGGAGACGGAACTGGTCGCTGTGTTTGACCAGGTCGTATTTGGCTCGGAACAGCTGGAAGCGTTCGTTGGCAAAGGCTGGCAGCGGATCGCGCTGGCCGCTTAGCAGCCGTCGCAAGGCCTGGTTGATGCCTTCGAAGCGTGACAGGTCGTTTTGGCCGAAGGGGCGGGCCTTGCCCAGTTCGAGCGTCAAGGCATCCGTCTGACAGTGACGGCTGGTGTAGTAAGTGAACGTGGCGGCAGGCTGGCTGTGCAGCAGCACCGTGGTGATGTCGGCCGACTCCAGCCAGCACAGCTGTTCGCGGTTGTAGTCGCGCTCGTGGAGGTAGGGGTAGATGGCAAAGCGCTCGAAGACCGAGCCGCGAATCGCGGTGTGCAGGTCGTAGTGCAGCCGCTGGCAGCCGTTCGGGGCCTGCTCGAAAAACGCTGCGGCGGCATTTTCCAGAACCGCGGCGCGCTGCGCTTCGCGGGTGGCTGGGTGCTTGGCGTACTGGCCGTTGAATAGGCGGTTCATGTCGTAATCGAGGTAACGTTCTCCGGCCTGCATCGCGTCCGGATTGCCGAACATCAGCAGCAGGTGCACCGCCAGCGGCAGTCGGCCTTGCTCGATGTCGCGCAGAATGCCGTTGGCAACCTCGATCGGCGCGGTTTCGTTGCCGTGAACACCGCAGGAAATCAGTACGCGGTCGGTATGGTCGTCCAGTTGGGGCGGGACCAGCTCGAGAATGCCTCGCTCGCGCCAGCGTGCCGTCACACCGTTTGCCAATGGCCATTCACGTGCCATGGGAGGCTGGTCTTGCAGGGTGGCGGTCAGAAAATCGTAGGAGAGGGAAGACTGGCTCATCGGGCACGCTTTTCGTGAGGAGGATGGCCCTATTCTTCACGAAAGGGCCGGTGCCGTCTGTAGCGGTGCCGCAGAGATGAAGTTTGATGGCGTAATTGCGGAAGTCCTCCTGCCTGGCAGGCAAGGTTGGCCGAAACGCGACCATGGCGGCGATCAGGCCGGCCCCACGTCACGCCCGTGACCGGGAGCTTGGCCGGTGCAATATCGCCGTGCCGCGGCTTGGGCTCACTCTCGATGAATCCAGGATGGTGCGCGTTGTTCGATAAACGCGGCGACGCCTTCCTGGCCTTCGGTACTGGCATGAACCTGGGCGATGCGCGCGATGGTCGTCTCGATCGCGTCAGCCGTGATGGCCCTGCCGCCCAGTTCGCGCACCAGCTGCTTGGCCTCTGCCATCGCCTGAGGGCCGTTGAGCAAGACCTGGCGGCACATCTGGGCCACCGCCATGTCCAGCTCCTCGTGCTCCACCACCAGATGGATCAGCCCCAGGCGCTTGGCCTTGCCGGCGTTGAAGCGCTCAGCAGTGATGAAGTAGCGCCGGGTGGCGCGCTCGCCGATGGCGCGCATCACATACGGTGCCACCGAGGCCGGAATCATGCCGAGCTTGACGTCGGAGAAGCAAAACAGCGCTTCGGATGCGCCGATCGCGACATCGCAGCAGGCCAGCAGGCCGGCGCCGATGCCAAAGGCCGAGCCCTGGACACGGGCGATGGTCGGTTTCGGGCAGTTGTCGAGGGTACCGAGCAAGGTTGCCAGCAAGCGCGCATGCTGCTTGATCTCCTCCTGGCCGAAGCCTGCCATGCGCTGCATCCAGGCGCTGTCGTGGCCGGCGCAGAAGCTGATGCCTTCGGCCGCTAGCACGATGGCGCGGATGCGCGCATCCGCGATCAGGGTTTCCAGCGTGCTCGTGAGCTGGACGATCATCGTGTCGTCCAGGGCGTTATGCAATTCCGCCCGGTTGAGCCGGAGGGTGGCAATGCCCTGGTCGTCGACGGAGTGCAGGATGGGATGCAGCATGGCGGGTTCTCCCGAGTGTGTCAGGGCGTGCAGAAGCGCAGAATCTCGTGGGCGAAGATGTCCGGTGCTTCGATGTGCATGACGTGGCCGATGGCCGGCAGCACATGCAGCGAGGCGCCGGGGATGCTGTTGGCGAGGATTTCCGACTGGTAGAGAGGCGTCAGGCGGTCTTCGTTGCCGACGATGACGCGGGTGGGAACCTTGATCTCGGCGAGCCAGGTGCGCGCGTCGTGGCGCTTGACCCCGGCGATCAGGCGGGTGACGGCGGGCCAGTCGACCATGCCGGCGATGATCTTCAGCTCGGCCAGCTGGGCGGCGTTGCCGACCAGGAAGCGGCTGGAGAAAAACCAGGGGATGCTCACGTCGTAGCGCAGGTCGAGGCCGCCGGCGGCATCGGCGGCGATCCAGCTGTCGCTGATGCGGGAGTTCACCTCGTCCGACCAGGCCAGGGTCGAGGCCAGGAGCAGGTGCTCGAGGCATTCCGGGTGGCGGTGGGCGAAGTACTGCGCCACCATGCCGCCGTAGGACAGGCCGGCCAGGTGCACCTTGTCGATCGACAGGTGTTGCAGCAGCTGCCACGCCAGCTCTGCCTGCTGTTCCAGCGGGTAGACGTCGGCGACCGGCTTGTCACTCAGGCCCTGACCGAGAAAGTCGAGCCGCAGCAGCTGGTAATGCGCTTCGAGCGGCGGGGTCATCATGGTCCAGGCGGCCGTGGACATGGTGATGCCGTTGAACAGCACCAGCGTCTTGTCACCGTGGCCGCTCAGTTCGTAATAGATACTTTGTCCGTTCAGTGTGGCATGAGGCATGGCTGTGCGTCCCACCGGCATTATCCAGATTTCATTCTATTCCCAAGATTCGGCGCATGGCCAGTCACCGTATTCCCGGCCTGAGACACTGCACCGGCAAAATCTGCTTTTGTAATGATTGGGCGTTCATCGTCACGATCCTGTCATCCTTTAACGATATATTTCACTGCTGTTAAAAAAGTAGTTACACCAGGGACGAGCTTCTTATGCAGGTTTGCGATACCTCCCTTTGCCAGGAGCTGGAAATCATCATCAACGAGCGCAAGCTGTTGCCGGTCTTCCAGCCCATCGTGGACATGGAAGAGGGGAGTATCCTCGGTTATGAAGGGCTGATCCGCGGGCCTTCCAACAGCCCTCTGCACTCGCCCCTCAATCTGTTTGCCGCGGCGGAACGATGTCGTGCGCTGGTCTCGCTGGAGCGGGCCTGCCGGCGTGTCACCGCCGAGGCGTTCATCGAGCATCAACTGCAGGGTTGCCTGTTCCTCAACATCAGTCCGCAGACCTTGCTGGCGCCGGAGCATAAATCGGGCGAGACGCTGGCGTTTCTCAACATGCTGGGGTTGCCCAGCGAACGCATCGTCATCGAGCTGACCGAAACCCACCCCAACGCCACGTACCAGGCGCTGCGCGAGGCGGCGAGCCATTATCGCGACAGTGGCTTCCGTATTGCGCTGGACGATTTGGGCGAGGGCTTCTCCAATATGCGGCTGTGGTCCGAGCTGCGCCCCGACGTGGTCAAACTCGACAAGCATTTCGTCCAGGAAATCCAGCACGATCCGCTCAAGGAGCAGTTCGTGCGTTCGATGGTCGACATCGCGAGGCAATCCGGTGCCTTGCTGGTGGCCGAGGGCATCGAAACGGTAGACGAGTTGCGCGTACTGCGGCGGCTCGGGGTGCGCTACGGGCAAGGCTATCTGTTTGCCCGGCCGGCGCTGCTACCGGCGCGAGAGGTCCCGGCCGAAGTGCGTTCCCTTTTGTACGCCGAGGCGCGCGAGCGCTTGGGGGCGCCACGCCAGGCGATGGCGCGCGATCTGCTGGTCGAGGTCATGCCGTTGGAGCAGACGGTGGCAAACGAAGTTGCCTACCGGCTGTTCGTCGAGGCGCCGGAGCGCTTTGCCATTCCGGTGGTGAGTGGCGGAGTGCCGGTCGGGCTGCTGCGCCGTCACGATTTCCTGGAAAGCTTTGCCCGGCCGTTCAATCGTGAGTTGTACGGCAAGAAGCCGTGCCGCACCCTGATGGATCAGCAGCCGCTGATCGTCGGTGCCGAGATGGGCGTGCAGGAGCTGTCGAGCCTGGTAGTGGCCGCCGAGCGCCGGCACCTGATCGATGGCTTCATCATCACCGAAAACGGCCGTTATCTCGGTATGGGGACCGGCTACGACCTGATGCGCAAGATCACCGAGATGCAGATTTCGGCGGCACGCTACGCCAACCCCCTGACCGGGCTGCCCGGCAACGTGCCGATTTCCGAGACCATCGACCGCCTGCTCGACAGCGGCGAGCCTTTTATCGTGGCCTATGCCGACCTCGATCATTTCAAGCCGTTCAACGATCTCTACGGTTATGCCGCCGGCGATGACCTGATCCGCCTGCTGGGATACTTGCTGCAACAGGTGGCTGACCCGGCCCGCGACTGGGTGGGGCATATCGGCGGCGACGACTTTGTGTTGCTGATGCAGAGCGAGGGCTGGGAGGCGCGTCTGCTCGACGTGATCGCGGCCTTCGATCGCCAGGTCCAGGTGCATTTCGGGCAGGAGCACCGCCTGATGGGGGGCTTCGAAGTGACGGCGCGTAACGGTGAGCTGATCTTCTTCCCGCTCACCAGCGTGTCGATCGGCGTGCTTCCCGCCAAGCCGGGACAGTTCCTGTCGCATCATGAGGTCTCGCTGGCGGTGGCCGATGCCAAGAAGATGGCCAAGAAGCAGGCCGGCAGCAGTCTGTTCATCGAGCGCCGGGGGAAGGGTACGGGCAAGCGCTAGTCCATGTGCTTGATCGTTAAACAGGGCGGACCGGCATAAGCCGGTCTTTTTTATTGCCCGCTCTCGATGGAGTGGCGGGCCTTGTGGCAAACCGTCGTTTCCTTGTGCGTTTCCGTCGTTCGGGCTGTTTTTGAATTGTCAATTTTATTGAACGGCACTACTCTTTTCCCATGCTGGCGGTGCTTGCCGCTGGAGAGGGCGATGCGGATGCCGCGTGGTGGTTCGGGGGCGGAACGGGCGGGAAGCCGTGCTGCCGGGCGAGGGGGCTGCCTGGCTGGCATGGCGTTCGCTTATTGATTTCCATATGACCCCGGCAGATTAAAATGCGCCCTTTTGGGGCGGTTTTGGTATTCTTTCCCGGTTTAAGTGGAGGTGCGTGCCGCCTGGTCGGCACGCGACGCCAGGCAAGAACGCAGGTGTACCGGATTCGGTAACAGACGATAACCAGCACCCCGACGAGAGCGGGGGCATTTGATGAATCGGCGTATCGACGGCGGTGGTCCGACGTGCGCCAGAGGGAGATTTGACCATCATGATGGATGCTGTCGCACAGCCCAAGACGGCGGCCGGGGCTCAGGTTGACGAGAAGCCCTATCTGCAGATATCCGGGATCGTGAAGAAGTTTGGCGATCACTTCGCCGTCGATCATGTCGATCTCACCATTCGCCGCAATGAAATCTTCGCCCTGCTGGGGAGCTCCGGCTGCGGCAAGTCCACGCTGCTGCGCATGCTGGCCGGCATGGAGCGGCCGACCGCCGGCAAGATCATCCTCGACGGCCAGGACATCACCGCTCTCGCGCCGTACGATCGGCCTATCAACATGATGTTCCAGAGCTACGCGTTGTTCCCGCACATGACGGTCGAGCAGAACATCGCGTTCGGCCTCAAGCAGGACAAGCTGCCCAAGGACCAGATCGCCGCACGCGTCACGGAGATGCTCGATCTGGTGCAACTGCGCAAGTTCGCCTCGCGCAAGCCCTACCAGCTCTCCGGCGGCCAGCAGCAGCGTGTGGCGCTGGCGAGAAGCCTCGCCAAGCGTCCGAAATTGCTGCTGCTGGACGAGCCCTTGGGCGCGCTGGACAAGAAGCTGCGTCAGCAGACCCAACTGGAGCTGGTCAACACGTTGGAAACCGTCGGCGTGACCTGCATCATGGTGACGCACGATCAGGAAGAGGCCATGACCATGGCTTCGCGCATCGGCATCATGAGCGAGGGCCGGCTGCTGCAAGTGGGTACCCCGACCGAAATCTACGACTTCCCGAATTGCCGCTTCACCGCGGAGTTCATCGGCGAAACCAATATCTTCGGGGGCCAGGTAGTGGTGGACGAGCCGGACGGCGTGGAAATCGAGTCCACCGAACTAGGTGGGCGCGTCCGGATCGATCACGGCATCACCGGACCCAAGGGCATGCAGGTCTGGGCCAGCATCCGTCCCGAGGACGTGCGGCTCGATCGTGGCGAATTCACCCCGGCGCCGAACGCGGCGCGCGGCAAGATCGAGGACATCGCCTACCTGGGCAGCTACTCGATCTATCACGTGCGGCTGCCCAGCGGCAAGGTGGTGAAGTCGGTGGTGCCGTCGTCGCGCTGGTACGAGGCGGGCGAAGAGCCGCCGACCTGGGGCGAGAGCGTGAACATCCGCTGGCGCCCCGACTTGCCCGTTGTGCTGACTATGTGAGGGAAGGGTGATGACTATGCTGCGTTCCATTCTCGAGCGTTTCAAGCCGGGCAAGGGGGCCGTGATCTCGGTGCCTTACTTGTGGCTGCTGGTGTTCTTCCTGGTGCCGTTCCTGATCGTGCTGAAGATCAGTTTCGCCGATCAGGATCTGGCGATTCCGCCGTTCACGCACCTGCTCAAGTACGACGGCGACATGAGCACGCTGAACATCGCGCTCAACCTGTCCAATTTCCTGTTCATCTTCACCAACGAGCTGTATCTCGACACCTACGTGTCGTCGCTCGAGGTGGCGTTGTTCACCACGCTGGCGTGCTTGCTGATCGGCTACCCGATTGCCTATGCCATCGCCCGTACCAACCCGGCCATCCGCAATGTGCTGCTGATGCTGGTGATGCTGCCGTTCTGGACCTCGTTCCTGCTGCGGGTATACGCCTGGATGGGCTTGCTCCAGCCCAACGGCATCATCAACAACCTGCTGATGTCGATGGGGCTGATCAGCGAGCCCCTGGAGATGTTCCACAACCAGTTCTCGCTCTATCTGGTGATGGTGTACGCCTACCTGCCGTTCATGATCCTGCCGCTCTACGCGCACCTGGTGAAAATGGACGTGACCCTGCTGGAAGCGGCCAACGATCTGGGCGCGCGTCCGTTCAAGACGTTCTGGACCATCACCTTGCCGCTGTCCAAGAACGGCATCATCGCCGGCTCGATGATGGTGTTCATCCCGGCGGTGGGCGAATTCGTGATCCCGGAACTGGTGGGCGGGCCGGACGTGCTGATGATCGGCAAGGTGTTGTGGAACGAGTTCTTCGACAACAACAACTGGCCGATGGCCTCGGCGGTGGCGACCATCATGGTGCTGTTCCTGATCGTGCCGATCGCGCTGTTCCACCGCTATGAAACCCGTCAGCTGGAGGGGAAAAATGTATAACGGCAATCCGCTGCCCAAGACGCTCAAGGGGGTGTTGCTGCTGGGTTTCCTGTTTCTCTATGTGCCGATCGTCAGCTTGATCATCTATTCGTTCAATGCCTCCAAGCTGGTGACGGTGTGGGGCGGTTTCTCCACGCGCTGGTACGCCTCGCTGGTGCAGAACGACCAGATCATCTCGGCAGTGACGCTGTCGATCAAGATCGCGCTGGCCTCCGCGACGGCGGCGGTGGTGCTGGGGACCATCGCCGGCTTCGTTCTGGCGCGTTTCGGGCGTTTTCGCGGCAGCACGCTGTTCGCCGGCATGATGACGGCGCCGATGGTGATGCCGGAAGTGATCACCGGCCTGTCGATGCTGCTCTTGTTCATCTCGATGCAGCAGTTCTTCGGCCAACCTTCGGAACGCGGCTTCTTCACCATCTGGGCCGGTCATACCACGCTGTGCATGGCCTACGTCGCCGTGGTGGTGCGCTCGCGCCTGATCGAGATCGACAAGAGCCTGGAAGAGGCGGCGATGGACCTGGGGGCCCGCCCGATGAAGATCTTTTTCCTGATCACGCTGCCGCTGGTGTCGCAGGCCATTGCCTCGGGCTTCCTGCTGTCGATCACGCTGTCGCTGGACGACCTGGTGACGACGTCCTTCCTGTCCGGGCCGGGGGCGACCACGTTGCCGATGGTGATCTTCTCCAAGGTGCGCCTGGGCCTGAACCCGGAGATCAACGCGCTGGCGGCGATCACCGTGCTGCTGGTGGGGATTTTCGTGCTGGTGGCCAACTATCTGATGCTGAGCGCCCAGCGCAACCGGGCGCGTGCCATGGCGGCGGCCATGCGCGAAAACGACGCGCCGACCCCGCCCGGCAACGGTGCGGGAGGCGCGGTGGCGACGGCCCCCTGATGGCTGGTCCGGAGGCGGACGGATTCGCAAGAGTCTGTCCGCCTTCTTGCTTGGGAGCGGCGGATCGTGCGTGGCGGGGAGGATTTCCTGGTAGTGTGCGATGACTGGCGCTAAATTGGCGGCACCGGACATCGATCGATTCCTAACGCTTTACCTTTTCAGGCAATATGCTTAGCTCATGGACACAAAAAACGGTGCGCCCTTGGCAAGCTTCATCGACCTTCTGCTCGACGCTATCTGTATCGTCGATGTCGAGGGGCGCTTTGTTTTCGTCAGCGCCGCCTGCGAGCGCATCTTTGGCTACACGCAAGCGGAATTGATCGGCAAGCCGATGATCGAGCTGGTGCTGCCGGAAGATCGCGCCAGAACGCAGGAGGCGGCCCGCCAGATCATGGAGGGGGATGCCAAGCCGCATTTCGAGAATCGCTATGTGCGCAAGGACGGCCAGGTGGTCCACATCATGTGGTCGGCACGCTGGTCGGAGGCCGACCAGGTGAGGGTGGCCGTGGCCCGTGACATTACCGAGCGCAAGCGGGCGGAGTCGTTGCAGACGGCGCTGTACGCCATTTCCGAGGCGGCGCATGGGGCCGAGGATCTGCTGGCCTTGTTTCAGCATATTCACCACGTCGTCGGCAACCTGCTGCCGGCGCAGAAATTTTCCGTGGCGCTGTACGACGCAGGGCAAGAGCGCCTGAGTTTTCCGTACCATGTCGATGCCCGCAATCATTCCCCGGTGCCGCGCAACCCTGCCACTACCCTGTTGTGCGAAGAGGTCATCCGTACCGGGCAGCCGCTGCTGCTGACCCCCGAGACGGCGGATGCCTTGCCACCGCCTCTCAGGGCCGCGGTCTCCACGGATGCCGCCTGCTGGCTGGCGGTTCCGCTCAACTCGCTCAAGGGCATCATCGGCGCCCTGGTGCTGAAGAGCTATGCTGATGGCGTGCGTTACACCGAGAAAGACAAGGAGTTGCTGCAGTTCGTCTCGGCCCAGATTGCCACTGCGATCGAGCGCAAACAGCTGCATGCCCGACTGCAGCAGATGGCGCAGTACGACGAATTGACCAGCCTGCCCAACCGCCGCTTGCTGTACGGCCGCCTGAAAGCGGCGCTGGCAAGGGCGCGGCGCGAGCAGGGACGCTTGTCCCTGCTGTATCTCGATCTGGACAAGTTCAAGCAGGTGAACGACAGCTTTGGCCACGCCACTGGTGATCTGCTGCTGCAAGAGGTGGCCCGGCGGCTCAGGCAGTGTGTGCGGGAGAGCGATACCGTGGCGCGCATCGGCGGTGACGAATTCGTGGTGCTGCTGGAGAGCATTGCCTTGCCGGAGCACGCCTGGCTGGTGGCCGAGAAAATCCGCAGCGCCCTCGATCATCCGCTGAACCTCGACGGCCGGCACCTGCGCATCCTGCCGAGTATCGGGATCGCGCTGTTTCCCGAGCACGGCGACGAGGAGCAGCAGCTGCTCAAACATGCCGATGACGCCATGTATCGCGCCAAGAAGACGGCGGAGGGCGCTGCGCAACAGCTCGACGACGGCGCACGTGCCGAGTCATCGGTCTAAGCGCGCAGGCGATTCCCGAGGGTGTGGGCCGTTATCGCCGCAGTTGAGGTCATGCCAGGGGAACGCTGCCGCTCTACGCGCGTCAAACACGGGCCAAAGGGTGGTGTGATGCTGCTTTCATCGTCCTGACATCGTCCGGGGCTAACCTGGTGGGACGGGACGGGGTGGCAGGGCCGGGCGCTGGGTGACGGCGACGGCAAGCCTCTGTCTTGTCTGCCGCCGTTGCACGGCTTGCCCTGGTCTGACGCCATCGCCGGTCTCCGTGCCGATGGGAAGGGGGGCGTGGCATGACCCTGTATTTCCAGTTGCTTTCCGCTTCGGCGCGGTATTGGGCACCGTCGGCGGCCTCTTGTGGCGGCGTGTCGAGCGGCGCTCGGGGGCGGCTGTGGCGCGATGGTGGCGCCGGCTCAAAATTCTCCTTGTCATCGTGCGTGATGTTGCTAAAATCCGCGCTCGTTTTGCATCGCAATAACGCACAAAAAGATTGTTTCGCTCCGACATCCCAGGCCCACATAAAAGCTCGCAAGCCCGAAAGCCGCGCACTAAGGAGCGGGGTTCTCCATCGAATCATTGAAGGAAAAACTCATGGCTTGGTCTGTGGCTGAGAGCCGGAGCCTGTACGGCATCCGGCATTGGGGGGCGGGGTATTTCGAGGTTGGGGACGACGGCCACGTCAAGGTCCGCCCCAATACCCGTCAGCAAAACTGCGAAATCGATCTGTACGACCTGGTGCACGCGCTGTCCGACAAGGGGCTGGACCTGCCGCTCTTGGTGCGCTTCCCGGACATCCTGCAAGACCGCGTGACCCGGCTGTGCGGCGCGTTCGACAAGGCCATCGCCGACGTCGGCTACGGCAGCCAGTACACCGCGCTCTATCCGATCAAGGTGAACCAGCAGGAGGCGGTGATCAAGAGCATCATCGCCACGTCGAGCGTCTCCATCGGGCTGGAAGCCGGCTCCAAGCCAGAGCTGATGGCGGTGCTGGCGCTGGCGCCCAAGGGCTGCACCATCACCTGCAACGGCTACAAGGACCGCGACTTCGTGCGCCTGGCCCTGATCGGGCAGAAGCTCGGCCACCGCGTCTTCATCGTGATCGAGAAGGAGGTCGAGGTCGACCTGGTGATCGAGGAGGCGCAGAAGCTCGGCGTGCGTCCGCTGGTCGGCGTACGCGTGCGTCTGTCGTCGCTGAATTCCGACAACCAGTGGGCCGACACCGGCGGCGAAAAGGGCAAGTTCGGCTTGTCGGCGTCGCAGCTGATCGACGTGGCGGGCAAGATGGACGCTGCCGGCATGGCCGATTGCGTGCGCCTCCTGCACTTCCACATGGGCTCGCAGATCGCCAACATCGCCGACTATCGCCTGGGCTTCCGTGAAGCGATCCGCTACTTCGGGGAACTGCGCGATCTGGGGCTGCCGATCGACCATGTCGACGTCGGCGGCGGCCTGGGGGTCGATTACGACGGCACCCACTCGCGCAACGCCAGCTCGATCAACTACGACATGGAAGAGTACGCGCACGTGATCGTGTCGATGCTGGCCGAGTTCTGCGACGAGAACGGCCTGCCGCATCCGCGCATCATGTCCGAGTCGGGGCGCGCCATGACCGCGCACCACGCCGTGCTGATCATGAACGTGACCGACGTTGAGCGTCTGCCGGAAAGCGTGCCGGAACTGGACGATCTGGACATGCTGGCGCAGCCGGTGCGCAAGCTCTACGAGCTGACCCATCTCACCGACGCCGAGATGGTCACCGAAACCTACCACCGCGCCAGTCATTATGTGGCCGAGGTGGCCGAGATGTACGCCGAGGGTCGTCTCCGTCTGAAGGACAAGGCGACGGCGGAGCAGCTCTATTACGCGCTGTGCCGCCGCCTGCATGCGCAGCTACAGCTGACTCACCAGCGCTCACAGCGCCAGGTGTTCGATCAGCTGACCGACAAGATGGCCGACAAGTATTTCTGCAATTTCTCGGTGTTCCAGTCGCTGCCGGATACCTGGGCCATCGACCAGGTGCTGCCGATCATGCCGGTGCATCGTCTCGACGAGCAGCCGACGCGGCGCGCGGTGCTGCAGGACCTGACCTGCGACTCCGACGGCAAGATCAAGCACTACGTCGATCAGCAGAGCATCGAGTCGACCATGGCGGTGCACGCGGTGAAGCCGGGTGACGAGTACCTGATCGCGACCTTCCTGGTCGGCGCCTACCAGGAGATTCTGGGCGACATGCACAACCTGTTCGGCGACACCGACTCGGTCAACGTGTTTGTGCGCGAGGGCTGCCGCCTGGAGTTTTCGGGCGTGGAGGAGCACGACACCATCGAGGACATGCTGCGTTACGTGCACCTGTCGCCGGAGGAAATCCTCAATCGTTACGAGGAAAAGGCGCGTGCCGCCAAGCTGTCGGCCGACGAGCGCAACACCTACTTCGCCGAGTTCTGCCGCGGACTGAAGCAGTCGTCCTACCTGTCGGTCTGATCACCCCGTAATTCCCTTGCCAAAGGTTGGCCGAAGCAACGTCTTCGGCCAACCTTTTTTCGTTTGGGCGGGCAGGAAAGCCGCCGCCGCCGCCCGCTCCGCTCGTTCGGATAACCGAACAGCGCCGAAGACGCCATTCCGCCTATCCGTATCCATGCCGATGTCGTTAAAAAAAACTCAATAAAAACAGTGTGTTGTGACGCCTATTCGGGCCGTAAGGCTGGCACGCTTCGTGCAATATAAGGAGCCGCCGGCCAGGGTGATACCCACCAACCCTGGCGGGCCAACAACAAAACGATTTCCGGCCGCAGCGCAGCAGCGCGCGCGCAGGGACCACCAAACGGTCCACCCCGGTCGCTCAGGCCGGATGGACGAGCAAAGGCGGGGACGGTTGGCAAGACCGGCCCCAACGCCCTGGCCACGACGATGGCCGCGGGGGCAGACCTTCACTGGAGAGGCATTTAGTGAAACTCAATAGACTGACCACTTTCATCCTGGCCGCCATGGTGCTGGGTATCCTGACCGGCTACGTATGGCGCGAGATGGCCACCGACGAGGCCGCGATCAAGTCGTTCGCCGACAACATTTCGATCCTGACCGACGTCTTCCTGCGACTGATCAAGATGATCATCGCCCCGCTGGTGTTCTCCACCCTGGTGGTCGGCATCGCCAAGATGGGCGACACCAAGACCGTCGGCCGCATCGGCGCTAAGACCATGGTGTGGTTCATGACCGCTTCGTTCTTCTCGCTGAGCCTGGGCCTGGTCATGGTCAACCTGCTCAAGCCGGGTGTCGGCCTGGGTCTGCCGCTGCCGGACGTGCACGCCTCCAGCGGCATCGAGGCGGGCGCCATCACGCTGAAGGATTTCGTCACCCACGCCATTCCGAAGAGCGTGGTCGAGGCGATGGGCAAGAACGAGATCCTGCAGATCGTGGTGTTCTCGGTGTTCTTCGGCTGTGCCGGCGCCGCCATCGGCGAGCGCGCCAAGCCGGTGGTCGACATGCTCGACTCCGTTGCGCACATCATGCTGAAGGTGACCGGCTACGTGATGAACTTCGCGCCGCTGGCCGTGTTCGCCGCGATTGCCGCCATGGTGGCCAAGGAAGGCCTGGGCATTCTCGCCACCTACGGCACCTTCATGGCCGAGTTCTATCTGTCGATCGGCGGCCTGTGGCTGGTGCTGATTCTGGCCGGCGGCCTGTTCCTCGGCCGTCGCGTGCTGACCTTGATGAAGATGGTGCGCGAGCCGGCGCTGCTGGCGTTCTCCACCGCCAGCTCGGAAGCCGCCTACCCGAAGACGCTGGAACTGCTGGAGCGCTTCGGCTGCTCGCGCAAGGTGGCCAGCTTCGTGCTGCCGATGGGCTACTCGTTCAACCTTGACGGTTCGATGATGTACTGCACCTTCGCCACCATCTTCATCGCCCAGGCTTACGGCATCCATCTGACGCTGGCCCAGGAAATCACCATGATGCTGATCCTGATGGTGACCTCGAAGGGCATGGCCGGCGTGCCGCGCGCCTCGCTGGTGGTGATCGCCGCCACGCTGTCGCAGTTCAACATTCCCGAAGCCGGCCTGCTGCTGCTGTTGGGCATCGACCACTTCCTCGACATGGGCCGTTCCGCCACCAACGTAATCGGCAATGCTATCGCCGCCAGCGTGGTGGCCAAGTCCGAGGGTGCCCTGGGCGCCGGCGAGCTGGAGGGCGAGGACGACGATACCGATCCGGACGCCGAGGCCGACGACCTGGCACCGGCACGTGCCTGATCCCCGCTCCTAGCTTCATCTCGAACGGCCTCCTGCGCGAGGCCGTTTTCCTTGCAGGGCTGTCTTCGCCGACGGCTCTGTGATAGAACGATACAAGATCGTCTTCGCCGAATCCTCCTAATCGACCCCATCGTGATGCTGCGCATTCCCAAACGTTTTCTGCCCTACCTGCTGGCCGTGGTTTTCGGGCTGATGCTGGCCATCGGCTACATCACCTACCGGGTGAGCGAGAACAGCGGCATCGAGGCGCTGGCCGACAGCGGCACGCGCCAGCTCGAGCTGCACGCGCGCGGGCTCGAAAGCGAGATCGACAAGTACAGTTTCGTACCCAACATCCTCGGGCTGGAGGAGCGCATCCTCAATGTGCTGACCGCGCCCGATCCGTTTCCCGGTCCGCAGGATCTGGCCAACCGCTACCTGGAAGAGCTGAACCAGCAGACCTCGACCAGCACCATCTACGTCATCAACACCGAGGGGCGGGTGCTGGCGTCGAGCAACTGGCGCCGCGCCGACAGCTACGTCGGCGAGGACCTGTCGTTTCGCGACTATTTCCAGGAAGCGCTCAAGGGCGGGCAGGGACGTTCCTACGGCGTTGGCACCACGCGCGCCGAGCCCGGCTACTACCTGGCAAAAGGGCTGAAGAAGAATGGCAAGATCATCGGCGTGGCGGTGGTCAAGGTGCGGCTCGACCAGCTCGAGCCGAGCTGGCAGTGGGCCGACACCGACGCCTTCGTCAGCGACGAGAACGGCGTTATCATCCTGGCCTCGGAGCCGGAGTGGAAGCTGCACACGCTGAATCCGCTGTCGCCGGCACGGCGCGAGGAGCTGGCGCGCAGCCTGCGCTACTACTGGGCGCCGTTGCCCTTGCTGCAGGTGGCGCAGCGCCGGACCCTGGACGTGGGGCTGGAGCGCTGGGCGTTGCAGATGCCGGGGGGCGTCAAGGGGGTGAACCGCCCCACCGACTTCCTGGCGCAGACGCGCAGCCTGAAAGATACCTCGTGGAAACTGACCCTGCTCACCCCGCTCAAGACGGTGCGCAAGACGGCGCTGAGCAACGCCGCGCTGGCGGTGGCGGGCTTTGTCATCCTGGTGATCCTGCTGGTGGCGTGGAACGAACGGCGCAAGGTGCTGGCGGCGCGCTTCGCCGCGCGCGAGGCGTTGGAGCGCGCCAACAGCCAGCTCGAGCGCAAGATCGCCGAGCGCACCGCCGACCTGATCGCCAGCAACGACCGCCTCAAGGCCGAGATCCGCGAGCGTCAGCTCGCCGAGCACACGCTGCGCAAGGCGCAGGACGGCTTGGTGCAGGCGGGTAAACTGGCGGTGATCGGGCAGATGTCGACCAGCATCGCGCACGAACTCAACCAGCCCCTGGCGGCGCTGCGCACGCTGTCGGGCAACACCATGAAGTTCCTGGCGCGCGGCAAGCTGGAGACGGCTTCGGCCAACCTGCAGACCATCAACGAGCTGGTGGAGCGCATGGGCAAGATCACCACCTCGCTGCGCTCGTTCGCGCGCAAGTCGACCGAGCCGATCGGCGAGGCCAGCGTGCTGCAGGCGGTGGACGCCGCGCTGTTCCTGCTGCAGCCGAGGCTGGCCAGCCCGCCGGTGAAGGTGGTGCGCGAGCTAGACGACTGCCGCGTGCTGATCGACCAGACCCGGCTCGAGCAAATCCTGGTCAACCTGATCGGCAACGCGCTCGACGCGATGCAGGCCAGCCCGCGGCGCGAGTTGCAGCTCTCGTTGCGCCTGCTTGGCGAGAACTGCCGGCTGTCGGTGCGCGACAGCGGGCCGGGTTTGCCGGAGGAAGTGCGCTCGCGCCTGTTCGAACCGTTTTTCACCACCAAGCCGGAAGGGCGCGGGCTGGGGCTGGGGCTGGCGCTGTCGGCCGGCATGGCTACCGAGGTCGGCGGCTCGCTGATCGCACAGAACCCGGACGGCGGTGGTGCCGAATTCATCCTGACGCTGCCGCTGGCGGCAGTAAAGCAGAACCATGACTGAAGAAGAATTGTTATCCGTCCTGATCGTCGAAGACGATCCTACCGTGCGCCTGGGCTGCGAGCAGGCGCTGCAGCTGGAAGACATCCCGGTGATCGGCGTGGACAGCGCCGAGGCGGCGCTCAAGCATGTCGGGCCGGATTTCGCCGGCATCGTCATCAGCGACATCCACCTGCCCGGCATGGACGGCATGGCGCTGATGCGCCGCCTCAAGGAGCAGGAGCGCGCGCTGCCGGTGGTGCTGATCACCGGCCACGGCGACGTGACGCTGGCGGTGCAGGCGATGAAGGACGGCGCCTACGATTTCGTCGAGAAGCCGTTCTCGCCCGAGCGCCTGGTGGACGTGGCGCGGCGCGCGCTGGAGCAGCGCCGCCTGACGCTGGAGGTGGCGGCGCTGCAGCGCCAGCTGCACGGCCGCACCGCGCTGGAGCAGCGCCTGATCGGCCGCTCGCCGGCGATCCAGCAGTTGCGCCAGCTGATCATGAACGTGGCCGATACTTCGGCCAACGTGCTGATCCACGGCGAGACCGGCACCGGCAAGGAGCTGGTGGCGAGCTGCCTGCACGAGTACAGCCGGCGCAACGCGCACAACTTCGTCGCTCTCAACTGCGGCGGCCTGCCGGAAAACCTGTTCGAGAGCGAGATCTTCGGCCACGAGGCCAACGCCTTCACCGGTGCCGGCAAGCGCCGCATCGGCAAGATCGAGCACGCCAACAAGGGCACGCTGTTCCTCGACGAAGTGGAAACCATGCCGATCAACCTGCAGATCAAGCTGTTGCGGGTGCTGCAGGAACACAAGCTGGAGCGGCTGGGCTCGAACCAGCTGTTGGACGTCGATTGCCGCCTGATCGCCGCCACCAAGGAAGACCTGGAGCTGCTGGGGCAGCAGGGGCGCTTCCGTTCCGATCTCTACTACCGCCTCAACGTGGTGACGCTGGAGCTGCCGCCGTTGCGCGAGCGGCGCGAGGACATCCCGCTGCTGTTCGAATCGTTCCTGCAGCAGGCGGCGCTGCGCTACGGCCGCGAGGCGCCCGAGGCCGACCGCCAGACGCTGTCGCGGCTGATGGCGCACGACTGGCCGGGTAACGTGCGCGAGCTGCGCAACGTCGCCGAGCGCTTCGCGCTGGGCCTGCCGGTGTTCAAGGGGGCCGCGTCCGGCGACACTCCGCCGCCGAGCTTGGCCGAGGCGGTGGAGGCGTTCGAGAAGGCGATGATCGCCGAGGTGATGCGTCGCCACGACGGCAACCTGAGCCAGACCAGCGTGGCGCTCAACATGCCGAAGACCACGCTGTACGACAAGGTCAAGAAGTACGGGTTGTAAGAGCCTATTCAAGGTCTTTTTCCAGCTGCGCTGGCCCGGCAAATGGCCTGCTGCCAGGCGGACGGCGCAGACCTTAGTCTGGGCAGTTTGCCGAGCCAGCCCTTCGGGGCCGGGTACTACCGGCGCATCGCGTCGTCGTTCGCCCCTGGCCGTGAATGACACGGCGGCGGGACTCTCTTCTCGCGCTGCATCCGGCAGTATCCGGCCGCCGCCGCAAAAAAGACTTGAACAGGCTCTAAGCCCTGACGGGGTTGGCCGAAGACGGTGGCTTCGGCCAACCCCGGGCGGCCCCCTCAGGCTCCCTGGCCGCTGACCTGGAACTTGCCGGTGAGCATGGCCAGTTCGGCGATGGTGTGGCGCGTCTGTTCCACGCTCTGGGTCAGCGCCAGCTGCGCCAGCTGCATGCTGCCCGCCACCGAACCGATGGCGTGGGTGTCGCTGGCGTGCTCCTGGCCGCTGTGGGTCAGGGTGCGGATGGTGTCGATCAGGCCATCGACGATCTCCCGCACCTCGCGGTTCTCTCCGGCCGAGGCTTCGGCCAACCTCAACCCCTCTTCGAGATGGCTCATGCCGCCTTGCATGGTGTCCACCGCGGCGGCGGCCTGGCGCTGCACCTTCTGGATCATCTGGTCGATTTCCTCGGTATTGCGGCTGGTGCGCTCGGCCAGCTTGCGCACTTCGTCGGCCACCACGGCAAAGCCGCGCCCGGCCTCGCCGGCGCGCGCCGCCTCGATCGCGGCGTTGAGCGCCAGGAGGTTGGTCTGGTCGGCGATCTCGTGGATCAGGCTGACCACTCGGCCGATGTCGCGCGTGCTGTTGCCCAGGTCGTTGATGATGTCGGCTGAGGCGCCGACGGTTTGGCGGATGGCCAGCGTCCGGCTGCTGACCTCGGCGAGCTGGCGCCGCGCCGCCTCGGCCTGCTGCGCCATCGCGGCCTGCATCCCGCCGGCGTGATGGTTGGCGTCGTCCAGCGCCGTCATCTGCTGGGCCAGGCCTTCCCGTGTCTTGTCGACGGTGCTGAACACCTGGCCTGCCGCCACCGCGGCCCCGGCGTTGTGTTCGGCCATGCGGCGGTTGTGCTCCTCCAGGTGGCGGCTGACGCGCACCAGCTGCGCCAGCGTGGTGTCGAGGTGGTCGATCAGGCTGTTGACCCACTGCGCCATCACCCCGGTTTCATCGGCCGACAGCTGCTGGCGGTCGATGCGCAGCGTCAGGTTGCCGCCGCCCTCGGCGACGTTGCGGATCATGCCGGAGACGCCGCGCAGACGCAGCGCCAGCGGCCGGGTGCAGAGTTGGCGGAAGGCCGTGGCGCCGGCCAGCAGCATCGCGCCGTAGCCGGCAAGGCGCAGCCACAGCGGCAGGCCGTCGAGCGTCGATGCCCCCAGCGAGGCCGTGCCCAGCACCAGCTGGATCAGCAGAAAGCCACGCATCAGCTGGTAGCTGATCGGGCGGTAGCGGTAGACCTCCTCCAGGTCGGCCTCGCACATCATGCCCCAGGTGTCGGGGGAACCGGGCAGCTGGAAGGTGATCCCCTTGCCGACCACCGGGATGTGGCGGTAGTCGGAATAGCCGGGGTAGGTGACGAACAGGTTCTGCCCCTGGCGGATGGTTTCGCGTACGCCCGGGTGGAGTTGGCCGGTGGCGGGGTCGTTGAAGGTCAATTCGAACTCGGTGTGCTCGCGCACGCTGACCGTGCCGTAGTCGGTCTTTACCCCGTCCTTGAGGTTGTCGCCGCCGGTGAAGGCGCGGTCTTCGAAGCGCGAGCGCGACAGCGCGGTGCCCGGCGCGATGCCGGGGTCGAAGACGGAGCGGACCATGAACAGGTAGTTGTCGCCCGATTCGTGGAAGATGTGGCCGGCCTCGCGCTGGATCAGGTCGCCCAGCACGTCGTTGGGCACCCGTGCGCACAGGCAGCCGAGGGTGTCGCCGCCGCGGTGCAGCGGCAGGTAGAACATCATCGTCACCGCGTCGTGAAAGCGCGAGCTGCGCGCCCCCAGCGCGCGCGTCTCGGCGTCCAGGTAGGGGCCGTGCAGCCAGCGTTGCTGCAGACCCTTGTCGAGCGCCGCCGCCGGCACGCCCGGCTGGCCGCAGCGGCGTGGGGCGGTGGACGCCAAGACGCGGTTGGCGGGCGACACCACGAACAGCTCGGTGACCTCGGCCAGGCTCTGGTAATAGCCACCCAGCAGCGCAGGCCAGTCGGCGGCGGGCTGGCTCGCTAGCTGTTCGCTCAGACCGGCCAGCGCCTGCCAGTGCTGCTCGGTCCATTGCGTCAGTGCTCTTACCCGGGTGCGGGCGAAGCTGTCGAACACGTTTTCCATCGTCGCGTAGCGGTCGCGGCTGAGAAAGCACGACCAGCGCATCGCGAGCTTGCCGGTCTTGCCAAACAGCGGCAGCCAGCGGCGCTCGGCCGCGCTCAAGTTCATCTGTCCGCTCTGTAATGACGACATGGTTTTCCCCTTTGGCTTGTTGTTGCTGTGACAACAAGCAAAATCGGTTCCCGTGCTATTCCAAAGGCGTAGTCCATTTGGCGTATTGCGAACTCTTCGATTATGAAAAATGGGCGGTCATGGTGCATGCCATGGTGCACGGCTGGTGCGGCGCACCACGAGCGGGCGTATCGGCGATGGATTGAGCGTCCCCGTCATTGAACGCATAATTCCTCATCTTCCAACGCAGACCACGATAATCATGACTTCCCCAACCACCGACCCCGTCGCCGCCATCCTGGCCGACTATCCGGTGCTGATCCTGGACGGCGCCCTGGCCACCGAGCTGCAGCAACGCGGCTGCGACCTCAACGACCCGCTGTGGTCGGCGCGCGTGCTGATCGAAGAGCCCGAGCTGATCCGCCAGGTGCACGAGGATTACTTCGCCGCCGGCGCCGACGTCGCCACCACCGCCAGCTACCAGGCCACCTTCGAAGGCTTCGCCCGGCGCGGTTACGACGCCGAGGCGGCAGCCGCGCTGATGCGCCGCGCCGTCACGCTGGCGGTCGAGGCACGCGATGCCTTCTGGAGCGACCCGGCGCACCGTCAGGGTCGGCCGAAACCCCTGGTGGCGGCCTCGGTCGGCCCGTACGGCGCGATGCTGGCCGACGGCTCGGAATACCGCGGCGATTACGGCCTCGGCGAACAGCAGCTGATGGATTTCCACCGTCCGCGCCTCAAGGTGTTGCTCGAGGCCGGCGCCGATCTGCTGGCGTGCGAGACCATCCCCTGTCAGGTCGAGGCGCGCGCCCTGGCGCGGCTGCTGGCCGAGGAATTCCCGTCCGCCCGTGCCTGGATCAGCTTCAGCTGCAAGGACGGCGAGCATACCTGCCAGGGCGAGAAGCTGGCCGATGCCGTGGCGGAGCTCAATGAGGTGGAGCAGGCGGTGGCGGTGGGGGTGAACTGCACCGCGCCCGAGTTCATCCCGGCGCTGGTGGCCGCCGCCCATGGCGCCACCACCAAGCCGCTGCTGGTCTACCCGAACTCCGGCGAGCATTACGACCCCGAGCACAAGTGCTGGCATGGCCACGCCGACGCCAACCGTTTCGCCGAGGCGGCGCGCGGCTGGCACCAGGCCGGGGCGCGCCTGATCGGCGGCTGCTGCCGTACCACGCCGCAGGACATCCGCGCGGTGGCGGAGTGGGCGCGGCCGGCTGCCGGGCACTGAGCCCCGCGGCGGCTTGGCGGACGCCTCGAGCCGTCTGGTCCGGGCAGGCTGTGCCACACGAGAAACCCGATCGATTTGATCGAGTTTTTTCGTTGCGGGCTGGCGGCGGCGTCAGTGTCTCGTAGCCGGTTTACGCTCTCGCCAACGCAAGCGAGGCAAGGCAAAAGCGGCCGAGGAGGCCGGAGTTCGCACGTGGCAAATGAGCATTCCGAAGACGTTTTCGACGCCGTATCGCCGCAGCGCAGCAGATCGTCAACCGGTTCTCAGGTCTGCAGCCGGTAGCCCACGCCCAGCTCGGTGAGCAGGTGCTTGGGCTGTGACGGGTCGTCTTCCAGCTTCTGGCGCAGGTGGCCCATGTAGATGCGCAGGTAGTGCGGGCGCTCGACGTAGTCCGGGCCCCAGGTGTCGAGCAGCAGCTGGCGGTGCGTCAGCACGCGGCCCTGGCCCTTGATCAGCGCCGAGAGCAGGCGGTATTCGACCGGGGTCAGGTGCACCTCGGTGCCGGCACGGCTGACGCGGCGCTGCGGCAGGTCGACGCAGACCTGGCCGAAGCTGATCCGGCTCTGCCCCGCGGCGGCGGTGGCGCCGCGCCGCAGTTGGGCGCGCAGCCTGGCCAGCAGTTCCGGCACGCCGAAGGGCTTGACCAGATAGTCGTCCGCCCCCTGATCGAGCGCGGCCACCTTTTCCTCTTCCTGGTGGCGTGCCGACAGCACCACGATCGGCACCGCCGACCAGCCGCGCAGCTCGCGGATCACCTCGCGCCCGTCCATGTCCGGCAGGCCGAGGTCGACAATCACCAGCTCGGGCTGGCGCGTGGCAGCCTCGATCAGGCCGCGTCCGCCGCTGTCGGCTTCGAACACGGCAAAACCTTCCGCCTCCAGCGCGGCGCGCAGGAAGCGGCGGATTTGCGGGTCGTCCTCGATGATCAGCAGGCGGCGGTCGTTCATTGTCATTCCAGTACGTCGGGTGGGGGCGGGGGTTCACCCAGGGGCAAGCGGAAGGTGAAGCGGGCTCCGCCTTCCGGGCGGTTTTCGGCGCGGATCTGGCCGCCGTGGGCGTCGAGTATGGTACGGCATAACGCCAGGCCCAGCCCGACGCCGGGGATGGCCGATTCGCCGTGGCCGCGCGTGAACTTGTCGAACAGCCGGGTGGGGTCTCCGGGCGGCAGGCCGGGGCCGTTGTCGCTGACGCTGACCGCGAGCCACCGGCCGTCGACACGCGCGGAGAGCCGCACCTCGCTGCCTGGCGGGGTGTATTTCGCGGCGTTGTCGAGCAGGTTGACCAGCACGCGCTCGATCAGCAGCGCGTCGAACTCACACAAGGGCAGCTCGGGAGGCAGGTCGGTGGCGATGGCGTGGCGCGCCAGCGGAATGCTCATCTGGCGCAAGGCGCTGCCGGCCACTTCCTCGATCGATTGCCAATCCTTCTTCAGCGTCACGCCCTCGGCCTGCAGCCGCGCCATGTCGAGCAGGTTGCCGACCAGGCTGCCCATGCGCCGCGCCTCGTCCTGCAGCGATTGCAGCAGCTCGTGCCGCGCACTGTCGGCCAGGTCGTCGCGCTGCAGGGTGTCGGCGACGCCGATCAGCGAGGTCAGCGGCGTGCGCAGGTCGTGCGACAGCGTGGTCAGCAAGGTATTGCGCAGCCGGTCGGATTCCATCGCCAGCAGCGCGTCCTGCGCCACTTCGACGTAGTGCACCCGTTCCAGCGCCAGCGCGATCTGCGCCACGCAGGTGTCCATCAGGCGGCGCTCTTCCGGGGCTGGCTCTGCTTCGTCAGCGACGAAGGCCAGCACGCCGCGCGTGCGCATCGGTGCCTTGAGCGGCAGGTAGCGCGCCGGGCTGGCCGGCAGCGTGGCGGTGCCGCGCCCGGCCGGGACCTGGTGGTCGTACACCCATTGCGCCACCGCGGCGTCCACCGCCAGCACCGCTTCGGCCGGCGCGCCGGCCGGCCGTATCCGCTCGTGCTGGTCCGGCAGCAGGATCACGCTGTCGACGCGGAACATGTCGCGGAAACCGAGCTCGGCGATTTCGACGATCTGCGCCGTGGTCAGCGCGGCGGAGAGCTCGCGGGCGAGGCGGGCGAGCTGGGCGGTGCCTCGCTCGCGCCGTTGCGCCGCCACCGCCTCGAAGCGCAGCCGCGCCGCCAGTTGGCCGATGATCAGCGCCACCGCCAGCATCAAGCTGAAGGTGAACAGGTACTGGGTGTCCGCCACCGTGAACGAGAAGCGTGGCGGCACGAAGAAGAAGTCGAAGCCCAGCACCGCCAGGCAGGCGGCCAGCGCGCCCGGGCCGCGGCCGAAGCGGATCGAAATCAGCACCACGGCGAGCAGGTAGACCATCACCACGTTGGCCGGGTCGAACACTTTCAGCAACAGCGCGGCGGGCAGGGTGGTCAGCGCCGACAGGAAGGCGGCCCAGCCGTAAGCGCGCCAGTCGATGGGGCCGCGCGGGGCGGGCTTGGCTGGCGTTGCGGTGGCCGGGGCGGGCTCGGCGCTGACCAGGTGGATGTCGAGGTCGCGGGCGTGCCGGCCCAGCCGTTCCAGCAGCGTGCTGCCGGTCAGCCGTTGCCAGCGGCTGGGGCGCGGCTGGCCGATGACCAGCTTGCCGGTGTTGCGGCTCTGGGCGTAGGCCGTGACCGTCGCGGCCAGGTCGGAACCGGCCAGCGCGACGGTTTCCGCGCCCAGTTCTTCGGCCAACCTCAGCACCGCCAGGGTGGCCTGGCGCGCCGCGTCCGGCCGACGCTGCAAGGCCGGGGTTTCCACGTGCAGGGCGATCCAGTCGGCCTTGAGCGCGGCGGCCAGGCGGGCCGTGGCGCGCACCACCTTCTCGGCCTGGTCGTCGGCGCCGACGCAGGCCAGGAGCCGCTCCTTCACCTGCCACACCCGTTCGATCTCCTGGTCGGCGCGGTAGGCGCGCATCTGGGCGTCGACGCGGTCGGCGGTGCGGCGCAGCGCCATTTCCCGGAGGGCGATCAGGTTGCCCTTGCGGAAAAAGTTCTGCCGCGCGTTGGCGGCGGCTTCCGGCATGTAGACCTTGCCCTCGTGCAGCCGCACCAGGAGTTCGTCCGGCGGCAGGTCGACCAGCGTCACCTCGTCGGCGGCGTCGAATACCCGGTCGGGCACGGTTTCGCGCACGCGGATGCCGGTGATGCTGCCGACCACGTCGTTGAGGCTCTCCAGGTGCTGCACGTTGAGCGTGCTGTAGACGTCGATGCCGGCCGCCAGCAGTTCTTCGACGTCCAGCCAGCGCTTGGCGTGGCGGCTGCCGGGTACGTTGGAATGCGCCAGCTCGTCCACCAGCAACAGCGGCGGGCGGAGGGCCAGCGCGGCGTCGAGGTCGAACTCGGCCAGGGTGCGGCCGCGGTAGTCGATGGCGCGCGACGGCAGCAGCGGCAGGTCGTCGAGCAGGCGCGCGGTTTCGGCGCGGCCGTGGGTCTCGACGATGCCGGCCAGCACCGCCTCGCCTTCGGCCAACCTTTGCCGCGCCGCGCTCAGCATGGCGTAGGTCTTGCCGACGCCGGCGCAGGCGCCGAAGAAGATCTTCAGCCGGCCGCGCCGGGCGGCCTCCTCGTCGCGGCGCAGCTCGTCGAGCAGGCGGTCGGGATCGGGACGGTCGTCGTTCATGGGGTCGGTTTCATCATGGACGTTGTTGGTCCAGGGCCAGGTTGAGTTTCAGCACGTTGACGCGGGCTTGGCCGAACATCCCCCATTGTGGGCCCTCGGTATGCTGGGCCACCAGCGTGCGCAGCGCGGCGGCGCTCAGGCCACGGGCGCGGGCCACGCGCTCCACCTGATAGTAGGCTGCCGCCGGCGAGATGTCCGGATCGAGCCCGCTGGCCGAGGCGGTGGCGAGTTCCACCGGCACCGGGCCGGTCTGTTCCGGCTGAGCGGCATGCAGTGTGGCGACGCGTGCCTTCACCGCGTCGCGCAGCGCCGGGTTGGTCGGGCCCAAGTTGGAACCACCCGAGGAACCGGCGTTGTAAGGCATCGGACTGGTGGCCGACGGCCGGCTCCAGAAGTAGCGCGGGCCGCTGAACGATTGGCCGATCAGTGCGCTGCCGACTACCTCGCCGCCGCGGTGGATCAGGCTGCCGGCGGCCTGTTCGGGAAAGAACAGCCGGGCGAGCCCGGTGACGGCGGCCGGGTAGACGAGGCCGGTCAGCACGCTCAACAGCAGGAATAGCGTGAGAGCCGGGCGGATCAGGGTTTTCATGGTGGTGATTTCTCCAGATTGGTTTAGAGAGAGGAGGGCGCTGTCTCCGTCCTGGGCATGGCCGAAGCGAAGTGCACGTCGCCCTCCTGGGCCGGCTCGCTTATGCCAGGCCGAGCACGCCCAGCGCCACGTCGATCAGCTTGATGCCGACGAAGGGCACGATCAGCCCGCCCAGTCCGTAGACCAGCAGGTTGCGCCGCAGCAGCGCGCCGGCGCCGAGCGCGCGGTATTTCACCCCCTTCAGCGCCAGCGGGATCAGCACGATGATGATCAGCGCGTTGAAGATCACTGCCGACAGGATGGCCGAATCCGGGCTGTTGAGCCGCATCACGTCCAGCACCTTGAGCTGCGGATAGGTGGCGGCGAAGGCGGCCGGGATGATGGCGAAGTACTTGGCCACGTCGTTGGCCACGCTGAAGGTGGTCAGTGCGCCGCGCGTCATCAACATCTGCTTGCCGGTCTCGACGATCTCGATCAGCTTGGTCGGGTTGGAATCGAGGTCGACCATGTTGCCGGCCTCCTTGGCCGCCTGCGTGCCCGAGTTCATCGCCACCGCCACGTCGGCCTGCGCCAGCGCCGGCGCGTCGTTGGTGCCGTCGCCGGTCATCGCCACCAGCTTGCCCTCGGCCTGGGTGTCGCGGATCAGCTTGAGCTTGTCTTCCGGGCGTGCCTCGGCGAGGAAGTCGTCCACCCCGGCCTCGGCGGCGATGGCGGCGGCGGTGAGGCGGTTGTCGCCGGTGATCATCACGGTCTTGATGCCCATGGCGCGCAGCTCGGCAAAGCGCTCCTTGATGCCGCCCTTGACGATGTCCTTGAGCTCCACCACACCCATCACGCGTTTGCCTTCGGCCACCACCAGCGGCGTGCCGCCGCGCCGGGCGACCTCGCTGGCGGCGTCATACACCGCCAGCGCCCACTGACCGCCCAGTGCTTCCACGTGCGCCTTCACCGCCTCGGCCGCGCCCTTGCGGATCTCGCGCACGGCACCCGCCGCCGGAATGTCCACGCCGGACATGCGGGTCTGGGCGCTGAACGGGATGAAGTGCGCGTCGTGCAGTTCGCGTCCGCGCAGGCCGAAGCGCTCCTTGGCCAGCACCACGATGGAGCGGCCTTCCGGGGTCTCGTCCGAGAGCGAGGCGAGCTGCGCCACGTCGGCCAGCTCCTGTTCTGTCACCCCCGGCGCCGGCAGGAAGGCGCTGGCCTGGTTGCCGAGCGTGATGGTGCCGGTCTTGTCCAACAGCAGCACGTCGACGTCGCCGGCCGCCTCCACGGCGCGGCCCGAAGTGGCGATCACGTTGGCCTGCATCATGCGGCTCATGCCCGCCACGCCGATGGCGGAGAGCAGGCCGCCGATGGTGGTCGGGATCAGGCACACCAACAGCGCCACCAGCACGGTGATGCCGACCGGGCTGCCGCCACCGGCGGCCTTCACGCTGTAGAGCGAGAACGGCAGCAGCGTGGCGCAGGCCAGCAGGAAGATCAGCGTCAGCGCCACCAAGAGGATGGTCAGCGCGATCTCGTTCGGCGTCTTCTTGCGGCGCGCCCCTTCGACCATGGCGATCATGCGGTCGAGAAAGGCCTCCCCGGGGTTGGTGGTGACGCGCGCTACCAGCCAGTCGGACAGCACGCGCGTGCCGCCGGTGATGGCCGAGAAATCGCCGCCGGATTCGCGGATCACCGGGGCCGATTCGCCGGTGATGGCCGACTCGTCCACCGACGCCACGCCGTCGAGCACCTCGGCGTCGGCCGGCACGGTGTCGCCGGCCTCGATCAGCACGATATCGCCGCGGCGCAGGCTGGCCGAATCGATCACCGTGACCTTGGCGTCGTGACGCGCCTCCGCCAGCTTCTTCGCCACCACGTTTCTGCGCGAGCCGCGCAGCGCCGCGGCCTGGGCCTTGCCACGGCCTTCGGCCAACGCTTCGGCGAAGTTGGCGAACAGCACGGTGAACCACAGCCAGGCCGCGATGCCGAGGATGAAGCCGGCCGGCGCCTCGCCCTGGCCGGCGAGCGCCTGCGCGCCGAGCACGGTGGTCAGCACGCTGCCGACCCACACCACGAACATCACCGGATTGCGCAGCTGGGCGCGTGGCGACAATTTGCGGAACGACTCGGCGATGGCCGGCTTGACCAGCGTCGGGTCGAACAGCGCCAGCGCCCGGGCGTGGCGTTGCGTCGGCGTGTGTTGCGGGAGGGATGAGGGTTTGGTCATATCGTTCATGTTTTCTCTCCGCTTAATGGCCGAACAGTTGCAGCTGCTCCACCACCGGACCCAGCGCCAGCGCTGGGATGTAGGTCAGCGCGCCGACGATGATCACGGCCCCCACCAGCAGCACCACGAACAGCGGGCCGTGCGTCGGCATGGTGCCGGCCGAGACCGCCAGGCGCGGCTTGGCAGCCAGTTTGCCGGCGATGGCCAGCACCGCGATGATCGGCACGAAGCGGCCGAACCACATCGCCAGCCCCAGCAGGATGTTGTAGAAGGGGGTGTTGGCGGACAGGCCGGCGAAGGCCGAACCGTTGTTGTTGGCGGCCGAGCTGAAGGCGTACAGCGCCTCGCTGAAGCCGTGCGCCGCCGGGTTGGCCAGACCGGCCAAGCCATCCTTGCTCAGCACCGCGACGGCGGTACCGCCCAGCACCAGGAGTGGGGTGATCAGGATGGCGATCGACACCATCTTCATCTCGAAGGCTTCGATCTTCTTGCCGAGGTACTCCGGGGTGCGACCGATCATCAGCCCGGCCAGGAACACGGCCAGCATGGCGAAGATCAGCATGCCGTAGAGTCCCGAGCCGACCCCGCCGAACACCACCTCGCCCAGTTGCATCAGCCACATCGGCACCATTCCGCCCAGCGGCAGCAGGCTGTCGTGCATGGCGTTCACCGCGCCGCAGCTGGCGGCCGTGGTGATGGTGGCGAACAGCGTCGAGGCGACGATGCCGAAGCGGGTTTCCTTGCCCTCCATGTTGCCGGCCGCGCCATCCACGCCGAGCTGGGTCAGGAGCGGGTTGGCGTGCATCTCCGACCACTGCACCACGGCGAACATGGCGATGAAGATCAGCGTCATCGCCGCCAACAGCGCCACGCCCTGGCGCATGTCGCCGACCAGACGGCCGAACATGAAGCACAGCGCCGCCGGGATCAGGAAGATCGACAGCATCTGGGCGAAGTTGGACAGCGGTGTCGGGTTCTCGAACGGATGCGCCGAATTGGCGTTGAAGAAGCCGCCGCCATTGACGCCCAGCATCTTGATCGCTTCCTGCGAGGCGACCGGGCCCATGGCCAGGGTCTGCTTGTCGGTTTTCAGGGTGTCCAGTACCGGCTTGCCGGCGGCGTCGAGCACGGGCTGGCCGTGCGCGTCGGTCTTCGGCTGCTGGTAGGTGACCGGCTCGGTCAGCTTGACGTCCTGGTAGGCGCTGAAATTCTGGATCACGCCCTGGCCTACCAGGAACAGCGCGAATAGCAGCGACAATGGCAATAGCACGTAGCCGGTGGCGCGGCCGAGGTCGAGCCAGGCGTTGCCGAGACCGGCCGCCGAACGCCGCACGAAGCCCCGGATCAGCGCCACCACCACCGCCAGCGCCGTCGCCGCCGACAGGAAGTTCTGCACCGTCAGCGCCAGCATCTGGGTCAGGTAGCTCATCGTCGTCTCACCGCCGTAACCCTGCCAGTTGGTATTGGTGACGAAGGAGACGGCGGTGTTGAAGGCCGAGCCGGCCTCCACCGCCGTCATGCCAAGCAGGGTTGAGCGGCAGAGCACCCTGCAGGCGCTGCACGGCGTACCACCGCGAGCACCCCGACGATGTTGAACAGCAGGATGGCCGTGGCGTAGCGCCACCACGGCATGTCTTCGTCCGGGTCGCTGCCGATCAGTCGGCACAAGCCGCGCTCGAAGCGGCCGAGCCAGGCACAGCGGGCGCTCAGGCGGCCGTCCAGCACGATGGCCAGGTAGCGCCCGAGCGCCCAGGCCAGGGTCAGCAGCACGATCAGGTAGAGACCGAGCTGCCAGAGGGGAGAGGCGTTCATTCCAGTTCCTCCGCATTGAGCAGGGCGTACAGCAGGTAGGCCAGCAACAGCACGGCAATCAGCCCTGCCAGGGCGTACAGGGTGTTCATTTCTTGGCCTCCAGGCGGCGACAGGCGCTGACCAGAAGCAGCGCCAGCGCGCTGCATGCCGCGATCAGGGCCAGGTAGATCAAGTCCATGGTGGTCTCCATGACGGAATGGGTAGGGACGGTTGAAGCTTAGGGAAGGGGGCGTAAACGGCGTGTCGTAATGCGGGAGCGGGATATAAAAAAAACGTAAATGGCATGGCGGGCCGCGCCGGCCGGCACCGACAGCGGATGCACGCTCAGCCAGCAGGGGGCGGCAGGGTGAGATGGCCGGGCGCTGTCGCGAAAAAGCACTGGCAATCCGCGCCTACGGGGTTTATATGAAATTTGTATTAACTGTCGCGTGATTTTGTAAGCAGTTTTTGTATACTGTGTCCGCTCGACTGCGCCAAAGCGAAGCAAAGCGGGCAAGAAACAGCAATCAGGGGAACGCGGCAGCGTGCGAGGCGGGATGACACCGCCCTGCTGCCGTGAAGAACAATAGCCGTAACGAGACACACACTATGAAATCCTTACGTACTCGCATGATGGTCTTCGTCATCGCCGTGGTCGTGCTGCTGTCGGCACTGCTCACCGGCGCGGCCTACTGGCAGATGCGCAGCAGCCTGCTGGAGTCGATCCGCAACGAGATTCATCAAGCCGCCAGCGGCAAGACCAGCTTTGTCACCGAATGGGTGCAGTCACGCCAGGCCGTCGTCGCCGCGGTACTGCCGCATTTTGGCCAGGGGGACCTGAAGCCGGTACTCGACCAGGCGCATGACGCCGGCGGTTTCGACGACATGTACCTCGGGCAGCCGGACAAGACCATGACCCAGTTCAGCAAGGCCGTACTGGTGCCGCCGGGCTACGACCCGACCGGCCGCCCGTGGTACAAGGCCGCCGCCTCCTCCGAGGAGGCGATCGCCTCGCCGCCCTACATCGACGCCGCCACCAAGCGCCCGATCATCACCTTCGCCAAGGCACGCCGCGACGGCGGCAACGTGGTGGCGGTGGCGGGCGGCGACGTCACGTTGCAGCGCGTGGTCGATGAAATCGTTTCGGCCAAGCTGCCCGGTGACGGCTACGCCTTCCTGATGACCCAGGATGGCCTCACCATCGCCCACCCAGCGCCGGATTCCGGCCTGAAGAAGATCACCGACGTGATGCCGGGCTACGATCCGGCGGCTGTCAGCAAGGATGGCCAGATTCAAGAGATCAGCCTGGGCGGCAAGACCTACCTGAGCACGCTCTACCCGGTCGGCAAGACTGGCTGGCTGCTGGGCGTGATGGTGCCGCTGGCGGCCGCCACCAGCCAGCTCGACCACTTGCTGCTGCTGATGGTCGGCCTGCTGGTGGTGGGCGTGGTGATCGCCTCGGTGGTGGTGTACGGCGGCGTGGCACGCATGATGTCCGGCCTGTCGCTGATGCGCGACGCCATGCGCGACGTCGCCAGCGGTCACGGCGACCTGACGCTGCGCCTGCCGGTGAAGTCGCAGGACGAAGTGGGCCAGATCGCCGAAGCGTTCAACCAGTTCATGGCCAAGCTGCGCGAGATGTTCCTGACCGTGCGCCACGAATCGCAGGCGCTGGCCGACGACGCCGCCCAGCTCAACCGCGTGGCCGAGCAGATCGCGGACGATTCGCGCGTGCAGTCGGGTGAACTGTCGGCCACGGCCGCCACCATCGAAGAGATCACCGTCAGCATCAACCACATCGCCGACCACGTCGGCGAGACCGAGACGCTGGTGTCCGAATCGCGCCAGAACTCGATCGAATCGCATAAGAGCATGGCCGAAGTGGCGCACGAGGTGGAATCCATCGTGCACTCGGTGGAGTCGCTGCAGCAGGTGATGAACGGCTTGTCCGGCCAGTCCGAGGAGATCAAGGGCATCGTGGCGGTGATCCGCGACATCGCCGACCAGACCAATCTGCTGGCGCTCAATGCGGCGATCGAGGCCGCGCGTGCCGGTGAGCAGGGCCGCGGCTTCGCCGTGGTGGCCGACGAAGTGCGCAAGCTGGCCGAGCGTACCGCGGTGGCCACGGTGCAGATCGCCCAGATGATCGACCGCGTCATGGAGCAGACCGGCCAGGCCATCGCCCACGCCGACACCACCAACGCCCGCGTCGCCACCGGCGTGGCGCTGTCACGCGAGGCCGCCGGCAAGGTCGAGCGCATCAAGGGGCACGCCGAGGACATCTCGGTGCGCATGAGCGAAATCACCTCGTCCACCTCGGAACAGGGGGTGGCCACCAACGAGATGGCGCGCAGCGCCGAGCGCGTCAACGCCATGGCGCAGCAGACCGACGCCTCGCTGCAGGACGCGCTGAAGACCATCCAGACGCTGGCGCAGCGTGGTGACGAGCTGCGCAGCCTGGTGTCGAAGTTCAAGCTGTGACGATGTCCTAAAAACGCTCGCCTAGTTTGAATGACTCGCCCCGGTTTGCCGGGGCGATTGGAGCAAAAGCAGCGGGGATAATCCGAACCGGTTTCTCGCGATGAGTCAGCGCGGTATGCATGGCCATGGAGCGATCCATGGCCATTTTTCTTTCCTCTCTCCACTCCCTGCCGGCAACCAGCTTGCCTATATCAGCCATGGCGAAAACAGCACCCAAGACATTCAATAGGCTATGATCCTGTGGATTCAAGGCCGTTCGGTTTTCATCCGACGGGCAACGCCATCACGACCACCCCGATAGTCATAAGTAAATGACTATTTCATAAAAATATGCAGGTTAAAAACCAGGGAAATAAATAATCGGGTTTTTCAAAAATCATTATTTATGCAAATGGGTTTTTGGGGCGGTGGCGATGAGAAACACGAATACTGGGAGGGATTGAATCAGGAAATAGGCAATTTAATTTGCGATGTGTATAAATATAAAAATCGGATATGCTGTTCTCCTGCTCCCGGTTTATGATTGCGCCGATTATGATAAATGAAAATGCCGGATGCAGTTCGAGCCCAGGTGTGTATCTGAGTCTGTAAGCGGCTGGTGATTGGGCTGCTGCAAAGGGAGGTCGTGACGACGATGGATAGACTGCTCGCCACCAAGGGGGGGAACCCAAGCGCAGCCGGCTCGGCGCAGCGTGACATTCGCGGCAAACTCATGCTTGCGCGCTTGCCCACGATGTCGCCCATCCTGGTGCAACTGTTGGATTTGTGCCAGCGCGATGATCTGAATTTGTCCGATCTGTCGGCGTTGATCGGTCGTGACGCCGGCATGGTCGCGCAGATATTTGCGCTATCCACCTCGGCCGCATTCCAGGGCCGCACTCGCCCGGCCACGCTCGATCAATGCCTTTCCCTGCTTGGCATGAATACCATCAAGACGCTCGTGATCAATGGGTCGGTCATGCAGGTTTTCAACCGCCTGGTAGATTGGCAAGAAGTCGATCTGGGCGAATTCTGGGGCCACTCCCTGCGCACGGCATTGATCGCCCGCGAACTGGCGCGACGGATGCATTATCCCAGCCTGGAAGAAGCCTATCTGGGGGGCTTGGTACATGACATTGGCCGCCTGGCTTTGCTGGCAACGGTCCCGGAGGACTACCAGAGCATCTTCCGCGACTACCAGGACGGCGAATCGCTGTGTGCGGCGGAGCATGCCGCGTTTGGGCTCACCCACGTCGAAGTGGGCGCCTGGATGGTGGAAAAATGGCAACTGGATTCGTTTCTTGGCGACTGTGTGCTGTATCACCACGAGCCGTTCGAGCGCAT
This sequence comes from Pseudogulbenkiania ferrooxidans 2002, assembly GCF_000174355.1. Taxonomy (GTDB): domain Bacteria; phylum Pseudomonadota; class Gammaproteobacteria; order Burkholderiales; family Chromobacteriaceae; genus Pseudogulbenkiania; species Pseudogulbenkiania ferrooxidans. The sequence goes on from NZ_ACIS01000004.1 coordinate 351,374, forward strand.
GGTGTCGGCCCCGCCGCTGGTTCGCATCGTTCTCCTCGCCGATTACCTGGCCGCTTTCAACAGTCCGGAACAACCTCAGCCCGATGCTTCCGTCGTGGCGCTATGCGGCGCGCCGCTCGACGATCTGCCCGCCATGCTCGCTGCCGTCGAGCGTGACCTGCTGAGCATCGCCGAACAGCTGGGCATACGCCTTGCCGGCCCCAAGGAGGGCGAGCAGGCTTCTCAAGCCGATGCCCTGCTGGCCGCGCGCCTTCAGGACATGCTGCTGGTCAATCAGGCCCTGGGCCAAGCCGGCGGTAACGCCTCGGCCATGCAGATGACGGTGCAAGCGCTCAAGATTCTGTTCGATCTGGACGCGGCGCTTTGCTTCGAAGCGGTCGAGGGGGAAAGCGAGCGGTTCCGCGCCAAGCCGTTGGCTCACCATTCGGCCAAGCTGGCGCAACTGGAGTTCGTCCGTGGCAGCAGCACCTCTTTGCTGGCACGGGCCTTGGATGGCATGCCGCAGCTGGTCATGCGCCAAGGGCAATTGCCCTTGCTCGACGACCAGGTGCTGCGCAGCCTGGGCGGAGAAGGCATGCTGCTGCTGCCGCTGCGTACGGCGTCTGCCCGGGGTGGCGTGCTGGTGGCCGCGATCGACAGCGCGGATCGGGCTGCAGCGCTGGCGGCCAAGCTGCCCTGTATTGCGGTTTTTGGGCGCTTGAGCGCAGATCGCATTGCCATGCAGCTCCGCTCCGGCAATGCCGCGGCGCTGGGCGGCGGGGAGGCTGGCGCGGACAGCCGGCTCAATCGACTGGTGCACGAACTCAACAACCCGCTGGCGATCATCCGGAATTACGTCTCCATCCTCGAGGCAGCCAGCGCCGGCAAGGGCGCGCCCCAACCCGAGCTGGCGATCGTGCGTGAGGAAATCGACCGGGTGGCTCACATGCTGCGCGCCGCACGCGAACAGCAGGCCGAGGGAGAGTCGGCGCGGGGGCCGGTCAAGCTCAACCGTATCGTGGAGGATCTGGCGACCTTGTTCCGAGGGTCCATTCCGTTTGCCGGCTTGGTCGATATTCGTCTCGATTTGGCCGAAGCGCTCCCGGACATCGTGTCCGACCGTGACCGGCTCAAGCAATTGTTGGTGAATTTGATCAAGAATGCCTTGGAGGCGATGCCGCAAGGCGGGCACGTGACCCTCTCGACGGCCGCCTGGGGCTTGGGCGAGGCAGGGGCGTCCCATGTCGAAATCCGGGTCGAGGACAACGGCCCCGGCATTCCCAAAGAGGTGCTCACTCAGCTCTACCAACCGGTGGCGAGCCAGAAGCCGGGCTCTCATCAAGGGCTTGGGCTGGCCATCGTGGGGCAGTTGGTGCGCGATCTGAACGGCTTGATCAACTGCCGTTCTGATCAGCAGGGAACGCGTTTCCAGGTATTGCTGCCGTTCGACCGGCAGTGACGAGAGTGCAGGCCAGTTTTCGATCTGCGCCAATGGCGGTATGGGTAGGCAAGGGGGCAAAGTGGCAGAGAATCACTTCGGTACAAACGCAAAATTGTTGGTCGTGGACGACGAACCCCGCATGCGGGAAAGCCTGTGCCTGTTGTTGCGGGGGCGGAATTACGACGTGCGCGCCTGCCACGACGGCCAGTCGGCCCTGGAACAGCTCATGGCGGGCGGTGTGGATTTGATGCTGCTCGATCTGCACCTGGGCGACATGAACGGGCTCGACCTGCTGGGGATGATACAGCGTGCCGGCATCGATACCGAGGTGCTGGTGGTGAGCGGCGACACGGCTTTCGATTCCGCCGTTTGCGCGTTGCGCAGCGGAGCAAGCGATTATGTCTGCAAGCCCTATGCCGTAGAGGAGCTCATGCACCGGGTCGAGCTGGCCCTGCAGCGCCGCAGCCTGGCGCGTGCCAACCTGGCCATGGCGCAGCAGCTGCACACCTCGGAGCGCATGCATCGGTCCCTGGTGGAGGCGTCGCCCGACCTCATCTTCACGCTGGACGAGCGCTTTTGCTTTACGTTTGCCAATGAACGTACCCACGGCTTGATCGGCTATTCGCCGCAGGAACTGCTTGGCCAATCGCTGCTCGATCTGGTCTTGCCGGTGGATGCCGAACGGGTCCGCTATGTGCTGGAGCATCGGACGGGGCAGCGCGCCATCGAGTTTCGCATCGCTAGCAGGGGGGGCGAGATCGCCGAGCGGCACTTCGAAGCCAGCCTGGTGCCGGTGGCGCTCGACTTGCCGCAGCTGTCGAGCCGCCTGTATGGCGTGGCGCGTGATGTGACCGACAAAAAGCACGCAGAACACCGCATGGCCTACCTGGCCTACCACGATTTGCTCACCGGCCTGCCCAACCGAGCCCTGTTCCGCGACCGGCTCGGGCTGGCGATCATGCAGGCCAAGCGCAAGGGACGCCAGGTGGCGGTCCTGTTCGTCGATCTGGACCGCTTCAAGCTCGCCAACGATACCTTCGGCCATATCAAGGGCGATGAGCTGCTCAAGCAAGTGGGGCAGCGTCTGCAATGCGTCTTGCGCGAGTGCGACACGCTGGCCCGGCTGGGCGGCGACGAGTTCACCATCCTGCTGCCGGACCTGAGCGGCAAGGAGGATGCCGCACTGCTCGCGGGCAAGCTGGTCAAGGAGGTTGCCGCACCGTTCAGCATCGACGGCGACGATGTGTTCCTCACCGTCAGCATCGGCATCGCGGTGTTTCCCGACGATGGCGACGACATCGAAACCCTGCTGCGTCATGCCGATATCGCCATGTACCAGGTCAAGGCCCAGGGCAAGAATGGTTTCGGCTTCTTCCTGCCGGTGATGGACGCCGCTGCCAGCCAGCGCCTGAGGATGGAAAACGAGGTCCGGCGCGCCCTGGAACTGGAGCAGTTCGAGCTGTACTACCAGCCGCAAGTCGAATTCGACAGCCGCCGGATCATCGGCTGTGAAGCCTTGATCCGCTGGCCGCACCCGACCCGCGGGCTGGTTCCGCCGGGGGCCTTCCTGGGAGTGATCGAAGAGATCGGGCTGATGAAGCCGCTCACCTACTGGGTGATCGAGCGTGCCTGCCAGACGCTGCGTGAATGGAAACTCGCCGGCCTCGAGCTGTCGCGAATGTCGGTCAACGTGCCGCCCGAGGTCTTGGTCGACGACGATTTCTACGACTATCTGATCGCGACGGTAGACCGCTACGGTATCCGTCGCCAGAGCTTCGAGATCGAGATCACCGAGAACGCTTTCATCGCCGATCAGCAAGCCATGTCGTTGAAACTGGCGGGGTTGGCCGAAGAGGGCATCCGCGTGGCTATCGACGATTTCGGCACGCAGTATTCGTCGCTGAGCTACCTGCGCCATCTGCCGGTGACGACGCTCAAGATCGATCAGTCCTTCGTGCGCGAAATCGAAGCCGGCAAGGAGGATTCGCCCATCGTGCGCGCCATCGTCGCCATCGCCGCCGGGCTCAACCTGAACCTGGTGGCCGAAGGGGTGGAAACCGAGGTCCAGGCGGACTATCTCGGCAGCCTGGGCGCGGTGGAGATGCAGGGCTATCTGTTCGGCAAACCCATGCCCGCGTCGGATTTCCGCCGGCTGTTGCACCAGGAAGCCGCGGTGATGTCGGTCTAGGTGAGCCGCTTCGGCCAGTCCGGGTGGCTCACGCATGCAACATTGCCGGCAGAAACGGGGCATCTGTTTTGGCGCGAGACGCCCCGGTCCCCCGCTGGGTGACCTACCGTGCTGGCCCGCAGCGGCTGGCAGCCCATGACGTCGAACGGCCGGTTCCCGGCCGACACTGCCCGATAATCCCTCCGCCCCCACGGTCGTGCCGATAGGGACGTTCCTCATGCCCTCCCTTTTTGCCGCATGCAGGACAGCAGGGCCAGGACGGGGAAGGCGCTGCCAGCCAGGCTGACCCATGTCCAGCCGCCATGCTGATACAGGATGCTGGCGATGGCTGAGCCGGTGGCCCCTCCGACGAAAACGCTGGTCATGTAGAGCGCGTTGAGTCGATTGCGGATGGCCGGGTTGAGTGCGTAGATCTCGCGTTGCCCCAGCACCATGTTCGTTTGCACGCAGAAGTCCAGCACGACCCCCGTCACCACCAGGCCCGCGACCCCCAACGAAGGAACAAGCAGTACGGGCAGAAAGCTCAAGGCTCCGACCGCGAGTGCCGCCAGGGTGGCGGGACGCGTATGTCCGGCATCTGCCAGTCGGCCGCTGATGGGGGCGGCGATGGCACCGATGGCGCCAACCAGGGCGAAAATGGCGATGTGCGATTGGTTCAGCCCGTGGTGCTGGGTCAGTTCGAGCGGAACGGCGGTCCAGAACAAGCTGAATGTTGCGAACATGCACGCCTGGTAGAACGAGCGCTGCCGCAGGACGGGCGTGCTTGCCATCAGCGTTGCCAAAGAGCGCAGTAGCTGGCCGTAGCTCGCTTTATGGTCCGGTTGGCGACTGGGCATGGTGGCGGCCAGCAGCAGGGTGATGGCGGCCATCAGGATCGAGGCCGTGCCAAACACAGCGCGCCAGCCGAAGTGGTCGGCCATGAAGCTCGCGAGCGGGCGTGCCAGCAGAATGCCGAGCAGCAGCCCGCCCATGATGCCGCCGACCACGCGTCCCCGCGAAGCCTCTGGCGACAGGTGGGCCGCCAGCGGAATCAACAGCTGAACGGACACAGAGCTGAATCCAAGCAGCAGCGAGACCAGCAGAAACAGGCCTGGCTGTCGCGCCAGCGCGGTGGCGGCCAGGCTGACGATCGAGAGCATGGCGGTGCCGATCAGCAGGCGCCGGTTTTCGAGCAGATCCCCCAGCGGCACCAGGAAGAACAAGCCGAGGGCATAGCCGATCTGCGTCAGCGACACGATCAGGCTGGCGGTCTGGCCGGACAGGTGTATGTCTGGCGCAATCAAGCCGATGATCGGCTGGGCGTAGTAGATATTGGCGACGATGGCGCCGCAGCAGAAGGCGAACAAGGCGATCATGGTGCGGGTCATGGCCATCGGCGTACCCGTCGGTACGGTGTGCTGCAGTGTTTTCATAGCAGGCTCTCCCTGGCGGCGGGCGCGTAACGATAGGGAGTCCCTGGCGGGAGGGTGGCGGGTGAAGCAGGGATGTCGTGCTCGATGAATTCCATGGACAGCTCCTTGGGCAAGATGATCATGCCGCAAGCTTAGTTGTTGTCATTCGCGCGTTGAATGCCTATAAATCGCAACCTGGCATTGCATTTTTCGCAAAGGATCGGCATGGATAAATTGCTGGCATTGAGAACGCTGGTGGAAGTGGCCGAAACGGGAGGGTTTTCCAAGGCCGCTCGGCGGCTCGGTGTGGCGACGTCGTCGGTGACGAGGCTGATGGACGCGCTGGAGCAGTCGCTGGGGACCGTCCTGCTCACACGTACCACCCGCCGGGTGCTGTTGACGGATGCCGGGGCCAACTACCTCGAGCAGGTATCCCGGCTCCTTGCCGATCTGGAGGAGGCCGACAGCAGCATTGCCGACGGCAGGGAAGAGCCGATGGGCTCGTTGCGGGTAGCCGTTCCCGTGACCTATAGCCGCCTCTGCTTGGGGGGCGCTCTTTCCGGTTTCATGACCACCTATCCGCGCGTGAAGCTGGACCTCGTGGTGTCGGATGCGTATCAGGATCTGGCGGTGGAGCGTCTCGACCTTGCCGTCAGGATCGGGCTGCCGAATCGGGACGAGCATCTGATCGTGAAGAAGCTGGCGGAGAATCGACGCTTTCTGGTGGCGGGCCCTGATTATCTGGAACGGCACGGCACGCCGCGTGCGCCGATCGAGCTGGCGTCACATGCCTGCCTTCGTTTTGCATACCGGCCGGGGCGTCAGCGCTGGACATTCCGGTCGGACGCCCGGAGCGAAGAGGTCGAGGTCGACGGTCCGTTCATCACCAACAGCCTGGACATGCTGCACGAAGCCGTGCTTGGCGGCCACGGCATCGCGTTACTGCCGGAGTGGGTTGTGCAGCAGGATATCCGCGCGGGGCGTGTGCTGCGCTTGTGCGACGCGTGGAGCGTGACGCCGCAGCAGGGCGACGCGTATGTGTACGCCGCCTATTTGCCCAACCGCCGCCACTCGCGCAAGGTCCATGCCTTCATCCAGTACCTGGAGGAATGGCTGCGGGCCCAGCATCAAGGTTAGGGCGGAATCGGGCAGCAGGCGAGCTGGCGGGTAGCAAGGGCTGGCGGAGCCCCTGACATTCCGCAGCCGGATCCGTTCGTCGTGGCGGGGAGCGGGGCACTTGCTGTGGCGCTGGTCGTTCTTTCCGGCCTGTCGAGACGGTCTCGTCTTCAACGACAGCGGCAAGTTCGGGTATGGTTCCGGTATTGCCGTTAACCAGGCCTGTCCCATCCCTGATCATGAAACGTATCGAACATTCTTTGCTCTCCCCTGGTCTCGGCTCCAGCCGGCAGTTGTGCAGCCTGCATTTCGGCAGCGCCGGACAGGGGCAGAAGGTCTATATCCAGGCTGCGCTGCACGCCGACGAACTCCCCGGCATGTTGGTAGCGTGGCATCTCAAGGCGGCCCTGCAGGCGCTGGAAGACGCCGGCCACCTGCACGGCGAGGTGGTGCTGGTGCCACAAGCGAATCCGATCGGCCAAGACCAGACCCTGCTCGGACTGCAGTTGGGCCGTTTCGAGATGGCCAGCGGCGAAAATTTCAACCGTAATTACCCGGCCCTGCTCGAGGGGGTCTACCGGCGCGTGAAGCCGCACTTGTCCGGCGACGCCATTGCCAATGCCCAACTGATTCGCGCCGCCATCCGCGCCGAGCTGGCGGTCTGGCCGGTAAGTACCGAACTGCAGAGCCTCCGCCAGCGCCTGATGTCGCTGGCGGCCGACGCCGACATCGTGCTCGACCTGCATTGCGATTACCGTGCCGCGCTGCACGTCTATACCGGCACGCCGCTGTGGTCGCAGTGCGAGCCGTTGTCACGCTATCTCGGCTCGCAGGCGCAATTGCTGGCGACCGAGTCCGGCGGTGATCCGTTCGATGAAGCCTGCAGCCGCCTCTGGTGGGAGCTGCAGGAGAAGGCGCGGCAGGACGGTCTCGACGTGCCGATCGAGTTGGCGGCGCTGGTCGTGACGGTGGAGTTGCGTGGCCAGGGCGATGTCCGGCATGAGCTGGCGGAGCGGGATGCGGCGGCGATCCTGGAGTTTCTGCGCTACCGCGGCGTGATTACCGACCGCCCGGCGGCCGAGCTGCCGCCGCTCGATTATCCGGCGACACCGCTGGCCGGATCGGAGAATCTTTGTGCCCCGCACTCCGGGGTCGTGACCTTCCTGGTCGCCCCGGGTACCCGGGTGGAGCCGGGCCAGCCGGTGTTGGAGGTGATCGATCCGCTGAATGACCGGGTCAGCGTGCTGAGCTCGGCGCATGGCGGCATGGTGTACGTGCTGGAGAGCCGCCATTTCGCCACCACCGGGATGGTACTCGCCAAGGTGGCGACGCCCCACGCCTTCAAGACCGGGTCGCTGCTGTCGGCCTGATAGGGTGAGCCGTGCTTCAGTCCGCCAGCGCCGCGTGCACCGCGGCGCGCAGCGCCGGCACCACCTCGTCGTCGAACCAGGGTTTGCTGACGAACCAGCGCACGTTGCGCGGGCTGGGGTGGGGCAGCACGAAGAACGCCGGTTGGTACTCGCGCCAGGCCTTGACGGTGTCGGTCAGGGTCTTCTTACGCCGCTTTCCTAGGTGCCAGGCCTGGGCGTATTGGCCGATCAGCAGCGTCAGGCGGATGTCGGGCAGCTGGGCCAGCAGGCGCTGGCGCCATAGCGCGGCGCATTCCGGGCGCGGCGGGGCATCGCCGCTGCCGTGCTTGCCGGGGTAGCAGAAGCCCATCGGCACGATGGCGAGCCGGGCCGGGTCGTAGAAGGTGTCGCGGTCCAGGTCGAGCCAGCGCCGCAGGCGGTCGCCCGAGGGATCGTTGAAGGGCAGGCCGGTCTGGTGCACGCGTACGCCGGGGGCTTGGCCCACCAGCAGGATGCGTGCCGTCGCCGCCGCCTGCACTACTGGGCGCGGCCCCAGCGGCAGCTGCACTTCACAGTGGCGGCAGGCGCGGATCTCCGCCAGCAGCGTGTCGAGCCCGTGGTCGTCCATGGCGTTTCAGCGTCCGGCTTGGCGCTTGCCGGCGATCACCAGCCATACCCCGCCCAGGATGGCGATCGAGGCCAGCACCAGGCGCAGCGTGACCGGTTCGCCCAGCAGCACCACGCCCCCCGCCGCCGCGATCACCGGCACGGTGAGCTGTACCGTGGCTGCGCCGGTGGCGGTCAGCCCGCGCAAGGCGGTGTACCACACTGCGTAGCCGACCCCCGAGGCCAGCGCGCCGGAGAGCAGCGCGTAGATGGCGCCAGCGCTGTCCCATGAGGCTGCCGGCATCAGCAGCAGGCTCAGCGAGATCGCCAGCGGCACGGCACGAAGGAAGTTGCCGGCGGTGACGCGGGTCGGATCGCCCGCGCCTTTGCCGAGCAGCGAGTAGGCCCCCCAGGCCACGCCGGCCAGCAGCATCAGCACGGCTCCCACCAGCGGCGGCGCCGACAGGCCCGGCAACAGCAGGCCGGCCAGCCCCGCCAGCGCGAGCAGCAAGCCGGCCAGTTGGCGGGCGCTCAGGCGTTCGCCGCGCGCCAGTCCGATCCCGATCATCGTGGCCTGTACCGCGCCGAACAGCAGCAGCGCGCCCGTCGCCGCCGACAGGCTGACGTAGGCGAACGAGAACGCGGCGGCGTAGAAGAATAGCGCCAGCGCCGAGCGCCAGCGCCCGTTGTCGCTCCCGGTCGCCGTGCGCAGACGCACGATCAACCACAGCACCAGGGCCCCGGAGGCGATGCGCAGGGTGGTGAAGGTGGCCGGGTCGATGCTGGTGTGCTTGAGCGCCTGGCGGCAGAGCAGGGAGTTGCCGGCAAACGCCGTCATGGCCAGCAGCGTGAGCAGGACGACGCGCTGGCGCGAAAGGGAGGGGGCGCCGGTGGCGGCAAAGCTGGTCGACATGGGGGTTCCTCGGAATGAAGAGTGTCCCCATTTTAGGCGGAGTTTGCCGCAAAAGGTTGGCCGAAGCGGCATGGGCTTCGGCCAACTTTGGTACGAGGCGGCCTAGCGGCGGAAGCCGCCGACCGGGCTCAGGTAACTGGGCTTGATATCCGCCAGCGCGGCCTGGAGTTCGGCACTGGGGTGGCCGTAGAGGCTGAGGCGGGTCGGTGTCAGCAGCGCCAAGAAGCGTTCGGCGAAGTGTGTGCCGAAGTTGTCCAAGTGGGTCAGCGCCGCCGCCGAGTCACGGTAGCGTTCGTAGATGTGGCAGGTCGTGCCGTCGCTGCTGACGTTCCATTCGTAATTCAGCGCATCGGGCTCGTTGGCGCCGGTCGCCTCGACCATCTCGGTCATCAGGTGGTCGAAGGCCTCGCGCTGGCCGGGCTGGATGGCGAGTTCCAGCAGCCAGTACACTTCCTGGTTCATCTCCATGCTCCTTGTGCTTCTTGTGACTGCCGGGGTTGAGAGAGGGGGGCAACGGCTGGTTGCGGCCCGTACCGGAACCTGCAGTAAACATAGTTCAAGAAACGCAGCGCTGCGCCAGGATGAAACGCGTTTGGCGGGTCGGCTCCCGAGGGTGGGCGTTGCACCGCCCAAGGTTGGCCGAAGCCCGGGCGATGCGAGCGCCGCACGGTTATCGCCTGGCCGGTCGGGTCGGCGGGGGCGGGGCATCTCGGCGGCCCCGCTCACGCCGGATCGCGTACAATGCCGCATCGTTTTTCGACATTTCTTTCAGGACGCGAATCGCCATGGCAAAAAAAGACAAGGATCTCGACGCGGAAACCCAGGCGCTGCTGGAGTGGTGCGCCGAAGTCGAGGCCCTGCTGGTGGCCGCCGGAGCCACCCCGCGCGAGGCGCAGGAGCACATCGAAGAGCAGGCCGAGTGGTACACCGACCAGTTCTACGACGGGCTGACGCCGGAAGAGGCGGCCAAGGCGGCGTTGAATGACTGAACGGCAGGACAAGGGCGGCCTGGAGCGCGTCGCCGTGATCGACTTCGAAACCACCGGGCTCAGCCCCGGTATCGGCTGCCGTGCCACCGAGATCGCCGTGGTGCTGCTGGAAAACGGCCGGGTGGCGGGCCGCTTTCAGAGCCTGATGAACGCGGGGGTGCGGGTGCCGCCCGACATCGAGCGCCTCACCGGCATCAGCAACGCCATGCTGAAGGCCGCGCCGCCGGCCGACGCCGTGATGCGCGAGGCGGCCGAATTCGTCGGCGACACGCCGCTGGTGGCGCACAACGCCGCCTTCGACCGCAAGTTCTGGGATTACGAGCTGGGCCAGTTTGGTCGCACGCGGCGGCAGGATTTCGCCTGCACCTTGCTGCTGGCGCGGCGCCTGCTGCCGGCGGCGCCAAACCATAAGCTCGGCACCTTGACGCGCTGGGCCGGCCTGCCGGCGACCGGGCAGGCGCACCGGGCGCTGGCCGACGCCGAAATGGCCGCCAACCTGATGGCGCACCTGACCCGGGTGCTGCGGGTCCAGCACGGCCTGGACCGGGTGTCGCACCAACTGCTGTGCGGTTTGCAGAAGGTGGCGGCCAAGCAGGTGCCGGAGTATCTGCGGCGGGTGACGGCGGTCTGACGCGCTCGTTTGTTTCAGCCCAAAAGCCTCACGGCCAGCCTCGGTGATCTCAAGGCTGGCCGTGAGGCTTTTTGTCATGGGGAAGAGGACGGCGGTTGGCGTCGCTGGCACAACCCCGGGCCGCAGTCCTGGCCAGGTGCGCTGCCGCAAAGTGTGCTGTATGGCGAAGCGGCACAATCCAGCCAGGGGATGCGGGGAGCGGCTCTTATTCGGTTGGCGGCACGGCGGGAGGCGTGTCGTCGGCGCCGGGGGGCAGGTGGTCGATGAAGAGCGTGCCGTTCAGATGGTCGACTTCGTGCTGGATGATGCGGGCGTGAAAGCCCTCGGCGCGGCCTTCGACCAGGCGGCCCTGGATATCCTGTGCCCGGTAGCGGATGGCCTGCCAGCGCGGCACCCGGCCACGCTGGCCCGGCACGCTGAAGCAGCCCTCCCAGTCTTCCTCGATGTGTTCGGCGTCGGGGCGGATTTCCGGGTTGATCAGTACCGTGGGGGGGATCGCCGGCGCGCCCGGGTCGCGCTCGCCGCCGCCGTAGGCGAACACGATCACCCGCAACGGCACGCCGATCTGCGGCGCCGCCAGCCCGACACCGTTGCCGGCGTACTGGGTGTCGAACATGTCCTGCACCAGTTCATGCAGTGCGGGCGTGTCGAACTCGGTCACGGCGGCGGCATGCTGGCGCAGCATCGGGTGCTCTTGGGGCAGGAAAGGTCGCTTCATGGTGTTCTCTTGGTTGATTGGCGCCTGCGGGCCGGGGGGGGGGGGGGGCGGCGTATCTGGCGCTGACGATAGCGCGAAAACCCGCCGTCTGCAGCCCCCAGCGCCGTTTTGCCGGCGCGAGGCCGGCCTTGGGGTCAGCGATACTTGCGGTAGATCCGGCTGACCGTGTCGTTGCGGCGCAAGGCATCGATGGCGGCATCGACTTGCGGCAGGCTGACCGAACCCTGTCGCGACAGGGCGCAGCCGGCCTGGTAGCGCCTCAGCACCAGCGGCGGGTACAGCGTCGCCGCGTCCAGGCCGAGCTTTTCCTGATAGCTCAGATAGAGCCGGTTCACCACGGCGTGGCGGGTGCGTCCCGCCTGCAGCTTGTGCAGGTTGCTGCTGGCGTTGGGGGCGTCATCCCGGACAAAGCGCGGGCCCAGCCGGGCTTCCAGCTCGGGATAGCGAAAGCCCAGGATGGTGCCGATGGGTTGCCCCGCCAGCGCCTCGATACGCCTTGGGCGTATCGCGTGGCGCGAGGTGATGACGACGTCGGCGTTGGGCAGGAAGGGCTGGGTCCAGTCGAACGGGCCGGGCAGCCAGGTCGGCAGGTACATGCAGATCAGGTCGGCCTGGCCGCTTTCGAGTGCTGCCGGTATGCGCTGGCGGGGCAGCACCAGGAAGCGCGGCCGTTTTCCCAGCTCCTTGGCGAGCGCCCGTCCCAGGTCGTGGTGGATGCCGCGCCATACCCGCGTGCCGCTGATCTCGGCCTGCGGCATCTCGGTGCTGTCGTCCAGCAGGATGACCAGCTCTTTCGGGTCGGCGGCGGCCGCTTGTCCTAGCAGCAGCCCTGCCACTAACACCAGGCTTCTTTTCATGGGCGATCCGCTGTTGTGTCGTGGTTGCTCTTGGGGGGAGAGATCGGTTGTGTGGCGTGAATCTAGCATACGGCTTCCGGCGCCGGGAACGCGGTCGGTACAAATACCGTTGCGGGCCGCGTGACGGGCCAAGGCGCGATCACCGCACCGTTCCGCAGAGGGCTTTGCGGGGACGGGGAGGAAGCGGGGGTTGCCGTCTTCGGCCAACCTTGGCACCGGGCCTGGCCGAAGGCGCCGCCGCCAGGGGACATCAGATCACCCATAAATCGGTAAAAGCATTCACCGCCGTTGTCAGCAGTGTTTCCTGATCGCGGCACAGCGCGAAGATGGCCGCCTGCTGCTTGGCCGGGAAGCGATGCGCCAGGTGGGTCCTGAACTTGTTCTCCAGCAGCGGAATGCCCTCCGCCCGCCGCCGCGGGTGGCCGAGCGGGTATTCGCACACCGCTTCGTCGAGCACGCTGCCGTCGTTCAGGGTGACGGTGAGCGCGTTGGCGATGCTGCGCTTGTCGGGATCGTGGTAGTCGCGGGTGAAGGCCGGGTCTTCCATGCAGTTTATCCGGGCACGCAAGGCGTCGATGCGCGGGTCGGCGGCGACGTCGTCTTCGTAGTCGGCGGCGCTCAGGCGGCCGAAGATCAGTGGCACGGCCACCATGTACTGGATGCAGTGGTCGCGGTCGGCCGGGTTGGCCAGCGGGCCCTGCTTGTCGATGATGCGCAGGCAAGCCTCCTGGGTGCGGACGGCGATATGCCGGATATCGGCGGCGGACTTGCCTTGCCGGGCCAGCTCGCCTTGCAGTGCCAGCGCGCATTCCACGGCGGTCTGAGCATGGAACTCGGCCGGAAACGCGATCTTGAACAGCACGTTCTCCATCACGTAGCTGCCGTAGGGGCGCGGGAGCGTGAACGGCTGGCCCCGGAACAGCACGTCGTAGAAGCCCCAGCCCTTGGCGCTCAACACGCCCGGGATACCCATCTCGCCCTTGAGGCTGAAGCGCGCCAGGCGCACGCCGCGGCTGGTGGCGTCGCCCGCCGCCCACGATTTGCGGGAGCCGGTGTTGGGGGCGTGGCGGTAGGTGCGCAGACTCTGGCCGTCGACGAAGGCCTGGCTCACGGCGTTGACGATTTCCTCCTTGCTGCAGCCCATCAGTTTGGCGCACACGGCGGCGGAGGCCACCTTCACCAGCACCACGTGGTCCAGCCCGACCTTGTTGAAGCTGTTTTCCAGCGCGAGGCAGCCTTGGATCTCGTGCGCCTTGATCATGCTTTCCAGCACGTCCTTCATCATCAGTGGCGCCTGGCCACGGGCGACACGCTCCCGCGACACCCAGTCGGCGGTGGCGAGGATGCCGCCCAGGTTGTCGGACGGATGCCCCCACTCGGCGGCGAGCCAGGTGTCGTTGAAATCGAGCCAGCGGATCATCGTGCCGATGGTGAACGCGGCCTGCTCCGGGTCGAGCTGGAACTGGGTGCCGGGCACCCGGGCGCCGTTCGGCACGATGGTGCCCGGCACGATCGGCCCCAGGAGCTTGGTGCAGGCGGGGTAGGACAGCGCTGCCAGGCCGCAGCCCAAGGTGTCCATCAGGCACAGGCGGGCGGTGTCCCAGGCTTGGGGAGAGGTGATGGCGTAATCGGCGACGTAGTCGGCGATGTCGACCAGCACCTGATCGGCATCGGGGCGCGCGTTGGAGAGAAGGGCAGACATGCGTTCCTCCTAATGGGGGCACCGTCGAACCGCCGCTTCATGCGCTCGGGGAGGGCGAGCGGGCACAAGCTGCGTTGTTGCCGCCGCATGGAAAGCCGGCCCGCTCATCCGCCCCGGCCGGGTTGGCCGAAGCCGGATCAACCGGCCGTCGCTGTACTGCAGTTTAGCTCGCGCTCAGAACGCGTCGCCCGGTACGCGCACCCAGCCTTCCATCAGCACGCGCGCGCTGCGGCTCATGATGGCCTTGGTCACGGTCCACTGGCCATCGATCTGGCGTGCCTCGGCGCCCACGCGCAGCGTGCCCGAGGGGTGGCCGAAGCGCACCGCGGTGCGTTCGCCGCCGCCGGCCGCCAGGTTGACCAGGGTGCCGGGGATGGCGGCGGCGGTGCCGATGGCGACCGCGGCGGTGCCCATCATGGCGTGGTGCAGCTTGCCCATGGACAGCGCGCGCACCAGGAGGTCGACGTCGCCGGCCTTGATCTGCTTGCCGCTGGAGGCGGTGTAGTCCTGGGGCGGCGCCACGAAGGCGATCTTCGGGGTGTGCTGGCGCGTGGCGGCCTCTTCCGGGGTCTTGATCAGGCCCATGCGCAGCGCGCCGGCGACACGAATGGCTTCGAATTTCGCCAGCGCGGCCGGGTCGGTGTTGATGGCTTCGCGCAGCTCGGTGCCGGTGTAGCCGATATCGGCGGCGTTGACGAACACGGTGGGGATGCCGGCAGTGATCATGGTGGCCTTGAAGGTGCCGACGCCGGGCACGTCCAGATCGTCCACCAGCTTGCCGGTGGGGAACATGCTGCCGCCTTCGTCACCATCATCGGACGGGTCGAGGAATTCCAGTACGATCTCGGCGGCCGGGAAGGTCACGCCGTCCAGTTCGAAATCGCCGGTTTCCTGCACTTGGCCATTGGTCACAGGGACGTGGGCGATGATGGTTTTCTGGATGTTGGCCTGCCAGATGCGTACCACGCACACGCCGTTGTCCGGAATGCGCGCCGGGTCGACCAAGCCGGCGTGCAGGGCGAAGGCGCCAGCGGCGGTGGAGAGGTTGCCGCAGTTGCCACTCCAGTCCACGAAGGCCTTGTCGATGGCGACCTGGCCATAGAGGTAGTCGACGTCGTGGTCGGGCTGCGTGCTCTTGGACAGGATCACGCACTTGCTGGTGCTGGAGGTGGCGCCGCCCATGCCGTCGATGTGGGCGGAGTAGGGGTCGGGGCTGCCGATCACGCGCATGAACAGCTTGTCGCGCGCCGGACCAGGCACCTGGCAGCGTTCCGGCAGGTCTTGCAGGCGGAAGAACACGCCCTTGCTGGTGCCGCCGCGGATATAGGTGGCGGGAATCTTGATCTGGGGTTGGTGAGCCATGAGCTGATTGTCCTGATGAAACCGGGGTGGCGGTTCGGCCAACGTTGCCGCCTTGCCGGGGCAACGTTGGCCGTCTGCTGATGCTTACGCTGCGGTCGAGGCTTCGAGGAAGTCCTGCGCGAAGCGCTGCAGCACGCCGCCGGCCTCGTAGATCGACACTTCCTCCGCGGTATCGAGGCGGCAGGTGACGGGCACCTCGACGCGTTCGCCGTTCCGGCGCTGGATCACCAGCGTGAGGTCGGCGCGCGGTTTGCGCTCGCCGATCACGTCGAAGGTCTCGGTGCCGTCGATGCCCAGGGTCTTGCGATTCACACCCGGCTTGAACTCCAGCGGCAGCACGCCCATGCCGATCAGGTTGGTGCGGTGGATGCGCTCGAAGCCCTCGGCCGCGATGGCTTCCACCCCGGCCAGGCGCACGCCCTTGGCGGCCCAGTCGCGCGAGGAGCCCTGGCCGTAGTCGGCGCCGGCGATGATGATCAGGGGCTGCTTGCGCTCCATGTAGGTTTCGATGGCTTCCCACATGCGCATCACCTTGCCCTCCGGCTCGACGCGCGCCAGCGAGCCCTTCTTCACCTCGCCGTCCACCACCGCCATCTCGTTCACCAGCTGCGGTTGGCGAAAGGTGGCGCGCTGCGCGGTGAGGTGGTCGCCGCGATGGGTGGCGTAGGAGTTGAAATCCTCTTCCGGCAGGCCCATTTTCGCCAGGTATTCGCCGGCGGCGCTATTGGCCAGGATGGCGTTGGACGGCGACAGGTGGTCGGTGGTGATGTTGTCCGGCAGCACCGCCAGCGGACGCATGCCCTTGAGCGTGCGCTCGCCGGCCAGAGCGCCTTCCCAGTACGGCGGGCGGCGGATGTAGGTCGACTGCGGGCGCCAGTCGTAGAGCGGGCTCTTGGCTTCTTCCACGGTGCCCAGGTCGAACATCGGGATGTAGATCTGCTTGAACTGTTCCGGCTTCACGCAGCGCGCCACGATGGCGTCGATTTCCTCGTCGCTCGGCCACAGGTCTTTCAGCGTGATGGCCTGGCCGTCCTTGTCGTAGCCCAGCGCGTCCTGCTCGATGTCGAAGCGCACGGTGCCGGCGATGGCATAGGCCACCACCAGCGGCGGGGAGGCGAGGAAGGCCTGCTTGGCGTAGGGGTGGATGCGGCCGTCGAAGTTGCGGTTGCCGGACAACACGGCGGTGGCGTACAGGTCGCGCTCGATGATTTCCTGCTGGATCTTCGGGTCCAGCGCGCCGGACATGCCGTTACAGGTGGTGCAGGCATAGGCCACGATGCCGAAGCCCAGCTTTTCCAGTTCCGGCAACAGGCCGGCTTCTTCCAGATAGAGCTTGGCCACCTTGGAGCCGGGCGCGAACGAGGTCTTCACCCACGGCTTGCGCACCAGGCCCAGGGCATTGGCTTTTTTCGCCAGCAGGGCGGCCGCCACCACGTTGCGCGGGTTGGAGGTGTTGGTGCAGCTGGTGATGGCGGCGATGATCACCGCGCCATCCGGCAGCAGGCCCTGGGCTTCCTCGGCGCGAGCCGCCTGCAGCTTGGCCTCGTCGGCGATGCCGCGTTCGTGCAGGGCCGAGGTCGGCAGGCGCTTGTGCGGGTTGGACGGGCCGGCCATGTTGCGCACCACGGTGGAGAGATCGAACTCCAGCACGCGTTCGTACTCGGCGCGGGCCAGGCTGTCGGCCCACAGGCCGGTGAGCTTGGCGTAGTTTTCCACCAGCGCCACCTGCTCCGGTTCGCGGCCGGTGAGCTTCAGGTAATCGATGGTCTGGTCGTCGATGTAGAACATCGCGGCGGTGGCGCCGTATTCCGGGCACATGTTGGAGATGGTGGCTCGGTCGCCGATGCTCAGCTTGGCCGCGCCGTCGCCGAAGAACTCCACCCAGGCGCCGACCACGCGCTCCTTGCGCAGGAACTCGGTGAGCGCCAGCACGATGTCGGTGGCGGTGATGCCGGGCTGGCGCTGGCCGGTGAGCTTCACCCCGACGATGTCCGGCAGGCGCATCATCGAGGCGCGGCCTAGCATCACGGTTTCCGCTTCCAGCCCGCCCACGCCGATGGCGATCACGCCCAGCGCGTCCACGTGCGGGGTATGGCTGTCGGTGCCGACGCAGGTGTCGGGGAAGGCCACGCCGTCGCGTGCCTGGATCACCGGCGACATTTTTTCCAGGTTGATCTGGTGCATGATGCCGTTGCCCGCCGGGATCACGTCCACGTTCTTGAACGCGGTGCGCGTCCAGTCGATGAAGTGGAAGCGGTCCTCGTTGCGGCGGTCTTCGATGGCACGGTTTTTCTCGAACGCCTCCGGGTCGTAGCCGCCGCATTCCACGGCCAGCGAGTGATCCACGATGAGCTGGGTGGGGACCTCCGGGTTCACCTTGGCCGGGTCGCCGCCTTTTTCGGCGATGGCGTCGCGCAGGCCGGCCAGGTCGACCAGCGCGGTCTGGCCCAGGATGTCGTGGCACACCACGCGCGCTGGGTACCAGGGGAAATCCAGGTCGCGGCGGCGTTCGATCAGCTGCTTGAGCGCGTCGGTCAGCAGCGCCGGGTCGCAGCGGCGCACCAGCTGTTCGGCCAGTACGCGCGAGGTATACGGCAGCGTGTCATAGGCGCCGGGCTGGATGGCGTCGACCGCGGCGCGCGTGTCGAAGTAATCCAGGGCCGTGCCGGGCAGGTGTTTGCGGTATGCGGTATTCATGGTGTCGAGGCCCGAGGGTGATGTTCTGTGTCAGCGGGGCGGCTCGCCGGCCGCCTCCGTCCGTGTTTCAGCCAGCCTGCCGGCGCAGTCGCGCCGGCAGGTGGCGGCCATCCGCTCCCGGTATCCTCGCCCGCCTAGAGGGGGCCGTGAGGATGCCGGCGCCGGGCGGGCCGCGGCGCGCCCGGCAGGCGGGGTGTGTCAGCGCTGAGCCAGCGGCACGAAAGACTGATCTTCCGGGCCGACGTAGTTGGCCGAAGGTCGGATGATCTTGCCGTCGATGCGCTGCTCGATCACGTGCGCGCTCCAGCCGCTGGTGCGGGCGATCACGAACAGCGGGGTGAACATCGCGGTTGGCACGCCCATCATGTGGTAGCTCACGGCGCTGAACCAGTCGAGGTTGGGGAACATCTTCTTGATATCCCACATCACGCTCTCCAGGCGCTCGGCGATGTCGAACATCTTGGTGTCGCCAGCGGCGACGGACAGCTCGCGTGCCACTTCCTTGATCACCTTGTTGCGCGGGTCGCTGATGGTGTAAACGGGATGGCCGAAGCCGATCACCACTTCCTTGCGCTCGACGCGTGCCTTGATGTCGATCTCGGCCTCGTCCGGGTTCTCGTAGCGCTTCTGCACTTCGAACGCCACTTCGTTGGCGCCGCCGTGTTTCGGGCCGCGCAGCGCGCCGATGGCGCCGGTGATGGCGCTGTACATGTCAGAACCGGTGCCGGCGATGACACGGGCGGTGAAGGTGGACGCGTTGAATTCATGCTCGGCGTACAGGTTGAGCGAGGTATGCATGGCGCGTACCCACTGCTCTGACGGTTTCTCGCCGTGCAACAGGTGCAGGAAGTGGCCGCCGATGGAGTCGTCGTCGGTTTCCACCTCGATGCGCTTGCCGTTGTGACTGAAGTGATACCAGTAGAGCAGCATGGAGCCCAGGCTGGCTATCAGGCGGTCGGCGATGTCGCGCGCGCCGGCCATGTTGTGATCGTCTTTTTCCGGCAGGGTGCAACCCAGCGCGGAGACGCCGCTGCGCATCACGTCCATCGGGTGGGCGGCGGCCGGCAGCGCTTCCAGCGCGGCCTTTACCGAGGCCGGCAGGCCGCGCAGGCTCTTCAGCTTCTTCTTGTAGCCGGTGAGCTCGGCCTGGTTCGGCAGCTTGCCGTGCACCAGCAGGTAGGCGACTTCTTCGAATTCACAGTGGGCGGCCAGGTCCAGGATGTCGTAGCCGCGGTAGTGCAGGTCGTTGCCGCTGCGGCCAACGGTGCACAGGGCGGTGTTGCCGGCGGCCACGCCGGAGAGGGCGACCGATTTCTTCGGCTTGGCGGTAAGAACGACTTCACTCATTTCCTTCTCCTCTAAATGTAACGGCAATACGGGGCGGCCTGCGGCTTGTTGTCGGGCGTCTTCGGCCAACCTGATGTGGTCTGTGGTTTACTTTTCCTGGCTGAACAGCACGTCCAGCTTCTGCTCGTAAGCGTGGTAGCCCAGATGGTCATAGAGCTCCATGCGCGTTTGCATCTTGTCGATCACGTTTTTCTGCGTGCCGTCCTGGCGGATCGCGCTGTACACCTCCAGGGCCGCCTTGCTCATGGCGCGGAACGCAGAGAGCGGGTAGAGCACCAGGCTCACGCCGTTGGCGCCGAGTTCCTGCGTGGTGTAGAGCGGGGTGGAGCCGAACTCGGTGATGTTGGCCAGTACCGGCACTTTCACGGCGGCGGCGAACTGCTTGTACATCGCCAGATCGGTCATCGCCTCGGGGAAGATCATGTCCGCGCCGGCCTCGACGCAGGCCACGGCGCGCTCGATCGCGGCGTCCAGGCCTTCCACGGCCAGCGCATCGGTGCGGGCCATGATCACGAAGCTGTCGTCACGGCGCGCATCCACGGCCGCCTTGATGCGGTCGACCATCTCGTCCTTGGACACGATCGCCTTGTTCGGGCGATGGCCGCAGCGCTTCTGCTGGACTTGGTCTTCGATGTGTACCGCGGCGGCGCCGGCCTTTTCCAGGCTGCGGATGGCGCGGGCGATGTTGAACGCGCCGCCCCAGCCGGTGTCGATGTCCACCAGCAGCGGCAGCTCGGTGGCCTCGGTGATGCGGCGTACGTCGATCAGAACGTCTTCCAGCGTGGTGATGCCAAGATCAGGAATGCCGCACGAGCAGGCCGCCACGCCGCCGCCGGACAGGTACAGCGCCTTAAAGCCGGCGTGCTCGGCCAGGCGGGCGGCGTAGGCATTGACGGCCCCCATCACCTGCAACGGTTTTTCCTGCTCCACGGCCTGTCTGAAACGGTTTCCCGGGGTGTGCATCGCGCGTTCTCCTTGCGTCGTCATGGGGTGATGGCTGAATTCTAGCAAGTGCTTGGTTGGTGTGTAAAGGGCGCCGAGCACACAATGGCAAATCCCTTAAACAGAGGGTAGACGGTGACGCTGGCGGGTGCCGGGGAAAACGACGCGCCGCCGCATTCGCCCCCGCTGACGCGGCATTGCCCTCGCCGGCGAGGCGGGGGGGGCAACGCCGCGAGCCGGGGCTTTCCGCCGTTTTCGTTTGGAGGCATCTCTGCTATGTTTCGCTCAGCACCACCAGTGGGAACTCATCACCCACCCTCTGGTCTAGACCGTGTCCGCCATGTGAAATACACCAAATAAACCGGTGGGCAATTCAGGGAGCATTACAACGACATGAGTGATCGTGAAATCGATCAACAGTTGGTGGAGCGTGCACAGCGAGGTGAAAAAAGAGCGTTCGATCTACTTGTCAGCAAGTATCAGCGCCGTTTAGCTCGGCTGTTGTCGCGGTTTTTACGCGACAGCGCAGACATCGAAGACGTGACACAGGAGGCCTTCGTCAAGGCATACCGCGCCTTGCCGTCGTTTCGCGGCGAGAGTGCGTTCTATACCTGGCTATACCGGATTGGCATCAACACCGCCAAGAATTTCCTGAGTGCCAGCGGGCGACGCCCGGTCATCAACAGCGAAGTGGAGGATGAAGATGGTGAAAGTTTCGACATGGCGTCGCAACTCCCCGACTTCAACACCCCCGAATCGGAGTTGATGAACAAGGAAATCCTGAACACGGTGAATGCAGCGGTAGAGGCATTGCCTGAGGAACTGAGGACGGCGATTTCGCTGCGGGAAATGGATGGTCTGTCCTACGACGAAATCGCCAAGGTGATGAATTGTCCCATCGGTACGGTTCGTTCGCGCATCTTCCGGGCGCGCGAAGCAATCGCAACCGAGCTTAGGCCGCTGCTCGACACGGCCAAGAATAAAAGGTGGTAAGCATGAAAGAATCATTATCCGCACTGGTGGATAACGAACTCGACGGACCAGAGGCCTCCAAGCTGATCAGTGCCGCCAGTACCGACGAGTCGTTGAAGGAAGCATGGGATGAGTATCACCTGATCGGTGATGCCATGCGCGCCTCCGGCCTGAACAGCATCAACGTGCGCCATCGCGTCGCGGCACGCCTGGCCGAGGAGCCGACCGTGCTGGCGCCGCGGCGCTGGTTACGACAGGGCAGCGTGCGCACGGTCGGCGCGGTGGCGCTGGCCGCGAGCATGAGCTTTGCCGCCGTGGTGGCGTGGCAGCAGCTGGCGGTCAACGGCCAGGGCGCCGCCATGGTCGCGGAGAAGGGGGTGCCGGTGCAGGTGGCTCAGCAGGTCGAGCCAGCCAACGGCCCCATGGCACGCGACAACGGCGCCGACCCTTATCTGCTGGCGCATCAGGAAATGGCTTCCGACCCTGATGTGGTGAAAGTCTCGCTGGGCAACGGAGTTCGCCATTGATGCGGCTGAAGCACCTGACTGCCATTGTGTGTATTGCTCTGCCGGCATTGGCGCATGCCGCCGATGACTGGCAGACCCTCAAGAAATCCGCCCAGGCCAGCCGTAACCAGGTCCTGACCGGAACCTATCTGCACCAGATGAGCGGTGTGGTGGAAACGTTCCACATCGTGCGCGGTGCGGGAACGGAGGGCGTGATCGAATTGCGCCAGTCGCTGGACGGCACGCCACGCGAGATCGTCCGCAACGGCAGCGAACTCACCGGTTACGGGCCGGACAAGAAGGCGCTGATGGCCGCCAAGGTCAGTGCCATGCGGCTGTTCCCGGCCTTGCTGCCGGACGACATGGCCGGCGTCGCCGAGTCCTACACGCTCAAGCGCCTCGCCGGCGATCGTGTCGCCCAGCGCGAATGCGACTGGCTCGAACTCAAGGCCAAGGACCGGGCGCGCTACGGCCTGCGCCTGTGCCTCGATCGTGCCAGCCTGCTGCCGCTCAAGATCATGACGCTGTCGCCGGCACAGGAGCCGGTCGAGCAGTACATGTTCACCGAGCTCGACCTGGCGGCGCCGAAGGATCGCAACCAGTTCAAGCCGCATTACCCGCTCAGCCTCCCCATCCGCAACGCCAGCACCTCGGTGCCGCCGAGTGGTGCCGGGATGGAAGGCGTGGAAGTCAGCGGCTTGCCCAGTGGCTTCCGCCTGATCCGTGCCCTGCAGCGCAGCCTGCCGGGGCAGGCCGAACACGCGGTGCGGCACCTGGTGTATACCGATGGTTTGGTCATGCTGTCGCTCTTCATCGAGCCGGCTGGGGCTGAGCCGCGCGTCGAACGCGTGAGTACGCTGTACGGCGTCGTGGCCATGGCCTCCGGTAGCCAGGGCGGCATGCAGCTCACGCTGGTGGGCGATCTGCCGGAAGCCAGCATGATGTCCTTGCTCAAATCGATTCGAGTCGTACAGAAATAACAAAAACGATGGTAGAAACGCAGGCCAGGGTGCTCGCCACCGAGCAGGCATTCGCCTTGGTGGAGCCCCGTCCCCATTCCTCGTGCCGCCGCTGCGATCCGGTCGCCGGCTGCCGTGCCCTGTCACTTTCCCGCATCATCGGTTCGACCGACCGCCGCGTGCGCGTCCACAATCCGTTGGGCGCCGAGGCAGGCGACTGGGTGCTGGTGACGGTGCCGCGACAGCACGTGTCCATGGCGGCTTTCCTCGTGTATCTCGTGCCGCCGGCGGGACTGGGCGTCGGGCTCTCGTTCGGCGCCGGCGCGAGCGAGCCGGTGTCGCTGCTGGCCGGCGCGGCGCTGTTCGTCATCGGCCTGTACGCGGCGCGGCGCGAGCTCCGGCGTCGCCGGCGTTCGCCCCTGCTGCAGCCGACCATCACGGCCATCTATCCCTCAGAACCCTTGATGCTGGAGAAACCATGTCGGTCCAAAAACTGATTGCCTCTGCCATGCTGGCAGCTGTTGTGGTGTCGGGTCCGGTGTACGCCGCCGAGGCGCGTGTGCTGCCCGACTTTACTCAGATCGTGGAGCAGGAAGGCAAGGCCGTGGTCAACATCAGCACCACGCAGACGGTGCGCGAGACCATCAATGCCGTACCCGAGGAATTCAATGGCGATCCGTTCTTCGAGTTCTTCCGGCGCTTCGCTCCGCCGCAGCAGCAGGAGCGCAAGGAGCGCTCGCTGGGCTCCGGGTTCATCGTGTCGGCAGACGGTTATGTCATGACCAACTCGCACGTGGTGGCGCGGGCCGACGAAATCACCGTCACGCTCGGTGACAAGCGCACCTTCAAGGCGCGACTGGTCGGTTCCGATGCGCGCACCGACGTCGCGCTGTTGAAGATCAATGCCAGCCACCTGCCGGTGGCGCATATCGGTTCTTCGGCCAACCTCAAGGTCGGAGAATGGGTGCTGGCGATCGGCTCGCCGTTCGGCTTCGAAAACTCGGTCACCTCGGGCATCGTCTCCGCCAAGGGGCGCAGCCTGCCGGACGAGAACTACGTACCGTTCATCCAGACCGACGCCGCGGTCAACCCCGGCAACTCCGGCGGTCCCCTGTTCAACCTGAAGGGCGAGGTGGTCGGCATCAACTCGCAGATCTACAGCCGCTCCGGCGGCTTCATGGGCATCTCCTTCGCCATCCCGATCGACGTGGCGGTCAAGGTGGCCGACCAGCTCAAGTCGGAAGGCAAGGTCAGCCGCGGCCGCATCGGCGTCGCCATTCAGGAGTTGAGTCCGGAGCTGGCCGCATCGTTCGGGCTTGCCAGCCCCAATGGCGCCCTGATCAACTCGGTGGAAAAGGACGGGCCGGCCGACAAGGCGGGTCTGCGGGCCGGCGATATCGTGCTCAAGATCGACGGCCAGCCCGTCGAGTCGTCGGCCGACATGCCGCGCCTGATCGGTGCCATGCGCCCGGGCAAGCCGGTGGCGGTGGAAGTCTGGCGTAACCGGGCGCGCCGGGTCGTCACCGTGGTGCTGGCCGAACTCAAGGACGAGGCCCCCAGCATTGCCGAACGCGAATTCCGCCAGCCGCAGAAACCGGCCGAACCGCAGGGGGAAAACCTGTCTGCGATCGGCTTGTCGCTGGTCGAGCTGACGCCGGCGCAACTCAAGCGTCTCGGCATCGACTACGGTCTCCTGGTGCGCAAGGTGTCCGGCCCGGCCGAGCGCGTCGGTATGGCGGCGGGCGACGTCATCGTCGGCGTCGGCAGCGAGCCGCTGAAGAATCCTCGCCAGCTGCGCGAAGCGCTCAACGCCGCGCGCAAGGGCGGCACGGTCGCCCTGCAGGTGCTGCGCCGCGGCGTGACGCTGTTCGTGCCGTTGACCGTGGAGGAGGGGAAATGAGGCTGACGCTGTACTTCCGCGAGTATTGCAGCCTGTGTCACCAGATGCTGGCTGAACTCCAGCCGTGGCAGCAAAAGCACGGCTTCGCGCTCGACGTGATCGACGTCGATGCCGACCCGGTGCTAGAGGAGCGCTTCAACGAACTGGTGCCGGTATTGATGGATGGCGAGCACGAAATCTGCCATTACCATCTTGATACTCAGCGGCTGGCTGCACATCTTGGCGAAATCGGCTAAAATCCGCGCCAGTGTGAGTTGTCAAGGGCACGCCAGCGTGCCCTTAATTTTTGCTGGATACCGATGAAACATATTCGAAATTTCTCGATCATTGCCCATATCGACCACGGCAAATCGACCCTGGCCGACCGTTTTATCCAGTTCTGCGGCGGCCTGGAAATGCGTGAAATGAGCGCACAGGTACTCGACTCGATGGATATCGAGAAAGAGCGCGGCATCACCATCAAGGCGCAGACCGCGGCACTGCAGTACAAGGCGCGCGACGGCCAGGTCTACAACCTGAACCTGATCGACACCCCGGGACACGTCGACTTCAGCTACGAAGTCAGCCGCTCGCTGTCCGCCTGTGAGGGCGCGCTGCTGGTGGTCGACGCCTCGCAGGGCGTCGAGGCGCAGACCGTGGCCAACTGCTACACCGCTATCGAACTGGGGGTGGAAGTGGTGCCGGTGCTCAACAAGATCGACCTGCCGGCCGCCGAACCCGAGCGCGTGAGTCAGGAGATCGAAGACATCATCGGCATCGAGGCCATTGATGCGGTGCGTGCCTCAGCCAAGTCCGGCATCGGCATCGAAGACATCCTGGAAACGGTGATCAGCAAGATCCCGCCGCCGGAAGGCAATCCGGATGGCCCGCTCAAGGCGCTGATCATCGACTCCTGGTTCGACAACTACGTCGGCGTGGTAATGCTGGTGCGGGTGATCGACGGTTCGCTGAAACCCAAGGACAAGATCAAGTTCATGGCCACCGGCGCCGAGCATCTGTGCGAGCAGGTCGGGGTGTTCACGCCGAAGTCGGTACAGCGTCCCAGCCTCAGCGCCGGCGAAGTGGGCTTCGTCATTGCCGGCATCAAGGAACTGAAATCGGCCAAGGTCGGCGACACCATCACGCTGGTCAACAACCCGGCCAGCGAGGCGCTGCCCGGCTTCAAGGAAGTCCAGTCGCAGGTGTTCGCCGGCCTCTACCCGGTGGAATCGCACGACTACGACTCACTGCGCGACGCCCTGGAAAAGCTGCAGCTCAACGACGCCTCGCTCAAGTTCGAGCCGGAAGTGTCGCAGGCGCTGGGCTTCGGCTTCCGCTGCGGCTTCCTCGGCCTGCTGCACCTGGAAATCGTGCAGGAACGTCTCGAGCGCGAGTTCGACATGGACCTCATCACCACCGCGCCAACGGTGGTGTACGAGGTGCTGATGAAGGACGGCACGGTCATTGAGGTGGAAAACCCCTCCAAGCTGCCGGACCTGTCCAAGATCGACGAAATCCGCGAGCCGATCATCACGTCGACCATCCTCGTGCCGCAGGACTACGTCGGCGCGGTGATGACGCTGTGCAACCAGAAACGCGGTGTGCAGCGCAATATGCAGTACATGGGCCGCCAGGTGATGCTGACCTACGAGCTGCCGATGAACGAAGTGGTGATGGACTTCTTCGACAAGCTCAAGTCCACCAGCCGCGGCTACGCCTCGCTCGACTACGAATTCAAGGAATTCCAGGCGGCCGACCTGGTCAAGCTCGACATCCTGGTCAATAGCGAGAAGGTCGATGCCCTATCGCTGATCGTGCACCGCGCCACCAGCCAGTACCGCGGCCGTGAATTGGCCTCGAAGATGCGCGAACTGATCCCGCGCCAGATGTTCGACATCGCCGTGCAGGCCGCCATCGGCAGCCACATCATCGCGCGCGAGACCATCAAGGCGCTCAGGAAGAACGTGCTGGCCAAGTGCTACGGCGGTGACATCACCCGTAAGAAAAAGCTGCTGGAAAAACAAAAAGCCGGCAAGAAGCGCATGAAGCAGGTGGGCAACGTGGAAATTCCGCAAGAAGCCTTCCTCGCCATTCTTCAAGTGGGAGACAAGTAAGTGGGGGCCAATCTGTTCTGGGTGTTCGTGGTCGTGGCCGCCATCGGCCTGATGCTGATCGTCTTCAGCGGTGGCAGGCGAGAAGCGGCCGCCAAGGACTGGCCGGCCCCGATCCAGTGGGGCTACCTGGCGCTGGTGGTCGGCGGCTTCGGCATTCTATCCAACGCCATGAGCTTCACCGCCGTGATGCTGGTGTTCGTGCTGATCACCGGCGTGGTGTGGGGGCTCGACAAGCTGCTGCTGGCCAGGAAGAGAATGGCCGAAGGGCGCGAGGTTGGGCATTTCGTCGACTACGCGCGCGGCTTCTTCCCGGTCATCTTCGTGGTGTTCGTGCTGCGTTCCTTCCTGGTCGAGCCGTTCCAGATCCCCTCCAGCTCGATGCGGCCGGGTTTGGTGGTCGGCGACTTCATCCTGGTCAACAAATTCTCCTACGGCCTCCGCGTGCCGGTGTTGAACAACGTGCTGATCCCGGTCAACAAGGTGGAGCGTGGCGATGTGGTGGTGTTCAACTTTCCGCCGCAGCCCAGCGTCAACTACATCAAGCGCGTGATCGGTCTGCCGGGCGACACGGTGGAATACCGCAACAAGCGCCTGACGGTGAACGGCAAGCCGGTTCCGGACGAGAAGGACGGCACCTACGAATACCTGGAACAGGGGCTGGCGATGATCCATAACGACCAGTTCCACGAAACGCTGGGCAACAAGCGCTTCCAGGTGTTGAATATTCCCGAGGCTCCGACACTGAGCCTGAGCCAGGTGAGCGACTTCCCCTTCCGCGACCGTTGTGTCTATGATGACAACGGCTTTGCCTGCCGCGTGCCGGAAGGCCACTACTTCATGATGGGCGACAACCGCGACAACAGCCTGGATGGCCGTTATTGGGGTTTCGTCGCCGACAAGCTGCTGGTGGGCAAGGCGTTCCTGGTATGGATGAACTTCAACGACCTGTCGCGTATTGGTCATGCCATTCGTTGACAGGACTTCGACTTGGACAGTCAAGGGGGAGCAATGCAGCGAACTCAACGCGGGTTTACAATCATTTCCACCATGCTGCTGATGGTGTTCATCGGCGGCATCATCCTGCTCGGTTTCAAGGTGATCCCGGTCTACACTGAGTATTCTGCGGTCAAGCAGGCAGTGCGGGATGTGGCAGGTGAAACCTCGGCCAGCGAGTACCAGATTCGCAAGGATTTCAATACCAAAGCCGATGTGGCCGATATCAGTTCGATCCGCGGTCAGAATCTTGAGGTGGTTGCGGGCGCGGGTGTGGTGCATGTCCGTGCCGCCTATCGTCGCGAAGTTCCCTTGTTTGCCAATGTCGGGCTGATTTTTGACTTTGAAACCGAAGCGGGCAAAACCGATTCTTCCCAATGACCGTATCACAGACTGAAGTAAAGTTCGGCCGCCTGTCGGTGGCGTTGGGCTATCGTTTCACTCGGCCGGAACTGCTGCGCCAGGCATTGACGCACCGCAGTTTCGGCTCGCCCAATAACGAGCGTTTCGAATTCATCGGCGACAGCATTCTCAACTATACCGTGGCGCGCATGCTGTTCGACCGCTTCCCGAGCCTGAGCGAGGGCGAGCTGTCGCGCCTGCGTGCCAACCTGGTCAACCAGAGTTCGCTGGCCGAGATCGCCCTGGGGCTGGGCCTGGGCGATTACCTCTACCTGGGCGAAGGTGAACTGAAGAGCGGCGGATTCAACCGCCCCTCGATTCTGGCCGATGCCCTGGAAGCGACCTTCGCCGCCGTCAGCTTCGACACCGACTTTGCCGCGGCCGAGAACGTGGTGCGCCGCCTGTACGAGCAACGGGTGGCCGCGATCGATCCGACCAAGCACGCCAAGGATGCCAAGACCCGGCTGCAGGAAGCCTTGCAGGCCAGAAAGCTGGCGCTGCCGAAATACCGTATCCTCTCCCAGAGTGGAGAGGCTCATGAACAATGGTTCAAGGTGGAGTGCGACCTCGGCGAGCTGGCGGTGATCGTCACCGGCGAGGGCGGCAGCCGCCGCGCCGCCGAACAGCAATCGGCCGAAGCCGCGCTGCAACACCTTGAACAGAAACTGCCTTCGGGCAAGAAACGCGCATGACAGACACTCCATTCCACTGCGGCTTCGTCGCCATCGTCGGTCGTCCCAACGTCGGCAAGTCGACGTTGATGAACCACCTGATCGGCCAGAAGGTTAGCATCACCTCGAAGAAGGCGCAGACCACGCGCCACCGCGTCAACGGCATCCATACCGAAGACACCGCCCAGTTCGTTTTCGTCGACACCCCGGGCTTCCAGACCTTCCACAAGGGCGCGCTCAACGAGGTGCTCAACCGCAGCGTGAAGGAAACGCTGTCGGACGTGGACTGCGTGCTGTTCGTGATCGAAGCCATGCGCTGGACCGGTGCCGACAAGGAACTGTTGCCGCTCTTGCCCAAGCACACCCCGGTGATGCTGGTGATCAACAAGCTCGACAAGGCCAAGGACAAACAGGCGCTGATGGAATTCATCGAGACGGTGAAGGCCGACTTTGCCTTCGCCGACGTCGAGGTGGTTAGCGCCAAGCATGGTCAGCGTCTGGCCGAACTGCTCGACAAGGTGCGCCCGCGCCTGCCGGAATCGATGCCGCTCTACCCCGAGGACATGGTCACCGACAAGAGCGAACGCTTCCTCGCCGCCGAGATCGTGCGCGAGAAGCTGTTCCGTTACCTGGGCGAAGAACTGCCATATTCGATGAACGTGGAAGTCGAGCAATTCGAACTCGACGGCGCCTTGCGCCGCATCCACATCGCCGTGCTGGTCGACAAGGAAGGCCAGAAAGGCATTCTGATCGGCAAGGGCGGTGAAAAGCTGAAGAAGATTTCGACCGAAGCCCGCCTCGACATGGAAAAGCTGTTCGACGGCAAGGTTTACCTGGAGGTGTGGGTCAAGGTCAAGAGCGGTTGGGCCGACGACGTGCGCTTCCTCAAGGAATTCGGTCTTCACTGATCATGCCGGATTCTCTGCCGCTCCCGCCGTATTGGACCGTGATCTTTTCCTCGCAGCGTAGCGAGGCCGAGCAGGGCTACGCCGAGATGGCCGAGCGCATGTTGCGGCTGGCCCGGGTGCAGCCCGGCTTTCTCGGCATGGAAAGCGCGCGGGACGAAAACGGTTTCGGCATTACCGTGTCTTATTGGGATAGCGTGGAGGCGATTGCCGCCTGGCGTCATCATGCGGAACACATGGTGGCGCAGCGCCTTGGGCGTGAGGTGTGGTATCAGGCCTTTTCGCTGAAGGTGGCCCGCGTCGAGCGGGCGCACGATTTCCCGAATCCGACGTCGCATGAGCCAGGGCCGGGTTGACCGCCAGCCGGCCTACGTGCTGCATGCCCAGCCGTACCGGGAAACCAGCCTGCTGCTCGATGTCCTGACGCGCGAGCACGGACGCATCGCGCTGGTGGCGCGTGGCGCGCGCCGGCCCCGGTCCGACCTGCGGGGCGTGCTGTTGCCGTTCCAGCCGCTGCTCCTGGCCTGGTTTGGCAAGAGCGAAGTGCGCACTTTGCACACCGCCGATTGGCAGGGCGGCGTGCCGCAACTGTCGGGCTTGCCGCTGGTGTGCGGGTTTTATCTCAATGAATTGTTGATCAAGCTGACGGCGCGCGACGACCCGCACCCGGAAACCTTCGGCGTCTACGCCGAGGCGGTGCGTGGGCTGGCGTCGGGCGGCTTACTGTCGTCGGTGTTGCGGCGCTTCGAGCTGGGCCTGGTGCGCACGCTGGGCTACGCGCCTGCTTTCGATGTCGACAGCAACGGGCGCGAAGTGGAGCCCGACGTGCCCTACCTGTGCGGGCCCGAGCAGGCGCTACAGCGTTGGCAGGGCGGGCCGGTGCCGGCGCAGCAGCAGGTGATCGAGGGCCGGATTCTGCTGGCGATGGCCGGCGGCGATTTTTCCGAGCTCGCCACGCGGCGCGAGGCGCGCCGTCTGATGAGACTTTTTCTGGGGCAGCTTCTGGGGGCGCAGTCATTGGCGACCCGCGAGCTGCTGCAATCAATCAGTGCCCTCGGCGACTGATTCCAACGGTATTGGAAACGAGAACGCGAGGACCCGCGAGTGGGGCAGCGGAGGGCGCCGGCTCTCGGCAAGCGGTTGCGAGCGGCTTTCCGCAGGCCAATCGAGTGCTGGGCTAATTCAAGGATTGGCCACGCTGAGCTGGACCCGCGCGCCGTGCGCGACATGTCGCGGACACGCGATCGTTTCTAACCTGAATGGAATGAGACCGACCGGGGCGATGGAGTGAGATGATGATTCTGTTGGGCGTGAATATCGACCATGTGGCCACCCTGCGCCAGGCGCGTGGCACCCGTTACCCGAGTCCGATCGAAGCGGCGCTGGTTGCCGAGACAGCCGGTGCCGACCTGATTACCCTGCATCTGCGCGAAGACCGTCGCCACATCCAGGACGCCGACGTGGTGGCGATGCGCCAGGTGATCAAGACGCGCATGAACCTGGAGATGGCGCTGACCGAGGAAATGTTGGCCAATGCGCTGGCAGTCAAACCGGAGGATGTCTGCCTGGTGCCGGAAAAGCGCGAGGAGATCACCACCGAGGGCGGCCTCGACGTGATCCGTCATTTCGACCAAGTGCGTGACTATACCCTGGCCCTCACCGAGGCCGGCATTCGCGTTTCGCTGTTCATCGACCCGGACAACCAGCAGATCGAAGCGGCCCGCGACGCCGGTGCTCGCGTCATCGAACTGCACACCGGTGCCTACGCCGACGCCGTGCATCAGGCCGAACGCGAGCGTGAACTGGCGCGCGTGCGCGAGGCGGCGGTGTTCGCCGCGCACCTGGACTTCGTGGTCAACGCCGGCCATGGCCTGTCGTATCACAACGTGAAGTCGGTGGCGGCGATTGCCGAAATCGCCGAACTCAATATCGGTCACGCCATCGTCAGCCAGGCGCTGTTCGTCGGCTTCCCCGAGGCGGTGCGTTCGATGAAAGCGCTGATGATCGAAGGTCGGCGCGACGCCTACCAATAAGCGATCACTGTCATGATCTACGGCATCGGCACCGACATCGTCGCCGTGGCGCGCATGCAGGCCCTGCTCGATCGCTGGGGCAGCAAGGCCGGGCGGCGCATCCTGGCGCCGTCGGAGTGGGCGGCGTTTGCCGCCAGCAGCGATCCGGCGCGCTTGTTGGCCAAGCGTTTCGCGGTCAAGGAGGCGGTGTCGAAAGCCCTGGGCACCGGCATCCGCGCGCCGGTGCTGCTCACCGCCATCGCCGTCGATCACGACGCTCTGGGCAAGCCCTTGCTGGTATTCAGCCCGCCGCTGCAGCAGTTCGCCGAAAGCCGCGGCGTGGTCAGCAGCCATCTCTCCATCAGCGACGAGCGCGACCATGCGCTCGCCTTTGTCGTGCTGGAGGGGGTGCCTTCGGCCAACCCTCCCGCCATTTTGCAGGCCTGATTCCTATGTACAGCACTGTATCCCTCCCGCGTGGCCCCATGATGGTGGACGTGGCGGGTTTTTCCTTGACCGATGCCGAGCGCGTGCGGCTTCGCCATCCTCTGGTCGGCGGGGTGATCCTGTTTCGGCGCAATTTCGAGAACATCGAACAGCTCAAGGCGCTGACCGCTGAGATCCGCGCGCTGCGCTCCCCTCATTTGCTGATCGCGGTGGATCATGAGGGGGGGCGGGTGCAGCGCTTCCTCGATGGTTTCACGCGCCTGCCGCCGATGCGCGTGCTGGGCGAGGCCTGGCAGCGCGATCCGCAAGAAGCCGAAAGCCTGGCCGAAACCGTCGGTTACGTGCTGGCGGCGGAACTGCGCGCCTGCGGCGTCGACCTGTCGTTCACCCCGGTACTGGACCTCGACTGGGGGCGTTGCGCCGTGATCGGCAACCGCAGCTTCAGCCGCGACCCCGAGGTGGTGTCGGCGCTGGCGCTGGCGCTGCAGCGAGGCCTCCAGCGCGGCGGCATGGCGACCTGCGGCAAGCACTTCCCAGGCCATGGCTATGTCGAGGGCGACAGCCATCACGTCATCCCGGTCGACGAGCGCAGCCTGGACGAGCTGATGGCCGACGACATCAAACCCTTCGTGCGTCTTTCCGCTGCCGGCCTCACCTCGGTGATGCCGGCGCACGTGGTATACCCGCAGGTGGACGACCAGCCGGCCGGTTTCTCGCGTATCTGGCTGCAGGACATCCTGCGCCAGCAGGTGAAGTTCGACGGGGTGATCTTCTCCGACGACCTGTGCATGGAAGGTGCGGCTGGGGCCGGCGGCATCGCCGAGCGTGCCCGCGCCGCCTTTGCCGCCGGCTGCGACATGGCCCTGGTGTGCAACCGCCCGGATCTGGCCGACGAACTGCTGGCGGCCTTGGCTGATCCGGCCATCGCCGGATTGGCGGAGCGGCTGGCGCGCATGGAAGGACAGGGCGAGCAGACCGAGTGGGAAAAGGCTCTGGATAGCGCCGATTTCGCCGCCGCCCGCGCCACCGTGGCGCGACTGGCGATGCCGCCGGATGCGCTGAAGGGGCCCGCGGTGGGCGAGGCCAGCTGAGCCTATCTCATTAGACGGCTGCGCCTGCGCATCTTGAGTGCCAGCGGACTGCGTGCGAACTCTCGCTCAGAGATTCGCTCAGCGATGTGGAATCCTCATGTACGCCGTGTACATTCCGGTTCCTGTGCTCCGGTGGCACTCAACCTGCTTTGGCTCGCTCGCCTACTGAAACAGGCTGCTGGAGGTTTGTTTTTGATGCGGGTTCAGGGTTTCCACAGTTTTGCCAGGAAGCCGGGGCGCACCCCGGCCTGGCTGAGCGGCACCGCCTCGACGATGTGGTAGCCGGGGTTGCGCGTCTCGCGCCGCAGCGGCTCGGCGTAGGGCGGGCCGTCTGCCTTGCGTAGCGCCGCCACGCGGGGTTCGTTGGCTTTCTCGCGGCGGTGGGTGACCATGGCGATTTCGCCGTTGGCCAAGCGTACGCAGCTGCCCGGCGGGTAGATGCCGATCTCCTTGATCAGCAGCGCGGTGTATTGTGGGTCGAATTCCCCATAGCCGCCCTGGAACAGCTTGGCCATGATGCGAGCAGCGGGCTCGGTCGCATGGCCGGACAAGGGGGAGAGTCGGCTGGTCAGCACGTCGGCCAGGTGCAGCAGGTGGGCCAGCGCGTCGATATCGTGACGGTTCAGTCCATGTGGATAGCCCGAGCCGTTCCACTCCTCGTGGTGCTGCTGTACCAGGGTGTGCCACAGCTCATCGGCTATGCCGGCCTCGCGCAGGATGGCCGAGCTCAGCAGCGGATGGGCGAACAGGGCCTCGCGTTGCTGTTGCGTGGCTGGGGTGTCTTGGGCGGACATCTGGTTGAGCAGGCCGGTGACCGCGATGTTCATGGTCAGCGCCGCCCCGATCAGGCTGTGGTGGACCTGTTCGGCAAGGCCCAGGCGGCGCGCCAGTACCGCCAGCAGTGCGGCGGTGTGCAGGGCATGGCCGCTGCCGTGATCGCGCGGCGGGACCAGCAGGGTAGCGGCCAG
The DNA here is from genome assembly GCF_000174355.1 of Pseudogulbenkiania ferrooxidans 2002. Lineage (GTDB taxonomy): Bacteria > Pseudomonadota > Gammaproteobacteria > Burkholderiales > Chromobacteriaceae > Pseudogulbenkiania > Pseudogulbenkiania ferrooxidans. The sequence goes on from NZ_ACIS01000004.1 coordinate 385,521, forward strand.
CAGGGCGTCCGCCTGGCTGGCAGCCAGTTCGTGGAGACGCCGGACAACGCTGTGCAGGCTGTCGGCCAGCCCGGCAACCGCCAGTCCGTGCGTCAGCAGTCCCTGTGCCCGCTGTCCGAGGAATTCCATTTCCAGCAGGGGGTTGGCCGGGCGCTGCGCCTCTTCCTGCCTGCGCAGCGCTTCGGCACGTTCGCGTTTCTCCCGCTCCAGCCGCGCCTCGATCGCGTCCTTGTCGCCCACGCCGACGTTGAGCAGCTTGTCGCGTTGCTCGGCGCTCAGGACGTAATGGCCTTTCTTCAGCAGCAAAAGGCCGTTGTTGGCGTAGACGTCGACCGGCAATTCCTGCCCCACCCTGAGTCGCAGGGGGTGCAGTTTGGACTTGTTGTCGGGAAGATCGCTCATGGTTGGAAGTCACGCATTGGCTGATCGCCATTGTAGCCTGCCCCCAGGCCGCCGGCGCGGTGAATAATGACGGCCTAGTGCTTGCGTTTTTTCCACAGTGCGGAGAGGTACTGTGGGCGGATGCCGGCCTGGCTCAGCGGGATCATGCCGACTATCTGGTATTCCTTGAGGCGAGTCTCGCGCAGCAGCGGCCCGCCGTAGGCGGCACCATCCTCGCGGCGCAGCGCGGCGACCAGCGGTTGGTCGGCGCGCTCACGCCGGGCCACCACCACGCCGAGTTCGTGGTTGGCCAGGCGCACGAAGCTGCCCGGTGGGTAGACGCCCATTTCCTTCACCAGCAGCGTGACGTACTGGCTGTCGACTTGCTGGTCGCGGTTCTTGAACAGCTGGGCCAGCGCGTTCTGCGGCAGGATGGCCTTGCGGTAGCTGCGCGGCACCAGCTTGGCGGCGGAAATGTCGGCCAGATGCAGCAGGTGGGCCAGCGGGTGGATGTCGGTGCGCTCCAGTCGTTCCGGGTAGCCGGAACTGTCCCATTCCTCGTGGTGCTGTTGCACCAGGGTATGCCACAGTTCGTCGGTGACGCCGCATTCGCGCAGGATCGCCGAGCTGAGCAGGGGGTGCCCGGCGACGTCTTCCTGCTGTTCCGGGGTCAGCGGGGTGGCCTGGCTGTACAGCTCGTCCATCAGCGGGGCGATGGAGAGGTTCATGGTGAGCGCGGCGGCGATCAGGATCAATCGGGCATCCGCCGGCGTGTCCAGGCGCTTGGAGATCAGCGCGGCGAGGATGGCGGTGTGGATGCTGTGCGCGGCGGTGTAGCGCTGGATCGGCAGCAGCAGCATCGACGCCAAGAGGCCGTCCGGCACCTTGTCACACAGGCCGAGCAGACGTTCGGCCAGTTCGCGCAGCTTGAGTTCGAACATCGGCTCGGACAGCGCGCAGTTGAGCAGGTAGTCGAGCGACGGGGTGATGTGGTGCACCTCCTCGAACGGTTCGATCAGCTCGGCCGGGACGTCGGCGCGCTTGGCGGTGGGGTCCGGTTTGTTCTGCTGGGCGCGCTGGCTGGCTTCGAGCGAGCTGTGGGCCAGCAGGCGCTCCTTCTGCTTGTCGGTGAGGACGTAGTGGCCCTTGCCGAGCAGCAGGAAGCCGCTCTTGGTATAGAGGTTGATGGGCAGTGCTTCCCCGACCTTGATGAGGCTGTCCAGCGGGTTTTTTCCTGAAGGCGATGCCATGCTGTTTTTGATTCTCCTTGGCACTTTACAAGTGTAGGCCCGGCAAACAAGGTGGGGGACTTATTTACCCGAAATGGATTCCCATTCTTTCATTAAACGCTTGAGCGAAACAGGGTAAGGCGTTTTCAGCTCCTGAGCAAACAGGCTGACGCGCAACTCCTCGATTTTCCAGCGGAACTCGGCGAGCGCCGGGGTTGCCTCGCCCTTGTCTTCGGCTTCGGCCAGGCGGGTTTCCCACAGCGTCCAGAGCTGGCGGATCTCGGCGGCACGCTGGCCGTCGCGCTGAGCGTTGGCCACCTGCTTGTCCATGCGCAGGCTCATCGCCTTCAGGTAGCGCGGCAGGTGGGGCAGCTGGCTCCACGGCGTGGCGGAGAGGAAGCCCTTGTAGACCAGGCGGCCGAGTTGTTCGGTCAGTTCGCGACCGAGTTTGTGTTTGGCGAGCTTGGGTTGCAGCGCCTGGTATTCGCCGGCGATCTGGTTGAGGTAGGCGGTCACCGCCTGGATCACCGCCGGCAGCCGGGTGCGCGCGCGTGCCTTCTGGTCGTTGAAGGCTTTCTCGGTGCGCGGCGGCTCGTCGTCGCCGATGAAGGCGCGGTCGCAGATGCAGGCGATGGCGTCGGCCAGCAGGTCGTCGATGTTGGCCACGCCCCGCAATTGCAGGCCGAGCTGGGTCATGCCGGGCAGGCCCTTGCCGAGCTGCTTCATCTGCTCCTTGAGCTGCAGCTGCAGCAGCCGCACCACGCCCTGGCGGTGGGCGCGCTGGGCGGCGTATTCGGTGTCGTAGAGGCGGATCGCCACCTTGTCGGTTTCCAGCGTCAGTGCCGGGTAGCCGGTGAGCTGCTGGCGGCCGCGGGCGAACTGGATCGCCGCCGGCAGTTCGCCGAAGTCCCAGCTGGTGACGTCGTCGCGCTCGAACTCGGCCGAGGTGTCGCGGAAGGTGAGCTGCGCGGCCTGGCCGAACTGCTTCTGCAGGGCGAGCAGGTCGCGGCCGAGGCCGATTTCCTGCTTGCCGTCGTCGATGACGCGGAAGTTGAACAGCAGGTGCGCGGGCAGCGTGGCGAGGTCGAAGTCGTCCACGGCCACTTTCACGCCGCCGGTTTCGCGCAGGATGAAGCGCGCCAGCTGCGGGGCGATCGGCTGCGTGGTGTCGGGGTTGGCCGAAAGGAAGCGCGTGACGAAATCCGGTACCGGCACACAGGTGCGGCGCACCTGCTTGGGCAGGCTCTTGATCATCAGCTGCAGCTTTTCGCGGATCATGCCGGGCACCAGCCATTCGAACGGCGCCGGCTCGAGCCGGTTGAGGATGGCGAGCGGCACGTCCACAGTGACGCCGTCGAGCGGGTGGTTGGGTTCGAAGCGGTACTTCAGGCGCAGCTTGCCGTCTTCGTGCTCGAGCCATTCCGGGAACTGGTTGACGGTGACGTGCTGGGCGGCGTGGCGCATCAGCTCTTCGCGCGTCAGGAACAGCCGCTTGGGGTCGGCCTGCTCGGCCTCTTTGCGCCAGGCTTCGAAGCTGGCGGCGTCGACCACGTGCGCCGGGATGCGCTCGGCGTAGAAGGCGAACAGCGCGTCTTCGTCCACCAGCACGTCCTGGCGCCGCGCCTTGTGTTCGAGCTGCTCGACTTCGCGGATGAGCTGCTGGTTGCGCTGGAACCAAGGGGCGTTGCTGGCATACTCCATCGCCACCAGCGCGCCGCGGATGAACAGTTCGCGCGCTTCCTCGGGCGCGATGCGGCCGTAGCTGACCGGGCGGCGCGGCACCAGGGTCAGGCCGTAGAGCGTGACGCGCTCGCTCGCCACCACTTCACCGCGGGTTTTTTCCCAGTGCGGGTCGAAGTAGTGGTACTTGATCAGGTGCGGGGCGAGTTTTTCCACCCACTCCGGCTCGACCTTGCCGACGCAGCGGGCGTAGAGCTTGGTGGTTTCCACCAGTTCGGCCGCCACCAGCCACTTCGGCTTGGCCTTCTTCAGGCCGGAGCCGGGGAAGACGTGGAAATGCACGCCGCGCGTGCCGAGGTAGTCGTCGCTCTCCTGCGATTTCATGCCGAGGTTGCCGATCAGGCCGGTGAGCAGCGCCTGGTGCAGGCGCTCGTAGGCCACGGCGTCGAGCTGCTGGCGCTTCTTGACGCTAAGCTGCTCGAGGTTGGCCGAAGGCTCGGCGTCGGCGTGCGCCTCATGGCGCTGGATCAGCCCCATCTCGGCGGCGATTTCGGCCAGCTGGCCGTGCAGTTCGCGCCATTCGCGCATCCTGAGATAGGACAGGAAATGCTCGTGGCACAGGTTGATGAGCTGGCGGTTGGACTTCTTGTGCTTGAGCGCGTCCTGGAAGAAATCCCACAGGTGCAGGAAGGACAGGAAGTCCGATTTTTCGTCGGCGAATTTCTGCTGCGCCCGCTCGGCCGCCTCGCGCGCCTCGAACGGCCGCTCGCGCGGATCCTGGATGGAGAGCGCGGCGGCGATGATCAGCACCTCGCGCACGCAGCCGAGATCGCGCGCGGCGAGCAGCATGCGGCCGATCTTGGGGTCGATCGGCAGCCGCGCCAGTTCCTTGCCGACCGGGGTCAGCTCGCTCTTCTCATCCACCGCACCCAGTTCGGTCAGCACCTGGTAGCCGTCGGCGATCAGGCGCGACGACGGCGCCTCGAGGAAGGGGAAGTCGTCGACGCGGCCGAGGCGCAGCGCCGCCATGCGCAGGATCACGGCGGCGAGGTTGGAGCGCACGATTTCCGGGTCGGTGAATGCCGGGCGGGCGTTGAAGTCGTCCTCGCCGTAGAGGCGCACGCAGACGCCGGCCTCGACCCGGCCGCAACGGCCGGCACGCTGGCGCGCGGCTGCCTGGGAAATCTTTTCCACCTGCAGTTGCTCGACCTTGGCGCGTGGCGAGTAGCGGTTGAGGCGGGCGAGGCCGGTGTCGATCACGTACTTGATGCCGGGCACGGTGAGCGAGGTTTCCGCCACGTTGGTGGCGAGCACGATGCGCCGTCCGCCCGACGGCTTGAAGATCTTCTGCTGGTCTTCGTTGGAGAGGCGGGCGAACAGCGGCAGGATCTCGTAGCCGCGGATGCCGGACTTGCGCAGCTTCTCCGCCGTGTCACGAATCTCGCGCTCGCCGGGCAGGAACACCAGCATGTCGCCCGGGCCGTGGCGCGAGATTTCGTCCACCGCATCGACGATGGCGTCTTCCATTTCCACTTCACGCTCGTCCTCGTCGCGCTCCTTGAGCGGGCGGTAGCGCACCTCCACCGGGAAGGTGCGGCCGGAGACCTCGATCACCGGGGCGCCGTCGAAGTGGCGAGCGAAGCGCTCGGCGTCGATGGTGGCCGAGGTGACGATGACCTTCAGATCCGGCCGGCGCGGCAGCATCTGCTTGAGGTAGCCCAGCAGGAAGTCGATGTTGAGGCTGCGCTCGTGCGCCTCGTCGATGATGATGGTGTCGTAGGCTTCGAGGTAGCGGTCGGTCTGGGTTTCCGCCAGCAGGATGCCGTCGGTCATCAGCTTGATGACGGATTTGTCCGAGAGCTTGTCGGTGAAGCGCACCTTGAAGCCGACGTGGGCGCCCAGTTCGCTGCCTAATTCCTGCGCGATGCGTGTCGCCACCGAGCGTGCGGCGAGCCGGCGCGGCTGGGTGTGGCCGATCAGCCCGTACACGCCGCGTCCCAGTTCCAGGCAGATCTTGGGAATCTGCGTGGTCTTGCCCGAGCCGGTTTCGCCGCAGATGATCACCACCTGGTGTTTGGCGATGGCGGCGCGGATTTCCTCGCGCTTCTGGTTGACCGGCAGCGCGAGGTCGAATTCCGGCTTGGGCAGGTTGGCCGAACGCGCTTCAGCGCGGCCCTGCGAGCGGGCTATCTGCTGCGCCACGTCGGCCAGCAGCTTGTCGGTCGGCTGCTGTTTCTTCAGCCGTTGTTCGACGTCGGCCAGCTTGCGTTTCAGACCGTGACGGTCGCGGATCAGGCAGGAGGGCAGAGCGGCCTTCAGTTCGGCCAGCGGGCGGGTGGTGGTCATGCGTAAAGAACGGCGAAAACGGGAAAGCGCCGAGTATAGCAGAGGCGGGGGTGGGGCAGACGCCGCGCGCGGGCCGGAAAGCGCCCGCCCGCGCAGCGGACGCGGGCAGGCGACCCGGGGCCGCTCTAATCTGGCTGCGCCGCCGGCACCAGTGCCTGGCACACCGTGGTCTCGTCGAGCTCCGCCGAGCACAGCTCGATGAAGCGGTAGGCGTAGCTCCTCAGGTAATGGCCGCGGCGCACGGCGATGCGCGAGGTCTGGTGGCCGAACAGCGGCACCGAGTCCACTTCGGCCACGCCTTGGTCGCGCTGCGCGTCGACCGCCATCGAGGCGACGATGCCCACCCCCATTTCCAGCTCGACGTAGGTCTTGATCACGTCGGCGTCGAGTGCCGCCATCACCACGTCCGGCACCAGCCCGGCCTCGGCGAAGGCGCGGTCGATCTGGGCGCGGCCGGTGAAGCCTTCGTGGTAGGTGACCAGCGGGTAGTCGGCCAGCGCCTCCAGCGTCAGCGGCTTGACGCCGTGCAGCGGGTGGCCCGGCGGCGCGATCACGGTGTGGTGCCAGCGGTAGTAGGGGAAGGACACCAGTTCCGGCACCGCCGAGATGGCCTCGGTGGCGATGCCAATGTCGGCCTGGCCGTCCAGCAGCAACCGCACCAGTTCGTCCGGACTCGCCTGCAGCAGCACCAGGTGTACCTTGGGGAACGCCTGCTTGAACGCCGTCACCACCTTGGGCAGGGCGTAGCGCGCCTGGGTGTGGGTGGTGGCGATGGTGAGCTGGCCCTGGTCGCGCTGGCTGAACTGTTCGGCCAACCTTTTGACGTTGCCGGCGTCGAGCAGCATGCGCTCGACGATGGTCAGGAGTTCCTTGCCGGGATCGGTCAGGCCGAGGAAGCGCTTGCCCTTGCGCACGAACAGCTCGACGCCCAACTCGTCCTCCAGGTCCTTGATGTGCTTGCTGACGCCCGATTGCGAGGTGAACAGCGCGTTGGCGACCTCGGTGAGGTTGAAATTCTGCCGTACCGTCTCGCGGATGATGCGCAGTTGCTGAAAGTTCATGCTCGTCCTGCCGTTTCGTTGTGGGTGAACACCCGCAAGGCGCGTGGCTGCAGGCGCACCTGCTGGCCGGCGGTGAAGGTCTGGGCGTGCCAGGTCTCGTACGGGAGTTCGACGTCGTAGTGCTGGCCGTCCTGGCTGCCGCTGCCTTCCAGTTCGACGCGGGTAAGCGCGCCAACGCTGAGCACGCGGGTGATGCGCGCAGGGATGCCGGCATCCTGTTGCTCCAGGCGAATTTCCAGTTCGTGCGGGCGCACGAAGGCGACCACCTCGCTGTCCTCGCCGGCATGGTCGGCCTGGGCCGCCAGGCGCGTGCCGCCGACATCGATGCCGCCTGCCGTGCGGCGCCCCTCGAAGCGGTTGGCCGAACCCAAAAAGCCGTAGACGAAAGAGGTGGCCGGGTGGCGATAGACCTCGTCCGGCGTGCCGATCTGTTCCACCATGCCGTGGTTCATCAGCACCACGCGGTCGGCCACCTCCAGTGCTTCTTCCTGGTCGTGCGTGACAAAAATCGAGGTGATGTGCAGCTCGTCATGCAGGCGGCGCAGCCAGCGGCGCAGTTCCTTGCGCACCTTGGCGTCGAGCGCGCCGAACGGCTCGTCCAGCAGCAGCACGCGCGGCTCCACCGCCAGGGCGCGGGCGAGCGCGATGCGCTGGCGCTGGCCGCCGGAGAGCTGGGCCGGGAAGCGGTCGGCCAGCCAGTCGAGCTGCACCAGTTGCAACAGTTCGTGCACCTTGCGCTTGATCTCGGCTTCGGACGGGCGCTCCTGGCGCGGCTTCATGCGCAGGCCGAAGGCGACGTTGTCGAACACCGTCATGTGGCGGAACAGCGCGTAGTGCTGGAACACGAAGCCGACCTGGCGTTCGCGCACGTGGGTGTCCGAGGCGTCCTCACCGTCCAGCAGCACCTTGCCGGAATCGGCCTGTTCCAGCCCGGCGATGACACGTAGCAGGGTGGTCTTGCCGCAGCCGGATGGACCCAGCAGGGCGACCAACTCGCCGCTGGGAAAATCGAGGCTGAGGTCGTCCAGCGCGACGAAGTGGCCGAAGGCCTTGTGGATGTTCTGTACCTGGATGCTCATATTGCCCTCCTTAGCCACGCCTTGGCGGGCTAACAAAAATCAGTGCCACGGCTCCTGCCGGGTGCGCCATCCAGAAGGCGACGCAACAACGCAGGAGGCCAGCTTGTCAGTCGCGCCGAGCGCGCCATTCCACCCAGCTTTTCACCACCAGGGTCAAGAGCGCCAGCATGGCCAGCAGCGAGCCACGGCGAAGGCGGCGGCGAAGTTGTACTCGTTGTAAAGAATCTCGACGTGCAAGGGCAGGGTATTGGTCTCGCCGCGGATGTGCCCGGACACCACCGACACCGCGCCGAACTCGCCCATGGCGCGGGCGTTGCTCAGGATCACGCCGTACAGCAGCGCCCAGCGGATGTTGGGCAGCGTGACGTGCCAGAACACCTGCCAGCCGCGCGCGCCCAGCACCACCGCCGCTTCTTCTTCCTCGCGGCCTTGCGCCTGCATCAGCGGGATCAGCTCGCGGGCGATGAACGGCACGGTGACGAACACCGTCGCCAGCACGATGCCGGGGATGGCGAAGATGATCTTGATGTCGTGTTCGGACAGCCACGGCCCGAACCAGCCGTGGTTGCTGAACACCAGCACGTAGACCAGGCCTGCCACCACCGGCGACACCGAGAACGGCAGGTCGATCAGCGTGATCAGGAGCTGCTTGCCGCGGAATTCGAAGCGGGTGATCGCCCAGGCGGCCGCCACGCCGAACACCAGGTTGAGCGGCACCGAGATCGCCGCCGCGCTCAGCGTGAGCCAGATCGCCGAGCGGGCATCGGGCTCGGTCAGCGCCTCGAGATAGGTGCCCCAGCCCTTGGCCAGGGCCTCGACGAACACCACCGCGAGCGGCAGCAGCAGGAACACGGCGAAGAAGCCCAGTGCCGCCACCAGAATGCCGGCCTTGACCCAGGGGTTTTCACGGGTGGCCTGGCGGCTTTCCAGCAGCGCGGCGCGGTCGTGCTGGGCGTACAGATTGCTGACAGTTGCACTCATTACGCGCTCCTCCCGCTACGTTTCGCTTGCCACGCCTGCAGCCCGTTGATCGCCAACAGCAGCAGGAAGGACACCACCAGCATCACGCTGGCAATCGCCGTGGCGCCGCGGTAATCGTATTGTTCGAGCTTGCTGATGATCATCAGCGGGGTGATTTCCGACACCATCGGGATGTTGCCGGCGATGAAGATCACCGAGCCGTACTCGCCGACGGCGCGCGCGAAGGCCAGCGCGAAACCGGTCATCAACGCCGGCTGCAGTGCCGGCAGGATGACGTGGCGGAAGGTCTGCCAGCGGTGCGCGCCGAGGCTGGTGGCGGCTTCTTCCAGCTCGGTGTCGAGGTCTTCCAGCACCGGCTGCACCGTGCGCACCACGAAGGGCAGGCCGATGAACACAAGCGCCACCAGCACGCCGAGCGGGCCGAATGCCACCTTGATGCCCAGCGGCTCGAGATGGCGGCCGATCCAGCCGTTGCCGGCGTAGAGCGCGGTGAGCGCGATGCCGGCCACCGCGGTGGGCAAGGCGAACGGCAGGTCGACCAGGGCATCGACCAGCTTCTTGCCGGGAAAGCGGTAGCGCACCAGCGACCACGCCAACAGCAGGCCGAACACGCTGTTGATGGCGGCGGCCAGCAACGCCATGCCGAAGCTCAGGCGGTACGAGGCCAGCACGCGCGGCGCCGTGACGGTTTGCCAGAACGCGTCCAGCGGCATGGCGGCGGTCTTGATGAACACCGCCGCGAGCGGGATCAGCACGATCAGCGACAGGTAGCTGATGGTGTAGCCCAGTGACAGCGTGAACCCCGGCAAGACGCGCGGGAGGGTGGCGGACTTCATGCGCTACCTCCCTTGCTTGGTGAACGATTGGACATATGGCGGCTCCCCCTTAATAACCGAAACCAGCATATAAGCAGTTCCCTTATTCTAAAAATAAGGAATTCTTCGATGCTTATTCGAATTCCAGAAAAGGGAATCGGGCAGGTGCCGATAACCGGAATGCCTGTCGATAACAAAAAAAACACGCCGGTCGGACGACGCGGCGTGATGAAGTGGAGAACGGCTGAGCGGAGGCGGTGTCGGCTTAGCGGGCCTGGATCTGATCGAACACGCCGCCGTCGGCGAAGTGGGTCTTCTGCGCCTTGCTCCAGCCGCCAAACACCTGGTCGATGGTGAATAGCTTCACCTTGCTGAACTGGCTGGCGTACTTGGCGGCAATCCTGGCGTCGCGCGGACGGTAGTAGTTCTGCGCCGCCAGCTCCTGGCCCTCCGGGCTGTACAGGTACTGCAGGTAGGCCTCGGCCACCTTGCGCGTGCCGTGCTTGTCGACCACCTTGTCCACCACGCTGACCGGCGGCTCGGCCAGGATGGAGACCGAAGGCGTGACGATGTCGAACTTGTCCGGCCCCAGCTCCTTGGTGGAGAGGTAGGCCTCGTTTTCCCACGCCAGCAGCACGTCGCCGATGCCGCGCTGGGTGAAGGTGACGGTGGCGCCGCGCGCGCCGGAATCCAGCACCTTGACGTGCTGGTAGACCTTCTTGACGAAGTCCCTGGCCTTGGCGTCGTTGCCGCCCGGCTGCTTCAGTGCGTAACCCCACGCCGCCAGGTAGTTCCAGCGTGCGCCGCCGGAGGTTTTCGGGTTCGGCGTCACCACGTCCACGCCCGGCTTGATCAGGTCGTTCCAGTCGTGGATGCCTTTGGGGTTGCCCTTGCGCACCAGGAACACGATGGTCGAAGTGTACGGCGAGGCGTTGTTGGGCAGGCGTTTCTGCCAGTTCGGCGGGATCAGCTTGGCTTCGGTGTTCAAGGCGTCCACGTCGTAGCCCAGCGCCAGCGTCACCACGTCGGCCTCCAGACCGTCGATCACCGCGCGCGCCTGCTTGCCGGAGCCGCCGTGCGACTGCTTGACGCTGACGGCTTCACCGGTCTTGGCCTTCCAGTACTTGGCGAAGGCGGTGTTGAAGTCCTGGTACAGCTCGCGCGTCGGGTCGTAGGAGACGTTGAGCAGGGAGACGTCGGCCAGGGCCGGGGCGGCGGCGCCCAGCAGGGTGAGGGTGGAGGCCAGAACGGTGAAGGTGCGCAAGGACATGGGGCGGTTCCTGTTTCGGTTTGGAATGGTCACCACTGTAGCCACGCCGTTTTGTTTCCCGAACCAAGAAAAACGGCAAAGCAAATTCCTTGCGCTGATTTGGCGCCGCGCGGTTCAGGCGGCCTGGTGCTGGAACTGGCTGACGCTGGCGCCCAGCTCGTCGATCAGGCCGTCGAGGCGGTGGGTGGCGTCGGCGATGGTCTCGGTTTCCGCCGTCAGCGTGCGCGTGGCTTCGCCCATCGCCGTGATGGTGCCGGCGAACTGGACGAAGCCCTGGTTCTGGCTGGCCTCGGCGCTCGACACCTGCCGCAGCAGCCCGCCCAGGCGGTGGGTGTCGCCGATGATGCCGGCGAGCCTGTCCTGCGCCGCCAGGGCGTGGCTGCGTCCGGCCTGCATCTGGGTGTTGCCGTCGCGCATGGCGTCGACCGACTGGTTGGTGCCGTCGACGATGAGGCGGATCTTCTGCTCGATCTCGAGCGTGGCGCCCTGCGTTCTTTCGGCCAACTTGCGTACCTCGTCCGCCACCACGGCGAAGCCGCGTCCCGATTCGCCGGCGCGCGCCGCCTCGATCGCGGCGTTGAGCGCCAGCAGGTTGGTCTGCTCGGCGATGTCGCGGATCAGCTGCACGATGCCGCTCACCTCGGCGCTGCATTTTTCCAGCGCCTCGAGCTGGATGGCGGCATGCGAGATCACCTGGCCGGCCTGGTTGAGCTGCTCCACCGCCTGGTCCATGGCCTGCCCGCCCAGGCTGGCGGCCTGGCCGGCGTCCTCCGCCATGCGCGTGGCGCTGATCGACTGCTCGGTGTTTTCACCGGTGACCACCGCCATCTGCTGCGCCGACACCACCATGTCTTCGGTGCGCTGGCGCTGCTCGGCCATGGTGCGTGCCATCAGCGTGGTGCTGCTGGCGATCTCGCGGCTGGCCGAGGCGGCGGCGTGGATCGAGCGCCTCACCTGCTCCATCATCTGCTGCATGGCCTGGGTGGCGCGTTCGGCTTCGGTGCGCGCCGTCTCCAGTTTCTGGAAGCCCTGCGCCTTGGCCTTGTCGAAGGCCCAGGCCAGGCTCAGCACCACCAGCGACAGGCCGGCCAGCGACTTGGCCAGGAGCCTGGGATGCTCATCGGCGGGAATCGGCACCTCGGGCAGGGCGCCCGGATCGCTCTCGAGCAGCAGGAACAGGCCGATGGCGAGCAGCGTCAGCAGCGTCCACGCCACGCCCGAGCGCCGCCCGCCGACGAAGATCGCGGTGAACGGGATCGAGGCGTACCACACCACACTGGACGACAGGATGCCGCCGTTGACGTAGCCCATCCAGCCCACCAGCGCGAACATGCAGCCGATGGTGAACTCGGCGGTGAAGCGGATGGCGCCGGTGAGCTTGAGCAGCACCGGGCCCAGCAGCAGGCCGGCGCCGCCGGCCAGGAGACCCCAGGCCATGGCCGGGTGGTGCAGCTCGAAATAGGACAGCGCGAACACCGGCACGATCAGCCCGGCCAGCAGCCCGACGCTGATCACGGTGCGGGCGCGGATGGCCAGCTCGTGCGACTCGCGCACCCGATCCGGAATGAACCATTCGGTAATGTGGCGGATAGCCATGTTGAATCCTCCCGTTCCTCGATTGTTATGTCGTTGTTTGTTGTGTGTTTTTCGGGGCGTGCAAACGTAAAAAACCCGTTGCATCAATCTAAAACAAGTGTTTGATTGATGCAACGGGTCGAGCCGCGGCGTGGTGTGTTTCACCACGCCGGGCGGGAGCGGGGCGGCTTCAGCCAGCCTGCTGGTCGGCCTGGATCGCGGTCAGCGCGATAGTGTAGACGATGTCGTCGACCAGCGCGCCGCGCGACAGGTCGTTCACCGGCTTTCTCAGCCCCTGCAGCATCGGGCCGACGCTGACCACGTTGGCCGAACGCTGCACCGCCTTGTAGGTGGTGTTGCCGGTGTTGAGTTCGGGGAACACGAACACCGTGGCGCGGCCTGCCACCGGGCTGTCCGGTGCCTTCTGCCGGCCGACGCTCTCCACGCTGGCGGCGTCGTACTGCATCGGGCCGTCGATGATCAGGTCGGGGCGCTTCTCGCGCGCCAGCCGCGTCGCTTCGCGCACCTTCTCCACGTCGTCGCCGCTGCCGGACGAGCCGGTGGAGTAGGAGATCATCGCCACGCGCGGCGGGATGCCGAAGGCGGCGGCGGAATCGGCCGACTGGATGGCGATGTCGGCCAGTTCGTCGGCGCTCGGGTCCGGGTTCACCGCGCAGTCGCCGTAGACCAGCACCTGCTCCGGCATCAGCATGAAAAACACCGACGACACCAGTTTCGCCTCGGGCGCGGTCTTGATCAGCTGCAGCGCCGGGCGGATGGTGTTGGCGGTGGTGTGCACTGCGCCCGACACCAGGCCGTCCACCTCGTCCAGCGCCAGCATCATGGTGCCCAGCACCACGTTGTCCTCCAGCTGCTGCTCGGCCATCGGCGCGTTGAGGCCCTTGTTCTTGCGCAGTTCGATCATCGGCTCGATGTAGCGGCCACGCACCTCGTTCGGGTCCATGATCTCGATGTCGGCCGGCAGTGCCACGCCTTGCGCCTCGGCCACCTGTTCGATCTCGGCGCGGCTGCCGATCAGCACGCACTGTGCGATGCGCTTCTCGTGGCAGATCGCGGCGGCCTTGATGGTGCGCGGCTCGTTGCCCTCCGGCAGCACGATGCGCTTGTTGGCCTGGCGCGCCTTTTCCATCAGCTGGAAGCGGAACGCCGGGGGCGGCAGACGGTGCTCGCGCGGCGCGCCGACACGGTTGCGCAGCGCCTTGGCGTCGAGGTGCTCGGCGACGAAGTCGATCACCTGTTCCATGCGCTCCAAATCGTCGGCCGGCACCTGCAGGCTCATATTGGTCAGCAGGCTGGTGGTTTCCAGCGTGTTCGACTCCGAAGCCAGCACCGGCAGGCCGCTGGTGAAGGCCTGGTGGCACAGCTGCTGGATGCGCGGATCCGGCATCGCGTCGCAGGTCAGCAGCAAGCCGGCCAGCGGCACGCCGTTCATGCTGGCCATGGCGGTGGCGAGCACGATGTCCTCGCGGTCGCCCGGCGTCACGATCAGCGCGCCCGGTTTCAGCAGGTGCACGATGTTGGGCACGGTGCGCGCGGTGATCACGGTGCTGCGCACGCGGCGGCGCGTCATCTGGCCGGCGTGCACCAGGCGCGCCTTGAGATAGTTGGCCACGTCCAGCGTGCGCGGCGCCAACAGCTCGGGTTCGAGCGGAATCGCGCCCAAGAGCGGCAGGCGGTTGTGCTGCAGCGCCTGGCTCGACTCCAGGATCTCCAGCGCCATCTGCGCGGTGTCATGCTGCTTCGAGACGCGGTTGAGGATGTAGCCGGCGGTGCTGCCGTGGTCGCCGCCGAACGCTTGGATGCTGATTTCCAGCTGTTCCGCGATCTCGTGGCTGGCCAGCTTGTCGGCGGCGCCGACCAGGATGGTTTGCGCCTGCAGGTTGCGTGCGATCCGGGTGTTGAGAAAGGTGGAGTAGGGGTGCTTCTGGTCCGGCACCAGTCCCTCCACGATCACCACGTCGACGTTGCGGGCCGCCTGCTGGTACAGGCTGACCACCTCTTCCATCAGCTGGTCGACCTGGCCCTGGCTGAGGAAATGCTCCACCCGCTCCATCGTGAGCGGCTCCGGCGAGGCCAGGTGACAGATGGCGCGGGCGAAGTGGGTGGAGCGCTCGGGTTCGTGATGGCCGGCACCCTGGGCGATCGGCTTGACGAAACCGACGCGCAGCCCGGCCTGCTCCAGCGCGCGGATCATGCCCAGCGCCACCGAGGTCAGCCCGGCGTCAAAGCCCAGCGGGGCCAGAAAGAAGGTCTGCATGAAATCGTTCCTGTCTTAGCGGGTGAGGGCGGCGGGCGTGGCCAGGGCGGCGGTGTCCAGCGCGATCATCAGTTCTTCGTTGGTGTTGATCACCAGCGCCGGCACCGAGCCCGGCGCGGTGATGCAGCCCGCCTGGCCGCGCACGCAGCGATCGTTGGCATCGGTGTCCAGCCGCAGGCCGAGGAAGCCCAGCAGCTTGACCACGCGTTCGCGCAGGTAGGACGAGTTCTCGCCGATGCCGCCGGTGAACAGCACCGCGTCGAGCCGGCCCAGCGCCACCGTCAGGGCGGCGATCTGCTTGGCCAGACGGTAGCTGAACACCTCCAGCGCCAGCTGCGCGGCGCCGTCGCCGGCCAGGGCGGCGTCTTCCAGTTCACGGCAGTCGCTCGAGAGCTCCGACAGACCCAACAGCCCGCTCTGCTTGTTCAGCAGTTCGGTAATGGCGTTGACGTCGAGCTTCAGCTCGCTGGCCAGGTAGCCGAACAGCCCCGGGTCGACGTCGCCGGAGCGGGTGCCCATCACCAAGCCTTCGAGCGGAGTCAGCCCCATGGTGGTATCGACACTTTTGCCGCCGAGGATGGCCGCCGCCGAGGCGCCGTTGCCGAGGTGGGCGCAGACCAGGGCGGTTTCCTCGAGCGGCTTGCCCAGCATGCGTGCGGCTTCGGCACTGACAAAGCGGTAGCTGGTGCCGTGAAAGCCGTAGCGGCGCACGCCGTGCTCGCGGTACAGCGCCATCGGCACCGGGTAGAGGTAGGCGCGCTGCGGCATGCTCTGGTGGAAGGCGGTATCGAACACCGCCACCTGCGGCAGGCCGGGGAAGCAGGCGATGGCGGTGCGGATGCCCAGCACGTGGGCCGGGTTGTGCAGCGGCGCCAGGCGGGCGCAGTCTTCGATGGCGGCGATCACCTCGTCATCGATGAGGGTGGAGGCCTTGAAGCGTTCGCCGCCGTGCACCACGCGGTGGCCGATGGCCTGCACGCTGTCGAACAGTCCGCGCCCTTGCAGTTGGGCGAGGATGGCACGCATCGCCGCGGCGTGGTTGCCTTCGGCCAACGTCTGCACCGTTTTCTCGCCTTGATGCTTGAAGGTGATCTGGGCGTCGTCGAGCCCCAGCTTTTCGGCGAGGCCGGTCAGGCTGGCGTGCTGCGTGGTGGTGTCGATGAGGGCGAATTTCAGCGAGGAGCTGCCGCAGTTGATGACGAGAATGCTCGAACTCATAGGCTTAGTCTTGCAAATTACGGGTGAATGATAAAAAAACGCGTCTCCCGTGGTGTTTCGACAAACAGTCGGCTCGCAGGCCGCGGTCTGGGCCGGCGGCGGCGAGTCGTCCCCGTGGCATGGCTGCCCGCCGGTGTGTGTTGGCGGGTAGTGCCTGCAGGGCGTGGCCCGGTGGCGGTTGTGTTACGGCACCTGGCGTGACTGTGTCGAAGTGTGTGCGGCGCAGACTATAGCACATTATCGGATGCTAATGTTGCGCTGCATCAAATGTACAAGACTCTGATTTGTTGCGGGAAAAAAGCGTAAATTGAATTTGTGGCGCAACGATGCCGGAAATTGGCGACAAGGCCCCCTCTCCGCGTCTTCTGGCGCGGTAAAAAAAGCTTGCCGGGGCAGGGGAATGGGGGCACAATCCCGGCCTCGGACCCGGCAGGGTCCTTTGTGTTTTTTTGAATCTGTTCCGTAAACTCGTCTTCTTAACAGCGAGATTCGGCTGGTCTTATATCTTCTTCCACGGAGGTGTGGGAATAATGTCTGATCTGGCTTCACCGCAGTTGCTTCAAGCGTCTGCCGCTCAGCTACCCGTTTATACCTATTTCGACCCGGCGTTCTACGAACTGGAGCAAAAGCTGCTGTTCGCCGATGCGCCGCAATACTACGGCCACGAACTGATGGTGCCCAACGAAGGGGACTACCAGACGCTGGCCTGGATGGACCACGGCAAGATGCTCAAGCGCGTCGACGGCGAGGTCAAGCTGATCTCCAACGTCTGTCGCCATCGCCAGGCCACCATCTACCAGGGGCGCGGCAACGGTAACCACATCGTGTGCAATCTGCACGGCTGGACCTACGACAAGGGCGGCAGCCTGGTCGGCGCGCCGCACTTCCCGCAGACGCCGTGCCTCAACCTGGGCCAGACCGCGCTCACCAGCTGGAACGGCCTGCTGTTCGACGCCCGCCGCGATGTCGCCGCCGACCTCGCCAAGCTCGCCGTGGCCAAGCACCTGAGCTTCGAGGGCTACGCCTTCCACAGCGCCCACGTCACCGAGTACGACTTCAACTGGAAGACCTTCATCGAGGTCTATTCCGAGGACTACCACGTCGATCCGTTCCATCCCGGCCTTGGTCACTTCGTCGACTGCGGCGATCTCAAGTGGGAATGGGGCGACCAGTACCACGTGCAGACGGTCGGGGTGAAGAACAAGCTGGCCCGTCCCGGCTCCAAGGTCTACGGTGCCTGGCACGACGAAGTGCTGCGTCGCTTCGCCGAGCGCCAGCCGGAATTCGGCGCGATCTGGCTCACCTACTACCCGAACATCATGATCGAGTGGTATCCGCACGTGCTGGTGGCCAGCGTGGCCATTCCGCGCGGCCCGGAGAAGTGCACCGTGATCACCGAGTTCTACTATCCCGAAGAAGTGGTGTGGTTCGAGCCGGAATTCATCGAGGCCGAGCAGGCGGCGTACTTCGAAACCGCCAAGGAAGACGACGAAATCTGCTATCGCATGCACCAGGGGCGCAAGGCGCTGTGGCTGCGCGGCGAGAGCGAGGTCGGTCCCTACCAGTCGCCGACTGAAGACGGCATGCAGCACTTCCACGAGTTCTACCGGCGCCTGATGGGCGAGCACCTGGCTGGCTAAGCCCGGTGATTCGGTGCACAATGGCGAGGCGCGGGTTTCCGCGCCTTTTTGTTTATCCGATCCGGTAATGCCTGCTACCTCCCGCCTTCTCGCGCTGTTCCTGCTGCTGTTCGCCGTTGCGGCACAAGCGGCCTATCTCGACCCGCTTGACCGCCTGAGCTTCACCGTCCCGACCGGCTGGAAGGTGCGCGTCACCCGCGTCGATGGCGTGCGCACGCTGCGCGTGGTACCACCCAAGGCCGACGAGCGCGAACGCGCGGCGATCAGCGTGGAAATCCACCGACGACATCTGGCGCGTGGCGAAACGCTGGAAACGTTGGCCGAACGCTACCGCCGTGCCGAGGGTGATCGCGAGGCTGCCAGTCTGGTGCGATGGGTGCCGACCGCCGGACGCCTCACCGTGAGCTACCGTGAAGGACAGTTCGTTTCCGACAGCCTGTGGATCATGCGCCGCAACCTGCAGGTGTTCCTGCTGACCGGGCAGCATGACGTGATCGAGGCGCGCTGCGCCGCCAATGCCTCCGAGTACCACACCTACCGCCGCTCGCTGGAGTCGGTCTGCCTGTCGCTGGTGGTGCAGAAGGGCCGCTCATGAACCGGGTCGTGGCCTGGGCTCCGGGTTGGCAGCGCCTGCGCAGCGGCCGCCTGGGAGCCGGCTGGATGGTGGTGGCGGCGCTGTTCTTCGCGCTCATGGGCGTCTTCGTCAAGGTCGGCGGGCGCTCCTTCGGCGCGCTCGAACTGCTGTTCTACCGCACCCTGTTCGGCGCGCTGATGCTGGGCGGGGTGATGGTGGCGCGCCGGCGCAATCCGCTGACGCCCAACTGGCGCGGGCACCTGCAGCGCAGCCTGATCGGCTACGTGTCGATGGGCTTGCTGTTCTACGCGCTGACGCACCTGCCGCTCGCCACCGCCATCACGCTCAACTACACCTCGTCGCTGTTCTTCACCCTGATCTGCCTGGTGCGGCTGAAAGAACCGCTGACGCGCACCGCGGCGCTGGCCCTGGCGGTGGGGTTTGGAGGCATCCTGCTGCTGCTTCGGCCAACCTTTGCCAGCGACATGTGGTTTGCCGCCGCCATGGGGCTGGCCTCCGGCGCCAGTGCCGGATTCGCCGTATTCCAGGTGCGCGAACTCGGCAAGATGGGGGAGGCGCCGTGGCGCGTCGTGTTCTGGTTCTTCGCCATCTCCTCGGTATTCGGTGCGGTACTGTTGCTGCTCGGCCCCGGCTTCACCCCGTTGAGCGCGGAGACCTTCTGGCCCCTGCTGGGTGTCGGTCTCACCGGCATGTGCGGCCAGCTCGCCATGACCCGCGCCTACAAGGACGGCAGCAAGTTCCTGGTGGCGAGCTTCGCCTACCTCACGGTGGCGTTCTCCGCGGTGCTGGGGGTGCTGCTGTGGGGCGACGTGCTGCCGCTCGAGGCGCTGGCCGGCATCCTGCTGATCGTTTTTTCCGGCGTGCTGGCGGCGCGCCGCTGAACCCGCTTCGTCCAATCCTTTCTATTGCAACATGATGAAACCTACCGAGCCGGCGCTGGCCGCTCCCGACGTTCCCGTTTCCCGCTGGCGCCTCGGGTCGGCGTGGATGGTGGTCGCCGCGCTGTTCTTTGGCCTGATGGGGCTGTTCGTCAAGCTGGGCGCCCAGCATTTTTCCTCGACGGAACTGGTGTTCTGGCGCACGGCCTTCGGCACCCTGACGCTCGGTGTGGCGGCGTGCTGGCGCCGTGAGCGCTTCGTCACGCCGCATCTGCGCTACCACGTGCAGCGTGGACTGATCGGCTATATCTCGCTGCTGCTGTACTTCTACGCCATCGCCCACCTGCCGCTGTCCACGGCGGTCACGCTCAACTACACCTCGCCGTTGTTCCTCGCCCTGCTGTCGGTGCTGGTGCTGCGCGAACGCCTCTCCGCCAGGGCTGTGGCCGCACTGGCGCTGGGCTTCGTCGGCGTGCTGCTGCTGCTGCGGCCTACGCTGGCCGGCGAGCGCTGGGAGGCGGGCTTGCTCGGTCTGGGCTCCGGCCTGCTCGCGGGGTGGTCCTACCTGCACGTGCGCGAACTGGGCCGGCTGGGCGAACCGGAATGGCGCGTGGTGTTCTACTTCGCGCTGATTTCCACTGTCGGCGGCGCCGTCCTGATGCAGTTCGACCGCTGGCATGCCGTCACCGCCACCAACGTCTGGCTGCTGCTGGGGCTGGGCCTCACCGCCACGGTGGCGCAACTGGCGATGACGCGGGCGTACAAGGTCGGCCGCAAGCTGGTGGCGGCCAACCTGTCCTATCTGACCGTGGTGTTTTCCACCCTGCTGGGCGTGCTGGTGTGGCAAGATAGCCTGACGCTGGCCAGTTTCGTCGCGATGACGTTGATCGTGATCAGCGGCATCCTCGCCAGCCGGCGCTAGAATAACAATGAGTCCCCTCACCTCAGGAGCAAAGGCATGATCTCCATTCGCGAGCAGGATTACGGCCTCGATGTGGCCTTGTTCAACGAATTCACCCTGGAAGACTTCAAGGAGCTCGAGGTGGCACTGATGAAGCGCATTGCCGAGCATGGCAAGCCCGATATCTTCCTCGACCTCTCGGAGCTGAAGGATTTCACCATCGACATGGCGGTCGAGGAATTACGCTTCGTCCGCGCCCACGACAAGGAGCTCGGGCGCGTCGCCATCGTGGTCGAAGACGTCTGGATCAAGCTCGCCGCGCACATCGCCGGCCTGATGTCGCACACCAAGGTGCAGTACTTCGACACGGCCGAAGCCGCCCAGGCCTGGCTGGCGGGGCCTGTCGCCGCTTGATTTTGCGGGCAGACGGGCTACAGTATCGGCTTTTTTCCGACGACAAGAACAAAGCCGATGTTGCCTAGCATTGCCCGCCGCCTCGCGGCAGAACTCAACGTCCGCGAAGCCCAGGTGGCTGCCACGGTCGAACTGATCGACGGTGGCGCCACCGTTCCCTTCATCGCCCGCTACCGCAAGGAAGTCACCGGCGGGCTCGACGATACCCAGCTGCGCACGCTGGACGAACGTCTGCGCTATCTGCGCGAGCTCGACGAGCGCCGCGACGCCATCCTCAACAGCATCACCGAGCAGGGCAAGCTCACCCCCGAGCTGCAGGCCGCGTTGTACGGTGCCGACAACAAAACCACGCTGGAAGACCTCTATCTTCCCTACAAGCCCAAGCGTCGCACCAAGGCCCAGATCGCCCGCGAGGCCGGGCTCGAACCGTTGGCCGAAAGCCTGCTGGCCGACCCGTCGCAGGACCCGTCGGCCGCGGCCGAGGCTTACGTCGACGCCGGCAAGGGCGTTGCCGATGCCAAGGCGGCGCTCGACGGCGCGCGTGCCATCCTGATCGAACGCTTCGCCGAAGACGCCGAACTGCTCGGCCGTCTGCGTGACAAACTGTGGAGCGAGGGCGAGCTCGCCGCCAGTGTGGTGGCCGGCAAGGAAGAAGAGGGCGCCAAGTTCTCCGACTACTTCGCGCACCGCGAGCCGATCCGCTCCACCCCCTCGCACCGCGCGCTGGCGCTGCTGCGTGGTCGCAACGAGGGCGTGCTGTCGGTCGCCATCAAATACCAGCCGGACGAAACGCCGATCACCGAGCGCTCCGCCTACGAGCAGCTCATCGCCGCCCACGTCGGCGTGCTCGACGCCGGCCGCCCGGCCGACAAGTGGCTGCTCGACACCGTGCGTCTGACCTGGCGCGCCAAGATCTTCCTGTCGCTCGAGCTGGAACTGGTATCGCGGGTCAAGGAAGCCGCCGACGCCGAAGCGATCAAGGTGTTTTCGGCCAATCTGCACGATCTGCTGCTGGCCGCCCCGGCAGGCCAGCGCCCGACGCTCGGTCTCGACCCGGGGCTGCGCACCGGCACCAAGGTCGCGGTGGTCGACAACACCGGCAAGGTGGTCGCCACCAGCACCATCTACCCGCACGCGCCGCGAAACGATTGGGATCGTTCCATCGCCGAGCTGGCGGTGCTGGCGGCACGGCACAAGGTCGAGCTGATTGCCATCGGCAACGGCACTGCCAGTCGTGAAACCGACAAGCTGGCGCAGGATCTGATCAAGCGTCACCCCGAACTCGGTCTGACCAAGATCGTGGTGTCCGAAGCCGGTGCCTCGGTGTACTCGGCGTCCGAACTCGCCGCCAAGGAATTTCCCGACCTCGACGTCAGTCTGCGTGGCGCCGTCTCCATCGCCCGCCGCCTGCAGGACCCGCTGGCCGAACTGGTCAAGATCGATCCCAAGTCGATCGGCGTCGGTCAATACCAGCACGACGTCAACCAAAGTCAGTTGGCCCGCGCGCTGGACGGCGTGGTCGAAGACGGCGTGAACGCCGTCGGCGTCGACGTCAACACTGCCTCCGTACCGCTGCTGGCGCGGGTGTCCGGCCTCAATAGCACGCTGGCCGCCAATATCGTCAGCTACCGCGACCAGAACGGCGCCTTCCGCACGCGCAGCCAGCTGCTCAAGGTGCCGCGTCTGGGCGATAAAACCTTCGAGCAGGCGGCGGGCTTTTTGCGCATCACCGGCGGTGACAATCCGCTCGACGCCTCGTCGGTGCACCCCGAGGCCTATCCGGTGGTGGAAAAGATCGTCGCGCGCTGCGGTCGCGAAGTGAAATCCTTGCTGGGGGACAGCGGCTTCCTCAAGACGCTCAAACCGCACGACTACACCGACGAGCGTTTCGGTGTGCCTACCGTCATGGACATCCTGAAGGAACTGGACAAGCCCGGCCGCGACCCTCGGCCCGAGTTCAAGACCGCCACCTTCCAGGAAGGGGTGGAGGACCTGAAGGACCTAGCGCCGGGCATGGTGCTGGAAGGCGTGGTGACCAACGTCACCAACTTCGGCGCCTTCGTCGATATCGGCGTACACCAGGATGGCCTAGTGCACATCTCGGCGCTGTCCAACAAGTTCATCGACGACCCGCGCAAGGTGGTCAAGGCCGGCGACGTGGTCAAGGTCAAGGTGCAGGAGGTCGACGTCAAGCGCCGCCGCATCGCGCTGACCATGCGTCTCGATGACGAAGTCGGTGCCGGTTCCCGTCCGTCGTCCCGCGCCGACGCGCCGCGCGGGCGCGACAATCGCAAGCCGGCAGCGCAGCCAGCGGGCGACACCGCCATGGCGGCCGCCTTCGCCAAGCTGCGCCAGCGCTAAGCCGTCGCAGTCGATCAAATGTCCTGAAACGACGCCGTCCACGAAGTTCGTGGGCGGCGTTTTTCAACTTTTCCTTTGTTCGCCAGGGTCTTACCTGTAATCGAGATGGGGGAGAGGATATTTCCTCCCAAAAAGTGTTGA
>NZ_ACIS01000003.1 GCF_000174355.1 Pseudogulbenkiania ferrooxidans 2002
CGGTCATCACCGGCGTGCTGTACACGGCAGCCACCCGCCGCCCGCCTTCAGCGGCGCCGGCAACCTGCCGGCCAACAAGACCCTGTCCGGCATCAAGTCGAAAGAGCACCAGGGCGGCCAGTACAACGAACTGCTGTTCGACGACACACCTGGCGAAGTGCGCGCCAAGCTCAGCAGCGAGCACGGCCAGACGCAGCTCAACCAGGGCTACCTCACCCACCCCAGAACCGACGGCAAAGCCACGCCGCGCGGCGAGGGCTTCGAACTGCGCACCGACCGCCACGGCGCCATCCGCGCCGGCCACGGCCTGCTGCTCAGCACCGAAGCGCAGCCCTCAGCCTCCGGCAAACAACTGGCGCGCGACGGCGCGCAAAGCCAGCTCGACGCCGCGCTGAGCCTGAGCCAATCGCTGGGCGAGACCGCTACCGCGCAGCTGGCCGACTCTGTCGAAACCGGGCCCACCGAGATCAAGCCCGACAACGGCAAAGGCGCGAACAAAGCCGACGGCCACCTGCAACACCACGTGCAGGCACTGAAAGCGTGGGAGGCGGGAACCAACACCGACAAAGACAGCAAAGCTGCCAACGAGTCATTCCCTCGCGACGCTTCGCTACCTCGCTCGGTCGCCGGCCAACAACCGCTGATGATCCTCAGCGCCCCGGCCGGCCTCGCCGCGACCACCGACAACAGCCTCACCCTGGCCGCCGGCACCAATCTCGACCAAATAGCCCAGCGCGACACCCAGCAGACCTCGGGCCGGCGCTGGCTGCACAACGTGGGGCAGCACATCAGCCTGTTCGTCGCCGGAGTGAAGGACTCAATCAGCCTCAAGCTGATCGCGGCCAAGGGCAAGGTGCAGGTCCAGGCGCAGAGCGATGCGATGGAGCTGACTGCAGACAGGGATGTGACCATCACCTCCTGCAAGGGCAAGGTGGTGATCAGCGCCAAGCACGACATCCTGCTCACCAGCGGCGGCGGTTACATCCGGCTTTCGGGCGGCAATATCGACATCCACTGCCCGGATACCGTCAGCATCAAAGGGGCGGATCATGCGCTGACTGGACCGGCCACTCTGCCCGTCAGCTTTCCGCCACTCCCCCAACCCGGCAAGCACTGGATTGCCGCCAGCCTGATGGATGCAGAAGGCAAGCCCATTGCTGATGCCAAATACAAAATCCGCTTCGATGGCGGTATGACTCTGGCCGGCACCTTGGACCAGGCCGGGGTTGGCCAACGCCACCAGGCTGTCCCGCTGGAACCTGCGCAAGTGTCTTACGAATTGCCGTCACCGAAACCGGAAGCCGAAGTAGATCCACTCTCCCTGCTGCAGCAACAGATTGAACAAAAATTACCCGCTGGCGGTAATGGAGGGAATACGTAATGGATGAGCTGGAACAGGCTCTGGCCTGGTTTCAAAGCGCCCCCAAGAGTTGGCTAGATAGTGCCGGCGACAAATTGCAGGCAACTGGCCTATGGATTTGGGCGGTGATCCAGGGAGACTTCAACGACAATCAGAGCACTGGCCAAGTCGTCACCGGCACATTGATCTCCATGATCCCCTTCGTGGACCAGATCTGCGATGTGCGCGACCTGGTGGCGAACTGCCGCAACATCTCGAAAGACAGCAACAACACCGGTGCCTGGGTAGCGTTGGCACTGACCTTGGTCGGCCTGTTCCCTGTACTGGGCTCCTTTGCCAAGGGTGCGTGCAAGGTGATGTTCCTGTACCTGCGCAAGGCCGGTTTTAACATGGCCGGGAAAATCGCCGACAAGAAGGCCTTTGAATCAGCCATTGGTGGCCTGAACAAGCTGCTAGACCAGCCAGCAGTACGCAAGACGCTGAGTGTGCTGCGCATTTATAACCCCTACCGTTACCTTGCCGAGCAGGTACGTAAGCTGCAGGCCAAGATCAAGCTGAACCAGCTGCTGACGGCCTACGACAAACTGGCTGGGGTTGCCAAAGCCATCCTGCAGCGGGCGGCGGACTGGGGACCGGCATCAATCAAGCAACCGGTACAAAACACCATCCAGTTGATTGCCGACGTGCGCAACAAGGCTAATGACGGCTTGAAGAAAGCCATCGGACCGCTGAATGAAACGCTGGGGCGGCTGGCGCGTCGATTGGATATCGAGGGCGACAAAGCCTACCGCGCGGTGGTGGATAAAACCAACCCGCACACCTTCCGGCGCATCGATGAAGCCACCGAGGCGGCGCTGATCCGTCAGCACAAACCCGAGTGGGCGGATATCACAGAAAAAGTTGCATTTCGACCGCTTAGAAATCTACCTCTTTCGGCTCACGACAAAATCCGCGCCGGCTGGCCCAATATCGAAAAAAACAGTCCCAACGGCACGCTAAAACGCAAATTCAATACCTTCGATAACAGCATGCGAGCCAGCGAGGTGATGCCCGGCGAAACCCTCTACCGGGTGGTAGACCCCAAGTCCAACGACAACAGCTACTGCTGGATGCGCGAGGCCGAATTCAAGGCGCTAAAGAGCAAGGCCGACTGGCGACGGCGCTTCGCGGTATGGAAGGGCTGGAACGACAACGGCGAATACGTCACCTACACCGTGCCACCCGGTGCCCCGCTCAAAGTGTGGGAAGGCCGCGCAGCGACACAGGCATCCGAAGCAGACGAGTTGATCAAACTTCAAGGCGGCAGCGTACAAATCGTGGTGGACCCAACGCAGCTTCAAAAGGAATACACCGGCAAGCGCCAGCCTACCGGCTGGGGCTACACCGACGGCGAGTTTCCCAGCGACAGCGATGCCTTTATCGGCATTCCTCGCCTGACCCACAACTGGTACGGTAACTAGACAGGACATCAATACCATGGCCCAACTTCACCCGCAGGAATGCTACCTGCTGGAATACCTGACCTCGCTGGAGCACTTTTGCAATATTCGCGACGCGATGATCGAAGCAGTAAAACTCGGAGAGCAATGCCTGGACGACTATATGCAACAGGCACCGGCCGACCTGCGCCGCCGTCATACCAGCCTGCAACCGGACATCGTCTGGGGCGGGCGGGTGCTACCCAATCTGCGCAACAGTCGTGACAGGCTAATCAAAGGTTGCATCCTGCGCAGCCACGACGACCCGCAGGCATTCCGGGGGGGGGTTGGACTTCAGGGCGACTACATCAACAAGGGCATTGGCGAGTTCGACGCCAGCTGGATGCCGAAACAGCTGGGCACGGCGTTTTGGGATGCACTTTACAAGGCCATCCCGCTTGATAGCACGACTGGGGCAACGCTCAGTGGCTCATGGCAAGCTGGTGATTTAAGCTGGAGCCTTGACTTCAATAAGCTTAATGGAGTTCTGGAGGGCGTGCTGGGAGGGGCTGATATTTGCCTCCCCGAATACATTCCGCTGTATGAACTGGACCCCACCGTGGTGATCCGTCCCGGCGACAAGGTACCCGAATGTGGCATCTATTTGCCCAATGTGGACAATGTGGCAGCCCAGTTTCTGCACGTCGGGCGGGGTACTTTACCTGGAGAAGCCGAAATCGAGGTCAGGCAAGGGCTAACGAAAGACGAGTATGGCGACTGGATCGATGAGCAAGACGTCGTGCCCGACACCTGGACGCTGATCCGCCGCATACCCAACCGCTTCATCGCCGTACCGCCAGAAGGCTTCTATCCCAAGGACAAACCCAGCAGTGGTCGCGTCGAAGCTGGCCAGCCCTGCCCGCAGGCAGGGCTCTGGTGGACTCCCGCCAAGCCGAATGCGCGGCAGCGCTTCGCAGCGGGCGACGTGATGCCGGACTACCCCGATTCCCGCTACGGCGCCACCATCTGGTATCGCGAAGCCGAGTAAACGTTGGCCACCATATATCCACCTTTGCCCCATATAAAGACAGCATGCCTAGACATGGCGAGGCTAACAGCGATAAGCGATGAGAAAGCAGCCATCGGCAACGGATGCCATGACAAAAATCACTATTAAGTACGGCGAACTGAACTCAGGAATGGCTTTGTATGAGTCTGTGTGAAGCCGATTGCCGCGCGGTGGCCCTTTGTGCTTACGGAAATGCCTTTTTGGCTGATCGTTTAACACTGGAAGATTTTCATCAGCATGCCGCATTTGCTGACGTGGCGATTCAGTTTCGTGACCAAGAAGGGCCACTGTGGACAGCGGACTATATTCAATGGCTGCTTTTCATGCGCCAGCGAGGCATTTCGCGCCTTGTTTTGCTAAACGACGAACGTTTACTGGCATATTTTCCACATATTGAGTCACCTCCTTCCCTGGGTGCACTACTGTGTTTAGGTGGTGAAGAAACGGAGTTATGGATAAGGCAAAAAGAACCTGTGCTTTTTACTAGCATTAGCAGCCATTACCCGCATTGTGCCCACTGGGCGGCTCCAATCGATACTTACTGGCAAAAGCCATTATCGCCTCCTTGGACGGAGATCAATACCACGGACTGGAGCGAACTGAAGACCCAATGCCTGGAACAGGTAATGAATAGCCCACTGGAAGAAGTACGCCGCATTTGGCGGTCGTGGCAGGCTGCGCCTTGCCAACCATATATCGGGCCATATACCGTGAGTATCGAATGGCAAGCATTGCCGCTGACTCCCTATAACCCAGCGTCCGAATGCGGCCATATGCTGCTACAGCTCTTGAATCGTCTGGATAGTTGGTATCAAAACTTCACCCATGGCAAGAATGATAATAGCCCATTCTGGACGTTCAGCAGAGAAGAACAAAATGCACTGGGTGCATGGCATGACAAAATTCAGTACTGGCAGTATCGTTGCTTACTGGCACTGGCTAATCAAAGCGATGCCTCTAATACCCCCGCTACCACCGAGTGGAAAAATGTTACCACCCTATCTCAAACGCCATTCGACACTACAGTTATGCCTCCGGCCAGAAAAATTTTCTTGCACAGCACAATTTCTTTTGTACGGACCCTGGCATTACTGATTGGATTTGGTACTGCACTATTTTATTTATTCAAGAACTATTGGTGGTCAACGCTGGCTGTTGTGGTCTTTATCTTGCTAGCGAACAATCGTCAACAATAAGCCGAAGGCTACCGCGATAACGTCGTGGAAGCTGGCTGCTTAATTTCAGTAAGGCATGTTTCTCGCAGACTAAAGGTTTGCGGCGGGCGACATCATGACAGTTCCACCATCAGGTATTGCGCAGCAGAATAAGCCTAAACGTTGCCCGCTGCATGCTCATGCTAACCAACCTTCTGCCGTTACCGATTGAGACTCCACATGGTTCACCTGTGCCTGCAGGTATATTCCCTACTAAACACCACTTGCTGCCGAACTGACCTCCCCCCCCATTTACCTTCATTTTGCATTACGGATTTGCGACATCACCCAAGACAAACACGACACCCTTTTTTTGTATACAAAATACAATTTTTGGCCGTTCTCCATTCTGCAAGCCTTGCAGCCAAATGCAAAAAACATCAATGCCAAAGTCATTTATTGATCAGAAAAAGGGCTATTGAGCCCCCCCTCCCCCTTGTGACACTCTGAACCCGCCTACCCTCCACCAAAAGGGGGGAGCGACCAAAGAGAACCGGAGGAGAATGACATGAGAAAGACTGCACTATCGCTGTTGCTGGCTGTGTCCATGGTCCCGCTGATGGCCCAGGCGGAAACGATCCGATTCGGCATTGACGGTAACTACCCACCCTTCGCCAAGCAGGCGGCCGACGGTCATCTGGAAGGGTTCGACGTGGATATCGCGCTGTCGCTGTGCGAGGCGATGAAAGCGACCTGCGAGATCGTGCCGCAGGAGTGGGACGGTCTGATACCGGCCCTCAATGCCGGCAAGTTCGACGCCATTCTCTCTTCGATGCAGATCACCGACGAGCGCAAGAGGGCGGTCGACTTCACCAACCGCTACTACCAGACGCCGAGCCGCATGGTCACCAAGAGCGGCGTGGTCAAGGTGACCAAGGACGACTTCAGCGGCAAGCGCATCGGCGTGCTGCGCGCCTCGACCGAGGAGCGCTATGCCAAGGACCACTGGGGCAAAAAGGGGGTACAGATCGTCAATTACGGCAAGGTCACCGAGGCCTTTCTCGACTTGAAGACCGAGCGGCTGGACGGCGTGTTCGTCGACCAGGTCGTGGCCGATAGCGAATTCCTGAAGCGCGGCGGCACGCCGGCCTACGCCTTTGCCGGTCCGGGGATTTCCGATACCAGGTATTTCGGCTACGGTGCCGGCATCGCCGTGAAGAAGGGCAACAACGCGCTGCGCGAGCGCTTGAACAAGGCGATCGAGACCATCCGCAGCAACGGCGTGTACCAGAAGGTGCAGAAGAAATACTTCAACTTCGACATCTACGGTAGCTGATAACGCCAACCGCACCGTAACCGATTCGACGTTCAACGCAGTGGAGCACAGGCATGGCAGGTCCTCGCATCATCATCGATCTTGATCGTATCGAAGAAAACACAAGAGTGCTGGTCGAGGCCTGCCGGACGCAGGGCATCCAGGTCGCCGGCGTCACCAAGTCGGCCTGTGGCTCGCCTCGGGTAGCGCGTGCCATGGTACGCGGCGGGGTGGCGCAGATCGCCGACTCGCGCCTCGACAACATCGTGCGGCTGCGGCGCGACGGCATCTCCGTGCCGCTGATGCTGATCCGCGCCCCGGCCCCGGCCGAGGCGGAACAGGTGGTGCGCCACGCCGATATCAGCCTCAACTCGGAACTGCAGACGCTGCAGGCGCTGTCGCGTGCGGCAGTACAGCTCGGCGTGGTGCACGATGTCGTGCTGATGATCGACCTGGGCGACCTGCGCGAGGGCATCCTGCCCCACGAGACCATGGACTACGTCGAACAGATCCTGGCGCTCGCCGGGGTGCGTCTGATCGGGGTCGGTACCAACCTGGCCTGCGTCGGCGGCATCCAGCCCACCGTCGACAACCTGTCCAATCTGGCCTATCTCGCCGATGAAATCCGCCGTCGCCACGCCATCGAACTACCCATCGTCTCAGGCGGCAACACCTTCTCGCTTCCGCTCTTGGAACAGGGACAGCTGCCGGCAGGCATCAACCACCTGCGCCTGGGCGCCAGCATCATGCTGGCCGAATCACCCACTCCGCCGGGGCTGTATGGAAAGTTGCACAAGGACGCCTACACCCTGACGGCAGACGTGATCGAAGCCAAGACCAAGCCGTCGCGCCCCTACGGGCTGTCCGGCGAGGACGCCTTCGGCCGCCGCCCGGTGTTCGACGGCGAAGATCGCCCTGCGCGCCGGCTGATCCTGGCCATGGGACGCGAGGACATCGCCCCCGAGGGGCTACGTCCCACCGACGAGCGTCTGCAGGTACTGGGTGCCAGCAGCGACCATCTGATCGTCGACGCCAGCGCGGCAGAGGCGGCCTACCGACTGGGCGACAGCGTCGCCTTCACGCTGGACTATGGCGCGCTCCTGATGGCGATGACCTCACCCTACGTGGCAAAAGAATACCGCCTGCGCCGCGCCGAAGCGGCGAAGGCGATCGTGATCAAGCTGTTCAACCTGGTGGAAAAGCTGACCGATGCTTGTGAGCCGCTCGCGAGCCACCTGCTGCTCAGCGGCCTGCGCGAGGAACTGGAGCCGATCGGGCACGAGTGCATCGAGCACGGCAAGAAGAGTGCCGACAGCTTCTTCTGGAAGGCGCCGGTCGACAACGACGACCTGTACGGCCTGTTCTACCGCTCGTTCCGGCAGATCCCGCTGATCCTGAGCGGCGGCACCTGGTACGACACGCCGATCCCGGTCGGCCACGTCGCGGGCCAGGACACCGGCGCCATCGTGTTCACCTCGCGTGGCAACATCGACCGGCTGCTCACACTGAAGAAGCAGAAGCGCGGACCGAGCCTGGAAAACACCGTGCTGATCGGCGTGCGCCACACCAGCCTGGAGGACAAGGCGCTGCTCGACGACTACGGCGTGCGGCTGATCACCATCGACGAGATCGACCGCCACGGCCTGGCGAGCCTGATGCCAAAAACCATCGCCGCGGTCGGCCAGGGGGTGGTCGGGCTGCACGTGCACTTCGATATCGACGTCATGGACGGCCGCGACCTGGGACGCGACGACCCGACCCACCTGGGCGGGCTGACCTATCGCGAAGCGCACTTCGCGATGGAGCTGATCCACGAGAGCGGCCTGTTGCAGACCGTCTCGCTCGGCGGCCTGTCCGCCGAAGCCGACGCCGGCGGACGGCTGGCCCGTTTCGTCAACGGTCTCCTGGCCTCGCTCTTGGGACGCAAGGTGGTCAAGAAGATCGGTACGGCGACCGTGTAACGCCGCTTTGCCATCCACGAGGGCGGCCTTTGCCGCCGCTCCCCTCCTGCACTCGGCCACCCAGCCTTTATAATGGGCGGTTCCATTCCTGCCAGCCGAGACGTCCATGAGCCTGCAATCCGTCCGCGATTTCTTTGCCCAATCCGGGCACGACATCCCCATCATCGAACTCGACACCAGCACCGCCACCGTGGCGCTGGCGGCCGAGGCGCACGGCGTCGAGCCGGGGCGCATCGCCAAGACGCTGGCGTTCCGTCTCGCCGACGAACGGGTGGTTCTGGTGGTGGCGCGCGGCGATGCCCGCATCGACAACCGCAAGTTCAAGGAGACCTTCGGCAAGGGCCGCATGCTGCCGGGCGAGGATGTGGAACGGCTGACCGGGCATCCGGTCGGCGGGGTCTGCCCGTTCGGCCTGGCCACGCCGCTGCCGGTCTATCTGGACGAATCGCTCAGGGACTTCGACGAGGTGATGCCGGCGGCCGGCGGCGTGCACACCGCGGTACGCATCAGCCCGCAAAGGTTGGCCGAAGTGGTCGGCGGCGAGTGGGTTGCGGTGTGCCAGCCGGTGGTGGAACCCGCCTGAAGCAACCACCAGCCAATCCTCTCGAGCGTAGCGAGGCGCCCTTACAGGGCAAGGACGGACGGCGTGCCAATCTATCGCTGAGCCAATCTCTGCGAGGGATTGGAAATCGACGAGCAGTGGCCGGAATTAAATACTTAGGTGGCGAGGCCCGGCTCTGCCGGGTCCTGTAAAAACGCATCAAAACACGTGGCCTGCAGCCTGAAACCCGACGCTGTGGCGTCGGGTTTTTCATTTATCAGACCAGCACCGCTCAGCCGAGGTAGCGCCGCTCCAGGTGGGCGCGGAAATAGGCCGGATTGAGCGCCTCGCCGGTGGCGCGTTCCACCAGTTCGCCGGTCTCCCAGCGGCTGCCCTGGGACCAGATGTGCCGGTCCAGCCAATCGAACACCGGGGCCAGATTGCCGGCGGCGATCTGTGCGTCCAAGTCTGGCTGTTGCCGGCGCAGGGCGGCGAAATACTGCGCGGCGTACATCGCCCCCAGCGTGTAGCTGGGGAAATAGCCGAAGCTGCCGTCGGTCCAGTGAATGTCCTGCAGGCAACCGTCGCGGAAGTTGCCGCGCGTGTCGACGCCGAGGTAGGCCTGCATCTTCTCGTCCCACAACGCAGGGATGTCCTCGGCCTCGATCTCGCCCTCGATCAGCGCGCGCTCGATCTCGAAGCGCAGGATGATGTGCGCCGGGTAGGTCAGCTCGTCGGCGTCGACGCGGATGAAGCCGGGCTGCACCCGGGTGTAGAGCCGCGCCAGGTTGGCCGAAGAGAACGCCTCCTGTTCGCCCAGATGCCGTCGCACCAGCGGCGCGATCAGTTCGAGGAAGGCCGGGCTGCGCCCGAGCTGCATCTCGAACGACAGGCTCTGGCTTTCGTGGATGCCCATCGAACGCGCCTGCCCCACCGGCTGGCTGAGCCAGTCGCGCGGCAGTCCCTGCTCGTAGCGGGCATGCCCGGTCTCGTGCACGATGCCCATCAGGCTCTGCACGAAGTCGTCCTCGCGGTAGCGCGTGGTGATGCGCACGTCCTCGGCGACACCGCCACAGAACGGGTGCACGCTGACGTCGAGCCGGCCGCCGTCGAAATCGAAACCGAGCAGCTTCATCACGTCGAGCCCGAGCGCGCGCTGCCGCTCGACCGCAAACGGCCCGGCCGGGGCCAGTACGGTTTCCCCTTCCTGGCGTTCCCGCACCTGCCGGATCAGTCCGGGCAACCAGCCCTTCACTTCCTCGAACACCCGCTCGATCTCGGCACTGCTCATGCCGGGCTCGAACTTGTCCATCAGCGCGTCGTAGGGACGCACCCCGGTGGCCTCGGCCAACCTTTGCGCCTCCTCGCGCGACAGCCGCACCACCTCGCGGAAATTGGCGAGAAACCCCGGCCAGTCGTTGGCCGGGCGCTGCGTGCGCCAGGCGTGTTCGCAGCGCGAGCCCGCCAGCGCCTTGGCCTCCACCAGCGCCTCGGGCAGCAGGTTGGCCTGCTCCCAGCTGCGGCGGATCTCGCGCAGGTTGGCGCGCTCCATGTCGTCCAGCGGCTCGTCCTCGGCGGCGGCGATCTGGCCCGCCAGGCCCGGCTCGGTCAGGGTGCGATGGATCAGCACCTGCAGCTCGGCCAACGCCGCAGCCCGGGCTTCGTTGCCCTTGGCCGGCATCATCGTGGCCTGGTCCCACGAGGCGATGGCGTGGAGGTGGTGGTAACGGTAGAGGCGGGTGAAGCGTTCCGCGAGCGCGGAATAGGCGGAAAGAGTGGTCATGGCGGCTCCCGGTGTCGTGCCGGACAGTGTAATTCCAAATCGCACGGGAAACGAGAACGCGGCGCCGATGCCGCATTCCACCCGCCTACGCGCGTTCAAGACGAAAAAGGAGCACGCGCGGCAGCGGCGGGCGAAGGCGACGCCCGCTCAGAACGGGGTCATCATGGTGCTGCGTTCGGCGGCGGGCGGGAACGACAGCCAGTAGTAGAAGTACTCGCGCGCCAGCTGCAGGAAGGCGACGCGCGACTCGTTGTCGTCGAACGTCAACTGCAACAGCATGGCGTCGACCACGATGCGGTAGTTTTCCGGCTTGTAGGGCTGGCCGTCGAGCAGGTACAGCATGGCCTTGAGAATCTGCTCGCGCGGCGCGATCTGGCGCTCCTTCATGCCCCCCTCGAACAGCTTGCCGAGGTAGATTTCCAACGACGGCGGAAAGCGGTCGAAACCCGCTTGCTTCATGCGCTGCAGCAGCTCGTCCAGCGAGGCCGCGATGTCCATGCGCGGGTTGTGGATGGTGAAGCCGGAACGGGAGGTCAGCTCGGCCAGCTTCTTTATGTCGCCCAGCCAGAAGTAATAGTATTCGCGCGCGCAGGTCAGCGCGGTGACCCGGTCCTCGTGCGGGCAGCGCTCGAGGTAGACGTCCACCGCCCGCCGGAACAACTCGATATCCTTGGGGTGGCCGTCGAGCAGCGCCGTCAGCTTCTTCAACAGCTGGCGGCGCTCCGACACCACCTGCTCGGTGGCCCCCTTGCGGTGAATCAGGTTCAGGTACGCCTCGAGGGCGTCCTCGATGTCCTTCATGCCAGCTCCTGTGCTTCGTCCAGCTGATGCGCCATCACCCCGGCCTCGAGCGCGGCGGTGCGGATGACATTCCATTCATTGTCGGAAAACTCGATGCCATTAGCCAGATGATCGGCACGTCGGCGCGCCTCCGGCTCCCCCGCCCATCTGCACCGGGTCGCCACCTTCCTGCGCCGGCGACGACTTGATGTACTCGGTCATGGCATCGTACTCGGCCTGCAGCCACGGCAGCGAGCCGGTTTGCGCCGGGTCGACCACGAACGCCGTCATCTGGTTCAGGATGCCACCCTGGCGCGGCCGCTCCCGGCTGCGAGGTGCCGCCGCCCGAGAGCAGCCCGGCAAGAAACTCGGTGGCGGCGAGCAAGCCGCCGCCCTTGTGGTGCGCCATCGGCCGTAGCGTGCCCTGCGGCTCCTCCCACATCACGCGCGGGTCATGGGAGGGATGGCCGGCGTGGTTCTGCAGCACCGGCTCCTCGAAACGCTGCCCGGCCAGATAGGCCACCCGCGTCTTGCCGTAGGACACCCGGCTGGTGGCGAAATCGAGGATGAAGGCCGGGTGCTTGTCGGTGCCCGGAAAGGCGATGCAGATCGGATTGCCGCCGAAGCGTCCGGCGGTCCCGCCAAACGGCGACACCATCGGCGTGTGCACGTCGGTGACGTTGACGAAGAACAGCCCGACCAGGCCGGCGTTGGCCAGCTGCTCGCCGTAGCAGCCGATGCGCCCCATGTGATGGGCGTTGCGCACCGTGAGCAGGGCCACCCCGGTTTCCCGCACGCGCCAGATGGCGGCATCCACCGCCTCGCGCGCGACGCGCTGGCCGAAACCGCGCTCGCCGGAAAACTGCAGGATCGCCCCGGCGTCACGCACCAGCCGGGCCGCCTGGTTGGGACGCAGCGTCTTGTTGCGGACGCTGGCGACGTAAAACGGCAGCATGCCGATGCCGTGGCTGGGGTGGCCACGCAGATTGGCCTCGACCAGGTGCCGGCTGACTATGACGGCTTCTTTTTCCTTGCAACCCAGGGCTTTCAACACCAGTCGGGACACATGCTCCAGCTGCTTTGCTGCCAGTTTCATCGTCATCCTCCTTTATGTTTTGATTTTTTGTGCTGCTGCCACTTCCCTCATCGACCGATCCGCCACTCACGCTCAGCAGGACGGTATTGCCAACTCCAGTCGCACGTCCTGACCCACCATGCGCAGGTCACGGACCACCACATTCCTTTTCCCGGCCAGCGACTCCAGCACCGGCCAGCCAAACAAACCCTGCGCCGCGTCGCCCAGCAGCGTCGGCGCCAGGTACAGCATGATCTCGTCGACCAGCCCGGCCTGCAGCAAGGCGCCGTTGAGCCCGGCCCCCGCCTCGACCATCAGCTCACCCACGCCTTCCTGCGCCAGGCGCGCCAGCAGGGCGGCCAGATCGACCCGGCCGGCGGTATCGCCCAGCACCCACACCGTCACCCCCTGCTCCAGGTAAGGCTGGTGGCGCGCCGCGTCGGCGACCGCCGTGGCAAGGATGGTTTCGCCGTCGCGGTAGATGCGCGCCCCAGGCGACGTCTGCAACCGGCTGTCCACCACCACCCGCCGCGGCTGGCGCGGGGTAAACACCTCGCGCACTGTCAGCTGCGGATCGTCCGCCAGCACCGTCCCGCTGCCGGTCAGGATGGCGCAGGAACGGGCGCGCAGGCGATGCACGTCGCGCCGCGCATCGGGGCCGGTAATCCACTGGCTGGCGCCGTTCAACAAGGCGGTCTTGCCGTCCAGCGAGGCGGCCGCCTTCAGCGTCACCCACGGCCGGCCGCGCTCGGCGCGCGACAAGAAACCCTTGTTGAGGCGCCGCGCCTCGGCCTCCAGCAAGCCCACCGCCACCTCGATGCCAGCAGCGCGCAACATATCCAGGCCACGCCCGGCCACTTCGTGATACGGATCCTGCATCGCCGCCACCACGCGGCCGACACCGGCCTCGATCAGGCCCTTGGCACACGGCGGGGTGCGCCCATAGTGGCTGCACGGCTCCAGCGTCACGTAGGCGGTGGCGCCGCGCGCGAGCTCGCCCGCCATGCGCAGGGCGTGCACCTCGGCATGCGGGGTGCCGGCCGCGATATGCCAGCCCTCGCCCACGACCTCGCCGTCACGCACGACGACACAGCCGACCCGGGGGTTCGGCGTGGTGGTGTACAGGCCTTGTTCGGCCAACCTCAGTGCCTGCGCCATCATGGCGTGGTCAACCGCGGAAAACGTCATGGGCTCTCTCACGAGGATTTCTGGATTTCCTTGATCGCCTCGGAAAACTCCGAGACGTCCTGGAAACTGCGATATACCGAGGCAAAACGGATATAGGCTACTTTATCCAGTTTCGCCAACTCATTCATCACCATCTCGCCGATCTGGCGCGAACTGACCTCGCGCTCGCCCAGCTGCAGCAGGCGGTGGCAGATACGGTCGATGGCGTCGTCGACCAGCGCGGTCGGCACCGGGCGCTTGTGCAGCGCGCGCAGGAAGCTGGTGCGCACCCGCTCGACATCGAACTCGGAACGATGCCCACCCGACTTCACCACCTGCGGCATGCGCACGTCGGCGGTTTCGAAGGTGGTAAACCGCTTTTCACACGCCAGGCAGCGGCGGCGGCGGCGGATGCTGGTGCCGTCTTCGCTGACGCGGGAATCGATCACCTGGGTGTCGGCGTTGCCGCAAAACGGACATTTCATGATGTGACGACCTGGCTAGTAATAATCCTACGATGGTATCAGCAAAGGTCGGGAGCGTTAACGCCACCGTTTCTGACGCTCGTCAAGAGAGCGCGTCGCCGCGCGGTGCCGCCGCGCCGCTCCACCTCGTTCGGGCCTACTCCAATCGGCCCACCAGGACGAGCACCGGACACCACCGCGCCGCCTTAAACCCCTGCCCGAAAAAACAAAAGCGGCCCGAAGGCCGCTTTCAGTATCACACAGGCGTGACAATTGGCTTACTT
This sequence comes from Pseudogulbenkiania ferrooxidans 2002, assembly GCF_000174355.1. Taxonomy (GTDB): domain Bacteria; phylum Pseudomonadota; class Gammaproteobacteria; order Burkholderiales; family Chromobacteriaceae; genus Pseudogulbenkiania; species Pseudogulbenkiania ferrooxidans. The sequence continues at coordinate 14,372 of NZ_ACIS01000003.1, forward strand.
GGCCGCGTACACCGGCAGGCGCTGGCACAGCGCCTGGACTTCACCAGCCACGCGCGCGGTCACGGCCTCGTCGTTCGGCGCTTCCAGCACGTCGGCGATCAGGTTGGCCAGCAGCTTCGCTTCCGCCTCGCCGAAGCCGCGGCTGGTCATGGCCGGGGTGCCGATACGGACGCCGGAGGTCACGAACGGCTTTTCCGGGTCGTTCGGGATGGCGTTCTTGTTGACGGTGATGTGGGCGCGGCCCAGGGCGGCTTCGGCGTCCTTGCCGGTAATGCTCTTGGCTCGCAGGTCGACCAGGAACACGTGCGACTCGGTTTTACCCGACACGATGCGCAGACCGCGCTCGATCAGGGTCTCGGCCATCACCTTGGCGTTCTGCTTGACCTGCTGGGCGTAGGCCTTGAACTCCGGCGACGCGGCTTCCTTGAAGGCCACGGCCTTGGCGGCGATGACGTGCATCAGCGGACCGCCCTGCAGGCACGGGAAGATCGCCGAATTCAGCGCCTTCTCGTATTCCGCCTTGGCCAGGATCACGCCGCCGCGCGGGCCGCGCAGGGTCTTGTGCGTGGTGGTGGTGACGAAGTCGGCGAACGGCACCGGGTTCGGGTACTCACCGGCGGCCACCAGGCCGGCATAGTGAGCCATGTCGACGAACAGATAGGCACCCACTTCGTCGGCGATCTTGCGGAAACGCGCCCAGTCGATTTCCAGCGCGTAGGCGGAAGCACCGGCCACGATCATCTTCGGCTTGTGTTCGCGCGCCAGACGCTCGACGGCGTCGTAGTCCAGCACTTCGTTCTCGTCCAGGCCGTACGGCACCACGTTGTACAGTTTGCCGGAGATGTTCACCGACGCGCCGTGGGTCAGGTGACCGCCGTGCGCCAGGCTCATGCCGAGGATGGTGTCGCCCGGCTTCAGCACCGACACGTACACCGCCTGGTTGGCCTGCGAGCCGGAATGCGGCTGCACGTTGGCGTACTCGGCGCCGAACAGCGCCTTGAGGCGGTCGATCGCCAGCTGCTCCACCACGTCGACGTGTTCACAGCCGCCGTAGTAGCGCTTGCCCGGGTAGCCTTCGGCGTACTTGTTGGTCAGGACGGAACCTTGGGCTTCCATCACGGCAGGGCTGACGTAGTTTTCGGAGGCGATCAGTTCGACATGGTCTTCCTGACGGCGGTATTCGGCGTCCATCGCCGCGGACAGTTCCGGATCGTACTTGGCGATCGTCAGATCGGCTGCAAACATCTTTGACTCTTCCAATCAAAGGGTTAATCGAGATGCGCGATTTTACCTCAAATGCGCGGCCCATTGGTATGAGCAATTCGGGACATGAGCATGAATCCGGCTCATGTCCCGAGACATCATTCACTGCAGCGTCGAACCCGGCGCCGGGATATCGTCGGCGGTCAGGAACAGCGGAATGCCGTTCTGCTGATCCGGCTGTACCTGTGGCACCACGCGCACGTCACTCACCCGGCACTCGGCCATCAGTTCGCAGAACTGCGACGCGATCAGCGGCACCGAATCCAGCGGCGACAGCTGCCAGACGAAGCCCTCCCAGTTCTTCTCGTCGCCCGGAGCGGAGATGGTGCAACGCAGCTCGCCATTCTCATGCGCGGACAGCACCGCCACCGGCTCCTGCCCCATATCGCGCAGCTTGCGGATCATGCTGCTGGCAAAGGCCTGCAACGTCACTTCCTGGCGCGCGCTGCCGCCCGCCACTATGGCCTGCAGCAGCGCCTGCGGCGGACGTGCGATCGGGAACAGCGTCACACCGTCGGTTTTCAGCTGCTCGCCGAGGAACTTCATCAGTGGGATGCCCCACGGCCCGACCGCACCACCGAGCTTGACCGGGGCCGGCTCGCCCTCCTCCTGGATCGCCACGCCTATCAGGTAACGCAGGAACACGCCATCGTTTCTGACCGTGACGGCGGACGGTTCGAGCTCCAGCGGCAGACCGCGCGCGGCATCGGCCAGCGATCGGGTGAAGCGATAGAGCTGCGCCGAGGAGATGCCGGCCACCGTGTCCGGGTGCAGCAGCTTGCCCGACAAGAACACCTCGGCCCCCGGCGCGAACACGCCATGCTCGCGGAGTAGCGCGTTCAGTCCGTCCACATCCTCGATGCGCGCCGGCAACGTCGCCTCCGGCTTGGCCCCGGCCACCAGTACCAGCGGTACGGCGAAGATCACGGCATGGCGCCCCTCCGGCTGCTCGGCGGCGGCACGCAGGGCTTCCCACAGCACACGGTAAGCGGCCTGCGACGGCACCATCGCCAGCGCCACCGACAGCGTCAGCACATCGCCGCGCTCCAGGATGTCGGCCACGGCCTGCTTGAGCGAGACCCGGCACGCTTCCCGGTCGCTATCGGACGCCGCATTCAACACCAACAGGGTGTAATGAATCAGCATGTTGCTGGGCATGGGATCAGAGTACAGGCGGGGATCGGGGAGAGCGGGATGCAGCATGGACATGAGGAAATCCTGCGTCAGGGATAAAAGGAAAGATTGTCGCACAGCGGCAGGCCAGCGGGGAGAGGGGTACTTGATTTTCGATTAGTAACACTCGGATGTTCCAATGTGCGACATCGAAGCATCTTTTTCGTGCATTGCAACACTTTGCTGTTGACAGCCCCCGCACCAATCTGGATAATCTGTCCTTGTTGAGACGCAGCAATTGCTTCTTGATAGTTTCTCCTCTATTTCTCCTTTGTAGACTTGGCGCGGACAAATGTCCGCGCATTTTTTTTGCCTATTCCCCGCCTTTCCTCCCGACAAAGCCCTTGATTTTCATCAAATCAGCCCCACTTTGTTTAAAGTAAGCTGAAAACCCTGCCCTACCTGGTGTTATGCCGGCCGCGGCAAGAACCCGGCCCGTCATGCGCCGTTACCCGGACACATCGGGAACGGCACCATTGCAGTGCAAAAGCGGGGGCGGATAAATTTGTGCGATGCACCAAGTTTATTCTTCATTTCTTGTGCGACAAAAACAAAACCGAACATTTCCATGTTCGGTTGTGAATTGTTCGCACGACATCCCTGCACCTCGCCGACAGCACGATTGTGCCAGTCGAGTTCAGAGCAGCCGCGCCCAAAAAAGTTCCATGGCATAACGATACCCCGCGCCAAAATCTGATGAAGCAACAACTCCGCCACGAAAGTGACTGCATGCGACACCAGATGCTGGCATATGCTCAGAGGGACCCAGAGCCCGTTCACGATCTTGCTGCGTATCCCCGACCGGGGCTCATGTGCACTTCGTGCGAATCTTCCGCTGGGCGCCTCGAAAATAGACACAGGGATTCGCTCCGCGATCGGAAATCCTCATTTACTCCCGTACATTCCGGTTACTGCACTGCTCTTCACCCCGCTGAGGGCGGCTTGCGACAGATCGTGAACAAGCTCTAAGGCCTGATACTTCTTCTGTCTCCCGGCAACAGGCAATGGTTTAGATTGGCACTAACGTCGGGAAAAGGATGCCAGCGTCACGACTGCCGACGCGGCTTCCCATAGAGCGCGCGCAGTTCGTCCTTCGCCTGCTCCAGGAGCTGGCGCTGCGGTGCGGAGAGCTGGCGCCCGGCGCGGTTGATATAGAAGGAGAGCATCGACATCGCCGAGCGGAAGGGGCCTGCCTTTCGCCGGTCGCTTCGCTCGGCCGACCGCATCAGCGCCAGGGCGATCTCTCGCGGGTTATCTAGCGTGAACACACCGGTCTCCAGATCCAGCGCATTGCTGCTCTCCGTCACTTGTCGTGACCACCGCTGTCGTTCCTGGGCCATCGTTCCCGCCAATCCGATTCAGGCATGTTCCTGCCTCCAGCGTGGTGCATTCCACACACGAAGCGACCACCGGCGAGGTTCATCATCTCTTTAATCCAAGAGGCAAGAACCAATATCATTCACCAGCCGGCATGGGGCAAGACTCCCTCCCCCCCATTCTAGGCACGGAACGGAAGAGACGGGGACAAGCGACAGTTCCTTTGGGATGAGCCGAAAAACAAAAACGGCAGCTCATCCGAGCTGCCGTTTTTGTTACTGCCAAGCAATTTAACCACCTCGATAATGGAGAGGCCGAAGTTTGCCAGGCTGGCGGCGGATCGCCCCGCCTTGCGGGACATCCGCCCTACTTACTTGTGCTCCACCTGCGACACGTCGCGCACCGCGCCGGTGTCAGCGCTGGTGGTCATCGCCGCGTAGGCGCGCAGCGCGGCGCTTACCGTGCGTTGACGGTCTAGCGGTTTCCAGGCGTCCTTGCCACGCGCTTCCATCTTGGCCCGGCGATGCGCCAGTTCCTCGTCGGAGACGGCGAGGCGGATGGTGCGGTTCGGGATGTCGATTTCCAGCGTATCGCCCTCTTCCGCCAGGCCGATCGCGCCGCCTTCGGCCGCTTCCGGCGAGACGTGGCCGATAGACAGACCGGAGGTGCCGCCGGAGAAGCGGCCGTCGGTCAACAGCGCACACGCCTTGCCCAGCCCCTTCGACTTGAGATAACTGGTCGGATAGAGCATTTCCTGCATGCCCGGGCCGCCCTTCGGACCTTCGTAACGGATCAGCACCACGTCGCCGGCGACGATCTGGTCGGCCAGAATCGCTTCTACCGAGGCATCCTGGCTTTCAAAGATGCGCACGCGGCCGGTGAACTTGAGGATGGAGTCGTCCACGCCGGCGGTCTTCACGATGCAGCCGCGCTCGGCGATGTTGCCGTACAGCACGGCCAGCCCGCCGTCCTGGCTGTAGGCGTGCTCCTTGTCGCGGATGCAGCCTTCGGCGCGGTCGTCGTCCAGCGTCGGATAGCGCATGCTCTGGCTGAAGGCGATGGTGGTGGCGACACCGCCCGGCGCGGCGCGGTAGAAGCGGTGTGCTTCGCTGTCCGGCGCGTTGCGACGGATGTCCCAGGCTTCCAGCCCTTCGGCCAGGGTCTTGCTATGCACGGTCGGCACGTCGCGGTGGATCAGGCCGGCGCGGTCGAGCTCCGAGAGGATGGCCACCACGCCGCCGGCGCGGTGCACGTCTTCCATATGGTACTTCTGGGTGGCCGGCGCCACCTTGGACAGGCACGGCACTGCGCGCGAGATGCGGTCGATGTCGGCCATCTTGAAGTCGACGCCGGCTTCGTTGGCGGCGGCCAAAAGATGCAGCACGGTATTGGTGGAACCGCCCATCGCCACGTCCAGGCTCATGGCGTTCTCGAACGCCTGCTTGGAGCCGATGGCGCGCGGCAGCACCGATTCGTCGTCCTGCTCATAGTAGCGGCGGGCCAGTTCGACAATGGTGCGGCCGGCCTTGAGGAACAGTTCCTTGCGGTCGGCGTGGGTGGCGAGCAGGCTGCCGTTGCCCGGCAGGCTGAGGCCCAGCGCCTCGGTCAGGCAGTTCATCGAGTTGGCGGTGAACATGCCGGAACAGGAACCGCAGGTCGGGCAGGCGGAGCGTTCGACACGGTCGACGTCCTCGTCGGATACCGCGCTGTTGGCCGCCTCGACCATGGCATCGACCAGGTCCAGCTTGCGGATGTCGTTGCCCCACTGCACCTTGCCGGCTTCCATCGGGCCGCCGGAGACGAACACCACCGGGATGTTGAGGCGCATCGCGGCCATCAGCATGCCGGGAGTGATCTTGTCGCAGTTGGAGATGCACACCAGCGCGTCGGCGCAGTGGGCGTTGACCATGTATTCGACGCTGTCGGCGATCAGGTCGCGCGAGGGCAGCGAGTACAGCATGCCGCCGTGCCCCATGGCGATGCCGTCGTCGACGGCGATGGTGTTGAATTCCTTGGCGACGCCGCCGGCCTTTTCGATTTCCCGCGCCACCAGCTGGCCCATGTTCTGCAGGTGAACGTGGCCCGGTACGAACTGGGTAAAGGAGTTGGCGATGGCGATGATCGGCTTGCCGAAGTCGTCGTCTTTCATGCCGGTGGCACGCCAGAGGGCGCGGGCACCCGCCATGTTGCGGCCGGAAGTCGAGGTACGGGAACGGTATTGGGGCATTGCGAATCCTTCAGTCTCAATCGGTAGCGGAAAGCCGGTTCGCCAGGGACGCCAGCGGCGGGTAGCCGCGACGCAGTCCGGACATCGGGTGCCAGAATGTCGAACGGCCGCGTGGGCTGCCTTGCTTGCAGCGCGACGCGGGGGAACGCTTTCCGTATAATTTCGTCATCTCTCTTTTACCGCAAACGCACATCGCTGACAAATGTTCATTCATCCCCAGTTCGACCCGGTGGCGATCAAGCTTGGCCCGCTCGCCGTTCATTGGTATGGCCTGATGTACCTGTTGGGTTTTCTGCTGTTCATCGGGCTGGGCAACCTCCGCCTGAAGCAGGGTCATGCCTTCCTCACACCCAAGCTGCTGGACGACCTCTTGATGTACGGGGTGCTGGGAGTGGTGCTGGGGGGGCGGCTGGGTGAAGTGCTGTTCTACCAGCCGGCGTATTACTTCAGCCATCCGCAGGAAATCCTGATGGTCTGGAAGGGCGGGATGTCGTTCCACGGCGGCTTCCTCGGGGTGCTGGTCGGCATGCTGCTGTTTGCGCGCAAGCATGGCCGCAGCTTCTGGGAGCTGACCGACTTCATCGCGCCGCTGGTGCCGCTGGGTCTGGCGGCCGGCCGCGTCGGCAACTTCATCAACGGCGAGCTGTGGGGCCGGGTGACCAGCCCGAATGCGCCGTGGGCCATGCTGTTTCCGCAAGCCCGCCTCGACGACATGGCGCAGGCACAGCAGTCACCCGAGTTGATGGCGCAGCTGATGCAGTACGGTGCACTGCCGCGCCACCCCTCGCAGCTGTATCAGTTTGCACTGGAGGGACTGACGCTGTTCATCATTCTGTGGTGGTTCAGCGCCAAGCCGCGCGCGCGCGGCCAGGTCTCGGCGCTGTTCCTGATCGGCTACGGCTTCTTCCGCTTTGTGGCGGAGTTCTTCCGCTCGCCGGACGCCGGCATTTTCGGTCAGTCCTACACCATCAGCATGGGCCAGTGGCTGAGTCTGCCGATGATCGTGCTGGGCGTGGTGCTGTTTGTCTGGTTTGGCCGGCACCAGTCGCGTTAAAATTGTTTTTTTAAGAACCTAATCCTAGTAGGCGTGCGAGCCAAGGCAGGTTGAGTGTTTCCGGAGCACAGGAACCGGAATGTACACGGAGTACATGAGGGTTCCGAATCGCTGGGCAAATCGAAGATTTGTACGCAGTCCGCCGACACTCAAGATGTGAAGGCACAACCGCCTAATAGGATAGGTTCTAAGAGTGGTTCGCCACTCGGCGGCCTTTCGCCCGCCCCCCTCGGCCAGTCGGCAAGACTGGCTTTTTTGATGCCTGCGGTTTATCGCCCGCACGACACGAGAGATTCACCCGATGAAAGCCATCAAGTTTGCTATGGCCGGCGCCCTGCTGGCCGTTTCCGCCCTTGCTTCCGCCGAGGAAGCCGTCCTCAAGGTCTCGGCCATTCCCGACGAGGCACCGACTGAACTGCAGCGCAAGTTCGCCCCGCTCGGCGCCTACCTGGAGAAGGAACTGGGCATGAAGGTGCAGTTCGTGCCGGTGACCGACTACGCCGCGGTGGTGACCGCGCTGACCTCGGACAAGATCGACATGGCCTGGCTCGGCGGCTTCACCTTCGTGCAGGCGAGCCAGCGCGGCAAGGTGGTGCCGCTGGTGCAGCGCGAGGAAGACAGCAAGTTCACCTCGAAGTACATCGCCAACACCGAGGCCGGCATCAACTCGCTGAAGGACCTCAAGGGCAAGAGCTTCGCCTTCGGTTCGGCGTCGTCCACCTCGGGCCACCTGATGCCGCGCTACTTCCTGCAGAAACAGGGCATCAAGCCGGAAACCTTCTTCAAGAACGTGGCCTATTCCGGTGCGCACGACGCCACAGTGGCCTGGGTGGCCTCCGGCAAGGTGGAAGGCGGCGTGCTCAACGCCTCGGTGTGGGACAAGCTGGTGGAAGCCGGCAAGGTCGATCTGACCAAGGTCAAGCTGCTCGGTACCACCCCGGCCTATTACGACTACAACTGGACCGTGCGCGGCAACCTCGACGCCAAGCTGCAGCAGAAGATCACCAAGGCCTTCCTCAAGCTCGATCCGAAGAACCCGGAACAGCAGGCCATCCTGGAGCTGCAACGCGCCAGCAAGTTCATCCCGACCAAGGCGGCCAACTACAAGGGCATCGAGTCCGCGGCCAAGGCAGCAGGCCTGTTGAAGTGAGCCTGACGTTCGAACGCGTCGGCCTGCGTCTGGGCCGGTCGACGATCCTCGACGACATCAGCCTGGCACTGGGCGACGGCGAGCAGGCGGCGCTGATCGGCCCGTCCGGCGCCGGCAAGTCGTCGTTGCTGCTGTTGGCCAACACCGTCTATCGCCCCAGCCAAGGGACGGTCAGCGTACTGGGGCAGGACCCCTGGCGCTGCGCGCCGCGCCAGCTGCAGTCCCTGCAGGCCGACATCGGCACGGTCTACCAGGCGCCGCCGCTGCCGGCGCGGCAGCGCGTGGTCAACGCGGTGGCCGCCGGACGGCTGGGACGCCAGGGTACGCTGGCCTCGCTGCTGGCGCTGCTCAGGCCGCACGACGCCGCCGGCGTGGCAGAGGTGCTGCAGCGCGTGGACCTGGCCGACAAGCTGTGGGCGCGCTGCGACCAGTTGTCGGGGGGGCAGCGCCAGCGGGTCGGCATCGCGCGCGTGCTGTACCAGGCGCCACGCCTGATGCTGGCCGACGAACCGGTGTCAGCGCTCGATCCGCGCCTGGCCGAGGAGACGGTAAAACGCCTCGCCGACGATGCCCGCGCCCGCGGCGCCACCTTGCTGATGAGCCTGCACTCGGTCGACCTGGCGCTGGCTCATTTCCCGCGCATCATCGGCCTGCAGGGCGGCCGCATCCTGTTCGATCTGCCGCGCGCCGAGGTGCATGGCGGGCTGATCCAAGCCTTGTACGCCGGCGAAAGGTTGGCCGAAGACGATACCCTCCCGGCCGATGCCGAACCCGGCTTCCCGCGGGGGGTACGATGCTGAGCCACCCGCGCGACCCGGCGCTGCTGCCGCGCCTGCTGTGGGGCGCGCTGCTGCTGGCCTTGCTCGTGCCGACCCTGCCGCTGACCGGCTTCAACCCGCTGCAGCTGTTCGACGCCGCCACGCTGAAAACGCTGGCCGGCTTTGTCGCCGGCTTCCTGCCGCCGGCCAGCAACGCGGTCTTTCTCGGCGAAGTGATGCGTGCCAGCGTCACCACCCTGGCGGCGGCCACCGCCGGGCTGGCGTTGGCGATGCTGGTCGGGCTGCCGCTGGCCTTCGCCACCACCCGTGCGCTGGACCGCCATGCGCTGACGGCGGCCGCGCCGTCAAGGTTGGCCGAAGCCGGCAAGTCGCTGCTGCGCGGCGTGATGGTGCTGCTGCGCGGGGCGCCGGAAATCGTCTGGGCGCTGCTGTTCGTGCGCGCCGTCGGACTCGGCTCGCTGCCGGCGGTGCTGGCGCTGGGGCTGGCCTACGGCGGCATGCTGGGCAAGGTCTACGCCGAGATCCTCGAATCGCAGCCGCGCGCCCTGGCCCGGGCGCTCTGTGCCGCCGGCGCCGGACGCCCCCAGGTGCTGGGCTACGGGCTGCTGCCGCAGGCCTTGCCGGAGCTGGTCAGCTACAGCGTGTACCGCTGGGAGTGCGCCATCCGCGCCTCGGCGGTGATGGGCTTCGTCGGCGCCGGCGGCATCGGCCAGTTGCTCGACACCTCGATCAAGATGATGAACGGCGGCGAAGTCAGCACCTTGCTGCTGGTCTTTTTGCTGATCGTGGTGGGGACCGAGGGCGTCAGCCGGCTGTCGCGCCGCTTGCTGGAGAGCCGCCAGGGCGGAGCCGTGCTGGCCGGTTCCGCCGTGCTGGCGGCGCTGGCCAGCGTCGCCTGGCTGCTGCCGGCGTGGCGCGAGGCCGGTTTCGACGGCGCCAGCCTGCTGCGCTTCGCCAGCGAATTCCTGCCGCCGGACGCCAGCCCGGCGCTCCTCGCCGACATCGGGCGCGGCGCGCTGGAAACGCTGGCGATGGCCTTCCTCGGCACCGCGCTGGCGTTTGCCGGCGCCGCCCTGCTGGCGCTGCCGGCGTCCGGGCGCTTCGGCCAACCTGCCAAGGCACTGGCGCGGCTGCTGCTCAACCTGCTGCGCGGCATCCCCGATCTGCTGTGGGCCTCGCTGGCGGTGCTGGCGGTCGGCCTGGGGCCGGCGGCCGGGGTGCTGGCGCTGGCCTTGCACACCAGCGGCGTGCTGGGGCGGCTATTCGCGGAAACGCTGGAAAACGCCCCTCCGGCACCGGAGCAGGCCTTGCGCGTGCTCGGCGCCGGGCGGCTGACGGCGTTCTGCTACGGCCTGCTGCCCGAAGTGTGGGCGCAATGGCTGGCCTACGCGCTGTACCGCGGCGAGAACAACATCCGCGCGGCGGCGGTGCTCGGCATCGTCGGCGCGGGGGGGTTGGGGCAGCAGCTCTATCTGGCGCTGTCGCTGTTTCAACTGCCGACCGCCGCCAGCCTGATCCTGGCCATGCTGCTGCTGTCGTGGCTGCTGGAACAGTTGAGCCGGTTGCTGCGGCAGCAACTGGAAGCGGCGACGGGGCACGCGGCCTGAGCCGACATGCCGGACTAATTAGTCCCCTCCCGGCATGTCGGCTACAATCGGGACTTCACTTCCCTGTCGGAGCACGGCGATGCGAGTCTCCATCCTGGGCGCCTCCAGCGGCATCGGCCGCCCCGCCCGCACCACCAGTTTCCTTCTCGACGACCACACGCTGATCGACTGCGGCACCGGCGTCGGCTCGCTGGAGGTGGCGCAATTGCTGCGCATCACGCGCGTGCTGCTGTCGCACAGCCATCTCGACCACTGCGGCTTCCTGCCGCTGTTGGCCGACGTGCACGCCGGCCATGCCGGGCCCGGCATCACCGTCTACAGCCAGCAGGCCACGCTAGACGCCGTCAAGCAGCATCTGTTCAACGGCGTGATCTGGCCTGACTACACCGACACGCCCAGTCCGGAAAACCCTTACGTGCGGCTGCAGGCCATCGAGGTCGGCGACCCGGTCGCCCTGCCCGGCGCTATCGCCACGGCCTTGCCGGCCGAGCACAGCATTCCGGCTGTGGGTTGGCTGGTGGAAGGCGACTGGCGTGCGCTGGCGTTCAGCGGCGATAGCGGCCCCTGCCCAGCGTTCTGGCAATGGATCGCCCACGTGCCGTCGCTGTCCGACGTGCTGTGCGAGGTCACCTACGACGACGACCACCTGCCGCAGGCACGGCGCTACGGCCACATGGCGCCGTCGCTGCTGGCATCGCTGGTCGACCCCTTGCCACCGGCGGTGCAGTTGTGGATCAGCCATCTCGATCCTGGCGAGGAAGAGCGCATGATGGAGCAGATCCGAGCGGTATTGCCGCCGCACCTGCACGTGGAACGACTCAAGGCCGGCGTGACGATCGAACTGTAAGGCGTGTCACAGGATGGCGTCGAAGCCGGCATTGTTGAGCACCGCAAGCAGGCTGGCGCTCGTCAGCAGGTGCGGGTTGAACAATACCCGCACCTGTCCCCCCGCCAGCCCCGCCTCGGCCTGAGCCACGCCAGGCAGCCTGGTCAACAGGGTCGCCGCCCGGCGCTCTTCGTCCAGCCCGCCATGCCCTACCAGCTTCACCACGACTTCTTCCATTCTCGCCTCCCGATGAGGCAATCATTTCCAGCGTCTCAGCAGTAGCGAGTTGCTGACCACCGAGACCGAACTGGCCGCCATAGCCGCCCCGGCGATCACCGGATTCAGCCAGCCCAGCGCGGCCAGTGGCACCCCTAAAACATTATAAACAAAAGCAAAAAACAGATTCTGCCGAATCTTGACCAGGGTGCGACGCGACAGGCGGATGGCGTCGGCGACGTGACGCATGTCGCCCTGGCGCAGCGTCACGTCGGCGGTTTCGATCGCCACGTCGGAGCCGGCCCCCATGGCGAAACCGACGTCGGCCGCCGCCAGCGCCGGGGCGTCGTTGACGCCGTCGCCGACCATGCCGACCTTGTGCCCGGCGCGCTGCAACTCGGCCACCGCCGCGGCCTTGTCCTGCGGCTTCACCTCGGCACGGAACTCGGCGATGCCGGCGGCGGCGGCGATGCTCGCAGCGGTAGCCGCCTTGTCGCCGGTCAGCATCACCACCTTCACCCCCAGGCGACGCAAGCGCTCGACGGCCTCGGCGGAACCGGGCCGCAGTTTGTCGGCGATCGCCAGGAGCCCCATCAAGGTGCCCTCGCGCCCCAGCGCGATCACCGTCTTGCCCTCGGCGTAGAACGCGCTGGCCGCCTCCGGCAGACTATCGACCAGCCAGTCCGGCACCCCAACCCGCAGACGGCCGTAACCTTCGATCTCGGCCTCCACCCCGCGGCCGACCTCTACCGAAAAATCCTGTACCGGCAGGCGCCTCAGCCCCTGCTCTTCGCCAAAATCCAGCACGGCACGCGCCAGCGGGTGTTCCGAGCCGGCCTCGATGCTCGCGGCCAGCTGCAGCAGGGTGTCGCGCGGCACCGTCAGGGGCAGCACGTCGGTCACCACCGGGCGGCCCTCGGTGAGGGTACCGGTCTTGTCCACCACCAGCGCCGTCAGCCGCCCCGCCGTCTCCAACGCGGTGGCGTTGCGGAACAGGATGCCGCGCCGCGCCCCGTTGCCGATGCCCACCATCACCGCGGTCGGCGTGGCCAGCCCCAGCGCGCACGGGCAGGCGATCACCAGCACGGCCACGGCGTGGATCAGCGCACGCGCCCAGTCACCGGTGAGCCAGCCGGTGACGAGCAGCGTGACCACGGCGATGGCCACCACCGCCGGCACGAACACGCCTGAGATGACGTCGGCGAGGCGCTGGATCGGCGCCTTCGAGCCTTGCGCCTCGCTCACCAGGCGCACGATGTCGGCGAGCTGGGTCTGGCTGCCGACCCCGGTGGCACGCACCGTGAGCATGCCGTCCTGGTTCTGGGTACCGGCGTACACGGCATCGCCGACCCCCTTGGTCACCGGCAGGCTCTCGCCGGTGAGCATGCTCTCGTCGACGGCGGCGTGCCCGGCGATCACCTCGCCGTCCACGGCGATGCGCTCGCCGTGGCGCACCAGCAGCACGTCGCCCGGCTGCAGCAGCGTCACCGCCACCTCCTGGAGCTGGCCGTCGCGCTCGACGCGCGCCGTTTTCGGCGCCAGACGGATCAGTTCCTCGATCGCGCCCGAGGTTTTGCCCTTGGCGCGCGCTTCCAGCAGCTTGCCCAGCAACACCAGCGTGATCACCGCCGCGCCGGCCTCGAAATACACATGCTGGTCGTGCCAGCCCGCCAGCGTCACCACCGCCGACAGCAGGTAGGCCATGCTGGTGCCCAGCGCCACCAGCACGTCCATATTCGCCCCGCCGCCACGCAGGGCGTGCCAGCTGCCCTTGTAGAAGCGCCAGCCGGCGAGAAACTGCACCGGCGTCGCCAGCGCCAGTTGCACTCCGCGCGGCAGCATGCCGTGCGCGGCGCCGCCCAGCATCGTCACCATCTCCAGCAGCAAGGGGGCGGTCAGCAGCGCCGCCAGCCAGAACCAGCGCCGCTCCTTGAGATAGGCCTGGCGATGCTTTTCGGCCAAGGTTTGGTCGCCAGCCGTGGCGCGCGGCGCCGCGCTGTAGCCCGCCTTGCGCACCGCGGCGATGATCGCGTCCTCTCCCACCGCCCCGGCAGGAAAATGCGCCACGGCAGTTTCAGTGGCGAAATTGACGCTGGCGTGCACGCCGGGCAGGCGGTTCAGGACTTTTTCGATGCGGCTGGCGCAGGCGGCGCAGGTCATGCCGCCGATATCCAGCTCCAGCCGCTCCTCGGGAACCGCATAGCCGCTCTGGCGGATGCGCTCGATCAGCCGTTGCGGCGTCTGCTGCTGCGGGTCGAACTCGACCCGGGCGGTTTCACTGGCGAAGTTGACCTGCGCATCGACGCCATCGAGGCGATTCAACACCTTCTCGATACGGTTGGCGCAGGCAGCGCAGGTCATGCCTTCGATCGGCAGGCTCAACTGGGTCCGGCTCATCGCTCGCTCCATGAATGCGGTTTACCCATTATATACCCCCACAGGGTATATGAAGGCAAGCGAAATTTACCGCCGCCACATGAAAAAAGCCCTGCACGGGCAGGGCCTTGGCGGCGGGGACGGGCGCGCGTCACAACCACTTGCGGCGCCAGAACACGAAGTACAATCCCGCCCCCAGCACCAGCATCAGCCCCAGGATCAGGAAATAGCCGTAGTGCCAGTGCAACTCGGGCATGTAGTCGAAATTCATGCCATAGATGCCGACGATCAACGTCAGCGGCATGAAGATCATCGACAAGGCGGTCAGCACCCGCATCTGCAGGTTGAGGCGATTGGACTGGGTCGAGAGGTAAAGATCGAGCATGTCGCCCACCAGTTCGCGCGACATCTCCAGCGATTCGATCACGTGCACGGTATGGTCGTAGGCATCGCGCAGGTAGATCTGGGTTTCCGGCTGGAAAAAACCGTAATCGCCGCGCGCCAGCGAGGTGAGCACCTCGCGTACCGGCAGGATGGAACGACGCAGTCGGAGGCAATCGTGCTTCAGGCGCTGGATGCGGCGCAGGATGCTGGCATCGCGGCCGACCAGCAGCTGGCTGTCAGTCTGCTCGACGTACTCGGTGAATTGGGTGAGCACGCCGAAATAGTCGTCGACCACCGCGTCGAGCAGCGAGTAGGCCAGGTAGTCGGCGCCGCGCGAACGGATCAGGCCGCGCGCCGTGCGAAGACGCTCGCGCACCGACTCGAACACGCCAAGCGGACGCGACTGGAAGCTCAGCACGAAGTGGCGCCCGACCACCAGGTAAATCTGGTCGTGCTTGAGCCGGCCATTGCCCTCGCCGGGAAACTGGAACACCCGGCTGGCGATGAACAGGTAATCGCCGTAATCCTCGACCTTGGGGCGCTGGCGGGCGTTGAGGATGTCTTCCAGCACCAGCGGATGCAGCCCGAAACGCTCGCCGATGGCGCGCATCACTTCGGGATCGTGCAGACCGTAGACGTTGAGCCACAGCACCGGCTCGCCAGGCCGGTAGGCGAGTCCCTCTTGCAGCGAGGCGAAGGTGGTCTCGCGCAACGCCGAAGGACCGTACTCCATCAGGGTGATGCGGGGCTGGTCCAGCGCGGGCTCGCCCACCGCCAGCAGCGTGCCCGGCGCCTCGCCCAGCGTGGGTAGCTTGCCCTTCAGCCGTTCATAGCGCTTCATGCGCGCACGATATCAAGGGTGAAGCCGACGTTGTCCCACTGCTTCACCTCCTGCTTGAAGGCGCTGGCGGTGAGCGGATTGGCGACGAGCCAGGCCTTGTCCAGGGTCAGTTCGAAGCCGCGAGAGGTCTGGCGCAGCTCCAACACGTCGGGCAAAACGACATCGTTGCGGCTGCGGTAGAACAACACCGCCAGCCGCAGCGCCACCATCGCCTGCCAGTGGCCGGGCTCGGACAACAGCGACATCATCTTGCCCATGTCGCCACGCTGCCCCAGCACGATACTGGCCAACGTCGCCTGTTCGCGCTTGGAGAAGCCCGGCATGTCGGCGTTCTGCAGGATGTAGGCGGAGTGCTTGTGGTAGGCGGTATGCGCGATGGTGAGGCCGATTTCGTGCAGGCGCGCGGCCCATTGCAGACGCTTGAGGGTATCCGGGTCGCATTCGACACCGCACAGCATGCCGCACAGCCGTTCCGCCAACGCCGTCACGCGTTGCGACTGCGCCAGATCGACGTGATAGCGGCGCTTGAACTGGGCTACCGTGGTGTCGCGCATGTCCTTCTCCCGATGACGGCCCAGCAAGTCGTAGAGCACGCCATCGCGCAAGGCGCCTTCGGCGACGATCATCTTGTCGATCAGCAGCTCTTCAAAGATGGCGATCATGATCGCCAGCCCGCCGGCGATCACCGGCACCCGGTCGGCCTTGAGACCGTTCAGGTTGACGTATTTGAGGTTGCCGAAGCGGATCAGTTCCGCCTTGAGCCGCTCCATCCCCGACAGCGTGATGTCGTCGGCGGAGTAATCGTTGATCTCCAGTGCATCGCGCAGCGCGCGGGCGGTGCCGGAGGTCCCTACCGCCAGCTGCCACTCTTCCGGGCGGTACTCGTGGACGATGCGCTGCACCTCGGCGCGCGCCGCCATGATGGCGTCCTGGAAATTGCTGCGATTGAGCTTGCCGTCGGCAAAGAAGCGCCGGCTGTAGCTGACGCAGCCCAGCGGCAGGCTTTCGGTCACCAGCGCGCGGAACTGGCTACCGATGATGAATTCGGTGGAACCGCCGCCGATGTCGACCACGAGGCGGCGCTCCTTGGTGGCGGGCAGCGAATGGGCGGCACCGAGGTAGATCAGGCGCGCTTCCTCACGCCCGGCGATGATCTCGATCGGGAAACCCAGCAAGGTCTCGGCGCGCGCGATGAAAGCGGGAGCATTTTTGGCCACGCGCAGGGTATTGGTGCCGACCACGCGCACCTGCTTGGGCCCCAGCCCGCGCAGGCGCTCGCCAAAGCGGGCGAGGCAAGCCAGGGCGCGCTCCTGGGTATCCTCGTCGAGGGTCTTGTCGTCGCACAGGCCGGCGCCGAGGCGCACCGTATCCTTGAGGGTATCGAGGGTGTAGAGCTGATCTTCCACCACGCGGGAGACCTGCAGACGGAAACTGTTGGACCCCAGATCGACCGTGGCGAGCACATCATGGGGGGGCGTTGGACTGGTCAAGATCACCCCTTTTGTTCTTGGGTTGGATATGAAAATGGCGGTAACACGAATGTTACCGCCATTGTCGCTGCAACGTCACGGCGTGTCAGCCCGCTTGCGTCTCGCGCTTGATCTCTTCCAGAGAGGTATGGCGGATATCCTTGCCCTTGACCAGGTAGACCACGTACTCGGAAATGTTCTTGGCGTGGTCGCCGATGCGCTCGATCGCCTTGGCGATGAACAGCGTGTCGATCGACATGCTGATGGTGCGCGGGTCTTCCATCATGAAGGTGATGAGCTGGCGCAGTTCGGCCGAGAATTCCTCGTCGAGGATCAGATCTTCCTGGGCCAGTTCCAGCGCCGCGGTGGCGTCGAGACGGGCGAAGGCATCCAGCGCGCGGCGCAGCATGGCCAGTGCCACGTCGGCCATCTTGCGCACCTCGCGGAAGCGCGGCAGCTGGTAACGCTCCGACTGGTGGATGATCTTGCCCTGGCGGGCGATCTTCTGCGCTTCGTCGCCGATGCGCTCCAGGTCGGTAATGGTCTTGATCACGGTGATCACCATGCGCAAATCGCTGGCCGCCGGCTGGCGGCGCGCGATGATGTGCTGGCAATCGTCGTCGATGGCGACCTCGAGCGAGTTCACCAGCGCATCGTCGGCCACCACCTTGTCGAGCCGCTCGATGTCGGCCGCCATCAAGGCATCGACGGCGGACTGGATTTGTTGTTCGACCAGCCCCCCCATCTGCAGCACGCGGGTGCGGATGGTTTCCAGTTCCAGGTCAAACTGCTTGGACGTATGTTCAGCCATGACTCTCTCGTACGAATAGCGGTAACGCTACAGGATAAGCGCGTGGTGTGACACGGGGATGACAATCAGCGCAGAACCTCGATCCCGCTCTGGCGGCCGAGGATCAGCACGTCGGCACGGCGGCGAGCAAACAGGCCGCAAGTGACCACGCCGGCGATCTGGTTGATGGTCTCCTCGAGTTCCACCGGCTTGGAGATGTGCAGACGGTATACGTCGAGGATGATGTTGCCGTTGTCGGTGACGAAATGCTCGCGCAGCTCCGGGTGGCCGCCCAGCTTGACCAGTTCACGCGCCACGTAGCTGCGCGCCATCGGCACCACTTCCACCGGCAGCGGAAAGCCGCCCAGCACGTCGACGTACTTGGTTTCGTCGGCGATGCAGATGAATTCGTTGGCCACCGCGCCGACGATCTTCTCACGCGTCAGCGCGCCGCCACCACCCTTGATCATGTGCAGGTAGTGGTTCACTTCGTCGGCGCCGTCGATGTACACCGGGACCTCGTCCACGGTGTTGAGGTCGTATACCGGAATGTGGTGGGCCTTGAGCCGCTCGGTGGAGGCCTCGGAACTGGAGACGGCTCCCTTGATACGCCCCTTGATGGTCGCCAGTTCTTCGATGAACAGGTTGACGGTGCTGCCGGTGCCGACACCGACGATGCAGTTGTCGGGGACGAATTCCAGCGCCTTCTGGGCGACGGCAAGTTTGAGCTGGTTCTGGGTAAGCATCGTGGCCTCCTCGGTCTTCTATGTAATGGTCCTGTCCTAATTATCCCATATGGGGCAGGAATTGTCGGACAAATTGCCAACCGGCATCACGCCGGCATCAAGAGGCAAACGGCCTGCGCCTCGATGGCCTCGCCGCGCCCCAGATAGCCCAGTTTTTCGTTGGTCTTGCCCTTGACGTTGACGGCGGTGACGGCCAGGCCAAGATCGCTGGCGATGGCGGCGCACATGGCGTCGATGTGCGGAGCGAGCTTGGGACGCTGAGCGATCAGGGTGGCGTCGACGTTGACCACCTGCCAGCCCGCCGCGCGCACCCGCGCCATGGCCTCGCGCAACAGCACGCGGCTGTCCGCTCCCTTGAAGCGTAGATCGGTATCGGGGAAATGGCGACCGATGTCGCCCAGTGCCGCCGCCCCGAGAATCGCGTCGGTAATGGCATGCAGCAGGGCATCAGCATCGGAATGGCCGAGCAGCCCCTTGTCATGGGGGATGGTGACCCCACCGAGAATCAGCGGTCGCCCTTCCACCAGTTGGTGAACGTCATAACCCTGTCCAATGCGAAACATATCTGTACATTATCCTTTTCGTGTAGGGCCCATTTCCCGCAGGCGGGCTCAAGCAGCTTGAGTGACGCCGGAGCACAGGCGCCGAAATGGTCACGGTGTCCATGAGGATCGTGACGGAATGCATCTCTTCCCGAGAGGCGCCCGCGCCGGGCCTCCAGCGCACACGCGGCGAAAGCAGCGCCGCTTGATGAGATCGGCGCTCAGCCGCGCCGGGTGGCGAGCAAGGCCTTGGCCAACGCCAGGTCGCGCGGCCAGGTGACCTTGAAATTTTGCGCCTCGCCTTCCACCAGCCGGGGCTGCAGGCCGAGCTGCTCGATGGCCGAGGCTTCGTCGGTAATGATGTCGACCGGCCCCTTGGCCAGCGCTTCGGCCAAGCGACCCGCGCGGAACATCTGTGGCGTCTGCGCCAGCCACAGCCGTTCGCGCGGCACCGTGGCGCTGACGCGCTGCTCGGCATTGGCGCGTTTGACGGTATCGGCGACCGGCAGCGCCAGCAGACCGCCCACGGCGTCGTCGCCCAGGGTGGCGATCAGGCGCTCCACCGCCGCCACGCTGAGGCAGCAGCGCGCCGCATCGTGCACCAGCACCCAGTCGTCGTCCGCCGCGGCTAGCGCCGCGAGGCCGTTCTGCACGCTCTCGGCGCGGCTGGCGCCACCGACACGATGCACCTCAAGCTTGGCAATGTCGTCCCAGCGATAGCTGTCGAACCACTCGTCGCCAGGCGAGATCACCAGCGCCACGCGCTCGATGGCCGGCACCGCGGCCAGCGTCGCCAGGGTGTGCCACATCAGCGGCTTGCCGTCGAGTTGCAGGTATTGCTTGGGGCTGGGCGCGCCAAAGCGCGAGCCGGAGCCGGCGGCCGGTACCAGTGCGAGATAGCGGCTCATGCCTGCGGCTCCACGACGGGCGGCGATTCCAGGCTGCGCCACAGGCAGGTGCCCTTGACCGCCTTGTCGAGGTCGTCGAGATAGGTCGCGTGTGCGGCCAGCTCCTCGGCGTTGGGGCGGAGGATCTTGATCGGCTTGCGCTCGAACTCGAGCGCCCCCAGATCGGCGCCGCCGCCGACATCGAGATCAATGTCCATCACCAGACTGTTCTGGCCGCGCGTCATCCACAGATAGACTTCGCCCAGCAGTTCGCAGTCGATCAGGGCGCCGTGCAGGGTGCGGTTGGAGCGGTCGATCTCGAAGCGGTCGCACAGCGCATCGAGGCTGTTGCGCTTGCCGGGAAACTGGTCGCGCGCCATCACCAGGGTATCGATAACGCTGGCGCATAGCGTGGAAACGCGCTCGATGCCGATGCGGTCGAACTCGGCGTTGAGGAAGCCGACGTCGAACGGCGCGTTGTGGATGATCAGTTCGGCGTCGCGCAGGAAGTCGGCGATCTCGGGGCCGACCGCGGCAAAGCGCGGCTTGTCGGCCAGGAAGTCGAGCGAGATGCCGTGCACGCGTTCGGCATCGGGGTCGATATCGCGCTCGGGATGGATATAGAGGTGCAGCGAGCGCCCGGTCA
This sequence comes from Pseudogulbenkiania ferrooxidans 2002, assembly GCF_000174355.1. Lineage (GTDB taxonomy): Bacteria > Pseudomonadota > Gammaproteobacteria > Burkholderiales > Chromobacteriaceae > Pseudogulbenkiania > Pseudogulbenkiania ferrooxidans. Next base: position 34,665 of record NZ_ACIS01000003.1, read on the forward strand.
GCTTGCGATTCACCATCTCCAGCCCGGCGAATTCGATGATGCGGTGGCCCTGCGACGGTTCGAGGCCGGTGGTTTCGGTATCGAGGATGATCTGTCTCATGATGCTCTGTGCTGCGTGGCCGACGTTTGAAGGTTGGCCGAAAAGATTAGGTTCAGGCGCTCAATGTCTCGACGCCACGGTTGGCGAGCTGGTCGGCGCGTTCGTTGAACTCGTGACCGGCGTGCCCTTTGACCCAGTGCCAGCTGATCTGATGTCCAGCCTGCAGCGCGTCAAGCTTCTGCCACAGGTCGGCGTTTTTGACCGGCTCCTTGGCCGCGGTTTTCCAGCCGCGCTTCTTCCAGCCGTGAATCCACTCGGAAATGCCCTTCTGCACGTACTGCGAGTCGGTGTACACCGCCACCTTGCAGGGGCGCTTGAGCTGCGCCAGGCCTTCGATCACGGCAGTCAGCTCCATGCGGTTGTTGGTGGTGCCCTGCTCGCCGCCGAACAGTTCCTTCTCGCGCCCCTTGAAGCGCAACAGCACTCCCCAGCCGCCGGGGCCGGGATTGCCCTTGCAGGCGCCATCGGGGTAGATCTCGACTATGTCTTGGGTCATACGCTTTCTTTAGTGTGATGGCCGGCGGAGTGGCGATGGTCGTTGCCCCCCGCCACTGCCAGGCCTTTCGCGGCCTTGGCCGGTTTCCATTGCGGCATGATCAGGCGCATACCGCGCTGCCGCTTGATCGCCTGGATGCCGTACACCCCGGCCGCCAGCGGCCACCAGCGATCGCCGGCCTTCTCCATGAAGCGGAAGCGCTCGAGCCAGTCGGCCCGCGCGAACGGCGGACAATAGCCCATGAAGCTGCCGCCTTCCGGTTCCAGATCCAGCAGCGTCAGCCAGTCCTTGATCCGCACCAGCGACAGGAACTGGGCGTTCCACGGCACCTGCTGCCGCCCCTCTATCAAGCGGCGCACGCCCCACAGCGATACCGGGTTGAAGCCGGTCAGCACCACCCGCCCCTCCGGCATCAGCACGCGCTCGGCCTCGCGCAATACCTGATGGGGATGGATGCTAAAATCCAGGATGTGGGGTAAAACCACGAGATCCAGGCTGCGGCTCTCGAACGGCAACTGCTCGGGCAGACAACGCACGTCGGCGCCAGGTTCCTGACCGGCCCGGCACTTCCAGGGAATACGGTTGGCGGCGAGGAAGTCCAGCTGCGGCAGACCCACCTGCACCGCGCGAAAACCGAAGGCATCAGCCACGGTGCGGTCGTAGAACGCCTGCTCTCTGGTAAGCAGATACTGTCCCAGCTCGCTAGAGGTGAGCCAGTGGCCAAATGATTCCATCATCGAAGGACGACCTCTACTCATGTTCACCGTCACGCCCGTGCCCGCCTTTTCCGACAATTATATCTGGCTTTTGCAGCAAGCCGGCCGTGCCGTTGCGGTCGACCCGGGCGACGCCGCGCCGGTGCTGGCCTATCTCGCGGCGCACGGCCTGGCGCTTGAGGCGGTGCTAGTGACCCATCACCACGCAGATCACGTCGGCGGCCTGGCCGAATTGACGCGGCATTACCTGCACCTGCGCATCATCGGTCCGGCATCGATCGCCCAGGTCAACGAAGCCGTGATGGACGGCTCGCGGTTCGAGCTGCTGAGCGCCCAATTCGACGTGCTGGAAGTGCCCGGCCACACCCTCGACCACCTGGCCTACCTGACCGATGGCCGGCTGTTCTGCGGCGATACCCTGTTCGGTGCTGGCTGCGGCCGGCTGTTCGAGGGCTCGCCCGAGCAGATGCACGCCTCGCTCGGCCGCATCGCGGCGCTGCCCGACAGCACCCGGCTCTACCCGGCGCACGAGTACACCCTGTCCAACCTGCGCTTTGCCGCCGCGGTGGAGCCCGATAATGACGCCATCCGGCAAAGGTTGGCCGAAGACCAGGCCACGCTTGCGGCAGGCGAGCCGACGCTGCCGTCGACGCTGGACAAGGAGCGCGCCACCAATCCTTTTCTGCGCACTGCGGTCGACGCCGTGACGCGCCGCGCAGCCCAGCAAGCCGGCGCTCCCCTGACGACGCCGGCGGCGGTCTTCGCCGTGCTGCGTGAGTGGAAAAACAGCTTTCGTTAAAACAGAAAAAAGCTATATTCTCCCTATAGGAAACGCGGTCATGGCACGCTTCATGTGCTTGGTCAAATATGACGAAAGCTCATGAAATTATTTGCTTTTTCGTGTTGACACCCCGTTTTCTGGCCGATAGCATCGGCCAGAATTTCTGATTTCAGGCCCGCCAAATGAAAAGAATCACACCATTGGCACTTTCGTTGTCATTTGTATTTTCCGCCGCCCCGCTGGTCCACGCGGAAGACTCGGGCGCCTTCCGCCAGTCGATCGGGGTGGACGAAGGCCTGGCCACCGGCCTCGACATGATGCTGCTCAACTCCAGCCTGCTGCGTAACGGCGACAACGTCTGGCAGCGCGTGCGCGAGGGTTTTCAGCTCGACGAGGTCAACGCCGAACTGGTGCGCCGCCACGAACGCAGCCTGGCCGCCCGTCCCGAATACTTCAGCCGCATTCTCGAACGTAGTCACAAATACCTGTTCCACATCATGAACGAAGTGGAACGGCGCGGCATGCCGACCGAGATCGCCCTGCTGCCGGCGGTCGAGAGCGCCTTCGTCGCCACCGCCCAGTCGCCAGTCGGCGCCTCCGGATTGTGGCAGTTCATGCCCTCCACCGGGCGCCACTACGGCCTGGAACAGACCTGGTGGTACGATGGCCGCCGCGATGTCACCGCCTCCACCTCCGCCGCGCTGGACTACCTCGATTACCTGCACGGCCTGTTCGGCGACTGGAACCTGGCGCTCGCCGCGTACAACTGGGGAGAAGGCAACCTGACACGCGCCATCGCCCGTGCCCAGGCCGCCGGCCTCGAGCCCACCTACGAAAACCTCAAGCTGCCGAACGAGACGCGCAACTACGTACCTAAGCTGCTGGCGGTGCGCAACCTGCTCGCCAGCCCCGACAAGTTCGGCCTGAAGCTCGACAAATTCCCCAACAAGCCCTACTTCGTCGCGGTTTCCACCGGTCGTCATATGGACCTAGACGTCGCCGCCAAAATGGCCGGCATGTCGGTGAGCGAGTTCAAGGAACTCAATCCGGCCTTCAACCTGCCGGTCTACGCCCACAAGGCCGGGCGCCAGATGCTGATCCCGGCCAACCGCGTCGACAAATTCGAAGCCAACCTCAACAAGTGGGACAAGCCGCTGCTGAGCTGGCAGGTTTACACCCCGGCCACCGATGAAGACCTGGCCGCCGTGGCCGACCGCTACGGCATGAGCCCGGCCCAATTGCAGGCTGTGAACCGCGTCAAGGGTTCCACCATCAGCGCCGGCAAGCCGTTGCTGGTGGCGCTGAAAGGTAATGCCGACCTCAACAGCACCACCACCGATACCGATAGCGGCGGCGACACTACCGTGGCCGGCACGTTTGCTACAGCAACGCTGGTCGCCAGCGCCAGCCCGGCAGTCAGGGTCGGCACGCCCCCGAGTGGCGGCGTCCAGCCCGTCGCACTGACCGTGCGCGCCACGACCGCCGCCATCCCTGTGGCTCCGTCGGCGACAGCCGCGGAAAATACCGGCGCCGTACGCGATACCTCCACCGCCGTCCCGAGCAGCCTCCCGGAGAGCAAGCCGAGCGAGACCAGCGTCGCCGCCGCCAAACCCGCGACACCGGGCAGCACACCGCAGGTCAAAGCCAGCGAAGTCAGCGTCGCCAGCAACACCACCGCTCCGAGCAATACCCCGGTGGTCAAGGCCAGCGAGGCGAGTGTCGCCAGCAGCAAGGCTAATGAAGCCGGCACGGCAGTCGCGAGCAGCGCAACCCCGGCCGTTGCCACCACCTACATCGTGGCCTCGGGTGACACGCTCTACAATATTGCGCGTCGCTACAATCTGACGGTCAGCGATCTGAAAGCCTTCAACGGCCTGGCCGACAACGACATCCGCCTGGGGCAGACCTTGCAGCTCAAAGCCCCGGCCGGCACGGGCTACCTGGCCGCCGCTTCGCGCGACAGCCTGATGCGGGTCGCGGCCACCGCCACGGCAGCAACCGGCGCGGTGCCCGCCGAATACGTGGTGCAGCGCGGCGATACCATGTTCAGTATCGCCCGCAAGTTCGGCGTGCGTCACAGCGACCTGCAACGCTGGAATGGCTCGGACGAAGTGGTCTCGCTGCAACCGGGCCAGCGCGTCCGCCTGCAGGGTCTGTAACGCCCAGACGCCTGCACTCCTGGCTCCGGGTCGGCGGCGCGGACGATTCCTTGCCGCTGCCCGACCGCCACACTGGGCGGCAGCCGAAATTTCCGCGCGCGTTCAGGAATCAATGCCCCACGAAAACAGCCCCGCAAAGCGGGGCTGTTTTCGTGGGGCAAGAAGGCCGGTACGGACTCACTCCTGTTGCCGGCTGTCCAGCCAGATCGTCACCGGACCGTCGTTCACCAGCCCCACGTTCATGTCCGCGCCGAACACCCCGGTCGCCACCGGCTTGCCCAAGGTTTCGGCCAACGTCGCCACGAAGCGCTCGAACATCGGCGCCGAGATGTCGCCCCGCGCGGCACGGCTGTACGACGGCCGGTTGCCTTTCCTGGTGCTGGCGAACAGCGTGAACTGGCTCACGGCCAGCACCTCGCCCTGCACGTCGAGCACGGAGCGGTTCATCACCCCGGCTTCGTCGTTGAAAATACGCAACTGGGCGATCTTGCGCACCAGCCAATCGATGTCGCTCTGCTCGTCCACCTCCTCCACGCCGACCAGCAACAGCAAGCCAGGCCCGATCGCCCCGCTCACCGCGCCATCCACCCTGACTTCCGCTTTGCTCACCCGCTGCACCAGCACCCGCATTGCCCGATCTCCTGTTTCTCGACTGCCGGCATTCTAGCGTCTCTCCGGCGCCGGATCACGGCTGTCGCGCCGTACGGGTGACGCACATCCGGTACAATCGCTTCATCGGAACCACGAGGACTCCCACCCATGCTGATGGTGATCTCCCCGGCCAAGACGCTGGACTACGCCACCCCGCCCCGCACCGAGCGCTATACCCAACCGGACTTTCTCGACCACAGTGCCGAACTGATCGAGGTGCTGCGTGAGCACAGCCCGGCCGAAATCGGCCAGCTGATGGGCATCAGCGACCCGCTGGCCGTGCTCAACGCCGGCCGCTACGCCGAGTGGGCGCGCCCTTTCACGCCCGGCCAGGCCAAGCAGGCCGTACTCGCCTTCATGGGCGACGTCTACGAAGGGCTCAATGCCAACGAGCTGGACGAGGACGAACTCGACTACCTGCAGCAGCATCTGCGCGTGCTGTCCGGGCTCTACGGCGTGCTCAAGCCGCTCGACCTGATGCAGCCTTACCGCCTGGAAATGGGCACCCGTCTCGCCAACCCGCGCGGCAAGAACCTGTACGAATTCTGGGGCGACATCGTGACCGACGCCCTGCGCCACCGTCTGGCCCAAGCCCCTGCTCCGGTCTTGGTCAACCTGGCTTCCGAAGAATACTTCAAGGCGGTCAAGCCGAAGCAACTCGAGGCCACCGTAATCACTCCGGTGTTCCAGGATTGGAAGAATGGCCAATACAAGATCATCAGCTTCTACGCCAAGCGCGCGCGCGGACTGATGGCGCGCTGGGCCGCCAAACATCGCGTCACCGATCCGGAGCGGCTGAAAGCATTCGATTACGAGGGCTACGCCTTCGATGACCAGGCCTCCGATGCGCGGCACTGGGTATTCCGCCGCGACCCGGCGCGGTGCTGAACAACCGGGCCTCCTGCCCGGTTTTTCTCTCGCCCCCCTCGTCGCCTCCCCTAAATCACGCTTGTTGTTAACAATAAAAACCCCATTGGCAACATGTAATTACATGAAAAGCGAAAGCGCGTCTGAGTTGATCTAGGTCATACCATGACGATGTCACCGCCCCTATCGTTCGGCCAACCAAAATGGAACAGCCAGAACAATGAATCAAACAAGGGGGCGGGAATGAAAGTGAATCTACCCATCAGCGGCGTCGAGAAGCCCTTTACCGAAGGCATCATCGTCACGCGTACCGACCCTCAGGGGGTCATCACCCACGCCAACGACCTGTTCGTGCAGGTATCCGGTTTCAGCCGTGAGGAACTGCTCGGCAGTCATCACCACATCGTGCGCCATCCGGAGATGCCGGCGGTGCTGTTCGAGGACCTGTGGCGCACGGTCAAGGCCGACCAACCCTGGCGCGGCTACGTCAAGAACCGCTGCAAAAACGGCGACCACTATTGGGTTGACGCCCTCGTCATCCCGGTACGCCAGGAAGGCAGTACCGTCGGCTACATGTCGGTGCGCCGCCCGGCCTCACGCGAGGCCATTCGTCACGCCGAGCAGTGGTACGCCGAACTGGCGGCCGGCCAGAAACTGGTCAAGCCCCGTCCGGGCGGCATACGGGAAACGCGCGTACGCATGGCTTTTGGCGCACTGACGAGCCTCATACTGGGCTATTTTGCCTGGCACGGCAGTTCGCCCGTCGACTATGCCCTGGCCAGCGGCGGTTTGTTGGCCCTGGCGGGCTGGGTAGTCTTCGAACGGCAGCGGGCCGGACGCTTTGCCCGCCTGCGCGCGGTCTGCCACGACATCGCCGAAGGCCGCTTGAACAACGAACTGGCCATCCATCGCCTGGGAGAATGCGGCGATCTGGAAGAGACCCTCGCCTACATGCAGGTGCATCTCAAGGTGATGATCGACGAGTTGCAGATGAATGCCCGGTCCCTCGCCGCCGGCACCGGCGACATGAACGACAGCCTGAACGACATCCGGCAGCGCATGGAGGCCGGCAATCACAGCGTGACGCAAATGAGCAGCGCCATCGAGCAGCTGTCCTCGTCGATTGAGCAAGTCGCGCAACATGCCAGCGATACCTCACAACTGTCGGCCCGCTCGCGCGACGCGATCCAGTCGGGCGAGCAGGAAATGGCGCGCTCACGCTCCTGCAGTCTGGACGCCGCCCAGGCGGTGGAAACGGCGCAGGACACCATCCGCTCCCTGTCCGACGCCATCAACGCCATCGGACAGGTCACCCAGACCATCCACGACATCGCCGAACAGACCAACCTGCTGGCACTCAACGCCGCCATCGAGGCGGCGCGCGCCGGCGAAAGCGGCCGGGGCTTCGCCGTGGTGGCGGACGAAGTGCGCAAGCTGGCCGAACGCACCAGCGCCAGTACCGAGCAGATCAACGCCCTGGTCGACAACGTGCACCAGGCGGCAGAAGGTACCATCGCCACCATGAAGACCGTCACCGAGGCGACCCGCGCCGGCGTCGCCACGCAGCAGAGCACCGCCCAGCAACTGGCCGCCGTGCGCGACACCACGCTGCAGGTCAACGACATGATGAGGGACGTGGCCATGACCAACAGCCAGCAGTCGGCCTCCGCCGCCCAATTGTCGGCGCGCATGGGCGACGTCGCCACCCAGATCGCCGAATCACACCAGCATGTCGAAGAAGCCGGCCAAGTCATCACCCGCTTGGCCAGCCAGTCGCGCCAACTGGCCAGACTGGCGGGACAATTCGAGATTCATTGACGGTGGCGGAAGGGGGCCGGCGGAGACGAGGCATACGACACCCGGCCCACACGGCTCCAGCGGCAGATCGAGGCGTCGGCCCCGCGACGCGGGGAGGCGATCTGTCAGGGGAAGGGAGTGAGTAGCGGCAGCGGGCGGAGCAAACGAAAACAGACGCCCAAGCAAAAAGCCGTGAATTCTTGGCAGAATTCACGGCTTTATGTTGGTTGCGGGGGCAGGATTTGAACCTACGACCTTCGGGTTATGAGCCCGACGAGCTACCAGACTGCTCCACCCCGCGACAGAAACCTGTTGCTGCCAAGCACTTCTTTGCGAAGCGTCTCGTGCAGCGAGGAGACGAACTATAAACTTCGGTTAAAGATCGGTCAAGCGTTTTTCGAAAAAAAGTCAGACTAATGATTCTAGGCGGAAACACGCCCTCCCCCAGCCTCCACCTCAGAGTGTCGGCCAGCAGCTGAAACCCTCCAGCGAAGCGTCCACCACGCACTCCTGCACCTCGACCATGCTGACCTCGGCCGTTGGCGGGCCGTTACGCGCCCAGGTAACAAATTCCAGCAAGTTCTCCGGCTCGCCGCTGATCAATGCCTCGACCGTGCCATCGCGGCGGTTGCGGACCCAGCCGCTGACCCCAAGACGGGACGCTTCCGCGACGGCGCCGTCGCGGTAACACACGCCCTGGACCCTGCCATGAATGCGCAGCAGCCGTGTCATTTGTCTCATGTCCGTCTCCTCCCCCCTGTCCTGTTGATAGCAGTCGCCACGAGCGATGGCAATACCCTTGAAACGCCAAACCCCGTTGGCGCCGAGCGCGAACGGGGTTTGGGGGGTGATCCCGAGAGGCGGCCCCAAGGGGCCGTCAGCGGCGACGATCAGGCCGCGGTCGGGATGAAGGCGTTGGCCGAATAGAGGGCGCTGGCCATACCCAACACCGACCGGAAGGTGACTTCGAACTGCTTGCCGATCTGGCGGATACTGATCACTTCGTAACGGATCTCATGGCCGTCGTCTTTTCGCTCGACAATTTTGCAGCCTGGCTGCAATTGACTTACACGCATTACTTTCTCCTTGTTGTTTTCAATAACAACAACATTGTCATACCAACACTTAACTTTTCACGAAATCTCAACATAAATCAATAGACAACGGCAGGAACACGACGTTCCCAGTTGAATGGACACACTGTAGCAGCGTGAGATGACAACTTGATGACTTCTAGAATGGAAAACGCCTTGCCAGCTTCAAAGAGGCTGGCAAGGCGTCAATGGGTCAGTATACCCTAATTTTTCTTTTACACAACAACTATTTAGCCGATGCGCATCCCCGGCTGGGCGCCATCGTCGGTATCGAGCAGGAACAACCCGCTCGTGTCGTCGTTGCCGGAGGCGCAGACGATCATGCCGGCCGACACCCCGAAGCGCATCTTGCGCGGTGCCAGGTTGGCCACCACGATGACGTTGCGGCCGACCAGCTTGTCAGGCTCCTGGTAGGCCTGGCGGATGCCGGAGAAGATGTTGCGCGTCTCGAAACCGAGGTCGACGGTAAACTGCAGCAGCTTGTCCGAACCATCGACGAACTGGCAGGCCAGCACCTTGCCGACGCGTAGGTCGAGCTTGGCGAAGTCGTCGATGGTGATGGTGTCGGCGAGCGGCTCATAGTTGGCCGAAGCCTCGGCCGGGGCAGCTTGTTGTTCCATGCTTTGTTTGTTCGCTTCGATCAGCTTGTCGATCTGAGCCGCCTCGACGCGCTGCATCAGATGCTGGTACGGTTTGATGGTGTGGCCGAGCAGCAGGGTGTCGGCGTCGTCCCACGTGAGCGGGGCGACGTTGAGGAAGGCCTCGACGTCGGCCGCCAGCTTCGGCAGCACCGGCTTGAGGTAGATGGCCAACAGGCGGAAGGCGTTGACCAGCACGGTACAGACTTCGTGCAGGCGCGCCTCCATCCCTTCCTGTTTGGCGAGTTCCCACGGCTTGTTGGTGTCGACGTAGGCGTTGACCTCGTCGGCCAGCGCCATCACGTCCCGCAGCGCGCGGGCGTATTCACGCGCCTCGTAAGCGGCGGCCAGCGTCGCGCTGCTTTCGGCCAACTGCTGCAGCAGTGGGTGTTCGCACTGCGCGGCATGGCACACCGGGCTCGCCAGCGCGGAGCTGGATACGCTCTCCGCCAGACGGCCGCCAAATCGCTTGGTGATGAAGCCGGCGGCGCGGCTGGCGATGTTGACGAACTTGCCGATCAGGTCGGAGTTGACGCGCGCCACGAAGTCGTCGAGCGACAGGTCGATATCCTCGATGCGGGCATTCAGCTTGGCGGCCACGTAATAGCGCATCCATTCCGGATTCAGGCCGCAGTCGAGGTAGCTCTTGGCGGTGATGAAGGTGCCGCGCGACTTGGACATCTTCTGCCCGTCCACGGTGAGGAAGCCGTGGGCAAACACGCCGGTGGGAGCGCGGTAGCCGGAGTACTTCAGCATCGCCGGCCAGAACAGGGCGTGGAAGTACAGGATGTCCTTGCCGATGAAGTGGTACAGCTCGGCATCCGAATCCGGACCGAAGTAGTCGTCGAAATCGAGGCCGCTCTTTTCGCACAGGTTCTTGAAGCTCGCCATGTAGCCGATCGGGGCGTCGAGCCAGACGTAGAAGTACTTGCCCGGTGCGTCGGGGATCTCGAAGCCGAAGTACGGGGCGTCGCGGCTGATGTCCCAATCGTGCAGGCCGCCCTCGATCCACTCGTTCATCTTGTTGAGCGATTCATGCTGCAGGTGCGGCTGGGTTTCGCCGTCGGGGCGCACGCTGGAACCGGCGGTCCAGGCCTTGAGGAAGTCGGCGCAATCGCCCAGGCGGAAGAAGTAGTGCTCGGACGACTTGAGCACCGGCGTGGCGCCGGATACCGCCGAGTACGGGTTCTTCAGGTCGGTCGGGCTGTAGGTGGCGCCGCAGCTCTCGCAGTTGTCGCCGTACTGGTCCTTGGCGCCGCACTTGGGGCACTCGCCCTTGACGAAGCGGTCCGGCAGGAACATCTGCTTTTCCGGATCGAACAGCTGCTCGATGGTGCGCGACACGATCTTGCCGTTGGCGCGCAGCGTGCGGTAGATGTGCTCGGCGAAGTGCTTGTTTTCAGGGCTGTTGGTGCTGTAGTAGTTGTCGTAGCCGATGTGGAAGCCGGTGAAATCGGCCAGGTGCTCGGCCTTGACGCGCTCGATCAGCTGCTCGGGCGTGATGCCCTGCTTCTCGGCGGCGAGCATGATCGGCGTGCCGTGGGTGTCGTCGGCACAGACGTAATGGCAGGCGTGGCCGCGCATTTTCTGGAAGCGCACCCAGACGTCGGTCTGGATGTGTTCGACCATGTGGCCGAGGTGAATCGCGCCGTTGGCGTACGGCAGGGCGCTGGTCACCAGAATCTTGCGTGGGGAGGTCATTCGGGGGTCCCTGGTTCGAATCTCAAGCGATCGATTATAACAGCAGGACCGGCCGCCTTGGAGCGGGCCAAGGCCTTGCTGCGTTTCCATGGAGGCACAACGGAAGAGGCCGGCTCGTTCTTGTGGAACGGGCCGGCCTCTTCAGGGGGCGCCACGGCGGTAGTCCGTGGCGGGTACGACGTGTGAGGGGCATTTTAATGCATCGCGCGGCGCACGGCTAGCACCGGCAACGCCGAGGTGCCGACGGCTCGCAGCGGGCTGCAGCGCCCTAGCGCACCGGCGCCAAGCACCCGCCCATGCCCTGCGCGCAAGGCAGAATTCGAGTAAACTGGTCGGGTATTTTCAACCCGGTCCCCGGCCATGTTCCAGAAACTGACCCGACTCTTCGGCCGCGACGCCGCCACTTCCGACTCTTCCGACACCATGGCACTGACAGATACCCAGGTACTCCAGGCCCTCTCCGGCCTGATCGACGACAACACCGGCAAACCGTACACCGCTGCCAAGGCGGTCAAGAACCTGCGCGTCAGCGACAGCGAGATCGCGCTGGACGTGGTGCTGGGCTACCCGGCCAAGAGCCAGTTCGACGCCGTGCGCCGCGCTTTCGAGAACGCGCTGGCGCCGTTGGCCGAAGGCCGCGCCGTCAAGGTCGAAGTCAGCAGCCAGATCGTCAGCCATGCCGCCCAGCGCGGCGTGCCGTTGCTGCCGGGCGTGAAGAACATCATCGCCGTGGCGTCCGGCAAGGGCGGCGTCGGCAAATCCACCACCGCCGTCAACCTGGCGTTGGCGCTGGCGGCCGAAGGGGCGCGCGTCGGCCTCTTGGACGCCGACATCTACGGCCCGTCGCAACCGCTGATGATGGGCCTGCAGGGGCAGAAACCGGAAACCGACGGCAAATCGCTGCAGCCGGTGGTGAATTATGGCGTGCAGACCATGTCGATCGGCTACCTGGTCGACACCGACCAGGCCATGGTCTGGCGCGGCCCGATGGTAAGCCAGGCGCTGCAGCAGCTGCTCAACGACACGCGCTGGGACGATCTGGACTACCTGGTGATCGACATGCCACCGGGCACCGGCGATATCCAGCTGACGCTGGCGCAGAAGGTGCCGGTGACCGGCGCCGTGATCGTCACCACGCCGCAGGACATCGCGCTGCTCGACGCACGCAAGGGGCTGAAGATGTTCGAGAAGGTGAGCGTGCCGATCCTGGGCCTGGTGGAGAACATGGCGATCCACATCTGCTCCAACTGCGGCCACGCCGAACACATCTTCGGCAGCGGCGGCGCCGCCAAGATGACCGAGGAGTACGGTGTCGAGCTGTTGGGCTCGCTGCCGCTCGACCTCGCCATCCGCCAGGCGGTGGACGAAGGCAAGCCGAGCGTGGTGGCGGACCCGAACGGCCCGATCGCCGCCGCCTACCAGGCCATCGCGCGCCGCGTGGCGGTCAAGGTCGGCGAGAAGGCGCAGGATTTCTCCAGCAAGTTTCCGAAGATCGTGATCCAGAACAACTGATCGTGTCGACAAGGTTGGCCGAAGCCTTCGGCCAACCTTAGCCTGCGGAAAAACACGGCAGCTCACCAGCTGCCATTTTTTTATTCCCCGCCATCACGGTGCCGGCGGGTTCATCGTTTCGTACAAGGCAATCTGCAAGCGCGAGTGCAACTGGATCAGGCGCTTCCAGAACCGCACCGCGACCGCCCCCACCGCCAACACGATCACCAGCAGCACCTCGCTCGGCGGCAGGATGCTCACGCTCAGTGCCGACAGGAACAGCAGGATGCCGATCAGGGCCCCCACCGGGATCAGTTCGGCGATCACGCGCCGCGAGGCCGCGGTGAGCTGGCCGGCCATCTCCGGCCGTACCGAGAGCTCCGCCAGCAGCATGGCCAGCGCCTTGAGCTTGCGGTAGATCGCCACCAGGAACGGCACCGACAGCAGCAGCGCCGCACTCCACAGCAGCGCGTTGACCAGCCGCGCGTCGCCGTGACCTGCCAGCCACTCCGGACCGAAGTAGGCGGCGGCGAGGAAGATCGCCGTCACCAGGCACAGGTTGACCAGTACGTGCAGCACGATGCGGCGGACGATGGCCAGCAGTTCGGCGCGCTCCTCTTGCGGCTGAATGCTCTGCAACCACGCGGTGTAATACCCCAGCCCGCGCTTAACCGGTTCGGGCGAGAGCCGGTTCACCAGCCCGGCAAACGGCTCGGCGGCGCGGATCAAATAGGGGGTGAACAAGGTCGTCAACGCCGAGACGGCCACCGCCACTGGGTAGAGGAAATCGCTGGTTACCTTCAGGGAGAGACCGAGCGCGGCGATGATGAAGGAAAACTCGCCGATCTGCGCCAGCCCCATCCCCACCCGCATCGAGGTGCGGCCGTCGTTGCCGGCGACGAAGGTGCCGAGGCTGCAGGTGACCACCTTGCCGACCACCACCGCCACGGTGATCAGCGCGATCGGCCAGGCGTACTGCAGCAATACCGCCGGATCGAGCAACAGCCCGATGGCGACGAAGAAGATAGCGCTGAACATGTCGCGGATCGGCTCGACCAGGTGCTCGATCTGCTTCAACTCGCGCGACTCGGCCATGATCGCCCCGATCATGAACGCCCCCAGCGCGATGCTGTACTCCAGCTGCAGCACCAGCAGGCAGAAACCGAAGCACAGCCCCAGTACCGTCACCAGCAGCACCTCGCGGCTCTCGAAGCGCGCCACGTAGGCCAACAGGCGCGGCACGATCAGGATGCCCAACACCAGCGCCACTACCATGAATAGCGACAGCTGTCCCAGCGTGCTCAGCACCGCCCCGGCCTCGACCCGCCCGCTGATGGCGATGCCGGACAACAGCGCGATCATGCCAATGGCGAGAATATCCTCGACGATGAGGATGCCAAAAATCATTTGCGCGAAACGCTCGTTTTTCAGTCCCAGCTCGTCCAGCGCCTTGACGATGATGGTGGTCGAGGAGATCGCCAGCATGGCGCCGAGGAACACCGCGTCCATCGTCGCCCAGCCGAAATACTTGCCTATCTGGAACCCGATCGCCACCATCGCCACGATCTCGGTCAGCGCCGCCAACAACGCGGTGACGCCGACGCTGGCCAGCTTCTTCAGGCTGAACTCGAGCCCGAGCGAAAACATCAGGAACACCACGCCGAGTTCGGCCAGGGTCTTGACAGTGGCCTCGTCCTGGATGAGCGCGAAAGGTGGGGTGTAGGGGCCGATGATCACCCCGGCCACGATGTAGCCCAGCACCACCGGCTGACGCAGGCGGTGAAACAACACCGTGACCAGGCCGGCTATCAGCATGATCACGGCAAGGTCGTGGATGAAGGACGTGGCGTGCATGGGCTTCCTCCCAGGGTGGTCGAGACCGTCAACACATGGCAACGGCGGGTCACTCAGATGCGGGCACGGCCGACAGCCACGCCCACCCGTCAAGAGAGAGAACCTTTCAGAACCTCAGAGTTCCCGCTAAATCGCCATTAAAACCACTTTTTCGTCGATTCAGCAAAATAAATAGCAAAATCCAGGAAAAACGAAAAAATAGAAAAATAGCGATTTATCTTCATCGGCTTGCCGGTACAGACTGACAGGACTACCCCATCCACCCCACCACTCAGCCGGCGCGCGCCATCCTCCGTACCGCTTCGGCCAGGCGGTCGATGCCCGTCGTGTAGGCCACCCGCACGTGCCGCTCGGCGTGGTAGGCGCCGAAATCCGCCCCCGGCGTGATCGCCACGTGCACCTCGTCCAAAAGACGCTGGCAATAGCCGAAGCTGTCGTCGGTCACCGCGCTGACGTCGGCGTAGACGTAGAACGCTCCTTCCGGCTGTACCGGAATGCGCCAGCCCAGGCTGGGCAGTGCTTCGAGCAGGAAGTCGCGGCGCCGGCCGAACTCGGCGCGCCGCTCCTCCAACAAGGCCAGTGTCTCGGGCTGAAACGCCGCCAGCGCCGCACGCTGCGCCGGCGCCGGCGGGCACAGGAACAGGTTCTGCGCCAGCCGGATTGCCGGCTCCACCAGTTGCGGCGGCACCACCAACCAGCCCAGGCGCCAACCGGTCATCTGGAAGTACTTGGAGAAGCTGTTGATCACCAAGGCTTCGTCCGCCACCTGCAGCACGCTCGGCGCGTCCACGCCGTAGGTCAGGCCGTGATAGATCTCGTCAACGATCAGCGCGCCACCCCGGCGGCGACATACCTCGGCCAGCTCGGCCAGCTCGGTTGCACTCAGCAATGTGCCGGTGGGATTGGCCGGGCTCGCCACCATGGCCGCCGCCGTGCGCTCGCTCCAGGCGGCATCCAACTGTGCCGCTGTGAGCTGGTAGCGGCTCTCGGGCCCCACCTCCACCGCGCACGGTACCCCGCCCAGCAGGCTGACGAAGTGGCGGTTGCAGGGATAGGTCGGATCGGCCATCACCACCTCGCTACCCTCTTCCACCAGCAAGGCCAGCGCGATCTGCAAGGCGCCGGAGCTCCCGGCGTGACGATGATGCGCGCCGGATCAAGCTCCACGCCATGACGGCTGGCGTAGAAGCCGGCAATCGCCTGGCGCAGTTCGGGCAGCCCCTGTGCTGCCGTATAGAAGGTATCTCCCTGGGCCAGGGCCTGTCGTCCTGCTTCGACGATGGCGGGCGGCGTGGCGAAGTCCGGTTCACCCACTTCGAGATGGATCACATCGTGCCCCTGCACCTGCAAGGCACGGGCCTTCTCCAGGATGGCCATGACCTGGAACGGGGAAATACTGTCGAGACGGGACGCTAGTTTCACACTGCCCTCTGCTGCTGAAGCGACTGCGATCAGTCGGGATATAAAGGTAGGAGGCCGACGGCATCGGCCGGGTTTCATGCGAGCAGTGTACCAAGCACAACGGGGAAAGGCAGAATGATACCAGACTGTTGACAGGGCCGAATCTCATCCATATAATTCGCCTCTCATTGACCGCGGAGAGGTGGCAGAGTGGTCGAATGTACCTGACTCGAAATCAGGCGTACGGGTTCCCGTACCGAGGGTTCGAATCCCTCCCTCTCCGCCAGTATTCAAAAAAGCCAGAATTCTTAACCTAATCAATAGGTTACAGAGTTCTGGTTTTTTCCATTTACCACACGCTTTTACCACACGTATGGCCCGTGGTGTTTTTGCCAATTTTGACTCTACCTGCCTGTCCTTGCGCGGCTTAACGGGGTCACTTCCACAGGAAATCGACCCCATAGTCGTGCATGTCGCACCCTAGCTGTCAATCAGCGTTGAATTTTGACCAGCAAACAGCGTCCAAATTTGACCAAGCAAATCAGCCGTTTTTCCTCCTCTGCTTGAAGCGGTAAGAGTCGTTCCCGGTCTCTAGAATGTCGCAGTGATGGGTGATCCGATCCAGCAGTGCGGTGGTCATCTTGGCATCGCCAAACACGCTGACCCACTCGCCGAAGCTCAGGTTGGTGGTAATGATCAGCGAGGTCTTCTCATAGAGCTGACTGATCAGGTGGAACAGCAAGGCCCCTCCCGACTCGGGGAACGGCAGGTAGCCCAGTTCATCCAGAATGACGGCATCCATCTGCACCAGCTGGCGTGCCAACAGTCCCGCTTTTCCCTGCTGTTTTTCCCTCTCCAGCAGATTCACCAGATCCACCGCGTTGTAGAACCGCACCCGTTTACCCCGATGGATGGCGGCGACGCCCAAGGCCGTGGCCAGATGGGTTTTGCCCGTTCCGGTACCGCCGACCAGAATCAGGTTGTGCGCGGTAGCCAGATAGCTGCCGCTGGCCAGTTGTTCGATTCGAGCTGACTCCAGCGGTGTCTCTGTCCAGTTAAAGCTACTCAGGTCGCGATGGACCGGGAAGCGTGCCGCCTTGAGCTGATAGCTCAGGCTGCGGGCCTGCCGGTCAGCCTGCTCCGCATCCAGTAGACGCAGCAGCAACGCTTCGCCCGAGATCGGTTGCCGGTGACCTTCCGCCTGCAGTTCACGCCACGCCTCCGCCATGCCGTACAGCCGCAGCGTTTGCAGTCGGGCCAGGTGGGATTGCTCAGACATACGCCGACTCCCGCAGGGCATCGTAACGGGCACAGTTCGCCACCGGTTCCTCTCTCAGACTCAACGAGTCAGGTGTCTCCAGCACGGTTACTCGCGGTGGGCTGGCCAGCCGCCGCAACTCGTTCAGTACGATAGCCGCGCTGGGCTTGCCCTGTGTCTGCGCCAGCTGGCAGGCCTCCTCCAGCCTCTCCAATCCGGGTTCACGTGCGGCCAGCAGGATTTCGGCAAAGGCTCGATCCCCCTTGGGCTGCTTGAGGACCTGCTGACGAACGGCCTCGACGGCCGGTGGCAGCACCCATTCGATGAACGGCACACCGTGACGTAGGGCACCAGCTTGGTTTCCAGCACCGACAGGTAATGCCACGGTTCGCAGACCAACTGGTCTCGTCCGAAGCGACGGACATGACGTGCCTGCTCCTGGCCATCCGCTACGACACGAATCGTACTGGCGCTGACGCGCACCGAGACCACCTTGCCAGCCCATTCGGCGGGCACGCTATAGCGGTTGCGATCCACCGTGACCAGACAGGTGCTGGACACGCGTAACAGCTGCTCGACGTAACCGTCGAACGGCATGGTGACCGGTCGCAAATGGGGGCGCTCCACCTTCAGCACGTCAGCAATACTGGCCTCTTGCGTGGGGTGGCGCCGGCCCGCCAGCTCGCGACAGCGTACATCCAGCCACTGGTTCAAGCTGCTGAAGTCCGCGAAGCGCGGTGTCGGTGTGAACAGCCATTCGCGGATGTTGCCCACCTGATTCTCCACCTGGCCCTTCTCCCAGCCGGAGGCGGGCGTACAAGCTACGGGCTCAAACAGGTAATGATTGGCCAGCGCCAGGAAGCGTCGGTTGAACTGCCGCTCTTTACCGGCAAACACCGCCTCCACGACGGTCTTCAGATTGTCGTAGACCATCTTGTGCGGTACGCCACCGAAGAAGGCAAAGGCCCGGTTGTGCGCATCGAACACCATCTCCTGGGTCTCGCGCGGATAGGCGACGACAAACATCTGCCGGCTGTAGGTCAGCCGGAAATGGGCCAGCTTGATGGTCTGGGTGACGCCGCCGAGCACCACGTGCTCGTAACTCCAGTCGAACTGACCCACCTCGCCAGGGGCAAACGATAACGGAACAAACGCCTGTGTTCTGATGGTCTTCGTGGCACGGGCATTCCAGGCCCTGACGTAGCGCTGGATGCTGTCATAGGCGCCCTGATAGCCTTCGGCTTGAAGGCATTCGAACAGCCGGCGGGCGGTGCGGCGCTGAGCCTTGGGCAGAGTACGGTCGAACTCGAGCCACTGCTCCAGCGTTTCCTGGAAGGCACCCAGTTGCGGCTTGGGCTGACGTTGACGACGGTAGGTGGGTTCGGCGGTGGCGTTGAGGTACTTCTTGACGGTATTGCGGGAGAGGTTGAGAGATCGGGCGATGGCACTGATGCTCTCGCCGTTGACCAGGTGTCGGTGGCGAATCTTGCCGATGGTTTCCATGCAAAGCACTCCAGGTTGACCTCCGCCCAAAGGGCGGAAGTGTGGCACACCCGGGGTGGTCAAAATTGGACGCTGATCACCCCGGAAACCTGGTCACTTTTGCACGCTGTTCCACAGCTTTCTTCTTCACAGCCAGTGTTGCACCACCAGAATACAGCCCATAGGTAATCCTGGGCTTTTCATGCCCAACGATGTCGGCGGCAAGGTTTTCGCTGACACCAGCGTTCTCAAGCATGGTGATCAAGGTCGAGCGCATCGAATGGAAGGTGTAGGAATCGGAGAAGCCAAGCGCTGTCTTCAGCCGCCCATAGCGTTTCCCGATGGCATCCGATCTGTCCCCGTACTGGTTGAAGGTCAGGCCGGAGAAGAGGTACCCATCAGTCGATGCGGCCACAAGTTTCTTTACGAGTGGCGCAATGTCCGAATGGATGGGAACTTCACGATGTCCAGCCTCCGTCTTTGCATCGGAGATCCTGAAGGAATCCTTACCGACTTCCGAGACTCTGATGGAACACAGTTCTTCGCGTCGCGCCCCTGTGTAAGCGCCAAGCATTATCAGATCGGCCAGTTGGGTATCAAAGGGGGCATTTTTGCCTCTACCGATGCGGCGCATCCGTGCGGCTTCCCAGAGCTTTACTACATCTTCCGGGGTATAAGGGAGATTCGCCTTCTTGCCGCGCCCATTCCCGTTTCCCCGCTGACAATCAATCAGGCACGTTCGTCATGCACTAACAATGAACGCCGCCAACGCCTGCCCTGCCAGCATAACCGTCACATGCATGGCATAGGTTGTTCTGTAGAGTTCACAATCGGAGAGTTTGTACATGGCTCCCAGCGGTTGATGTGTTGACAGCCATAGGTTGCATCAGGTTGTATGGTGAGTTAAATAGCATCGTATTCACGCTTAGATTAAATTTAATTTACCAAATGACTGCAAAGAAGACACTCAGCCAAGTCAGCGATTTCGAAATCCGTTTGCTCCGCCTATTCAAGACCGTGGTGGAATGTGGCAGCTTCACGGCCGCCGAAGGGGTGCTGGGCATCAGCCGCTCGGCCATCAGCCTGCACATGGGAGACTTGGAGAAGCGGCTGGGAATGCGCCTATGCCAACGCGGCCGCGCCGGCTTCGCGCTCACCGACGAAGGGCGCGAGGTGTTGCGCGCGAGCCAGACCCTGCTCGCCGCCATCGAGGGCTTCCGCAGCGAGGTCAACCAGCTGCACCGCCAGCTGCGCGGCGAGCTCAACATCGGCATCATCAACAACATGGTGACCCAGCCGCACATGCGCATCACCCAAGCCTTGAAGTCGCTACGAGCACAAGGCCCTAGCGTACATATCAATATCGGGATGATGACACCTAGCGATATTGAGCTAGGGGTTCTTGATGGGCACCTCAATGTGGGTGTGGTCCCATTAATCAGCCCCTTGGCGGGACTGGAATACATGCCGCTCTACGAAGAACGCTCCTTACTCTATTGCAGCCGGGAGCATTCATTTTTTGGACGTCCTGATGCGGAGATAACGGACGAAGAACTACGCAATGCCGATGCCGTGGCCCCCAGCTACCGACTGCCCGCGGATGCCATAGACACTCATCAGACATTGAACTGCACAGCAACTGCATCTGATCGGGAGGGTATCGCCTTTCTGATTCTCACAGGCAGTTTTATCGGCTTTCTTCCAGATCACTATGCCAATACGTGGGTGACGCAGAAAATGATGAGAACGCTCCACCCTCATCGCCTTCACTATGACGTACCACTTAGTGTGGTTACACGCAAAGGCAGGCGGCCTAATCTGGTGTTGGAGCGCTTTTTAGAGCAATTATCTATAAATAATTAATTTAGGTGGCCACTAACATGGCGGCACAAATCGAGGATGTCAGCTGTCGGTTAAAATTGGCGTTGTTGCCTAATCCTGGGGGCAGGTCACTCCGTCAGCCGACAAAACTAAGCAGTTGATAATACAATGATTTTTTATTTTCCGCCGCACAATCCCCTCGCCGACAGAGTTTCCACATAAAATACCCTTCTGACAAACAAGCAGGGAATACCGCCAAGCATGGCCACCATTCTGGTCACCGGCGCCGCCGGCTACATCGGGTCGCACACCTGCGTCGAACTCCTCGCCGCCGGGCACGATATCGTCGCCATCGACAACCTGTGCAACAGCAAGCGCGAAGCGCTCAAGCGGGTGACGCGCATCAGCGGCAAGGCGCCACGCTTCTACCAGGCGGATATCCGTGATCGCGCGGCACTTGCCCGCGTGTTCCGCGAGAACGACATCGACGCGGTCATCCACTTTGCCGCGCTCAAGGCGGTGGGCGAATCGGTCGCCCAGCCGCTGACCTACTACCACAACAACGTCGCCGGCACGCTGTGCCTGCTCGAGTGCATGCGCGAGGCCGGTGTACGCCGCCTGGTGTTCAGTTCTTCCGCCACCGTTTACGGCGATCCGCACACGGTGCCGATCCGCGAGGACTTTCCGCTCGGCCCGAGCAACCCCTACGGCCACAGCAAGCTGATGATGGAACAGGTGCTGCGCGACGTGGCAGCATCCGAGCCCGGCTGGCAGATCACTCTGCTGCGCTACTTCAACCCGGTGGGGGCGCACGAGAGCGGGCTGATCGGGGAAGACCCCAACGGCATCCCCAACAACCTGATGCCCTATATCAGCCAGGTCGCCGTGGGCAAGCTCGAAGCGCTGAACGTCTTCGGCAACGATTACCCGACCCCCGACGGCACCGGGGTGCGCGACTACATCCACGTGGTGGACCTCGCCGTCGCCCATTCACGCGCGGTGGAGAGCTCCCACGACGGGGTGCTGACACTGAACCTGGGAACCGGACGCGGCTACTCGGTGCTGGAGCTAGTGGCCGCCTTCAGCCACGCCAGCGGACGCGACATCCCCTACCGCGTCGCGCCACGTCGCGCCGGCGACATCGCCTGCTGCTACGCCGACCCGGCACAGGCTGAGGCGAGGCTGGGCTGGCGCGCCAGCCGTGACCTGGCAGCCATGTGCCGCGACAGCTGGCGCTGGCAGCAGCAGAATCCGGCCGGCTACCCCGACGACGCCACGCGATAACCCCTCCGCCCGGCAATCTGCCGGGCCTCTTGCTTGGCGCGGATGGCGACACCACTGCCGCTCATACCGCCTCGACGTTGCTGTGCACCTCGCTCTGGTGCAGCACCTCCTGAGTCCACAGGACGGCGTCTGTGTGGTAGCGGTTGATCAGCTCGTCGTCGAACTCCAGCATCTTGGCGATGGTATGCACTCGCGCCGTGTCGCCCTGCTCGCATGCCATGGCCAACAGCAGCTGCGGCGCGAACAGCCCCTTGTGGTTGACGATGGCCTCGCGCACCGGCGCCGGCAGTTCGATCGCGTTCAGCGTGTCGGGAAACGGGATATTCAGCAGGGCATCCAGCAAGGAGAACATGCCGGTCAGGAACAGGTGCTCGGCTTCCAGCTTGTTGCCCCGGTAGGCGCCGAGCCTTTCCATGAAGCGGGCGCGGATCAGCGACTTCTCGAGCAACGCCACCGAACGGCCGTCGTCCTTGCGCGCGGTGAACAGCAGCATCGACAGCCACTTGAACAGCGTGTCGCGCCCCAGCAGCATCAGCGTTTCCTCGATGCTCTGCACCTTGCGGCTCAGGCCGTTGACCGGCGAGTTGATGAAGCGCAGCAGCTTGAACAACAGCACCGAATCGAGCTTGAACTGCGCCTCGATCTCGCGGGTATCGGCGTTGGCGCGCAACAGGCGCATCAGTTCCAGCACCCGCACCTGGCTGGCGTCGCTCTTGCCGGTTTCCAGGCCGCGCACCAGCGTGACGAAGGAACCGTGGAACAGCGCGAAGCGATGGCTGCCCGGCGCGTGCAGGCAGACGTCCAGCTCCTCGGCGGTGCCGACGTTGCGCGCCAGCCAGCGTGCCTGCGGGTAGCGCTTGGGAAGCTGGTCGAGGATCGGCCCCAGCACGCGCGTGGACGGCGCGGCGAAGTCGAGCACCATGAAATCCATGCGGCCGAACAATTCCGGCTGCAGCCGCTCGGCCAACGCCTGGCTGTCGTAGCGCGCCGGCTCGACGGCAAACCGCAGGCCCTTCTGCTTCAGGGCATCCAGTCGCGGCAGCAGCGCCTCGGTCAGCGGCTCGTCACTGATCGGGTCGAGCACCAGGATCACGCTCTTGGCCGGCAGCTCGTCGAGCAGGGGCTCGTCGAGCGAGGCGATGGAGATGTTGACGAAGGCGCGGCGGTACGCCAGCAGGCGGAACACGTCCATGTTCTGCAGCGTGGAGAGCATCAGGCGATCGAATTCGCACTGCTTCTTGCCGGTCATCGCCGCCTGCTGAGCCTTGCGCACGGCGAACTCGTACGCCACCACGTGCTGCTGCCGGTCCATGATCGGCTGATGGGACACGAAGCCCAGCGTCGGCGGCAGGGTGACCGGCTGCTCGCGCGCCGCCAGGGTCATCTCGGTGTCGGGAGCGGAAACCGCCTCGGCGGGAGGGGGCTCCACTTCCTTGGAAGAGCCCCCCGTCAGGCTACCCAGCAGATTTTTCAGCATGATCAGAACATCCTTGAAAACCGCACGCTATGCATGAGGCATCGAGCCTCATACCACTCTAGCCGATCCGGCCGGGAATGCGCGGGGTATCGACGTGCACGTCGCCGCATTGCGCGCGATGGCGCAGGGCGTGGTCGATCAGCACCAGCGCCAGCATGGCCTCGGCGATCGGCGTGGCGCGGATGGCCACGCACGGGTCGTGGCGGCCGTGGGTCTCGACCATGATCGGGTTGCCCTGCTTGTCGATGGAGCGGCGCGGCGTGGCGATGCTGGAGGTCGGCTTGATGGCGATGTTGACCTCGATGTCCTGGCCGGTGGAAATCCCGCCCAGGATGCCGCCGGCGTGGTTGGAGGCGAAACCCTCGGGCGTCAGCTCGTCGCCGTGCTCGCTGCCGCGCTGCGCCACCGAGGCGAAGCCGGCGCCGATTTCCACGCCCTTGACGGCGTTGATGTTCATCATGGCGTAGGCGATGTCGGCGTCGAGGCGGTCGTACACCGGTTCGCCCCAGCCCACCGGCACGTTCTCGGCCACCACGCGCACCTTGCCGCCGACCGAGTCGAGGCTCTTGCGCACCGCATCCATGTAGGCTTCCAGCTCCGGCACGATGGCCTCGTCCGGGGCGAAGAAGGGGTTGGCCGAAACATGCTCCCAGCTGGTGAACGGGATGAGCTTCTCGCCGACCTGGCTCATGTGGCCGCGGATCACGATGCCGTGCTTCTCTTTCAGCCATTTCTTGGCGATGGCGCCGGCGGCGACGCGCACCGCGGTCTCGCGCGCCGAGGAACGGCCGCCGCCGCGCGGGTCGCGGATGCCGTACTTGTGCCAGTAGGTGTAGTCGGCGTGGCCGGGACGGAAGGTCTCGGCGATGTTGCCGTAGTCCTTGGAGCGCTGGTCGGTATTGCGGATCAGCAGCGCGATCGGGGTGCCGGTGGTCTTGCCCTGGTACACGCCGGAGAGGATTTCCACCGTGTCCGGTTCGCGGCGCTGGGTGACGTGGCGGCTGGTGCCGGGCTTGCGGCGGTCGAGCTCCTGCTGGATGTCCGCCTCGGACAATTCCATACCGGGCGGGCAGCCGTCGACGACGCAGCCGATGGCCGGCCCGTGGCTTTCGCCAAAAGAGGTAACGGTAAACAGCAGGCCCATGCTATTGCCAGACATCGCTTCATCCCTTGCTTATTTTTCGGTGATCGCGATCGATTTTAGCACGGGAGCGGCTTTGCTTCTGCGGCACGTTCGGCCGGCGCGGCAGGCGACCAACCCGCTACCAGGGGACGCTGCCGCTGCGACGGCGATACCAGCCGGTGACCGACAGGCGCTGCTGGCGGGCGGGCAGCACTTCGTGCCAGAAACAGTCGGACAGGAACAGCACCAGCGTGCCGGCTTCCGGCTCGATGTCGACGAACTGCTGGCATTCATCGTCCAGATAGAGCCGGATCTGCCCGCCCGCGTCCTTCGGCCAACCTTCGTTGAGGTAGAACACCGTGGTCAGGGTGCGCGCGTCGTCGTCGCGGAAGCGGTCGAGGTGTTTCTTGTAGAACGCGCCTGCCGGATAGACCGCGAAGTGCGACTCCAGCTCGGCCAAGCCCAGGTAGAGGCCGCGGTTGACCCCCCACATCACCTCGTCCATCGCCGCGTTGTACGCCGCCACAGCCGGTTGTTCGGCCACCTGGTCGAGCCACAGCACCGAGTCGGAACGGATTTCGGCACGCCGCGCCTGGCCGTCGGCGCGGCCGGTGGCGGCCTCGTGGAACAGTCCTTCCTCCCACACGTCCAGGCAGGATTCACGCAGCGCCGCGGTCAGCTCCGCCGGCAGGGCGTGGGGGATGACGATCCAGCCGTGCTCGGCGAGGGCGTCGATGGCGGTGTCGAGATCGAAGTTGAGCGCGCTCATAGGGTCTTTCAGCAAAATCGGTATGCTGCGGTTTCTATCATAGGCGCCAGCCCCTGGCCAATGCGCCAGATCAAGGCGCGGCGGACGAGCGGGACGGATGAGCCCTCAGCGCCTGTTTACGATCTCGCGAGCTAGAGCGAGGCAAGGCAAAAACGGCTGAGGAAGCGGAGTTTACAAGCAGTAAATGAGCATTCCGAAGACGTTTTTAACGCCGTATCGCCGACGCGCAGCAGATCGTAAACAGGCTCTCAGCGCGCCCAGCGGGCGGCGCGCCATTCCGCCAGCCCCGCCTCGTCCAGATAGCTCCACGCCACCAGCCGGCTCGTCTTCTGTCCCTGCGCCATGGCGATGGTTTCGACGCGGCGGGCACCGGCCTGCTTGAGCGCGCGGTACAGGCCCGGCAAGTTGGCCTCCTTCGACACCAGCGACGAGAACCAGCAGCACTGCCGGGCGAAGCCGGCGCTCTCGCTGACCATGGTGCGCAGGAAACCCGCTTCGCCGCCGTCGCACCACAATTCCGCATGCTGGCCGCCGAAGTTGAGCACGGTCTTGGCCGGCCGCTTGCCGCTCAGGTTGGTGAGCTTGCGGCGCGTGCCCGCCTCCGCCTCCTGCGCCGAGGCGTGGAACGGCGGGTTGCACAGCGTGAGGTCGAAACGGTCGTCGCGCTTAATCACGCCCCGGAACACGTTGGCCGAAGACGCCTGGCGGCGCAGCCTGACCGCCCCGGCCAGCACCGGGTTGGCGTCGACGATGGCCTGCGCCGAGCGCAGCGCCAGCGGGTCGATGTCCGAGCCGACGAAGCGCCAGCCGTACACCGCGCGGCCAATGATCGGATAGACGCAGTTGGCGCCGACACCGATGTCGAGCGCGTTGACGCGCGCCGGCAACGCCCCGCCGTTGCTGGCGGCCAGCAGGTCGGCCAGGTGATGGATATAGTCGGCGCGGCCGGGGATGGGCGGACACAGGTAGCCGGGTGGAATATCCCAGTGCGCGATGCCGTAATGGTGCGCCAGCAATGCCCGGTTGAGCATCTTCACCGCCGCCGGGTCGGCGAAATCGACGCTGTCGTCGCCGTAGGCATTACGGGCGACGAAGGGCGCGAGATCCGGACAGGCGGCGATCAGCGCCGCGAAATCGTAGCGCTGACGATGCGCGTTGCGCGGATGCAGCCCGGGTTTGGGTGGCGTGGTTTTGGGGTGGGTCATGAAATCGGCCACAAACAGGATGCGGCGGATTGTACGGGGTTTGCTCCCGCCTCAACACTGCCCCGTCGCCGCCGAGCCAGAACGCGGCCTGAACCCATCCACGCCGGGTACAAAAAAACCGCACGGCCATGGGCCGTACGGTTTGGTGCCGTCCGCGAGAACCGGGGCTTGCGGGGCTCAGGCGTCCAGGTTCTTCGACACGATCTCGTACACGTCGCGCGACAGCGGCAACGCCAGCAGACGCTCCAGCTCGGCCTTCATCAGGCCGCGGCGCACCGGCTCGAGTTTCTTCCAGCGGTTGAACAGTTGCACCAGCCGGCTCGCCACCTGCGGGTTGAAGGCGTCGATGGCGGCGACCTGCTCGGCCAGGAAACGGTAACCGGAGCCGTCAGCGGCGTGGAAGTGCAGCTGGTTGCGGCCGAAGCTGCCCAGCAGCGCACGCGCCTTGTTGGGGTTCTTCAGCGAGAAGGCCGGGTGTTCCAGCGCCTCGCGCACACGCGGCAGCGTGTCCGGCAGCTGGCAGCTCGCCACCAGCATGAAGTACTTGTCCATCACCAGCGCGTCGTCCTGCCAGCGCCGGGCGAATTCGGCGAAGCAGTGGTCGCGCTCCGCGCCGGCGCGGTCGCGCAGCGCCGACAGCGCCCCCATCTGGTCGGTCATGTTGTCGGCCTGCAGGCACTGCGTTTCCGCCGCTTCGGCCGGCCAGACGTCGTCGAGACGGCACAGCATGGCCAGCGCCAGGTTCTTCAGCGCGCGCTTGCCGGCATCCTGCGGCCGGTAGCTGCGGGTCTGCTGCAGATCGTAGGCCTCGTGCCACTCGCCGCGCAGCGCCTGCGCCAGACCGTCGAGCATCGCCTCGCGCACCTCGTGGATCAGCACCGGATCGGCATCGTCGACCAGTTCCAGCAGCTCGGCCTCGGCAGGCAGCGTCAGCATCAGCGCCTTGAACGCCGGATCGGCGGCATGGTCCTTCAACACTGCGCGGAACGCCGCCACCAGCGTTTCGGAGGACGAGCCCTGGCGCCCGGCCTGACGCTCGGCGATCTGCTGGCGCAACAGGCGCTGCCCTAGGGTCTGGCCCGCCTCCCAGCGGCAGAACGGATCGCTGTCGTGTGCCATCAGGAATGCCAGTTCGTCGTCGCGCCAGGCGAAGTCGAGCCGCACCGGCGCCGAGAAGCCACGCAGCAGCGACGGCACCGGCTCGGCCGGCACGTCGACGAACACGAAGCGTTGTTCGGCCAACGTCACGTCGAGCACGCGCGAGGTGCCCGCCGCGTCGCTCTCGCCCTCCAGCCGCAACGGCAGGTCGGCGCCGTCCTCGCCCAACAGGCCCAGCGCCAGCGGGATGTGGAACGGTTGCTTGTCGGACTGCCCCGGCGTCGCCGGGCAGCTTTGTTTCACCGTCAGCGTGTAGCTCTGCTCGGCCGGAGTGTACTGGCCGCTCACGCTCAACAGCGGCGTGCCGGCCTGGCTGTACCACAGCGCGAACTGCGCCAGGTCCACGCCGTTGGCGTCGGCCATGGCAGCGCGGAAGTCGTCGCAGGTGACGGCCTGGCCGTCGTGGCGCTTGAAGTACAGGTCCATGCCCTTGCGGAAGCCGTCGCGGCCGAGCAGGGTCTGGTACATGCGCACCACCTCGGCGCCCTTCTCGTACACCGTCATGGTGTAGAAGTTGTTCATCTCGATGTACGACTCGGGACGGATCGGGTGTGCGGTCGGGCCGGCGTCTTCCGGAAACTGCAAGGCGCGCAGCTGCTTGACGTCGCTGATGCGGCACACCGCGCGGCTCGACATGTCGGCCGAGAACTCCTGGTCGCGGAACACCGTCAGCCCTTCCTTCAGCGACAGCTGGAACCAGTCGCGGCAGGTGACGCGGTTGCCGGTCCAGTTGTGGAAGTATTCATGGCCGATCACGCCCTCCACGTTGTGGAAGTCGTCGTCGGTGGCGTTTTCCTGGCGCGCCAGCACGTACTTGGTGTTGAAGATGTTGAGGCCCTTGTTCTCCATCGCCCCCATGTTGAAGTCGCCGACCGCCACGATCATGTAGATGTCGAGGTCGTACTCCAGGCCGAAACGCTCTTCGTCCCATTTCATCGCACGCTTGAGCGACTCCATGGCATGCGCCACCTTGTCCTGGTCGGCCGCCTCGGTCCACACCTCCAGCGTCACCTGGCGCCCGCCCGGGGTGGTGTGGCTGTCGCGCCGCACCGCCAGCCGCCCCGCCACCAGCGCGAACAGATAAGCCGGCTTGCGGTAGGGGTCGACCCAGCGTACCCAGTGGCGCTTCTTGTCGACCATGCCCTCGCCCACCTTGTTGCCGTTGGACAACAGCACCGGGTACTTCTGCTTGTCGGCGACGATGGTGGTGGTGAACTTCGACATCACGTCCGGACGGTCGAGGTAATAGGTGATCTTGCGAAAGCCCTCCGGCTCGCATTGGGTGAACAGGTTGCCGTTGGAGGCGTAGAGCCCCATCAGGCTGGTATTGGCGGCCGGATCGAGCTCGGTCTCGATCTCCAGGATGAAACTGTCCGGCACGTCGGCGATCACCAGCGTCTCGTCGCCCAGGCGGTAGCGCCCTTCGGCCAATCTTTCGCCGTCGAGCGTCACCGCCACCAGCTTGGCGCAGCCGTCGAGCCGCAGCTCGGTATCGTCATGACCGCTATGGCGCCGCACGAGCAGGCGCGAATAGACGCGCGTCACCTCGTCGAAGATGTCGAACTTCAGGTCCACGCGGTCCAGGTTGAACGCGGGAGCCTGGTAATGTTTCAGGTATTTCACTTCGGGTTGCTGGGCCATGTCTTCACCTAATCAAGGGCCGTTTCAGGTGATTCCGCCCTGCTGCTGCTCGCTGGCGTGGTCGGCCAGCCGCGCAGACACCACTGCGGCGGGATAGCGCCGCAGCGACAATTCGGCCCGGCGATGGCGGGCCTGGCGGAATCCGTGTTTCAGTGTTTGAGCCAGCGCGCGCCGGCAGGTTTCAGCAACAGCCGGCAGGTATCGGCCGGGGCCGCCTGCAGCAGCACGTTGAACGTCATCAATTGGTCTCGCCGGAAGGCGTGCAGCTTCACCGTCTCGCCCGGCTGGAAGCGCGCCAGCGCCTTGTCCAGATCGCCCACCTTCAGGCGGTCGAGCGCCACCACCACGTCGCCGCCGGAGAGGCCGGCCTGCTGCGCGGCGCCGCCATCCAGCACGTGGGTCAGCTTCACCCCGAGCAGGTCGCTGGCGCTGCGCACGCCCAGCACCGCCCGCGCCGGCTTGTCTGCCAGCGCGTCGACCACGCCACCGCGGTCGTTCACCCCCTCGGCCGGCGCCAGCGCCATCTCCACCCCCTGGCTCGCCAGCAGCTCCGGCAGCGGCAGGTCGACGGTGGAGCGCAGCGCACGATCGAAGAAGGCGCGCAGATCGAGCCCGGTGGCCTCTGCCGCGAGGCGCTCCCACTCGTCCTCGGCCAGCCCCTGGCCGTCGGCCAGCCACTTCTGCCACAGGGCGCGCATCACGTCGTCGAGCGACTTGGCGTCGCCGCTCTCGCGCCGGATCAGCAAGTCCAATGCCAAGGCCGCCAAGGCACCCTTGGTGTAGTAGCTGACCAGGCTGTTGGGGCTGTTCTCATCCTGACGATAGTACTTGGTCCAGGCGTTGAAACTGGATTCTTCCAAGGTCTGCTTGCGCCGCCCGGCACCCCGCTCGACGCCGCTGATGGTCTCCGCGAGCAGGCCGAGGTAACGCTTCTCGTCGATCAGCCCGCAGCGCACCAGCGTCAGCTCGTCGTAGTACGAGGTCACCCCCTCGAACGCCCACAGCAGACGGGTATGGTTTTCCCGGCTCAGGTCGTAGGGGGAGAACGCCGCCGGCTTCAGGCGCTTGACGTTCCAGCTGTGGAAGTATTCGTGGCTGATCAGCCCCAGGAGGCGCAGATAGCCGTCGCCGATGGTCTTGTCGCCCGCCTGCGGCAGGTCGTCGCGATTGGCCAACAGCGCGGTCGAGGCGCGATGCTCGAGCCCGCCGTAGACGTCCTTGCCGACGTAGAGCAGAAACACGTAGCGCTCGAACGGCGCGGGTTGGCCGAACAGATTGATCTGCCATTCGCAAATCTTCTTCACGTCGCGAGCCAGGCGCTTGAGGTCGGCCCGGAAACGGCCGGCGACGACAAACTCGTGCGGCACGCCGCAGGCCTTGAAGCTGACGCGTTCGAACGCCCCCATCTCCACCGGGTGATCGATCAGCTCGTCGTAATCGGCCGCGCGGTAGACGCCGAACCCGGATTTTTTCTTGACCTCGTGCGCCGGCAGGCTGGTGGCCAGCTGCCAGTCGGCGAATGCCTTGCCCTCGGGCGGCTGGATCGCCACCTCGCAGGGGCTACTTTGGTAGCCTTCCGCCATCAGGAACACGCTGCTACCGTTAAAAAAGCCGCGCTCGCCATCGAGGTACGCGCCCCGCACCGACAGGTCGAAACAGTAGACCTGATAGCGCAGGGTCAGCTTCCCCGCCACCGGAGCCGCCTGCCAGCTATGCTTGTCGAGCTGGGTCAACGCCACCGCCTGTCCGGCGGACTCGGCCTGCAGCGTCACGATCTGACGGGCGAATTCGCGAATCAGGTAGCTGCCCGGAATCCAGGCCGGCAAACGCACGATCTGCCCCTCGCTGGCCGGGCGCACCACCGTCATGACGACCTCGAACAGATGGGCTTCGGGCGAGAGGGGGGATATCTGGTAGCGGACGGGCACGGTCATGGCGAATTACCTGTCATGGCGAAAAGCGCCGATTCTAGCATCGCACTGCGCGGAATGCTGCCCGGCAAGCCGAGTTGATCCAAATCAAAGGTCCCTTGCCTGATGACAATATAATCCGGAACAGTCGCAGCATCGGGTGAGAGCACCCGGGAGGGAAATTCCGCGGACCGAAATGCCGGACGATAGGCGCCAAAAGCACAAGCCACGGCTGGTCCGGCCAATGCAATTGTTTTAGAATGATTCAGATAAATAAAGGGGGAAACTGCGTCTGTTGCCGCCATGAGCGAGCAGTGGCGCGCCCCGGGCAACGATCATGCCCTTGATTTATCTCAAGTTCGGAATTTCAGCGAGTTGAAGTCCCTTTCCACATGGGGACGGAAAACCGGGCTTCAAGTCGCCACGGATTGTAAAAAAAGTTCTGAGTTAGCAACCTTGGAGAGAATCGTAAATGGAATCGCAATCCACTTATAACTATAAGGTGGTGCGCCAGTTTGCCATCATGACCGTCGTATGGGGCATTGTTGGCATGCTGGTGGGCGTCGTCATCGCCGCCCAGCTGGTGTGGCCGGAGCTCAATTTTGGGCCCTACTTCCACTTCGGCCGCCTGCGCCCGCTGCACACCAACGCCGTCATCTTCGCCTTCGGCGGCTGCGGCCTGTTCGCCACCTCGTACTACGTGGTGCAACGCACCTGTAACGTCCGGCTGATCTCGGACAAACTGGCTGCCTTCACCTTCTGGGGCTGGCAACTGGTGATCCTGGCCGCGGCCATCACCCTGCCGCTGGGACTCACGTCCAGCAAGGAATACGCCGAGCTCGAATGGCCGATCGATATCCTGATCACCATCGTCTGGGTCGCCTATGCCATCGTGTTCTTCGGCACCATCGCCATCCGCAAGGTCAAGCATATCTATGTAGCCAACTGGTTCTACGGTGGCTTCATCCTGGCCGTGGCGCTACTGCACATCGTCAACAACCTGGAAATCCCGGTGACGATGTGGAAGTCCTACTCGGTGTACAGCGGTGCCGTCGACGCCATGGTGCAATGGTGGTACGGCCACAACGCCGTGGGCTTCTTCCTGACCGCCGCCTTCCTCGGCATGATGTACTACTTCGTACCGAAGCAGGCTGGTCGCCCGGTGTACTCCTACCGCCTGTCCGTCGTGCACTTCTGGGCGCTGATCTTCACCTACATGTGGGCGGGCCCGCACCATCTGCACTACACCGCCCTGCCTGACTGGACCCAGTCTGTCGGCATGGTGTTCTCGCTGATTCTGTTCGCACCGTCCTGGGGTGGCATGATCAACGGCATCATGACCCTGTCCGGCGCCTGGCACAAACTGCGCACCGACCCGATCTTGAAATTCCTGGTGGTCTCGCTGTCGTTCTACGGCATGTCCACCTTCGAAGGCCCGATGATGGCCATCAAGACCGTGAACGCCCTGTCGCACTACACCGACTGGACCATTGGCCACGTGCACTCCGGCGCTCTGGGTTGGGTCGGTTTCATCACCATCGGCTCGATGTACTACCTGCTGCCGCGCCTGTTCGGCCGTGAAGAAATGCACAGCATCAAGCTGATCGAAGCTCACTTCTGGCTCGCTACCGTCGGCGTGGTGCTGTACATCGCCGCACTGTGGATTTCCGGCGTGATGCAGGGCCTGATGTGGCGCGCACTGAACCCGGACGGCACCCTGACCTACGCCTTCGCCGAAGTCGTCAAGGCCACCTACCCGTACCACTTTGTCCGCCTCTTGGGTGGTGCCCTGTACCTGACCGGCATGCTGGTCATGGCTTACAACACCTTCCGTACCGTCACTGCCGGTCGCGCCGTTGACGCCAAGATCCCGTCCGTCACCGCCTCGGCACACGCTTAAGCGGAAAGGGTTAAGAAGAACATGGAAAAGATTCAGAAACTGGTTGAAGAGCACGTCGGCTACCTGATCGTATTGACCGTCCTGGTG
The DNA here is from genome assembly GCF_000174355.1 of Pseudogulbenkiania ferrooxidans 2002. Taxonomy (GTDB): domain Bacteria; phylum Pseudomonadota; class Gammaproteobacteria; order Burkholderiales; family Chromobacteriaceae; genus Pseudogulbenkiania; species Pseudogulbenkiania ferrooxidans. Next base: position 67,526 of record NZ_ACIS01000003.1, read on the forward strand.
ATCAGCGTGGCCGGCCTGGTGGAAATCGTACCGCTGATGTTCCAGAAATCCACCACCGAGCCGGTCGCCGGCGTCAAGCCGTACAACGCGCTGCAACTGGCGGGGCGTGACATCTACATCCGCGAAGGCTGCCACGTCTGCCACTCGCAGATGATCCGCCCGTTCCGTGCCGAAACCGAGCGTTACGGTCACTACTCCGTGGCCGGCGAGTCGGTTTACGACCACCCGTTCCTGTGGGGTTCCAAGCGCACCGGCCCGGACCTGGCCCGTGTCGGCGGCCGCTATTCCGACGAATGGCACCGCGTGCACCTGACCAACCCGCGCGACGTGGTACCGGAATCCAACATGCCGGCCTTCCCGTGGCTGGCCAAGAACCTGGTCGACGCCGAAGTGCTGCCGAAGAAGATGGCCGCACTACGCAAGGTAGGCGTGCCGTACACCGACAAGGACATCGCCGAGGCAACCGCCCAGGCGCAAGGCAAGTCGGAACTGGACGCTGTCATCGCCTACCTGCAAGGTCTCGGTCTTGCACTCAAGAACGTACGTTAAGCCATGGATTGGACCAATCTGGGGCGCAGCCTGTTCACGGTGTTCTGCTTCGTCGTGTTCATCGTGATCCTGCTGGGGGCCTACAGCAAGAAATCCAAGAAACGGTACGAGGAGGCAGCCAACCAGCTGTTCCTCGATGACGACAAGGTGCAGGAGGCCGGCAAGGACTCGCCGGCCTCCAACGGAGCAAAACAATGAGTGATTTCGTAAGTGATTTCTGGGGCGTATACATCGCCGTCGTAGTAATCGTCGGCATCGTAGGCCTTGCCTACCTGCTCTTCAGCCAGTCCAAGACTAACCTGAAGAAGGGCGAGAAGGTCGAGACCGTCGGCCACGTCTGGGACGACGACCTGGAGGAGTACAACAACCCGCTGCCGCGCTGGTGGATGATGCTGTTCTACATCACCCTGGTGTTCGGCGCGGTGTACCTGGTGCTCTACCCCGGCCTTGGAACCTTCAAGGGTATCCGCGGCTGGACGTCGGTCGGCCAGTACAACGAGGAGCGCAGCCAGGCCGAAGCCAAGTACCAGCCGCTGTACGACAAGTTCCTGAAGCAGGACATCCAGACCGTGGCGGCCAATCCGGAAGCCCAGGCCATGGGCAAACGCCTGTTCCAGACCTACTGTGTGCAGTGCCATGGTTCTGACGCCCGCGGCGCCAAGGGGTTCCCGAACCTGACCGACAACGACTGGCTGCATGGCGGCACGCCGCAGAAGATCGAGGAGACCATCACCATCGGCCGTCACGGTCAGATGCCGGCCTGGGGTGCGGCATTCGGCGAGGAAAAGGTCAAGGACGTGGCCAACTACGTGATGTCGCTGTCCGGCAAGAAACATGACGCCGACCGCGCGGCTCGCGGCAAGGAAACCTTCTCCGCCGTGTGCGCGGCCTGCCATGGCCCGGACGGCAAAGGCAACCAGGCCATGGGGGCTCCGAACCTGACCGACAACATCTGGCTGTACGGTGGTACCGAAAAGACCATCATCGAGACCATCACCAACGGTCGCAACAACCAGATGCCGGCCTGGAAGGACTTCCTCGGCGAAGGCAAGGTACACCTGCTGGCGTCCTACGTCTGGGGGCTGTCCAACAACACCAAGGCTCAGTAAGTCTTGATTCGCAATACTGCCCGCTCATCGCGGGCAGTATTGCTTGGCACCAATGCTTAGCATGCAAACATAATATAAAATTTTTAATAGAAGCTTTCGGCAAATCGGTATACACCGCTTTCCCAAAATCTTTTCGCAGGAAATCACGATGCCCGAATCACTGAAAGATATCCCCATCAAGGTGGAGCAACGTGCCACGCAGAAGAATGCGGCACAGGACACCACGGAAGTGTCGTTATACGAAGAGCGTCAGAAAATCTATCCGCGCAGCGTCAAAGGCCTGTTCAACAACTGGCGCATCGTGTTCGTGCTTGGCACTCAGCTCGTCTTCTTCGGCATTCCCTGGCTGATGTGGAACGGCCGCCAGGCCGTGCATTTCGACCTGGTCAACCGCCAGTTCCACCTGTTCGGGCTGACCATCTGGCCGCAGGACTTCGTCTATCTCGCCGCCCTCCTGATATGCAGCGCCTTCGGTCTGTTTGCCTGGACCACCATCGCGGGTCGGCTGTGGTGCGGTTATTCCTGTCCGCAGACGGTGTACACCGAGATCATGCTGTGGATCGAGCAGTGGGTTGAAGGCGACCGCAACAAGCGCATGAGGCTCGACAAGCAGCCGATGAACCTCACCAAGTTCCGCATCAAGTTCACCAAGCATACGCTGATGGTGCTGTTCTCCTTGGTCACCGGTTTCACCCTGGTTGGCTACTTCACGCCGATCCGGGATCTGGTCGCCGCCGCACCGGGCTTCAATTACGGTCCGTGGGAAACGTTCTGGATGTTCTTCTACGGCGGCTTCACCTATTTGTTCGCCGGCATGATGCGCGAGCAGGTGTGCAAGTACATGTGCCCGTACGCCCGCTTCCAGGCCGTCATGTTCGACGCCGATACGCTGATCATTTCCTACGACGAGAAGCGCGGCGAACCGCGTGGCGCCCGCAAGAAAGGCCTCGACCCGCGCAGCGAAGGGCTGGGCGATTGCATCAACTGCAGTATCTGCGTGCAGGTCTGCCCGGTCGGCATCGACATCCGCAACGGTTTGCAATACGAATGCATCGGCTGTGCCGCCTGTATCGACGGCTGCGACGAGGTCATGGACAAGATGGGCTACCCGCGTGGCCTGATCCGCTACACCACGGAAAATGCCCTGGAAGGCAAATACAGCGAGAAGGAGATCGTCTCGCGCCTGAAACGGCCGCGCGTGGTGCTGTACTCGCTGCTTCTGCTCACCATTCTGATCGCTGCCGTCGTCTCGTTCTCGCAACGCAAGCCGTTCAAGGTGGACATTATCCGTGACCGCGCCTCGCTGGTCAGAGAAACCGACGAAGGCTGGCTGGAGAACAGCTATAGCGTGAAAATCATCAACGTCTCGGAACGAACCCAGCGCTTCCAGCTCGCAGTCGAGGGTCTGCCGGGAATCAAGCTGGAAACCGACAAGCCGATCATCACGGTCAAGGGTACCGAAACCGAAACCGTGCCGGTACGTGTCGAGGCCGACCCGCAATACGCCACCAAGGGCAGCCACGAAATCCACTTCGTGATCCAGTCCGCCGACGATCAGGCGCTGCGCGTGGAAGAAAAATCAAGTTTCATCGGAGAATAAGAGATGCAGAAGGCCCTCAATGTTTCGCGTCCTTGGTATCGGGAGCGCTGGCCATGGCTGCTGATGGCGGGCCCCGCTATCGTCGTGATCGCGGCCTTCGTCACCTTCGGCATCGCGGTCAAGAGCGACGACGGCATGGTGGTGGACGACTACTACCAGCAAGGCAAGGAGATCAACAAGCAGTTGCATCGCGATGAAGTGGCCAAGGCCATGGGGCTGTCGGCCCAGGTTCTGTTCAGCACCGACATGCGCCAGGTACGCGTCATCACCAGCAGCAAGCAGCCGCTGCCGGCCGAGCTGGAGCTGCAACTGCTGCACCCCGCCCAGGACGACTTCGACCAGCACATCACACTGCACCGCCTCAGCGACAACGTCTACCAGGGCACGGTGAAGCCCGCGCCGGCCAACCACTGGTATCTGCACCTGGAAGACAAGAGCAAGCAGTGGCGGGTGCAGGGCGATTGGCGCTCGGCCGAAGGCAACCAGGTTCTGCTCGGCACCCCTGCCCTGACACCGGTGGAGAACTGAGATGAAGCGCCGACACGCCCTGCTGGGACTGGCCGCACTGGTGTTGAGCGGCTGCGCCACGCAAGGCGGCTATACCCCCGCCTACCTCAACGGCACCGTGTCGCTGGCGGGCGGCCCGCTCGAGCGCGCCGGCAGCATGGTGCGTGTCACCCTGCTCGATGTCAGCCACAGCGATGCTCCGCCGCGCGTTCTGGCGGAACAATACCTGGAACAGCCCCCCGCCTTCCCCGCCGGGTTCTCGCTGTGCTACGACCGCCACGCCATCCAGGCCGATGGGCGCTACGTTGTGGAGGCACGGGTCTTCGTCGATGGCGAGCTGCGCCTGGCCAGCCGCGAGCCACGCCGGGTATTGGACGGCTCCAGTGCCACGGTGGAAATCAGCGCCGAGCCGGTGGCACGCTGAGCGGCTGTGCCAGATCAAAAAAACGGGGAGCTAGGCTCCCCGTTTTCATTCCAGCCTCAAACCGGCCGCAGCCGTGCAGTGAAGTGGCGCAGAATCGGCGGCTCGTAATCGAAGCACAAGCCGCGGATCGAGGCGGCACGCCGCTTGACGTCGATCAGGCAGTCGGCGATGTAGTCCATGTGGTCGTTGGTATACACCCGGCGCGGAATGGTCAGACGCAGCAGCTCGAATGGCGACGGCTCCTGGGCGCCGGTCTGGGGATTGCGCCCGAGCAGCAGCGAGCCGATCTCGACACCGCGGATGCCGCCCTCCAGATACAGCTCGCACGCCAGCGCGTGGGCGGGGAACTGATCGGCCGGGATATGCGGCAACAGCTTTTTCGCGTCGACAAACACCGCGTGTCCGCCGGTCGGGGTCTGGATCGGCACACCGCCCGCGCGTAGCCGCTCGCCAAGGTAGGCCACCTGGCCGATCCGGTAGCTCAGGTAGTCCTGGTCCATGCCCTCCTTCAGCCCCAGCGCCATGGCCTCCATGTCACGACCGGCCAGGCCACCGTAGGTGACGAAACCTTCCATCGGCACACAGCGCACCTGCACCGCGTGGAACAGCTCGATATCGTCCTTGAAGCAGCACAGGCCGCCGATATTGACCAGCGCGTCCTTCTTCGACGACATGGTGAACATGTCGCCATGGCTGAACATCTCACGCACGATATCGGCGATGGCATGGCCGGCGTAATCCGGGTCGCGCTGCTGGATGAACCAGGCGTTCTCGGCGAAGCGCGCCGCGTCGATGATCACCGGGATGCCGTGGGCGCGCGCCAGCTTGCTGGCTTCGCGGATGCTGTGCATCGACATCGGCTGGCCGCCGGCGCTGTTGCAGGTGATGGTGACGATCAGCCCGGCCACGTTGTCGGCACCGACCTCGGCGATCGTTTCGGCCAACCTTGGCAGGTCAAAATCGCCCTTCCAGTTGTAAGCGGTCTCGGTATCGAAGGCCTGCGGCGTCAGCACATTGATGGCGCGGGCACCGGCGATCTCGACGTGCGCCTTGGTGGTGTCGAAGTGGTAGTTGGACAGGAACACCGGCGACGTGCCCTTGACGCGCTTGACCAGTTCCGGGAACAAAATCTGCTCGGCCCCTCGCCCCTGGTGGGTCGGAATGGTATGAGCGTAGCCGAACACCTCCCTGACCGTATCGGCCAAATGGTAAAAATTGCGGCTGCCGGCATAGGCTTCGTCGCCCATCATCAGCCCGGCCCATTGCCGGTCGCTCATCGCACCGGTGCCGCTGTCGGTCAGGAGGTCGATATAGACGTCTTCGGCGCGCAGCAAGAAGGGATTCCAGCCGGCCTGCACGAGTGCTTGATGGCGTTGTTCGGGGGTGGTTTGCTTGATCGGTTCCACCATCTTGATGCGGAACGGTTCGGGAATGCGACGTGCCATGAGAGTCTCCCGGCTGTCGGCCGACCGCGGGCGCAACAACGCCAGGCGCGACGAGAGCGACAGCCTCTGTCTTCAGTTTAAACGGTATACGGGGAAAAGACGGATGCCACCGAGCGGCGGCGGAGAAACTCAGGCGCGGGGAAAGTCGTCGGCGAGGACGACGTCGAGGGTGTACCAGTTCATGGGCAGGCTATTGCGGTTGGCCCCTGCCCGGGTCAAGCAAGCCAACGTGTTCATGGAAGTAGCACCTTGAAAAGCATTGCCGGATGGCCAGGCGAGACTACTCCACTCCATCTGCTCCGGCAAGCGCTGCAGGAAAACGGCCGCGCAGATCGCTATCGCCCCCCAGGGGCGTTGTATCATCGTCAGGATTCCTTAAGGGAATGACGCCAACATCGGGTAGAATTGCGCTTTCTCAAAACACACAAATCCTGCCGGGCCGACCTGCCCAGGCAGTACCCGGACGACACCAGAAACACAGGATGAAACCCACTTCTCGACCCGGCTGGCAGCGCCAAGCCTTCTATGTGCTGCTGGCGCTGATCGTGGTGCGCCTGTCGGCCATGGCCCTGATCCCGCTCAATGACACCACCGAAGCCCGTTACGCCGAGATTGCCCGCAAGATGCTGGAAACCGGCAACTGGGTGACGCTGTGGCACGATTACCAGATCCCGTTCTGGGCCAAGCCTCCGCTCTCCACCTGGTTGTCTGCCGCGTTCATGGGAGTGTTCGGGGTGAACGAGCTGGCGGCACGCCTGCCTGCCTTGCTGCTCTCCATCGGCACCGTGGCGCTGACCGCCTCGCTGGCCGCCGCACGCAGCGGTCGCGATGCCGCTCTGGCCTGCGTGCTGGTACTCGCCAGCGGCCTGCTGTTCTTCCTCGCGGCCGGCACGGTGATGACCGACCCGGCGCTGATGTTCTCCGTCACCCTGATCCAGACCGCCTTCTGGCATGCGCTGGCCCAGCATAGCCGGCGCTGGGGCTATCTGTTCTTCGTCGGCATGGGGGTCGGCCTCTTGGCCAAGGGGCCGGTCGCCATCGTACTGGCGGCGATGCCGATCGGGCTGTGGGTGATCGTCCGTAAGCAATGGAAACCCTTGTGGCAGCACCTGCCCTGGTTCGGCGGTCTCGTGCTCACGCTACTGATCGCCGCCCCTTGGTACCTGCTGGCGGAACACCGCACCCCGGGCTTCCTGAATTACTTCATCATGGGCGAGCACGTCTCCCGCTTCCTCGATCCGGGCTGGAAAGGCGACCGCTACGGCTTCGCCCACGCCACCCCGCACGGCATGATCTGGCTCTATACCGTGGCCGCCCTGCTGCCGTGGTCGCTGGCGATGCTGCCCTGGCTGGCACGCCAGCGCCGCCGCCTGCCGGCCCTGTGTCGCGACCAGGACGGCTGGTTGCTGTACGCTGCCCTGTGGACCGTGATGACGCTGCTGTTCTTCAGCCTCTCCGGCAACATCATCTGGCCCTATTCGATGCCGATGCTGCCGGGCTTTGCCTTGTTGTTTGCCGAGTTGTGGCAACGTGCGGACCTGCCACAGCGCGGCCGCTGGCTACCGGCTCTGGGTCTGGTCAGCGCCGTGATCGCGCTGGCAGCCACCGCCGCCTTCGTACTGCGGCCCGAGGCGGTCGGACGCAGCCAGAAACGGTTGATCGAAGCCTGGCAGCACGAACAGCCGAGCCCGGACAGCCAGTTGCTGTACTGGGACCGCCGACGCGAGTTTTCGGCGGAGTTTTATTCCGCCGGCCGCGCCCGCAGCAGTACCGATTCGGCACGTTTCGAGGCGCTGCTGCACAATACGACGCGCGACTACATCGCCGTCGACGCCAAGGAAGTCGCGGAGCTGCCGCCGGCAGTACGGGCCGGCTTCGAAGAAATCGGCCGCTTCCGCAACCTGAAAGACGTTATCCTGCTGCTGCGCGAACACCAGCCGCCACGCCTCGCTGCGCCAGCCACTGAGCCTCTCCGGAGCCCGACATGAAGGAAGAGATCGTTCCTCCCTACCTGCTTGGCCTGCACGCGGCCGAGCGCCCCGCTGATCCATTGGTAAGCTGCATCATCCCGGCCTACAACGAGGCCGAGAACATCGTGCCGCTGTTGCAGACGCTGCACGGACTGCTAAAGGAGCATGGCTATCGCCATGAGCTGATCGTGGTCGACGACGGCAGCCGCGATGCCACCGTGGAAAAAGTGCTGAGCGAAACGGCCCCTCTGCCGGTGACCCTGGTACAGCTGTCGCGCAACTTCGGCAAGGAGATCGCGCTGACCGCCGGGGTCAACCAGGCCGGGGGGGATGTGGCGGTGCTGATCGACGGCGACTTCCAGCATCCGCCCGAGCTGGTGCCGGAATTCCTGGCGCACTGGCGCCGCGGCTACGACATGGTGTACAGCGTACGCTCCAGCCGCGAAGGCGAGAGCCTGGCGAAGCGCTGCTTCACCCGCGTGTTCTACACCCTGCTGAATACCGGGGCTCGGCTGAAAATTCCGGAAAACACGCAGGACTTCCGCGTGCTCGACCGCAACATCCTCGACGCCCTGCGCGCCATGCCGGAGCGCGACCGCTTCATGAAAGGGCTCTACAACTGGGTCGGCTTCACCCGGCTCGGGCTGGAGACCCATACCAACGCCCGCCGTTCAGGCCAGAGCAGTTTCAACTTCAAGCGCCTGCTCGATCTCGGGCTGACCGGACTGACATCGTTCTCCACCATGCCGCTGCGCATCTGGACCCTGGTCGGCAGCGCCATTTCGCTGGTGGCGATCGGCTACGCCTTCTACGAGGTGTTCCGCACCCTGGTCTACGGCAACCCGCTGCACGGCTGGCCGACGCTGGCGGTCGCGGTGACCTTCCTCGGCGGCATCCAGTTGCTCTCGATCGGCATCCTCGGCGAATACGTCGGACGGATTTTCGACGAAGTGAAGCAGCGTCCGAATTACCTGATCAGCCGTATCGTCTCCCCGGCCGACAAGGAACACGCCCCGCACCATGAAACGTGAACTGCTGGTATTCGGCTGCGTCGGCGTCAGCGCCATGCTGGCGCACTTCGTCATCGTCAGCCTGTGGCTGGTGCCGCTGGGCCTGCCGCCGCTGGCGGCCAATGTCGCCGCCTTCCTCCTGGCATTCCAGATCAGCTACTGGGGACACCGCCGGCTGACCTTCCAGGCCCACCATGTCCCGCACCGTCAGTCGCTGCCCCGCTTTTTCGGCGTGGCCAGCCTGAGCTTCGGATTGAACGAGGCCCTGTACTTCGTACTGTTGCGCTTCACCGCGCTGGATTACCGCAGCGCCCTGCTGCTGGTGCTGGTGCTGGTCGCCGTGTTTACCTTTGCACTGAGCAAGCTGTGGGCCTTTGCCGGGAAGCATCCGGCATGAGCCGCCGCCTGACCCTGTGCGCCGACGATTTCGCCCAGTCGCCCGCCATCAGCGAAGGGATTCTCGAGCTTCTGGAACGCCGCCGCCTGAGCGCCACCAGCGTGTTCAGCCTGTCGCCGCTGTGGCCGGCGCTGGCCGGTGAACTGGCACAGCGAGCCCCCGATGCCGACATCGGCCTGCACTGCAACCTGACCCACCCGTTCGACGACAGCGCGCGGCCGCTCGGCCACTGGCTGCTCTACAGCCAGCTCCGTCTGCTGTCGCGCCCGGCCTTGCGCGCTATGCTGCTGCGCCAGATCGACGCCTTCGCCGAGCATTTTGGCCGGCTCCCGGACTACCTCGACGGCCACCAGCACGTGCATGCCCTGCCGGTGGTACGGGACGCACTGCTCGAGGCCGTGGCGCTGCGCTGGAACGGCCGGGCTCGACCCTATCTGCGGGCACCGGACCGGCTCGGTGACAGCGGCGACAGTCCGGGCAAGGGGATGGTACTCAAGGCGCTGTGCGCCGGCTTCACCGGCATGGCCCGCCATCGCGGCCTGAGCACGCCAGGCTGGTTCGGCGGGCTGTACTCCTTGACGGCGGAGGCGGATTTTCCCGGTCTGATGCGGCGCTGGCTGCAGCGCTGCCAAGACGGCGGCCTGATCATGTGCCACCCGGGGCTACCGGCCGAGGACAGCAGCGACCCGATCGGCGCGGCACGACAGCAGGAATACAGCTATCTGGCCAGCGCCGCCTTCGAGGAAGACTGCCAGCGCAATGACATCGTGCTGGAACGCTTCGCCCAACCGCTCAGGCTGGGGAGTTGAGAACCGGCCAGGGCAGCGCCTCGGGTTGCCACTCCGGTTTTTGCAGAGCGGCCTGCAACGCCTCGGCGTTGAAATGCGCACCGTGCCGGGGCGGGCAGATGAAGTGGAAGCGTTCGCCGTCCAGGTGGAACGCCAGCGAGTAGGCGTGCAGATAGCCCCGGTCAGACGGCGTACCGCCGTACAGTTCGTCGCCCAGGATCGGCGCCGACAGGCTTTTCAGCGCCACGCGCAGCTGGTGCGTCTTGCCGCTGTGCGGGCGCAGGATGAACAGCCGCAGCCCCGGCGCCAGCGAAAAGCTGAAGAACTGGGTGATGGCGGGGTTGGCCGAAGACGGCAGCAGACGCCAGGCGCCGCCGCGCCCCTTCACCATATCTCCCCGCACCAGTCCCTGTTTCTTCTGCGGCTTGCGGTCCGACAGCGCCAGGTAGTATTTCTCGATCTCGCGCGCGGCGAAGGCTTCGGCCAACCTTGACGCCACCTCGGCCGAGCGCGCCACCAGCAACAGCCCCGAGGTGAGCCGGTCAAGACGATGCACCGGCCACAAGGCGTCGTCGGCCAATTGCGCGCGCAGTGCCTCCATCAGCCCCGCCTCGTCGCCCTGACGGTGAAAACTCACGCCGGGATGCTTGGCGATGACGTAGAAACGGGGATCGGTGGCAATCAGGTCGAACACGGCGCACTCACCATGAAAAAGAGGCCGATTCTAACAGCGAAGCGGCCTCTGGTTTTCAGTCTTGCTCAGGACAACGCTTCGTTCATGCGCGCCTCGGCCTCCATGCGCATGCGCTTGCGAATCTCCGCGTCGCGGAAGCGCTTGCGATGCGTTTCAGTGTCGAGCGACAGCGCCGGCACCGCCGCCGGCTTGCCCTGCTCCATCGCCACCATGGTGAAGTAACAACTGTTGGTGTGACGCACCGTACGCTGCTGGATGTCTTCGGCCACCACCTTGATGCCGACTTCCATCGAGGTGCGGCCGACGTGGTTGACGCTGGCGTAGAACGTCACCAGCTCGCCGACGTGGATCGGCTGCTTGAACAATACCTGGTCCACCGACAGCGTCACCACGTAGCAGCCGGCGTAGCGGCTGGCACAGGCGTAGGCCACCTGGTCCAGCAGCTTCAGCAGCACGCCGCCGTGCACATTGCCGGAGAAGTTCGCCATATCGGGCATCATCAGTACCGACATCACCAGCTCGCGCTGCGTCGGATGATTGCTCGTTTCAGTCATTTTCTGTGTTCCCTGGGTCATTATCTATCTGTTATGTACTGCAGTAGAATCGCTGTCTACCGCTCCCCGGACGATACCATGAACGCCCTTTCGCGACTGTTCGACTACGCGCGCCAGTACCGGCGGGACGCCCGCCTTGCCGCACTGTACTCGGTGCTCAACAAGTTCTTCGACATCCTGCCCGAGGTGCTGATCGGCGTCGCCGTCGACGTGGTGGTCAACAAGCAAGCTTCGTTCCTGGCGCGCTTCGGCATCACCGACACCATGCAGCAGTTGCTGCTGCTGGGCTTGCTGACGGTGCTGATCTGGGGCGGCGAATCGCTGTTCCAGTTCCTGTACGAGGTCAAGTGGCGCAACCTGGCGCAAAGCCTGCAGCACGAACTGCGGCTGGACGCCTACCGCCATGTGCAGAAGCTGCCACTCGCCTACTTCGAGAACAAGAGCACCGGCAAGCTGATGGCCATCCTCAACGACGACATCAACCAGATGGAGCGCTTCCTCAACGGTGGCGCCAACAGCATCATCCAGGTGTTCTGCTCCTCGCTGATGGTCGGCGCGGTGTTCTTCCTGCTGGCGCCCAAACTGGCGCTGATCTCGCTCTTGCCGGTGCCGCTGATCCTGTACGGCACCTTCTGGTTCCAGCGCCGCCTCGCGCCGCGCTACGCCGAGGTGCGCGAGGCCGCCGGTGTGATCAACGGCCGGCTCAATAACAACCTGCTTGGCATCGCCACCATCAAGGCCTTCACCGCCGAAGAGTTCGAAGCCGCCCACATTCACGACGCCAGCGAGCATTACCGCCGCACCAACGCGCGCGCCATCCAGCTCTCGGCCGCCATCACCCCGGTGATCCGCATGGCCATCCTGGCGGGCTTCGTCGCCACCCTGGTCTACGGCGGCTGGATGGCGACCCACGGCGAAATCGGTGTCGGCAGCTACTCGGTGCTGGTCTACCTGACCCAGCGCCTGCTGTGGCCGCTCACCGGGCTTGCCGACATCGCCGACCTGTACCAGCGCTCGATGGCCTCGATCGAGCGCGTGCTGGGGGTGCTGGCCACGCCCCAGACCATCCCCTACGAGGGCCGTCATCTCGCAGCGGAACACGTCGCCGGACGGCTGGAATTCGACGCACTGTCCTTCGCCTACGCCGACGCCCCCACGCTGCAGGACGTCACGCTCACCATCGAGCCCGGCCAGACCGTCGCCTTCGTCGGCGCCACCGGCTCCGGCAAGAGCACGCTGGTGAAACTGCTGCTGCGCTTCTACCAGCCCCAGACCGGACAGATCCGCCTCGACGGTCACGACATCCAGCAGCTCGACCTGACCGACCTGCGCCGCGCCATCGGCTACGTCAGCCAGGACGTGTTCCTGACCGACGGCAGCGTGGCCGACAACATCGGCTACGGCCTGGGCCAGGTCAGCCGCGAGGCGATCGTGGCCGCCGCCAAGGCGGCGGAAGCACACGATTACATCGAACGCCTGCCGCAGGGCTACGACACCCAGATCGGCGAGCGCGGCCAGAAACTGTCGGGCGGCCAGCGCCAGCGCCTGGCCTTGGCGCGCGCCATCCTGAAGAATCCGCCAGTACTGGTGCTGGACGAGGCCACCAGCGCGGTGGACAACGAAACCGAGGCCGCCATCCAGCGCTCGCTCGACGTCATCTCGCGTACCCGCACCACCCTGGTGATCGCCCACCGCCTGTCCACCGTACGCCACGCCCACTGCATCCACGTCATGGAGCACGGCACCATCGTCGAGTCCGGCACCCACGACAGTCTGCTGGCGCAAAACGGCAGCTACGCTGCGCTGTGGCGGCTGCAGACCGGCGAGCGCTCCGTTCTCGACAGTCCGCCGAGCCTGGTCTGAGCCCGGGCCAGGGCTCAGGCATGGCCTCGCGCCCGGGTTACGTTAATCAAGTGATTGTTTAACAATTGTTAAGACGCCGGAATTCACGGCAACCCTGCGTCTATAATCCCGCCCAAGTTGGACCCAGGCAGCGCCGCGGCAAACCGGTCGTCCCGTGCTAGCGGCTGCACCCACCCTGCCATCATCCCCAGGTCACGCCACGCGCACGCCTGTCCCGATTCCCGACTGTTACTCAGTGGAGGCTCTCATGTTCAAACACTCGAAAACCCTGCTCACCGCCGCCGTCGCCCTGAGCGTCGGCCTCGCCGCCTGCACCACCAACCCGCAGACCGGCCAAAGCCAGATGAGCAAGACTGCCATGTACGGCCTCGGTGCCGCCGCCGCCTGCGGCATTGCCGGTGCCGCCACCCACGGCAGCAAGGGCGCACGCAACGCGGCGCTGGGCTGCGGCATCGTCGGCGCCGGCGTGGGCGCCTACATGGACTATCAGGAAAAACAGCTGCGCGACAAGCTGGCCAACACCCAGGTCGGCGTCGACCGCGTCGGCGACCAGATCAAGCTGACCATGCCGGACAACATCACCTTCGCCGTCAACAGCGCCGAGCTGCAGCCTTCCGTACGCACGGCGCTGACCGATGTCTCCAACGTGCTGACCCAGTACCCGGATACCACCATCACCGTCGCCGGGCACACCGACAACACCGGCAACGTGGCCTACAACCAGACGCTGTCGCAGCGCCGTGCCCAGTCCGTCGCGGGCTTCCTGCAATCGCGTGGCGTCGCCGGCAGCCGTATCAACCCCGTCGGCTACGGCCAGAACCAGCCGATCGCCAGCAACACCACGGCCGAAGGCCGCGCCAAGAACCGCCGCGTGGAAATCCTGATCAACCCGAAAGCCAGCTGATCGCAGCATCCGGCATGACAATCCAACCGGAGGCGTGTCCTCCGGTTTTTTGTTTTCGCCAGCGGCGGGCAAAAAAAAGGCCGACGAATAGTCGGCCTTAAAAACGCTCAGTAATGGAGGAACTACAATAAAACGCCCGCAAAGCAGCGCCCTGCGGAACCTGACCACACTGCCGCAAGGCGGCAATGCACAGATCCAGGGTGGCTATGCCACCCGTCCTGTCCCCAAACATGGGGCCAGAACAACATTCGTTCAAGTCTAACCTTGCCAGGCTGTGCCCGGCTGAAGCATGCCCCAGAAGGGCAACAGCGCTGGCAGGTATCGACTCACAGCAAGGAGGAAGATCAGCGACAGTCTTCTGCGCCAACCCCACACACCCTCCTGCTGCACAACACACACAACACACAGGGAGAGCTCGTAGTATAGTGAGCCGTAATCCATTCTAGAAATGAATTAAAATTATCGTTACCATTCACTAACGGAATGCACCAACATGGACATCAAAGCGCTGCGTTATTTCATTGAAGTAGTGCGCCGTCAAAGTTTTACCCGCGCCGCCGATGCCCTGTTCGTGACCCAGCCGACCATCAGCAAGATGGTCAAGCACCTGGAAGAAGAACTCGGCGTGCCGCTGATCATCCGCGAGGGACGCAGCTTCCAGCTGAGCGATGCCGGCAAGGTCGCCTACGAGCGCGGACAAGATGTGCTGGCCGCCATGAGCCGCCTGAAAACCGAGCTGTCGGATCTCTCGGCGCTGACCCGCGGCGAGCTCATCGTCGGCCTGCCGCCGATGGTCGGCGGCGCCTTCTTCGCGCCGGTGGTCAGCTCGTTCCGCGCTCACTACCCCAACGTCGAACTGAAGATGGTCGAATACGGTGCGCGCTCGATCGAGAGCAACATCCGTTCCGGCCAGCTGGAAATCGGCGTAGCGGTGCTGCCGGTCGATCGCCAGGTGTTCAATACCTTCAGCTTCGTGCGTGACCGCCTGTGCCTGGTGGCTCCCGACCAGTCGCGCTGGCACGGCCAACGCAATATCAAGCTCGCCGACATCGCCGACGAGCCGATCGTGTTCTACCCCGAGGACTTCTCGCTCTCCACCCTGGTCAGCCAAGGCTTTCGCCGCCTGGGCAAAACCATCCATATCGCCGGACGCAGTGCCCACTGGGACTTCATCGCCGCCATGGTGGAAGCCCGCCTCGGTATCGCGCTGCTACCGGAAAGCGTGGCGGCCCGGTTGTACGGGCGCCCCTTCGACGTCATCCCGCTCGACGAGAAGGAGATCATCTGGCACCTGGCACTGATCTGGCAAAAGGATGTCTATCTCTCACACGCCGCGCGCGCCTGGATCCAGATGTCGCGTGACATGCTGGGTAGCCTGGAATAGACGAGGAAGCACGATGAAAACCCTGAAACTGCTGTTGCTCAGCCTGCTGCTGGCCGCCTGTTCGACTCTCTCCTGGCAAAAGCCGCAGGTGTCGATTGCCGACATCGAGCCCGGCAAGAGCACGCTGTTCGAGCAGACCTTCACCCTCACCCTGCGGCTGCAGAACCCGAACAACTACACCCTCTCGGCGAAAGGGCTGGTATTCGACGTCGCCGTCGGCGGCGAGAAACTGGCACGCGGGGTCAGCCCCCAGGCGATCCAGGTCGCGGCGCTGAGCGAAAGCCTGGTCAAGGTCGAGTTGCACACCAGCACCCGCCACTGGCTGAAACAGGTCGGTCGCCTGCTGGAACACCCGGACAGCACGCTGGACTATGAAATCAACGGCCAGCTGCAAGATATCAACGGTCTGGGCACGCTGCCGTTCAGCAGCAAGGGCGAATGGAGCCGCCCGCATTGAACAAGGCTGGCGCCAGGAGACCGGGGCTTGCCCCTCCTGGCAGCAGCGCTCCCGCCCTCCAGCGCGGCGCCTTCCCGTGAAAGACGGGCGAGCCAGGCCTTACAAGAGAGAGTCGGCCTTGCTCGCCCAGGCGCGCAGCGACTCCAGAAACAGCCTAACCCGCCTGGGCTGCCCGCTGGTCGCATAGACAGCATGCATTTGCGGATCCTGGCCACGGGAAGAGGTCACCCGATAATCCGGGCAGACTTTGACGAGAGCCCCCTCCTTGACCGCCGGCGCCGCCAGCCAACTGGCCAATCGGGCAATCCCCACGCCATGCCGCGCCGCCAGATACACCGCGACGCCCGAATTGAAACGGTAGCGGGGCTCTACCTTGCTGCGGAACTGCCTCCCCTCCGAGACGAAATACCAGTCCTTCAGGATGCGAGGCGCCGTGTGCACGATGAGCTCATGCTCCACCAGTTCGTCGGGCGACACGGGTAGCCCACGCCGGCGGATGTAGTCCGGGCTGGCAAACAGATGACGGCGGTAATCCCACAAGGGGAAACCGATCAGTTCGCTGTCTTGGGGAAATGCCCCGCGTATCGCAAAATCCAGCTTTTCCCGGATCGGGTCCAGCAGTTCGTCACTGAAACGCACATCGATGCGCACATCGGGGTGCTGGGTGGCGAACTCGGCGATCACCCCCGGCAACACGCCGATGGCGAGGTTTTCCGGTGCGGCACACCGTATCCAGCCCTGCGCCGCCGCGCCGAGGCCCGCTAATTCCTCCTGAGCCTCCACCTGCAAATCCAGCATCTGCCTGGCGTAGGTGTAATAACTCTCCCCCGCCGCGGTCAGGCTCACCAATTTCTGCGAGCGCTGCAGCAGAGTACTGCCGACCTCGTATTCCAAGGCCTGAATCGCCCGCGTCACGGCGCTGGGAGAGCGCCCCAACAGCCGGGCGGCGGCGACAAAGCTGCGCTTTTCAGCCACGGTACAGAACACACTGATTTCCCACAGCAAGGGTAACTGCATCGGCCCTCTTTCATTGCAATTAACGCAACACGATATTGCAACACAATCCGGGCTGCTCTTCTATACTCGCCGCCAATCGGTTCCTGGCATCCTGCCGCCGGGGCCATGCCATCACATCGTTCAGAGCGATACCATGCTGACCTTGACCTTGCTATGCGGTTTTGCCTTCTGTGCCGGACTGATCGATGCCGCCGTCGGTGGTGGCGGCCTGATCCAGATTCCGGCGTTGTTCAACATCCTGCCTGCCGTGCCGTCCGCCACACTGCTCGGTACCAACAAGCTGGCGTCGGCCAGCGGCACCTCGCTCGCGGCCCGCTCCTTCATCGGCAGAGTAGCGATTCCCTGGAGCCTGGTGCTGCCAGCCGCCCTCAGCGCCTTTGCCATGGCGTTTTTGGGCGCCGCCGCCGTGTCGGCGGTACCGACGGCGGTGCTGCGCCCGCTGGTACTGGTGCTCATCGTCGCCATGGCGCTCTATACCTTTTTCAAGAAGGACTTCGGCGCGGTGCGGCGCCCGCTCTCGGTGGGCTGGCGCGAGCGTCTGCTGTCACTGCTGGTCGGCGGGGCGATCGGCTTTTATGACGGGCTGTTCGGCCCTGGCACCGGCAGCTTCCTGATCTTTCTGTTTATCCGCTGCTTTGCCTTCGACTTCCTGCAGGCTTCCGCCTCCGCCAAACTGGTGAACCTGGCCACCAACATTGCCGCACTGTGTTTTTTCGTCCCCACAGGCAAGGTGCTGTATGGCGTCGCTGCTCCGATGGCACTCAGCAACATGGTGGGGGCTTGGGTCGGAACCCGCATCGCCATGAAACGCGGCACCGCGTTCATCCGCATGCTGTTCCTGTGCCTGCTAGCCATCCTGATCGTCAAGCTCGGCTACGACATGATCAAGGCTTGACCCCCGGCTTCGGGCTCTTGCCATGACCTCGCCGGCTCCCGGCCACGCAGCCCCCTGGCAAGCGGGTAGACATCCTGCGACGGCAGACACGGCAGGGCCGGAAAATCCATCTAGAAAAGAAGAGCCGGCGGCCAGCCCGCCGGTCTCGTTTTTCCATAAAAAAACGCCACCTTTCCGGTGGCGTTTTGCTTGGATCTGGCAGTCGTGACGACTTAGATCATGCCCTTGCTTTTCAGCAGTTCGAACATGGTCTTGCCGATTTCGGCCGGGCTGCGGGTGTAGGCGATGCCAGCTTGCTCAAAAGCCTTGAACTTCTCTTCGGCGGTACCCTTGCCGCCGGAGATGATGGCACCGGCATGGCCCATGCGCTTGCCCTTCGGCGCGGTAACGCCGGCGATGTAACCCACAACCGGCTTGGTCACGTAGGCCTTGGCGAACTCGGCCGCTTCCTCTTCGGCGGAACCGCCGATTTCACCGATCATCACGATGGCGTCGGTGTCCGGATCGTCCTGGAACAGCTTCAGTGCGTCGATGTGGCTGGTGCCCGGGATCGGGTCGCCGCCGATACCGATACACGTGGACTGCCCCAGGCCCAGGGCGGTGGTCTGCGCTACGGCTTCGTAGGTCAGGGTGCCGGAACGGGACACGATGCCGATGCGGCCCGGGTTGTGGATGTGCCACGGCATGATGCCGATCTTGCACTCGCCCGGGGTGATGATGCCGGGGCAGTTCGGCCCGATCAGGCGGATGCCGGCTTCGTCGACGGCTTTCTTCACGTACAGCATGTCGAGGGTCGGCACGCCTTCGGTGATGCAGACGATCAGCTTCACGCCGGCGTCCACGGCTTCCAGGATGGAGTCCTTGGCAAACGCTGCCGGTACGTAGATCACCGAGGCGTCAGCCTGGGTCTGGCGTACGGCATCCTTCATGGTGTTGAACACCGGCAGGCCCAGGTGCTCGGAACCGCCCTTACCCGGGGTCACGCCACCAACGACCTTGGTGCCGACCTTCAGCGCTTGTTCGGCGTGGAAAGTCCCGTTCTTGCCGGTGAAACCTTGCACCAGCACTTTCGTATCTTTGTTGACCAATACGCTCATTTTGAAATCCTTATGCGGTGCAGGTGATTAGAGGGCGGCGACGGCAGCAACGATCTTCTCGGCTGCGTCGTTCAGGCCCTGGGCGGAGGTCAGCTTCAGACCGGATTCGTCCAGGATCTTGGCGCCCAGCTCGGCGTTGTTGCCTTCCAAGCGCACAACGACCGGCACGGTCACGTTCACTTCCTTCACGGCAGCAATGATCGCCTCGGCAATCATGTCGCAACGCACGATACCGCCGAAGATGTTGATCAGCACACCCTTCACCGAGGTATCGGCCAGGATCAGCTTGAACGCCTCGATCACGCGCTCCTTGGTGGCGCCACCGCCCACGTCCAGGAAGTTGGCCGGCTGGCCGCCCTTCAGCTTGATGATGTCCATGGTGGCCATCGCCAGACCGGCACCGTTCACCATGCAGCCGATGTTGCCTTCCAGGGCTACGTAGTTCAGGTCGAACTCGGAAGCCTTCACTTCGCGTTCGTTTTCCTGCGACTTGTCGCGCTGGGCCAGCAGTTCCGGGTGACGGTACAGGGCGTTGGAGTCGAGGTTGATCTTGCCGTCGACGCAAGCCAGTTCGCCGTTTTCACGCAGCGCCAGCGGGTTCACTTCGAACAGGGCGAAATCGTTGGCCACGAAGGCTTCGTAGGCGCCCAGCATCAGCTTGGTGAATTCGCCAACCTGCTTGCCAGAGAGGCCCAGGGCAAACGCGCAGTCGCGAGCCTGGAACGGCTGCATGCCGACCAGCGGGTTCACTTCGACCTTGATGATCTTTTCCGGGGTTTCTTCGGCGACCTTCTCGATTTCCACACCGCCTTCGGTGGACACCATGAACACCACGCGCTGGGAACCGCGGTCAACCACGGCGCCCAGGTACAGTTCGCGCTGTACCGGGTACATGTCTTCGCACACCAGCACGCTGTTCACCGGCTGACCGGCGGCGTCGGTCTGATAGGTCACCAGATTGGTGCCGATCAGGGTCTTGGCGACTTCGGCGGCTTCTTCGCGGCTCTTCACCACTTTCACGCCACCTGCCTTGCCACGGCCACCGGCGTGGACCTGGGCCTTCACAACGGCAAACTTGCCACCCAGCTTGTCGTAAGCAGCGGCGGCTTCTTCCGGCGAGTGAGCCAGAATGCCTTGTTGCACCGGCAGGCCGTACTTGGCCAGCAGCTCTTTCGCTTGGTATTCGTGCAGGTTCATCTATGATTTCCTTTCGGTGGATAGTCGGCGGGCCTTTCGGCCAACCTTGCTATGCCTGGGATTCTGCAAATTTACCGCCCGCATCACGGGCGGATGGGTCAATCAATCCAGCGCAAGACGAGAGTTCAGACTCGGCGAGCAGAGACAAGACGAGACGCTCGGAGCGCAGCAACCGGAATGTACATCAAGTACATCAGGGTTCCGAAGCGCTGAGCGAATATAAAATCCGCCCACCGTGCGCGCAACAGCGTCTTGACACCGTCGCCGGTTGAAAACCGTTTTAGCCGTGCAGCGCGCGCTTGTCTGCCGCCAGCGCCGCCTCATGTACCACTTCGGACAGCGACGGATGGGCGTGGACGATGCGTGCCAGGTCTTCACTGGCCGCCTTGAACTCCATCGACACCACGCCTTCGGTGACCAGCTCGGACACCATCGGGCCGATCATGTGCAGGCCGAGGATGCGGTCGGTCTTGGCGCAAGCCAGGATCTTCACGGTACCCTGCGCCTGGCCGAGGCCGAGCGCGCGGCCGTTGGCCGCGAAGCCGGACGTACCTTTCTTGTACTCGATGCCTTCGGCCTTGAGCTGTTCTTCGGTCTTGCCGACCCAGGCGATTTCCGGCGAGGTGTAGATCACCCACGGAATCACACCGAAGTCGACGTGAGGCTTCTGGCCGGCGATGCGCTCGGCCACGGCCACGCCCTCTTCCGACGCCTTGTGCGCCAGCATCGGGCCGCGCACCACGTCGCCGATGGCCCAGATGTTCGGCAGGTTGGTATGGCAGTGGTCATCCACCACCACGAAGCCGCGCTCGTCCATCTGCAGGCCGACGCTCTCGCCGCCCAGACCGGCGGTGTTCGGCACACGGCCGATCGACACGATCAGCTTGTCGAACTCGGCGCTGAAGGCTTCACCGTTCAGCTCGTAGTTGACGGTGACGCTGTCGGCTGCGGTCTTGATCTCGCCGATCTTCACGCCCAGCTTGATGTCGAGACCGGTGTCCTTGGTCAGCGTCTTGAAGGCTTCCTTGGCGATCTGCTGGTCGGCGGCGGCGAGGAAGGTCGGCATCGCTTCGAGGATGGTCACCTCGGCGCCCAGACGCTTCCATACCGAGCCCATTTCCAGGCCGATCACGCCGGCGCCGATCACACCCAGGCGCTTCGGCGTGGCGCTCAACGCCAGGGCACCGGCGTTGTCCAGCACCAACTGGTTGTCGACCGGCAGACCCGGCAGCTGACGCGGGTTGGAACCGGTGGCGATGATGACGTGGGTGGCTTCCAGGGTGTCCACCACGGCACCGTTGTCGCTGACCTCGATCACCCAGCGCTCGCCCTGGCGGCCTTTCAGACTGGCCAGGCCGTGGATGTTCGCAACCTTGTTCTTCTTGAACAGGAAAGCGATACCGCCGGCGTTCTTGGTGATGATGCCGTCCTTGCGCTTGAGCATCTCGGCGACGTCCATCTTGGCGCCGTCCACCGTGATGCCGTGCTTGGCAAAGTCGTGCTGCACGGCGTGGAAGTTTTCCGACGACTGCAGCAGGGCCTTGGACGGGATGCAGCCTACGTTCAGGCAGGTACCGCCGAGGGAAGGCTTGCCTTCCGGATTCTTGTAGGCGTCGACGCAAGCGGTGTTGAAGCCCAACTGCGCTGCGCGAATGGCGGCCACGTAGCCGCCGGGGCCGCCGCCGATGACGACGACGTCAAACTGCTGACTCATTGAATTCCCCTGTTTCGCGGAGGCCGGTCCAAGCAGACTGCCTGGGCCGGCTCCGTGTCGCCGTCTCTGCAAGAAACGGCGACGCACATTCGTAATGCCCGGGAACGCTCGATCCCGGGCAGGCAAGACCTTACAGGTCGAGGATCAGGCGGGCCGGATCTTCGATCGCGTCCTTGATCGCCACCAGGCTCAGCACGGCTTCGCGGCCGTCGATGATGCGGTGGTCGTAGGACTGCGCCAGGTACATCATCGGGCGCACCACCACCTGGCCGTTCTCGACTACAGCACGCTCCTTGGTAGCGTGCATGCCGAGGATCGCGGACTGCGGCGGGTTGATGATCGGGGTCGACATCATCGAGCCGAAGGTACCGCCGTTGGAGATGGTGAAGGTACCGCCGGTCAGCTCTTCCACGGTCAGCTTGCCTTCCTGGGCACGCTTGCCGAAGTCGGCGATCTGCTTCTCGATCTCGGCCAGGGAGAGTTGGTCAGCGTTACGGATCACCGGCACCACCAAGCCGCGCGGGCTGCCCACGGCCACGCCGATGTCGAAGTAACCGTGATAGATGATGTCGTTGCCGTCGACCGAGGCATTCACGATCGGGTATTTCTTCAACGCGGCCACGGCAGCCTTCACGAAGAAGCCCATGAAGCCCAGCTTGATGCCGTGTTCCTTCTCGAAGCGGTCCTTGTACTTGTTGCGCAAGTCCATCACCGGCTTCATGTTCACTTCGTTGAACGTGGTCAGGATGGCGTTGGTCTGCTGGGAGAGCACCAGGCGCTCAGCCACACGCTGACGCAGACGCGACATCGGCACGCGCTGTTCCGGACGACCGGAGGTCAGGCTGGCCACGTTCACGGCCGGGGTGGAGGCCAGAGCGACACCGGCAGCCGGAGCGGTAGGAGCCACTACCGGGCCGGACTGGGCCGGAGCGGCAGCCGGCTTGGCAGCAGCGGCAGCCACATCTTCCTTCAGGATACGACCGTCACGGCCGGAGCCGCTCACGTCGGCCAGGTTCACGCCGGCTTCGGCGGCCAGCTTGGCGGCGGACGGCATGGCCGCGCCACCCGGTGCCGCGGCAGCAGCGGTCGGAGCTGCAGCCGCAGGGGCCGCAGCAGCGGCAGCCGGAGCAGCCTCACCCGCCTTGGCTTCGGTGTCGATCTGGGCAATCAGTTGGCCCGAGGTCACCGTGGCGCCGTCTTGCTCGATCAGTTTCACGATGACGCCGGCTTGCGGAGCCGGCAGTTCCAGCACGACCTTGTCGGTTTCCAGATCGATCAGGTTTTCGTCACGGTTGACGAACTCGCCGACCTTTTTGTGCCACGTCATCAGGGTGGCTTCGGAAACCGATTCCGGCAGCTGAGGAACTTTCACTTCGATCAACATTATTGTCTTCTCCGTTGACGGGGGGAGCCCTCCCCCCGTGTGCACTGTCAGGGTGTGTTATTTGTTCAGCGTCATTGCTTCGTCAAGGAAGTCCTTGAGCTGGGCAACGTGTTTGCTCATGTAGCCAACGGCGGGCGAGGCGGACGACGGGCGGCCGGCGAACGACAGCGTCTGCTTGGCGCCCAGAAGGCCCTCGAGACGATGGCGGATCTGATACCAGGCGCCCTGGTTGCGCGGCTCTTCCTGCACCCACATAACTTCTTTCAGCGCCGGGAACTTGGCCAGTTCGGCGGCGACCTGTTCGGTCGGGAACGGATAGAGCTGCTCGATGCGCACGATGGCGATGTCCTGCTCCAGCTCACGCTCCTTGCGGGCGTTGACCAGGTCGTAATACACCTGGCCGGCGCACAGCAGCACGCGCTTCACCTTCTTCGGATCCTGGATGCCGGCGTCTCCGATCACCGGGCGGAACGAACCCTGGGTCAGGGTCTCGACCGGGCTCATCGCGTCCTTGTAGCGCAGCAGGCGCTTGGACAGGAAGATCACCAGCGGCTTGCGATACGGGCGCAGCACCTGGCGGCGCAGCACGTGGAACATCTGTGCGGCTTCGGACGGCATCACGATCTGGATGTTGTGCTCGGCACACAGTTGCAGCCAGCGCTCCAGACGGGCGGAAGAGTGCTCCGGCCCCTGACCGTCGTAGCCGTGCGGCAGGATAGTGGTCAGGCCAGACAGACGGCCCCACTTGGTTTCGCCGGAGGTGATGAACTGGTCGATGGCCACCTGGGCGCCGTTGGCGAAGTCGCCGAACTGGGCTTCCCAGATCACCAGCTGATCCGGAGCGGTGCAGGAATAGCCGTATTCGTAGGCCATTACCGCTTCTTCGTTCAGGATCGAGTCGATCACCAGGAACTCGCCCTGGTTGTCGGACATGTTGCGCAGCGGCACGTAGCTGCCCTGGTCCCAACGCTCGCGGTTCTGGTCATGCAGCACGGCGTGGCGGTGCGAGAAGGTACCGCGGCCGGAGTCTTCGCCGGAGATGCGCACGCCGAAGCCGTTGGTCACGAGAGAAGCGTACGCCACCGTTTCCGCCATGCCCCAGTCGACCGGCTGCTCGCCAGCGGCCATGGCGACGCGGGCGTTCAGCACCTTCTGCACCGTCGGATGCGGCTTGAAGCCTTCCGGTACCGTGGTGAACTTCTCGGTCAGGCGCTGGATATCGGCCAGCGGCAGCGAGGTGTCGGTCGGGTGAGCCCAGTGGGTACCCAGGTACGGGGTCCAGTCCAGCGCGTGTTCGCGGCGATAGTTGGTCAGCACGGTCTGCTCGACGTGCTCGCCCTTGTCCAGCGCGTCACGGTAGGCGCGGATGAAACCGTCCGCCTCTTCCGCGCTCAACACGCCTTCGGCCACCAGGCGTTCGGCGTACATGGCACGCACGCCGGCATGCTTGGCGATCTTTTTGTACATCATCGGCTGGGTCAGGAACGGGTCATCGCCCTCGTTGTGGCCCAGCTTGCGGTAGCACACCAGATCGATCACCACGTCCTTCTGGAAGGTCATGCGGTAGTCGAGTGCCGCCTGCATCACGTAGCACACGGCTTCCGGGTCGTCGCCGTTGACGTGGAAGATCGGTGCTTCGACCATCTTCGCCACGTCGGTACAGTACAGCGTGGAGCGCATGTCGCGGGTGTCGGAGGTAGTGAAGCCGACTTGGTTGTTGATGATGATGTGGATGGTGCCGCCGGTACCGTAGCCGCGCGTCTGCGACAGGTTGAAGGTCCCCTGGTTGACGCCAAGGCCGGCGAAGGCCGAGTCACCGTGGATCAGCACCGGAACCACCTGCTTGCGGGCGCTGTCCTTGCGGCGATCCTGACGGGCACGAACCGAACCTTCCACCACCGGGTTGACGATTTCCAGGTGCGACGGGTTGAACGCCAGCGAGACGTGCATCGGACCATCGGCGGTCGGGATGTCGCTGGAGAAGCCCATGTGGTACTTCACGTCGCCGGAGGCCAGTTGCGTCATGGCCTTGCCTTCGAACTCGGCGAACAGGTCGCGCGGCAGCTTGCCCAGCGTGTTCACCAGCACATTCAGACGACCACGGTGGGCCATGCCGATGATCAGTTCCTGCACGCCCTGGCTGGTGCCGCTCTGGATCAGGTGATCCAGCGCGGCGATGGTGGATTCGCCGCCTTCCAGCGAGAAGCGCTTCTGGCCAACGTAACGGGTGTGCAGGTAGCGCTCCAGCGTCTCGGCAGCCGTGATCTGCTTGAAGATGCGCTTTTTCTTGTCGCTGTCGTAACGCGGCGTCGACAGGTCCCCCTCGAAGCGCGTCTGCACCCAGTGCTTTTCGGTCGAGGTGGTGATGTGCATGTACTCGAGGCCGATGTTGCCGCAGTAGGTCTGCTTCAGACGGGCCAGGATTTCGGACAGCGGCAGTTTCTTCGGGCCGACCAGCGAGCCGGCGTTGAACAGCACCGCCATGTCGGCGTCAGTCAGGCCGTGCGTGGCCGGATCGAGCTCGCGGATGGTGGCCTGATCCATGCGCTTGAGCGGATCGAGGTTGGCCTGGCGCGAGCCGAGCACGCGGTAGGCCGAGATCAGCTTGAGCACGGCGACCTGCTTCTGCATCGACTCCCAATCCGTGGCCGCGCTGCTGCGCTGGCCCAGTGCCGGCTTCTTGGCCAGCTGGATGAAGGATTCCTGGATAGGCTGGTGCGGCACGTCACGCTCGGCGGCGCCCGGAGCCTGTGCCAGCTTGTCGAAGTAGCTGCGCCACTCGCTCGACACCCCGTTCGGATCCGCGAGGTACTGTTCGTACAGCTCCTCGATGAACGGTGCATTCCCACCGAACAGGTAGGAATGACTGTACATGGATTGCATCATTGTTCGACCCTTTATTTTGTCTGTGTTGCTGTGTTGCTCGGTTAGACCTGCAACGCCCGGTGCCGCTGACGTTACAAAAGCACTGGGGAAATGGCGCATCGGCAAGCCGATCTCCATTGCCGCAAGGCTCGTGTCGCCACGTTGCTACGGAATTTCCACTCTGCCGGAAGAGAAGTTGGCCGAAGAATGCTTCGGCCAACTTCTCACCTAGCGATGACTCAGCGCTGTTCGACCGCGATGTAATCGCGACGTTCTGCGCCGGTGTACAGCTGGCGCGGACGGCCGATCTTCTGCTGCGGATCGGAGATCATCTCGTTCCAGTGGCTGATCCAGCCCACGGTACGTGCCAGCGCGAAGATCGGGGTGAACATCGACACCGGGATACCGATGGCCGACAGCACGATACCCGAGTAGAAGTCCACGTTCGGGTACAGCTTGCGCTCGATGAAGTACGGATCGGACAGGGCGATCTTCTCCAGCTCCATGGCCAGCTTGAACTTCGGATCGTTGTGCAGACCCAGTTCGTTCAGTACTTCGTCGCAGGTCTGCTTCATGATCTTGGCGCGCGGGTCCATGTTCTTGTACACGCGGTGGCCGAAGCCCATCAGCTTGTAGCGCTTGTCCTTCACGCCCTGCATGAAGTCGGCCACGTTGTCCACGCTGCCGATCTCGTCCAGCATCTTCAGCACGGCTTCGTTGGCACCACCGTGGGACGGACCCCACAGGCAGGCGATACCGGCGGCGATACACGCGAACGGGTTGGCACCCGACGAACCGGCCAGACGCACGGTCGAGGTCGACGCGTTCTGCTCGTGGTCGGCGTGCAGGGTGAAGATGCGGTCCAGCGCGCGGGCGGTAATCGGGTTCACCTTGTACTCTTCGCACGGGGTCGAGAACATCATGTGCAGGAAGTTCTCGGCGTAGGACAGGCCGTTCTTCGGATAGGAGAACGGCAGACCCTTGTTGTAGCGGAAGGCCTGAGCAGCGATGTTCGGGATCTTGGCGATCAGGCGATGCGCCGACACTTCGCGGTGGTGCGCGTCGTTGATGTCCAGCGAATCGTGGTAGAACGCCGACAAGGCACCGACCACACCAACCATTACCGCCATCGGGTGAGCATCGCGGCGGAAGCCCTTGAACACGGTCAGGATCTGATCGTGCAGCATGTTGTGACGCAACACCTTGCGGTCGAAATCGGCCTTCTGCTCGGCGGTCGGCAGTTCGCCGTTCAGCAGCAGGTAGCAGACTTCCAGGTAGTCGCTCTTCTCGGCCAGTTGCTCGATCGGGTAACCGCGGTAGTACAGCTGGCCCAGGTCACCGTCAATGAACGTGATCTTGGATTCGCAGCTGGCGGTCGCCAGGAAACCCGGGTCAAAGGTAAACATCCCGGTCTTGCCAAAAGAACGGATGTCCACCACGTCCGGACCCAGCGTGCCTTCCAGCACCGGCAGTTCCAGAGCGTCTTTTCCTTCGTTGTAAGTGAGCGTCACTTTACGGTTGCTTTCCACAGCAATTCTCCCAGTCTGGTTTATGGTCGTTGTAATCGGTGCGCCTTGCAGGCCGGCCGTCAGATCGCCCTCAGGATCTCCACGATCTGCATGATGGAGGGATCGTCGAGGTCCGTCTTGCCGTTGACGACATCCAGAAAATCATTATCAGGCAGTTCGAGGAGCGCCTTGTAGGCGGACATCTCCGCCGGGGAGAGCGAATCGAAGCGCTGGGCGAGGAATCGCTCCAGCACCAGATCCAGCTCCAAGAGCCCCCGACGGGAATGCCAACGGATCCGTTTCAGTTCGACCGGATCAAAGTCGGTCATACCGCACGCCTTACCATCAGATCCTTGATCTTGCCGATCGCCTTGGTCGGGTTGAGACCCTTCGGGCAGACGTCGACACAGTTCATGATGGAGTGGCAACGGAACAGACGGTACGGATCTTCCAGGTTATCCAGACGCTCGCTGGTCGCTTCATCGCGGGTATCCGCAATGAAACGGTAGGCGGCCAGCAGGCCGGCCGGGCCGACGAACTTGTCCGGGTTCCACCAGAACGACGGACACGACGTCGAGCAGCACGCGCACAGGATACACTCGTACAGGCCGTCCAGCTCCTTGCGGTCTTCCGGCGACTGCAGGCGCTCGCGCTCAGGACGCGGGCTGTCGTTGACCACGTACGGCTTGATCGAGTGGTACTGCTTGAAGAACTGGGTCATGTCCACGATCAGGTCGCGGATCACCGGCAGGCCAGGCAACGGACGCAGCGTGATCGGTTCCGCCAGGTCGGCGATATCGGTGATGCAGGCCAGGCCGTTCTTGCCGTTGATGTTCATGGCGTCGGAACCGCAAATGCCTTCGCGGCAGGAGCGGCGGAACGACAGGGTGTCGTCCATGGTCTTCAGCTTCACGATGACGTCCAGCAGTTTCACGTCGTTCGGGCCGATTTCGACCTCGTAATCCTGCATGTACGGCTTGGCGTCCTTGTCCGGATCGTAGCGGTAAATGGAAAAACGCATTTTCTTCATGTTGAATCTCCGTCTGCCGCTTAGAAAGTACGCTCTTTCGGCGGGATGTAGTCCACCGACAACGGCTTGGTGTGCACCGGCTTGTAGCTCAGGCGACGTTCGTCACCGTAGTACAGGGAATGCTTCATCCAGACCTCGTCGTCGCGGTTCGGGAAGTCGGCGTGGGCGTGGGCGCCACGGGACTCCTTGCGCGCGTCGGCGGCGATCAGGGTCGCCACGGCGACTTCGATCAGGTTTTCCAGTTCCAGTGCTTCGACGCGGGCCGTGTTGAAGACCTTGGACTTGTCCTTGATCTGGGTGCGCTTCACACGCTCGGCCACCTGCTGGATTTCCGTCACGCCCTTGGACAGGTTGTCCGCGTTGCGGAACACGGCAGCACGAGCCTGGACGGTGCGCTGCATCGCGGTGCGCACGTCGGCCACTTCTTCGCCGTTGGTCTGACCGTCGAGACGGGCGATACGCGCCAGCGAGCGATCGGCAGCGTCGGCCGGCAGATCCTTCCAGGTCGGCATCTCGTTCTTGATGTACTCGACCATGCTGTCACCGGCCGACTTACCGAATACCACCAGATCGAGCAGCGAGTTGGTGCCAAGGCGGTTGGCGCCGTGCACCGAGGCGCAGGCACATTCGCCGGCAGCAAAGAAGCCGTTGACGCGGGATTCGGGGTTGTCTCCCTGCGGGATCACCACTTCGCCACGGTAGTTGGTCGGAATACCGCCCATCATGTAGTGGCAGGTCGGGATGACCGGGATCGGCTCCTTGATCGGGTCGACGCCGGCGAACTTGATGGCGATCTCGCGGATACCCGGCAGACGCTGCTTGATGATGTCCGGGCCGAGATGATCCAGCTTGAGCAGTACGTAGTCCTTGTTCGGACCGCAGCCACGACCTTCCAGCACTTCCTGCTCCATCGAGCGGGCGACGAAGTCACGCGGAGCCAGGTCTTTCAGGTTCGGCGCGTAGCGCTCCATGAAGCGTTCGCCGTTGGAGTTCAGCAAGATACCGCCTTCGCCGCGCACACCTTCGGTGATCAGCACGCCGGCACCGGCTACGCCGGTCGGGTGGAACTGCCAGAATTCCATGTCTTCCAGCGGAATGCCGGCACGCACGCACATACCCAGGCCGTCGCCGGTATTGATGAAGGCGTTGGTCGACGCGGCGTAGATACGGCCGGCACCGCCGGTGGCGAACAGCACCGCCTTGGCGTGCAGGATGAACACTTCGCCGGTTTCCATTTCCAGCGCGGTCACGCCGACCACGTCGCCGTCGGCGTCGCGGATCAGGTCCAGCGCCATCCACTCGACGAAGAACTGGGTATTGGCGCGCACGTTACGCTGATACAGCGTGTGCAACATGGCATGGCCGGTACGGTCGGCCGCGGCACAGGCGCGCTGCACCGGGGTCTGGCCATTGTTTTGGGTATGGCCGCCAAACGGGCGCTGGTAGATCTTGCCGTTTTCCAGACGGTCGAACGGCATGCCGAAGTGCTCGAGCTCGATTACGGCCTCGGGCGCCTTGCGGCACATGAATTCGATGGCATCCTGGTCGCCCAGCCAGTCCGACCCCTTCACGGTGTCGTACATATGCCATTCCCAACGGTCTTCCTGCACGTTGCCGAGCGAGGCGGAAATGCCACCCTGCGCCGCAACCGTGTGCGAACGGGTCGGGAA
Organism: Pseudogulbenkiania ferrooxidans 2002; assembly: GCF_000174355.1. Lineage (GTDB taxonomy): Bacteria > Pseudomonadota > Gammaproteobacteria > Burkholderiales > Chromobacteriaceae > Pseudogulbenkiania > Pseudogulbenkiania ferrooxidans. The sequence goes on from NZ_ACIS01000003.1 coordinate 97,558, forward strand.
TACTTTGGACAGCACGGCCGTTTTCAGGCCGGACTCCGACAATTGCAGGGCCGCACGCAGACCTGCGCCACCGCCGCCAACGATGACAGCATCAAACCGACGAACAGGTACGCCCATTACAGCCCCCATACCACTTTAATCGAATAAATAACACAGGACACCAGCCATACCAGCGTGAGCACGTGCAGCGTCAGACGCACGCCCACCGGCTTGATGTAGTCCATCCACAGGTCACGGATACCAACCCAGGCGTGCATGAACACGGCCAAGAGGGTGGTCTGGGTCAGCACCTGCACCCAGGTCTGGCCGAAGAATGCTTTCCAGCCTTCATAGCTGGACGGCATGGCCAACAGGAACAACACCAGCGCGAAGGTGTAGATCGCCATGATCACGGCAGTGACGCGCTGCAGAACCCAGTCGCGCAGACCGTAATGAGCGCCGACGACGATGCGGTTTACCATAGAACGACCCCCAGGATGACAGTCAGGGCAAGACTGATAACGATCACGGACTTGGCGGTAGCACGAGCGGTTTGCAGCTCGAGGCCTTTGTGCACATCCAGGAACAGGAAGCGAATGCCAGCGCAGAAATGGTGCATGAAGGCCCACAGCAGACCAATCAGAACCAGCTTCATCAGGGGGTGGGAGACCACGGCACGGTAAGCATCGAATGCTTCAGCCGAACTGAGGGTTCCGTGGAGGAGGTAAATCAAGAGAGGGAGAGAAAAGAACAGCGCGACACCGCTGATCCGGTGCAAGATCGAGACGATACCCGGGATGGGTAGCCTGATCTTGGCCAGATCCAAGTGCTTTGGTCGTTGCTTCTGCATATGGCTTCCTTGGATGCTTTTTTTAACCAAGTGGTTATACCGTGGCTTCATGACTGAAGCCGCCCAGTGACGATCGCATTTTGTTTTGTAAAGCGCACGACCGTCGATTCGACTCTCACGCTGCACCCCACTGCGTCGACTCGCTTGCTGCAGGTGCAACATGAACCCGGAATTTTATCAAAAACCCTCACCGGCTTGGCCGGTTTTTACAAAATCCTGTCGTTTTTACCCAATTATGGGATCTGCGGCCCACCACAAGAAATCCCTGCTTCGCCGTTGATCTAGGGCGTGACGACATAGGCGAATTGCTGCGTCAAGCAGTAACGCTGACGCCACTCGACCGGCTCTCCGGTCATCGACACCGACAGGCGCAGCAGCGACAAGGCCGGCACCTCGATGCTGGTCACCTGCCCTAGCAGCGAGGCCTCTTCCCGGGGCAGAAGCTCGGCCCGAAACTGCACCGACTTCACCATCACCCTGACCCCGTAGCGACGCTGTAGTGTGGCGTACACCCCGCCACCGAACTGCCGCAGCCATCGGGCGTCGAGCCCTTCGAATTTTTCGCACGACAGGTAGGCATCGTCGAGCGCGATCGGCTGCCCCTGATAGCGCCACAACTGCCTCAATCGCCATAGCGGTTCGCCACGACGCAACCCGAGCGCCTCGGCCATCTCTACCGAGGCGTTGGCACGGGAACAACTCAGCAGTTCGACCAGAGGAGCGGCACCACCCGCCCCCATTGCACCTGGGGCGCCGAGCAAAGCATCGCCCCAATCGCTGACGGACTCGGCGACGAATGTTCCCCTGCCTTGCTGGCGGTACAGAACTTCATCCTGGACCAGTTCGGTCAAGGCGCGGCGGATGGTGCCCTGGCTAACCGACAACTCTTCAGCCAAGTCCCACTCGCTGGGCAGCGCCTCGTCCACTTGCCACTCGCCGTCGTTGATTCGCCGCAGCAGGAGCGACTTGATTTGTTCATACAACGGCCGGCGGCGGAGCTGGTTGCGATTCATGTTGTGTACTTTTTATCACCAAACAAATCAAGCGTAAATAGAAGTCTTATATAAGACATAAGTCATTATCGATGATATCAGAAAAAGTGATGGGGAATCCACGGCCACAAGCGCCGGACCTCGTGGTAGACTTCTTGGTCGCAGCCATTTATTGCGCAGCAACATCCCCTCACATCTCACGTCGAATAAAGGAGTGCCTCCTGATGAAAGCCCCTGTACGCGTTGCCGTGACCGGTGCAGCCGGCCAGATTGGTTATAGCCTGCTGTTCCGCATTGCCAGCGGTGAAATGCTCGGTAAAGACCAGCCCGTCATCCTGCAACTTCTGGACCTGCCGCAGGCCCAGACCGCCGTCAAAGGCGTGATGATGGAACTGGAAGACTGCGCCTTCCCGCTGCTGGCCGGCATGATCGCCACCGACGACCCGAACGTGGCTTTCAAGGACGCCCAGGTTGCCCTGCTGGTCGGCGCCCGTCCGCGCAGCAAAGGCATGGAACGCAAGGACCTGCTGGAAGCCAACGGCGCCATCTTCACCGTTCAGGGCAAGGCACTGAACGATCATGCCGACCGCAACGTAAAAGTGCTGGTCGTCGGCAACCCGGCCAACACCAACGCCTACATCGCCATGAAGAGCGCTCCGGACCTCGATCCGAAAAACTTCACCGCCATGTTGCGCCTTGACCACAACCGCGCCCTGTCGCAGCTCGCGGCCAAGACCGGTACCGCCGTCTCCGACATCGAGCACATGCTGGTCTGGGGCAACCACTCCCCGACCATGTACGCCGACTACCGCTTCGCCACCGTGAACGGCGAATCGCTCAAGGCCAAGATCAACGACGAAGCCTGGAACCGCGATGTGTTCCTGCCGACCGTGGGCAAGCGCGGCGCCGCCATCATCGAAGCACGCGGCCTGTCGTCGGCCGCCTCGGCTGCCAACGCCGCCATCGACCACATCCATGACTGGGTGCTGGGCACCAACGGCAAGTGGGTAACCATGGGCATCCCGTCCGACGGCTCCTACGGCATTCCGGAAGGCGTCATGTACGGCTTCCCGGTTGTGTGCGAAAATGGCGAATACACGATTGTTCAAGGCCTTGAGATCGACGAGTTCAGCCGCGAACGCATGAACCTGACCCTGGCCGAACTGGAAGAAGAGCGCGCGGGCGTTGCCCATCTGCTCTGATAGCATTAGCCCGGTTCATGCAAAAGCGCACCGCGAGGTGCGCTTTTTGTCTTTGATCGGGCCTGCATTTTCTGTTTTTACGTATAGCGAATTGGGAGTTGTTGAGATGATCGAAGTCGAAGTTCTGAACCAGATCGACGCCAAGATTGCAGATCTGGCGAGCCGTGCCACCGCCATTCGGGGGTATCTTTGACTACGACGGCAAATGTGACCGTCTGGAAGAAGTCGTCCGTCTGACCGAAGACCCCGACGTCTGGAACGACCCCAAGCGCGCCCAGGATCTAGGCCGCGAACGCAAGCAACTGGAAGACGTGGTGCTGGTCATCGACCGCATCAGCGGCGCAGTCAACGACAGCCGCGATCTGTTCGACATGGCGCGCGAAGAAAACGACGCCGACACCATTCTCGCGGTGCAGGACGACCTGGCCGAGGCAGAGGCCAAATTGGCCCAGCTCGAATTCCGCCGCATGTTCCACGATCCGATGGACCCGAACAACTGCTTCCTGGACATCCAGGCCGGCGCCGGCGGCACCGAGGCACAAGACTGGGCCGGCATGCTGCTGCGCATGTACACCCGCTACGCCGAGCGCAAAGGCTTCAGGGTCGAAATCCTGGAAGAATCCGAGGGCGAAGTGGCCGGCATCACCAGCGCCACGCTGAAGATCAGTGGCGAATACGCCTACGGCCTGCTGCGCACCGAAGTCGGCGTGCATCGCCTGGTACGCGTCTCGCCGTTCGACTCCAACGCCCGCCGCCATACCTCGTTCTCCTCGGTATTCGTCTACCCGGAAGTGGACGACTCGTTCGTGATCGAGATCAACCCGGCCGACCTGCGCGTGGACACCTACCGCGCCTCCGGCGCCGGCGGCCAGCACATCAACAAGACCGACTCGGCGGTGCGCATCACGCACAACCCGACCGGCATCGTGGTGCAGTGCCAGAACGACCGTTCTCAACACCGCAACCGCGACGAAGCGATGCAGATGCTGCGCGCCAAGCTCTACGAACTGGAGCTGAAAAAGCGCAACGAAGCCAAGCAGGCGCTGGAAGACACCAAGACCGACGTGGGCTGGGGCCACCAGATCCGCTCCTACGTCTTCGACCAGTCGCGCATCAAGGATCTGCGCACCAGCTACGAGGTCGGCAACATCAAGTCCGTGATGGACGGCGACCTCGACGGCTTCATCGAAGAAAGCCTCAAGCAGGGCGTCTAAGCCCGCCTTGCTGACGGGGCGGAACCGCACCCTCCGCCCCAGATAAAAGATTGCCATTGGAGTCACTATGTCAGAACACGAACAAACTGCCCCCGCCCTCGATGAAAACCAGATCATGGCGGAACGCCGCCAGAAGCTGAAGGCCATCCGCGAACAGGGCGTCGCCTTCCCCAACGACTTCCGCCGTAGCCACATGGCGCGCCAACTACACGATGCGCACGACGATAAGGAGCGCGAACAGCTGGAAGGCGAACAGATCGAGGTGGCGGTGGTCGGCCGGATGATGCTCAAGCGCGTCATGGGCAAGGCCAGCTTCGCCACGCTGCAGGACGGCAGCGGCCGCATCCAGATCTTCGTATCGAACGACAAGACCGGCCTCGAGCAGCATGACCAGTTCAAGCACTGGGACATGGGCGACATCGTGGCGGCCCGCGGCACGCTGTTCAAGACCAAGACCGGCGAACTGACCGTGCAGGCCAACGAAGTGCGCCTGCTGTCAAAGAGCATCCGCCCGCTGCCGGAGAAATTCCACGGTCTGACCGACCAGGAACAGAAGTACCGCCAGCGTTACCTCGACCTGATCATGAACGAGCAGTCGCGTGACGTGTTCACCAAGCGCTCGCAGATCGTCCAGGGCATCCGCTCCTACATGGTGGACGAAGGCTACCTGGAAGTCGAAACGCCGATGATGCACCCGATTCCGGGCGGTGCCACGGCCAAGCCGTTCGTCACGCACCACAACGCGCTCGACATGCCGCTCTACCTGCGCATCGCCCCCGAGCTGTACCTGAAACGCCTGGTAGTCGGCGGCCTGGAACGCGTGTTCGAGATCAACCGCAACTTCCGCAATGAAGGGATGAGCACGCGTCACAACCCCGAATTCACCATGATGGAGTTCTACGAGGCCTACTCGGACTACCAGCGCATGATGGAAATGACCGAGGGCGTGATCCAGAAGCTGGCGAAGGACATTCTCGGCACGCTGCACATCCAGTACCAGGGCAAGACGGTCGACCTGTCGAAATTCGAACGCCTGACCATCGTCGGCGCCATCAAGAAGTACAACCCGCACTACAGTGACGAGCAACTCCACGACCGCGCCTGGCTGAAGGAAGAGATCGCCCGCCTCGGCGGCAAGCCGGTACTGACCGACGGCATCGGCGGCCTGCAGCTGTCGCTGTTCGAAGAATGCGCCGAGAGCCAGCTATGGAATCCGACCTTCATCGTCGACTACCCGGTGGAAGTGTCGCCGCTGGCGCGCGGTTCGGACAAGCATGCCGGTATCACCGAGCGTTTTGAGCTGTTCGTGGTCGGCCGCGAGCTGGCCAACGGCTACTCGGAGTTGAATGATCCGGAAGACCAGGCCGCCCGTTTCCTGGCCCAGGTTCAGCAGAAGGACGCCGGTGACGACGAGGCGATGCACTACGACGCCGACTACATCCGCGCACTGGAATTCGGCTTGCCACCGACAGGTGGCTGCGGCATCGGCATCGACCGCCTGGTAATGCTGCTGACCGATAGCCCATCGATCCGCGATGTCATCCTGTTCCCGCAGATGCGTGCGGAGTAAAGACCGGAAAAGTACGAGAACTGTTGTAGGTTTGCAGAGTTGATGCAAATTTTCAGCGGATAGCTGAAAAATCCCGATGTCGGAAGAGTAAGGCCCAGCCAGACATGGCTGGGCTTTTTTGTTTTTAAGTGCGTCACGGCTGGGTTTTTATCCGGTTACCCGGAGCCCATGAATAAAAAAAGTTGGCCGAAGACACGCTTCGGCCAACCTTGGCAACCAACTGCAGAGCCGCCCTATCAGGCGCTGGAGGTGAGTCGCTCCGGCAGCAGGACGCCCTTCTCCAGCAGCCTCTCGAACTCCTTGGCCGGGACTGGTTTCGCCAGCAGGTAACCCTGGGCGGCATGGCAGCCCTCGCGGTCGAGGAACTTCCATTGTTCGATGGTTTCCACCCCCTCCGCAATCACCGTCATGTTGAGGTTCTTGGCCATGTTGATGATGGCGCGGGCAATGGCCGAATCGTCCGCATCCATCGGAATGTCACGCACGAAGGAACGGTCGATCTTCAGCTTGTCCGCCTTGAAACGCTTAAGGTAGGACAGACTGGAGTAGCCAGTACCAAAGTCGTCGATGGAAAGCTGCAGCCCCATGCTCTTGATGCGGTCGATGGTATGGATGGTGGTTTCGACATCGTCCATGATCACGCTCTCGGTCACCTCGACGTCCAGATCGCTACCCACCAGCCCGTGCGCCGATAGTGCCCGCTGCAGGTGTACGGCCAGGTCCTGCTGCCTGAACTGCAGCGTGGACAGGTTGACCGCCAGCGAGATGCGCGGCAGTCCCTGGCGGCGCCACTGCGCCAGCTGACGGCAGGCCTCCTGGATCACCCAGTTGCCGATCTGGACGATGAAGCCCCGCTCCTCGGCGACCTCGATGAAGCGTACCGGCCCCAGCAGGCCCAGCTCGGGGTGCTGCCAGCGAATCAACGCCTCGGCACCGATGATTTCCCCCGTCTTCAGGTCGACCTGCGGCTGGTAGTGCAACACGAACTCGTCGCGATCCAGCGCGTAGCGCAGCTGGCTCTCGATCTCGAGGATTTCCCGAGCCCGTGCATTGAGGTCGGCCGTGTAGAACTTGTAGCTGTTGCGACCGGCCGATTTGGCGTGGTACATCGCGGCATCAGCGTTGCGCACCAAGGTCTCGAAGTCACGGCCATCGTCCGGGAACACACTGATACCGATCGACGGCGTGATCGAGATCGAGTGGTTGAACAGTTCGACCGGCGGCTCAAGCACCTCGCGGATACGCTCGGCGGCCAGTGCCGCGCTACCCGGATCGGCGATCAGCGGCAGCAACACGATGAACTCGTCGCCGCCCTGGCGTGCCACCACTTCACCCGTCAGCAAGGTCGAGCGGATACGCTCTGCCAGCACCTGCAGCAAGGCGTCGCCCGCCGAATGGCCGAGCGACTCGTTGATGGTCTTGAAACGATCGAGGTCGAGCAGCAGCAGGGCCAGCCGCTCGTTGTCGCGCGTGGCGTTCTGGATCGCCAGCTCGACCCGATCCTGGATATGCGCGCGGTTGGGCAAGCCGGTCAGCACGTCGAAATGCGCCAGGAACTGGATGCGCTCGTCGGCGGCCTTGCGCTCGGACAGGTCGCTGAAAATCGCCACGTAATGGGTGATTTCGCCCACCGCATTGCGCACGGCGCTGATTGCCAGCCACTCAGGGTAGACCTCGCCGTTCTTGCGGCGATTCCAAAGCTCGCCCTGCCAGGAACCATGCTCGTTGATGGCACTCCACATCGCTTCGTAGAAGGTCTCGTCGTGACGGCCGGAAGACAGCATGTCCGGCTTCTGCCCCAGCACTTCCTGCTGGCCGAAGCCGGTGATCTGGCTGAACGCCCTGTTGACGCTGCGGATGCGCTTGTCCGCGTCGGTGATCATGATGCCCTCGACGGTGTTCTCGAACACCTTGGCCGCTAGCTGCATGCGCTCTTCGGCCACGCGCTTTTCGGAGATGTCGCGCACCATGCGCCATACCGCGTTGATGCGGCCGAAGGAATCCCGCATCGCCACGGTCTTGACGCTGACCGGCACCACGTTGCCGAAGCGGTTGATGTAGCTGGCCTCGAATTCATCGCAATAGCCGAAGCGCAGCACCTTGTTGTCGAGGTTGAAGCGCTCCATCCCCTCGCTCTCCGGCGCGATCAGCGACCAGAAGTTCTGCAGCTTGAGTTGGTCAAGGCTGTAGCACATCAGGTTGAGGAAAGCCGGGTTGGCATCGATCACCTGGCCGTCGAGCGAGCTGATCACGATGCCGTCTAGATTGGACCAAAACAGCTCGCGGTACTTGTTCTCGGAACGGCGCAAGGCATCCTCCACCTCACGCCTCCGGGCGATGTCCGACTCCAGCGCCAGGGTCTTGGCGCGCAATTCGTCGATCAGGCGCTTGAGTTCGGCTCGCGTCCACTCGAGGTGGCGCCCCAGCCGGCCGATCTCATCCTTGCGCTCCCAGAGAAAGGGGGTGTCGAGGTGCAATTCGGCCAGATGCGTCGCCTGCTCGGTCAGGGTGCGCATCGGCTTGAGGAAACGGGAATGCAGAATGCCGACGATCAGCAGAATGGACAGCCCCAGCTGGGCGAACAGGATCATCAACAGGTTCTTGAGCTGATTGCTCTGGGCGATGGTCAGGTGCTCAGTATCGAACTCGATGGTGACCTGGCCGATTTCCTCGCCACGGTAGATGACCGGTTTCTGGACGAAGGAGACGCCGCCGATGCGGCGCTCGCTACGCAGCGCGTAGAGGAAAACGGTGTTGGACTGGGTATCGGTCACCCGCACCGAAATGACGCGGCTGTCCTCCATCACCGAGGCGATCAGCGGACTACCGGCCTGTCGGCTGAGGTTCCACAGCGGCTCCTGCATGCCCAGCGCAACGATGTCGAGCAGACGGCGCTGATCGGTTTCCAGCTGCGCCACCATGTTGTCGCGCTGCAGACCGAACCCCAGCACGGTGATGATGGACGCAGGAATCAGCAGACCAAGAATAACGGCAACAAGCACCACCACCCGCAGCGAAAAGCGCGAAGCCACGGTCTGGTTAACGGCTGACTGGCGCGACGATGTCATGTTTTTCTGGTCCATCAAGCTCAAGCGGGGTCAGATCCCGGTATTTAATAGTTATCGACACGTTTACCTAATTCGAGAGGGAGTATACCCCTACCCGTCGATTGCCTTGCCTGTTTCACGCGCCTACAATCCGCAGAACTTATACCAAGGATAGGCAGTTCGAGCAAAGATGACACGACCACAGTATGACATGACGGTCAGCGCGCGCTGGATGATCACCGTCGAACGCGACGGCGAAGTGCTTGAAAATCATGCCATAGCCATCAAGAATGGCAGAATCGAGGCAATAATACCAGCCAACCAATTGACGGCGATTTCTGCGACACAACACGTCGATCTGCCGCACCATGTGCTGATGCCGGGCCTGATCAATCTGCACGGCCACTCGGCCATGACGCTGTTGCGCGGCCTGGCCGACGACAAGGCCCTGATGGACTGGCTGAACAACCATATCTGGCCGGCCGAGGGCAAGCATGTGCACGATGACTTCGTGTTCGACGGCGCACTGATCGCGATGGCGGAAATGATCCGGGGCGGCACCACCACCATCAACGACATGTATTTCTATCATGCCGCCATGGCCCGCGCCGGGCTAGCGTCCGGCATGCGCACCTTCGTCGGCTGCTCCATCCTGGAGTTCCCGACCAATTACGGCGCCAACGCCGACGATTACATCAGTAAAAGCCTGGCCGAGCGCCGCGAATTCCTGGGCGAGGAGCTGGTCACCTTCACCCTCGCGCCGCACGCCCCCTATACCGTTTCCGACGACACCTTCCGCAAGGTCGCGATGCTGGCCGAGCAGGAAGACATGCTGATCCACTGCCACATCCATGAAACGGCCGACGAAGTCGAGGGTAGCCTCAAGGAACGCCAGCAACGCCCTCTGGCGCGCCTGAAGGAGCTCGGTCTATTGTCTCCGCGTTTGATCGCCGCGCACATGGTGCACCTCAACGACGAGGAAATCGAGCTGGTGGCACGCCATGGCGTCTCGGTCGCCCACAACCCGGCCTCCAACATGAAGCTCGCCTCCGGCATCGCCCCGGTGAAGAAGATGCTGGATGCCGGCGTGACCGTCGGCATCGGCACCGATGGCGCGGCCTCCAACAACAAGCTCGACATGCTGGCCGACACCCGCCTGACCGCGCTGCTGGCCAAGGTGGGCACGCTCGACCCGACCGCCGTCCCCGCCGCCACCGCCATCCGCATGGCCACCCTCAACGGCGCCAAGGCGCTCGGCATCGACGACAAGGTCGGCAGCATCGCGATCGGCAAGCAGGCCGACCTGATCGCCCTCGACCTGTCCGCCATCGAGACCGCCCCGACATTCGACCCCATCTCGCACGTGGTCTATGCCGTCGGCCGCGAACAGGTGACGCACACCTGGGTCAAGGGCGAGACGCTGTTGAACAACCGCGTTCTGACCACGCTGGACGAAGCCGCCCTGATGACCAAGGCCGCCGACTGGCGCAACCGTATCCTGGCAAGGTAAAGCAGATGAGTAATGTCGACGAACTGGAACTGGACAAATTCAGCCAGCTGGCCCACAAGTGGTGGGACAAGGAAAGCGAATTCAAGCCGTTGCACGAGATCAATCCGCTCAGGCTCGGTTACATAGACGACCGCGCCGGACTCGCCGGCAAGACGGTGCTCGACGTCGGCTGTGGCGGCGGCATTCTGGCCGAAAGCATGGCACTGAAAGGCGCCAACGTCACCGGCATCGACCTCGCCAAGAAGTCGTTGAAGGTTGCCCAGCTGCACAGTCTCGAGTCCGGCGTCAGCGTCGACTACCGCTGCGTGGCAGTGGAAACGTTGGCCGAAGAACTGCCCGGTCACTTCGACGTGGTGACCTGCATGGAAATGCTGGAGCATGTGCCGGATCCGGAGAGCGTGGTGCGCAGCTGCTCGCGCCTGGTCAAACCGGGAGGCTGGGTGTTTTTTTCCACCCTCAACCGCAACGCCAAGTCCTACCTGCTGGCCGTTCTGGCTGCGGAGTACGTTCTCGGCATGCTACCGCGCGGCACCCACGAATACGGCCGCTTCATCAAGCCGTCGGAGCTCGGCCGCATCGCCCGCCATGCGGGACTCGAGCTCGAGGATATCTCCGGCATGAGCTATAACCCGCTGACCCGCACCTACGTGCTGGGCAACGACACCGGCGTCAACTACCTGATCGCCACCCGCCGTCCGCTCGCCTGACGCGACAAGGCCGCCCTCCCCCCACACGGGTAGCGGCGGCCTTGGTAAACAACCGACAACAAAAAACCCTTCGCCGTGCACCAGCGAAGGGTTCTTTATCAAGAAGACCAGCCGATTACTTCAGCTTGGTTTCTTTGTAGGTCACGTGTTTACGTGCAACGGGATCAAATTTCTTGATCTCCATCTTTTCCGGCATCGTGCGCTTGTTCTTCGTAGTGGTGTAGAAGTGGCCAGTGCCGGCGGTGGATTCCAGTTTAATCTTATCGCGCATGGTATACCTCAGTCGCTATCTTGATGAGCTGCTATCAGATCTCGCCGCGTGCGCGCAGATCGGCCAGGACAACTTCGATGCCCAGCTTGTCGATGGTACGCAGTGCAGCGTTGGATACGCGCAGACGCACCCAGCGGTTTTCGCTTTCTACCCAGAACTTGCGATATTGCAGGTTCGGCAGGAAACGACGTTTCGTCTTGTTGTTGGCGTGGGAAACATTGTTCCCGGTCATCGGACGCTTGCCGGTGACTTTGCAAACTCGCGCCATGGTTAAACTCCCAAAACCGGTAAAAGCTGGCTTTATAACATAGAAACAGGAAGATACGCAAGAAGAACCGTTGGCGCGGCACCTTGCTCTCATACCCAGAATGATTGCCTGGAATTATACCCGCATTCCACGGCGGCAGGCAGCAAAAATTGTCCGGCGCCACCTTGGCGGCACAACACCGCTTGCGCCACATGACGGTTCAACTCTCGTCCGTTTCAGGTTAAAATCCGGGATTCCGTTACAAGCGTGTTCCCATGACCAAGTACATCTTCGTCACCGGCGGCGTGGTGTCCTCCCTCGGCAAAGGCATTGCCGCGGCGTCTATCGCTGCCATCCTCGAGTCCCGTGGCCTGAAGGTCACCATGTTGAAGCTCGATCCCTACATCAACGTGGACCCGGGCACTATGAGCCCGTTCCAGCACGGCGAAGTGTTCGTGACCGAAGACGGCGCCGAAACCGATCTCGACCTTGGCCACTACGAGCGCTTCATCCACGCCAAGATGAAGAAGAGCAACAACTTCACCACCGGCCAGGTATACGAGTCCGTCATCACCAAGGAACGCCGCGGCGACTACCTTGGCGGTACCGTGCAGGTGATCCCGCACATCACCGACGAGATCAAGCACAAGGTCCACGAAGGCGCCGGCGATGCCGACGTCGCCATCGTCGAGATCGGGGGCACCGTGGGCGACATAGAGTCGCTGCCGTTCCTTGAAGCGATCCGCCAGCTGCGCTCCAACCTCGGGCGCAAGAACACGCTATACGTGCACCTATCCTACGTGCCGTTCATCGCGGCGGCCGGCGAGATCAAGACCAAGCCGACCCAGCACTCGGTGCGCGAGCTGCGCGAGATCGGCATCCAGCCGGACATCCTGCTGTGCCGCATGGACCGCGAGCTGCCTGAAGACGAAAAGCGCAAGATCGCCCTGTTCTGCAACGTCGAAGAAAATGCCGTGATCGGCTGCTACGACTCGGACAGCATCTACAAGGTGCCGAGCATGCTGCACGCGCAGGGCATCGACGACATCATCTGCGAACAGCTGCAGCTGGAACTGCCCAAGGCCGACCTGTCGGTATGGGACCGCATCGTCGACGCCATCGAGCACCCGGAACACGAGATCAACATCGCCATGGTCGGCAAGTACGTCGACCTGACCGAGTCGTACAAATCGCTGTCCGAAGCACTCAAGCACGCCGGCATCCACACCAAGAGCCAGGTCAACATCCATTACGTCGACTCGGAAGAAGTGGAGCGCGACGGCTGCGCCACGCTGAAAGGTATGGACGCGATCCTGGTGCCGGGCGGCTTCGGCAAGCGCGGCGTCGAGGGCAAGATCAAGGCGGTCAAGTTCGCTCGTGAAAACAAGATCCCGTATCTGGGCATCTGCCTCGGCATGCAGATCGCGCTGATCGAATACGCCCGCGACGTGGCCGGCCTCAAGGGCGCCAACTCCACCGAATTCGACCTCGAAACCGAATACCCGGTGGTCGCCCTCATCGACGAATGGGTCAACCACGACGGCAAGATCGAGAAGCGTGACGAGAACTCCAACCTGGGCGGCACCATGCGCCTGGGCGGGCAGGCCTGCGACCTGGAGCAGGGCTCGCTGGCGGCGCGCATCTACGGCGCCGAAAGCATCGTCGAGCGTCATCGCCATCGCTACGAAGTGAACAATTACTACGTGCCGCGACTCGAAGAAGCTGGCCTCACCATCAGCGGCCGCTCCGCCGGTCATGAAAAACTGGTGGAAACCATTGAGATCAAGGACCATCCGTGGTTCTTCGCCTGCCAATTTCACCCGGAATTCACCTCCACCCCGCGTGACGGCCACCCGCTGTTCATCGCTTACGTGAAGGCGGCGCTGGCTCACCAGCAAGGGAAGTAAACGATGCAACTGTGCGGATTTGAAGTCGGCCTCGACCAGCCGTTTTTCCTGATTGCCGGCACCTGCGTGATCGAGAGCGAGCAGATGGCGCTCGACACTGCCGGCCAGTTGAAGGAAATCACCAGCGCGCTGGGTATCCCGTTCATCTACAAGTCGAGCTACGACAAGGCCAACCGGTCGTCCGGCAAGTCGTTCCGTGGCCTCGGCATGGACGAAGGCCTGCGCATCCTGGCGGAGGTACGGCGCCAGATCGGCGTGCCGGTGCTGACCGATGTGCATACCGAAGCCGAGGTATCCCACGTGGCGGCCGTGGTCGACGTACTGCAGACACCGGCCTTCCTGGCGCGCCAGACTGACTTCATCCGTGCCGTGGCGCAAAGCGGCAAGCCGGTCAACATCAAGAAGGGCCAGTTCATGGCCCCTTCCGACATGAAGAACGTCATCGACAAGGCACGCGACGCCGCGCGCGAGGCGGGCCTGTCCGAAGACCGCTTCATGGCCTGCGAACGCGGCGCCTCGTTCGGCTACAACAATCTGGTGTCTGACATGCGCTCGCTTGCCATCATGCGCGAGACCGGCTGCCCGGTGGTATACGACGCGACCCACTCGGTGCAGCTGCCGGGCGGTCAGGGCACCGCCTCGGGAGGGCAGCGCGAGTTCGTGCCGGTGCTGGCGCGAGCCGCCGTCGCGGCCGGCATCGCCGGCATGTTCATGGAAACCCACCCCGACCCGAGCAAGGCACTGTCCGACGGCCCCAACGCCTGGCCGCTGGGCCGGATGCAGGAGCTGCTGGCCACGCTCAAGGGCATCGACGCGCTGGTCAAAGCAGGCCCGCTGCCAGAACAATCACTGTAACCATTTGACTACATTTCGGCCAACCATTACGGTTGGCCGAAGCATTTGCTTGACTAAACACACCTAGAACAAAGGGAACAGACATGAGTTCGATCATCGATGTGATCGCCCGCGAGATTCTCGATTCGCGCGGCAATCCGACGGTTGAAGCCGACGTGCTGCTGGAATCGGGCGTGATGGGCCGTGCCGCCGTGCCGTCCGGCGCCTCCACCGGTGCCAAGGAAGCGCTGGAACTGCGCGACGGCGACAAGAGCCGTTACCTGGGCAAGGGCGTGCTCAAGGCCGTGGAAAACATCAACACCGAGATCTGCGAAGCCATCATCGGCCTCGATGCCTCCGACCAAGCCTTCATCGACAAGACCCTGATCGAACTCGACGGCACCGAAAACAAGGGCCGCCTGGGCGCCAACGCCATGCTGGCGGTATCGATGGCCGTAGCCCGCGCCGCCGCCGAAGACGCCGGCTTGCCGCTCTACCGCTACCTCGGCGGCGCCGGCCCGATGGCCCTGCCGGTGCCGATGATGAACGTCATCAACGGCGGCGCGCACGCCAACAATACCCTGGACATCCAGGAGTTCATGATCATGCCGGTGGGGGCCGCGACCTTCCGCGAAGCCCTGCGCTGTGGCGCCGAGATCTTCCACTCGCTGAAGAAGCTGTGTGACCAGAAGGGCTACTCCACCACCGTCGGCGACGAAGGCGGCTTCGCCCCGAACCTGGCCACCCACGAAGACGCCATCAAGCTGATCCTCGACGCCATCGACGCCGCCGGCTACGTGGCCGGCCAGGACGTGATGCTGGCGCTCGACTGCGCCTCGTCCGAGTTCTACAAGGACGGCCAGTACCACCTGTCCGCCGAAGGCCTGTCGCTCAGTTCCGAGCAGTTTGTCGACTACCTGGAAACGCTGGCCAACAACTACCCGATCATCTCGATCGAAGACGGCATGAGCGAGCACGACTGGGACGGCTGGAAGATCCTGACCGAACGTCTGGGCAAGCGCGTACAGCTGGTCGGTGACGACCTGTTCGTGACCAACCCGACCATCCTGGCCGAAGGCATCCAGCAGGGGCTGGCCAACTCGCTGCTGGTCAAGGTCAACCAGATCGGCACCCTGAGCGAAACCCTGAAGGCCGTCGATCTCGCCAAGCGTTCGGGCTACACCAGCGTGCTGAGCCACCGCTCGGGCGAAACCGAAGACAGCACCATCGCCGATCTGTCCGTGGCTACCAACTGCATGCAGATCAAGACCGGTTCGCTGTCGCGCTCCGACCGCATGGCCAAGTACAACCAGCTGCTGCGTATCGAAGAAGAGCTGGGTGATGCCGCCTACTACCCGGGCCGTTCGGCCTTCTACCACCTGAAGTGATTGCATGCGCTGGCTGACCCTGGTCCTGGTCGTCCTGATCACTACCCTGCAATGGCCGTTATGGTTCGGCAAGGGTAGCTGGCTCAGGGTCTGGCAGCTGGACAAACAACTTCAGGAACAGCGTGCGGTCAACCAGACCCTGATCGCACGCAATGCCGCCCTCGATGCCGAAGTGGGTGACCTCAAGCGGGGTACCGACGCCATCGAGGAGCGCGCGCGCAATGAGCTTGGCATGATCCGCCAAGGTGAGGTATTTTTCCAGTTGTTGGACCCGAACGGTAAATCGCCACCCCGAGAATGACCGTGGCCGCCGGGCCCAACCTCACGTATTCATGACCAACACCGATGATGGCTGGCGATAAAAGCTCCAGGATCTGGGCAATGACAACAAACAACCCCATCGAAGTCGCCCGCGAAACGCTGAAACAACTCAGCACCCGCAAACTACTGCCCACCCCGGAAAATTACGAGCGCGTCTACCAGGAGCTCACCAAGGCTCCGGCAGAACGGGAAAACAAGCTCGCCACGCAACTGTTTCGTGCGCTGGAGAGCCTGCCCAACGACAACGCTGCCGCCAAGGCGATGTTGCAACGCCTGCAACTGCTCATCAAAGCGTCCCACTGGGAGCAGGTTCCGCAACTGGTGATCGATTTTGCCCGACAGAGCCAGACCACCCAGCAGCTTGCCCAGGAATGGGGCAGCCTGATCGAGAACCTGATCAAGAGCTGGGATTTGCGCCAGACCGATTTCCCGCAGCACTTCAAGCAAGCCGGACTGGAACGGCTGCTGATCACCTACGGCAAACAGCCGCAGGAACTCAACAAGAAACTGCATTCGCTGATCCAGACCTGGAATACCCCGTTGCGGGATCGCGAGCCGCTCTCGGAGGAAATACTGCCTTCCGACGAGACGGCGGCGGTCGCCGAGCTCCCCCCGAGCTGGACGGTCTGGCAGCGCATCCTGTGCTTTGCCTTGAAGCACGGCCTGGAGCCGCGCCTGCAGCCCTACCCCGAGCTGGTGGTGAATCTCGAAGCCATGATCGGCGAAGTGGAGCAGCTCGGCGACGAGGCCACGCTCAACAGTCTGCTGCCGCGGCTGCGCGCCTTCATGATCAAGGTCGAGCTCTACACCCAGCAGGAAGGGCGCCTGGTCACCGGGCTGTCGAACCTGCTCAAACTGCTGCTCGACAATATCGCCGAGGTCAACCGCTCGGACAGCTTCATGGTCGGTCAGATCGCCACGCTGCAGGAAGTGCTCTCGCAAGAACCCTTGTCGATGCAGCAGATCTACCAGCTGGAAACCAGCCTGAAGGAAGTCATCCGCAAGCAGGGTGCGCTGAAGAACTCGCTCGACGAGGCCGCCAGCTCGCTGCGCAATCTGCTGGATCGCTTCGTGTCGCGGCTGGCCAGCATGACCGACAGCACCGACGAGTTCCACAGCAAGATCAGCACGCACAGCACGCGGCTGAGACAGATCCAGAACGTCGAGGAACTCACCCCCATCATCAGCTCGCTGATGGAGGACACCTCGACGATGCAGCTCAACCTGGTCAGGTCGCGTGACGAGCTGCTGTCCTCGCGCGAACAGGTGGAGTCGGCCGAGCAACGCATCAAGGAACTGGAAATCGCCCTGGAGGCGGCCAGCGCCAAGGTGAAGGAAGACCAGCTGACCGGCGCCTACAACCGGCGCGGGCTGGCCGAGCACTTCCAGCGCGAGATCAGCCGCGCCGAACGCACCAACAGCCCGTTGTCGGTGGCGCTGATCGATGTCGACAACTTCAAGCAGCTCAACGACCACTATGGCCACCTGACCGGCGACGACGCGCTGAAGCACCTGGTCAACGTGACCCGCCATACCATGCGGCCTTCTGACATCGTGGCGCGCTTCGGCGGCGAAGAATTCGTCATCCTGCTGCCGGACACGCCGCCCCCCGAGGCCATCCAAGCCATCCAGCGCTTGCAGCGCGAGCTGACCAAGACCTTCTTTCTCGCCAATAACGACCGCCTGCTGATTACCTTCAGCGCCGGGGTAGCGAAATGGCATCTGGGCGAGCGCGATACCGACGTGATCGAACGGGCGGACCAGGCCATGTATCAGGCCAAGATCAGCGGCAAGAACCGGGTCTGCTCCGCGGAAGCGGAAGAAGCCCCCCCTGCTGCCTGACGGCGTTCATCCAACAAAAAACGGCCCAAACGGGCCGTTTTTACTTTGGGGGCTCACTCTGCCACCGGGCCGCCACCCTTCTTCGTGGCCTTGCCGGCCTCGGCGCGACGCCGCCGCACCTCCTTGGGGTCGGCAATCAGGGGACGGTAGATCTCCACCCGATCATGCGCACGCAGGACGAAATCCTCCTTCACCGCCTTGCCGAACACCCCCAATTGGAGATGAGCCAGGTCGATCTCGGGGAACTGCCCGGCAATACCCGAGAGCTCCACCGCTTGACGCGCCGTGGTGCCTGCCGCAACGGTCTGCGTGATGATCTGCTGGCGCTCGCGCCGCGCGTACGTGACTTCAATCTCGATGGTATTAGTCATCGCCGTAAATCCGGTCTGCTTCCTTGATGAAGGCATCCACCAACGAACCGGAGATATGGCCAAATACCGGTCCGATCAGTTTTTCCAGCAGATGACTGGAAAAGCGGTAGGTGAGGCGAAACTCGATCTTGCAGCCGATCTCGCCCAGCGGGTGGAAATGCCATCGTCCCTGCAGATGCTCGAAAGGCCCCTCGACCAGTTCCATGCTGATCGTCTCGCCATCGACATTGACATTGCGGGTGGTGAAATGCTGCCGAATTCTCAGATAGTCGATATGCAGACTGGCCACCAGCTGGTTGCCCACACGTTCATGAACCTCGGCCCTTCCGCACCAGGGCAGGAAGCGGGGATAGTGCTCGACATCGTCCACCAAGGCGAACATCTGTTCTACCGTATGGGGCACCAGGACATTCTTTTCGACAACCAGCATGGCAAGGGAAAACGCAAAAATAGTAAAGGTACACCAAGCGCGCCTCCCCCGCCATGTCCGAGTTGGACGCTGCCAGGCCCAACGGAGCCAAACCGCTGAAATGACTCGACTTTAGCGATAGCACCGGTATCTGATAGAATACCGGATTCTCTTACCCTCACATGCCCATGAGCATCATCGACAACCGCAAGGCCTACCACGATTATTTCATCGAGGAAAAGCTCGAGGCCGGCCTCGTGCTGGAAGGCTGGGAAGTCAAGGCGATCCGGGCCGGCCGGGTGCAGCTCAAGGAGAGCTACGTCATCTGGAAGAATGGCGCCTTCTGGCTGTTTGGCTGCCATATCTCGCCGCTGCAGTCCGCCTCGACCCACGTCAAGCCCGACCCGACACGCAACCGCAAGCTGCTGCTGAACCAGGCCCAGATCAATAAGTTCATCGGCAAGGTCGAGCGAGCCGGCTACACCATGGTCGCCCTCGACCTGCACTACACCAAGGGCATGATCAAGGCTGAAATCGGGCTGGCCAAGGGCAAGAAGCTGCATGACAAGCGCGACAGCGCCAAGGAACGCGAACTCGACCGCGAGAAACAGCGTTTCCTGCGAGACCGGGGGTAGGCCATGAAAACCAGTGTTTCGCTACCGATCGTACTGATCACGCTGGGCTCGCTGTGGTTTCTGAAGAGCACCTACCTGCTGCCAGAAACCTCGACCCTGCTCGCCCTGTTGCTGGTGACGGCCGGGGTTATCCTCTTCGTCATCGACGGCTTCAACAAGTCGTCGATGGTCACCAGCCCGATGCTGATGTACGGCGGTGCCGCCGTCTACCTGTACGACTCGGCCGGTCTGCGCCTGAGCCACGTGCTGTCGCTGGGCATGGTGCTGATGGGAATCCTGCTGCTGTTGGCGCGCAGCGACCGCATCCCGGAGCGCAGCCAGCGTGCACCGGAACGACAGCTCAACGGCGACGGGCGTTGAGCCGATACTGACATCTATTAGACGATTGAGGGCCGCAAGGCCCGTTCTCCATTATCAAGGATAGGCATGGACAAGATCCTCATTCTCGACTTCGGCTCCCAGGTGAGTCAGCTCATCGCCCGCCGCGTTCGCGAGGCCCACGTGTATTGCGAACTGCATCCGTTCGACATGCCGATCGACGAGATCCGCGCGTTCAATCCGAAGGCCATTATCTTGTCCGGCGGTCCGAACTCGGTGTACGAGTCCGACTACCAGGCCGACCCGAAAGTCTTCAAACTGGGCGTGCCGGTGCTGGGCATCTGCTACGGCATGCAGTTCATGGCCCAGACCCTGGGCGGCAAGGTGGAAGCCGGCGACAAGCGCGAATTCGGCTACGCCGAGATTAAGGCACGCCACCACTCCAAGGTCTTCGAAGGCCTGCAGGACCGCATCGACGACGCCGGTAACGGCTACCTCGACGTCTGGATGAGCCACGGCGACAAGGTGGTGGAGTTGCCTGCCGGCTTCAAGGTCATCGCCGAGACCCTGTCCTGCCCGGTCGCCGCCATGGCCGACGAAGACCGCGGCTTCTACGCCGTACAGTTCCACCCGGAAGTGACCCACACCAAGCGCGGCACCGAGATGCTGCATCGCTTCGTGCTGCACGTGGCCGACGCCAAGCCGTCCTGGACCATGCCGAACTACATAGAGGAGGCGATCCAGAAGATCCGCGAGCAAGTGGGTGACGAAGAAGTCATCCTCGGCCTGTCCGGCGGCGTGGACTCCTCGGTGGCAGCCGCGCTGATCCACCGCGCCATCGGCGAACAACTCACCTGCGTCTTCGTCGACCACGGCCTGCTGCGCCTGAACGAAGGCAAGATGGTGATGGAAATGTTCGCGCAGAACCTCGGCGTGAAGGTGATCCATGTCGACGCGACCGAACAGTTCATGGGCAAGCTGGCCGGCGAGACCGACCCGGAGAAGAAGCGCAAGATCATCGGCGCCGAATTCGTCGAGGTGTTCCAGCGCGAGTCGGGCAAGCTCACCAACGCCAAGTGGCTGGCCCAGGGCACCATCTACCCGGACGTGATCGAATCCGCCGGCGCCAAGACCAAGAAGGCGCACGCGATCAAGAGCCACCACAACGTGGGCGGCCTGCCGGACGACATGAACCTGAAGCTGCTGGAGCCGCTGCGCGACCTGTTCAAGGACGAAGTGCGCCAGTTGGGCGTAGCGCTCGGTCTGCCACATGACATGGTGTATCGCCACCCGTTCCCGGGCCCGGGCCTCGGCGTGCGCATCCTGGGTGAAGTGAAAATGGAATACGCCGACCTGCTGCGCCGCGCCGACGCCATCTTCATCGAAGAGCTGCGCAACACCATCGACGAGAAGACCGGCAAGAACTGGTACGACCTGACCAGCCAGGCCTTCGCCGTGTTCCTGCCGGTGAAGTCGGTGGGCGTGATGGGCGACGGCCGCACCTACGATTACGTGGTGGCGCTGCGCGCGGTGATCACCAGCGACTTCATGACCGCGCACTGGGCCGAACTGCCGTACAGCCTGCTCGGCAAGGTGTCCAACCGCATCATCAACGAAGTGCGCGGCCTCAACCGCGTGGTCTACGATGTGAGCGGCAAGCCGCCGGCGACCATCGAGTGGGAATAAGCCCTCTCCCTTTGCAGCATGAACACCATGGCCCTGCCTTTGCGCAGGGCTTTTTCTTGTCCGTTGGCCGACAACATCGGTGATGTTATCGCCCCCGAACCACTTGGACTCGACGCCTGATGTCATAGACTGTTAGGGTAATCGCATGTTTCCATGCTGAAGGGAGTGGCGGAACCGCCACGTCCTTCCTCTTCCCGTTTCACCACGCACCAGGAGGATCACCATGAACGAGCAAACATTTGCCGCCGAGAAGGAACAATTGCTGCAGGATGTCCGCCACGTTCTGTCCAGCACGGAGGATCTGCTCACCGCCGCTGGCGACGAAGGCGGCGAGAAGGCCCAGCAGTTGCGCCAGCGCCTGGCCGACAAGCTGAAGGAAGCCAAGGCCAAGCTGACCGAGGCCGAGCAGGTGGTGGTCGGCAAGGCCAAGGTGGCGGCCAAGGCAACCGACCAGTACGTGCACGAAAACCCGTGGAAGTCGATCGGCATCGCTGCCGTGCTCGGCTTCCTGCTGGGCCTGCTGGTTTCCCGCCGCTGAGCCGGCCCGTCCCGATGCCGGAACATACTCCGACACCGCCCCGCCCGGGCTCGCTGCGCTCGCTGTTGGGCGGGTTCGTGGCCTTGGCGCTGACCCGGGCCGAGCTGTTCGGCCTGGAGGCCGAGGAACAGAAAGAACAGCTGCTGCGCAATACCCTGATCGGGGTTGCGGCGCTGATCTGCCTGCTCATCGGCCTCATGGCCGCGCTGCTGTTCGTCGTGCTGCTCACCCCCCCCGAGTGGCGCGTGACGCTACTCGGCTTGCTCACCATCCTGTTTGCCGTTCTCGGGGCCGCCGCCTTGCTGCAGTTGCAGCGGCGTCTGAGCCGGCAATCCGCACCGTTCGCCACGACTCTGGCCGAGGTGCGCAAGGACTGGGACGCCCTCAACGGACGCGAGTAAGCGATGACTCCACAACAACGCGCCATCAAGAAAGAGCTGCTGCTGATGAAGGGCGAGGCGCTACGCCTGAAACTGCGCATGGAGCTGAAAGCCATCAAGCGGCCGATGAGCCTGGCAGGAGAAGGCTGGCGCACCTGGGGCAACCTGCGGCGACTCGGCCCGGTGCTGGGCGCGCTGGGCGGCATCATTCCCAGCAAGCGCCTGCGCCGGATGCTGCTGGGCGGAGCCCAGCTGTTTCTGCTATGGCGAGCGGCGCGCAAGCTCTGGGCCCGCCTGTGAGTAAACCGGCGCTGACGCTATAATCGGCGCCATGACGCTACTGAGCTCGCCCCCTCTTCCCCCCAATACCCTCCACCACCTGGCTGTGCTGGGCATCTCCAGCCGCGAGGCCTTGCGCGCCCAGGGAGTGGTACATACCTTTCTGTTGTTGAAGGCGGCCGGCCATACCGTGACGCAGCGCCTGCTGTTCGCGCTGGAAGCGGCGGCGCGCGGAGTGCATTGGCAGGAACTCGACGACGATGATCGTGCCCAATTGACATGGGCGCTGCACCATCACGCCCCGGTGCGCCTGCCGCCGCCGGACGAAGAAGCACAGCGTTTCATGGCCGAGGCGATCCGCCTGGCCAAAGCCGCCGCAGCTGAAGGCGAGGTGCCGGTCGGGGCGGTGGTGGTGAAGGAAGGCCGCATCATCGGCCGTGGCTTCAACCGCCCGGTGACGAGCCACGACCCGTCCGCCCACGCCGAGATGGTGGCCTTGCGCGAAGCCGCCGCGACGCTTGGGAATTACCGCCTGAGCGGCTGTGATCTGTACGTGACGCTGGAGCCGTGTCCGATGTGCGGCGGGGCGATCCTGCATAGCCGGCTAGACCGGGTGATTTATGGCGCACGTGACCCCAAGATCGGTGCCGCCGGCAGCGTGCTGAACCTGTTCGGAGAGCGCGCCCTGAATCATCAGACGGCACTGTTTAGCGGGATAGAAGCAGAGGCCTGCGGCCGGTTGCTGAGCGAGTTTTTCCGGCAGCGCCGTGCTGCCGGCTGAGCATGAAGGGAACGATGAAGATTCGTGTTTCAATCGCCGAACAGGCGCTGACGCTGCGGGACGACGACGGCCGCGTGCTGCGCCGCTACCCGGTATCCACCGCCGCCTTGGGCGCGGGCGAGCGCAGCGGCAGCTACCAGACGCCGCGCGGGCGTCACATCGTGCGCGCCAAGATCGGCGCCGGCATGCCCGCCGGTTCGGTGTTCAAGGCGCGCCGCTGGACCGGTGAAATCTGCAGTGCCGAGGCGTACGCCGCCCAGCCCGAGCGTGACTGGATCCTGAGCCGCATCCTGTGGCTGTCCGGGCTCGAACCGGGGCGCAACCGACTGGGCCCGGTCGACACCATGCGCCGCTACATCTACCTGCACGGCACGCCGGACCAGGTCGAATTGGGCCGCCCCGGCTCGCACGGCTGCGTGCGCATGCGCAACAGCGACATCATCGAGCTGTTCGAGCTGCTGCCGTGCGGTACCGAAGTGGAGATCGTCGAGCATGAACCGGCTTAAGCTGGTGCTGGCCACCGGGCTGGCACTGGCGTCGGCCTTGCTGTACGCGGCCGAGGGTGAGAACACCCCGCCGCCACCCGCCGAGGCTGGCTTCATCCTGGCGCAGCAAACTACCGGCCCCCTGCTGCCCACGCATCCCAACCCGCAGCAGTACGGCAAGCCGTGGATCGTGGTCGGGGTGAAATCGCAGTCGCTGACCTTCTACGACGGCTGGGGACTGATGCAACACCGCTATAGCGTGTCCACCGCCCGCAATGGCGTCGGCGAGCTGGCCAACAGTTTCATGACGCCGCGCGGCTGGCACCGGGTATGCGAGAAGATCGGCGACGGCGCCGAGGAAAACACCATCATCTTCCGGCGCCAGGTCACGCCGTGGAAGTACACCCCGGCGCTGCACGCGCAATACCCCGAGAAGGACTGGATCCTGACGCGCATCCTGTGGCTGTGCGGCATGGAGCCGGGCAAGAATCAGGGTGGCGACGTCGACAGTTACGACCGCGCCATCTACATCCACGGCGCCGGCGAGCACGTCGCGTTCGGCACCCCGACTTCGCTCGGCTGCGTACGCATGCGCAACCCCGACGTCATCGAACTGTTCCAGCAGGCCGAACTTGGCACCGACGTGCTGATCGACGAAAACAGCTGACCCCCCTGCTCCCGCCGGCCCAAGTTGGCCGAAGCCCTTTTTCCCCGCACCGCACCACGATGGCTCGCTGAACGACCCGAATCCCATTCGCGGTGCCGCATGACGCTGTTCTGGTGCATGTGCTCCGCCGGATTCCCCCTCCGTCATGGCACGTGGCTTGCTAAGTCCTGTTCAGGGCCATGCCATCTCTCCAGCTGGCCCGCCCGAAAAACATCAAGACAAGGGAGATTCCCATGCACGCCCTAATGCTGCCCCATTCGTCCCACTACGATGAAATGCTGCTCTCCAGCGGCGCGGTCCGCCCCCACTACCAGGGCTTTGCCGAATGGCTGCAGGCCCAGACCCCGGAAGCGTTGTCGCGCAAGCGCGAGGAGGCCAACCAGCGCTTTCACCGGGTCGGCATCACCTTCTCGGTGTACGGCGACGAGTCCGGCGCCGAGCGTCTGATTCCGTTCGATACCATTCCACGCATCGTGCCCGCGGCCGAGTGGCGCGCGCTGGAGGCCGGCATGCGCCAGCGGGTGAAGGCGCTCAACGCCTTCCTGCACGACATCTACCACGACCACGCCATCATCAAGGCCGGCATCATCCCGGCCGAGCAGGTGTTCACCAACGCCCAGTACCAGCCGGCGATGCAGGGCATCGACCTGCCCGACCAGATTTACGCCCACATCACCGGGGTCGACATCATCCGCCACGCCGACGGCCAGTACTACGTGCTGGAAGACAACCTGCGCGTGCCGTCCGGCGTGTCCTACATGCTGGAAAACCGCAAGATGATGATGCGGCTGTTCCCCGAGCTGTTCGCCCGCCACGCCGTGGGCGTGGTCGACCAGTACCCGGCGCTGCTATTGTCGACGCTGCGCCAGGCCAGCCGGATCGACAACCCCACCGTGGTGGTACTCACCCCCGGCCATTACAACAGCGCCTACTTCGAGCACGCCTTCCTCGCGCAGCAGATGGGGGTGGAGCTGGTGGAGGGGCGCGACCTGTTCGTGCGCGACGACCACGTCTACATGCGCACCACCGCCGGCCACAAGCAGGTAGACGTGATCTACCGCCGCATCGACGACGCCTTCCTCGATCCGCTGGCGTTCCGCCCCGACTCCATGCTCGGCGTGCCCGGCCTGCTCTCGGCCTACCGCCAGGGCAACGTGATCCTGGCCAACGCCATCGGCACCGGCGTGGCGGACGACAAGTCGATCTATCCCTACGTGCCGGAGATGATCCGCTTCTACCTGGGCGAAGAACCGCTGCTCAACAACGTGCCGACCTGGCAGTGCCGCAAGCAGGAGGATCTGCAGTACGTGCTGGAACACCTCGACGAGCTGGTGGTGAAGGAAGTCCACGGCGCCGGCGGCTACGGCATGCTGATCGGCCCGGTGGCGAGCGAAGCGGAAAAGCAGCTGTTCCGCGACAAGCTCGCGGCCGACCCGGCCGGCTACATCGCCCAGCCGACGCTGTGCCTGTCGTCGTGCCCGACCTTCGTCGAGGCCGGCATCGCACCACGCCACCTCGACCTGCGACCGTTCGTGCTGTCGAGCGGCAAGGACATCACCATGGTGCCCGGCGGGCTGACACGAGTGGCGCTGAAGGCCGGCTCGCTGGTGGTCAACTCGTCGCAGGGCGGCGGTACCAAGGACACCTGGGTTTTGGAGGACTGAATCATGATGCTATCGCGTACTGCCGACCACCTGTTCTGGATGGGCCGTTACATGGAACGGGCGGAAAACCTCGCCCGCCTGCTCGAAGTCAGCCATGCCATCTCGCTGATGCCGCGCTCGCACAACGGCGGCGCCGAGATCAGCGCGCCGCTGGCGCTGACCGGGAGGCTGGAGGATTTCCAGAGCCGCCACGACGGCACCGAGCCTGCCCAGGTGCTGCACTACATGGCCTACGATCTCGGCAACCCGGCGTCGATCCTGTCGGCGCTGCGCAGCGCGCGCGAAAACGCCCACGCGGTGCGCGGCAAGATCAGCTCGGACATGTGGATGTCGCTCAACGCCAGCTGGCTGGAAGGCCGCAAGTTGGCCGAACAGGGCGAGGATTTCCAGTGGTTCTTCGACTGGGTCAAGGAGCGCGCCCACCTGTTCCGCGGCGCCACCTACAGCACCATGCGCCGCAGCGATGCCTTCTACTTCCTGCGTCTGGGGACCTTCCTTGAGCGCGCCGACAACACCGCGCGCCTGCTCGACGTGAAGAGCCACCTGTTGCCCGACCAGCAGAGTGCCGACAGCACCGACTACTACACCTGGAGCACGCTGCTGCGCGGGCTGGGGGCGTTCGAGGCCTACCACGAGACCTACCGCGACACGCTCAACGGCAAGCGCGTGTTCGACCTGCTGCTGCTGCGCGAGGACATGCCGAGAAGCTTGCGCGCCTGCTTCGACGAAATCCGCCAGGCGCTGGCGCAGATCCAGGGCGACAACGGACGCCCGGCGCGGCGCCTGGCCACCGAGCTCAACGCCGCGCTGGAGTTCACGGCGATGGACGAGGTGTTCGACGAGGGGATGCACCCGTTCCTGCGCCGCATGCTGGGCGAGATCAACCGGCTGGGCGAGTCGATCCAGCGGGCCTACCTGGAGGCGGCGTGATGAAGCTCGCCATCCGCCACTGCACGCTGTACCAGTACGCCGAGCCGGCCTCGCGCAGCACCCAGTACCTGCGCCTCACTCCGCGCTCCAGCCGCCATCAGCAGGTGCTGAGCTGGCGCCTGACGCTGCCGGGGCCGGCCAGCCAGAGCGTCGACGCCTTCGGCAACATCACCCACCTGATGACGCTGGAAGCGCCGCACGACAGCATCGAGCTGGTGGCGGAAGGGGTGGTCGAAACCGGCCCCGACGGCTGGGACGACGATGCCTGCCGCCTCGATCCGCGCGTGTTTCTTCGGCCAACCCTGCTCACCAGCGCCGACGCCGCGATCGAGGAACTGGCGCGCCAGGCCGCCAGACCCGGGGGCAAGGCCGCCAAGCGCCTCGCGGCGCTGGCGGAGACGGTGCTGGCACGGATGCCCTACACCGCCGGGGTGACCGACGCCACCACCACGGCCGCCGCCGCGCTGGCCCTGGGGGCCGGGGTGTGTCAGGACCACACTCAGGTGTTCATCGCCGCCTGCCGTCGCCTGGGCTACCCGGCGCGCTACGTCAGCGGCTATCTGCTGAGCGGGACGGTCGAGCATGCCGCCAGCCATGCCTGGGCCGAGGTCTACGCCGACGGCGGCTGGCTGGGGTTCGACATCAGCAACCGGTGTACGCCGGGCGATCATCACCTTAAACTGGCGGTCGGTCTCGACTACCTCGACGCCTGCCCGGTGCGCGGCATGCGCCGCGGTGGCGCCGGCGAAACCATGCACGCCCACGCGGCGGTAGAACAACACGACCATTAACGCTTGCAACCGGGAAGTCCGACCGAGGGTCACTTCCCGGCCTTCACGGATTTCCCGACCATGACGTACTGTGTGGCCATGCGCCTGGAGAGCGGCCTGATCTTCGCCTCCGATTCCCGCACCAACGCGGGCGTGGACAATATCGCCACGTTCCAGAAAATGTATACCTTCGAGCTGGCCGACCGGCTGCGGTTGGTGATGCTGACCTCCGGCAACCTCGCCACCTCGCAGAGCGTGGCCAGCCTGCTCGATCTGAGAAGCCGCCGGGACGGGCCGGACTCGTTGCGCAGCATCGGCTCGCTGTACGATGCGGCGGTGCTGGTGGGCCAGACGCTGCGCGAGGTCATCGCCCGCGACGGCGGTGGCGACGGCCAGGTCGACCTGGGTTCCAGCTTCCTGCTCGGCGGCCAGCTGGCCGGCGAGAGGCCACGTCTGTTCAACATCTACCCGCAGGGGAATTTCATCGAGGCGACGACGGACACCCCCTGCTTCCAGATCGGCGAGACCAAGTATGGCAAGCCCATCCTCGATCGCGTGCTGAACTACCGCTCCTCGCTGGAGGAAGCCATCCGCTGCGCGCTGATCTCGCTCGACTCGACCATGCGCTCCAACCTGTCGGTAGCGTTGCCGATCCACCTGATGTGGCACCGCAACGACGATTTCTCGCCGCGCTCGCCGCTGCACATCGGCGAGGACGACGGCTATTTCCGCGAGCTGCGCGCCGCCTGGGGACGCGGCATCAAGGAAACCTTCGCCGCGCTGCCGGCCACGCCGTGGAGCGAGGAGCTGGCATGAACACCCCGTTGTCCCTGACCACCCCGGCCCTGCTGTTCCCGGCCATCTCGCTGCTGCTGCTGGCGTACACCAACCGCTTTCTCGGTCTGGCCAGCATCATCCGCCACTTGTTCAACGACTACCAGGACAACCCCGAGGACAAGATCATCCAGCAGATCGGCAACCTGCGCAGCCGCATCAACCTGATCAAGTGGATGCAGTTTCTCGGCGTGGGCAGCCTGTTCCTGTGCGTGGTCACCATGCTGCAAATCTACGTGCAGATGGCGATCAGCGCGCAGTACACCTTCGGCGTCAGCCTGCTGCTGATGATGGCGTCGCTGGCGCTATCGCTGGTCGAGCTGAGGAAGTCGTCCGACGCGCTGAACATCCTGCTATCGGACCTGGAACAGCAGCACGGCCGGGGCTGAGCCAGAAATCGCATGATTGGCGCAAAAAAAGCCGGAGCACGCGCTCCGGCTTTTTGCTTCGGCCAACCACAAGGCCGATGCGCTACACCTTGTAGCGCTGCAATGTCTCGCCGACGCGCGCCGCCAACTGGTCGAGCCGGCGCGCGTTGTCGGCGGTCTCGTTGGAGGTGGCGTGGTTCTGCTTGGCCATGTCCGAGATGGTGTGCACGTGATGGACGATGGCCTCGCTCGCCTCGCCCTGCACCTTGAGGATGCGGGTGATATCGGCCACGGCATCGGCCACGCGCTGCGCCTGCCCCTCGATCTCGGCGATATGCTGGCCGGCGCCGCTGGCAAGGGCGCGCCCTTCGCCCACCTGCTCCACCACCTGGCGCATCTCCTCGACCGCGCCGTTGGCGGCGTTCTGGATCGCCGTCACCATCACCCCGATATCGGCAGTGGACTTGGCGGTGCGTTCGGCCAACTTGCGTACCTCGTCCGCCACCACGGCGAAGCCGCGGCCGGTCTCGCCGGCACGCGCCGCCTCGATGGCGGCGTTGAGCGCCAGTAGGTTGGTCTGGTCGGCAATGTCGCGGATCACCTGCACCACGCTGCTGATCTGGCGCGACTCCTGCCCGAGCTGCTCGATCACTTTCGACGCCGCCGTGACGCTGTCGGCGATACTGGCCATGCCGTCGGTGGTCTGGGCGATCACCTGGCAGCCCTGGCGCGACACCTCGCCGGCCTCCAGCGACAGCTGCATCGCCGCGTCGGCGTGCTCCGCCACGCCGTGGATGTTGCCGGTCATCTCCTGCACCGATCCGGCGATCGCCCCGGTCGAGCTGTTCTGCTGCGCCGAGCTGGACGCGAGCTGTTCCGACGCCGCCGACAGGCCGCTCACCGCGAGGCGGATGTCGGCCTGGCTCTGCTGAATCTCGCGGAACGACTCCTGCACCCGGCCGATCAGGTTATTGAGGGCGCTAACCATCTGCCCGACCTCGTCCTTGTTCCTGACGTCGATACGCTGGGTGAAATCGTTGCTCTCGGCGATGGCGAGCACGGTGCGACGCGCCCGGTTGAGCGGGCGCAACACCGCCGCCAGCACCGAGGTACCGTTCGCCAGCAACAGCAGCAGCGCGAACACGTTAACCGCGATCATCCAGTGCAGGCTCTGGCGCGAGGCGGCATTGGCCTGCTCCACGCTGGTCTGGGCCAGGCGGTCGTTGACCTCCACCATCTTGCGCAACAGCTCGTCCATGCCCTCCACCACCGGCAGCTGCACTTGGGCGTTGGCGTAGAATTCGCGGAAGATGGCGTACTGCTCTTCCGGCGTCACGCCCTTGGCGAGCTTGTCGAGCAGTTCGTCCTGCGATTTGTCGGTACGCTGCCACTCCTGCAGCAGCGGGCCGAACTGGTGCCACAGCTTGTTCTCTTCCTCGCTGCGCGGGAAGACGGCGTAACGTTTGAGCGCGTCGTCGAACAACTGACGCGCCTGCTGCTTGCCCTTGAAGGTGTCGGCAAACAGCTTGCGCGACTCCAGCGAATTGTCGGTGGCACGCACCGACACCTGCAGATTGCGCAACAGGGTGCGGTTGAAGTTGGAGCGCGCATCCAAGAGCGCAATCACCGCCGGCATGCGCTGTTCGCCCACTTCGGCCATCGAGGCCCCGGAGGACAGCATGCCGCGGTAGCCGAAAACCGCTACCAGCGCCAAGCCCAGCAAAGCGGTCAGCAATAGCACGATCAGGCGTGTTCTTATCGTCATCGAGTTCCTCCCCCGGCGTATGGGACACCGTATTCGCTTACCTTGCCTCCCTTTTCGGCACGACGCCATCAGGGAAAACAGCAGCCGATAATCGAACCCACGTCATTATCGGGCGAGCATGACACTCGGCTGAACGAAAAACAAGAGCAAGGAGTACGCGCACGATTCATGTCATGCCGGAGCGTTGCGCCGGATGTCCGCCGACCCACCGTGAGCACTACGGCCATGGAGGCCTCCTCGTCCGACAACCCGGCGCGGCGGCTGCCATGCCGGAAAAAACAACGTTTGCCATTCGAACGAAAAGTTCCTGTTGCTTTTGTAAAAAAATGTAATGACAATGATTCGCATTAATATATCTGAGTAACGGACCCACCAACCCGAGTCGCCATAACCGTCTCGGCCCCTTAAAACCTCGGCTCCTGCACCGCATCAACCGAGGCATCCAAACCCCTGGCAACACCCCGTTTCCACCCGCCCCGGCAGGGAGGAGAGGCCGCTGTTGCCTGCGCGGTACGACGAGGAGGCCGTGACGTTCCGGGATGCTCGTGTTCGATCGTTCGGCCGGCCCCATCGGCGCTGTTTACGGACCATAACCCAAAGCAAAATCATGAAGCAGAAGACGCTATCCACCCTCATTTCCCTGATCGGCACCTTCGGCGCTCTGCCGGTGCTGGCCGATACCGAATTGCCCGCCGTGCGCGTGGAAGCCAGCCAGGATGCCGATCCGACCACCAGCTACACCCGCGCCAGTTCGACCAGTGCCACCAAGATCGCCGCCCCGCTCAAGGACGTGCCGCAGACCGTCAACGTGGTGCCGGCGGCGGTGCTGAAGGACCAGAACGCCAGCTCGCTGCAGGACGCGCTGGCCAACGTGCCCGGCGTCAGCTTCAGCGTCGGCGACGCACAGCGCGACCAGGTGAGCATCCGCGGCTTCTCGGCGATCAACGACCAGTACGTCGACGGCGTGCGCGATGACGCGCTGTACTACCGCGACCTGTCCAACGTCGAGCGTGTGGAAGTGCTGAAAGGTCCGTCCTCGGTGCTGTACGGGCGCGGCAGCTCGGGCGGCCTGATCAACCGCATCACCAAGAAGCCGCAGGCGGAGCCCGTGCACGAGCTGGCAGTCAGCCTGGACGACCAGGGCAAGCAGCGCCTGTCGTTCGACATCGGCGCCAACAGCGACGACGACTTCGCCCGCTTCCGCCTGACCGGCGCGCTGGAGGATTCCGAGGGCTTCCGCAACCAGTCTTTCCTGAAACGCGAGGCCGTGGCGCCGTCGTTGCAGTTCAACTTCTCGCCCAACACCACCCTGCTGCTGCAGGCCGACTACCTGCAGGACAAGCGCCTGGCTGACCAGGGCGTGCCGGGCTACAAGGGCAAGCCGGTGGACGTGCCGATCGAGACCTACTACGGCTCGGCCAACGGCCGCGACCAGACCGCCAACGAGAGTGATGTCACCAGCTTCACCGGCACCCTCGACCACCAGTTCGATAGCGGCTTGAAGCTGCACAACGTGTTCCGCACCTACGATTTCTCGCTGGACCGCAATTACACCACCATCGCCAGCGTCAACGAGACCACCAACCAGGTCACCATCGACCGCACCAAGCGGCTGCGCGACGAGCATGGTTTCTACAATCAGCTGGAGCTGAGCCACGATCTCGACCTCGCCCAGACCAGGCACACGCTGCTGTACGGACTGGAAGTGGGCAAGCAGCACAAGACCGAGAAACTGTGGACGCGCAAGAACGCCGCCACCTACGACCTGTTCGATCCCCAGCTGATCGAGCTGCCGGCGATCAACACCAGTGCCGCGCCCGGCAACGACAACGACACCGACATCGACATCGCTGCGCTCTACCTGCAGGACCTGGTGAGCCTGAGCGAGCACTGGAAAGCGCTGGCCGGGGCGCGCTACGACCACCTGACGCAGACACGCGACGACAAGACCAGCAAGAACCAGGACCTGGCGCGCACCGACAACACAATCAGCCCACGCCTGGGCGTGGTGTACCAGCCGACCGAGCGCGTGTCGCTGTATGCCTCGGCCAGCCAGTCGTTCCAGCCGATCGCCGATTCGTTCACCTTCAAGCAGAACAGCGACCAGCTGAAGCCGGAGGAGACCATCAACTACGAGGTCGGCAGCAAGATCGATTTGTTCGACAACCTCACCCTGACCACCTCGGTGTTCGAGATGACGCGCAGCAACATCCAGGCCGCCGACCCGAGCGACAGCAACAAGGCGTTGTCGGTGGGCGAGCAGCGCGTACGCGGACTGGAACTGGCGGTGGCCGGTGCCCTCACCCCGCTGTGGGACGTGATCGCGGGCTACGCCTACCTCGACGGCGAGATCACCCAGTCGACCGAGAAGACCAAGATCGGCACGCCGTTCCAGGGCAACAAACCGGCGCTGACGCCGCGCCATTCGGCCAACCTGTTCGTCAAGCGCAAGCTGCCGGGTGGCTTCAACGTCAACGCCGGCCTGCGCTACGAGGGCGAGCGCTACGCATCGCCGGACAACCTGGTCAAGCTGCCGGGCTATACCCGCTTCGACCTCGGCACCGGCTACAGCGGCAAGTCGCTGGAGGTGAACTTCACGCTGAAGAACGTGTTCGACAAGAAGTACTACATCTCGGCACACAGCGGTGCCAACGACTACAACATGCCGGGCGCCCCGCGTACGGCCGAAGTCACGGCTCGCTGGAAGTTCTGATCCAGGCAGTGCGGCGGATTGTGAGTCATGAGCCGGTGAAGCCCCCCTGCAGGGTCAGGGCGGACGGCGGGTGACGCTCTCGCGCCAATCGGCGATTGGCACGCAGAGCTTCGCTCAATGAGGGACAGAGGCGAAATGGACAGGCGGTGGAATGTCCATCACGGCCGGCCCCCCAACCGGGACTAGAGCGGCGGGGTGTCGACGAAGGCGGGCAATTGCTCGGCCTGGTGGGCAAACGCCTGCAGTAGCGGGAAATCAGTCGCCTTGACCACGTCCGGCAGCATCAGTTGGGTAAAGCGCCACGCCACCGCGACGCTGACGCCCGCCTGGTCGATCCCCTCCGCGCTGGCAGCCAACGGCGCACGCGCGAATTCGCGCTCCAGTTCGCCGTAGGCCGCCAGCACCTGACCCTCGACGCGCTCCAGCCAGGGCTGGTGCTGCTTCTCGGCCGGCCTCAACTGACGCTCGTAGACGATCTGCACGCTTTTCTCGCACGCCGCCAGCGCCAGCCCGATCAGGCGCAAGGCACGCTGGCGCCCGGCAGGCCCGGCCGGCATCAGGCTCTTGGCCGGGGCCAGGCAGGTTTCGACGTAGTCGAGAATCAGCGTCGAATCCATCAGCACCGTGCCGTCGTCGCAGACCAGGGTCGGGGCCTTCACCACCGGGTTGATCCGGTGAAACTGCTCGAAGGTGCGGAACACCGAGACCGCCTGGTGCTCGAATCCGACCCCCATGAGCCGCAGCGAGACGGCCACCCGGCGCACATAGGGCGAATCCAGCATGCCGATCAATTGCATCGTGTTTTCTCCTGTCAGAAGCAGACTTTGCCCAGTAGCATCGTCCCCTGCGCGGCACGGTCCTCTGCGCCGCGAGCCGGCAGAGCAGAGGGCGGCGAGAACTCCAGCTGGCCCAGCCCCTCGGCCAGGATTTTCCCGGCCGGAACGGTTTCCCGCTCTCCGGGAGCGAGGCAGACGTCCAGTCCATCGACCGTCAGCCAATGGTAGCCCGACACGGCGCGGACCTCGACAGCAGACGGCAATTCGATCGCCAAGAGTTCGTGGCTGGCCAATTCGACACGTAGATGATGTTGCATGATTGCTCTCCGGTTGACGTTCTGGGTTCACTATAAGCGTCAGAAGAGGCAGAAAAAATCGATATTTATTTGTCGTTCATGTTAGTTTTACTTACATGAGCACACTTCCCCCCTTGCCCGCGCTGCGCAGTTTCGAAGCCGTGTCCCGCCTCGGCAGCATCACCCTGGCGGCGGACGAACTGCACGTCACCCACTCCGCCATCAGCCAGCAGATCAAGCAGCTGGAAGAGCTGCTGGGGGTGGCGCTGTTCACGCGCGAGGGGCGCGGCCTCAAGCTGAGCGAGGACGGTCGGCTCTACGCCCTGCAGATCCGCATCGGGCTGGGGGAAATCACCGAGGCCACACGGCTGGTGCGCGCCCGGCCACGCGTGGACGAGGTGGTGGTGGCGGTATTGCCTTCGTTCGGGGTGCACTGGCTGCTGCCGCGCCTGCCACGCTTTTACGCGCGCCACCCGCAATACCGCGTCAGCCTGCGCGCCAGCCTGGATATCCAGGACCTGCGCCAGGGTTTGGTGGACATCGGTGTGCGCATGGGCCAGGGCGGCTGGGAGGGACTGGCGCAGAAGCGGCTGTTCGACGACGAGCTGGTGGTGGTGGCCTCCCCCGCCTTCAACGGCGGCCGCCTGCCGCAAACGGCGCAGGAGGTCGTCTCCGGTCCCATCGTCCGCACCGTGGAATCGTGGCTACCCTGGTGCAGTGTCGCCGGCGTGGCCGAGCCGGGCAACGCCGGGCTGTGGATCAACGACTCCAACCTGGTGCTGGAGGCGGTGCGTCTCGGCATGGGGGTGGCGCTGGAGCGGCGCAGCCTGGTGCACGGCGCCCTGCAGCGCGGGGACTTGGTGCAGCTGACCGATATCAGCGTGCCCTATCCCTACCCGCACTGGCTGGTCTGGCCGCAACGCGAGAGCTCGCAGACCAAGCAGCAGGATTTCAGCACCTGGATCGAAGAGGAAATTGCCAGCTATCTGGCGGAACGGCCGCCCACGGCGTGAAGCCGTGGTCCGCTCCCGGGAGGGGCTAGCCGTGCCAGCGTCCCCACGCCAGCACCAGCCCCCACGCCGCCACGGCCCAGCACAGCGCCGCCACGAACAATGCCCAGCCCAGGCGCAGGCGGTCGGCCAGCAGGTACACCGCCGCCAGATAGACGAAGTAGGGAATCAGCGACCACATACCGAACACGATGGTGGTCTTGAGCTCGGCCACCGAGCGCTCAGAGCCGACCAGGTAATGCGCGATCAGGGCAAAGGTGGGGAACAACGGCACCAGCCCGGCGATGAAGTAGTGCTTGCTCTTCGACAGCACGGCGATCAGCAGCACCGCCGCCGAACCCAGCAGGGCTTTGAGAAACAGGGCCATCGGCCACTCCACGGAGAAAACCCGTGATGGTGGCCCAGGGCGCGCCATCCGGCAAGCGCCGGCCCGCGGTCTTGGCGCCGTCTTCGGCCAACCTGTGCGCGTCAGCGCACGTCGGCGCCGCGCTCGGCGAGCAAGAGGCGCAGCACCGAGCGGTGGCAATGCGCCTCCTCGGCGCAGTAGCAGCCGACGGAGAAGCTGCTGTGGTGCGACAGCGCCGCCAACAGATCCAGCGTGCGGCTGTTCTCCGGCGTCGCCATCTCGGCACGGTACTGCTTGATGAAGGCCGCCCAGTCGCGGTCCGTCTTGGCCTGCTGCGCCAACTTCACCGTTTCAGCGCTGGGCGCCAGGTTCGGGTACCACACGTCGTACCAGTTCTGCGTGGCGAACTCGCTCTTCGGCACACCCCGTGGCGGGCGCCGCACCGTGCCGATGCGCAACCCTTCGTCCTGCCGCCGCTCGCTACCCAATCTGACGATATACACCGGCATCGTATCCTCCCTCCCCGATCAAGCGCCCGGCCCTCAGCCCGGCCGCGGCGCGAACAGGATGATCGCCATGCCGGCCAGGGTCACCGCGCTGCCCGCCACGTCCCACAGCGAGGGACGGATGCCGTCCACCGCCCACAGCCAGCCCAGCGCCACCGCGACGTAGACCCCGCCGTAGGCGGCGTAAACCCGTCCCGCCGCCTGGGGATGTAGGGTCAAGAGCCAGGCGAACACCGTCAGGCTCAGCGCCGCCGGCAGCAGGTACCAGGCCGGCGCCGACTTCTTCAGCCAGAGATACGGCAGATAGCAGCCAATGATTTCGGCCAGCGCCGTGGCGATGTACAAGGCGAGGGTTTTGGCGATCACAACCATGCGAATCCCGATCAATGGCAACCCGGCAGCATAGGCGCGAGCCCGCCCGTGGCGCAAGCTGCGCCAGCGCTCACAGCGCCCGACCGTCGAAGTGCTTGACCGTGAGCGTGTCCAGATCGACGTCGTCGAGGCAGCGCACGTTGACCGCCGCCATCGCGTTCCCGGCCGGGTCGCGTCCCTCGCCAAACGGGTGCATGCCGCAGGTCGGACAGAAATGGTGCTGGATGACGTGCTTGTTGAAGGTGTAGGTGCTCATGTCCGCCTCCGGCGTCAGCAGGCGCAGTTGCTGGCGCGGCACGAACCACATCAGCGCCCCCTTGCGGCGACAGATAGAACAGTTGCAAGACATGACCTGGCCGAGATCGCCCTCCACGTCGAAGGCGATCCGCCCGCAATGACAGCTTCCATGGTAAATCATGATGTAGCTCCTTCAATGTCCAACTCTTCAGGCTCATGGCCGCGCTGCGCGGCCTCGTCAGACGTGGCTTCTGCCAGCACCAAGACCATGATGCTGACGATTTACACATCCTGCGGACCGATCGCCATGAACGGATTCCATGCCACTTCCCAGAGATGGCCATCCGGATCGGCGAAATAGCCGCTATAGCCTCCCCAGAAGGCATCTTGTGCCGGTTTCACCAATCGCGCGCCGGCATTCAGCGCCTGCTCCAGCACCTGATCGACCTCTTCCCGCGTCGACACATTGTGGGCCAGGGCACAGCCGCGAAAACCGCTACCCTCGGCCGGCACCGTGGCGTCTTCGGCCAGCGCCGTCCACGGATACAGGGCCAGCCAGGTGCCGTGGAGCGCAAAGAAGGCGACGCCGGCCGCCTCCATCGGGTAGCGCGGCAGACCCAGCCCCTGCTCGTAGAACCGGGTGGCACGGTCGAGGTCGCCGACACCCAGCGTCAGCATGCTGATTCGCGGTTTCATGGTTTTCTCCCTGGCTTGACGATGGCTGCCGTGCCAGCTTACAGCTCCCCGTACACCGGCTCGCAACGCACCTCGGTCTTGACCGAGTTGGCGATGAAGCACTCCTCGTGCGCCTCGTGATGCATCTGGTCGAGCTGCTCCCGCGTGGGGAGGCGCTCCCCGGAAAACGTCACCTCCGGCCGCAACGTAACCACCGTCATGGCCATCTTGCCAGCCGCATTCTTGGCCATGACGCCGACGGCCGCATCGAAGTAGCGCTCGACACAGAACGCGCGCCTGGCGGCAATCGACAGGAACCACAGCATGTGACAGCTCGACAGCGAGGCCACGAACGCCTCCTCCGGGTCGACGGCGGAGGCGTCGGACATCGGGACGGGAACGACGTGCGGGGACGACGAACCAGGCACTTCCACGCCGCTGTCGAAGCGCAAAACATGGCGGCGGCTGTAACGGTTGCCGAGGAAATCCTGCTCGCCGCGCTGCCAAAGGACTTCGGCGGTGTACTGGGCCATTCTCTGCTCCTGGGAAATGAACGATCGGCAGCTGGCAACAGCGGCACAGCAACCAGCCAATTGGCATGCCAGTTTAGCGCCGGTTCACCCCTCTGGCCCGTCAAAGCGGCACGTGCCCGCATGCAACGTCATCGGCCAACCTCACGGAGAAGACAACGGATGAAATCCGGGGCTGCACACTCTCCGCCGGCGGGGGGCGTTTCCAATCAAGCCACCCCGGCGTAGGCGCGCTGCAAGGCGGCGATGTCGAGCTTTTTCATCTGCAGCAGAGCGGTCATGACGCGCTCGGATTTTGCATAATCGGCATCGCTCAGCATCTTGGGCAGCGCCGTCGGCACCACCTGCCAGGACACGCCGTACCGGTCCTTGAGCCAGCCGCATTGCTGCGCCGCCTCATCCCCGCCGGCGGACAATTTTTCCCAGTAGTAGTCCACCTCTTCCTGCGTCTCGCAGCTCACCTGGAACGACACGGCCTCGTTGAAGGTGAATACCGGTCCACCGTTGAGGGCGGTGAAGGCCTGTCCATCCAGCTCGAACTCCACGGTCAGGACCGACCCCGCCGGCCGGCCGTGAATCTCATGTCCCGCCTGGCCGTAGCGGGTCAGGCTGACGATCCGTGAGTTCTTGAAGATGGCGGTGTAATACTCTGCCGCCTGTTCGGCCTGATCGTCGAACCACAGGCAGGGAGAGATTCTGTGAATGCTTTGCATGATGCGCCTCCTCACTGCTCGCCATGGCCGAGCCGCCAAGACTACCAGCTTAGACCGCTGTGGACGGGAGGATGCCTCCGAGATCATTCCGGCGGCCTTCACCCTCACGGCAAGAGCGAGAGAGACGCATCGCCATCTCAGCCTAGTTCGCCCGTCTTTGCCTTGCCTTCACGACGGAGACATTGAGGTCGATTGCGGCACGGATGAGCGCCTTGAACGCATCCGCGTCGATCTCCTCTCCCTCATGGATATCAATCGCGCGCCTTGTGTTTCCGTCGAGGCTCGAGTTGAAGAGCTTGGCCGGGTCCTGCAGCAACGCCCCCTTGGCGAAGGTCAACTTCACGATCGACTTATAAGACTCGCCGGTGCAGATGATCCCGTCGTGCGACCAGACGGGCGTGCCCATCCATTTCCACTCCTCCACGACGTCCGGGTCGGCCTCTTTGATAAGCTGCCGCATCCGGCTCAAGGCCGCCCCGCGCCAGTCCCCGAGTTCGGCGATTCGTTGGTCGATCAGCTCGGATGCGGGATGGCCCTCGGTCGAATCCAGTTTTTTCATGCTCTCCTCCCTAGCTTGTCGCTCCCACCAGCCTGTCAGCCTGCGGACTGTGGCTCAGGCGAGTGGCAGGCAATACAGATTTTGTTGCCGTCAGGATCGCGGAAGTAGGTGCCAAAGTAATGCTCGTGGTACTCGGGCCTTAGGCCAGGAGCGCCGTCACATGTACCTCCGTTGGCGAGTGCGACTCGGTAGGCCTCGGCAACCATTGGTCGGCTTTCAGCGAGAAAGGCCACCATTTAACCATTGCCTGGCGAGGGGGGCTGTTGGTTGTAGGGAGAGCCGATCAGGAAGAGCGGCCTAGGCTCGTCAGGGCGCTGCCAACCCGCCCAAGGGCGGCTTCGATCACAAAAGCGAAGCTGGATGCCGAGGCTAGCCATGAGCGGTTCATAAAAAGCCAATGCGCGGTCGATGTCACTCACGCCGATAAAGATATGGGAGAACATACAGCGCCCCTTTGTGTGAATATCCGACGTTTGGCATGAGCGGCAGCCGATGGACGCAGCCCCTAGGAGTCTATCTAGGGGGAGTTGGGCAGCACAGTACGTCTACTGCTTCCTGGCTGTTTCAACATGGCGAGTAAAATTATTCAAAATGGCCTGCCACCCGTCGCGTTGCTGTTCGATGGAATGCGATGGCTCACTATCGAAAGTCACGCGAACCACAACACCTTTTGGGCTATCCGCAAATTCAACCTGCGCGGTGCGATCGCCAAAGGAATATTCGATCAGTTTGTGTGCCACCACAGCGGTATAGGTTCCGGCAAAATCGAACCCCACGCTGCCATCCTTGGCTTCCATTCGTGACGAGAAGATGCCGCCGACGCGCAAATCCACTGTGGCCGAGGTGGTGTGCCAATCATCAGACGCGGCGTTCCACTGCTTGATATCCTCGGGAGTTGTGTATGCGTGCCAAACGTTCTCGATGGGGGCCGCGACTGTGGTTTCAACAGTGATTTTCATGACGAGCGTCCTTCTTGGTTTGGGGCAATTAGATTTGGCGATGTGGTGCACCGGTGTACTCAAGCTAGAAGACGTATTTTTTACGTCATCATCCAGAATGCGTGGCAACAATCATGCTGGCCATGATTGCCACAGAACTATTTATGACATAAGAGTGCGAAATAGCTACCGGGAAATACGTCATATCCACACCTCTTCCCACGCTGCTTGATCAGGTGCGCAACCACATCCACCTCTTTGATAGCGCATTGCTCAAGACAGGTGTGATGGACGTTGGGCTTCATGCAGGAAGCCCAACCTACCGTGCTGTCCGTGTTGAACACCTTGTTATGCACACGCTCTCTAGCCCTGAGCTGCGCCTTGTTTTTTAGGGAGCTGGGGGTCCATAAAATCCCACGTTGCAGCACTTGCCACATAGAAATCTAACTTTGGTACGTAGAGCGATGCTTCGTTCAACGTGCCTGCCTTTATACCCAGCATGCCGGGAAGACTGCTGAACTTTGCAAACAATTGAGAGCCGCAATTCGGGCAGAAGCCTCTTTTGTGCACATTTCCGCTGTCGGCCGTTGACTTGAAATATCTTGCCTCGCCGGAAACAACAACGTCTTTCTCGTGGAAAAGCATTGCAGGAATAAACGCACTACCTGAAGCCCTTTGACAGTCTTTGCAGTGACAGTTTCCAGAAAATAATGGCTCGACATCGATTGAATAGTGGATTGCGCCACAAAGACACTGCCCGGTGTATTTTGAATTCATACTTAAATCCATGCTGGTTGGTAACGCGCATAACTAGAAGTAGGCGTCCAATAAAAACGTATTTTTTACGTCACCATCTGGACAGCTTGCCACATCACCACCTATGACGGAAGAGTAGGCAGCCCATCCCCAAGCAGTCCCTTCCTCCTCCACACCGCAGAACCATCATCTGCCAACAGACTGAGCGCCTCCCCAAACAAAACACCCCCGCCTGCAGCGCAAGCGGGGGTGTGGATTTGGCCTTCGGCCAACGTTGGCCGAAGAGTTCAGCGTGCGTTCAACAACACGCCATCAGGCGGTGGCGACCGGAATCTTGCCGATCTTGACGCGCCATTCGGCCGGGCCGGTGTTGTGCACCGAGGTGCCACAGGAATCCACCGCCACGGTCACCGGCATGTCCTTCACTTCGAACTCGTAGATGGCTTCCATGCCGAGGTCTTCGAAGCCGACCACCTTGGAGGCCTTGATCGCCTTGGAGACGAGGTAGGCGGAGCCGCCGACGGCCATCAGGTACACCGCCTTGTTGTCCTTGATCGCCTCGATCGCCGCCGGGCCGCGCTCGGCCTTGCCGATCATGCCCAGCAGGCCGGTCTGCTCCAGCATCTGGCGGGTGAACTTGTCCATGCGGGTGGCGGTGGTGGGGCCGGCCGGGCCGACCACTTCGTCACGTACCGGATCGACCGGGCCGACGTAGTAGATGAAGCGGTTGGTGAAGTCCACCGGCAGCTTCTCGCCCTTGTTCAGCATGTCGACCATGCGCTTGTGCGCAGCGTCGCGGCCGGTAAGGATCTTGCCGTTCAAGAGCAGCACGTCGCCCGGCTGCCAGCTCGCCACTTCTTCCTTGGTGATCTTGTCCAGATCGACGCGCTTGCCGTTGGAGCTGTCGTAGGTGATGTCCGGCCAGTCTTCCAGGCTCGGGGTTTCGAGGTGGGCCGGGCCGCTGCCATCCAGGTGGAAGTGGATGTGACGGGTGGCGGCGCAGTTCGGGATCATGGCGACCGGCAGCGACGCGGCGTGGGTCGGGTAGTCCAGGATCTTGACGTCGAGCACGGTGGTGAGACCGCCCAGGCCCTGGGCGCCGATGCCCAGCGCGTTGACCTTCTCGAAGATTTCCAGGCGCAGCGCTTCGACCTTGGTCAGTTCCGCGCCGCTGTCGGCCTTGGCCTTGAGCTCGTGGATGTCGACGTGGTCCATCAGCGATTCTTTGGCCAGCAGCATCGCCTTTTCCGGGGTGCCGCCGATGCCGATGCCGAGGATGCCCGGCGGACACCAGCCGGCGCCCATGGTCGGCACGGTCTTGATGACCCAGTCGACGATGGAGTCGGACGGGTTGAGCGCGTAGAACTTGGATTTGTTCTCGGAGCCACCGCCCTTGGCGGCACAGATTACCTCGACGCCGTCGCCTTCGACGATCTCGAAGTGCACCACGGCCGGGGTGTTGTCCTTGGAATTCTTGCGCAGGCCGGCCGGGTCGAGCAGCACGGAGGCGCGCAGCTTGTTGTCCGGGTTGTTGTAGGCACGACGCACGCCTTCGTTGACCATCTCCTGTACCGACAGCTCGGCGTCCCACTGCACCTTCATGCCGACTTTCAGGAACACCACGGCAATACCGGTATCCTGGCAGATCGGACGGCGGCCTTCGGCGCACATGCGGCTGTTGATCAGGATCTGGGCCATGGCGTCCTTGGCCGCCGGGCTTTCTTCGTGCTGATACGCCTTGTACAGCGCGTCGATGTAGTCTTTCGGGTGGTAGCAGCTGATGTACTGGAAGGCATCCGCGATGCTCTGGATGAAGTCTTCCTGACGGATGATGGTCATGAGGCTGTCTCGCAAAAACGTGGGGTGATGACGAGTGGCCAGCGGGCTGGCCGCGGGAGCCGCCAAGAGCAGCCGTCCGACGGGAGCGCGATACGGCTGGTCTTAGCGGCCCAGCCGCCGATTGTAACACCGTTCCGGCCCCGGCTTCTGCCTTGTCGCCCCCATGACAGGCTGCTAGGCTTCATGAAGCACCTGTTCACGATCTTGCTGGACGTCTCTGGGCGTGATCCCGCAGACCGGAGAGCGCCAGCCGGCGTTCATCGACGATGGGTTTCGCTACGCTCCCCCATCCTACGCTCTACCTCGATCCACGATCCGCTCTCGACATATCGTGAAGCAGGTTCGGAAAATTGCTTCTCGTGCAGGAGAGACTGTCATGTCCGTCCGTATGGAACGCGATACCTTCGGCGAGATCGCCGTCCCGGCCAAGCGGCTGTGGGGTGCCCAGACCCAGCGTTCGCTGGAAAACTTCCGTATCTCGAGCGAGAAAATGCCGCCCGAGCTGATCGAGGCGCTGGCCCAGGTGAAGCGTGCCGCGGCCGGGGTCAATGCCGAGCTCGGCCTCCTGGCACCCGAGCTGGCGGGGGCGATCGAGGCCGCCGCCGGCGAAGTGATCGCCGGGCAGCATCCGGGCGAGTTTCCGCTGGCAGTGTGGCAGACCGGCTCGGGCACGCAAACCAACATGAACATGAACGAGGTACTGGCCAACCGCGCCAGCGAGCTAATGGGCGGCGAGCGCGGCGAAGCGCGCATGGTGCACCCGAACGACCACGTCAACCGCGGCCAGTCGTCCAACGACGTGTTCCCCACCGCGATGCACGTGGCGGCGGTGGCGGCGCTCGAACAACGCCTGCTGCCGGCGCTGGACGTGCTGGCGGCGACCCTAACCGTCAAGGCGCTGGCGTTCACCGACATCGTCAAGATCGGGCGAACCCACTTGCAGGATGCTACGCCGCTGACGCTGGGACAGGAGTTTTCCGGCTACGTGGCGCAGTTGGCGCATAGCCGGCGCCATCTCGAAGACGCGCTGCCGCACCTGTGTGAACTGGCTCTCGGCGGCACGGCGGTCGGCACAGGGCTCAACGCACATCCGGAATTCGCGGTGCGCGTGGCGCAAAGGTTGGCCGAAGACACCGGCCTGCCCTTCGTCACCGCTCCCAACAAGTTCGAGGCGCTGGCGACGCACGACGCGCTGGTGCACGGCCACGGCGCGCTGAAGACGCTGGCCGCTGCGCTGATGAAGCTCGCCAACGACGTGCGCTGGCTGGCCAGTGGGCCGCGTTGCGGCATCGGCGAGATCACCATTCCTGAGAACGAGCCGGGCAGCTCGATCATGCCGGGCAAGGTCAACCCGACGCAGAGCGAAGCGCTGACCATGGCCTGCGCCCAGGTGCTGGGCAACGATGTGGCGGTCAACATCGGCGGTGCCAGCGGCAACTTCGAGCTCAACGTGTTCAAGCCGCTGATCATCCAC
The DNA here is from genome assembly GCF_000174355.1 of Pseudogulbenkiania ferrooxidans 2002. Taxonomy (GTDB): domain Bacteria; phylum Pseudomonadota; class Gammaproteobacteria; order Burkholderiales; family Chromobacteriaceae; genus Pseudogulbenkiania; species Pseudogulbenkiania ferrooxidans. The sequence continues at coordinate 142,059 of NZ_ACIS01000003.1, forward strand.
AACTTCCTGCAGAGCGTGCGCCTGCTGGCCGACGGCATGACCAGCTTCAACGAGCACTGCGCGGCCGGCATCGAACCGAACCGCGCCCGCATTGACGAGCTGCTGGAAAAATCGCTGATGCTGGTGACGGCGCTCAATCCGCACATCGGCTACGACAAGGCGGCAGCCATCGCCAAGAAAGCGCACCAGGAAGGGCTGACGCTACGCGAGGCGGCGCTGGCCAGCGGCTACCTGACGGCGGAGCAGTTCGACGCCTGGGTGAAGCCACAGGACATGGTGGGCTGAGCGCAGCCCGGCCGACGCTTAGAGCCTGTTTACGATCTCACGAGCGAGAGCGAGACAAGGCAAAAATGGCTGAGGAAGCGGAGTTTACGAGGGGTAAATGAGCATTCCGAAGTCGTTTTTAACGCCGTACCGCCGAAGCGCAGCAGATCGCAAACAGGTTCTTACGCCGGCACCCCCAGGATCACACTCGACGCCTTGAAGATCGCTGTGGCGGTCTTGCCCACGGCGAGGTCGAGTGCCTGGCTGCTGTCGTTGGTGACGATGGCGGCCACGGCGATGCCGCCGGGCAGATCGATCACCACTTCGGTGTTCACCGCTCCGGGCACGATGCGCGCGATAGTGCCGCTCAGACGATTGCGCGCGGAGAAGCGGGCGCCTTCGCCATCGGTCAGCACGATCACCGACGACGACTTCACCAGCGCAAACGCCTCGGCGCCGGACCGCAGCCCCAGCCCTTCGGCACTCTCGTGCGTGACGGTGGCCACGATCTTCTGCCCTCCCGTGACTTCCAGCTCGATTTCGTCGTTGACGGCGCCATGCTTCACGGCGACGACCTTGCCGAGGAACTGGTTGCGCGCACTGGTATTCATCCCCATCCTCCTGATCAGAACATAATCGTCGGCGAGGCTGTCGGCCTGTCGCCCCAGCTGCTCGATGAAACGGCGGTGCTCGCGCTCGATGATGCGGAAGTTCTCCACCAGTTGCTCACCGCGCGGCGTCAGGCGCGTGCCGCCGCCGCCCTTGCCGCCCACCAGCCGCTCCACCAACGGCTCGCCGGCCAGGTTGTTCATGGCGTCGATGGCGTCCCACGCCGCCTTGTAGCTCATCTTGATGGCCTTGGCGGCCCGGGTGATGGAGCCGCATTCGGCGATCTTGGCCAGCAATTCGATACGTCCGGCCCCACCGAAATTCTCGCCGCCCACCGTCATCCACACCGAACCGCACAAGGCAATGCTGTTGTCTTTCGTGTCCATGGCTTGCTAGCACCCTCGCCTGTCTGAATCGGAAAAGCCCGCACGCGGCCCCAGACCCGCAGCGCCTCCCGGCGCCGCCGCGCCAGCACGCGAGGCCGCCAGCTCGGCGAACAGGAAGGATTTCCAACTCCGGCGGGCGGGGTTGCGTCGCGACAGCGACGGGAAATAGCGCACCAGGAGCCGCGACACCGCCTCCCGCCCGCTCAGCCCCAGGTCCACCGACAACGGCCGCTCGCCAAAGCAGGCCGCCGCCACGGCGCGTGCCAGCCACTCGGCCTCCGCCTCCAGCACATCGGGCGCGCGGTGCGCCCCCAGCAGGGCGACCAGCTCGGCAAAGCCGGCGGGCGTCGCGGCGCGGATGCTGGCGTAATCCGGTTCCGGCATCGGCTCCAGACGGTCCAGCTCGGGGAAGCGCTGCGCCAGCATCGCCAGCAGCGCCGGCTGCGGCAGACCGAGGGTCCAGGCGAACAGCGGCAAGTCGCCGTCCTGGGCATGGCGCAGCACCCCGGCGATCGCCCGGTCCAACAACGCCGACTCGTCACGGGGCAGCGGCGCCGTGGCCGTGGAGAGAGAAAGAGCACTCATGTCGCGAGCCTTTCTGGTGTCGAGGTGGGTGGGTAGGTCATGGGACAGCGCAGCCGGCCCGTCCGCCGGCGCCGGGCAGAGGGAACGCGGGTCAACACGCCCGGGCCGGCAGCACGCCCGGCGGCTGGCACGCCTCGGCGGGAGCGATCATGCCGTCGTGCAGCGCCAGCACCTGCTCGCCGAACACCGCCACGTCCTCCGGATCGTGCGTGATCAGCACCATCGGCACCTGCAGGCGGCGCTGCAGTTCGTCCAGCTCCTCCCGCATCCGCTGGCGCAACAAGGGGTCGAGCGCGGCAAACGGCTCGTCCAGCAGCAGCGCCCGGGGTTCGGCCACCAGCGCCCGCGCCAGCGCGGTGCGCTGGCGCTGCCCGCCGGACAGTTCGCCGGGCATCTGGTGGGCGAGGTGGCTCAGATGCAACGCCTCCAGCCAGTAATCGACCGCCTCGCTCTTCTCGGCAGCGCGCGGGTTGAACCAGCCGCGCTTCAGGCCGAAGCCGATGTTCTGGCGCACGCTCAGGTGCGGAAAGAGCGCATAGTCCTGGAACAGGTAGCCCACCTTGCGCGCCTGCGGCGCAAGGTCGATGCCGGCGCCGGCATCGAACAGGGTCTCGCCGTCGAGGCGGATATGGCCGTGGTCGGGCCGCATCAGCCCGGCGATCGCCTTCAGCGTCAGGCTCTTGCCCGAACCGGACGGCCCGAAGATGACGATGCGCTGGCTCACCGACTGAAAGCGGACCTGCAACTGGAAGGTGCGCTTGCCGGAATGCAGGGTCTTGCGGATATCGATATCGAGCTGCATGCTCCGCTCTCCTACTGGTTGGCGATGCGGCCGGGGGCCAGACGTCCCGCCGCCAGCAGCACCACCATGCACACCACCGAGGTGATCAGCACCAAGGTATTGGCCACGTCGTCCTGCCCGGCCTGCACCGCCTCGTACACGGCGATCGACAGGGTTTGCGTCTTGCCCGGGATGCTGCCCGCCACCATCAGCGTCGCGCCGAACTCGCCCAGCGCCCGGGCGAAGGCCAGCAGCACCCCGGCCAGGATGCCGCGCCAGGCCAGCGGCAAGGTGACGCGGAAGAAGATCGCGGCCTCCGAGACGCCCAGCACCCGCGCCGCCTGCTCGAGCTGGCCGTCGACCGCCTCGAACGCCGCCCGCGCCGGCTTGAACACCAGCGGAAAGGCCACGAGGGAGGCGGCGATCACCGCGCCCTGCCAGGTAAAGATCAGATTGATGCCGAAGCTGTCGTGCAGCCAGGCGCCCAGCGAGCCGCGCCGTCCCACCAGCACTAGCAGGTAGAAGCCCAGCACCGTGGGCGGCATCACCATCGGCAGGGTCAGCACGGTGTCGAGCAGGTCACGCCCGACGAAACGCCCCCGCGCCAGCAGGAAGCCCACGCCCACGCCGAGCAGCAGATTGAGCAGCGTGGCGCAGCCGGCCACCTTCAACGACAGCGCCAGCGCCGTCCATGCCGATTCCATGTGTCCTCGCTCAGGGCTTCAAGAAACCGTACTTGCCCAGGATCGCCTGCCCGGCCGGGGACAGCACGTAGGTGACGAAACGCCGGGCTTCGTCGCCATTGGCGCTGCTGGCGGTTTTGGCGATCGGGTAACGGATGGCGAGGTCGAGCGGCACCGAGAACGCCACTTTCACCTTGTCCTTCATGATGGCGGCGTCGGTGCCGTAGACGAAACCGGCATCGACCTCGCCGCGCGCCACGTAGTCCAGCGACTGGCGCACGTTCTGGGTCGTGACCGCCTTGGTTTCCAGCGCCTGCCACAGCCTGGCGGCCTCCAGCGCGTGCCGGGTGTAGCGGCCGACCGGGACGCTGGCCGGGTTGCCGATGGCGACCTTCTGCACGCCGCCCTGATTCAGGTCCTCCAGCCGCTTGAGCGCCAGCTTGCTGTCGCCGGGCACGATCAGCACCAGGCTATTGCGCACGAAATCATGCCGCTCGCTCGCCGCTACCAGCTTCTGCTGCACGGCCTGGTCCATGGTTTCCTGATCGGCCGAGGCGAACACGTCGACGGGGGCGCCCTTGGCCATCTGCTGCAGCAGTGCGCCCGAGGCGCCGAAGTTCAGCAACACCTTGGAACCCGGATACTTGGTCTCGTAACCCTGAGCGATGTCCTTGAAGGCGTTGGTGAGGCTGGCGGCGGCGGACACCGTGAGCTCGCCGGCGTGCACCAGGCCGGTGACGGCAACGATGACGGCGGCGGCCAAAAGGCGTTTCGTCAGCGAGAGAGGCATCTTGGTCTCCGAGTTGAAATGTCGATCGAGCGTAATATACAGCAATATATCACGCTGTCGAAAACCCTCGCGACAGAAGCTGATTTACATCAAGGAAGGCGTCCGGCCCCGGTCACCTCGGACGCGCGTGGCCGGGCGCAATGGCCGGATCTTGGGAGGGGAAAGGTGGACGCTGCCGACCCTTACGGGAGGCCGGCCGGGACGCTCTCAGTCGTCCCGCGTCAGCACTTCCAGCAGTTCGATTTCGAAGATGAGGTTGGAGTTGGGTTTGATGTGAGCGCCGATCTGCCTTTCGCCATAGGCGAGATGGGCCGGCACGAAGAGCTTGCGCTTGCCGCCGACCTTCATCCCCATCAGGCCCTGATCCCAGCCCTTGATCACCCGCCCGGTGCCGATGACGCACTGGAAGGGGCGGCCGCGGTCGTACGAAGAGTCGAACTTGGTGCCGTCCTCGAGAAAACCGTTGTACTGGGTGGTGATCAAGGCGCCTTTGACCACCTCCTTGCCGTCGCCCGGTTGAATGTCCACAACCTGTAATTCGTTACTCATCAAGCACTCTCGTTGATTCGGTCATCGGTCAATGCTGCACGCAGCACGTTGGCCGAAATTGTAGCGCATCTTGCGCCGCCGTCGCCGCAGCGGGCACTGCCAAGGGTGCGCTCAGGCCCGGGGGGCATTGAAACGCGCTTCGGCCTCGCGGAACAGCGTTTTGACCCCCTCCACGTCCCAGGGGCGCTCGATCAGCGTTTCGTGGTCCCACTCGCTTCTCGGCCGGGCAGGGTGGAAGAAGTCGCCGCCGTACACATGGATGGCGCAGGTCATCTTGCCGATGGGATTCAGCACCGAATGAATGATGTCGCGACCGAGGGTCGCCACTTCGCCGGTGCCGAGTGACTGGGCCCCGGCCGCCTCGATGCCGCCTGCCGTGCGGCGCCAGAACACGTTGTCTTCACGGCCGGAATAGATGCCGATCACGGCAAACATCTGGTGGTTATGCGGCATCAGGCTCATGCACGGCGCCCAGACGAAGTTGAGGATGGTGAGTTCCGGGCCGGCATAGAGCGGGGTAATGCCGGCATGCTGCGGCTCGCCCAACCCGGCCATAACGCCTTGCCTATCCGCCACCGCCTCCTGCACCAGCTCGCGAATGGCCCCCTGCCCGTCGGCCACCGCCTTCAGGCAGTTCTGGATGAAACGGTCCTTGTCGAACATGATTTTTACCCTCCCCGGTTTCGCTCGATGGCCGGCCCTTTCAGCGTGGCACATGCCTCCCTAGTGAGAAAGGTTTTCGCGACGGTCACGCCCGGGCCGGGCGCGCCCTCCCGGCGCGGCGGCCGGATCTCGAGTCGGTTGATGGCAGTCAATGAAAACAGCGCGCCGCTTCGCCACTATCACCTCACCAACATCAGCGGAGTAACTGAACATGCAGAACAGACTTCAAGGCAAGGTGGCCGTCGTCACCGGGGCCAGCAGCGGGATCGGACGCGCGATCGTGACGCGGTACGTGGCGGAAGGCGCCCGCGTGGTCGCCTTCGCCCGCAACGCCGAGGCGCTCGCGGAACTGGCGGCGGCGCATCCCGGACAGGTGATCGCCGTCACCGGCGACGTGACGCGCCAGGAGGATTTGCAGCGGCTGGTCGAGGAAACCACCAGGCACGTCGGCAAGATCGACATCCTGGTCCCCAACGCCGGCATCGCGCGCGTGGTGCCGTTTGCGGACAGCAGCGCCGAGGCGTTCAACACGCAATTCTCGGTCAACCTGTTCGGGGCCGCCGAAACCGCCCGGCTCTTTCTGCCGCACATCCGCCCGGGCGGAACGATCCAGTTCATCACCACCTTCCTCACCCAGGTCGGCTTTCCCGGGCTCGCCATCTACAGCGCCAGCAAGGCGGCGCTGAAGTCGCTGTCGCAGACGCTGGCGGCGGAACTGGCGCCCAGAGGCATCCGCGTGAACTGCATCGCCCCCGGCCCCATCGGCACCCCGCTGTGGGGCACGGTGGGTCTCCCGCCCGAGGTGCTCGGCCAGGTGGCGGAACAGGTCACCGCCAGGCTGATCCCCGGGGCGTTCGGCCAACCCGACGACATCGCCGAGACCTCGGTGTTCCTGGTGTCGGATGCGGCCAAAAACATCTACGGGCAGGAAATCGTGGTCGATGGCGGTTACACCATTGGCTAAGCGCAAGCGGCCTCCTATCCTGCTAGGAACGGAGGCCGGCTCGCGATGCCGCACGGCATCGCCATCGACCTCCCCGTTGTCACTGTCACACCGAGTATCGCCACCATGAGCTATCCCGCCTTTTTCGACGCCGTTCCCCCGATTCTGGTTCACGACAAGCTGGCCGGCCTGCTCGGCGCCAGCAGCGACGGCATGCTGACCTATCACTACGTCGATGCCGTGCGCCTGGCCGGCCACTCCTGCCCCACCGTGGCGAGCGCCTACCTGATGGCGAGGCGCGCCTTGCAGGTGCTGTTCCCCGACGACGTGCCGGAGCGCGGCGAGATCGACGTCAGCTTCGCCAAGTCGCAGGACGAGGGCGTGACCGGCGTCATCGCCAGCGTGATCGGCCTGATCACCGGTGCCGCCGGTCCGGGAGGGTTCAAGGGCATCGGGGGACGCTTCAAGCGGCACGACCTGCTGCATTTCGATGCCGCGATCGAGGGCGAGGTCCGCTTCCAGCGCAAGGACAACGGCGCCGCCGTGCAGCTTGGCGTCAACCTCGGCCGGGTGCCTCCCAGCCCACTCAGTGGCCCCCTGCTGCAGCGGATCATGGCCGGCACCGCCACGTTGGCCGAAGCCCATGAATTCGCCGAACTCTGGCAAGCCCGGGTGAAGAAGATCCTGATCGAGCATGCGGACGACCCGGAGCTGATCGTCGTCAGGCTCTGAGCCTCCTCCATCTGGCATCACTGGCGCAGCCATGCCCGGGAGGTGGTGCCTCACCCGCTGGCCGGAGGCCGTCGCGCGGCGCCATCGCACAGCGGCCCCCTCCTCTATGCCGGATCAACACGCGCAGGCCGCAGCGCCGCCACGCATCCCGTTTTCCCGTTATGATGTTTGTGGCCGGGATGAGAGCGGGCCTCCTGCCGACGACCGGTGCCGGTATTTGCTACCGCTATCGCTCCTCCCTTCATTCGCCTACCCGGCAGGGCGGCCGCCTCGGCGGGCCTGCCCGCAACCAAGTCGACGCGATGATTATCGATTTCACCAAGACCGATCCGTTGCTGGCCTACCAATGGCTCACCGCCACCGTGACCCCACGCCCCATCGCCTGGGTATCCACCCGCTCGGCCCAGGGCATCAGCAATCTGGCACCGTTCAGCTTCTTTCAGGTGGTGACCGGCACGCCGCCGACGGTGATGCTGTCCCCCTTGGTGCAAGGCGACGGCAGCCTCAAGGACACCGTCCGCAACATCCAGGAAACCGGGGAGTTCGTCGTCAACCTGGTGCCGTTTGCCATGGCAGACCGGATGAACGCCACCGCCTTCGGCTACGAGCACGGCATCAGCGAGTTCGAGCGCTGTCACATCCCGAGTCAAGCGTCGGAACACGTCCAACCGTTGCGCGTCGAGGGCGCCAGCGTCAGTTTCGAATGCCGGATGGCCGCGCTGTACCCCTACCCGGAACACAAGCCGTCGTGCCACATCATTCTGGGAGAAGTGCTGCTGGCTCACATCGACGAGTCGATACTGGACGAACGCGGCCGCGTCGATCCGGCTTGCCTGGACATCATCGCCCGCATGGGCGGCAAGTGGTACAGCCGTACCCGCTCGGAAGCCAACTTCGAACTGTCGCGGCCGAGCGGCTGGGACGACCGCTCCACCGGCCGTACCACCCAGTAAGGCCAAATCGCGGCAGGCCGGGCCGGCGTTGACGCCGTGTCGTATCGACAGCGTACCGACAACGTCGGCCACCGGTTCTGCGAGGCCTTCCGAATACATTCATGAAGAAGCAATCGGAGCCTGCGCTAAAGCCTGCATTGTGCCGCTGGTTTCGAAACCGGCGACCTCCGCCCCCCCAAATGGTGCTGCCCGTAGCGCGTCCTATACTGCATCAGGATCAGTGTACACATCGATATCCACAAGGAGTTTCACCATGGGCAAGATCAGACAAGGCAACAAGGAAGCAAAGAAATCACCCATCATGACGCCCAAGGAGAAGAAAGCCGCGAAACAGGGCAAGAAACACACCTCGGACAAGATGCCTTGATGGTTTCCTGATCGGTTTGCCGCGATGGATGGCTTGATCCATGGACAGGACGAGCAGGCTGTTTTTCTAGCATGGGATGTTTCAGTCTTGCCGAATAAGGATTCAATTCTTGGTCTCGGCAGGCGGCTTGCCTTGTGCCCCCATCCGCCATCGCAGGGTTCTGGACGGATGTCGGCCCTCCCCTGCCACTGATGAGTCACGTGACCGCCTCAGCTGAGGGAAGTCGTTTGTTTGGTGGCCAGCCAAGACAGCCACGCGTTCATGGTGGAATAGAGCATGACGACCACCGGGGGTAAGATGCGTCACGCATTAAGCAATCACCGAACAAACCTCATCACGATTGCCACGTTGGCAATGTTCAGCCGCGGACTTGACCCAGAGTATTCTCGCGGCGTACAGCAGGAACTCGCCCGGCTGAAAGGGCCCGCCCGGGAGTCGGATAGCCATATTCGGGACCTGACGGCGCTGCTCTGGTGTTCGATTGACAACGACGACTCCCGTGACCTTGACCAACTGACGGCAATCCAGCCCCTGGCACGAGGTTCGGTGCGGGTATTCGTAGCGGTTGCCGACGTTGATGCACTCATCACAAAGGGATCACAAATTGACGAGCATGCCCGCGTCAACACCACTTCCGTTTACACCTCGGCACGCGTTTTTCATATGCTGCCCGAACGTTTGTGCACCGATCTAACTTCCCTCAACCCCGACGAAGACCGCTTGGCCCTAGTGACCGAGATGGAGTTCACCTGCGACGGTGTCCTGGTCCACCCGACCATTTACCGCGCCCTGGTTCGCAACAAGGCCCAGCTCGCTTATGACGATGTCTCCGCCTGGATCGAAGGGACAGGCGAGTTGCCCGCCGCGGCGCAACGCATCACGGGGATGAACACCCAGTTGCGCATGCAGGATGAGCTTGCCCAAAAATTAAGGGTGCTGCGACGTGCACAGGGCTCCCTGGAATTTGAAACCTTCCAACCCAGGGCAGTATTCCATGGCGAACAAATCACCGACATAAAACAGCAGGAGCAAAACCGGGCACGTCAGCTGATCGAAGAACTGATGATCGCCACCAACGGCTGCACAGCACGCTTCTTGGCTCAGCAAGGGAGTGCCTCTCTGCGGCGGGTGGTGCGCTCGCCCGAACGCTGGCAGCGCATCGTCAGCGTGGCCAACGGTTATAACGCGCAGCTTCCCAGCCAGCCTGATGGCCAGGCGCTCGAAGCCTTTCTCGCTCTTCAACACAAGACCGACCCGCTGCGCTTTCCCGATCTTTCGCTCGTGATCGTAAAACTGATGGGCTCGGGAGAATACGTGGTAGAGCGGCCCCATGGGCCACCTATCGGTCACTTTGGCCTGGCCGTGCAGGACTACATGCACTCTACGGCACCCAATCGGCGCTTCCCGGACTTGATCACATTACGTCTGCTCAAGGCGGCACTGGCCGGTAGCGTGTCGCCATACTCCAATGATGAACTGGACGAACTGGCCTTGCACTGCACCATGCAAGAAGACGCCGCACGAAAGGTGGAGCGACAGCTCCGCAAGTCTGAAGCGGCTCTGCTGCTGCATTCGCGAATCGGACAACGCTTTGATGCCCTGATAACCGGCAGCGGGGACGAAGGCAGTTGGGTGCGTATTTTTGAACCGCCGGCGGAGGGGCGGCTGACTGGCGACTTGCCCGAGTTGAAAGTTGGGCAACTAGTACGGGTGCGATTGGTGTCCACATCCGTGGAGCGAGGCTTCATTGACTTCGTTCTCGTACACTAACTCCCGCGTTTTGCGGGAATGAGCAGACGATACCAAGGCGGCTCTATGAAATCCAAGGTGTGGTGGCTTGAGTCGCTGACGGGTGAACCTGACCATCTTTCCAAGCTCAATGCCGGGTTGTCCAGTGCCGAGGCAAGAAAGAGGCTTGCCCAATTCGGCCCCAACCTGTTCCGGGAACGAGACGAAAAATCGTTGCTACGGCAGTACCTCAGCCGCTTCAAGAACCCTCTGGTCCTCATCCTCCTCGTCGCCAGTGCTGTTTCGGCTTTTACCGGAGAGGTCACAAACTTCCTCATCATCAGCTTCATTGTGCTGCTGAGCGTCACGCTGGACTTTGTGCAGGAACACCGTGCCAACCAGGCTGCCGATAAGCTACGGCAATCTGTTTCCATTCGCGCCATCGTGGTACGTGATAGTCAGAACAAGGAGATTTCGGTAGCTCAAGTCGTTCCCGGCGATCTCGCGTTGCTGTCGGCCGGCGACTTGATCCCTGCCGACGGACGCGTTCTTGAAGCACGCGACTTCTTCGTCAAGCAGGCGCTGCTGACGGGGGAGACCTACCCAGTAGAGAAGCACCCTGGCGAGCTCCCTACTACGGCCACTGAAATTCAGGAAGCGACCAATGCGGTATTCATGGGCACTTCGGTCATCAGCGGCAGCGCCCGTATCCTCGTAGTCAAGACCGGCACCGCGACCGCCATTGGTGAAATCGCGGACAGCATCTCCCGACAAGCGCCCGCGACATCGTTCGAGCTGGGCGCGCGCCGCTTCGGCATGCTGATCATGCGCTTGACGGTGTTGATGGTGCTGTTCGTATTGCTCGTGAATCTCTGGTTTCACAAGCCGTGGCTGGATTCATTCTTGTTCGCCGTGGCGCTCGCCGTGGGCCTGACGCCGGAACTCTTGCCGATGATCATTTCGGTCACCTTGGCGCGTGGCGCATTGCGGATGGCCAAGAAGCACATGATCGTCAAACGACCCGCGGCCATTCAGGACCTGGGCTCGATGGACATGCTGTGCACAGACAAAACGGGCACGCTGACCGAAGCCAAAATCACGATGGAACGGCATGTCGATGCAGAAGGCCAATCGAGCGAGCGGGTATTGGAACTCGCCTATTTGAACAGTTTCTTCGAAAGCGGCCTGAAGAACCCTCTCGATGAAGCTATCCTCAACCACCAACATGTCGACGTGACGTCCTGGAAAAAAGTGGATGAAGTCCCATTCGACTTCGAGCGTCGTTGTGTCTCGGTGCTACTGGATAACGGCCAAGACCGATGGCTAGTAGTGAAGGGAGCGGCCGATGAAATAGTCGGCCTGTGCACCCATTATGAAACGCAAGGTAGCCCACTCCAGCGCCCGCTGGATGAGTCCGCCCGATCGGTGATTCAGACCCAGTACCACGCCCTCGAGGCGGAAGGCTTCCGCGTGCTGGGTATCGCCTGGCGCCAGGTGGCACAGGATCATCCCCACGCGGTGCTGAGTGACGAAACGGAACTCGTACTGGCCGGGTTTGCCGCCTTCCTCGACCCGCCCAAAAAGAGCGCCGCCTCGGCACTCAAGGCACTGGAAAACGCAGGGGTAACCATCAAGATCGTTACGGGCGACAGTGATCTCGTCACCCGGCATGTCTGCACCCAACTCAACATACCTGTCACGGGACTTCTGACTGGCAAGGAAATCGAGCAGATCGACGACCACACCCTGCGTGCCAGGGTCGAAACGGCTAACCTCTTCTGTCGAGTCAATCCAGCCCAGAAGGATCGCGTGATCCAGGCACTCAAGGCGCGCGGTCATGTGGTCGGATACCTGGGGGATGGCATCAACGATGCACCATCGCTGCATTCGGCAGATGTCGGTATCTCGGTCGATTCGGCGGTGGATGTCGCCAAGGAAGCGGCCGACATGATCCTGCTGAAACACGATCTGCATGTGCTGCATGAGGCGGTACTGGAAGGGCGTCGTACTTTTGGCAACATCATGAAGTACATCATGATGGGAACCAGTTCCAACTTCGGCAACATGTTCAGCATGGCCGGCGCTTCGCTGTTTCTGCCTTTCCTGCCGATGTTGCCGACACAGATTCTGCTCAACAACATCCTTTACGACGTCTCGGAAGTGCCGATCCCGCTCGACGAGGTTGATGCCGAGGAAATTGCCAGCCCGCGAGTGTTGGACCTGAGTTTCATCCGCAACTTCATGCTGGTGATCGGGCCGATTAGTTCAGTGTTCGATTTCATGACGTTCTACGTGATGCTGGCTGTCTTGCACGCGGACGAAAAGCTGTTTCAAACGGGCTGGTTCGTCGAATCGCTGTGTACCCAGGTGCTGGTGATTTTCATCATTCGAACCCGCGGGAGCCCCCTGAAAAGTCGTGCCAACCCGATTCTGACGGCGACATCGCTACTGGTGGTGGCCGTCGCGATGCTATTACCGTTCACACCATTAGGGGTCCATTTCCGATTTGAACCGCCGCCCGCGCGCTTTTTTTTCATCCTGAGTGGCATGGTGCTTGTCTATCTGTTTGTTGTCGAACTGGCTAAACAAGGCTTTTACCGATGGTCGATGGCGAATCACCATCGTCGCCACCGCTTTCGAGCCAGGGCGGCTTGATGTAGTCAAGCAAGCGCCAGCCCTGCCGTGCTCGGGGTGATTGCGAAGCCGCCCGCCATGCATAGCAACCACCGGGGCACCCGACATCACGCGACACAGGCGTCGAACGATTTCACCACGCTGTTGCATCCTCGGTTGAATCCGCCCCCACCGAGGGCCGGCCTGTCCACAGTATGTGCAGACCGGCCGCGGCGGTCGAGGATAGAGTCCACGGAAGTGGTGTAAATGCAGGCCGCAGCACACCATGGCGGAGCCTGCAGAGGGCCTGCCAGACAACACCCCGCTACTGGGCGTGTAAACCTGGAAAACCGGACCAGAGTTCGGCCCTGAAATTTACACCACCTTGACGGACGCTATCGACATTATTGAATTCATGAACAGAGCCCGCCTATAAGAATACGGGCATTTGTTATGAAGACAATGACGTGCAGGGCTAGCCGTATGCAGGATCCCGCTCAAGTCTTAGAAGCCACTTACCTACCGCCCTACCGCCCACCGCCCCGCACCTCATCCAGCAAGACTTGCAGCGGATGGCGAAGCTGACGGCCGGCAAAGCGCTTGGTCTGACTCCGGCATGAGTAGCCGGTCGCCAGCGCCTCGCCCTCACTCGCCGGAGCGTCAACATGAGCGGCCCACGATTGCTGGAAGATGACCTCTGAAGTCGACACATTGCGTGCTTCGTGGCCATAGGTGCCAGACATGCCGCAGCACCCTGTCGGCTGTACCAGCAGCTGCAAGCCGCGGCGCTTGAATAGCTGCTCCCACTGCCGGTTGCTGTCCGGTGCATTGGTCTTTTCCGTACAATGGGGCAACAAGCGGTAGCGGGTGCCTACCTGCGTGACGGCCTCCGGCAATGCCTGCTGCAACCACTCCTGCGGCAGCAAAACCTGCGGCGGCGTCCCCATTTCCGGCACTTTGGCGTACTCCTGCCGGTAGGTCAGCGTCATCGCGGGGTCCAGGCCAACCAGAGGGATGTCGAACTGGCCAACTTCCTGCAACTGACTCGCATTGCGTATCGCTGCTTTTGCGAAGGCGTGAAGAAAGCCCTGCACATGCAGCGGTTTGCCGTTCGGGCTTAGCGGGGCAACCCACACCTGATAGCCCAAACGCGCGGCCAGCTCTATGAAGGCACTGAACAGCTCCGTCTCGAAGTAACGGGTAAAGGCATCCTGCACCAGGATTACGCTACGGGCACGCTGTTCACCCGACAACCTGGACAAGGCCTGGGGCGTGGCCGGCCGGACGTCCCAGCGGCGCAGCGTATCCGCCAGCTTGAAGCGGCTGAAGAGCGGGCTGTCGACAATACCGACATGCCGGGTGAGAAGTTTGCACACCCAAGTTTGGCTCATCAGGCCATTGTAGAGAGCCGGCACCTTGGCGAGATACGGCATGCTGTATTCCAGCGAGCCGATCATGTAATCGCGCAAAGGGCGCAAGTATTGGCGGTGGTACAGTTCCAGAAAGCGCGAGCGAAACTCGGGTACGCTGACCTTGACGGGGCATTGGCCGGTACAGGACTTGCATGCCAGGCAGCCCGCCATGGCGTCGTAGACCTCATGCGAAAAATCCGCCCTCCCCCGCCGCGCCGCCCGGCTATTGCGCCAGCGCTTGAGGAAGCTTCCAGCAAAGGACTGGCGCTGGCGCGCGACCTCGAGCACATCCACCCCGGCTTGTCCTTGCAGGCGCAGCCATTCCCGCATCAGCGAAGCCCGCCCTTTCGGGGAATGGACACGGTCGCGTGTCGCCTTCCATGAGGGGCACATCGCATCGTCGGGGTCGAAGTTGTAGCACGCGCCGTTGCCGTTGCAATGCATGGCGGTGCCATAGCTCTGCCAGACGCGCTCGTCGATTTGCCGGTCGAGCTCCCCGCGCGTGCTCACCTCATCGATCTTCAATAGCTGGATCGTGCTGGCTGGCGGCGTGGCGATCTTGCCCGGATTGAACTGGTTATAGGGGTCGAACACCGCCTTTAGCTGTTGCAGAGACGGGTAAAGTTCGCCGAAGAATGCCGGAGCGTACTCCGAGCGCACCCCCTTCCCATGCTCACCCCACAACAACCCGCCATAGCGTTGCGTCAACGCGGCGACGCCATCGGAAATCGGCCGGACCAGTGCGGCTTGCTGCGGATCTTTCATATCCAGTGCGGGCCGCACGTGCAGCACGCCGGCATCGACGTGGCCGAACATGCCGTACTGCAGCTTGTACTGATCCAGCAGCGCCCGGAATTCAGCGATGAAGTCCGCCAGATTCTCCGGCGGCACCGCCGTGTCTTCCACAAAAGGCTGCGGACGCGCTTCGCCCTGGATATTGCCCAACAGGCCGACCGCGCGCTTGCGCATGGCGTACACCCGCTTTACTTCGGCCTCTCCCACCGCAATGGTATGGCCCAGGCGTTCCACGGTCGTATCCGTGCGCAGGTGAGCGATGAAATCGGCCACCTGCGCATCGACCTGCCCGGCATCATCGCCGCTGAATTCGATGAGGTTGATCCCCAGGGTCTCGCGGTCTTTGTCCTGAGGAAAATACTCACCCACGCTATTCCAGACGATATCCTGCATGGCCAGCAGCAATACCTTGGAATCGACGGTCTCGATCGACAGCGGGTTAAGGGCCAACAGGGCACGCGTGTCGCGCAGCGCGTCCATGAAACTGCCGTAGCGCACATTCACCAGCACCGAATAATTCGGTATCGGCAGCACATTGAGCTTGGCCTCGACGACAAAACCCAGCGACCCCTCGGCGCCGCAGAGCACGCTGTTGAGGTTGAACCGTCCATCCGGTTCGCGTAAGTGGGCCAGGTCGTAGCCGGTCAGACAACGGTTGAGTTTGGGAAACTTGGCTTCGATCAGCGCCGCTTTTTCTTCACTGATCTGGCGCGCCGCACGGTACACCTTGCCCACGCGGTCCTGACGAGCGCATTGCTGCTCCAGCTCTTGCTCATCTAGTGGCCTGCCATGCAGGCGCTCGCCGCCCATCAGCACAAAATCAAGCGCCAGGACATGGTCGCGGGTCTTGCCGTAGGTACAGCTCCCCTGCCCGCTCGCATCGGTATTGATCATTCCGCCGATGGTCGCCCGGTTGGACGTGGACAGCTCGGGCGCGAAGAACAGTCCATACGGCTTGAGGGCGGCATTGAGCTGATCCTTGACCACCCCTGCCTGTACCCGCACCCACCGTTCCTCGGGGTTGATTTCCAGGATGCGGTTCATGTGACGGGAGAGATCGACCACCACGCCATGGGTCAGCGATTGCCCATTGGTGCCCGTTCCGCCACCACGGGGGGTGAGCACCACATCCCGATAAGACGGCGTATCCATGAGAGCCGCCAGGCGCTGCACATCGTGGGCATCGGCAGGGTAAACCGCCGCCTGGGGCAGGCGCTGGTAGATGGAGTTATCCGTCGACAGCACCGTTCGAGTGCCGTAGTCGGCACTGATCTCTCCAACAAACCCACTCGCCTTGAGTGCGTCGAGGAACGCACGAGTCGTTGAGGGCAGTTCTGCGTCTGTTTGGGCGAGTAGAGCAATCGACATAGCGGCAACCGTAGTGATGAGCCAAGGAGAAACCTTGACCTGTCTGCATGAGATGGAAGTGGCATTCCCACAATGGTGCTAGTATCCCTGAGCCACTTCACGGCAACAAACGACAATTTCACAGCAAAAGAATGAGTAAAACTCATGAATCATCGGCGCCTGACACCCTCGATGTCGCTACTGCTGGTATTCGAGTCCGCGGCTCGACATGAGAGCTACACGCGTGCGGCGGAAGAGCTGTCGCTCAGCCAGAGCGCCATCAGCCGCCAGGTGCAGGCGCTCGAGGAGCATCTGGGGCTCAAGTTATTCCGGCGCGAAGGAAGATCGGTCAGGCTGACCGATGCGGGACGTCGTTACTACCTGGAGTTGAGCGAAGCGCTGGGACGCATCCGTAGCGCGACCTTGCAAGCCATGTCTTCGCAATCAGGGACCGGGGCACTACGCCTGGCAACGCTGCCGACGTTCGGGTCCAAATGGCTGTTGCCGCGCCTGCATGAGTTCTATGCAAGCCACCCTGGCGTGACGATCCACATCCATTCGCGAATAGGGGATATCGATTTCAATACCAGCGAGATCGATGCCGCCATCACCGTCGGCACCGGCGATTGGCCCGGGATGATGGCGCATCGGCTATACAACGAATTTCTCGTTGCCATTGTCGATCCGTCCGGAGTTGAAGACGGCCAAGACATAGCGCCGGATTGGGCCATGAAGCAGACCTTGCTGACGGTCGCCAGCAATCCGCAAGCCTGGGCCGAGTGGTTCTCGCACTATCACCTCGATCATCGCCAAATGCGCATGGGGCCGAGCTTCGAACTCACGTCCCACTTGATCCAGGCGGTCAGGGCAGGCATCGGCATCGGCCTGGTGCCACAGGCCCTGATAATGGACGAACTGCAACGCAAAGAACTCATCACTATTGGCGAGGCCATCGCCAGCCCGCGCAGCTATTACCTGGTTTACCCCCCGAGAAATGCCTCGCTCCCTTCCTTGACTGCATTTCGAGACTGGCTGCTCAGCGCTTGCTGAGTAAGAATAAACTCCTTCTCTGTTCCCCCTGCTTGGAGGTTGCAGCCGGGTTGGAGGGCATACTCCCCCAGAGGAGGCCTAGCCCCGTCGCAAGGCGAGCGTTCGTTCAAATCAGGCACTGTCTACGACTTTAATAAATCGTCTACGACTATATTTGCGCAGAACAACAGATATTCTGGTCTATTAAAGTCGAAAACAAGCCCCCTGCTCTAGCAAGGCTTTAAGAGGCCCTGTTTCAGTTGGAGTTTTGGCTAAAGTCGAAAACAAACCGGCCCCACTGAAGCAACTCTCTCACAAACCATCAATTAAAGTCGAAAACAACTAACTCGTCATCTGCCTGCAAGCCTTATCCAGACAGGGATGTCGCACCTCATGATCACACTGAAAGCTTACCGCTAAGAGCAACCGATACGCTACCCGGCAGTTCATCCGCCTTTGCTTCCATTGGAAGGCAACCCGCGCTACGTCAGCTATCTGTCGGGTAGCTGATGGTAGCGGTATGCCTGCTCTAAATGACTGCTTTCCTCAGCGGCAAAGGACGGCATCCGACCCAAAGCTGTCGTTTCCTGGTCATAACGAAAACGACAGCTTAGAGTTATCATGCCGCCGTTGTAGCGGTCGACGGGGACACGGCCAAGGCATCCAGCGTATTGCGGGTTGATATACGGACAAGCCTATGACGAACACCTTGAAAAATATGGTGTTTGAGTACAATAATGGATGTCAGCAATAACTATTAATATACGGGCCCGTGTGTCTGTATATACACTGTTAGACAGGTATATGGATGCGTTTGAAGAAACTAACCTGGCTGTTGAAGCATTCTCTGAATGGAGTATGCCTTGGTTGTTTATGGAAAATATTTTAAGTAATCCGTCATTGTCTGTCGCAGCAATAGACGTCCTGTTGGATGTCTGGAATAAAGCACTTGAGGAAAAGTATTGGAAAGATGCAGATCTTTCCGCCTGCTCTCAAATTGCGAAAGCAGATTTGGCTGCTAATTTTCCTCAGTTAAAAATAGAAACAATTGAAGCAATCGTTAGGGCCGCATCTTACCAGTGGCGTTAATCGGTCTAACAGTGCATTGCAGCCTACGCCTTCGGCGCGGCTGAATTCCAACGTTAGGGGCGTATGCGTTTCGCACTTGTGACCTTCATCGTTCTTTTTGCGAGCACCAAGAGTTTTGGTGCTGAAATAGATATGAAGGCTGGTTGTAAAAGCAACCCACAGCTTGTCGCGGCCTGTTTTACCGTGCATGGTCGGTTGTCTGCCTACAATGGCACGCCCGGCTTACGCATCTGGCCAATAGGTCCGCATCGATTACTTGGGATTATTAAAGACGAAGACCCTTTGGCTATTCCTGAGAGCATTAGAAACGAAGTTGGCTTTGGCAAAGACATTTCCGGAGACTTCTTGGTTTGCCCATTTACCAAATCAAAGCCTGGGCAAATGCAATTGGTGTGTGTGGAGGAAGTTTCAAATGTTCAGGTTAAAAAGCGACCCTAACATGGCGCTTAACCTCGCTCCCTTCGGTCGCTGGACTCGCCAAAGCTGTGCTTTGGCGAGCCGGTTAGCTCTACGTTAGGTGCACATGAAACTTTCTCAAACCGCCATAGCGTTTATCCTACTAGTCGCGGGTGCGGCCCAAGGCGAAAGTTCTCTCCCACCTCCAGCGTGGCCAGTACCGGACATCAAGTCCAGCGGAACGCGAATTCAGCCTGTCACAGGTGTAACGCTAGGCTCATTTCACGTCACTTTTGAAAAAACCACGTTCAATGACATCCTCGGCGCTTTGGGCAAGGCCCCCATCGGACAGCAAGGTGATGCCGGCGAATTTCTAATGTGGGTCTGCTATACAGTGCCGGTTGCGCATGTGCGTATTTGGCTTACATCAAGTGAGCTTGGTGGGCAAGAGTACATTGACGGCATGGTTGCAAAACAACTCGAACGTGCAGAAACAGAAAATTCTCTGTGCCCAATTCCAGCCAACAAAGCGGCGGTCGCCTCCATAGACAACGGCATCTGGCTTGACGAGACCGTTGAGAGAATAAAAAGCATACTGGGTACTCCAAACAGAGCGTCTGCATCGGTAATTTACTATCTGTATGAAGGGAAAGACGGTGAGTCTGATATAAGCAGTATTCTGGCTTTGAGGATTCACAAAAACAAAGTTACGGAGCTTTATGCAAATCACTCGACCACAAACTGAGAGCTGCACACCTAACATTGTGGTCAAGCGGGACGCCAAAAAAGCTCCGCTTTTTCGGCGCCACTTACCTTAAATGTTTATGGCAGCTTTGCGATAAACAACGGCCGTTCAGCTACTGAGTAGTTGGAGCTTTGGTATGTCCGCAATTGGCCGGGAGCGCGTATTCTCCAGTAAGCCCGAAACCTGCCGTTCCCGGTTTGGCAGAACAATAAGACTCCCTTCAACAACAAGGAGTCTGTCATGGAATCCACTCGCTCTCGGGAACCTTGGAACAAGGGCAAACTGGTCGGCCAGAAGCCACCGCTGAAGCCGAAGGACATCTGGGCCATCCGGACCCATCTGCAGAATGCCCATCAGGTGCGAGACCTGGCCATGTTCAATCTGGCCATCGACAGCAGGTTGCGGGGCTGCGACCTCGTGAATCTGCGGGTCCGGGACGTCACCCACGGCAATCAGATCCTGCCCCGGGCCATGGTCGTGCAGCGGAAGACCCAGCGTCCTGTTCAATTTGAGCTAACCGAACCGACCCGGACTGCGGTGGCGGCGTGGATTGCCAAGGCGAATCTCAAGCCAGAGCAGTATCTGTTTCCCAGCCGGGTCACCAGGTCGCCTCATGTTTCGACACGGCAGTACGCCCGGATCGTCCATCAGTGGATCGCCGCGGCTGGACTCGACACCTCCGCCTACGGCACCCACACCATGCGCCGGACCAAGGCGACACTGATTTACAAACGGACAAAAAACCTGAGGGCCGTTCAGTTGCTCCTGGGCGACTTTAATAACTTGTTTTCGACTTTATTAAACTGTTTTCGACTTTAATAGACAGGAACAACAGAGGACAAAAAACCACACTCGAGGCGGTTCTGCTTGTAACTAGACGGTCGGTCTATTATTCTTCGTCCATGGCACGCCCCAGCTTATACCCCGATACCCGCGAACACATCCTCGCCACCGGCGAGGGCTTGATCCATGGCCGCAGCTTTACCGCGCTGGGCCTGACCGAGCTGTTGTCCGAGGCGGGGGTGCCCAAGGGGTCGTTCTACCATTACTTCAAGTCGAAGGAAGACTTCGGCGTGGCGATGCTGACACGCTACTTCAGCGGCTACCGCGAGCGTGTCGGCGGCTTGTTGACCGACGACAGCGTCGGCAATGGCCGCGAGCGGCTGCTGGCCTACTTCCAACAGTGGCTGGACAACCACGCCCGCTGCGAGGCGCAGAGCTGCCTGGCGGTGAAGCTGGCGGCCGAGGTGTCGGACCTGTCCGAGCCAATGCGCGTGGCGCTGGACGAGGGCATGCTGGCCATCGTGCAGCGGCTGGCGGCCTGTATCCGCGAGGGCCAGGCCGACGGTTCGATCAAGCCGCAGTTGCCGCCGGACGACACCGCCTACGCGCTCTACAGCCTGTGGCTGGGCGCGGCGCTGATGTACAAGACCCAACACAGTCTGCGACCGTTGCAGGCCGCGATGATCCATACCCAAGGCCTGCTGCTGCCCTGCAGCGCGGCCTGAGAGCGATACCGTTTGCCAGCGTGCAGGCGGTTTTTTTTTGACACCGAGACTAGACGACCGGTCTATTCTTTTCGAAACGACGGAGCGATCGATGAACGCGACACTCGAACAGATGCAGCAACACCGCAGCATCCGCAGCTACCAGGACAAGCCGGTACCGGCCGAGGTGCTGGACGCCATCATCCAGGCGGCCTGGCACGGCCCCACCTCGATCAACGGCCAGCAGGTGTCGCTGGTGGTGGTGCAGGACGCGGCGCGCCGCCAGAAAATTGCCGAGCTGGCCGGCGGCCAGCCGTGGATCGCGCAGGCACCGGTGTTCATCACCGTGGTGGCCGACTTCTACAAGACCCGCCTCGGCGTGGAGAGGGCCGGCAAGCATCAGGTGATCCACGACAGCGTGGAGGGTTTTGCCGTGGCGGCGGTGGATGCCGGCATCACGCTGGGCAACCTGATGACCGCGGCGCGCTCGGCCGGCCTCGGCGTGGTGCCGATCGGCGGTATCCGCCGCAACCCGGCGGCGATGATCGACCTGCTGCAGCGGCCGGAACTCACTTTCCCGCTGGCCGGCGTGGCCATCGGCTACGCCGCCGACGCCGGCGACATCAAGCCGCGCCTGCCGCTGGCGAGCTTCGCGCATCGCGAGCGCTACAACGCCGCCGACCTGCCCGGCCACATCGCCGCCTACGACGCGCAGCTGGCCGCGCACTGGCAGCGCATCGGCCGTGACGACGGCGAGCCGTGGAGCAGCAATACCGCGCGCTACTACCAGCAGGTGTATTTCCCGCAGGTGGCCCCGGTGGCCCGCCAGCAGGGCTTCGGATTCGATCAGTAACCCCAACTCAGCCAGAGGACTCCCCATGCAAGCCGACAAACTGCTCACTCCGCTGCGCCTTGGCGCCGTGACCCTGAACAACCGCGTGCTGATGGCGCCGCTGACCCGCCTGCGCAACACCGAGCCGGATGACCTGCCCACGCCGCTCGCCATCGAGTACTACCGCCAGCGCGCCGGCGCCGGCCTGATCATCAACGAGGGCACCCACATCTCGCCCACCGCCAAGGGCTACGCCGGGGCGCCGGGCATCTACAGCGAGCAGCAGGTGCGCGCCTGGCAGGAGATCAACGACGCCGTGCACGCCGCCGGCGGCAAGATCGCCATCCAGCTGTGGCACACCGGCCGCATCTCGCACACCAGCCTGCAGCCGAACGGCGAGGCGCCGGTGGCGCCGTCGGCGATCAGGGCCGACAGCAACACCAACATCCGTGACGAAAACGGCCAGCTGGTGCGCGCCCCCACCTCGACCCCGCGCGCGCTGGAAACCGCCGAAATCGCCGACCTGCTGGACGACTACCGCCGCGCCACCGACAACGCGCGCCGCGCCGGTTTCGACCTGGTGGAAATCCACGCCGCGCACGGCTACCTGCTGGACCAGTTCCTGTCGCCGGCGGCCAACCAGCGTACCGACCAGTACGGCGGCAGCGTGGAAAACCGCGCGCGCCTGGTGCTGGAAGTGCTGGACGCGGTGATTGCCGAATGGGACGCCGCCCACGTCGGCATCCGTCTGTCGCCGCTGGGCGTGTTCAACGGCCTGTCGGAAATCGACCAGCAGGAGATGGCGCTGTACCTGATCGGCGAGATCGCCAAGCGCCACATCGCCTACCTGCACCTGTCCGAGCCGGACTGGGCCGGCGGTCCGAAATGGCCGGACGAGTTCCGCCGCGCCGTGCGGGCGGCCTACCCGCACCCCATCGTCGCTGCCGGCGGCTACACTGTGGACAAGGCCGAGGAGCTGATCGGCGCCGGGCTGATCGACGCCGTGGCCTTCGGCCGCCCCTTCATCGCCAACCCGGACCTGCCGGTGCGCTTCGCGCAGGGCGCCGAACTCAACCCGCCGCGCCCGGAAAGCTTCTACGGCGGCGGCGCCGAGGGCTATACCGACTATCTGGCGCTGGCAGTGTCACATTGAGAAAGGTCGATCATGAGCAAGGTTCTGTTCGTTCTCACCAGTCACGACCAGTTGGGCGACACCGGCCATAAAACCGGCTTCTGGATCGAAGAGTTCGCCGCGCCGTACTACGCGCTGGTCGACCACGGCGTGTCGGTGACGCTGGCGTCGCCCAAAGGCGGCCAGCCGCCGATCGACCCGAAGAGCGCGCTGCCCGAGTCGCAGACGCCGGCCACCGCACGCTTCAACGCCGACACCGCGCTGCAAGCCAAACTGGCCGCAACGCTGCGTTTGGACGCGGTGTGCGCCGACGACTTCGACGCGGTGTTCTACCCCGGCGGCCATGGCCCGCTCTGGGACCTGGCTAACGACGGCACCTCGCAGGCCCTGATCACCGCCTTCCTGGCGCAGGGCAAGCCGGTCGCCGCGGTGTGCCATGCCCCGGCGGTCCTGCTCGGGGCGCTCACACCGGAGGGGAAGCCGGTGGTGGCCGGCCGCCGCGTCAGCGGCTTCTCCAATAGCGAAGAACAGGCGGTCGGGTTGGCCGACGTGGTGCCCTTCCTGCTCGAAGACGCGCTGCAAGCCAAGGGCGGCGCGTATCAGCGCGGGCCGGACTGGCACTCTTTCGCGGTGGAAGACGGCTTGCTGATCACCGGGCAAAACCCGGCCTCGTCGGAAGCCGTGGCCGAAGCGCTGCGGCACCGCCTGCCGCACTGAGCGCGCCGGCAGGTTGGCCGAAGCCCTGTCAGAACGGGCTTCGGCCAACCTTTGTCATGGCGGCATCTCACACCGCCTTGCGCCCCAGCGCCACGCACAGCACCACTCCCGCCGTCACCAGCAGCATGCCGGTATTGAGCTGCTCACCCAACACCAGCATGCCGCACAACATCATGCCGAAGGGCTGCAACAGCTGCACCTGGCTGACCCGCGCCACGCCGCCCAGCGCCAGGCCGCGATACCAGACGAAGAAGCCGATGAACATGCTGACCAGGCTGACGTAGGCGAAACCGGCCCAGGTCTGCCAATGGGTGATCGCCGCCGGACGTGTCAGCCACACCGGCAGCAGCAGGAACGGCGCCGCCAGCAGCAAGGCCCAGCAGATGGTCTGCCAGCTGCCCAGTTCGCGCGCCAGGCGGCCGCCCTCGGCGTAGCCGACGCCGCACAGCAGGATGGCGATCAGCATCAGGCCGTCCGCCGCCTGCCAGCCGCCCGCACTCTGCCACCAGGCGTAGCCCACCACCAGCGCGCTGCCCGCCAGCGCGAACAGCCAGAACAAGGGGCGCGGCCGCTCGCCGCCGCGCAAGGTGGCGAAGCCCGCGGTAGCCAGCGGCAGCAGGCCACCGAACACGGCGGCATGCGACGCCGCCACCCGCGCCACCGCGAGCGAGGAAAACAGCGGGAAGCCGATCACCACGCCGCCGGCCACCAGCGCCAAGCGGCGCCACTGCAACCCGGTCGGCGGCGCGGCACGGGTCAGCCACAGCAGTAGCCCGCTCAGCACGGTGGGCAGCAAGGCGCGGCCCAAGCCGATGAAGATCGGGTCGAGCTCGAACGAGGCCAGCCGTGACGCCACCAGCGTACCGCTGAAACAGGCCACGCCGAGCAGCCCCCACAACAGGCCGGCCAGCGGCTGCGATGCCGTCGTGCTCATGATGCACTCCCCAGGTTGAAGAGCCTTGAGCGTAACGCCAAACTGTCTGCCATAATCCAGACAGTTACACCAATCACTTCCCCACTGTACAGGTCACACCACCATGACAGTTTGCGCCGACAACTGGCCGATCGCCGCCACGCAGCCCGTGCCGCTGACCACGCAGATCGTCGACTTCTGCAGCGACAACATCCGCCGCCAGCTGTGGCCGGCCGGTGCGCGCCTGCCGTCGATCCGCGCCCTGGCCGAGCGCTACCCGGTGAGCCGCTTCACCGTGGCCGAGGCCTACGAGCGGCTGGTGGCGCGCGGCCTGATCCAGGCCCGCCACGGCGCCGGCTACTTCGTCGCCGGCCAGCGCAGCACACCGCACGGGCACGAGGCGCACCCGGCCGACAGCGCGCTGGCGCAAGAGGTGGAGCTGATGCGGCTCAACCTGTCCGGGCAACGGCGCTGGCAGCCGGGCGTCGGCTGCCTGCCCGCGGCCTGGCTGGCGGACGGCCCGCTCGCCGCCGAGTGGCGCGCCCTCTCCCAGGCCGCGCCGCGCCTGGTCGGCTACGGCAGCCCGCAGGGCTACCTGCCGCTGCGCGAGGCGCTGGTGCAAAAACTGGAAGCCCAGGGGCTGACGCTGTCGCCGGCGCAGCTCGTCACCACCAGCAGCGCCACCCATGCGCTCGACCTGATCCTGCGCCTCGTCACCACACCGGGCGACACCGTGCTGGTGGACGACCCCGGCTTCTACAACTTCCACGCCGCGCTCCGGCTGGCGCGCGTCAACGTGGTCGGCATTCCGCGCACCCCGCACGGCCCGGACACCGACAGGTTGGCCGAAGCCCTGCGCCAGCACCGGCCGCGGCTGTTCCTCACCGTCAGCGCGCTGCACAACCCGACCGGCAGCACCCTGACGCTGCCGGTGGCACACCAGGTGCTCAAGCTGCTGGAACAGTGGAACTGCCTGGCTGTGGAGGACGACATCTACGCCGACTTCGAAGCGCGCCCCGGCGTGCGGCTGGCGGCGCTCGACGGGTTGTCGCGGGTGATCTACCTCGCCAGTTTCACCAAGACGCTGTCGGCCAACCTGCGCTGCGGCTACATCGCCGCCGACCCCGGACGCATCGCCGGACTCACCGACATCAAGCTGATCAGCGGCATGACCACCCCGGAAGCCGTGGAAACGCTGGTCTACCGACTACTCACCGGCGGACGCTACCGGCGTCACGTCGACGGCCTGCGCAAGCGGCTGGAGCCGCTGCGCGCCGACGCCATCGCCCGCCTCAAGGCCCTGGGGTTCACGCTGTGGCACGAACCGGCGGAAGGCTTCCTGCTGTGGGCCGAGGCACCACCCGGGGTCGATCTCGACGCCTTGGTCGAACGCGCCCGCGCCGCCTCGCTGCTGCTGGCGCCGGGGCGCTACTTCAGCCCGGCGGGCGCGCCCAGCCGCCACCTGCGCTTCAACGTGGCGCAATGCGGCGAAGCCGGCCTGTGGCAGGTCATGGGCGACACGCTGCACGGCTGAGAACCCGTTCCCGATCTTGCTGCGCATCCCTGATCGGGGCTCACGTGCATTGCGTGCGAATCTTGCGCTGGGAACATCAAAGATGTGCACGCAGGGATTCGCTCAGCGAACCGTAACCCTCAGGTCTTCCCGTACATGCCGGCTTCTGCGCTGCGCTCCACCCCGCTGAGGGCCGCTTGCGACAGATCGGGAACGGGTTCTGAGCGGCCCCATGGCGGCAGACGCCGCAGGCATAGGCCATAACGAAATCAAGGGACCGGCGATACCCCCGTCATCTGGCCGAAACGGCGCGTTTCTGCTACATTAGCGGGTTCGGCCGGCCCCTTGCGGGGACGCCGCCGGTGCCGGGTGAGACCGATCCCGCGTGCCGCGTGACCTCGACTGTCTTTCGATGGAAACCGCAATGAATTCAAGCGACAAAGCCCTCGTCGTCCTGTCCGGCGGCCAGGACTCCACCACCTGCCTGTACTGGGCCCTGCAGCGCTTCGGCGCCGACAACGTGGAAGCCGTCACCTTCGACTACGGCCAGCGCCACCGCGTCGAGCTCGACAGCGCACGCACCATCGCCGCGCTGGCCGGCGTGCCGCACACCGTGCTGCCGATCGACACCTTCGCCGCCATCGGCGGCAACGCGCTGACCGACGCCAGCATCACCCCCGAGAGCGGCGCCCGCGCCGACGACGACACCGCGCTGCCCAACACCTTCGTGCCGGGCCGCAACCTGATCTTCCTGAATTTCGCCGCCGCCTTCGGCTACACCCGCGGCGCGCGCCACCTGGTGACCGGCGTGGCGCAGACCGACTACTCCGGCTACCCGGACTGCCGCGAGAACACGCTCAAGGCGCTGGAGCTGGCGCTGCGCCTGGGCCTCGATGCCCGCGTGGAACTGCACACCCCGCTGATGTACCTGTCCAAGGCCGACACGGTGCGGCTAGCGCAACAGGTCGGGGCGATGGAGGCAATGGCCTTCAGCCATACCTGCTACAACGGCGAGCAGCCGCCCTGCGGCCACTGCGCCGCCTGCGAGCTGCGCGCCAAGGGCTTTGCCGAGGCCGGCGTCGCCGACCCGCTAGTCGAACGTTTCCGCCAGGGCTGATCATGCACGCATCCTACCTTCTCGCCGGCGCGCGCTTCGAAGCCGCGCGCCAGTTGTCCGCCGACTGGTTCGAGCCGCAATTCGCCAGCCTGCACGGCCACAGCTTCCGCGTGCAGCTGCGCGTGGAGAACATCCACACCAACCAGGCCGGCCTGGCCGAGACGCTGCAGCGCGCGGTGCAGCCGCTCAACTACGCCTCGCTCAACCAGCGCATGGCTGCGGTGGACGACCTGGCCATCGCCGAACACCTGTCCGAACAACTGAGCTTTCCGCACAGCCTGACGCTCACGAGCGCACCGGAACGCGGCGTGATCCTGGACAACGGCACCCGCCTGGTCTGGCTCAACGCCGGCTTCGAGGCGGCGCACCAGCTGCCGCACGTGCCCGCCGGCCACAAGTGCGGCCGCCTGCACGGCCACGGCTTCGGCGTGCGGCTGGTGGCGGACGCGGCTTCGGCCAACCACGTCGACCTGGCTGCGGCTTGGGGTCGGCTGTTCCTGCGCCTCAACCACCGCTATCTCAACGACATCCCCGGCCTCGCCAACCCCACCAGCGAGGTGCTGGCACAGTGGATCTACCGCGAGCTGTCGGCCGATCTCGCCGGCCTGGCCTGGGTCGAGGTGCGCGAGACGCACACCGCCGGCAGCCAGTTCGACGGCCGCACCTTCCGCATCTGGAAGGAACAGCACTTCGAGAGCGCGGTGCCGTTCGACGCCGACGGCAACTACACCGGCCACAGCTACCTGATCCGGCTGATGCTGCAAGGCGAGCTGGACGGCGCGATGGGCTGGCTGCTCGACTTCGGCGACGTCAAGGACCGCTTCAAGCCGGTCTATCGCCAGCTCGACCACAACCCGCTCGACCGCCTCGCCGGCATCCGCAACGGCCACCCCGCCTCGGTGGCGGAATGGGTACACGCCGAGCTGTCGCCGCTGGTGCCGGAACTGGCGCGCGTCGACCTGATGGAGCGCGACGAGCGCGGGGTCTCGGTGTTGTTCAAGGACAACATGCGCTGGCCGCTGCTGTAGCAAGGGGGGAAACCATGTACACGGTGAAGGAAATCTTCTACACCCTGCAGGGCGAAGGCCGCCAGGCCGGCCGCGCCGCGGTGTTCTGCCGCTTTGCCGGCTGCAACCTGTGGAGCGGCAAGGAACGCCACCGCGCCAAGGCCATCTGCCAGTTCTGCGATACCGACTTCGTCGGCACCGGCCCGGACGGCGGCAAGTTCAAGACCGCCGAGCAACTGGCCGAGCGCATCGCCGGCGCATGGCCGGCCGGCGCCGGCGGCACGCCGTTCGTGGTCTGCACCGGCGGCGAGCCGCTGCTGCAGCTCGATGCGCCGCTGATCGACGCGCTGCACGCGCGCGGCTTCGAAATCGCGGTGGAAACCAACGGCACCGTGGCCGCCCCGCCCGGCATCGACTGGCTGTGCGTCAGCCCCAAGGCCGGCGCGCCGCTGCTGCAGACCTCCGGCCACGAACTGAAGCTGGTCTATCCGCAGCCGACGCTGATGCCGGAGAGCGTGGCCGGGCTCGCCTTTCAGAACTTCTACCTGCAGCCGATGGACGGCCCCGACGTCGCCGCCAACACCCGCGCCGCCATCGCCTATTGCATGGCTCAGCCGCAATGGCGGCTGTCGGTGCAGACCCACAAGGTGCTGAACATTCGTTGAGGACGGGATTGCACATTCCCAAAAAGCCGGATGTTCCGGCTTTTTCCTTGTCTGCTCGCCCCGCGTGATCTTTTTTTCGTGTATCCCTGTAATGAATGCCCGCCTGAGCTGACCAATCAACAGCCCCGTCGCAACCGCCCGGCAGTATCCTGTAAGAAACGCCACGGCGGCACGACCAACGCTCAAGTCCGGCCACCGGCCGGATCGCCTACCCCACCCATCACTTAGGAGAAACACCATGACTGCATCCCGTGCCCTGATCGCCTCCGCCCTCGGCGCCGTCGTCGCCATGGGCGCCATCGCCCCCGCCGTGGCCGCCGAGAAGGAAAAATGCTTCGGCGTCGCCAAGGCCGGCAAGAACGACTGCGCCTCGGTGGTGGGCACCCACTCCTGCGCCGGCCAGGCCAAGGTCGACAACGACCCGAACGACTGGAAATTCGTCGCCAAGGGCAGCTGCGACAAGATGGGCGGCAGCCTGCAGCCCGGCAAGAAGTAAGCCTCCCGGCCTTCGGCCCGGCGCCCATCACGACGCGGGGCCGAAGCCACCCCCTCCCGAAAGCCCGCCATGACCCAGACCCGACTCCCGTGCCGCGCCGGCATCGGCCTGCGCGCCCCGCACTACCAGCAGGTGCTGCAGCAGCAACCGGAGCTGGGCTGGGTCGAGGTGCACAGCGAGAATTTCTTCGACGGAGGCCTACCGCTCGCCATGCTGCACCGCGTGGCCGAGCGCTACCCGCTGTCGCTGCACGGCGTCGGCCTCGGGCTGGGCTCGCCGCAACGCCCCGAAGCCAGACACCTGGCCTCGCTGAGGCGACTGGTCGACGCACTCGACCCGGCGGCGGTGTCTGAGCACCTGTGCCTCAACCACTCGGCCACGCGTTTCGTCAACGACCTGTTGCCGCTGCCCTACACCCGCGATGCGCTGGAAGCCGTCAGCGCCCACGTCGCCGAGACCCAGGACGCGCTGCGCCGCCCTATCCTGCTGGAAAACCTGTCGAGCTACGTCGAGTACCCCGGCAACGAAATGCACGAGGGCGAGTTCCTGGCCGAACTGGTCAAGCGCACCGGCTGCGGCATCCTGCTCGATCTCAACAACCTCTACGTCAACCAGGTCAACCTCGGCACCGATGTGGACGCGGTGATCGCCGCGCTGCCGCCCGACGCCATCGGCGAAATCCACCTCGCCGGCTACTCGGAGCGCGACGGCCTGCTGGTCGACACCCACAGCCAACCGGTCTACGCGGCGGTGTGGCAGCTCTACCGCGACACCGTGGCGCGGCTCGGCCCGCGCCCGACGCTGATCGAATGGGACATCGACATCCCATCGCTCGACGTGCTGTGCGGCGAGGCCGCCAAAGCCCAGGCCATCCTGCAGGAGCGACACCATGACCTCGTGGACTGACTGGTCGAGCGCGCTGCTCGAGGCCATCGCCGACCCCGAGCGGCACGCCCCTTCGGCCAACCTTGGCCTGTCTGCGGCCGGGCTCGCGGTGTACCGCAACAACTACCGCGTCGGGCTGATCGACACGCTGGCCTACGCCTACCCGGTGCTGGGCCAACTGGTCGGCGAGGAATTCTTCCGCGCGCTGGCGCGCGAGTACGTCAAGCATCACGCCTCGCACTCCGGCAACCTGCACCGCTACGGCGCCGCTCTGGGCGATTTCCTCGACAGCTTCGAGCACGTCCGGCATCTGCCCTACCTGGCCGACGTGGCGCGGCTGGAGTGGCGGGTGCACCACAGCTACTACGCCGCCGACAGCACCACGCCCGACCTCGCCGTGCTGGCCACGCTGGAGCCGGAGCGCTGGGGCGAACTGCGTTTCGAGCTGGCCGACGACGTTGCCGTCGTCGCCTCGTCCTGGCCCATCGCCACCCTCTGGCTGGCACACCAGCCCGACAGCGGCGTGCCCCTGCCCGAGCGCCTCGGCGACAGCGCCGAAACCGCGCTGGTGACGCGTTCGGCCGGTACGGTCAGCGTCGAGCGCCTGGATTCGGCCCCGGCAGCCTTCCTGCTGGCGCTGCAGCAGGGCGTCACGCTGGAAGCCGCCACCGACGCGGCACTGCGACTAGGCCCTTCGTTCGATCTGCAAGCCCTGCTCGGCCAGCTACTGCAACGTAATCTGCTGTCCTCCATCACGCTGCCTGCGGGAGAACTGCCATGAAAACCCTGATCCAGCGCGTCGAGCAACTGGCATCTCCGCTGCTCCACCTCGCCGACGGCCTGCGGCCGCTGGTGCTACTGTTCCTGCGGCTGTGGGTCGCCAACGTGTTCTTTTCCTCCGGCCTGACCAAGATCGCCGACTGGGACACCACCCTGCTGCTGTTCACCGAGGAATACCACGTACCGCTGCTGCCGCCGGCCGTGGCGGCGGTGATGGGCACCTTCGGCGAACTGGTGTTCTCGTCGCTGCTGGCCATCGGCCTTACCGGCCGCTTCGCCGCCGCCGGCCTGTTCGTGGTCAACCTGACCGCGGTCATCAGCTACCCCGGCCTGACCGAGACCACGCGCCAGTTCCATTACTATTGGGGCATGCTGCTGGCCGTCATCGCCTGCAGCGGCCCCGGCCTGCTGTCGCTCGACCGGCTGCTGTCGTGGTGGAGCCGGCAGCCACAGGACGACTGATCCCCCTTCGCCCAGAAAGCGACGCCGCTGTCGGCGGTGTTGCCCCGACAGCGTACGCATCGCCGCTTTCCCGGCGAGCTGCGACCACGCCCTGGCGTTCTCGGGCCAATGCTTTTTGGAATGCGCCGAACGCGTGGCATAATCGAAGATTCGCTTGCAACCGATCCTCGAACCATGTCGTCTTCGCCCTACACCCTCGTCCTTCAGGCCCCGCTCCTCTCCGCCAGCCCGCTCGCCGCCGTCGCGGAACTGAGCGGCACCACCGACATCGAACGCGTTTCCGACAGCGTGGCCCGCCTGCACGGCGTCGATCCCGCCCGCCGTGCTGACATCGTCGCCTACTGCGAACAGCACGGCCTGGACGCCGCCTTCGTCCCGAGCGGGCGCCGCTTCGCCGATTTCGGCCTGGTGGTGTCGGACATGGACTCCACGCTGATCACCATCGAGTGCATCGACGAGATCGCCGACATGGTGGGGGTCAAGCACCAGGTGGCGGAAGTCACCGAGCGCTCGATGCGCGGCGAACTCGACTTCACCGCCTCGCTCAAGGAACGCGTGGCGCTGCTGGCCGGGCTGGAAGAAAGCGCGCTGGAAACGGTGTATCGTGAAAGGGTCAGGCTGACCCCGGGCGCCGACACCCTGCTCGCCGCCTGCAAGGCCAACGGCGTGCGCTTCATGCTGGTCTCGGGCGGCTTCACCTTCTTCACCGAGCGCCTGAAAGCCGAGCTGGGGCTCGACTACGCCTTCGCCAACGTGCTGGAAGTGGTCGACGGCAAGCTCACCGGCCGCGTCAAGGGCGACATCGTCGATGCCAGCGCCAAGGCGCGACTGCTGATGGAAGTACGCCAAGAGCTGGGGCTGGCGCCGGATCAGGTCATCGCCATGGGCGACGGTGCCAACGACCTCAAAATGCTGGCCGAAGCCGGCCTCGGCGTGGCCTACAAGGCCAAGCCGGTGGTACGCGCCCAGGCCGACGTGGCGCTCAACCATGTCGGCCTGGAAGGAGTCGTCAACCTGTTCGCATGACCGTGCAAAGGGAGGAACACCGCATGAGCAGACTACCCACCCTGGCCACCGCCAGTTTCGATGCCGACCTCCCCTTGTCTTGCCAGCGCCTGGCCGACACCGCCTACCAGGGCCGGCTCGACCGCGAAACCCGGCTGGCGCTGCAATTGCTCGCCTCGCCGGGTGAAGTCCCCGACGACGCCGACCCGCTGTTGCTGCGGCTGGAAGCCAAGATCGACCTGACGCTGGAACTGGTGCTCGCCTCGCGCTACCCGGTACGCCCCGCCATCACCCCCTGCCGGCTCGGCCTCGACGCCATCGCCTGGCATTCCGAGCACGCCTACCCGGTCGGCGAACCGGTCTTGCTGACGCTCTACCCCAACAGCGACTCGGCCCTCATCCTGCGCCTAGCGGGCAGCATCGATGCCTGCGAGCCCTCGCCCGATCAGCCCGGCTACCTGCTGCAAGCCGACATCCGCCCCTCCTTTGACAAAACCAGCCATCTGCAATGGGAAAAGTGGGTGTTCCGCCGCCACCGCCGCGCCATCCAGGAACGCTGATCCCCTTCCTCCGGCATTCGTCACCTCGCCTTGATTCAACATCAAAAAACAATTTAAAAATAACCGTCTATCTTTAAAAAAGGTTTACTCGGCACGCGCAATTCCCAACCAGGACGGAACGACTTATGATGATTACATCATTGCGTCGGGATGATTCATGCACCTCACCTTAACCACGGATGATCCGAAGCCCTCCTACGGCCGCCGGCTCAGCCGGGAGTGGCGCACGCTTCTGCTCGGCCTGCTGCTGTGCTGCCTGGCCCTGATCTGGCTCATGACCGCAGCCCTGTTTCACGCACGCTCGCGCTCCATCGAAGAGCATGCCCAAAACATGGCCCAAGCCCAGCTCAACCTGGCCAGCATCCAGTTCGAACAGCAGTTCACCTTGCTCCGGACGGCACTGCAGCAACGCGCGCTGGAGCGGGAGGCGAGTGCGCTGCCAGCGCCAATCGACAATCTCGACGAACTCTGGCTGATCCCGCCGCAAGGCGCGCCGCGCGCGCTGAGCGGCAGCTCCAACCGCCCCCCCCTCCACATTCAGGCCCTGGCACGGCGGCTCGTTTCCGACCCCGCCGATGGCGCTCCGTTCGTCCTCCTCCCGCCCCCCCTGCAGTTTTCCGTCAGCAAACGCATCCCGTTCCTGCTGCCGGCCTGCAACCGCAGCGGCGTCTGCCGCGCAAGCTACTACGGCAGCTTCAATGCCTCCGACTGGCTGCCGGCGCTGCTGCGTGACACGCCCGGCAGCCAGATCCGCCTGTTCAACCGCGCCGGCCAGTTGCTCATCCAGTCCACCCCGGCCCCGACCCAGACCCTCTCGACCTGGCGACGTCTGGCCCAGTGGCTGACGCTGCTGCCTTCGCCCCACATGGAGGCGAGCGCCGTCGTCCCCTCCATCCCGCTGCGCATTACGGTGGCCGTCTCGACCCGAGGCACCTGGAGCACCGATCGCAGCCTGCCGTTACTGCTGCTGGGCAGCACGCTGCTCAGCGCTCTGCTGGCCTTCTTCGGCATCGTCGGCAACCGTCTGCACCACCAGGCACGCCGGGAACGGCGGCAGCTCGACGAGCACACTGCACTGCTGGCGCTGTCCAATGCCAACCTGAAGAAGAAACTGCACAAGCTCGCCTCGACGCACCAGGACCTCCAGGCGCTGCTCGATACCATCCAGGTCGGGGTACTGATCCTGCATCCCGACAGACACGAGGTCACCACCGCCAACATGGCGGCCGGCCGCCTGTTCGGCCTGCACATCTCGGAGTTGATCGGGCGCAGCATCCTCAGTCTGCTAGCCGACCCGGCCGACGTCGAAGGCTGCGAGAGCCTGCTCGACCAGGGGCTGGGGATCAGCGACCGTGAAATCCAGCTGCGAGACGGCGGCGGCAAGATCTTCTGGTCCCAGGTTTCGATGCGCCGGGTGCGCTTCAACGACCACCACAGCATCGTCATGAGCGTGGTCGACATCAGCGAGCGCATGAGCCACAACCAGCAGCTGCAGCGGGAAAAGCAGGAAACGGAACGCCTGGTGAAGCAGCTGCAGGAAATGCAGCACGAACTGTACGAACGGGCCACCCACGACGACCTCACCGGCGTCGCCAACCGCCCGCACTTCCTGCAACAGGCGCAGCAAGCCTACCGCCAGGCGCTGCGCCAAGGAACGCCGCTCGGCCTGGCCATCATCGATCTGGACATGTTCAAGCTGGTGAACGACACCTACGGCCACGATGCCGGCGATCTGGTGCTACAGCAGGTCGCCATGGCCTGCGAGAGCTGCCTGGACGAGGGCCAGCAGCTGGGACGCCTGGGCGGGGAGGAATTTGCGATCCTGATGCCGCATTGCGACTATGCCCAAGCCATCGAACTGGCCGAACAGGTCAAACGCAAGATCGCCGAACTGATCATCAGCTATCATGATGACAGGATCAGGGTCACCTTGAGCATCGGTGTGTCCTGCTGGAGCCCGCAGGACAGGCCGCTGCTGATCGGCCGGCTGTTCAAGCTCGCGGACCTGGCGCTGTACCAGGCCAAGGAAACCGGACGTAACCGCGTCGTCCCGGCACGGGCACTGAATTGCCTCGAACCCTGAAGCCAGCGCGGAAAGCGTCGTGCGCAAGCCGTAGCAAGGAGCCCGCACCGGGTACGCCATCGCGGCGCGATACGGTTCGACCGAGGCTGGCGGGACGACAACAGCCCTTTTATGGACGATGCCATGCAGTTACCCGAAGAAGTCCTGCAACCCCTCATCGACACCCTGCCCGGCGGGGTGCTGCTGATCGATGCCGACGATAGCCGCATCATTCACGCCAACCAGCTGTCGTCCATCCTGCTCGGGATACCCTACAACGAACTGGCCGGCCAGCCGTTCTTCCCCTTCCTCGCCGACGATCCGGATGGACGGATACTGATGCAGGCGCTGGAACAGCGTGGCATGCTCTACAACCATCCCTGTCTGCTGCGCTCATCCAGCGGCCGCCCCTTCCAGGTCTCGCTGCTGATGCGCCGCCTGCCGCAGATCGATCGCCCGCTGCTGGTGGTCAGCTTCAGCGACCAGTCGGAAAACAAGATTCTCGGCCAGTTGCTCGATTACGAACGCCAGCTGCTCAACCGCACCCTCAAGCTGGTCAAGACGCTACGCGAAGAAATCCAGCAACACGAGATGGAAGATTCGATCAGTGGCGTGATGGGTATCCGCTCGCTGATGAGCAATACCCAGACCGAGGTGGGGCGCGCCCACCGCTATGGCAGCCCCCTCGCCGGCCTGCTGCTGCGGCTCGACGAGCCCGACCCGAAGACCGATCAGGAAAACGACAACAGCCTCTCTCACCTGCACCAGCTGACCAGTAGCCTGTGCATCCAGGCTTCGCGCGAGAGCGACCTGATCGCCAAGCGCGAAGACGGCGCCCTGGTGATGATTCTGCCCAACACCACGCTGGATGGCAGCAAGCTCTTCGCCCTGCGCCTGCTGCGCTCGCTGTCGCAGTTGACGCTGGTGCGCAATGGCAGGGAAGAGCATCACACAGCCAGCATCGGCGGCAGCAGCCTGCGGCAGGAGGAACGCTCGCCCAAGGCCATGCTGGAAAGAATGGATCTGGCGCTGCAGGTCGCCCAGGCACGCGGCGGCAACCAACTGATCATGCAAAGCTGAAATGACGAGGGGGCCATTCGGCCCCCTGTTCTGATACGGCATGGCCCGCGCGCGGCCAGGCGTGCCCCTCAGCCTTTAACGTACCGCGAGCGCATCCAGCAGTTTCTGGTGAATGCCGCCGAAACCGCCGTTGCTCATCACCAGCACGTGGCTTCCCGGCTCGGCCCGGGCCACGATGGCCGCGATCAGCCGCTCCAGATCGTTGAAGCTCGCCGCCTTGTCACCCAGCGGCGCCAGCGCCTCGGCCGGATCCCAGCCCAGGTTGGCACCGTAGCAGAACACCTGGTCAGCCTCCGTCAATGCCCCCGGTAGTGCCGCTTTCATGGTGCCCAGCTTCATGGTGTTGGAGCGCGGCTCCAGCACGGCCAGGATCGGGCTTCGGCCAACCTTGCGGCGCAAGCCTTCCAGCGTGGTGGCAATGGCGGTGGGATGGTGCGCGAAGTCGTCGTACACCGTGACACCGGCCGCCACGCCGCGCACTTCCATGCGCCGCTTCACGTTCTGGAAACGTGCCAGGGCATTGATGGCATCCTTCACCGCGACACCGGCATGGCGTGCGGCGGCGATGGCCGCCAGCGCGTTGAGGCGGTTGTGCTCGCCCAGCAGGTCCCAGCGCACCCGCCCCTGCAACTCGCCGCCCAGCAGCACATCGAAATGCCCCTGATCGTCCACGTCGGCCAACTGCCAGCCGGCTTCGACGCCGAAGCGCTCCACCGGCGTCCAGCAGCCATGCTCCAGTACCTCGTCCAGGCTCGCCTCGCGGCCATTGCTGATCAAGCGGCCGTTACCCGGCACGGTGCGCACCAGGTGGTGGAACTGGGTCTGGATCGCCGCCAGGTCGGCAAAGATGTCGGCGTGGTCGAATTCCAGGTTGTTGAGCACCGCCGTGCGCGGGTGGTAGTGGACAAACTTGGAGCGCTTGTCGAAGAAGGCGGTATCGTACTCGTCAGCCTCGATCACGAAGAACGGGCTGCGGCTCGCCGGATCGAGCGCCGGCGCACCCGGCAGGCGTGCCGAGATGCCGAAATTCTGCGGGATGCCGCCGATCAGGAAGCCCGGCGCGAGACCGGCGTCCTCCAGAATCCACGCCAGCATCGAACTGGTAGTGGTCTTGCCGTGCGTCCCGGCCACCGCCAGCACCCACTTGTCGGCCAGCACGTTCTCCGCCAGCCACTGCGGGCCGGAAATGTACGGCAGGCCGCGGTTCATGATCTCTTCCATCAGCGGCGTGCCGCGCTTGACGACGTTCCCGATCACGTACACGTCGGCGCCGATGGCCAGTTGTTCCGTCCCGAAGCCCTGGGTCAGCGCGATGCCCATGGCCTCGAGCTGGGTGCTCATCGGCGGATAAACGTTGGCGTCGCAACCGGTCACCTTGTGGCCGGCCTGCTGGGCGATGGCGGCAAGACCTCCCATGAAGGTGCCGCAGATTCCGAGGATGTGGATATGCATGAAGAAGAAAGTCCAGGACTAGCGCGGCGCTGACGCGCCCAAAGCGGCTAGCTTACGCGGGATTGTCGCCCCCCTCAAGCCAGCCCCAAGCCGGCAACACCCCACGCCATGAGGCGAGCGGTGACCGACAGCTCAGAAAAACAGCCAGGTCAGCCCCGCAAACAGCGGCAGCAGGATGACGCCCGCCCACAGCAGGAAGCCGAAGAACCCGGGCATCGCCACCCCGCGCTGCTCGGCGATCGCCTTGACCATGAAATTGGGCGCGTTACCGATATACGTCATCGCGCCCATGAACACCGCCCCCATCGAAATCGCCAGCAGCGTCTGCGGCAACTCCTTCATCAGCAGCTGGGCATCGCCGGCGGCAAGGTTGAAGAACACCAGGTAGGTCGGCGCATTGTCGAGGAAGCTCGACAACAACCCGGTAAGCCAGAAGTACATGGCATTCACCGGCATGCCGTCCTCGCCCGAGACCAGCGCCACCAGCGCCGCCAGATGCCCGTCGCTGCCGGCACGCAGAATGGCGATGGCGGGCACGATGGTGATGAAGATGCCGGCGAACAACTTGCCCACCTCGAGCATCGGCGCCCAGTTGAAATCGTTGCCGGCGCGCACCTGGCGCGGGGTCAGCGCCAGCGAGAGCAGCGCGATCAGCAGCAGGATCAGGTCGCGCACCGCGTTCTGCAGCTCAAGCGGCGTGCCGAGAACGTCGATGCTCAGCCCCGGCTTCCAGAGGCCGGACAGCAGCACCGCCCCGACCACCCCGGCGATCAGCAGGAAATTGAACTGGCCGTACAGCTTGAGCGGCGTGTCCGGCGACGGGTCGCGCGGCAGCACGCCCTCCTTGCGGTAGTAGTAGCTGTCCACCAGGTAGAACACGGCCAGCAGCGCCAGGGCCGCCGCCAGCACCGGCAGCCCCATGTGCCGGACAGTCCAGAAGAAATCCACCCCCTTCAGAAAGCCGAGGAACAGCGGCGGGTCGCCCAGCGGCGTCAGCCCGCCGCCGACGTTGGCCACCAGGAAGATGAAGAACACCACCACGTGCACGTTGTGACGGCGGTTGTCGTTGGCCTTGAGCAAGGGGCGGATCAGCAGCATGGCCGCGCCGGTGGTGCCCATCACCGACGCCAGCAAGGTGCCGGCTGCCAGCAAGGCGGTATTGAGCCGGGGCGAGCCGTGCAGGTTGCCCCACAGCAGGATGCCGCCCGACACCGTGTAGAGCGTCAGCAGCAGCACGATGAAGGGCAGGTATTCGGCCAGCAGCGCATGCACGACCAGGGACGCCATGCTGCCTGGGCCGAAGGCCAGGGTAAACGGCAACAGGAACAGCACGCTCCACAGCGCCGTGATCTTGCCGAAGTGGTGATGCCAGAGCCCTGGAGCAAAGATCGGGAACAAGGCAATCGACAGCAGGATGCCGCAGAACGGCAGCGCCCACAGCAGGCTCAACGAAGCGCCGTCGAGCTCGGCGGCCTGCGCCAGCGCAGGCAACAGCGACAGCAAGGCAGACGCCAGCAGTTTCCGGGTCATCGTATCTCCTGGAAAAAATAAAGACTCTCCGGCCCTGAATCAGTCGTGGGCGAGGAAGGTGAAGGTGAACGCCCCGGAGACAACGATGCCGCTGTCCGGGCAGAAGGCCGCCGTCGGCCAATGAAACCGGCGCACAGGCCGCACGGTGCTGCGCCTTGAGTCCGGCCGCCCAGGCGGAAGAAAGTTCCGCACCGAACGGACACGACGGTCGCCGGCACTTCAGGCAATCGGCTGCCCCGCTCCGCTTCCCCGTTCCGCCACCGCGGTGACGTCGTAACAGCGGACGGTATTGCGTCCCGCCTTCTTGGCCCGGTACAGGGCGATGTCGGCGTGCTTGAGCAGTTCATCCCGGGTTTTCTGCTCACCCAGGAACAGGCTGATGCCGATGCTGGGCGAGCTGCGATACGGCTGACCCTTGAGCACATAGGGCTGGTTGAGCGCGGTGCGGATCTTCTCCGCCACACGTTCGGCCTGGAACGCCGCCGGCAGCAGTTCGCCGCCCAGCCGCTCCAGCATCACCACGAACTCGTCACCGCCGAGACGGGCCACGGTATCCTCCTCGCGCACCGCCTCCACCAGCCGACGGGCCACCTCGACCAGCAGCACATCGCCAACGTCATGCCCGAGGGTATCGTTGAGCGCCTTGAAATGATCCAGGTCGATGAACAGCACGACGCCGTGGCTGCGCTGCCGCGCACTCTTGGCAAACGCCTGGGCCAGGCGGTCGTGCAGCAAGCGGCGGTTGGCGAGACCCGTCAGTGGATCGTAGAACGCCAGGCGGTGGATTTCCGCCTCGGCCTGCTTGCGTTCGGTCACATCCTGGAACGTCACCACCACCCCGCTCAGCCGTCCCGGCTCCCCGATCGGCGACACCGTCAGCATGGCCGGAAAACCACGGCCGTCCCGACGCAGGAACCACGCCTCGCAGCCCCGCCGCGGCAAGCCGTCCGCCAGGGTTTGCCGCACCGGACACGCGTTCGGCCGGTCATCGGCCACCTGCTCCGGGTGCCGCCAAGGAGGCACCTGGCCGATCAGTTCGTCGGCACTGTAACCCAGCATGCGCTGCGCGGCCGGATTGATGAAGGTGAGGCGTTCCTGCTCGTCGAGGCCGTAGATGCCCTCGCCCGCCGCCATCAACAGCAGCTCGTTGCGCTGCGACAGGCGCTCGATCTCGCGCTGGGCGTTGCGCTCTTCGGTGACGTCCCTGCTGATGACGATCAGCCCCTTGCGACGGCCATCGCTCTCGAAAATCGGCACCTTGCGCACCTCGAACTGGTGCAGTCGCCCTTCGGCGTCACGCAGTTGCTCCTCGAACAGGCATAACTTGCCGGCCTGCCAGGCCAACTCGTCGTCGCGTTGACAAGCCGAGCTCAGCTCGTCGAATTCGGGCCTGGCGGCCCCTAAGGCCGCATCGGTGATGCCCAGCCACTCGTTGCCCTGCAACTGGAACAGGCGCCGCGCCGGGCCGTTGGTAATCAGCCAGCGGCCGGCCCCGTCCTTGAAGAAGATGGCGTCGGGCATCGCCTCGATCAAGCTGCTCAGGCGCTCCTGGCTGCTCTTGATCTCGGCTTCGGCCCGGCCGCCTTCCGCCTGCAAGGCGGTGATCAAGAGCCCGATCAATACCAATGCCACCATGAAGGCCCACAACAGCATCAGCCCCTGGTGCACATCGTTCAGGAAAAACGGTCCGCGCCCGTGCGCCGTACCCCAGGTCGCGATCGCCGACAACAGCAGCGCCGCCAGCGAAGCCCCGGTGACACCAAAGCGCAAGGCCGCCCAGACCGCTAGCGGCAGCGTGAGGAAGACCAGGGGCAGCGCCCCTGTGCCCTGCCCGGCATTGAGGATGAAGGCGCCCCAGGCCACCAGCAACGTCACCAGGCACCACACCGCCAGCTCGGAGCGGCGACAGGAGAGGGACTGCCGGCTGCTCCGGCTGATGGTGAGCAGCAGCGGGCCGGCCAGCAGGATGCCGACGGTGTCGCCCAGCCACCAGGTGAGCCAGGCCCTGCGGGCGAGTTCAGCCGGGACCAGCCCGGTCAGCCACAGACTCGCCACTCCGCCGGAGGCGGTCAGCAGCATGCCGCTGCCGGCTCCCAGGACAAACAGGGCGACATCCTTCTGGCGGTCGAAAGTACGGTGGAAATCGAGACGCTGCAGCAGCCACCAGGTGGCGAGCGGCCCCAGGGTATTGCCGAGGGAAATGCTGCCAGCGACCAGCCACGACGAACCGATCGAGAGGTTGACCAGCAACGCGCCAAGCCAGACCCCCGACCAGTAGCGCGCCCCCCAGCGCACCAGCGCGGCCACGGCAATGCCGGTCGGCAGCCAGACCAGGGTGATGTTGGAACCGATATAGGGAATGGCCAGGCCGAGACGCCCGCTACCGACGTAGGCGCCGACGAGCAGCAACAAGCGCAACACGGCTTGCCCCCGCTCACTCGGGCCGGGGGCGGGAAAGGGGAATGACGCGGTGTTGGACACGAAATGGCTCTACGCAGGGGGTTGCCTAGCACGGGGTGGCAGTGCCGTATCAGAGTTTGGGGCGCATGCCGGAGACAGCATGCCCGCGGCCCAGCATACCATGCGCCTATTTCCTTCGGGGGAAGAAATCCCCCTCAGCATCAAGGTTATCAGTGCCGAAAAACGGGTGTGGCATGGCCGCGCAGACATGCCACACCCGGCTTAGTGATGCTTCTGGATGAACTCGATCTTGTAGCCGTCGGGGTCCTCGACAAAGGCGATCACGGTATGACCGTGCTTCATCGGGCCCGCCTCGCGCACCAACTTGCCCCCCTTGGCGCGCACCATGTCGCAGGCGGCGGCGGCATCGTCCACCTCGATGGCGATGTGGCCATAGGCGTTGCCGAGCTCGTAGCTGTCGGTATCCCAGTTGTGGGTCAGCTCCAGCACGGTGTGCGCCGACTCGTCGCCGTAACCGACGAAGGCCAGGGTGAAACGGCCTTCGGGGTAATCGTTGCGGCGCAGCAGGCGCATGCCCAGCACCTCTTGATAAAACGCCAGGGAACGCTCGAGATTGCCGACTCGCAGCATGGTATGCAGCAGACGCATGATGTTTTCCTTCCGTAGAAATCAGATCAGCCGAACGCGAACAGGGTATCGCCGTGTTGCTTCAGCCATTGCCGCGCCGTGCGCCAGTGCGGAAACAGCCGTTCGGTTTCCGACCAGAACGCGGCGGAGTGGTTCATGTGCACCAGATGCGCCAGTTCGTGCGCCAGCACGTAGTCGAGGATGTGCGGCGGCGCCTGCACCAGCCGCCAGTTGAGGCGGATGGCGCCGCTGGCGGAACAACTACCCCAGCGCGTGCGGGCCGAGGACAAGGAGAGCGAGGCCGGCTGGCGGCGGCTATATCGCGCCACCTCGGCGAGCCGGGAGGGAAACCGGCGCGCCGCCTCGCGCTTGAGCCAGGCGGCGACGGTGGCATCGAGCCGCTCGCGGTCATGCGCTGCGACCCCGGCCACCTGCAGGACCCGGCCGTCGATGCGCGCCGCCGGACGCTGCCCGGCAACATGAACGATGTCGAGCGGCTCCCCGGCCAGACGCAGTTGCCGCGGCTGCGCCGCCAGTTCGGCACAACGCCTTTGTTGTTCCAGCCAGTGCTGGCGGATCCAGTCGCGGCGCTTGTCCAGGACCGCCTGCAGCAGGCTCATCGGCACCGCCGGGTGGGCGATCAGTTCGACCCGCCCTCCCCGCACGCGGATGCCGATGCTCTGGCGCGCGCGGCGGATCAGCGCAACCGGGATGTTGCCTTCAGGCAGGCTGAGAATCACCGAGCCGCCGCTTGCGCTGGTCGGGGTGAGCGAACGGACCGACGCCGCCGATTTCCAACTGGCGAGCCTCGATCCACTCTTCCGCCTCGCGCGTCATCGCCGCCGAACTCTTGTCCTGCGGCAGGATAGGCTTGCCGATCACCACGGTGATCTCGCCGGGAAACTTGCGGAACGAATTCTTGGGCCAGAACTCGCCGGCGTTGAGCGCCACCGGCACCATCGGCACGTCGAACGCCTTGGCCATGCGCGCCGCGCCCTGCTGGTAGCGGCCCGGCACGCCCGGGGGCGTGCGCGTGCCTTCCGGGAACACGGCGATCCAGTAGCCCTTGGCGATACGCTGCCGGCCCTGCTCGACGATCTGCTGGCTGGCCTTGGTCTTGGCCGAGCGGTCGATGGCGATGGTATCGAGCAAGGCGAGGCCCCAGCCGAAGAACGGAATCCACAGCAGTTCCTTCTTGGCCACGAACACCTGCGGCGGGAAGATCGCCTGCAGGGCCAGCGTCTCCCAGCCCGACTGGTGCTTGGAGCAGATGATGGACGGCGTGTCGGGGATGTTCTCGGCGCCGACCACCTTGTAGCTCAGCCCGCAGACGTGCTTGAGCAGCCACAGCAACCCTTTCACCCAAGCCTGGGCGAAGCTGTGGCGCACGCGGTGCGGCGCGACGCAGCCCAGCAGGATCAGCAGGAAGCAGAAGGTCGTCAGGAAGGCAAGGCCCACCCAGTAGACCAGGGTACGAATCCAGATAAACATTACGGCGCTATGCCCTCGTGAAAAACAGTCAGTGATGCGTTTGGATCAGGTATTCGACAGCGTCGTAGAGGTCGTCGAACACCAGCGTGCCCTCGGGCAGACCGCCCTTCTCGAAGGTCTTTTCACCCTTGCCGGTCTTGACCAGGATGGGCTGGCCGCCCATCGCGGCGATTGCCTCCAGGTCGCGCAGGCTGTCGCCAACCATCGGCAGGCCATCGGGCTTGACGTTGAAGCGCTCGGAGACTTCCTTGACCATGCCCGGCAGCGGCTTGCGGCACTCGCAGTTGTCGTCCGGGGTATGCGGACAGACCACCACGGCGTCGATGCGGCCGCCGGCCTGGTTGACCAGGCGGTGCATCTTGGTGTGCATGGCGTGCAGCGCGTGCAGGTCGAACAAGCCGCGACCGATGCCCGACTGGTTGGTCGCCACCACGATGCGCCAGCCCGCCTGGGTCAGGTTGGCGATGGCCTCCAGGCTATGGTCGAGCGGCTCCCACTCCAGCGAGTTTTTGACGAAATCGTCGCGATCCTTGTTGATCACGCCGTCACGATCCAGGATGACTAGTTTCATGGCAGGTTTTTTCTGTCGGTAAAACGGCCAAAGGCGCGGACCCGCCAGCCGGCCGGTCCGCGCCACGCGGTGGCAGACTCAGTCGGCCAGCAGCGAGATGTCCGCCACGCGGTTGAACAGCTCGGCCAGGCGCGCCAGGAGCGCGATGCGGTTGATTCGCACCGCGCTGTCGTCGGCCATCACCATCACGCCGTCGAAGAAGGCGTCGACCGGGGCCTTCAGGCTGGCGAGCTGCGCCAGCGCGCCGGCGAAGTCGTGCGCGGCGAACTGCGCATCCACTTGCGGCGCCAGCTGCTGCACGGCGCCATACAGCGCCTTTTCGGCGTCTTCGGCCAACAGCGCGGGGTTGACCACACCGACTTCACCC
Organism: Pseudogulbenkiania ferrooxidans 2002; assembly: GCF_000174355.1. Classification (GTDB taxonomy): domain Bacteria; phylum Pseudomonadota; class Gammaproteobacteria; order Burkholderiales; family Chromobacteriaceae; genus Pseudogulbenkiania; species Pseudogulbenkiania ferrooxidans. The sequence continues at coordinate 186,690 of NZ_ACIS01000003.1, forward strand.
TCGGCCTTCTTCAGGATGTTCTTCACCCGCTTGTTGGCCGCCGCCAGCGTGGCAGCTTCCGGCAACTGCTTGAACTGGGCCACGGCGGCCAGCACCGCGCGTACCTCGTCGAGACGGGTCGGTTCCAGCGCCAGCACGGCGTCGATTTCGTCCACCTTGTAGTCGGCGGCGAGGAAGTTCTTCAGGCGCTCGAGGCAGAACGCGAACACCTCGTCGGCCACGCTGGCCGACAGCTTGTTAGCCGGGAACGAATCGTGGGTGTCGACGATCAGCTGCTTCAGGTCGAGCGGCGTATCCAGCACCATGCGCAGCACGCCCAGCGCGGCACGGCGCAGTGCGAACGGATCCTTGTCGCCGGTCGGCACCAGGCCGATGCCCCAGATACCGACGATGGTTTCCAGCTTGTCGGCCAGCGCCACGGAGAGCGCCACCGGACCGTGCGGCAGGCTGTCGCCGGCGAAGCGCGGGTGGTAGTGGCCTTCGATGGCCGCAGCCACCGCTTCGTGCTCGCCGTCGTGGCGGGCGTAGTACATGCCCATGATGCCCTGCAGCTCGGGAAACTCGCCGACCATGTCGGACACCAGGTCGGCCTTCGCCAGGTAGGCGGCGCGGCGGGCGTCGTCGACGTTGGCGCCGAGCTTGCCGGCGATGGTGCCGGCCAGGTTCTGCAGGCGTTCGACGCGTTCGAGCTGGCTGCCGATCTTGTTGTGGTAGACCACGTCGGCCAGGCGCGGCAGGCGCGATTCGAGGCGGACTTTCTGGTCCTGCTCGAAGAAGAACTTGGCGTCGGAGAGACGCGCGCGCAGCACGCGCTCGTTGCCGTGGATGATGTGCGACGGGTCGGTCGCCTCGAGGTTGGATACCAAGAGGAAGCGGTTCATCAGCTTGCCGTGGGCGTCCAGCAGCGGGAAGTACTTCTGGTTCTGCTGCATGGTCAGGATCAGGCACTCCTGCGGCACCTTGAGGAATTCGGCTTCGAAGCCGGCTTCCAGCACCACCGGCCACTCCACCAGCGCGGTGACTTCGTCGACCAGCGCCTGCTCGGCGGCGATCACGGCACCGAGCTTGGCCGAGGCTTCGGCCAGGCGATGGCGGATCAGTTCGCGGCGCGCCTCGAAACTCGCCACCACCTTGCCCTGCTCGTACAGCACGCGGGCGTAGCTGTCGGCATCGGGCAGCGTCACTTCACCGGCGGACAGGAAGCGATGGCCCAGCGTGGCGCGGCGGCTCTTGAGCCCCAGCACCTCGCCCGCGATCAGCTCGCTGCCGTGCAGCAACACCAGGCCGTGCACCGGGCGCACGAACTGGTGTTCGGAATCGCCCCAGCGCATCAGTTTGGGTGCCGGCAGCTTCTTCAGCGCCAGCGCGACGATGTCGGACAGCACCGCCGCGAGCGGCTGGCCGGCCTTGACGCTGCGGTAGGCGTAAACGTCCTGTTTGCCGTCGCTCATGGTGGAAAGTTCGCTCACCTCGACGCCGCAGGAGCGGGCGAAACCGGCCAGCGCCGGGGTCGGCTGGCCATCCTTCATGCCGGCGGCGACCGCCGGGCCTTTCTTGACGATGGTCTGATCCGGCTGCACCGCCAGCACCGCGGGCAGGGTCAGGGCCAGACGGCGCGGCGAGGCGAAGACGTGGGCGCTGGCGTCGGCGGCGACGAACTGCAGTTTTTTCAGTTCGTCGGTGATGGTCTGGGCAAAGCTTGCCGCCAGCTTGGGCAGGGCCTTGGGCGGCAGTTCCTCGGTGAGGAGTTCGATCAGCAGGGTCGGGTTCATGGTCTGTTGGATTTCTTGCTGGAAGCGGTTTTGCCGGCGGCGCAGACGACGCGCATCATGGCATCGGCCACCGAGTTTTCATAAACGGGTTGCCAGGTCCAGCTGTAGCGCGGCAGCGGGTACAGCGTCGACCAGACGTGGCGGTTGGACGCCGTGTAGTAGGCCGAGGAGACGAAGGCGTACCGGTACTTGGCACAATCGGCGTAACCGGTGGTACGGCGGATGTGGAAGTTCACGTCGTAGCCTTTTTCGTACTGGCGCTCGGCAAACCGCTCCTGGTTGACGAAATGGATCAGCCCGTCTTCGCGCCAGATGGACGCCAGGTCCACCGCCAGTTCGAGCGCCTCGCCCTGGCGGTACACCGACCAGTCGGCGAGCGGCGCCGCCTGCGCGGACAGCGCAAGCGCGGCAAGACAGAGTCCAACCCACGTCTTCATGGTCAGGCCTTCTGGCACATCGGGAAACCCAGCGCCTCGCGCGAGTCGTAGTAGGCCTGAGCGACCTGACGGGCAAGGTTGCGGATACGTCCGATGTAGGCGGCGCGTTCGGTCACCGAGATGGCGCCGCGCGCGTCGAGCAGGTTGAAGGTGTGGCCGGCCTTGAGGATGGTCTCGTAACCCGGCAGCGGCAGCCCGGCGTCGAGCAGGCGCTTGGCTTCCGCCTCGTAGTCGGTGAACTGCTGGAACAGCAGCGCGACGTTGCTGTGCTCGAAGGCAAATTTGGACTGCTCGACTTCATTCTGCAGGAACACGTTGCCGTAGCTCAGCTCGCGGCCGTCCGGCATGCGCGCCCACACCAGGTCGTAAACGTTCTCGACGCCCTGCAGGTACATCGCCAGACGCTCCAGGCCGTAGGTCAGCTCGCCCAGCACCGGCTTGCACTCCAGGCCACCGACTTGCTGGAAGTAGGTGAACTGCGTCACTTCCATACCGTTGAGCCACACTTCCCAGCCCAGGCCCCAGGCGCCCAGCGTCGGGTTTTCCCAGTCGTCCTCGACGAAGCGGATGTCGTGCACGGTCGGATCGATGCCCAGTTCCTTCAAGGAGCCGAGGTAGAGATCCTGCAGGTTGGGCGGCGACGGCTTGATCACCACCTGATACTGGTGGTGCTGGAACAGGCGGTTGGGGTTCTCGCCATAGCGGCCGTCCTTGGGGCGGCGCGACGGTTGCACGTAGGCGGCCGCCCACGGCTCGGGGCCCAGGGCGCGCAGGAAGGTGGCGGTGTGCGAGGTGCCGGCACCGACTTCGGTATCGTACGGCTGCAACAGTGCGCAGCCCTGACGGTTCCAGTAGTTCTGCAGCGTGAGGATGATTTCCTGGAAAGTGAGCATGTCGCGTATCACGAGTGAAGGGTAAAGGCCGATTCTACCGATTACCGTGGAGCGGGAAAAGCAAACGGCAGGCCAAAACGGCCTGCCGTGCGCAGGAAATGGGGTTGGCGTGAAAAAATGCTGTCCAGTTAATGCATAAAGTTTGGACTCATCCCGACACAGAAAAGGGCTAGCCCGTCGTTGCAGCAAGGCAGCGCCATGGCAATACACCTCCCAACGCAGCCGATCCGCCCTTCCGCCACGCCGTCTGGATGGCGGACGGCGAGGTTTTAAGCCGCCGGCTGTTTGAGTGCCGCGACGTTAGCGCGGCGCGAGTTCCGGCGGCGCCTCGCCGGCCGGCAGCCAGGCGGACAGTAGCCGCGGCGGGCTCGCCTTGGGAGCGTCAATGGGCTTGGCGAGACAAGCCCCTCGACCCGCCGGCCGGGCGGGACCGGCAACGCCGACATGGCAAACAACGCTGGCAACCGTCCGGCACGCTCGAACACAACCTCATCCATCACACCGCACGGCAGGAGCCGCTGTGCCGACTTCTGCTACCCCCCCTGCCAGTCGAGAATCACCTTCCCGCTCTGCCCGGACAGCATCGCGGCAAAGCCTTGCTCGAAGTCGTCGACCTTGAAATGGTGGGTGATGATCGGGTCCAGATTCAGCCCGGACTGCAGCAGCGCCACCATCTTGTACCAGGTCTCGAACATCTCGCGGCCGTAGATGCCCTTGATCTCGAGGCCCTTGAAGATCACCTGGTTCCAGTCGATGGCGGTGTTCTCGGGCGGAATGCCCAGCAGCGCAATCTTGCCGCCGTGGTTCATGGTTTCCAGCATCTGACGGAAGGCCTGCGGGTTGCCGGACATTTCCAGGCCGACGTCGAAGCCCTCGGTCATGTGCAGTTCACCCATCACCGTTTTCAAGTCCTCGGTGGCGACGTTGACGGTGCGGCTGGCGCCCATCTTGCGAGCCAGTTCCAGACGGTAGTCGTTGACGTCGGTGATCACCACGTGGCGCGCGCCGACGTGGCGGGCGATGGCCACCGCCATGATGCCGATCGGGCCGGCGCCGGTGATCAGCACGTCCTCGCCGACCAGGTTGAAGCTCAATGCCGTATGCACCGCGTTGCCGAATGGGTCGAAGATCGACGCCAGGTCGTCGGAGATGTCGTCCGGGATCGGGAAGGCGTTGAACGCCGGGATCACCAGGTACTCGGCGAACGCACCGGGACGGTTCACGCCGACGCCGATGGTGTTGCGGCACAGGTGGCGGCGCCCGGCTCGGCAGTTGCGGCAATAGCCGCAGGTGATGTGGCCTTCGCCGGAAACGCGCTGGCCGAGCGTGAAGCCCTGCACTTCCGAGCCGATGCCGGCGACCACGCCGACATATTCGTGGCCGACGTGCATCGGCACCGGGATGGTCTTCTGCGCCCACTCGTCCCAGTTCCAGATGTGGATGTCGGTGCCGCAGATGGCGGTCTTGGAGATCTTGATCAACAAATCGTTGTGGCCGATTTCCGGCACGGGAACGTCGGTCATCGACAGGCCGCGTTCGGCTTTCAGTTTGGCAAGCGCCTTCATGGTGTCATCCTGTGGCGAGGGCGGCCGAAGGATCGCTTCGACCCGCCTTTAAGGCCGATCCCGTCTGGCGGCTGTAGCGCTCGGGATCGGCACGGGAGTCATTCGAAAGTCAGCGGATCACGCCCAGTTCGCGGCCGACCTTGATGAAGGCCGCCACGGTCTGTTCCACCTGTTCCGGGGTGTGGCCGGCCGACATCTGGGTGCGGATGCGCGCCTTGCCCTTGGGCACCACCGGGTAGGAGAAGCCGATCACGTACACGCCTTCGGCCAATAGCGCGGCGGCCATTTCGCCGGCCAGCTTGGCGTCGCCCAGCATCACCGGGATGATCGGGTGCTGGCCGGGGATCAGCGTGAAACCGGCGGCGCTCATGCCGTGGCGGAACAGCTCGGCGTTGCGCTTGAGGCGGGCACGCAATTCGGCGCCTTCGCTCTTCAGTATCTCGAACACCTTCAGGCTGGCGGCGGCGATGGCCGGGGCCAGGGTGTTGGAGAACAGGTAGGGACGGGAGCGCTGGCGCAGCAGGCCGACGATGGGCTGGCGTGCCGATACGTAGCCGCCGGACGCCCCGCCAAGCGCCTTGCCCAGGGTGCCGGTGTAGATGTCGATGCGGTCGGCGACGCCGCACAGGTCCGGCGTACCGGCGCCGTGCTCGCCGATGAAGCCGACGGCATGCGAGTCGTCCACCATGACGATGGCGCCGTAACGGTCGGCCAGCTCGCAGATGCCCTTGAGGTCGGCGATGATGCCGTCCATCGAGAACACGCCGTCGGTGACGACCAGCTTGAAGCGCGCGCCGGCGGCGTCGGCGGCCTGGAGCTGGGCTTCCAGGTCGGCCATATCGTTGTTCTTGTAGCGGAAGCGCTTGGCCTTGCACAGGCGGATGCCGTCGATGATCGAGGCGTGGTTGAGTTCGTCCGAGATCACCGCGTCTTCTTCCGACAGCAGGGTCTCGAACACGCCGCCGTTGGCGTCGAAGCAGCTGGAATAGAGGATGGTGTCGTCGGTGCCGAGGAAATCGGCGATGGCTTTTTCCAGGTCCTTGTGCACCTGCTGCGTGCCGCAGATGAAGCGCACCGAGGCGCAGCCGTAGCCGTAGTCGTCGAGCCCCTGCTTGGCCGCGGCGATCAGGCGGGCGTCGTCGGCCAGACCGAGGTAGTTGTTGGCGCAGAAGTTGAGCACGTGGTGGCCGTTGGCCAGCGCGATGTCGGCGCCCTGCGGGCTGGCGATGATGCGCTCGGGTTTCTCGAAGCCGTCGGCGCGGATTTGCGCCAGCGTCGCCTGCAGATGGGCGAGGTAGGTATGGTTCATCGTGCACGTTCCCTGTGTGGTCGGCGTGGGGCCGGGCGGGATCACCGCCATCCGGCCGTCATCGTTCTGACCCCATTCTAGACCAGCGTCGCGGCCATGATCAGACACAGTTGCCGGCGATTTGGCCGGGGTGGCTGTCACTGTCCGAGACGGCGCCGGCCGCCCGGTCCGATGGCAGGCACGGCCTAGCGGCGCCGGTCCCGCCAAAACAAAACCCGCCACGCGGGCGGGTCGGGAAGGAAACGTTGGCCGAAGGCTCAGCGCTTGAGCAGGCGTGCCGCGTCGAGCGCGAAGTAGGTCAGGATGCCGTCGGCGCCGGCGCGCTTGAACGCCAGCAGGCTTTCCATCATGCACTTCTCTTCGTTCAGCCAGCCGTTCTGGAACGCGGCCTTGAGCATGGCGTACTCGCCCGACACCTGGTAGGCGTAGGTCGGCACACGGAAGGTGTCCTTGATGCGGCGGATCACGTCGAGGTAGGGCATGCCCGGCTTGATCATCACCATGTCGGCGCCCTCCTCCAGGTCCATCGCCACTTCCTGGATCGCCTCCTCGAGGTTGGCCGGGTCCATCTGGTAGGTGGACTTGTCGGCCTTGCCGAGGTTGGCCGAAGACCCCACGGCGTCGCGGAACGGGCCGTAGAACGCCGAGGCGTACTTGGCCGAGTAGGCCAGGATCTTGGTGTGGATGTGGCCGGCTTCTTCCAGCGCCTCGCGGATGGCGCCGATGCGGCCGTCCATCATGTCGGACGGGCCGAACACGTCGGAACCGGCCTCGGCATGACACAGCGCCTGCTTGATCAGCACCTCGATGGTTTCTTCGTTGAGCACGTAGCCCGCTTCGTCGATGATGCCGTCCTGGCCGTGGATGGTGTACGGATCGAGCGCGCCGTCGGTCATCAGCCCCAGCTCGGGGAAGCGCGCCTTGAGTTCACGCAGCACCGTCGGCACCAGCCCTTCCGGGTTGTACGCCTCGGCTCCGGCGTTGTCCTTGCCGGTCTCGATCACCGGGAAGATCGACAGCATCGGGACACCGAGCTCCAGCGCCTGCTCGGCGGTGTAGAGCAGCTTGTCCAGGCTCTGGCGCACCACACCCGGCATCGAGGCCACCGCCTCTTCCCGGTTGGCGCCTTCCAGTACGAACACCGGGTAGATCAGGTCGTTGGCGGTGAGCACGTTCTCGCGCATCAGGCGGCGCGAAAAATCGTCCTTGCGCATGCGGCGCAGGCGCGTAGCGGGAAAGAAACGGTTGGCGAAAATCATCGTGATTCGAGTCCTGTCGGAACGTGGCAAGGCGCCCGGGGTGGCGGCGGGCACGCAAAGGCGCTAGCTTAACAAGCCCGCCGCCACCCGACCAGCCGGCGGGGAGAACAGGCTGTTCAGCGCGGACGATCCATGTCCTTCTTCGGGCCCTCGGCCTCGTTCTTTTTTTCTCCGGCAGCCGGTGCCGGCTTCTTGCCCCAATCGTCGTCCTCGCCCTCTTCCTCGTCGTCGAATTTGTATGGCTGCGGCACCACGCCCGGCGGCAGCTTGATCGGCGGTTCCTTGTGCGCGAGGCGCGCCAGGGTGCCGATCACCGACACCAGCGGCGCCCCGATCACCACCACCCAGAACCACGTGCTGTGAAAGATATCCATGCTTCGGCCAACCTCTTGTCCGTGCCGGCATGCGCCGGCCAGTGATTTCGATACTTTCATTTTACGCCGAGTTGGCCGCTCGCTTCCGTCTCGCGTAGGGATGGTTTGCAATGCGGCTTGCCGGTAGAATTCCGCGACAGGAGATGGCATGCCTCCTTGTAACCGCCCCCGGGGCTGATGATGCCTACACGGATTCCTCGACCGGCAGGAGGTGTAGGTACGTATCCGACAGCCCGCCGCCTGTCCAGGTTTGTGCCTCCAGCCCACACTCACTGAACACGCATGAAACACGCCCAACGTCCCGAGCAGATCGACCTGCTACCCTACCTCGGCAAATGGCTGCTGCTGGCCAGCGCCGTCGCCGCGCTCGCAGGTTCCGCTTCCGCCTTGTTCCTGTTCGCCCTCGACTGGGCCACGGCCACCCGCATCGCGCAGCGCTGGCTGATCGCGCAGCTGCCGCTAGCCGGCTTCGGCGTCGGCTGGCTCTACCTGCGCTTCGGGCAGCGCGTCGAGGCCGGCAACAACCTGCTGATCGACGAGATCCACGACCCGAAGAGGGTCATCCCGCTGCGCATGGCGCCCCTGGTACTGGGCGGCACCGTGCTCTCCCACCTGTTCGGCGCCTCGGTGGGGCGCGAGGGAACGGCGGTGCAGATGGGGGGGGCGCTGGCCGACCAGTTCACCCACCTGTTCAAGCTGCGCCACGAGGATCGCCGCATCATCCTGATGGCGGGCATCAGCGCGGGCTTCGCCTCGGTGTTCGGCACACCGCTGGCCGGCGCCATCTTCGGGCTGGAAGTGCTCGCCATCGGCCGGCTGCGCTACGACGCCATCCTGCCCTGCATGGTGGCGGCGATCGTGGCCGACCAGGTCGGCCTGCTGTGGGGCGTGCATCACACCCGCTACGTCATCCCCTTCATCCCGCCGCTATCGGCCTGGGGGCTGGCGGCGACGGTGATCGCCGGGATGCTGTTCGGTCTCACCGGCAAGGTCTTCGCCGACCTCACCCACGGCCTGGGCGGCTGGATCAAGCAGCGCATCGGCTACGCCCCGCTGCGACCGCTGCTGGGAGGGATGGTGATCGCCGCCGCCGTTTACCTGCTGGGCGCCGACCGCTATATCGGGCTTGGCGTTCCGACCATCGTGGAAGCCTTCCAGCAACCGCTGGCGCCATACGACTTCGCCGCCAAGATGGCCTTCACCGTCGCCTCGCTGGGCAGCGGCTTCAAGGGCGGCGAGGTCACCCCCCTGTTCTACATCGGGGCGACGCTCGGCAACGCCCTGGCGCCGCTGCTCGGCATGCCCCTGCCCCTGCTGGCCGGCATCGGTTTCGTCGCGGTGTTCGCCGGCGCCGCCAACACCCCGATCGCCTCGACACTGATGGCGATGGAACTCTTCGGCAGCGAGATCGGCGTCTACGCCAGCATCGCCTGCGTGGTGAGCTACCTGTTTTCCGGGCACACCGGCATCTACCGCTCGCAGCGCGTCGGCCACGCCAAGCACCGCGACACGCCGGAGGGCATCAAGCTGGGCGAGCTGCCCGCCTACCGCCAGCAGGCGCTGCAGCGCACGGCCCCGCCCTCCGCCCAGCCGGGTGAGGACAACGCGCGCCACTGAAACCCCTCGCCGCGCCGCCCCCCTTTACCGCACGTCTTGCCCTACGGGGCAGGACGGCGCTCGACTCCCCAGCCCTGATACCACGACGCCGGGGCGCTTCTCCCCGGCCTGCCCTACCTCATTTCACCCTCTCCTTATGGTGTGGCGGGCGCGCTTCGCCACGCCCGCCGGTGGCTACGACACGGAGCCCTTGCAGAGCCGCCACCGGCAAAATGCAAATTGCAACATAACCTGTAAAGTTCAAAAATTTAAGTTTTTTATACTAATAAAATAGAAATATATAGTGAAAAATTTACAATATTAGTTTTTATACTATGCCTTCTCGCTGGACACCAATTCCAGCGAACAAGACCGCATCGAGCGCCCACCTGCGCTCGCCCGGTCCATAACAAGCAGCCGCTCAGTGCTGCACGAAATAAGGCGGCGCCACGGCCAGATCGGCCCGGACGCCCTTCCCCGCTCAAAGATGGAGAAACCTGATGCAGAACCAGCAAGACCACTTGCACCGAGGCCTCGAAGAGAGGCATATCAACCTGATGGCGCTCGGCGCCGCGATCGGCGTCGGCCTGTTCCTGGGATCGGCCAGCGCGATCAAGATGGCCGGCCCGGCGATCATGATCTCGTACGCGCTGGGCGGCTTCGCCATTTTCCTGATCATGCGCGCGCTGGGCGAAATGGCGATCCACAACCCGGTCGCCGGCTCCTTCAGCCGCTACGCGCAGAACTACCTCGGCCCCTTGGCCGGCTACCTCACCGGCTGGAACTACTGGTTCCTGTGGATCGTCACCTGCATGGCCGAAATCACCGCGGTCGGCGTCTACATGGGCGTGTGGTTCCCGGACGTGCCGCACTGGATCTGGGCGCTGTCGGCACTGGTGCTCATGGGCTCGGTCAACTTCATCGCGGTCAAGACCTACGGTGAATTCGAGTTCTGGTTCGCGCTGATCAAGATCGTCACCATCGTGCTGATGATCATCTCCAGCCTCGGCATGATCGTGTTCGGCTTCGGCAACGGCGGCATCGCCACCGGCATCGCCAACCTGTGGACGCACGGCGGCTTCATGCCCAACGGCGTCAAGGGCATCCTGATGTCGATGCAGATGGTGATGTTCGCGTATCTGGGCGTGGAGATGATCGGCCTGACCGCCGGCGAAGCCAAGAACCCGAAGAAGACCCTGGCGCGTGCCGTGGACTCGGTGTTCTGGCGCATCCTGATCTTCTACGTCGGCGCGCTGTTCGTGGTGATGTCGATCTACCCGTGGGACCAGATCGGCACCAGCGGCAGCCCGTTCGTGATGACCTTCGAGAAGATGGGCATCCCGGCCGCCGCCGGCATCATCAACTTCGTGGTGCTGACCGCCGCGCTGTCCTCGTGCAACAGCGGCATCTTCAGTACCGGCCGCATGGTGTACAACCTGGCGCAGCAAGGGCAGGCGCTGCCGATGTTCGCCAAGGTGGGCAAGAACGGCGTGCCGAACGCCGCCGTGCTGATCTCGGTGGTGATGCTGCTGGGCGGCGTGCTGCTCAACTACCTCGCCCCGAAGGAAGTGTTCACCTGGCTCACCGCGATCTCGACCTTCGGCGCGATCTGGACCTGGGCGATCATCCTGCTGTCGCAGCTGAAGTTCCGCCGCACCCTGAGCCCGGCACAGCTGTCGGCCCTCGAGCATCGCATGCCGCTGTTCCCGTACGGTTCGTACATCGCGCTGGCCTTCCTGGTGCTGGTGGTGGGTCTGATGGCCTACTTCCCGGACACCCGCATCGCGCTGGTGATCGGCCCGGGCTGGCTGGTGCTGCTGGTGGTGCTCTACTATGCCCTGGGCTACCACCGCCAAGGCGGCGAGCCGGCACTGAAGGCCGCGCGCCAGTCGGCCTAAAGCGTTCCCCGGCAAGAAAAACGGCGACTCATCGAGTCGCCGTTTCAGGCTGCGGACAAGGTGCTTTGATTCTTTTTGACAGGACCCGGCAAAGCCGGGCCTCTCCACCTCAGTAGTTGATTCCGCAGCCTGCCACTTTATTCCCAATCCTTCGCTGAGCGAATCAAAGATTCGCACGCAGTCCGCCCTTGCCCTGTAAGGGAGCCTCGCGGTGCTCGAGAGGACTTAATCAACAAAAAACGGCGACCCGATGGGGCGCCGTTTTTTTATCGCCATGCCTTCGGGTTCAGCCGAAGAAGTCCTTCAGCTTGTCCATGAAGGACTTGGCGCGCGGGTTGTGCATGGCGGTATCGCCCTGGCTGATCGCCTCGAACTCGCGCAGCAGCTCCTTCTGACGCTCGGTGAGGTTGATCGGGGTTTCCACCACCACGTGGCACAGCAGGTCACCGTAGTCGGAACCACGCACCGACTTGATGCCCTTGCCGCGCAGCCGGTACTGGCGGCCGGACTGGGTTTCCGCCGCGATCTTCACCTTGGCCAGACCGTCGAGCGTGGGGATTTCCACTTCGCCGCCGAGTGCCGCCGTGGCGAAGGAAATCGGCATCTCGCAGTGCAGATCCATGCCGTCGCGCTGGAACACCGGGTGCGCCTTGATGTGGGTCACCACGTACAGGTCGCCCGCCGGGCCGCCGTTCTGCCCCGCCTCGCCCTCGCCGGACAGACGGATACGGTCGCCCTCGTCGACGCCGGGCGGAATCTTGACGTTGAGCGTCTTGTGGGTCTTGACCTGGCCGGCGCCGTGGCACTTGTGGCACGGGTCGGTGATCTGCTTGCCGCTGCCGTGGCAGGTCGGGCAGGTCTGCTGGATCGAGAAGAAGCCCTGGCTCACCCGCACCTGGCCGTGACCGCCGCAGGTCGGGCAAGTCTTGGGCTGGGTGCCCGGCTTGGCGCCGCTGCCGTGACAGACGTCGCAATTCTCGTGCGACGGGATGCGGATCTGCTTCTCGCAGCCGCGCGCCGCCTCTTCCAGCGAGATCTCCATGTTGTAGCGCAGATCGGCGCCACGGTAGACGTTGGAGCGTCCGCCACCGCCGCGCCCACCGAAGATGTCGCCGAAGATGTCGGAGAAGGCGTCGGCGAAATCGCCGAAGCCCTGGCCGCCGCGCGCACCAGCAGCATTGGGATCGACCCCGGCGTGGCCGAACTGGTCGTAGGCCGCGCGCTTCTGCCCGTCGGACAGTATCTCGTAGGCTTCCTTGACTTCCTTGAACTTGTCTTCGGCTTCCTTGCTGTCCGGGTTGCGGTCCGGGTGGTGCTTCATCGCCAGCTTGCGGTACGCCTTCTTGATGTCGTCGTCGGAGGCATCGCGGTTGACACCGAGAGTGTCGTAATAATCACGTTTGGACATGCTGTTCTACCTTGGGGCCTCCCATCAGGGGCAGGCGGAAAGGGAATTCCGAAACAGGAAAGGCACAGAGGCCAGAGGAAAGCCCCCGGAACCCTGTGCCTCTCTAGAGCCGCCCGACGCTGGGCGCATGGCGGCGTCGCGGCGGGCTCCAGGCGCAAGAACGCTTACTTCTTGTCCTTCACTTCTTCGAACTCGGCATCGACCACGTCGCCTTCGTCCTTGTTGCCGGCGCCAGCCGGCTGTTCGGCACCGGCTTCGCCCTGGGCCTGGCTGTACATCTGCTCGGCCAGCTTGTGCGAAGCGGTCATCAGCGCCTGGACCTTGGCGTCGATGGCGTCCTTGTCGTCGCCCTTCACCACTTCTTCGGCTTCCTTCAGCGCGGCTTCGATGGCGGACTTCTCTTCGGCGGAGATCTTGTCGCCGTGTTCGGCCAGCGACTTCTTCACCGAGTGGATCATGCCTTCACCCTGGTTGCGGGCCTGTACCAGCTCGTGCAGCTTCTTGTCTTCTTCGGCGTTAACCTCGGCGTCCTTCACCATGCGCTGGATTTCTTCCTCGGACAGGCCGGAGGACGCCTGGATGGTGATCTTGGCTTCCTTGCCGGTGCCCTTGTCTTTGGCCGACACGTGCAGGATACCGTTGGCGTCGATGTCGAAGGTCACTTCGATCTGCGGCATGCCACGCGGCGCGGCCGGGATGTCGGACAGGTTGAACTGGCCCAGCGACTTGTTGGCCGAGGCCTTCTCGCGCTCACCTTGCAGCACGTGGATGGTCACCGCGGTCTGGTTGTCGTCGGCAGTGGAGAAGGTCTGCTGCGCCTTGGTCGGGATGGTGGTGTTCTTCTGGATCAGCTTGGTCATGATGCCGCCCAGCGTCTCGATACCCAGCGACAGCGGGGTCACGTCGAGCAGCAGCACGTCCTTGCGGTCACCGGACAGCACCGAACCCTGGATGGCGGCACCGACGGCCACGGCTTCGTCCGGGTTGACGTCCTTGCGCGGCTCCTTGCCGAAGAACTCCTTCACCGCTTCCTGCACCTTCGGCATGCGGGTCTGGCCGCCGACCAGGATCACGTCGGCGATGTCGTTGATCGACACGCCGGCGTCCTTCAGGGCGACACGGCACGGCTCAATCGAGCGGGCGATCAGGTCTTCCACCAGGCTCTCGAACTTGGCGCGGGTGATCTTCATCGCCAGGTGCTTCGGACCAGTGGCGTCCATGGTGATGTACGGCAGGTTGACTTCGGTCTGCGAGGCCGAGGACAGCTCGATCTTGGCCTTTTCCGCGGCGTCCTTCAGGCGCTGCAGCGCCATCACGTCGTTCTTCAGGTCCACGCCCTGCTCGCGCTTGAACTCGGTCACGATGTAGTCGATCAGGCGCTGGTCGAAGTCTTCACCACCCAGGAAGGTGTCGCCGTTGGTCGACAGCACTTCGAACTGGTGCTCGCCTTCGACGTCGGCGATCTCGATGATCGAGATGTCGAAGGTGCCGCCACCCAGGTCATACACGGCGATCTTGCGGTCGCCTTCCTGCTTGGCCAGACCGAAGGCCAGCGCGGCCGCGGTCGGCTCGTTGATGATGCGCTTGACGTCCAGACCGGCGATGCGGCCGGCGTCCTTGGTGGCCTGGCGCTGGCTGTCGTTGAAGTAGGCCGGCACGGTGATCACGGCTTCGGTCACTTCTTCGCCGAGGTAGTCTTCGGCGGTCTTCTTCATCTTGCGCAGCACTTCGGCGGAGATCTGCGGCGGCGCCAGTTCCTGGTCACGCACCTTGACCCAGGAGTCGCCGTTCTTGGCCTTGGTGATCTCGAACGGCATCAGGTCGATGTCCTTCTGCACTTCTTTTTCTTCGAAGCGGCGGCCGATCAGGCGCTTGATGGCGTACAGGGTGTTCTTCGGGTTGGTCACCGCCTGACGCTTGGCCGGGGCGCCGACCAGGATCTCGCCGTCTTCCATGTAGGCGATGATGGACGGAGTGGTGCGAGTGCCTTCGGCGTTCTCGATCACTTTCGGATGGCCGTTCTCGATCACCGACACGCAGGAGTTGGTGGTGCCCAGGTCGATACCAATGATTTTGCCCATGTTTAATTCCTTTCCTTGACTCTTTACGGCGTACCGCAATCGCGATAGTCAGCGCCTGTTGACTGGATAGGTAATGGCTATGCCCACGTTTTCAAGAGGGCTTCGGCCAACCTTTTTACTGTTGGCTCTTGGCCTTGGCGACCACGACCATGGCCGGGCGCAACACGCGATCGGCCACTTGGTAGCCCTTCTGCATCACGCGCAGCACGGTGTTGGGCTCGGCGTCCGCTTCCTCGGTGCTGATGGCCTGATGGCGGTGCGGGTCGAGCGCCTCGCCCACCGGGTTGATTTCCTTGATCTGCGCTTTGTCGAAGGCCGACACCAGCTGTTTCAGCGTCAGGTCGACGCCGAACTTCAGGTTGTCGAACTGGCCGCTCTGGTCGGCCAGCGCCATCTCCAGGCTGTCCTTCACCGCCAACAACTCGTTGGCAAACTTGTTGATGGCGTACTTCTGTGCGTTCACCACCTCTTCGGCCGTACGACGGCGCAGGTTCTCCATTTCGGCGCGGGAGCGCAGAAACTGCTCGCGGGCTTCGGCCAACTCGATTTCCAGTGCGGCAACGCGCGCCTCCGTGGTCGGCTCGACCGCGCTGTCGGCGGGAGCCTGGGCGGCGGCGCTGTCCACGGCCTCGTTAACCGGATTCTGTTGGTTTTCCTGCATGACGATTCCCTTGTTAGCTAGGCGATTGAGGATGACCTGACGCTAGGTAGGGGCTTTGGCGAAAATTTCAAGAGAGCGCGGTCGATGCGCAAGCGAACCAAGCAACCGCTCGTTTGGGAACTTTTGCTTTCGGAAATGGAAAAAAACAGCGTGGCATTTCATTCGTTTTTTGTCGGTTTTGTTACCTTTTGAAAACAAAGGATTTTTTTGTGCTGCACTGCACACATTACGTTTTTTTTATGTTTAAATGGACTCACAGCACACGACGACCAGCAGGTCTGTCTCCCTTACGGAATAGGCTTCGGCGGTCGGAAACGACAACGGGCAAAACACGTTGTCAATAAAAGGTGACGGTAAAACCGATTCATCATAGCCAGAGGAATGCCGGCTGAATTTACCGGTTTACTAAGAAACGTAATCGAGAAGGATTCAAGCATGACCACTCGCGAACAACGCATTGCCGCCATCCAAAAAGACTGGGACGAAAATCCGCGCTGGAAAGGTATCAAGCGCGGCTACACCGCCGCCGACGTAGAGCGCCTGCGCGGCTCCGTCCAGGTGGAACATACCTTGGCTCGTAACGGTGCTGAAAAACTGTGGAACCTGGTCAACAACGAGCCCTACATCAACTGCCTGGGCGCGCTGACCGGTGGCCAGGCCATGCAGCAGGTGAAAGCCGGCATCAAGGCCATCTACCTGTCCGGCTGGCAAGTCGCCGCCGACAACAACGAATACTCCGCGATGTACCCGGACCAGTCGCTGTACCCGGTTGACTCGGTGCCGAAGGTGGTCGAGCGCATCAACAACGCCTTCACCCGTGCCGACGAAATCCAGCACTCCAAGGGTCTGGAAAAAGGCGATGCCGGCTTCGTCGATTACTACGCTCCGATCGTGGCCGATGCCGAAGCCGGTTTCGGCGGCGTGCTGAACGCCTACGAACTGATGAAGGCGATGATCCGCGCCGGCGCCGGTGGGGTGCACTTCGAAGACCAACTGGCTTCGGTGAAGAAGTGCGGCCACATGGGTGGCAAGGTACTGGTACCGACCCAGGAAGCCGTACAGAAACTGATCGCCGCCCGTATGGCCGCTGACGTCTACGGCGTACCGACCCTGGTGATCGCCCGTACCGACGCCGAAGCCGCCGACCTCTTGACCAGCGACTACGACGAGAACGACAAGCCGTTCCTGACCGGCGAACGCACTGCAGAAGGCTTCTACAAGACCAAGAAAGGTCTGGAGCAGGCCATCAGCCGCGCTATCGCCTACGCCGAATACGCCGACCTGGTATGGTGCGAAACCGGTACCCCGGATCTGGAATTCGCCCGCAAATTTGCTGAAGCCGTACACGCCAAGCACCCGGGCAAGCTCTTGGCCTACAACTGCTCGCCGTCCTTCAACTGGAAAAAGAACCTGGACGATGCCACCATCGCCAAGTTCCAGCGCGAGCTGGGCGCCATGGGCTACAAGTACCAGTTCATCACCCTGGCTGGCATCCACTCCATGTGGTACAACATGTTCGACCTGGCGCAGGACTACGCCAAGCGCGGCATGTCGGCCTACGTCGAGAAGGTACAAGAGCCGGAATTCGCCGCCCGCGAACGTGGCTATTCCTTCGTCTCGCACCAGCAGGAAGTCGGTACCGGCTACTTCGACGACATCACCACGGTAATCCAGGGCGGCAAGTCCTCGGTGACCGCGCTGACCGGGTCGACCGAAGAAGAACAGTTCCACTAAGATCCAAGCGTTCGACTGAACGGCAATTCGACCCTGCCGTCTGTGTCAAGCAACCCCCGCCACGGCGGGGGTTTTTCGTTGCGGCACCTCATCCATTGCTTCCCGGCGCAACGAGGGCAACGGGGGGCCCCCACATCCTGGCAGGCAGCCACTGCACGCCGCCCTGATCTCGAACAAATCAGCAGCGCATCTCCCGACACACTCCCGCTATTCGCCGTGCCCAACCGGACACAAGAAGGTCGTCGCGGCCTTCATGCCAAGGGTCGGCCAGCGGCGGACCCGGCCGACAGCTGGACTGCAAGCCATCGGCAGCCCAACAAAAAGGCCGGCAAAAGCCGGCCCTGGATGCCTACGGAGAGTCGCCTCGGTCAGGTACGCACGTGCAGCAGCGAGCGGCGGCGCGAATAGCCGAAGTACACCATCAGGCCCAGCACCAGCCAGATCACGAAGCACAGCCAGGTCAGCGCCGCGAGCTGCGTCATCAGGAACACGCAGAACACGATGGCCAGCGCCGGTACGTAGGGCACGCCCGGGCAGTGAAACTTGCGCGGCAGGTCCGGTTCGCGCTTGCGCAGCAGGATGATGGCGGCGGCGATCAGCGAGAACGCGGCCAGGGTGCCGATGTTCACCAGCTCGGCCAACGTACCCAGCGGCACGAAGCCGGCGATCAGCGCAATGAGGGTGCCGATCAGCCAGGTGGCCTTGTACGGCGTGCCGTACTTCGGATGCACCTCGGAGAACACCTTGGGCAGCAGGCCATCGCGCGACATCGCGAACAGGATGCGGGTCTGCCCGTAAGTCATCACCAGGATCACCGTCAGCATGCCGAGAATGGCGCCCAGGTCGACGAAGCCGGCGAACCAGTCGAGCTTGGCCACCTGCAACGCCAGCGATACCGGGTGATCGATGCCCTTGAACTGCATGAACGGCACGATGCCGGTCATGATGGCGGACACGATCACATACAGCACCGAGCAGATCGCCAGCGACCAGATCACCCCCTTCGGGATATCCTTCTCAGGGTTCTTCACCTCTTCTGCAGCACAAGTCACGGCGTCGAAGCCGAGGAAGCTGAAGAACACGATGGCGGCACCGTGGAACACGCCGGTCATGCCGTACGGCAGGGCCGGATTCCAGTTGGCCGGCTTGACGTGCCACACCGCGATGGCGATGAACAGCACCACCACCGCCACCTTGATCATCACCACCACGTTATTGACCTTCTTCGATTCCTTGATGCCGAACGCCAGCAGCGCGGTAATCAGCATGGCAATCACGAAGGCCGGCAGGTTGAACACCGTCTCCACGCCGGGGCGGGCACCTGCCGCGGCGGTCAGCGCATCCGGCAGATGCAGGCCGAAACCGGCGATCAGGCTCTGGAAGTAGCCGGACCAGCCCACTGACACGGCGGAGGACGCCAGCAGGTATTCCAGCATCAGGTCCCAGCCGATGATCCAGGCGATCAGCTCGCCCAGCGTGGCGTAGGCGTAGGTATAGGTGGAACCCGACACCGGCAGCATGGAGGCGAATTCGGCGTAGCACAGCGCGGCGAAACCGCAGGCGATGGCGCCGATGACGAAGGACAATACCAGGCCGGGGCCGGCCACGGTGGCGCCGGTGCCGGTCAGGACGAAGATGCCGGTGCCGATGATGGCGCCGATCCCCAGCATGGTCAGGTCAAAGGCGGACAGCTCCTTGCGGAGCCCCTGTGAGGTGTGGGCGGCAGACAGCATGCCCCTCACGCTCTTCTTGCGCATCAAGCTCATGTTTCAAACAATCCCCGAGTGTTCGCGGTGTGCCAAATGCCATGCGCCCGCAGTGTGGCGGGCGCATGGCAGGAATGGATCAGGGCACACGGTGCTCCGAAAATAACTCGTCTACGCGCGAAGATAGCCAATAAAGCCACCGCCACGAAGACGAAACGGCGTGATATTACCTCAATGCCAAGGTCAGACAAGGTAAAACTCACCCCCCGACTTCGCCACTGTCATAGCCGCCACGGCCCAGGCTGCGGCAATCCGGCAAACAGGCGCGCAAAATAGCAGCCTTCGCCCTCTATCGGAAACACTGCGCCCCGATCCATTGATCCAGCGCAATTTCACACCTTATTCCGCCACAAGGCGAAGGTGTCGGCTAGGCCGCCACATGCCGCAGCGAACGACGCCGCGAGCAGCCGAATGCCCTACCACCAAACACCGCCAGGTCGGCGCCACGAGCGGCGTAGCGGGCATGCCGACCATGAGCAGCGCCGCGCTCAACCCCAGTAGCCCGGCGCGGCGTAACAGGCCTTGAGATGGTCGATGAAGTGGCGCACCCGCAGCGGCAGGAACTTGCGTTGCGGCACCATGGCGTACACGGGGTAATCCGGCGAGGAAAAGCTGTCCAGCACCGTCACCAGCCGCCCTTCGGAGAGATCGTCCTTGACCTCCCACAACGAGCGCCAGGTGAGCCCGTACCCCTGCAGCGCCCAATCGTGCAGCACCGCGCCGTCGTTGCATTCCAGCGTGCCGGAGACCTTGAGATTGACCGGCTCGCCGTCGCGGGTGAAGGTCCAGCCGCGGCTCTGACTCTCGCCCAGCGACAGGCAGTTGTGCTGCGTCAGGTCGTCCAGCGTGCGCGGAGTGCCGTGGCGCGCCAGGTAGCTCGGCGCGGCCACCACCACGCGATAGTTTTCGGCCAGGCGGATCGCCACCAGGCTGGAGTCGGAGAGGTCCGAAATCCGGATGGCGCAGTCGACGCGGTCGCGCACCAGGTCGACCAGGCGGTCCGACAGGTCGAGCGTCACCTTCACGTCCGGGTGCAGCTGCTGAAAACTGGCGGCATGCGGGGCGACGTGACGGCGGCCGAAACCGGCCGGGGCACTTACCCGCAGGTGACCACGCGCCCGCGCGCTGCCGGACGCCACCGCCGCCTCGGCTTCGGCCAACTCGGCCAGGATGCGCAGGCTTTCCTCGTAAAAGGCGCTGCCCTCCTGCGTCAGCGTGACGCTGCGCGTGGTGCGCACCAGCAGCTTGGCGCCGAGGCGCTCCTCCAGGGCATCCAGACGGCGGCCGATCACGGCCGGCACCACCCCCTCGATGCGCGCCGCCGCCGACAGGCTGCCGTGAGCCACCACCGCGACCAGGGTTTCGAGTTGCTTGAACGTGTCCATTAGCTCACAAAAAGTAAAAGATGCTATGGCATCTTAGGTCTTTTTTTGTCACATAAACATCACTAAACTGATCCCAGCGCATCGCGATACCATTTATGCCAAATTAAGAGGGAATATTCCCCTGGTGTCGCCACGAAAAACCCAGGCCGGTTGATCGGGGACCAGCCCCAACGGAAACGAGAGAGAGTAACGTCATGACCCAACGAACCCCTTGCCATCGACTGCAGGTTGCCACCGTCCTCCACGCCTTCATCGAACAGGAAGTCCTGCCGGGTAGCGGCATCGGCTCCGCCGCGTTCTGGTCCGGTTTCGATGTCCTGGTGCACGAACTGGCGCCGAAGAACCGCTCCCTACTCGCCGAGCGCGACCGCCAGCAGAGCGAAATCGATACCTGGCACCGCCAGCATCCGGGCCCGATCGCGGACATGGCCGCCTACAAGGCGTTCCTCACCTCCATCGGCTACCTGAAGCCGGTGCCGGCCGACGGCCGCATCAGCACCAGCAACATCGACAGCGAAATCGCCGAGCAGGCCGGCCCGCAGCTGGTGGTGCCGGTGATGAACGCGCGCTACGCCCTGAACGCCGCCAACGCGCGCTGGGGCAGCCTGTACGACGCGCTGTACGGCACCGATGCCATCGCCGAGGACGATGGCGCCAGCCGCAGCGGCGGCTACAACCCGGTGCGCGGCGCCAAGGTGATCGCCTTCGGCCGTGACTTCCTCGACGCCAGCGCGCCACTGGAAACCGGTTCGCACCACCAGGCCGCGGCCTACCGCGTGGCCGGCGGCCAGTTGCAGGTCGAGCTGCAGGACGGCCGCACCAGCTCGCTCAAGCAGCCGGAGCTGTTCCTCGGCTACAACGGCGACGCAGCCGCGCCGACCTCGGTGCTGCTCAAGCAGAATGGCCTGCACTTCGAGATCCAGATCGACAAGAGCAGCCCGATCGGCGCCCAGGACGGCGCCGGGGTCAAGGACATCGTGATGGAAGCCGCCATCACCACCATCATGGACTGCGAGGACTCGGTCGCCGCAGTCGACGCCGACGACAAGGTCGTGGTGTACCGCAACTGGCTCGGCCTGATGCAGGGCACGCTGACCGAAGAAGTGAGCAAGGGCGGCAAGACCTTCACCCGCGCCCTCAACCCGGACCGCCGCTATACCGCCGCCGACGGCAGCACGCTGACGCTGCACGGCCGCAGCCTGATGTTCGTGCGCAACGTCGGCCACCTGATGACCAACCCGGCCATCCTCGACGGCGACGGCCACGAAGTGCCGGAAGGCATCATGGACGCCGTGGTGACCACGCTGATCGCACTGCACGATCAGCAGCGCCGCGGCAACTCGCGCGCCGGCTCGATCTATATCGTCAAACCGAAGATGCACGGCCCGGACGAAGTCGCCTTCGCCGACGAGCTGTTCGGCAAGGTGGAACAGCTGCTCGGCCTGCCGCAGTACACCGTCAAGCTCGGAATCATGGACGAGGAACGCCGCACCAGCGTCAACCTCAAGGCCTGCATCGCCGCCGCCCGCCATCGCGTGGCCTTCATCAACACCGGCTTCCTCGACCGCACCGGCGACGAGATGCACACCTCGATGGAAGCCGGCCCGATGATCCGCAAGGGCGACATGAAGACCTCGAAGTGGATCGCCGCCTACGAGCGCAACAACGTCCAGGTCGGCCTCGACTGCGGCCTGCGCGGCCACGCCCAGATCGGCAAGGGCATGTGGGCGATGCCGGACCTGATGGCCGAGATGCTGAAGCAGAAGATCGGCCACCCGAAAGCCGGCGCCAACACCGCCTGGGTTCCGTCCCCCACCGCCGCCGTGCTGCATGCGCTGCACTACCACCAGGTCGACGTGCAGGAGGTGCAGAAGGCGCTGGAAGACCAGTACCTCGACGTGCAGGACGACCTCCTGACCATCCCGGTGGCGGCCAATCCGAACTGGTCGGCCGAAGACATCCAGCAGGAGCTCGACAACAACGCGCAGGGCATCCTGGGCTACGTGGTGCGCTGGATCGACCAGGGCGTGGGCTGCTCCAAGGTACCGGACATCCACAACATCGGCCTGATGGAAGACCGCGCCACGCTGCGCATTTCCAGCCAGCACATCGCCAACTGGCTGCGCCACGGCATCGTCACCGAGGCGCAGGTGAAGGAAACGCTGCAGCGCATGGCCGCCGTGGTGGACGGCCAGAACGCCGGCGATCCGGCCTACCAGCCGATGGCCCCGGCGTTCGACACCTCGATCGCCTTCAAGGCCGCCTGCGACCTGGTGTTCCAGGGCTGCGCCCAGCCGTCCGGCTACACCGAGCCGCTGCTGCACCACTGGCGCCAGGTGGAGAAGGCGCACGCGCTGTAAGAACCGAGGCGAAAGAGCGTCCTCTTCCTCAATGCAAAGCGGCCCGTCAGGGCCGCTTTTTCGCTTCCTTTCACCTGGCCAATACTTCTCTGACAGCGGTTTTGTCTAAGAAAAGACAATACTGTAGACAAAATACTTTGCCATGATTCACCACGGCACGCCCCCCGGACGCAGCCTCACTCCCGCCCCACGGCAAAACCGACAATATTCTGACAATAACAACAGAAACTCAGACATTTCATTGCGCGCGTACGGCAAATTTTTTTTGTGCTTTGCCATAAAATTGCCACGATGCCGCAACATGAGTCCCGGTTTCGGCCCGATACCGCACAAGGAGTCTCCATGAAGTCGCTGTTCCCCCGCACCCTGCTGCTGGCCGCCGTCGCCACGGCCCTGTCCGCCCCGCTGCTGGCTGCCGAGATGAAATCGGTGGCGGTCACCGCCATCGTCGAACACCCGGCGCTCGACGCCGCCCGCAAAGGCATCGAGGACGAGCTCAAGGCCGCCGGCTTTATTCAGGGCAAGAACCTGAAGTACCAGTTCCAGAGCGCCCAGGGCAACACCGCCACCGCCGCGCAGATCGCCCGCAAGTTCATCGGCGACACCCCGGACGTGATCGTCGGCATTGCCACCCCGAGCGCCCAGGCATTGGCCGCCTCGACCAAGTCGATCCCGGTGGTGTTCTCCGCCGTGACCGATCCGGTTGCCGCCAAGCTGGTGAAGGACTGGAAGCCATCTGGCACCAACATTACCGGCGTCTCCGATGCACTGCCGCTGGCCCCGCAGATCGAGCTGATCAAGAAAGTGAAGCCGGGCGTGAAACACGTCGGCATGGTGTACAGCCCGGGCGAGGTGAACTCGACCATCGTCGCCAAGGAACTGAAGGCCGAACTCGCCAAGCAGGGCATGTCGCTGGTGGAGGCGTCCGCCGCCCGCACCGTGGACGTGCCGTCCGCCGCCAAGAGCCTGGTCGGCAAGGTCGACGTGATCTACACCACCACCGACAACAACGTGGTGTCGGCCTACGAGTCGCTGTATAAGGTCGCCGTCGACAGCAAGCTGCCGCTGGTGGCCGCCGATACCGACACGGTGAAGCGTGGCGCCGTCGCCGCGCTCGGCCAGAACTACTACGACATGGGCCGCCAGACCGGCAAACTGGTGGTGCGGATCCTGAAGGGCGAGAAGCCGGGCGCGATCGCACCGGAAGTCGGAACCAAGCTCAATCTGGTGGTCAACCCGGCCGCGGCCGAGAAGCAGGGCCTGAAGCTGTCGCCCGAGCTGGTCAAAACCGCCAAAGAAGTCATCAAGTAAGCCAGTCTTGTGACTTCGGCCAACCCGAAGTCTGCTCCCTCTCCCCGGGTCGGGCCACAAGCCCGGCCCGGGGAGCGAACGTTTCACGAGGTGTTGTTTCATGTCCCTGATCGCCTTGCTGGGCGCCACGGAAATCGGCCTGATCTTCGCGCTGGTGGCGCTGGGTGTGCTGATTTCCTTCCGCATTCTGAATTTCCCCGACCTGACCGCCGACGGCAGCTTCCCGCTGGGCGGCGCCGTCGCCGCCACCCTGATCGCCGGCGGCCATGACCCCTGGCTGGCCACGCTGGCCGGCACCGCGGCGGGTGCCGTGGCCGGCCTGATCACCGCCTGGCTCAACGTGCGGCTGAACATCCTGCAGCTGTTGGCCAGTATCCTGGTGATGATCGCGCTCTACTCGGTCAACCTGCGCATCATGGGCGCACCCAACATGCCGCTGATCGGCGCCGACACCGTGTTCAGCCCGTTCATCGCCCGGGCGCCCGACTCGCAATACCTGATCCAGCCCCTGGTGCTGGCCGTGATCGTGGTGATCGCCAAGCTGGCACTGGACGCCTTCTTCGCCTCCCAGTCCGGCCTGGCGATGCGCGCCACCGGCGCCAACGCCCGCATGGCGCGTGCGCAGGGCGTCGCCACCGACCGCATGGTGCTGCTGGGCATGGCCATCTCCAATGCCCTGATCGCGCTGGCCGGCGCACTCTATGTGCAGACCCAGGGCGGCGCCGACATTTCGATGGGCATCGGCACCATCGTGGTGGGGCTGGCTGCGGTGATCATCGGCGAGACGCTGATCCCGGGCCGCACCATCATGGTGGCGACGCTGGCCGCCGTGCTCGGCGCCCTGGTGTACCGCCTGTTCATCGCGCTGGCGCTCAACGCCGACTTCATCGGCCTGCAGGCGCAGGACCTCAACCTGATCACCGCCCTGCTGGTCGGTTTCGCACTGGTGCTGCCGTCGCTCAAACGCAAATTCGCCGCCAAACGCTCGGCTGCCACCAAGGGGAGCACTGCTCATGATGCGCGCTAACGGCCTCTACAAGACCTTCAACCCCGGCACCCCGATCGAGAACCCGGCGCTGCGCGGGGCCTCGCTGGACATCCCCCAGGGCCAGTTCGTCACCGTGATCGGCTCCAACGGCGCCGGCAAGTCGACCTTCCTCAACGCCATCAGCGGCGACCTGATCGTCGACCAGGGCAGCATCGAGATCGCCGGGCGCGACGTCACCCGTCTCAACGCCTCGCAGCGCGCCGGGCTGGTGGCCCGCGTGTTCCAGGACCCGATGGCCGGCACCTGCGAGGCGCTGAGCATCGAGGAGAACCTGGCGATCGCCTGGCAACGAGGTGAAAGTCGCGGCCTGAAAGGCGCCCTGAATGCCTCGCTGCGCAGCCTGTTCCGCGACAAGCTCGCCACGCTCAAGCTCGGTCTGGAAAACCGCCTGTCCGACCGCATGGGCCTGCTCTCCGGCGGTCAGCGCCAGGCGGTGAGCCTGCTGATGGCGTCGCTGCGGCCGTCGCAGATCCTGCTGCTCGACGAGCACACCGCGGCGCTCGATCCCAAGACCGCCGCCTTCGTGCTGGAGCTGACCGACCAGATCGTGCGCGAGAACCAGCTGACCGCGATGATGGTGACGCACTCGATGCGCCAGGCGCTGGATCACGGCGACCGCACCGTGATGCTGCACCAGGGCCGGGTGGTGCTGGACGTGTCCGGCGAGGAGCGCGCCCGCATGGACGTGCCCGACCTGCTGGCGATGTTCGAACGCACCCGCGGCGAAGCGATCGCCGACGACGCGCTGCTGTTGGGCTGATCCCCCGTCTCCTTCGGCCAACCTTTGCAGGTTGGCCGAAGCTTTTCGCGCGCGGCTGAGCGCATCGGGTTGGCCGACACAGTTGGCGCCGTACTGAACTCATCGCGCCCGCCATCGTCATAGTCTCTTGTCACGACAGTGCCGCGCCGCTGAGCGATACTGTCATTACCCGCCTTCCCAAGACAGGAGCCCCCATGACCCGCCTCACCACCCTGTTGAGCCTGGCCGCCCCCTTGTTCCTGCTGGCCCCGCTGGCGCCGGCCGCCGAACGGGCCGACCCGGCCGCCACCGTGCTGAACCT
This sequence comes from Pseudogulbenkiania ferrooxidans 2002, assembly GCF_000174355.1. GTDB lineage: Bacteria > Pseudomonadota > Gammaproteobacteria > Burkholderiales > Chromobacteriaceae > Pseudogulbenkiania > Pseudogulbenkiania ferrooxidans. Next base: position 212,608 of record NZ_ACIS01000003.1, read on the forward strand.
GTCGGCCAGCACCCAGCGCGAGATCGCCAACGACCAGATGATCGCCACGCTGTACGTGCAGGACCGCCAGCCGCAGCCGGGAACGCTGGCCAACCGCCTCAACCAGCTCATCAACCGCGCCCAGAGCGACGCGCGCGGCTACAAGAACGTCGAAGTCAGCAGCGGCAGCTACAACAGCTGGCCCGCCTACAACAAGAGCGGCAAGATCGACGGCTGGCAGGGTCGTGCCGAACTGAAGCTGAAAACCCGCGACATGGCGCAAGGCAGCGAGCTGATCGCCAAGCTGCAGGGCTACATGCTGCTGGAAGGCGTGCAGTTCGTGGTGTCCGACGACGCCCGTCATGCCGCGGAAAAGGCCATGATTCCGGAAGCGATCGCCGCGCTGATGGAGCAGGCGCAGATCGCGGCCAAGGCGCTGGGCAAGAACACCCTCAACATGCACCAGCTCACCATCGGCAACCAGATGCCGCCACCGGTGCCGCTGTTGATGCGCAGCAAGACGCTGGCCATGGCCGCCGACGCCGAAGTCGCCCCGGCCGAATGGCAGCCCGGCCGCAGCCAGTTGCAACTGCAGGTCAACGGCCAGCTGGAACTCCGCTAAAGCGCTTTGAGGCGGCCCGCCGATACGTTAAAGTAAGCCTGCTTACCCGCCGGTCGACGTCGACCGGCTCCCCCACGACCAAGCACCCTGTTCATGCCATGAAACTGATCGCGTCACTCACCAGTCCCTACGCCCGCAAAGTGCGGATCGTGCTCGCTGAAAAGAAAATCGACTGCCCGATCCTGATCGACCAGCCTTGGGAGGCCGACTCGCAAGTTGCCCGCTACAATCCGCTCGGCAAGGTGCCAGTGCTGGAGCTGGACGACGGCAACACGCTGTACGACTCGCGCGTGATCGTGGAGTACCTCGACAACATCTCGCCAGTGTCGCGCCTCTTGCCGCAGGACAACCGCTCGTTCATCGCCACCCGGCGCTGGGAAGCGCTGGCCGACGGCATCTGCGACGCGGCCGTCGCCATCGTCATGGAACGGCGCCGCCCGCCGGAGAAACAGAGCGAGGAAGCGATGGCGCACCAGCAGCAGAAAGTCGAGCGCGGCCTGGCAGCGCTGGCGCACGATCTGGGCGAACGCCCGTGGTGCAACGGCGAAGGCTACAGCCTGGCCGACATCGCGGTCGGCTGCTGCCTGGGCTACCTGGACTTCCGCTTCGCCACGCTGGACTGGCGCGCCAGCCACCCCACCCTTGCCGACTACTACCAGCGTTTGTCGGCACGCCAGTCCTTCGTCGACACCGTACCGCCGACGGCCTGAACCGGCGCGGCACACCAGACAAACAAAAGCCGGGGTTTTCCCCGGCTTTTTGCTGCCCCTTTTTGCGGCCCTAGACCCGCCCCTGTCGCTCCAGCTCGTGGTATACCTGCAGCGCCACATAGGCGTCGTTGCCGGCGTACACGCACTGCGCCTCGCTCAGCACCGGGCTCGCCCAGTTCGAGGTCGACTGGCGCTTCGACTTGCGGAAACACTGGCCGAACAGGCGCGCCACCGCCTGCACCGCGCCCACGGTACGGTGCTCGCCCGGCTGGCGGAACAGCCGCCCGATGTCCACCAGCGCCGCGCACTCGATGCCCAGCTTGGCGCGGAGCCGCTGCACGTCGGAGCCCAGCTCGAAACCGACCTTGCGGATCGCCGGCGACTCCAGAATCATCCGCAGCCGCGTCAGGTCGGCGAGGCGCTCCACCGGGAACAGGTAGGCGTGCGTGGCGGTGGCCAGCTGTACCAGGTGCGGCCCGCTCGAGGTCTCGCCCTTGTGGAAGGTCGGGCGCGATTCGGTATCGAAGCCGAGCACGCGGCACACGCTGAGCTGGTGATACGCCGCTTCCATCTCGGTCTCGTTCGCCACCACGCTCACCGCCGTCGGCGCCAGCCCCGGATAGCTCGGGAGGGTACGGATATCGTCCTTGGACAAGTGTTGTTCTGCGGTCATGGGAAGACGGGTACCCGCGCGGGTAATGAAGGCCGGGCGAGTGTACGCGGCACCGGCGCGGAACACCAGCGCCGCGCTCAGCGCACGCCCGCCGCCAGCAGCTGGCGTTCGGCCCACTGCAGCAGCTCGGCGGCCTGCATTACGCCGCTGTGACGCGCCAGCTCGCGCCCCTGCCAGAACAGGATCAGAGTCGGGATGCTGCGGATCTGGTAGTGCCGCGACGCCTGTGGCGCCTGCTCGGTGTCGACCTTGACGCAACGCAGCGTCGGCCGCGCCTTGGCGGCGGCGGCGAACTGCGGCGCCATCATCTGGCACGGCCCGCACCAGCCGGCCCAGAAGTCCACCAGCACCGGCAGCTCGGTGCCGGCGAGAAACCCCGGCAGGGCGGCGTCGGACAAGGCCAGCGGCGCAGCGGCGAGCAGCGCGCCGGCGCACTTGCCGCACTTGGGCAACTCCAGCAGACGTTCGTCGGGAACGCGGTTGCGGGCACCGCAGGACGGGCAGACCAATTGCATTTCGCATCACTCCTTCATCAAAACCACACCACATCAACACCACACCGCGGCGACCCGGCCTAGCCGCCGGGCGGAGTGCCCTGGCGCCAGCGCCGGATGACGTAACCGTACACCGCCAGATTGACCGCCAGCACCAGCCCGGCCAACACCAGCTGGAGCGCACGGGTCAGCGCCTCGGGATAGATCAGCGCCAGCAGGTAGTGCTCGATAAAACCGCCATGGTAGCCGGCCGCCCCGCCCAGCGCACGCAAGCGGTTTTCCAGCGGCGTCAGCGGGCAGATTCCGCCGCTCAGTTCGATCGCCATCGCCCATGCGGCGGCCGGCAGGTGCCACCACAGCCATCCGCGCCGCCGGCACGCCAGCAAGCCGCCCAGCAGCGCAAACACGATGAACCCCAGGTGCAGCAGCAGCACGGCGTCGGCCAGCAGGCGGTAGATCACGTCGGCGCCCCGCCGCCATCGTGCCGGCAAGGCCTACCCCAGCCAGGCCCACCAGCGCACGACCGGGGACTCCTGAGCCGCCCACGCGGCGCGCAGGCCACCGTCCCATTCCGTGCCACAGCCAGCCGCATTCCCTTCTCCCCGCCCGGCAACGCCCCGGGCTCGCCCTCTCTAACTAGCCCAGGATGGCGACGCCTGCCAGGCTCCCATGTAAAAACCGCCCTCCCGGTGACGGGAGAGCGGTTGCGGCGGTGGCGCCTTCGGCCAACGTTGGCCGAAGCCCGGGATCAGACCGACAGTTCCAGCAGCAGCTTGTTGATGCGCTTGACGAAGCTGGCCGGGTCGTCCAGCTTGCCGCCTTCGGCCAGCAGCGCCTGGTCGTACAGCACCTGGGCGAGATCGCTGGCACGGCCCTCGTCCTGCTCTTCGGCCAGACGTTTCACCAGCACATGCTCCGGGTTGATCTCCAGCGTCGGCTTGGCCGCCTGCGGCACGCTCTGGCCGGCGGCCTTGAGCAGGCGCTCGAGGTGCGCGCTCATGTCGTGCTCGCCCACCACCAGGCAGGCCGGGCTGTCGGTCAGGCGCGCGGTGGCGCGCACGTCCTGCACACGCTCGGCCAGCGCGCTCTTGATGCGCTCAAGCACCGGCTTGGCGGCCTCTTCGGCCTGCTGCTGCGCCGCCTTGTCCTGTTCGTCCTCCAGCTTGCCCAGATCGAGCGCGCCCTTGGCCACCGACTGCAGCGGCTTGCCGTCGAACTCGTGCAGCGAGGCGCTCACCCACTCGTCGACGCGGTCGGTCAACAGCAGCACTTCGACGCCCTTCTTCTTGAACACCTCGAGGTGCGGGCTGTTGCGGGCAGCCGCCAGCGTCTCGGCGGTGATGAAGTAGATTTTCTCCTGGCCTTCCTTCATGCGCGCCACGTAGTCGGCCAGCGACACCGTCGGCGTGTCGCCCTCGCTCAGGGTCGAGGTAAAGCGCAGCAGCTTGGCGATGCGCTCCTTGTTGGCGAAGTCCTCGCCGACGCCCTCCTTCAGCACCTGGCCGAACTCCTGCCAGAACGTGGCGTACTTCTCGACGTCGTTGGCGGCGAGGTCTTCCAGCAGCGCCAGCACCTTCTTCACGCAGCCGGCGCGGATGGCGTCGATGTCCTTGCTCTGCTGCAGGATTTCACGGCTGACGTTCAACGGCAGATCGTTGCTGTCGATCACCCCACGCACGAAGCGCAGGTAGTGCGGCATCAGCTTCTCGGTGTCCTCCATGATGAACACGCGGCGCACGTACAGCTTGACGCCCTGCTTGCGCTCGCGCTCGTACAGGTCGAACGGCGCGCGCGACGGGATGTACAACAGCTCGGTGTACTCCTGGCGGCCCTCGACGCGGGCGTGGCTCCACGCCAGTGGGTCGGTGAAATCGTGCGCGGTGTGCTTGTAGAACTCGCGGTACTGCTCGTCGCTGATGTCGTTCTTGGCGCGGGTCCACAGCGCCGAAGCGGCGTTGACGCTTTCCCACTCGTCCGACACCACTTCCTTGCCGTCCTCGTCGAAGCTCGCCCCTTTCTTCATCTGGATCGGAATCGAGATGTGGTCGGAGTAGGTGCGCACGATGCGCTTGATCGACCAGTCGTTGAGGAACTCGTCCTCGCCTTCCTTCAGGTGCAGCACGATCTCGGTGCCGCGCGCGGCCTTCTCCACCGGCTCAAGGGTGTACTCGCCGTGCCCCTCGGACTCCCAGCGCACCGCCTCACCGCTCGGCGCGCCGGCACGGCGCGTGGTCAGCGTCACCCTGTCGGCGACGATGAAGGCCGAGTAGAAACCGACGCCGAACTGGCCGATCAGGTTGGCATCCTTCTTGTCGTCGCCGGTGAGCGACTCGAAGAAGGCCTTGGTGCCAGACTTGGCGATGGTGCCGATGTGCTCGATCACCTCGGCGCGGCTCATGCCGATACCGTTGTCGGTGATGGTGACGGTGCGGGCTTCCTTGTCCAGGCTCACGCGAATCTTCAGCTCGGCGTCATCTTCCAGCAGCTCAGGCTTGGCAATCGCCTCGAAGCGCAGCTTGTCGGACGCGTCCGAGGCGTTGGAGATGAGTTCACGCAGGAAGATTTCCTTGTTCGAATACAAGGAGTGGATCATCAGGTGCAGAAGCTGTTTGACTTCGGTCTGAAAGCCCAGGGTTTCTTTCTGTGCGCTCATGGTGTCGTTTCACAGTTGTTGACGGAATGTGGGGGAAGTAGAGGCATAAGGCGCTATTTCAAGTGCCGGCAGGCATCGTGTATGCTGTTGAAGCTGTCCGGACGGCCGGCTCCGCCTCGCCGCGGGGATACGGGCACGCCCCGGCACACACAAAACCACTGAGCGGAACCCATGCGCAGACTCCTCTCCTTCCTCTGGTGTTGGCTAGCGTTGGCCACGGCCAGCAGCCATGCTGCCGGCACCTTCACCGTCTGTTTCGAAGAGTGGCCCCCCTACGCCCAACTGAGCAGGACCGGCCAAGCGGTCGGCCCCAGCATCGATATCTATCGCCAGGCGCTGCGTCAGGCGGGCATCCCCACGGTGGCGTTCAAGGAAATGCAGTACAACCGCTGCTCGGAACAGCTCAAGCAAGGGCTGGTCGACATGAAGCTGTTCGTGCTCGACAACGAGCTGCCCGGCCTGCCGCAGGCGCACGAGGCCACCGAGTACTGGCAGATCGCCGCCATCGTGCGCCAGGACTCGTCGCTCGCGCAGTACCAGGGTCTCGCCGACTTCGAACAGGCCCGCCTCGCGCTGATCACCGGCTACCTTTACCCCGAACCGCTGCAGGCCTTCATCCAGGCCCGCGCCTGGCCGGCCACCGACCCGACTCAGGCCTACCGCCTGATCGCCCGCAAGCGCGTCGACGCGGTGTTCCTCGACCTGCTGGCGTTCGAACAGAGCAACGCCACGCTGCGGCTACCGCTGCGCCCGCTGCATCCGGTGGTCGCGCGCCAGCCGGTGTACGCCGTGCTGGCGGCGCGCCACCCGGAGCTGCCGAAGACGCTGGATGCGGTACTCGCCCGCATGAAGCAACAGGGCGAGATCGACCGCCTCTACCGCCGTCATACCGGCCGCACCCTGACAGAGTGGCTGCACTACGCCGGCGCGGTCGACAGCGCCGAGACAAGCAAAACGCCCTGACCAGCAGGGCGTTTTTGTTCGCGAGGGAGCGCGCGGGCAACGCGTTCAGGAAGCGGCGCGCAGCCCCGGCGGCAGGGCAAAGGTCGTGGTCTCCTCGACGCCGTCGAGTTCGGTCACGCTGTCGGCCCCCAGTTCGCGGATGCGGGTGATCACGGCCTGCACCAGCACCTCGGGCGCCGAGGCGCCGGCGGTGACGCCGACACGGCTCTTGCCCTCGAACCACTGCGGCTCCAGCAGCGTGGCGTTGTCGACCATGTACGCCTCTACCCCCTTTAGCGCCGCCACCTCGCGCAAGCGATTGGAGTTGGAGCTGTTGGGCGAGCCTACCACGATCACCAGATCGCACTGTTCGGCCAACACCTTCACCGCATCCTGGCGGTTCTGCGTGGCGTAGCAGATATCGTCCTTCTTCGGGTTGGCGATGGCCGGGAAGCGCACGCGCAGCGCGGCGATGATGTCGCGCGTCTCGTCCACCGACAGCGTGGTCTGGCTGACGTAGGCCAGCTTGTCGGGGTTCTTCACCGCCAGCGTCGCCACGTCGGCGACGCTTTCCACCAGGTACATGTCACCGTCCACCTGGCCCATGGTGCCCTCCACCTCGGGGTGGCCGGCGTGACCGATCATGATGATTTCCATGCCGGCCTGGTGCATGCGCTTGACCTCGACGTGCACCTTGGTCACCAGCGGACAGGTGGCATCGTACACCGTCAGTCCGCGCTCCTCGGCCTCCTGGCGCACCGACAGCGGCACGCCATGCGCCGAATACACCAGCGTGGCGCCGCGCGGCACGTCCGCCAGGTCTTCGATGAAGATCGCGCCCTTGTCGCGCAGGTTGTCCACCACGAAACGGTTGTGCACCACCTCGTGACGCACGTAGATCGGCGCGCCGTAGAGTTCCAGCGCGCGCTCGACGATGGCGATGGCGCGATCCACCCCGGCGCAGAAACCGCGCGGGTTGGCGAGCATGATGGTCTTCGTCATCGGTTAATCCTTATCAGCAGCATAATTTGGTCGGGAGGGCGCAGCTGACCTCGTCAGCTCGGGCCGCGAGGCCCAGGCATCGCCCTTCCGCTGTCCCGTGTACAGATCGGCCCGGGTGCCGGCGCAGGCGGCCTTCGGCCAACCCGGCCATCACCGTGACGGCTTTTTCAGGCCGTCCAGCACCATCAGCCCGGCACCGACACAAATGAACGAATCGGCCAGGTTGAACGCCGGGTAGTACCAGGCGTTGTAGTAGTGCACCAGGATGAAATCGATCACGTGGCCATGAATCAGCCGGTCGATCACGTTGCCCAGCGCCCCGCCCATGATGAAGGCGGCGGCCAGGTTCATACGGCAACTGAAACGCCCCTGAACGATGTTCCAGCCCAGCCAGCCGGACACGGCGAAAGCCAGCAGCGTGAACACGAGCTTCTGCCAGCCGCCGGCGCCGGCCAGGAAGCTGAACGCCGCACCCGGGTTGTACAGCAGGGTGAAGCCGAAGAAGCCGGGGACGACCTCACGCACCTCGCCGAACTGATACTGGCTGTTGAAGTACACCTTGCTCAGTTGGTCGAGCACGATCACCAGCAGCGCCAGCGCGAACCACTTCAGATAGCCCTTGCGGCCGGCGGCCAGAGCTGCGCTATCAGGCATGAACACGCGCCTCACCCTTGCCGTCGATATTGTCCACGCAGCGGCCGCACACGTTGTCGTGGCCGGCGTGGGCTCCGACGTCGTCACGGTAGTGCCAGCAGCGCTCGCACTTGGCGTGCTCCGACGGCGTCACCACCACACGCGTCTGCTCGGCCTCGCGCACCGTGGCGCGCGACACGATCAGCACGAACTTCAGGCTGTCGCCCAGCGACGCCAGCAGCGGATAGAGCTCGGCGTCGGCCTCGATGTCCAGCTCGGCCTGCAGCGAGGAGCCCAGCTTGTCCTCGGCACGCAGCGCCTCGATGTCCTTGTTCACCGTGGCGCGGAAGGTGCGCAGCACGTTCCATTTCGCCACCAGCGCCGCTTCCTGCTCGACCTCCGGCAGCGGGAACTCGTGCCAGAGGTGGAACAGCGTGCTCTCTTCCTCGCTCTTGGTCAGCACCTCCCACGCCTCGTCGGCGGTGAAGCACAGGATCGGCGCGATCAACAGCAGCAGGCTGCGCGTGATGTGGTAGAGCGCGGTCTGCGCCGAACGGCGGGCGCGGCTGTCGGCCTGGGTGGTGTACAGGCGGTCCTTCAGCACGTCCAGGTAGAAGGCGCCGAGATCTTCCGAGCAGTAACCGACGATCTCCTGCACCGCGTGGTGGAAGGCGTAACGGGTGTACAGCTCGCCGGTCACCTTCTCCTGCAGCTCCTTCGCCATCAGGATGGCGTACTGGTCGATTTCCAGCAAATCGGAGAACGGCACCGCGTTGTCCAGCGGGTCGAAGTCGGACAGGTTGGCCAGCAGGAAGCGCAGCGTGTTGCGCAGGCGGCGGTAGCTCTCGGTGACGCGCTTGAGGATTTCGTCCGAAATCGCCAGCTCGCCGGAGTAGTCGGTCGACGCCACCCACAGGCGCAGGATGTCGGCGCCGAGGCTGTCGTTGACCTTCTGCGGTGCCACCACGTTGCCCTTGGACTTGGACATCTTCAGGCCCTTGCCGTCCACCACGAAACCGTGGGTCAGCAATTGCTGGTACGGGGCGCGGCCGATGGTGGCGCAGCCGGTCAGCAGCGACGACTGGAACCAGCCGCGGTGCTGGTCGGAGCCTTCCAGGTAGAGGTCGGCCGGCCATGCCAGTTCCGGGCGCTGCTTCAGCACCGCGAAATGGGTGGAGCCGGAATCGAACCACACGTCCAGGGTATCAGACAGTTTCTTGTACTGTTCGGCCTCGTCGCCCAGCAAGTCCTTGGCCTCCAGGCTGAACCACGCCTCGATGCCCTGCTGCTCGATGCGCAGCGCCACTTCTTCCAAGAGCTGAGCCGAACGCGGGTGCAACTCACCGCTTTCCTTGTGCACGAAGAAGGTCATCGGCACACCCCAGTTGCGCTGGCGCGACACGCACCAGTCGGGGCGATTGCCGATCATCGCCTCGAGACGGGCGCGGCCCCAGCCCGGGAAGAACTCGGTGGCGTCGACGGCGTGACGGGCGCGTTCGCGCAACACTTCGCCGCCGTGGCCCTGCTTGTCCATGCCGATGAACCACTGCGCCGTGGCGCGGAAGATGATCGGCGTCTTGTGACGCCAGCAGTGCGGATAGCTGTGTGCCAGCTTGGTGTGATGCAGCAGCGTGCCCTGCTCGGCCAGCGTTTCGATCACCTTGGGATTGGCCTCCCACACCGACAACCCGGCGAACAGCGGCGTCGTCGAGGCATAGCGGCCATCGTCCATCACCGGGTTTTCCACCGGCAGCTCGTAGGCCAGGCCCACCTGGAAGTCTTCCAGGCCGTGCGCCGGCGCGGTGTGCACCAGGCCGGTACCGGCGTCGGTGGTGACGTGATCGCCGCAGACGATCGGCACCACGCGCTCGTAGAACGGATGCTGCAGCAGCAGCCCTTCCAGCTGCTCGCCGACGGTTTCGGCCAAGAGCGGCGCCTCTTCGCAGCCGTAGCGCTTGAGCGCGGCCGGTGCCAGTTCCTTCACCAGCACCAGCTTGCCCAGCGGCGTATCGAACAGCTGATAGGTCAACGCGGCGTTGACCGCCACCGCCTGGTTGGCCGGCAGCGTCCACGGCGTGGTGGTCCAGATCACGGCCAGCGCGTTGTCCACGTTGGCCGAAAGACCGAAGGCTTCCGCCAGGCGCGCACCGTCCAGCACCTTGAAGCCGACGTCGATCGCCGGCGAGGTCCTGTCCTCGTACTCCACCTCGGCCTCAGCCAGCGCCGAGCCGCACTCGATGCACCAGTGCACCGGCTTCTCGCCCTTGAACAGGTAGCCGTTCTCGTAGATCTTGCCGAGGGTGCGCACGATGTCCGCCTCGGTCTTGAAATCCATCGTCAGGTAAGGGTTGTCCCAGTCGCCCAGCACACCCAGGCGGATGAAATCCTTCTTCTGGCGCGCGATCTGCTCGTGCGCGTACTCGCGGCACAGCTCGCGGAACTTGGCGGCGGGGATATTCTTGCCGTGCAGCTTCTCCACCATCAGTTCGATCGGCAAGCCGTGGCAGTCCCAGCCCGGCACGTAGGGGGCGTCGAAGCCGGCCAGCGTCTTGGAGCGGACGATGATGTCCTTGAGCACCTTGTTGACCGCATGGCCGATATGGATGTCGCCGTTGGCGTACGGCGGGCCGTCGTGCAGGATGAACTTGGGCCGCCCGGCGGCGAGCTTTCTCAGCTTGTCGTAGCGTTTCTGCTCGCTCCAGCGCTTGAGCCAACCCGGCTCGCGCTTTGCCAGATCCCCGCGCATAGGGAACGGCGTATCCAAAAGGTTGACGGTCTTGCGGTAATCGATACTCATGCCTGCTCTCGCTGCAAACTGGTCAAATAGGTTTTGGCACTGGCAGCATCGTGTTCGATCTGGGCTACCAGTTCAGTCAAATTGTCGTAGCGCTCTTCATCGCGCAATTTCTTCAGAAAACGCACACTCAGGCGCCGGCCGTAGAGGTCGCCGGCATAATCGAACAGGTGCACTTCCAGCTTGTAGTCCGGCGTGGTGCTGACGGTGGGGTTGAGCCCCAGGCTCGCCACCCCGCCCTTGCGCCCGTCCGGCGTGTCCACCTCGACCACGAACACCCCCTGCAGCGCCGGCTTGCGGTGCGGCAGATGGACGTTGGCGGTGGGAAAGCCGATGGTGCGGCCCAGTTTCTTGCCGTGCATGACACGCCCGGACAGCTGGTAGGGCCGGCCGAGCAGGCGCTCGGCGGCGGCCAGATCACCGCCCGCCAGGCACTCCCGCACCCGGGTGCTCGAGGCACGCTCGCCCTGCACCAGCACCGACGGCATCGCCTCGGTGACAAAGCCGGGGCAGGCGGACAGGAGCTGGAAGTCCCCCTTGCGGTCGGCACCGAACTGGAAATCGTCGCCGATCAGCAGATAACGGGCCTGCAGTTGCTCGACCAGCACCTGCCCGACGAAATCCTGCGCTGCCATGCGCGAAAAGCCGTGGTTGAAGCGGTAGACGAACAGGTAATCGATCAAGCCGAGCTGGCGCAGGAACAGCACCTTGTCGCGCAGCGTGGACAAGCGGGCAGGCGGCTGGCTCCGGGCGAAGAACTCGCGCGGATGAGGCTCGAACGTCAGTAAGGCTGCCGGCAAATCACGGGCATCCGCTTCCGCGCGCAAGCGGGCCAGCATGTTCTGGTGCCCCATATGCACGCCATCGAAATTACCGATGGTCAGTGCGCAGGCCGGCAGGCCAAAACGGCGAGGATCTCCAAGGAATACCTGCATCACCCGTTCTGCATTCCGAAAACTTCCGATTGTAGCGGTCGACAATGCCGAGCGTCCAGCCATTCCGCCGCGCTGCCGCTAAAACAAAAAGCCCTGCTCGGCAGGGCTTTTCGTGCGGGAGATCCGGCCAGAATTACTTCTGGATCACGGATTCCTTGAAGGTGTCGATGGTCAGCTCGACGCGGCGGTCACCTTCCAGGCAAGCCTGCAGAGCGGCTTTCTTCTTGAACTTCTTGGCCTTGCACTCGTCGGTCAGCTTGGCTTCGCTCTCGCCCTTGCCGACAGCGGTCACCTTCTCGGCCGGCACGCCAGCTGCCACGAAGTAGTTCTTCACGGCATCGGCACGCTTCTGCGACAGGGCCTGGTTGTACTTTTCCGAACCCAGGTAGTCGGTGTGGCCGTCGACTTCGACCGACTTCAGGTTGGCGTCGCCCTTCAGACGGCTAACCAGCGGATCCAGTTCGTTCTTGGCGTCGGCGCGCAGGTTGGTCTTGTTGAAGTCGAACAGAACCTTGGCGGACAGGGTCACTTTTTCTTTCACAGCAACCATGGCCGGTTTCGGCGCTTCGGCTACCGGAGTCGGGGCTGGCTTGGCGGCTTCCTTGTCACCGCACTCGACCAGACCTTCGGTGGCCTTGTCGAAGTAGGTGTTCTTCCAGCACTCGCCGTAGCTGTTGCGGGTTACCGCGTCGGTAGCTTGATCGGCGGTGTAGCCCGGTTTGGCGGCGAAAGCACTGGCGGACACCAGCAGAGCGGCAACCAACGCGCTCAGTTTCAACTGCTTGTTCATGTTATTCCCTCTTTAACAATACGCATCTTGGTGCGACGAAGCGCAATGGCGCCTATCAGCTTACTGCAAACTACAAAACAACAGGAAGATTGCCAAAGCTGTGTTTATGCATTCAAACCGCACTATAGAAATCCGGTCATGACCTGTCAATAATGCGGGTGACGCCAAAATACCAAGCCGGCACAAAAATGTTGTTATTCGTACACCTTGCACCGGTTTTTTGTTTCAACTACGCAACACTTTTGTGATTGGTGTTGCGTCGGCGAAACAGTGGTTCTGGCTCGCGCCAAGTAGAGTGATAACGCTCGCTAAAGGTTCCAAAGCCCTTCAACGCATCTTCCAGTGCTTTGCCTTCCTTGATCTCGAAGCTGTTGAAGCCGACCTGCCACAAATAATGCACCAGGTCCTGCCATACGTCCCCCAGTGCGCGCAGCTCGCCCCGGTAGTGGTAACGCTCGCGCAGCAGTCGGCCGATGCTGTAACCACGGCCATCGGTGAACGCCGGGAAGTCAACCGCCAACAGCGGGAAGGAAGTCAGGTGCCCGGCGAGCTCGCCCGGCTCATCGTCCGGTGCCAGCCATACCGCCACTTGCCCAGCGCGGTTTTGCCACGCCGAGGGCTCGGCCTTCCAGGCGGAGAACGGCACGATCACATCGCGCTCGGGGGCCACCTCGGGCAGTTTCCCGTTCTCGTCCGGACGCAGAACCGCCCAGCTGTCGGTCACCACCTGACCATCTTTAATGATGCTTCGCATAAACGCGCTCCTTGAACGGTTCGAGGCCGATGCGGCGCACGGTTTCGATAAAGCGCTCGCCATCCTGGCGCTGCTCCACATACAGGTTCATGATCTTTTCGAAGGCCAGCGGCACGTCAGCCTGGGCAAAGGACGGCCCGATCACCTTGCCGATGGCGGTATGGTTGCCCTGGCTGCCGCCCAGCGTAATCTGGTACCACTCCTCGCCGTTCTTGTCGACGCCGAGAATACCGATGTTACCGATGTGATGATGGCCACAGGCGTTCATGCAACCGGAGAAGTTGCAGTCGATCTCGCCCAGATCGTGCAGATAATCGAGGTCGTCGAACTTGCGCTGGATCGCCTCCGCCACCGGAATGGAGCGGGCGTTGGCGAGCGAACAGAAGTCACCCCCCGGGCAGCAGATGATGTCGGTCAAGAGGCCGATATTCGGCGTGGCAAAACCCTGGCTGCGCGCCAGCTGCCATACTTCGTAAAGATCGCTCTCCTTGATGTCCGGCAGGATCACGTTCTGCTCGTGCGCCACGCGTACCTCGCCGAAGCCGAAACGCTCCGACCAATCTGCCACCGCTTCCATCTGTTCCGCGGTGATGTCGCCCGGCGGCACGCCGGTCTTCTTCAGGGACAGCACCACCGAGCGATAGCCCGGCTGGCGATGGGTGCGGGTATTCTGCTCCACCCAGCGGGCAAAGGCGCGGTCTTCGGCCAACTTGGCGGTAAAAGCTTCCGGGTTGGGGGACAGCGTTTCGTAGGCCGGCGCACCGAAGAAGCTGGCGTAATGGGCTACATCCTCGTCACGCAGCGTGGCCGCTCCATCCTTCAGGTGCAGCCACTCGTCCTCGACCTTGGCGGCAAAGCCCTGCGGGGTGAGCGCCTTGACCAAGATCTTGATACGCGCCTTGAACTTGTTGTCGCGACGACCATAGCGGTTGTAGACCCGCAGGATGGCATCGAGATAGGTAAGGATGTGACGGGTCGGCAAAAACTCGCGGATCACCTCGCCCACAATCGGAGTACGGCCGAGGCCGCCGCCGACGATCACCTTGAAGCCGATTTCGCCGTCAGCCGCCCGTACCACGTGCAGGCCGACATCGTGCACCAGGGTCGCGGCGCGATCGTCGACCGACCCCGACACCGCGATCTTGAACTTGCGCGGCAGGAAGGCGAATTCCGGATGCAGCGTGCTCCACTGGCGGATGATTTCGCAATAGGGGCGCGGATCGATCAGCTCGTCGGCGGCCACGCCGGCGAAGGCATCGGTGGTGGTGTTGCGTACGCAGTTGCCGGAGGTCTGGATGGAGTGCATCTCGACGTCCGCCAGTTCCGACAGGATGTCGGGCACGCGCTCCAGCGCCGGCCAGTTGAACTGCATGTTCTGGCGCGTGGTGAAGTGGCCGTAGCCCTTGTCGTAAGTGCGGGCGATGTGCGCCAGCCTGCGCAGCTGGCGGCTCGCCAGGTGACCATAGGGAATGGCGATGCGGAACATCGGCGCGTGGCGCTGGATGTAGAGGCCGTTCATCAGCCGCAGGGGGCGGAACTCGTCCTCGGAAAGCTCGCCCGCCAAAAAGCGGCGTGTCTGGTCGCGAAACTGCTCAACGCGCTCGCGAACAATGCGGTAATCGACTTCGTCGTAACGGTACATGGTGTGGCTTTACTCTGTCTCTAGGCCGTTCAGCGCTTGATGATGGAAACGGCGGACTGCTTCACGTGCAAGCCGCATTCCTTGTTCTCGGGGTTCTCCCACCACCAGCGTCCGGCACGGATGTCTTCGCCGACGGAGATGGCCCGGGTACACGGGGCACAGCCGATCGACGGGTAATGGCGGTCGTGCAGCTCATTGTACGGCACCTGGTTTTCGCGGACATACGCCCACACGTCCTTTTCGCTCCACTCGATCAGCGGATTGAATTTCATCAGGCCGTTGGCGGCGTCGAACTCGCGGTCGCCCAGGTCCTGACGCGTCGGCGACTGCTCGCGGCGCAGGCCGGTGATCCACGCCTTCTGCCCGGTCAGGGCACGCTTGAGCGGCTCGATCTTGCGGATATGGCAACAGGACTTGCGGTTCTCCACGCTGTCGTAGAAAGCGTTGATGCCGGATTCGTTGACGAAGGACTCGACCGCCGCGGTGTTGGGGAAATAGACCTGCACCGGGTTGGCCGGATAGCGCTCATGCACCTGCTGCATCAGGGTATAGGTCTCGGCCGGCAGACGGCCGGTATCCAGACTGAAAATGCCGATCGGCAGCTGGAGCTTGGCGATCAGATCGGTCAGCACCATGTCCTCGGCGCCGAAACTGTTGGCCAGCACCGCCGGTGCATGATCGCGGGCGATTTCCTGCAGCAGGGCCTCGGTCTGGGCCAGCTTTGCCTCAAGGGTCATCAAACGCACTCCATAGAAACCTGAACGTAAACTTTTGCCATGCTAACGAACATCCTTATATTCCTAAAAGACTAATGTGTTAGTATTTAATTACTTCTGGTTTTAACGCGGATGTCCATCATGAAGCTGCAACAGCTACGTTATCTGGTCGAAGTCGCCAAGCAGGGGCTGAACGTGTCCGAAGCGGCCGAGAAACTGCACACCTCGCAACCCGGCATCTCCAAGCAGATTCGCCTGCTGGAAGACGAGCTTGGCATCCAGGTTTTCATCCGCAACGGCAAGCGCGTGGTATCGGTGTCCGAACCCGGCAAGGAAGTGCTGCGCATCGCCGAGCGCATCCTGCGCGAAGCCCAGAACCTCAAGCGTGTCGGCGACGAATTCTCGCGCGAATCGGAAGGCGCACTGACCATCGCCACCACCCATACCCAGGCGCGCTACGCTCTGCCCCACACCATCGCCGAATTTCTCAAGCGCTGCCCCAAGGTGCGCCTGTCGATCAAGCAAGGCAGTCCGACGCAGATTTGCGACATGGTGCTCTCCGGCGAAGCCGATCTCGCCATCGCCACCGAAGGCATCTCACTCTACAAAGAGCTGGCGATGCTGCCCTGCTACGAGTGGAACCGCTGCGTGGTGGTGCCCAAGGGCCACGAACTGAGCCAGCTGGACCGCCCCCTCACCCTGGCCGACATCGCCCGCCATCCTATCATTACCTACGACTTCGCCTTTGCCGGTCGCTCCAAGATCAACCAGGCGTTCACCGACGCCGGCCTGACCCCCACCGTGGTGCTCACCGCGATCGACACCGACGTGATCAAGACCTACGTCTCGCTGGGTCTCGGGGTCGGCATCATCGCCAGCATGGCCTACGAACCGGAGCGGGATTTGGCGCTGACCGCCATCGATGCCAGCCATCTGTTCGAACCGTCCGTGACCAAGATCGGCATCCGCCGCGACGCCTATCTGCGCGGCTTCGCCTATACCTTCATCGAACTGTTCGCCCCCCACCTGCACCGCCGCGAGATCGACGCGGCGCTGCTCGCCAGCGAACACGACAACGACTAGGCCGAACTGCAAAAACAAAACGCCCCGCCGGCATCGCGCTGGCGGGGCGTTTGGACGATCCCCGTAAGAGACCGGATCAGAGCGTCAGGCCGCCCGTCACCTCGATCGCCGCGCCATTGATGTAGCTGGCGTCGTCGGACGCCAGGAAGGCGTAGACGTTGGCGATTTCCGACGGCTCGGCCATGCGCCGCATCGGCACCTTCTCTTCCATCGCCTGGATCACCTTTTCCGGCATGGACTTCAGGATGGGCGTGGCAACGAAGCCCGGGCACACGGCGTTGGCGCGAATGCCCTTCTTGCCGAGCTCCTTGGCCCAGGTCTTGACGAAGCCGATCACGCCGAACTTGGACGCGGCGTAGTTGGTCTGGCCGAAGTTGCCGTACACCCCCACCACCGACGACGCGTTCAGAATCACGCCGCCACCCTGCTCGATCATGGTGTCGACCACGGCCTTGGCACAGTTGTAGACACCCTTCAGATTGATGTCGATGACCTTGTCGAACTGCTCGTCGGTCATCTTCGTCAGCTGCGCATCCATCACGATGCCGGCATTGTTCACCAGCACATCGATACGGCCGTAGCGCGCCTTCAGGTCCCCCACCATATCGGCGATCTGGCCCCGATTGGTGACGTTCACCTGATAACCCACCGCCTCGCCACCGGCGGCCTTCAACTCGTCCACCACCGCATTGACCGCGTCGATGTTCAAGTCGCATACCGCCACGATGGCCCCCTCCTTGACGAACTTCTCGGCGGTGGCCTTGCCGATGCCGCTGGCCGCACCGGTGATGATCGATACTTTCCCTCGCAAACGCATAGCATTCCCTTCATAACACGTGAGACTAGCAACCCGAACTTGGGCAGGACGTCGGCTCCACCATCACCCTTAACCCAGGGTCGCCATAGGCTTTTATTGTTGTTCTGGTACAAAACGCGTGATGCAGTGCACATAGTGCACCGCATCACGAAAAATATAGCCTATCCCGTTCACGGGACAAAGCTTTGTTTACAAACGGTTACCTTTATTCCAGGCCCTTGCTGCTCAGGTAGGACTCGTAATCGCCGGTGTAATGTTCGTAGCCACCCTTGCCGTCCAACTCCAGAATCTGGGTCGCCAGCGAGCTGACGAACTGACGGTCGTGCGACACGAAAATCAGGGTGCCCTTGAACGACTCCAGGGCCATGTTCAGCGACTCGATCGACTCCATGTCCATATGGTTGGTCGGCTCGTCCATCAGCATCACGTTCGGCTTGGTCAGGATCAGCTTGCCGTACAGCATGCGGCCCTTCTCGCCGCCGGACAGTACGCGCACCGCCTTGGTCACGTCGTCGCCGCCGAACAACAATCGGCCCAGGGTGCCACGGATCACCTGCTCGTCGTCACCGTCCTGACCCCATTCGCGCATCCATTCCGTCAGGGTCTTGTCGCTGTCGAACTCGGCCTCGTGGTCCTGCGCGTAGTAACCTACCTGCGCCTTCTCCGCCCACTTGATCTGGCCGGCATCGGCCACGACACCTTCGGCCAACTTGGCGTCGTACGCGCCCGCCAGCAGTTTCATCAGTGTCGATTTACCGGCACCGTTCGGGCCAATGATGGCCAGGCGCTCACCGGCGTCGAGGATCAGGTCGAGATTCTTGAACAGCGGCTTGTCGAAGGACTTGGACAAGCCCTCGATCGATACTGCCTGGCGGTGCAGCTTGTTCTTGTCTTCCACTTCAAAGCGGATGAACGGGTTCTGACGGCTCGACGGCTTGACCGTCACCATCTCCGCCTTCAGCTTGTCGGCCTGCTTGAGGCGGCTGGTCGCCTGGCGTGCCTTGGACTTGTTGGCCGAGAAGCGCGCGGCGAATTCGTGCAGTTCCTGGATGCGTTCCTTGGCCTTGGCGTTGCTCGACAACTGACGTTCACGCGCCTGCGTCGAAGCGATCATGTAGTCGTCGTAGTTGCCCGGGTAGATCTGGATGGTGTTGTAGTCCAGATCGGCCATATGGGTGCACACTTCGTTCAGGAAGTGGCGATCGTGCGAAATGATGATCATGGTGGAGTTGCGCTCGTTCAGCACGTGCTCCAGCCAGCGGATGGTGTTGATGTCCAGGTTGTTGGTCGGTTCGTCCAGCAGCAGCACATCCGGGTCCGAGAACAGGGCCTGGGCCAGCAGCACGCGCAGCTTGAAGCCCGGAGCGACCTCACTCATCGGGCCATTGTGCAATTCCAGCGGGATGCCGACACCGAGCAGGAGCTCGCCGGCACGCGCCTCGGCGGTATAGCCGCCGTATTCGGCGAATTTCGCCTCCAGCTCGGCCGCGTGCATGTAGTCGTCTTCGGTCGCCTCGAGGTTGGCGTAGATGGCATCGCGCTCGCTCATCGCCGCCCACATCTCGGTGTGCCCCATCAGCACCACGTCGAGCACACGCTGATCTTCGTAGCCAAACTGATCCTGGCGCAGCTTGCCCAGGCGCACGCCATTCTCGATGGCCACTTCGCCGGAGCTTTGCTCGAGATCGCCGCCCAGGATTTTCATAAAGGTGGACTTGCCGGAACCGTTGGCGCCGATCAGGCCATAACGGTTGCCTTCACCAAATTTGACCGAAACCTTCTCGAACAGAGGTTTCGCGCCAAACTGCATGGTAATGTTCTGTGTACTAATCACGCTGTAGATCCTTCAGCCAGATCGCCGTAAGTATCGGAAAAACGAAGGATTCTAGCACATCCACCCGCCCTTCCGCGATCACAGCACCGATCGGGCGCACGCCCTTTTGCCATGCAGGGGAATTCCGCTACAATCGAAGGCCTCTCGAAACCCTAATAAATAGGCTGAACTATGCTTACCGGTAGCTTGGTCGCGCTGGTCACCCCGATGCACGAGGATGGTCAGGTCGACTTCGAATCCCTCAAGCGTCTCGTCGACTTCCACATTGACAACGGCACGGACGGCATCGTCGCGGTCGGCACGACCGGCGAATCGGCAACCCTCGGCGTCGAGGAGCATATTGCCGTCGTCGAGGCGGTGGTCAAGCATGCAGCCAAACGTGTCGCGGTCGTTGCCGGTACGGGTGCCAATTCGACCGCCGAGGCGATCGAATTGGCAGAGCACGCCCGCAAGGTCGGCGTCGACATGACCCTGTCGGTGGTGCCGTACTACAACAAGCCGACCCAGGAAGGCATGTACCAGCACTTCCGCGCCATTGCCGAATCGGTCGACATCCCGGTCATCTTGTACAACGTGCCGGGCCGCACCGTCGCCGACATGAACAACGACACTGCGCTGCGCCTGGCCCAGATTCCCAACATCGTCGGCATCAAGGACGCCACCGGTGATATCGGCCGCGCGTGCGACCTGGCGCTGCGTGCGCCGCAAGGCTTCGCCCTCTACTCGGGCGACGACCCCACCGGCATGGCCTTCATGCTGTGCGGCGGCCACGGCGTCATTTCCGTTACCGCCAACGTCGCGCCGAAGCTGATGAGCGAGCTGTGCAAAGCCTCGCTCGCTGGCGATACGGCCCGAGCGCGCGCCATCAATGACAAGCTGCAAGGCCTGCACAAGCAGCTGTTCGTTGAACCGAACCCGATTCCGGCCAAGTGGGCACTGCAGCAGATGGGACGAATCCCTGCCGGGCTGCGCCTGCCGCTGACCCCGCTGACCGACGCTGCAACCACGGCCGTCCGCGCCGCGATGCAGCAGGCGGAAGTCCTCTAAAACCCCCATTCAATGGGAGAACGCATGAAACGAAGCGCGCCTGCCGCGATTCTGCTGCTGACCGGCCTGATGGCCGGTTGCAGTACCTCCGAACCGCTCCAGAACAAGCTCGACTACAAGTCGGAAGCACCGGCCCAGACCAACAAGCTGGAGGTTCCGCCTGATTTGACCGCCCCTCAGATCCAGAACCGCTACGAGCTGCCGCGCTCGGGGGTGGCCTCGCTGAACGAGCTCAACCAGGCCCAGGGCAGCAGCAAAGCCCCGGCCAGCACGGAGTCGGCCGCCGTCACCAAGGTCGACAACGTGCGCATGGAACGGGCTGGCTCGCAACGTTGGCTGGTCGCCGAGCACAAGCAGCCGGAGGAGCTCTGGCCGGTGCTGAAGGCGTTCTGGCAAGACAATGGTTTCGTGATCAAGACCGAAGATCCGCAACTGGGCATCATGGAAACCGACTGGGCCGAGAACCGCGCCAAACTGCCGAACGACGTGATCCGCAAGTTCATGGAAACCGTGGGCCTGGGCAACGTCTACTCCACCGCCGAGCGCGACAAATTCCGCATCCGCGTCGAGAAGACCGCCGCCGGGACCGAGGTGTACTTCTCGCACCGCGGCATGTACGAAGTGTTTGTCGACGAAGGCAAGTCGGAAACCAAGTGGCAGCCGCGTCCGGCCGATCCGCAGTTGGAAGCCGAACTGCTCGGCCGCTTCATGATCCGCCTCGGCCAGACCGAAGAAAGAGCGAAAGAAGCGATCAAGCAGACCCAGACCCCGGAAGCCCCGAACAGCCAAATCGTGAACGGCACACTGACGGTCAGCGACGGCTTCGACCGCGCCTGGCGTCGTGTCGGCTTGGCGCTGGACCGTATCGGCCTGGCGGTGTCGGATCGCAACCGCGCCCAGGGCATCTACTACGTCAAACCGGTTAAGGGTGAGGCGGAGAGCGGCAAGACTGAGAAATCCGGCGGCTTCTGGTCGAGCCTCGCGTTCTGGAGCAGTGGCGACAAGAACGAGGCGGCGCCGAAAGACGAGGAGTTCCTGGTACAGCTGAAGGAAGACAGTCCGGGCAAGACCCAGATTGCTCTCACCGATAAGGCAGGCAAACCGCTGCCGCCGGCGCAGACCCGTACGGCGCTTGGCAAGCTGCAGGCCGAGCTCCAGTAAGCCCCGCCTGACCATAAAAAAACCCGCTTCGCGCGGGTTTTTTTATGGCCGGCAGTGCACCGGGCATAAAAAAACCGACCCTAGGGTCGGTTTTTTGAACAGCACCAGATTACTGAGCAGCGGAAGCAGCAGCCGGAGCGGAGGCTTCAGCAGCAGCCGGAGCCGAAGCTTCCGGAGCAGCAGCCGGAGCGGAAGCTTCAACGGCCGGAGCGGAGGCTTCTACTTTCGGAGCTTCTTCTTTCTTGCCGCAAGCGGACAGAGCAACGGCGAGCAGGGCAGCAACGAGGAGCGACTGTTTCATTTTTAAGACCTTTGACTTTAAGTAATGAGAACAATTTTTCAGCAAAAATCGCTCCTGGCTAACCGGAAGCGACTGAAATTTTTCAGTGGGCAAATTGTAGCATGAAAAAAACGGCTGTACAGAGGGCACGGTCGGCAAAACCCCAACAGCACCATGAATTTTTTCTTGCAGTGCAGCAAACGGCTCCAAACAAGGGTTTTCCCACCTAGCAATTCGCTTCCGAACCAGCATTGAGGCAAAACAACCAATATCATGTTGCAATCATGCAACACTGTCGGCGATATGCCAAAACCCTGACAAATAGCCCTCATAGAGAACATCGGTCATCGCATCCGAAAATGCCTGCCCTGCCAGCTTGCGGGCGTTGGCGAAGCGTTGCCAGTCCGCCACGTCGGCTGCGTCGACCTCCAAGCGCTCGCCGTTGCAGTACAGCGCTTCGCCACGGAACAGTATCTGGCTCTTGGCGTCGAGCACCACCCCGGCCAGGGCCGCCTGTGCGGCAAACTCGTCGAATTCGAGCGGCTCGTCTGGCGCATCGTAAAACACATGCGGCTTGGGCTCGGTCAGGTAGTGGCCGAGGAAATCGCCCACCGTGTTGCCATCCCACTTGATGAGCTGCAGCATGCGCTCGACCTGGGTCACCATGGCGTCGCTGATGGCGGCGGGATCGGCCGTCTGCGACTGGAGGTCGGGATCGGCATAGCGGCCATCGAAGCAGGCCCGGTCCTGCAGGTATACCAGGAACTGGGTGGTCAGCTCCTGAACCGAAGGCGCCCTGAAGCCGATGGAGTAGGTCATGCCCGGCTCCAGCGCAACACCGTAATGGGCGTAGCGCGGCGGCAGGTAGAGCATGTCGCCGTGCTCCAGCACGAACTCCTGCTCCGCCTCGAAGTGCTCCAGCACCTTGATCGGGGCATCCTCGATGAAAGCCTCATCCTTCTGGGCGGAAATCTGCCAGCGCTTCTGGCCGCCGACCTGCAGCAGGAACACGTCGTAAGAATCGAAATGGGGACCGACCGTGCCGCCGGGGGGGCCGTAACTGATCATCAGGTCGTCAAGGCGCGCGTACGGAATGAAGTTGAAGCGCCACAGCAGTTCGTCGATATGCGGCACGTGGTGATTCACGTTCTGCACCAGGATGGTCCAGTCGCTGGCCGGCAGGCGCTTGAAGCGCGAGGGGCGGAACGGACCGCGCTCCAGCTTCCAGCGCCCCTGGTTGAATTCGATCAGGCGCGACTCGACATCGTCCTGCATAGCCAGCTCGGCCAGCCAGTCGAAATCGACGTGCGGTCCGACCTCCTTGAGCGCGCCACGGATCAACAGGGGCTTCTTGTGCCAGTATTCTTTCAGGAATTGTTCGGGCGTGATGCCGCCCAGGAGGCTCAGGGGAGTCATGGCAGTTTCTCGGTTAGCGGGTGCTGCAATGGTTTACAATACGCTTCAGGCGGTACCGCCCAGCATCTGTTTGCTGCAGGCGCAGGGAACGCTAGGCGTTCCGCGCCTGTCGAATTTATCTATTTATTGCACGGACAACTCTCATGCAAATCGCCAAAAATACCGTCGTTACCCTCCACTATGAGATGTTCGACGCTGACAATACCCTCCTCGACAAAACCGAGGAGCCCATCAGCTATCTGCACGGCGGCTACGACGGCATCTTCCCGCTGGTGGAAGAGGCACTGCAAGGCAAGGCGGTCGGCGACTCCATCGACGTGAAGATGGAGCCGGATGATGCCTTCGGCACGCCGGAAGAAGAGCTGGTCCGCGTCGAACCGCTGGACGTGTTCCCGGCCGACGTCGAAGTGGGCATGATGTTCGAGGCCGACGATCCGGAAACCGGCGATGTTCTGCTGTTCCGTGTCACCGACATCGCCGACGGCAAGGCCGTGGTCGACGCCAATCACCCGCTGGCCGGCCTGACCATCCGCTTCGTCGCCAAGGTGGTGGAAATCCGCGCCGCCAGCGCCGACGAAGTCAGCCACGGCCACGCCCACGGCGAACACGGCCACCACCACTGATCCCGGGCGGCCTTCGTGCCGCCTGCTTCAGCGCCGGAACCGGAGCAAGCCCAGCAGGGCGACGCCGGTTCCGATCGCCTGCCTCACCTCGTATTCCTCATGATGCTTCGGCCAACCTCGCACGGCCGCAAACACCATCACCAGCAGCAATAGCCCGCTCAGCACCAGCAGCAGCCGTTCCGTCACCCTCGCCGGCCATCCTTGCGGCCAGGCATGGTGCAGCGCCAGCCGCATCACACCCCAGCCCAGCAATGCCCCGGCCAGCACATCGAGCGGCCAGTGCACCCCGATCGCAAGGCGCGACCACCCGACCAGCGCCGCAGCCACGATCAGCAATGCCGTACTCCAGCGCCCCGCCTTCGGGTCGGCGCTCCAGGCCGTTGCCAGCAACGCCGACGCCATGGCATGACCGGAAGGAAAGGATCCGTTGCGCGGCAAGGCATCCAGCAACTGCACCGTTCCCGCCGGCAGAACCAGTGGCGGGCGCGGCACCGCGAAGAAAGCCTTGAGCAAGATCGCCAGGAGGATCGCCAAGAACGACCCCGCGATCAGTGCCGGCAAGCGCTGAGGCTGGCGCCAGGCGAGCGGCAGCAACAACGCGATCACGGTTTTCCAGTCGCCGAAAACGCTGGCGAGACGCCAGAACGCCCCCGGCAGCCGGCGGGCCGATTGGTGCAAAAACAGGAAGAGGTGCTGGTTCCAGTCGGGCCATAGCGCCAGCGTGACGGCCGGCAGCACGAGCAGCAGCGGCCACAGGCGGCAGGCCCGCTGCATCATCAGGTTGCCCTGCGCCCCAGCGTCACCCGGTCGAGCCCCGCCAGATCGGGCAGGGTCTCGACCTCGGCCAGACCGACGGCGTGGAACAGCGCACGCACGGCGTCGCCCTGGTCGTAGCCGTGCTCGACCATCAGCCAGCCGCCCGGCAGCAGCCGCTCAGGGGCACCGGCGGCGATTTCGCGCAGGCAGCTCAGCCCGTCGTCTTCGTCGGTCAACGCCCGGCGCGGTTCGAAGCGCACGTCGCCTTGCTCCAGATGGCGATCCGCCGCGGCGATGTAGGGCGGGTTGGACACGATCAGGTCGAAGACCGCGGCCGGAGGCAGCGGAGCATACCAGCTACCCTGGAAGAACGTCACCGGTGCCATCAGCCGCGCCGCGTTCTGGCGCGCGATCGCCAGCGCGGCGTCGGACACGTCCACCGCGCTCACCTGCCAGTGCGGTGCCTCCAGCGCCAGCGTCACCGCGATCGCACCGGATCCGCACCCCAGATCGACCACCTGTGCCGGGCTTCGGCCAACCCTGGCCAGTGCCGCCTCGACCAGGTGCTCGGTTTCCGGACGCGGGATCAGCACCGCCGGCGAGACCAGGAACAGGCGGCCGTAGAATTCGCGCTCGCCCAGCAGGTAGGCGATCGGCTCGCCACTCAGACGCCGTTCGGCCAGCGCGGCAAAGGCCGCCTCCTGCACCGGGCTCAGCTCCAGCTCGGGATAGCCGACCAGCTTGGCCGGGGTGAAGCCGGTCACCTGCATCAGCAGCAGCCGCGACTCCAGTCGCGGCAAGGGATAACGGCGCAGGGCTTCGTCGATGGTCATGATGGGCTTACAGCAGCAACAGGGTCGCCAGACCGAGGAAGATGAAGAACCCGCCGGAGTCGGTGCAGGCCGTGATCATCACGCTGGAGCCGACCGCCGGGTCCTTGCCGAATTTTTCCATGGTCAGCGGGATGTACACCCCCATGGTCGCGGCCAACATCAGGTTGAGGGTGGTCGCCGCCACCATCACCAGGCCCAGCGCCAGGTTGCCGTACAGGGCCCAGGCCAGCAGGCCCAGCACGCTGCCCCACACCAGCCCGTTCATGGCGCTGACGCCCAGCTCCTTGCGCCACAGCCGCGCCGCCTGCCCGGGTTGCAGCTGCCCCATGGCCAAGGCGCGCACGATCATGGTGATGGTCTGGTTGCCGGAATTGCCGCCGATGCCGGCGACGATCGGCATCAGCGCGGCGAGCGCGACGATCTTCTGGATCGACCCCTCGAACGCGCCGATCACGCGCGAGGCGACGAAGGCGGTGCACAGGTTGATCGCCAGCCAGGCCCAGCGGTTCTTCACCGAGTCGATGACCGGGGCGAACAGGTCTTCCTCTTCCTTCAGACCGGCCAGGTTGAGCACTTCGCTTTCCGACTCTTCGCGGATCACGTCGACCATCTCGTCCACGGTCAGGCGGCCGATCAGCAGGCCCTTGTCGTCGATCACCGGCGCCGTCACCAGGTCGTAGCGTTCGAACGCCAGCGCGGCGTCGGCGGCCTCTTCCTCGGGATGGAAGGTTACCACCTCGGTAGCCATCACCTCCTGCACCTGGGCGTCCGGGTCGGAGACCAGCAGCTTGCGCACCGGCAGCACGCCCTTGAGCACGCCCTCCTCGTCGGTCACGAAGATCTTGTCGGTGTGCGACGGCAGTTCGTCGAAACGGCGCAGATAACGCAGCACCACCTCGCAGCTGACGTCGGCGCGGATCTTGACCAGCTCGAAGTCCATCAGCGCGCCGACCCGGTCCTCGTCGTAGGACAGCGCGGACTGCAGCTGGGCACGCTCCTGCTCGTCGAGGCTGCCCATGACCTCGTACACCACCTGGCGCGGCAGGTCGGCGGCGAGATCGGCCAGTTCGTCGGTGTCGAGCTGCTCGGCGGCGGCCACCAGCTCGTGCTGCTCCATCGACTCGATGAGGGTTTCCCGCACCGCGTCGGAGACTTCCAGCAGGATTTCGCCGTCTTGCTCGGCCTTGACCAGATCCCATACCAGCAAACGGTCTTCGAGCGGCAGCGCCTCCAGAATGTGGGCGACGTCGGCGGGGTGGAGCTGGCTCAGCTTGTGCTGCAGTTCGACCAGGTTCTGCTTGTGAACCAGGTTCTCGACCAGGTCGTGCTTTTCCATCTCCTGGCGATGGACCAAGTCTTCGACCAGCCGGTGGCGCTCGATCAGGCGCTGCACCTGGCTCAGGTTTTCCTGCAGACGATCAGTGGGTTGTTTCTTTTCGACAACCGTCATGCACGCCTCCTTCCGCCTCAGCGGAAGTGCACGCGCACTGCGGTCCTGAAGGCGGGGATTATTCGATAATAGAGTAACGGGATTTCGTTACAGGATAACTGGGTAAGTCCATGCGTTAATGCCGTGCGCGGCACGGCCAAACGAAAAGAAAGGCGGGATTCTAGCACGTGAAGGCCCCGGGTTCCAGCCGGAAACCCGGGGAAAGCACGCCGGATCAGGGCAATTCGGCGTAGGAAAGGCGGCGCTGGATGATATGCGCCTTGCGCGCCAGGCCGCGCGCTCCGCGGTGCTCGTCGTAATAGCGCGGATTCGGCACCATGGCGGCCAGTCTGGCGGCTTGCGACGCGGACAGGTTGCTGGCTGCGGTGCGGTAGTAGTAGCGGGAAGCCGCCTCGGCGCCGAACACCCCGTTACCCCATTCGATCACGTTAAGGTAGATCTCGAAGATGCGCCGCTTGTCCATCACCGCTTCCAGCATCACCGTGATCATGGCTTCTTCCAGCTTGCGCCAGGGGGTCTTGTGTCCGGACAGGAACAGGTTCTTGGCCAGCTGCTGGCTGATGGTCGAGCCGCCGGCGACAATCTTGCCCCGTTTCATGTTCTTCTCGAAGGCACTCTCGATGCCGTCCCAGTCGAAGCCCTCGTGGTCGACGAACTTGGCGTCCTCGGCGGCGATGATGGCGCGCTTGAGGTTGGCCGAAATGCGCTGATACGGCACCCACTTGTGGTGCAGCTCGGCGTCCGGGTTCTCTTCCTGCAGGCGCGCCAGCTGCTCGTTCATGAAGGCGCTGGCGGACGGGTTGTTGGTGCGCCAGTACAGCACGTGCCCGAAAATCCACAGGTTATACAGCACAAGGGCGGCCACCAGGGCCGCCCCGATCTTGAGCAGGAGACGCATCAGGCCAGCACGTCTCGCAGCATGTTGGTGACCTTGCGGGTTTCCGGCTGCACGCCGTGCCAGATCGAGAACGATTCGGCGGCCTGCTCGACCAGCATGCCCAGGCCGTCGGCCAGCATGCCGGCGTTTTCCGACTGGGCACGCTTCAGGAACGGCGTCAGGCCCTTGCTGTAAACCATGTCGTAGGCCAGGGTGCGGGCGGTGAACACGCCGTACGGGACCGGCGGCAGCTCGTTGCTGAGGCTGGTCGAAGTGGCGTTGATCACCAGGTCGAAGGTCTTGCCTTCCAGTCCTTCATAGCCGGTGGCGTTGATCTCGCCCCAGGCGGCAAACTGGTGCGCCAGCGCCTCGGCCTTGATCAGGGTGCGGTTGGCGATGGTCAGCGCGGCCGGCTTCTGCTCCAGGATCGGCGCCAGCACACCGCGCACCGCGCCACCCGCGCCCAGGATCAGCACGCGCTGACCGGCGATCGGGAAGTCGAGGTTTTCCACGATGTCGCGCACCAGACCGACGCCGTCGGTGTTGTCGCCGTAGACCTTGCCGTCGCGGAAGGTCAGGGTGTTCACCGCCTCGGCGGCGCGCGCGCGCGCGGTCAGTTCGGTTGCCATGCGATAGGCGTTGCCCTTGAACGGCAGGGTGACGTTCATGCCCTTGCCGCCCGCCGCGACGAACTCGGCGACGACCTGCTCGAACTTGTCGAGTTCGGCGAACAGCTTCTCGTACTGGATGTCGAGCTGGCAGGCGCGGGCGAACTCCGTATGGATGAACGGAGACTGACTGTGGGAGATGGGGTTGCCGATGACGGCGTAACGGTCGGTCATGATTCTGCTTTCTCGATATTGCTCAACGACGGCCAATACGCTTGCAGCGCGCGGCGACGTCATTAATGGTAATTCTTTCAACTCTGCACTTTGCCGCGAAGCCCGACAAACATCAACCATTTATCCCTGAATCCAGGGCAAACCACGCCCTTTCCAACCATTGATCCGGCCGCGGTGCTGCTCGCCGTCCTTGTCGCCCTCGAATCCTTCCAGCACGTTGTAGACCGTGGCGTAGCCCGACGCCGTGGCCAGGCGTGCGGCTTCGTCGGAGCGGGCACCGGAACGGCACAGGAACAGCACGACCTTTTCCTTGTCCACCTGCTGCATCAGCTGATTGGCAAAATTCGGGTTGGGCACCATGCCGGGAAAGCTGCGCAATTCGATGCGCAGGGCGTCGGGCACCACACCGACGAACTGCCATTCGGCCTGGCTGCGCACGTCGACCAGCACCGCCTCGGGAATGCCCTGCAACAGTTCATACGCCTCATCCGGCGTCACCGCGCCGGCATAAGGCAACCCTTGGGAACTGCCGCGCTCGCCGGCCCGGTGCAGAATCTCGTTGATCTTGCTCATCATCACTCTCCTTGCAAGGGGATTACATTATTTGTTTACAGTGATTATCGGGAAAGCCCCGCTCCGGCGCAAACCATGCCGTATGCACCAATATCGAGCATGGCAATAATGTGACGCACCAAACCGGAGCCTGCCATGGCACGTGCAAGTCCGGCGAGGCTTGTGCCACAATGGGCAAGCCCGCCGGAACGGGCTGGCACGCTTCCTGCTAGTTTTAGTCGCAAACCCTTAGTACAACGCATACTCTGATGCACGTAGCCCAACAGGAGAACACCATGGCGGTTGCAGACGTTTTGAAACTGATCAAGGACAACGACGTCAAATTTGTAGATCTTCGCTTTACCGATACCCGCGGTAAAGAGCAGCACGTTTCCATCCCGGCCCACGTCGTCCTCGATGACGGCGAAGAGTGGTTCGAGCACGGCCACGCTTTCGATGGCTCCTCGATCGCCGGCTGGAAAGGCATCCAGGCTTCCGACATGCTGCTGATGGCCGACCCGGCCACGGCCAAGATCGACCCGTTCTACGACGAGCCGACCGTGTTCATGTCCTGCGACGTGATCGACCCGGCCGACGGCAAGGGCTACGACCGCTGCCCGCGCTCCATCGCCAAGCGCGCAGAAGCCTACCTGAAGGCATCCGGCATCGGTGACACCGCCTACTTCGGTCCGGAACCGGAATTCTTCGTGTTCGACTCCGTGACCTGGGGCGCCGACATGTCCGGCTGCCACGTCAAGATCCAGGCTGAAGAAGCTGCCTGGGCGTCCGCCGAACAGTTCGAAGGCGGCAACATGGGCCACCGTCCGGGCGTGAAGGGCGGCTACTTCCCGGTTCCGCCGGTCGACTCCTCGCAAGACCTGCGTTCCGCCATGGTGCTGCTGCTGGAAGAACTGGGCGTGCCGGTCGAAGTGCACCACCACGAAGTGGCTACCGCCGGCCAGAACGAAATCGGCACCAAGTTCAGCACCCTGACCCAGCGTGCCGACTGGACCCAGATCCTGAAGTACGTGGTGCACAACGTGGCCCACAGCTACGGCAAGACCGCCACCTTCATGCCGAAGCCGATCGTCGGCGACAACGGCTCGGGCATGCACGTGCACCAGTCGATCTGGAAAGACGGCGTGAACCTGTTCGCCGGTGACGGCTACGCCGGCCTGTCCGAAACCGCCCTGTACTACATCGGCGGCATCATCAAGCACGCCAAGTCGCTGAATGCGATCACCAACCCGGGCACCAACTCGTACAAGCGTCTGGTTCCGCACTACGAAGCGCCGGTGAAACTGGCCTACTCCGCCAAGAACCGCTCCGCCTCGATCCGTATCCCGCACGTGGCCAGCCCGAAAGGCCGTCGTATCGAAGCCCGCTTCCCGGATCCGTTGGCCAACCCGTACCTGTGCTTTGCCGCGCTGATGATGGCCGGTCTGGACGGCATCCAGAACAAGATTCACCCGGGCGATGCCGCCGACAAGAACCTGTACGATCTGCCGCCGGAAGAAGACAAGCTGATCCCGACCGTGTGCGCCTCGCTCGATGAAGCCCTGGCCGCGCTGGATGCCGACCGCGAGTTCCTGACCCGTGGTGGCGTGTTCTCCAACGAGTGGATCGACGCTTACATCGAACTGAAGATGCAGGAAGTGAACCTGACCCGCATGACCACCCACCCGGTGGAATTCTCGATGTACTACAGCCTGTAATTCACGGCCCGTACTCGAATCGAACGGCAGCCTCGGCTGCCGTTTTTTGTTTTTCTGCCCTGCTGCACGACCCGCCGGCTTATCCCCATGTGACGGATGACGCGGATTTGCTTATGATGAAATCACCTATCAGGATAGACCATGCAGGTTTCCCCCCACCCATGAAGACCATGATTTTCGGCCTGTTGCTGGCGTGCAGCCTGGCGCAGGCGCAGACCATCTACAAGTACGTCGACCCCAGCGGTCACGTCACCTTCTCGAATACCCCGATGAAAGGCGGCGTGCCGGTGAAATTGTCGCCGTTGTCGACGTATTCGAGCGAGGAGGCGAAGCCGAGCAGCTCGGCGCCGACCACCACCCCCAGCACGCCGCCCTTCAGCAGCGGCCGCTATCCCAACGTCGACAACGCCACCCAGCAGCAGCGCGACAACGGCCGGCGCAAGATCCTGGAACAGGAGCTGGCCAACGAGCAGAAGGCACTGGTCGAGGCCCAGAAGGCGCTGGAGGAAGGCCGAGCCACTCGGCTTGGTAACGAGCGCAACTACCAGAAATACCTCGACCGGGTGCAGCAACTGCAGAACCAGGTCACCGAGCACCAGAAGAACGTGGAAGCCTTGCGGCGCGAGTTGGGGCAGTCCGCTTCCAATGCACCAAAATAAGGCATAGCATCCCGGTAAAGAGGCTTGGGTCCGCTTGCCGCGCTGGCGTGGATATTGCTATACGGATAGCGGACACACTCTTCACGACCGGATTTCCATGACACCATCCAGCTTTGCCGGACTCGAACTGCTCGACACCCCGGTGCTGATCGTGCGGACCGACGGTTCGCTCGACTACGTCAATCCCGCCAGTGAAAACCTGTTGGCACTGGGACGGCGCGAACTGCTGCGCCATCAACTGACCGGACTGTTCCAAAACAGTGCAGCGCTGAAGCAGGCGCTGGATACCGCGTTCAAGAACAACGTCAGTTTCATCGAACACGACCTCGAACTGAAACTGCTGCACAACGAGCAGCCGCTGCACGTCGCCCTGTCGATCACGCCGATCGACAACGACGGTTCGCGCGCGCTGGTGGAGCTGCGCCCGCTCGACCAGCAGCTGAAAATCGCCAACGAAGAACGGCTGCTGCTGCAGCAGCAGGCCAACCGCGAACTGATCCGCAACCTGGCGCACGAGATCAAGAACCCGCTGGGCGGCATCCGCGGCGCGGCGCAACTGCTGGAGCACGAGCTGGGCGAACGCGACGATCTCAAGGAATACACCGAAGTCATCAAGGAGGAGGCGCTCCGGCTGCAGTCGCTGGTGGACCGCCTGCTGGCGCCGCATCGCCGCCACGTCTCGAGCGAGATCAACATCCACGAGGTGCTGGAGCGGGTGCGCAGCATCGTGCTGGCCGAATACCCGCAGGGGCTGATCATCTGGCGCGACTACGACATCAGCCTGCCGACGCTGGTGGCGGACAAGGAGCAGCTGATCCAGGTGGTGCTCAACATCACCCGCAACGCCATCCAGGCGATGAAGGGCAAGGGCGAGATCATCCTGCGCACGCGCGTGGCGCGCCAGGTCACGCTGGCGCGCAAGCGCTACACCCTGGCACTGAAATTGCAGATCATCGACAACGGCCCGGGCATTCCGGAAGAGATCCGCGACCACATTTTCTACCCGCTGGTCACCGGGCGCGCCGAGGGCACCGGCCTCGGCCTGACGCTGGCACAGGCCTTCGTCCACCAGCACGGCGGCAGCATCGAGTTCGAGTCCCGCCCGGGCTGCACCTGTTTCACCGTGATGCTGCCGCTGGGCACCTAGCCTGCCGGCAGCACGCGACAAATACACCGAGAGGGACACCATGCATACAAACCCGGTCTGGATCATTGACGACGACAAGGCGATCCGCTGGGTCCTGGAAAAGGCCCTGGCACGCGGCGGCATCGGCTTCGAGAGTTTCGCCAGCGCCGACGATGCGCTCAACGCGCTGTACGACGCCAGCCCGCGCGTCATCATCAGCGACATCCGCATGCCCGGCACCGACGGGCTGAAGTTCCTGTCCCGGGTCAAGCTGGAACATCCCGAGATACCGGTCATCATCATGACCGCGCACTCCGACCTCGATTCGGCGGTGGCGGCCTTCCAGGGCGGCGCCTTCGAGTATCTGCCCAAGCCGTTCGACGTCGACCAGGCCACCGCGCTGATCGAGCGGGCGCTGGCGGAGACGCGCGGCCCCTCCGAGACGCCGAACGGCGAGGAGGAGATGCCGGCCTTGCTGGGCCAGGCCCCGGCGATGCAGGACGTGTTCCGCGCCATCGGCCGCTTGAGCCAGTCGAGCGTGACGGTGCTGATCACCGGCGAATCTGGCACCGGCAAGGAGCGCGTGGCCGAGGCGCTGCACCGTCATTCGGTGCGCGCCAGCAAGCCGTTCATCGCGCTCAACACCGCCGCGATCCCGAAAGACCTGCTGGAGTCGGAACTGTTCGGCCATGAGAAGGGCGCCTTCACCGGCGCGCTGGCGTCGCGCCGCGGCCGCTTCGAGGAGGCCGAGGGCGGCACGCTGTTTCTCGACGAGATCGGCGACATGCCGATCGAGCTGCAGACGCGCCTGCTGCGCGTGCTGTCGGACGGGCACTTCTACCGCGTCGGCGGCCACACCCCGATCAAGGCCAACGTGCGCGTGATCGCGGCGACGCACCAGAACCTGGAGGAGCGGGTCAAGAGCGGCCAGTTCCGCGAGGACCTGTTCCATCGCCTGAACGTGATCCGCCTGCGCCTGCCGCCGATGCGCGAGCGCAGCGAGGATATCCCGATCCTGACGCGCTACTTCTTGTTGCGCAGCGCCAAGAACCTGGGGGTGGAGCCAAAGCGCCTGTCGGACGCGGCGATGGAACTGGTACGCCATTACCCCTTCCCCGGCAACGTGCGCCAGCTGGAAAACCTGTGCCAGTGGATCACGGTGATGGCACCGGGGCAGACGGTGGAGCTGAGCGACCTGCCGGCCGACATCCGCGACCCGGCGCTGCACCCGGTGCTGGAAGCCGGCGGCGAGGCCGCGGCCGGCCCGGCCACGGTGTTCGGCGGCGACTGGATGAAGGGCCTGGCCGACGAGGTGGCGCGCCGCCTGCGCGCCGGCGAGATCGGCATCATCGACGACCTGACGCGGCGCTTCGAGGAGACCTGCATCCGCAGCGGCCTGGCGCACACCGGCGGGCGCAAGGTGGAGGCGGCGCACCTGCTGGGCTGGGGCCGCAACACGCTGACGCGCAAGATCCAGGAGCTGGGCATGGAAGCGGCACACGGCGAGGAAATGAACCACGGCTGAGCGCCCTCGCCCATCCCGACCCCGCAATGGGAAGTTTCCCCTCACCGCCCGCCGTCAGTACCGCGGGCGGTTTTGTTTGCCAGGCAGACTACAACACCGTCAGCCCCGGTAGCGTGGCGAAGCTGGTTTCGCGCACCGTGGCGAGGAAGTCCTGCATGTAGGCGCTCTGGGCGTCGTCCTCGCGCAGCGCGGCGTAGAGTTCGCTGTTGAGCCCGGCCGCACCGATCGGCCGCGCCACCACGTAGCCGCGCTCGAGGTAGGGCTTGACTGCCCAGAACGGCAGCGCCGCCACGCCGCGCCGGCTCGCCACCAGCTGGATGATGGCGATGGTGAGTTCGCTGGTGCGGCGCGCCGGGTTGACGCCGGCCGGTGCCAGCACCTTGCGCACCAGCTCCAGCATGTCGTCCGGCACCGGGTAGCTGATCAGCGTCTCGCCGGCGAAGTCCGCGGCCGACCAGCTGCGCCGCTCGGCGAGCGGATGGTCGCGCGCCATGATCACCACCATCTCGTAGGAGAACAGCGGCTGGTGCACGATGCCGGGCTGCGCCTCGGCCTCGGAGACGATGGCGAGGTCGGCGCGCTGCGTCAGCAGCAAGCCGACCGGGTCGGCATGAAAGCCCGACACGATATCGAGCTCGACCGCCGGCCAGTGCTGGCGGAAGGTATCCATCGCCGGCATCAGCCAGTCGAAACAGGTGTGGCACTCCACCGCCACGCGCAACTCCCCCGCCTCCCCCTGGCGCAGCCGCATCAGGTCGCGCTCCGCCGCTGCCACCTTGCCCACCAGCTCGCGCGCCAGCGTAAGCAGCCGCTCGCCGGCCAGGGTGAAGCGCAGCGGCTGGCTCTTGCGCTCGAACAAGGCCAGGCCGTAGTGCTCCTCCAGCTGCTTCAACTGGTGCGACAGCGCCGACTGCGTCAGGAACACGCGCCGCGCCGCCTGAGACACGCTGCCGGTTTCGGCCAACGCCAGCAGGGTCTTGAGATGGCGGATTTCCAGGGCACTGTTGTTCATGAATGAAATCGATACAAAACGTCAAAATAATGAGTTTGTATCATACAGCAAAACCGCTCATGCTTGGCTCCAACGATTTTCGATTCTGCCTTTGACTTCCCTATCGATGACAAGCCTGCTTCAGTAGGCGAGCGAGCCAAAACAGCTTGAGCGTCGCCAGCGCACAGGAACCGGAATGGACAGGTAGTCCATGAGGGTTCCGAGCACTGCCGGCGCTCAAGATGTGAAGGCGCAGCCGCCTAATGGAGCAGGCTCCACAGGAGCATTGCCATGACTACTATCCATCTGCTCGGCTTCCCGCGTATCGGCGCCCGGCGCGAACTGAAGCAACTGCAGGAAAGCTACTGGCAGCAGGCCATCGACGAGGCCGCCCTGCTCAAGGGCGCGCGCGAGCTGCGCCAGCGCCACTGGCTGCTGCAGAAGGGCGCCGGCGTCGAGCTGGCGCCGGTCGGCGACTTTGCGCTGTACGACCACGTGCTCGACGCGCAGATCCTGGTGGGCGCCCTGCCCACGCGCTTCGGCTTCGACGCCGCCGCCCTCACCACCGCGCAGTACTTTGAGCTGGGACGCGGCAACGCCCACCAGCCGGCACTGGAGATGACCAAGTGGTTCGACACCAACTACCACTACCTGGTACCGGAATGGCACGCCGGCACGGCGTTTTCGGCCAACCCCGCAGCGCTGCTGGCGCAGCTGGGCGAGGCGCAGGCGCTCGGTCTCAAGGCGAAGCCGGTGCTGCTGGGGCCGCTGACCCTGTTGTGGCTGGGCAAAGTCAAGGGCGCCGCGTTCGACCGCCTCCGCCTGCTACCGGCGCTGCTCGAATGCTACCGCGAGCTGCTGGCCGCGCTAGCCGCCGCCGGCGCCGAGTGGGTGCAGCTCGACGAGCCGATCCTGGCGCTCGATCTTCCCCCCGACTGGCTCGCCGCGTTCGCGCCGAGCTATCAAAGGTTGGCCGAAGCCCCGGTGAAACTGCTGCTGGCGAGCTACTTCGGCAGCGTGGCCGAGCACGCCGATCTGCTGAAAGCCCTGCCGGTGGCCGGGCTGCACCTCGACCTGGCTCGCGCCCCGCAGCAGCTCGACGCCTTCCTCGCCGACTGGCCCGCCGACAAGGTGTTGTCCGCCGGGGTGATCGACGGGCGCAACGTGTGGCGCGCCGACCTCGGCGCCCTGCTGACGCCGCTCGAAGCGGCACGGGCACGACTGGGCGAGCGGCTGTGGCTGGCGCCGAGCTGCTCGCTGCTGCATTGCCCGGTGGACCTGGCGCAGGAGCTCACCCTCGACGTCGAGGTGAAGACCTGGCTCGCCTTCGCGGTGCAGAAGCTCAACGAGCTGAAGCTGCTGAAGCGCGGGCTGCGCGACGGCCGCGACGCCATCGCGCCGGAACTGGCCGGCAGCGACCACGCCCAGTCCTCGCGCCGCGCCAGCCCGCGTATCCACCGCCCGACGGTGCAGGCACGGCTGGCGGCGCTCGCCGGCGGCGGCAGCCAGCGCCACCGCCCTTACCCGCAACGCGCCGCCGCGCAGCGCGCCTGGCTGAACCTGCCCGTACTGCCCACCACCACCATCGGCTCGTTCCCGCAGACCGCCGCGATCCGCGCCGCGCGCGCCGCCTTCAAGCAAGGCGAGCTGGAGGCCGCCGGCTACGACGCGGCGATGCGCCGCGAGATCGAACTCGCCATCCGCCGCCAGGAGGCGCTCGGCCTCGACGTGCTGGTGCACGGCGAAGCGGAGCGCAACGACATGGTGGAATATTTCGGCGAGCAGCTTTCCGGCTACGCCTTCACCCGCTACGGCTGGGTGCAGAGCTACGGCAGCCGCTGCGTCAAGCCGCCGATCATCTACGGCGACGTCGAACGCCCCGCCGCGATGACAGTGCGCTGGGCGGTGTACGCGCAGAGCCTGACCTCGCGTCCGGTCAAGGGCATGCTGACCGGCCCGGTGACGATGCTGCAGTGGTCGTTCGTGCGCGACGACCTGCCGCGTAGCGAGGTGTGCCGACAGATCGCGCTGGCCTTGAACGACGAGGTGCTCGAGCTGGAAAACGCCGGCATCCGCGTGATCCAGATCGACGAGCCGGCCTACCGCGAGGGCCTGCCGCTGAAGCGCGCCGAGTGGCCGGCATACCTGGCCTGGGCCAGTGCGGCGTTCCGGCTCTGCTGCGCCGGTCTCGACGACGCCACGCAGATCCACACCCACATGTGCTATTCGGAGTTCAACGACATCCTGCCCGCGATCGCCGCGATGGACGCCGACGTCATCACCATCGAGACCTCGCGCTCGGACATGGAGCTCTTGAGCGCCTTCGGCGACTTCGCCTACCCCAACGAGATCGGGCCGGGGGTGTACGACATCCACAGCCCGCGCGTGCCGGGCGAGCAGGAGATCGAGAATCTGCTGAAGAAGGCGCTGGCCGTGATCCCGGCCGAGCGGCTGTGGGTCAACCCCGACTGCGGCCTGAAGACGCGCGGCTGGCCGGAAGTGGAAGCGGCGCTGGCGCACATGGTGGCGGTGGCACGCCGCCTGCGCGCCCGCCTCGCCGAAACCGTGGCCTGAGCCGCGCCGCAATATGAACACAGGGCAGCGTCGC
Source organism: Pseudogulbenkiania ferrooxidans 2002 (assembly GCF_000174355.1). Classification (GTDB taxonomy): domain Bacteria; phylum Pseudomonadota; class Gammaproteobacteria; order Burkholderiales; family Chromobacteriaceae; genus Pseudogulbenkiania; species Pseudogulbenkiania ferrooxidans. The sequence goes on from NZ_ACIS01000003.1 coordinate 250,142, forward strand.
CCGACGCTGCCCTGTGTTCATGCCCGAACCGGAGCAGAGTCTACTCGCTGCTGGTCAGCATGCCCGGCGTCATCATGACCTTGAGCCGCACCGACTCGAAACCGTGGCGCTCGCGGTGGTTGAGCCACCAGATCGCCCCCTTCTTCACGCTCCACAGGTCGGGCTGGCCCGACATCAGCTGTGCCGCCAGCCGGCCGAGGTAGGGCTGGTGCCCGACCACGACCACGGTCTTGCCCGGCTCGGGCCAGCCAGCCGCCTCGAGCACGCTCTCCGGCGAAGCGTCGGGATTGATCTCGGGCAGCACTTCGTAACTCTTCATCAGGAAGGCGGCGGTCTGCTGCGAGCGGCGCGCCTCCGACGCCAGCAGGGTGAATTCGCGCGGCAGGCGCACGCGCAGCCACGCCGCCATCAGGTGCGCCTGCTGCTGCCCCTTGCGCGTCAGGCGCCGCGCCAGATCGTCCGCGCCATCTTCGGCCTCGGCGTGGCGCCACAAAATCAGGTCCATGTCGTCCTCCTCGCTCCTTGTCGTTATCGCCCCGTTCCAGCATAGCGCCGGGGCAGGCAGACGGGCAGTGTAACCAGACCGGATGTCAGCTTGGTGTCAACGCGCTTAAAGGTGCATGAAGCCGAGCACGATCGGCACCAGCACCGCCGTCACCAGCCCGTTCAGTCCCATCGCCAGGCCGGCGAAGGCGCCCGCCGTTTCCGACAGCAGGAACACGCGCGCGGTTCCGATGCCGTGCGCCGCAATGCCGGTGGCCACCCCCATCACCAGGTCGTCGTCGAGGCGCAGCCGGGAGAACAGCGGCTTGACGATCACCGCGCCGAAGATGCCGGAGACGATGACGAAGGTCACCGCCAGCGCCGGAATGCCACCGATATGTTCGGCGATGCCGATGGCGATCGGCGTGGTCACCGCGCGCGGCATCAGCGACAGCAGGATTTGGTGCGGCAAGCCGAACGCCGCGCCGAGTCCCACCGCGCTGAGGATGCCGGTGAGACTGCCGGCGAGCAGGGTCAGCGACAACGGCAGCGCGGCGCGCTTGAGCCGCGACAGGTTGTGGTAGAGCGGAATCGCCAGCCCCACCGTGGCCGGGCCCAGCAACAGCTGGATGAACTGCGCCCCCTTCATGTACTCGGCGGGCGAGATGCCGCAGCCCAGCAGCACCGCGATCACCAGCAGGCTGCCGATCAGCACGCTGTTGGTGAGCGGATGGCCATGGGCACGGCGGTTGAGCCACAGCGCCAGGCGGTAGGCGGCCAGCGTCAGGCCGAGGCCGAGCAGCGGCGAGCCGCGCAGCCAGTCCAATGCAGGGGTGACGTTCATGCGGCGTCCCCCCGCCGCCGGCGCGCCAGCAGCAGCTTGAGCAGCACCGCCGGCACCAGCAGCGTGATCAGCGTGGCGCCGGCGAGCGTCGCCAGCAGCGACCAGCCGTGCGCCGTCAGCAACGACCAGTAGACGATCACGCCGGCGCAGGCCGGGATGAACAGCAGCGAGAAATGGCCGAGCAGCTGCGGCACGTGCGTGTTCAGGCTGGCGGGGATGCCCTTCTTCACGCACAGCGTCAGAAACAGCAGCAGCATGCCGAGCACCGCGCCGGGCAGCGGCAAGGCCAGGCTGCGACAGATCAGCTCGCCGGCGAGCTGGTAGCCGATCAGCCAGATCAGGGTTTCGATCACGATTCGATCCAATCAAGGTCAACAGAGGTAACGCCCACTCCGGCAGGCGAGCGGGCCGAAGCCACGGGGGTGCCGCCGAGACATGGCAAGCCTCCTTCAACCTTAACAAAATCACCGCGTCTGCACGACCGCGGGTTAACCCTCGCACGCGACACCCCGTGCCGTGCCGCAGGCGGAAACAGGACAGCGTTCGGCGGCTTTGGCATAATGCGCGCCATGCTTCCGGATACCGCTTGGGCTGCCACGCCCCCCTCCCTGCCGCCGGCCCTGTCGAGCTGCCTGACCGAGCCCGGCTCGCTCACCGAGCGGCTGATGCACTGCGGCCACGCTTTCGCCGTCCGCGTGCTGGCGCAGGGCGACGACCGCGTCCACGCCGACGAGGTGGAGCTGCTCGGGCTGCCCGCCGGCGCCGCGCTCTACGCCCGCCACGTGGCGCTGACGCTGGACGATACCCCGGTGGTGGTAGCGCGCAGCGTTACCCGCCTCGCCTGCCCGGCCTGGCACCCGATCCTGCAACGCGGCAGCCGCTCGCTCGGCTTCACCCTGTTCGGCGGCCACGCCGGCATCGTGCGCGAGCCGCTGGCCTACCGCGAGATCGACGCCTCCCACCCGCTGTTCGCGCTGGCGCAGGCGCACGACCCGGCTTCGGCCAACCTTTACCCCGCGCGCCGCTCGCGCTTCCTGCTGGCAAACACCCCGCTGATCGTGTGCGAGCTGTTCCTGCCGGCACTGGAGAGATTCCTGCCATGAACGCCCGCCTCGCCGACCGCTTCACCGTCTACAGCCAGCTGATGCGCATCGACAAGCCGATCGGCACCCTGCTGTTGCTGTGGCCGACGCTGTGGGGGCTGTGGCTGGCCGGCAACGGCCGCCCCGACGCCCTGGTGGTGACGATCTTCATCGCCGGCACCTTCCTGATGCGCTCGGCCGGCTGCGTCATCAACGACTACGCCGACCGCGACTTCGACGGCAAGGTGGAACGCACCAAGGCGCGCCCGTTCGCGCGCGGCGCCGTGAGCAAGAAGGAGGCGCTGCTGCTGGCCGCCGGGCTGTCGCTGATCTCCCTGCTGCTGGTGCTGCCGCTCAACCCGCTGACGCTGCTCTTGAGCGTGCCGGCGGTGTTCCTCGCCGGCAGCTACCCGTTCACCAAGCGCTTTCTGCCGATTCCGCAGGCGTATCTGGGCATCGCCTTCTCCTTCGGCATCCCGATGGCCTTCGCCGCGCTCACCGGTCACGTGCCGATGATCGCCTGGCTGCTGCTGCTGGCCAATACCTTCTGGACCCTGGCCTACGACACCGAATACGCCATCACCGACAAGCCGGACGACCTCAAGATCGGCATCAAGACTTCGGCCATCACCTTCGGCGACTACGACGTGGCGGCGGTGATGCTGTGCCACGCCGTGTTCCTGGCGCTGATGGTGCTGGTGGGCCAGGAGGCGCACCTGGGCGCCGCCTACTACGCCGGGCTGGCGCTTTCCGCGCTGCTGATGGTGCAGCAGTACTTCGCCATCCGCGGGCGCGACCGCCAGCGCTGCTTCAAGTCCTTCCTCGACAACAACCGCGTCGGCGCGGCGATCTTTGCCGGGCTGGTGCTGGACTTCTTGCTGCGCTGAGTTGTCCGAGTCGGAGAAGGAAAACGGGCCAGACGGCCCGTTTTTGTTGGAAGGTGAGGAGTCAAGTCGGCCAGCACGGCCAGCTCGTCTCCGCCGAGCAGTGGCTCGCGCAGCTGAACCAGTACCAATTCAGACCTCGCCGTTCGCACCTCAAGGAAGGCCTCGACATCGATTTCGTACACGCAGCTGGCAGCATACATATACGGCAGTTTCAACGACGTCAGGATCGGCCACTAGCCGGCATCATCAGCCCCACGGTGTACTTCCATGCGAAGGACCTGTACCTAAATATATGGCTGCCGAGCATGCACGGACCGCCCGGGTACATCAACTCGCCGACGTCACCCTCTACGATTTTGTTCATTCTCCCTCAGTATGAAAGCTTACTTTCCAGCTCATCGGCACGCTGGTCTGTTTTTTCCATGACACAGCGGGAATTGATCACTGTCTCACCACCCAGTTCTTCCTTGCATTCGTTATCACGTTGCCGTATCCAGCTGCGCTGATGTTGACGTAATGCCACTTTGTCAACAGACGAGCTTCCTTTCATCACCGCCTGGTAAGCGCGGTTTAGTCGGGCATCCTGCACAGCCATTTCCTGCTGATAACATACTGAGCGCTGTACATCCTTGCTGCCAGCCCTTTGCACACATAGGCGAAACTCCGCAGAGGGTAAGGCATTCGCACAAGATACAGAAACCATCAGCATTACGGCGACCCAAATTTTCTTCATGGCAAACATCCTTAGGGTTATAAAGACGCGCATTATTTCACTCTTGGCCCAATAAATACATTGGCATTTTTCCGTAGTACTCATGGCACAGGAGGGTCAGGAGGCCGACTCGGCATCACCTACCCTGCCGGGCAGGGGGTGGCGGTGCTATTGAGGGCCAGCAGCCATCCGCGGCCGCGGCCGCCAGCGCTGCTTCAAGTCCTTCCTCGACAACAACCGCGTCGGCGCGGCCATCTTTGCCGGGCTGGTGCTGGACTTCCTGCTGCGCTGATAGCCATCCGGCAAAAACACGAAACGGGCCAGACGGCCCGTTTTTGTCTATGTAGGATGAATGAAGCGTAACGCAACCCATCACGCGCTGACGATGGGTTACGGCACTGCGCATTACCCCCTGCTACGCCTTAAGCTCTCACGATGTCTGGAACGGCAGGCGATAACGCTGCCCTTCAACCTCCAGCGTCATGATCCAGTCCTGGCGCTGGCTCACGCACATCGGCAGCGTCACGCGCGCCTGCCAGCCGCCCGGCGCGGCCACGAAGCGATAGCGGTTGAAGCCCATGTCCATGTCGCGCATGCTGAACTCGGCTCCCGGCGCCTCCTTGGCCGCCCCGGTGAGGCGGATCTGGAACGGCTGTCCCGATTTGGCCGGGCTGGCGAACTGCAACTGCATGCCGTTGGGCAGACGGCAGCTGCTCTCGGCCGGGTCGCACGCCACCTCCTGCACCGCTGCCTCCGCCGGACGGCTCAGGTACCAGCTGATCAGCGCGAACTTCACCGCGCCCAGCAACACCAGCGCCACGCCGATGGTGGCCCACTTCAGCTGCGTGCGGGTCATCGCCACGCCCCTCGCATCAGCGCCACACCGTGCGCGCCGTGGGCGCGGGCATCGATCAGATCGGCGGCGCTCAGGCCACCCAGCGCGTACACCGGCAGCGGCGTGCCGCCGGCCAGCCGGCACTCGAAGCCGTCCCAGCCCAGCGGCGCGGCGCCCGGATGGCTGGCGGTGGCCTTGACGTGACCCAGCAGGGCGTAGTCCAGCCCCAGCCCGGCGGCTTGGTTCAATTCCGCGGTCGAGTGCACCGACGCCCCCACCCAGGCGAACGCCGGCCGCGCCGTGGCTTCGGCCAACCTCTTGCCGTTCAGGTGCACGCCGTCCACCGGCCAGCCGGCCAGCCAGGCCGGGTCGGCGTTGACCACGACCTTGCCGCCGCGCGGGTGCACGATGGCCGCCACGCGCTCGGCCAGCGCCGCCAGTTCGTCGCGCCCCAGCTGCGGCTCGCGCAGCTGGATCAGCGTCAGCTCGGGCCGCGCTTCCAGCGCCTCGAGAAAGGCCTCGATGCCGATCTCGTGCGCGCAGCTGATGGCGTACACGTCCGGCAGCTCCAGCGACTTCAGGATCGGCCCGTTGGCCGGCAGCATCGGCCCCACGGTGTAGTGCCCCGGCTGCTGCCAGGCGAAGGCCTGCTCCTCGTGCGGCTGCGGTGTGCCCTCCCAGGCCCAGATACGGTAGAAGGTCAGGTGCACCGAGGCGTGCTCGTAGTGATGCACCTTGGTCAGCCACGGCGTGGCGTGGGTGACGGTGATGCCCATCTCCTCGTGGAATTCGCGCACCAGCGCCGCGAACGGCGCCTCACCCGGCTCGACCTTGCCGCCGGGAAACTCCCAGTAACCGGCGTAGGGCTTGCCTTCGGGGCGGCTGCCGAGCATGAACGAGCCGTCCGGGCGCATCAGCGCGCCGGCGACGACGGGAATAATTTTGTGATCGGACTGCATGGGGGAACCGGAAAGCGATGGATGGCCGGAATGATAGCGCGTCGGGGCGGCTTTGTGTCGGACGGGGCGGATAAGTACCGGTTCTAGCAGGATTCTCCGCTCGGTCGAGGCCGCACGCGGAAAGGTTGGCCGAAGCCGCCGCCGTGGCATAGGCTGAACGATGGCCGAACCGCGCCGCAGGAGATCGCCCCATGAGCAAAGTATTCTTCGACGTTGCCGTCTCGCTCGACGGCTACATCGCCGGGCCCCATGCCCACCCGCACAACCCGCTGGGCGACGGCGGCCTCGGCCTGCACCAGTGGATGTTCCAGACCGCCACCTTCCACGAACGCCTCGGCAGCGGCGGCGGCGAGCGCTCGCCCGACGACGCGCTGGTGCGTCACGTGTTCGAGCGCGCCGGCGCCTACGTGCTCGGCCGGCGCATGTTCGACGAAGGCGAAGTCGGCTGGCCCGAGAACGCGCCGTTCCGCGCCCCGGTGTTCGTGCTGACGCACACCGCACGCGAACCGTGGGTGAGGCCCGGCGGCACCACCTTCTACTTCGTCACCGACGGCATCGACAGCGCCCTCGCCCAGGCACGCGCCGCCGCCGGCGGCAAGGACGTGCGCATCTCCGGCGGTGCGAACACCATCCGCCAGTACCTCGCCGCCGGCCTGATCGACGAGTTCACCCTGCACCTCGCGCCGGTGCTTCTCGGCGGTGGAGCGCGGCTGTTCGAGCCGCTCACGCCTGAGCAGCTCCGGGTCGAGCAGACGGCGGTGAGCCACTCCCCGCTCGCCACGCACCTCAGCTACCGGGTCATTACGGACACACCGCGCTGACGCCAGGTCAGTCCCAGGCCCACGCGAGCGCGACGATCAAAAGCGCCCACGCCTTCGCGGCGGGCGCGAAAAGGAGCCCTCATGCGAAAGATCATCGTATCCGAGTTCGTGACGCTGGACGGCGTCATGGAAGCCCCCGACGGCGAGCCCGGCCACCCGCACAGCGGCTGGGTGCGCGACTTCATGGGCCCCGAGCAGCTGCGCTACAAGCTCGACGAAGTGCTCGAGGCCGAATCGCTGCTGATCGGGCGGATCACCTACGAATCGTTCACCGCCGCTTGGCCGCAACGCTCGCAGCCCGGCCACGGCGCCGACCCGGACCTGGAACGGGTGGCCGAGCAGCGCAGCGAGATGCAGCAGTTCGCCGACAAGATGAACGCCATGCCCAAGCATGTCGTCTCCACCACGCTGCGCGACCCGCAATGGAACAACGCCCACGTGATCGGCGGCGACGTCGCCGGGGAAATCGCCCGGCTCCAGCAGCAAGAGGGTGGACCGATGCTGGTGATCGGCAGCCGAATGCTGGTGCACACGCTGATGGCGCACGATCTCGTCGACGAGTACCGCATCATGATCTTTCCGGTGCTTCTCGGCAGCGGCCGGCGGCTGTTTCCCGACTCGCCCGACAAAACGGTGTTGCGGCTGACGGACAGTCGAGTGTTTCCATCGGGAGTGGTGGTACATAGCTATTGCCGGGCGGCTGGGTAGGTTGGGCTGAACACAGTGAAGCCCGGCATTGCCTCGTTAAATGCAGGCAGACCTTTTTGAAGGCGGCTGATTGGCTGGGCTTGCCGGTCCCGCCCGGCAAACCCTTAATGTCATAAGAAAAGGATGCAATCCTAAAATGTCAATCAACGAGGGCTATTACTCCGCCCGCCGCTCTTCCTCCCCGCGCCCCGCCCAGTCGCAGGCAAACTGCCATGCCACCCGTCCGGAACGGCTGCCCCGCGTCAGGCTCCACTGCAGCGCCGCACGCTCGGCCTCGGCGTCCATCGCCAGCCCGAAGTGCTGCAGCCACTGCCCCACCGCCGCGAGGTAGGCGCGCTGGTCGAAGGGGTAGAACGACAGCCACAGCCCGAAGCGGTCAGACAGCGACACCTTCTCCTCCACCGCCTCGCCGGGGTGGATTTCGCCGTCGTGTTGCTGCGTCTGGCGGTTTTCGCTCATGCGCTCCGGCAGCAGGTGGCGGCGGTTGGAGGTGGCGTACACCAAGAGGTTGTCGGCACGGCGTGCCAGGCCGCCGTCGAGCGCGGTCTTGAGCGCCTTGTAGCCGTCGTCGCCTTCCTCGAACGACAGGTCGTCGCAGAACAGGATGAAACGCTCGGAACGGGTGGCCACCAGGTCGACGATCTGGGCGAGGTCGGCGAGGTGGTCCTTGTCGACCTCGATCAGGCGCAGCCCCTGCTCGGCGAACTCCGGCAGCAGCGCCTTGATCAGCGACGACTTGCCGGTGCCGCGCGCGCCGGACAACAGCACGTTGTTGGCTGGGCGGCGCTCGATGAACTGGCGCGTGTTGCGCACCAGCTGGGCGAGTTGGCGGTCGATGTGGGTAAGGTCGGAGAGGCGCACGCTATGTGGCGCGGGCAGCGCTTCGAGCCAGCCCGCCATGCCCTGGCGGCGCCAGCGGAAGGCCCGGGCGCTCCAGTCCGGCTCGGGGCGGGCTGGCGGCAGCAGCGGCTCGAGGCGCGCCAGCAGGGCTTCGGCGCGGGTGAGGAAGGATTCCAGCTTGTCCATGGGTCTCGTTCTTTCTCTTGAAGGTTGGCCTGGCGAAGCGCAAACGGAGGGCGTAAAAAAGGCCGGTTACCCGGCCTTAATCTTACAAACGGTTCCGGCCGCGGCGCGAGTCACAGCAGTTGGAGTGCGACCCCAAACGCAGGATGGGCGGAGCAAGGCGAAACCCATCGCTCAACTGATGGGTTACCGCCTCCACCCATCCTAACGTCGGCTCGAGACGCGCAGGAGCAGCCGCCTTATGTTCAGTCGCGCAGCGTGATTACCGGCCAGCCCTTTTCCTCGGCGTGCGCGCGCAGCGTGGCGTCCGGGTCGACCGCCACCGGGTGGCTGACGATGGACAACAGCGGGATGTCGTTGCGCGAGTCGCTGTAGAAGAAGCTCTGGTCGTAGCTCGCCAGCGTTTCGCCGCGCTGGGCGAGCCAGTCGTTGAGGCGGGTGATCTTGCCGTCCTGGTAGCTCGGCACCCCGGTGGGCTTGCCGGTGTAGTGGCCGTGCTCATCCACTTCCAGCTCGACCGCGATGAGGTGCTCGACGCCCAATTCGGCGGCGATCGGCCCGGTGATGAAGCGGTTGGTGGCGGTGATGATCAGCACCACATCACCCTGCGCCTCGTGCGCGGCCAGCAGTTCGCGCGCCTTCTGCGGGATGATCGGCTTGATGTGCTCTTCCAGGTAGTCGGCGTGCAGCGCGGCCAGTTCCTCGCGGCTGAAGCGCGTCAGCGGCTGCAGCTGGAAGTCGAGGAATTCGTAGATGTCGAGCGTGCCGGCCTTGTACTGTTCGTAGAAGTAGTCGTTCTGGCGCGCATGGTGCTCGGGGTCGAGCAGGCCGCGCTTGATCAGGAATTTCGGCCACTCGGTATCGGAGTCGCCGGCGATGAGGGTGTTGTCGAGATCGAAAAGGGCGAGGTTCATGGTTCCGTTGGGGCGGTGTGAAGGATATTCTTGACCAGCGGCACGGTAATCGGCCGGCGCAGCGCCAGCGAGTAACGGTCGAGCAGATCGAGCATGCCGATCAGGCTGGAGAGGTCGCGCCGCCAGTGCGTGAGCAGATAACGGAACACGTCGTCGGGAATCGCCAGCTGACGCTCGGCGGCGTGGGCGTGCAAGGCCGCCAACTTGTCGGCGTCGGACAACGGCTTGACCTCGAACACCAGGCCCCAGCCCAGGCGGGTACGCAGGTCGTCGCGCACCACCAGCGCCATCGGCGGCAGGCGCCCGGCCATCAAGAGGCGGCTCTCGCCGCCCTCTTTCAGCGAGTTGTAGAACGAGAACAGCGTGATCTGGTCGTCCGGCGCCAGGTCGTCGACGTGGTCGACGGCGATGAAGCTGGCTTCGCGCGCGAAATCGGGCAGGTGCTCGCGCTGGCCGTCGAGGTAGATCGAGGCGCGCCCCAGCGTCTCGGCGTGGGCGATCCAGGCCTGCAGCAGGTGGGTCTTGCCACTACCCGGTTCGCCCCAGAGGTAGATGAACCGCTCGTCGCCCGGATGGGTGAGCGCCGTGATCACTTCCCGGTTGCGTTCGGCGACGAAATTGTCGAAGGCGGGAAGCGGTGTGGGCGTGAGATCGAGAATCAGCTGGTCCAAAATAAGCGCAGGGCCGGAATTAAGTAGCCCATTTCATCAGGCGGCTGCGCCTTCGCATCTCGAGCGCCGGCAGTGCTCGGAATCCTCATGTACTTCATGTACATTCCGGTTCCTGTGCGCTGGCAGCACTCAACCTGCTGTGGCTCGCTCGCTTGCTGAAATAGGCTGCAAGTCGTCAAAAGCCTGATTTTACGCTGATCCGACGGGGTCGCGAAACCCGCAGGCCACACTCGCAACGCCCCAGCGCGTCCGCGACGGCAAAAAAGCGGCGGCACCGCAGCGTTCCCGGCAAAATTCGGTTAAAATACAGGCGCTTTTTTTCGCCCGCGACCGGAAAACCCGTTGCCGGCGGATACCCCAATCGGTTTGTTTCACCCGGCGAGCGCCTCCCGGGAGCTGAAACCGGCGCCTGGCGCCGACTCGGACTCCTCTGTGCGCGGGCCTCGCGGGGGGAAGAGCACAGACGCCGGAATTGACTGAACCGGTCAATGAGGCTGTCGCACGGCGCAGCAGCCCAGACCCGGGCCGCGCAGCAAGATTATGAACAGAAAGTGAGCTGACCTTGAACACCACGTCCCTCAGTTACCGTGATGCCGGCGTCGACATCGACGCCGGCGACGCGCTCGTCGAAAACATCAAGCCGTTCGCCAAGCGCACCATGCGCCCGGAAGTCCTCGGCGGCCTCGGCGGTTTCGGCGCACTGGTGGAAATCTCCAAGAAATACCAGGAACCGGTACTGGTTTCCGGCACCGACGGCGTCGGCACCAAGCTCAAGCTCGCCTTCGACTGGAACAAGCACGACACCGTCGGCATCGACCTGGTGGCGATGAGCGTCAACGACATCCTGGTACAGGGTGCCGAGCCGCTGTTCTTCCTCGACTACTTCGCCTGCGGCAAGCTCGACGTTCCCCAGGCCACCGACGTGATCAAGGGCATCGCCGCAGGTTGCGAGCAGGCCGGTTGCGCGCTGATCGGCGGTGAAACCGCCGAGATGCCGGGCATGTACCCGGTGGGCGAATACGACCTGGCCGGTTTCGCCGTCGGCGTGGTGGAAAAGAGCAAGGTCATCACCGGCCGCGACATCAAGCCGGGCGACGTGGTGCTGGGCCTGAAATCCAACGGCGTGCACTCCAACGGCTACAGCCTGGTGCGCAAGATCATCGAGCGCGCCCAGCCGGAACTGGACGCCGAGTTCGACGGCGGCAAGACCCTGCGCGAAGCCATCATCGCTCCGACCCGCATCTACGTGAAGCCGCTCTTGGCGCTGATGCAGCAGCTCAACGTCAAGGGCATGGCGCACATCACCGGCGGCGGCATCACCGAGAACACGCCGCGCGTACTGCCGGAAAACACCGTGGCGCAGATCGACGCCAAGAGCTGGGAGCTGCCGAAGCTGTTCCAGTGGCTGCAGGCCGAAGGCAATGTCGACGCCCAGGAAATGTACCGCACCTTCAACTGCGGCATCGGCATGGTGGTGATCTTGGATGCCGCCGACGCCGACCAGGCCGCGGCCATCCTGACCGAGCAGGGCGAAACGGTATCGCGCATCGGCGTGATCCGCGCGCGCAACGGTGACGAGCACCAGACCCAGGTAAACTGAGCGTCCCCGTTTGAAACACAACGCCGCTGGCTGACGGGCTGGCGGCGTTTGTCTTTGGTAGACTGACTGCGGCAAGGACGCTTGCCCACGTTCAAGCACCATGAAAAACATCGTCATCTTGATTTCCGGGCGCGGCTCCAACATGCAGGCCATCGTCGAGGCGCAGATTCCCGGTGCCAACATCGCCGCGGTGATCAGCAACCGCCCCGACGCCGCGGGTCTCGCCTGGGCCGCCGAACGCGGAGTGCCCACCGCCGCGCTCGACCACAAGGCCTTCGCCAGCCGCGAAGCGTTCGATGCCGCGCTGGCCGAGCTGATCGACGGCTACGCCCCGGACCTGGTGGTGCTGGCCGGCTTCATGCGCATTTTGACCCCGGACTTCACGCGCCGTTACGAAGGCCGCATGCTGAACATCCACCCCTCGCTGCTGCCCTCGTTCACCGGCCTGCACACGCACCAGCGCGCCATCGACATGGGCTGCAAGGTGGCCGGCTGCACCGTGCACTTCGTCACTGCCGATCTCGACCACGGTCCGATCGTGGCGCAGGGGGTGGTGACGGTGCTGGACGACGACAGCGAGGACACCCTGGCGGCGCGCGTGCTGAAGATCGAGCACCAGCTGTACCCGGAGGCGGTGCGCCGCTTCGTCGCCGGCGAGCTGGCCATCGTCGACGGCCGCGTCAAAGGCCGCGCCCAGGACGCCGGACAATGGCTGATTTCGCCCTCCCTGAACTGAGCCATGGCGCTTGGCGGGAACGTCCCGCCTCCCGCGCCGCTCGAATAGCCATGCGACTCTACCGTCCCCTGCTGCTGGCACTGGCGCTCTCGCTGCTGCTGCACTTGGGCGTGCTGCTGTCAGGCCATCTGCCGCACGCGGCGAGCCTGCCGGAACCGGCCAAGCTGCAGCCCTTGTCGGTGGCGATGCAGGCGATGACGCTGGCCCCGGAAGCCGGCCCCGTGCCGGCCGCGGCCCCGTCCAGCGGGCTGGTGGCCGTCCCGGCCGCGCACACCCCGGGCGTCAAGCGCCACCACCGCGCCCGCGTCGCGCACCGCGCCGATGCCGCATCCGCCCCCGTCGCCGAAGCGCCCCCAGCGGCCAAAGACATGCTGGCCGCCGCCACGGAAGCCCCCGCCGCCAAAGACGCGCCGGCCACCACCGAGCCCAGCCCGGCCGCGCCGCCGGCGGAACAGCAGGCCAACGGCAACAGCGAACCCGCCGCACCGCCGCCGCAAGCCGACGACAGCAGCGCTCTGGAAGCCAAGGGCGCCGCCAAGACGCGCCGCTTTCCCGACAACTCGCGCGTCGACTACCAGATCTACTACGGCAGCCTGATGGCCGGCCACGGCGAGATCAGTTGGCAACGCAGCGGCGCCAACTACACCCTGGACGCGCGCCTGACGCCGATCATCGGCCCCCACCTGCGCTACCAGTCGCGCGGCAGCGTCGGCAAGCGCGGGCTGACTCCGCTCGCCTACCAGGCCTGGCGCGGCGACAGCGAACGCGAATCGGCACGCTTCGACTGGAGCGCCAACACCCTCGCCTACGGCGACCACGGCGACAAGCAGGCCGAACTCGCCCCGGGCACGCAGGACATCCTGAGCCTGGGCTACCAGCTGGCGCTGACCGGCGGCAGCCTGCTGCCGCCGCAACAACGCATCACCACCGGCAAGAAGGTGTACGACTACCCGCTGGCGCCGGGTGGCGAAACCCGCTACCCGCCCGACCACGGCACGCTGCGCGTGGTCGTGTTCCGCGCCAAGAACGGCGACGACGTGACCGAATTCTGGCTGGCGCCGGACTTTGCCAACCTGCCGGTGCGCATCCTGCGCATCGACAAGGACAAGACACTGGACCAGCGCGCCCGCCGCATCGACATCAACGGCAAGACCGTCTGGTCTCTGTCGGAAAACCCCTAACGGAACCACGATGATCAACCAGACCCAGCTCTTCCACATCGAAACCGTGCTCGGCAAGATGGTCCGCTTCGACCGTCCCGCCGACGCCGTGCTGAGCGCCTACTTCCGCGAGCACGCCAATCTCGGCGCCAACGACCGCCACGTCATCGCCGAAACCGCCTTCGCCTGCCTGCGCCGCTTCAGCCAGCTCAAGGCGGTGATCGCACCGCAGAAGCCCACCCCGCGCCGTCTCGCGCTGGCCACGCTGGCGCGCGTGCGCGGGCTCAACCTGAAGGAATTCGGCGGCAGCCTGAAGGAAGAGGAACGCAACTGGGTGGCCGAGCTCAAGGGCAAGACGCTGCCGGACGAACTGGCGGTGCAGGCCGAACTGCCGGCCTGGGTGATCGAAAGGTTGGCCGAAGACACCCCGGAACAGATCATCGCGCTGGGACGCGGCATGATCGAGAGCGCGCCGCTCGACCTGCGCGTCAACACCCTGAAGATGAAGCGCGACGACGCCCTGCTGGCCTTGCGCCGCGACGGCTTCGAGGCCGAACCGACGCCGTTTTCGCCCATCGGCATCCGCCTCAAGGGCAAGCCGGCGCTCAACCGCCACCCGCTGTTCAAGGACGGCAGCATCGAGGTGCAGGACGAAGGCAGCCAGCTCCTGGGCCTGATCACCGGCGCGCGCCGCGGCGAGATGGTGGTGGACTTCTGCGCCGGCGCCGGCGGCAAAACGCTGCTCTTGGGCGCACAGATGGCCTCCACCGGTCGCCTCTACGCCTTCGACGTGTCGGAAAAGCGCCTCGCCAACTTCAAGCCGCGCCAGGCCCGCTCCGGCCTGTCCAACGTGCATCCGCAGCTGATCGCGCACGAGAACGACACCCGCGTCAAGCGCCTGGCCGGGAAGGCCGACCGCGTGCTGGTGGACGCCCCCTGCTCCGGCCTCGGCACCTTGCGCCGCAACCCCGACCTGAAATTCCGCCAGAGCCCGGAGAGCGTGGCCGAACTCAACGCCAAGCAGGCCTCCATCCTCGCCTCGGCGAGCCGCCTGGTGAAGGCCGGCGGACGCCTGGTCTACGCCACCTGCAGCCTGTTGCCGCAGGAAAACCAGGCCATCGTCGAAGCCTTCCTGGCCGAGCACCCCGACTTCACGCTGGTGCCGGTGTCGGACGTGCTGGCGGAACAGAAGATTCCGCTGGAGATGGGCGACTACCTGGCGTTGCGTCCGGACCGTCACAACACCGACGGCTTCTTCGCCGCCGTGCTGGCCAAACAAAAGCCGTGAGTCTATGATGAAACCCTGATATAGGTTTTCATCCACCCGCCCGACAACAGGCCGCCCGCGAGGCGGCCTGCGTTATTCGACCACCATGTCATATATCGCCCCCCAATGGCGCCGCCGCGACCGCCGCCTGGTGCTGCTGCACGACCTGATCAACCACTTCCGCTGGCGTACCCGCCTCACCCTCTGGCTCACCGCCGCGCTCGCCGGGCTGGTGGTGGCGGGCTTCGCGGTGCTGTCCGAGCAAGCCCAGCACGCCTTCCTGCGCCTGGTGGCGTTCAACCCGCTGTGCGCCTGGCTGCTGCCGGTGGTGGTGCCGATGCTGGCGGTGTGGCTGACCCGGCGCTACTTTCCCGGCAGCCAGGGCAGCGGCATTCCGCAGGCCATCGCCGCGATCCGCCTGAGCAGCGAGCGCCAGCCGGTACACCAGCTGGTTTCGCTGCGCATCGCCCTGGGCAAGATCCTGGTCGGCTGTTTCGGCTTGCTGGGCGGCATCTCGGCCGGGCGCGAAGGGCCGTCGGTGCAAGTGGCGGCCAGCATCATGCACGCCGCGCACCGCTGGCTGCCGCACGGCCGCGCCATCCGGCCGCAGGATCTGATCCTGGCGGGCAGTTCCGCCGGCATCGCCGCCGCCTTCAATACCCCGCTGGCGGGGATCGTGTTCGCGGTGGAGGAAATGGGACGGCGCCTCGAGTCGCGCACCAGCGGCGTGCTGCTGTCCACCATCATCCTCTCCGGCCTGATGGCGATCTCGCTGCTGGGCAATTACAGCTACTTCGGCTCGCTGCACATCCCGGCGCTGAGCAGCGCCATCGTCACGCCGATCATCGTCTGCGGCATTGGCTGCGGCCTGCTGGGCGCGTTGTTCAGCCGTGCCATGCTGTGGCCGCAACGCTACGCCGGGTGCCGCCTGTGGCGCTGGCGCGCCGCCCACCCGGTGCGCTTCGCCGGACTGTGCGGGCTGCTGCTGGCGCTGATGGGCTGGCTGAGCGGCGGCAGCTCGTTCGGCAGCGGCTACGCCGCCACCTCGCACCTGATCGACGGCAGCGCCACCTTACCTTGGCATGCGCCTATCCTGCGCTTCGGCGCCACCCTGGTCACCTACTTCATGGGCGTGCCGGGCGGCATCTTCGCCCCCTCGCTGGCGGTCGGCGCCGGCATCGGCAACGACTTGGCGAGCTGGTTCTTTCCGCTCGCCGGCCAGCACGTCATCATCGCCCTGTGCATGGCGAGCTTCCTCGCCGCGGTGACGCAGGCACCGCTCACCTCGGCCATCATCATGATGGAAATGATCGACAACCATGGCATGGTGATCAGCCTGATGGCGGCCTGCGTGCTGGCACGCTTCATCAGCGCCCGCATCAGTCCCGCGCTGTACCATCAGTTGTCGGAAGGGTTCATGCCGCCGTCGGTGCGACAAGATGAGCGCCGTGTCCGCGCGCAAATTGACCCGCCGCCAGCCGGACCGTAAAATAACCTATTGAAACGCTCGGGTATTGCGTCGCCAGACAGGGTTGCCTGTTCCGGAGCGCCAGCCTCAACCAACGCAAGGATTCTGCCATCCATGGATATCCAGGAAACCATCAAGCAAACCGTCACCAGCAGCCCGGTCGTACTGTTCATGAAGGGCTCGGCCCAGTTCCCGCAGTGCGGCTTCTCCGCGCGCGCCGTGCAGATCGTCAAGGCCTGCGGCGTGGACGACTTTATGACCGTCGACGTGCTGCAGAATCCGGAAATCCGCCAGGGCATCAAGGACTTCTCCAACTGGCCGACCATTCCGCAGCTCTACGTCAAGGGTGAATTCATCGGCGGCTCGGACATCATGTACGAGATGTTCCAGTCCGGCGAACTGCAGGAACTGCTGAAGGATATCGCCCAGGCGTGACCATGCGCCTGAGACGCCACAACCCGGTCGCCGCGCCGGGTTTTTTGTTGCCCGCACCAGACAGGGTTTTTCATTCGTCATATAATGAAAAGCTTGTATGTGCCTCCCGCATCGACTGACGCCATGACTGACGAATTTCTGCCCTATCAAGACGACGCCACCGAGCGTCTGATGTCTGCCAGCGCCATGTCCATCGACGAAATCTGGCGGGCGCTGGTCAACGACCAGCTGGTGCCCTACTTCCAGCCGGTGGTCGAGCTGCGTTCGCGCAAGGTACTCGGAGTCGAGGCCCTGGCGCGCTGGCGCCATCCCGCACTCGGGGTGCTGTCGCCGGTGACCTTCGTGCCGATCATGGAAGAGCGCGGCATGATCCGCGAACTGACCGAACTGATCCTGGAAAAGTCGCTGTACGCCTGCCGCGACTGGCTCGATCACGGCCGTCAGCTCACGGTGTCGATCAACCTGTCCGCCCTGTCGCTCACCGACCGCAACCTGCCGGGGCTGCTGGAAAGCAAGTGCCGCATCGCCGGCCTGCCGTCCTCCAGCCTGATCCTTGAGCTGTCGGAAAACACCCTGCGCCAGCACTGGGAGTTGGCCGAACCGCAGCTCGGCCAGCTGCGTGAGCGCGGTTTCGGCGTGGCCGTCGACGAATACGGCATCGGCAGCGGCCTGGCGACGCGCCTCAACGGCGAGCACTTCTCGACGATGAAGATCGACCGCGCCTTCGTGCACGGCGCCGGCAGCAATCCTCACCTGCGCGCCATCCTGCAGGAGAACCTGCTCCTGGCGCAGCGGCACGGCCTGTTCACGGTGGCCATGGGGATCGAGGAGAGCGCCGACCTGGCGCTCCTGAGCGAACTGGGCTGCGATGCGGTGCAAGGCTACCTGTGCTCGGCCCCGCTGCCCGCGGAAGGCTTGTTGCCGTGGATTTACCAGTGGGAAAAGGGCTAAAATCGCGGCATGGTGTAAACACCCGTTTAATCCCGCGTGAACGGCAGCGACCCTGCCGTTCACGGACACAATGCCAAACAGCCGGTATCCCGAAACGGGACGACCCGGCTGTTTTTTCACGAGCGAAGGAAGCCGCATGAACATCACCGTAGTGCACCACCCGCTGGTGCAGCACAAGCTCGGGCTGCTGCGCGAAGGCGCCATCAGCACCATGAAATTCCGCCAGCTGACCCAGGAACTGGCACGCCTGCTGGCCTACGAGGCCACCCGCGACTTCGAGCTGGAAACCGTCACCATCGAGGGCTGGTGCGGTCCGATCGAGGTGCAGCAGATCAAGGGCAAGAAGGTCACCGTGGTACCGATCCTGCGCGCCGGCCTCGGCATGCTCGACGGCGTGCTCGACCTGGTGCCGTCGGCCAAAATCAGCGTGGTCGGGCTGTACCGCAACGAGGAAACGCTGGAACCGGTGCCCTACTTCGACAAGTTCGTCGACAGCCTCGACGAGCGCATCGCCATCATCATCGACCCGATGCTGGCCACCGGCGGCTCGATGGTCGCCACCATCGACCTGTTGAAGCGCAAGGGCTGCAAGCAGATCAAGGCGGTGGTGATGGTGGCGGCACCGGAAGGCGTGAAGGTGGTGAACGAGGCCCATCCCGACGTGCAGATCGTCGCCGCCTCGCTCGACAGCCACCTCAACGAGCACGGCTACATCATCCCCGGCCTGGGCGACGCCGGCGACAAGATCTTCGGCACCAAGCACGGCTGATTCCCCCGACACGCCGCCGCCGAGCGCTCGTCCCGGCGGCATCGTGTCGAGATTGGGCGCGACACAGGAGGCGAGGCATGGACAGGTTCCGGCAGATTGACCACGATTTTCTGCTGCGGTTTCCCGCTGGGCTGAGCGATCCGGCCTGGCTGGAGCTGGGCAAGAAGCACCGCAGCGTGAACACGGTGATCGCACTGTGCCAGCAGGAACTGACGCAGCCAGCACTGGCGCGGGCGATCGCGCAGGGCCGTTACGCCCAAATCACGGAAGCCTGCCGCCAGATCATCGGCCGTTGCAGCACGGTCAGCACCTTCGAGAAGATGGCGTTCCGCAATTACCTGGGATTTGGCGACGTGCACCCGGCCTTCGTGCAGGCCCTGCACGACGTGCTGTTCTGTTTCGGCCCGGCAAGCTTCGAGCATTTCGTCGATGCACTGTCGTTATGCCGCCACGACAAGAACGCGAACGCCGCCAAATGGCCGATCGTCACCTGCTTCCTGGCCTACAGCGACCCCGAGCGGCACGTGTGCATCAAGCCCACCACCATCAAGACGCTGGCCGCCAGACTGGGCATCGACATCGCCTACCAGGCGCGCCCCAACTACGCCACCTACCAGCGCGTGCAGGAGATGGTGCGCGAATTCCGCCGCCACAGCCGGCTCGCCGCGGACCAGAACAACATCATCGCCCAGGCGGTCATGTACTGCACCGTCTAACGCCCGGCGCGGCTGCCGCGCCATTTGCATAACAAGGAAAAATCCATCATGTTCCAGCATGTAAAACTGGCCGTCTCGGGTGCCCAGATCCTGTTCGTCGCCTTCGGCGCACTGGTTCTGGTCCCGCTACTGACCGGCCTCAATCCGGCCATGGCCCTGCTCGGTGCCGGCGTCGGCACCCTGCTGTTCCAGCTGTGCACCGGCCGCCAGGTGCCGATCTTCCTCGGCTCCTCGTTCGCCTTCATCGGACCGATCATCTACTCGATGCAGACCTGGGGCATAGGCGCCACCATGTTCGGCCTGTTCTGCGCCGGCTTCATGTATTTCGTGTTCGCCGCCATCGTCAAATGGCGCGGCATGGAGCTGGTCAACCGCCTGCTGCCGCCGGTGGTGATCGGCCCGGTGATCATGATCATCGGCCTCTCGGTGGCGAACGCCGCGTCGAACATGGCGATGGGCCGTGCCGGCGGCCAGCAGGTGATGCCGTACGAGACCTCGCTGCTGCTGGCTGCGGTATCACTCGCCACCACCATCGTGGTGTCAATCTTCGCGCGCGGCATGTTCAAGCTGGTGCCGATCCTGGCCGGCGTCACCGTCGGCTACATCGTCGCCGCACTGCTGGGCGTGGTCGACTTCGCCAAGCTGGCCAACGCGCCGTGGTTCGCCGTGCCGCAATTCCACAGCCCGGAGGTGAACTGGGCGGCGGCGCTGTTCATGCTGCCGGTGGCGATCGCCCCGGCCATCGAGCACATCGGCGGCGTGATGGCGATCGGCGGCGTCACCGGCCGTGACTACACCAAGAGCCCGGGCCTGCACCGCACACTGTCCGGCGACGGCCTGGGCGTGTGCCTGGCCGGCCTGATCGGCGGGCCTCCGGTGACGACTTACGCCGAGGTGACCGGCGCGGTGATGATCACGCGCAACTTCAACCCGGTGGTGATGACCTGGGCGGCGCTGTTCGCCATCGCCATGGCGTTCTTCGGCAAGTTCAACGCGCTGCTGCAGTCGATCCCGATGCCGGTGATGGGCGGCATCATGGTGCTGCTGTTCGGCACCATCGCCTCGATCGGCCTGAAGACGCTGATCGAAGCCAAGGTCGACCTGATGGAGCCGCGCAACCTGGTGATCATCTCGGTGGTGCTGACCGCCGGCATCGGCGGCCTGGAGATCAAGCTGGGCTCGTTCGGGCTCGCCGGTGTCGGCTTGTGCTCGCTGCTGGCGATCGTGCTGAACCTGATCCTGCCGCGCCACGCCGCCACCCACGACGGCATCGTCGAGGGACAGGACCTGTAACAGCGGCTTCGACCAACCTGACAACGCCAACCCGCCCCGGCAACGAGGCGGGTTTTTTCATGGTCACGCCGGGCCACCCGGAAAAATGTCGCAATGCACAATAACAATGTCCTGATCGTGAACGACTCTGGCGTGTCAGGCTGGAACAATGTATCCAGTCAATCGAAGGAGCCCCGCCATGCGTACCCTGATCGCTTTCTGCCTGCTCTATTTCCTGCTGCTGCCGATGCTGGGCGGCGCACTGGCCTTCCTCGGCGGCACGCTGCGGGCGCGCTTTGCCGAGCAGCGCAAGGCCTACGCCGGCTACCATCCGATGAACCCGTTCTATCGCCTGTCGCCCTACCATTTCGGCAAGCGCTGACCTCCTGTCTTTCTCCTCCGTCAGTATTGGCGCCACGGTTCGATGGCGCTTTTTTTGTGCCTCGGGCGCTGGGGCGGACGGTTCCCCCCGACGGCCCGGTGCTGGCCGCTGGCGCCTCAGCTACGCCCACACAGAGGACCGCGCAGGCGAGCCATCAGCAGGCCGTCGACGAACTCGCCGTCGCGGAACGAATCGGCACGCAGGCGCCCCTCCTCCTCGAACCCCAGCTGTCGGTACAGCGCGATGGCCCGCTCGTTGTCGGCGTAGACGTGCAGTTCGAGCCGGGTCAG
This sequence comes from Pseudogulbenkiania ferrooxidans 2002, assembly GCF_000174355.1. Taxonomy (GTDB): domain Bacteria; phylum Pseudomonadota; class Gammaproteobacteria; order Burkholderiales; family Chromobacteriaceae; genus Pseudogulbenkiania; species Pseudogulbenkiania ferrooxidans. The sequence continues at coordinate 271,127 of NZ_ACIS01000003.1, forward strand.
TCCCAGCCAGTTGTCGGCGTACTCCAGCAGCGCCCCCAGCAACCAGCGCCCCACCCCTTTGCCTTGCCAGTCTTCGTGCACCGCCAGCGCCAGCGAGGCGGTGTGGGCGCGGCGCAGCTGCGGCGGACGCATCACGGCGCCATAGGCGATGGCACGGTCCTCCGCGTCGCACGCCACCAGCGCGTGCGTGCTGTCCGGCAGCTCGGCCAGGCGCGTCTGCCAGTGCGACAGCGAGGGATACGGCAGCTGCAGCGAATTGCGCACCACCGAGGGACAGCTGAACAGGGCCTGCAAGGCGGGGGCGTCGGCGACGTCGGCACGGCGGATGGGGTAGCTCATGGCATCTCCTCGAGAAGGGAACAGCGGGCAACGCCGCGGGTCGCGCCGCGCCAGCCCGGCGTTCGACCATGACATAAAAACCGCGTCCCGCCCAGCCAGGACGGGTCCCGCGCGCGGAAGGCACGAAAAAGCCGCCCGCAGGCGGCTGGTACCAGGCTCTCGGCGCGCTCAGCCGGGGCGGCGCGTGGCGCGGTCCACCAGGTACATCAGGTGCTGGTAGGGAATGCCGGCGTGTTCCGACAGCCCGATCTCGCAGGTGGCGCTGGTGGAGAAGCCGCCGCAGCAGCCGTCCACCTGCTCCTTCAGCCCAGTCAGCGCCGAGGCGTTCAGTTCCGGATAGGTGAAGCCCTTGTCGCCGGCGAAACCGCAGCAGGTGATGCCGGCGGGCTCGGTGACCCGGCTCGAGCAGCGCCGCGCCAGCGCGTTGAGCGTCGCGCCTTGGCCCAGCTTCTTCATCGAGCACACCACGTGCAGCGCCACGTGCTCGTCGAGCGGGGTGAAGTGCAGGTGGGCGGCGGCCTCGGTCTCGATGAAGGTGGTGACGTCGACGATGCGCAGACGCGCATCCTGGATGCCCTCCAGCATCGCCGCGGTGCACACGCCGTTGTCGACGATCACCGGCCAGCGGCCGTTGTCGCTCGCCGTCAACAGCGCCGCCTTGAGCTCGGCCAGCTTGGCGGCGGCGGCGTCCAGCGCCCCCTTCGACTTGAACGGCGTGCCGCAGCACAGATTGTCCAAACCCGCCGGGTAGAGCAGCTGGTAGCCCGCCTTGCCCAGCACCGAGGCCACCACCTCGTTGAGCGGGCGCGGGTCGGGCATGGCGCCGGACGGGGCGAAGGTGCGGGTGAGGCAGGACGGCAGGTACACCACCTTGCGCGCGCTGCCGGCGGTGCCGGCGCCCAGGCGCGGCTTGGCCGCCGCGCGCGGGAAGTACGGCGTCCAGTGCGGCACGCGCCGGCCGAACACGCGGCGCAGGCCGCGCATCACCGCCCCGGTGGCGGCGTCGCCGGCCACGGTGTGGGTCGCGTCGAGCAGCGTGAGGCCGAGCCGCGCCCCGCGCGTGGCGCTGTCGTAGTGTCCGGCCAGCCAGTTTGCCGCCGCCCAGCCGGTGTCGCTCTGGTGGCCCTGGCGGATCTGCGTGGTCAGCTTGCCGGTGTTGATGCCGACCGGGCAGGCGGTTTCGCACAGGCCGCAGGTGGTACAGGTGTCGTCGCCGGCGTACTGGTACAGCGCCTCCAGCTCGGCCAGGCGGTCCGGCGCGTCCCCGGCGCTGCGCAGCGCCGCCATCTCGCGGTTGGCGACGATGCGCTGGCGCGGCGTCAGGGTGATGGCGCGGCTCGGGCACATCACTTCGCAGAAGCCGCACTCGATGCACTTGTCGACCAGCGCGTCGACCACCGGGATCGGCTTGAGGTCCTTGACGTGCAGCAGCGCGTCGCTGGTCAGGATCACGTCCGGGTTGAGAATGCCCTGCGGGTCGAAGATCGCCTTGATCTCCTGCATCACGCGGTACGCCACCGGCCCCCATTCCATCTCCACGAACGGCGCCATGTTGCGGCCGGTGCCGTGCTCGGCCTTGACCGCGCCCTCGTAGTCCACCGCCACCAGCCGGCATACCGCCTCGATGAAGGCCTCGTAGCGCGCGACTTCTTCGGCACCGGAGAAGTTGGGGGTGAACACGAAGTGCAGGTTGCCCTCCAGGGCGTGGCCGAAGATGATCGCCTCGTCGTAGTGGAACTGTTTGAACAGCGCCTGCAGGGCCAGCGTGCCTTCGGCCAGGTGCTCGATCGGGAACGCCACGTCCTCGATGATCACCGTGGTCTCGGCGGCGCGCATTGCGCCGACGCTGGGGAACATGCCCTTGCGGATGTTCCACAGCTGGGTGTACTCGCTGACGACGTCGGTGAAGGCCACCCCGGTCAGGGTGTCGATGTGGCCGATGAAGCCGGCGATCGCCGCGGTGTTGGCGGCCAGCGCGGCCGGGTCGGCGGCGCGGGTCTCGATCAGGATCGCGGCGGCGTCCTCCGACAGCGTCTTGATCAGCGCCGGCACGCCGGCCTTGTTCTCCACCGAGCGCAGGCTGGCACGGTCCAGCAGCTCCGCCGCGGCCACCACGTCCTTGTGCTGCGCCAGCACCTGTACCGCATCGCAGGCGGCCTTGATGGTAGGGTAGAACACCAGGGCCGAGGCCTTGTGCGGGTGCTCCACCACGGTGTGGTAGGTCACCTCGGAGACGAAGGCCAGCGTGCCTTCGCTGCCGACGATGAGGCGGGTGAGGATGTCGAGCGGGTCGGTGAAGTCCACCAGGGCGTTCAGGCTGTAGCCGGTGGTGTTCTTCATCTTGTACTTGCGGCGGATGCGGGCGGCCAGTTCGGCGTCGTCCCGCACCCGCGCCGCGAGCGCCGCCAGTTGCCCGAGCAGGCCGGCGTGGCTGGCGCGGAACGCCGCCACGCTGGCGGCGTCGGCGGTGTCGAGCACGCTGCCGTCGGCCAGCACCACGCGGATCGCGCGCAGCGTCTGGTAGCTGTTCTGCGCCGTGCCGCAGCACATGCCGCTGGAGTTGTTGTTGACGATGCCGCCGATCATGGCCGAGTTGATCGTCGCCGGGTCCGGGCCGATCTTGCGTCCGAACGGCGCCAGCGCGGCGTTGGCGGCGGCGCCGACCACGCCCGGCTGCAGGCGGATCGCCGCGCCGTTCTCCAGCACCTCCAGCCCCTTCCAGCCGTAGCTCGCCACCACCAGGATCGAGTCGCTGACGGCCTGGCCGGAGAGCGAGGTGCCGGCGGCGCGGAAGGTGACGGGCAGCACGAATTCCGCCGCCAGCGCCAGGATGGCCTGCACCTCGGCCTCGGACTGGGTCTTGACCACGATCTTGGGCGTCAGCCGGTAGCAGGAGGCGTCGGTGCCGTAGGCCAGCGTGGAGAGCGGATCGGTGTAGATCCGCCGCGGCTCGATCTGCTCCTGCAAGCGGTGGTGAAACTCGCGATACGCTCCCTGCAACATGGCCCTGTCTCCTCCTGCGTAGCGGACCGCCAGCGCCCGTACGCGTTCTATCGTGTCGATGAACGCGATGGTGCCACATTTCATCCTTCGGCCCATCAAGGGATAGCCCTTGGTCCGGTGCGGTCTTGCCGCCAGCGCGGCACGGCTGCTAGGCTCACGGCTGACACTTCGGGAAAAGGAGACGACATGCTGATGCAACGCGACAAGGCCACGCTGCTGGTGGTGGACATCCAGCAGAAACTGGTGCCGGCGGTGATCGATCCCGATGGGGTGGTGGCACGGGTGCGCTGGCTGCTCGGCGTGGCCCACGACACCGGCCTGCCGGTGGTGTTTTCCGAACAGTATCCGCAGGGCCTCGGCCACACCGTGCCGGAACTGCTGGCGGCCGCCCCCGCCGCCCCCGTGGTGGCGAAGCGGCATTTCTCCTGCGTCGCCGGCGACTGCCTGCCGGAGACGCTGCTGACGCGCGACCAGGTCATCGTCTGCGGCATGGAAACCCACGTCTGCGTGCTGCAGACGGTGCTGGAATTGCTGGCGGCGGGAAAACAGGTGTTCGTGGTGGCCGACGCGGTGACGAGCCGCTCGGCGCGCGATCTCGAACTCGGCCTGCAACGCATGCGCGACGCCGGCGCGGTGCTGGTGAGCCGCGAGATGGTGCTGTTCGAAATGCTGCGCGAAGCCGGCTCCGAGCTGTTCCGCAGCATGAGCAAGCGCTATCTGCAGGGCGTACAACCCTGAGGCGGAAAGGTCATTCGGGACGAGACGGCGGGCCAGAAAAAACGAAAGGTTGGCCGAAGCGGCTTCGGCCAACCTTGTCTTTCTCGAGATGACGGCTGAGCCGTTCTAGTTCTCCTCTATTACTTCCACTTCCGGCCCTGTCGAGCAGAAGTGCAGACTTGGCTCTGCTGCATGCACTACCATGGTGCATTCATCACCATAACGACGCAGGAAAAGGCGCCAAACAGGTGCAACCCTCCCCTTTACCCCGCATCGAAGCGGCGGCACGCTGGATAACCACAGCCTATTAAGCAAAAATCGTGCCAGGACATCTGTAAACGGCCGGCCAAGGCATCCCCAGCGCGTCAGTCCTTTCTTCAACGCCCTGCGGCCATGTGCTGACGGCGACCGACACGCTGCCACGAGCCCACGGCCCACGACTTCAATGACTGCCCTGCACCGCCTCCGGAGCAGAGTCCGCAGCGAAACGGTTGCTGCCAACACGATGGTAAACTACCGCCGAGATCCCACTCGAGGCATGCTGAGCGCCGGCAGGGCTGGCGCCAGCAGCGAGCGCCCCGACACCCCGATAACATCAAGGAAAAAGCAATGACCACATCCGCCAGCTTCAAGGACATTCTGGCCACTCTGCCCGACACCGCCGGCATCGCCGCACTGGTGCTGCTCGACGAACACGACGAACCGCAGGCTCGCCTGGAAAACCAGCCCGGTACCGCCGGCTCGGTCAAGGTCTACTACGCGCTGGTGCAGCGCTTCGGCCACATCGACCGCACCGCGGCCGCAGAAGGGCTGGCGCTCTACGCCGAGCACACCGCCGACGCCCGGCTCAACCCCGGCAAGCACCCCAATATCGACCGCCTGCTGGCCATCGCCGAAGCAGGCGCCCCCGGCCTCAAGGCGCGCCTCGTACTGCAGGGCGACTGAACACCTCCGGCCGCGGCGGCCAAACATGAAAAAAGCCCGCACATGTGCGGGCTTTTTGACGATTCCGGTATAACCGGGAATCAGGCTTCCGGTACCACGACAACCTTGATCGCCACAACCACGTCGTGGTGCAGGGCGACTTCCAGGTCGTATTCACCGATGGCCTTCAGCTGGCCGTTCGGCAGGCGAACTTCGAAACGCTTCACCGGCACGCCGAAGGCGGTCACGGCTTCAGCGATGTCGACGTTGGTTACGGAGCCGAACAGACGGCCATCCACACCGGCCTTCTGGGCGATGGTGATGGTAGCGTCGGTCAGCTTCTCGGCACGAGCCTGAGCGTCGGCCAGGATTTCGGCTTGCTTGGCTTCCAGTTCGGCGCGGCGAGCTTCGAAAGCTTCCAGGTTGGCGGCGTTGGCACGCTTGGCCTTGCCCTGCGGGATCAGGAAGTTACGAGCGTAACCGTCCTTGACCTTAACCACGTCACCCAGTTGACCCAGGTTGGCCACTTTTTCGAGCAGAATGATTTGCATCTTGTCGTATCCTTTCCCGGCTTAGTGTTGGTCGGTGTACGGCAGGAAGGCCAGGAAACGCGCGCGCTTGATCGCGGTGGTCAGCTGACGCTGATAACGGGCCTTGGTACCGGTGATGCGGGACGGGATGATCTTGCCGTTTTCGGCGATGAAATCCTTCAGGAGATCAACGGATTTGTAGTCGATTTCCTTGATGCCTTCTGCCGTGAAACGGCAGAACTTCTTGCGCTTGAAGAGTTGACGAGCCATTTTGACTAACCTTTTACAAATTCAACGTGTTCGATATGCAGTACTAACCGCGGGTTGCGCAGGCTGCGCTGGCTGAGGAAACCGCTGACGGTGACCATCTTGCCTGCCAGACTGCCGGAAAACTTCCGGGCCGCTTCGCCGATCAGGAGTGCCTGCACTTCGCAGCTCACATCCCTTTCGAACCCCGCTTCACGCTGCCGGGACTGATGCCTGAGCCACATTTCCAGCACCGGCAGGCCGGCGGGGGTGTATCTCAGGGCGTCTTCGCGTTCGACAGCGGCGGTCAGTACCAGCTGGTTCTGCAAGGTGGAGTCGCGATCAGGCAGCGACTTCAGCCTCGGCGGCCGGCTGTTGCGGTTCCAGCAGATTCTTGGCCTTCTCGTCCTTCATCATCGGGGACGCTTCGGTCACGGCGCGGTCCAGCTTGATGGTCAGGTGGCGCAGAACGGCGTCGTTGAATTTGAACGCGTGTTCGATCTCGGCCAGGGTCTCTGCTTGGCACTCGACGTTCATCAGAACGTAGTGAGCCTTGTGCAGCTTCTGGATCGGGTAAGCCAGTTGACGGCGGCCCCAGTCTTCCAGACGATGGATCTTGCCTTCGGCGGCCAGAACCATGCCCTTGTAGCGCTCGATCATGGCCGGAACCTGTTCGCTCTGGTCCGGATGGACGATGAACACGATTTCGTAATGACGCATGTGAACTCCTTGTGGCTATAAAGCCTTTCCGCCATGCGGTAGCAGAAAGGCAAGGGTTGAGAACCGCAGAATTCTACGCACCTTTACCGGAGAGGGCAACGAAAAACAGCCGCCGCCCCATGGATTTGGGCCAGCGGCTGTGGCGTCGTTGCCGAAACGATCAAATCATGGGCGGCGCTTGTGAAAGAAATCGTCGCGAGCGACCCAAGGCCGGCTTGAGAAGCGCAGCCGTACAAATGGTACGGCGAGTATCGCAGGGCCGGGATTGGAGCGCGCAGCAGATTTATTCACAAGCGCTCAGCCGACCACGTCGTAGCCAGCGTCACTCACCGCCTCGGCCAGCATGCCGCGCGTCGGCATGCCGGCGTCGCACAACACTTCGACCTTGCCGCTCGCCAGGTCCACTTCCACCTGGCGCACCCCTTCCAACTGACCCAGGGCGTTCTTGATACTGTTGGCGCAACCGTTGCAGGTCATGCCCTCGACGTGCAGGATGATTTTTTCCATGAAGCTTCCTTTCTCAGAATTTCTTGTAGCGTTCGATATCGCTCACCCGCCCGTTGCGGAAGGTGATGGTGGTGGTATGCGGCTCGACGCCATCCGCGTACCAGGTCATGGACTTGCGGTCGCCGTAGGCAAAGCCATGCCGCGTGCGGTAACGGACCGAGCCGCCGTCGCTGACGTAGTCGGGCGGCCCGGTGAGCTCGAGCACCTCGGCCTCGCTCATGCCGGTGTCGAGCCGGATGAAGACGCTGAACGGAATCGGCGCCGCCAGCGCGGCGAGCGGCCCGCACCACAGCGCGAGCATGAGCGCGCGCACCAGCCTGTCCATGTTTACCTCCCGCCGCCCTGGGCGGCGTCATTCCAATGCGCCTTAGAAACGATAACTTTGGCGGCGGCGTTGCGCGGACCGCGTGCGAATCTATCGCAGAGATTCGCTCAGGGAGCACTTGCCGTACTACTTGTGCTGTCTGCGGCCCCGCTCACTTGCCTTCGCGTTCTCGTTCCTAATGCTTTTTGGAATCAGCGCACCTTCTTCACCACGTCGATCAGCTCGGTCACCACGCCGGTGGCGTCGCCGGCGCGCAGCGCCTGCGCCACGCAGCCCTTCATGTGGTTTTCCAACAGTTGCAGCGACACCGCGTCGAGCGCCGACTTCACCGCGGCGATCTGGGTCAGTACGTCGACACAGTAGCGGTCGCCGTCGATCATGCCGCTGATGCCGCGCACCTGCCCTTCGATCCGCGCCAGGCGCTTGAGCAAGGCGCTCTTGTTGGGCTGCACGACCAGCTTGTCGCTGCCTGGGGGTTCATGGTCACAGCACTGCTGCATGACGACTCCTTGGAGGGAAAGGCAATCCGGCATTGTGACGTATCCGGCGCCCCGGTCAAAGGGCGCCCCCTGTTATCAGTTTAGGCCGGCGGCCACTCAGGCGCGCACCAGCAACTGTCCCATCATGCCCTGGTCCTCGTGCTCCAGAATATGGCAGTGGAACATGCGCAGGCCGGGCAAATCCTGGCGGAAGCGCAGCCGCACGCTCTCGCCGGCGGCGACGTTGACCACGTCGTGCCAGGCCAGGAACGGCTCGTCACGCCACTGGCCGTCCTCGGTGCGCGCCAGCACCTGGAACTGCGTGCCGTGCAGGTGGAAGGGGTGGTCCATGTGGGCGTTGCCGACGATCTCCCACTCCTCCACCTGGCCCACCTTGCCTTCGAAATCGATGCGCGCCATGTCGTAGGTCTTGCCGTTGATCAGGAACATCGCCTTCGGATCGGCCATGTTCTCGGAGAACTCCACGCGCCGCTTCACGGCCGGCGCCGGCAGCGCCGGCACCTCGGCGAGACGGGCCGGCAACGGCGCACTGGTGCGGCGACCGTGACGGTTCAGCGTCATGAGCGGCAGCACCGTGTCTTGCTCCGGGTGCATCGCCTTGCCGCGCGCGTACGGCAGCGCCACCAGGCCGGGCGTCTGGCCGGCACCGAAACGCCCGGTCACCACCAGCTCGGCGCGCTCGCCCGGCGACAGCAGCAGGTGCTCGATGCGGCGCGGCGAAGCGATGGCCCCGCCGTCGGTGCCGACCAGGTGCACCTCGTGCGCCGGCAGCGCGATCTTCAGGATGCGCGCGCTGGTGGCGTTCCACAGGCGCCAGCGCTGGCGTTCCCCCTCGGCCAGCGCCAGGGTTGGCCGAAGCGCGCCGTTGACCAGCACGAACTGGCCTTCGCGACCGTCGTGATGGTCGGCCATCGAGTTGGCAGCGATGCTGCCGTCGCCATCCAGCTTGAGGTCGGACAGCACCAGCAACTGCTCGGGCAAGTGCGCCAGCGGGTCGTCGCGACGACGCACGATGAAGGTCCCGGCCAGCCCCATGTAGGCCTGCTGCCCGGTGTAGCCGTGCGGGTGCGGGTGGTACCAGTAGGTGCCGGCCGAGCCCTTGGGCAGGGTGAAACGGTAGTGGCGCGAAGCTCCCGGCGGCACCGGGTCGTGCGGGTTGCCGTCCTGCTCGGCCGGCACCGGCATGCCGTGCCAGTGGATGGTGGTGGGCTGGGCGAGCCGGTTGGTGAAGGCGATCTCGACCGTGTCCCCCTCGTAGGCCTCGATCAACGGCCCCGGCACGCTGCCGTTGTAGGCCCAGAACGTGGTCGGCTGGCGCCCCGGCAGCAGCGGCAGCTTGATCGGCGCGGCGACCAATTCGCCGCTCACGCCTCCGGCGCCGCCGCGATTGACGAGCCGCTGCAGCGGCGGCAGCGGCCGCCCTTCGGGCAGCGTGACGCCGCCGGCATCGCCTGCCATCGCGGCCATGTCATGGCCGGCATGCGCGCCATGGTCCATGCCCGGCATGGCGGGCGGGGTGGCGGCCCAGGCCTGGCGCACGATCAGCGGCAGGGCGGTCAGCCCCAGCGACAACTCCAGGAAACGACGACGGTGCATGCGGTTCTCCTTCTCGGTTCTCTCGAATCATATACCCCTACAGGGTATTTTGAAAGATACCGCGCCAACACAAAAAGTTCCGGGGGAGCGGCACGCCGCTCAACGTTGGCCGAAACGAAACACCCCCGCGCAAGGCGGGGGTGTCGAAGGCCGGGCGGGAGCAGGCTCAGGCCTTGGCCTCGCCCTTCAGCACGCGCTGGCGCCGGCTCTCGGACAGCACCATGCCGGACGACACCGAGACATTGAGGCTCTCGACGCTGCCGAACATCGGAATCGACACCAGCACGTCGCAATGCTCGCGCGTCAGGCGGCGCATGCCCTCGCCTTCCGAGCCCATCACCCAGGCCAGCGGGCCGGCGGCGTCGAAGTGGTAGAGGTCGGTGTCGGCCTCCATGGTGGTGCCGGCGATCCACACCCCGGCGTCCTTGAGGTCGCGCAGGGTGCGCGCCAGGTTGGTGACGGTGATGTAGGGCACCACTTCGGCGGCGCCGCAGGCCACCTTGGAGACGGTGGCGTTCAGGGTGGCGGAGCGGTCCTTGGGCGCGATCACCGCGTGCGCGCCCATGGCGTCGGCGACGCGCAGGCAGGCGCCGAGGTTGTGCGGGTCGGTGACGCCGTCGAGGATCAACAGCAGCGGCGGTTCGGACAGGTTTTCCAGCACGTCGTCCAGACTGACGTAGCTGCGGCTGGCGTCGATCATCGCCACCACGCCCTGGTGGCGCGCGTTGCCGCTCATGCTGTCCAGGCGCGCCTTGTCGACGATGTGCAGCTTGATGTTTTCCGCCGCGGCCTTGTCGAGCACCGCCTGGGCGCGGGCGTCCTGACGGCCGCCGGCGAGCCAGATCTCGAGCAGGCTCTTGGGGTTCTGCCACAGCCGGGCGTTGACGGCGTGGAAGCCGTGGATGAGGCGCTTGTTGCTCATGAGGGAAAAGCCTGAAAACGGAAATGGCGGCTATTGTACCGCCATCGCCGCGCCTCAGCGCACTATCGCGCCACGCTCGCGCGTCAGCGGCTGTGGGCTTCGCTGCTGCAGGAAGGCCGGCAGTTCCGCCGCCGGCAGCGGCCGGCTGAACAGATAGCCCTGCAGCAGCTGGCAGCCCTTGGCACAGAGAAAGGCCGCCTGCGCCTCGGTTTCCACCCCCTCGGCCACCACGCTGAACGACAGCTTGCGCGCCATCGCCAGGATCGCCTCGGCGATCGCCGCGTTGTCGCCGTCGCCCGGCAACCCCTCGATGAAGGAGCGGTCGATCTTGAGCGTGTCGAGCGGGAAGCGCTTGAGGTAGGACAGCGACGAGTAGCCGGTGCCGAAATCGTCGATCGACAGCCGCACCCCGAGCGCCTTGAGCTCGCCCAGCAGCGATACCGCCTCGCTCGGGTTCTGCATCACCATGCTCTCGGTCATTTCCAGTTCCAGCCGGCCGGCGGCGATGCCGGCCTCGGCCAGCGCGCCGGCCACCTGCATGATCAGCCCCTGCTGCTCGAACTGGCGCGCCGACAGGTTGATCGCCAGGCGCGGCACGTGCAGGCCCAGGCAATCCCACTCGGCCAGCTGGCGGCAGGCCTGGCGGATGACCCAGTCGCCGATCGGGCGGATCAGGCCGGTTTCCTCGGCCAACGGGATGAAGCGTACCGGCGACACCAGGCCCAGCTCGGGGTGGCGCCAGCGCAGCAGCACCTCGAGCGCCTCCAGGCGATACGTCGCCGCCGCCACGATGGGCTGGAAGTGGAGCTCGAATTCGCCGCGCTCGAGCGCCTGGCGCAGGCCGCGCTCCAACTGCAGCCGTTCGATCGCCTGGGCGTTCATCTCGGCAGCGAAGAACTGGTAGGTGTTCTTGCCGGCCTCCTTGGCACGGTACATCGCCACGTCGGCGTTCTTGAGCAGGGTGCGGGCGTCGCTGCCGTCGTGGGGGTAGACGCTGATGCCGAGGCTGCCGGTGACGATCAGCTCCTGCCCCTCCAGCCACAAGGGTTGCGCCAGCACCGCCAGGATGTCTTCGGCCAACGTCGACAAGGTGGCCTGCGAGGCGAAATGGCTGACCAGCAGCGTGAACTCGTCACCGCCGAGGCGGGCGATCTGGCCGCGCCCCCCCACCACCTGCTCCAGGCGGCTGGCGGTCTCGCGCAGCAGCTCGTCGCCGGTCTGGTGGCCGAAGGAGTCGTTGATCAGTTTGAAACGGTCGAGGTCGAGGAACATCACCGCCACTTGCTGCCCGGAACTGGCGATCTGCTGGATGCGGTCTTCCAGGCACGCGATCAGCCAGCTGCGGTTGGGCAGGCGCGTCAGCGGGTCGTGGTTGGCAAGGAATTGCAGCCGCTCCTCGGCCTGCTTGCGCACCGTGATGTCGGCGAACACGCCGACGTAGTTGGTGATCGCGCCGGCGTCGTCGCGCACCGCCGAGATCGACAGCTCGGCCGGGTACCACTCGTGCGAGCGGCGCCGGTCCAGCATCTCGCCCTGCCAGTGGCCGTGCCGCGCCAGCCCGTCCAGCATCGCCACGCTCCAGCTGGTATTGTCGCGGAAGATGCGCGACACGCGCCCGATGACCAGCTCCGGCGGATAGCCGGTGATGCGGGTGAAGGCCTGGTTCACCGCGATGATGCGGTAATCGGCCCCGGTGATCAGGATGCCCTCGGCGGCGTTCTCGAACACCTTGCTGGCGAGCTTCTGGTTGGCGTCGGCCTGCACCCGGTCGGAAATGTCGACCACCACGCCGATGATGGCCGACCGGCCGCGATACTCGAACAGCCGGCTGTGGATTTCCACGTCCAGCAACTGGCCGTCCTTTCGCACCAGCCGCGCCGAGAAATGCATGATGGAGATGTTCTCGCTCAGGCGCTGGGTGATCTGCTGGCGCAGCCGCTGTCGCTCCTCGTGCGCCAGCACCGTCTCGATCCGCTCCCCCTGCAACTCCTCGCCCGGGTAGCCCAGCATCTCCGCCAGCTTGTCGTTGACGTAGGCCAGGCACTCGTCCTGAAGGATGTAGATACCGACCAGCGACTGCTCGATCAGGGCGTGATAACGGTTTTCCGCCTCCTGCTTGGCCTGCCGCTCGCGCTTGTTCTGGGTAATGTCGGTGGCGATACAGCCGATGCCGGCCGGCAGGCCGTCGGCGTCGAACAGCGGAAACTTGGTCACCAGGAAATCGCCGGGCAAGCCATCCAGCGTCAGCGTCTGCTCGTACTGGCGCGACTCCAGCGCGCTCAGCACCTGACGGTCCTGCTCGGCCGTCGCCCGCGCCTCCTCCGGCGGCAGGAAATCGGCGCTCTTCTTGCCGATCAGCTCGGCCGGGGCCTTGCCCAGCGCCCGCGAGTAGGCGCGGTTGACCAGCAGGTAACGCCCCTCCAGGTCCTTCAGCGACATCACGTTGGGGCTGTTCCGCAGCCAGGCTTCAAAACGCGCCAGCGAGTCCTGCAGCTGACGGATGCGGCGCGCCGCCGCTTCCGACTGCGTCGCCACCAGCTGTGCCGACAACACCAGCGCCAGGTTCAGCACGATGCCGTTGGCCGGCAGGGGGACGGGCTGGAACGACGGCCCGTCGAGAAACGTCGCCAACACCAGGATCAGCAGCCCCAGCAGTGTCGCGCCGCCGATGCCGGCGCGGCAGGCCGCCCACAACAGGCAGGGGTAGAGCAAGAGGTGGATGGGCACCAAGGACACGTGGCCGGCAACGAACACGGCGACCCACAGCGCCAGCGTCACCAGCGCGATGAGCAGCAACTCGAGGTAGCGGCGCCGGCTGTATTCGACCCCGGCGAACGCGGCCGGCACGCACAGCACCAGCGCCAGGGCCAGCGCACCGCATTGCAGCAGCGCCTGCACCAGCGGCACCCCGACCCCGGAAAATGCCTGCACACCCCACAGCAACAGCGCCGCCGCCGCGGCCGGCGCCAGCAGCAGCGACGACAGCAGCCGCAACAGCGACGAGAGCGAGTTCAGGGTCAGCCGGGCGTGGTGGATGCCGGCGAGCCGGGCGGCCCCGGCCACCAGATAGAGCGACAGCGCCAGCCCGCCGGCCCACAGCGGCCCGGCCCACTGGCTCGCCAGCCCCCAGGCCAGCAGCGGCCACAACCAGACGGAACGGGCGGGATGCCGCACCGCCCACAGCAGGAACAGGCCGTGCGGAATGAAACTGGCCGGCCCCGGCGCGGAGGTGGCGGCGTGCGGCCACAGAAGCAGCGAGGGAAGAAATACCAGCAGCGCCAGGCAGGAAGCCAGCCACTCCTTTCTGTTCACCATAAATCCTTTGTCGCGAGCCGCCGTCCCGGCGGGCCCTGGGTTCTGTTGTTATCGTCGTGTCGTCCGCGCATGGCGCCCGGCTGTACGGGATGACAGGCTGGTATAATACCGCGAGTCCCCTTCTTGTGAAGTCGTATGTTGACCACACCTCCCCCGCTGCCGCCGGCCGGCCAGAAGACCCGACTCGCCCCCCTGCCCGAGGGCCTGGACGCCGCCCTGTTCGCCCGTCTCGCCGGCCAGGGCCGGCTGGTCCTGGTACTGGCGGCCGACGCCCAGAGCGCGCAACGGCTGAAGGCGGAAATCCCGTTTTTCGCCCCGGACTGCCGCGTGGCGCTGCTGCCGGACTGGGAAACCCTGCCCTACGACCACTTCTCGCCGCACGCCGATCTGGTCAGCGAGCGGCTGGCCACGCTGTGGCAGATCCGCCAGCGCGAATGCGACGTGGTGATCGCGCCGGTCTCCACCGCGATGACGCGGCTGGCCCCGGTGGGCTACCTGCTGGGACGCACCTTCTTCCTCAAGGCCAAGACCCGGCTCGATGCCGACCAGCTGCGCGCCGACCTGGTTACTGCCGGCTACGCCCACGTCACCCAGGTCATGGCGCCGGGCGAGTTCTCGATCCGCGGCGGGCTGATCGACCTGTTCCCGATGGGCTCGGCGCTGCCCTACCGCATCGACCTGTTCGACGACGAGATCGACTCCCTGCGCACCTTCGACCCGGACAGCCAGCGCACGCTGTACCCGGTGCCGGAGATCCGCCTGCTGCCGGCGCGCGAGTACCCCAGCGACGAAGCCGGCATCACCGCCTTCCGCCAGCACTACCGCGAGCGCATGGAGGGGGACCCGTCCAAGAGCCGCATCTACCGCGACGTCAGCGCCGGGATGTCGCCGGCCGGTATCGAGTACTTCCTGCCGCTGTTCTTCGACACCACCGCGACGCTGTTCGACTACCTCGGCGAGGACGCGCTGGTGGTGACCCACCGCGACGTGGCGGGGGCGGCCGACACCTTCTGGCGCGAGGTCCAGGAGCGCCACCAGATGGCGCGCGGCGACACCGAGCGCCCGGTGCTGGCGCCGGCCGAGATCGTGCTGCGCCCGGACGAACTCATGGCCGCGCTCAAGCCCTATCCGCGCTTCGAATGTCCGGCCGAGCCCGCCCCGTCCGGCCTGCCGCCGCTGGCGGTGGAGCGCCGCACCGACAACCCCTTGCAGAAGCTGGCCGACTTCCTGGCGGGCCACCCCGGCCGCGTGCTGCTCTCCGCCGAGAGCCTGGGGCGGCGCGAGACCATGTACCAGTTCCTCAGCGAGAACGGCATCAAGCCGGTGCCAGTCGACAACTGGGCGGAATTTGCCGGCGGCACGATGAAGCTGGCGCTCACCGTGGCGCCGCTGTTCAGCGGCTTCGCCGTGGCCGAATCGCAGCTCGCCATTGTCACCGAGAGCGAACTCTATCAGCACGTGGCGCGCAGCCACACGCGCCGGGCGCGCGCCCGTGCCGGCTCCGACGCCATGCTGCGCGACCTGGCCGAGGTCAAGGTCGGTGACCCGGTGGTGCACGAGCAGCACGGCATCGGACGCTACCTCGGCCTGGTGTCGATGGACCTGGGCGAAGGCGAGACCGAGCTGATGCAGCTGGAGTACGCCGACGGCGCCAAGCTCTACGTGCCGGTGAGCCAGCTGCAGCTGATCAGCCGCTACGCCGGCGGCGCCACCGAGCAGCTGACGCTGCACCGCCTGGGCAGCCCGGCCTGGGACAAGGCCAAGAAGAAGGCCGCCGAGAAGGCGCGCGATACTGCGGCGGAACTCCTGAACCTGTACGCCCAGCGCGCCGCGCGCGAGGGGCATGCCTTTTCGCTCAACCACCACGACTACGACGCCTTCGCCGCCGGCTTCGGCTTCGAGGAGACGCCGGACCAGGCCAGCGCCATCGAGGCGGTGATCGCCGACATGTGCTCGGGCAAGCCGATGGACCGCCTGGTGTGCGGCGACGTCGGCTTCGGCAAGACCGAGGTGGCGTTGCGCGCCGCCTTCGTCGCGGTGCTGGGCGGCAAGCAGGTGGCGGTGCTGGTGCCGACCACGCTGCTGGCCGAACAGCACTTCCAGAACTTCTCCGACCGCTTCGCCGACTGGCCAGTGAAAATCGCCGAGCTGTCGCGCTTCAGGAGCGCCAAGGAAAGCAAGGCGGCGCTCGCAGGGTTGGCCGAAGGCACGGTGGACATCGTCATCGGCACCCACAAGCTGGTGCAGCCGGACGTGCAGTTCAAGAACCTGGGCCTCGTCATCATCGACGAGGAGCACCGCTTCGGCGTGCGCCAGAAGGAACAGCTCAAGCGCCTGCGCGCCAACGTCGACGTTCTGACGCTGACCGCGACGCCGATCCCGCGCACGCTGTCGATGGCGCTGGAAGGGCTGCGCGACTTCTCCGCCATCACCACCGCGCCGTCGCGCCGGCTGGCGGTGAAGACCTTCATCTCTCCGCTCGCCAACGGCGTGATCCGCGAGGCGGTGCTGCGCGAGCTGAAGCGCGGCGGCCAGGTGTTCTTCCTGCACAACGAGGTCGACACCATCCAGAACATGCAGGAGAAACTGGCCGAACTGCTGCCCGAGGCGCGCATCGGCGTGGCGCACGGCCAGCTGCGCGAGCGCGAGCTGGAGCAGGTGATGCGCGACTTCCTGCAGCAGCGCTTCAATTTGCTGTTGTGCTCGACCATCATCGAAACCGGCATCGACATCCCCAACGCCAACACCATCCTGATCAACCGCGCCGACAAGTTCGGCCTGGCGCAGCTGCACCAGCTCAGGGGCCGCGTCGGCCGCTCGCACCACCAGGCCTACGCCTACCTGCTGACGCCGGACGGCATGACGCGCGACGCACAGAAGCGGCTGGAGGCGATCCAGCTGTCCGAGGAACTGGGCGCCGGCTTCTACCTGGCGATGCACGACCTGGAAATCCGCGGCGCCGGCGAGGTGCTGGGCGAGGGCCAGTCGGGCGAGATGCAGGAAGTCGGCTTCGCACTGTTCACCGAAATGTTGAAACAAGCGGTGCGCGACCTGAAAAAAGGCAAGACGCCGGACCTCGACGCGCCCTTGGGCGTCACCACCGAGATCAACCTGCACAGCCCGGCGCTGCTGCCCGACGCCTACTGCCCGGACGTGCACGAGCGGCTGGTGCTGTACAAGCGGCTCGCCAGCTGCGAGAGCGAAGCCGACATCGACGCCATCCACGAGGAACTGATCGACCGTTTCGGCCTACCGCCGCAGACCGTCAAGACCCTGGTCGACAGCCACCGCCTGCGCCTGGCGGCGCGCCGGCTCGGGGTGCAGAAGCTCGACGCCAGCGAGGCGGGCATCCAGCTCACCTTCGTCAAGAACCCGCCGCTCGACCCGATGAAGATCATCCAGCTGATCCAGAGCAGGAAGAACTACAAGCTGGCCGGCCAGGACAAGCTGCGCGTCGAGGTCAAGGTCGACGACGTGGGCTTGCGCGTGGTGCGGGTGAAGGAACTACTGAAGGAACTGCAGTAGCCCGCGCAAAAGGTTGGCCGAAAGCCGAGCGCAGAATCAAAAAAGCCGTGCCCCCCTGGGGGCACGGCTTTTTCGTGGAAAACGCGCAGGGCTTGGGAACCTGTTCAGGGTCTGTCGCGAGCGGCCTTCAGCGGGGTGAAGAGCAGCGCAGAAACCGGAATGGACATGAGTCCATGAGGATTTCCGATCGCTGAGCGAATGCAAGATTCGCACGCAGGGCACATGAACCCCGATCAGGGACGCGCAGCAAGACCATGAGCAGGTTCTTACACCGCTTCCAGCGCCAACAGCTCCGCCATGGTCTGGCGGCGGCGGATCAGGCGTACCGCATCGCCGTCGATCAGCACCTCCGGCAACAGCGGGCGGCTGTTGTAGTTGGAGGACATCGACGCGCCGTAAGCGCCGGTGTCGTGGAACAGCAGGTAATCGCCCACCTGGCACGGCGGCAGATCGCGCGTCACCACCACGCCGCCGTCTTCCTGGGTGAACACGTCACCCGATTCGCACAGCGGCCCGGCCACCACGGTCGGCAGCAGCGCGTCGCCCGCCGGCTGCGGGCGGCCTTGGGCGACCAGCGAGATGCCGTGGTAGCTGCCGTACATCGACGGCCGCATCAGGTCGTTGAAGCCGGCGTCCACCAGCACGAAGTGACGGCTGCCCATATCCTTGACCGCGCGCACCTCGGCCAGCAGGGTGCCGGACTCGGCCACCAGGAAGCGGCCCGGCTCGATCTCGAGGCGTACCGGATGGCCCAGCCTGGCCTCGATCTCCTTGCGCGCCGCGTCCCACAGCCCGAAGTAGTGCGCGGTGTCGATGCGCGCCTCGCCGTCGCGGTAGGGAATCGACAGCCCTCCGCCGGCCGAGATCGCCTCGAGGTCGTGGCCCATGCCGGCGACCAGTTCCACCATGGCGCCGCACACCTGCTGCAGGTGGCCGTAGTCCACACCGGAACCGATGTGCATGTGCAGGCCGACCAGGGTGAGGCCATGTTCACGGATCACCTGCAGCGCGTCCGGCAGCTGTTCGTGCCAGATGCCGTGCTTGCTGTTTTCGCCGCCGGTATTGGTCTTGTTGCTGTGGCCGTGGCCGAAACCCGGGTTGATGCGCAGCCAGACGCGATGGCCCGGCGATGCTGTGCCGAGCTGGCGCAGCATGTCGATGGAACCGGCGTTGACCGGGATCTGCTCCTCGACCACGCGCGCCAACGTGGCCTGGTCGAGCAGGTCGGCGGTCAGCACGATGCCGGATGGCTCGTCGCCGCGGCCAGAGAAGCCGGCGGCCAGGGCGCGCTCGATCTCGCCCAGCGACACCGCGTCCACCACCACGCCCTGCTCGCGCATCAGGCGCAGGATATGGATGTTGGAGCAGGCCTTCTGCGCGAAGCGGATCACGTCGAAGGCGCGCAGCTGGGCGACGCGCTCGCGGATCACCGCGGCGTCGTAGAGCCATACCGGGGTGCCGTACTGGCGGGCGACGGCATTGAGCAGCTCGGGATTGCGGATAG
Organism: Pseudogulbenkiania ferrooxidans 2002; assembly: GCF_000174355.1. Classification (GTDB taxonomy): domain Bacteria; phylum Pseudomonadota; class Gammaproteobacteria; order Burkholderiales; family Chromobacteriaceae; genus Pseudogulbenkiania; species Pseudogulbenkiania ferrooxidans. The sequence goes on from NZ_ACIS01000003.1 coordinate 289,800, forward strand.
TCATTCGAAAAAGCTCCTGGGCCACGGTGCAGCGCGGCGCGGTCAGTGAAGAAGCGGCATGGGGTGCCGGAACATACCCGTCATCATGCCCGAGCGGTGCCATTTCATAAAATATCGTTTTTCACCCTATCCATTCATGTACGATATGGATTGATTCCCTACCGCCACGCCACACCATGTCCCTCAGCCTGCGCCACATCGAAATCTTCTGGGCCGTGATGACCTCCGGCAGCGTCACCGGCGCCGCCGACCTGTTGCACACCTCGCAACCCACCGTCAGCCGCGAGCTGGCGCGGCTGGAAACGCTGACCGGCCTGACCCTGTTCGACCGCGTGCGTGGCCGGCTGCAACCCACGGCGCAGGCACTGATGCTGTTCGAGGAAGTGCAGCGCTCCTACTTCGGGCTGGAGCGCATCCGCAACACCGCCGCCTCGATCCGCCAGTTCCAGCAGGGCCAGCTCTCCATCGCCTGCCTGCCGGCGTTCTCGCAATCGCTGCTGCCCGAGGTGTGCCGGCGCTTCCTCGCGGTCTACCCCGAGGTCAGCCTCTCCATCGTGCCGCAGGAGTCGCCGCTGCTGGAGGAATGGCTGTCGGCACAGCGCCACGACCTGGGCCTGACCGAGCACGGCACCGCCCCGGCCGGCACCCGCATCGCCCCGCTGATGCGTGCCGACGAGGTGTGCGTACTGCCGGACGGCCATCCCCTGCTGGCCAGGACGGCGCTCGCCCCGGCCGACCTGGCGGGCCAGAACTTCATCAGTCTCTCCGCCACCGACCCCTACCGCCAGCAGCTCGACAGCCTGTTCGGCCAGGCCGGCATCGAGCGCCGCCTGGTGGTGGAGACGCACAGTGCAGCCTCGGTGTGCGCCATGGTGCGCGCCGGGCTCGGCGTGGCCGTGGTCAACCCGCTCACCGCGCTCGACTACGCCGGACATGGCCTCGCCATGCGCCGCTTCACGGTGTCGATTCCGTTCACCGTCAGCGTGGTACGCCCGGAGCACCGCCCCTCCTCGCAGTTGGCCGAACACTTCATCGAAGCGCTGCAACAGCAGGCGGCGGAACTCACCGAGCGCCTCGCCGCCGCCCTGGCGCGGGCATAAAAAAGCCCGGCCTGGGCCGGGCACGTCGCCGGGAGACCCGGATCTACGACGGCTGCGCCGCGCCGAGCTGGAAGAAGCGGCCGCTATTGACGAGATCGCGGATGCGCGCCGGATCGGTCTCGCCGTTGATGTTGGTGATCACCAGCTTGCCGTAGCCCTGGCGCAGATCGTTGCGGAAGTCATAGAAGGCGCCGATCACCGATAGCTTGCCCGACTCCACCTCTCCCGCGAACTTCAGCAACGCGGCGTCCACTTGGTTGTTGACGTTGAGCAGCACGCCGTCGGTGACGTCGATGCCCTTGGGAATGTTGATGGTGGCGAGTTCCTTGGCGATGGCCGGCTCGATGCCGGAATAGTCGCCGGAGGCCGCCTTCACCGCACCACACACGGCATGGCCGACGATCAGCAGCAGCGGCGTGTGCAGATGGCGCACGCCGTACTCCACCGATCCCTCGGCGGTGGCGAGCTGGTTGCCGATGTCGCGCACCATGAACAGGTCGTTGACGGCGTCGGCGGCGAAGCCGGCGGTCTGCACCCGCGAATCGGAGCAGGTAATCACCGTGGCGCGCGGCGTCTGCTTGTCGGCAAAGCGCTCGAAGTAGCCCGGCGCGTGCGTCTGCATGTAGCGCAGGTTGGCGTTGACAATGGCGTCGACCGCGCCCTTCACCTGGGCCAGCTCGGAACCGTGGCCATGTTCGTCGGCGTGGACGGATGTCGGCGCGGCCTGGGGAGCGATGGAGGGCGATTCGGTGGCCTGGGCCGTGCCAATCAGCAGCGCCAGGCCGCCAGCCAGCAGGCGGGCCGTCAGCGAAACGGTTCGAGTCATGAAGCGGGTTTCCTTGTTCAGCGTTTTGTCATGCCGAACTGTAGCGACCCGCCGCGTCGCGAATCAAGCCTGCGTGGTTTGGGCGCTCGCCCCCGGCTTGCGCTGGCTGATCAGCACCCCGCCGAACACCAGCAGGCAGGCGAGCTGCTGCTGAGCCGACAGCGTCTCCCCCAGGATGATCCAGGCCAGCAGCACCGTGAACACCGGGATCAGGTTGACGAAGGCCCCCGCCATCACCACCGGCACGCGGCTCACCGACCAGGTATAGAGCCCGTAGGCGCCAAGCGTGATCCCCGCCCCCAGGTACAGCACCCACAGGCTCGGCCACAGCGGCAAGGTCTGCGGCAGCGTCACCCACGGCGTGAACAGCAGCGCGCCGAACCACAGCATGCCGAGCACGGTCTGCGCCGCGGTGATCACCAGCGCCGAGTAGCGTACCGACAGCTTCTTGGCGATCAGGATATAACCGGTGGCGCACACCATCGCCAGGAACTCCAGCGCGTTGCCGAGCAGGGGGTTCGGTGCGTCGGCGCTCTGCTCGCCGGTCAGCGTCAGCCACAACACACCGGCGAACGATACCGCAATGCCCAACCAGACCGTACGCCCCAGCCGTTCCTTGAGAAACAGCAAAGCGCCAAGCGAGGTCAACAGCGGCAGCGTGGCGGTGATCACCCCAGCCTGCGAGGCACTGGTATACACCAGCGCGCGCGCCTCCAGCAGGAAGTACAGGCAGGGTTCGGCCAGCGCCAGCGCGGCAAGCCATTTCCAGTCGCCTTGCTGATAACGCCGTCGTACGCCGGGACGCAGCATCAGCGGCAGCAGGCAAAGCGTGGCGATCACCATGCGGGCAAACAGCACCACCATCGGGTCGAATACCGAAAACACGTATTTCAGCGCGATGAACGAGCTTGCCCACAACAACATGGCGAGCGACAGGGCCAGGTACGGCAGCATGACGGTCCTTGAAGAATGACAAAAGCGGCCACCAGGCTGAGGTGGCCGAGTTGAATAGACAAGTGTATTGTCGCAAAGACGGCTGGCGATTGTCGAACGTAGACGGCATACCCGCGGCCCTGTCGCGGACGACGGCGGCAAGCGCCGCTCGAGCAGGGCACACCGGCGCTGCCTGCCGGAAGGCCGCAGCGAAACCGGTGCCACAGAAGAAATCGGTCGCTGGCCGGCCCTGATCGCACAGGGAACAGCCCGGAACAGGATGCCCTCACTGTTCAGAAAGTAGCCATGCACAAAGCATAGACTGCCGTTAAACTAGTAAAAATAGCGGTAACAGCAACACATTGTTCTGACATGAAAACAACCTCGCACATCCCCTCCCCGGACGCCCTGCTCGCCTTCGATGCCCTGGCGCGCCTCGGCAGCTTCACCGCGGCGGCCGAGGCCATCGGCTGCGCCAAGAGCCGGATCAGCCAACTGGTAAAGGATCTGGAGCACGATCTGGGGACGGTGCTAGTGCTGCGCAACACCCGCCGCGTGGCGCTGACCGAGGCCGGGCGCCGCCTGGCCTGCCACGCCGCGCAGCTACGCAGCATGCTCGACAAGGTGCGGCCGGACATCGAGGAAGCCCAGGGCGCCATCGGCGGTCCACTGCGCGTGAGCTCGACCATGTCGTTCGCGCAGTACCTGCTGGCGCCGCTCTTGGGCGAGCTGGCCGAGCTCCACCCCGCGCTGGAAATGGAGCTGGTGGCCGAGAACCGGCTGCAGGACCCGGTGGAGGCCGGCCTCGACTTCTGCCTGCGCACCCGGGCGGTGCACGACGACCGGCTGGTGGCCAAGTCGATCGGTTTCGTCTATGAGGAGCTGTACGCCGCGCCGGCCTACCTGGCGCGGGCCGGCATGCCCCAGACGCCGGAAGATCTGCTCAAGCACCAGCTGCTGCACAACAGCTACAACGAAACCGGCCTCGACTGGCGCCTGGAAAAGGACGGCCAGTTCGTTTCGCTCGCCATCCGGCCGACGCTGCTGTGCGACCAGTACGCCGTAATCGCCAACGCCGCCTGTGCCGGTGTGGGCATCGGCCTGTTGCCGCAGTACGTAGTCAGCCCGCAGCTCGCGCGCGGCGAGCTCTGCCCCGTGCTGCCCGGCTGGCGCACCTCCGGCTGGCCGGTGTTCCTGGTCTATCCCTACCGCCATCCGATGCCGAAGAAATACGAAGCCTTCCTGCAGAGGGTGGTGCCGCGCCTGCGCGCCTTCCTGGGCGAGGACGGAGCCCATCCCTAGCGGCGATGTTATCCACCACACCGGCCTGACCAATGGCCTGCCTCAAGGCGAAAAAAGCAGGCCTTGGTGAAGCTAAGGCCAGACCTGACAGCGCCACAGAGGGCAGTTTGTGCGCCCAAGCTTCAGTCCTCGACGCGGAACCCGACCTTGATCGTGACCTGCCAGTGGGCGATGGCACCGTCGACGACATGGCCACGCGTCTCCAGCACCTCGAACCAGTCGATATGCTTGAGCGTGGCGCCAGCCTTGGCGATGGCGGTGCGAATGGCATCATCGCAGCCCTCGGAGGAGGAACCGACCAGTTCCACCATCTTGTAGACATGCTTGCTCATGTTGTTCTCCCTAGGTGATACGAAAGATCCCGTCCTGGCGGGTACAACTTCAGCATAGTGCCCGGCACGGCAACTGCCCGACGAATCGCCCCCCTCCTCCAGACCGTCGACGGCAGCGCACGGCAATAAAAAAGCCGCCCCGGTCAGGGGGCGGCTTTGAAGCCAGCGTAATGATCGCCGCTCAGCGCTTGTGAGCGATCAGGCGTTCAGTTCCTTGGCCAGGTAAATCCAGGTTTCGACCACGGTGTCCGGGTTCAGCGAGATGGTCTCGATGCCCTCTTCCACCAGCCACTTGGCGAAGTCCGGATGATCGGACGGGCCTTGGCCACAGATGCCGACGTACTTGTTCAGCTTGCGGCAAGCCTGGATCGCCATGTGCAGCATGGCCTTCACGGCGTCGTTGCGCTCGTCGAAGGTCGAGGCGATCGGGCCGCCGGAGTCGCGGTCCACGCCCAGGGTGAGCTGGGTCATGTCGTTGGAGCCGATGGAGAAACCGTCGAAGTGCTCCAGGAAGCGCTCGGCCAGTACCGCGTTGGTCGGCAGTTCGCACATCATGATCAGGCGCAGGCCGTTGTCGCCACGCTTCAGGCCGTTGGCGGCCAGGATCTCGATCACTTTTTCGGCTTCGGCCAGGGTGCGCACGAACGGGATCATCACTTCCACGTTGGTGAGGCCCATCACGTCGCGTACTTTCTTGATGGCGCGGCATTCCAGCTCGAAGCAGTCGCGGAACGATTCGGCCACATAGCGCGCGGCGCCACGGAAGCCCAGCATCGGGTTTTCTTCGTGCGGCTCGTACATCTGGCCGCCGATCAGGTTGGCGTACTCGTTCGACTTGAAGTCGGACATGCGCACGATGACCTTTTTCGGGTAGAACGCGGCCGCCAGCGTCGACACGCCTTCGGCGATCTTGTCGACGTAGAAGTCGACCGGGCTCTTGTAACCGGCGATGCGGTCGGTGATGGTGGCTTGCAGCTCGGCCGGCAGCGTGTCGAACTCGAGCAGCGCTTTCGGGTGGATGCCGATCTGACGGTTGATCACGAACTCCATGCGCGCCAGGCCAACACCTTCGTTCGGCAGCTGCGCGAAGTCGAAGGCCAGTTCCGGGTTGCCGACGTTCATCATGATCTTGACCGGGGATTCCGGCATCTTGTCCAGTTCGAGGTCGATGATCTCGACTTCGAGCAGACCATCATAGATGTTGCCGGTGTCGCCTTCGGCGCAGGACACGGTCACCTGCATGCCGTCACGCAGCACGTCGGTGGCATCGCCACAGCCGACCACGGCCGGAATGCCCAGTTCGCGCGCGATGATCGCGGCGTGGCAGGTACGGCCACCACGGTTGGTCACGATGGCGGCGGCACGCTTCATCACCGGTTCCCAATCCGGGTCGGTCATGTCGGTCACCAGCACGTCGCCGGCCTTGACGGTGTCCATCTCGGACGCGTCCTTGATCAGGCGCACGGTGCCCTGGCCGATCTTCTGGCCGATGGCGCGGCCTTCGCACAGCACGGTGGACTTGGTCTTCAGGCGGAAGCGGCGCAGGGTGTCCTTGCGGTCTTCCTGCGACTTCACGGTTTCCGGACGAGCCTGCAGGATGTACAGCTTGCCGTCGGTGCCGTCACGGCCCCACTCGATATCCATCGGGCGGCCGTAGTGCTTCTCGATGATCAGCGCGTACTGGGCCAGCTCTTCCACTTCGGCGTCGCTGATGGAGAACTGCTTGCACAGCGCCGGTTCGACGTTGACGGTCTTGACCGAACGGCCGGCTTGCGAGGCGTCGGTGAACTCCATCTTGATCAGCTTGGAGCCCAGCGTCTTGCGCAGGATGGCCGGGCGGCCAGCCTTCAGGGTCGGCTTGTGAACGTAGAATTCGTCCGGGTTCACGGCGCCTTGCACCACGGTCTCGCCGAGGCCGTAGGAAGCGGTGATGAAGACCACGTCTTCGAAACCGGATTCGGTATCGATGGTGAACATCACGCCGGCGGCGCCGGAGTCGGAACGCACCATGCGCTGCACGCCGGCCGACAGAGCCACTACGTCATGGGCGAAGCCCTTGTGCACGCGGTAGGAGATGGCGCGGTCGTTGTACAGGGAAGCGAAGACGTGCTTCATGGCTTCCTTGACGTTGTCCAGGCCACGGATGTTCAGGAAGGTTTCCTGTTGACCGGCGAACGAGGCGTCCGGCAGGTCTTCCGCGGTGGCGGAGGAGCGCACGGCTACCGAGATGTCGGCACCGCCGGAATCGGCCACCATCTTGTCCCAAGCTTCCTTGATGTCGGCATCAAGCTTGGCAGGGAACGGGGTATCGATAATCCACTGGCGGATTTCCTTGCCGACGCGGGCCAGTTCGGTCACGTCGTCGATATCCAGCTTGGCCAGCGCGGCGCTGATGCGCTCGGCCAGGCCATTGTGCTGCAGGAAATCACGATAGGCATCCGCCGTCGTGGCGAAACCGCCGGGTACACGGACACCCGAGTTAGCCAGCTGACTGATCATTTCGCCCAGGGAGGCATTCTTGCCACCTACCTGTTCAACGTCGGTCATGCGCAGCTTCTCGAACCAGATGACGTAGTTCTCTGCCATCACTTCACTTCCTGTATTGGATTGGAGACGATAGAAAGCCGCATTCTAGCCGATTAACGCCCGGCTTGCGTAGCGTCTTTTGCATTGCACAAGGTAAGGATTTGCCCTTAATCAAGGACTTCCATCCCGCCGTTCTGGCACCATCGCCCCCGCCCGGCGGGAAAAAGCCTTTTGTCATGTAGTGTTAACACTACTGTAAAGCCAAACGGGGCGGGAGATTAGCCCCCTTGCCGCCGGGCTGCGCGGTGAGAACGCTGACGGCGGCGGCCGGACGGGTATAATCGCCCCACGACTCTCCGCCATTTTTTTCGACAGGTGCATTCATGCCACACCTCCGCTCCGCCATTTTCGTTTCCGACCGCACCGGCATCACCGCCGAGGCCCTGGGCAACACCTTGCTGACGCAGTTTGACACCATCGAATTCAAGCGCGAGACCATCCCCTTCGTCGACACGGTGGAAAAGGCACAGGAAGTGGCCGAGATGATCCGCCAGCGTACCGCCGACGATCACCAGAAGCCGGTGGTGTTCACCAGCATCGTCAACGCCGAGGTGCGCCAGGCGCTGCGCGTCGACCATGCGCTGGTGATCGACTTCTTCGAGGCCTTCATCGGCGAACTGGAGGCGGAACTGCACCAGAAGGCCACGCTCTCGGTGGGCAAAGCGCACGGCATGATGAACGAGTCGCAGTACGATCACCGTATCGAGGCGGTGAACTACTCGCTCAACCACGATGACGGGGTGAAACTGAAGGATCTGCACGAAGCCGACGTGATCCTGGTCGGCGTGTCGCGCTCGGGCAAGACCCCGACCTGCCTGTATCTCGCGCTGCAATACGGCATCAAGGCGGCCAACTACCCGTTGACCCCGGAAGACCTGGGCAGCCCGACACTGCCCAAGATGCTGCTGCCGTTCCGCCAGAAGATCTTCGGCCTGACCATCGACCCGGCGCGCCTGCACCACATCCGCTCAGAGCGGCGCCCCGACTCCAAGTACGCCAGCATCGAGAACTGCCGCTCCGAGGTGAACGAGGCGGAATCGATGTTCCGTCACCACGCCATCCCGTTCATCAGCACCACGCACAAGTCGATCGAGGAGATCGCCTCGACCATCATGCACAAGGCCACCCTGACGCGGCGGTTCTAGAGTCTACCCACTAGGCGGCTGCGCCTTCGCATCTCGAATGCCGGCGGGACTGCGTGCCAATCCATTGCTGAACCAATCGAAGATTGGCACGCAGCGATTTGCTCAGCGCTGCGGAATCCTCATGTACTTCAGGTAGATTCCGGTTCCAGCACCCCATCGACATTCAACCTGCTTTGGCCCGCTCACCGACTGAAAAGGCCCTTGATACATCCGACTTGACTCCGCCGCCGAGTGCATGGTTTGATGAAAAACATGAATACCTCGTTCGCAATCGCTTTCTCGTTTGGTTGGTGGCGCCTGTCCTAGGCGGCACCGCGGTTGCGTACACCCGAAAACCCCGGAGCTGCCAGCAGGCGCTCCGGGGTTTTCGTTTCCCACCCCTCCTTGCTGGCAGTCTCCCTGAACCCTAGTGGAGCACAGCATGAATCTCGACAGCATCAGCCCGAACGACGTCATCCTCACCGGCGACCGTACTACCGGCCCGTTGCACCTGGGTCATTACGTCGGCTCGCTGCGTAACCGCGTCCTGCTGCAGGAGCATTGCACCCAGTTCCTGCTGCTGGCCGACGCCCAGGCGCTGACCGACAACATGGGCAACTACCTCAAGGTGCGCGACAACGTGCTGCAGGTGGCACTCGACTACCTCGCCGTCGGCATCGACCCCGCCAAGAGCACCATCTTCATCCAGAGCCTGGTGCCGGAACTGTCCGAACTGGCGTCCTACTACCTCAACCTGGTGACGGTGGCACGGCTGGAGCGCAACCCGACCATCAAGGACGAGATCAAGCAGCGCGGCTTCGAGCGCGACATCCCGGCCGGCTTCCTGACCTACCCGGCGGCGCAGGCCGCCGACATCACCGCCTTCAAGGCCACCATCGTGCCGGTGGGCGCCGACCAGGTGCCGATGATCGAACAGACCAACGAGATCGTGCGCCGCTTCAACGCCAGCGTCGGCCAGGAGCTGCTGGTGGAGACGCGCGCCGTGGTGCCGGAGCACGGCGCACGGCTGCCGGGCATCGACGGCAAGGCGAAGATGTCGAAGTCGCTCGGCAACGCGCTGGCACTGTCGGCCAGCCCGGACGAGATCCGCCAGGCGGTGAAGATGATGTACACCGACCCCAATCACCTGCGCGTGGACGACCCGGGCCAGGTGAAGGGCAACGTGGTGTTCAGCTACCTCGACGCCTTCGACGACGACGCCGCGGCCGTGGCCGAGCTGAAGGCGCACTACCGTCGCGGCGGGCTGGGCGACACGGCGATCAAGGCGCGGCTGGAAGACAAGCTGCAGGCGCTGCTGGAGCCGATCCGCCGGCGCCGCGAGGAATACGCGCGCGATCCGGCGGCGGTGCTCGCCCTGCTGAAGGAAGGCACCGGCAAGGCGCGCGAGGTGGCGGCCGTGACCCTCGCCGAGGTCAAGGGGGCGATGGGATTGAATTACTACTGATTCGGGACACCCGCACAATCAATAACTGAGGAAAGGAAACCTCCATGATCCGCATCGCTCTGGTCGGCGATTTCGACGCCACCGTCCCGGCCCATCAGGCCATCCCCCCTGCCCTGCAGCTGGCTGCAGAGGCGCTGGACAGGAAGGTCGAGGCGACGTGGCTGGGCACGGAGGGTATTCACAGCCTAGGCGACTTGCACGGTTTCCACGGTATCTGGTGCGTGCCCGCCAGCCCCTACCGCAGCATGGACGGGGCGCTGCGGGCCATTCGCCATGCGCGGGAGAATGGCGTGCCCTTCCTCGGCACCTGCGGCGGGTTCCAGCATGCAGTGATCGAGTACGCACGCCATGTACTTGGCTGGCACGACGCCGAGCACGCCGAGACGGCGCCGGAGGCGGAACGCGCGGTCATCGCCCCGCTCGCCTGCGCGCTGGTGGAAACGCGGGCCGTGGTGCGCTTCGTGCCCGGGACACGCTTGTCCGAGGCTTACGGCGAGCCCTCCAGCATCGAAGGCTACCGCTGCCGCTTCGGCCTGAATCCGCACTTTGCCAAAGAACTGATGCGCGGCCCGCTGCGCCTGGCCGCGCGCGATGAGGATGGCGAGGTGCGGGCAGTGGAACTGGACGGCCATCCATTCTTCGTCGCCACGCTGTTCCAGCCGGAACGCGCCGCGCTTCAAGGCCACTGCCCGCCTCTGGCCAAGGCTTTCGTACAGGCCGCTACAGGCCAACGTTGAAGAGAGACACCATGGATTTCATCTACCAATGCCAGAACCTGGACGAGGTGCGCGCGCAAATCGACCGCATCGACCAGGCGCTGGTGGCGTTGATCGCCGAGCGCGGACTGTACGTGCAGCAGGCGGCGGGCTTCAAGCACAGCACGGCCGAGGTCGAGGGCGGCAAGCGTGTCGATCAGGTGATACGCCGCGTGACGCGGCTGGCGGGCGAGCTGGGCGCCGACCCGGAACTCACCGCGGCGGTGTACCGCACCCTGATCGGGCACTTCGTCGCGAGCGAGATGCAGCTGTACCAGGCGCGACAGACGCCGCAATGAGGGCCCCAAACGCTTCGGCCAACCGGGAAGGTTGGCCGAAGCGTTTCAGGGCAGAGGATCAAGCCAGCGGCACGCTGACCTTCAGTCCGTCGTAGCCCACTTCCACCCCCGGCGGGCACTCCGCCGACAGCGCGTGGTATTCGAGGCCGTGCGTCATGTGGATCAGGATGGTGCGGCGGGCGCCGATGCGCTCGGCCCAGCGCAGCGAGTCGGCCACGCACAAGTGCGAGGGGTACGGCTCGCGTCGCAGGCAGTCGAGGAACAGCACCTCGAGCCCCTGCAGCTTCTCCAGGCTGTGCTCGGGGATGTCGGACAGGTCGGTGAGCCAGGCCACGTCGCCGATGCGCCAGCCCAGGCAGGGCCAACTGCCGTGCATCAGCGGGATCGGCGTCACCGTCACGCCGCCGAACCCGAACGGGCCACCCACCTCCTCGGTCAGCAGCACCGGTTTGTCCCAGGCCTTGGATGGCGCGTGCAGCGCGTAGTCGAAGCGGGAACGAACGTTGGCCAGCGTGAAGCTGTTGCCGAACAGCGTGATTGCCCCTTTTTTGACGTAGCAGAAGGCGCGCAGATCGTCGATGCCGTTGAGGTGGTCGGCGTGCGGGTGGGTATAGAGCACCGCGTCGACCCGGGTGATGCCCTCGCGCAGCGCCTGGTGACGCAAGTCCGGCCCGGTGTCGATCAGGAAGGCGGTGTCGCCGACACGCAGGTAGGCGCTGGCGCGGCTGCGCCGGTTCCTCGGGTCAGGCGAGGTGCAGGTGGGGCAATCACAGCCGATGGCCGGGGTTCCGGAGCTGGACCCGCAGCCGAGGACGGTCAGTTCGACACTCGACACGACTACTCGCTTTCATTCCAGTACCACCTAGAAACGACAACAGCGGCGGCGGCGTTCTTTTGCCTGCGCCTCAGCTTTGTTGAACCCCGTCCTGCCGGGCTGCGTTGTCTCGTTTCGACGGTTTCCTGGAATCACTCGTCAAAGGGTTGGCCGAAGGCCGGGGCCGCTCAGGCACCGGGTCACGGCCGCGGAATCTTGGCGAACAGGCGGAAGAAGTTGTCGGTGGTGGCTTGGGCCACCGCCTCGAAGCTCAGCCCGCGCAGTTCGGCGATATGTTCTGCGACATGCTTCACGTACGCCGGTTCATTGGTCTTGCCGCGAAACGGCACCGGCGCGAGGTAGGGCGAATCGGTTTCCACCAGCAAGCGGTCGAGCGGCACCTTCTGCGCCACCTCCTTCACCTGCAGCGCGTTCTTGAAGGTGACGATGCCGGACAGCGAGATGTAGAAGCCCAGGTCGAGCGCCTGCTGCGCCACCTCCCAGCTCTCGGTGAAGCAGTGCATCACCCCGCCCGCCTCGCCGGCGTTCTCCTCGCGCATCAGCTGCACGGTATCGGCGGCCGATTCGCGGGTGTGGATCACCAGCGGCAGGCCGACGCGGCGCGCGGCGCGGATGTGGGTGCGGAAGCGCTCGTGCTGCCAGGTAAGGTCGCCCTGGCACCAGTGGTAGTCGAGCCCGGTCTCGCCGATGCCGACCACCTTGGGGTGGGCGGCGTGCGCGACCAGTTCGTCCTCGCTGTACTCCTCGGCGTCCGGGTCGTCCGGGTGCACGCCGACGGTGGCGTACAGGTTGTCGTGCGCCTCGGCCAGCGCCAGCACCTCGGGGTATTTCGGGCGGCTGACGCCGATCACCAGGGCGTGGCTGACGCCGTTGTGGCGCATGTTCGCCAGCACTTCGGGCAGGCGCGCGGCGAGGTCGGGAAAATTGATGTGGCAGTGCGAATCGACAAGCATGGTTGCATCCTGCGCGCCCGCCCGGCGGGCGCTTATGTTCTCTCGGCGGCATGGGCCGCTTCGAACCTGTTCACGATCAGTCGCGAGCGGCCTTCAGCGGGGTGAAGAGCAGCGCATGAGCCCCGATCAGGGACGCGCAGCAAGATCGGGAACAGGTTCTTACATGGTATGGGTGGGACGGGTGGAGTTGAGCACACCGCCCAGCAAGGCCTCGATCTTGCTACGCGCCTGGCGCCCCTCGTCGCTGCCGGCGAACTCGACGCCGACGCCTTGGGCCAGGCTGTTGTTGGCGCCGGCCGGGGTGATCCACACCACCTTGCCTTGCACCGCCACCTTCTGCGGGTCGTCCATCAGCGTCAGCAGCAGGAACACCTCCTCGCCCAACGCCAGCGCCTTGCCGGTGGGGATGAAGATGCCGCCGTTGCGCAGGAAGGGCATGTAGGCGGCGTAGAGCGCGCCGCGCTCCTTGATGTGCAGCGACATGACGCCGGGGCGGTTGCCGTCCGGGCGAGTAACGACGTTCTCTTTCTCCAGTTCCATGCGCCGGGCTTTCCTTGCAGTGGTTTCAGCGCGCGGCCGTGCGGGCCGCGAACACGTTCAGATAGTCCATCAACAGCGCTTCGAGCTGCAAGCGTACGTTCAGCGTGTGCTGACCGAACGGGGCCAGCTGAATCAGGCTCTGGTAGCAGCCCATCAGCAAGGCGAGATCGGCACGCTCGGCCAGGGCCTGCAGTGCCGCCTGATGATCGGGATAATAGCGGAGTTGGCCCGCCAGCCTCAAACCGGCCAGATCGTGCAACCACTTCTGCAGCCACTCCAGCGGCAGCGCCAGCGGCAGCTTGTGGCGGTCGATCTGCTCGGCGAGAGAAATGGCGTCGGCCAGCGTCGGCCGCGCCAGGGCGTCGAGGAACTGCTGGCGCAGCTTGGCCAGCGCCGCGTCGTGCTCGAACAGCGGCGTGCCGCCGTGGTGCGCCAGCTCGGTGCGGGCGTTGTCCACCCCGGCGGCGTCAAGCCAGGCCAGCGCCTCGCCTTGCGTCGGCGCCGTCAGCGGAAAGGCGCGGCAGCGGCTCTTGATGGTCGGCAGCAGCCGCTGCGGGGCGTGCGCCACCAACAGGAACAGCACCTCGGCGGGCGGCTCCTCGAGGATCTTCAGGAGCGCATTGGCCGCCGCCGGATTGAGCGCCTCGGCCGGCTCGACCAGCACGATGCGTCGTCCAGAGCGGTGCGCGGTCAGGTGGGCGAAGTCGATCACCTCGCGCACCGCCTCGATCTTGATCACCGGCAGCTTGCGCGTCGGCTTGCTGCCCTCCTTGGCCTCGTCCTCGTCGTCGCCCAGCGGCGTGAGACGGCGGAAGTCCGGGTGGCTGCCGTGGGCGAACCAGCGGCAGGCCTCGCACTGGCCGCAGGCAGCGTGGTCGGGGCGCGGCGATTCGCACAGCAGCGAGGCCGCCAAATGTTCGGCGAAGGCCAGCTTGCCGATGCCGCTGGGACCGGTGAACAGCCAGGCGTTGGGCAGGCGCTCGCGTTCGCGGTTGAGGCGCTGCCAGTCGGCGGCTTGCCAGGGATAGAGCATCAGCGGCGCTCCCGCACGGCGTCGAGGCGGCGCATGACCTCGGCGCGCACCTGTTCGGGGGAACGGTTGGCGTCGACCACCGCGATACGCGGGTTGGCCGAAGCACGCTGCAGGTAGGCCGCGCGCACGCGGGCGTGGAAATCGGCCGCCTCCTGCTCAAAACGGTCGAGCACGCGCTCGCCACCGGCCATGCGCCGGGCGGCGACGTCGAGCGGCACGTCGAACAGCAGCGTCAAGTCCGGCTGCAGCCCCTGCTGCACCCAGTCTTCCAGCGCCTCGATGCGTGCGAACGGCAGTCCGCGCCCGCCGCCCTGGTAGGCGAAGGTGGCGTCGGTGAAGCGGTCGGACACCACCCAACGGCCGGCGGCCAGCGCTGGTTCGATCACGCGCGCGATGTGTTCCTGGCGCGCGGCGAACATCAGCAGCGTCTCGGTCTCCAGCGTCACCTCGGTGTCCACCGCCAGCAAGAGTTCGCGCAGCTTCTCGCCCAGCACCGTGCCGCCGGGCTCGCGCGTGAACACGGCGTCGATGCCCTGTTCGGCCAACCAGTCACGCACCGCGGCGAGCTGGGTGCTCTTGCCGGCCCCGTCCACGCCTTCCAGCGTGATGAATGTTCCGCGCCGCATCAGGAGCCTTTCTTCAGGATGAATTGGCGCACCGCGCCGTTGTGTTCGTCCAGGGTTTCGGAGAAATGCGTGGTGCCGTCGCCGCGCGCGACGAAGTACAGCGCGCGCGTGTCCGCCGGATGCGCCGCGGCGTCGAGCGCCGCCCGCCCCGGCAGGGCGATCGGCGTCGGCGTCAGGCCGGAGCGGGTGTAGGTGTTGTACGGGGTGTCGCGGCGCAGGCCGGCCTTGCCGATGTTGCCCTGGTAGCTGGCCCCCATGCCGTAGATCACCGCCGGGTCGGTCTGCAGGCGCATGCCGATCCTGAGGCGGTTGAGGAACACCGCCGCCACCTGCGCCCGGTCGCTCTCGCGCGAGGTTTCCTTCTCCACCAGGCTCGCCATGATCAGCAGCTCGTAGGGCGAGGCGTACGGCAGGTCGGGACGGCGCGCCAGCCAGATGCTCTCCAGCTGCTGCTGCATGGTGCGGTAGGCGCGGCGGTAGACCTCGAGATCGCTCGAGCCCGGGACGTAGAAATAGGTGCTGGGGAAGAACAGGCCTTCCGGATGCGCCTCGCTGGCGCCGATTTCGCGCAGGATCTGCTCGTCGCTCCAGCTGGCGGTGACGTGCTGCAGGTCGGGCTCGCTGGCCAGGGCCTGGCGGAACTGGCGGAAGGTCCAGCCCTCGATCGCCGTCACGCTGGCCTGGTCCGGATTGCCCTGGGCGAAGCGGCGCAGCACTTCCCACATCGCCACCGGGCGGGAAAATTCGTACAGGCCGGCCTTCACCTTGCGATCGGTGCCGCTGATGCGCATCAGCGCCACCATCACCCAGCGGTTGCGGATCATGCCGTCCTGGTCCAGCGCGCGCGCCACCTGGCCCAGCGTGCGGTTGGCGCCGACGGCGATACTATAGGGCGCCTTGGGCAGCGGGACCGGCACGGCCACCACCCAGGCGAGCCACAGCGCGAGCAGTGCCGCCAGGGAGGCAGTCATGCGGAAGAAAAACTTGTGCATCATGTTCAGATCAAGTTGGATGGACTGGCCGGCGGCGGGTCCGGCTGGTTTGGCGAAGCATCAATCATACCATGCCGCCTCTTGCGCACGTTTCGCCGCGAACCCGAATGGGACCGGGCCGGGGGCGGCAAGTTCGTCCCCTCGGCAACGCCTCGCGGTGGCCCGCGCCAGCCGCCGCCGCGCTATGATACCGGGCATGGATACCACGACATTCGCCGCCCCCCTGCTCCAGGCCTACCGCGAGCATCGCGCCGTGACGGTGGCCGCCGACGCCGGCCCCGCCAGCCGCGAACAGGCTTACGCCACGCAACGGGCGATCTGGCAGACCCTGGTCGGCCAAGCCCGCCCCACGGCATGGAAAGTGGGCGCCCCGACGCGCGAAGCCGAACCCACCGCCGCGCCGATCTTTCCGCACCGCATCGCCGCCTCTGGCACCCACTTGCCCGCCGCCTCGTTTCTTGGCCTGGGGATCGAGGCCGAAATCGCGGTGCGCTTCGGCCGCGACCTGCCGCCACGTGCCACGCGCTACACCCGCGACGAGATTCTCGACGCGATCGCCAGCGTCCACGTCGCCATCGAACTGATCGACACCCGGCTCGCCGCCCCCAAGGTGGCCGGTCCGCTGTGGAGCCTGGCCGACAACCTGGTGAATGGCGGCCTGATCGTCGGCGACGCCATACCGCAGTGGCGCGAACTGGATTTTGCCGCGCTCACCGTGCGTGTTTCGGCCAACGGCGGAGTGCGCGCCGAAACACAAGGCCGCCCGCCGCTCGACGACCTGTTCTTCTGCCTGCCATGGTGGATCGACCACGTCGGCGGGGCGCAGGCGGGAGACATCGTGGCGACCGGCGCCTGGAACGGCATGCACCCGGTGGGGCTGCCGGTCACAGTCCGTGTCGACTTCGTCGGCGTCGGCAGCGCCGAGGCGCGCATCGGCTAAGCCCATCGTCGGCAAGGAAAGGGCTGGATACGAATTTCAGCCGACGGTCGACGCCCGTCCGACGTCGAAACCGTCTCCTCCCTCGCCTCCCGGGACGGAGCGGTCATCCCGGTTTGCCTCCTGCTACGGCCGCCAGGAACGACCAAGACGAGGAAAAGAGGGACATGCCGCACCATCATCCACCCCGTCGTGATCGGACGTGGCCCGCCACGGCGGTGCTCGCCGGCCTCGTGGCCGGCAGCGTCGCCGCCGCGGCGCAGCTGGCACTGTGGTGGCTGACGTCGGTCCCCCTGCTGGCGACCCTACTGCGCGACGCGCGCCTGACGGCCGCCATCGCCATGGGAGTGAGCGTACTCGCTCCCGTGCCGGCGTGGCGTGGGGACGTATGGCTGCTGGCGACGCTGATCCACTTCGCCCTGTCCATCGCCTACGCCGTACCGGTGAGCCTGCTGGCCGGACGCCAGCGGGCGGGCGTCGAGCTCCTTGCCGGCGCCGGCTACGGGGCGCTCATCTATGGCGTCAACCTGTATGGTTTCACCACGCTCTTTCCCTGGTTCTCGGCCTCGCGCGGCGGCGTGACGCTGCTCACCCACCTGGTCTTCGGCAGCGTGCTGGTGGGGGTTTGCCGTTGGTGCGCGCGGCATTCCGGCCCCGCCGCCTGAGTCCACCGCCGCCCGCTCCTGGCCCCCCCCCCCCAACGGCGTGGCGAAGTCATGGGGCCTCAATCACGCAACAGACCGTCGCCACGCGTATATCATCAAAAGCAGGCTGAGCATCGGCTCGCCTCGAATTTCTTCCCCCTCGCCAACCCCGCAACGGATGAGCGGTACATGGGCATTGGTTCTGGACTGACATCTTCTCTACACCGCTATCGCTGGCTGATCGTGCTGGCGCTGCTCCCGCTCGGCCTCCTGCTGGCGGTGGCGGCGGCCGCCTATACCCTCGGCGTGCGCGCCCAGCAAGTGGGCTGGCAGGACGGACTGGAACTGACCGGCTGGCAGCGGCTGCAAAACGGCTGCGTCCAGGCCCAGGGCGAACGCCTGCGGGTCACGCGCTGGTACCCGCTCACGCTCCATGTCAGCCGTATGAGCCTGCCGCGCTGCGCCACCGGACCGTTCCAGGAGCCGGCGCCGCCCCCCTGGACGCCGCCGCTCGACCTCGCCATCGACGCCCTCGTCCTGCCCGGCCTGCCGCCACTAGCGGTGAAGGTGAGCCAGCGCGCGCAACGCTGGCAGGCGCAGGTGCAGTTCCGTCACAGCCAGGCCCGTGCGCTCTACGAGCGCGGCTCCGGGCGCTGGACGCTGCAAGGACAGATACAGCCAGCCGACCTCTCCCCGCCGGTACTGGGCACGCTGGCCGTATCCGGCCAGGGCGTGTGGCAGGAACAGCGTCTGGAAGGATCATTGCAGGCTCAGGGTCGGCAGCTGGGTTATGCCGGTCAGGCCCGACGCGCCGACGCGGCGCTATCGGCCCGCCTCGCCGCCCGGCGCTGGCAACTCGACGCCGAACTGGGCGCACCGCTGGCACTCGGTGCGGACTGGAGCCTGCAAGCCCGGCAAGGACTGCACGCCAGTGGCAATCTGCAAGGGGTGCAGTCGCTGCATCTGGACCTGCTGGCGAGCGGTCCGCAAGGCAAGGTACGCCTCGAGCTTGATACCGCCGGTGCCGGGGCGGCACACGGCCCGGGCCGACTGACGCTCACCGGCCCCGCCCTGGCCGGCGAGGTGCCCCTGCGCTGGAGCCGGCAACAGTTGGAGCTGCTGCCGGCAAGCTTGCGGCTGCCTGGGGAACTGCGCCTGAGCTGGTCCCGCCCCCTCACCGTGCCGCTGGCCGCACGCGGCGACAGCGCCATCACCGCCGAAGTGCAGTACCAGAATCTGCGCGTCAACACCGTCGACAGCCGCCTGTCCTGGCAGCAAGCCCGGTGGGAGTGGCAAGGACGGCTCGACCTCACCGGCAACAGCGCCGGCGTCGACCTCGCGGGGACATGGCAGGGCCGTATTGATGCCGGCGGCTTGAGCGGCGCTCCCGCCCGCCTCACGCTGA
This sequence comes from Pseudogulbenkiania ferrooxidans 2002, assembly GCF_000174355.1. GTDB lineage: Bacteria > Pseudomonadota > Gammaproteobacteria > Burkholderiales > Chromobacteriaceae > Pseudogulbenkiania > Pseudogulbenkiania ferrooxidans. The sequence continues at coordinate 308,487 of NZ_ACIS01000003.1, forward strand.
GCCGGCCCGACCTCAAGCTGGCGCTGCGCGTGCCCGTGGCCAGCCTGCGCCCGCCGCGCTGGGCGGCGCCGGTCGAGTTCGATGGCCACTATGGCCAGTTCCCGCTCCAGGGTACGCTCCAGGTCGGCTACGAACGAGAGCGCTGGCAAGGTACGCTGGATGGCCGCTCGCGGCTGCCGTTCTACACCCAGGGCGGCGAGCTGCAGTTGACACTGCCCTGGCACGGCCAACAGGGACAGTGGTTTCTGGATAGTGGCAGCCGCGTGACGATTGCCAAGGGGCTGATTGGCAGCACTCTGGTCAAGCCGATCGCCGTCAGCGCCAGCACGCCGCTGCGCTTATCCCCACAAGGCGTCTTCGGCGAGTTGCGGCTGCAGGCCGACGGCGTCGTGGCAACGCGCGGAACCCTGCCACCGCTCGACGGGCAACTCAGCGCGGCCGGGATGCAGGGCCGCGCCAGCCTGCGTATCCCGGCATGGCAATCCACACTCGCCGTGAGCGCTACGCGCCTTGCCCAAGCCAAGAAAACCGGCGTGCAAGGCACGCTGGAACTGAGCTCGCCGTTGTCGCCCGCCATGAGTCGCGGCCTTGGGGTCACCCTGCAGCAAGGCCGTGTCACCGGCCAGGGACGCTGGCAGTGGCTGGGGAGCGGACAGATGCAAGGCACGCTCTCGGCCTCCGGGGTCGCGCTCGACTGGGGCGGCATCCAGGCGACGGGGGGCAGCGGCAGCGCGCATGTCGAATTCGGCCAGGAGGGCCTGAAGCTGGCCAGCGCCGGCCCGATCACGCTGGCCGAACTCGACCTCGGCACGCGCGTGCGCAACGTCCGCCTCACGGCGCAATCCGACCTCAGCACCTGGCAGCTCGCCGATGTCCACGCCGAGGTACTGGGCGGGCAGATGAACGCCGCCAGCCTGCAATGGCCCTCGCCGCAGTATCAGCCGGTGACGGTGAGCCACATCGACCTGGCCGAGGTGGCCGCCCTGCAAAACGATCCGGAGCCGACCGTGCAGCTCGCCGGCCGCGTGGGCGGCCTGCTGCCGCTGCAGCTGACGAAAGACTCCCTGGCGCTGCAGGGGGGCCTGATCCGCAACGAAGGCCCGCTGGTGCTCAAGGTCCAGCCCTCCGCCGGCGTCGGCGCCATGGGCCAGTCCAACCGCGCGGTGCAACTGGCGCTGGACACGCTGGGCCATCTGGCGATCAACGATTTCCAGGCCCGCCTGGACATGCCGCCGGACGGCTGGCTCGACGCGGCGGTGACCATCAAGGGACAGAACCCGCAACAAAATGGCCAACCAGTCGTACTAAACTATACGCATCGGGAAAATCTGTTCGAGCTGTTACGCAGCCTGCGTATCGGCGATGAACTCTCCCGCCGGGTATTGAACCGAAAGCCGGCGGAGCGTTCTCACTGACATGACGTTGGAGGACTCATCATGAACCCCGTTTGGCTGCTGGCCCTGCTGCCCCTGGCCGCGTGTACCCCCCGGGTCGCACTGGAGGCCCCCAAGGAACCGATCACGATCAATCTGAACGTGAAGATCGATCACGAAATTCGCCTCAAGGTGGAAAAGGATGTCGATAAACTCATCAGCGAAGACAGCGCATTGTTCTAGGAGCACGCCATGAAGACGACGATACGAGGGATGGCGCTGCTGCTGCTCGTCTGCAGCACACTGGCCATGGCACTGGATCTGGATGGCGCCAAGTCGCAGGGGCTGGTCGGGGAGCAGCCCAACGGCTATCTGGGCGTGGTCAAGGCCACGCCGCAGGCGGTGGAACTGGCCGCGGACATCAACGCCAAGCGGCGCGCCGCCTACGACGCCATCGCCAAGAAGAACGGCGCCACCCTGGACCAGGTGGCGGCCCTGGCCGGCCAGAAAGCCATCGAGAAGGCCGCGCCGGGGGCCTACGTCCGCTCCGCGGACGGCCAGTGGGTCAAGAAGTAGCGGTAACCGCGATCAAGCACACGGCCGGCCGGGCGGATGATGCCCGGCCGGCCGTCGCGATGCACCGTCGGTAGTTCTGCGCGGGCGGCCGCCCAGGTGCCGGCTGATCACGGGACACAGGCGCGCGACCTCTGCGGTGCTCGAGTGCGCCCCCTTCCTTGAAACAGCCTCAGACGCTGCCCAGATAATCCGCCTTGCCGATATCGACACCGTTGTGCCGCAGAATGCCGTAAGCGGTGGTGAAGTGAAAATAGAAGTTCGGCAGAGCGAACCCGAGCAGATAGGTCTGACCCGTGAAATGGATTTCCTGGCTGCGCACCTTGAGGGTGATCGGCCGTTCCTCGCTGCCGTCGACCTGTTCCGGCGTCAGGGTTTGCAAGAACGCCACCGTCTTGGCGAGGCGCTCTCCCAGTTCGGCGAAGCTGGTTTCGGTGTCGGCGAAACTCGGCACCTCGACCCCGGCGAGGCGCGCACCACACCCCTTGGCGGTGTCGGACACGCTTTGCACCTGGCGCACCAGCGGGAACATATCGGGGGCGAGCCTGGCGTTGAGCAAGACCTCCGGCGCGATGTTTTTCGCCGCTGCGTGCGCGGCGGCCTTGTCAAGGATGGCGGCGAGGTTGGTGATGCCACGGATGAGGACCGGGATCGAGGCTTGATACATGGAAAGCGACATGGACAGGCTCCTGATGATGAGGGGAACGGGGCAACCGTCGGGGACCAGCGCGTCAACCCATGCCGGTGGCTGCAGTCACTTCACGATAGCCGATAACCCGCTCCGGGCAACGTCAGCTTGCCGCAACGCCCCCCGGTTCGCCGGGGTCCGGGAACAGGAGACGAGGAAACCCCGTCGCTAGCGCGCGGCGGGGTGGCAGTCGACACCATAGCGCGCCAGCAGCGCGGCGGGCTCGATCACCACCAGCGGCAGCACCTGCCCCGCCACCTTGAGTGAGGCGGGCAGGCGCGTGGAGGAGCCATCCCAATCCGTCGGAAAGGCGCTGCAGATGGCCGGCAGGTCGCGGTCGTCCACCAGTGCCAGCTCGCCGCCGATTTCCAGGTAGAGTTCGCCGCCTGGGGTCAGGTAGATGGTGCGCGAGCGGTCGTCTTCGGTATAAGGCACGGTGCGCCAGCCTTCGCCCTCGAGCCGCGCCACGAACGGGGCCTTGTCGAGCGCGACGTACACCTTCTGCGGACCGTTCTGCACGTAATAGCGCCCGTGCGCGTCCCGGCTGTAGTTACGGTTGAAGAATTCGGCCATCACGGCGTGCTCGAGCCGTTCCTCGCGCAGCCACCACTGGCCGCGCGCATCGAGCCTGAGCCAGCCATAGACGGCCGGGACGTTGGGCCACTTGGCCATTCCCGCCACTACCGCAGCATCCATTCCTGCTCCTCCTCGCCCTGCCCCCTGTGCGGAAAACGGGCCTCTTCTGATTTATGGCTTGCGAATCGGCTTCGGCCAACCTTCTTGCTCACAACGCGCGCAGTACCGCCGCCGGCGCGCTGCGCGTCACCCGCCGCACCAGCGGCCAGCCGGCCAGGCCGACCACCAGCATGCCGCTGATCACCCCGAGCGGCAACAGCCAGGGGTTGACGAACAGCGGCAGGTTGAACAGCTTCACCGCGGCGATGGCGCCGATCGCCGTCGCGCCCAGCGCCGCCATCAGCCCGGTTAGGGCCCCCAGCCACATCAGCTCGGCCAGCACCACGCTGCGGACCTGGCGCCGCGAGGCCCCCAGCGCCCGCATCAGGCCGACGTCGAACAACCGCTCGTCGCGGGTCGAGGCCAGCGCCGCCCACAGCACCAGCACGCCGGCGGCCAGCGCCAGCACGAACAAGGCCTCGATCGCGCGCGACAGCTGGTCGACCATGGCGCGCACCTCGGCGAGGATGGCACTGACGTCGATCACGGTGACGTTGGGAAACTGCGCCACCAGCTGGTTGATAAAGTCCTCGTCGGCGGGGGCCAGGCGGAAGCTGGTGATGTAGCTGGCCGGCTGGTCGGCAAACCAGGCGGGCGGCGCCACCACGAAGAAATTCACGCGGAAGCTGTCCCACGACACCTTGCGCAGGCTGGTGACGCGGGCCGAGTAAGGGGTGCCGCCCAGGGTGAAGGTGAGCGTGTCGCCCAGGCGGATGCCCAGGGTCTCGGCCAGCCCCTGCTCGACCGAAAACTGCGGTGCCGCACGCGCGCCCCACCATTGCCCGGCACTGACACGGTTGCCGCTGGGCAATGAGGCGCGCCAGGACAGGTTGAACTCGCGCTCGGCCAGATGCTGTGCCCGCTCCGAGGCGTAGGACGACGGCCGCACCGGGCGGTCGTTGATGGCGCTGAGCCGTGCCCGCACCATCGGTGCCAGCTCCGGCGCCGGCAAGGCGTGGCCGACGAACGCGCTCCTGAACGGTTCGATCTGCGCCGGCTGGACGTTGATAGCGAACTTGTTGGGGGCATCCGCCGGCACACTCCGTTGCCAGGCGGCGATCAGGTCGCCACGCACCACCGTCAGCGTCAACAGCGCCATCAGCCCGACCGACAACGCCACGATCTGGATCACCGCCAGCCATGGCCGACGCGCCATGTTGGCGATGCCGAAGCGCCAGCCGACCCCCACGCCGGTGGGCAAGCGGCGCATCAGCCATACCGCGACGAACGCCACCAGCCCTACTGCGGCGAGAAAGCCGGCGAGGCCGCCGAACAACCAGCCGGCCAGCGTCAGATCCCCCACCTGCCACGCCGTCAGGGCCAGCAGCGCCGCCACCGCCGCCAGCGGCGTGAGCCGTCCCGACGGCGAGGGACGCAGCTCGTCGCGCAGCACCGCCAGCGGCGGCACCCGGCGCAAGCTCAGCAGCGGCGGCAAGGCGAGCCCGAGCAGCAACACCAGCGCCGACAGCGGCCCGCTCAGCCACGGCAGCCGTCCGGGAGCTGGCAGCAAGCCGCCGACCCACTGTTGAGCCAACTGCATCAGCCCGCTTTGCAAGGCGTAGCCGGCCAGCGTGCCAAGCCCACCGGCCAGCAGCCCCAGCAACAGGAACAGCCCGGCGAACAAGCCCCATACTTCGTTGGCGCTGAGCCCCAGGCAGCGCAGTACCGCCACCGGCTGCCAGTGCCGCGCCAGGTAACGGCGCACCGCCATGCCCACCGCGGCGGCGGCCAGGGCCACCGTCAGCATGGCGGTCAGGCCGAGGAAGCGGCGCGCTCGCTCCAGGGCGGTGCGAATCTCTGGGCGTGCCTCCTCGACGCTCTCCAGGCGCATGCCGTTGTTCAGCTGTGGTTCGAGCCAGACCCTGAAGCCGGCCACGGCCGCGCTGTCGCCGGCCAGCATCAGCCGCCAGCGCAGGCGGCTGCCCGGCTGCACCAGCCCGGTGGCGGCGAGATCGGCGCGGTTGAACATCAGCCGCGGCACGAAGTTGTAGAGGTCGAGCGTGCCGTCCGGCTCGCGCAGGATCTCGCCCGCCAGCGTCAGCCGCGTGTTGCCCACCTCGAGCGCGTCCCCCAGCTTGAGCTTGAGCCGGCTGATCAGGCGAGCATCGGCCCAGGCGGTGCCCGGCAGCGGGTGCAATGCCCCGCTTCTCACCCCGCCTTCGGCCAACCTGACGCTGACCTCGCCGCGCAGCGGGTAGCGGTCGGTGACCGCCTTGTAGGTGGCGAGCGCCGCCTGGCCGTTGGCGAACACCATCGAGGGGAAGCTGATGTTTTCGGCCTGCGTCAGCCCGCGCCTCTGCGCTTCGGCGCGGATCGCCGCCGGTGCCGGCTCCGGGCTGTTGAGCACCAGGTCCGCCGCCAGCAACTGGCTGGCGTGGTCGGTGAGCGCGCGCTCGACGCGGTCGGAGAAGAAGGCCACGCTGCTCATCGCCGCCACCGCCACCAGCAGCGCCAGGCCGAGGACGGTCAGCTCGCCCGCCACCAGTTCGCGACGGGTGAAGCGCCAGGCCAGCAGGCAGCGCCCCCAGAACGTCATCGCCCGGCTCCGTTGAGTTTGCCGTCCACCAGCCGGTAGATGGCGTCGCAGCGCCCGGCCAGCTCGCTGTCGTGCGTCACCAGCACCAGCGCCGTGCCCTGCTCGGCGTTGAGCTGGAACAGCAGGTCGATGATCTGGCGCCCGGTGGCCGGGTCGAGGTTGCCGGTCGGCTCGTCGGCGAACAGCAGCAGGGGCTCGATGACGAAGGCGCGTGCCAGCGCCACGCGTTGCTGCTCGCCACCGGAAAGGTGGCGCGGATAATGCTGCAGGCGCTGCCCGAGCCCGACCCGCTCCAGCATGGCGCGGGCCGCCTCGCGCGCATTGCGCCGGCCGGCCAGTTCGAGTGGCAGCATGACGTTTTCCAGCGCGGTGAGTTGTGGCATAAGCTGAAAGTTCTGGAACACGAAGCCGACCTTGTCGCGGCGCAGACGCGCGCGATCGTCCTCGGAGAGCCGGGTCAGCGATTGCCCGAACAGCGCCACCTCGCCAGCCGACGGGTGATCGAGCCCGGCCAGGAGCGACAGCAGGGTCGACTTGCCGGAGCCGGACGCCCCGACGATGGCGACACTTTCGCCCTCGTACAGGGTCAGACTGGCAGAGCGCAGGATGGACAGCGATTCGCCATGAAACTCCACCTGCTTGGCTATCCCCACGGCGGACAAAACCGCCTTGTCATCGATGGATGTGAGCATGTTCAGTTATCTGCGTCTGATCGCATTGTTGTTGATGGCCCTGCCGCTGCAGGCGGCGACGGTACTGGTGTTCGGCGACAGCCTGTCGGCCGGCTACGGCCTCTCCCCCGGTCAGGGCTGGGTGACACTGCTGGAACACAGTCTGGCACCGCGCCATCGCGTGATCAATGCCAGTATGTCGGGCGAAACCACCGCCGGCGGCCTGTCGCGTCTGCCCGCCGCGCTCAAGCGCCACCGCCCCGACGTGGTGGTGCTGGAACTGGGCGGCAACGATGGCCTCAGGGGCCTGCCGCTGGACGCGATGCAGCACAACCTGGAACAGATGATCCGTCTCGCCAGGCAGGGCAAGGCGCAGGTGCTGCTGGTCGGCCTGACCCTGCCCCCCAACTATGGCCCGAAATACGGAGCCGAGTTCCACGCCGTCTACGAGACGCTCGCCAGGAAATACCGGCTGCACTACGTCCCGCGCCTGATGACCGACTTTGAGGCCGATCCCAGCAAGTTCCAGCCCGACGGCATCCATCCGCGTGCCGAGGTGCAGCCGCGCATGATGGAAACGGTGCGTGCCAAGCTGCCGCTGTCCTGAGCCCGTCTTCGGCCAACCTGTCCCGTGAAGACGTCCCGCCACGCCGACTACCCAGCGCAGCACTTTACCTTCTACAGTGAAGAAGCCCGAGCGGCACTCACCAAGGAGAACTACATGGCACAGCGCATCCTGATCATCTGCGGCGACTACGTCGAAGACTACGAACTGATGGTCCCGTTCCAGGCCCTGCAGGCGATGGGCTACACCGTCGACGCGGTCTGCCCCGGCAAACAGGCCGGCGAGCAGATCAAGACAGCGATCCATGACTTCGAAGGCGCGCAGACCTACTCGGAGAAACCGGGTCACAACTTCACCCTCAACGCCAGTTTCGACCAGATCGACGCCGCGAACTACCAGGCCCTGCTGGTGCCCGGCGGCCGCGCCCCCGAATACCTGCGCCTGGATGCGCAGGTGCTGCGCCTGGTGCGCCACTTCGCCGACACCGGCAAACCGATCGCCGCCATCTGCCACGGCGCGCAGCTGCTGGCCGCGGCCGACGTCATCCGTGGCCGCAAGGTATCGGCCTACCCGGCCTGCGCTCCAGAAGTGCGGCTGGCCGGGGCCGAGTACATAGAGATCGCCGTGACCGCCGCCGTCACCGACGGCCGCTTGGTCACCGCGCCGGCCTGGCCGGCCCATCCCGCCTGGCTGGCCCAGTTCGCCGCCGTGCTGGGTGCGCCCTGAGACGGCACGGCCACGCGCACGGCGCTCCCCCCCAAAAGGACGTAAAAAAACCCCGCAGCACGCTGCGGGGTTTTTCGTGGTCCATGTTCCGCGCTGCGGATTACAGGTCCTTGGCGTTTTCCGCCAGGTAAGCGGCCACGCCTTCCGGGCTAGCCTGCATGCCCTTCTTGCCCTTGCTCCAGCCGGCCGGGCACACTTCGCCGTTCTCTTCGAAGAACTGCAGCGCGTCGACCATGCGCAGCATTTCGTCGATGTTGCGGCCCAGCGGCAGGTTGTTCACCACCTGATGCTGCACCACGCCCGACTTGTCGATCAGGAAGGAACCGCGGAACGCCACGCCACCGTCGGCTTCCACGTCGAAGGCCTTGCACAGTTCGTGCTGGATGTCAGCCACCAGCGGGTAGCCGACCTGGCCAATACCGCCCTTGTCCACCGGGGTGTTGCGCCAGGCGGCGTGGGTGAAGTGGCTGTCGATGGACACGCCGATGACTTCCACGTTGCGCTTCTTGAACTCTTCCAGGCGGTGATCGAAGGCGATCAGCTCGGACGGGCAGACGAAGGTGAAATCCAGCGGGTAGAAGAACACCACAGCGTATTTGCCGGCGGTAGCGTTCTTGAAGTTGAAGTTTTCAACGATCTGGCCATCGCCTTGAACCGCGGCGAAGGTCTTCTCGGCACAATCGAAGAACGGGGCTTGTTTGCCTACCAGTACAGCCATGGAATTGCTCCTTTCAGGTCATCACAGGATGGACCGTCCACCAGCGGTGGGCGGCCATCGTCAATGCGGGGTTTTATAAATCAGGGTGAACGGTCGCCGCCAATTGGAATTCCATATCATACCGATAGCGAATGCCAATCATAATGGTCACCGTAGTGGTGTCTTATCGTTGTGGTACCCGCACGGCGGTTTTTCAAGTGGCGCCAAGGCGGGTCCTCCGCTCATGAGCAACAGGCCACCGCGACGTCCACACCTGAAGACATGGAAGAACGCCGGGCACGGAGCGATGCCCCATGCACGGGTAGCAAGGACGGCTTGACCGGAGGCACTGATCATGGCGGAGCGACGGCAAGCGATGGTCACACTGGAAACACCGCCGGTCAATTCGTGAGTGATCCGGACAGCGTTGACCGGCATCAATGCTGCGGCCGAATATCCGAGTAAATTACTCAACATTACGCAGCGTCGACGGGCGCGTTTCGGGAAGCCAATCAGGCCCGACCGGCGCCTTACCCGGCCCTTTGCCACGGCAGCCCCAGTCCTCCGCGATGGACGATGCCGCTCCCTCGTCGGGGCGGACGGGCGCCACTCAGCGCAGCAATGAAAGGTGATCACATGAACACAAAGCAGACACCGCCTCGGGACGCCGGGGCGCAACGGCCAAGCCCCGACTGGGATGCCCGCGCCCCTGCCGTCCTCCAGGACCAAATCCGGGCTTACGACGACATGCGACATCGTTGCCCGGTAGCCTACAGCGAGTACCTGAACTGGTCGCTGTTCCGCCACCACGATGTGATACAGGCCCTGACCGACCCCAAGACCTTCAGCAACGCGGTTTCCAGCTATCCCTCAATCCCCAATGGCATGGACCCACCCGAGCACACGGCCTACCGCATGCTGATCGATCCTTATTTTGCCCCCGAGGCCATGGCCCGATTCGAGCCGGTGTGCCGGCGTATCGCCGTCGACCTAGTGCGCGAGCTGCCGTCGGCGGGTGAAGTGGAACTGATGGGCCAATTCGCCGAGGACTTCGCCCTGCAAATCCAGTGCGCCTTCATGGGGTGGCCGGTGGCACTGCACGCCCCCCTGCGCCGCTGGACCCACCGCAATCGCGCAGCCACCCTGGCGGCCGATCGCGCGGCCATGGCGGCCGTCGCGCTCGAATTCGACGGCTACATCCGGGCGCAACTCGACGCCCGCCGGGCCGCGGGTGACCAGGCCCCCGATGACGTGACCCGCCGCCTCCTCGGGGAAACGCTGCAGGGCCGGACACTGAGCGACGCCGAGATCGTCAGCATCGTGCGCAACTGGACGGTCGGCGAGCTGTCCACCATTTCCTCCTGCGTCGGGATTCTCACCCAGTACCTGGCCGAACAGGCCGAGTTGCAGCAGCGGCTGCGACAGCAGCCGGAGCTGTTGCCGGCCGCCATCGACGAGATCCTGCGCATTCATGCGCCCCTGATCGCCAACCGCAGGATCGCCACCCGGGATGTGGAAATCGGCGGCTGCCAGTTGAAAGCCGGCGACCGCGTCACTCTGATATGGGCGTCGGCCAATCGCGACGAAACCGTCTTCGGCGACGCCGACGAATTCCGACTTGACCGCGAGCCGGCCGACAACCTCCTCTACGGCGCCGGAATTCATGTCTGCCCCGGCGCTCCGCTGGCCCGGCTCGAATTGAAGATCGTGATGGAAGCCCTGCTCAGTCAAACGGAGCGAATCGGAACATTGGCAGGCAAGACTCCGGTGCGGGCGAGCTATCCGGCCAGCGGCTACGCCTCGCTGCCGTTGTGGATCGAGCGAGCCGCCGGCCCCGCCCACCAGGCCTGAGACGACCGCCGCACGCCGGCACGACGTCCAGGCACAAGCTGCAAGCGCCAAAAAAAAAACGGGAGCCAAGGCTCCCGTTTGTCATGGTGAGATACAGGCTCAGGCCTTGCTCTCGGCCTTCTGACGCAGACGCAGGTTCAGTTCGCGCAGCTGCTTCTCGTCCACCGCGCCCGGCGCGTTGGTCAGGAGACACTGCGCGCGCTGGGTCTTCGGGAAGGCGATCACGTCGCGGATCGACTCGGCGCCGGCCATCAGCGTGACCAGACGGTCCAGACCGAACGCCAGGCCGCCGTGCGGCGGAGCACCAAACTTCAGGTTGTCGAGCAGGAAGCCGAACTTGTTCTGCTGTTCTTCCGGCGTGATCTTCAGGGCGGCGAACACCTTTTCCTGTATCTCGGCGCGGTGGATACGCACCGAACCACCACCGATTTCCCAGCCGTTCAGCACCATGTCGTAGGCACGCGCCAGGCACGCGCCCGGGTTGCTGTCCATCAGGTCCTCGTGGCCCGGTTTCGGGCTGGTGAACGGATGGTGGCAGGCGGTCCAGCGGTCGTCGTCCTCGTCATACTCGAACATCGGGAAGTCGACCACCCACAGCGGACGCCATTCCTTGACGAAGTAGCCACCCGCCAGGCCACGCTCGTGGCCGATCTTGATGCGCAGCGCGCCGATCGCCTCGTTCACCACCTTGGCCTTGTCGGCGCCGAAGAAGATGATGTCGCCATTGTCGGCAGCGGTACGCGCCATGATCTCGTTCAGCGCGTTCACCGACAGGAACTTCACGATCGGCGACTGCAGGCCGCTGTTCTCGTCGTTGCTGATCTTGCTCTTGTCGTTGACCTTGATGTAGGCCAGGCCCTTGGCGCCGTAGATGCCGACGAACTGGGTGTAGTCGTCGATCTCCTTGCGGGAGAGCGCCGCGCCACCCGGCACGCGCAGGGCCACGACACGGCCGTTAGGCAGGTCGGCAGCACCGCGGAACACCTTGAATTCCTCGGTCTTCATCAGGTCGGTGAGTTCGGTGAACTGCAGGCTGACGCGCAGGTCCGGCTTGTCGGAGCCGTAGTAGTGCATGGCGTCGGCGTAGCTCATGCGCGGGAAGTCGCCCAGTTCCACGTCCATCACGTCGCGGAAGATCTGGCGCGCCATGTCTTCGGTGATGTCCATGATCTGGTCCTCGTCCAGGAACGAGGTCTCCAGGTCGATCTGGGTGAATTCGGGCTGACGGTCGGCACGCAGGTCTTCGTCGCGGAAGCACTTGGTGATCTGGTAGTAGCGGTCGAAGCCGGCCACCATCAACAGCTGCTTGAACAGCTGCGGCGACTGCGGCAGCGCGAAGAATTCGCCCGGGTGCACGCGGGACGGCACCAGGTAGTCGCGCGCGCCTTCCGGCGTGGAGCGGGTCAGCATCGGGGTTTCGATGTCGATGAACCCCTGCTGGTCGAGGTACTGGCGCACGCCCATCGCCACGCGGTAGCGCAGGCGCAGGTTCTTCTGCATCGCCGGGCGACGCAGGTCGATCACGCGGTGGGTCAGACGCACGTTTTCCGACAGGTTCTCGTCGTCGATCTGGAACGGCGGGGTGGCGGCCGTGTTCAGTATCTCGATGTCCTTGGCCAGGATCTCGATCTCGCCGGAAACCAGGTGGGCGTTGGCGGTGCCGGCCGGACGCTCGCGCACGATGCCGGAGATCGACAGCACGAATTCGTTGCGCGCGCTGTCGGCGGTCTTGAACGCTTCCGGGGTATCCGGATCGATCACCACCTGCACCAGACCCTCACGGTCGCGCAGGTCGATGAAAATCACGCCGCCGTGGTCGCGACGACGATGCACCCAGCCCTTCACCGTCACGGTCTGGCCGAGATAGGCCTTGTCAATCAGCCCGCAGTAATTGGTTCGCATAATATCCTGAATTGAATCGTAAAAATTCGGTATCAAGGCCCAGAGTCTATTTCAGTAGGCGAGCGAGCCAAAGCAGCTTGAGTGCCACCAGCGCTCAGGAACCGGAATGTACACGCAGTACATGAGGATTCCTGATCGCTGAGCGAATCACTGTGTGCAAATCTTTGCCTTGCTCAGCGATGGATTCGCACGCAGTACTGCTGGCGCTCAAGATGCACAGGCGCAGCCGCCTAATGAGATGGGCTCTTATTCGTCCTTGCCTGGGGGCGCAACCACCCCCATGGAAATCACATACTTCAGCGCGGCGTCCACACTCATCTCGAGCTCGCGCGTGTCCTTCTTCGGCACCATGATGAAATAGCCCGAAGTCGGGTTGGGCGTGGTCGGCACGTACACGCTGACGTATTCCTCACCGTCCAGGTGCGAAGCCACGTCGGCGGCCGGGGTGCCGGTCTGGAACGCCACGGTCCAGGAGCCCTGGTGCGGAAACTGCACCAGCAGGGCCTGACGGAAAGCCTGACCGGAATCCGACAGCAGCGTGTCGCTGACCTGCTTGACGCTGCTGTAGATCGACTTCACCACCGGGGTGCGCGAAATCAGTGCATCCCAGAAGCTGAACAGGCGCTGACCCAGCACGTTGGCGGCGAGCATGCCCGTGCCGAGCAGGATCAACACCGACAGCAGCACGCCCAGGCCCGGTATGTGAAACCCGATCAGGGCTTCCGGACGCCAGTGCTCCGGCAATAGGGTCAGGGTCTGGTCCAGCGTGCCGACGATCAGGTTTAGCACCCACAGCGTCACCGCCACCGGAAGCCAGATCAGCAGGCCCGTAACCAGGTGCCCCTTGAAATTAAGCTGCAGACGCGGCATCAACTGCAGCTACCACAGCCGCCGGTACCGCAGCTGTGGCCGCCGGCCGGCGCCGAGGAACTGCCGTTCTTGAAATCGGTGGCGTACCAGCCCGAACCCTTGAGCTGGAACCCGGCCGCCGTCAGTTGCTTGCGGTAGTCTGGGCTGCCGCACTCGGGGCAGGCGGCAATCGGCGCATCGCTCATTTTCTGCAGGTGTTCTTTGGCAACCCCACAGGCATCGCAACGGTATGCATAAATCGGCATGTTTCTCTCCTTCACCTGCCATTGACAATGGCATAGACGGCATGTTTCTTGCTACAGTGAACGCTTGCCAGTACTGGCTTCCGCTCAGATGGGGACATTCCCTCCGCAACGCAAGCAGCTGTTCACAAACGGGTGATTATATCTGACTGCCAGTGCAACACAAAAATACTGTTTCGTCACACCACCGCAATCCCACACGGCGAAGCTGTGGTCTGAACGCGTCAGTAGGAAAAAGGGAAGCTCATGAAAAACATCCAGTCACCGCTCGCCGGCAAGAAAGGCCTGATCATCGGCATCGCCAACGAGCACAGCATCGCCTACGGCTGCGCCAAAGTTCTCAAGGCGCAGGGAGCGGAGTGTGCCGTCACCTACCTCAACGAAAAGGCCGAAAAGTACGTGCGCCCGCTGGCGGACACGCTGGCATCCCCCCTGGTGCTGCCGCTCGACGTGGAACAGCCGGGCCAGCTCGCCGCAGTGTTCGACGCCATCGGCCAGCAGTGGGGCGAACTGGACTTCGTCATCCACTCCATCGCCTTCTGCCCGATGCAGGATCTGCACGGGCGCGTCACCGACGTGTCGCTGGCCGGTTTCCAGCAGGCGATGCAGGTATCGTGCTATTCCTTCATCGAAACCGCGCGCCTGGCCGAGCCGCTGATGAAACACGGCGGCACGCTGATCACCATGAGCTATTACGGCGCCGACAAAGTGGTGCAGAACTACAATATCATGGGACCGGTCAAGGCGGCGCTGGAGAGCGTCACGCGCTATCTGGCGCACGAACTGGGCAGCCAGGGCATCCGCGTGCACGCGGTGTCGCCGGGGCCGCTGAAGACCCGCGCCGCCTCCGGCATCGCCCATTTCGACCAGCTGATCGACGACGCCATCGCGCGCGCGCCGCAGAACCGCCTAGTGGACATCGAGGACGTCGGCCAGACCTGCGCCTTCCTGATTTCGGACGCGGCGCGTTCGCTGACCGGCGACACCTTCTATGTCGACGGCGGCTCCCACATCATGGCCTGAGAGAGACACCGAGCATGACGCATGACGATCAAGCTTTCGACGATATCCTGCAACAGGCCGAGCAGCTCGGGCCGCTGCCGATGGCGGTGGCGCATCCGTGCAGCCGCGAGGCGCTCATGGGCGCGGTGGAGAGCGCCGACCACGGCATCGCCCGGCCGATCCTGATCGCGCCGCAGGCCAAGCTGAAGAAACTGGCCGAGGAACTCGGCGTCGACCTCACCCGCTTCGAGACCATCGACGTGCCGCACAGCCACGCCGCCGCGGAGCAGGCGGTGGCGCTGGTGCGCGACGGCTACGCCGACATCCTGATGAAGGGCAGCCTGCACACCGACGAATTCATGACCGAGGTCACGGCGCGCAGCAGCGGCATCCGCACCGAGCGCCGCATCAGCCACGTGTTCATCATGAAGGTGGAGAGCTACCCGCGCTACCTGTTCATCACCGACGCGGCGATCAACATCGAGCCCGACCTCACCGCCAAGCGCGACATCTGCCAGAACGCCATCGACCTGTGCCATGCCTTGGGCATCGCCTGCCCCAAGGTGGCGATCCTGGCGGCGGTGGAGACCATCAACCCGGAGATGCGCTCCACCATCGACGCCGCCGCGCTGTGCAAGATGGCCGACCGCGGCCAGATCACCGGCGCCATCCTGGACGGCCCGCTCGCCTTCGACAACGCCATCTCGCGCGAGGCGGCGGCGACCAAGGGCATCGTCTCGCCGGTGGCGGGCGACCCGGACATCCTGCTGGTGCCCGACCTGGAATCCGGCAACATGCTGGCCAAGCAGCTGTCCTACCTCGCTGCCGCCGCCTCCGCCGGGATCGTGATGGGCGCGCGCGTGCCGATCGTGCTGACCAGCCGCGCCGACGACTCCAACGGCCGGCTCGCCTCCACCGCGGTGGCAAACCTGCTGGCGCACGGCAAACAAAGGCGGGAGCCGCTGGCATGAAGAAAGTGCACCTGGCGATCAACGCCGGCTCGGCCACGCTGAAGTTCCGCGCCTACAGCGCCGACGGCCACGGCCTGTTGGTCAAGGGGCTGGTGGAGCACTTCGGCCAGGACGGCGGGCGCTTGACGCTGACCGACGGCAAGGGGCTGCCGCTGCTGCAACAGGAGCTGGCCGGCAACGGCCGCGACCTGGCGGTGGCGGCGGTGATCAACGCCCTGGCCGACCGCCAGATGACGGTCGCGGCGGTAGTGCACCGCGTGGTGCACGGCGGCAACCGCTTCAGCGAACCGGTCCGGCTCACGCCGCAGGTGCGCGCCGGACTGGAGGAGTTCGTCGCGCTCGCCCCGCTGCACCAGCCGGTGAGCCTGGCGGTGATCGACGCCTTCACCGCACTGGACGAGCGGCTGCTGCAGATCGCCTGCTTCGACACCGCCTTCCACACCAGCCAGCCGGAGGTGGCGACGCGTTTCGGCATCGCCCGCCACTGGCATGCCGAAGGGGTGCGGCGCTACGGTTTTCACGGCCTCTCCTACGCCGCCATCGCGCGCCGCCTGCCCGAACTGGGGTTGGCCGAAGCCAAGGTGGTGGTGTGCCACCTGGGCAGCGGCGCCAGCGCCTGCGCCATGGTGCAGGGGCGCAGCGTCGCCAGCAGCATGGGCTTTTCCGCGGTGGACGGCCTGCTGATGGGCACCCGCCCCGGCGCCCTCGACCCCGAAGTGCTGCTGTACTGGATAGAGCACGAGGGCATGGGGGTGGCCGAGGTGCGGCGCGAGCTCTACAAGAACTCGGGCCTGCTGGGGGTATCGGGCCTGTCGGCGGACATGCGCGAGCTGCTCGCCAGCCACGTGCCGGCGGCGCGCGAGGCGGTCGAACTGTTCTGCTACCGCGTGGTCCGGGAAATCGGCGCGCTGGCGGCGGCGATGAAGGGGCTGGACGCGGTGATTTTCACCGCTGGCATCGGCGAGCGCTCGCCGGAAATCCGCGCCCGCGTCGTCAAGCAGCTGGCCTGGCTCGGCTTCGAACTGGATCTTTCGGCCAACCTGGCGCAAGCACGCCGCCTGACGACGTCGGCCAGCCCGCGCAGCGCCTGGATGATTCCCACCGACGAGGAAGGCGAAATGCTGCGCAGCGCCGCCCTGCTGTTGGGTTGAGCGCCGCCGTCAGCCCTGCGCCCAGTCGTTGAGCATCAGGCCGAAGCCGATGCCCTGGTTGCGATGGTTGTAGTCGATCAGGCTCTCGCCGTAGCCATTGAAGTACTGCAGGTAGCCGCGCAGGCGGCCGGCCAGCGGGAAGGTCCAGCCCAGTTGCAACGCCCCCTTGCCGGACGACGGGTTGTAGCGCGCCAGCGCCGCCAGGGTATGGTCGTTCCAGCGATACTGGGCCTGCAGGTCGCCATAGCCGTAGTAGCGCAGGATGTCGGGGTTGTCGTCGCTCTCTACCGGCTCCGGCAGCCGCTGCCACGCGCGCGCCGTCAGCGTCAGCGGACCGCGCTCCATGCCGAGCAGTCCGTACACCCGGTTCCAGCTGCGCGACAGCGGGTCGCTCTGGCCGTTGGACTGATGCACAAAGCCGGCGCCCAACAGCCGTACCCGCCAGCCCAGCACGGACCAATCGACCGGCAGGCTGGCCATGACTTCAGGCTCGTAATCGGTTTCGCGAAACGGCGACGACTGCGGCTTGTTGTAGAGCTGCCAGTGCGACTGCTGGGTATAGCCGAACCACAGGTCGGCCGGCGTGCCCAGCACGTTCTGCCAGACCTTGCTCTTGAACGAGAGCTGGAACTTGACTTCGGTGTGGTCGAGATCCTGCGCAGTGGTGCCGTGTGTCGGCGTGGACGGGGCCGTGTTGGGAGCGACCTGGTACCAGCCGGGCAGGAAATACGAGGGCCGGTGGCCGCGCAGCAGGAAGGTACGGTGCGGAGCATCCTGATCCAGATCCCACAGCTTGGCCAGCGCCGTACTCTCCGGCACCGGCTCGGCACGCTCTTCCGCTGCAGGAGGAATGGCAGCAGGCGCGGGCATTGCTTCGGTGGTGTTTACGGCAGGCTCCGCCAAGGCCGGAGCGGTGGCAAGGGCGGTGGCAGGCGGCCGGGCCGCCGTGGCGGCAGCGTCGAAACAGGCGAGCCGTGCCTCGGCCGCGGGCAAGGCGGCGCATCGGCCCAGCGCCTCCCCGGCGCTCTCGGCATGGCTCATCAGCGGCAGCAGGAGCGGCAAACCCGGCAGCCAGCGCAGAATGGACATGGGCGTCATCGGCAAAAAAAGAAGGTATGACCCCCTGCCGGCGCCGACGGTTCCAAAAAAACAAAAGGCCCCGCGATGCGGGGCCTTTGCATATTCGCTGTCCTTGCGGACGGATCAGGCAGCCATGGCCTTGATCTGGGCGGACAGACGGCTCTTGTGACGAGCAGCCTTGTTCTTGTGGAACACGCCCTTGTCGGCAATGCGGTCGATCACTTTAACGGAAGCCTGGAACACGTCTTTGGCAGCAGCCTTGTCACCGGCTTCAACAGCCTTGATCACTTTCTTCACTGCGGTACGGAACGCAGTACGCAGGCTGGCGTTATGCGCGCGCTGCTTGAGAGCCTGGCGTGCACGCTTGCGAGCTTGTGCGCTATTAGCCATGAAACTTTCTCCTGATGAGCGGAATCTGAAACCCGCGATTCTAAGCCCTATACTCTGGTTTTGCAACAGCAATCCGTCCCGCGTAAACTAGCCGGCTTGCAAATCCTCCCAACCGGTTTTTCCGCCCAATGAACCTTCTCAAGGCTCTTGCCACCGTCAGCAGCATGACCATGGTGTCGCGCGTGCTGGGTTTCATCCGCGACGCCATCATTGCCCGCGTCTTTGGCGCCGGACTCGCCACCGACGCCTTCTTCGTGGCGTTCAAGCTCCCCAACCTGCTGCGCCGGGTGTTTGCCGAGGGGGCGTTTTCCCAGGCTTTCGTGCCGGTGCTGGCGGAATACAAGCAGCAACGGGGCGAGGACGAGACGCGGCACTTTCTCGCCGCGGTGTCCGGCATGCTGGCGCTGGTGCTGCTGGCGGTCACCGTGCTCGGCATGCTGGCCGCGCCGTGGATCATCTGGATCTCGGCACCCGGTTTCGCCAACGATACCGGCAAGTTCGACCTGACCGTCCAGCTGTTGCGCATCACCTTCCCTTATATCCTGTTCATTTCGCTGTCGTCGTTGGCGGGCAGCGTGCTCAACACCTGGAACCGCTTCTCGGTGCCGGCGTTCACGCCGACCTTCCTGAACATTTCGTTCATCCTGTGCGCCCTGCTGCTGGCGCCCTACTTCCACCCGCCGGTGCTGGTGCTGGCGTGGGCGGTGTTCATCGGCGGCATCCTGCAGCTGGCCTACCAGCTGCCCTACCTGAAGCAGGTTGGCATGCTGCCGTGGCCGCGCCTGGCGCTGAAGGACGCGGCGGTGTGGCGCATCATCCGGCAGATGGGACCGGCGATTTTCGGGGTGTCGATCGCGCAGATCTCGCTGGTGATCAACACCATCTTCGCCTCGTTTCTGGCCTCCGGCAGCGTGTCGTGGATGTACTACGCCGACCGCCTGATGGAGTTCCCCACCGGCGTTTTGGGCGTGGCGCTCGGCACCATCCTGCTGCCGTCGCTGTCCAAGCACGCCGCCAGCCGCGCCAACGACGAGTATTCCAAACTGCTGGACTGGGGCATGCGCCTGTCGCTGCTCTTGGCGGTGCCGGCCACGGTCGGCCTGGCGGTGCTGTCCCAGCCCCTGATCGCGACGCTGTTCATGTACGGCAAGTTCTCGGCGCACGACGCGCTGATGACGCAGCGCGCCCTGATCGCCTACGCCATCGGCCTGTTGGGTCTGATCCTGGTGAAGGTGCTGGCGCCGGGCTTCTACGCGCGCCAAAACATCAAGACGCCGGTGAAGATCGCCATCGTCACCCTGTTGCTGACCCAACTGATGAACCTGGCCTTCGTGTTTCCGCTCAAACACGCGGGGCTGGCGCTGTCGATCGGGCTGGGCGCCTGCCTCAACGCCGGGCTGCTGCTCTACCTGCTGATCAAGCAGGGGGTGTATGAACCGCAGCCGGGCTGGCGCTCCTTCCTGCTGCGCCTGGGCGTGGCGGTGGGCGGCATGGCGGCGCTGCTGGTGGCGGCGCTGTGGCTGCCGATCAACTGGCACGGCCACTCGTGGCAGCGCGTGGGCTGGCTGTCGGCCATCATCATGGCCGGGGTGGCGATGTATTTCGGCCTGCTGTTCGCGCAGGGTTTCCGACCCAGCGATTTCATGCGCCGCGAACACTGAGCAACGGGACAGGGCCGGCCTTGGCCCTGTCCGGAATAAGGAAAGTAACGAGACGATGGCGAGCAACACCAAGACCCCCGAACAGTCGCCGCTCGGCAAGACCGTGCAGTACCAGGACCAGTACGCACCGGAGCTGCTGTTCCCGATCCCGCGCCAGCAAAAGCGCGACGAGATCGGCGTGGACGGCTCGGCGCTGCCGTTTGCCGGCGTCGACATCTGGACCGGCTACGAGCTGTCGTGGCTCAACGCCCGCGGCAAGCCGCAGGTGGCGATCGCCACCTTCCGCATCCCGGCCAACACCCCGAACCTGATCGAGTCGAAGTCGTTCAAGCTCTACCTGAACAGCTACAACCAGACCCGGCTCGACAGCATGGCGCGATTGCAGGCCCAACTCGCGCTGGACTTGTCGCGCGCGGCCGGTGGCCCGGTCGCCGTCAGCCTGACGAGCCCGCAGGATTTTGCGCGGGAACGGATCGACGAGCTGGCCGGCGAGTACATCGACGACCTCGACATCGAGGTCAGCGACTATCACCCCGATCCGGCACGGCTTTCGGCCGATCTGTCGCACATCGTCAGCGAGACGCTGTGCTCCAACCTGCTGAAGTCGAACTGCCTGGTGACCGGCCAGCCTGACTGGGGCAGCGTGCAGATCCATTACATCGGACCGCGCATCGAGCGCGAGAGCCTGTTGCGCTACCTGATCGGCTTCCGCCAGCACAACGAGTTCCACGAGCAGTGCGTGGAGCGCATCTTCACCGACGTGCTGCGCGCCTGCCAGCCGCAGCAACTCACCGTGTACGCGCGCTATACCCGGCGCGGCGGCCTCGACATCAATCCCTTCCGCAGCAATGGCGGAGAGCCGGCGCCGGCCAACGTGCGCACCGCGCGCCAGTAAAGGCCCAAGGTTGGCCGAAGCCCTTCGGCCAACCTCGTCACGCAGTCCGCCGCGCCTTGCGGCAGGCCATCAGCACCACCGCCCCCACCTTGAACAGGCCGGCCGCCACCGTCAGCGACAGGTGCGCGGCGATCAGCAGCGGCATCGCCACCTCCGCTTCGCGGAAATAGGCGGTGTAGACCCCGACGCTGAACACCGACAACGACACCAGCATGGTGACCAGGGCAATACGTTCCATTCCTTGTTGCATGATTCGCACCTTTTGCCGACGGCGCTGCACGTGCCAGGTGACAGCACCCTTTTTAAACATGTACTATTGATACATCTTTAGTGGCGGCGCGTCCAGTATCAGAACATGCTGATATAGGTATCGCCGATAAGATGTATTTTTTTGACAACTTATAAGGACTTCACATGCTCAGCAGCCAGCACCGCGAACTCGTCAAAGCCACCGTACCGGTTCTGCGCGAACACGGCGTCGCCCTGACCAGCCATTTCTACCGCCGCATGTTCAGCCACAACCCGGAACTCAAGCACGTGTTCAACCAGGCCAAACAGGAGGCCGGCCAGCAGCAGCAGGCGCTGGCGCTGGCGGTACTGGGCTACGCCGAACACATCGACGATCCTTCGGTCCTGGCGCCGGTGGTAATGCGCATCGCCCACAAGCACGTCGGCCTGGGCATCCGTGCCGAGCATTACCCGATCGTCGGCCATCATCTGCTGTCCTCGATCAGCGAAGTGCTGGGCGAAGCCGCCAGCGACGAGTTGCTGGAAGCCTGGCGCCTGGCCTACGGCCAGCTCGCCGACCTGCTGATCGCGGCGGAGCAGCAGCTCTACACCGACGGCGCGCTGAGCCGCGGCGGCTGGTCCGGCGTACGCAGCTTCACCGTCACCCGCAAGGTGGCGGAAAGCAGCGAGATCACCTCGTTCTACCTCTCCCCGTCCGACAAGGGCGCGGTACCCGGCTTCCGTCCCGGCCAGTACATCACGCTGAAGCGTTTCGTGCCGGAACTGGGGCTGCTGCAGCCGCGCCAGTACAGCCTGTCGGACGCACCAGGCCAGGATTACCTGCGCATCTCGGTCAAGCGCGAGCCCGGCAACGGCAGCACCCCGGCCGGACGCATCTCCAACCTGCTGCACGACACCGTGCACGAAGGCGACCAGCTCGAACTGGCCCCGCCGGGTGGCGACTTCTTCCTGCACGAAGAACGCAGCACCCCGGTCGTGCTGATCAGCGGCGGGGTTGGCGTGACGCCGATGATCGCCATGCTCAACCATCTGGTGCTGACGCGAAGCCCGCGCCGCGTCGCCTTCGTCCACGGCTGTCGCAACGGTGCGGTGCACGCCA
This sequence comes from Pseudogulbenkiania ferrooxidans 2002, assembly GCF_000174355.1. Lineage (GTDB taxonomy): Bacteria > Pseudomonadota > Gammaproteobacteria > Burkholderiales > Chromobacteriaceae > Pseudogulbenkiania > Pseudogulbenkiania ferrooxidans. The sequence goes on from NZ_ACIS01000003.1 coordinate 330,414, forward strand.
TGAAGCGCCACGTCAACCAGCTGGCGGCGGAATGCGACAACGTCAGCAAGGTGGTGTTCTACGAAGAAGTGGGTGCCGAAGACCGCCTGGGCGAAGACTATGACCAGCAAGGCCGCGTCGACCTGGGCGCCGTGCGCGAGCAGGTGCTGCTGCCGGATGCCGACTACTACCTGTGCGGCCCCTTGGCGTTCATGCTGGCGCAGCGCGACTGGCTGCTGGCGGCCGGGGTGGACGGCGGGCGCATCCACTACGAAGTGTTCGGCTCGCATACCATAGCCGGCTGATTGTGCCGCGCGGGTGGGAGGGGTATCCTGCCCGCATCACTCGAGACAGAACGAATCATGCAGTTGACCCGCTTCACCGACCTCGGCCTCAGGGTATTGATGTACCTGACCCACCGCGAACGCGACACCCCGGTCACCATCCCGGAAATCGCCGAGCGCTTCGCCGTGTCGCGCAACCACCTGGTCAAGGTGGTGCACTTCATGGCACAGCAGGGCTGGCTGGTCACCACCCGAGGCAAGGGCGGCGGGCTGGCGCTGGCGCGCCCGGCCGATCACTACCGGCTGGGCGACGTCATCCGCACTCTGGAAGGCATGAGTGACCTGATCGACTGCGCCGAGCCGCCCTGTGCGCTGCGCAGCGGCTGCCAGCTCAAGTCGGCGCTGGACGTCGGCCTCACCGCCTTCTTCGAGGCGCTCAACCGCTTCACGCTGGCCTCCGCCGTCGCCGCGCCGACCGGCGAGGCCATCGTCCGCCTGCACCGCAGGCCCCGTCCGCTGGAGCCGGGCACCGTCTCCTAACGCCCTCCGCCGCCCTATCCGGTGGTTCGACGCTGGCACGGCGCCGCTCCGCGCGACACCGCACCGGACACCGCTCTCCCCGCCCTGCATCGGCCGCTCCGGCCCTGTGCGCTCCCCGCCACCGGGCCGCGGCGATCGCCCGGGACGGACTGGCCACGTCTGCCGCCGTACTTTGCCCTGCCGGCATCCCCCACATATCGCCCCCTCTGCGGAACATGGCCGGAAGTTTGCTTGCCTAAACCGGGTCGGCGCCATGCTATGACCACCCAGTCCCGCCTGAGTGGCCCCGCCACCTCTCACCCAGCGTTGCAGATTCCCCGGCAACACATCCCCGCAACAGAACGGCTCTAGCCTGTAGCAGGCTGGCTTCTTCGAGAAAGGGAACACCCATGAAGACCACTGAGATCGCCTTGGCCTTGCAAGGCGGCGGCGCGCACGGCGCCTTTACCTGGGGCGTACTGGACAGGCTGCTGGAAACACGCCGCTATCACCCCGCCGCGCTGAGCGGCGCCAGTGCCGGCGCCATGAACGCGGCGCTGCTGGCCTACGGCTGGATGGAGGATGGTTACGACGGCGCGCGCGAGGCGCTGGGACAGTTCTGGCAACGGCTGTCGGCGCTCTACCCCTGGCCGGCGGCGCACGCCCCGCCCGTGGCGCTGCAAGGGCTGCTGCAGCTGTCGCACTTCCTGACCTCGGACCAGCTCAACCCGTTCGACTACAACCCGCTGCGCGAGCTGATCGCCAGCAGCATCGACTTCGCCCGGCTGCGCACCACCCCGATCCAGCTGTTCATCGCCGCGACCCACGTCAACAGCGGACGCCTCAAGCTGTTCCATGCCCACGAGCTGAGCGTGGAGCACCTGCTGGCTTCCGCCTGCCTGCCGCAGCTGCACCACACCGTACACATCGACGGCGAAGCCTACTGGGACGGCGGCCTCACCGCCAACCCGCCGCTGTTTCCGCTGGCCTACCAGGGGCGCGCCCGCGATATCGTGCTGGTGACGCTGGTGCCGCAACAGTGGGAGGAGATGCCTGGGCGTGCCGGCGCGGTCGAGCGCCGCCTCAACGACATCAGCTTCGGCTCGTCGCTGCATACCGAGTTGCAGGGGCTGGCCATCGCCAAGCGCGAAGCCGGCAGAAGTCTGTTCGGCCTGGGCCGCCTGGAGCGACACCTGCGCCAGCTGCGCCTGCACCATATCGATGCGGACGCTACCACCGGCGCGCTCGACAGCCTGAGCAAGCTCACGCCGCATCACGGCCTGGTGCAGCAGTTGTTTGCCGCCGGGCGCGAGCGGGCGCAGGCCTGGCTGCAAGAGCACGGTGCGGAAGTCGGGAGAAAAAGCACGATGCGGCTGTGGCGGCGCATCGGCTGACACGGGGCGACGTCGTCGCGGCGAAAGGGGAGCCTGCGGCACGAGCGCGCCACGACCGCACTGCGGCCGTGGCGGGAAGGGAAAGGATCAGATGGTGCGCGAGTAGCGCGCCTTGGTCTGGCGCTCGCGCAGGTGGCGGTCGAAAGCCATGGCGATGTTGCGGATCAGGAAGCGGCCTTTGGGCTCAACCATCAGGAAGTCGCCGTCGAAAGTGAGCAGGCCCTGCTGCTGGAACTCGCGGATGGCCGGCATCTCGGCGGCAAAGTACTCGGCGAAGTTGATGCCGTGCACCTGCTCGATGGCTTCCACCGACAGCGCGAAGCGGCACATCAGCGCCTGGATGATGGAGCGGCGCAGGATGTCGTCGCCGTCCAGCACCATGCCGCGCAGCACCGGCAGGCGGTTTTCGTCGAGTGCGGCGTAGTAGCTCTCGAGATCCTTCTCGTTCTGGCTGTAACAGGGGCCGACCTTGCCGATCGACGACACGCCGAAGCCGATCATGTCGCAGTCGGCGTGCGTGGAGTAGCCCTGGAAATTGCGCTGCAGCCGGCCCTGGCGCAGCGCCACGGTGAGGTCGTCGTCCGGCTTGGCGAAGTGGTCCATGCCGATGAACACGTAGCCGGCGGCGGACAGCTGTTCCACCGAGTGCTGCAGGATGTCGAGCTTGACCGGCGGCAGCGGCAGGTCGGCCTCGTTGATGCGCCGCTGCGGCATGAATACGGTAGGCAGGTGGGCGTAGTTGTAGAGCGCGATACGGTCCGGCCCCATGGCGATCACCTTGTCGACCGTGGCCGCCACCGACTCCTGGGTCTGCAGCGGCAGGCCGTAGATCAGATCGACGCTCACCGAGCGGAAGCCGGCCTCGCGCGCGGCGTCGATCACCACGCGCGTCTCCTCTTCGCTCTGGATGCGGTTGACCGCCTGCTGCACGCGCGGCTCGAAATCCTGCACCCCGACACTCATCCGGTTGAAGCCCAGGCGCGCCAGATGCAGCACGGTGTCGCGCGTCACCTTGCGCGGATCTATCTCGATGGAATATTCTCCCTCCGCCAAGAATTCGAAGCGGGTCCGGAGTATCCCCATCAGCCGTTCCAGCTGTTCATCCGACAGGAAGGTCGGGGTGCCACCGCCGAAGTGCAGCTGGATCACTTTTTCGCGCTGCCCCAGCACGTCGGCCACCAGGCCGACTTCCTTCTCCAGGTAATCGAGGTAGCGGTCGGCGCGGCTCTTGTCCTTGGTGATGATCTTGTTGCAGCCGCAGTAATAGCACACGGTATTGCAGAACGGCAGATGCACGTAGAGCGAGATCGGACGGCTGTTGGCGCCGATCTTGCGCTGCTGCAGCCAGTGACGGTAGTCCTTGGCGCTGAAGTCGTCGGTGAAGCGGTCTGCGGTCGGGTACGAGGTATAACGCGGGCCGGCGCCGTCGAGACGGGCAATCAGGGCGCGGTCGAACTCGCAACGTGTGGGCGAAAACGGTGGGTGGGTGGTGTTCATGATGTCTCGCGATGGAAAAACCAGTGGTGGACTGGTAAATTTGCGGCAAACCTCCCAGAAACGCTTTGACCGACATCAAGGCCCAACGCTTTGACCAACATCAAGGCTTACTTAACAGAAGCGGACATGCCGCATGACTGACTCGACTGTTGTTCCCCTGCAAGCCCTCAAGGTCTCCTGCTCCAACTGCACGCTGCGCGAATTGTGTCTGCCCCTGGGTCTGAACCGTGAGGAAATGACGCGACTGGATGCGGTGATCCGCCAGAGCCGGCGCCTGAAACGTGGCGAAGCGCTGTTTCGCAACGGCGAGGGCTTCAAGTCACTGTACGCGGTACGCACCGGTTTCTTCAAGACCTGCATCTCCAGCCAGGACGGACGCGAGCAGGTCACCGGCTTTCACATGTCGGGCGAACTGATGGGACTGGACGGGATTTCGGCCAACGTGCACGGCTGCAACGCCGTCGCGCTGGAAGACAGCGAGGTGTGCGAACTGCCGTTCAGCCGCATGCAGAACCTGGCGCTGGAGATTCCCTCGCTGCAACACCACTTCTACCGGCTGATGAGCCGCGAGATCGTGCGCGATCACAACGTGATGATGCTGCTGGGCAATATGAAGGCGGAGGAACGGCTGGCCGCCTTCCTCATCAACCTGTCGCAGCGCCTGACGGTGCGCGGTTTCGCCGCCAACGACTTCATCCTGCGCATGAGCCGCGAGGAGATCGGCAGCTTCCTGGGGCTCAAGCTGGAGACGGTGAGCCGTACCCTGTCCAAGTTCCAGCAGCAGGGCTGGATCGCGGTGGACCACAAGCACATCCAGCTGGAGCAGCCCGAGCAGCTCAAGCAGTTGGTCGCCGGCTGCGCCAACGCCCACCCGACGCCGAACCACTGAGAACCTGTTTACGATCTCGCGAGCTAGAGCGAGACAAGGCAAAAACGGCTGAGGATGCGGAGTTTACACGTAGTAAATGAGCATTCCGAAGTCGTTTTTAACGCCGTATCGCCGAAGCGCAGCAGATCGTAAACAGGTTCTGAGCCCTTCCGCGCCCCCGCGGTCCTAGCGTCCGCGGGCGGCCCACCGGCCAGCGCGGCATCAATGGCGTTCAGCGCCCCCCGCTTCCCGCCTTGCCATTGGCCAGTTCCTGCACCGTGTCGAGCAACTCGGCCAGTCGCGCCGGCGGCGGCCAGTTCGGCGGGCAGACAAAACCGCGCGCCACTTCCTCCCAGTCCCCGCCCCCCAACGGCAAGACCTCGGCCACCAGCTGTGGCGCCTCTGCCGCCGCCAGGTGGCGGCGCAGCGCGTCCTCGTCCAGCGTCTCGGCCTCGTCCACCCGCGCCGGCGCCAGCCAGCGCAAGCGCGGCAGCCACACCCAGCGCGACGCCAGCGAGCGCCGCGGCCACGGCGCCAGCAGCGGGCGCGCCCAGCCGGTGAGGAGGTCGGGAGCCAGCGGCGGCTCGAGCAGCACGGCATGGGGATAGAACAGCCAGCCCGCCAGCCTTGCCGCGGTGCGGCAGCCGACGAAGCCGGGCGGCAACAAGGGTTGCGCCGCCGCGTGGCGCGACAGCGCGAGCTGATCCTGCAGCTTGGCCGCCTTCAGCGCCCAGGCATCGCGCAGGCTGGGGCCGACCAGGGTATGACGACCTTCGCCCAGCATCAGGTAGAACTTGCTGGCGGTCTCGAGGTGCCACGGCTCGCCGTCGATACGCAGCAGGAAGTCGAATTCGCCGACGGTGCGCTGCTGGCCGTTCTGCACCTGCAGATTGGCCGCCACGCACTCGATGTGCGGTGCAAGGTCGAACCAGAACGCCAGCAGGTTTTCGGCGTAGCGGCCGAGACGGGTGGTGGGGCGGGCGGCGAGCCAGGCGACGAGCGGGGCGGGATCATGATCGAGTTCGGCCAACAGCGCCGGGCCGGCGTCGCCCAGCAGGCGCTCGGGCGGGATGTCGGCACCGGTCAGCCACGGCGTTGGCGCGGTCAGCAGGAAGGCCAGATCGCGCACCGCCGGGTGCGCGTAGGGCAGGTAGAAGGTGCTACTGCTGGCGTCGGCCGTCATCGCGATGGGCCACGCGCTGTACCTGCTTGAGGAAGCCGCGCAGGATGTCGATCTCCTCGCGCAGCAGGTGGGCGCGGTTGAACAGCGTGCGCAGCCGGCGCATCAGGCGCTCGCCGTTGCGCCGCTCGTAGTAGCCGATGTCGGCCAGGGTCTGGTCGAGGTGGCCGCAGAAGCCCTCCACCTCGTCGCGCGTCGCGCTCTCCGCTTCGGCGCGCAGGTAGTCGACGTCGACGCCGGTGTGGCTGAACAGCTCGTAGGTCATCACCTGCACCGCCATCGCCAGGTTCAGCGAGAAGTACTCCGGGTTGCCGGGAATGGTCACCAGCCGGTTGCACTGCTCGACCTCGTCGATCGACAGGCCGAAGGTCTCGTTGCCGAACACCAGCGCCACCTGCTCGCCGTCGCGCGCACGCGCCACCAGTTCCGGCGTGGTCTGGCGCGGGGTGGACAGCGGCGTGGTCAGCTCGCGCCGGCGGCTGGTGAGGGCGCAGGCCACGGTGACATCGGACAGCGCCTCGGCCAGGGTGTTCACCACTACCGCGTGCTGCAACAGGTCGACCGCGCCGGAGGCCAGCGTGTCGGCCTCGGGGCTGGGGAAGGTCTTGGGCTCGACCAGGTAGAGCCGCGACAGCCCCATGGTCTTCATCGCCCGCGCGGCCGAGCCGATATTGCCCGGATGGCTCGGTCGCGCCAGCACCACACGAATGTTCTTCAAAAAATCAGGGACTTCGGGTTTCTTCATTGGCCATTTCGCATTAAAATAGACGGCTTATCAAAAGCCCGCCCATGTGCCGGGTTTTTTCGTTCCTTAACCCAGATTGTTTCATGCTACGACTTTCCCTCGCGGGAAAGCCGGGGCATTTGTCTTTACTAGAGGCCGTCAATGCATCCCATGCTCAACGTCGCGGTGAAAGCCGCCCGTCGCGCCGCCAGCGTCATCCAGCGCGCGTCGCACAACGTCGACACCATCCGCGTCGAGAAGAAGCAGCACAACGATTTCGTTTCCGAAGTCGACCGCGCCGCCGAAGAAGCCATCATCTCGACCATTCTCGACGCCTACCCCAAGCATGGGATTCTAGCAGAAGAGTCCGGCGCCCAAGGCCTGGGTAACGCCGAGTTCGAGTGGATCATCGATCCGCTGGACGGCACCACCAACTTCCTGCACGGCCACCCGCAGTACTCGATCTCGATCGGTCTGCTGCACAAGGGCCAGATCCAGCAGGCCGTAGTGTATGACCCCAACCGCAACGACCTGTTCACCGCCTCGCGCGGCGTCGGCGCCTTCCTCAACGACCGCCGCATCCGCGTCTCCAAGCGCATCGCCATGAACGAATGCGTCATCGCCACCGGCTTCCCGGTGACCGACCAGAGCTACATCGACCAGTATCTCGGCATGCTGAAGGACGTGCTGGCCAAGACCGCCGGCGTACGCCGCGAAGGCTCGGCGGCGCTCGACCTGTGCAACGTGGCCTGCGGCCGCGTCGACGGCTTCTGGGAGCTCAACCTCAAGCCGTGGGACATCGCGGCAGGCAGCCTGATCGTGCAGGAAGCCGGCGGCATCGTCACCGACCTGAAGGGCGAGGACGGCTGGCTGGAATCCGGCGATATCGTCGCCGGCAGCCCGAAAGTGCTGGCGCAGCTGCTGCACACCCTGGCCCCGCACGTCGGCTGATCGTTCTCCCGACACGGCCCTCCAACGCCCCGCCCGCCGGGGCGTTGTCGTTTCTGCCGGCTTCGGCCAACCTTTTCCCCTTCTCCCCGCCGACCGGTTCCCCTTTGTGCGAAAAACCGCACAACACTCCCGCCCTTGTCTGGGCTTTCGCCCTGCCCTCCGCTGAAACGAAAAACTTACCCCATAATATTCAATAGTTTACAAAACACCACGGCATGGCACGCTTCCTGCAAACCAGTACGGCAAGGGCGCCGCCGAGCGCTCTGTTCAGTTCGATAACTCAGGAGACAAACCATGCTGCGTCATTCCACCGCCATCGCCGTGTTCTGCGCCCTGGCCGCGAGCCAGGCCGCCAGCGCCCAGGACACCGTGCGCCTGGGCAACCTCAAGTTCGCCCACTACGGCGCCGTGTCGTACATGAAGGAAATCTGCGGCAAGTACAACATCAAGCTGGAAGAGCGCCTGTTCGCCAAGGGCACCGACATCATGCCGGCCATCATCGCCGACGAGGTCGACCTCGCCGCCTCCGGCGCCGACGCCTCGATTTCCGGCCGCGCCAACGGCGTACCCATCTACGTCGTCGCAGGCTTCGCCAAGGGCGGGACGCGCATCGTGGCCCAGGCCGAATCCGGCATCAAGACCCTGCGCGACTGAAGGGCAAGAAGGTGGGCGTCACCCGCGGCAGCCCGCAGGAACTACTGCTCTTGGCCGAACTGGAGAAGAACGGCCTGACCTGGTCGGACAAGCCGGGCAAGGACGTGCAGCTGGTCTATCTCTCCTACCCCGACCTCAACCAGGCGCTGGCAGGCAAGCAGATCGACGCCATGAGCCAGTCCGAACCGCAGTCGTCGCAGGCGATCCGGAAGCAGTTCGGCCGTGAGCTGATGAAACCCTACGACACCCCGATGGGCGAGCCGGTACGCACGCTGGTGATGAGCGAAAAGCTGTACAACAAGCGCGATGTCGCCACACGGCTGATGAAGTGCTTCGTCGAATCCACCAGCACCTTCAACAAGAACCCGCCGCTGGCCGAGAAGTACGTGCGCGAGAACCTGTTCAAGGGGCAGCTGAGCGCCGAGGACTTCCGCGACGCGATGGACAACGCCGACTACACCTACGACGTCACCCCGCTCCACCTCGACGTCACCACCCACTTCATGCAGAAGTTCGGCATCGGCCACTGGGCCAAGACGCCCAAGGCGGTGGACTGGGTCAAGCTCGACCTGCTGCAGCAGGCCAAGAACGAACTGAAAGTGAAGTGAGGGCCATCATGCAACAACACCTGAAATCCTTCGTGCGCGGGGCCATCGTCCCGGTGGTCGTGCTGCTGGTCTGGGAGGCCTGCGCCCGCACCGGGCTGGTTTCGCCCATCGTGCTGCCGGCGCCGTCGGCGGTGGCCGCCAAGTGGTGGGAGGCGCTGCTGTCCGGCGAGCTGGTGCACGACTCCATCGCCAGCCTGTACCGCGTGGTGGTGGGCTTCGTGGCCGGTGCCGCGCTGGCGCTGCCGCTGGGCCTGACCATGGGCTCGAGCCCGCGTCTCTACGGCCTGTTCAACCCCATGCTGCAGCTGTTGCGGCCGATCCCGCCGATCGCCTACATCCCGCTCGCCATCCTCTGGTTCGGCCTCGGCAACCCGCCGTCGGTGTTCCTGATCGCCATCGGCGCCTTTTTCCCGGTGTTGATGAACACCATCTCCGGGGTGCGCCACGTCGACGGCATCTACCTGCGTGCGGCGCGCAACCTCGGCGTGGGACGGCTGGCGCTGTTCACCCGCGTGATGCTGCCGGCGGCCACCCCCTACATCCTGACCGGGGTGCGCATCGGCATCGGCACCGCCTTCATCGTGGTCATCGTCTCCGAGATGATCGCGGTCAACGACGGCCTGGGCTATCGCATCCTGGAAGCACGCGAGTTCATGTGGTCGGACAAGATCATCGCCGGCATGATCACCATCGGCCTATTGGGCCTGGCGCTCGACAGCGCGATGAACGCGCTCAACAACCACCTGCTGCGCTGGCATCGCGGCCTGGAACACTGAGGAACAGCACCATGCAAAACCCGCAAATCGTCGTCAGCGACGTCCAGAAAGTCTTTCGCACCCAGGAACGCGACGTGGTGGCGCTGAAGGACATCAACCTCACCATCAAGCAGGGCGAGTTCGTCTGCCTCTTGGGGCCGTCCGGCTGCGGCAAGTCCACCCTGCTCAACGCCATCGCCGGCTTCTCGCTGCCCTCGTCCGGCTCCATCCAGGTGGACGGCCAGGCAGTCACCGCGCCGGGGCCGGAGCGCGGCATGGTGTTCCAGGAGTACGCGCTGTTCCCGTGGATGACCGTGGCGCAAAACGTCGCCTTCGGGCTGGAGGTCAAGGGCATGAGCAAGGGCGCCATGGCGGAGCGCGTCGACAGCCTGCTCGACAAGCTGCACCTGAAGGACTTCCGCAACCGCTTCCCCAAGGATCTGTCCGGCGGCATGCGCCAGCGCGTGGCGATCGCCCGGGTACTGGCGATGGATTCGCCGATCATGCTGATGGACGAGCCGTTCGGCGCGCTCGACGCGCTCACACGGCGCAACCTGCAGGACGAGCTCTTGCGCATCTGGGCCGAGTTCGGCAAGACCATCATCTTCGTCACCCACAGCATCGAGGAGTCGATCTACCTGGCCGACCGCATCGTGGTAATGACCTACCGCCCGGGCACGGTCAAGCGCGACCACCGCGTCGCCATTCCGCGCCATCGCGACCCGTCTTGCGCCGAGTTCAACGAGCTCAAGCGCGAGCTGGGGAGCCTGGTGATGGAGGAGCAGCAGCGCCACGCCGCGGCGGAGATGAAGCTGGCCGCCGTGGATTGATTGCCGCACAATCCACGGCATGCCAGCCCTGTCGCTTCCCTCCGTCCTGCCCATCCTGAACCGGCCCCGCCATCGCACCGTACTGGTGGCGCTGGCGGGACTGGCGCTGTGCGCGCTGGTGGCGCTGACGGCCTACACCCTGCTGCTGCGCGGCCAGCTGGCGGCGCAGCGCCAGGCCAACGCCCAGCGTCTCGGCGCCTACGCCCTCAGCCTGGACAACCTGCTCGCCCGCCACGAGGCGCTGCCCTACGTGCTGAGCCTGGACGGGCGGCTGGCCAGGCTGCTGGCGCAGCCCAGCGATGCGGCACTGACGGCGGAAGTGAACCATTACCTCGAAGGGGTGCAGCAGCGCGCCGGGGTGGCGCAGGCCTTTCTGCTAGACCGCAGCGGCCGCACCCTGGCCTCGTCCAACTGGCACTCACCACTGAGCCTGGTCGGTAATTCCTACGCCTACCGCCCCTACTTCCAGGGCGCCATCAACGGGAGGCCGAGCCGCTTTTACGGCATCGGCAGCACCACCCGCGAGCCCGGGGTGTTTCTGGCCGCCCCGCTGCCCAGCCCGACCGGGCCGATCGGCGTGGTGGTGGTCAAGGTCAAGCTCGACAGCATCGAACGCGCCTGGCAGGCCAGCGGCGACCACCTCGCCCTGGCCGACCGAGACGGTGTACTGTTTCTCGCCACCGAGTCCGCCTGGCAATATCACACCCTCGCCCCCTTGCCGCCCGCGGTACGCCACCGGCTACATGCCGAGCGCCAGTACGGCGACTACCCCCTGCCACCGCTCGCCGCCGACACCGCCCTGCGCGGCCACGGCGAGCAGCGGCGCCTGCCGCTGGGGAACGCCCGGCGCGAGCTGCTGGTGCAGTCCCACCCTGCCGGCCTGCTGGGCTGGCGCGTGCTGCTGTTCAGCGAGTTGGCCGAAGCGCGCCAGAACGCCGCCGGCGGCGCTGCCGCGCTGGGTTTCGCCACCGCCTTCGTGCTGGCGCTGACGGTGTATTGGCAGCAGCGCCGGCGCCGCCTGGCGGAACGGCGCGCGGCCCAGGCCGAGCTGCGCCGCGTCGAGGCCGGGCTCGAGGCGCGTATCGTCGAGCGCACCGCCGCGCTGCAGGCCGCCAACACCACGCTGGGACAGCGCGTGGACGAACTCAAGCGCACCGAAAGCATCCTGCGCGAGACGCGCGACAGCGCGGTACAGGCCGGCAAGCTGGCGGTGTTGGGGCAGATGGCCGCCGGCGTCACCCATGAACTGAACCAGCCGCTCGCCGCGCTCAACACCCTGTCCGACAACGCCGTGAAGCTGATCGAACTGGCGCGCTACGACGAGGCGCGCGACAACCTCACCCTGATCGGCCAGCTCACCGGCCGCCTCGGCCGCATCCTCGGCCAGCTCAAGTCGTTCGCGCGCCAGGCGCCGGCCGATACCGCCGCGGTGCACGTGGCGCAGGCGGTGGAGCACGCCTGCCTGATCGTCGAGCCGCGCCGGCGCGAACTCGATGCGGTGATCGCGACCGACATCGCCCCGGAACTGCAGGCCTGGGCCGACGTGGTGCGGCTGGAACAGGTGCTGGTGAACCTGCTGCGCAACGGCCTCGACGCCATGGCCGGGCAGGCTGCGCCGCGCCTCGAACTCCACGCCGTGCGTCACGGCACGCGGTTGCGGCTGACGGTGCGCGACCACGGCCCCGGCCTGCCGGCCGAGGCGCTGGAGCGGCTGTTCGAACCCTTCTACACCACCAAGCCGGCGGGCCAGGGGCTGGGTCTCGGCCTGGCCATTTCGCTGGCCATCGTCGAGAGCTTCGGCGGCACGCTCACCGCCGGCAACGCCGACGGTGCCGGCGCCGTGTTCCGGCTCGACCTGCCGGCGGCCCCCACTTCAGGAGAATCCCTCTCATGACCGACCTCTCGCTGCCGGTGTTCCTGGTCGAGGACGACCCGGTGGTGCGCCACGGCTGCGCCCAGGCGCTGCGGCTGGCGGGCTTTGCCGTGACCGACTTCGGCGACGCCGAGAGCGCGCTGGCAGCGCTCGAACAGGCCTCGCCCGGGGCGCTGGTGAGCGACGTGCGCTTGCCCGGACAAGACGGCCTGGCGCTGCTGCAACAGGCGCGCCGGCTCGATCCGGAATTGCCGGTGATCCTGATCACCGGCCACGGCGACGTCACGCTGGCGGTGCAGGCGATGCGCGAAGGCGCCTACGATTTCATCGAGAAGCCATTCCCATCCGAGCGGCTGGCCGACGTCACGGGGCGGGCGCAGGAAAAGCGCGCGCTGCAGTTGGAAAACCGCCGCCTGCGCGAGCAGTTGCAGGCCAGCGGCGATTCCCCGCTGATCGGCCAGACCCCGGCGATGCAGAACCTGCGCCGGCTGGTGACTGCGCTCGCCCCCACCGGGGTCGACATCCTGCTCAACGGCGAGACCGGCTGCGGCAAGGAGGTAGTGGCACGCTCCATCCATGCCGCCAGCGGCCGGCGCGGGCGCTTCGTCGCGCTCAACTGCGGCGCGCTGCCGGAGAGCGTGTTCGAAAGCGAGATCTTCGGCCACGAGAGCGGCGCCTTTACCGGTGCCGCCAAGCGCCGCATCGGCAAGTTCGAGCTGGCGCACGGCGGCACGCTGTTTCTCGACGAGATCGAGAGCATGCCGCTCACGCTGCAGATCAAGCTGCTGCGGGCGCTGCAGGAACGCACCATCGAGCGCCTGGGCGGCAACGAAGCGATCCCGGTGGAATGCCGGGTGATCGCCGCCAGCAAGGCCGACCTCAAGGCCGAATCCGACGCCGGACGGTTCCGCAGCGACATGTACTACCGCCTCAACGTGGCGCGCCTCGACCTGCCGCCGTTGCGCGAGCGCAAGGCCGACATCCCGCTCCTGATGGCGTATTTCCTGCAACAGGCCGCGACCCGCTTCAACCGCCCGCTGCCGGAGTGGAGCGCGGCCGATCTGGCGCGCTGGCAGCGCCACGATTGGCCGGGCAACGTACGCGAGTTGCGCAACGTCGCCGAACGCTACTGCCTGGGCCTGGGCGACGGCCTGGAGGCGGAGATGGCACCCGCTGCGGCTGGCGGCGAGGTCTCGCTCGCCGCCGTGGTGGAGGCGGCGGAGAAAGCCTGCATCGAGACCGCGCTCATCCGCAGCGGCGGCCAGGTGATCAAGGCCGCCGAGCTGTTGCAACTGCCGCGCAAGACGCTGTACGACAAGCTGCACCGCCACGGTCTCGACCCGGAGCGATATCGCCGCTGATCCAGCGTCATCCTCGAAACAGGCACCGCACCCGCCGCCACTCAGAACAGCCCGCTGGTCGCCGAGAAATCGGCGACGCGGCTTACCATGTCGCGCAGCTTCAGCACCACCAGGCGGGTGTCGTCCCGCCGCGACTGGAAGGTGTAGTGGAGTGGGGCCAGCGCCGGCTGACTCTCCACGATGCACAGCTGGCCACGCCGCGACAGGGCATGCGCCCACCCCTCCGGCAGAAAGCCGATCCCGACGCCGTCAACCAGCATCCCCGCCACCGCCCCCCAGCCATTGCAGGTCAGCCGTCGCTCAATCTCGACCGGCTGGGTGCCGAGCCAGTCGTCCAGCAAGCGCGTCGTGCCGGCGCCGAGGTGCAGGGTGATCAGCGGCAGCGCGCGCAGCAGCTCGGCACTCAGCACCCGGCTCGCCCCCACCAGGGCGGGAGACGCCACCCACAGGAAATGGGCCTGGCCCACCGGCTGCGACAGCACGGTGCTGCGCGACGAGCGTCCCGCCACCACCGCGAAGTCCAGCTCACCGTCGCTGACGCGTTGTTCCAGCACGGTGCCGATGTCGACGTAGGGCTCCAGCACCAGGCGGGGAAACGCCTCGCGGGCCTGCGTCAGCAGCTTGGGCAACCACGTCAGCGCTGCCAGCTCGCCCACACCAAAACGGCAGCGCCCGGTCAACCCGCTGTCCTTGCCCAGCGCAAGCACTAGCCGGTCGGCGGACTGCAGCACCTCGGCGGCATGAGGCAGCAGGCGGGCCCCGGCCGGGGTCAGCACGGCGCGATGGCCGCTACGATCGAACAGGCTCTCGCCAAGCGATTGCTCCAGCTCCGCGATACGTTTCGACAGCGAAGAGAGCGACAGATGCAGCCGTTCGGCCGCGACGGCGAAGCTGGTGCAGGTCGCGGCACAGAAGAAGGCGTCGAGTTGCTTCAGGGTCATGGAGGGGAAAGGCCGAGGGTTGGAGATGAAAAACTATATCAAAAAAGCGAACAAACAATCTGAAATTTATTCGCTTTATTGAATCAACAGGATTGTCTAGTCTGGCTCCTGACAACCTTGCCGCGTCAGGCCGGCGTCGCGCCGGAACGCGGCGCCACCGAGTGCAACCGGAGTCCCCGACCACCATGACACACACCCCTACCCTCTCCCTGCCCGAGTGCCGCGCGGCGACCAGCGCGCCCGCCCGGCTGCCACGCTCCTTGCGTGGCGTGCTGGCACTGGATGACTTCGAGGCGCTGGCCAGACAGCGTCTGCCACGTCCCATTTTCGGCTACGTCGCCGGCGCGGCGGAAGACAATGCCTCGCTGGCGGACAACCGCGCCGCCTTTGGCGATTACGGTTTCCAGACCCGGGTGCTGGTCGACGTGTCGCAACGCAATCAGAGCGTGGAACTGTTCGGCCGCCGCTATGCCGCGCCGTTCGGCATCGCCCCGATGGGGATCAGCGCGCTGTCGGCCTATCGCGGCGACATCGTGCTGGCCCGCGCCGCTCAGGCCGCCAACATCCCCGCCATCCTCAGCGGCACCTCCCTGATCCCGCTGGAGGAGGTCATCGAGCAGGCGCCGGGCACCTGGTTCCAGGCCTATCTGCCGGGCGATCCGGCACGCATCGACGCCCTGGTGCAACGCGTGGCCAGGGCCGGAGTGGAGACGCTGGTGCTGACCGTGGACATACCGGTGTCGGCCAACCGTGAAAACAACGTGCGCACCGGCTTCTCCACCCCCTTGCGCCCCAGTCTGGCGCTGGCGTACCAGGGGCTGACGCACCCGCGCTGGCTGCTGGGGGTGTTGTTGCGCACCCTGCTGAAGCACGGCATGCCGCACTTCGAAAACTCGTTTGCGACGCGCGGCGCGCCGATCATCTCCGCCAGCGTGCTGCGCGACTTCTCCGCGCGCGACCACCTGAGCTGGCCCCACTTCGACCGCATCCGCCGCCAGTGGAAGGGGCCGCTGATCATCAAGGGCATCCTGAGCGCGGAGGATGCGCGGCAAGCACGGCTGCACGGGGCTGACGGCATCATCGTCTCCAACCACGGCGGCCGGCAGCTGGACGGCGCCGTCTCCCCGCTGCGCGTGCTGCCGGACATCGTCGATGTGGCGCAGGACATGACCGTCATGATGGACAGCGGCGTGCGCCGCGGCAGCGACGTGCTGAAAGCCCTGGCGCTGGGCGCACGCTGCGTGTTCGTCGGCCGTCCGTTCAACTACGCGGCGGCCGTGGCCGGCGAGGCCGGGGTGGCACATGCCTGCCGCCTGCTCTACGACGAGGTCGATCGCAATATGGCGATGCTGGGTGTCAACAGCTGCGCGGAGCTGCACGCCGGCCTGCTGCACAGGAAGGCTTAGCCCCGCCTTCACCGCTCACACCGACCAAAAAAGAAGCCCAACCGAGGTTGGGCTTATCAAGTTCACACCGTGTGGGTCTTCAATCTGTTCAGGGTCTTGCTGCGCGTTCCTGATCGGGGCTCATGCGCTGTTCTGCGCGTGCAAATCTCCGATTTGCTCAGCCATGATCCTCATTCATGTACTCCAGTACGTTCCCGTTCCGTGCTGCTCTTCGCCCCACTGAGGGCCGCTCGCGACAGACCGAGAGCCGATTCTTACAAACTGGGGAAGGCGAACTGCGACGCCTCGTGGCTGGCGCGTTGCGGCCAGCGCTGGGTGATGGCCTTGCGACGGGTGTAGAAGCGCACGCCGTCCGGGCCGTAGGCGTGCAGGTCGCCGAACAGCGAACGCTTCCAGCCGCCGAAGCTGTGGTAGGCCACCGGCACCGGCAGCGGCACGTTGATGCCGACCATGCCGACTTCGATCTGGTCGGCGAACAGCCGCGCCGCCTCGCCGTCGCGGGTGAAGATGCAGGTGCCGTTGCCGTATTCGTGGGCGTTGATCAGGGCGATGGCCTCTTCCAGGCTGTTGACGCGTACCACGCACAGTACTGGCCCGAAGATCTCTTCCTTGTAGATGCGCATGTCCGGGGTAACGCGGTCGAACAGCGTGCCGCCCACGAAGTAGCCATTGTCGTGGCCGGCCACGCGGTAGTCGCGACCATCCACCACCAGCTCTGCACCGGCAGCCACGCCGTCATCGATATAGCCCACCACCTTGTCGCGGGCGGCAGCGGTCACCAGCGGGCCCATGTCGAGGCCGCAGGTGGTGCCGGCGCCGATCTTCAGCGCCTGGATTTGCGGGGTGAGCTTGGCGATCAGCGCGTCGGCCACCTGGTCGCCGACGCACACCGCCACCGAGATCGCCATGCAGCGCTCGCCGCAGGAGCCGTAGGCGGCACCCATCAGCGCGTTCACCGCATTGTTCAGGTCGGCATCCGGCATCAGTACGGCGTGGTTCTTGGCGCCGCCCAGAGCCTGCACGCGCTTGCCGCGCTTGGTGCCTTCGGCATAGATGTACTCGGCGATCGGGGTGGAGCCGACGAAGCTCAGCGCCTTCACTTCCGGCGCTTCGATCAGCGCGTCCACCGCTTCCTTGTCGCCGTGCACCACGTTCATCACGCCCTTCGGCAGACCGGCTTCGTGCAGCAGCTGCGCGATCAGCAGGGTGGAGCTGGGGTCGCGCTCGGACGGCTTGAGGATGAAGGTGTTGCCGCAGGCGATGGCGAGCGGGTACATCCACAGCGGCACCATGGCCGGGAAGTTGAACGGGGTGATGCCGGCCACCACGCCGAGCGGCTGGAAATCGCTCCAGGCGTCGATGTTGGGGCCGACGTTGCGGTTGTACTCGCCCTTGAGCAGTTCCGGCACGCCGCAGGCGTACTCGACGTTCTCGATGCCGCGCTTGAGTTCGCCGGCGGCGTCTTCCAGGGTCTTGCCGTGTTCCTCGCTGATGAGCTGGGCGATGCGTGCTTCGTTAGCTTCCAACAGTTGCTTGAAGCGGAACATCACCTGCGCGCGCTTGGCGGGAGGGGTGTTGCGCCAGGCCGGGTAGGCGGCCTGGGCGGCGGCGATGGCCTGCTGCACGGTGGCGACGTCGGCCAGCGGCAACTGGCGGATGGCCTCGCCGGTAGAGGGGTTGAATACCGCTGCGGTGCGGCTGCCGCCCGCGCTCAGTTCGCCGTTGATCAGATGATTGAGGATGCTCATGGTCGGTTTCTATCTCGCTAAATAGGGTCGGGACGGGGCGTGCGCAGCCCCCCCCCTTTGGCCTCTCGCTTCCCGAGAGGACGTTGTTCCATGCTGGCCCTGCTGCCAGCCGACGCGCTCACCGTGGCTTGAGTTCGATCTCGATGAACGCGACTTCGTGCGCGCAGGGGTTGATCACGTTGTGCTCGGTGCCGATCAGGCGGGTATAGCTCTGGCCTGGAACCAGCGCCGCACGCCGTTCGCCGTCAGGGGTTTGCAGCAGCAGCTCGCCGTGAGTGATCGGCACCACGACGTATTCCATGCCGTGGCGGTGGTAGCCGGTTTCGGCACCGGGGGCAAAGCGCCACTCGGTCACCACCACCTTGTCGTTGTCGATCTGCACCGTGGGGACGGCCTGGGGACGTTCCGTCATCTCAGGCCACCTCGTTGAGGGCTTCGCCCACGGCGTCGAACAGGCGGTCGAGCTCGGCCGGGGTGCTGGTGAACGGAGGGCCGAACTGCAGGCAGTCGCCGCCGTAGCGCACGTAGAAGCCTTTTTTCCACAACTTCATCGCCGCCTCGAACGGACGCACGATGGCGTCGCCGTCGCGCGGGGCGAGCTGGATCGCGCCCGCCAGGCCGCAGTTGCGGATGTCCACCACGTGCTGGCTGCCCTTGACGCCGTGGATGGCGTTCTCGAAGTGCGGCGCCAGCTCGGCGACGCGCGCCACCAGGTTTTCGCGCTCCAGGATGTCGAGCGCGGCCAGCCCGGCGGCGCAGGCCACCGGGTGCGCCGAGTAGGTGTAGCCCTGGGTGAACTCCACCGCGTACTCGGGGATGTTCTGGTTCATGAAGGTGTTGTAGATCTCGTTGCTCGCCACCACCGCGCCCATCGGCACGGCGCCGTTGGTGAGCTGCTTGGCGAGGTTCATGATGTCCGGCACCACGCCGAAATAGTCCGCCCCGAACAGCGAACCGGTGCGGCCGAAACCGGTGATCACCTCGTCGAAGATCAGCAGGATGTTGTGCTGGTCGCAGATCTGGCGCAGGCGCTGCAGGTAGCCCGCCGGCGGCACGATCACGCCGGCCGAGCCCGCCATCGGCTCGACGATGACGGCGGCGATGTTGGAAGCGTCGTGCAGCTCGATCAGGCGCAGCAGGTCGTCGGCCAGTTCGATGCCGTGCTCGGGCAGGCCGCGGCTGAAGGCGTTCTGCGGCAGCAGCGTGTGCGGCAGGTGGTCGACGTCGAGCAGCTGGCCGTAGGCCTTGCGGTTGCCGTTGATGCCGCCGAGGCTGGTGCCGGCGATGTTGACGCCGTGGTAGCCACGGGCGCGGCCGATCAGCTTGGTCTTGCTGGCCTGCCCTTTCAGGCGCCAGTAGGCGCGCGCCATCTTCACCGCGGTGTCGGCGCACTCCGAGCCGGAGTTGGTGAAGAACACGTGGTCGAGGCCCGCTGGAGTCATGCTGGCGACTTTTTCGGCCAACCTGAACGACAGCGGGTGGCCGAACTGGAACGCAGGGGAGTAGTCCAGCGTGCCGAGCTGCTGGTACACCGCCTCGGCGATCTCCTTGCGGGCATGGCCGGCGCCGCAGCACCACAGGCTCGACAGGCTGTCGAAGATCTGGCGGCCATCGGCATCGGTCAGGTAGTTGCCGCTGGCGGCGACGATCAGGCGCGGGTCGCGTTGGAAATTGCGGTTGGCGGTGAATGGCATCCAGTGCGCACGCAGATCGAGACCGGCGGCGACAGGCGGAACGGCAGGCTGGGGGGAATTCATGGCACGGCTCCCGAAACGGTAAAGTGGCACAGGAAGTGGAAGAAGCGGTGCCTAGCTTGCACCAAGCCGCAAGGCGAGTTAAATCACATTCTTCTTATGTTCAGTTTTGACTTTACTCACCCATCAGCAAGACACACTCCCTCGCCCGGGTCAGCGATGCCGACCTCCGCCTGTTGCGCCTGTTCAAGACCGTGCTGGAATGCGGCAGATTCTCCGCTGTCGTGCCACGCCTGGGACGCCGCCCCAACCTGATCCTGGAGCGATTGCTCGAGGAGCTGGCGGGGACATCCCAAGCCCCCGCCCGCGACCCCGTTCACGAGTAGCTCAAGCCCTCCGCCTTGCCCCAGAACACGCGATAGGCGTACACGGTGTAGCCGACGATGGTAGGCAGCACCACCGCCGCGCCCCACAGGATCACGGAGAGCGCCTCGGGGCTGGAGGCCGCCTGCCAGATGGTGAGGCGGCCGATGACGATATCGGGGAACACGCTGTAGGCCAGCCCCCAGAACGACAGCAGCACGATGCCGACGGTGGCGGCAAACGGCAGCCAGCACAGCGTGTCGTTGCCGGCGGCCTGGCGCCGCGCCAGCCGCGGCAGGCTCAGGGCGAGCAGCACGAACAGCGCCAGCGAACCCAGCGGCAACGGCAACAGCAGCAGGAAATCGGGCAGCACGAACCACTTGGCGGCGATGTGCGAGCTCGCCAGCGGTGTGGCGATGGACACCGCCAGCACCGCCAGCCCGGTACCGTACAGCGCGCGGCGCGCCCAGCCGATGGCGCGCGCCTGCAGCGCCCCGCGTGTTTTCATGATCAGCCAGCCGGCGCCGAGCAAGGCGTAGGCCGCCGCCAGCCCAACCCCGGCCAGGAGCGCGAAGCCCCACGCCGCCGCGCCCGGCGCGAAGCCGGTGAGGTAGCGCCCCAGCATCACGCCCTGGCTCAGCGCCGCCAGCAGCGAACCGGCGGCGAAGGCCGCATTCCACCACGGCTGGTGCGGGTCGCGCGCCTTGACGCGGAAGTCGAACGCCACGCCGCGCAGGATCAGCCCGAGCAGCATCAGCGCCACCGGCAGGTAGAGTTCGCCCAGGATGATGCCGTGCGCCAGCGGGAAGGCCACCAGCAACAGCCCCACGCCCAACACCAGCCAGGTCTCGTTGGCATCCCAGAACGGGCCGATGCTGGCGATCATGGTGTCGCGCTCGGCCTTGGCACCCAGCGGCAGCAGGATGCCCACCCCCAGGTCGTAACCGTCCAGGATCACGTAGGCCAGCAGCGAGATCGCCATCAGGCCGGCGAATACCACCGGCAACCACAGTTCCGCGTTCATGCTTGTTCTCCTGCCAGGTTGGCCGAAAGCGGGAGCTCATCGTGCTTGCCCGCCTTGCGCGCCAGATAGAACACCACCGAGACGTAGCTCGCCAGCAGTACCAGGTACAGCGCCAGGTACATCAGCAAGGTGGAGAGGATCATGCCGCCCGGCACCGTCGAGGCGGCGTCGGCTGTGCTGAGCACCCCGGTCACCAGCCAGGGCTGGCGACCGATCTCGGTGACGTACCAGCCCGCCAGCGTCGCCAGCCAGCCGGAAAAGGTCATGGCGGTGAGCAGCGAGACAGTCCAGCCCGCCGGCTCCCCACGGCGCAGCTGCCACGCCGCGAGCCACGCCGTCGCCAGCATCAGCACGCCGACCGCCACCATCGCGCGGAAGCTCCAGAACACCTTGCCCACCGGCGGGTGCCGGCCGGCGAACTCGTTCAGACCGCGGATCTCGCCGTCCGGCTGGTGCGTGATGATCAGGCTCGCCAACCTGGGAATGCCGATCTGGTAACGGTTGGACTGGCTCGCCTCGTCCGGTAGCGCGAACAGCAACAGCGGCGCGCCGCGCTCGGTGTGCCACACCCCTTCCATCGCCGCGAGCTTGGCCGGCTGGTGATGGAAGGTGTTCAGGCCGTGGGCGTCGCCGGCGAGGATCTGCAGCGGAATCAGCAGCGCCGCCAGATAGACGCCGGTCTTCAGGCTGTGGCGCACCGCCAGCCCCCGATCACCGCGCCCCCAGCGGTAGGCCGACAGCCCCGCCACCAGGAACGCCACGGTCAGGCCCGAGGCCAGCAGCATGTGGATCAGGCGGTACGGCATCGACGGGTTGAAGATCACCTCCAGCCAGCTGGTGACGTGGGCCTGGCCGTTCACCATGGTGAAGCCGGCCGGGGTCTGCATCCAGGAATTGAGCGCGATGATCCAGAACGCCGACACCGTGGTGCCGAACGCCACCAGGAAGGTGGCCAGGGTGTGCATGCGGTTGGAGACGCGCGAGCGGCCGAACAGCATGATGCCGAGGAAGGTCGCCTCCAGAAAGAACGCGGTCAGCACCTCGTAGGCCAAGAGCGGCCCGGCGATATTGCCGACGGTGCGCATGTAGCCCGGCCAGTTGGTGCCGAACTGGAAGCTCATGGTGATACCGGACACCACCCCGACCGCGAAGGTCAGCGCGAACACCTTGACCCAGAAGCCGTAGGCCTCCATCCACGCCTCGTCGCGCGTGGCGTTGAAGCGCCATTTGAAGAACAGCAGCACCCAGCCCATGGCGATGCTGATGGTCGGAAACAGGATGTGGAAACTGATGTTGGCGCCGAACTGGATCCGGGCCAGGGTAACGGGATCGAACTCCATGACTCACTCCTCCTTGGCGCCGTCGCGGCCGGCCAGCCGGCCTAGGCTCTGGGTGAACTGCAGCACCTTCTGCACCTGCGCCCCCAGCTTCATCAGCCGTTGCAGGGTCTCGACGTCCATGTCGCGGATGTCGGCGAACCATTTCGTCACCAGCTCGATGAGCTGGTACATCTCCTTCATGCGCGCCTGGGCGTGGCGTTCTTCCTCGCTGCCCGGCCGCTCCAGGATCGCCCCGCGCAGCATGGTCAGGGTCGGCTCCACCTCGCGCTTCTGGCGTTCTTCGGCCAAGGTCTTGAAGATCGCCCAGACGTCGTCCGGCGTGGAAAAGTACTCGCGCCGGTCACCGGGCAGGTGCTGCAGTTTGACCAGGCGCCAGGCCTGCAACTCCTTCAGCGCCATGCTGGTATTGGAGCGGGAGCAGCCGATGGCCTCGACGATGTCGTCGGCGTTGAGCGGCTTGGGCGAGACGTACAGCAGGGCATAGATCTGACCGACGGTGCGGTTGATGCCCCAGTGGCTGCCCATCTCGCCGAAATGCAGCACGAAGGATTGGGTCAGGGGTGGCAGGTTCATCTTTCTCCAATTTTCAGTAATTTCTGAAAGTTTGATATGGATCATAGACCCGCGCTATTTTTCTTGCAAGCCGCCCTGCCTGCGGCTAGATGTCGCACCCGACCAGCCGGGCCATCTCCCTTCGGAGCGCCGCGGCAACTGCGGTAGAATGCCCGCTTTTACCCGTCGGACGGCCCCCACGCCGTCTGCTCCTGATTTCCACGGACTCGGCATGACCACACCCCAGCACACCCCGATGATGCAGCAGTACCTCGCTATCAAGCGCGAACACCAGGACAAACTGGTGTTCTACCGCATGGGCGACTTCTACGAACTGTTCTTCGAGGACGCCGAAAAGGCGGCGCGGCTGCTGGACATCACCCTGACCACGCGCGGCGCCACGGCCGGCATCCCGATCAAGATGGCGGGCGTGCCCTACCACGCCGCCGAGGGCTACCTGGCGCGGCTGGTGAAACTCGGCGAATCGGTGGCCATCGCCGAGCAGATCGGCGACCCGGCGCTCGCCAAGGGCCCGGTGGAGCGCAAGGTGGTGCGCATCGTCACTCCGGGCACGCTGACCGACTCGGCGCTGCTCGACGACAAACGCGACAACCTGGTGCTGGCGCTTAACAGCGTGCGCGGCAAGCTGGGGCTCGCCTGGCTGTCGCTGGCGAGCGGCGAATTCAAGGTGATGGAAACCAGCGTCGACGAGCTGGCGAGCGAACTGGAGCGCTTGAAGCCGGCCGAACTGCTGCTGCCGGACGAAAGCCAGGTCGGGCTGCTGGAGCAGCTCTCGATCCCGAAGAAGAAGCTGCCGACCTGGCAGTTCGATCAGCAGTCCGGGCTGGAGACGCTGATCCGCCACTTCGGCACGCGCGACCTGGCCGGCTTCGGCGCCGAAGAGCTGACCGTGGCGATCGGCGCCGCCGGCGCCCTGCTGGGCTACGTCAAGGCCACCCAGGGGGTGAACCCGGCGCACATCGCCAGCCTGGCGGTGGAAGACGAGAGCGACCTGATCCGCATGGACGCCGCCACGCGACGCAACCTGGAACTGACCGAAACCATCCGCGGCGAGCCCTCGCCCACCCTGGGCTCGCTGCTCGACTGCTGCGCCACCAGCATGGGCAGCCGGCAGCTAGCGCACTGGCTGCACCACCCGCTGCGCCGCCACGGCAAGATCCGCGAGCGCCTCGGCGCGGTGCGCGCGCTGCTGGCGCGCCATGGCGAGGTCGCCGAGCAACTCGCCGAGGTGGCCGACATCGAGCGCATCACCGCGCGCGTGGCGCTGCGCTCGGCGCGCCCGCGCGACCTCGCCGCCTTGCGCGACTCGCTCAAGGCGCTGACCGGGGTGAAAGGGTTGGCCGAACAACTCGACAGCCCGCTGCTACGCCAATTGGCCGTGCTGCTGCCGGCCGACAGCCCGGTGGCCACGCTGCTGGCGAGCGCCATCCTGCCCGAACCCGCCACCTTCCTGCGCGACGGCGGTGTCATCAACCACGGCTTTTCGGCCAACCTGGACGAACTGCGCGCGATCCAGACCAACTGCGGCGAATTCCTGCTGCAACTGGAAGCGCGCGAGAAGGAGCGCACCGGCATCCCCTCGCTGAAAGTCGAATTCAACCGCGTGCACGGCTTCTACATCGAGGTCAGCAAGGCGCAGGGCGACAAGGTGCCGGACGACTACCGCCGGCGCCAGACGCTGAAGAACGCCGAGCGCTACATCACGCCGGAACTGAAGGAATTCGAGGACAAGGCGCTGTCGGCCAACGACCGCGCGCTGGCGCTGGAAAAACAGCTCTATGAGACGCTGCTCGACGAGTTGGCGCCGCACATCGCCGAGCTGCAGCTGATCGCCCAGGCGGTGGCCACGCTCGACGTGCTGGCCGCCTTCGCCCGTCATGCCGAAACGCGCAATTACGTCGAACCGGAATTCGTCGACGAGGTGCGCCTCGAGATCATCGAGGGTCGCCACCCGGTGGTCGAGGCCGAGGTCGAGCGCTTCATCGCCAACGACTCCTGCCTGTCCGATAGCCGCAAGCTGCTGCTGATCACCGGCCCCAACATGGGCGGTAAATCGACCTACATGCGCCAGACCGCGCTGATCACGCTCTTGGCCCATGTCGGCTCGTTCGTGCCGGCCGACTCCGCCGTGCTCGGCCCGATCGACCGCATCTTCACCCGCATCGGCGCCTCCGACGACCTCGCCGGCGGCCGCTCCACCTTCATGGTGGAAATGACCGAGACCGCCAACATCCTCAACAACGCCAGCGACAAGTCGCTGGTGCTGATGGACGAAGTCGGCCGCGGCACCTCCACCTTCGACGGGCTGGCGCTGGCCTGGGCCATCGCCAAGGCGCTGATCGAGAAGAACCGCGCCTACACCCTGTTCGCCACCCACTACTTCGAGCTGACGCGGCTCGCCAGCGACTACCCCGGCGTCGCCAACGTCCACCTCTCCGCCATCGAGCACAAGGACAAGATCGTGTTCCTGCACCACGTCGAGGACGGCCCGGCGAGCCAGAGCTACGGCCTCGCCGTGGCGCAGCTCGCCGGCGTGCCGGGCAAGGTGATCCGCGAGGCGCGGCGGCGTCTCTCCGAGCTGGAAAACCAATCCGCCGCGGCCCAGCAGCCGGACCTGTTCGCGGCGCCGCTGCCCGCCGCTGCCGCCGAACCGGAACCGCACCCGGCGCTGGAACGGCTGGCCGAGCTGCAGCCCGACGAGCTGACGCCGCGCCAGGCACTCGACCTGCTCTACGCCCTGAAAAAAATGGTCAGCTGAGCGAGCAAAATCGGGGACCTTGCCTACAATGGGAAATGGATACACCACTTGTAAAGGAGAGCGACATAATGCAGTCGGAAAGTGCTGTGGCAAACCCGGGGTTGGCCAGACTGTTCGGCGAGGCGGACTCAGGCTCGGCGGTTTCGCTGGCCGGTATCCGTGAACGGGCCAACAAACAATTATCCCGATTTGTCGCCCTGGCACAGCAGCAGCTGGCCCAACGAACCATTACCATCCCGCCTGCGCTCAGTCTGGTAGGGCAGGACGGCGAACTGGTGCTGGAAAGTCAGCACCCGCAAGCCGAGGCGATCCGGGAATGGCTCAAGGGCAATAGCGAGATCGTCAAGAAGTTCAAAGAAGTGGAAGTACTGTTTGAAATCGTGCGGGCGGCAGAACACCCGGGGGTGGTCTTCCCGGAAACGTCGCGCTTCCATGTCGGCCTCACCAGCGCCGGGCCGGTTGCCTACTTCGAAGACAGCAGCGCTCCCCTCTTGAATCACTAAGCCATTCGACCACCCACAGCCAGCGAGGGGACGGCACGCCGCCCCCTTCGCTCTTTCCGCTCACCCAACGCTCACACCGCGGCAGCCTGGCGCGGGTCGGCACGCTCGCGGCGCGGCGCCAAGCCCGCGGCAAAGCGGTTGACGAAGCGCATCTCCAGCGGGTACGGGTAGAAGTCCTCGATGTAGCCGTCGCGGATGCGCTGCTGGCGGGTCTGCCAGAAGCCGGCGTCGAGCAGATCCCGGTGATACTGCAGGAACACCTTCCTGACCTCGGCGTCG
This sequence comes from Pseudogulbenkiania ferrooxidans 2002, assembly GCF_000174355.1. Lineage (GTDB taxonomy): Bacteria > Pseudomonadota > Gammaproteobacteria > Burkholderiales > Chromobacteriaceae > Pseudogulbenkiania > Pseudogulbenkiania ferrooxidans. The sequence goes on from NZ_ACIS01000003.1 coordinate 356,520, forward strand.
CCCAGTAGGAAGGTGGCGAACTCCTCCGGGAACACGTCGCCCTTGGCCACCGGGTACCACACCTCGCCCGACATCTCCATCTCGGGATTGGGCGCCTCCGGGATGCGGCGGAAGTGGCAGTCGGTCATGTACTCGATCTCGTCGTAATCGTAGAAGATCACCCGGCCGTAGCGCGTCACGCCGAAGTTCTTGAACAGCATGTCGCCGGGGAAGATGTTGGCCGAAGCCAGCTCGCGGATGGCGTTGCCGTAGTCGCGCACCGCCTCGGCCTTCTCCTCCGGCGAGGCGTTCTGCAGGTAGAGGTTGAGCGGCTTCATGCGGCGCTCGATGTACAGGTGCTTGATGACGATGCTCTGCTCGTCCTCCTCGATCTGCGATGGCGCCAGCTGGCGCAACTCGCGCAGCAGTTCCTCGGTGAAGCGCGCCTTGGGAAACGCCACGTTGGAAAATTCCAGGGTATCCGCCATGCGCCCGACCCGGTCGTGGCGCTTCACCAGTCGGTACTTGGCGCGCACCGTGTCGTGGTCGACTTCCTTGGTAATCCCGAACACGTCCTTGATCAGCTTGAACACGTAAGGGTAGGACGGCAGCGTGAACACCAGCATCACCAGGCCGCGGATGCCCGGCGCCACGATGAACTGGTCGTTGGAATGCTGCAGGTGCTGGATGAAGTCGCGGTAGAAGATGTTCTTGCCCTGCTTCTGCAAGCCCAGCATGGTATAGAGCTCGGCCTTGCTCTTGGTCGGCAGCATCGAGCGCAGGAACTGCACGTAGCCCGACGGCACCGCCATGTCGACCAGGAAGTAGGCCCGGCTGAACGAGAACAGCACGCCGATGCGCCACGGCTCGAGCAGCACGGTATCGAGGTAGAGCTTACCATCGGCATCGTGCAGCACCGGCACCGCGAACGGATAGTTGGAATTACCGTTCACCACCTTGCCGAAGATGTAGGCGGTCTTGTTGCGGTAGAACGCCGACGACAGGACCTGGATCTGGAAATTGGCCTCGGGCTTCGGCCAACCTCCCTGCAGCTCATCGCGCGCCATGCGCAGCACGTAGCCCAGGTCGCGACGCAGGCTGGCGAACGGCCGCTTCCAGCCGAAATCCCGCACGATCTGGCGCAGCACCGGGCGCAGGCCGTACTGCAGCGGATAGTAGCTGCGGTAGGATGGCGGGTCGGCCTCGATGTACTCGGTGGAAATCGCCGGCCGCACGAAGATGAAATCGTTGTTGAAGTAGTCGCGGTGCAGAATGCGCGTGAACACCGAGTTGAAGAAGGTCTCGGCGCACTCCGGCTGCTTGTGGTTGGTCAACAGGCCGATGAAGTACAGCTTGGCCTGCTGCCAGATCTCGTCGTCCAGCAACTCGGCGTGGAAAACCGTATGCAGCCGCGCCACCGTCTCGCTGACGCGCTCGTCGTAGAACTGGATACGGTCGCGGATGGCCTGCTGCACCCCCTGCCAGTCCCCCTCCTCGAACAGCACCTTGGCCTGGTGGTTGCACTCGCTGAACAGCCGGTAGTGCTTGTCGAAACCCTCGATCAGCGCCAGGGCAATGTCACGCGCGACGGGGTTGTAGTATTCGGGTATCTGCATACGCTCGCCTTTTACTGCGCAGGCCGCGCCTCGTGCGGCCAACGTCAATCACCAGTCTCCGGCCATGGCGAACGTACGGGAGCCCTAGGACTTCTTGGCAAACCGGAAGCGCGGCGCCGCACGGCGGGCAGGCGCCGGTTCGGCGGCCTGCCGCCCCGGCTGCTGCACGGGCGCCTTGCCGACGGGTTTAGCATGCCCCGCACGCGGCAAATCGGCAAGCGACACCTCCAGCCGGCGGAACTCACCCGGCTGCAGTCCATCGAGGCGCCACGGCCCGACCGCCACCCGCACCAGCCGCAGCGTCGGCAACCCCACCTTGGCGGTCATGCGCCGCACCTGCCGGTTTTTGCCCTCGCTGATGATGATTTCCAGCCACGCGTCGGGCACCGTCTTGCGAAAACGCACCGGCGGCTTGCGTTCCCACAGCTGCGGGGGCTCGGAGAGCAGGCGCACCTCGGCCGGCTGAGTGATGAAATCGCCCAGGTTCACCCCGGCGCGCAACGCCTCGAGCTGCTCCTCGACCGGCGTCCCCTCCACCTGCACCCAGTACGTCTTGGACTGCTTCCAGCGCGGGTCGCTGATGCGGTGCTGCAGCTCGCCATCGCCAGTCAGCAGCAACAAGCCCTCGCTGTCGGTATCCAGCCGCCCGGCCGGGTACACCCCGGGAATGTCGATATGGTCTTTCAGCGTGGGATGCAACTCGTGCTGCGAGAACTGGCAAATCACGCCGTAAGGCTTGTTGAACAGGATCAGTTGGGGCATGGCGGCACACCGGTAAAAACACAGGAATGCGCGAATGATAACAAGCGCGGCAGGTGCCGGGCAGTGACTGTTCGCACCCGAACCGGAGCACCGCGCCCGAATGGGTGAGCTGACGGCACACCCCTGTTTTCGTTTATTCACATTCCGGCGAGTCGACGCGCACCAGACGCCCCACCCTGTTTACAGCGCAAAACGAGGCCTCTTAACAGAAAATTGCCGCGAATTAATGAAAATTCCTGCCATTTTTCTAAAGACGACATTTTCAATTTTGTGCCGAATACGGGACAGCTTCCACCCAAACAACCGTTTGAACACCGAATCCACACAGAAAGCGACATCAAAGTTCGGATACGCAACAGAACAGAGCGCTATAATTCGCTTTTGAAAAGCCCCCGAGAGTCTACGGACGACCACCGCAAGCCGGCACCGCGTCCGCCTTTCCGCTGCCTTTCGTCGCGCCGGCACCCTCACCCGCCCGGCCGCGCTACGCTCTGACGTCGTAATAATCATGGAGATAGAGTAATGCCTTCGGAACGCCCGACCATCATCTACACACTCACCGACGAAGCGCCCGCGCTGGCAACCAGCGCCTTCCTGCCGATCATCCAAACCTTTACCGGGCCGGCCGGCATCAATATCGATACCGCTGACATCTCGGTGGCCGCGCGCGTTCTGGCCGAGTTTCCCGATTATCTGACCGACGAACAAAAGGTGCCGGACACGCTGGCCGAACTCGGCCGCCTCACGCAGGATCCCGACACCAACATCATCAAGCTGCCCAACATCAGCGCCTCCGTGTCCCAGCTGATGGCCTGCATCAAGGAACTGCAATCCAAGGGCTACGCCATCCCCGACTACCCGGAAAACCCGAGCAGCGAGGAAGAAAAGGCGCTCAAGGCCCGCTACGCCAAGTGCCTGGGCTCCGCCGTGAACCCGGTGTTGCGCGAAGGCAACTCCGACCGCCGCGCCCCGGCCGCGGTCAAGAACTACGCCAAGAAGCACCCGCACTCGATGGGCGAATGGAAGCAGTGGTCGCAGACCCACGTATCGCACATGGAGCACGGCGACTTCTACCACGGCGAAAAATCCATCACCCTAGATCGCGCCCGTGACGTGAAGATGGAGCTCGTCACCAAGAGCGGCCAGAGCATCGTCTTGAAGCCGAAGGTTGCGCTGCAGGACGGCGAAATCATCGACTCCATGTTCATGAGTAAGAAGGCGCTGTGCGAGTTCTACGAGAAGGAATTGGAAGACTGCCGTCAGTCCGGCATCCTGTTCTCGCTGCACGTAAAGGCCACCATGATGAAGGTGTCGCACCCGATCGTGTTCGGCCACTGCGTGAAGATCTACTACAAGGAAGCCTTCGAGAAGCACGGCAAGCTGTTCGACGAGCTGGGCATCAACGTCAACAACGGCATGGCGACCCTGTACGAGAAGATCGAGACCCTGCCGGCCTCCAAGCGCGAAGAGATCATCCGCGACCTGCACGCCTGCCAGGAACACCGTCCGCGCCTGGCCATGGTGGACTCCGCCAAGGGCATCACCAACTTCCACTCGCCGAACGACATCATCGTCGACGCCTCCATGCCCGCCATGATCCGTAATGGCGGCAAGATGTGGGGCGCTGACGGCAAACCGTACGACGCCAAGGCCGTGATGCCGGAATCGACCTTCGCCCGCATCTACCAAGAGATGATCAACTTCTGCAAGTGGCACGGCAACTTCGATCCGAAGACCATGGGCACCGTGCCGAACGTCGGCCTGATGGCGCAGAAGGCCGAAGAGTACGGCTCGCACGACAAGACCTTCGAAATCGCCGAAGACGGCGTGGCCAACATCGTCGACCTCGCCACCGGCGAAGTGCTGCTGTCGCAGAACGTGGAAGCCGGCGACATCTGGCGCATGTGCCAGGTGAAGGACGCGCCGATCCGCGACTGGGTCAAGCTCGCCGTCACCCGCGCCCGCAACTCCGGCATGCCGGCGGTGTTCTGGCTCGACCCGTACCGTCCGCACGAAGCCGAGCTGATCAAGAAGGTTGAAACCTACCTGAAGGATTACGACCTCACCGGCCTCGAAATCCACCACATGTCGCAAGTGCGCGCCATGCGCTTCACCCTCGAACGCGTCGCTCGCGGCCTCGACACCATCTCGGTCACCGGCAACATCCTGCGCGACTACCTGACCGACCTGTTCCCGATCATGGAACTGGGCACCTCGGCCAAGATGCTGTCCATCGTGCCGCTGATGGCGGGCGGCGGCATGTACGAAACCGGCGCCGGCGGCTCCGCGCCGAAGCACGTACAGCAGCTGCTGGAAGAAAACCACCTGCGTTGGGATTCGCTGGGCGAGTTCCTCGCCCTGGCCGTATCGCTGGAAGAGCTGGGCATCAAGACCGGCAACGACAAGGCCAAGATCCTCGCCAAGACGCTGGACGAGGCCACCGGCAAGCTGCTTGACAACGACAAGTCGCCGTCGCGCCGCACCGGTGAACTCGACAACCGTGGCAGCCAGTTCTACCTCGCCATGTACTGGGCGCAGGCGCTGGCCGAGCAGACCGCCGACAAGGAACTGCAGGCCCACTTCGCACCGCTCGCCAAGGCACTGGCCGACAACGAGCAGGCCATCCTCGACGAGCTCAAGGCAGTGCAGGGCAAGCCCGCCGACATCGGCGGCTACTACCTGGCCGACGCCGAGAAGTGCAAGGCGGTGATGCGCCCGAGCGCCACACTCAACGCCGCCCTGGCCGCCACGCGCGCCTGAGCACCATGACCAGGAAGCTCGCTTCGCGAGCCTTCCGCCAAGACCAAACGCCAGGGCTCCCCTGGCGTTTTTTTCATGCCGCTCAATTGAGGACAATCATGTTCCGCCAAGCGTGTGCTCGGCTACAATAAGCGCTACATACATCGGGAAATCGGGTAGTTGTCCCGGCGTGCAACTCCGTTGAGCTAACCAGCAAGAGTAGCCAGCACCGCTCCCGCAGTGCAGAACGGCGAAGGCACCGGGAAATGGCAGACAACAGGTCAATACAGAAGGAGAAGGAGAAACAATGAGTGCATCCCACATCAAGGTTCCCGCCGCTGGCCAGAAGATCATTCCGGGTCAGCCGATTCCGAACAACCCCATCATCCCATTCATCGAAGGCGACGGCATCGGCATCGACATCACCCCGGTCATGATCAAGGTCATCGACGCGGCAGTGGACAAGGCCTACGACGGCCAGAAGAAGATCCACTGGATGGAAGTGTACGCCGGCGAGAAATCGACCAAGCTGTATGGCCCGGACGAGTGGCTGCCCAAAGAAACCTTCGACGCACTGAAAGAATACTCGGTATCGATCAAGGGCCCGATGACCACCCCGGTCGGCGGCGGCATCCGCTCGCTGAACGTGGCCCTGCGCCAGGAACTGGATCTGTACCAGTGCGTGCGGCCGGTGCAGTACTTCCAGGGCGTGCCGTCGCCGCTGAAGCAGCCGGAACTGGTCAACATGGTGATCTTCCGTGAAAACACCGAGGACATCTACGCCGGCATCGAGTGGGCCGCCCAGTCCGAAGCCGCCAAGAAAGTCATCAAGTTCCTGCAAGACGAAATGGGCGTCAAGAAGATTCGCTTCCCGGAAACCTCCGGCATCGGCATCAAGCCCGTTTCCATCGAAGGCACCCAGCGCCTGGTTCGCGCCGCAATCAAATACGCCATCGAAAACGACCGCAAATCCCTCACCATCGTGCACAAGGGCAACATCATGAAGTTCACGGAAGGGCTGTTCCGTGACGTCGCCTACAAGCTGGCCCAGGAAGAATTCGGTGCCGAACTGATCGATGGCGGCCCGTGGTGCAAGTTCAAGAACCCGAATACCGGCCGGGAAATCATCGTCAAGGACGCCATCGCCGACGCCTTCTTGCAGCAGATTCTGCTGCGCCCGGCCGAGTACGACGTCATCGCTTGCTGCAACCTGAACGGCGATTACATCTCCGACGCGCTGGCCGCTCAGGTTGGGGGTATCGGCATCGCCCCGGGCGCCAATATTTCCGACCAGTATGCCTGCTTCGAAGCCACCCACGGCACCGCACCCAAATACGCCGGCCAGGACAAGGTGAACCCAGGCTCGCTGATCCTGTCCGCCGAAATGATGCTGCGCCACCTGGGCTGGAAAGAAGCCGCCGATCTGGTCATCCATTCCATGGAAGCCGCTATCGCCGACAAGATCGTGACCTACGACTTCGCCCGCCTGATGGATGGCGCTACCGAGGTAAGCTGCTCCGCCTTCGGCGATGCGATGATTGCACGCATGTAATCCCCCCGCTATAGCGGGAGCAAAGGGCTTGCCAAGCGCAAGCCCTTTTCCATTGACTAATGACAAAAAATAGCAGCCTATTCGCCGCCAATTAGTGCAAGCACAGACACGTAAATTAGTCTAAATTAAATGTGCTGCCACCAAAATAAAAAACCCGCTTATAGCGGGTTTTTTCATCCAGCGCCGGCCTCATTAACCAAGACCGGCGATAACCATGGCGGTTACTGCGGCTGGATATTGGATGCTTGCTTGCCCTTCGGACCGTTCACCACGTCGAAGCTCACGCGCTGACCCTCTTTCAGGGACTTGAAGCCTTGCGTGTTGATGGCCGAGAAATGCGCGAACAGGTCTTCACCGCCCTCGTCCGGGGTGATGAAACCGAAGCCTTTAGCATCATTGAACCACTTGACAATACCAGTTGCCATTTTACTTCCTTGCATTTAACAGGCTGGTGAGGCCGACCAACAAAAGCTTAAAAGCGCTTCGGTTTTACCTAGGGCAAACCTCATTCATTTCAATTAAGCCAAGCACCAGACTCATTTCTACGCAACCGCGGCCCCAGCGTCAAGTCCAAGGTGAAAAGAATTCTCCCCCCCTTGAAAAAAATCCCGGCGGAACCAAAATAAAAGTGAAATGCCTCATTGCTGAAAGCCGCCATGTCCACGCAGTACAAGGACGACGCCCAACTGGAGGCGTCGCGGGCGAAGACACGCCCACCGTCGATGTATAAGGTCTTGTTATTGAACGACGATTACACGCCGATGGATTTTGTGGTACAGATACTGCAACACTTCTTCCACAAGAACCGGGAGCAGGCCACAAGCATCATGCTGCAAGTGCACACCCAGGGCCGCGGGGTGTGTGGTGTTTATACCAAAGATGTCGCCGCGACCAAAGTTGAGCAGGTGTTGCAGTTTGCGAAAGCTCACCAGCATCCGCTCCAGTGCGTAATGGAGGAAAACTGATGATTGCCCAAGAGCTCGAAGTAAGCCTGCACATGGCGTTCATGGACGCTCGACGCAAACGGCACGAATTCATCAGTGTCGAGCACCTGCTGTTGGCGATGACGGACAACCCGTCCGCCGCAGAAGTGTTGCGTGCGTGTGGAGCGAATCTCGATCAGCTGAAAAAACAGCTGACCGATTTCATCGACGAACATACCCCGACCGTGCCCGGCGAGACCGAGGTGGAAACCCAGCCCACGCTGGGCTTCCAGCGCGTGATCCAGCGCGCCATCCTGCACGTGCAGTCGTCTGGCAAGAAGGAAGTAACGGGGGCCAACATCCTGGTCGCCATTTTCGGTGAGAAAGACTCCCACGCCGTGTACTACCTGCATCAGCAAGGTATTTCCCGGCTGGACGTGGTCAACTTCATCTCCCACGGCATCACCAAGCAGCGCTCGCAGCCGACGCCCAACGAACAGCGCGACAACAGCGAGAGCGAAACCGAGGATGCTTCGGCCAACGTCGGCGGGGCGCTGGAGAACTACACCCAGAACCTCAACGCACTGGCACGTGAAGGCAAGATCGACCCGCTGATCGGCCGTGAGCACGAGCTGGAGCGCACGGTGCAGATCCTGTGCCGGCGCCGCAAGAACAACCCGCTGCTGGTGGGCGAGGCCGGTGTCGGCAAGACCGCCATCGCCGAGGGCCTGGCACGCCGTATCGTCAACGGCGAGGTCCCCGAGGTGCTCGACCGCGCAACCGTCTACTCGCTGGACATGGGAGCGCTGCTGGCCGGCACCAAGTACCGTGGCGATTTCGAGCAGCGCCTCAAGGCCGTCATCAAGCAGCTCACCGAAGACCCGCACGCGATCCTGTTCATCGACGAGATCCACACCCTGATCGGCGCGGGAGCAGCTTCGGGCGGCACGCTGGATGCTTCCAACCTACTCAAGCCGGCCCTGTCGAACGGTTCGCTGCGCTGCATCGGTGCCACCACCTACAACGAGTTCCGTGGCATCTTCGAGAAGGACAATGCCCTGTCGCGGCGCTTCCAGAAGATCGACATCAACGAGCCGACCGTGGAACAGACGGTAGAAATCCTCAAGGGACTCAAATCGCGCTTCGAATCGCACCATGGCGTGAAATACACCCAAGGCGCACTGGTGACGGCGGCCGAGCTGGCGGCACGCTACATCAACGACCGCCATCTGCCGGACAAGGCCATCGACGTCATCGACGAAGCCGGCGCGGCGCAGAAGATCCTGCCCAAGTCGCGCCAGCGCAAGGTCATCAACAAGGCCGAGATCGAGGACATCGTCGCCAAGATCGCACGCATTCCGGCCAAGACCGTCTCGTCCAACGACAAGAACGTGCTGAAGAACCTCGATCGCGATTTGCGCAGCGTGGTGTTTGGCCAGGACAAGGCCATCGAGGCCCTGGCGACCGCCATCAAGATGGCGCGTTCCGGGCTGGGCAACCCGCAGAAACCGATCGGCTCGTTCCTGTTCAGCGGCCCCACCGGTGTCGGCAAGACCGAAGTCGCCAAGCAGTTGGCCTACTTCCTCGGTGTCGAGATGCTGCGCTTTGACATGTCGGAATACATGGAGCGCCACGCGGTGTCACGCCTGATCGGTGCCCCACCGGGATACGTCGGCTTCGAACAAGGCGGTCTCTTGACCGAAGCCATCAACAAGCACCCCTACGCGGTGCTGTTGCTGGACGAGATCGAGAAGGCGCACCCGGACATCTACAACATCCTGCTGCAGGTGATGGACCATGGCACCCTGACCGACAACAACGGACGCAAGGCGGACTTCCGCAACGTGATCATCATCATGACCACCAACGCCGGGGCCGAGTCGCTGTCCAAGCCGAGCATGGGCTTTACCAACGCCAAGCAGACCGGCGACGAGATGGCCGACATCAAGCGCCTGTTCAGCCCCGAGTTCCGCAACCGGCTGGATGCCACCATCCCGTTCCGCATGCTCGACGAGAACATCATCCTGCAGGTGGTAGACAAGTTCCTGATGCAACTGGAACACCAGCTGGCCGAGAAGAAGGTGGATATCCACTTCACCGACATGCTGCGTCAGTACCTGGCCAAGAACGGCTTCGACCCGCTGATGGGCGCGCGTCCGATGGCCCGCCTGATCCAGGACACCATCCGCAAGGCTCTCGCCGACGAGTTGCTGTTCGGCCGTCTGGTGGATGGAGGCGAAGTGACGGTCACCATCGACGCCAACGACAAGGTCGAGTTGCAATTCGACGAAAAGACACCCTTGGCGGCGGAACCGGCCTGATTCCAAGGGCCAACCCGTCTCGATCACGCCCGCTCTTGCGGGCGTTTTTCTTGGCTCAACCGCGGGGATGGTGCTGTTCGTGCAGCCGGCGCAAGCGCTCCCGGGCGACATGGGTGTAGATCTGGGTGGTGGAAATATCAGAATGCCCCAACAGCAGCTGCACCACGCGCAAGTCGGCGCCATGGTTGACCAGATGAGTGGCAAAAGCGTGGCGTAGCGTGTGCGGACTGACCGGCGGCAGCCCCTGCCGGCGTGCGTACCCTGAAATCAGGTGCCACGCCATCTGGCGCGTCATACCCGCCTTGAGACGAGTGACGAACACCTGTTCGCAAGGCACCCCCGTCAGCAAAGCCGGCCGCCCTGTAGCCAGATACCGCCCCAGCCAGTCCTGCGCCACCTCACCCATCGGCACCAGCCGCTCCTTGCCGCCCTTGCCCAGCGTCATCACAACGCCGCTAGTGAGATCGACCTGCTGTAGCGTCAAGCCAACCAGTTCCGACACCCGCAAGCCCGTCGCGTACAAAACCTCCAGCATGGCACGGTCGCGCAAGCCCAGCGGCGTAGCCACATCAGGAGCCTCCAACAGCGCGACCACGTGCTTCTCCGACAGACTCTTGGGTAAGGGCTGCCCGTGCTTGGGACGCTCGAGCGCGGCAGACGGATCGTCAGGGCGTTGGCCGCTGGCGTGCAGATACTGGTAGAACCGACGCATGGCACTCACCAGTCGCGCCCGAGTGGTGGCCTTCTCCTGTTCGACCCCCAGCAACAAGGCGCGCTGCAAATCCGCCACGCCCGCCTCGACCAAATGCACCCCTCCCTCTTCGTCCAGACGCGCCCCCAGCTTGAGCAGGTCGCGACGATACGCTGACAGGGTATTGCGCGACAGACCATCGCTCAGCCACAGCTGGTCGAGGAACAGGTCGATCTGTTCAGCGTTGCTGCTCATGCCTCAACAGCCAGAACTTGATCGACAGGGTCTGCTCCGCACTCGAATGATTGAAGCCCCCCAAGCCGGAGCGCGCCAGCACACGGTGGCACGGAATCACGATCGGCAACGGGTTGTTCCCGCACGCCTGCCCTACCGCACGGGCTGAGCTGCCGAGCTGTTGGGCGATGGCACCGTAACTGACGGTAGCGCCAGAAGGAAGCGAGGCAATTGCCTGCCATACCCGTTGCTGGAACGGAGTACCCTGCGGCCGACACGGCAGGTCGAAGTGGAAACCGGGATGCCGGAAGTACTCCTGCAACTGGCGCTCCACCTCCTCGGCGAGCGAACCCGGCTCAGGTGACAAAAGCGGGACCGAGGCATCCAGAAACTCGATGCGGCTGACGACCTGGAACGGTGCCACGATGCCCAAGTGGCCAAACGGCGCAGCGATCACAGCGGTATAAGACATGACTGAGCCCGAAAAAAAAGCGCAAGGCGGATGCCTTGCGCTCTCATCATAGCCAACGGCCAGGCGATTAGCCTTGCTTGCGGGCCGGCAGCTTTTCCTTGATGCGTGCCGACTTGCCGGTACGACCACGCAGGTAGTACAGCTTGGCGCGACGCACGTCACCACGGCGCTTCACTTCGATCGAAGCAACCAGCGGGGAGTAGGTCTGGAAAGTACGCTCAACGCCTTCGCCGGCGGAGATCTTGCGCACGATGAAGGAGCTGTTCAGGCCACGGTTACGCTTGGCGATCACGACGCCTTCGTAAGCCTGCAGACGCTCGCGGTTGCCTTCCTTTACCTTCACCTGAACGATGACGGTGTCGCCCGGGGCGAAAGCCGGAACGGTTTTGCCGATGCGGGCAATTTCTTCTTGCTCGAGTTGCTGGATCAGATCCATGTCAATGCTCCTGGTTTTTCGGGAGATCTTGTTCCTGCTGGTACTCTGCCAGCAGCCGAGACTCCTGTTTTGTCAAAGGGCGGTTTTGCAGCAGGTCGGGACGACGCTTCCACGTTCTTCCCAGCGACTGTTTCAACCGCCATTTTGCGATCAAGGCATGATTACCTGACATCAGGATGTCCGGCACCCGCATGCCTTGATATTCTTCGGGTCGGGTATAGTGCGGGCAATCCAGCAGGCCGTCCACGAAGGAATCCTCATAAGCCGACTGGGCATCGTTGAGCACCCCCGGCAACAGCCTGACGACGGCGTCCATCAACACCATGGCGGGCAGTTCGCCACCGGACAACACGTAGTCGCCGATGGAGATTTCCTCGTCGACACGGCGCTCGATCAGACGCTCATCGATCCCTTCGTAACGCCCGCACAGCAGGATGAGACCGGGTCGCTGCGACAGCTCGACCGCCTTGGTGTGGCTTAACGGCCGCCCCTGAGGAGACAGGTAGACCACATGGCTCTGCGCCACGCCAGCCTCACGCTGTCGCTCTTCGGCCGCAGCTATGGCGGCCTCCAAGGGCTCGATCAGCATCACCATGCCGGGACCGCCTCCGTAGGGGCGGTCATCGACGGTGCGGTAATTGTCCGTGGTGAAATCGCGCGGATTCCAGGCACGAAAACCCCAGATGTTCTGCTCCAGCGCGCGTCGGCTAACGCCGAAGCGGGAAACAGCGTCGAACATCTCGGGGAACAGCGAGATAGCGTCGATCTGCATCAGTCGTCGAGGTTCCAGTCCACCGTGATGCGCTTGTCAGTCAGGTTGACATCAAGCACAAACTGGCCAACGAAAGGAATGAGCCACTCTCGCTTGCCCTCCCGGACCACCAGCACGTCGTTGGCGCCGGTTTCCATCAATTCGGCAACCTGACCGAACCGCTGACCGTCCTTGTTGACGACATCCAGGCCGATCAAATCGGACCAGTAGTACTCGTCGTCGGCGGTCTCCGGGAATTCGCTGCGCGGTATGGCAATCTGCATGCCGCGCATGGCTTCTGCCGCCTCGCGACTGCCGACGCCTTCGAGCTTGGCGGCCAGCGCCTTGGGCTGGACCAGCCCGTCTTCGAAACGATAGGATGACCATTGGCCATCCCGCCCCAGCCACCAGACCGGGTAGTCGAACAGGCTGTCTGCGGACCCGGTGTCGGCATGGATTTTCACCCAGCCACGAACACCAAAGGCGCCGCGCACATACCCCATCAAGACGAGATCATCGTTGCGCATGCGCCTCAAACCCTGCGTGTATCAGCAGACTGCAATCAGGCAGCTACTTTTTGCTCTTTAACCAGCTTGGCAACGGCGTCGCTCAGTTGAGCACCAACGTTGATCCAGTGGTTCAGACGGTCAGCGGCGAGGCGAACGCGTTCTTCTTTGTCGTTGGCAACCGGGTTGTAGAAGCCCAGGCGCTCGATGAAGCGACCGTCGCGACGGTTGCGGGAGTCGGTCACCACGATGTTGTAGAACGGACGGTTCTTGGAGCCGCCGCGGGCCAGACGAATCACTACCATTGTCGATTGTCCTTGAATAAAAACGGTATCGTAGAAAAGCCCACGATTTTAGGGCAGTTTTCCCTTATCTTGCAAGCGCTTATTCCGGCCGTGTGTCGGGGCCGGCTACGCCTGCAACACCTTGGTGACCAGCATCAGTGCCCGGTCTTCCGGATGGTACTCGCTGGAGAAGCCCAGTTTGTGCATCAGCTTGAGCATGCCCTTGTTGCCGGAGAGCACCTCGCCACGCATCACTTTCAGCCCCTGGTCACGGGCGGCGTCGAACAACGCGCTCATCAGGATGAAGCCGATCCCTTTGCCCTGCCACTGGTCGGCTACCTCCAGAGCGAACTCGCAGCTCTCGTTATCAGGGTCGGTAACGTAACGAGCCACGGCCAGTTGCTCTTCCCCTTGCGCCGTCTCGCGGGTCATGGCCAGCGCCATCTCGCGGTCGTAGTCGAGCTGGGTAAAGCGCACCAGCATGCTTTGCGACAGTTGCTTGATGCTGGACATATAGCGGTTGTAGCGGCTTTCCTCGGAAAGGTTGCGCACGAACTCCTGCTGCATCTGCGCATCCTCCGGGCGCACCGGACGGATGGTCACCTGGGTCTGATCCTTGAGGCGGGAGCACACCACCATGTGCGAGGGATACGGCATGATCGCCATGTGACGGTACGGCTTGCCGCCCGCGCCCCCCTTCTGCACGATGATGCGTGCGTCCAGCGCCATCACCCCCTGCTCGTCGGCCAGCAAGGGGTTGATGTCCATCTCGCGAATTTCGGGCAATTCGCAGATCATTTCCGACACCCGCAACAGCACCTCTTTCAGCTGGTCGATATCGATCGCCGGCAGGTTCTTGAAGGGGCCGAGAATCTGCCCGATGCGTGTCTTGCCGATCAGGCTCTCGACCAGGTAGTGGTTGAGCGGCGGCAGAGCCAGCGCACGGTCGTTCATGACCTCGACGGCGATGCCGCCGGCGCCGAAGGTGATGACCGGGCCGAAAGCGTTGTCGTGCGTCACGCCGACCATCACCTCGCGCGCGAATCGTCGGCTGCGCATCGGCTGCACCGACACCCCCGAGATGGCCGCCTCGGGGCGGGCCTGGCGGCAGCGTTCGACGATGGAGGCAAATGCCTCTCGCAGTGCCGCCGCACTACTGATGTTGAGTTCGACGCCGCCGACATCGGACTTGTAGATGATGTCCGGCGAATCGATCTTCAGCACCACCGGGTAGCCGGTTTCTTCGGCCAACCTCACGGCCTCGTCGGAGTCGCGCGCCAGCCGGGTCGGGTTGACCGGGATGTTGAAGGCCGACAGCACCTCCTTCGACTCGCGCTCCGACAGGATGACCCGCCCTTCCGCCAGGGCGGCATTGATCAGCGTGCGCGCGCGCGCCACGTCGGGAGACACCTGCTTGCCCTCGAGCGGCCCCGGCGTCTGCAGCAGCAAGCGCTGGTTGTGATGGTAGGCCGCCAGGTTGCGGAACACTTCCACGGCATACTCCGGGGCGCGGAAATGGGCACACTTGGCCTTACTGAACAGTTCCCGGCTCTCCGAAACCTTGGCGTCGCCCAGCCAGGACAGCAGGATCGGCTTGGTCGACTCGCGCTGCAGCCCCACCATCAGCTGCGCGGTGGTCAGATGATCGGTACCGGCCTGCGGCGTGAAGATGACCAGCACGCCGTCCACGTTGGCGTCATCAAGGCAGGCCTTGACCGCCGTGCGAAAACGCACCGGGCTGGCATCGCCGATGATGTCGACCGGGTTACCGTGCGACCAGTTGCGCGGCAGCGCGTCGTTGAGCAACTCCATGGTCGGCTCCGACAGCTTCGCCAGCTCCACACCGTTGAGATAGGCACTGTCCGCCGCCAACACGCCTGGGCCGATGCCGTTGGTGACGATGGCCAGACGCCGCCCCTGCACCCGGAAACTGGCGGCCAATACCTTGGCGGCCGTGAATAGCTGGGAGATCGAGCCCACCCGCAGCACACCGGCGCGCGACAGCGCGGCGTCGAACACGTCAGCGCTCTCGACCAGATTGCTGGAATGGGTCAGGCCGGTCACATCATCCTCGTAGCGGCCGGACTTGATCACCACCACCGGCTTGGTACGGGCGGCGGCACGCAACGCGCTGATGAAGCGACGCGCATCATGGATGTGGTGGACGTGCAACAGTATGCCCTGGGTGAAGGTATCGGCCACCAGGTAATCGAGGATTTCGCCGAAATCGACGTCCAGCCCCTCCCCCACCGAAATCACGCTGGAAAACCCGATGCCCTTGCTATCGGCCCAGTCCAGCATCGCGGTGCACAGGGCGCTGGATTGCGATACCAGCGCCAGGTTGCCGGGGCGTACCTTGCTGGAGTAGTTGGAAGCGTTGAAGCCCGCCACCGGGCGCATCAGTCCCAGCACGTTGGGGCCCAGCACGCGGATGCCGAAGTGCCGGGCGATCGACAACGACTCCTTGAGAATTTCACGCTCCAGCTGCTCGCTGTCGGCGAACTCCTTGGCCAGCAGCACCGCCTTCACGCCCTTCTTGCCGCAATCGCGCAGGATGGCCGGCAAGGCTCTCAGCGCCGTGGTCACCACGGCCAGTTCCACCTCGCCCTCGATCAGCCGTACCGATGGCACCGCCCGCATCCCCCCGACCACCTTGTGGTTGAGGTTGACGGGGAACAGCTTGCCCTGGAAATTGCCCGCCAGCAGGCTCGCAAATACCGCCTGGCCAATCGAGCCAGGGGTATCGCTGGCGCCGACGACGGCGACGGCGCGAGGAGAAAACAGGGGAGTGAGATAGTGCGGTTTCATGGCAACCCATCCGATGTGCTGATCTGAACCGGAACCCGGCCTCCCACAGAGGCGTCAGAGACCATTCGGCCTGCAAGGTAACGTGATCGATGTGAAAGCAATACGTCAAACGGCGCTGAGACTCGGCCAGCCGGACCGTCCCTGCCTGCAACGCGGTGATGCCAATGAGGCGCAGGACACGGCGCGCCACTCTATCGACATATACCACACCAGCCCGACATGCGCAGAGCCTACACCCTTCACTACCCTGCTTCGACCACGACAAAAGCGGCATAAGACGATTGAGGGCCTGCGCACAGCCAACCCCACAATCGGGCATCGGCCGGACTGTCAGCCCAGGTGGTGACCGAACCGCGATACCCCGGCACCCTTCTCCTCGGCCCCTCAGACCGACGAGCGAGCCAGAACCCGCCACCATGCGGGACATGGCCTGACAAGGACCATCCTGTGCCACAACCTGGCTTGCCTTTGGCATCAAGCGCACGTAGCGGCTGGTAAGCCGGGCTCAATATTGTTAATCTTTACCCTTTAGATACAAACCTTCATTGCGCCGTGTCAAAGGAAGATGCCGAAGCTTCCCCAGCGCGGCCGGAGCCAAGGTCATCATGACGAAACGCGTCGTCACACTCGCACACTATTACACCCAGCCTGAAATTCAGCAGATGGCGGACAAGGTAGGGGACAGCCTGGAATTGTCGCTCTACGCCCGTGAAGCCGAGGCTGACATCATCGTGTTCGCCGGCGTCCGCTTCATGGCGGAAACGGCCAAAATCCTCAACCCGCAGGCCGAGGTGATCCTGCCGGATGCAGGGTCGACCTGCTCGCTGGTCACCCAGACCGACGTCGCCGCGCTGAAAGCCTGGCGCGAAGAGCACGCCGATTACGTCCATGTGTCGTACATCAACTCCAGCGCCGAGCACAAGGCACTGTCGGACTGGATCGTCACCAGCCGCAACGTCGATGACATTATCGCGCATCTCTACGAGCAGGGTAAGAAAGTCATCTTCTCGCCCGACCGCAACATGGGCGCCTACCTGAACTACCAGTACGGCTACGACATGCCGCTGTGGTCGGCGGTATGCGAGGTGCACGACAAGTTCAACGAGGCCGCCCTCAACGAAGCGCTGAATGCCGTCACCGGCGAAGCCCACCTCATCGCCCACCCGGAAAGCCCGCTGCCGGTGCTCAAACGCGCCGATTACGTCGGCTCGACCTCGGGCATGCTGAACTGGGTCAAGCAGTTCAAGGGAGGTCCGGACGCCGTGATCTTCGTCGCCACCGAAGACGGCATCCTGTACAACATGAGCCAGGCCCGGCCGGATCTGGACCTGCGCCAGGCGCCGATCTATGCCGGCTGCCAGTGCAACTCCTGTCCTTACATGAAGATGAACACCATCGAGGCCGTCAAGCACGCCCAGCAAGGCGGTGGTACGCACATCGACTACCTCAGCACAGAACAGATGGACGCCGCACGGGTGCCCATCGAGCGCATGCTGGAATTCAGCCGACGCTACTACGCCTGACCCAGAAACCCGCCTTTCGGCGGGTTTCTTGTTTCGACCCGGTGCCATGACAGGAAGGTTTTCAGCAGGCTCCACGCAGCGATACAATCACCGGGGTTCCCCAGGAAGACGGCATGAAGTTTCTCATCAGCAACGACGACGGTTACTTTGCCCCCGGCATCGCCACCTTGGCCGAAGCCCTCTCGCGGCATGGCGAGGTGGTGGTCGTGGCCCCCGAGCGCGACCGCAGCGGCTCGAGCAACTCCCTCACCCTTGATCGCCCGCTGAGCGTACGCAAGGCCGCCAACGGCTTCTTCTACGTCAACGGCACCCCGACCGACTGCGTACACGTCGCCGTGACGGGGCTGTTGGATTTTCGTCCCGACATGGTGTTTTCCGGCATCAACCACGGCCCCAACATGGGCGACGACACCATCTACTCCGGTACGGTCGCAGCCGCGACGGAGGGCTTTTTGCTCGGCATTCCCTCGGTGGCGGTATCGCTGGCCGGCAAGAGCGGGGCGCACTTCGCCACCGCCGCCGCGGTGGTCGATCAACTGATGCAACGCCTCCAGGCGTCGCCGTTTCAGGCCCCGGTACTACTCAATGTCAACGTCCCCGACATTCCGCTTGACCGGCTTGCGGGCATGACAGTCACCCGCCTGGGACGACGCCACTATGCCGAACCGGTTATTAAGGCGAAAAATCCGCGCGGCGATACCGTATACTGGGTCGGCCCGGTCGGTCCGGCGCAGGACGCGGGGGAAGGTACCGACTTCTGGGCACTTGCCAACAACCAAGCCTCGGTCACACCGCTGATGCTCGATCTGACCGCCTACGGCCAACTGGACGGAATCAAGACATGGCTTCACAGCTGACACCGACGCGCCAGAATTACGGCATGCTGTCCGACCGGACCCGCATGCGCATGGTCGACCGGCTACGCCAGGCCGGGATTCGCGATGAACGGGTGCTGGCAGCGATGTACGAGGTCCCGCGCCACCTGTTTGTCGACCAGGCCCTGGCAACCCGCGCCTATGACGACGTGTCGCTGCCAATAGGTCATGCCCAGACCATCTCGCAGCCGCTGACGGTGGCACGAATGACCGAACTGCTGATCGTGGGCCGCACTCCCGGCAAAATTCTCGAAATTGGCACCGGCTGCGGTTATCAGACTGCCGTGCTACTGAAAACCGGCGCACAGGTCTTCTCGATGGAACGCTTGGCGCCGCTATTGGACAAAGCTAGACAACATCTGCGAAACGCACGCCTGGTGCACGCACGTCTGGTACATGGCGACGGCCATCTTGGCCTGCCAGAGGCGGCGCCCTTTGACGGCATCATCATGACCGCCGCAGCGAAGAGCATCCCGGATGCCCTCGTCAGCCAGTTGGCCGAGGGCGGCAAGCTGGTGATGCCGATGGGGGACGGCGAACAATTCCTCTGGCTGATCGAGAAAACCGCCCAGGGCCTGCAGAAAACCAAGCTCGACCCGGTAAAATTCGTTCCTCTTCTACCCGGTCGTGGCTGACCGGGTGAAAACGCCACAGGGCTGCCGGTCGGCGATTTACAAACTTTAACTTATTGACATATAACATCACCAGCATGCGAATCCAGCTTGACCGAAAAGTTCCGACCCTGATCACCTTGCTGACGGCCGCGCTGCTCACCGGTTGCAGTACTCTGGTCCAGGAGGCGGCCCCGGTGGAAAGCGGGGTGACGAGAACACCGGCCGGCGCGACAAGTGCGCCGCTTCCTGCGGTCTCCACCCCTGCTCCAAGCGGTAATGGCGCCGTTACCACGCCGTATCGGCAGGGTGGCAGCATTAAACCCGTGCAAACCGGGACGGAAGCGGCCAAGACGCATATCGTACAACCCGGCGAGAACCTGTTTCGTATCTCGCTGAATAACGGGCTCAAGTATCAGGACGTCGCAGCCTGGAACAACCTGCCTGACAATCAGATCAAGGTAGGCCAGGTGCTGCGGCTGACGCCGCCGGATAGCGAGCCGGCGACAAAAACCAACACTGCCCCAGCCAAACAGCCTGCAAGGGCGGCTGGCGCAGGCCCGGTAACGCCGGCTACACCGGCAGCGGCGCCGAACGGGCAAACAACGCTCAAGGCCTACCCCAAGGCGCTGAAGTTGCCCTATTCGGAGGCAGCAGCCAAGTCTCTGGTGACACAAAGCGAGGGTAGCAGCGCCCCGGCAGCGGCCAAGCCGGCAGCGCCCGCCATCGTGCCGGCGACGCCGAAGGCCGAGCCCCAAGGAACGGCCAAGCCCGAAAACGGGGCCAAGGCAGAGCCGCAGGACAAAGGCGGCGATGGCGATATCGCCTGGGCCTGGCCGGTGAAAGGGAAGGTGTTGCACGGCTACTCGGACACCAACAAGGGAGTGGATATCTCGGGGCGGATGGGCCAGCCTGTTCTCGCCGCCTCGGATGGCAGGGTGGTATATAGTGGTAATGGCCTGAGGGGCTATGGCAAGCTGATCATCATCAAACACAATAAGACGTTCCTCTCAGCGTACGCACACAACAGCCAGCTACTGGTCAAGGAAGGACAGGCAGTAAAGAAAGGTCAGCCCATTGCCGAAATGGGAAATACGGATGCGGACCAAGTGAAACTGCACTTTGAAATCCGCCGCTTCGGCAAACCGGTCGACCCGTTGCAATATCTTGACAGCACATCCTGACAGGGACGCGTCCCCGTCGGATCACAGCGAAGGGGGTAGAAATGAGCAACGACCTGGACATTCTCGACGACGACGACATTGCCGCGGATGAAGAGGCTAGCGACGACACTGTCGCGGAAACCGACAGTGAAGAAGTGCAGGAAGCCGCATCCGCCTATGACGACATTGCCGACGTCACCCAGATCTACCTGAACGATATCGGCAACAATGCCCTGCTCAGCCCTCAGGAGGAGCAGTCCTTGGCGCGACTGGTGGTGCAAGGCGACTTCGAAGCGCGCCAGAAAATGATCGAGCACAATCTGCGCTTGGTCGTGAACATTGCCAAACGCTATATCAACCGCGGCCTAGCCCTGCTCGACCTGATCGAGGAGGGCAATATCGGGCTGATGCATGCGCTGGAAAAATTCGACCCCGAGCGCGGCTTCCGTTTTTCCACCTACGCTACGTGGTGGATACGCCAGAGCATCGAACGCGCCATCATGAACCAGTCGCGCACCATCCGGCTGCCGGTGCACGTCATCAAGGAACTCAACGTTTACCTGCGCGCCTCGCGCCACCTGGAAAGCCAGATAGGGCGCGAGCCCAGCGTCGAGGAAATCGCACAACTGGTCGACAAGCCGGTGGAAGACGTGCGCCGGGTAATGAACCTCAACGAGCGCATGGCCTCGCTGGATGCGCCACTGGACATCGACCCCATGCTGTCGATCGGGGAGTCAATTCCGGACGACCAGCACGACGAGCCGGAAATCCAGTTGCACAATACCCAGCTGGAAAACTTCGTCCACGAGTGGATGGCCCAGCTCAACGACAAGCAGCGCATGGTGATCGAGCGTCGCTACGGCCTGAACGGCCATGAAATCTGCACGCTGGAGGAACTGGCCAGCACCCTCAGCCTGACGCGCGAGCGGGTGCGCCAGATCCAGATCGAAGGACTCGAGCAACTGCGCCGCATCCTGCGTCGCAAGGGCATTGGCAAAGACCTGCTGCTGTAATCAGGTTCCCCAGCAGCAGCAACAGATAAAAACCCCGGGGCGCCGGGGTTTTGCCATTCAGCGCCTCGCCGACGGGCGAAAACGCCTCACCCCTCTGAGCCAGCGCCGTGCAGCCAGCGGTGCAGCCTCTTCCCGGGTACGGTAGCGCAAGCCGACGTAGGCATCCAGCAGGGCCGCCAATTGCTCGCGATCGGCCTCGCCCAGCGACGTCCCGCGCTGCAGCAGCTCGGCCGGCGTATCTGCCGACGTCACCGCCACCCCTGCCCGCCGCAGGCGCTGCGCCAGCAGCAGCCACCCCACCAGCAAGGGCTCGCGTGGCGGCAGGCTACGCCACCACCACCAGAGCGGCAGCAACGCCAGCACGGCGCCGAGCAACAACCCCTTGAGTACGGCAGCAGTGTCGACCTCGGGCCCCAAGCCCAACGAGCGGAACAGTGAGCGTTGCCGGCCGGCATCATAGCCGACCACCCATTGCTGCCACACAAAGTTGGCAGCCAGCCAGTGCTGACGCAGGGCCATGATCCAGGCGGGAGGCCGCCCACCCAGTATCGGTACTGCGGCGCGCACCGCCGGTACCGCCTGTTCTACGCCTTGCTCGATGCGGTCCGGCGATACCGCTGCGGTTGGATCGACACGCCACCAGCTCTGGCGCGAGGCCAGCCAGACCTCGACCCAGGCATGGGCATCGGAAGAACGAATCTGCCAGTAGCCCCCCGCAGGATTGTATTCTCCTCCTTGGTACCCCACCACCACGCGGCTGGGAATGCCTGCCGCACGAGCCAGGAATGCGAACGCCGAGGCGTAATGCTCGCAAAACCCCTGCCGCGTCTGGAACAGGAACTGGTCGACGATGTCCCCCCCCTCCAGCAGAGGCGGGGACAGGGTATAGCGGAAGTTCTCCAGGCGGAAATGCTCCAGTAGGCTCCGGATATAGCCCTCATCGCCCTGACTGCGCGCCCGTATCGACGCCGCCAGGGCACGCGTGCGTTCATTGCCTGCCGGCAGATGGCGGTAGTAGGCGAGATGGCTGGCATCCAGGGGTTCTGCCAACAGGGCACCGGTGTGGCTGCCCGCCCGGTAGCGAATGCGGGTGTCGCTGGGACGCGGCTGCCGCCAGACCATGCCGGCACGCTCGCGCAGCCCTTCCGCCACCTCACCCGGCAGGTCGAGTACCGGCACCCGCCCTTTGTCCGGCACCACCGTCAGGGTGTAACTGACAGAATTTCCCCCCAGCACCTGGCCGCCAGGTTCGTCTACCACCCCGGCATTGAACCAGCGGCGGCCATCGAACTGGTCGAACAGCATCACCCGCCAGTAGAAATCGCGCCTCGGCGGCGCCGCCCCGGCAAAGACGGCAGTAAAAACCGGTTCATTGCTGGGGATCAGCTGGCTGAGGCTGCCCGGAGCCATGTCTTCGGCCAACCCGCTGCTGGCCGTAGCGCTCGCAGCCGGAATGCTCCACAACGGCCCAGGCAGACGTGGCATCACCACGAACAGCACCAGCATCAGGGGCAGAGAAAGCAGCAAGGCCTGCAACGTGGCCCGCAAACTGGCGAGTATCGGCTGCTTGCCGTGCAGCGCCGCCATTGCCCAGGTCAGGCTGAACAGACTCAGCACCAGCCAGCCGGCCGCCAAGGGCGACTGGTCGAACAGCAAGGGCGTCGCTGCCAGGAAAAAACCCAACGCCAGCAACACCCTCCAGTCGCGCAGGCTGAAGGTCTCGAAGGCCTTGAAGCCAACCAGCAACAACAGCAGAGCGCTGCCGCCTTCACGCCCGATCAGGGTGCGCAGGGTCAGCCACAGCAGTACCAGCGGCACCGCCACGGCCAGTGCCACCAGCCAGCGCGGCGGCAACTGGCGTTGCTGCCACAGCAGTATGCCCCGTGCCAGCAGCATTGCCGCCGACAAGCCCACCACCCAGCCCGGCAGGTAGCGCGCCAGGGGTGCGGCGGTGACCGCCAGAGCGAGCAACACCGGCAACACCCGGCGCAGCGCATCGCTCCCGGTCATGGCGTCTCTCCATAGCGAGCCAACAACGCCAAGGCCTGTTCCCGTTGATGGGGCTGGGGACCAACCTCCGCGCCCGGCACACGCAGCCGGTAGCAGTGCTGTTCACGCTCGCACTCCAACACACGCCAGGCCAGCCGCGACAGCCGCGACTCGGCATCGTCCCCTGGCGGATAGTCGTGCCAATCCAGCACGCGACAGCCACCCGCCACCGCGCCGGCAAAGCGCTTGCTCGTCAAGACATCGCGTCGGGCGAGGACTTTCCAGGCGATCTGGCGCGGCGTATCGCCGTCACGATAGGCGGCCAGATGGGAAAACTCGTCGTCTCCCGCCGTCGATAGCGCCTCGCCCTCCCCGCTCACACCCTGCCGGTGGCCGGACACATCAGCCTGTGGCACCGGATAAACCAGAGCCTGCTGCCGCAAACGGACATAAGCAAACGCCCGAATCAGACCGAACGGGACGTCGCAGCTAAGAGCCAGCGCCGGCATCGCGAGCAGGCCACGTTGCGTGGTCGCCAGTGGCAACGACAGCCAAACACTGGAGTGAGGGGACAACTGGCAAGCCGAGGTGCGCCCGGTACTTCCGGCCAGGTGGCCCTGCAAGGTACGCGACCAGCCCGAGGGATTATCGAGCCGTATCGAAAAGTGCGTCACCTCCCCGGCAAACACCGGGTCGGCCGTCCCGGCCTGTAGCGTCAGCCCCGCCAGCTGCCGATACGCCATCAGTACCGACACCAACAACAGGCCGATGATCCAGAATGACAAGGCATAGGCCAGACTGACCGCGTAATTGAGCGCGCCGACCCAGATTGCCAATGCCACCCCCAGCAGCATCCAGCCGAATGAGGTCGGCAGCAGGTAGATGCGCTGATGGCGCAGCGTCCACTGCGCGGAAGGCGGCAGGCGGCGTACCAGCCAGGCCTGCAGGTGGCTACGGAATCGCAACGCCCGCCACCAACGCGGCCAGCTCATCGTCCGACACCGGCCCTCCCCCCGGCGGCGCGGTCGTCAGGCGATGGCCGGCGACGGCCGGAAACACTGCCTTGACGTCATCCGGCAATACGTAATCGCGCCCCTCCAGCAAAGCCCAGGCCCGCGCGGCAGCCACCAAGGCCAGCCCGGCGCGCGGGCTCAGCCCCTGGGCGAAACGGCGCCCCTGCCGGGTGGCCTGGAGCAGCGCCAGGACATAATCGGCCAGTGCCGGACTCACGGTCAGCCGGCTGGCCTGCGCCTGCAATTGCAGCAACGGCAGCGGCTCCAGGGCCGGAACCAGTTCCTCCATTACCCGGCGCCGCTCCTCACCGAGTAGCAAGGCCCGCTCCGCCTGTGGGGGCGGGTAACCCAATCCGATACGCATCAGGAAGCGGTCCATTTGCGACTCGGGCAAGGGGAACGTGCCAACCTGCTCGAGCGGGTTCTGGGTAGCGATGACGAAAAACGGCTGCGGTAAAGGATGTGTCTCGCCGTCCACCGATACCTGACGCTCCTCCATCGCCTCCAGCAAGGCCGACTGCACCTTGGGCGAGGCCCGGTTGATTTCGTCGGCGAGCAGCACCTGGGCGAAGACCGGGCCGCGGTGAAAGCGGAAGGTGCCGGTTTCGCGCTCGAAGATGTTGACGCCGACGATATCGGCCGGCAACAGGTCGCTGGTGAATTGGACGCGCCGGTAGTCTAGCCCGAGCACATGCGCCAGCCCCTGCGCCAGCGTGGTCTTGCCAACCCCCGGCACATCCTCGATCAGCAGGTGGCCGCGGGCGACCAGGCAGGCCAGCGCCAGCTTGATGGCATCGCTCTTGCCGAGCAACAACGCATTTAGTTGACGATAAGCAAAGGCGAGAGATTGCATTTCCGGGAGGTTCCGAGCACTATTTATCAAAAAGTCATAGATTGCGTCCCATTCTACGCAACAAGGAAACGCTCGTGTTCAACTGGCTGAAAAACCGCCTGCCGCACAACGGACTGACCGCCTACATCACCCATTCCGACTGCCTGCTGCACAATATGGGGGTCGGCCATCCGGAATGTCCGGAGAGGCTTACCGCCATTCGCGACCAACTGATGGCGTCGCAGCTATTCGATTTCCTGCAGGAGGTGGAGGCGCCGCTGGTCACCGACCAGCAGCTGGCGCGCATCCATCCGCCCCGCTACGTCGAATACATCGAATCCTGCGCGCCCGCGGTCGGCACTTTCCGTATCGACCCCGACACCGCGATGTCGGCGGGCACGCTGCCGGCTGCGCTCCGTGCTGCCGGCGCCGTGGTCAAGGCGGTGGACCTGCTGTGCGAGGGCAAGGCGCCCAACGCCTTCTGCGCCGTGCGCCCGCCCGGCCACCATGCCGAGAGCGACCGCTCCATGGGCTTCTGCTTCTTCAACAACCTGGCCGTCGGCGTGGCCCATGCTTTGTCTTACTACAAGCTGGAGCGGGTCGCCATCATCGACTTCGACGTGCACCATGGCAACGGCACCGAGCAGATCTTCCGTGACGATCCACGGGTGATGATGGTGTCGACGTTCCAGCATCCGTTCTACCCCTACTGCGGCGACCAGCCGCTCGGCCCCAACATGCACAACGTGCCGCTCAAGGCCGGGAGCGGCGGGCGCGAATTCCGCGAGGCGGTGGAAAACGTCTGGCTGCCGGCACTGCACCAGTTCCAGCCGCAGATGCTGTTCATCTCGGCCGGCTTCGACGCGCACCGCGAGGACGACATGGGATCGCTGGGACTGGTGGAGGCGGATTACGAGTGGGTGACGCGGCAGTTGATGGCGGTGGCCGCACAACACGCCGAGGGCCGCATCGTCTCGGTGCTGGAAGGCGGCTACGACCTGTCGGCACTGGCGCGCAGCGTGGTGGCGCACCTGCGGGTGCTGTCGGAGGGATAGGCGCCGGACCGGACCCTCTACGCGTTGCAGACATGAAAAAGCCGACATTACGTCGGCTTTTTTCATCCTGACAGTTACTGTCCGCCGAATCCGTTGCCGGCTGAGCCGTCGGCCTTCTCGCCGATCTTGCCCTCCTGCCCGGTCAGCAGCTTGATCAGGTTGGACTTGTGACGATGCACCACCAGAATGGCGATGATGATGGAACTGCCGAAGTAGACGCTGTGCGGCCCGACGATGAAGAAAGCGTAGACCGGGGCCAATACCGCTGCAGTCAGCGCCGACAGCGAGGAAATCTTCACTACGACGGCCATGAACAGCCAGGTGGCCACGGCGGCCAGCGCCAGCCACAGGTTGAAACCAAACAGCACGCCCACGGCGGTGGCAACCCCCTTGCCGCCTTTGAAGCCGAAGAATACCGGCCACATGTGACCAACCAGTACCGCGATGGCGGCCATGCCCACCGCCTGCTCGCCCAGGCCATAACGCGGGCCGAGCCACTGCGTCAGCGCCACCGCCACCCAGCCCTTGATGCCGTCGCCCAGCAGGGTCAGCACGGCGGCCAGCTTCTTGCCGCTGCGCAACACGTTGGTGGCCCCCGGGTTGCCGGAGCCGTAGGAGCGCGGGTCGGCCATGCCCATCAGGCGGCTGACGATCACGGCGAAAGACAGCGAACCGATAAGGTAGGCCGCCACGAGAAAAGCAAAAGCTGTCGTGGTCATCGTATATCCACTAAAATGCAAGACTTCGAATTTTACGGTATCAGGCGGCAATCCCCAACTGCCGCGCTCCAATGGACATCATCTTCTTGCGCGAGGTGCGCGCCGACACCGTCATCGGCGTCTACGAATGGGAGCGGCAAGCCCCGCAAGTCATCGAAATCGATCTGGAAATCGGCATCCCGAGCGAAGTGCCGTGCCATAGCGACGATATCGGCGATACCATTCATTACGGCGTGGTGGTCGAACGCCTGCGCAAGGCGCTAGCCGAGCAGCATTTCCTGCTGATCGAGGCGCTGGCGGAATACATCGCCAAGGTCATCCGCGAGGATTTCGGCGCGCCATGGGTCAAGGTTTCGGTAACCAAGCTCGGCATTTTGCCGGGAGTAAAACAGGTCGGGGTCATGATAGAGCGCGGCCACCGGCCGCACTGATCCCGGCAAAGGCAACGGCCCGCATGCGGGCCGTTTTTTGTTGGCACAAGGTGTTGTGCTGATCATTCGTTACCACTGCCACTTCAAGCGCAACTCTGTCTGGTGCTTGGTGACCTTGAGCGACAGGCGGGTATCCTCGTCGAGACGCCAGCTAGGCCGCAGATCGAGACTTTGCCCGCCAGGCGAATCGATCCGCTCCAGGGCAAACGCGCCCGAGCGCAGCACCACCGTCTCGGTGGCGGCAACCCGGCTTTCGCTCTTGCCGGCATAGGCCGCTCCCGGCGTTGCGCACATCCACGCGCCCTCGGGACATTTCGCCAGTGCCGGCATGGCAAAACAGCCGCACAGCACAGAGATCCAGCACAACGAGTATTTCATGGCGATCGTCCTGCAAGGTCGACGGAAAGCCGCTACTCATATCAGCATGGATCATCCCTAAATTCATTCAAGAAGTTATTTCATCTTCAATTATTCGTTTATTCTTGCTGATTGCGCATGAAGTCGGCGGTATTGAAAAAGGCCTCCAGCAGCTTCTCTTTCAGCGCTTCCTCCACCACCAGGTCGGCAATGGCACGACTCATGCAGGACATCCACTGATCACGAGCGACGCTGTCGACCGGAAATGGCATGTGCCGGGCACGCAGACGCGGATGGCCATACTTTTCGATGTACAACGAGGGGCCGCCGAGCCAGCCCGACAGAAACATGTAGAGTTTGTCGCGCGACTCGGTCAGGTCGGCCGGATGCATGTCGCGCAGCGCTTTCACGGAGGGGTCGCTGTCCATGATGTCGTAGAAGCGGTCGGTCAGCCAGCGCACCACGCCGGCTCCGCCCAACAGTTGAAAGGGGGTCATGTCCTGCATCGTTCTATCCTGCCAAGTTGCGCTGCCATGGCAATCGACCTCGCCTGTGCGTCACAAGCCAGGCCAGTGCCTCATCAGCAGCCGGTAAAAGGAAAATCCAGTGGCGGGCGGCGCCCACCGATGATGTCGGCCAGCGCCCGCCCCGAGCCCGGACCTTCAGTCCAGCCCAGCGTGCCATGGCCGGTGTTCAGATAAAGACTGGGGTAGCGGGTACGCCCGATCAGCGGCACATTGCCCGGCGAGGCGGGCCGCAGACCGGTCCAGTACTGAACCTCCCCTTCCCAGTCGCACGCATCAGGAAACAACGCCCGCGCGCGTTGCACCAGTAGGCCGCAGCGTACCGGGTTGAGTGTTGAGGAGTAACCGGCGAGTTCGGCGGTGCCGGCCACGCGCAAGCGGTCTCCCAGCCGTGACATGAAGACCTTGTAGCTTTCCTCTGTGAGCGCCACCGTGGGCGCCGCCGCGGGCTCGCGGATGGGCAGTGTGACCGAATAGCCCTTGGCGGGATACACCGGCAGCGCGAGACCGACGCTGCGCGCAATCGGTGTGCTGTAACTGCCCAGCGCTAGCACGTAGGCATCGGCGCGCACCGTCTCGAAGTAGCCATCCGGGCGAGTCACCGACACCCCGGCGACGTCGCCGCCTTCGGCCAACAAGGCGTTGATGCGGGTGGAAAAGCGAAACTCCACGCCCAAGGCCGCTGCGGCCGCAGCCAGCCCCGACGTGAATTTGTGGATATCGCCGGACTGATCGCTGTCGCAGTAGCAGGCCGCCGCAATGCGGTCGGCACTGGCGGCCAGGGCAGGCTCGATCCGCAGCAGCTCGGTGCGCGAAATCTCCCGTTTGTCGACGCCGAACTCGCGCATGGTTTCGGCCGCGCGCAAGGCTTGTTCCAGATCCCGGCGGGACTCGAACAGCGTCACGATACCGCGCGCCAGGTGATCGAAGGCGATGCCGGTTTCCTCGCGGATCAGCGCGAAGGTGTCGCGGCTGAAGCGCCCCAGCGCCAGCATGCACAGCATGTTGCGATGCGCGCGTTGCGGCAGGCATTCGCGCAGAAAGCGTAGCGCAAAGGCCCACTGGGCGCTGTCGAAGCGCGGCCGGTACAGCAGCGGAGCATCTTCCCGCAGCAACCACTTGAACACTTTCCATGGGGTGGACGGCTGCGCCCACGGCTCGGAGTGGCTTACCGAGATCTGTCCGCCATTGGCGAAACTGGTCTCGCGCGCCGGACCGGTCGCCCGCTCCAGCACCACCACCTCGTGCCCGTCACGCGCCAGGAACCAGGCCGTCGAGACGCCGATGATGCCCGCCCCCAACACCACCACCTTCATCGTAGAACCCCGTTCACGATAGCAAAGAGGGTGGCATGTCCGCCGGGTACGGCCCGGGCCCTAGGGCGGCGCGGGCACATGTTCAAGCCGAACGGCCGGCGCCATTGGCGGCCAGCTCGTACACGGTCTTGCCGCGCAACTTGAACAGGTCGGCGGCAAAATAGAAGTTTTCGGAATGACCGACGAACAGCAGGCCATCCGGCTTCAGCAACGGCGCGAACTTTTTCAGTACGGCGAGCTGGGTATCGCGATCGAAATAGATCATCACGTTGCGGCAGAAGATGGCATCGTACTGCTTGCGCAGGGGCCAGGTGCTGTCGATCAGGTTGAGGCGCGAGAAGCTGATCATGCTGCGCAAGGCGGCCTTGGCCTGGTAGCTGCCGTCGCCCTGCTTGTCAAAAAAACGCGTGGCATGCCCAGCCGGCAGACGTGCAATTTTGTCAGCGGGGTAAATGCCCTTGCGGCCGGTTTCCAGCACCGTGGTATCGAGATCGGTGGCGGTGATCGACACGCGCGCGCCCGGCACGCTCTCCAGCGCCGTCATCGCGATCGAGTACGGCTCCTCGCCGGTCGAGGCCGCGGCGCACCAGATGGCGAGTTCCCCCCCCTGCTGTGCCTTCTTTTTCAGGTGCTCGGAGAGAATGGGAAAATGGTGTTCTTCACGAAAGAAGAACGTCAGGTTGGTCGTCAGCGCATTGACGAACTGCTCGAACTCCCGGCGTCCGGAGGCGGACTCGAGTTGGTCGAGGTAAGCGGCAAAGCTGGAGAGCTTCAGTTCACGGATGCGCCGCACCAGGCGACCGTACACCATGTCCTTCTTGGAAGGATTCAGGGCAATGCCGGCTTCGCGGTAGATCAGCTTGCGGATGCGTTCGAAATCGGCATCATTGAAGGCGAATTCACGCGTGTACTCGACCTTGGGCAGGGCAATCGATGGCAGCTTGATCATGAAATCCACATAAAAAAACCCGGGCGGAAGCCCGGGTCTTATCTTAGCGTGGATTGCTTATACCGAGAAGGACGAGCCACAGCCGCAGGTGGTCTCGGCGTTCGGATTGCGAATCACGAACTGCGAGCCTTCCAGGCTTTCCTGGTAGTCGATCTCGGCGCCGACCAGATACTGGTAGCTCATCGGGTCGACCAGAAAGGTGACGCCTTCGCGCTCGATGGCGGTATCGTCTTCGTTGACGATTTCATCGAAGGTGAAGCCGTACTGGAAACCGGAACAGCCACCGCCGGTCACGAAGACGCGCAGTTTCAGGTCCGGATTGCCTTCTTCCGCCACCAGGTCGCGCACCTTGGAGCAGGCGCTGTCGGTGAACGCGATCGGGCTCGGCATTTCGGTCGTAGCAGTCATTTTTTACCTCACAAAACAAACAAATGCCGTCAGCACGGCTTTCATCCTACTATTTTAGTCGGATATTAGGCCGGCTGGCCAGTTTTCAATACGGCAGGTGGGTGCAAAAGCCGCACCCCATATCCACGGCGGCGAAAAAGCCTCCGACTGCTGACGTGTCCCTGCCCTGTCAGCCGTACTTACGGCAACAAGGGGACGATATCGAGACCGGCGTTTTCCGGCTGGCCAAACATCAGGTTCATCACCTGCACCGCCTGGCCGGAAGCCCCCTTGACCAGGTTGTCCTCGACCACCAACACGATCAGCAGGTCGCCGTTACCCGGGCGATGCAGCGCGATGCGTGCGGTGTTGGAGCCGCGTACCGAGCGCGTCTCGGGATGGCTGCCGGCCGGCAGCACGTCGACGAACGGTTCAGCGGCGAAACGCTGCTCGAACAAGGCCTGGAAGTCGGTAGCGCTGGCTTCGGGGCGGATGCGCGCGTAGATCGTGGAATGGATGCCGCGGATCATCGGGGTCAGATGCGGCACGAAGGTCAGCTTGACCGGTGCGCCGTGGATCGCCGACAGACCCTGCATGATCTCAGGCGAGTGGCGGTGCCCCTTGACGGCGTAGGCCTTGAAGTTGTCGCCGGCCTCGGCCAGCAGCGTGCCGACCTCGGCCTTGCGGCCGGCCCCAGACACGCCGGACTTGCAGTCGGCGATGAGGGTCTCGACGTCGATCAGTTGCTTGCCGCCTTCCAGGAGCGGCAGCAGGCCGAGCTGTACCGAGGTCGGGTAGCAGCCGGCCATGCCGACCAGGCGCGCGGCCTTGATCGCCTCGCGGTTGACTTCCGGCAGCCCGTACACGGCTTCGGCCAACAGGTCGGTACAGCTGTGCTCCATGGCGTACCACTGCTGGAACACGGCAGGATCCTTCAGACGGAAGTCGGCGGCCAGGTCGATCACCTTGACGCCCGCCTCCAGCAGCTCGCGCGCCTGCGCCATGGCAACACCGTGCGGGGTGGCGAAAAACACCACGTCGCACTCGGTCAGCTTGGCCTCCTCGGGAGTGGAGAAGGCAACATCGACACGACCGCGCAGGCTCGGGAACATCTCGGCCACCGGCATGCCGGCTTCCTTGCGCGAGGTTACCGCGGTGACGTGTGCCGCCGGATGCCCGGCCAGCAGACGCAGCAGTTCCACCCCGGTGTACCCAGTGCCACCGACAATACCCACCTTGATCATGCCCAACTCCTCGTAGCTGTAAAACAATGTCGCAAAGACGACAGTCTAAGTAGAGTAACCAGCCAACGCAACAAAACAAAAAAGCCACCTCGCGGTGGCTTTTTCGATCCAGTCCAGCAGCGGATTAACGCTTGGAGAACTGCTTGGCGCGGCGTGCTTTACGCAGACCGACTTTCTTACGCTCGACTTCACGGGCATCGCGGGTAACGAAGCCTGCGTGGGACAGAGCGGGCTTCAGCTCGGCGCTGAAGTCGATCAGGGCACGGGTGATGCCGTGACGGATGGCGCCGGCCTGGCCGGTTTCGCCGCCACCAAGCACGTTCACCTTGATGTCGAACGACTCGAGGTGCTCGGTCAGAGCCAGCGGCTGGCGGATCACCATGCGGCCGGTTTCACGGGCGAAGTACTCGTCAACCGGCTTGCCGTTGACGATGATCTGGCCGGAACCCTTTTGCATGAATACACGCGCTACCGAGCTCTTGCGACGGCCGGTACCGTAATAATATTTACCGTTCATCTTTTGCCTCTAAATCAGAATTCCAGCACTTTCGGCTGCTGAGCAGTGTGCGGATGTTCGCTACCGGCGTATACCTTGAGCTTCTTGATCATGGCGTAACCCAGCGGACCCTTCGGCAGCATACCCTTGACGGCTTTTTCCAGAACACGTTCCGGGAACTGGTTTTGCAGTTCGGTGAAGGAACGCTCTTTGATACCGCCCGGATAGCCGGTGTGACGGTAGTATTTCTTGTCGAGTGCCTTGGCACCGGTAACACGCAGCTTGTCGACGTTAACGACTACGATGTAGTCGCCGGTATCAACGTGCGGGGTGAATTCCGGCTTGTGCTTGCCACGCAGACGGCGGGCAACTTCGGCCGCGAGGCGACCCAGCACCTTGTCCGAGGCATCGACCACGTACCACTCGCGCTTTACTTCATGCGGCTTGGCAGAAAAGGTCTTCATGGAGCTCTTCCATCGTAAATTCTTGAAAGTTCCGGATTCTATTACAGTGCCCGGGCACTGTCAAACCCTTGTGCGGCAACAGAAAAGGCGAGGTGAGGCGAGCTCGGAAAAGTGTTGTAACGGGTGTCTCAAAGCACCAGAAATGCCACCTGGGGCTTGTGCAAAAGGCAAAAAAAAAAAGCGCAACCGTTAGATTGCGCCAAGTTCCACCTAAGAAGGAGGATGGAGGAGACAACACCAAAACGCACACGT
Organism: Pseudogulbenkiania ferrooxidans 2002; assembly: GCF_000174355.1. GTDB lineage: Bacteria > Pseudomonadota > Gammaproteobacteria > Burkholderiales > Chromobacteriaceae > Pseudogulbenkiania > Pseudogulbenkiania ferrooxidans. The sequence continues at coordinate 389,807 of NZ_ACIS01000003.1, forward strand.
TGCATGTAACGTCCTGATGCAGTACCGATTATCGGCACATGTGATCGATTACGCAAGTATTTTTTGTGCAGTGCAGTATAAATTTGCAACTGACGTCTGAATCACACTCGCCTCGCCTCAAGAATTCCTTGCAAATCAAGCACATGAGACAGGACACGGTTGATGTCGTTGACCTGCCGCACCTCGACAGTGAAACGCATCCGCGCCTTGAGATCCTTGGAGAGCGTGTTCACGGCAATGACATTGAGCTTTTCCCGCGATAAGACGTCGGAAATATCGCGCAACAGGCCGTTGCGATCGTGCGCGATCACTTCTATGTCGATCGGGAACACGCTGGTCTTCTGCTCGCCCCAGTCGGCGGCGATCAGGCGCTCGGGGGCGTCCGCCGACAGCCGCTTGAGCGTGAGGCAATTGGCGCGATGGATGGAGATGCCGCGCCCCTTGGTGACGAAGCCGACCACGGCGTCGGGCGGCGCCGGCTTGCAGCAGCGCGCCAGTTGCGTCATCAGGTTGTCGATGCCTTCGATCAGGATGCCGCCGGCGTTGTGCCCGCCCTTGCTGCGCTTGACCAGGTCTTCCGGGGCGATGTCCGGCGGTGGCGGCGGGGCGAAGCTCTCGATCGCCTGGGCGACCGAGCGGATCGACAGCTCGCCGTGGCCGAGCGCGCCGTAGAGCTCGTCCATGCGCGCAAAACCGAGTTTTTCGGCGAGCGCGGCCAGGTTGGGTTGCAGGTTGGGGTGGCGCGCCAGCTCTTTCTCGAACAGCTGTCGCCCGCTCTCGCGCACCGCGTCGGCGTTCTGCAACCGGATGTGCTGGCGGATCTTGGCGATGGCGCGATGGCTCTTGACCCAGCCTTCGTGCAGCCAGTTGACGCTGGGGCCGCCTTCCTTGGCCGCCAGGATCTCGACGCGCTGGCCGTTCTGCAGCGGCGTGGACAGCGGCACGATCTGCCCTTCCACCTTGGCGCCGCGGCAGCGATGGCCGAGGTCGGTATGGATGGCGTAGGCGAAGTCGATCGCGGTGGCACCGCTGGGCAGCGCCAGCACCCGTCCGTTGGGAGTCAGCACGTAGATGGTGTCGGAGAACAGCTCGGTCTTGAAGGCGTCGGTCAGGCCGGAGCGGTCGGAAACCTCCTCGCGCCAGTCGAGCAGTTGCCGCAGCCAGGAGATTTTTTCCTCGTAGGCGGCATCGCCCTTGCCTCCCTCCTTGTAGCGCCAGTGCGCCGCCACGCCGAATTCGGCGTGTTCGTGCATGTCGAAAGTGCGGATCTGCACTTCGATGACGCGGTCTTCCGGGCCGATGACGGCGGTGTGCAGGCTGCGGTAGTCGTTGGCCTTGGGGTGCGAGATGTAGTCGTCGAACTCGCCCGGCACCGGTTGCCACATGCTGTGGATCAGGCCCAGCACGGTGTAGCAGTCCTTGACCGATTCGACCAGCACGCGCACGGCGCGGATGTCGTACAGCTCGGAGAAGTCGAGGTTTTTCTTGCGCATCTTTTTCCAGATGGAATAGATGTGCTTGGGCCGGCCGGCCACCTCGCCGTTGACGCCGGCAGCGCGCAGTTCACCACGCAGGGTGTCGAGCACGCGCGCGATGTAGTCGATGCGGCCGAGGCGGCGCTCATCGAGCAGTTTGGCGATTTTCTTGTAATTTTCCGGCTCGATATGGCGGAATGCCAGATCTTCCAGTTCCCACTTGATCTGCCACACGCCGAGACGGTTGGCCAGCGGGGCGAACACGTCCATGGTTTCCTGGGCGATGGCGCGGCGCACCGGTTCGGGGCACTCGGTCAGGTAGTGCATGGTCTGAGTGCGCCAGGCCAGCTTGATCAGCACCACGCGGATATCGGCCACCATGGCGAGCAGCATCTTGCGCATGGTCTCGGCCTGGCGCGCGCGCTCCTCCGGGGTGTCGAGCTTGTCGATGCGGGCGATCTCGGTGAGCCTGCGCACGCGGTTGACGCCATCCACCAGCACCACAACGGTGGGGTTGAACTCGTTCGTCATCCATTCGTGCCAGTCTTCGCGGAAATCCGGCACGGCGAACAGCAGCGTGGCGACCACGGCGTCGGTCAGCAGGTCGAGATCGGCGACGATGGCAGCGGCCGATACGGCGTGACTGAACACGTCCTCGCCGGTCTGGGTCAGGCGCTTGCCGGCGTACAGCTCGCGCGCGCAGTTGAAGGCGCGGGCCAGCGCACTGCGGTCGGCCTCGTTTTGCGAGGCGGAAAGGTGCTCGAGCCAGCGCTGCGGATCGGCGGCACCAGCCAGGGTATCGGCTACGGAACGGACTACGGAAACCATGATTCTCTATTCTCGTGACGGCCGCTTGGCCGTCCTCTTCGTCAACATCGCACGCTGAAGGTTCAGCGCTCTTCGGCCAACCTGTGCAGCAGCCGGCGCACCGGGGCCGGCACCCCGGCATCGGGAGCCTCGTCCAGCGCCAGCCAGCTGCCGTTTTCTTCCTTCGCCACGCGTCCGTCCAGAGCCTCCAGCCGCAACGGCTGCGGGGTGATGATCAGCCGGAAATGCGAAAATACGTGTTCCAACTCGGGCCAGGCCGGCAACAGGTCGCCCGGGCCGCGCTCGCGCCGCCATGCCTCGACGGCCTCGGAAGTCTCGAACTCCGGCAGCGACAGCAAGCCGCCCCAGATGCCGCTGGGCGGACGCCGCTCCAGCCAGACGCGGTTCTGGTGCACGGCCAGCAGCATCACGGTACGCCGCGTCGGCACCACTTTCTTCGGCCGGCGCGCCGGCAGCTCGGCGCAGCGCCCGTCGCGCGCGGCGACGCAGCGATCGACCATCGGACAGACGGTACAGGCCGGCTTGCTGCGGGTACAGACGGTAGCGCCCAGATCCATCATGCCTTGGGTATAGGCGGTCATGCCTTGATTTGGCAGCAGCGATTCGGCCAGGACCCACAACTGCTGTTCGACCTTCTTCTCTCCGGGAAAGCCCTCGACGCCAAAGCAGCGCGTCAGTACGCGCTTGACGTTGCCGTCGAGGATGGCCTCGCGCTGGCCGAAAGCGAAGGCGGCGACCGCCGCCGCGGTGGAGCGGCCGATACCGGGCAGACGCTCGATCTGGTTGCGCTCCTGCGGGAATTGCCCGCCGAACTCGCTCATCACCATGCCCGCGGCCTTATGCAGATTCCGTGCCCGGGTGTAGTAGCCGAGGCCGCTCCACAGGGTCAGCACGTCGTCGAGCGGCGCAACAGCCAAACTGGCGACGTCGGGAAAACGCGCGAGAAAACGTGCGTAATACCCCAGCACCGTGCTCACCTGGGTCTGCTGCAGCATGATTTCCGACAGCCATACCCGGTAGGGATCGCTCACCTGCCACGGCAGTCCGTGCCGTCCGTGAGTTTGCTGCCAGGCGATCAGGCGCTCGGCGAAGGCGCTTTCCATGCTGCTTTTCCTGCTGAGAAACGAACCGGACATGGTACTGCAAAGCCCTGACGCGACCAAGACGCCGCGCGGCATTGGGCATGGGAATTCCAAGCGCCGCCGGGCGATCTGGCTTAAAATAGGGGATTGATTTTCACGAGATGTTCCATGTCCAGCTTCCGCTCCCGCCAACGCGCCAACGTACGCCGCGACCAGACCCACCGCGACCGCCAGGCTCAAGCCGCTCCCACGACCGGCAATGACGCCCCGGCCGGCAAGCCGCCGCGCCAGGAAGAGCGCCGGCATTTCGACCGGAAGCCGGACAGCCGGCCGCATGGCCAGGGCAAGCCGCCGCGTCGCGAAGGCGAAGGCTTCGGTCAGCAGGAGCGCCGCCAGTTCGGCGACAAGCCGCGCTTCGGCCAACCGCGTCAACAGGGCGAGGGGCAGGAACGTCGTCCGGGGCCGCGCCGCGAGGGCGAAGGCTTCGGCCAGCAGGAGCGCCGCCAGTTCGGCGACAAGCCGCGCTTCGGCCAACCGCGTCAGCAAGGCGAGGGGCAGGAACGTCGTCCGGGACCGCGCCGCGAAGGCGAAGGCTTCGGCCAGCAGGAGCGCCGCCAGTTCGGCGACAAGCCGCGCTTCGGCCAAGCGCGCCAGCAGGGCGAGGGGCAGGAACGCCGTCCGGGACCGCGCCGTGAGGGCGAAGGCTTCGGTCAGCAGGAGCGCCGCCCGATCGGCGACAAGCCGCGCTTCGGCCAAGCGCGCCAGCAGGGCGAGGGGCAGGAACGCCGTCCGGGACCGCGCCGTGAGGGCGAAGGCTTCGGTCAGCAGGAGCGCCGCCCGATCGGCGACAAGCCGCGCTTCGGCCAACCGCGCCAGCAGGGCGAGGGGCAGGAACAGGGCTTCGACCGCAACAAGCGCCATTACGGCCAGTCGCGCAAGGACAGCGCCGCGTTCGGCAAGAACGAACCGCGCGATACCGCCGAACAGCCGCGTTCCGGCCCATCCCGCGCCCAAGGGGAATGGCAGGAGCGTCGCCCCGCGCCGCGCCGTGAAGATGAAAGCTTTGCCAAGCACGGCAAACGCCAAGGCGACGAGCCGCCGCGTTTCGGTCGCGACCGCTCCGATCAGCCACGCCGCCACGAAGCGGACAGCCGCCAGGAAGACGAGGCGCTGCCGTTCACGCCGAGCCCGACCGGAGCCAGAAAGCCGACCTTCATCAGCCGGCCGAAGGAGCAGGACGATCAGACCGCCAGCCCGGCCCCGCACCGCGAAGATGATCGGCCGGCGCCGCCGGCGCGCCACGAGTCGCGCCCCCGTTACGATGCCGGTCGCCGCGAAACCGAAGCCAGTGACGACACCCCGCTGTTCACCCCGAGCCCGACCGGCGCCAAAAAGCCCAGCTTCATCAAGCGCGCCGGCGACGCCGAAGCGCGCCCGGCGGCACGCGAAAGCCGCGCGACGCCGTTTGCCGGCGGAGTGCGCCCGGAAGGCCCGCGCCAGCCGGCTCCCAGCGCCCCGCTGACGGTCGGCCGCAAGGTCCAGCTGTCGCTGTTCGCCCCCTGCCCGCGCGGCCTCGAAGAGGTGCTCGCTGGCGAACTGACGGCTCTGGGAGCGCAGCATATCCAGCCGACCGATGGTGGGGTCGGCTTCAGCGGCGACGCCAGCATGATGATGCGCGCCAACCTGCACAGCCGCACCGCCAGCCGTGTGCTGATGCTGGTGGCCGAAGGCAGCTACGCCTCCGAGCACGACGTCAACCAGCTGGCGATGCAGGTGGACTGGCCGCGCTTCTTCGACGTCAGCCGCACCATCAAGCTCAAGACCGACGGCGTCGGCTCGCAGGTGCGTAGCCTCGATTTCGTCTCGCTGACGGTGAAGGACGCCATCTGCGACCGCTTCCGCCAGTCCGGCCTCGGCCGCCCCTCGGTCGACACCCGCACCCCCGACGTGCGCGTGCAGGTGTTCCTGACCCCGGACACCGCCAAGATCTACCTCGACACCAGCGGCGAGCCGCTGTTCAAGCGCGGCTGGCGCGAGGAGACCGGCGAGGCGCCGCTGCGCGAGAACCTCGCCGCCGGCATCCTGTTACTGGCCGGCTACGACGGCAGCCAGCCCCTCATCGACCCGATGTGCGGCAGCGGCACCTTCCTCGTGGAAGCCGCCGACATCGCGCTCCAGCGCGCGCCGGGCCGCAACCGCCGCTTCGCCTTCCAGCGTCTGCGCGACTTCGATTCGGTCGCGTGGGAAGCACTGCAGCTCGACGCCAGGTTGGCCGAACAACCGCTCGCCCCACTTGCAATCCACGGCTCCGACCGCGACGCCGCGATGACCGCGATTGCCCGTCACAACCTGCAGGCCGCCGGCCTGGCGGAGGCCGTCACGCTCAAGACCAGCGACGTGCTCGACATCCGCCCGGAAGGCGAGAACGGTCTGATCGTCAGCAACCCGCCCTACGGCGTACGCCTCGACGAGCAGGACGCGCTGGCCGCGCTCTACCCGCAGCTGGGCGACTGGCTCAAGCAGCACTTCGCCGGCTGGACCGCGTACTTCTTCACCGGCGACCTGCGCCTGGCCAAGCTGATCCGCCTCGAGGTGAAACGCCGCGTGCCGCTCTATAACGGTGCCCTGGAATGCCGCCTGTTCGCCATCCCGCTGGTGGCCGGCAGCGCGCGCCGCGACAAGGGCGACGAACACGCCGGCTGAGCCAGCCCCGCCCGCCCTCGCAACCGCCATCGTCGTGCCGACATGGCGGTTTTGTTTTGGGCGGCACCCGCGCGTTGCCGGCGGCGGCGGGATGGTCTTTACTTCTAGCAGGGTGCCTCTCGTCCCGGCCGCACCGTGCTTTCACGCCAGTACCTCCCTGCCGGCGTTTCGTTCACGCCGGATGACGCACGGCAACGTATCGATGCCGATTGGGAATGGCAGCCATTCTGTTTCGTTAGGGATTTCGCCAATTAGCCGACGCTAATGTGCCTGCTACGATCGTCGTATGGTCGTGCCACACCTCACCGAGCCCCGGCCACGACCTTCACATACGATATCGTTGATTGCGACAGGGAATGACATGAAGAAACCGTTCTACACCCGTCTGTACTTCCAAGTGCTGCTGGCGATTGCCATCGGCGTCACGCTGGGTGCCGTGGCACCGGATTTCGCCGCCAAGATGAAGCCGCTGGGCGACGCCTTCGTCAAGCTGATCAAGATGATGATCGCCCCGATCATCTTCACCACCGTGGTGGTCGGCATCGCCAAGATGGGCGACATGAAGGAAGTCGGCCGCGTCGGCGGCAAGGCCTTGCTGTACTTCGAAGTGGTGACCACGCTGGCGCTGGTGATCGGCCTGGTGGTGGTCAACGTGCTCAAGCCGGGTGCCGGTCTCAACATCGACCCGTCCACGCTGGACTCGGCCGCCGTGGCCAAGTACGCCGCCGGCGCCAAGTCGATGAACACCATCGACTTCTTCATGAACATCATCCCGCATAGCGTGGTATCGGCCTTTGCCGAAGGCGATATCCTGCAGGTGCTGCTGTTCTCGGTGCTGATGGGCGCCGCGCTGTCGGCCATGGGTGAAAAGGGCAAACCGCTGGTGAGCATTCTCGATGAATTCTCCCACTCCATGTTCCACATCATCGGCATGATCATGAAGCTGGCCCCGATCGGAGCCTTCGGCGCCATGGCGTTCACCATCGGCAAGTACGGCGTGGGTTCGCTCAAGCAGCTGAGCTACCTGATGCTGTGCGTGTACCTGACCTGCGCCGCCTTCGTCTTCATCGTGCTGGGCACCATCGCCAAGCTGACCGGCTTCAGCCTGTGGAAATTCCTCGCCTACATCAAGGAAGAGCTGATCCTGGTGCTGGGCACCTCGTCGTCCGAATCGGCGCTGCCGCGCATGATGACCAAGATGGAAAACCTCGGCTGCGCCAAGCCGGTGGTGGGTATGGTGATCCCGACCGGTTACTCGTTCAACCTGGACGGCACCTCGATCTACCTGACCATGGCGGCCATCTTCATCGCCCAGGCGGTGAACGTGGACCTGACGCTGGGCGAGGAGCTGGGCCTGCTGGGCGTGCTGCTGCTGACCTCCAAGGGGGCCGCGGCCGTGACCGGCGGCGGCTTCATCACGCTGGCCGCGACCCTGGCCACCCTGCACGGCAAGCTGCCGGTGGAAGGCCTGGCGCTGCTCCTGGGGGTAGACCGCTTCATGTCCGAAGCCCGCGCCATCACCAACCTGATCGGTAACGGCGTGGCCACCGTGGTGGTCGCCAAGTGGGAAAACGCGCTCGACGTGGAACGCATGAACCGCGTGCTGAACGGCGAGACCGTGGAAGAAGCCGACGAGCCGGAAGCCGTTGCGGAGCAAGGGCTGGACACCGTGGTACTGACCACCAAGCCGGGCGTCAACGCCTGAAGCAGATTCCTTGTCCGCTCAAAACCCCGTCACACGTGACGGGGTTTTTTTATTGCCGGCGGGCAGGCCCGTCGAGCGAGATCACGCCGGCTCAGGCGCGACGCAGGTTGACCAGCACGATGCCGGCAAACACCAGCAACGCGCCGACGAGAAAACGCGGGTCGAGCGGTTCACCCAGCAGCAGCACGCCGAATGCCACGCCGAACAGCGGCGTCAGGAAGGAGAAGGCCGACAGGCGCGACGCCAGGTAACGGCGCAACAGCCAGAACCAGGCAAGGAAGCTGGCAAACGCCACGATCACGCCCTGAAACAGCAGGCTGGCCCAGGCGATCGGGCTCATCTGCAACGTCGCCCACTGCCCCGTGCCACCACCCAGCGCCAGCAGCAGCACCGAGGCCACGGTGAGCTGGTACAGCAAGGTCTGGGACGGAGACGCCTCGGACAGGCTGGAAGCGCGCACCACGATGGTGGTAGCTGCCCAGAGCAATCCCCCCAGCAGACCCAGCGCATCGCCCAGCAGCATGCGCCCCCACTCCCCCTGCCCGCTCAGTCCGTTGGAAAAGGCCAGCGCAATGCCGGCGAACGCCAGCCCCACCCCGCCCCACTGCGCCCGCCCCAGATGTTCGCCCTTGACGCGCCAGTGCAGGCCCAGCGCGGTAAAGATCGGCGCCGAATAAAGAAACACCACCATGTGCGAGGCACTGGTATAGATCAGCCCGACCGAGACGCACAGGAATTCGCCGGCAAACAACGCGCCAGCCACCAGCCCGGCACGAAGCCGGCCGTCGCGCAGGGAGAAGCGCTCCCGGCGCCAGCACATCAGGGCCCCCACCAACAGGGCGGCGAGCAGGGAGCGCAAGCCGATCTGCATGATGGGACTGACGGCACTGGCCGCCAGTTTGACGGCCACCTGCTGCATTCCCCAGCACAGACAGAGCAGCAGCATCGATCCGGCGGCGAGGCCATCCAGCGGTTTGCGAGCGGTCGACATGGGAGTTCCGATTCTCAAAGTCATGGTCGGGGCGCGAAAGCACCGGCCCCGATGAAGATGACCCGATTGTAGCGATGGCGGTTTACAATCAAATAACGAATTTCCGACAACCCATAGGGAGTTTTGGACAATATGGCGCGTCGCCGACAACTGCCGCCCCTGCTCGAACAGCTGACTCAGCCGGTATCCTTCCGCGTGGTGCACCTGGAGGGCGCCAGCGAGTACCCCCCGCACCGCCATGCGGCGGGGCAGTTCGTCTATTCGTTCAGCGGGGTGCTGGAGGTGGGGATGGCTGGGCGTCACTACCTAGCGCCCCCGCAGTACGGCATCTGGATTCCGCCACAGCTGGAACACGTGGCGAGCAACCGCTACGAGGCGAGCTACTGCTCGCTCTATCTGGAGCCGGCGCAGTGTGCCGACTTGCCACGGGAAGCGTGTACCCTGGCGATCAACCCCTTGATACAGGCCATTCTCGACACTCTGCGGCGAGGGCAGCTGGAATACCCCCGCACCGAGCGTGAGGGGCGTCTGTTCCAGGTACTGCTCGACCAGCTGGCGGAGAGCCCATGCCACGACAGCTACCTGCCGATGTCGGACGACCCGCAGCTGGGCAAGGTATTGCATGCCCTGCAGCAGCAGCCGGGGGACACGCGCTCGCTGGCAGCGTGGGCCGGCGAGGTGCACAGCACCGAGCGTACGCTGTCGCGGCGCTGCCATCGCGATCTGGGGATGTCCTTCAGCGCCTGGCGGCAACGGCTCAAGGTATTGCAGGCGATTGCCCTGCTGGAAGACGGGCGCCCGGTGCAGGACACCGCGCTGGAACTGGGTTATAGCAGCGCGTCGGCCTTCATCGCCATGTTCCAGCGCCTGATGGGACTGACACCCGAGGAATACCGCCGACAGTGGCGTTGAATGCAGGTCGGAAACGAAAAAGCCCGAACGATGACGTTCGGGCTTTTTCTTGAATCTGGTGGCCAATCTCGGAATCGAACCAAGGACACGCGGATTTTCAATCCGCTGCTCTACCAACTGAGCTAATTGGCCATGAAAACACAGTTTGCCGATCGTTGTTACCACAGGAAGAATCGAGTGGTGGCCAATCTCGGAATCGAACCAAGGACACGCGGATTTTCAATCCGCTGCTCTACCAACTGAGCTAATTGGCCCCGATCCGGCTAACTGCGCCGTCAGAGATCAGCATTAAAGCAGATGCATGACATGGCCGTCAAGCCCTAATGCGAGAAAGTCATGCAAATGGCGATCGCATGAAAAACGGCCAGACATGGCCGTACCGGCCATTCCAATGCGCTTTGCCGCGCTCAGGCCGGCGGCGTGTCGGGCTGACGCGACGGGTGAGCGGCGGCGAAGGCCGGCAGCCGCTCCAGCGCCTCGCCCACGGCGACCAGCCGTGGATACGGCGCCAGATCGACGGCGAAGCGCCGTGCGTTGAACAGCTGCGGTACCAGGCACACGTCGGCCAGCGTGACATTGTCGCCGACGCAATAGCTGCCGGCCGTGTCCGCCAGCAGACGCTCCAGCGCGGCAAAGCCTTGCGTGATCCAGTGCCGGTACCATTCATTGCGCGACTCGTCTCCGACGCCGAGTTCGCCCTTGAGGTAATTCAGCACCCGCAGGTTGTTGAGCGGATGGATATCGCAGGCGATGGACTGGGCGATGGCGCGGGCGCGGGCGCGCGCCACCGGCTCCAGCGGCAGTAGCCGCGGCGTGTCGGGGTAGGCTTCGTCGAGGTATTCGCAGATCGCCAAGGACTGCGTCAGCAGCACGCCGTTGTCGGACAGCGCCGGGACCAGTCCCTGCGGGTTGAGCGCCAGGTAGGCGGCGCCCTGCTGCTCGCCCTTGACCAGGCTGACCGGCGCCTGGATGTAGTCCAGCTCCTTCAGGTTGAGCGCGATGCGTACCCGGTAGGCGGCGCTGGAACGGAAATAGTCGTACAGGATGCGCTCAGTCATGCGCCACCACCGTCTGTTCGATGGCGCCGAACACGCTGGCGCCGCTGGCGTCGTGCATCTCGATGCGCACCGTGTCGCCCACCTTCATGAACGGGGTGCGCGCCTCGCCGCTGTCGATGATCTCGATCATGCGCTGCTCGGCGAGGCAGCAGCTGCCGACGCGGCGGTCGTGGTTGGACACGGTGCCGGAGCCGACGATGGACCCGGCGCAGAGGGCACGGGTCTTGGCGACATGGGCCACCAGCTCGGGAAAGCCGAACTGCATCTCGACGCCGGCATCGGGCTCGCCGTAACGCCGCCCGTTGTAGTCGACCAGCAGCGGCAGGTGCACCTTGCCTTCGTGCCAAGCCTCGCCCAGCTCGTCCGGGGTCACCGCCACCGGCGAGAAGGCGGTGGCCGGCTTGCTCTGGAAGAAGCCGAAGCCCTTGGCCAGCTCGCTCGGGATCAGGTTGCGCAGCGTGACGTCGTTGACCAGCATCAGCAGGCGGATGGCGCGGCCGCAGGCCTCGACGCCGGCGCCGAGGGCCACGTCGCCGGTGATCACCGCCACCTCGCCTTCGAAGTCCAGCCCCCACGCCTCGTCGCGCAACGGGATCGGCGCGCACGGCGGCAGGAAGTTGTCCGAGCCGCCCTGGTACATCAGCGGGTCGAGGTAGAAGCTGTCCGGCACGGTGGCGCCGCGCGCCTTGCGCACCAGCTCGACATGGTTGAGGTAGGCGCTGCCGTCGGCCCACTGGTAGGCGCGTGGCAGCGGGCTATGGCAGCGCGTGGGGTCGAAGGCCTCGATGCCGGCGGCCTCGCCGCGGTTGAGCGCCTGGTAGACCTGTTGCAGTTGCGGTTCGACGACATTCCAGTCGTCGAGCGCCGCTTGCAAGGTGTCGGCAATGTGTGGCACGGCGACGGCGCGGGACAGGTCGTGGCTGACGACCATCAACTGGCCGTCGCGGGTGTGGTTCTGATAGGTGGCGAGTTTCATCGGTGGGTTCTCGTCTTGCTCGTTGTCCGGACATAGACTCGGAAGCGGCTCTCAAAGTGTAACGAGCGGTCGTCAGCGAGGGGCGGCTGGAGCTCAGGAACCGGAATGGACACGTAGTCCATGAGGATTCCGAGCACCTACCAACCCGAGATCACGGCCGCGCAGTAACTTTGGGGGCGGCTTCTCAGGCCTTGGGTTTCCAGCTGTCGACATAGCCGCTCCATTCCACGCCGGCCATCCCCTCGCCCTGCTCCAGCGCGTCGCGCGCGTCGATCATCACCGCCACTTCGTCGGTGAATGTCTTCGGATCGCTCATCGCCTTGGCGAACGCCTTGGGGTGCGGGCCGTGGGTGAAGCCGGCGGGGTGGAAGGTCAGCATGCCGGGCTTGATGTTGTCGCGGCTGAAGAAGTCGCCGGCGTGGTAGAAGATCACTTCGTCGTAGTCGTCGTTGTTGTGATAGAACGGCACCTTCAGCGCGCCGGGATCGGATTCGATCGGGCGCGGCACGAAGGTGCAGATCACGAAACGCTCGGCGACGAAGGTGCTGTGTGCCGACGGCGGCAGGTGGTAGCGGTGCGACATCAGCGGGCGGATGTCGCGCCAGTTGATGCGGCATACCGCCAGGTTGCCGTGCCAGCCGATGGCGTCGAGCGGGTTGAACGGGTAGGTCACGGTGGAGAGCGCGCCGCGGCGCTTGATCACCACCTGCCATTCGTCCTCGCTCTGCTGGGCGCGGAAGGCATCGTCGATCTGCGCCATGTCGAGCATGGCTTCGTCGAAGATGGCGTGCGGCCCGACCAGGCCCTTGTCCGGCAACTGGTAGGCGCCGTTGGTGGCCTCGATCAGCAGCATGGTGGTGCGCGCGGCCGGTTCGATGCGCCAGCTGGTCGAGCGCGGGATCAGGAGGTAGTCGCCGTCGCGGTAGCTGAGGTGGCCGTAGTCGCAGAACAGCTCGCCCGAGCCTTCGTGGATGAACAGCACGTCGTCGCCGTCGCCGTTGCGGAACAGCGCCGGCATGGCCTGGTCGACGCTCCAGAGGCGGAAGTCGCAGTGGGCGTTCTGCAACACCGACGCCGCCTCGAACGGCATGCCGCCCTGCTGCGGCAGCTCGTTCAGGTCGAAGGCGCGCGGACGCAACGGCCCTTCCCAGGCGCTCCAGGCGGTGGGCGGGTGCTGATGGTGCAGGTGGGAGGCCGGACCGAAGAAGCCGCTGCGGCCGACTTCGCGTTCGTAGATGCCCTCGGCCGGCAGGTCGGCGTGGGCCTGGCGCGAGACGGTGCCCTCGCGGTGCGGAAAGCTGATCCATTTGCGCATGATGCAATTCCTGTGTGGTATGACACGGGCTTCGGCCAACCTTCAAGGTTGGCCGAAAGGCAACGCTTGGCGGCGCGGAACGGGGGCAAGCAATCGCCCCACAGGGATTCCCTGCGCTCATTGCCGCGCCTCGCAGCCGATTCGCCCCAAAAGGGTAGCAAGGCTGAGCCGTAGCAATGGTACGGCGAGCCTCATCGGGCCGGCCTCGCAGGGCACAGCCGATTCAGTCCCCCGTTCTCAGTCGGCCTTCAGCACGCCGCGCTTGATCTGGTCTTCCTCGATCGACTCGAACAAGGCCTTGAAGTTGCCCTCGCCGAAGCCTTCGTTGCCCTTCCTCTGGATGATCTCGAAGAAGATCGGGCCGATCACCGTCTCGGTGAAGATCTGCAGCAGGATGCCGGCGCCGTCCACCGGCGCACCGTCGATCAGGATGCGGTTCTTGCGCAGCCGCTCCAGGTCTTCGCCGTGGCCCGGCACGCGCGCGTCGGTCCGGTCGTAGTAGCTGTCCGGGGTATCGAGGAAACGCGTGCCGGCGGCCTTCAGCGTTTCCACCGTGTGGTAGATGTCGTCGGTGGACAGCGCGATGTGCTGGATGCCCTCGCCGTGGTAGGCGCGCAGGAATTCCTCGATCTGGCTCTTGTCGTCGGACGACTCGTTGATCGGGATGCGGATCTTGCCGCACGGGCTGGTCATCGCGCGCGACACCAGCCCGGTCAGCTTGCCCTCGATGTCGAAGTAGCGGATTTCCTTGAAGTTGCCGATGCCTTCGTAAAAGCCGGCCCACTTGTCCATGTTGCCGCGCATCACGTTGTGGGTGAGGTGGTCGATCTCCTTCAGCCCCACGCCGACCGGGTGCTGGTCGACGCCCGGCAGCGGCACGAAATCGACGTCGTAGATGTTGTGCTCGGCGCCGTAGCGGTCGACGAAGTACAGGGCCGAACCGCCGATGCCCTCGATCGCCGGGATGTTCAGTTCCATGCAGCCGATCGGGCGCTCGTACGGGTCGCCGCCATGCGCCAGCGCGTAGTCGTAGGCGCGGGCGGCATCCTTCACGCGCCAGGCCATGGCGCAGGCCGACGGCCCGTGCACCTTGCCGAACTCGCTGGCGGGCTGGGTGCGCTCGCCGTTCAGAATGAAGTTGATGTCGCCCTGGCGGAACAGCCGCACGTTCTTGCTGCGGTGGCGGGCGATCTCGGTGAAGCCCAGCGACAGGAACAGCTGGCGCAGATGCTCCAGCTCCTCTTCCTGCGGCGCGGTGAACTCGACGAACTCGAAGCCGTCGGTGGCGAGCGGGTTGCCGGTCAGGCTTTCCATCTTCATTGCGGGTTTCTCCTCTGTTTTACTTCAGGGGCCCTCTACTGGGGCCATCCGGGTGGGTGTGGGGCAATCAGTCGCGCTCAGGCCAGACCGTTCTGTTCGGTCCAGCGCGCGAATTCGTGTTCCAGCTGATCGAAACTGTCGATCACGAACAGCTGGTCCTGCATGTGCCAAATGTCGTACGGCGTGTCGGCGACCAGGCCGATGTCGAAATCGACCTTGCGCGTCTGCTCCGACAGGCTGTAGAGCACCTCGTTGGGCGAGGACAGGATGCCGGCACCGTAGATGCGCAGGCCTTCCGGATTGCGGATCAGGCCGAACTCCACCGTGTACCAGTAGATGCGCGGCAGCCAGACGCGGCCCGGGTGCTCACTCTCGAAGGCCTTGACGCCGGCGCGGCCGAAGCGCTCGAAGAACGAGGCGAAGCGTGGATTGGAGAGCAGCGGCGCGTGGCCCAGCAGGTCGTGGAACATGTCCGGCGCCGGGGTATAGCCGATCTCCTCGGGCTTGCGGATGAAGTCGGTGGAGGGGAAGATGCGCTGCGCCAGGAGCTCGAAGAACTCCTTGTCGGGGACGATGCCGTCGACCCGGGTCAGGCGCCAGCCGGTGGCGTCCTCTATACGGTCGCTGATATCGGCCAGGCGCGGGATATGCTCCTTGGGGAAGTCGATCAGCGCGAGCCCGGCCAGGAACTCGTTGCAGGCCCGCCCCGGCAGCACCGCCCACTGGTTGGCCAGCAGCGTGGCCCACGTATGGTTCTCGATGTCGGTGTAATCCGGCACCACGGCCCGGTGAATGTCCAGTTCGGACGGCAAGGCAGACAACTGCATGTCCGCGCGTTCAAGCGCCGCATCGGCGGTGTACATGGCATGCTCTCCTCGGTAAACAATCTGCAGTGGTCTGACGCCACTGTTAAAATGCAACATGCTTCCAAGCTCATTTTAGGCAATTTGCTTCGCAATTTCCTTGCAAAGAAACCCAAAAAATACTAATAACTAAAATAAAATTTTACTCTTAAGCGAAAATACGAGAACAAAATGCCAGACATGACACTAGACAAGACAGATTTGCGCATCCTGGCCGAACTCCAGCTCAACGGTCGTCTGAGCAACGTCGAGTTGGCCGAACGCATCGCGCTCTCCCCCTCGCCCTGCCTGCGCCGCCTCAAACAGCTGGAGGAGTCCGGGGTAATCCGCCAGTACGTGGCGCTGCTCGACCCGGCGCGCATCGGCCTCGGTCTGCAGGCCTTCGTGCGCGTGATGCTGGAGAAGCGCGGCAACCTGGATCTGTTCATCGATGCCGTGCAGCGCTGGCCGGAAGTTATCAACTGCTACGCCATGACCGGCGAGATGGACTACCTGCTGCAGGTCTACTTCGAGGACATGGAGCACTTCTCCCGCTTCGTGATGGACCAACTGCTGCAACAGCCGGGCATCCAGGACGTCAAGTCGAGCTTCGTGCTGAAGGAATTCAAGCGCACCGCCGCCCTGCCGCTCGACCACCTGAAAGGCGGCTGAGCAGGGCGCGTCGCGGGCTCGCCGCCCGGCTGCCCAGCCAGGCCGGCGGTGGCGTCTGACGTCGGCAGACGGGCGCAAGCGCGTGGAGAGCGATTCCCTGCCCCTGCTCCGGGATGAAAAAACGGCCCCGCGGGGCCGTTTGCTTATGAGGCGTTCAGTGCTTGTTGCTGTGCACGGTGGAGTACAGCAGCTTGTCGGTGTAGGCGATCGCCGCCGCCGACACCAGGAAGGCCAGATGCAACAGCAACTGCCACTTGATGGTGTGTTCCGGCAGCTGGCTGGCGTTGATGAAGGTCTGCAGCAGATGGATCGACGAAATACTGATGATGGCCATCGACAGCTTCACCTTCAGCACCGAGGCGTTGACGTGATCCAGCCACTCCGGCTGATCCGGATGGTTGTCGATGCGCAGCCGCGACACGAACGTCTCGTAGCCGCCCACCGTCACCATCAGCAGCAGGTTCGCGATCATCACCACGTCGATCAGCGCCAGCACCGACAGCATGATCTCGGTTTCGGTCAGCACCGGCAGATTGTGCAGCAGCTCCCACAGCGAGGACAGGAACTTCCAGGCGTACACCCCCTGCACCACGATCAGGCCGAGGTAGATCGGCAGCTGCAGCCAGCGGCTCCAGAAGATCACCTGCCCGAGGCGCGATTTGCGCGCCTCGCTCGCGTGCCGGGCGTCCACCAGGGTCGAGGTCTCGTTCAACGTCGCCCCCTCACAGCCCCAGGCGTTGCCAGATGGTCGAGACGATGCCGGCCTGGTTCAGGGTGTAGAAGTGCAGGCCAGGGGCGCCGCCCGTCAGCAGGCGGTCGCACAGCTCGGTCACCACGTCGAGGCCGAGGGCTCGGATCGAGGCGGTGTCGTCGTAGTAGGCCTGCATGCGCAGGCGCAACCAGCGCGGCACTTCGGCGCCGCACATGTCGGAGAAGCGGCACAGCTGGCCGAAGTTGGCGATCGGCATGATGCCCGGCACGATCGGGATGTCCACGCCGCGCGCCTGCACCTCGTCGACGAAGCGGAAGTAGGCGTCGGCGTTGAAGAAATACTGCGTCATCGCCGAATTGGCGCCGGCCTGCACCTTGCGCACGAAGTTGTTGAGGTCGTCCTCGGCGGAGCGCGCCTGCGGGTGAAACTCCGGGTAGGCGGCGACTTCGATGTGGAAATGATCGCCATGCTCGGCGCGGATGAACGCCACCAGCTCGTTGGCATAGCGGAACTCGCCGGCCTCGCCCATGCCGGACGGCAGGTCGCCGCGCAGCGCCACGATGTGGCGGATGCCGTGGCTGCGGTACTCGTTGAGAATGGCGCGGATGTTGTCGCGGGTGGAGCCGATGCACGACAGATGCGGTGCGGCGGCGTAGCCCTCGTTGCGGATCTCCAGCACCGTCCCCAGCGTGCCCTCGCGCGTGGTGCCGCCGGCGCCGAAGGTGACGGAGAAGAACTCGGGCTTGAACTGCGCCAGCTGCTGACGCGTGGTACGCAGCTTGGCGATGCTTTCCGCCGTCTTGGGCGGGAAAAACTCGAAACTGAAGGTACGCGGCTTGGTGCTCATGATCTGATCTCTGTCGCCGCCCCGTGCCAAGGTTGGCCGAAGCGGTCGTTATTCCCGGATAGTTTCGTTTGCTGCCATGGCAAGTCTATTTCACCCGGCGGCCCAGCCCAAGTAAGGCTCGTTCGGTGCAGGCCACGGCGGGTGGCGGACCTCACCAGCCCGGGCTCGGGCAGCAGCAATAGACCCACGGCACTAGACGAGAAAGGCGGGCTGCCCTGCCCGCCCTTCATCGTCCCGACATCAATAGCGATAGTGCGCCGGCTTGTACGGGCCTTCCTTCGGCACGCTGATGTAGTCGGCCTGCTGCTGGGTCAGCTCGGTCAGCTTGACGCCGATGCGCTCCAGATGCAGGCGCGCCACCTTCTCGTCCAGGTGCTTAGGCAGCACGTACACTTCTTTGCCGTACTTCTCGCCGTGCTGGAAGATTTCCATCTGCGCCAACACCTGGTTGGTGAAGCTGTTCGACATCACGAAGCTCGGGTGGCCGGTGGCGCAGCCCAGGTTCACCAGGCGGCCTTCGGCCAGCAGGATGATGCGGCGGCCATCCGGGAAGATGATGTGGTCGACCTGCGGCTTGATGTTCTCCCACTGGTACTGGCGCAAGCTGGCGACTTCGATCTCGCTGTCGAAGTGGCCGATGTTGCAGACGATGGCGTTGTTGCGCATCTTCACCAGATGATCGTGGGTGATCACACCGACGTTACCGGTGGTGGTGACGAAGATGTCACCCTGGTTGCACACGTCGTCCATGGTCACCACGCGGTAGCCTTCCATCGCCGCCTGCAGGGCGCAGATCGGATCGATCTCGGTCACCCACACGGTGGCGCCGAGGCCGCGCAACGATTGCGCGCAGCCCTTGCCCACGTCGCCGTAGCCCAGCACCACGGCGATCTTGCCGGCGATCATCACGTCGGTGGCGCGCTTGATGCCGTCCACCAACGATTCGCGGCAGCCGTACAGGTTGTCGAACTTGGACTTGGTCACCGAGTCGTTGACATTGAACGCCGGGAACGGCAGGCGGCCTTCCTTCTGCAGCTGGTACAGGCGATGCACGCCGGTGGTGGTCTCCTCGGTCACGCCCTTGATGTGCTTGAGGCGCTTGGAGTACCAGTTGGCATCCTGTTCCAGATAACGGGCGATGGCGGCGTACAGCGCCACTTCTTCCTCGTTGGTCGGCTTGGCGATCAGCGAGCGGTCGCTCTCGGCGCGCGCGCCCAGCATCAACAGCAGCGTGGCGTCGCCGCCGTCGTCGAGGATCATGTTGGCCGGTTCGTTTTCCGGCCATTCGAAGATCTTGTGCGAGAATTCCCAGTACTCGTCGAGCGACTCGCCCTTGAAGGCGAACACCGGGATGCCGGCGGCGGCGATGGCGGCGGCGGCGTGGTCCTGGGTCGAGAAGATATTGCACGACGCCCAGCGCACGTCGGCGCCCAGGGCCACCAGGGTCTCGATCAGCACGCCGGTCTGGATCGTCATGTGCAGCGAACCGGCGATGCGCGCGCCCTTGAGCGGCTTGCTGTCGCCGTATTCGGCGCGCAGCGCCATCAGGCCCGGCATTTCGGTCTCGGCAATCGCCAGTTCCTTGCGGCCCCAGGCGGCCTGGGCCATATCGGCAACGTAGAAATCGGTAAAGGTATCAGCCACAGCGTTCATCAAGAACTCCACGATGTGGCCGGTGGGATGCGGCTCACCCGCAAACCCGTCCGGCACGGGGTTATGAGGGTGAGCGCCGTTGATGCGGAAACCGAGCCTGGGAGGGAACAGCCTCTCGCAGCGCTCCTCGGTTTAGCCCGCCATTGTACCCGTAAAACACTCCGGCCGAACAGGGAGGCGCCGGCACTGCAGCGGCGACACCACACCCGCCAACGGGGCTAGCCGAGCAGGCCGGCCGCCAGTTCCCCCTCCTCCACGCATAAAAAAAGCGGGCACACGGCCCGCTCTTGGCATCGGAACATCCGCTCCGGATTACAGCCCGGCGTCGGCGCGCAGCGCCTCGGCCTTGTCGGTGCGCTCCCAGGTGAATTCCGGCTCCTCGCGGCCAAAGTGGCCGTAGGCGGCGGTCTTGCCGTAGATCGGACGCAGCAGGTCGAGCTGCTGAATGATGCCCTTCGGGCGCAGGTCGAAGTGACGCTTGACCAGTTCCACGATCAGCTCGTTCGGGACCTTGTTGGTGCCGAAGGTGTCGACCGAGATCGAAGTCGGTTGCGCCACGCCGATGGCGTAGCTCACCTGGATCTGGCACTGGCGCGCCAGCCCGGCGGCGACGATGTTCTTCGCCACGTAGCGGCCGGCGTAGGCGGCCGAGCGGTCCACCTTGGACGGATCCTTGCCGGAGAACGCGCCACCGCCGTGCGGCGCGGCACCGCCGTAGGTGTCGACGATGATCTTGCGGCCGGTCAGTCCGCAGTCGCCCTGCGGGCCGCCGATGACAAAGCGGCCGGTCGGGTTGATCAGGAAACGGGTCTCGGCGGTCAGCATCTCCGGCGGCAGCACCGGCTTGACGATATCCTCGATCACCGCCTCGGTCAGTGCCTTGTGGTCGATGTCCGGCGCGTGCTGGGTCGACAGCACCACGGTATCGATGCGCTTGGGCAGGCCGGTCTCGGCATCGTAAACGCAGGTGATCTGGCTCTTGGCGTCCGGGCGCAGCCACGGCAGGCGGCCGTCCTTGCGCAGTTCGGCCTGGCGCTGCACCAAGCGGTGCGCGTAGTAGATCGGGAACGGCATCAGCGTCGGGGTTTCGTCGCAGGCGTAGCCGAACATCAGGCCCTGGTCGCCGGCACCCTGGTCGAGGTCGAGGCCCTGGCCTTCGTTGACGCCCTGTGCGATATCGGGCGACTGCTTGTCGTAGCCGACCAGCACGGCGCAGCCGCGGTAGTCGAAGCCCATATCGGCGTTGTCGTAGCCGATGCGCTTGACGGTCTCGCGTGCGATCTTGATGTAGTCGACGTTGGCGGCCGTGGTGATCTCGCCCGCCAGCACCACCAGGCCGGTGTTCACCAGCGTTTCGGCCGCAACGCGTGCGTGCTTGTCTTCGCGCAGGATGGCGTCGAGGATGGCGTCGGAGATCTGGTCGGCTACTTTGTCCGGATGTCCTTCGGACACCGATTCAGAAGTAAACAGGTATTCGCTCATTGATTTTTCATTCCCGGAGAAAGCCTAAAACTGAAGGATGATAAAATAGGCCGATTCCACTTTTCATTCTGAACCCGTCATGGCAACGTTGGTCCATTTTCTGCTATCCCTCCTCGCGCGGCTGCCACTGTCGTGGCTGCAAGGGCTGGGGGCCTGCCTGGGACGGCTTACCTATCATCTGTCCCCCCGCTTCGCGGCGAGACTGGAGGAAAATCTTAGGTCAAGTCAAATCGGCAAAAGTTATCAGGTTTTCCAAGACTTAGTCAAACAATCCGCAGCCGAAACCGGCAAGGGCACGCTGGAACTGGCCATCGCCTGGTGCCGCGAGCCGGACGACATCGCCGCCATGGTACGCCACTGCAACGGTTGGGAACACGTCGAGGCCGCGCTCGCCGCCGGCCACGGCATCGTGTTCGTCACTCCGCACCTGGGCAGCTACGACATCGCCGGGCGCTACATCAGCTCGCGCCTGCCGTTCCCGCTCACCGCCATGTACCGCCCGCCCAAGCTCGCCTGGCTGGAGCCGGTGATGCAGGCCGGGCGCTCGCGCGGCAAGGGCAAGACGGCACCCGCCACCGGCGCCGGCGTGCGCGTGCTGATGAAGGCACTGAAAGCCGGTGAAGCCACCATCATCCTGCCCGACCAGGTGCCGGGCAACGGTGAGGGAGTCTGGGCGCCGTTCTTCGGCCAACCTGCCTACACCATGACGCTGGTTCCACGCCTGGCGCAGGTCTCCGGTGTCGAGGTGCTGCTGTTCACCGGCGAGCGCCTGCCCAAGGGAGCCGGTTTTGCGGTGCACATCGAGCCGCTGCCGGAAGCCTTCAGCGGCGACAAGGAGCAGGATGCCGCCACGCTCAACCGCGCCGTCGAGAACCTGATCCGCCGCTACCCTGCCCAGTATCTGTGGAGTTACAACCGTTACAAATGCCCCGCCGGCGTCACCCCGCCGGCCCCGCAACAAGGATAACAAGCAACAATGAAGATCGTTTTTGCCCTGCTGTGGCTGCTCCGTCTGCTGCCGATGTGGCTCATCGGCGCGCTCGCCTGGCTGCTCGGCAGTCTCGCCTACGCTTTGGCGCGCGAACGGCGCCGCGTCGGCCTGATCAACCTGCGCCTGTGCTTTCCCGACATGTCGCTGGCCGAGCGCAAGCGCCTGATCCGCCGCAACTTCCAGCACATGATACGACTGGCACTGGAGTACGGCGTGTGCTGGTGGAGTTCGGCCGAACGCATCCGCAAGCTGGTCACCGTGAAGAACCTGCAATACGTCACCGACCTGCGCGCCAAAGGCGAGGACGTCATCCTGTTCTACCCGCACTTCGTCGCCTTCGAGATGGGTGCCTACCGCATGAACCAGGACATCCCGCTGGTCAGCGTCTACTCGCACCAGAAAAACCGCGAACTCGACGCCCAGATCTACAAGGGCCGCCAGCGCTACGACAACTGCTACATCGTGTCGCGCCAGGAAAGCCTGCGTTCGATCATCAAGGCGATGCGCCAGGACCACGCGCCCTTCCTCTACCTGCCCGACCAGGATTTCGGCCCGCGCGACTCGCTCTTCGTGAAATTCTTCGACACCGACGCCGCCACCATCCCCGGCCTGTCGCGCATCGCCAAGCTCGCCAAGGCACACGTGGTCCCGGTCATCGCGCGCCGCGTCGGCAACCGCTTCGAGCTCGAATACTACCCGCCCTGGGAAAACTACCCGACCGACGACGTCGAAGCCGACACCCGGCGCATGAACGCCTTCCTCGAGGAGCGCATCCGCGAGATACCCGACCAGTATTTCTGGCTGCACAAGCGCTTCAAGACCCGCCCGGCGGGGCAGTCGCGTTTCTACTGAGCCATACTCCCGCCCCTCACCAAGCCGACCCCATGGTTCGGCTTTTTTTACGGCCCCAGCACTCCGTAGCACGCGATGGTGCCCGAGCCGTCTTCCATCTCGACCGCGAAGGTCGATTGCAGGGCCACGGCCACGCTCGCTGCCCCCCCCCCCCGGCAAACCCGCGCAGACCACGCGCCGCAATCCCCCCGGCCCCGCACGACGCCGCCAACGCCGAAACAGCCGTTGTTACATCGCCACCCGACCCTTCCTGCCCGGCAGGACGCCAGCCGAGTCGTGGCCAGAGAGCTGAAGCCAATCGCCCCCTCACCCCAGCTCGGCCCGGAAAAGAAAAAACCCGACTGCGTACAGTCGGGTTTTTCTCGGAGGCGGAACGGCTCAGCTGCGGCGCCTCTTCCAGAAGTAACGGTAGACAAAGCCCGGGAAGCCAAACACCAGGAACAAGGCCGCCGTGGTGGCGTAGAACTGCCAGTTCTGGCTGTGCACCGGCATCTGGCGGCCTTCCAAAAAACGGGCCAGCAGGCCGACCAGGAAGAACAGCACCACCAGCTCAAGTAGCCGCCAGCCGGCATGCTTTGACTCGACCTTGATCACGCCGGCAATGCGCGGCATGAAAAAGGGCAGATTGGCTGCCAGCACGGCAACCAGCAATACGGTGGCGACGCTGCTCTCCACGATGACTCCTTACAGGACGGTCAGCGACTGCTTCATCGCCTCGACGCAGATTTCGATCAGGCGCTCCGGGAGCACGCCCAGCACCAGCAGGGCCAGAGCGTTGAGCGACAGCACCAGCTGCATGTCGCCACGCACCACGATCGGGCTCGTGTCCTGTACCTCGTCGAAGTACATGTGCTTGACCACGCGCAGGTAATAGAAGGCGCCGATCAGCGACATCGCCACGGCGAACACCGCGAGCTTGACCAGACCGATATCGACGATGGCCTTGATCACCGCGAACTTGGCGTAAAAGCCCACCAGCGGCGGAATACCGGCCAGCGAGAACATCGTCAGCAGCATCAGGGCGGCGTACCAGCTGTTGCGGCTGTTCAGCCCCTTCAGGTCTTCCAGTTTGTCGCACTCGAAACCGGCGCGCGACAGCGCCATGATGACGCCGAAGGAAGCCAGCGTGGTCAGCACGTAGGTGACAGCGTAGAACAGCGCCGAAGAATAGCCCTGTTCGTTGCCGGCCAGGAGACCCAGCAGCAGGAAACCCATGTGCGAGATGGTCGAATAGGCCAGCATGCGCTTGAGGTTGGTCTGCGCGATGGCGGTGATGTTGCCGATCGCCATCGACAGCACGGCCATGATCGCCAGCATGCTCTGCCAGTCGCCGGTCAACCCGTCCAGACCCTGCACCAGGATGCGGAAGATGAACACGAAGGCCGCCAGCTTCGGCGCCGCGCCGATCATCAGCGTGATCGCGGTCGGCGAGCCCTGATAGACGTCCGGAATCCACATATGGAACGGCACCGCACCCAGCTTGAACGCCAGACCAGCCACCAAGAACACCAAGCCGAACACCAGCAGCAGCTGGTTGGCCGAACCACCGTGGATGGACTTGGCGATGGCGGCGATTTCCAGCGTGCCGGTCGCGCCGTACACCATCGACATGCCATACAGCAGCAGACCGGAAGCCAGCGCGCCCAGCACGAAGTACTTCATGGCCGCTTCGGTCGCCGGCACCGAGTCACGCTGCAGCGCGATCAGCGCGTACAGCGACAGCGACAGCAGTTCCAAGCCCATGTACAGCGACAGGAAGTGGCTGGCAGACACCATCACGTTCATGCCGAACAGCGCGAACAGCGCCAGGGTGAAGAACTCACCCTTGAACATGTCGCGGTCAGCGGCGTACTGGCGCGAATACACCAGGATCATCGCGGTCGCGCCGTACATCGCCAGTTTCACCAGCGAGGCCAGCGGATCGGCCACGAACATGTTGGACAAGGTGTACTGCGCGTACGGCTCGAACGTATACACCTGCAGCGCGGCCGTACCGGCCAGGGTCAGCAGACTGAGGCCGTAGGTAATGCCGCGCTTGGCATCCGAAATAAACAGATCGAGCAACAGGATGACCGACAGTGCCGAGATCAGGAAGATCTCGGGCATCACCGGTACCAGATTCAAATCAGCCCAATTCATTGTGGTTTCCTTGTGGCCTTACAGCTTGCTTTGCGCTACATGCGCGATCAGGTCGTTCACCGACAGGTGCATCTTGGAGACGAAAGCCTGCGGGTAGAGACCCATGCCCAGTACCGTGATAGCCAGGATGGCCAGCACCAGGAACTCGCGCTTGTTCACATCCTTCATCTCGGCGACGTGGCTGTTGCCGATATCACCGAAGATCACCCGCTTGTACATCCACAGCGTGTAGGCCGCGCCGAAGATCAGCGTGGTGGCGGCCAGCGCCGCGTACCAGAAGTTCACCTGCACCGCGCCCAGGATCACCATGAACTCGCCGACGAAGCCGGAGGTGGCCGGCAGACCGGAGTTAGCCATGCCGAACAGCATCATGAAGGCAGCGAAGATCGGCATCTTGTTGGCCACGCCGCCGTAGTCGGCGATGTTGCGGCTGTGCAGACGGTCGTACATCACGCCGATGCAGAAGAACATCGCGGCCGACACGAAGCCGTGCGACACCATCTGCACCAGCGCGCCTTCGACGGCCCACTGGTTCATGTTGGTGCCGAGGAACATGAACATGCCCAGGGTCACGAAGCCCATGTGCGAAATCGACGAGTAGGCCACCAGCTTCTTCATGTCGGACTGCACCAGCGCCACCAGGCCGATGTACACCACCGCCACCAGCGACAGCGCCACCATCACCCAGGCCAGTTCGCGCGAAGCGTCCGGCAAGATCGGCAGGGCAAACCGCAGGAAGCCGTAGGCACCGAGCTTCAGCGTGATCGCCGCCAGCACCATCGAACCGCCGGTCGGCGCTTCAACGTGGGCGTCCGGCAACCAGGTGTGCACCGGCCACATCGGCACCTTCACCGCGAACGACAGGAAGAAGGCGACGAACAGCAGCATCTGCACGCTCAGGGCGATCTTCATGTCGTGGAAGGCTAGGATCTCGAAGGTCTTGCCGGCGTGAAAGTACATGTAGATGAACGCCACCAGCATCAGCAGCGACCCCAACAGGGTGTACAAGAAGAACTTCACCGACGCGTACACGCGGCGCGGACCACCCCAGACACCGATGATCAGGTACATCGGGATCAGCATCGCCTCGAAGAACACGTAGAACAGCATGGCATCGAGGGAGGCGAACGAGCCGTTGATCAGGCCGGACATGATCAGGAACGCGGCCATGTACTGCGCCACGCGCTTCTCGATCACTTCCCAGCCCGCCAGCACCACCATCAGCGTGGTGAAGCTGTTGAGCACGATGAACAGCATCGAGATGCCATCCACGCCCAGGTGGTAGTTGATGTTGAGCGCCTGGATCCACGGCCGCATTTCTTCAAACTGCATGCCGCCGTTGAGGTCGTTGAAGCCGGTATACAGCGGCAGCGACACCAGGAAGCCGGCCAGCGACCCGGCCAGGGCCAGCCAACGGGCCAGCGGTGCACGCTGGTCCCCTCCCGTTGTCAGCACCAGCAACCCGGCCACGATCGGTGTCCAGATCACCAGACTTAACAGATTAGTGAACATAGTCAAAACCTAAGTTGTTATTCAATTCCAGTGTATCGACCATCAGCGCAGGATGATCCCGGCGAACCACAGGGTCATCAGCCCCAGCACGCCGATGATCATCGTGGTGGCGTAGCTGTAGATGAAGCCGGTCTGCAGCTTGCGGGTCAGGCGGGAGAAGACGCCGACCAGCTTGGCCGTCCCGTTCACCATCAGGCCGTCGATCAGCAGCATGTCACCCACTTTCCAGAACAGGGTGCCCAGCGCGCGCGCACCTTTGGCAAACAGGTTGAAGTACAGATCGTCCAGGTAGTACTTGTTTTCCAGCACCTTGTGCACGGCGCTGAACTGCTGCTTGATGGCCGCCGGAATCTGCGGCGCCTTCAGGTAGAAGAACCAGGCCACCACCACGCCGGACAGCGCCAGCCAGAACGGCAGCGTGCTCAGCGCGTGGACCGCCATCGCCACCGGACCGTGGAATTCTTCGGCCAACTCGTGCATGCCCGGGTGCTTCAGCGCATCGATGGTGATCGCGCCCTTGAAGAAGTCGCCGAACAGCAGTGGTTCGATGGCGAAGAAGCCGATCAGCACCGACGGGATCGCCAGCGCCAGCAGCGGCAGCGTCACCACCCACGGGCTCTCATGCGGCTTGTCGTTCGGGCCCAGGCCGTGGTGGTGATCGGTCGACGGCTCCTCGTCGTCATGATCGTCGTCATGGCCGTGGTGCGCGCCATGGTTCTCCATCCAGCGCTCCTTGCCGTGGAACACCAGGAAGTACATGCGGAAGGAGTAGAACGCGGTCACGAACACACCGATGATCAGCGCCCAGTAGGCCACGCCGGCGAACGGCAGATGCGAGGCGGCCACGGCTTCGATGATCGAGTCCTTCGAGTAGAAGCCCGAGAAGAACGGCGTGCCGATCAGCGCCAGCGAGCCTATCAGCGAGGTGATCCAGGTGATCGGCATGTACTTGCGCAGGCCGCCCATGTTGCGCATGTCCTGGTCATGGTGCATGCCCATGATCACCGAACCCGCGCCGAGGAACAGCAGGGCCTTGAAGAAGGCGTGGGTCATGACGTGGAACATCGCGGCCGAGTAGGCGGAGGCACCCAGCGCCACGGTCATGTAGCCCAGCTGCGACAGCGTGGAGTACGCCACCACTTTCTTGATGTCGTTCTGCACGATGCCCAGGAAGCCCATGAACAGCGCGGTAATGGTGCCGGAGATCATCACGAAGTTCAGCGCGGTATCCGACATCTCGAACAGCGGGCTCATGCGCGACACCATGAACAGACCGGCGGTCACCATGGTCGCGGCGTGAATCAGCGCCGAAATCGGGGTCGGGCCTTCCATCGAATCGGGCAGCCACACGTGCAGCGGGAACTGTGCCGATTTACCCATCGCGCCGACGAACAGCAGGATGCAGGTCACGGTCATCAGCGACCATTCGACGCCCGGGAAGATCTGGATGGTCTTGTTGGCCAGCGCCGGCGCGGCGGCGAACACGTCGTTGTAATTCAGCGAGCCGCCAAAGTGAGCCAGCACCAGGCCGATACCCAGCAGGAAGCCGAAGTCACCCACGCGGTTGACCAGGAAGGCCTTCAGGTTGGCGAAGGTCGCCGTCGGTCGCTTGAACCAGAAGCCGATCAGCAGGTAGGACACCAGGCCCACCGCCTCCCAGCCAAAGAACAACTGGATGAAGTTGTTGCTCATCACCAGCATCAGCATCGAGAAGGTGAACAGCGAGATGTAGCTGAAGAAGCGCTGGTAGCCCGGGTCTTCCTGCATGTAGCCGATGGTGTAGATATGCACCATCAGCGATACACAGCTCACCACCACCATCATCATGGCGGTCAGCTTATCCACCAGGAAACCGACCGCATACTCGTGGCCACCGACGGTCAGCCAGGTGTACACCGAGCCGTTGAAGACTTCCGTCTGACCGGAGATGAAGCCGGACAGCACCTTGAGCGACAGGACCGCCGAAACGGCCACCCCCAGAATGGTCACGACGTGTGAGGCACGACGTCCGATGGCCCATCCAAACAAGCCCGCTATGAGAGACCCGGCCAGCGGCGCGAGTGCAATCAGCAGGTATAAGCTTTTCATATCCATGCTTTGTGCTTTGTAGTTTGGTATCCGGTTTGTCTTAGCCCTTGAGGCTGCCCAAGTCTTCGACGTTGATGGTCTGCAGATTGCGGAACAGCACCACCAGGATCGCCAGACCGATGGCAGACTCAGCGGCCGCCACGGTCAGGATGAAGAAGACGAAAATCTGCCCTGCCGTATCCGACAGGTAATGCGAGAACGCGATGAAGTTGAAGTTCACCGCGAGCAGCATCAGCTCGATAGCCATCAGGAGAACGATCACGTTCTTCCTGTTCAGAAAGATGCCCAGCACACTGATAGCAAACAGGATTGCGGCCAGCACCAGGAAGTGAGTCAGCGTCAGCACGTTTCCTCCCTTATGTTGTTCGGCCGTCAGGCCTGTTGATCAGCGGACTCGGCTTCAGCAACCGGTTCCGAACGTTTTACGGCAGCCATCTTCACCAGGCGTACACGGTCGTCGCGACGAACCACGACCTGATCGCCGGGATTCACGAACTTGGTGTCCTTGCGCTTGCGCATGGTCAGCGCGATCGCAGCCACCATGCCGACCAGCAGCACTACGGCGGCCAGTTCGAACGGCCACAGGTAGGTGGTATAGATCAGGCGGCCCAGTTCGCGGATGTTGCTGGCGTCAGCCGCCAGCGGCGCAGCACCCTTGTAGCTGCCGAGGCTGGCTTCCGGGCTCATCAGGATCAGCACCATCTCGCCGACCATGATCAGACCGACCGTACCGGCCAGAGGCGCATTCTTCCAGAAGCCTTCACGCAGCTTCTCGAAGTTGATGTCGAGCATCATCACCACGAACAGGAACAGCACCATCACCGCGCCGACATAGACCAGCACCAGCGAAATAGCGAGGAACTCCGACTCCAGCAGCAGCCAGTGGCCGGCGCTGGTGAAGAACGCCAGCACCAGATACAGCGCGGCGTGCACCGGGTTCTTGGCCGTAATGACGCGGAGCCCGGCGAAGATCAGGATCGCCGACAGCACATAGAAAACGACGGTAGGAAAACTCATCACACCCCCTTAGCGATACTTGGCATCAGCCGCCTTGCGGGCGGCAATCTCGGACTCGTACTTGTCACCGATGGCCAGCAGCATGGGCTTGGTGTAGTAGAGGTCGCCACGCTTTTCGCCGTGATACTCGAAAATGTGGGTTTCCACGATGGCATCCACCGGACAGGCCTCTTCGCAGAAGCCGCAGAAGATGCACTTGGTCAGATCGATGTCGTAGCGCGAGGTACGGCGGGTGCCGTCGTCACGCTGCTCCGACTCGATGGTGATCGCCATCGCCGGGCAAACCGCCTCGCACAGTTTGCAGGCGATGCAGCGCTCTTCACCGTTGGCGTAGCGGCGCTGGGCGTGCAGGCCACGGAAGCGAGGCGACAGCGGCGTCTTCTCTTCCGGGAACTGCACGGTAATCTTGCGTGCGAAGAAGTGACGACCCGTCAACATCAGGCCCTGCACCAACTCCACCAGCAAGAACGTTTTGAAAAAATTGCGAATCGTATCCATGCTCTTCACCTAACCCGTATCAGTTCCAGAGCGTCAACGGGCTCATCATCCACACGCCGACGACAAATACCCAAACCAGCGTGACCGGAATGAACACCTTCCAGCCCAGACGCATGATCTGGTCGTAGCGGTAACGCGGGAAGGTCGCGCGGAACCACAGGAAGCAGAACAGAACCAGCGAGATCTTCAGCGCCATCCAGATGAAGCCGGAGGCTCCGAGCACACCCCACGATGCCGGGAACGGCGACAGCCAGCCCCCCAGGAACATCAGCGAGGTCATTGCCGCGACCAGAATCATGTTGGCGTATTCGGCGAGGAAGAACACGGCAAAGGCCATGCCAGAATATTCCACGTGGAAACCAGCCACGATCTCGGACTCACCCTCGGCCACGTCGAACGGGGCGCGGTTGGTCTCGGCGACACCGGAGATCAGGTAGACGATGAACAGCGGGAACAGCGGCAGCCAGTTCCACGACAGCGCCGAGCCACCGGCCACGCCATGCCCCTGTTGGTTGACGATGTCGACCAGGTTCAGGCTGCCGCTCACCATCAGCACGCCCACCAGGGCGAAGCCCATGGCGATTTCGTACGACACGATCTGTGCCGCCGAACGCAGCGCGCCCAAGAACGAATACTTCGAGTTGGCGGCCCAGCCGGCGATGATCACGCCGTACACGCCCATCGAGGTGATGGCCATGATATACAGCAGCGAGGCGTTGGTATTCGCCAGCACCAGCTTGTCGGTGAACGGCACCACCGCCCAGGCGGCCAGCGCCGGACCGATCGACAGCACCGGCGCCAGCAGGAACAGGCCCTTGCTGGACTGGGTCGGGAGAATGATCTCCTTCAGCAGCAGCTTGATGCCGTCGGCCAGCGGTTGCAGCAGGCCGAAGTAGCCGACCCGGTTCGGGCCGATACGCACCTGCATGTAACCGATCACCTTGCGTTCGGCCAACGTGAGGTAGGCCACCGCACCCATCATCGGCGCCACGATGGCGACGATCTTGAGCAGGGTCCACACGGTGAGCCCCGCCTCATTGCCAAGAATGCCTTGCAAGAACTCCATCATTTACCCCTGCTTGATCTCGATCGGGTCAAACATGCCGCCCAGTACGATGGTGGTCGGATGCGCGGTGGCCAGGCGTACGACGCCGGCCGGCAGCGCAGCGTCGGCCTCCAGCGCCACACGCACCTGGCCCTCGCCCTGCTTCAGCACCACGACGGCGCCGGACTGCACGCCGGCGGCGTCCAGCACGCTCTGCGCCGCATGCGCCACCGGCACGGCGGCGGCACGCGTCGCCTGCAGCGACGAGGCGCGGCGGCAGATAGCATCGGCCTGGTACAGCGGCACTTCGCCGACGCGCACCAGCGCGGAGGCGGCGGGCTGCACGTTGGCCGAAACGGAGGCCAGCACATTGTTCAGGCTCGGTGCGATCTCGCCCTTGCCCTGCCATTCGGCACGGACTTCTTCGACACTGGTGTACTCGAAGCCGGACAGGCCGAGCATGTTGCCCAGCACGCGCAGCACCTTCCATGCCGGGCGCGCTTCACCCTGCGGGCGCACCACGCCGTTGAAGGTCTGCAGGCGGCCTTCCATGTTGACGAAGGAACCGGCGGTCTCAGAGAACGGCGCGATCGGCAGCAGCACGTCGGCGTAATCGAGCAGGCCCTCGGCCTTGAACGCGGTCAGCGCGATCACGGTCTCGGCCGACTTCATCGCGGCGACGGCGGCTTGCGGGTTGTAACTGTCGAATTCGACTTCGGTGTTCAGCAGCACGTAGGCCTTGCGCGGCTCGGCAATCATCTGCTGGGCGTTGAGACCCGCCGATACGGCGGCACCGAAGACACCGCGCGTCGGCACGGCACCGACCAGTTCGGCGCCAACGCTGTTGGCGGCCTCGGCCAGCACGCCGAAGCGGGCGCCGCTCAGACGGGCGATTTCCTGCGCCAGCGACAACAGTTCGGAGAACGCCGGATGATGTTGAGCGACGTTGCCCAGCACCACCGAAGCGGTCTCGGCGCCACACAGGCTATCGGCGATACGCTGCGCGTCGGCCGACACGGTCACCGCGGCCAGATCGATCGCACTCTCGCCCGACTTGATCGCCACCACGGCTTTCAGCACCTGGGCCAGCGCGTTCACCAGCGCCTGCGGCGAGACGATCAGCTTGGCGTTGAGCTTGGTCAGCAATGCGTCGTCGGCAACGTGGATGACATTGAGCTCGCTGCCCTTCTTCACCGCTTGGCGCAGACGCGAGGCCAAGAGCGGCTGCTCCTGGCGCTGCGTGCTGCCCACTACCAGCACGGACTTGGCCGAAGCCAGCTCGACGATGCTGGAGCCCAACCACAGCGCGCCCTGCTGGGCGGCGTCGGCGCGGAAATCGGAACGGCGCAGACGGTAGTCGACGTTGTTCACGCCGAAGCTGCGCGCCAGTTTCTGCACCATGAACAGTTCTTCGGTGGTGCTGTGCGGGCTGGCCAGCACGCCGATGGCGTCCTTGCCATGATCGCGAGACACGCCGTTCAGGCCCTTGACCACGTATTCCAGCGCGGTCTGCCAGTCGGCTTCGTGCCACTTGCCGTCGTGCTTGATCATCGGCTTCTGCAGACGCTCGGCACTGTTCAGGCCTTCGTAGGAGAAGCGGTCACGGTCGGCGATCCAGCATTCGTTGATGTCTTCGTTCTCGAGCGGCAGCACACGCATCACCTGGTTGCCCTTGACCTGAACGATCAGGTTGGCGCCGAGGCCGTCGTGCGGGCTTACCGACTTGCGGCGCGACAGCTCCCAGGCGCGGGTGCTGTAACGGAACGGTTTCGAGGTCAGCGCGCCGACCGGGCACAGGTCGATCACGTTGCCGGAAATTTCCGAATCCACGGTCTTGCCGAGGAAAGGCAGGATTTCCGAGAACTCGCTGCGGTTGGCCATGCCGATTTCCTGGAAACCGCCGATTTCCTCGGTAAAGCGCACACAACGGGTGCAATGGATGCAGCGGCTCATTTCCTCAGCGGAAACCAGCGGCCCCATGTCCTTGCCCACCACCACGCGCTTCTCTTCCTGGTAGCGCGAAGCGGAATTGCCATAGCCCACGGCGAGATCCTGCAGCTGGCATTCGCCGCCCTGGTCGCAGATCGGGCAATCCAGCGGGTGGTTGATCAGCAGGAACTCCATCACCCCGGCCTGGGCCTTCTTGGCCATGTCGGAGTGGGTGTGCACCTTCATGCCATCCGTCACCGGAGTGGCACAGGCCGGCAGCGGCTTGGGAGCCTTCTCTACCTCGACCAGGCACATGCGGCAGTTGGCCGCGATGGAGAGTTTCTTGTGGTAACAAAAGTGAGGGATGTACGTGCCCACCGAGTGGGCCGCATCCATGACGGTGCTTCCCTGCGGGACCGTCAGTTTCTTACCGTCGATTTCAATTTCAAGCATCGCTCAACACCATTTGTGGTCCACCAAGGTCTTTCCGTGTTCGATCGCGTATTCGAACTCGTGACGGAAATGCTTGGTGAAACTGCGAACCGGGAACACCGCGGCATCGGCCAGGGCGCAGATGGTGCGGCCCGCCATGTTGTTGCCAACGGAATCCAGAAGCTCCAGATCGCCCGGACGGCCTTCGCCGTTGGCGATGCGATGGATCACGCGATAGAGCCAGCCGGTGCCTTCACGGCACGGCGTGCACTGACCGCAAGACTCTTCGTGGTAGAAGTAGGCCAGACGCTCCAGCGCCTTGATCATGCACACGTCTTCGTTCATCACGATCACGGCACCGGAGCCCAGCATGGAGCCGGCCTTGCTGATGCTGTCGTAATCCATGGTGCAGCTCATCATGATCTCGGCCGGCAGAATCGGCGCGGACGAACCGCCCGGGATCACCGCCTTGAGCTTCTTGCCGTCCCTCATGCCGCCTGCCATTTCCAGCAGCGTCGAGAACGGGGTGCCGAGCGGAATCTCGTAGTTGCCCGGACGATTGACGTGACCGGAGACCGAGAACAGCTTGGTGCCGCCGTTGTTCGGCTTGCCCGCTTCGAGGAACTTCTGCGCGCCGTCGCGGATGATGAACGGCACCGAGGCGAACGACTCGGTGTTGTTGATGGTGGTCGGCTTTCCGTAGAGGCCGAAGCTAGCCGGGAACGGCGGCTTGAAGCGCGGCTGGCCTTTCTTGCCTTCCAGCGACTCCAGCAACGCGGTTTCCTCGCCGCAGATGTAGGCACCGTAGCCGTGGTGGGCGTACAGCTCGAAGCTGAAGTCGGTGCCGAGGATGTGCTGGCCAAGGAAGCCGGCCTTGCGGGCCTCTTCCAGCGCTTCTTCGAAACGCTGGTACTCGGCGAAGACCTCGCCGTGGATGTAGTTGTAGCCGGCCTTGGTGCCCATCGCGTAACCGGCGATGATCATGCCTTCGATCAGCGCGTGCGGGTTGAAGCGCAGGATGTCGCGGTCCTTGAAGGTGCCCGGCTCGCCCTCGTCGGTATTGCACACGACGTACTTGTCGCCCGGGAACGAACGCGGCATGAAGCTCCACTTCAGGCCGGTCGGGAAGCCGGCACCGCCACGACCGCGCAGGCCGGAGTTCTTCACCTCGGCGATCACGTCTTCCTGCGGCAGCTTGCTGTCGAGAATCTTGCGCAGCGCCTGGTAGCCGCCACGTGCCACGTAGGCATCGAGGCGCCAGGCATCGGCGGCGGCCGTGTCCACCCCGTCGAAAATCACACCATTGACGAAGACTGCCATTATTTCAACTCCGCCAGTTTTTTATCGATAGCTTCGGGCGTCATGAAGCTGCACATGCTGTGGTTGTTCACCAGCAGCACCGGCGCATCGCCACAGGCACCCATGCACTCCCCTTCCAGCAGGGTGTACATGCCGTCGGTACTGGTTTCGCCGATGGCGATGCCCAGCTTGCCCGAGATGTACTCGGCCGCGTTGACGCCGCCGGACAGGGCACAGGGCAGGTTGGTACAGACGGTGATTTTGTATTTGCCCACCGGCTTCATGTCATACATGTTGTAGAAGGTGGCGACTTCGTAGGCAGCTACCGGGGGAATTTCCAGGTAGTTGGCGACGAACTCGATCACCTCTTGATTCAGGCAGCGGGCTTCCGGGGTTTCACCGGTGGAACGCCGCTCTTCCAGCGCGATGCGCAGAGCGCCCATGACGGCGGAGCGCTTCTGGTCGGCCGGATATTTGGCGACCTCGCGGTCGATCAAGGCAAGCGATTGTGCGGACAGCATCAGCGGTCAATCTCCCCAAACACGATATCCTGTGTACCGATGATCGCCACCACGTCGGCGATCATGTGGCCGCGCGACATTTCGTCCAGGGCCGCCAGATGGGCGTAACCCGGCGCGCGGATTTTGAGACGGTACGGTTTGTTGGCGCCATCCGACACCAGGTAGATGCCGAATTCACCCTTGGGGTGTTCCACCGCGGCGTAGGCTTCGCCTTCCGGCACGTGCATGCCTTCGGTGAACAGCTTGAAGTGGTGGATCAGCTCTTCCATGTTGCTCTTCATGCCTTCCCGCGAAGGCGGAGCAACCTTGAAGTTGTCGGTGATGACCGGCCCCGGATTTTTCTTGAGCCAATCGACGCATTGCTTGACGATGCGGTTGGACTGGCGCATTTCCTCGATGCGCACCAGATAGCGATCGTAGCAGTCGCCATTGACGCCAACCGGGATGTCGAAATCCATGCGGTCGTAGACGTCGTAGGGCTGCTTCTTGCGCAGGTCCCACTCGATACCCGAACCGCGCAGCATCGGCCCGGAGAAGCCCAGGTTCCGTGCGCGCTCCGGCGATACGACGCCGATGCCGACGGTACGCTGCTTCCAGATGCGGTTGTCGGTCAGCAGGGTCTCGTACTCGTCCACGTAGGTCGGGAAACGCTGGGTGAAGGCGTCGATGAAGTCGAGCATGCTGCCCTGGCGGCCTTCGTTGAGTTTGGCCAGTTCACGTGCGTTCTTGATCTTGGAAACGGTGTACTGCGGCATCGAATCCGGCAGGTCGCGGTAGACACCACCCGGACGGAAGTACGCCGCGTGCATGCGCGCACCGGAAACGGCCTCGTAGCAGTCCATCAGGTCCTCGCGCTCACGGAACGCGTAGAGGAACACGGTCATCGCACCGATGTCGATGGCGTGGGCCCCGATCCACAGCAGGTGGTTCAGGATACGGGTGATCTCGGCGAACATGACGCGGATGTACTGCGCCCGCTCGGGAACTTCTACCCCCAGCAGCTTCTCGATCGCCAGGCAGTAGGCATGCTCGTTGCTCATCATGGAGACGTAGTCGAGACGGTCCATGTACGGCAGCGACTGGATGAAGGTCTTGCTTTCGGCCAACTTCTCGGTGCCGCGATGCAGCAGACCGACGTGCGGGTCGGCGCGCTGGATCACTTCACCATCCAGCTCCAGCACTAGGCGCAGTACACCGTGTGCCGCCGGGTGTTGCGGACCGAAGTTGAGCGTGTAGTTGCGAATCTCAGCCACCGTAGGTCTCCTCGCGAATGATGCGCGGGGTGATTTCCCGCGGTTCGATGGTGACCGGCTGGTAGATCACCCGTTGTTGCGTCGGGTCATAGCGCATTTCGACGTAGCCGGACAGAGGGAAGTCCTTGCGGAACGGGTGGCCGACAAAGCCGTAGTCGGTCAGCAGGCGGCGCAGGTCCGGATGGCCGTCGAATACGATGCCAAAGAGGTCGAACGCTTCGCGCTCGAACCAGTTGGCGGAATTCCACACGCCGACGACGGAATTCACCACGGGGAAATCGTCTTCCGGTGCGAAAGTCTTAAGACGGATGCGCCAGTTGTGCTTGAGGGACAGGAGATGAGAAACGACGGCAAAGCGCGGACCATCCCAGGGCTGGTCCTTGTAGCTGCTGTAATCAACGCCACACAGATCGATCAGTTGCTCGAACGACAACTCGGCGTGATCACGCAGCAGGGAGGCTACTTCGACGATGTTTTCTGCCTTGCAGACGATGGTCAGCTCATCGAGCGCCAGCGTGCTCTGGACAAGCCTGTCGCCCAGCACCTGCTCGACAACCGACTTGAGCGCTTCCATTTTGGAGGCCATGGGTTTCTACCTTAGCGGGCAATGGTGTTAGTACGTTTGATCTTGTTCTGCAGCTGGATGATGCCGTACAGCAGCGCTTCGGCAGTCGGCGGACAGCCCGGCACGTAGACATCAACAGGAACGATTCGGTCGCAGCCCCGCACCACGGAGTACGAGTAGTGGTAGTAGCCACCACCGTTGGCACAGGATCCCATCGAAATAACCCAGCGCGGCTCGGCCATCTGGTCGTACACCTTGCGCAGGGCGGGGGCCATCTTGTTGCACAGCGTACCGGCCACGATCATCAGGTCAGACTGGCGCGGACTCGGGCGGAACACCACGCCGAAGCGGTCAAGGTCATAACGGGCCGCACCCGCATGCATCATTTCCACCGCACAGCAGGCAAGGCCAAAGGTCATCGGCCACAGCGAACCGGTACGCGTATAGTTGATGAGCTTATCGGCGGTAGTGGTGATGAAACCTTTTTCGAGAATGCCTTCTACTCCCATTCCAGGGCTCCCTTTTTCCACATGTAGACGAAGCCGAGCGTCAGAACCGCAATGAACTCCACCATGACACCAAAACCGAACGCACCGAGTTCCTTCAGCACGACGGCCCAAGGGAACAGGAAGGTGATTTCGAGAT
This sequence comes from Pseudogulbenkiania ferrooxidans 2002, assembly GCF_000174355.1. Lineage (GTDB taxonomy): Bacteria > Pseudomonadota > Gammaproteobacteria > Burkholderiales > Chromobacteriaceae > Pseudogulbenkiania > Pseudogulbenkiania ferrooxidans. The sequence continues at coordinate 427,166 of NZ_ACIS01000003.1, forward strand.
CGAACAAAATGAAGAGGATGGCTACGAGGTAATAACGCACGTCGAACTTCATGCGCGCGTCTTCAAAGGCCTCGAAGCCGCACTCGTAAGGAGAGAGTTTTTCAGGATCAGGACGATTAGGAGCAACCAGCCACCCCAGCAGGATGGGGCCGACACCAACCAAGAGCCCTACTATGACGAACAACAGAATGGGAAAGTAATTTTGCAGCATTTCCCGTATACCCCCAAAAAAAGGAGGTATGACCCTCCTTGGCTCGAAATAAAACAGGCCACCGGAATCCCGGTGGCCTGTTTTTTACGGTGGTGCCGACAGTGAGACTCGAACTCACACAGCTTTCGCCACTACCCCCTCAAGATAGCGTGTCTACCAATTTCACCATGTCGGCACATAACTAAACTTTTATTCCGGTATCTTCGAACCGGCAGGCTTCTGATTCGCGGCACCGCCCGGGAGTTGCGGCACTACTTTTTCAATTTGCCCACCCATCACACCCAGCTCGCTAGAGGGACCAGCAGAGAGCTTAACCAAGGCAAGACAGGTCGAGAAAAACACAATAGCTGCAACAGCAGTGGTTCGACTCAGAAAGTTTGCCGAACCAGAGGCCCCAAACAAACTACCGGACGAACCTGCGCCGAACGCCGCCCCCATATCCGCACCCTTGCCGTGCTGCATCAGGACAAGAACAATAATTGTTACTGCGGATATGATATTAATTACCCAAACGAGCGTTTTTAGAATTTCCATACTATATCAATTTTCTAGCGGTTTGGCAAATCATCGAAAACGACTCTGGAACCAGGGATGCACCCCCTACCAGCGCCCCGTCAACATTATCGAGAGACAGGATTGCCATCGCATTGTCTGCTTTGACGCTGCCGCCGTAGAGGACGCGAATATTAGCAGAGCCCTTGAGCCGGCGCAAGCATTCGGCTTTTATTTCACGGTGGATTTCGTCGATCTGCTCGAGACTGGCCACCTTGCCCGTACCGATCGCCCATACCGGCTCATAGGCCACCACCGCCTGCCCGCCGTCGATGCCGTCGAGCACCGACAACTGCTCGCGGATTACGGCGAGATGACGATCCGCTTCGCGTTCAGCCAGAGTCTCGCCAACGCAATATACCGGAGTGAGGCCGGCCGCGATGGCGTTGCGCAGCTTCAGACTCAGCGCCTCACTGCCTTCACCAAGATACTGACGGCGCTCGGAATGGCCTACCAGCACGTAGTGGCAGCCAACGTCAGCCAGCATGTTGGCCGAGCTTTCTCCGGTAAAGGCACCGTCTTCGGCGAAGCGACTGACGTCCTGGGCCGCCAGCACCAGGCCCTGCCCGCCAAGCAAGGATCCGACCGATACCAGGTAGGGAGTGGGAACCGCGATGGCGACGCCGGAACGGTTGACCGACTCCGACGCCAACAATTGCGCCACCAATTGCGCGTTGAACGCATGGCGCCCATGCATTTTCCAGTTTCCAATCACCAACTTATCAGCCATAACACCCCCATATTATTTCGACGCGCATTATATCCCCGATCTAAGGAGCGTCAAATCGCCTACCGGCAGCGCCCAAAAGACAACTTGTAATATTTCTGCAAAATACGAGGACTAGGATGCGTCCATCGTCAACTGTGTCGCTCACACGGAGTAAGCATGAAACAGTCCATTCGCCTGGCCGCCTCGTTGGTTCTGACGGGGGCCGTTGTGTCCGGAACGGCTTTCGCCGCAGACATTACCGGTGCCGGCGCTACCTTCCCTTACCCGCTGTATGCAAAATGGGCCGAAGCCTACAAGGCGGCCAGCAACAACAGCATGAACTACCAGTCGATCGGTTCGGGCGGCGGCATCAAGCAGATCCAGTCGAAGACCGTTGATTTCGGTGCTTCCGACATGCCGTTGAAGCCGGAAGAACTGGCCAAGTCGGACCTGACCCAGTTCCCGACCGTGATCGGTGGCGTGGTGCCGGTGTACAACCTGCCGGGCGTGGCTGCAGGCCAGGTCAAATTCACCGGCGCGCTGCTGGCTGAGATATTCATGGGCAAGGTCAGCAAGTGGAACGACCCGGCCATCGCCAGCCTGAACCCGGGCGTCAAGCTGCCGGATCAGAAGATCACCGTGGTGCGCCGTTCGGACGGCTCCGGCACCACCTTCATCTTCACCAATTACCTGTCCAAGGTGTCCAGCGACTGGGCCGGCAAGGTGGGCTCCAACACCGCCGTGAACTGGCCGACCGGTGTGGGCGGCAAGGGTAACGAGGGCGTGGCCAACTACGTGACCCGCATCAAGGGTGCCATCGGCTACGTCGAGTACGCCTACGCCAAGCAGAACAAGCTGTCCTACGGCCAGCTGCAGAACCAGGCTGGCGCCTATGTTGCCCCGAGCGAGGAGAGCTTCAAGGCCTCTGCCGGCAACGCCGACTGGAAGAACGCCCCGGGCTTCTACCTGATCCTGACCAACCAGCCGGGCAAGACCAGCTGGCCGATCTCCGGTGCCACCTTCATCCTGATGCACAAGAAACAGGACAAGCCGGTACAGGGTAGTGAAGCGCTGAAGTTCTTCGACTGGGCGTACAAGAACGGCGACAAGACCGCGCTGGATCTGGATTACATTCCGATGCCGGCCAACGTCAAGGCCACCATCCGCGACAGCTGGAAGCAGATCACCGACAACAGCGGCAAGGCCATCTGGAAGTAAATCGCCATATCAGACGGCGGCTGGCACAATGGGGGTTACGCCCTGCCAACGCCGGGCGATCAGGCCGGGGAGACGACTCTCCCCGGCTTTTTGTCTGGATCGAAATACATAGAGCCATACATGGAAAAGTACAATAACGAGCAGCGGATGAACCGTCAGATGATGCTCGACAAGCTGTTCCGGAACGTCACGCGAATGTTCGCGTTCCTGGTTCTGGCGCTGTTGGTCGGCATCCTGATTTCTCTCGTCATTGGCGCCCTGCCCAGCATCAAGGCCTTCGGCTGGCAGTTCTTCATGACCAGCGACTGGGACCCGGTATCCCAGAAGTTCGGCGCGCTGGTGCCGATTTACGGCACCTTGGCCACCTCGCTGATCGCCCTGTTGATCGGCGTGCCCGTCAGCTTCGGCATTGCCCTGTTCCTCACCGAACTGTGCCCGACTTGGCTCAAGCGCCCGCTGGGGATCGCCGTGGAGCTGTTGGCAGGCATTCCCTCCATCATCTACGGCATGTGGGGCTTGTTCGTGTTCGCCCCGCTGTTCGCCGACCACGTGCAGCCGATGCTGATCGACAACCTGGGCGAGCTGCCGCTGATCGGCTTCCTGTTCCAGGGCGCGCCGATGGGCATCGGCATCTTCACCGCCGGGCTGATCCTGGCGATCATGATCATTCCGTTCATCGCCTCGGTGATGCGCGACGTCTTCGAAGTCGTGCCGACCCTGCTCAAGGAATCGGCGTACGGCCTGGGCTCCACCACCTGGGAGGTGGTGCGTTACGTGGTGCTGCCCTACACCAAGACCGGCGTGGTCGGCGGCATCATGCTGGGACTCGGCCGTGCCCTGGGGGAAACCATGGCGGTGACCTTCGTGATCGGCAACTCGTCGAATTTCGCCACCGGCCTGTTCGAGCCGGGCAACTCGATTGCCTCGTCGCTGGCCAACGAATTTGCCGAGGCGAGCGGCGAACTGTACATGTCCTCGCTGATTCAACTCGGCCTGATTCTGTTCTTCATCACCTTCGTCGTGCTGGCCTGCTCCAAGATGCTGCTGCTGCGCCTGAAAAAGCAGGAAGGGAAGGCATCATAATGAATGATCGTACACATATCCCTGCGGCCATCCCGTCCCCTGCGACCGAGAGCCCGGGACAGACTGGGCGCTTTGCCATGGATCCATCGATTTACCGCCGCCGCCGCCTCATCAACGCCATCAACATGGGGGCGTCGATGATGGCGATGATGTTTGGCCTGTTCTGGCTGTTCTGGATCCTGTGGACCCTGATCGACCAGGGCCTGGGCGGACTGTCGCTCGACGTGTTCAGCCGCAGCACGCCCCCCCCGGGCAGCGTCGGCGGCCTGGCCAACGCCATCTACGGCAGCCTGCTGATGACGCTGTTCGGCACCCTGATCGGCACCCCGATCGGCATCCTGGCCGGCATCTACCTGGCGGAGTTCGGCCAACGTGGCTGGCTGGCGCCGGCGACCCGTTTCATCAACGACATCCTGCTGTCGGCACCGTCGATCGTGATCGGCCTGTTCATCTACGAGATGTACGTGGTCAGCGTCGGCCATTTCTCCGGCTGGGCCGGGGCGCTGGCCTTGTCGATCCTGGTGATCCCGGTGGTGGTGCGCACCACCGAGAACATGCTGCGGCTGGTGCCGGGGAGCCTGCGCGAAGCCGCGGCGGCCCTGGGGGCACCGCAGTGGAAGGTAACGCTGTACGTGACGCTGCGCTCGGCCAAGGCCGGAGTGCTGACCGGCATCCTGCTGGCGGTGGCGCGCATTTCCGGCGAGACCGCGCCGCTGTTGTTCACCGCGCTGAACAACCAGTTCTGGAACAGCAATATGAACCAGCCGATGGCCAACCTGCCGATCGTGATCTTCCAGTTTGCCATGAGCCCCTACGCGGACTGGCACACCCTGGCCTGGGCCGGGTCGCTGTTGATCACCTTCAGCGTGCTGGCGCTGAACATCGTTGCCCGCTGGATGGGCAGTCAGAAAACCCAATCGCATTAAGGCTTGACGGACATGGCTGAAAACAACATCAAGCTTCAGGTCAAGAATCTGAACTTTTACTACGGCAAGTTTCACGCCCTGAAGGGCATCAACCTCGACATCGCCTCGCGCAAGGTGACCGCCTTCATCGGCCCCTCGGGCTGCGGCAAATCGACCCTGCTGCGAACCTTCAACCGCATGTTCCAGCTCTACCCCGGGCTGAACGCGGAAGGCGAGATCCTGCTCGACGGCCACAACATCCTCGGCCGCGACGTCGACATCAACCTGCTGCGCGCCAAGGTCGGCATGGTGTTCCAGAAGCCGACGCCGTTCCCGATGTCGATCTACGACAACATCACCTTCGGCGTGAAGCTGTACGAGAAGCTGTCGAAGGCGGAGATGGACGATCGCGTGGAATGGGCGCTGCGCAAGGCGGCGCTGTGGAACGAGGTGAAGGACAAGCTGAAGCAGTCGGGCAACTCGCTGTCCGGCGGCCAGCAGCAGCGCCTGTGCATCGCCCGTGCCGTGGCTTCGCGTCCGGAAGTGCTGCTGCTCGACGAACCGACCTCGGCACTGGACCCGATCTCGACCGCCCACATCGAAGAGCTGATCCATGAGCTGAAAGAGGACTACACCATCGCCATCGTGACCCACAACATGCAGCAGGCGGCGCGGGTATCCGACTACACCGCCTACATGTACCTGGGCGAAATGGTCGAGTTCGGCGATACCGATGCGATCTTCACCACACCGAAGAAGAAGGCGACCGAGGATTACATCACCGGCAAGTTCGGCTGATTGCCGCTACCTCACGCCATTTGCCACGCCCCTGCCTGCAGGGGCGTTTTGCGTTGGGGATGCCCCGTGGCGAGACTATGACAGAATGCTGGATTTGCCGCCGTCAAGTTGGCGTGGCGCACCCAGCCTCCATTGCCACACCCGGCGTGAAAAACTTGACGTTCCCACGGCCAAAGCCAACAATTCCGCCCTTCTTTCATCTTATTGAAACTTATCATGCTGGACATCTTTTCAGGGCTGGAAACCCATGTGGCCCTGACCCTGATCCTGTCACTGGGCTTCGTGCTGGCCTTCGAATTCATCAATGGCTTCCATGACACCGCCAACGCCGTGGCGACGGTGATCTATACCCAGTCGATGAAACCGCAGGCGGCAGTCATGCTGTCGGGCATCTTCAACTTCCTCGGGGTGCTGACCGGCGGTCTGGCCGTGGCCTACGCCATCGTCAACCTGTTGCCGGTGGACCTGCTGGTGGCGGTCAACTCGAACCGCGGCATGGTAATGGTGTTCTCGCTGCTGGCCTCGGCCATCATCTGGAACCTCGGCACCTGGTATTTCGGCATCCCCTCCTCCAGTTCGCACACCCTGATCGGCTCGATCCTCGGCATCGGCATCGGCAACTCGCTGATCAACGGCACCGATGTCAGCACCGGCATCAACTGGGGCAAGGCGATCGACGTCGGCATGTCGCTGCTGTTTTCGCCGCTGTTCGGCGCCGGCCTGGCCGGCCTGCTGCTCTACCTGCTGATGAACTGGTGGCCGCGCAGCAACATCCACAAGAGCCCGTTCCAGCGCCAGCAGATCGAAGGCCGCAAGCATCCGCCGTTCTGGGCGCGCTTCATGCTGATCGTGTCGTCGATGGGGCTGAGCTTCTCGCACGGCTCGAACGATGGTCAGAAGGGGGTCGGCCTGGTGATGCTGGTGCTGATCGGCATCGTGCCGGCGCAGTTCGTGGTGAACCTGGACAGCGACCCGATCCAGATCGAACACACCAAGATCGCCGCGCTGCAGCTCAAGGAGCTGTACCAGCGCAACGAAGCGGCGATCGTGGCGCAGTACCCGGCCTCCGCCAAGCCGAAGCAGGCGTTCAGCTGCAGCCCGGCGGCCACGCAACAGTACGCCGGCACGCTGCTGTCGGCGATCGGCGAGGCCCGAAGCTTCCCGCAGTTGCCGGAAAGCCAGCGCTGGGCTATCCGCACCCAGCTGATCTGCCTGGCCGACAGCGCCAAGAAGATCGCCAAGATCGCCAGCATCGGCGACGTCGAGAAGAAACAGCTCAAGGGCATCCAGCGCGACCTGACTGTCACCACCGAGTACGCCCCGATGTGGGTGATCGCGGCGGTGGCGCTGGCCATGGGCATCGGTACCATGGTGGGCTGGAAGCGCGTGGCACTGACCGTGGGCGAGAAGATCGGCAAGAAGGACATGACCTATTCGCAGGGGATGTCGGCACAGATCGTCACCGGCGTGGCGATCGGTCTGGCCAGCCTGGTGGGGGCCCCGGCCTCGACCACCCACGTGCTGTCGAGCGCGGTGGCGGGCACCATGGTGGTAGGCCGTTCCGGCCTGCAGCTGTCGACGCTGAAAAGCATCCTGATGGCGTGGATTCTGACGCTGCCGGTGTGCATCGGTCTGTCGATCGGCTTCTACTACCTCGGCGTACATCTGTTCGTCTGAGCATCGCCACCGGACAAGACCAGGGCCGCTTCGCGCGGCCCTTTTTTCATGCCTTGAGGAAGTGTTCGCGCCCGGCCAGCCAGCGTGTGAGATGGGCCGCGGCTTCGTTCGGCCAACGTTTGAGCAGCTCGGGGGCCAGTTCCTTGGCCGCTTCCAGCAGTTCGATATCCTGCTCCAGGTCGGCGAAGCGCAGCATCGGCAGGCCGCTCTGGCGGGCGCCGAGGAATTCGCCGGGCCCGCGGATGTTGAGGTCCTGGCGCGCGATCTCGAAGCCATCGGTGTTTTCGTAGATCACCTTGAGCCGTGCCTTGGCCAGTTCCGACAGCGGGGTATCGAACATCAGCACGCAGGCGCTCTTGGCGGCGCCGCGTCCGACGCGGCCGCGCAACTGGTGCAGTTGCGCCAAGCCCATGCGTTCGGCGTGCTCGATCACCATCAGGCTGGCGTTGGGCACGTCGACGCCGACCTCGATCACCGTGGTGGCCACCAGCACCTGCAGCTCGTTGGCGGCAAACGCCGCCATCACCGCCGCCTTTTCTGCCGGTTTCATGCGGCCGTGCACCAGGCCGACGCCCCATTGCGGCAGGTCTTCGGCCAACTGGGCGTGGGTGTCGACCGCAGTCTGCAGCTGCAGCGTTTCCGATTCCTCGATCAGCGGGCACACCCAGTAGGCCTGCTGGCCGCCGCTGCAGGTGCGGTCGACGTAGGCCACCACCTCGTCGCGGCGCGCGCTGTTGATCAGCTTGGTGACGATCGGGGTGCGCCCCGGCGGCAATTCGTCGATCACCGAGACGTCGAGGTCGGCGTAGAAGCTCATCGCCAGTGTGCGCGGGATCGGCGTGGCCGACATCATCAGCTGGTGCGGCTCGCCGCCCTTGCCCTGCAGCGCCAGGCGCTGGCCGACGCCGAAGCGGTGCTGCTCGTCGACGATGGACAGGCCCAGGTTGTCGAACACCACCTCGTCCTGGAACAGCGCGTGGGTGCCGATCACCAGCCGCGCCTGGCCGCTGGCGACCTGCTCCAGCGCGGCAGTCTTCTGTTTCTTGCGCAGCGAGCCACTGAGCCAGGCCACCTCGATGCCGAGCGGCGCCAGCCAGGCGGCCAGCTTGAGGTAGTGCTGTTCGGCGAGGATCTCGGTCGGCGCCATCAGCGCCACCTGGAAGCCGGCCTCGATCGCCGCCAGCGCGCTCAGCGCCGCGACCACGGTCTTGCCGCTGCCGACGTCGCCCTGCAGCAGGCGGTGCATGGGGTGGGGCTGCGCCAGGTCGGCGGTGATTTCCCCCAGCACCTTCTGCTGCGCTGCCGTCAGGGCGAACGGCAGGCTGTCGGATAGCGCGGCGCGCAGCCGTCCGTCGCCGGCGATCACCGGCGCCTTGCCGCGCCGTCGCGCCCGGTACGCCAGCCGCATCGACAGCTGCTGCGCCAGCAGTTCGTCGAACTTCAACCGCTGCCAGGCCGGCAGCGCCGGGTCGGCAAGCTGGGTGGCGGAGTATTCCGGCGTTGGCGCGTGCAGCAGGCGGATAGAGTCGGCAAACGGCACCAGCCCGTGGTGCTCGCGTACCGCCTCCGGCAGGGTGTCGCTCAGGCTCTGCGCCTTCAGTTCGGCGTGGATCAGCCGGCGCAGCACCGGCTGGGTCAGTCCGTTGACGGTGGGGTAGACCGGCGTGAGGCTGTCGGCCAGCGGATCGCCCTCCAGCACCTCGCGAATCTTCGGATGCACCATCTCGTCGCCGCGAAAACCGCGCCGCACCTCGCCCAGCGCGCGCACACGCTGGCCTTGCGCCAGCTGCTTGAGATGATTGGGATAGAAATGGATGAAGCGCAGCATCAGCGTGCCGCTCTTGTCCTCGAGCTGCACCAGGAGCTGCTTGCGCGGGCGGTACTGTACTTCGTGCGCCACCACCTCGCCCTCCACCAGCACCGCCTGGCCATACGGCGCCTGGGCGATCGGGTAGAGGTGGGTCTCGTCCTCGTAGCGCAGCGGCAGATGCAGAACGAGGTCGAAACGGCGGCGAATGCCCAGCTTCTCCAGCCGCTTGGCGGTGGCGGGCGCCACGGCGGGCGGCTGGCTGGCGATATCGGGAAAGGTGCTCATCACCGGCCGATTGTACCGAAAAACAAAAAGGCGGAAGACACTGCGGTGTCATCCGCCCCGGGAGGGTCTGGCTGCTGCTGGATTTAACCCCGGCAGGCGAGCGAGCCGAGGCAGGTGGAGTGCGGCCGAAGCACAGGAACCGGGATGTAAACGGAGTACATGAGGATTCCGTATCGCGGAGCGAATTGCTGTGTGCAAATCTCCGCTATAAAGTCGCACGCACTCCGCCGGCACTCAAGAGGCGAAGGCCCAGCCGCCGGATGTCATGCGCTTACTGGCGCTCCCACACCTGGGTCCGCCCCAGCAGCGACACGCCGAGGAAACCGCGCACCTCCAGCTTGTTGCCGCCGTCCACCAGTTTCATCTTGGCGCTGTAGACCTTGCCCGACTTGGGATCGAGTATCTCGCCGCCGTTCCAGACTTCACCGTCCTTCTTCAGGCCCCAGACGATGGTCAGGCCGTTGATCGGCTTGCCCTTGTTGGCGCCGTCGCACTTCTCACACACAGCGTCCGGCTTGTTGAACAGCTTGACGATCCGGCCGGAGAGCTGGCCGTCGGCGCCCTCGCTGATCTGCACCAGCGCCTTGGCCTGCTTGGTTTCGTCGTCGATGGTCTTCCAGGTGCCGGCGGCGCTTTGCGCCCAGGCCGCCGGTGTCAGCAGCACGCAGGCCAGGACCAGCAGGGTTGCTCTTGTAGCGTTTTTCATGGTGTTTTCTCCTCGTGTCAGCCCACTATTTAAACGTTGGTTTGGAGCCGTGACTCGAGGATGCCCGCGCACCGGGCCAGCGTCAAGAATCGGGCAGCTCGAACACCCCGGACGCGACAAAAATGACACGCCCGCCCACCCTCACGCGGCCCGCCGCATCGACCGACAGTTGCAGCACGTTGAGGCGGTCGATGGCGTGCCCCTGCTCGATGCGCCAAGCCAGAGGATGGCGCCCGTTCAGCGCGCACCAGCCGCCCAGGTTGGCACAGGCCGAACCGGTGCCCGGATCCTCGATCACCGCGCCGTGCTGCTCGAAGAACAGCCGCACCGTGGCGACGTTGTCGCCCTCGTGCCACAGATAGGCAACGCTGCGCCCTGGCTGGAGCGTGGCGCGCTGCATGAACAACTGGGGGTCGGGGCGCGCCGCCAATACCGCCTCACGGCTGGCTATACGCACCAGCAGCTGCTCGGTGCCGGTGTCGAGCCATTCCGGTGCGGCGACGATGTCGGCTTCGGCCAACCCCAGCATCGCGGCGGTATCCGCCAAGCCGAGTCCGGACGGGCGTGCCGTGGCGGCGTTGGCCTGCAGCGTGAACACGCCATCGCGCTGCGTCAGCGGAATTGGTCCGGCCTCGGTTTGCAGCACGAAGTCGTCGCCGGCCCGCCCCAGCCGATGCAGCACCGCGGCGCTGCCGAGCGTGGGGTGGCCGGCAAATGGCATTTCGTAACTTGGGGTGAAGATGCGCAGGCGTGCCGCCGCCTTACTGGAGGGGAACAAAAACACCGTTTCCGACAGGTTGAACTGGCGCGCGATGGCCTGCATGGCCGCATCGTCTAGCCCTTCGGCATCGGTGAAGACCGCCAGCGGGTTGCCGCCGAAGTGGCTTTCGGCGAACACGTTGACAAGCTGGAAGGGGAACAGGTGCATCGCGACTCCTCGGCAGGCAATGAAAATGCTTGATTAGGCCATAGCCCCTCGCCTCACGACAGATGACGCCGCCAAACAGTCTGTTCTGCGCCGGCGTCATGACGCGCTACCGCGCGGCCCCGCACACAGCGGATGCTGCGTTTTTTCTCATCAGTGAAATTTGTTATGATCCTCGGCTGATGCGCTTGTTTTCAATTGCTTTATCGTCGTAAAACACACACCTTTCACTACGTAAAAGCCGAAAGCCATCGATCAGCGGACTGTCATGCATCAGCGCCAAAAGCGCTGCCGGCATCCTGCCCGCCCTTGCCAACCCACGATCTGCGACAGGGACCTTATGCAGCAGAAATCTTCCATCTTCAGCCGGATCATGAACGGCAGCATCGTGCTGCAGATTCTGCTCGGCATGCTGGCCGGCATGGCGCTCGCCATGACTGCGCCGGAAGCGGCCAAATCCGTTACCTTCCTCGGCAGCCTGTTCGTCAAGGCGCTGAAGGCCATCGCCCCGCTGCTGGTCTTCGTGCTGGTGGCCAGCGCCATCGCCAGCAAGAAGCAGGGGGTGCAGACCAATATGCGCCCGGTGCTGACGCTGTATCTGGTCGGCACCTTCCTGGCCGCGCTGACCGGCGTGATGGCGAGCTTCCTGTTTCCGACCCAGCTGACCCTGGCGGCGGCGGCCACCGGCACCACGCCGCCGGGCGGGATCGCCCAGGTGATCAATAACCTGGTGTTCCAGATCGTCGACAACCCGATCAACGCCATCGCCAGCGCCAACTACATCGGCATCCTGGCCTGGGCGGTAGCGCTGGGCATGACGCTGAACCATGCCAGCGACAGTACCAAGCAGATGCTGAACGAAGTCGCCGACGCGGTATCACGCATCGTGCAGATCATCATCCGCTTCGCCCCGGTCGGCGTATTCGGCCTGGTGTCCGACACCATCGCCACCACCGGTTTTGGCGCGCTGTTGGGCTACAGCCAGCTGCTGCTGGTGCTGGTGGGTTCGATGCTGTTCATCGCGCTGGTGGTGAACCCGGTGATCGTGGCGCTGACCCTGCGCCGCAACCCGTTCCCGCTCGTGTTCACCTGCCTGCGCGAAAGCGGCGTGACCGCGTTCTTCACGCGCAGCTCGGCGGCCAACATCCCGGTCAACATGAACCTGTGCAAGAAGCTGGGCCTGAACGAAGACACCTACTCGGTATCGATTCCGCTGGGTGCCACCATCAACATGGCCGGCGCGGCGATCACCATCTCGGTACTGAGCCTGGCGGCGGTGCACACGCTGGGCATCCATGTCGACCTTCCCACCGCGCTGCTGCTGTCGGTGGTGTCGACCGTCGCCGCCTGCGGCGCTTCCGGCGTGGCCGGCGGCTCGCTGCTGCTGATTCCGATGGCGTGCAGCCTGTTCGGCATCAGCAACGACGTGGCGATGCAAGTGGTGGCCGTCGGCTTCATCATCGGCGTGGTGCAGGACTCCGCCGAGACCGCACTCAACAGCTCCACCGACGTGCTGTTCACCGCGGCGGCCTGCCTGGCGGCCGGCGACGTCGCCGACACCGCGCCGCAACTGGCCAGCAACGAGGCCTGAACGTCGCGATCTCCCCTCCGAAGGCACCCGCGCGGTGCCTTTTTTGCGTGCCAAGGTTGGCCGAAGGCAAAGAAAAAGCGGCCACTAGGGCCGCTTTGACTGCCGATTCGGGCGGGCGCTTATTCCAGCACCAGCACCGCGTCGGCTTCCACCTGCACGCCCTTGGGCAGGCTGGCCACGCCGATGGCGGCGCGCGCCGGGAACGGCTGGCTCATGTACTGGCCCATCACTTCGTTGAACACGGCGAAGTTGGACAGGTCGGTCAGGTAGGCGTTGAGCTTGACGATCTGGTCGAGCGAGCCGCCGGCAGCTTCACACACGGCCTTGAGGTTCTTGAACACCTGGTGGGCCTCGGCGGCGAAACCGCCTTCCACCACGGTCATGGTGGCCGGGTCGAGCGGGATCTGGCCCGACAGGTACACGGTGTTGCCGGCCTTGACGGCCTGCGAGTAGGCGCCGATGGCGGCCGGGGCGTTGTCGGTGTGGATGATTTCTTTTGCCATGCTTATTCTCCTTCTTTCAGAAACAGGGTTAACAGGTCGTTGAGGAAACGCTGGCCTTTCAGCGTCGGCTTGAGCGTGGTCAGGTCGCGTTCGATCAGCCCCTGTGCCTCGGCCTCGGCCAGTTCGCGCTGGATGTGCGTCAGCGGCAGGCCGGTGCGCTCGGCGAACAGGCGCAGCTCGAAGCCGTCGGTCAGGCGCAGCAAATTCATCATGAATTCGAACGGCCGGTCGGCGCGGGCGATGCGCTCGCGGCTCTGCGTCGGCCGGCCCTCGGCCACCGCCTTGAGGTAGGCCGCCGGCTGCTTGTAGCGCATCTCGCGCACGATGCCGTCGTGGGCGCTGATCTTGGCGTGCGCCCCGGCGCCGATGCCGAGGTAGTCGCCGAACTGCCAGTAATTCAGGTTGTGGCGGCACTCGCGGCCGGGCCGTGCGAAGGCGGAGGTTTCGTAATGGCCAAAGCCGGCCTCGGTCAGGCGCGCTTCCAGCGCCTCCTGCATGTCGGCCGACAGTTCGTCGTCCGGCAGCTTGGGCGGCAGGTAGCGCGCGAACAGCGTGTTGGGTTCGATGGTGAGGTGATACGCGGAAACATGCGTGACGCCAAACGACAAGGCAGTGCCCATATCCGTCAGAGCCTGCTCCAGGGTCTGGCCGGGCAGCGCGTACATCAGGTCGAGGTTGACGTTGTCAAAGTGCGTCAGCGCGATATCCACCGCGCGTCGCGCGTCGTCACCGTGGTGGATGCGTCCGAGCGCCTTGAGGTGCGCCGGGTCGAAGCTCTGGATGCCGATCGACAGGCGGTTGATGCCAGCCTCGCGGAAGCCCTTGAACTTGTCCGATTCAAAGGTGCCGGGGTTGGCCTCCATGGTGATCTCGGCATCCGGATAGAGCCGCACACGGGCGCGGATGCCGGCCAGCAGCGTGTCCATCGCCCGCGCCGAGAACAGGCTCGGGGTGCCGCCGCCCATGAAGATGGTGTGCACCGGCCGCCCCCACACCGCCGGCAAGGCGCTTTCGAGGTCGGCGAGCAGCGCTGCGACGTAGGCGTCCTCGTCGAAACCATTCTTGACCTCGTGCGAGTTGAAGTCGCAGTACGGGCACTTCCGCACGCACCAGGGGAAGTGGATGTACAGCGACAGCGGCGGCAGTTCCCGTAATCCGCTCAGCCCTGAAAGCGATATCTTTGTCACCGTCACTGCGCGGCTCCTCGCCGTACTTCTCGTACTGTCTCGTCGCGGCTCGCTCGGTTTCGCGATCTCGCTTCCAGTGCGTTGCGGCTTACCATTTTGTCATTCGCCTGGCTCATGCCAGCGCCTTGAGCTTGGCCATCAGCGCCTGCACCGCCTGGCCGCGGTGGCTGACGCGGTTCTTCTCGGCGGCGTCGAGTTCGGCAGCGGTGCGACCGTAGCCGGGCAGCAGGAAGTACGGATCGTAGCCGAAACCGCCCTCGCCACGCGCGCTGTCGATCACCTCGCCGTACCAGACGCCGTCGGCGACGATGGGCTGCGGGTCGTCGGCGTGGCGCACCAGCACCAGCACGCAGTAATACCAGGCGCGGCGGTTGGGCTCGCCGGCCAGCTTTTCCAGCAGCAGCGCGTTGTTGCGCGCGTCCGATTTCGGTTCGCCGGCGAAGCGTGCCGACTGCACGCCGGGGGCGCCGGCCAGCGCCTCGACGCAGATGCCGGAATCGTCGGCCAGCGCCGGCAGGCCGGTGATGCGGCTGGCGTGGCGGGCCTTCTCCAGCGCGTTTTCCAGGAAGGTGTGGTGCGGTTCCGGGCACTCCGGCACGTCGAACTCGCCTTGCGGATGCACGGCTACGCCGAGTTCGGCGAACAAGGCGGAAAATTCTTTCAATTTGCCGGCGTTGTTGCTCGCCAGCACGATACGGTCGAACATGCGTTCTCCTGGAGTGAAACCTGCTACCGGCTGCGATTTAGCCATAGATACGCGCGCATCGGAAGCGAAAAATCAGGAACAGTCAATTCAGCAGAATAACTCCTGATAATCAGAAATTATTACTGCATATTTGTTAATAAATGGTTATTTACACCAAGAAAAACAAGATAGGAGCGACATAGCCCTGATGAAAAAATAACGGCCGGAGGGACGCGGGAGTCCCGCCGACCGCTTGCCATGCCTCAGCCGCGTCGCGTCGCGTCGCGCGCCGCCAGCAGCAGGCCGGCGTCGGCCCCCTTGAGCAAGGCGGCGTCGGACAGCATGCGGCGCCAGGCGCGGGCACCCGGCAGTCCCTGGTAGAGACCAAGGATATGGCGCGCGACGTGGCGCAGCTGGGTGGCGGGCTCGGCCAGACGCTGCTCGATATACGGCAGCATCGCCTCGACCACGGCGTCGCGGGTGGCCTCGGTGTGGGCGTCATCGTAGAAACGCGCGTCCCAGTCCGCCATCAGCCACGGGTTGTGGTAGGCCTCGCGCCCCACCATCACGCCATCCACATGCTGCAGGTGGCGGGCGATCTCGTCGTTGCTCTTCACCCCGCCGTTGAGCAGGATTTCGACGTCGGGAAAATCACGCTTGAGACGGTAGACGTAGTCGTATTTCAGCGGCGGGATTTCGCGGTTTTCCTTGGGCGACAGGCCCTTGAGGATGGCATTGCGGGCATGCACGATGAAGGTGGCGCAACCGGCCTCGACGATGTGGCCGACGAAGTCGCGCACGTAGCCGTAGTCTTCCACCGCGTCGATGCCGATACGGTGCTTGACGGTGACGTCGATGCCCACCGCATCGCGCATCGCCTTGACGCAGTCGGCCACCAGTTGCGGTTCGGCCATCAGGCAGGCGCCGAACGCCCCCTTCTGCACCCGTTCCGAGGGACAGCCGACGTTAAGGTTGACTTCGTCGTAGCCCCATTCTTCGGCCAACCTGGCGCAGCGTGCCAGCTCGTCCGGCTCCGAGCCCCCCAGTTGCAGCGCTACCGGGTGCTCGCACTCGTGATAGCGCAGGTGGCGGGCGACATCGCCGTACAGCAGCGCCCCGGTGGTGACCATCTCGGTGTAGAGCCAGGTGTGCCGGGTGATCTGGCGGGCGAAGAAGCGATAGTGGCGGTCGGTCCAGTCCAGCATAGGTGCAACCGACAGCCGTCTGGCAGAGCGTGTGGCTTGATTCATGTTATTGGCGGAGCGATCCGTTCCGTTAGCACGTGTTTCGTTTCTGTTCATTCAGGCCGATTCTTGACCATTTATGCCTTGCCGGTGCTACACAACGAATCACCTTCATCGCACAACACGGTTATCTGACTAAGCGATTGAAAATCCTGCAATTATCTCGTCCCGTATCTGCCTGGGTCAAGGGAATAGTCTGCCTAGTGACCGGACTGCAAACCAGCCAGACCATACCGCCCTTCCCGCTCGGCGCACCATTGCCAAGGCTTTTCCTCCGGCCTCACGCTACCGCTGCACCCGACTTCCCGGCAACTGCAATGCAATCGACATAACAAGGCCAAAAACATACAATAACTGCTTGTCATTTAAAGCCTCGTCCTCGACATGAACCTCCCCGACCTGCTCGCCAGCTTCGCGTCCGCCTTCAACCAGGACCAGCGCCTGCTTAGCCTGCAGCTGGGCGACGGCAAGCGCTGGGGCGAGGCGTTGTTGCCGCTGAGCCTGTCCGGTGACGAAGCGCTGGCCGGCGATTACCGCTTCCGCGTCGAGTGCCTGTCCGCCAGCGACAGCATCGAGCTGAAGGCGCTGCTCGGCCTGCCGGTACGGCTCGGCATCGCCGGTGCCGATGGCAGCGAGAGCCTGCGCTGCGGCGTGGTCAGCGCCGCCGAGGCGCTAGGCAGCGATGGCGGTTTTGCCCGTTACGCGTTGACCATCGAGCCGCCGTTTGCGCTGCTGCGCCTGCGCCGGACTTCGCGCGTGTTCCAGGATCTGTCGGTGGACGCCATCGTGCGGCAGATCTTTGCCGAGCACGCTGCGGCCAACCCGGTATTCGCCGCAGTGCAGGGGCTGGAATTTGCGCTGGCCGGCGCGCTGCCGAATCGCAGCTACTGCCTGCAGTACCGCGAATCCGACCACGATTTCATCTGCCGCCTGCTGCGCGAAGAGGGGCTGAGCTGGCGCTACGAACACCTGGATGGCGACACGCCGCAGGTGCGGCTGCTGGCCTTCGACGACCCGTACGCGCTGCCTGCGGCCAACCTCGAGCGCGTGCGTTTCCACCGCAGCGATGCCACCGAGGAAGAGGATGGCTTGACGCGCTGGGACGGCGCGCGCCAGGTCGTGCCGGGCAGCGTGGCGCTGGCCAGCTTCGACTACCAGCCAGTGGCCACCGGCCACAGCGGTGACGAGTCGGCGCTGGATCAGGGGCTGGACGGCAGCCGGCTACAGAGCAGCCTGCAGCACTACGACGCGCCCGGCGCCTACTACGCCAGCGACGCCGAGCAGCTGAGCCACTACGCGCGGCTGCGGCAGCAGGCACACGATGCGCAGGCCAAGCGCTTTACCGGCGGCGGCGCGGTGCGCGGCCTCACCGCCGGGCAGTGGTTCCGCCTCGACGACCACCCGGCGCACGACGGCGACAGCGCCGAGCAGCGCGAATTCGTGGTCACCCGCCAGACGCTGAATGTACGCAACAACCTACCGGCCGAGCTGGCCCGCAGCCTGCCGACAGCCTTGCGGCCAACGTTGGCCGCAGGCAGCGATGGCGATGACGCACCGTTCCGCACCGCCTTCGACGCCCAGCGCCGCGGCCTGCCGCTTACCCCGGCCTACGCGGCCACCAGCCACGCCAAGCCCACCGCGCGCGGCGCGCAGACCGCCACCGTGGTCGGCCCCGCCAACGAAGAAGTCCACACCGACGCCCACGGCCGCATCAAGGTGCAATTCCACTGGCAGCGGCCGGACGAGCATCCGGACAGCGGGGCCAACCTCGACGAGCGCTCCAGCTGCTGGCTGCGTGTCGCCATGCCCAGCGCCGGCGCCGGCTGGGGCCACCAGTTCATCCCGCGCATCGGCCAGGAAGTGCTGGTCGATTTCATCGAAGGCGACATCGACCGCCCGGTGATCACCGGCGTGCTGTACAACGGCAGCCACCCGCCGCCGGCGTTCAGCGGCGCCGGCAAGCTGCCGGGTAACCGCACGCTGTCCGGCATCAAGAGCAAGGAACACCACGGCGGGCAGTACAACGAACTGCTGTTCGACGACACCCCGGGCGAGGTGCGCGCGAAACTCAGCAGCGAATACGGCCACACCCAGCTGAACCAGGGCTACCTCGCCCACCCGCGGCAGGACGGCAAGGCCACGCCGCGTGGCGACGGCTTCGAGCTGCGCACCGACCTTTCCGGCGCACTGCGCGCGGCTCAAGGCTTGTTGCTCAGCGCCCATGCCCGCCAGGGCGCAAGGGGCAATCAGCTGGACAGAGAGGAGCTACTTGGCCAGTTACAAATGGCCCTGTCCATTGCCCAAGAACTGGCCAAGCAAGCCGAAACCCACGAAGCAGAGAGCACGGATACCCAGCCACAGCAACAGCTCCTGGAGCATATCCAGCAGTGGGAAAACGGCGGCAACACCGCAACCCAAGCCAAGTCAGGTCATAAAGCCATCATGGCGCTGGGAGCGCCGGAAGGCATCGCGCTGGCCAGTGAGGCCAATATTGCGGTGGCCGCCGGCAGCAACCATGACCTGGTGGCCGCCAAGGACAGCAATGTCAGTGTCGGGCAGATGCTACGCATGCGCGTCGGGCAGTCGCTCTCCATCTTCGTGCAACAGCTGGGCATGAAGCTGATCGCCGCCGCAGGCCCTATCCGGATCCAGGCTCAAAGCGACGGCGTGGAAATCGGTGCCGCCAAACTGCTGCACTTGTACTCGCTGGAAAAGATCGTGATGGAAGCGCCAGAAGTGGAAATCCGCGGCAAGAACGGCAGCGCCATCTACAGCAACGGCATCGTCACTAAAACCACAGCCAGCCACACCCAGCACGCAGGTAACCACGTCATGGACGGTCCGGCCAGTGTCAGTGCACAGTTACCCGGCATGCCGCAAAGCTCACTGACCACCAATGAACAATTTGGGGTGGCCGGTCGCTCCGGCAAAGCGCAGCCCACGCTCCCGCACGAGGTACTCAACGGCCAGGGCAAGCTGGAAGGCTCCGGCAGCACCGATAGCAGCGGCGCTACCGCGACCTTGAGCGGCAAACTCATGGATCAGTTGAAGATGACACTTAAACGGAACTGATGATGGCAGACGTCTTGAACAGTGCAACCCGCCGCATACCCCTGCAATTCGACAAGCAGGGCAACCCGTATTTCGAATCGGTTAAAAGTCCGGACAGCTTCAAGCAACGCGCGCTGTGCGTGAAACCGCCGCACAACGTGATCCCGGTGATCTTTGTGCCAGGAATTATGGGGACGAATTTGAAGCTACAAGGCAAGGATGGAAGAGATGCCTGGTCCCCTCCCAATGGCACTCTGGAAGGGATAGGCGCCGCCGGGAGAGGAGTAAAGCAAACACCCTCAGAACGCCAAGAGCTCTTCGACCCCAACAACACCGAAGTCAACCTCGATGGCCCTTGCAAGATCCCCGGCGACCAGTACTGGGTGACGGCGGAAGAAGCCAAGCGCCGCGGCTGGGGCGCACTGCACGCAGATAGCTACCACTCTATCCTTCAACAGCTGGAAGTCAGTCTCAACGACCAGTACAGCAAACCCGGGCGGTCACAGGAACATGGCAATTTCCTGCTGCCAGAAATTGGCCTGCTCGGTCACCTCAATGGTGTAGGCCCGGCGGCATCTCGTACGTCCGGCGAGCCAGACTATGCCGCGGTGGCGGCAGCAGCCGTGAAAGCCTGGAACACGACGCCGCCGTCCTTATCCGAAGAGGAAATACTGCGTCTGGACGATTATTACTACCCGGTATGGGCGCATGGTTACAACTGGCTGCAAAGTAACGAAGACTCGGCAAAATCCTTGGTAGAAAAAATCGACCAGGTCATCGAACACTACCAAAAGACAGATTACTTCGACTGCGAAGGCAAGGTGATCCTGGTCACCCACTCGATGGGGGGCCTGGTAGGTCGCCGCGCCGCCCAACTTGCACCGGACAAAGTGTTGGGCGTAGTGCACGGCGTACAGCCTGTGGCCGGAGCACCAGTGGTCTACCGCCGCTTCCGCGCCGGTACCGAAGTCGGTGGCTTCTTCGACATTGAGGGGGCGGCGGTTGCTGCCATCATCGGCTGGAATGCTGCCGACATCACCCCGACCTTGGCTTGCTCGCCAGGGCCCATGGAACTGCTGCCAACCCCACACTACCCGCCCGGTTGGCTGAAAGTCACCAAGAAAGGCAGTGAAGAAGTGCTAATCAACTTGCCACAGGCCGACCCTTACGAGGAAATCTACAGCAAGACCACCGACGACTGCTGGTGGGGCATGCTGGATCCGGCGCTGATTGATCCGGCCAACAAGTTAACCTCGGAAGACAGCACGCCTCTGCAGGTGCACCGGAATGCCTTAGACCTCGCTAAAGATTTCCACAATACCCTTGGTCTGTATGCCCACCCACAAACCTATGGCTACTACGGCATTGATGAGAAGAAATACCGCACCTTCGGTCATATCCATTGGCAAACCTCTGGCGACATCCCCAATGATGACGTGCTGCCATTGATTTACCAGCAAGACAGTCAGCGGTCTTTGACTGGTAAAAGCACCGTACCTTTGTATGGCGAGGCCAGCTCTCCTGAAGTCAAATTCAAGCTTGGCAATGATCGTGACCAAGGTGGGGACGGTACGGTGCCACTGGATTCAGCCAAAGTGCTGGCGCAACTGCAACCGCCACCCAAGGTGGTCTTTCGCATCGCTGGCTTCGATCACCAGATGAGTTACAAAAACCCTTACGCCATTCAGGCCACGGTCTATGGCATTGCCAAACTGGTGCAGTTGGCCGCACCGGCTACCCCATTATGAAAAGCGCCAATCATGCCTAACCCCCGATACTTTCTAGCGCTGATGCTGCTGGCCAGCATCCCTGTTTACGCGGCGGAGTCCCAGATGTTTGACAAGATGAAGACTTATTGTTTTGGCCGTTACCTGGTGGATGTGCCCTATGAGGCCGAACTGAAGGGACAAGGAAATACTTACCTGAGCACCACGATAAAAACTGAGCGTGGAGGTGAAGCTTTGCTCCGACAAAAAATTGAAAATAAATTAAATGAGTTGAAAGAAGGTAAGGCTGCATCAAAGCGGTTTCAGTTCAATCGAGAGATTGCGCCAAGCAAGACAAGCCATTTGTTACTTGGCTACAAGGAAGCATTTGGTAGCCCAATGTACAGCATTGATTCATTCAAGTGGGATCGAGGGTGGATTTTTACGACTTCAAGAGGCCCTTACGATGACAAGAAAATCGATTCAATAATTGCTAGATTTAATGACTACTTAAAGAACGTTCGTTATCGTCCTGATCGAGAGATCCCAACCGAGGCAGGATTTTGTATCGAAAATGGTTTTATTGCCAACAATGGTGACGTCTCCCAGTTTGAGCAATCAAGTCTAGCCTTTAGAGTTAAGAGCAATCAGGATGTACGAATCAGGATTCGTAGCAATGTGGAATTCAAAGAATTTCCCTCTATATTAGCGCGACAAAAAGAACTGGAAAATCGGTATCCAGGTCAAATAAAGCACGTTCGAGCTGGCCTACTCTCTGTGAATGGCATGAACGGGGAGGAGTCCCTCATGTACTTCCCTTCGGATGATAAAACAGGAGAAGCACATGACTTTTCTTGGGAAACGATGGGGGAAATCGGTAACCCGCAGAAACCTTATATCCGGCTTGACATAACCTCGGGTGAAGGGGGCGCAGGTGTAACAGGAGTATCTTCCATGTCCACGAAGCAGATCCAAGCCCTCTACGAGTCTATCGTCAAGACCATTCGCCTGCGGCCAACGACAGAGGCTCGATAAGGTATTTGAGCTACGACCAACCAGGCATTGCCCACCCGGCTAGCTGAACACCATCAACTACGTCGACAAATTACCAACCAAGAGACAAGCTGCGATACTTGCGCCACTCAAGGCGTGGGAAGCCGGCAGCAATACCGACAAAGAGGGCAAAACCGCGAAGGAGCAAGCCGGCCAGCAGCCGCTCATGATCCTGTCCGCCCCGGCCGGATTAGCCGCATCGACCGACAACTCCCTGACGTTGGCCGCAGGCAGCAACATCGACCAGGTGGCGCAACGCGACCTCAACCAGACCTCGGGCAGGAGGTGGCTGCACAACGTCGGCCAGCACATCAGCCTGTTCGTGGCCGGGGTGAAGGACCGGGTCTCGCTGAAACTGATCGCCGCCCGCGGCAAGGTGCAGCTGCAGGCGCAGAGCGACGCGATGGAGCTGACGGCGGACAGGGATGTGACGGTCACCTCCTGCAAGGACAGCATCACCATCGCTGCGAAAGAGGAAATCCTGCTTAACGTCGGCGGCGGTGCCTACATCCGCATGGCCGGCGGCAATATCGAAGTGCACTGCCCTGGTACGGTGAGCGTGAAGGGGGCGCAGCATGACTTGAGTGGGCCGGCGAGCATGACCGTGCCCATGCCGGTATTCCCAGGCAAACAGTTCTGTCTGCAGTGCATGCTCAACGCGATCAAGTCCGGCGCGCCGCTGGCCGGGCAGTAAGGAGCGCTCATGTATTTTGCGATGGATAAAGGCGACGTAGTACAACAGTCGCAGGTGCTGGAAGCGCTACTGGGCTCCCTGCCCGCCGGGCTTCACTGCTACGCCCTGCTGGACGATGGCTTCGATTACAAGCGGCGCAAGATCTGGCAGGCCAGAACAAGCTGGCCTTTGTACCACCAGCCAGATTGGGGTGAGTTGCAAGAAGTCTCGCCGAGGCTGGTGGAGCTGCAGGCTGGCGGGTAGCCAGACCTGCAGCGGCTACTGCGGCACTGTCAGGGGCGTCCGATGCTGGGCTTTGTGACCAGCCGGCTGTCCGCCCACGCCTTGCGGGACTCTTGGCAACGCAGCCTCAGCGCCACCACCGAGGACGGGCAATGGCACGTGGTCCGCTTTGCCGATACCCGCATCGCGGCCAGCTTGCCGCAGGTGCTGTCCGCAGCCGCCTGGCAACGGCTGTGCCAGCCGCTGGAACAGTGGCTGATTATTGACCGCAACGGCCAGCTGCTGTCGCTGGCCCTGCCGCCAAAGATCCTTTCCCCCGACGCACGGGATGCATGGCAGCTGAGCGCACAGGAGTTCGCTGCCTTGATGCAGACCGCACAGGCAGATGTGCTGGCAGATCAGCTACATGAAGAGTTTGCCGACCTGCTACCCACCTCCGGGGCGCTACTGCATGGCTGGCTGCTGCGTACCGCCGACTTGCTGTCGACATATCGCATCGAGGGAGCCCCTGAGCAGCTGACGGTTGCCGTGTCGGTGTGCCACAGCCAGGGTAGCTTGCTGGATGATCCTCGGCTGATCCAGATGCTGGAGAGCTATGTCGAGCAAAGATGCTCCCTGAGCGAAGGACTTGCTCCGTTACTCGACAGTGCTCACACCTCTTGAAAATTAACCATGAAGCATGCAAAAAAAACCTCGGCAGTAAAGAAAACTATTCAAGCGCTATTGTTGACTAGTGCATTGACAATTACTTCCATTTTCTGGATATTTTTTATCGGCATCACTTATTTTGAATACACAAGAACTCCAGGCCCAACGACAGAGGGAGACTGGTCAGCATTAAACCACATTTACTTTCTCATTCTCACCTCTCCATTTTTAATAATGGCACTACTACCACTATCCGTTTGGGCAATAAACGGAGTACAAAAAACAATTATAAAACTAGCATCAATAACCATGATGTTAATAATTTATGGCGGCATCTACCTTGCCTTTCTTTGGAAAACATACCCACCAACATAGTAAACTCCGTCAGATAGTACACTACAAAGAAAAATTGGTTTTCCAAAGCTTTTTCAATGGGGTGAACACCACTTATCCTGCGGCAATACTCCATCGACTTTCCTCATCGCCCCCCAACACATGCTAATAATATTTTTTCGAAAACTAATCCTTGCGTTGCTGCTGCTGAACCTGCCATTCCTGGCCGGCTGCAAAGAGGACACCACCGCCTTGAGTTATCTAGCAGTGAATCACACCGACAAGTCGGTACTGTCCATCACCATTAATGGCCAAGGCGGCATTCTTAATGCCTCGGCCATGGGAGGAGGAGGCAAAGAAGTCTGTTGTGTCGTCGTGCCAAGCAAATGGCGGCCGGGTTTGACGGCCACCATCGGCTGGGAAAACGATGGCGACTGGCTTCGAGATAAAAATGGGCAACCTGTTATTCGGGATGGCAAAAAAGTCTACGTACCAGCCCCGTGGAAAACCCGGACCGTGCCAATACCCCAATATACAGAAAACGATATGGGGCACTTCGACATTCACTTCCTCCCGAATGATCAGGTCATGGTCAAGGTCAGCTACCTCTATCCACATCACCCGGATTACCGGCCAGCCTATCCTCAAGAAAACAAGGAATCCGTACAGTGAGCACGCAAAATCCTGCACCGTACCCAAGCGGACAGCGGACACTCAGCGCAAAAGAACAACTGCTACGGGCCCAGGCGCTCGCGTGCCTGAGTGGCAAGGAACAAGCCAAATGTCAAGGGCAGGTGTATGTCTCACTGTTCTTTGATGGCACCGGCAACAACATCAACCTGGACTATTTCCAGGCCAAGTTGGAGCAACAGAAGCCCAGCAACATCGCCCGCCTGTTTCTGGCGGCCCGCGACAAACCGAGCGATGGTTATTTCGCCAGCTACATACCAGGGGTCGGCACCCCGTTTCCAGAGGTCGGAGACAAGGGGGGGGTGGTTAGGTTTGGGCCAGAAAGCAGGTGGCGCGGCGGGCTGGTATGGCGAAGAGCGAATTCTGTGGGGCATGGTACAGCTACTGAATGCGCCACATGTTTATGTAACGGGTAGCCCCCTCATACCCCCAGCACAAACCCGGACCATTATCAGTAATGCCGCTGGCGTCAATGGCATGCTGATGCGCAAGACCATCTTGCGCACCTGGCAAGAAAAACTGCAGGCCGCGCTGAAAGGCCGTAAGCCACAACTAACCCAGATCAACCTGTCGGTATTCGGCTTTTCGCGCGGCGCCACCGAGGCGCGCGCCTTCGTCAACTGGCTGTACCAGGTATGCGAGCAGGAAAACGGTGGCTGGCATTTTGCCGGCATCCCGCTGCGCACCCAGTTCCTGGGGATATTCGACACGGTCGCGTCGGTCGGCATCGCCCAGCTGTTTCCCGACAGCCTGCCTGCTACCGGCCACATGGCCTGGGCTGATGGCAACCTGGCGATTCATCCGGCAGTTGAGCAATGCGTGCATTACGTGGCCGGGCACGAGGTACGCGCCTGCTTTCCACTGGATACGGTGCGCCGTGGCAACAGCTACCCGGGCAATGCGGTGGAAGTGATGTACCCCGGTTCACACTCCGACGTAGGTGGCGGCTACGCCAGTGGAGCCTTGGGCATACTGCCGTCGCAAGACAGCCAGATGTGCGTGATACCCTGCCGCCGCATGTACGATGCGGCACGCCTGGCCGGCGTACCGCTGCTGGCGATGGGGCAATTGGATAAAAAGATCCAGGATCTGCTGACCCCCACCCAGCAGGTCATCAGCGATTTCAATGCCTATCTGCGGGACGCCAAGGTAGCCCCCGCCTCGGCCGAAAAGATGCACCAGCAGCATATGGCGCTGTACCTGAGCCAGCGTTTCAAATACCGGCGCGAGTTTACCCAGCGCGCGCCCTACCGCACCGCCAGCAGCAAACACCAGGAGTATTTACGGCAAACCCAGCAGGGAATCATCAACGGTTTGAACAAGCTGCATGCCGGCGACCCGATGGCACCAGACTTTGATCCGGTACGTGAAGCGGTGAAAATAAAGCACAAGCCACCGCAGTACAATCGGGTGCTCACTCCAGCCGTATCACCAGAAACCGACCCGGTTAATGTCGCCGCCAGCATGGACTTGCGGCGACTGACCCCGGCGATCGAGCACTTTCTCGACAGCTACATACATGATTCGGTAGCCGGTTTCATCGAGGATGCATTCTACGAGGGGACGGCTAACGGCTGCGGCCTGTTCAAGTTTCGCGCCTTGTATAAGGGTGATGAATAAGCTGTACCGCACACGTTGCTGGCATTACCTCATTAATCCCTGCACACGATAACGCCGGCAAGCTCGATTGTCGGCGTTTTATATTCGGTGCATCGCATAGTGCTACAGCACAAAAACAACTTCATCAAGCTTTTGATAAGTAATGGATTTTACGAACAGTAGCGCCCATCCAGCATCGGTGCCACGCTCAGGCGCCGGGGCGGCAATTTGACCGGATTTCCTTGCTGGGCGCGGTTTTCGATACCGCTGCCGAGGTGTTCTTTACTGTTCATGTAGGCCGATTGTTGCCCGGTTTCGACGCGTTGGCACGACGGCGACGGCCGCTTCGGGGTGTCAGCGCACCGCCCTAAAGTGCCCCATGCCCTGCTCGCGGCAAATACTGCTAAGCAATTGAAAAAACAGAAGATTATTCCATCCCACCTAAGGCATGGTCAAGCATGGCGGAAAGGTCATCTTGGCAAGTCCAGCCGCTTCGCAGCGGAAAAGCGGGTGCGCGCTTCGGACACGCAATGGGAATTCGACCAGTAACGATCAGGATACCCACGAAAAGCGCAATAGGGCTCCGGAATCGGCACTGCATCGCCATTGCGCTCGGGATGATCAGCTCGTTTCTTTTAGCCGCGCCAGCACCATGGCTGCGCATTGGTCAGGAGGGAACACCGGGTAAAACACCCGGTGGATTTTACCGGCTCGCAGCACCAGTACCAGGCGTTTATAGAACTCTTTGCCGTGAGCCTGAAAAGTGGGTAAACCGAGCCGATCACGCAACTGAAACTGTGGATCGCTCAGTAATACCAGCGGCAAAAGGGTACGATGTTTGAATTCGGCCTGCTCCTCCGAGCGTTGGCCGCTGATGCCAAAGACCGGGTAACCCAGTTCCTGAAATTCAGGGTAGTGGTCTCGAAAGCCGAGCGACTGCAAGGTACAGCCTGG
Organism: Pseudogulbenkiania ferrooxidans 2002; assembly: GCF_000174355.1. Classification (GTDB taxonomy): domain Bacteria; phylum Pseudomonadota; class Gammaproteobacteria; order Burkholderiales; family Chromobacteriaceae; genus Pseudogulbenkiania; species Pseudogulbenkiania ferrooxidans. The sequence goes on from NZ_ACIS01000003.1 coordinate 454,205, forward strand.
TGCACCCGGAATAGCGTCCCAATCAGGGATGGGATCTTTGCCCGGCACCCCGGTTGCCGGATAGACATAGACGACAGCCCGCGCTTGAGCAATGTGCGCCAGATTCCACTGCTCGCCCTCCGTTGCCGTCAGCATGATATCCGGCACTACCCTATCTGGCAGATGCGCACATGCGCCATCGTCTTGTGGAACCGGTAAATCAGGGGGGAGGGAATAAGGGTTCGGGTCGGATTTACTCATGATTGCTCCTTGCTGGCCGCTTGCTGATTCATCACTGAGGCGAAACGCTGAGTCAAGGTATGGTGATCCAGGCGCAGCCGCACATAACGGGCGGCGGCGATGGCGCGATCCAATGGTGACCTCACCGCCATTTCCGGGGTGTTCAATTGCTGCTCAGCATGGAGTGCGCAGGCCTGCATGACCTCGATCAGGTTTTGGCTATCGAGGCTGCCGAGGGTAAAGCAATATCGCCCCCGCAACTCCCACACAGCGATAAAGTCCAGTTGATACAGCAAGTAGAACAACAGATAAGGCACGAGTCCGTATGGCGCTTGTCGCGCACTCAACAGGCCTTCGCGGTGCACGCCAAAGCGCAGCATCAGATTGTAGAGAAAGATTTGAGCCGCCTGCTCCTGCGGCAGCAGTTGGACGGCAAAGCCGAAGGCATTGAGATCGGCGCGCAGTTCTTCCAGATAAACCAGTGGCCAGGCCGTTTTACCGGCGATGGAAAAATAACCGTCACGTTGTTTGGTGAACACGTCGTAGGAGAGAAAATGTCCAGCCTCATGCAGCATGTATTCATTGGCGATGATCAGCTCAAGATGGCACAGATACCGGAAGATGCGAGGAAAATCGTCGGGAAACAACGCTTTGATATAGCGGGCCCTGCTCAGCCAGTTTTGCTGGGATTTGAGCACGTCGACGATATCCGCCGGCATGCCGTCGGCGCCGGGCTCGGGAATGAACAGATCGCGCTTGTAGAGGATGTCCGGCTCGCTGGCAAACTTTCCACTGCGCCGGCTGACCAGCACGGGCAGCAGGGAAACCCGGGTATGGCCGGCCCATCGCGGATGGCGGCGTAAGGCACCATTGATTTGTTCGTTACTGACAAGGCCATGGTCGCAATACCATTCGCCCTCCAGCGCCGAAGGGGCGTAGTCGCGCCGGCTCTGCACGCGGTAGTCGCCTCGTAGTGAAAAGTGGTTCATGGTGTACAGGCTCAGACATTGAGCAAACTGGCCGGTACCCGATCGTGGTTCGCGGCGCAGCGAGCTATCAGTTCATCCAGTTGCAGCAGGGCGGCCGGCGCTCGGCGAACCGCAAGTGTACGGCCAAGCTCACGCTCCAGCGCGGCACCCCACTCTCCCTCCAGCTTGAAATCCTGAACGCGTTCGGCCAGCAGGCTCGCCAGCATCAGCCAGGTAGACGGACAATGCGCCGCCTCCTGCATATGATTGACAAGGGCTACACACCATGGCCCGGGTGCAGGCGTTTTATCCATTGCGGGCAAACGGCGCGAGAGTTTCTGCGCATATCGCCCGCAGGCGATGAGCTGGTCGTGGCCACGCGCAAAGCCAAGCGCGCGAAAGGCACTTGCATGAAGCCCATGGTGGAGATGGGCCATGTCCGTGGCGGATAGCCGAGGAGAGATGTCCATCGCCTGAACCTGCCTCCCCAGGCATCCGAGCATGGTATCTTGGCCGGCATCCGGCACAGGTGGCTGTCTCAGTTGTAACCGCCCAGAGTCATCCTGCTGCAGGATGTCATCAAGGCCGCTGCGCAAGAAGTAGAAGGCCAACCAGGCATGGCTCAATGCCCGCTCCAGTTGCGCGGCGTCCACTTCGGCATCGGACGCCAATAATTGGCCAAGTCCATCGGCATGCTCTTGCTCCACATCGATTTGGATGTGCTGCTTCCACGGGGTGAATAAGCCTTGTACCTGGTACTGCTGTTCCACCGTTTGATAAAAATCGTCGCTGTCGCTCTCGAAGGCGATGCTGGACTCCTGAAAATAGGCAATCAGCACATGGCCCAAGGGGTCGGATTCGGCGACTTGCAGCGTGTGCTCTTCAAACGCCAATGATGACGGCAGCGGCAGATACGCTTTGATCTCCTCCGGCCCCACATCATGCAACAAGGGGGTATCGAGCGAGTAATAGGCATCGCAATGCCAATACTCCTCCAACGCGTCCTGCCGGAAGAATGTGGACCAGTCAGGATGCTTGCCGAGCGCGGCCATGCGTGCCGCGACAATGCCGGCCGCACGCGAGATGTGGTAGTTGTGGATCAGCCAGGCGAGCAAGCCGTTGCGGCTGGCTTGGCCATGGCGCAGACGTTGCCAGGCCGGATGCGCGTAATAGGCGGCGTACCATTCGGAACGAAGCGGATCAAACAGGGCTTTCACTTCCCTTAGCGAATAGCGAGGCTTGGGCGGTGAAGTAAAACAGCCCTGGGCATTGAGCAAGGACACGAGAGGTTCGGCCACCGGGTGGGCAAGCGCCTCGGCGCGGGCGATTTTCCGGTGGAGCAGATCGTCGATCACCGGGTGTGACTTCACCCAAGCCATGGGCAGCGCCACTTCCCACAAAGCGTAGGAGATTGTCGCCTTGTCCTCAGAAAAGACCACCGAAACATCTTTTTTCAGTTGTCCGCCGATGAGACTGCCGGATACACCGTTGTACATGGAAGAAGCATTCCTACCTGGGAGAGTGGCCCCTGCACAAGCGCCCTTGTGCAAGGGCCACTGCATCAGCGCACAATGACCGAAGCCGCCCTGGTGATGACTCTTACCTCGGTACCTTTCGGTAGTTCGAGGAGATCCAGCAGTTGGTGGATTTTTCCCGGGTTGTCATGAAGCGAAGTCAGATCGCCTGTCATGGTAATTGGCTTGCCACCCTGTTTCGACAGGATGTGGATTTCAGTTTCCGCGTTTGATTTTTCTTGCATGATGCAACTCCTCATGATTGATGATCACATCTGGCGAGCGCCTCTTAATGGGCCGGTAGAGCCATACGCACATTGGCATCAAATATGATTTTGTCGTCGCCAATGGAATAGTAGCTCTCGACACTCGCAATACAAGCTCATAATCAGTAAGGGAATTTTTAAACCAAGCGCTTGAATTTGCGGGATTTGTAGCCGCCGCGTCCTTGCTGCAAAACCGTTAGCGACGCTAACCAAACCCGACGATGCCATACCACTCGGCGTCACCAGAATCAGTGACGATATGGCTCACGGGAAGTCCGGATAAGCGTCCTGACACGTGGCATTAGCCTCGCTAACCGATCTCCTGTCGTCGAAGGCCGACGCAGAACGCTCGACCAGTGTGGCTTGGAAACTGCTTACAGACAGTCGCGCAGGCGGTAGTAGCTGGTAGCCATCAGCAGCGCCGGGGTGCGCAGCAGTGCGCCGCCCGGGAAGCGGCGATGCGACAGGCGTGCGAACAGGTCGAAGCGCTCGGGATCGCCGTGAATCGCCTCGGCCATCAGCCGTCCCGCCAGCCCGGTGAGCGCCACGCCGTGGCCGGAGAAGCCCTGGGCGAAAAAGATGTTCGGGCGCAGCCGGCCAAAGTGCGGCGCACGGTTCATGGTGATGTCGACGAAGCCGCCCCAGTCGTACTCGACTTTGACGTCGGCGAGACTCGGAAACACCTTCAGCATACTGCGGCGCATCGCGTCCCGGAGTCCCAGCGGCGTCATGCCGGTGTAACTGACCCGGCCGCCGAACAGCAGGCGGGTGTCGCGCGTGCAGCGGAAGTAGTCGAGCACGAAGTTGGCGTCGCACACCGCGAGGTTGCGCGGGATCAGCTCACGGGCGCGTGCTTCACCCAAGTGCTCGGTGGCGATGATGTAGGTCCCGACCGGCATGATCTTGCTGTCGAGCTCGGGCACCATCTTGCCGAGGTAGGTGTTGCCGGCCAGCACCAGCGATTCGGCACGCACCTCGTGCCGGCAGGCCTTCACCCGCACCGTCGCACCCGGCACGATCTCGCCGACCGCACTGTGCTCGAAGATGCGCACCCCGGCGGCCTCGGCGGCGCGCGCCAGGCCCTGCGCGTACTTGAGCGGGTGCAGGTGGCCGGCATCGGGCTCGAAGAGGCCGCCGACGTAGCGCGTCGAATTCACCATCTCCGGCAGGCGCTCCTTGCCGATCAGCTGGAAGCGGTCATAGCCGTAGTGGCGCGCCGCGTCTTCCTGCCAGGCCGCCTGCTCGCGCAGCTGGCGCGCCTTGAGCGCGGCGTGGAAATAGCCCCACACCAGATCGGCGTCGATGGCGTACTTCGCACAGCGCTCGCCCACCAGGGTGACCGCCTCGCGCGTCATGTTCCATATCTCGCGCGCTGCCTCCTGGCCGAGGGCGTCGCGCACCGGATTCATGCCGCAGGCGAGGTCGGACAGCACCTGGCCGCCGTTGCGCCCGGAGGCGCCCCACCCCACCCGCGCGCCCTCCAGCACCACCACGCGGTAGCCGCGTTCGGCCAGCTCCAGCGCGGCCGACAACCCGGTGTAGCCGGCGCCGAGCACGCACACGTCGGCCGAAAGCGACTCGCTCAGGCGCGGCCTGGGCGCGAGCGGGCCGGCGCTGGCGGCGTACCAGGAATCGACGTGTTCCTGACCGGCAAACTGCAAAGACCCGAACATGACTCCTCCTTATCAAAGACGATAAAAAAGCCCGCGGCGACGAGAGCGTGCCGCGGGCAGTCAGACGACGTCAGGCCGCGGCGGCGAGACGGGCGCGGCGCCGTTCCGCCTTCACCATCATCCGGTTGGCGCCGACCACCAGCAGCGTGACCACCAGCACCGTCATGGTGGCCAGCGCGTTGATCTCCGGATTTAGCCCCAGGCGCACGCGCGAGAAGATCAGCTGCGGCAGCGTGGTCGAGCCAGGCCCTGACAGGAAGGCGGTGATCACCAGATCGTCGATCGACAACGTGAACGCCAACAGGAAGCTCGACGCGATCGCCGGAGCGATGATCGGCAGCGTGATCTGGAAGAAGATCTTGAACGGGCGCGCGCCCAGGTCCATCGCCGCCTCTTCCACCGAGCGATCCATCTCCACCAGGCGCGAGCGGATCACCACCGTGACGTAGGCCATGCACAGCGTGACGTGGCCGACCCAGATCGTCAGCATGCCGCGCTCGGCCGGGAAGCCGAACCACTGCTGCATCTCGACGAACAACAGCAGCATCGACAGGCCGGTGATCACCTCGGGCATTACCATCGGCGCGGTGAGCATGCCGGCGAACAGGCTCTTGCCCTTGAACGGGCCGAAACGCGCCAGCACCAGGCCGGCGATGGTGCCCAGCACCACGCTCATCGCGCTGGAGAACAGCGCGATCTTGAGGCTGAGGCCGAACGCCGAGATCACCGCGTCGTCGTTGAACAGCACCCCGTACCAGTGCGTCGAGAAGCTGGCCCACACCGTCACCAGCTTGGAGGCGTTGAACGAGTAGACGATGAGGATCAGGATCGGCACGTACAGGAAAGCCAGCCCGGCGCCGAGCGTGAGCTTGCCGAAACCGCTGATGTCTTTGCTTTGCATGTCATCTCTCCTAGCGCGCGGCCGCCCGTGCCAGCGCTTTCTCTTCGCGCTTGTGCAGGTAAATGATCGGCGCGATCAACAGCGCCACCATGACGATGGTCACCGACGCCGCCATCGGCCAGTTGTTGTTGTCGAAGAACTCCATCCACAGCACCTTGCCGATCATCAGCGATTCGGGCGTGCCGACCAGTTCCGGGATCACGAACTCCCCCACCGCCGGGATGAACACCAGCATCGAGCCGGCGATCACACCGTTCTTGGAGAGCGGCAGGGTGACGCGCAGGAAGGTCTGCCACGGCCGGCAGCCGAGGTCGGCCGAAGCCTCCAAGAGACGCCCGTCGAGCTTCACCAGGTTGGAGAACAAGGGCAGGATCATGAACGGCAGGTAGGCGTACACCATCACGATCTGCACCGAGAGCTGGGTGTGCATCAGCTGCAGCGGCTCGTCGATCAGCCCCAGCGCCAGCAACGCCTGGTTGAGCAGGCCCTCGTTGTCGAGAATCCCCATCCAGGCGTAGACGCGCACCAGGAACGAGGTCCAGAACGGCAGCATCACCAGCATCAACAGCGTGTTGCGCTTGGCCTCCGGCGCACGCGCGATGGTGTAGGCGATGGGGTAGCCCACCACCAGACAGATCAGCGTGGTCACCCCGGCCATGTACAGCGAGCTCAGGTAGGCGTCGAAGTACAGCGGGTCGCCGAAGATGTACCGATAGTTGCCGAAGTTGAGCGCGAGGCTCACCACGTCCTCGGCGCGCGACAGCAGCGCCCGGTACGGCGGCGACGCAATCTCGACGTCGGAGAAGCTGATCTGCAGCACGAACAGGAACGGCACCAGGAAGAACAGCAGCAGCCAGCCGTAGGGGATCGCCGTCACCAGCGATTGGCCACGCGGCAGGGCTCGCTGCCACCAGGCGGACCGGCGCGCAGGGCGCGCCGCCGCTGCGCGGGAATCCCGCAGCGAAAGGAGTCGGCTCATCATTGCGTCAGCACCACGGCGTCGTTGTCAGTCCAGCTGACGAATACCGGCTCGTTCCAGGTCGGAGCCGCCTCTTCCCGCCAGTGCGTGGCAGGCACGCTGGCCTTGACCACCTTGCCGGAGTCGAGGCGCACGTGGAAGATCGAGAAACCACCGAGATAGGCGATGTCGCCTACCGTGCCGGCCGCCCAGTTGCCGCTGACTACCGGCTGCTGGCGCGACACCCCGACGCGTTCGGGACGCAGCGACAGCCACACCGGCATGCCCATGGTGCCGGTGATGCCGTGGCCGACGCGCACCGGGCGTGGCAGTTCGATCGAGTGGATGCAGACGTGGTCCGGCTCGTCCTCGACCACGTGGCCGCCGAACAGGTTGGTCTCGCCGATGAATTCCGCGGTGAAGCGGCAGTTGGGGTGCTCGTAGATTTCGCCCGGGGTGGCGACCTGCAGCAGCTGGCCTTCGGACATGATGCCGATGCGCCCGGCCATGGTCATGGCCTCTTCCTGGTCGTGCGTCACCATGATGCAGGTCACGCCGACCTGCTCAATCATGTTCACCAGTTCGAGCTGGGTCTGCTGGCGGAGCTTCTTGTCGAGCGCGCCCAGCGGTTCATCGAGCAGCAGCAGTTTCGGGCGCTTGGCGAGCGAACGCGCCAGCGCGACGCGCTGCTGCTGGCCACCGGAGAGCTGGTAGGGCTTGCGGTGGGCGTACTTCTTCATCTGCACCAGTTCCAGCATGCGTTCGACGCGCTCGGCGATGTCGCTGCGCGACAAGCGGTCCTGCTTCAGGCCGAAGGCGATGTTCTGCGCCACGGTCATGTGCGGGAACAGCGCGTAGCTCTGGAACATCATATTAATCGGGCGCTCGTACGGCGCCAGGGCGGTGATGTCTTCGCCGTCGAGGATGATCTTGCCCGAGGTCGGCGTTTCCATGCCGGCGAGCATGCGCAGCAGCGTCGACTTGCCGCAGCCAGAGCTGCCCAACAGCGCGAAGATGTCGTTCTTCGCGATCGACAGGTTGATGTGGTCGACGACGGTGTTGTCGCCGAATTTCTTCACGACGTCGACGATTTGCAGGTAGGACTTGGCACCGGCCGTCTTGGCGGCCTGGTGCAAGGACGATTCAGCCATGTTCACGATTCTTCCCCTCCGAGTTGGCCGCCCGGCGCGCGGGCGGCCGCATCTTCAGCTCACTTACGGGTTTTCACTTCGGTCCAGAGACGGGTCTGCAGGCGCTGGGTCTTGGCCTCGAGCGGCAGCTGGATGAAGCTCTTCTGCTGGATTTCGGTGGTCGGGTAGATCGAGGCGTCGTACAGGAACTTGTTCTCGATCTGGCCCTTGGCGGCCTTGTTCGGAGTGGCGTAGCTCACGGCCTTGGCGTTGGCGGCGGCCACCTCGGGGCGCATCACGTAGTTGATGAAGGCGAGCGCGTTGTCGACGTTCTCGGCGTCCTTCGGAATCGCCATGCTGTCCATCCACAGCATCACGCCGGACTTGGGCGCCAGCACGCGCAGCACCTGGCCGTTCTTGGCCTCCTCGGCGCGGCGCTTGGCGATGTTGAGGTCGCCGCCGTAGCCCAGCACCAGGCACAGCGAGCCGTTGGCCAGTTCGTTGATGTAGCCCGATGAGGAGAAGCGTGTGATGTAGGGGCGGATCTGCTTGAACAGGTTGGCCGAAGCCTGCCAGTCGGCGTCGGCGTTGCTGTTGGGGTTCTTGCCCAGGTAATGCGCGGCGATCGGCAGCGCCTCGGCCGGGCTGTCGAGCACCGACACGCCGCAAGACTTCAGCTTGGAGACGTACTCGGGCTTGAACAGCAGGTCCCACTCGTTGGCGGGCAGCGGGGTCGAGCCCAAGGCCGCCTTGACCTTGCCGGCATTGATCGCCAGGGTGTTGATGCCGTAGAAGTACGGTACGGCGTAGGCGTTGTTGGGGTCGAACTTGGTGGCCTGCGCCAGCACGTCCGGGTCGAGGTTCTTGTAGTTGGCGAGCTTGGCCTTGTTGAGCGGCTGGTAGACGCCGGCCTTGATCTGCTTGGCGAGGAAGGCGTTGGTCGGCACCACGATGTCGTAGCCGGAACGGCCGGTGAGGATCTTGGCCTGCAGCACCTCGTTCGAGTCGTAGACGTCGTAACGCACCTTGATGCCGGTTTCCTTCTCGAAGTTCTTCACCGTGTCCGGCGCGATGTAGTCCGACCAGTTGTAGATGTTGAGCACCTTGCCGTTGGCGAAGGCCGGTACGGCGGCCGCTGCCAGCACCCCGGCAGCGATGACGTTGATCATGCGTTGACGCATGGTTTTCTCCTATGTAGACACGCAGGCGAATCGGAGGGGCCGTCTGTTATCGATGGTGTGGGCGGCCCGCTCCGACCGCGGTTACAGACGACCGAGTTCGCGCGCGAGCTGGTCGAGACACTTCTTGGCGAGGCTGACGAATTCCCTGGCCTCGGCACGGGTCATGGTGAGCGGCGGCGCCGAGATCATGCTGTCGCCGGTCGCCCGCATCACCAGGTTGTTCTGGAAACAGATATCGCGGCAGCGCAGCGCCAGCTCGCCGCCGTTGGCGAAGCGCTGGCGGCGGGCCTTGTCCTCGACCAGGGTCACGGCGAAGAAGAAGCCCAGGGTGCGCACGTCGTCGACCAGCGGGTGGTCGTCGAAGGCGTTGTGCCACAGCTGGTGGGCGTACGGCATGACGTCCTCGCGCATCTTGTCGATGATGCGTTCGTTCTTGAGGATCCTCAGGTTCTCGGCGGCCACGGCGCAGGCCACCGGATGGCCCGAGTAGGTGAAGCCATGGTTGAAGTCGCCCGACTCGGCGATGACCTTGGCGACGGTGTCGTGCACCAGTACGCCGCCGATCGGCTGGTAGCCCGAGGACAGCCCCTTGGCGATGGTCATCAGGTGCGGGCGGATGCCGTAGTACTGGCTGCCGAACCAATGGCCGGTACGGCCGAAGCCGCAGATCACCTCGTCGGCGATCAGCAGGATGCCGTACTGGTCGCAGATGCGCTGGATCTCGGGCCAGTAGGTGGCCGGCGGGATGATGATGCCGCCCGCGCCCTGCACCGGCTCGCCAATGAAGGCGGCGACGTTCTCGACGCCCAGCTCCAGAATCTTCTTCTCCAGTTCGCACGCCGCCTTGAGGCCGTACTCCTCGGGCGTCAGGTCGCCGCCGTTGGCGTACCAGTAGGGCTGCTCGATGTGCGCGATACCCGGGATCGGCAGGTCACCCTGCTCGTGCATGTACGTCATGCCGCCCAGGCTGGCGCCGCCGATGGTGGAGCCGTGGTAGCCGTTGATGCGCGAGATGATGGTCTTCTTCTGCGGCTGGCCCAGGCTCGCCCAGTAGTGGCGCACCATGCGGATCACGGTGTCATTCCCCTCGGAGCCCGAGTTGGTATAGAACACGTGGTTGAAGCCGTCCGGGGCGATCTCGGCCAGCAGCGCCGACAGTTCCACCACCGGCGGGTGGGTGGTCTTGAAGAAGGTGTTGTAGAACGGCAGCTCGCGCATCTGTCGGTACGCGGCTTCGGCCAACTCTTCGCGGCCGTAGCCGATGTTGACGCACCACAGGCCGGACATGGCGTCGAAGATCTTGTTGCCGTCCGAATCCCACAGGTAGACGCCGTCGGCGTGGGTGATCACGCGACTGCCCTGCTGCTTGAGCGCGGCGGCGTCGGAGAACGGGTGGAAATGGTGCGCGGCATCCAGCGCCTGCCACTCGCGCGTGCTGCGCTGGCCAGCCTTGCGTTGTTCAACGGGACGGACTTCGACGACATTCGGGGTCAGATTCATGATTCGCTCCTTCTCGTTCTTACACGTGCAGCAGCAGGAACTTGCGTTCCCACGGGCTGATCACGCGGGCGTATTCGATGTATTCGGCTTCCTTCACGGCGCAGAACGCCTTGACGAAGTTCTCGCCCAGCACCTCGGTGATCGGCTTGCAGTACTGCAACTGGGTGATCGCCTCGTCGAGGCCGCGCGGGAAGGCGAACGGCAGGCCGTAGGCATCGCCGGTTAGCGGCTCGCTCGGCTGCTGCCGCTCGACGATGCCGAGCCAGGCGCAGGCCAGCGTCGCGGCGAGCGCGATGTACGGGTTGCAGTCGACGCCGGGCAGGCGGTTCTCGATGCGGCGCCCGGCCGGGCCGGAGTGCGGCACGCGGATGCCGCAGGTGCGGTTGTCGTAGCCCCACTGCACGTTGATCGGCGCGGCGGTGTGGCGCACCAGGCGGCGGTAGCTGTTGACGAACGGCGCGAACAGCGCGATCACCTGCGGGAAGTACTTCTGCATGCCGCCGATGCTGTGGAAGAACGCCTCGCTCGGGCTGCCGTCAGCGTTGGAGAACACGTTCTTGCCAGTGTGCTTGTCGACCACGCTCATGTGGATGTGCATCGCCGAGCCCGGCTCGCTCTCCATCGGCTTGGCCATGAAGGTGGCGTACATGTTGTGGCGGATCGCCGCCTCGCGCACGGTGCGCTTGAACAGGAACACCTGGTCGGCCAGATCGAGCGGGTTGCCGTGCAGGAAGTTGATTTCCATCTGGCAGGCGCCGACCTCGTGGATCAGGGTGTCGATCGCCAGGTTCTGCGCGTCGCAGAAGTCGTAGATCTCCTCGAACAGGTCGTCGTACTCGTTGACGGCGTCGATCGAGTACGCCTTGCGCCCGGTTTCCGGGCGACCGGTACGGCCGATCGGCGGCTGCAGCGGCAGGTCCGGGTCGCGGTTGACGTCGACGATGTAGAACTCCATCTCGGGCGCCACCACCGGCTCCCAGCCCCTGTCCTCGTACAGCTTGAGCACGCGGCGCAGGATGTGGCGCGGCGACTGCTCGACCGGCGAGCCGTCGAAGTGGAAGCAGTCGTGGATCACCTGCGCCACCGGGTCCTTGGCCCACGGCACCAGGCGGATGGTGTTGGGGTCCGGCACCAGCACCATGTCCGGATCGGTATCGGCGGAAATGCCCTCGGCGTACTCGCCGGTCACGGTCTGCACCAGCACTATCTCGGGCAGGCGCATGCCCTCATCTTCGCTGAATTTCTCTTTCGGCACGATCTTGCCGCGCGCGATGCCGGTGAAATCAGGGATCACGCATTCGACTTCGGTAATTCGGTGTTCTCGCAGCCATTCGCTCAGAACGCTCATGGTTGCCTCCTTTGTAGCGATTCAGTTTTTGGGTGTTGGGGCAAGTCTCAGCCGCGTCGATCCCGACGGGCGGCGCAAGCCTTGCCAAACGCTTCGAGAATGGCCAGCGACAGGGGGTTGTCCTGGTACTGCCACTCCGGATGCCACTGCACGGCGAGCGCGAAGCCGCGCGCGCCCTTGACGCTGAACGCCTCGACCAGCCCGTCCGGGGCATGCGCCTCGGCTTGAAGCGCCGGCGCCAGGCGGGCGATGCCCTGTCCGTGCAGCGAATTGACCTGGGCCTCACTCCGCCCAGTGAGGGCCTGCAGCACGCCGCCGTCGACGAAGCGCACCGGGTGCGCCAGCGCATACATCTCGTCGAGCGTGCCGCCCGGGTCGCGGTGGTCGCTCATGCCCGGCTCCTCGTGCACCTTGCGGTGCAGGGTGCCGCCGAGTGCGACGTTGATTTCCTGGAAGCCGCGGCAGATGCCTAACACCGGCACCCCGGCGTCGATCGCGGCGCGAATCAGCGGCAGCGTGGTGGCGTCGCGCTCGGGGTCGTTGAAGTCGCCGTCGACGCTGGCCGCGCCGTAGTGGTGCGGCTCGATGTTGGACGGGCTGCCGGTGAACAACAGGCCGTCGACCAGCTCGAGCATTTGTTCGAGCGGCGTCGCCTCGCCCAATGCCGGCAGCAGCAGCGGCAGACCGCCGGCACCGACCGCGGCGCGGACGTACTTCTCGCCGACCAGGTGGAAGAACTGGGACTCCTTGAGCCACCAGCGACAGCAGGGAATTCCGATGACAGGGTGTTTCATCGCGATCGCACGCTCGCCGTCACACGGCGGCGCGCCTCCTTTGCAGCGTTGCGGGAATAAAAAAAGCGGCGCCCAAAGAGGGCACCGCACAGAGGAGATCAGTGAACGCCGCCGCAAACACACGGCGAGCGTGAATCAGGTACTCCGCCAGAACGCCCGGCGCCAGCCGCGCGCCACTCGCACCATGCGCCAGACACCACGCAGCGGCGCGGCGCATGCCGGCGGCGGCGGCACGGGCGGCGAGCGGGGCGAAGCGGCGGATCGAACGGTTCTGCATCGGGTGCTCCTTGGGTGGGTGCGGCATGTTCCGACAGGCGGAACGCCGTATCGGGCTAAATTCAGTCTAAGCTCGTTAAATATAATTGACAAGCACCGTCAATTAAATTTTTACACACCTCCCTAACCACCATCGTTGCCACACCTTTCACGCCCCGTTTCAGTGCTGCATAGCGTCAAATTTGTGCACCACAACAAGCGATAAGCGGGTTGTGATATACTTTGCCGGCCCATTACGCCTCGGCGACATCGTCAAAAATAATTTGACACAAGCCGTCAATTATTATCAACATTCGGAAACAACATGGACATCGGACCACGACTCAAGCTGGTGCGCGAACGCTACAAGCTGTCGCAACGGGAGCTGGCAAAACGGGCTGGCGTCACCAACGCCACGATCTCCCTGATCGAACAGAACCGGGTCAGCCCGTCGGTCAGCTCGCTGGTAAAGCTGCTCGAGGGCATCCCGATGTCGCTGGCGGATTTCTTCACCTTCGACGAGCCGCCGCGTGAAAACCGCTACGTGTTCCGGCCGGGCGAACAGCCCGACCTCGGCAACAACGGTCTGCGCCTGTTGCTGGTCGGCGCCACCGTGCAGGACCGCCAGATGCGCATGCTGCGCGAGCTGTACGCGCCGGGCGCCGATACCGGCCCGGAGGCGATCACGCACAGCGAAGGCGAGGAATGTGGAATCGTGGTGCGCGGCACCGTCGAATTGACCATCGACGGCCAGGTCAACGTGCTGCACGCCGGCGACGGTTACTACTTCCCGAGCACGCTGCCGCACCGCTTCCGCAACATCGGCCAGGACGAGGCCGAAATCATCAGCGCCAACACGCCGGCCAACTTCTGATCCGGGGCGGCGGCTGGCGCGCTACTTAGGAGAACGTGTTATGCCCCGCCTCACCCACGAGCAATGGCAAGCGCTGGCCGCGCGCCAGGTCTTCGAGGGCCGCGCCTTCATCGACGGCGCGTACGTCGCCGCCGCCGACGGCAAGACCTTCGCCACCGTCAACCCGGCCAACAAACAGACCCTGGCCGACATCGCCGAGTGCGGCGCCGCGGACGTTGACCGGGCCGTGGCCGCGGCGCGTGCCGCCTTCGAGGACGGCCGCTGGTCGGGCCTCGCGCCGTTGCAACGCAAGACCGTGCTGCTGAAGTTCGCCGCACTGATCCGCGAGCACGCCGACGAGCTGGCGCTGCTGGAGACCCTGGACACCGGCAAGCCGATCGCCGATGCGCTGGGCGTCGACGTCGCCGGCACGGCCTACTGCGTGCAGTGGTTCGCCGAAGCGATCGACAAGGTCGGCGGCGAAGTGCCCCCGCTGGCGCCGAACCTGCACGGCACCGTCACGCGCGAGCCGATCGGCGTGGTGGCCGCGGTGGTGCCGTGGAACTTCCCGCTGTTGATGGCGAGCTGGAAGTTCGCTCCGGCGCTCGCCGCCGGCAACTCGCTACTGCTCAAACCGTCGGAAAAATCCCCGCTCACCGCGATCCGCATCGCCGCGCTGGCGCAACAGGCCGGCATCCCCGACGGCGTGTTCAACGTGCTGCCCGGCGCCGGCGAGACCGGCCGCCTGCTGGCGCTGCACAGGGATGTCGACTGCCTCGCCTTCACCGGCTCCACCTCGGTCGGCAAGCGCATCATGGCGTGCGCGGCGGAATCGAACCTGAAGCGGGTGTGGCTGGAGTTGGGCGGAAAATCGCCGAACATCGTGCTCGACGACTGCCCGGACGTCGCCCAGGCGGCGCGCGCCGCCGCCGGCGGCATCTTCTTCAACCAGGGCGAGATGTGCTCGGCCGGCTCGCGCGTGCTGGTGCAGCGCGGCGTCTACGACGCCTTCATGGCGGAACTGAAGCAGGCCGCCGAGGGCTACCGCCCGGGCGACCCGCTCAATCCCTCCACCGGCATGGGCGCGATCGTCGACGAGGCGCAGTACCGCCGCGTGCTGGACTACATCGCCATCGGCAAGCAGGAAGCCAAACTGGCCTTCGGCGGCCACGCCGTGCACACCGACACCGGCTACTACATCGTCCCCACCGCGTTCGAGACCACGCCCGACGCGCGCATCGCGCGCGAGGAGATCTTCGGCCCGGTGTGCGCCGTGATCCCGTTCGACACGGCAGACGAGGCGGTCGCCATCGCCAACGACAGCGACTACGGCCTCGCCGCCGCGGTGTGGACGCGCGACGTCAGCCGCGCCCACCGCCTCGCCCGCGCCTTGCGCGCCGGCACGGTGTGGATCAACTGCTACGACGAGGGCGGCGACCAGAACCTGCCGTTCGGCGGCTACAAGCAGTCCGGCAACGGCCGCGACAAGTCGCTTCACGCGCTGGAGAAGTACACCGAACTGAAGTCGACGCTGCTGAAGCTGTACTCCTGAAGCGGCGCGCTCCGAACCACCCGCCACGGTGTTGCGGGCCACTGTCCGGTGGCCCGCTTTTTTACCTCCGCCCCCTCCAAGGTTGGCCGAAGCCTGGAACGACGCCCTCCGCCCCAGCACCAATCCCGCCGGCCCCCGAGCCCGCCGCCGCGCCACGCCGCCACCGGCGCCAGCTTGAGAACAGCCGGAACAAGGACGATACTGCCAGCCATCCCCATCCCCTCGCTGAATGCCCATGAACTACCGCCTGGTTTTTGTCGAAGACGACGCCGAACTGGCCGAGCTGATCCGCGACTTCCTGTCGCGCCACGACATGGAAGTGCAGATCGAGCCGCGCGGCGACACCGCGCTCGCCGCCATCGCCGCCGCCCAACCCGACCTGGTCTTGCTCGACATCATGCTGCCCGGCAAGGACGGCCTGACGCTGTGCCGCGAACTGCGCCCCACCTTCGCCGGCCCGATCGTGATGCTGACCTCGCTCGACAGCGACATGCAGCAAATCCTCGGCCTGGAGCTGGGCGCCAACGACTACATCCTGAAAACCACGCCGCCGGCGGTGCTGGCGGCGCGCCTGCGCGCCCAGTTGCGCCAGCACCGCCCGGCCGCCGCCGCCGAAACGCCGGCCGCCATGACGCGCAAGCAGTTCGGCCAGCTCAGCATCGACCCGATCAGCCGCGAAGTGACGCTGGCCAGTGAGCACGTCCCCCTCTCCACCGCCGACTTCGACCTGCTGTGGCTGCTGGCCAGCCACGCCGGCGAAATCCTGGACCGCGAAGTGCTGTTCAAGGAGATGCGCGGCATGGAATACGACGGGCTGGACCGCAGCATCGACGTCGCCATCTCGCGGCTGCGCAAGAAGCTCGGCGACAACCCCGCCGAGCCCTTCCGCATCAAGACCGTTCGCAACAAGGGCTATCTGTTCGCCCCGGCCGGCTGGAACTGAACCATGCGCCGCCTGTTCGTGCAGTTCTACCTGATGCTGATGGCGTGCTTTCTCGGCGGCGTGCTGCTGGTGGGCGTGGTCTACAAGCAGGCGGTGGACAAGGTCGGCGAGCGCTACCTGTCCGACCTCCTGGGCGCCTCGCTGTCGATGATCCAGAGCGAACTCAAGGGCGTGCCGCCGGAGATGTGGAGCGAAACGCTGGAAGAGTTCGACCACGGCCTGACCTTCCCGCTGCGCATCGAGGGCGACGCCGCCTACACCCTGGACGACGACGCCCGCGCCGCGCTGGCACGCGGCGAGATCGTGATGCTGGAAGACAACTTCCTGTTCCTGCAGCGCATCCCCAACAGCAACTTCCTGCTGGTGGCGGGCCCGTTGCGCTACCTGTTCTTCCTGCACCAGCTCAAGTGGGTGGATTACGTGCTGCTGCTGCTGGTCGGCCTGTCGCTCGGCATCCCGGTGTTGCTGTGGCTGCGCCCGCACTGGAACCAGCTGATGCAGCTGGAGCAGACCGCCGTGCGCCTGGCCGAAGGCGACCTCAGCGCGCGGGTGCAGTTGCCGCCGGGCTCCGGGGTACGCCGCGTGGGCGAGGCGTTCAACCGCATGGCCGACAGCATCGGCGCGCTGCTGGCCGGGCGCAAGGCGCTGATCGACGCCGTCGCGCACGAGCTGCGCACGCCGCTGGCGCGGCTGCGCTACCGCCTGGCGCTGCTGGAGGGCGACCCGGACAGCCCGCCGCGCCAGGCCATCGAACGCGACCTTGCCGCCATCGACTCGCTGCTGCAGGAACTACTGCTGCACGCGCGTCTCGACCGTCCGCAAGTACCGCTGACGCTGAGTCGCTTCGACGCCCGGGAATGGGTGGCCGAAAGGTTGGCCGAACAGGCGCCCTTGGCCAGCGGCATCGACTGGCGCGACGACAGCCGCGGCGAGATCGAGCTGGAGGGCGACCGCTACCTGCTGTCACGCGCCCTCGACAACC
The DNA here is from genome assembly GCF_000174355.1 of Pseudogulbenkiania ferrooxidans 2002. GTDB lineage: Bacteria > Pseudomonadota > Gammaproteobacteria > Burkholderiales > Chromobacteriaceae > Pseudogulbenkiania > Pseudogulbenkiania ferrooxidans. Next base: position 471,242 of record NZ_ACIS01000003.1, read on the forward strand.
TGCTCAGCAACGCGCGCCGCTACGCCCAGCGCACGGTGCGCGTGCAGCTGGAACAGGACGGCAACGGCTACTGCCTGCGCGTCGACGACGACGGCCCCGGCATCCCGGCGGAGGAGCGCGAGCGCGTGCTGGAGCCGTTCGTGCGCCTCGACCAGAGCCGCGGCCGCGACAGCGGCGGGCACGGCCTCGGGCTTTCCATCGTGCAGGGCATCGCGCGCGCGCATCAAGGCACGCTCGGCATCGAAGACAGCCCGCTGGGCGGCGCCCGCTTCGTGCTGCGCTGGCCCGGCGCGGCGGGCGTACATAGCGTTACACAGGGAAACATTCCACTCACAGACGCCGGAAACGGGCGCGCCTAGGATACAACTCATGGAAGGCCCCCACAGCCAACCGAGACCACGACAGACTCGAACCCTCACGGTTCCACAAGGAGTATCACCATGAAAAAGCTGACCCTGCTCGCCCTCTCCGCCGCCTTCGGCCTGACCTCGATCGGCAGCTTCGCCGCCACCCCGGTCACCCCGGCATCCCCGGCGGTGAAAGCCGAAGCCTCCGCTCCGGCCGCCAAGGCCGCGATGAAACCGGCAGCCAAACCGGCCGTGAAGAAGATTCACAAGTCGCGCGCCAAGAAGGCCACGAAAAAGCCGATGGTTGAGAAAAAAGCCGCTTCCGCTCCGGCACAAAAAGCCCAGGCGCTGAAAAAGCATCACAAGATCGTCAAGCACCACAAGCATCACAAAGTGATGGTGAAGAAGCCGGCTGCGGCTAACTAAGCCGGAACAGGCCTCTGCCTGCTCCAACCCAGCACAACGGGGCGCCACGGCGCCCCGTTTCGCATTGGATCGCCATGTCTACCCGACTGCTGACCGCCCTGCTGCTCGCCAGCCTGATTCCCGCCGCCGGCGCCGGCCCCCTGAGCGCGGAACGGCGCACCCTGTTCTTCGGCCACGACGACCGGGTACGCGTGCACCCGGACCACGGCCCCTGGCAAGCCATCGGCCAGCTCGAAACCGCCTCGGGCAACCTGTGCACCGCCACGCTGGTCGCCCCCGACGTGGCACTCACTGCCGGGCACTGCTTCGTCGGCCCCCACGGCCGGCTCGATCCGGCGCGACGCTTCACCCTGGCGCTGGACGGCAGGAACAGCGCCCGTCACGCCGCCGCCAGCCGCGTCTGGCTCGACCGGCGCCTGTTGCGCGGGCTGATCCGCCAGGGGGACGACCTGATCGTCCCGCCCGCCATGGCACGCTACGACTTCGCCTTCGTCCGGCTCGCCGCGCCCCTGCTCGCGGCAGAACACACCGTCGCGCCGTTCGACGGCAACCGCGCCGCCTTACGCCGGGCTCTAACCCAAGCCCACTGGCGCGTCAGCCAGGCCGGTTACCCGGAAGATTACCCCGACCGACTGATGCTGCACCGCCACTGCCGCGCCACCCGGCTCGAGGCCGACGGCCGCCTCGCCCACCGTTGCGATACGCTGCCGGGCGACAGCGGCTCGCCGCTGCTGCTTGAGGTTGCCGGCCAGCCACGGCTTATCGCCATCCAGAGCTCGGCGCCGGACGCGCGCTGGCGCTACCGCGCCGACAACATGGCACTGTCGACCCCCAGCTTCCAGCCGGCCCTGCGCCGCTTCCTCGCGGGCCCCAAATAGCTCTGTCCATCGCTGTCTCGGCTCTAGCCGGCCAGGGCCGCCTTCTGTATCGCGATCAGCTCGCCCACGCCCTGCTCGGCCAGGCGCAGCATGGCGTCCAGTTCGGCGCGGCTGAACGGCACCCCCTCGGCGGTGCCCTGCACCTCGACAAAATGGCCGCTGCCGGTCATCACCACATTCATGTCGGTCTCGCAGGCGGAGTCCTCGAGGTAGTCGAGGTCTAGCACCGGGCGCCCCTCGAACACGCCGACCGACACCGCCGCCACGAAATCGCGGATCGGGCTTTCCTGCAGCTTGCCCTGCGCGATCAGGCCGCTGATGGCGTCGTGCAGCGCGACGAAGGCGCCGGTGATGCTGGCGGTACGTGTGCCGCCGTCGGCCTGGATCACGTCGCAGTCGATCTGGATCTGGCGCTCGCCCAGCTTGCCCAGGTCGACCACCGCACGCAGGCTGCGGCCGATCAGGCGCTGAATCTCCTGGGTACGCCCGGACTGCTTGCCGCTGGCCGCCTCGCGCCGCATGCGGCTGCCGGTGGAGCGCGGCAGCATGCCATACTCCGCGGTCACCCAGCCCTGGCCCTTGCCCTTGAGGAAACCCGGCACGCTCTCGTCGACGCTGGCGGTGCAGATCACCTTGGTGTCGCCGAACTCGACCAGAACCGAGCCTTCGGCATGCTTGGTATAGCCGCGGGTTAAAGTCACCCGGCGCAGGGCATCGTTGGGGCGGGAAGAAGGTCGCATGGTCACAATCCGTTGACGTCAAAACGGAGATTATACCCCGCTCCCCCTCAGAACCTGTTCACGATCTGTCGCGAGCAGCCCTCAGCGGGGTGAAGAGCAGCACAGAAACCGGAATGGACTGGGGTCCATGAGGATTTCGAGCAGCACATGAGCCCCGATCAGGGATGCGCAGCAAGATCGGGAACTGGTTCTCACACGGGTTTATCCGGCCGGCTAGCCAGGATTTCACGATGCATCTCCTCTTCCTGTACCCGCGCCGGCGTCGACGAACGGCGCCGGCTCAGTGCCATGTGGGTATCCAGTACATCGCTGCGCTGGCTGACGTCGAGCGCCTCGTCCAGCAGCGTCACCGCCACCGCCGACAGATTGTCGCCGTGCCGTCCGCCACGCCGCTCCGCCACGTTCATCAGCGCCGGCAGCACCTGGCTCACCGCACGGCCGACAAACACCTTGGTCAGCTCGGCGTCCTGGATCTGCGACCACAGCCCATCGGAACAGAGCAGTACCGAGGCCCCTGGAAACAGCAGCTGGCGCTCGCCGATGTCGATGTCCGGGTCGGATGAGGCACCCAGACAGTTGTAGATCTTGTTGCGGTCAGGGTGGGTACGCGCCCCTTCCTCGGTCAACAGCCCCTGGTCGATCAGCCGCTGTACCTGCGAGTGATCCCGTGAGCGCAACCGCAGGCCGCTGTTGTCCAGCAGGTACAGCCGGGAATCGCCGACGTGGCACCAGTACAGCATGTCCTGCTGGATCACCGCCGCCACCACCGTGGTGCTGGGCACCTCCGGCAGGTGATGCTCGGTGGCGTAATCGAGAATCGCCTGATGGGCCGAACTGATGGCGTTGACCAGAAAGCGGTTGGGATGGCTCAGCGATGGCGTGGCCTGCTGGTAGAACAACTCGCTCATCAGATCGATGGCGATCTGGGCCGCCACCTCGCCCTGCAAGTGCCCGCCCATGCCGTCGGCCACCACCAGCAACACCGACTCCAGCGAGTGGGCGATCACCACACGGTCTTGATGTAGGAACGGCCGCCGACGCGGCTGTCCTGGAAGATCGACAATTTCATGCACACACTTTCAGGAAGAACGACTGCCCGTCAGGCTGCGAAGCCAGCCGGCCAGCTTGTGCGTCACCGCCTGCGACTCGGGGAGAGCGACAGGCTCACTGTAATGGGGGTCCATCAGCCGCTTTTGCACCTCCATCAGGGTCGCCGGCCGCCGCTCGGGCTCCATGTCCAGACAGCGATCGACCAGCTCGCACAACTCGCGCGAATAAAGACGCACAAAGCGCCGGGACGCCGGCTCCAGCAAGTCCTTCACCGCCCGCTCCTTCGCCCCTTGCGGCGTGCCGCCCCCCATGCAGGAGTAGAGGCAGGCACCCAGGGCATAGATATCGGTCCATGGTCCCTGCGCCATATCGCTCTTGTACTGTTCCGGCGCGGCGTAGCCCGGCGTGTACATCGAGGCGAACTCCCTGCTGCGCTGGTTCAGTGTCTGGCGCGCAGCGCCGAAGTCCAGCAATAGCGGACCGCCGCCGCGCCGCAGGTAGATGTTGGCCGGCTTGATGTCCAGATGCAGCAGGCGGTGCAGATGAACCTCGCGCAGGCCGGACAAGAGCGCGGCGAACCAGCGTCGGATACGGCGCTCGTCCAGCCGCCCGCCGGCAATCTCCAGCTCGCGGGTCAAGGGACGGCCATCGGCGTACTCCATCACCAGGTAGACCGTCTGGTTGGCGCGGAAGAAATTGGCGACCCGCACCACGTTCGGGTGGTTGATCCCGGCCAGGATGCGCCCTTCCTCGAAGAAGCACTTCAACCCCAGGTTGAACGCCTCCTGGTCAAGCTCGTGCTGCACCGTCACCTGGCCATTGTCACCGCGGCACGCCAGGTGGCCGGGCAGGTATTCCTTGATGGCGAATTTCTGGTCGTCGTCATCCAGAGCCAGATAGACCACGCTGAATCCGCCCACGGAAAGCAGGCGGACGATGGTGTAATCGGCCAGCCGGTAGCCGGCCGGCAATGCGGTTTCTTGCCTGGATTGAGTCATAGGATGGCTGTTGCTATAGTGTCCGGGGCCATGGATTGAGCTTAGCAAAGCAATTCGGGCCCGGTCTTGATATTTGTCCAGTTTAACCGGGAGTTCAGCATGATTTTAAGTATGACAGGCTTCGCCGCCATTAGCAGGGAATTTCCCGGTGGCATGCTCAATCTGGAACTGCGCGCCGTCAACCACCGCTATCTGGACGTCCAGATGCGCCTGCCGGAAGAGCTGCGCGTCATCGAAGCCCCCCTGCGCGAAATGATCGGCGCCAAGGTCACCCGTGGCAAACTCGAATGCCGCGTCGGCTTCAACCAGCTGGAAAACGCCACCCCCACGCTGGAAGTCAACCACGAGCTGCTGCAGCAATTGCTGGCGGTCTCCCGCACCATCAAAGAGAGCGCGCCGGAAGCCGACACCCTGTCGCTGGGTGAACTTATGCGCTGGCCCGGCGTGATGAAATCGAACGAACTCAAGCCCGAAGTGCTGCAACAGCTGTGCCTGGAAAGCCTGACCAAGGCACTGGCCGACTTCAACGCCTCGCGCGAACGCGAGGGCGAAAAACTCAAGGCGGTACTGCTGGAGCGGGTCGCCTCGATCGAGACCATCGTCGCCGGCCTCAAGCCCAAGCTGCCGCAAATCCTGGCCGCCTACATGGAGAAGCTGTCCAACCGCCTGCGCGACGCGCTGGAAAGCGTCGACGAAGACCGCCTCAAGCAGGAATTCGCCCTGTTCGCCCAGAAGATCGATGTCGACGAGGAGCTGTCGCGCCTGAGCACCCACCTGAGCGAGGTCCGCCGTATCCTCAAGGCCGGGGGCCAAGCCGGCAAGCGGCTCGACTTCCTGATGCAGGAACTCAACCGCGAAGCCAATACCCTCGGCTCCAAGTCGGTGTCGACCGAAACCACCCAGGCCTCGGTAGAACTCAAGGTGCTGATCGAGCAGATGCGCGAGCAGATCCAGAATATAGAGTAACACCCCAGAACATTTCACCGCACACCAGTAACCTCACAAAAGCCCCGTATCCCGGGGCTTTTGTCATTTCATGACGCTTCACAACCTCCCAAAAAAGCGCATAATCATCGTGTACCCAATGGTGTACCCGATAGAGTTTTCAAATTCTTGATTGGGTACACCACCCTATTCGATGTTCACAGAAATGGCCCCTCACGCCAGTCAACGGGCAGAGGCCGGTACTCGCTATTCGGGAGAACTGATGGGCAAGCTAACAGACATGCAAATCAAGGCCTGGATCAAGGCCAAACAACACTTTGAAGGACAAGGCGACGGAGATGGGCTGTGGTTGCGCTACAGGGAGAACGACAAGGTCCCGGTCTGGCGCTTTCGCTACAAATTTGCCGGCAAGAGCCGAGTCATGCAGATTGGTAGTTATGCGGAGGTCTCCCTCTCAGAAGCTCGGCGTACCGCAGAGAAGCTGCGGGCCAGGGTGGCACTCGGCTACGATGTCGCCGCAGAAAAGCAGGAGCGGAAAGCCGAGGCTCTCGCCAAGATCGAAGCCGAGAATGCGTCGATTCGTGTGATCGATCTCGCGAACGAATACTACGAGCGGATGATACTTGGGCGGGTAAAACACCCCGACATTGTGCGTCGCCGAATAGACAAGGACATCGGGCCACACTTGGGAAAGCTGAAGGTAGAAGATGTGAAGCCACGCCACGTGGACGACATGCTGCAAGCTATCGTCAAGCGCGGAGCTCCAACCATCGCCAATGATGTACTGCGCTATACACGCCGCATGTTTGACTATGCCATCAAACGCCACCAGATCGAGTTCAACCCAGCATCGGCGTTTGATGTGAATGACGCAGGCGGCAAAGAGGAATCACGTGACCGCGTCTTGAGCCGCGAGGAGCTGACACAACTGTTCGCCGCGATGAAACTGGCCAAGGGTTTCAGCATTGAAAATGACCTCACTATCCGACTACTGTTACTCCTGTGCGTGCGCAAGATGGAGCTATGCGCAGCTCCCTGGAAAGAGTTTGACCTTGAGGAAGCTGTCTGGCACTTGCCGAAGGAACGCACAAAGACAGGCCTTGATATTGACATCCCCTTACCTCCGCTGGCCATTTCCTGGTTAAAGCAATTGAAAGAGCTTGCTCCACACAGCTCATGGATTCTGCCTGCCCGCAAAATGCAACACCGCATGGTCCCGCACATTCATGAAGGGACAGTGGGCACAGCTCTTGGCAAAGTCAAACCGCATATGCCAATGGTGTCACCATTTACAGTTCACGACCTACGCCGCACGGCTCGAACACACCTTGCGGAGCTTGGCGTTGATCCCGTCGTTGCTGAGCGCTGTTTAAATCACAGGATAAAAGGCGTCGAAGGTATCTACAACCGGTACGACTACTTCAATGAGCGTAAAGATGCCTTAAATAAATGGGCTTTTCTACTGGATGCGTTGGACAAGGGGGAAGCTTACAACGTAACGCCCATCACTAAAGGCCAAAAAAAGCGTGCCTAAACACTGTTTTTCAAAATAAGCCCCAGCGTGAGCAATGCTTTTCTTCGCAGGGTACTTTAAGTGAAAACAAAGGGAAAAATAATGCTGACTCATATAAATGAAAACGTGAGACGCTTACGCCAAATAACTGCCACTCAGGCCGCCATCCTACTAGCGGGTCTTAATCCAATAAAAACCAAAACACTATATGATGTAGAGCCAGACAAGAAAAATGAGGTCAATGAGATATTGACAGTAATTCTTCAGGCGATATCGCTTCAAGAGTTCAAAGTCAAAGATGCATGGGGTGAATTTATTTATGACTTATCTTTAGTTACAGAAAAAATTTCACTAACAGACAAATCTCACAATAACGCAAACCTCGTCACCGAGGCAAATTTCTCTCCAAAGGACTTCTGGCCTTGGGCCATTACCAATGGCTATATTGACCCTAAAGCCTTTCCGGAAGAGCATTTAACTATTGACACCCCCTCCATTAAACCCCACAACTCAACGGACCTGTCCGACTTACTTACTACACAAACAGGTTCCGTTGATCTAATCAAACAATTAGCCAGTGAAAAAGCAAAGAACGAGCAACTATCTCAAGAGATCGAAGGTACTCGCCAACAGCGGAACCATTTTCAAAACGAACTTAAAAAATATGCCGAAGAGCTAGCCACTACCATTCAAGAACTGGAGAAGGTTAAAAACGCAATGGTCAAACTCCGGGAGGAAAGTATCCACGGCAAGGAAAAGCAGTCCATATTATCAATAATTGGAGTCATGGCAATAGAAAGATACAAAATCCCAATTCATGATGCCAGGATGAAAAACGTCAATGATTTACTCGAAGACTTACAGCTATTCGGCGTTCCACTCGACCCAGACACTGTTCGAAAATTTCTGAGGATGGCCGCATCAGTTGTCGAGCCAGTTTAAATTAAACAGCAACAAAATATTAATATGTAGAAATTAGATACACGGAATTCGGGAATATCATTGCCGAATTCCTTTTCCATCTTTCCGACTTCGGCCACCCCACCCTGTCACTGCGGTTTCATAGGGCTGTCATCCACGACGACCCAGAGGAAACCGCAACATGCAACCACAAGTCATCACCCTCCCAACGACCGGCTTCGTCCGCAAGTCACTCCTGCTTGGCAATAAAAAAACCGGCACTCCCGGCATCTTGCCATTTTCTGCGTCCACCCTTTGGCGCCATGTCAAGCAAGGCAAATTTCCTGCTCCTTATCACTTATCCGAACGCGTCACCGCTTGGAAAGCCGAAGAGATCCGAGCTTGGCTCGACCGACAAAGCTAAGCGCCCACAGCTGCCCATAAATAACCAACCGGATAACAAGCAGGTGAATAGCCCTACTTTGTAAAAGTATTGCTGGGCTTCACAAAAAAAGTGTACCCACCACGCACTTATACAATATTTCGCTCACCTGCTCAGGGAGAATCACATGAAAATGATCGATATCAGAAGCATACGTGGTGCGGCTCAGGGGCGTTGGCCATTTATCCTGAGCAGTCTCGGAATACCCGCAGAGGTGCTTAATAAACGTCGAAATCAACCATGTCCAGCGTGCGGCGGACGAGACCGCTTCCAATTCATCGACAAGGGTATTGGCCGTTTTGTATGCCGAGCAATCGAGCGTCAAGGCGGCAATGGCTTTGACCTCGTGATGCACTATCTTAATTGTGATTTTCACAAAGCGCTGAAGGCCGTTGCTGGGACGCTCGATATTGCGGGAATGGAAGCGCCCAATGTACAGCCTTGCGGCACCCTGAAAACCGAACAGCATTATGGACAGCGAAACAATCATCTCAAGATTGGGCGCCTCTGGGATGAAGCGTGGCCTATTCGACACAATGATATTGTCGATAGATACCTCCGGCTTCGCGGATTGGAAATGAAAACATTCCCATCAGCCCTTCGTTTCCACCCCGCGTTACCATTTTGGTGCAACGTGGAAGAGCAGCCGCTCCATATCACGGACTATCCCGCTATGCTGGCCGAGCTTTCTGCGCCAAATGGTTCGCGCATTGGACTGCATCGTGTTTTCCTGACGCAAGACGGCCACAAAGCCCAGCCTACTCATCCCTTAAGCGGTGAAGCTCTTCCCTGCAAAAAGCTTTTGGTTGCATTCGAAGGGGCGAGCCATGGAGCTGCGATCCGTCTTGATCCACCTGAGCATGGGACTCTCGCACTGGCAGAGGGCATTGAGACTGCCCTAGCATCACGCCTGGGGTCTGGTTTACCGACTTGGGCATGCGTATCAGCAGGCGGATTGCAACGTATCGTTTTGCCTAAAACCGTCCACGACGTTCACATCATGGCAGACCACGACAAAAGCGGTACAGGGCAAAGGGCAGCCCAAATCCTCGCAAAACGTCTTATGAATGAAGGCCGCCGAGTACGCATCCATATACCGAGCCAGCCCGGCACCGATTGGCTCGATGTTTATCAGCAAAAGATGGGGGTGGTCGCATGAATCTGAATGACCTTGATCGTCTGCGCCATGCTGGTGACGTAGAGCCCTTGCCAATCGAACCACCTGTTCCGTTCGCGCACGACTTCGATCCCACCCCTTGGCCAAACGACTGCCTGCCAGCTTCTATGCTGGATGCCGCCAATGCCATTGCAGAATATGTAAAGGCACCACTGGCGTTGGCAAGCATGGCCATTCTTGCAAGCGTCGGACATTTGGCACAGCGCATGGCTAACGCCAGGCATCCCGCAGTCACGGAGCCAATTCCATGCAGCCTGTTCATATTATCCATTGCCAACAGTGCCGATCGGAAAAGTGCTGTTTATAACTTGGCGGCGCGTCCACTTCTCACAAGCGAAAGCGAAGCTCGCCAGCGCCACCAGGCCTTGAAAGACAAAATCGAAAAAGAATTAGTCAATGCAAAGTCCGGTGCACGCGGTTCTCTACGTGAAGAACTACCGCGTGACCCCCGGACAATTTATACCGAAGCGACTCTTGAAAAAATTATACGCGACTTCATTCAAGGATCGAGGCCAGCCATGTCCTGGTCTACCGATGAGGGCGCTCAGTTCTTTGCCGGCTACAGCATGAAAGCCGACACACGTGCAAGTGCTCTTGGCGCACTTACCCGGTTATTTGATGGACGAGGTGTTGAACGCGATCGAGTAAGCCAAGAATCTGGCAGCGGGGTTCGCTTCAACATCAGATTCAGCCTATTCCTTAGCGCACAGCCGGCCGCTGTCATGTCATCACTACATGATCCTCTGCTCCAAGGACAAGGCTTCTTACCCCGATTTCTGCTATCGGCGCCCTCAAGCCTTGCGGGAACACGGTTGCTTTCAGCAGAAGATCTCACACGCCGTGCCGATTCCGACCCCAGATTGTGCAGATATTGGAGTACGTTGACTCGGATGAACCAAGCACACGAGCAATTGGACAACTATGGCGGGCTAATTTTACCAATGGCCGAATGGGAGCCAGATGCGCTCGAGATGTGGCGAGAGCATTACAACATCACAGAGCGTCGGCTCGATTCGCTAGACGGCGACCTACGGGATAATTTACAAGCATTCGGCGGACGAGCAGGAGAACTTGTCGCTCGAGTCGCCACTGTTTTCTCAGTCTGGCGTTATTTCGAATACGGAACAGATAACCTCAGGGTAAGCGAGGCAGACATAACAAAAGCCTGCTTATTGATCGACTACAGTCTTTCTGAATGGCAGCGCATCAGTGCAAACGTGTCACTGTCTGAAACTGAGAGTGACGCACGTGGCCTGCTGAATTTTCTACAACGCGACACAGCCCGATGGCAGACCTTTACTAAAACTGAGTTGGCAACTAAGGGATGGCGCCCTCTTCGCAATGAAAAAGACCGCCGATCCAATGCCTTGGACGAGTTGGTGAAACGCCACTGGCTGACATTCGATGGGGCACAATTCCGCCTCGCGCCACCATGATCATGGTAGGAGGCTAAGGCTAAAACGGCTAATCTGGCTAATTCTTGCATTGCGCATTAGCCAGATTAGCCGTTTTAGCCCTACCCATGCGCAAGACAAACCGTAACGGTATTCGTAATTCCCCTGTAGCGAAGTGTGCATGAACGGGTGTGGTTGACCTCGATAGCCTATAGACAGTCGGGCCCTCGCTGATCTCCAGGGGAGCTTTTGAATTTTCACCCCTCCCGAGAAGGAACTGCATGCGACGGACCGCTAATACCAACACAAGCCACTGGATCATCTCTTGATCACGTTCGGAAACTAAATCCCTGATCTATGCTTAACTCCCGTCACACTTTATGCCCTTCATATACCTGTGACGACAACATCAGTTCGTAACGTCCCTAAATCGTTAAGTCCTTGTGGGATACCCAGCACAAATGGAGAGAAATTGGCTTACTTGAAACGTAGATCCTAATCTGGGAGGT
>NZ_ACIS01000002.1:0-463486 GCF_000174355.1 Pseudogulbenkiania ferrooxidans 2002
GAATTACCCGAACATGTAAACGGCCGTGCGGCCTGGCCTTGCCCGGAGCGCTTCGCCTTCCGGCAAGCGCCGGCCTGCGCCTGATAACAAGCACACCTTCACACAAGAGAGAGAACAGAGATGACAGACAATAATTTGACCATCGGCGTGGTTGGAGCAGGGCAAATGGGGCGCGGCATCGCCCAGGTCTGCGCCATGGCCGGCATGACGGTGCTGCTCAACGACGTTTCCGAGCAGGCCGTCGCCCGTGGCATCGACACCATCGCCGGACAGCTCGACCGGCTGGTGACCAAGGACAAGCTGAGCGCCGGCGCTCGCGACGAGGCACTGCGCCACCTGAAACCGGCCCATGAGCTGGCCGCACTCGCCGGGTGCGATTGCGTGATCGAGGCCGCCACCGAGAACGAAGCGCTCAAGCTCGACATCTTCCGCCGCCTCGACGCCATCGTGCAGCCCAACGCCGTGCTCGCCAGCAACACCTCGTCGATTTCGATCACCCGCATCGCGGCGGCGACCCAGCGACCCGACAAGGTCATCGGCATGCACTTCATGAACCCGGTGCCGGTGATGCCGCTGATCGAGGTCATCCGTGGCCTGCACACCTCGGACGCGGTGTGCCAGGCGGTCACCCTGCTGGCCAGGCAGATCGGCAAGGTGCCGGTGGAGGTGAAGGACGGCTTTGGCTTCGTCGCCAACCGCCTGCTGATTCCGATGATCAACGAGGCGATCTTCTGCCTACATGAGGGGCTGGCCAGCGCGGAAGACATCGACACCGTGATGAAGCTCGGCGCCAACCATCCCATCGGGCCCTTGGCGCTGGCCGACCTGATCGGGCTGGACACCTGCCTCGCCATCATGGCGGTGCTGCACGAGGGCTTCGACGACTCGAAATACCGCCCATGCCCCTTGCTCAAGCAGATGGTCGATGCCGGCCTGCTCGGGCGCAAGACCGGCCAGGGCTTTTTCCACTACAACACCTAAGCCAAACCCGATGGCCGTCACGGAGCTGGCGCATGGCGTCGGCTCCGCCGATCACCCTGACAACAGGAGGCATCCGCCATGTCCAGCGAACCCAACGTGCTGCTCGAGATCGTCGAGCCTTCCATCTATCGTCTGACCATCAATCGTCCCAAGGCCCTGAACGCCCTGAACCGCGCCACCATCGCCGAGCTGGGCGCGGCGCTGGCGACCGTCGCCGCCGATCACGACGCGCGCGTGCTGCTGGTGACCGGCGCCGGGGACAAGGCTTTCGTGGCCGGCGCCGACATCCGCGCCATGCAGGACATGAGCCCGATCGAGGGGCAGGGCTTCGCCCGTGAAACGATGGCGGTGTTCCGCCAGCTGGAAACCCTGGCGATCCCGGTAATCGCCGTGGTCAACGGCTACGCGCTGGGCGGTGGCTGCGAGCTGGCGATGAGCTGCGACTGGATCGTGGCAGGCGAGAACGCCGTCTTCGGCCAACCCGAGGTCAACCTGGGGCTCACGCCCGGCTTCGGCGGCACGCAGCGCCTGACGCGGCTGGTGGGGCGCGCGCGCGCCCTAGAACTCATCACCACCGGGCGCCAGATCAAGGCGGACGAGGCGCTGCGCTGGGGGCTGGTGAACCACGTATTCCCGGCGGCACAACTGATGGACGAAGCGCTCACCATGGCGCGGCAGATTGCCAGCAAGGCGCCGATCGCGGTACGGCTCAGCAAGGAGGCGGTGCAGCGCGGCCAGGATCTCGACCTCGACAACGCCTGCCAGTTCGAGGCCCAGGTGTTCGGCCTGGCGTTCTCCACCGAGGACAAGCGCGAGGGGGTGGCGGCCTTCCTCGACAAGCGCACCCCCAGCTTCAGCAACCGCTAGCACCCCGTTTTACCGGAGGGGAGGTCGCACCCGCGCCGCCTCTCCGGCGTTTCACCCCCGCAGTACTGAACCACCCACCATAACAATCACAACTTCCATGGAGGAAAACTATCATGACTGCACCTCAGCAGGGTCTTCAGATCGTCGAAACCCGTACCACCCTTGCCGACCCGACCGCCCTGGGCGTGTTCGGCCTGTCGCTGGTCACCTTTGTGGCGGCCTCGGCCAAGATGCACTGGACCGAGGGCGTCGGCTACCTCATCCCGTGGACCATGTTCCTGGGGTCGATCGCGCAGATCTGGGCATCGTCGCTCGACTTCAAGAAAAACAACTACTTCGGAGCCATCGTGCTGGGGGTGTACGGCCTGTTCTGGATGGCCGTGTCGATGCACTGGGCGATCAGCCTGGGCTGGTTCGGCGCCATCAACCCAGCCCAGTTTGACCCCAAGCAGATTGCCTTTGCCTTCTTCGGCTACGGCATCTTCTCGCTGTTCATCATGGTGGTGGCGTTCGAGACCAACAAGGTGTTCGCCACCATCGTGGTGCTGATCAACGTCCTGCTGTTTTCGCTCGGTTTTGCCGCGCTGGGCGTGGCCAAGGCCCAGTTCAGCACCGCCGCGGCCTGGTCGGAACTGTTGATCTCGCTGCTGGGCTTCTACGCCTGCGGCGCGATCTTCTTCCGGAATTTCTTCGGCCGGGAAATCCTGCCCCTGGGCGCCCCGCTGGGTCTGATCAAACGTAGCTGATGCCCATCCCCGGGCGTGCCTGCGAGCGCGCCCGTTTTGTTGCTTCACTCCCGCAAATCTGGTCGAAACGACCGTCCTCCTGCCGGGGCGGTAGAGACTTCCCCTCCCATAAAGAAGCACAGTCGATCGGCCACTCTACGCGCCGCTAGCGCCGCACGCTCACTTCGAACAGCGTGGCGGCACGCTCGGGCGGCTGCAGTTGCCCATCCACCAGAAAGATGCGGCGGTCGGCGGCCTGGGCGAAGGTGGGGTCGTGCGTGACCGCGACCACGGCGCGGTTCTGGTTGCGCGCCAGGTCGTGCAGGATGTCGCGCACGTTGGCGCTGGCATGGGTGTCGAGCGAGCCGCTCGGCTCGTCCGCCAGGATCAGCTGCGGGTCGTTCGCCAGTGCGCGCGCCACGGCCACGCGCTGGCGCTGCCCGCCGGACATCTGGCTCGGTCGCTTGTGCATCTGTTCGGCCAGATCGAAGGTGCGCAATAGCTCGCTCGCCTTGTCGCGCGCCTCGTCCTCTTCCAGTCGCGCCAGTTTGCGCATCGGCAGCATCACGTTGTCGAGCGCCGAGAACTCTTCCAGCAGGAAGTGGAACTGGAACACGAAGCCGATGCGTTCCAGCCGGATATGGGCGAGGTGGTCTTCGCTCAGGCCGGTGGTCAGGGTATCGTCCAGCCACACCCGGCCGGCGCTGGGCATGTCGAGCAGGCCCAAGAGATAGAGCAGCGACGACTTGCCGGAGCCGGATGGCCCCATGATGGCGACGAACTCGCCGCGCGCGATCTCCAGATCGATGTTCTCCACCAGCGTGGTGGGCACGTCGCCCGGCAGCACGCGCGTGAGCGCCTCCGTACGAAGCACCGTGCTCATGCGGCACCTCGCAGGATGTCCACCGGGCGCACACGTCCGCCCTTGCGCGCCGGCAGGTAGGCGGCGATCAGCGCCGAACCCATGGCGAACCCCGCCGCCAGCGCCATCTGGTCCCAGCCCCAGTAGATCGGCAGAAAGGCTTGCGTGGTGATGAACGGGCTTTTCACTTCCACCCGCGCGAGGCCGGCCATCAGCGCCAACCCCAGGCCGGTGCCGAGCACGCTGCCGACGAGGCCGAGCACGGCGCCTTCGATCAGGAAGATCAGGCGGATATCGCGTGCGTGAAAGCCGATCGATTTGAGGATGGCGATGTCGCGGGTTTTTTCCAGCACTACGGTAGAAATCACGTTGTAGATGCCGAAGGCGGCCACGATCAGGGTGGCGGCCACCACGCTATACATGATGATGTTGCGTATCTTTACCAGATTCATGATGTCTTCGCTCGCTTCCTGCCACGACTGACTCTTGTAGCCGAGCGCCCGTTCTATCTGGCCCGCAACAACCGGTGCGCGCGCCGGGTCGTCCAGTTTGAGGATGAAGCGGTTGGCCACGTTGGGCCGGCCCAGCAGGGTCTGTGCGCGCTTGAGGATGATGAAGGTCTGCCCTTCGTCGTAGGAGGCGGTGCCGGTGCGGAATAGCGCCACGATCTTCATCACGCGCACGAGGCCGGTGGGGGAGGTGACCGAGATTTTGTCGCCGAGCTTGGCGCGGAATTTGTCGGCAAGACCGGTGCCGATGATGATGCCGTCCGGGTCGGAGTGCAGCGAGGCGAGCGAGCCGGACACAAAATACTGGTCAATGGTGCTGACGTTCTTCATCAGATCCGGCTCGACGCCATTGATGGCTGCGCCCAAGTCCTTGCCGGCAAAGGTGAAAATGGCCTGCCCGAGCAGCACCGGCGCCACGCGCAGGCCCGGCAGGCGGCTGACGAAGTCCAGCTTCTGCTTGTACTGGCGGATGCCGCGCACCTCGGTTTCCGGCTTGACGCCATGGATCTCCACCGCGCCGTGCGCAGCTGCCAACTCGGCCGCCTGCGGCTTGGCCAGGCGGAATTCGTCGTACACGGTGATGTGGGCCGAGTTGTCCACCAGGCGGCGCATGAAGTCCTGCTCCGAACCGCGCATCAGGGCCGACACGGCGAGAAAGAACGCCACGCCGAGGCCGATGCCGGCAAGCGAAACCAGCGTCTGGCGCCGGCGCGACAACAGGTGGCTGAGGGCGATCGAGACCGCCAAATTCATCGGGACGTTCCTGCCGGCGAAGCATCGGGCTGGATGCGCACCTTCTGCGCATCCTTCAGTTCGGCCGGCGGTTCGGCGATGAAGGTGTCGCCATCGTTCAAGCCGGCCAGCACCTCGCTGCGGTCCGCCCCCTTGGCGCCGAGCGTGAGGGTTTGCTTGGACGCCCGGCCGTTGCGCACCAGCCAGATCGCGTTGCCGTTGAGCGCCGTGCTCGGCACCAGCAGCGCGTGTTCCCGCCGGGCCAGAATGATATTGACCTCAGTGGTCATGCCGATCAGCAGCGGGGTGCCCGGCGGCAGGGCGATGCGCACGCGGTAGTTGCGCGCCAGCGGGTCACCCTTGGCGGTAATCTCCGCGACTTTGCCCTCGAACACGCGTCCGGGGAAGCCGTCGGCGGTGATCTGGGCCGGCTGGCCCACTTTGACGCCGGCGATGTCCTCTTCATCGACCACGGTGGTGATGCGCGGTGGCGCGCCAGACTGGGCCAGATAGAACACCGGCTGATTGACCGGGATGAAGTCGCCCACCTCGCCGTCGCGGCGGATGATGCGCCCGGCGCCGGGCGCGCGCAGCGTCATGAACTTGATCTGCTCTTCGATGTGGCGCGTGGTGGCTCGGGCGGAATCGAGCGTGGAGCGGACCTGATCGAGCTGGTCGATAGTGGCGAAGCCGGAGCCGAACAACGCCTGCAGACGCTGCCAGTGTTGTTCGGCGTAACGCAGCCGCGCCTGTTCGTCGCCCAGGCTGGCGCGCAGGTCGCTATCGTCGAGCCGGGCCAGGATTTGCCCCGGTGTCACCTGGGCACCTTCATCCGCGCGCAGCTCGACCAGCCGCCCGCCGACCTGCGGAGCGATGGTGACCGTCACGCTGGCCTCGACGTTGCCGGTGGCGTACACCGCCTGGATGGCCGGCCCGCGCGTGGGGTGGCCCACCTTGACCACGGGCGGCGCAAGCCAGTGCCAGAGCAGGACGGACAGCCCGGCGGCGAACAGCAGGAAGAAGGCCCCTTTGCCTGCCCGATAGAGGGCGGTTTTTCGGTGGGAACGGCTATCGTTCGATGCCATATCGTGTCATTGGTCGCTTCATAAACAGGCGCTACGGCCAGCGGAATACGATTCCACCTGCGTGAGGTGGCGCTGCGCGAGCCCTTCATCTGCCTTGCTATCGATGGTTCGGCCAACCCCGCCAGGCCGTCCAGCGTGTTGCAAGGAACTATGTTGACGATAGATCGCGCCGCCGGCGAGTGCCATGCGTGGTGTCAAGATTTATACAGAATGGATGGGGTGGGGCAGGAACAGACGGTGATCTACCCGTGCCGGCAAATCACATGCGACAACACGGTGGCGAGCCATGTCCACCGGCGAGAACGGTACGCCAGGCACGGTGCAGCGTGAGGACGGGTTCAATCGAAGCGGTCGTCGCGCACCTGCACCATGCCCTGTTCGACGCGCACCGGGAAGGTGGCCACCGGTTCGTAGGCGGGCGGGCCGAGCGCCGCGCCGGTGCGCAGCGAGAACGGCGCGCCGTGGCGTGGGCAGACGATGCAGTCACCCAGCACCTCGCCACCGGACAGGGTCTCGGCTTCGTGGCTGCACAGGTCCTCGATAGCGTAATAGCGGCCTTCGACGTTGAACACGGCAATCGGCACGCCGTCGGCATCCACGGTACGGAAGGTTCCGGGCGGGAAGCCATCGGCCGGGGCCACGTCGAGCCAGTCGCTCATCACAGCAAGCCCAGTTCCAGGCGTGCCGCCTCGCTCATCATGTCCTGCGACCAGGGCGGCTCCCACACCAGTTCGACCTCGGCCTCGTGCACGCCGTCGACGCGTTCCACCGCCTCGGCCACCAGGGCGGGAAAGGTCTGCGCCACCGGGCAGCCCGGCGCGGTCAGCGTCAGGTCGATCCGGACCTTGCCCTCGGCGTCATCCACGTCGAGCGCGTAGACGAGGCCCAGGTCGTAGATGTTGACCGGAATTTCCGGGTCGTACACGGTGCGCAGCGCCTCGATCACGCGCTGCTGCAATTCGGAAACCGGGGGCGGGGTGGCGTCGTCGTTGCGGTGATGCCAGTGGAACAGGTCCATCGTCTTCACTCCGTCGATACCGGCTGGTCGCTCTGGTGCAGCGCCGCCAGCAGGGTATGCCAGGCCAGGGTGGCGCACTTCACCCGGGTCGGAAACTCGCGCACCCCGGCCAGCACGGCAAGCTTGCCGAGCGGCGCCTCGGCGGAAGTGGCGTCCTCGGCCGTCACCAGCGCGTGGAAGACGGCGAACAGCGCTTCGGCCTCGGCCTCGGTCTTGCCCTTGAGCGCATCGGTCATCAGCGAGGCCGAGGCGGTGGAAATGGCGCAGCCGGCGCCTTCGAAACAGGCGTCCTCGATCACGCCGTCCACCACCTTGAGCGACAGCGAAAGATGGTCGCCGCACAGCGGGTTGAAACCCTCGGCGTGGCGGTTCGCCCCCGCCAGCGGGCCGAAATTATGCGGTCGGCGATAGTGGTCGACGATGAGTTCCTGGTAGAGATCGCGCAAGTCGGACATCAGCCAAACACCTCCCGGGCCTTGCGGATGGCGTGCATCAGCACATCCACCTCCTCGGCCGTGTTGTAGAGGGCGAACGAGGCGCGCACCGTGGCGGGCAGGCCGAAATGCGCCATCACCGGCATCGCGCAATGGTGTCCGGCGCGCACCGCCACCCCTTCCAGGTCCAGGATCGTCCCGACGTCGTGCGGATGCACGCCCTCCAGGGTGAACGCCAGGATGCTCGCCTTGTCGCGCGCCGTGCCGATCAGGCGCAGGCCGGGTATCTGCATGGCCTGGGCGGTGGCGGCGGCGAGCAGGGCCTGCTCGTGGGCGGCGACGACGGGCAAGCCCAGCGTGTTCAGGTAGTCGATGGCCGCCCCCAGGCCGATGGCGCCGGCGATATTCGGGGTGCCGGCCTCGAACTTGTAGGGCAGGTCGTTGTAGGTGGTGCCGGCGAAACTGACCTGGCGGATCATGTCGCCGCCGCCCTGGTAGGGCGGCATCGACTCCAGTAGCGCCCCCTTGCCGTAGAGCACGCCGATGCCGGTGGGGCCGTACAGCTTGTGGCCGGAAAAGGCGTAGAAATCGCAGTCGAGCGCCTGCACGTCGACCGGCCGGTGAGCGACGGCCTGGGCGCCGTCGACCAGCACCACCGCCCCGGCGGCGTGGGCCAGCTCGATCAGCTGGCGCACCGGGTTGACGGTGCCCAGCGCATTAGACAGCTGCGTCACCGCAACGAGGCGGGTGGCCGGGCTCAGCAGGCGGGCGAATTCGTCGAGCTTCAGCTCGCCCGTGTCGTCGATGGGGGCGACGCGCAGCACCGCGCCGCTGCGCTCACACAACAGCTGCCACGGTACGATGTTGGAGTGGTGCTCCATCTCGGTGATCAGTATCTCATCGCCAGGCTGCAAACGTTGGCCGAAGCTCGCCGCCACCAGGTTGATTGCCTCGGTGGTGCCGCGCACGAACACGATTTCCTCGTGCCGGGCCGCGTTGATGAAGCGCCGCACCGTATCGCGTGCCGCCTCGAAGGCGTCGGTAGCACGCTGGCTCAGGGTATGCACGCCACGGTGGACGTTGGCGTTGATCTCGCCGTAGTACCGCGTTTCGGTCTCGATCACGCTGCGTGGCTTCTGGCTGGTGGCGGCGTTATCCAGGTAGACCAGCGGCTTGCCGTGCACGGTCTGGTACAGGATGGGAAAATCCTGCCGCAGCCGCACCACGTCCAGCCTCGGCGGCGAGTCACGGCGGACGGTCCCTTGATTCACCGGGGCATTCATACCAGCTCCTTCACCCGCTCGGGCAAACGCCCCAGCAGCAGTTTTTCCAGCCGCGCCCGCAATGGCGCCATGTCGACCCGGCCGATCATCTCCGCCGCAAAGGCAAAGGTGAGCAGGGTGCGCGAGTCGACCTCGCCCACCCCGCGCGAGCGCAGGTAGAACACCTGCTCGGGGTCGAGCTGGCCGACGGTGGCGCCATGGCTGCACTTCACATCGTCGGCGTAGATTTCCAGCTGCGGCTTGGTGTCGATTTCGGCGTTGTCCGACAGCAGCAGGTTGCGGTTGGCCTGATAGGCGTCGCTGTGCTGGGCGTCGGCCTGCACGATGACCCGGCCGTTGAACACCGCCCGCGACGCGCCGGCCAGCACGCCCTTGTAAAACTCGCGGCTGGTGCCGTAGGGCCGGGCATGGTCGATGCGGGTGTGGTGGTCGCTGTGCTGCCGGCCGTCGGTCATGTAGAGCCCGTCGAGCGTGCAGGCGGCGTGCTCGGCGTTGAGCCCGACGCGGATGTCGACGCGCGCCAGGCCGCCGCCCAGCGCGAACGAGCGCGAAACGAAACGGCTGCCTTGCTGTTGGTCGACATCCAGCGCGGCCACGTGGAAGGCCTTGAGGGACTCCTGCTGCAGCTTGAGGTGTTCGACCTCGGCATCTTGCCCGACCACGAGGTCGGTGGCGGTGTTGCTCAGGTAGGCGCCGTCGCCCAGCGCCACATGGTGTTCGATCAGGCAGGCGCGGCTGCCGGCCTCGGCACGCACCACGTTGCGCGTGTGCAGCGCCAGCCCCGCTTCGGTGGTGACGAACAGCAGGTGGACCGGCGTCTCGAGCGCCACCCCGGCGGCCAGATCCAGATAGACACCGTCGCTGAAGAAGGCCTGGTTGAGCGCGGCGAAACCGGAGGGGTAGCCAGCGGGCAACACGCCCAGCACGCCCTCCAGCCGCTGCGGATCGCGCTCCAGCACCTCGGCGAGGCTCGCCAGCGTGACCCCGCCCGGCAACGGGTCGATATTCGACCAGCGCGGCTGGTAACGGCCATTCACGAACACCAGGCGCTGCGTTCCCGCCAGCCCCCAGGCGTCGATCAGTCCAGGAGCGACGCCGTTCGCCGTCGGAGGGGGCGGCATGAAGCGGCTTTTCTCGATGGCGGCGACACTGGTGTACTTCCAGTCCTCCTGGCGCAACGTCGGGAATCCGGCCTCGGCGAAGAATGCCAGGCCCGCCTCGCGCCCGCGCCGCAGCCACGGCAGCTCGCTACCCGGCAAGGTCGTGGCGACGCGGGCGAAGGCGTCGCGGTAGAAGTCGGCGGCAGGATTCATGCGCCGCCTCCCGCCTGTCCCGCCGCTGCCTCGACCCAGCCGTAGCCACGGTTTTCCAGCTCCAGCGCCAGCTCACGCCCGCCGGACAAGGCGATGCGGCCCTGTGCCAGCACGTGCACCTGGTCCGGCACGATGTAGTTGAGCAAGCGCTGGTAGTGCGTCACCAGCACCATGGCGCGTTCCGGGCTGCGCATGGCGTTGACTCCGCCGGCGACGATCTTGAGCGCGTCGATGTCCAGGCCCGAGTCGGTTTCGTCGAGCAGCGCGAGGCGAGGCTCGAGCACCGCCATCTGCAAAATCTCGTTGCGCTTCTTCTCGCCGCCGGAAAAGCCTTCGTTCACCGAGCGGTACAGCAGGCCGGTGTCCATGCCCATCAGCCTGAGCTTGTCTTTCACCAGCGCGAGAAAGTCCACCGCGTCCAGCTCCGGCTCGCCACGGTGCAGACGCAGCGCGTTCACCGCCGCCTTCAGGAGGTAGATGTTGGCGACGCCGGGAATTTCCACCGGATACTGGAACGCCAGGAAAATCCCCTCGCGGGCCCGCAGCTCGGGGGACAGCTCCAGCAGGTTGCGCCCCAGGTAGCGCACTTCGCCGGCCGTCACCGTATAGCCCTCGCGCCCGGCCAGCACATGGGCCAGCGTGCTCTTGCCCGAGCCGTTGGGGCCCATGATGGCGTGCACCTCGCCGGCGCGCACCGTCAGGTCGAGGCCGCGCAGGATCGGCTTGTCGTTGATCGAGACGTGCAGGTTGCGGATTTCGAGCATGGTCTGTTCCTCGCTAGAATCTGCTTTACGATCTGTCGCGAGCGGCCCTCAGCGGGGTGAAGAGCAGCGCAGGAACCGGAATGGACATGGAGTCCATGAGGATTCCTGATCGCTGAGCGAATCCTTGCGTGCCAATCTTCGATTGGCTCAGCGATAAGATTCGCACGCAGTGCACATGAGCCCCGATCAGGGATCGCGCAGCAAGATCGTCAACAGATTTTCAGCCGATGCTGCCCTCCAGGCTAACTCCCAGCAGCTTCTGGGCCTCCACCGCGAACTCCATCGGCAGTTCCTTGAATACTTCCTTGCAAAAGCCGCTGACGATCATCGACACCGCGTCTTCCGGCGCGATGCCGCGGCTCTGGCAGTAGAACAACTGGTCCTCGCCGATGCGCGAGGTCGAGGCCTCGTGCTCGACGCGGGCGGTCGGGTTTTTCACCTCGATGTAGGGGAAGGTGTGGGCGGCGCAGCGGTCGCCCAGCAGCAGCGAGTCGCATTGCGTGTAGTTGCGCGCGCCGACCGCGCTCTTCGCCACTTTCACCAGGCCGCGATAGGCGTTGCTGCCGTGCCCGGCCGAGATGCCCTTGGAGAGGATGGTGCTGCGCGTGTTCTTGCCCAGGTGGATCATCTTGGTGCCGGTATCGGCCTGCTGGTAGTGGTTGGTCAGCGCCACCGAGTAGAACTCGCCGACGGCGTTGTCGCCCTGCAGGATCACGCTGGGGTACTTCCAGGTGATGGCCGAACCGGTCTCCACCTGGGTCCAGGAAATCTTCGAATTGTCCCCACGGCAATCGCCGCGCTTGGTGACGAAGTTGTAGATGCCGCCGTGTCCCTCCTTGTCGCCGGGGTACCAGTTCTGCACAGTGGCGTACTTGATCTGGGCGTCTTCCAGCGCGATCAGCTCGACCACGGCGGCGTGCAGCTGGTTCTCGTCGCGCATCGGCGCGGTGCAGCCCTCCAGGTAGCTGACGTAGGCGCCCTTGTCGGCGATGATCAGCGTGCGTTCGAACTGGCCGGTGTTGCGGGCGTTGATGCGGAAGTAGGTCGACAGCTCCATCGGGCAGCGCACGCCGGGCGGGATGTAGCAGAACGAGCCGTCGCTGAACACCGCCGAGTTGAGCGAGGCGAAGAAATTGTCGGTGTAGGGCACCACCGAGCCCAGGTACTGCTGCACCAGCTCCGGGTGTTCGCGCACCGCCTCGGAGAACGAGCAGAAAATGATGCCGAGCCCGGCCAGCTTGTCCTTGAACGTGGTCGCCACCGACACGCTGTCGAACACCGCGTCCACTGCCACGCCGGCGAGCAGGGCCCGTTCCTCGAGCGGCACACCCAGCTTTTCGTAGGTACGGCGCAGTTCCGGGTCGATCTCGTCCAGGCTCTTCGGCCCGTCCTGGCGCGACTTCGGCGCGGAGTAATAGGCGATGTCCTGATAGTCGATGGGAGGGTGATGCACGGTGGACCAGTGCGGCTCGGCCATGGTGAGCCAGTGCCGGTACGCGCGCAGGCGCCATTCCAGCAGGAAGTCCGGCTCTCCCTTCTTGGCCGAGATCAGCCGGATCACCTCTTCCGACAAGCCGCGCGGCACGGTGTCGGTCTCGACGCTGGTGAAAAAGCCGTGCCGGTATTCCTGGCTGATCAGCTCGTCGAGCTTGACTGTGGAACTGGCCATCTGCCTCTCCTGTCGGTTTCGCTCAGCCATGACCGTCAGAACGGTGCCGCCGGTCATGCTGCGCCCGCCGCCGCTCCGGCATTCCCGCCGGCACCGGTTGCGTCATGTCCTCCAGCGTCAGGCCATCGAGGGTCTGGCGCAGCGCCCGATCGATGCGCTGCCAATGGCGACGCAAGGCGCACGCGTTCTCCTGCGGGCACAGGCCGGCCGCCACACTGCATTCCGTGACGCCGAACGGGCCCTCCAGCGCGTCGATGACCTGGGCGATGGAAATCTCCCGCGGCGGCCGCGCCAGCAGGTATCCGCCGTGAGCGCCCCGCAACGAGTGCAGCAAGGCCTTGCGCGCCAGGGTCTTGAGGATTTTGCTCGCGGTGGGCAGGGCGACCCCCACCGCGCCGGCGAGCTCGGCGGCGCTGTAGACATGGCCCGGTTCACGCGCCATGTGGGCCATGATCACGGTGCCGTAATCGGTCAGCCTGCTCAGCCGCAACATCTCCAAGTCCCTGTTCTTTATATAGAATCAATTTAGTCCTATATGTTCCGCAGGGCCAGGTCGACGAGCCTCTGGCAGAGAAAAAAGAGGCGTCGGGCACCCGGCCCGGCTCACCCCGCCAGGGAAGGAGGCAACGGCATGAAATTCATTTTCGAAGTCCGCATGCGGCCCGGTTACACGGTGGAGGAATACGCCGAGGCCTGGATTCGCGCCAGCGAGATCATCCAGCGCACGCCCGGTGCCCGTGGCACCTACCTGCATCGCAAGATCGGCACCCCCGACACCTTGCTCGCCATCGCCACTTGGGAGTCGAAGGCGCACCGAGACGCCAAGGACGACCGGCGCGACGAAACGGTCCGCGCCATTCTCGAAAAGCATGCGGCCAATTGCGACATCACCGTGATCGGCGAATTCGACGAACCGGAATGGTCGGTGCTACCGCGAGGCGCGGGGTGATGAGTGGTACGCCGCACCTGGGGGGGGAAGGGACGGAGCCGCGCCGTGCCGCTAGCCCCGCGGCCGCGCCTTGTCTTGGCATGGCCCGGCGTCATCCAAGTCAAGGCGGCGAGGGGACTTATCGGCCGCCCAGCGGGGCGCGGTTGGCCGCGTATTCGGGAGAGCGGGAGAGCCGCCCCAGTTGCTCGGACAGGAAGTCGATCAGTGTGCGTACCTTTTGCGGCAGGAAGCGGCGCGCCGGATAGAGCGCATACAGCGCCGTGCTCGGCTTCTCCCAGTCCGGCAGCAATTCCACCAGCCGCCCCGAGGCCAGGTCTTCGCTGACCAGCACGCTGGGCTGCAGCGCGATGCCGAGCCCGGCACGGGCCGCGTCGATCAGCACCGCGCCGTCGTTGGTGCTGAGCGAACCGGACACGCGCACGGTTACGGGCGACTGGGGCGGGCCGAAGCTCCAGGTGTTTGACTCCAGCGGGCGGCTGTAGCGCAGACAGTTGTGATGGACGAGGTCGGCCGGTGTCTGCGGCGTGCCGTGCTTTTCCAGGTAGCTCGGTGCCGCCAGCAACGTGCTGTAGATCGGACCCAGCAGCAGCCGGGCGATGAGGTTTTCCTCGCTGGCGTGCAACGAGGTGCGCAGCGCGAGGTCGTAGCCCTCTTCGACCAGGTCGATGTGGCGGTTGGTGAGCATCAAATCGACGCTGATCTCCGGATAGCGGCGGTGAAACTCGGTCAGCAGCGTGCCCAGCCGACGTTGGCCGAAGGCGACGCTGGCGGTGATGCGCAGCGTACCCGCCGGGGTCTGGCTCTGGCGGCTGGCCACCGCCGCGGCTTCATCCACCTGCGCCAGGATAGACGCCACGCGCTGGAGGTAATCGGCGCCGACTTCCGTCAGGGACAGGCGCCGGGTCGAACGATGCAACAGCCGCACGCCCAGCTGCTGTTCGAGTGCCGCCACGTATTTGGTGACCATGGCGCGGGACAGGTCCATGCGCTCGGCGGCGCCGGCAAAACTGCCGGCTTCGGTCACGGTCTGGAAGACGCGCATGGCAGTCAAGGTGTCCATAATTTCTTTTTAGTTAATTACCCATTTCATTTTCTCCGGTTTATTCCCAACGAAGCAACTGTTGAAATACCTCCATGACGCCCCGCACGACAACGCGGCGCCGCTTTTCCGGTAACCGAGGTCGTTTCGGCCCCGCGGACACCGCCCAACATGGAGATTTGCAGCATGAAAAAAATCAGCTTCGCCGCCGCCTTGCCCTGTACCGCCTTGATCGCCCTCGCATTTGCCGGTTCGGCTTACGCCGGCAACGACAACTATTACGTCGACAACCTGGGCGGCGCCACCGTCAAGACCGCCGCCACGGCACCGCAAGCGTCCTTCGGCACCCGCACCGCGGTGATCGATGCCGACACCCATCTGCGCCTGACGGTGGCACAAGACGGCAGCGTGCAGCCTGGCTCGGTCGGCGTGCCGCGCGACGACAGCATGGCCTTTCACGTCGCCAACACCAGCGCCCAACCGGTGAACGTGGTGATCGAAGGCGAAGGAGCGGCCCCGGTCACCATCGGTCAGGTCGGCGCGCACAAGGAAGCCAACTTCGCCTGGCGCTTCGACAACTTCAAAGCCGTGCCGCGCGACATCAAGGTTGGCCAGTCCGCGGTGAAACTGTACGTGCTCAACCCGCGCAGCACCAACTGATCGCCACGCCACCCTGTCCGCCCGAGCCCCGGAACCCCGGGGCTTTTTAGACTTCCGGCCCGGCCGCTTTGCTATAACCAAAGCCAAGACCCAGGCATGGCCGGGAGCCCTCGCAGATTTGAAACCCCATGCGTGCAGAGGGGTATGCGTCATTTTTTCTCCCACAAACCCATCGCCTGCGTCGGATGGGGCGGCTAACAACGACACAACATGATGACTCTCCCCAGCTGGCGCGATTGGCTGTTTTCGGCCAAGACCTTTCTCGCCGCGATACTGGCCCTGTACATCGGCATGGCCCTTGGGCTGCCACGCCCTTACTGGGCGATGTCCACGGTGTACATCGTGTCGCATCCGCTGATTGGCGCCACCCGCTCGAAAGGGCTTTACCGGGTCATCGGCACCCTGATCGGCGGTGCCGCTGCCATTCTCTTCGTGCCCCGCTTCGTCAACGAGCCGATCATGCTGAGCCTGGTCATTTCGCTCTGGACCGGCACACTGCTGTGCCTGTCGCTACGCGACCGCACACCGCGCAACTACCTCTTCATGCTCTCGGCCTACACCCTGCCGATGATCGCGCTGCCCGCCGTGTCCCAGCCCGAGGCGGTGTTCGACATTGCTCTGGCCCGCAGCGAGGAAATCGTGCTCGGCATCGTGTGTGCCAGCGTGGTCGCCTCCATCGTCTTTCCCAGCAAGGTGGCGCCGGTGCTCGAAGCCCGCATCGGCGCCTGGTTCAAGGACGCCGGCGCCTGGGCGGCGGAAGCCCTGTCGCCGGCCTTCGCCAGCAGCCACCCGGCGACCCGCCACCGCCTGGCCGCCGACATCCTGTCCCTGGACCAGTACATCACCCACCTGGCCTACGATGCCGCCAACGCGGACATGGTGCACACCACGCGCGAACTGCAAAGCCGCATGAGCATGCTGCTGCCCATCCTGTCCTCGCTCACGGCGACGCTCGACGCAGCACGCAAGCTGGAGCAGGGCGTTCCCGCCCCGTTGACCGGTCTGATGAAAGCCATCGCCCGCTGGATACTCTCGTCGCCCGGGGCCAGGGGCCGCGACGAGGCGGCACGTTTTCAGCGCCAGCTTGCCGATGCGCGCCGTAGCGGCCCGGACGCGGAATGGAACGATCTCTTGATCGCGCACGCCGTCACGCGCCTGCAATCGCTGATCCGGCTGTGGCAGGACTGCCTCGACCTGCGCGACATGATCGCCCGGGGCGAGGCCGATACCGCGTGGAAACCGGCGTACCGGCGCTGGGAACTCGGCGGCAAGGCGCGCCATTACGACCATGGCATGATCCTGTTCGCGGCGGCATCCGCCTCGCTGGCGATCTTCCTCTCCTGCCTGCTGTGGATCGGCATGGGCTGGAACGACGGCGCCAGCGCGGTGATCCTGGGCGCCGTCTCGAGCTGCTTCTTCGCCGCACAGGACGAGCCGGCGCCGCTGATCCGCACCTTCTTCACCTGGGCCGCGGTCAGTATCCCGCTCACCGCCGTGCTGCTGTTCCTGATCATCCCGGCCGCGCACGAGTTCGAAACCCTGGCGCTGATGCTGGCCATCCCGTTCCTCGCCATCGGCACCCTGGCATCGCACCCGCGCTTCACCATGGCCGCCATGCTGCTGACGGTCAACACCGCTTCGTTCCTCGGCCTGCAAGGTGCCTACGATGCGGACTTCACCGCCTTCTTCAACAGCAGCGTGGCCGGGGTGTGCGGGGTGCTGTTCGCCTTGTGCTGGACCCTGCTCACGCGGCCGTTTGGCGCCGAGCTGGCGATGCGCCGCCTGCTGCGCGCCAGCTGGAAAGACCTGGCCGAGACCGCTGCAGGCAGCCACCGCGGCGATTACGCCAACCTCACGTCGCACATGCTGGACCGCCTGGGCCTGCTGGTGCCGCGCCTGGCCGCCAGCGACGATGACCACGGCGATGCCGGCTTCGGCGAGTTGCGGGTAGGGTTCAGCACCCTGGACCTGCAGCGCGATGAACACCGCCTGCCAGAGACAGCGCACGTGGCGATCGACCGCGTGCTCCAGTCCGTCGCCGGGCACTACCGGGAATGCGTCGGCCACCATGGCCAGCGTCAGCCTCCCGCTTCGCTGCGCGAGGAAATCGACCGGGCCTTGAGCCTCACCAAGGCGGAGCTGGGCAGGGCGGCGCGGGAAGCCCAGAACGCCCTGGTGGAATTGCGCATCACGCTGTTTCCCGATGCCGCCCGCTTTGTCGCGCTGACCGGAGTCCCCGCCACGGGCCCCTCCGCAGGAGAAACCCCATGATTGGCGAAATCGATCTCTACGGCGTGTTCATCCCCAGCCTGCTGGTGCTGATGCTCGGCGCCCTGGCCGTCACCGGCTGCCTGCGCTTTGTCCTGATGCGGCTGGGCGTCTACAAGCTCGTCTGGCACCGTTCGCTGTTCAATTTTGCCCTTTACGTGATCGTGCTCGGCGGCACGGTTGCCTTGACTCGCGGATTGCACCCATGAAAAAAAACATTCGAAACGCAGGGTCGGTGATCCTGACCCTGACTGTCGTCGTCATCGCCGCCGTGGTCGGCTGGCACCTGTGGGATTACTACAGCAACGCGCCGTGGACCCGGGATGGCCATATCCGCGCCGACGTGGTCCAGATCGCCCCGGACGTCTCCGGGCTGATCACCACCGTATCGGTGCGCGACAACCAGCTGGTGAAGCGCGGCCAAGTGCTGTTCGTGATCGACCGCGCCCGCTACGAGCTGGCACTGAAGCAGGCCATGGCCGCGGTGGCGGCGCAGCGTGCCACGCTGGCGCAGGCCCGTCGCGAGACCGTTCGCAGCCGCGCCCTGGCCGACCTGGTGGCCAAGGAAAACCTGGAGGAAAGCGAGGCCAAGGTGCAGCAGGGCGAAGCCACCCTGGCCGCCGCCGAAGCCGCGCTCGACGTCGCCCGCATCAATCTGGAACGCACCGAGGTGAAGAGCCCGGTGGACGGCTACCTAAACGACCGCACGCCGCGCCTGGGCGATTACGTCACCACCGGCCGCCCGGTGCTCTCCATCGTCGATGCCCATTCCTTTCACGTCGACGGCTACTTCGAGGAAACCAAGCTCAACAACGTGCACATCGGCCAGCCGGTCGACATTCAGATCATGGGCGATGCGCACACCCTGCGCGGCCACGTGCAAAGCATCGCCGCCGGCATCGAGGACCGCGACCGCAGCAATGGCGCCACCTTGCTGCCCAACGTGAACCCCACCTTCAACTGGGTGCGCCTGGCGCAACGGGTGCCGGTGCGCATCGCGCTGGACGAGGTGCCCGGCGACTTCCGCCTGATCGCCGGGCGCACCGCCACGGTGTCGGTGCAGACGGTCACGGCGCTGGCCACACCCGCCGCGAAACAGGGGGAGGCCCACTCGTGAAACGCCTCTCCGTTCTCGTGTCGCTCGCCCTGCTGGGCGGGCTGACGGCCTGCACCACGGTCGGCCCGGATTATCGCGTGCCGGACAACGCCCTGGTACGCTCGCCCTCGGCCAACGGTGCCTTCATCGGCGGCAACGGCGCCGGGGTATCGCTCGACCCGGTCCCCGCCGGCTGGTGGCGGCTCTACCGCGACCCGGCGCTGGACAAGCTGGTAAGCGAAGCGCTCGAAGCCAATACCAGCATCCGCATCGCTTCGGCCAACCTGCGCCGGGCCATGGCGGTGGTGACCGAGGTCGACGCCGAGCGCGGCCCGCACGCTGGCGTGACGCTGGCCGCCAAGCGCGCACGGGAGGCCGGCGAAGCCTTCCTGGTCGAGGAAAAGCTGCCGGTGTTGAACGAGGGCGACGCAGGCATCCAGATCGCCTACCAGATCGACCTGTTCGGCAAGCTGGCGCGCGCCGAAGAGTCCGCCCACGCCAGCGCCGAGGCCAGCGAAGCGGCGCTCGACCTGGTGCGCGTCTCGGTGGCGGCGGAAACCGTGCGTTCCTATGTGCAGATGTGCTCGGCGGGGCACGAACTGGCGGTCGCGCAGCATGTGCTGGACCTGCAGAACCGCAGCGTCGACGTCGCCCGCCGCCTCGCCGACGCCGGGCGCGGCCGCATCACCGACGTGCTGCGCGCTCGCTCCCAGGCCGATACGCTGCGCGCCACGCTGCCGCGCTTCCAGGCCGAAAAAGACGCCGCCCGCTACCGGCTGGCGGTGATGGTCGGCAAAACCCCGCAACAGCTGCAGGACGCCCGGATCGACTGCCAGACCGAGCCGCGCATCGAGCAACGCATCCCGGTCGGCGACGGCGCCGCGCTGCTCAAGCGCCGCCCCGACGTGCGCGAGGCCGAGCGCCAGCTTGCCGCCGCCACCGCCCGCATCGGGGTGGCCACCGCCGCGCTCTACCCCAGCATCATCATCGGCGCCTCGGCAGGGTATAGCGGCATCCTCGAACACCTCGGGGAGGGGCGCACCGAACGCTTCGGCCTCGGCCCGCTGATTAGCTGGACGATACCCGACAGCGGCGCGCGCGCCCGGGTCAAGATCGCCAAGACCGACGCCGAAGCCGCGCTGGCGCGCTTCGATGGCGTCGTGCTCAACGCCCTGCGCGAGACCGAAACCGCGCTGAGCTTCTATTCGCGCAACCTGCAGCGCCAGGCCGACCTGCAGACGGCACGCGACGAAGCCCGCGAAGCCGCCGAGCAGAACCGCCGCCTCTACCAGGCCGGGCGCGTGCCCTACCTGTCGAGCCTCGACGCCGAGCGCACCCTCGCCAACACCGAAGCCTCGCTGGCCAGCGCGGAGAGCCAGCTTGCCGTCGACCAGGTCAACCTGTTCCTGGCACTGGGCGGCGGCTGGGAGAGCGAGGCGACGAAGTAAAGGCAAGGCTCCCCGGAAAGCCGGCGCGCCAGGGCAGGGGGCAGGCTTCGGCCAACCCTGCGCTGCGCCGAACCCCGCCTGCTAATGTGTGGATTTTTGGTCGATAATGTGACAAGTTACTGACTTCCAGCTTGGGCCGAGCGCTGTCTGACAGCGGCGGCGCCAAGTCTCTGCCGGGAGGTCTATGAGCCACTTATTTCCTTTGACACCAGCCACTCCGGATCCCTTGCAGGCCGCCCACCTGCTCAGGGAGAAGCTGCGTGTGGAGGGACAACTTCCCCAAGGCCTGTTGCGCCAGGAAATCGAAGCCTCCTGGCGCCGCAGCTTCAGCCACGGACTGGATTGCATCGACAGCAAACTGGTCAGCCTGCAGGTCGTCAACGATCTGGACATGCTGCTGGCAGCCAACCGCATGCTGCTCGACGCCGCCACCCCGGAAATGGAATTTCTGGCCGAACGTTACGGTAACGAAGGCCTGGTGATTCTGGGTGATGCCAACGCCAACATGCTCGCGGTGGAAGGACGCACCGATTACCTCCGTACCCTCGGCATCCAGGACATCACCCCCGGGGCCTGCTGGAGCGAATCGCTGCGCGGCACCAATGCCCTCGGCACGGCGCTGATCGAGAGCCGGCCGATCTTGATCAATAGCGGCGAGCATTACCTCGAATGCCTGAGCCGTTTCTCCTGTTCCTCGGTGCCGATCAAGAACCCGCACGGCGACGCCATCGGCGTGCTCGACCTGACGCGCGAGGGTACCCTGGCCCAGCCGCAGGACAGCCTCGGCATGCTGATGATCGCCGTCAGCCAGATCGAAAGCCGCCTGTTCGGTGCCTTTTTCCCGGAGCATCTGGTGCTGGTCTTCCATCCGCGCCAGCAATATCTCGGTTCGGCCTGGCACGGCGTGCTGGCGGTGAGCGTGGAAGGCGACATCCTGGCCGCCAACCAGCAAGCCTGCGACCTGCTGCGGCTGCCGCGCGACAAGATGGTCGGCCAGCGTTGCGAAGGGGCGCTGGGCGTGCGCGGCAGCACGCTGATCTCGCGCATCGTGCATGACGGCACCGCCAAAGTCCCGCTGGCGCATGGCGAGTTCTACTTCAAGGCCCTGCAACTGCCGCGCACGCCGACCATCGTGTCGACGCCGACCACGACGGCCAAACCACAGCCCAGACCCTGCACCCTGGACGAGTTGGCGGATGGCCAGAGCCGTTTCGGGCGAGCCCTGAGAATGGCACGGCAAGGCTTGAACAACGATCTCCCCGTGCTGTTGCTCGGCGAGACCGGCACCGGCAAGGAGGTCGTCGCCCGCGCCCTGCACGAAGCCAGCGCTCGCGCCGGCAAACCCTTCATCGCGGTGAATTGCGCCTCCATTCCCGAAGGACTGATCGAGTCGGAGCTGTTCGGCTACCGCGACGGCGCCTTTACCGGCGCACGCAAGGGCGGGGTGGTCGGGCGCCTGATGCAGGCCAACGGCGGCACGCTGTTCCTCGACGAAATCGGCGACATGCCGCTCCACCTGCAGGCGCGCCTGTTGCGCGTGCTGCAAGAGCGCAAGGTGGCGCCGCTGGGGCCGGCGAAGAGCAGAACATCGACGTCGCGGTAATCTGCGCCACCCACCGCGACCTCAAGGCCATGGTGCGCGACAAGATGTTTCGCGAAGACCTCTACTACCGCATCAACGGGGTGAGCGTCGGCCTGCCGTCGCTGCGCGAGCGCGAGGATATCAGCCAACTGATCGATACAGTGCTCAGCAAGCTGGGGGCAGGGCATGTCACGGTCAGCCACGAACTGGCCGAGCTCTTTGCCCATTACGCCTGGCCGGGCAATATCCGCCAGCTGGAAATGGTGTTGCGCGCGGCACTGGCGATGCGCGAAGGCAATGAGACCGAGTTGACCCCCGAACACCTGAGCGACCATTTCCTCGAGGAGTTGCACGCCAGCACGCGGCCTTCCGGCGGGCTGATCCGCGACCAGGAGCTGGAGCTGATCCGCAGCACCCTCGACAGCTATCAGGGCAACGTTTCGGCGGCGGCCCAGGCGCTGGGCATCAGCCGTGCCACCCTCTACCGCAAGCTGAAGCAGCTGCAGTGGTAACGTCCCCCGTGTTCCCTGCCACGCAGAGCACATCTTGACCCGGCAGCCGCCGCGCGGAACCCCTATGTTCAGGTTTTTCCTCAAGTTCGCCAAAACAAACAATCCGGCCCTGTTCGAGCAGTCGATGGACTGGCTGTACGGCTTTGTGCGTCCGCATCGCCTGGCCATCGGCGGACTGCTCGGGCTGTCGCTGGGGGCCTCGTTACTGGTGCTCGCCCAGCCCTGGCTCACCAAGATGCTGATCGACAGGGGGCTGCTCGGTAAAGACTACCCGCTGCTTCTCGCCATCGCGCTCGCCATGATCGTGGTCGGCATTGCCAGCACCCTACTCAGCGGCGTCAACCGCTACCTGCACACCCGTCTGTCCGGGCGCATCCTGTTTTCCCTGCGTGGCGCCCTGTACGGTCATCTGCAGCAACTCTCCCCAGCCTTCTACGGTCGGCGGCGCATCGGCGATCTGCTCTCCAGGCTCGATGGCGACGTGGCCGAAATTCAGCGCTTTGCGCTGGACTCGCTGTTTTCCGCCGTCTCCAGCGTGATCGGTCTGATCGGCGCCATCGCCTTGCTGCTGGCGCTGTCGTGGAAACTGTCGCTGCTGGTGGTGGTGCTGATCCCGCTCGAAGTGCTGTGGCTGCGCTGGATGCGCCAGAAAGTAGAGCGCGATGCGCGCCAGCTGCGCGAAAGCTCGGCCGACATGTCGTCCTTTCTGGTCGAAACGCTACCCGCGATGAAGTTCATCCAGTCCGCCGGGCAGCAAACCGCCGAACTGCATCGCCTCGATCACCTCGGCGAGGGCTATATGCAGCGCCTGCTCAAACTACAGGTGACCGAATTCTTCACCCAGGCCGTCCCCGGCACGCTGACCTCGCTGTCGCGTGCCTGCGCCTTCCTCATCGGTGGTTACTGGGTCGTCACCGGCAGCTGGCAACTGGGTTCGCTGATCGCCTTTTCCACCTACCTTGGCATGGCGGTCGGGCCGGTGCAAAGCCTGCTGGGGCTCTACGTCGCCCTGCAACGCATGACCGTGAGCCTGGGCCGGGTCATGGAGTTGCAGAACGAGCCGGTCAGCATCCATCAGCCAGAACATCCGCGAGAGCCGTCGAGCAGCGGCGGCGAACTGGTACTGGATAACGTCTGGTTCGCCCATGGCGAGCGCCAGCAGGGAGTGCTGCGTGGCGTATCGGCGCAGATACCGGCAGGGCGCAAGGTGGCCATCAGCGGCGCATCCGGGGTCGGAAAATCGACATTGATCGACCTGCTGCAACGCTTCTACGCCCCCCAGCAAGGGAGCATCTGCTTCGAAGGGGTCGATCTGCGCGAGCTGGACCTGTTTACCCTGCGTCGCCGCATCGCCGTCGTGAGCCAGGACATCGTGCTGTTTCGTGGCAGCCTGGCCGACAACATCCGCTACAGCGCACCGCACGCCAGCCGCGAACAGATCGAAACCGTGGCACGGCGGGCTCGTCTCGACAGTCTGATCCAGTCCATGCCGAACGGTCTAGACAGCCATGTCGGCGAACGTGGGCAGCAACTCTCCGGTGGCCAGAAGCAGCGCATCGCCATTGCCCGCGCCTTGCTGCAGGATCCGTTGATCCTGGTACTCGACGAAGCCACCTCGGCGGTGGACGAGGCTACCGAGCGTGAAGTCATCGCTGAGATCGACGAGCTGTTCAGCCAGCGTACCCGCATCCTGATCAGCCACCGCGCGTCGACGCTGGCGCAGGCCGACCTGCGCTTCGAGCTAATCGACGGACAACTGCTGCAACGCCAGGAGGCGTGCGTGAACGATGGGCACTGAATTGCGCATCGGCATCGTCGACAGCGGCTGCCGCCACGAGCAGGCGAGCCGGGTGCTGGCGGCGCGCGGTTTTTGGCTCGAGCAAGAAGACCTGCGGCACGGGGAAGTCCAGCCCGACCGGCTGGGGCACGGCGGCGCGGTGCTCGACATGGCGGCACGACAGGCCCCGGCGGCGCAGTTCTGCGTGGCCCAGGTCTTCCACGAGCGCTGGACCACCACCCCGCTGCAGATCGCGGCAGCCCTGCATTGGCTGATCGAGCAAGAGGTCAAGGTGATCAACCTCAGCCTGGGCATCCGGCAGGACCGACCCTTGCTGCGCGCCGCCTGCGAGCAGGCACTCGCGGCCGGCATCGTGCTCTGTGCCTCAAGCCCGGCCCAGGGCGAACCGGTCTACCCGGCGAGCTACCCGGGCGTGTTGCGCATCACCGGCGATGCCCGCTGCCGTGCCGGGCAATGGTCCTGGCTCGCCAGTCCCCAGGCCGACTTCGGCACCGTGGTCGCGAACGGCGAGGGGGGGATGGCCGGGGCCAGCATCGCCACGGCGGCGATGAGCGGGCTGATCGCGGCCTATTTCTTGCTTCATCCCGATGCCACGCGCCAACAACTGCTTGACCATTTGCAGCGCGAGGCCAGCTTCATCGGTATTGAACAACGCAGGCATCCATCATGACGTCAGCACATATCCTGGTACTTGGCGCCGGTCCGGCCGGCGCCGCCGTCGCCCTCGGGCTCAACCGGCTCGGCTATCGCGTCAGCGTGGTCAGCGAATGGCGCCGCTTCGAAGCGGTGGAGGGGATATCACAGCGGGTGCTGGACGGCCTGTACCATGCCGGCCTGCGACGGGCGGCCGACAGCGCTGCGGCGCCGTCGGCGCGCGAGGTGTACTGGAACGGCACCCGGCAAACCCTCAACACCGAATTCCTGCTCGATCGCCGGGCGTTCGACCACGCCCTGAGGCAGGACCTGCAGGCAGCGGGCATCGCAGTGATCGAGGCCAAAGTGCGTACGCTGGTTTCCGACACACAAGGCCATCAAGTTCAATTGGACGGCCCCGACGGGACCGGCATGATCGCCGCCGACTTTCTGGTAGAGGCGCGTGGCCGGCTGGCACCACTCTCCGGCAAAGGGCTGCGCGGCCCCGAAACCCTAGGTTTGCTCAACACTTGGCAAGGCGCCCCCGGGCCGCATGGTTCGGCGGTGGAAAGCATGGAGGATGGCTGGGTCTGGATGGCCAGGCTGGCGGACGGTCGCTGCTACTGGCAGCTGACACTCGACGTGGCCAGTGCCGAGCTGCCGGGAAAAGACCAGTTGGCCGGGTTCTGCGCCACCCGGCGTACCTCGGCGCTGGTCCTCGACTTTTTCGGGGCGCATGCACAGCAGAAGGCCGCCGTGCATGCCCGTACCAGCACGGCGACCCTGTGTCTGGAAACCTCCGGGGGCAACTGGCTGCGGGTCGGCGATGCCGCCATGGCGGTAGATCCGCTCTCCGGCAACGGCATCTTCCAGTCGCTGTCTTCCGCCTTGCAAGCGCCGGCGGTGATCCATACCCTGCTGACACGGCCGGATCGCGTCCAGCTGGCGCAACGCTTCCATCAACGCCGCATCGAGCATCTATTCCACCGCTTCGCCCGGATCGGCCGCGACTTCTACGCCATGGAACAGCGCTGGGCCGAGCGGCCGTTCTGGCAGGCACGCCGTACCTGGCCCGACCAGCAGCCAATCCACGTGGCGTCAGGCTTCGAACAATTGCGGGTAGAAAAGGCGCCGGTGATCAACGGTGATGAGATCGATGAAGCCGATGTGGTGGTCAGTCCTGACCAGCCGCTCGGCATCTGGCACCTGCAAGGGGTGGAACTGGCGCCGATCGTGCAGGCGCTGCAGCAGGGCCCCGGCACCGACGTATTGAATACCCTGGCGCCGGAGCAGCGCCACATGCTGCGAGGCTGGCTGTTGGCGCAGGGCTACAGGCCAGCCTGAAAAAAACTGGCGCCCTCGGGCGCCAGTATCGACTCACTTAGATATTCATCACCACCGACTTCACTTCGGTGTAGTGCTCGATGGCGGCGGCCCCCATCTCACGCCCGACTCCGGACAGCTTGTAACCGCCAAACGGCATGGCCGGGTCGAGCGCGCTGTGGCAGTTCACCCAGACCGAACCCGACTTGATGCGCGGAATCATGCGGTGCGCCGCCGACAGGTTGTTGGTCCAGATGCTGGCGCCCAGGCCATAGCGGCTGTCGTTGGCGAGGCGGACGACCTCGTCGATATCGTCGAACGGCATCGCCACCAGCACCGGGCCGAAGATTTCCTCCTGCACCAGCGGGCCTTTCTGCGCCACGTCCACCAGCACCGTCGGTTTGACGAAATAGCCCGGACCAAATTGTTCGCCACCGCAGGCGATATGGGCACCCAATTCGCGGCCGCGCTCGATGTAGCCGAACACGCGCTGCTGCTGCTTGGCCGAGATCAACGGCCCCATCTGCACGCTCGGGTCCAGACCATTGCCGAGCTTCATGGCGTTGGCGATGGAGGCAATTTCCCCGACCACATTGTCGAAATGCTTGCGGTGCACATAGAGGCGCGAACCAGCGCAGCACACCTGGCCGTGGTTGAAGAAGATTGCCGTGGCCGCGCCGGCTGCCGCCACATGCGGATCGGCGTCGTCCAGCACGATGGTCGGCGACTTGCCGCCCAGTTCCAGCGTGACGCGCGTCATCGACTCCATGGCCGCCTTGCCGATCAGTTTGCCGACCTCGGTCGAGCCAGTGAAGGTAAGCTTGTCCACCTCCGGGTGGTGCGACAGCGCCGCACCGGCGGTCACACCGGTACCGGTAACAACGTTGAATACACCCGCCGGGTAGCCCGCTTCCAGTACCAGCTCACCCAGCTTGAGTGCGGACAACGGCGTTTCGTCAGCCGGCTTGAGCACCACGCTGCAGCCGGTGGCCAGGGCGGGACCCAGCTTCCAGCAGGCCAGCAGCAAGGGGAAGTTCCACGCCACGATGGCGCCGACCACGCCAACCGCCTCGCGCCGTACAAAGCTGTGGAAATGGCTGTCCGGCATCAACGGAATCGAGACGTCGACCGTCGAGCCTTCAATCTTGGTCGCCCAGCCCGCCATATAGCGCAGAAAATCGATGCTCAGCTGGACGTCCATGACGCGGGCCACTTGCGCGCTCTTGCCATTATTCACGCATTCCAGTTCTGCCAGCATGTCGGCATCGCGCTCGAGCAAGTCGGCGAGGCGCCACAGCAGGTTTTGGCGCTCGCGCGGACGCATCCGGCTCCAGGCCGAATCGTCGAAGGCACGGCGCGCGGCGCTGACGGCCAGATCGACATCAGACTCAGCCGCCATGGGCACATCACACAGCACCTCTCCGTTGGCCGGGTTGCGTACCGGCATGGTGGCGCCGCTGGCGGCATCCAACCAGCGATCGCCAATCAGCATCTTGGGCTTGCGCGCAAGAAACGAAACGGTTTGCGGCAGTAACGATAGTGAAGCTTGCATTGTTGGCATCCTCAGTTGTGGCGTGACGGGTGAGGGCCTCAAAGCAGTTTCCATACCAGAGCGATTTAAATAAGCTGAGCAATCGTTTTTATTGGGGTTGAGCCTGTCAATCAAGTGCAATGAATAGCAAGAGCGTCTCGATTTGAGAAGGACTGAGACATAAAATGAAAACACTCCAGCAGTGATAAATAAATGCTGCACAGCAATAATTCTCAATTTGAAACAGTGCTAATCGCAAAACAAGACACTACTCCCGCCTTATCGAATGCAAAAGCCGATTTTGGCCACAGATAAATGGGGGCTGGCAGGGCATTTAATGTTTGGCACGGAATGTGCTAAATCGCATTCCAGGCATGACGTATTCGTTCATCGAATGGCGTGTGCGATTACAAAATCAAATACTACAAAGGAGTCCGACCTTGTTAACCCACCTGCTCCGACGTTATAAGCCTTGGCACATCCTGGGTGTCGCCGCACCGTTGGCGATTTGCGCCGCCCCGGCGGATGCTCGCGACGCCCAGACCATCATCGGCCAGAGCTGTGCCGCCTGCCATGCCGCCGAAGGAAAGAATTCCTGGAGCCGTATCAGTCATCAGCGCAAGACCCCAGAAGGCTGGCTGATGACCATCGCCCGCATGCAGACCATGCACGGCCTGGTCATCAGCGATGAAGACCGCCGAACCGTGGTCAAATACCTGGCCGACAAGCAGGGGCTGGCACCGAGTGAGACGGAAACCGCCCGCTACGCGCTGGAACGCAGCCTCAACACGGTCGAACATATCGGCTCCGAGCAGTACAACCAGATGTGCGCGCGCTGCCACTCCGCCGCGCGTCCGGCCCTGCAGCGTCGCCCGGCGAAGGAATGGGAACACCTGGTCCATTTCCACTTGGGCCAATGGCCGTCGCTCGAGTATCAGGCGCAGGCGCGCGACCGCGACTGGCTGCAGGTCGCACTCAAGGAAATGGTCCCGCTTTTGGCCAAGGAGTACCCGCTGGACAGCAAGGCCTGGTCCGATTGGCAACGGCACAAGCCGCAGCCGGCGGCCCTGGCGGGGCGCTGGAGCTTCAGCGGGCACATGCTGGGCAAGGATGACGTACTCGGCGTCATGACGGTCAGCCCGGCCGGCAAGGACACCTTCAAGGTTGCGATGCAAGGCCGCTATGCCGACGG
Source organism: Pseudogulbenkiania ferrooxidans 2002 (assembly GCF_000174355.1). Lineage (GTDB taxonomy): Bacteria > Pseudomonadota > Gammaproteobacteria > Burkholderiales > Chromobacteriaceae > Pseudogulbenkiania > Pseudogulbenkiania ferrooxidans. The sequence goes on from NZ_ACIS01000002.1 coordinate 28,274, forward strand.
CCAGTCCTTCAACGGCAGCGGCTCTGCGCTGCTTTACAACGGCTACGAGTGGCGTGCCAGCGTCAAGGTCGGCGGCGTCGCCATGCGCCAGGTGCTGATGGCCAGGGACGGCGAGATGCAGGGGCGCATGTTCGAAGAGACCCATGACGAGCGCGGCCTCGACTTCCATGCTGCCAAATCCGGCAGCGGCAAGCTGCTCGCGGTCCAGCCCGATTTCGTCAAAGCCGGCAGCGAGACGGAGCTCACTCTGGTCGGCGCCAACCTTCAGGGCAAGGCCGATTTCGGTCCCGGCATCCAGGTCGTCTCGGTGCTGTCGCAGACTCCCGAGCAGGTGCGTGTCAAGGTCAAGGCCAGCGCCGATGCCGCCGTGGGCGTGCGCAGCATCAGCCTCGGCAGGCTGAAGGGCGGTAGCCTGGCGGTCTACCAGCAGGTCAAGGAAGTCAAGGTGCTTCCGGCCTTCTCGGTGTCCCGTATCGGCGGCAATGGCGGGTCGACGCCGAAGGTGGAAGGGCGCTTCGACGCCGAAGCCTGGAGTCAGGACACTTCCGGCAAGCCCTTCCGGGTCGGCGTGATGCCGGCCAAGTGGTCGGTGGCCCCGTTCGACGAGCGCGCCGAGGAAGATCAGGACGTGAAATACGCCGGCAAGATGCAAGCCGACAGCGGCATCTTCACCCCGGGCGACGCCGGCCCCAACCCGGCCCGCAAGATGTCGACCAACAACGCCGGCAACCTCAAGGTGATCGCCACCGTGGACGACAGCGGGCGCGCCCTGAAGGGCGAAGGCCACATGATTGTCGGGGTGCAGCGTTGGAACAACCCGCCCATCCCTTGAGCCATGCCTGGCGAAGCCAGCATGGGGCTGGCTTCGGAATCGATACATTCGGATTGGATTGAGGAGGATGCCATGGGCACCCTATTGAACCTGGTCGAACGCAACGTGCATGAAGTGCAGGTCGATGCCGAGCGCTTGCTGTTCCACATCCCGAGCAGTTCGCTGTTCGCCACGGACCAGCTGACCGCCAGCATCGTCGACGCCTTGCGCGTTAGTAGTTGTACCACCGAAGAGCTGCTGCAGCGCCTGTCCGGCCGCTTTGCCAGCGAGGAGGTGGGCGAGACGTTGCGCGAATTGCTGGCACTCGAGGTGGTGAGCGACGGCTCGCCGCTGACGCCGGAGATCGCCCTGCAGCGGGTCGAGCGCACCGCCTTGAATACGGTGGTGTTGAACGTCAATACCGGCTGCAACCTGAGTTGTTCCTACTGCTACAAGGAAGATCTCGACACGCCGTCGGCGGGCCGCCGCATGGACGTGGAAACCGCCAAGGCCTCGGTGGAGATGCTGCTGCAGGAATCGCCGGACGAGCCGCGCTATACCGTGGTGTTTTTCGGCGGGGAGCCGCTGAGCAACCGCAAGCTGATCGAAACCATGGTGGATTACTGCGAAACCCGCTTCGCCGAGTTGGGCAAGCAGGTGGAATTCGTCATGACCACCAACGCCACCTTGCTCACCGAAGAGATCGTCGACTACCTGAACGCGCACCGCTTCGGGCTGTCGGTCAGCATCGACGGCCCGAAGAAGATCCACGACCGCAACCGCCTCACCGTGGGCGGAACCGGCACCTACGACGTGGTACGGCGCAAGGTGGAAATGCTGCTGTCGCGCTATATCAGCCGGCCGGTCGGCGCGCGCGTGACCCTGACCAGCGGCGTGACCGACGTCGAGGGCATCTGGGACCACCTGTTCAACGAGCTTGGCTTTGCCGAGGTCGGTTTCGCCCCGGTCACGTCGGGCACCATCAGTACCTTCAACCTGTCACCGGAGGAACTGGTACAGGTGTTCGCCAACATGAAGGCGCTCGGTCGGCGCTACCTGGAGGCCGCACTCGAGCACCGCAATATCGGTTTTTCCAACCTGCACCAGCTGATTACCGACATTCATGAAGGGCACAAGAAGGCTTTGCCGTGCGGCGCCGGGCTCAAGATGCTGGCAGTGGATCACAAGGGCGAATTGAACCTGTGCCACCGCTTCACCGGATCGACCCTGCCCACCTTCGGCAACGTGCATACCGGGGTGGATCAGCCACGCCTCAACGACTTTCTGTCGCAGCGACTGGACCGCAGCAACACCGGCTGCGAGAGCTGTCGTATCCGCAACCTGTGTTCCGGAGGTTGCTACCACGAGAGCTACGCCCGCTACGGCGACCCGACCCATCCGACCTACCACTACTGCGAACTGATGCGCGACTGGGTGGATTTCGGCATCGAAATCTACAGCCGCATCATGGCCGGCAATCCGGCCTTCATCAGCAGCTACATCACTCCGCGGAAGGCACACTGAGATGAAACATTTGAAGCCGATCAATCACAAGGCACAGCAATTGGAACAGGCCGCGGCGGAAGACCGCCTGGAAGACGTGGTAGCGATGAGCTCGATCGCCGGCTGTACTGCCACCACCGACCCGGGCTGGGAAGTAGACGTCTTTGGCGGGGTGTCCTCGCTGTGCCAGCCGATGGAGTCCGACCTGTACGGCTGCTCCGATCCCTGCTGGTGGCCGGCACAAGTGCCGGACATGATGAGCACCTATCCCGACTGGAACAAGGCGGCAAACAATTCCAGCGAAGATTGGCGCCATCTGGGCACCGTATTCCCCAAAGACAAGTAACCGGCCACGTTGAACAAGAGGGATTTGCTATGTCCGTTAAAACGATTTTCAAGCTGGCCGGCTTGGCCATGGCGTTCGGCACCTGTGCGCAGCCAACCCTGGCCGCCAGCGACTTGGCACTGCAAAAAGGCCACGAATATCTCGCCGTCACCAATTACCCGAACAACCTGCACATCATCGATGCGGAAAACGACAGCCTGTATAAAAGCTGCCGCCTGCCGGATGCCTTTGGTCCGGGAACCATCCAGATCAGTCCCGACAAAACCCGCGCCTACGTGCTGAATAATCACTACGGCGATATCTACGGGGTGGAACTCGACAGCTGCAACGTGGTGTTCCACGCCACCCTGTCGCAGCAGCCGACGGAGCGCGCCCGGGCGATCTTTTCCATCGGCCTGAGCCCGGATGGCAAGGAACTCTACAGCATCGTCAACCCGACCCGGATGAATCGCGACAACTACGTGGTGGAGACGCCACGCCTGCAGGTGTATTCGACCTCGGCTGGCCTGAACGCCAAGCCGGAGCGCAGCTTCCCGGCGCCGCGCCAGACCACCATGCTGCAGGCGGCCGATGACGGCTCGCTGTTCGTGGTGGGGGCCGACGTCTACAAGATGGACCCGCACAGTGGCAAGACCGAAGTGAACATCCCGCTGCGCAACTGGACCCGTCCGCTGTATAGCCCGCCGGATGTGCTGTACGTCTGGCCGCAGCAACGCCCTCAGCATACTTTCAATCTGCTGTACACGGCGGCGCGATTCAAGGACGAGAAAATGAATCCGGAGACGGCTGATAATGTTTACGGCTTTATCGACATCAATCTTGCCAATGGCAAATCTGAGCTGGTGGATTTCGCTCCGATTACCGAGGTGTATTTCACCGGGGCGCGCTCGCCCAAGGACTCCAACCTGATGTACGGCGTGCTCAATCGCCTGGCGAAATATGACATCAAGGAAAAGAAACTGCTGCAAAGCGCCTCACTCGATCATTCCTATTATTGTTTGACGATCAACAAGGCCGGCAACAAGCTTTATTTATCCGGGACTTTCAACGATGTCGCCATTTTCGACGCCGATTCGCTGAAGAAAATCGGCAACGTTAAACTGCCGGGCGGCGATATGGCGATCACCACGGCGCAGATATTTACCCGTTAATCTCCACAAGGCGAGAGCAGGGTGGCGTGCCATCCCTCTCACCCCGGAAAGAGATCGGGAGGTCCGCCACGGGCCCGGATAAAAAGAGGAGACCGTAATGTTCTATCCGCCACGCCATTCTTCCGCATGATTCCCGGCTGATCAGCCGCCACTTTGGGTCGAGCCGTCCGGCTCGACCAATTTCCCCGCCATCGTCGTTGCCCAAGCTGCGATCACGTTCTCGACGTGAGCGTAGGGCACGCTTTTTTGCAAGGACACGGATCATGCAGGACTACTCTGCCGCAGTCAGTCAGTTTGACTATCAGGAAACCGTTCGACAGGTATTGGCGGGTGATCTCGGTGCCATCAATGCCTGCATCGAGTGTTGTGACCGTTATGCCGGGACCGGGCGCATCGCCTTGTACTACGAAGGCAGCGACGGCAGCAGCGCCAGCTATACCTTTTCCCAGCTCAAGGAATACTCCGCCCGCTTTGCCAACTGGCTACAGGCGCAGGGCGTGCGGCCCGGAGATACCGTCGCCGGCCTGTTGCCGCGCACGGTGGAACTGCTGATCACCGTCCTCGGGACCTGGCGGCTGGGCGCCGTCTACCAGCCGCTGTTTACCGCCTTCGGCCCGAAAGCCATCGAGCATCGCCTCGGCACCTCTAGCGCCCGCGTGGTGGTGACCAATGACGCCAACCGCGCCAAGCTCGATACGCTGGAGGACGGCCTCCTGGTATTGACGGTAGGCGCGGGAGAGCAAGGCGATAACGACTTCTGGGACGCATTGCTCCACCAGTCGCCGGAGTTTGAACCGGTGCTGCGATGTGGCGACGACCCCTTTCTGCTGATGTTCACCTCCGGCACCACCGGCCTGGCCAAGCCGATCGAGGTGCCGCTCAAGGCCATCGTGGCTTTCGTGACCTACATGCGTGACGCCATCGGGCTGACGGCGGAGGACCGCTTCTGGAACTTGGCCGACCCGGGCTGGGCCTACGGGCTTTACTACGCCGTAACTGGCCCGCTGGCCATGGGCTTGCCGACCACGTTTTACGACGGCCCATTCTCGGTCGAGAGCACCTGGCGCATTATCCGCAAACGAGGCATCACCAATCTGGCGGGATCGCCGACGGCTTACCGTCTGCTGATTGCCGGCGGAGAGGCCGCGGCCCGGCCATTGCGCGGCATCTTGCGGGTGGTGAGCAGCGCCGGGGAGCCGCTCAACCCGGAGGTGATCCGCTGGTTTGACGAGACACTGGGGGTACCGATTCACGACCACTACGGCCAGACCGAACTCGGCATGGTAGTGGGCAACCACCATGCCTTGAGGCATCCGGTGCACCCGGGATCGGCAGGGTTCGCCATGCCTGGCTACCGCGTGGTGGTGCTGGACCAGGAGCAGCGCGAGCTGCCGGCAGGCCAGCCCGGCATCCTGGCGATCGATCGCGCGCAGTCGCCGCTGTGCTGGTTTGGCGGTTATCGGGACATGCCAACATCGGCCTTCGTCGGCAACTACTACCTGAGCGGTGACACCGTCGAAGCCAACCCGGACGGCAGCATCAGTTTCGTCGGCCGGGCCGACGACGTCATCACCACCTCGGGCTACCGCGTCGGGCCTTTCGACGTGGAAAGCGCCCTGATCGAGCACCCGGCCGTGATCGAAGCAGCGGTGATCGGCAAGCCCGATGCCGAGCGCACCGAGCTGATCAAGGCGTTTGTGGTGCTGGGCGACACCTGCGCGGCCACGCCCGAGCTTGCCACCGAATTGCAACTGCACGTTCGCCAACGGCTGGCCGCCCACGCCTACCCGCGGGAAATCGAGTTCGTCGCCGAACTGCCCAAAACACCCAGCGGCAAGCTGCAGCGTTTCATCCTGCGCAATCAGGAAGTGGCCAAGGGCAACGCCGACAAGTCGCCGCAAAGCACCCGCGTGAGCTGAGCCGACGGCACCGTCAGAGCACGGCGGGACGGGAGGAGCGGGGAGGCATTGCGGCTGCCCCCGTACGGCCTAGCTCTTGCCGACGACGGCCGTCAGCTCGTCGATGAACACCCGCAGCACCGCCGGCTGCGAGGCGCCGCGCCGCGTGATGGCGGTAAAGGGCCACTGGGAGCTGAAGCGGGCGGGGTCGATCTGGCGCATCGCGCCGCTCTCGACCCAGCGGGCAGCGTAGTGGACCGGCAGAAACCCGACGTAGGCGCCGGACAGGATCAGGATGGCCTGGGCCTCGACGTTGTCGACGGTGGCGGTGGCCTTGCTGACTCGGAGCAGTTGCAGGTCGCGCTGCTGCAGATAGCCTCGCGCCACGATGTGGCTCTCCCCGATGCGCCGGAACAACTCGTCCTCGCTGGGTGGCTGCTCGTAGAGCGGACTGTAACGGCCGCAGTACAGGCCATCGGGTTCATCGTAGAGCGGCGTGTAGGAGAGGCCGGGAACCCGCAGCGGGAAATGCCCGATGGCGATGTGCAGGCGCCCGTCGAGCACGCGCTCCTCCAGCTCGGCCGGGGTGCCGATGTAGACGTCGAGCTGCACGTCGTGACCGCGCGACACGAACTGCCGCAAGGTCTTGGGCAAGGGCGACTCGGCGTCGGAGATGGTGTTGTCGATGATGCCCAGGTAGAGCCGCCCGGAGATGCGCTGCTGCAGCGCATTGGTGTCCATGCAGAACGACTCCACCGCCAACAGCAGCCGCTGCGCGGCCTGGTAGGTGGCGACGCCGTGCTCCGTCAGGCGGAAGCCGCCGCGGCCACGTTCGCACAGCGTGACCCCAAGGCGGGTTTCGAGGCTGTTCATCTGTTCGCTGATGGTCGACTGGCTGCTGTTCAAGGCCGCCTGCGCGGCCGAAAAGCCGCCGCACTTGACGATTGTCATGAAGACCCTGAGCAGTTTCAGGTCGACGTCCTGGAGCTGGTTCACCGCTTTTCTCCCCCGAGAATCACATCGTAAATTCCGATTTGAAGATCTGATCTTTCTTATTTTTTCGGCCCGTTTCTTTCTCCATAGTCACTCAAAAGGCAGGGCGTACTCAAGTCCGGCCTTCACTGTCACAGACCATGTGGAGAAGTTGAAATGCAGAATAACGGGTATGAAACGGGCCGCCTGAACTTGCCGTTCGTGGGCCATTGCACCTTCGCCAAATCGGCGGTTTGTCTCGACTGGGAGCGTATCGACGCCGACGTGGCGATCCTTGGCGCGCCCAACGACATGGGCACGCAGTGGCGCTCGGGCGCCCGCTTCGGTCCTCGCGGCATCCGCGAAGCGTCGACGCTGTTTTCGTTCGGTCACGCCGGCGCCTACGACCACGAAGACGACGTGATGTACCTCACCCGCGAGGACGTGCGCATGGTGGACGTGGGCGATGCCGACATCGTCCACACCGACATGGCCAGCAGCAACGCCAACATCGAGTTCGCGGTGCGCAAGATCCTCGAATCCGGCGCGATGCCGGTGGTGCTGGGCGGCGACCACTCGATCCACGCCCCGGTGATCAAGGCCTACGAAGGCCGCGGCCCGATCCACATCATCCATTTCGATGCCCACCTTGACTTCGTCGACGAGCGCCACGGCGTGCGCTACGGCCACGGCAACCCGCTGCGCCGCGCCTCCGAGATGGATCACATCGCCGGCATGACCCAGCTGGGCATCCGCAACGTGTCGTCGTCGAATCGCGCCGACTACGACGCGGCGCGCGACGCCGGCTCCAACATCCTGTCGGTACGCGACGTGCGTCGCCTCGGCACCGAGGGCGTGCTGGCGCAGATCCCGGAAGCGGCCCACTACTACATCACCATCGACATCGACGGCTTCGACCCGTCCATCGCGCCGGGCACCGGCACCCCGAGCCACGGCGGCTTCCAGTACTACGAGGTGCTGGAAATCATCCAGGCGCTGGCCAAGCGCAGCCACGGCGGCATCGTCGGCATGGACCTGGTCGAGGTGGCGCCGGCCTACGATCCGGCCGGACTGACCTCGATCCTGGCGGCGCAACTGCTGCTGAACAGCATCGGCTTCATCTTCCACGAACGCGCCCAGGCCAAGCGCTAAGCCTCCACACACCCATTCAGACCAAGCCCGACACCACGATGCGGGCGGAGAAACACAGGAGAAACCTCATGGATAGCAGTGTTGCGCAGTACCTGGAACGATACGGCGTGTCGGAGGCGACGCGACGCTTCCTCGCCAAACCGCAGAAGATGTTCATCGACGGCCAGTGGCTCGACAGCAGCGACGGCCAGACCTTCGCCGTGACCGAGCCGTCGACCGAAGGCCTGATCACGCGCGTGCCGTCCGGCACCGGCGCCGACCTCGACCGCGCGGTGGCGGCGGCGCGCCGCCAGTTCGACGGTGGCGAATGGCGCCGCCTGAAGCCGCTCGAGCGCGAACGGCTGCTGCATCGCCTGGCTGACCTGATCGAGGCCAACGCCACCGAGCTCGCCGAGCTGGAAGCGATCGACATGGGCAAGTCGGTGTCGCAGGCGCGCGACGTCGACATCCAGGGCACCATCGACACCTTCCGCTACTTCGCCGGCTGGGCCTCCAAGCTGCATGGCCGCACCGTCGAACCGTCCTTGCCCGGCAACTACCTGGCCTACACCCGCAAGGAGCCGATCGGGGTGGTCGGCGCCATCGTGCCGTGGAACTTCCCGCTGCAGACCATGGCGTGGAAGCTCGCCGCCGCGCTCGCCGTCGGCTGCACTACCGTGGTCAAGCCGGCCGAGCTGACCTCGCTCTCCACCCTGCGTTTCGCCGAGCTGGTGCAGGAAGCCGGCATCCCCGACGGCGTGGTGAATATCGTGACCGGGCGCGGCAGCGTGGTCGGCGCGGCGATGGCGACGCACCCCGGCATCAACAAGCTGACCTTCACCGGCTCCACCCCGGTGGGTCGCAACGTTGGCCGAAGCGCGGTCGATCAGCTCAAGCGCGTCACGCTCGAGCTGGGCGGCAAGTCGCCGGTGCTGGTGCTGGACGACGCCGACCTCGCGGCCGCGGCGCGCGCCGTGGCCAACGGCGTGTTCTTCAACTCCGGGCAGGTGTGCGACGCCGGCACCCGTGCCTACGTGCACTCGAGCGTCTACGAGCGCTTCCTGGAAGAACTGGTCGCCTACACCCGCACCCTGAAAATCGCCCCCGGCCTCGACCCGGACTGCTTCATCAGCCCGCTGGTATCGGCGCAGCAGAAGGATACGGTGATGTCCTACATCGCGGCCGGGCAGCGCGAAGGCGCCCGGCTGGTGCACGGCGGCAAGGCTCTGGAAGGGCAGGGTTATTTCGTCGAGCCGACCATCTTCGCGCACTGCCACCGCGACATGAGCATCGTGCGCGAGGAAATCTTCGGCCCGGTGCTGGTCACCACGCCGTTCGACGACATCGAGGACGCCCTGACGCAGGCGAACGACTCGCCGTTCGGGCTGGCGGCCGCGATCTACTCCAACGATCTGGGCCGCGTGCACAGCCTGATCCCGCGCCTGGCCGCCGGTTCGGTGTACGTCAACGCGCACAGCACCATCGACCCGGCGATGCCATTCGGCGGCTTCAAGGAGTCCGGCTTCGGCAAGGACCTCGGCCCGGAACAGCTGGATTACCTGATGGAGACCAAGGCCGTCTGGATCACGCTGCCCTGAGCACGATTTGATTTCAACAAGAGCGGCGCAATGACGCCGCCGGGAGAAGTGGATTTTCAGCGCTGATGCTGGCCGGGTTTATCCGGTCAGCCAGACCATCGCCGACGGCTTGCCTCGTTGCAATCCGTAGCGGCGAGGATCATAAGAGAGATGAGGAGATACCATGAAATCAGATGCGCAAAAGACGCCTGCGTCTCAAGGGCAAAACGGGCTGGAAATCGAAGGGCATTCGATTGACTTCATTCCAGACCACGAACGCACCGACAAACTGTCCACCCAGGGGCCGTTCTGGTTTGTCGGCAACTTCACCTTCTTCACCATGACCATCGGCTTTGTCGGGCCGAGCGTCGGCCTGAGCTCGCTGTGGACCACCATCGCCGGCACGCTGGGCATCATGTTCGGCACCCTGTTCATGGCCTTCCACGGCTCGCAGGGTCCGCACCTGGGCCTGCCGCAGATGATCCAGTCGCGCGCCCAGTTCGGTTACCGTGGGGTGGTGCTGGTGCTGCTGGCCACGCTGTTCGTGTTTGCCGGTTTCAACATCGTCAACCTGGTGCTGATGATGCAGGGCCTGAAGACACTGTTCGCGTGGGGGCCGATGCAAGTCGCGCTGGCAGTGACGGTGCCGGCCACCATCCTCGCCATTCTCGGCCACGACTGGATGCACAAGACCTTCAAATGGTCGTTGTTCCTGTCGCTGCCGCTGTACGGCATCGTCACGCTCGCGGTGCTGATGGGCTGGATCCACGACGCGCCGCCGGTGGCCAACGCTCCCGTCGCGGCGCCGCTGGGCTTTACCTGGATCGGTTTCATCGCCCAGTTTGCCGCCGGCGCCAGCTACAACATCGCCTATGCCCCGTACGTGTCGGATTATTCGCGCTACCTGCCCAAGAACACGCATAGCGGCAAGCTGATCGCCGCCGTGTTCCTGGGGGCGTCGCTGTCCGGTGCCTGGATGATTGCCGTGGGGGGCTGGCTGGGCGAACACCTGCACGCCACTGACATCCTGGTCGCACTCAACAGCGTCGGTGCCAGCGTGGCCCCGCAGCTGGGTACGGTCGTCGTGGCCATCACCATCCTGGCCTTCCTGCCGGTGATCGCGATGAACATCTACAGCGCCAAACTGACGGCCATTACCGGGGTGGATTCCTTCAAGAAGATCAACCCGACGCCGAAGGTGCGCATCTGGGCCATTCTGGGCGTGGTGTTCCTGCAGGTGGGCGTGGCCATGGGTATCTATACCTCCGGCTCCGGCCTATCGGTGTTGAACATTTACCTGGTGGTGATGCTGTACTTCCTGGTGCCGTGGACCGCGGTCAACCTGACCGACTACTTCTTCGTGCGCAAGGGCCGCTACGCCATCCCGCACTTCTTCCTGCCGCACGACAACATCTACGGCCACTGGGGCAGCCGCGGTCTGATTGCCTACCTGATCGGCTTCATCGCGATGATCCCGTTCTTCACCATCTTCAATGGTACGGAGGAAGTCTACGTCGGCCCGCTCGCCAAGATGATCGGTAGCGTCGACATGGCCTGGCTGGTCGGCCTGATCGTCTCCGGCGTGGCGTACTACCTCTTGTGCCTGACGCTCGATCTGGAGAAAGAAGAAAAAGTCATTCGCCACATCGAAAAGACCTCTCCCCATTTCACCGCAGGCGAAGGCTGGTAAGCCGCCCGGCTCATGCGAATTTACTGTGAGAAGCATCATGGCAAACGAATTTGACTACATCATCATCGGCGCCGGCTCGGCAGGCTGCGTGCTGGCCAGCCGCCTGACCGAAGACACCAACGTCTCCGTACTGGTGCTCGAATACGGCGGCAGCGACAAGAGCGTCATCATCCAGATGCCGAGCGCGTTCTCCCTGCCGATGAACACCAAAAAGTACAACTGGCACTACGAAACCGCTGCCGAACCCCACCTCGACGGCCGCCGCCTGCATTGCCCGCGCGGCAAGGTGCTGGGGGGGTCCTCGTCGATCAACGGCCTGGTCTACATCCGCGGCCATGCCTACGACTTCGACCAATGGGAAGAGTTGGGGGCCAAGGGCTGGGGCTACCGCAATTGCCTGCCTTACTTCAAGCGCGCGGAGAGCTTCAAGTTCGGCGGCGACGACTACCGCGGCGACAGCGGCCCCTTGGCCACCAACAACGGCAACAACATGCAGAACCCGCTGTACGGCGCCTGGGTGGAGGCCGGCGCCCAGGCCGGCTACATCAAGACCGATGACTGCAACGGCTACATGCAGGAAGGCTTCGGCGCGATGCACATGACGGTCAAGAACGGCGTGCGCTGGTCCACCGCCAACGCCTACCTACGCCCGTCGATGCAGCGCCCGAACCTGACTGTCATCACCCACGCCATGACGCGGCAGATCCTGCTGGAAGGCAAGCGCGCGGTCGGCGTCACCTATGACCAGAACGGCGTCACCCATACCGTGCGCTGCCGCCGCGAAGTGCTGGTATCGTCCGGGCCGATCGGTTCGCCGCACCTGCTGCAGCGTTCCGGCATCGGTCCGGCCAAGGTGCTGAAGAGGGCGGGTATCGAGGTCAAGCACGACCTGCCCGGGGTAGGAGAGAACCTGCAGGACCACTCGGAAATCTACATCCAGTTCGCCTGCAAGGAGCCGGTCACACTCAACGGCAAGATGGGGCTACTCGGCAAGGCGCTGATCGGCCTGCGCTGGCTGCTGTTCAAGGACGGCCTGGGTGCCAGCAACCACTTCGAGGCGGGCGGCTTCATCCGCTCCGAAGCCGGTCTGCGCTGGCCCGACATCCAGTTCCACTTCCTGCCGGCGGCGATGCGCTACGACGGCGACAAGCCGTTCAAGGGGCACGGCTTCATGGTGCTGACCGGGCCCAACAAGCCCAAGAGCCGCGGCCACGTGCACGTGGTGTCGCCCGACCCCTACGTGCATCCGGAAATCCGCTTCAACTACCTGGAGAGCGAGGAGGACCGGGAGGGCTTCCGCCGCTGCGTGCGCCTGACGCGCGAGATCATCGGCCAGCCGGCCATGGACCGCTACCGCGGAGTCGAACTGGCGCCGGGGCCGGAGGTGCAGACCGACGACGAGATCGACGCCTTCGTCCGCGCCAACATGGAAAGCACCATGCACCCGTGCGGCTCCTGCCGCATGGGCGAGGACGACATGGCGGTGGTCGATTCCGAGCTGCGCGTACGCGGCATCGAAGGCCTGCGCGTGATCGACTCCTCGGTGTTCCCGACCGAGCCCAACGGCAACCTCAACGCGCCGACCATCATGTTGGCCGAACGCGCCGCCGACCTGGTGCGTGGCCGCCAGCCATTACCGCCGGCCGAGGTGCCGGTGGGCCTCGCCGAGGGATGGCAATCCCGCCAGCGCACCAAGGCACCGATGCGCAAGGTCGCGGTTTGACCTGAGCTCCCCGCAGCGGCCCGGCACGGTTTTCCTTGTCGGGCCGCCAGCCTTTCAGGGGTGGCGAGCACAGCCACCTGGCACGCCATGGCACACGAGGCGGGAACCCGACCCAAGCGGCACCAGCGTTGCGGTTATCGTTCCGGAGGGGGGCGGCCACCTGGCAACCGTTTACCGCGCCGGGAGTAAGCAGCCCACGCGGCACCACGAATGCACAGGGGATCGAGGGGGGGCAGGCTGACGGTTGGCGAGCAGGGGCGCGGATTATCGGGAAGGGGGCACCCAGGCGGTCAGCCGGTGCTGTCGACGGCAAGGCGCTGGGCGGAAGAGTAAGGGAGTCGAACCCTCCCGGGACCGCTGGCGGCCCCATCTGAATTTGAAGTCCAGCCGCCCCACCGGGAGCGAGACTCTTCCAATACCGTGACAAACAGGTACAGCAGCAATGCACTGCTACCGGACGTCATTATAAGCACCCGCAATCGGCCGATAAAGCACCATATAGCCAGGCTCATTCCTCGAACAGGGTCGCGTCGCGCAGCCAATGGCGGTTGCCTAGCCGCCGGGTGAAGCCGCTGCGGTCGAAAAACTCGAGAATCTGGATGGCGAGCTTGCGCCCCAAGCCCAGCGCGTCGCGCATGCCGGACGCTTCGACGAAGCCATGCTCCCCGACCAGCCGCCGCACCGTGGCCGCGATCTGCCGTATGCGATCCTGCGCGTAATAGCGGTCGCTGACGACCGCGACCGCCAGCCCCTGGCGCGCGGCTTTCTTCAGCAAGGCACGCACCACGCTCTCGTCCTCGTCCAGCTCCCGAGCCACGTCACGCACCCAGCCTCCCTCGTCCCGCTGCAGCAACACGGCCGCGCGCGACCACAGCGCCTCCTCCTCGGCGTTGAAGCTAACGCGGTGCTCCGGCAAATGCAGCCAGCCGCGCGTGTTGAGAACGCGGCCGCTGTCGATCAACTCGCCAATCGCCAGGTCGGCGGCAGTGGCCGGCTCTTTCGGCAGCGCGATGCGGCGCAGGGCGCTGCGCGCCACGCCGATCTCTTCAGGGTGGCTGGCGTGGCGTTCGGCCAACGTGGCCAGCAGGGTGGCCTGCATGCCGTCCCAGCGCGCGGGGGTATAGAGCCAGCCCTCGTTGCCGCCGACCCGCTTCAGGGGATTCGCCTCGAGCAGTTCGTCCACTTGGTCATCTTCCAGCTGGCGCGCCCAGGCGAAGGCCGGCAGAGAGACCGGCTGCCAACGGCTGGCGGCACCGAGCACCGCCCGGTCGTCAGCAGCAACACGGGCCAGCTCGGCGAGATAAGCGAGCCGTGCCGGCGTGCGTTTGGCACGCGCCGGTGGGGTGATTTCCAGCACGCGCGCCGAGGCGAGGGTGGTCTGCGCCGAGGCATCGCGCACGATCAGCCGGTCGTTGTCGGCCAGGTACAAGGCGCCATCGAACACCAGTTCGGCCAGGCCGTATTGGCCGGCGTCCAGCCGTTGCGGCTCGAGCAGCGCCAGGCGACCGGTGATGTGGCTGGCGGCATGGTGCAGGTGCACCGCCTGCCAGTGAGCGAGGGGGCGCGTCAGCGCCAGATCGGCCTGCAGTTGCACCGTGACGCGCGAACTCGGTTCGGGCGGTGCGTGCGCCAGCAGCCAGTCGCCGCGCGCAACGTCATCAAGGGCGAGGTCGCCGCTCAGGTTGAGCGCCAGGCGCTGATGCGCCTCACCCTGCTCGGCCGCCTGGTTCTGGGCGTGGATTCCGCGCACGCGCACCGGCTTGCCGACCCCGGTCAGCCAGAGCGTGTCGCCCACCCGAACCTGACCGGCCAACGCCGTGCCGGTCACCACCAGACCCGCCCCCCGCACCGAGAAACGGCGGTCTATGGCGAGACGGAAGCGCCTGGCGCGCGCCCCGGAGCGGGGTGCGGCCAGTTGCCCCAAGTGGCTGGCGAGCGCGTCCAGCCCGGCCCCGCTCTTGCTGGAAACCGCCAGCACCGGGCTGCCGGCAAAACGGGTCGGCGCCAGCAGGGCGGCGATGTCGCCGGCCAAGGCCTCGATGCGCTCCGGCGCCACCAGGTCGCACTTGGTCAGGACAATACTGACCGCCGGGATGTCCAGCAGATGCAGGATGGCCAGATGCTCGAGGGTTTGCGGCATGATGCCGTCGTCGGCGGCGATCACCAGCAGCGCGTGATCGATGCCGCCCACGCCGGCCAGCATATTGGAGAGGAAGTGTTCGTGACCGGGAACGTCGATGAAACCGAGCCTCCGCCCGTCCGGCAAAGTCAGGTAGGCGTAGCCGAGGTCGATGGTCATGCCACGCCGCTTTTCTTCCGGCAGCCGGTCGGCGTCGGTGCCGGTCAGGCGGGCGATCAGCGAGGTCTTGCCGTGGTCGACGTGGCCGGCGGTGCCGATGATCATGGGCGCGTCTCCGCCCCGGCAAACGGCAGCTGGCCGAGGTTGGCCAACAGACCGGCTTCATCCTCCAGGCAGCGCAGGTCGAGCCACAACCGGCCATCCTGCACCCGGCCGATCACCGGCCGCGGCAGCGCGCGCAGGGCACGGCACAGGCTGTCGAGGGTGCTGCCGCGGCCATCGCGCGGGCTCAGCGTGATCGCCCAGCTCGGCAGCCGGTCCACCGGCAAGGAACCGCTGCCGATCTGCGACAGGCAGGGCTCGCTACTCACCACGAAGACCTCGTCGAAAAGCGGGTGCAACACGGGACAGAGCCGTTCGGCCTGCTGCTGCATCGCCTGCTGCGGCCGCGTCAGCAGGCGCAGCGTCGGCAGCGCCTGGGTGAGGTTTTCCGGCTCGAGGTAGAGCCGCAGGGTAGCTTCGAGCGCGGCCAGCGTCATCTTGTCACAGCGCAGCGCCCGCTTGAGCGGGTGCTTCTGGATGCGGGCGATCCACCCCGCGTCGCCGATGATCAGCCCGGCCTGCGGACCGCCGAGCAGCTTGTCGCCGGAGAAACTGACCAGATTCACGCCGGCGGCGATCATCTGCTGCGGCATCGGCTCGGCCGGCAAGCCCAGCCGCGCCATGTCGGCCAGCGCGCCGCTGCCAAGATCGGTGGCCAAAGGCACGCCGCGCTCGACAGCGAGCCGGGCCAGCTCCGCCTCGCTGACGCTGTGGGTGAACCCTTCGATGGCGTAGTTGCTGGTATGGACCTTCATCAAGAGTGCGGTATCGGGGCCGATGGCCTCGGCGTAGTCGCGCAGGTGGGTGCGGTTGGTGGCGCCGACTTCCACCAGGCGGCATCCCGCCTGGCGCATCACGTCCGGCATGCGAAACGCGCCGCCGATTTCCACCAGCTCGCCCCGCGACACAATCACCTCGCGCCCGGCCGCCATGGTGCTCAGCATGATCAGCACCGCGGCCGCGTTGTTGTTGACGACACAGGCCGCCTCGGCGCCGGTCAGCTCGCGCAAGAGTTCGCTGACGACTTGGTCGCGATGCCCGCGGCCGGCCCCATCCAGATCGTATTCGAGCGCCACCGGCGCGCGCATCGCCTGTATGACTGCGGCCACGGCGGCCTCGCCCAGCTGCGCACGCCCCAGGTTGGTGTGCAATACGGTGCCGGTGAGGTTGAAGACCGGGCGCATCTGCATTTGCTGCCGTTCGGCCAACTCTTGGCGCACTACGTTGAGCAGCGGGGCCTCTTCGCTGGCCCAGTCGGGCAGGCGGCCATGCTCGCGGATGTGCCGGCGCGCCAGGTCGAGCCGCTGGCGCAGTGCGCGCAGCACGGCTTCACGGCCGTGGCGCTGCAGCGCGTCGGCCAGATCGGGACGCAGGAGCAGTTTGTCGATGGAGGGGAGTCGGCTGTACAGGGTCTGGCTGTCCATGATGTTCGTCGCAGCGTTTCCGGCCAGGGAGAGGGATAGTTGATGATGACATAAAAAGGGCGGCCGGGGACAAGCCCGCCGCCCCTCGAGACGCTCACTGCACGAACAGGAAGGGGTTCTGCCCGGAACTGGCAAAACCCTGCTCTTCGACGTGCCAGTCCAGCGCCAGGCTGGCCAGGTCATCGGCCACCGGCTCGACGGCAACATCCTTGTCCTGGTACAGCACCTTCAGGTAGCTGTGGCAGTCGCCGCAGCTTTCCGCCTTCACCGCCGCCTCGACGCTGTCGAGCGACCAGTAGCCGAGATCACGGCTGGACGAGCAGCAGCTGCACTGCGCCCGGACCACGTGCCATTCGCTCTCGCACAGGCTGCAATGCAGATAGCGGTGGCCGGGTTCGGCGCCAAGACGGACGACGCTCGCCACCGGCGGCGCGGCGCAGACCGGACACACGCTACGGTCGGCGCCGGGGTCGGCCTGCAGCCGGCCATCGATCGCCGCGGCAAGCTGGCTCCAGTTGAGCGACAGTGCCGCCCACAGGAAGGGCGCAACGGCCACACCGCCCGCCGCGCTGTCGCCTGACAGCAGCGCGCTCGCCCAGCCCTCGCGCTCGCGGCGACTGGCCTGGGCGAGCCGGTTCACGGCCGCCTGCAAGGCTTCCGCCAAGGGCTTGCTGGCGATGGTGGCCAGCAGCGCGTCGAGGTCGTCCTGCCACGGCAGGCGGCCCCGCCACCCGGCCGGGGCCAATGGCGGCATGCCGTGCTCGGCGCAGCGCTGCACCAGCCCGGCCAGTTCCTCGGGCGGCGTCAGCGGTCGCTCGGCCAGCCGCCGCGCCTGGGCCGCCACCAGATCGGCCGCAAAGCCCAGGTAGTCGGCCATCGGGTGGTTGGCCGACAACGCCCGCAGCCGGGCCGCCCTGGCCGTGTACAACGTGGCAGGGTGGGGCTGCAGCCAGCTTGGTGCCGGGCTGGGCTCGACACCGGCTTCGAGCCTGTCGATCGGTACGATACGAATATTCACCTAGGCTCCTTTGCGCCCGATTGGCCGGTCATTTCGCGGAACCAGCGCGGATGATGTTTCTTCGCCCAGCCGTAGGTCACTACCCCCTCGACCATGGCCCGGATCGTGCCCTTCACCCAGATCGCCGCGTAGATGTGGACGATGATGCCGGCGATAAGCAGCACCGCGGCCACCGCATGCGTCAACAGCGCCACCCGGATCAGCGGGATCGGGAACGACGGCGAGAAGTACGGCCGCCAGATCACGATGCCCGACGCCAGCAGAGCCAGCAGGCACACGCACATCAGCCAGAACAGGCCTTTTTGCCCGCCGTTGTACTTGCCAATGTCGCCCACCTCGTAACCCCGCAGCACGCTGCCCACCGATTTCATCCATTTGATGTCCTCGGCGTTGATCAGGTTATGGTGCCAGTAACGGAAAAACTGCCTCAAAAACCCCACGAACATCAGCACCCCGACGAACGGGTGGATGATGCGCGCCAGTTGCGGCGTACCGAAGATGCCGGTGAGCCAGAAGAAGGCGGGGTAGAACAAGGCCAGTCCCGACAACGCCAGCAGCACGAAGCACAGCGCCACGAGCCAGTGGTTGATCCGCTCCGCGGCGTTGTAGCGCACGATCAGCTTTTCGCGGCTCATGCTTGATCCTCCCCATCGTCGTCATCCGGCCGGTTCGGCCCGACCCCGATGTAGTGCAGGAACCCGAACAGGCCGGCGGCGGCGAAGCCGATCGTGGCCAGCGGCTTGAGCAGGCCTTTCCATAGCTTGACCACGGGGCTGATGGTGGGGTTCTTGCGCAGGCCGGAGTAGAGGCCGGGCTTGTCGGCATGGTGCAGCACGTACATCACGTGGGTACCGCCCACGCCGGCCGGGTCGTACAGGCCGGCGTTCGGGAAGCCGCGCGTCTTCAGGTCCTCGACGCGCTCGCCCGCAAAGGCGGTCATGTCTTCCTTGCTGCCGAAGCGGATCGCGCCGGTCGGGCACGTTTTCACGCAGGCGGGCTCCTGGCCCACCATGACGCGGTCGGAGCACAAGGTGCACTTGTAGACCTTGTTGTCTTTCTGGCTGAGGCGCGGCACGTCGAACGGGCAGCCGGAGATGCAATAGCCGCAGCCGATGCAGTGCTCCGACTGGAAGTCGACGATGCCGTTGGCGTACTGGATGATCGCGCCCGGCGACGGGCACGCCTTCAGGCAGCCCGGATCGGCGCAGTGCATGCAGCCGTCCTTGCGGATCAGCCATTCGAGCTTGCCGTTTTCCTCCACCTCGTTGTAGCGCATCACGGTCCAGGTCTGCGCCGACAGATCGGCCGGGTTGTCGTAGACGCCGACGTTGCTGCCGATCTCGTCGCGCAGGTCGTTCCATTCCGCGCACGCCACCTGGCAGGCCTTGCAGCCGATGCAGGTAGTGACGTCGATCAGCTTGGCGACCTCGATTTTGTGCTCCCTGGCCACCGGGGGCTGGGTAGGGGAAGCCGACCGGCGCAGGATATCTTGCGATTGCAGTGCCATGTCTGCTCCTTAAAGCTTTTCCACGTTGACAAGGAAGGACTTGAACTCCGGCGTCTGGGTATTGGCGTCCCCGACGAACGGCGTGAGGGTATTGGCGATGAAGCCTTTCTTCGCCACGCCCTCGTAGCCCCAGTGGATCGGAATCCCCACGTGGTGCACCGTCTTGCCGTCCACCGTGAGCGGCTTGATGCGCTTGGTCACCACCGCCTTGGCCTTGATGTAGCCGCGCTTGGACGACACTTTGACCATGTCGCCGTGGTTGATGCCTTTCTCCTTGGCCAGCGCCTCACCAATTTCCACGAACTGTTCCGGCTGCAAGATGGCGTTGAGCCGCACGTTCTTGGTCCAGTAGTGGAAGTGTTCGGTCAGCCGGTAGGTGGTGGCGGCGTAGGGGAAGGCATCGGCCTTGCCCATGTCGGCCAGATCGCCCTTGAACACGCGCGCGGCCGGATTCGACACCACCTTCGGGTGCAGCGGATTGGTGCCGATCGGGCTCTCGAACGGTTCGTAATGCTCGGGGAACGGGCCTTCCGCCATCTTGTCGAGCGCAAACAGCCGCCCCAGGCCTTCGGCCTGCATGATGAACGGCGCCATGGCACTACCCGGCGGCTCGTCGAGCTTATAGTCCGGTACGTCGATGCCGACCCATTTCTCGCCGTTCCACTTG
This sequence comes from Pseudogulbenkiania ferrooxidans 2002, assembly GCF_000174355.1. GTDB lineage: Bacteria > Pseudomonadota > Gammaproteobacteria > Burkholderiales > Chromobacteriaceae > Pseudogulbenkiania > Pseudogulbenkiania ferrooxidans. The sequence goes on from NZ_ACIS01000002.1 coordinate 48,093, forward strand.
ATGAGCTGCCGCGCGGGGTCCCACGGCGTGCCGTCCGGCCGGGCCGAGGCGCGGTTGTACAGGATGCGGCGGTTGGCCGGCCACGCCCAGGCCCAGGCCGGGGTATTGCCAAATCCGGTATCGGTGTTGTCGCGCCGCGCCATCTGGTTGCCGGCCTGGGTCCAGCTGCCGGTGAAAATCCAGCAGCCGCTCGAGGTGGAGCCGTCCGCCTGCAGCAGGGCGAAGCCGGGCAGCAGCTCGCCCTTCCTGGCCAGGAACTTGCCCGGTTCCTTCGGGTCGGCGAGGTCGGCCAGTGCCTTGCCGTTCATTTCCTTGGCCAGCTCTTCCGGCTTGGGCGCCATCGGGTTGGCGTAAGCCCACGCCAGCTTCATGATCGGCTCGGGGTAGGCTCCGCCTTCCTTCGCGTACAGGGCTTTGAGCTTGGCGAAGATGCCGGCCAGTATCTCGACGTCGGCGATCGCCTCGCCGGGCGCATCGGCCCCTTTCCAGTGCCATTGCAGCCAGCGCCCGGAGTTGATGATGGCGCCGTCCTCTTCGGCGAAACAGGTGGTGGGCAGGCGGAACACTTCGGTCTGAATCTGCTCCGTCTTCACGTCGTTCTGCTCGCCATGGTTCTTCCAGAAGGTGGAGGTGTCGGTCACCAGAGGATCGATGATCACCAGGAACTTGAGCCGCGACAGCGAGGCCACGATCTTGTTCTTGTTGGGGAACGAGGCCACCGGGTTGAAGCCCTGGCAGATGTAGCCGTTGACCTTGCCCTGGTTCATCATCTCGAAGTACTGCAGCACGTCGTAACCCTTGTCCCACTTGGGCAGCCAGTCGTAGCCCCAGTTGTTGCCGCTGCTGGCGTTGTCGCCCCAGAACGACTTCATCAGGCTGACGAAGAACTTGGGGTAGTTCTGCCAGTAGTTCATCTGCCCGTCGGCCAGCGGCTTGCTGGTGTTCTTGGCCAGATGCGCCGCCAGGTCCGCCTCTTTTTCCGAAGGCAGCGTCAGGTAGCCGGGGAGGCTGGTCGAGAGCAGGCCGATATCGGTCAGGCCCTGGATGTTGGAGTGACCACGCAGTGCATTGACGCCGCCACCGGCCATGCCCATGTTGCCGAGCAGCAGCTGCACCATCGCCATGGTGCGGATGTTCTGCGAGCCGATCGAATGCTGGGTCCAGCCCAGGGCGTAGAGGAACGACGTGGTGCGATCCGGCGCGGCGGTGCCGGCCAGGTGCTCGCACACCATCAGGAAGGTTTCCTTGGGCGTACCGCAGATGCGCTCGACCATCTCCGGCGTGTAGCGCGCCACGTGCGCCTTCAGCAGGTTCAGCACGCAGCGCGGGTCCTGCAGCGTGGCGTCACGCCGGGCAAAACCCTTCTCATCGAGCTGATAGCTCCAGGTCGCCTTGTCGTACTTGCGCGTGGCCTCGTCGTAGCCGCTGAACAGCCCCTCAGAGAACTGGAAGTCCGGGTTCACCAGCAGCGCGGCATTGGTGTAGGCGAGGGTGTACTCCTTGTTGTACTTGCCGGTTTCCAGCAGGTAGCGGATCACGCCGGAGAGGAAGGTGATGTCCGTACCGGTGCGGATCGGCGCGTAGTGGTCGGCCACCGATGCCGTGCGGGTGAAGCGCGGATCGATGACGATCAGCTTCGCCTTGTTGCGGGTCTTGGCTTCGATCACCCAGCGGAAGCCGACCGGGTGGGCCTCGGCGGAGTTGCCGCCCATCACCACGATGATATTGGCGTTCTTGATGTCGACCCAGTGATTGGTCATGGCACCGCGACCGAATGTTGGGGCAAGACTTGCCACCGTCGGTCCGTGTCAGACACGCGCTTGGTTGTCGACTGCCAGCATCCCCAGGCTGCGCACGAATTTCTGCGAGAGCCAGCCGGTTTCGTTACTCGAGGCCGAGGCACACAGCATGCCGGTGGTCAGCCAGCGGTTGACCGTGACGCCGTCGGCATTCTTCTCGACGAAGTGGGCATCGCGGTCCTGCTTCATATGGCGCGCAATGCGCTCGAACGCTTCTTCCCACGAAATCCGTTTCCATTCCTTGGCGCCGGGCTCGCGCACTTCCGGGTGCTTGAGGCGGTTTTCGCTATGCACGAAGTCGACCAGGCCCGCCCCCTTCGGGCAGAGCGCGCCGCGGTTGACCGGGTGGTCCGGGTCGCCTTCGATATGGAAGATGGTGGATTTGGCGTTCTTGGCGCCGTCGCCTAGGCTGTACATCAGGATGCCGCAGCCAACCGAGCAGTACGGGCAGGTATTGCGGGTTTCCGTGGCACGCAGCAGCTTGTAGCTTCGGACATCCGCCAGCGCGTTCTGCGGCAACATGCCGAGCATCGCGAGGGTCGAGGTGGCCAATCCTCCCGCGCTCAGCTTGAAGAATTGCCTTCTGGTGACTTGCATCAAAGTCTCCCTTAGTGCGTGTACGACAAGGTGGAATGGATGGCTGCCGTTGTCTTGACCATGCGATGTGACCAAGCGGCCGGCGAATCATCTTTGCCATCGGGTAATACCAAAACGAAGCGTGAGACCAAGCGGATTCGGTCTGTCGTTTGACTCTTTTTAGTACAAAATGGCCGATCTTGCCCTTGCCAACCCAGGCTTCGGCCAACCTTTCATCGACATGACCGCATAGAGCCCCCGCAGGCTCCCATCGTTCACTACCGTGTGCTGCTTATGCTCTTTGTAGTATGCAGAGGCCATAAAGCCAGCCCCGCATGGCGCCAGCGAGGGGTAGCGCCGTCGCCACGGAGAGCGAGCCCATGCCCAAGACCAGCGCCGGCATCCTGCCTTACCGCCAACGCGACCAGCACTACGAGGTGTTGCTGGTGCACCCCGGCGGCCCGTTCTGGGCCCACAAGGACCTCGGTAGTTGGTCCATCGCCAAGGGAGAGTACGAGAAAGGGGAAGACCCGCTGCAGGCGGCGCTGCGCGAGTGCGCCGAGGAAACCGGCTATCGGCCGACTGGCGCGCTGCTGCCGTTGACGCCACGCCGGCAGCCCAGCGGCAAGGTGATCGACGTCTGGGCCACGGAGGGCGATTGGGATGAGACAACGCTGGTGTCCAACACCTGCCGGCTGGAATGGCCGAGAGGGTCGGGCCGCTGGCTGGAGGTGCCGGAGGTCGACCACGCGGCATGGTTCGGCTTCGACGAGGCGCTGCAACACATTTTGCCGGGGCAGCGCGGTTTCATCGAGGAACTGTTCGCCCTGCTGGCCGGGCAGGCGTCGGCTCGGCAGGACAGCGATCCGGGCTGATCAAGTGGCGGTTATTCCAGCACCTGGGCGTCAATCTCGGCAGGGGGCGCATTCCCGTTCTTGCGCATCAGCAGCAGGAAGGGCAGGGCCAGCAATGTGGCCACCATCATGATGCGAAAGTCGGTGAGATAGGCCAGGAAGCTGGCCTGGCGGGTCACTTCGTTGTTGAGCGCGGCAAGACCGGCCGGGCTGGCCGGGTCGAGCAGGGCCGGCAGACCGGCGCGGATCGCCGGGCTGGCGCTGGTGACGAGTTCGGCCAACCTGGCATGGTAGATGGCGCTATTGCGCGTGAGCAGGGTCTGCATCAGCGAAATGCCGATACTGCTGCCGATATTGCGGAACAGGCTGAAGATCGACGTGCCGTCCGAGCGATAGCGGCGCTCCAGGGTGGAGAACGTCACCGTGGTCAACGGCACAGACACGAAACCCACCCCCATGCCCTGGATGAAGCCGGGCCAGACAATCCCGCCTTCGCTCATGTCGAGGGTGTAGCCCGACATCTGCCACAGCGACAGGGCGGTCAGGCTGAAGCCCAGCGCGATCAGCGCACGTGGATCGACCTTGCTGGTCAGCCGGCCGGCCAGCAGCATTGCCAGCATGGTGCCGATGCCGCTCGGTCCGGTCACAAGGCCGGTGGTGACCACCGGATACCCCATCAAGGTCTGCAGCAAGGGCGGCAGCAAGGCGCGGGTAGCGTACAACAGCAAGCCCACCAGGAAGTAAAACCCCAGCCCGGTTACGAAGTTGCGGTCTTTCAGCAGGTTGACGTTGAAGAACGACGCCCCCTGCGCGGTTGCCGTGAGCACCACGAAAAAGGTCAGGCTGACCAAGGCGCCCACCGCTTCCAGCACGATTTCGGTGGAACTGAACCAGTCTAGCTGCTCGCCGCGGTCGAGCAGCATCTGGAACAGGCCGATGGCCAGGCTCAGCGTCAGGAAGCCGTAAAAATCGAAGCCGAGCTTACGGTCGGTCTCGGTTTCGCGGATATAGGCCTTGATGCCGTAGAACGAGAGCATCCCGACCGGCAGGTTGATGAAAAACACCCAGCGCCATGTCAGGTTGTCGGTCAGCCACCCCCCGAGCGTCGGCCCCAGGATCGGCCCGATCATCACCCCCATGCCCCACACCGCCATCGCCTGGGCATGTTTTTCCGGTGGGTTGGAATCCAGCATCACCGCCTGCGACAGCGGCACCAGCGCCGCCCCAAACAAGCCTTGCAGCAGCCGCGCCAGCACGATCTGCGCCAGTGACTCAGACATCCCGCACAACATCGACGCCACCGTGAAGCCCACCACCGCGACCAAAAACACCCGCTTGCGGCCAAAGCGCCCGGTCAGCCAGCCGGTCAGCGGGGTGGCGATGGCGGCGGCAACGATATACGAGGTCAGTACCCACGAGATCTGGTCCTGCGAGGCCGACAGGTTGCCCGCCATGTGCGGCAGGGCCACGTTGGCGATGGTGCTGTCGAGCGTCTGCATGATGGTCGCCAGCATGATGGCGAGGGTGATGAAACCACGATGCGCCCCGGGATCGGACGCGGTGGGGTGGGGGCTGGCCTGAGACATGGGTGATTCCGGACTAACGGGCGGTCGGGGACGGATCGCCATGAATAACTTTAGTGATAATAACCTACGTCATTATAAGACCAAAACAGGGCCGGGAATAGTGCCGAGACGAACCAAGGCCCCCGTGCGAGGGCCCCACACCAGGCACCCGAATCCATGCGAAGCATGGCTCCAAGCCCATCGCTCCACCCGTCCATACGGCATGCCGCGCACACTGACGCCGGAGCATTCAGCCCCGTCGGATAGCTCAGCTTTTCAGCAGCACCAGCATCTTGCGCAGCAACGCGTCCAGCTGGTTTTGTTCTTCCGGAGAAAACGACGACCACAGCTGCCGGTACTGTTCGCGCCGTTGCGGCTGCAGCTGTTCGACGAAGGCGACGCCGGCAGCGGTCAGCTGCAAGTAGGTCTGGCGCCGGTCGGCCTCGCTCGCCACGCGCTCGACCCAGCCCTTGTCGACCAATTCGTCGGCAATGCGCGTGCAATGCGTGCGCGAGGTGTTGATGAACACGCTCAGCTCCGACGGCAGCAAGCGGTGCTGCGGGCTGCTGTAGAGCACCACCAGCGACGTCCAGGTGGTGTAGTTGAGCCCGTACTCCTTGAGCCGGGCGTCGAAGAAGTCGCTCAATTCACCACTGACATGCAAGAACAGCCGGGTCAGGATCGCCTCGCGCAGGGGCGCGCCGGGAATCTGGCTGGCAATCGCGGTAATGGCCGACTCGTACGGTTTGAAGCTATCGCTCATGACGCTGGGAAGAGTAGGTAAGTCAAACCGGGGATGATACCCGCGCCCGGCGCCGCGCGCAGCCTTGGCTCGGGTGTGACGAGTGAAAATAAGGTCTGACTCACCGCGAGAGCGCAGCGAGCGCCAGGGCGGTGCCGCTACGTGCCGGATGCGGGGCGGGTACAGTCTCGCCAGCGCCCGGCTGGCGAGGTGCGGTGTGCGGAGAGATGGAACGGCAAGCGGCCACTGGTCGTCCCCTTAGAGCCTGCTCAAGGTATTTTTCGACTCTTCTGACCTGGCCATAGGCCTTGAACAGGCTTTTGCGGCAGCTCAGTTGTTGTAGACGTCAAACGTGAAGTACTTCCGCTGGATCTTCTGGTACGTGCCATCCTGGCGAATAGCGGTGATCGCCTGGTTGATACGCTGGCGCAGTTCCTGATCTTCCTTGCGCAAGCCAATCGCCGCCCCCACGCCCAGCGTTTTGGCATCGTGCAGCACCGGGCCGACAAAGGCGTAATCGCGCCCCCGCGGTGTTTTGAGCAAGCTCATGTCGGCTTGCACCGAATCCTGCAAGGCGGCATCGAGTCGACCCGAAAGCAGGTCTTGATACACCAGATCCTGGTTCTGATACGACACCACCGTCACCCCGTTCGGCTCCCAGTATTGCTTGGCGTAGGCTTCTTGCGTGGAGCCTTGTTCCACGCCGATGCGCTTGCCCTTGAGCGATTCGACACTGGTCAGGGCGGCATTCTTCCTGGCGACCAGCCGCGACGGCGTGTGGTAGACCTTGTCGGAGAAGGCGATCTGCTGCTGGCGCTTCTCGGTCACGCTCATCGACGACAGGATGGCGTCGAACTTCTTGGCCTTCAGGGCAGGAATAATGCCATCCCAGGCATTTTCCACCCATTCGCAGCGCACCTTCAGCTTGTCGCAAATGGCATTGCCGATATCGATGTCGAAACCGACCAGCTTGCCATCGGGAGATTTGGATTCGAATGGGGCATACGACGGGTCCAGACCAAAACGGATCACGGTCAATTCCTTGGCGTTGACGCTGCCAAGCGCCAGACCAAGCGTCACGGCCAATACAAGCTTGTTCATGATTGTCTCCTGAGTGTACTGCTTGTTATCGAGGTGCGAAGGGGCCAGCCTGCCGGGAGGAATGGCAGTCACGTGCTGGCCAGGGGAAAGCAAGCACAGGGTGCTCAACAAGGAATCGGGGAGGGGAGCGTCAGGAAACGCTCCACCAGGCGCGCCCAATACGCTGCGCCAATCGGCAGGTTCCTGTCGTTGAAGTCATAGCCGGGGTTATGCACCATGCAGCCATCCTCGCCTTCGCCGTTGCCGATCCGCAGGAAACAGCCAGGGCGGGCCTGCAGCATGTACGCAAAATCTTCGCTTCCCATCAGCTGCGCGGTGTGGGGGACAACGTTATCGGCGCCCACCAGTTCCTGCGCCACCTGGATGGCAAACTCGGTTTCTCGGTCGGAGTTGATCACCACCGGGTAACCCATCAGGTATTCGATTTCCGCCGTGGCACCATAGCTGGCCGCCTGTTGCTGGACGAGAGTCGTGATGCGTTCCTTGAGCAGGGCGCGCACCTCCGGACAGAACGAGCGCACGCTCAGTTCGAGCCGCGCCTGATCCGGTATCACGTTGTTGGCGGAACCGGCCTGCAACACGCCAACCGTCACCACCGCCGGCTGCGCCGGCTCGACATTGCGCGACACCACCGTCTGCAAACCCATCACGATGCTGGATGCCACCACCACCGGGTCCACCGTCAGATGCGGCCGTGCGGCATGCCCACCCTTGCCGTGGATCGTGATAAAGATATTGTCGCCCGCCGCCAGGAATGGCCCCTTGCGGAACAGGAACGTTCCGGCCGGCGCGCCAGGATGGTTGTGCACGCCAAATACCGCATCGCAGGGAAAGCGTTCGAAAAGGCCGTCCTTGATCATGCACTGCGCGCCGCTATCGATGCCCCGCTCTTCGGCCGGCTGAAAATAGAGGTGGACGGTGCCGGAGAAATGCCGTGTTTCCGCCAGGTATTTTGCGGCCCCCAGCAACATGCTGGTATGACCGTCATGGCCGCAGGCATGCATTTTCCCGTGGCGCTGACTGGCGTAAGGCAAGCCGGTTTGCTCGAGGATGGGCAGCGCATCCATGTCGGCGCGGATGCCGATGCGGCGTTGGCCGTCGCCCACCGTCAGCGAACCCACCACTCCCGTCCGGCCGACGCCCGTCGTCACCTCATAGCCCCATTGCTGCAGCTTGTGCGCGACGAGCGCCGCCGTTTCCAACTCTTCATAGGCCAATTCGGGGTGCTGGTGCAGATGGTGGCGAATCGCACGCAGTTCCTCCGCCATTCCGGCGAAATCACCGACTTCACAGTAGCGCTTGGCAATATCCATGGTGTTGCACTTTCCAGAGAGGCTGTCCCCCGGGAGGGGAAGCAGGTGGGTCAAGATGCCGCCAACCGTGGCAGCGGGTTGACGCCACATTACGGCTTGCTTAGCGCTCTGAAAAGATGTAATTTTTTTTAAAGTGATCAGATTTTTTTATCATAGGAAGCGCATGAAACTGCAACAGCTAGAGGTGTTTATTGCCGTCACCGAGGAGAAAAGCCTGCGCGCCGCAGCACGGCGCCTGGATCTGACTCAACCCGCGGTCACCCGGACCGTGCAGGAACTGGAAAGCGACCTGGGGGTGGTGTTGATGACGCGGAGTGTGCAGGGCATTGAGCTCACCTCCTTTGGCGCCGCCCTGAGGATACGCGCCCAGCAATTGCTGGAAGATGCGCGCCGCGCGCGCGAAGAGATGGACCAGCTCAAGGGGGATATGCGCGGCAAGGTCACCGTCAGTGCCACATCGACGATTGCGCTGACGCTATTGCCCCAGGCCATTGATCGTTTTCAGGAAGCGGCACCGGAAGCCGAACTCACCTTTTTGGAGGTGAAGTTTCCGCAAGCGACCCAGCACTTGCGGGATGGATCGATCGATTTTCTCGTGTCGCACGTGCTGCCCGACATGCTTGATGACGACCTGACCAGTATTCCGCTGTTTACGGTCGATTTCGTCGTGATGGCGCGGGAGCAGCACCCGCTCAGGAACGCCCGCCGCCTGGCCGAACTGGCGGAGGCGCAATGGTCCACCACGGTGACCTCAGGCGGTACTCAGCACAGCGTGATGGAGGCGCTGTTCCAACAAGAGGGACTCCCCCTGCCGCGCCGCCTGATCCAGTGCTCGTCCTTTGCCATCGCACTCGGCCTCGTCTCCGGCACCGACACGCTGGTGTTGTTTTCACGCTTGCTGGCGCAACGCATCGCAGACCTTGGTCTACGGCAAATCCCACTAGAGCAGCCGCTGCCCGCCCTGGAGATGAGCATCGTGATGCGTAAGGACATCCTGCTCACGCCAGCCGCCCAGCATTTCGTCACCTGCCTGCGCGCCTCGGCAGAAGTGCTTGGCTAAGCCGTTTGAGCAGCAAGAACAGCTCGACGCATACTCCCTGCCACGCCGTTGCATGCACCGAACAAGCAACGTGGATCACACGACGACCGATCACAAAATTGGCAATGACTGGCCTGAGTGAAAAGCAGGCTATTTCCGTGCCGCCCGAGAAAAAAACCCCGCCTCTCCGAAGAGAAGCGGGGTAAAGGGGCACACACTCCCACTTGGTCACTACGCAAACACAGCTAACAAATCCTTGTTGTCGATCCGCTTGCCCGAACTCACCAGCACCTCGCGGATCACCCCGTCGCGCTCGGCCTTCACCGCCACTTCCATCTTCATCGCTTCGAGCGTGAGCAGCGTGTCGCCCTTGGCCACCGCTTGGCCCGGCTTGACCGCCACCGTGCTCACCATGCCCGGCATCGGCGCGCCGACGTGGTGCGGGTTGTCCGGATCGGCCTGCGGATGGCTGTGTGCCGCCTGCACGCCGTCCTGCGCCACCTTGATCAGGCGCGGCTGGCCGTTGAGTTCGAAGAACAGCTTGCTGTGGCCGTCGCCGGTGTCGGCGCGGCCCAGGAGCTGGATCACCAGCGTCTTGCCGCGTTCCAGTTCGATGCTAACTTCCTCGCCCTCCCGCAGACCGTAGAAGAACGCGGTGCTCGGCACGGCGGAGACGTCGCCGTAGCGCGCCTGGTGCTCGGCGAAGTCGCGGAACACTTTCGGGTACATCAGGTGCGAGGCCAGCTCCGGCTGGCTGAGCGGGCGGCCCACCTGCTGCTCGACCCTGGCCTGCTCGGCGGCGAGGTCCACCGGCGCCATGGTCTCGCCGGGCCGGCCGGCCAGCGGCGCTTGACCCTTGAGCACCTTGCGCTGCAGTTCGGCCGGGAAGCCGTGCGCCGGGGTGCCGAGCTCGCCCTTGAACAGGGACACCACCGACTCGGGGAAGTCGATCTCGCGCGCCGGGTCGAGCACGTCTTGCGGGGCGAGGCCGTTGGACACCATGAACAGCGCCATGTCGCCCACCACCTTGGAGGTCGGCGTCACCTTGACGATGTCGCCGAAGAGCCGATTCACTTGCGCATAGGCCTCCGCTACTTCGGGCCAGCGCGCCTCGATGCCGAGCGAGCGCGCCTGCTCGCGCAGGTTGGTGACCTGACCGCCGGGCATTTCGTGACGGTACACCGCCGAGGTGCCGGCACGCATGTCGGCCTCGAACGGGGCGTAATACTGGCGCACGCCTTCCCAGTAGGTGGAGAGCTGCTGCAGGTTCTTCCGGTCCAGCCCCGGGTCACGCTCGCTGCCGGCCAGCGCCGCGACAATGGAGCCGAGGTTGGGCTGCGAGGTGAGGCCGCTCATCGCGTCCATCGCCGCATCCACCGCGTCGACGCCGGCTTCCACCGCGGCCAGCACGCTGGCGGCGGCGATGCCCGAGGTGTCGTGGGTGTGGAAGTGGAGCGGCAGGCCGGTTTCTTCCTTCAAGGCCTTCACCAAGGCGGTGACGGCGCGCGGCGTGCAGATGCCGGCCATGTCCTTGATCGCCAGGATGTGGGCGCCGGCCTGTTCCAGTTCCTTCGCCATCGCCACGTAGTACTTGAGGTCGTAGCGCCGGCTCGCGTCGTAAATATCCCCGGTGTAGCAGATCGCCGCCTCGCACAGCATTCCGGTGTCGCGCACCGCGTCGATCGCCACGCGCATGTTGTCCACGGCGTTGAGCGAGTCGAACACGCGGAACAGGTCGATGCCGCCCTCGGCCGCCTGGGCGATGAAGTGGCGCACCACGTTGTCCGGGTAGTTGGTGTAGCCGACCGCGTTGGAGGCGCGCAGCAGCATCTGGAACAGCACGTTCGGGATGGCGGCCCGCAGCTCGGCCAGACGCTGCCACGGGTCTTCCTTGAGGAAGCGCATCGACACGTCGAAGGTCGCGCCACCCCAGCATTCCAGCGAGAACAGGCCGGAGGCGAGGCGCGCGTAGTGCGGCGCCACCGCCAGCATGTCGGCGGTCCTCATGCGCGTGGCGAACAGCGACTGGTGCGCGTCGCGCATCGTGGTGTCGGTGATCAGCACCTGCTTCTGCTCGCGCATCCACTGCGCAAAGCGCTCGGCGCCGAGGTCGTGCAGACGATCGCGGGTACCCGGCGGCGGCGCGTCGCCCAGGTGGCAGTCCGGCAAGCGTGCCGGCCCCGGCATCGGGCTCGGCGCGGCGCGCCCCTTCATCTCCGCGTTACCGTTGACGGTGACGTCGCCGAGGAACTCCAGCAGCTTGGTGGCGCGGTCGCGGCGCGGGGTGAACTGGAACAGCTCGGGGGTGCTGTCGATGAAGCGCGTGGTGCACTTCCCCGAGGTGAACAGCGGGTGGGCGATGACGTTCTCGAGGAACGCCAGGTTGCTCGACACGCCGCGGATGCGGAACTCGCGCAAGGCGCGGTCCATGCGCGCGTTGGCCTCGCTGGGGGTGTGGCCCCAGGCGGTGACCTTGACCAGCAGGGAGTCGTAATAGGGTGTGATCACCGCGCCGGTGTAGGCGGTGCCACCGTCCAGACGCACGCCGAAGCCGGCGGCGCTGCGGTAGGCGGTGATGCGGCCGTAGTCCGGGGTGAAATTGTTCTCCGGGTCCTCGGTGGTGACGCGGCACTGCAGCGCGTGGCCGAGCAGGCGGATATCCGGCTGCGCCGGCACGAAGCTGTCCGCGTCGCCGATCTTGGCGCCTTCGGTAATGCGGATCTGTGCCTTGACGATGTCGACGCCGGTGATCGCCTCGGTGACGGTGTGCTCGACCTGGATGCGCGGATTGACCTCGATGAAGTAGAACGCCCCGGTGTCGGCGTCCATCAGGAACTCGACCGTGCCGGCGTGGGTGTAGCCGACCGCACGCGCCAGCTTCAAGGCCGCCTCGCACAAGTCAGCGCGCTGGGATTCGTTCAGATACGGTGCCGGTGCCCGTTCAACGACTTTTTGATTACGTCGCTGCACCGAGCAGTCGCGCTCGAACAGGTGCACGAGGTTGCCGTGCGTATCGCCGAGGATCTGCACCTCGACGTGGTGGGCGCGCCGCACCAGCTTCTCGAGGTAGACCTCGTCGTTGCCGAACGCCGACTTGGCCTCGCGCCGCGCCACCTCCATCGCCCCGGCCAGCTCGCCCTCGTTCTCCACCACACGCATGCCGCGCCCGCCGCCGCCCCAGCTCGCCTTGAGCATCAGCGGGTAGCCGACCGCCGCGGCCATGCGCTGGGCTTCGGCCAACTCGTACGGCAACGCGCCGGTGGCCGGCACCACCGGCACGCCGGCTTGCTCAGCCAGTTCCCGCGCCGACACCTTGTTGCCGAGCTGGCGCATCACCTCGGGCTGCGGCCCGATGAAGGCAATGCCGGCCGCGGCGCAGGCCTCGGCGAACTCGGGGTTCTCGGACAAGAAGCCGTAACCCGGGTGGATGGCATCGACGCCGGCTTCCTTGGCGATGCGGATGATGTCGGGGATGTCGAGGTAGGCGGCGATGGGCTTCTGGCCGGCGCCGACGCGGTAGGCTTCGTCGGCCTTGAAGCGGTGCAGGGCGAGCTTATCCTCGTCGGCGTAGATGGCGACGGTGCGGATGTTCATCTCGCTGGCGGCGCGCATGACGCGGATGGCGATCTCGCTGCGGTTGGCGATCAGGAGGCTACGGATGGGCTTCATGGTTCACACGGGTCCAAACAAGGCAGTCAATTGAAAGGGCCGGACAGCAAGGTATTGCGCACGCGCCGGCAGTTAAGGAATTCAATTCGGCGGCGCGGCGGTCGTCCCGGCCGAGCCGGCCAGACCCAGCCGGGCATGCAGGGCCTCGATGGCGTCGATCTGGTTGAGGCTGAAGAAGTGCAGGGCGGGCACACCCTCGGCGATCAGCCGCTCGCATTGCCGGGCGGTGACATCGAGCCCGAAGGCACGCACCGCAGCGGTGTCGTCGGCCAGGCTCTCCATCTTGCGGTAGATCCAGCGCGGCATCTCGATGCCGCGCGCCTCGGCCCGTTGCGCGGTGCTGCGGAAACGGGTCAGCGGCAGCACGCCGGGCACCAGCGGCAGGGTGATGCCGGCGGCGTGGCAGCTGTCGCGCAGATACAGGAAGGCATCGGTATTGAAAAAATACTGGGTGACCGCCGCGTTGGCGCCGGCCTCCTGCTTGACCCGGAGTGCGGCTAGGTCGGCGGCCGGGCTCTTGGCTTGCGGATGGACCTCGGGATAGGCCGCCACCTCGATACGGAAGTCGTCCCCGCTGTGTTCGCGGATGAAGCGCACCAGGTCGCTGGCGTAGGCGAAGTCGCCACGGCTGCCCATGCCGGACGGAGTATCGCCGCGCAGGGCGAACAGGCGCCGCACGCCGAGACGGCGGTAATGCGCGCACAGTTCCGCCACTTCGGCACGCTCCGCCCCCACGCCCGACAGGTGCGGCGCCACGGTGTGGCCGGCCTCGTGCAGCTGCCCGACCAGGTCCAGCGTCCGTTCTCGCGTGCAGCCGCCGGCCCCGTAGGTGACCGAGAAATACTCGGGGCCGAGCGCCGCCAGACGAGGCAGCGCCCGCTCCAGTTGCCGCGCGCTCTGCGGCGAGGTGGGCGGGTAGAGCTCGAGACTGAAGGGTATGGACATGCAACGCTCCTTATCAAAATACGGGGTGTCGTGACGGTGTGGGTCGCCACGGCCGGCGAGGCGACGGCACCCGGCCCAGGCCGGGCGCCGTTTGACACAATCAAGCCACGATATCGCCCCTGGCCTGCAGATCGGCATGGTAGGAAGAACGCACCATCGGCCCGGAAGCCACCTGGCCGAAGCCCAGCGCCAGCCCCAACTCGCGCAGCTCGGCGAATTCGGCCGGCGTGACGAAGCGCTGGACCGGCAGATGGTGACGCGTCGGCTGCAGGTACTGGCCCAGCGTTAGCATCTCGACGTCGTGCGCGCGCAGATCGCGCATCACCTGTTCCACTTCCTCCCGCGTCTCGCCCAGCCCCAGCATCAGCCCGGACTTGGTCGGCACGTCGGGAACCGCGTAGTGGAACTCTTGCAGCAGCTTGAGCGAGTGCAGGTAGTCGGCGCCGGGGCGCGCCTCGCGGTAGAGCCGGGGCACCGTCTCCAGGTTGTGGTTGAACACGTCGGGCGGCGTCGCCTCCAGGGCGTCCAGCGCGATGCCCAGGCGGCCGCGGAAGTCCGGCACCAGGGTCTCGATCTTGAGCGCGGGGTTGAGCCGGCGCGCCTCGCGGATGCAGGCGGCGAAGTGCGCGACGCCGCCGTCGCGCAGGTCGTCGCGGTCGACCGAGGTGATCACTACGTACTTGAGCCGCATCGCCGCGATGGTTTCGGCCAACCTTTGCGGTTCGGCGGCGTCGAGCGGGTTGGGGCGGCCGTGGCCCACGTCGCAGAACGGGCAGCGGCGGGTACAGATGTCCCCCATGATCATGAAGGTGGCGGTGCCGTGGCTGAAACATTCGCCGAGGTTGGGGCAGCTCGCTTCCTCGCACACGGTGTGCAGCTTCTGCTCGCGTAGCACCTTCTTCAGTTCGACCACCTCGCGCGAGCCGGGAAAGGCGGCACGAATCCACTCTGGCTTGCGCTGCATCTGGCCCGGTTCGGTCGCCACAACCTTGACCGGAATGCGCGCCATCTTTTCCGCGGCGGAGAGTTTGGTCCCCGCCGCCAGCGGGGCCTTGTTCGGAACGAGGGCGTTCACGGCTCAGCTCCGGTAGTAACGTTGCGGCACGAACGGCGTCTTCGCCACTTCCACCGCCACCGGCTTGCCACGCACCATGGCGAACAGGGGCGTGCCCAGCGCGGCGTGCGCGCTAGCCACGTAACCCATCGCCAGCGGGGCGCCCAGGGTCGGGCCGAAGCCGCCGCTGGTGACCTTGCCGATGGTGTGGCCGTCGGCGTCGACGAGCTCTGCGCCTTCGCGCACCGGCACCTTGTCCTTCACCAGCAGGCCGACGCGCTTGCGCTGGACGCCCTCGGCGATGTGCCGCGCCACCACGGCGGCGCCGGGATACCCGCCGGCGCGTTCGCCGCCGGGACGGCGCGCCTTCGAGATCGCCCACAGCAGGCTACCCTCGATCGGCGTGGTGCTCGTGTCGATGTCGTGGCCGTACAGGCACAGGCCCGCCTCCAACCGCAGCGAGTCGCGCGCGCCCAGGCCGATCGCCTGCACTTCCGGCTCGGCGAGCAGCAGGCGCGCCAGTGCTTCGGCGTGGTCGGCCGGCACCGAGATCTCGTAGCCGTCTTCGCCGGTGTAACCCGAACGGCTGACGTAGCATTCCACGCCGGCCAGTTCGACCCGGGTGCAGTGCATGAAGGTAAGCTCCGCCACCGCCGGCGCGTGGCGCGCCAGCACGGTGGCCGCGGCCGGGCCCTGCAGCGCCAGCAGGGCGCGGTCGGTCAATTCCACCACCTCGCAGCGGTGGCCGATCTTGCTCTTCAGGTGGGCGATGTCCTGCGCCTTGCAGGCGGCGTTGACCACGACGTAGAGCACACCGCCGCCGAAGTTGGCCACCATCAGGTCGTCGAGAATCCCGCCGTCGTCGTTCGTGAACAGGGCGTAGCGCTGCAGGCCGACCGGCAGGTCGATCACGTCGATCGGCACCAGCGTTTCCAGCGCGGCGGCGGCCTCGGCGCCGATCAGCTTGACCTGGCCCATGTGCGAGACGTCGAACAGCCCGGCGGCGGCACGGGTGTGCTGATGTTCCTTCAGGATGCCGAGCGGATACTGCACCGGCATCTCGTAGCCGGCGAACGGCACCATCTTGGCGCCCAGCTCGACGTGCAACGCGTAGAGCGGGGTGCGGGAAAGCGTTTCAGTGTGGCTCATGCTGAGCTCCTTGATTCTCAAACACGCGGCGACCTCGCCACCGCATGCGGATTTCTTCGTTGGGGCACCGGATGCCGCCTGCCTCGCCGGACGGCATGCTCAGCCAGCGGCGCACGGCGCCGACGTTGGCCGAAGCAGGGTCTCCGGACCCTCCGTTCCGTTACCGGCGGTACACCGGAAAGGCGGCGCACAACTGCGTCACCTGGGCGCGCACCGAGGCGATCACCTCCTCGTCGCCGAGGTGGTCGAGCACGTCGCAGATCAGCGTCGCGGTGCGCGCCGACTCGCGCTCGGTGAAGCCGCGCGTGGTGATCGCCGGCAAGCCGATGCGGATGCCGCTGGTGACGAACGGGCTTTGCGGGTCGTTCGGCACCGTGTTCTTGTTCACCGTGATGTGCGCCCGGCCCAGCGCCGCGTCGGCGTCCTTGCCGGTGATGCCCTTGTTGATCAGCGACAGCAGGAACAGGTGATCATCGGTGCCACCGGACACCACTTCGTAGCCGCGCTTCTGGAATACCGTGACCATGGCGCGGGCGTTGGCGATGACCCGTCGCTGATAGTCTGCGAATTCCGGCAGCAGCGCCTCTCTAAAAGCGACAGCTTTTGCCGCAATTACGTGCATCAGTGGACCGCCCTGGATGCCGGGGAACACCAGCGAGCTAAACTTCTTCTCCAGCTCCGGGTTGCTCTTGGCCAGGATCAGGCCGCCGCGCGGGCCGCGCAGGGTCTTGTGGGTGGTGGTGGTGACGACGTCGGCGAACGGCAGCGGGTTCGGGTACAGCCCGGCGGCGACCAGGCCCGCGACGTGCGCCATGTCGACGAACAGGTACGCTCCCACCGAGTCGGCGATCTCGCGGAAGCGAGCGAAGTCGAGCACCCGGGCGTAAGCGGAGAAGCCGGCCACGATCATCTTCGGACGGTGTTCTTCGGCCAACCTTTGCACTTCGTCGTAGTCGATCAGCCCGGTGTCCGGGTCCAGGCCGTACTGCACGGCGTTGTAGAGCTTGCCGGAGAAGTTGACCTTAGCGCCGTGGGTGAGGTGGCCGCCGTGCGCCAGGCTCATGCCGAGCACGGTGTCGTGCGGCTGCAGCAGCGCCATGTAGACGGCGGCATTGGCCTGGCTGCCGGAGTGCGGCTGCACGTTGGCGTAGTCGGCGCCGAACAGTTCCTTGGCGCGGTCGATGGCGAGCTGCTCGACCACGTCGACGTGTTCGCAGCCGCCGTAGTAGCGCTTGCCCGGGTAGCCTTCGGCGTACTTGTTGGTGAGCACCGAGCCCTGCGCCTGCATCACGCGCGGGCTGGTGTAGTTTTCAGAGGCGATGAGTTCGATATGGTCTTCCTGGCGCTGGCGTTCCGCCTCCAGCGAGGCCCACAGTTCGTCGTCGAAGCCTTCGATGTGCATGTCTTGGGTATACATCTGCATTCTCCTCTGGCGCGGTTGCCGCCGGAGCGGCAACCGTCGGCCGGGCAGGGTCAGTTCGGGTAGTCCGACAGCGGGGGGCAGGAGCACACCAGGTTGCGGTCACCATGGACGTTGTCGACACGGCTCACCGGCGGCCAATACTTGCCGGGCGCCGAGCGCGTCACGCCGTGCGGATACACCGCCTGCTCGCGCGAATAGGCGTGCTCCCATTCGCCCACCAGCTCGGCTGCCGTGTGCGGCGCGTGCTTGAGCGGGTTGTCGTTCGCATCCAGCGTGCCGGCCTCCACCGCGGCGATCTCACCACGAATCGCGATCATCGCGTCGATGAAGCGATCCAGCTCGGCCTTCGACTCCGACTCGGTCGGCTCGATCATCAGCGTGCCCGCCACCGGGAAGCTCATGGTGGGAGCGTGGAAGCCGAAATCGATCAGACGCTTGGCCACGTCGTCCACGCTGATACCGCTGGCGTCCTTCAGGGGGCGCAGATCGACGATGCACTCGTGCGCCACGCGTCCGTTCGGCCCGGTGTAGAGGATCGGGTAATGCGGCGCGAGGCGGCTGGCGATGTAGTTGGCGTTGAGGATCGCCAGCTCGGTGGCGCGCTGCAGCCCTGCCGCCCCCATCAGCGTGATGTAGGTCCAGGTGATCGGCAGGATGCTGGCGCTGCCGAACGGCGCCGCCGACACCGCGCCGCCGCCGGCGAGCCCGCCCTGGCGATGGCCGGGCAGGAACGGCGCCAGATGCGCCTTGACGCCGATCGGGCCGACACCCGGACCGCCGCCACCGTGCGGAATGCAGAAGGTCTTGTGCAGGTTGAGATGCGACACGTCGCCGCCGAAGCTGCCCGGCTGGGCGAGGCCCACCAGCGCGTTCATGTTGGCGCCGTCGATGTAGACCTGGCCGCCGTGCGCGTGCACCACGTCGCAGATCTCGCGCACACGCTCTTCGAACACGCCGTGGGTGGACGGGTAGGTAATCATGATCGCGGCGAGATCATGACTATGCTGCGCCGCCTTCGCCTTCAGATCATCGACGTCGACATTGCCGGCGTCGTCGCACTTGACCACCACCACCTGCATGCCGACCATCTGCGCCGAGGCCGGGTTGGTGCCGTGCGCCGAGGAGGGGATCAGGCACACGGTGCGCTGCCCCTCGCCACGGCTGGCGTGATAGGCGCGAATCGCCAACAAGCCCGCGTATTCGCCCTGCGAGCCGGCGTTCGGCTGCAGCGACACAGCGTCGTAGCCGGTCACCGCGCACAGCATCGCCTCCAGCTCCTGCGTCAGCGCACGATAGCCCTCGGCCTGCTCGGCCGGCGCGAACGGGTGCAGCCTGGCAAACTCGGGCCAGGTGATCGGCAGCATCTCGCTGGTGGCGTTGAGCTTCATGGTGCAACTGCCCAGCGGGATCATGGTGCGATCCAGCGCCAGGTCCTTGTCGGCCAGCGCGCGCAGGTAGCGCAGCATCTGCGTTTCCGAGTGGTGGCTATTGAACACCGGGTGGGTGAGGAAGGCGCTGCCGCGCTGGAGTTGCCCCGGCAGCACATCCGGCGTGGCCGCCTCCAGGGTGGCAAAATCCGGCACCGGCTTGCCCTGGGCAAAGATCGCCCACAGCGTCGTCACGTCCTCGGCCGTGGTGGTCTCGTCCAGCGCGATACCGAGGCGCTGCGCGTCGATGACACGCAGGTTGATCGAGTAGGAGCGGGCGCCGGCATGCAGCGCCGCGGTCTGCGCGCCGCTGTCGACGGTCAGCGTGTCGAAGCAGTACTCGGTCGGCACGCTGTAGCCGAGCTGGCGCAGGCCGGCGGCCAGGGTCACGGTCAGGCGGTGTATACGGTGCGCGATCGTGCTCAGCCCCTGCGGGCCATGGTAGGCCGCGTACAGTCCGGCGATGTTGGCCAGCAGCACCTGCGCGGTGCAGATGTTGCTGGTCGCCTTCTCGCGGCGGATATGCTGTTCGCGCGTCTGCATCGCCAGGCGCAGGGCAGGGCGGCCGTGCGCGTCGACCGACACCCCGACCAAGCGGCCGGGCATGCTGCGCTTGAAGGCGTCGCGGGTCGCCAGGTAGCCGGCGTGCGGACCACCAAAACCGAGCGGCACGCCAAAGCGCTGCGTGGTGCCGATCGCCACATCAGCGCCGAATTCACCCGGCGGGGTCAGCAGCGTCAGCGCCAGCAAGTCGGCGGCCACCACCGCCAGCGCGCCCTTGGCATGCGCCGCGTCGATCACGCCCTGGTAGTCGTGGATGTCGCCGAACGTGCCCGGGTACTGCAGCAGCACGCCAAAGCAGTCGACACCGGCCAGGTCGCGGCGCGGGTCGCCCACCACCACCTCGATGCCGATCGGCTCGGCGCGGGTGCGGATGATGTCGATCGTCTGCGGATGGCAGTCGGCCGCCACGAAAAACACCTGGCTCTTCGATTTGGCCAGGCGCTGGCAGAAGGTCATCGCCTCGGCCGCCGCCGTGCCTTCGTCCAGCATCGAGGCGTTGGCGATCTCCATGCCGGTGAGGTCGGCGATCATGGTCTGGAAATTGAGCAGCGCCTCCAGGCGGCCCTGCGAAATCTCCGGCTGGTACGGGGTGTAGGCGGTGTACCAGGCCGGGTTCTCCAGCACGTTGCGCTGGATCACCGGCGGGGTATGGGTGTCGTGGTAGCCCATGCCGATGAACGACTTGAACACCTTGTTGCGGCTGGCGATATCGGCCAGCTTTTGCAACGCCTCGGCCTCGGTGCAGCCCGCACCGAGGGCCAGCGGCTCGTGACGGCGGATCGCCGCCGGCACCACTTGCCGGATGAACTCGTCCAGCGAGCCGACCTTCAGTTCGGCCAACATCTCGGCCTGTTCGCCGGCATCCGGGCCGATGTGGCGGCGCACGAACAGCTCGCGCTGCGTGAGGGAATCAAACGTAGCCATGACCCATCCCCCTATGCGCCGATGTAGGCGTGGTAGCCGGCGGCATCCATCAGCCCGGCCAGTTGCTCCGGGTTGTCGATACGCATGCGGAAGAACCAGCCCGCGCTCTCCGCCGCCTCGTTCACCAGGCTCGGCTCGTCGGCCAGCGCGACGTTGACGGACACGACGGTGCCATCCACCGGAATCTTGATCTCGCCGGCGGCCTTGACCGATTCGATGGTGGCCGCTTCCTCGCCCTGGGCGAAACGGTCGCCCTCCCGGGGCAGCGCCACGTAAACCAGGTCGCCCAGCAAGTTCTGGGCGTAGTCGGTGACGCCAACGGTGGCGCAGCCATCCGCCTCCAGGCGCAGCCATTCGTGGGATTCGGTGTATTTGATGTCGCTCATTGCTCTCTCCTGACAGGGTTGCGTGAAGTAAAACGGGCCAACGCAAGCCTGGAGTACAACGGCGAAAGCAGGGGACGATCAGGGAGATCGGCATCCGGACTTTAGCGGGGCATTCCAGGCGGCGTGAGCCTGATGCCCCCTCTGTCCATTTGCCTGAGAGATTACGGACCCGGACGGGAACGCTTTTCCTTCGGCGAGGCCTCGTGGGCCTACTCTCCAGAGAGCTAGTCGATGCGGCAGTCCTTTTGCCTGAGAGTTTCTGGGGCGATTCCCCTTCGGCGCCGCCACATGGCGGTCTCTCCTGTCACATCCCGATAGCTTGATGCCCAATCTAGAGGAGGGGTTCTGCGACTGTCAACAGCAAAACACCCGCGCCGCTGGGGCCCAACACGCGGCACCCGTCGCGCACCGCCGCCGATAGCTGGCGCAAACCCAGACCAGACGGGCCTCTCGGCATCAAAGGCCCGGCCCGATACTTCGGTATTTGGCGAAGTACATATCTGAACATTGCTATTCAACACTCGCCCCGCAACAGCGGACAGGGAGACACGCGACCGTTCTCGAGGGGGGCGCAACTCCCTCGGGGGAGACTCACCGTCTGCTCAGATCAAGACCAGCGTGAAGGCGAGCCGGGCATGAGGTTTCAGCGGCCCATGCATCACGTCAGGTGTGGACAATCCCGAACACCGGGACGGCCTCGTCGCCGTTCGAAAAATTGACACACTCGGGGAACGGAAAACCGGTGGTGCAGTCTACTCATTCGTCTGTCGAGAGAGCACCCTCGACTCAACTGGAAGGAACTCGATGGCCAAACCACCACGTACCAACCCGGTAGCCAAATTCGCACAACGTCTGCAACGCTGTGCCACCTTTACAGACCGAAAGAAGCGAGCCAGGCAAGGCTATGCCAAGCATAAGAAACAGGCGGGAAGTTTTACTCTCCCGCCTTTTTTATTGACCTGGCATCTGGCGTCAGCCACGAGTCCAAAGTCCGATTCCACACGATTCCTGCCCGGCTTGTAATGCCTTGCCTTGCCAACATGGTCAAGGGGCGCTCCATCAAGCCAAGACTTCAGATGCCAGCTATCAGGCCAGGCTGTAGAGCGCCTGAAAACCAACGCGACAAATCACTGCTCTTCACGTGATGTCGCCGATACCGCCTTCTTCAAACTTTCGTACAAATCTGGAAATTGTGTCTTGAGAAGACCAATGACCTCCATGTCCTCACGGTTGATGATGGCAAGGTCAACTTGCTCGATATGCACCAGGCGGAACAGTTCCCGCACCGGGCGCGGCATGTTTCGGCCCGACTCGTAGCGCGACCCTCCAGATTGAGTGACGCCGATCAGGCTCCAGAATTGCACCTGGTTCAGCCCTCGCTTCAGACGAACTTCGCGAGGATGAGGTAGGGCTTTGTGCGATGTCATCAGTGGGCTCCTGTTTGTGGGTGCCGCAATGATAAATGGGGAGTGGGTAGCCTCACCTCAGGCAAATTGCAAATATTTGTTAACAAATATGCCATTTATTTAATAACACTCTCCGCAAACACCGTTCCTCGATCGTCCACGCGATACCAAACAAACCGGCCGCACCGACCCCGAGCAAGCTCGCTGGGTGTAACAACGCGGTCTCTACGACAGACCATCCTGGCAACAGGATGAATCAACAAGCGACAAGGCGACGTGTACGGCATGGCGGCGGCAAATAGGCACAGTCGCCAGGGAAAATACCGGGAGAACCGCTATCAGACGGCTCCGCCCGATACGGAGAGGGCACGGCTCCTGCCGGGCTTGGCGTGAGGGGCCGAACCCTTGGATGCTCCCCCTGAGGACGGGCCGTTCAATGAGCGGACTCAGTCGCTGGCACGGGTGGGATGAAATTCTCAACCCACTCCTGGAAGGCTTCGGCCGGCATCGGCTTGGCGATGAAGTAACCCTGAGCGTAGTCGCATCCCAGTCGGGACAGTTGCTCCCAGTGCTCCTGGGTTTCAATGCCTTCGGCCACGGTTTTGCGGCCCAGATCACGTACGAGATCGATGGTGGAGCGCACGATCATCGCCGAGTCTTTGCTGCGGGACATGTTCGCCACGAATGACTGGTCGATCTTGATATAGTCCACCGGCAACTTCTGCAGATAGTTCAATGAAGAATAGCCAGTGCCAAAATCGTCGATATAGAGCGGAATGCCCCCAGCGTGCAGGCTATGTAGAATACCAAGCGCCAATTCGGGATCTTCCATGACGGAACTCTCGGTGATTTCCACCTCCAGCCAGCCAGGGCCAATCCCACGGGCTGCCTGCCACAGGCGGATCTTGTCCAACAGACTCTCATCATGCAGACTGCGTGCCGACAGGTTGACGGCAATGGGAACGGCGCAGCCTCGGGCATGCCAGCTTTGCAACAAATCAAGCGTGGCACCAATGACCCACTCCGTCAGTGGGCGAATCAGGCCGGTATGCTCAGCCAAACCAATGAACATGGCGGGAGCCAGCAGGCCAAGCCGCGAATGGTTCCATCGCACCAGCGCTTCAGCGCCACTCACCCGGCCCGTGGCAAACTCGACCTTGGGCTGCAGGTATACGCGCAGTTCTCCTCCTTCGATAGCCCGCCGCAACTCGCCCATCATGACCAGACGGTCAGCCTGAGCATGGGCCTCTCCAGGATCGAACACCACGTGGCTCAGACCACGCTTCTTGGCCTGATTGACGGCCTTGTCCATGCGGCGCAGCAGATCGTGTGTCGTTGTGCCATGTTCTGGAAACAGGGCAATGCCGGTCTTCGCGCTGACGTCCAAAGCGATGTCCGCCACAGGAAAAGCGCGCGCCAACTCAAGTTCCACGGCTTCGACGGCGGTCAATGCCGCCTGGGCGTCACTGCCGGGCAGGAGCACCGCGAATTCGTCTCCACGTATCCGTGCCACGAGTGCTGTGGCAGGCACGCACCCCTGTAGACGAAAACCGAAATCACACAGGATCTGGTCGCCGTAGACAAAGCCCAATGCATCATTGATCTCGCTGAGCCGCTCAATATTGAGTTGTAGCGTGGCAAGCGGTTGCGCCTCTTGCATGCTGGTTCTGAGGGCGGCTGAAAGCGCCTCCTCGAACTGCAGCGCATTGGGCAGCCCGGTCAGCGGATCGTGCCGCATCAAGTGGTGCATGGCCGCCTGGGTGCGCTTTTGCTCGACATGGTTCCTCAAAGTGGCAATGCCAAACGCCAGATCTTCGCTCGACTCGGTGAGCAGCGCGATTTCGTCAGCACCAAAGGAGTCTGCCTCGGCATCGTAGATGGTCAAGGCGCCGATCACCCTGTTTCCCACGCGCAGAGGGCAGGCCAGTCCTGCCGTCGTGCCGTTTAATAGATCGCCCGGCCACCGGCTATGTGGATCGCTCCCCATATCGCGCACCAATTGCACCTTACCTGTGCGCATCGCCATAGGAGACACGCTCTGGCCACGTTCATCGCCAGCTCCGCCGAGACGCAATTGCGCCAGTGCCTCGAGGCCACCGGGGTAACCCGCTTCGGCCATCGGCCGCAACCGCGTGTGGTCCGCCTTGTCGCCATACCAGACCACCGCCATGTCATAGCGACCATCGACGACAATGGCGTGGCACATGGCATCGAGCAAGGCCCGCTCCTCATCGGCCCGCAGCATGGCGCGATTGCCCGCGCTGAGCGTCCGGAGGGCTCGCGTGACATGCTCAAGCTCGTGCACCCGTTGCTCCAACTCGACATTCAGCGTCCGGATTCTTTCTTCGGCCAACTTGCGCTCCGTGATGTCCGTTCCTAGCACGTAATAGCCGACAATCTGGCCGCCTGCATCGTACTTGGGCAGGTAGCGAATGGTCTGCCACACCCCGGGAAAAGGCTGCCAGTCGTAGCCCTGTGCCTCACCCTGGAGAACCTTGCCGATGAGGGGCTCGGCGATGGCATAGCGCGCTTCCCCGAGAATCGCTTTAACTTCGCATCCGGTGATATCAGTCATACCGGGAGCAAAGCGCTCCCGGTATTGGTCGTTGACATAGACATACCGCTGCTGTGCATCCACATAGGCGACCAGGGCAGGTACCGAGCTGATGACATTGCGCAAATGGTCCTGGCTGTCATGCCACTGAGCGGTACGTTCCCGCACATGCGACTCCAGCAGGGCATTTTGCTCACGGATGATCTGCTCGGCATGGCGCTCGGCCGAGACGTCCCGGAACACCAGAACAACGCCATGCAATGCCCCCTCCGCATTCCGGATGGGTGCCGCACTGTCGGCAATCGGACACTCGCTGCCATCTCGTGCGATCAGCGAGGTGTGCTTGGCCAGCGCCTGGGTTTTTCCCGTTGCCAGTACCGCGGCAACCGGATCCGCGGCTGGCTCACGGGTCTCTTCGTTGATGATGCGAAACACATCCTCCACCGGTCTGCCCACGGCGAGCGAGGCCGGCCAACCGGTTAGCTGCTCGGCCACCAGGTTCATCCGGCTAATGCGACCATCGATATCCGTGGCCAGGACGGCATCGCCGATCGAATCCAGCGTCGTCCTCAGGCTCTCCTCGCTGTCAGCCAGGGCACGCTGGCTCGTTGCCGTCGCATGCCATTGCCGACGTATCAACACATAGGTGGAAGCAAGCAGGAAAACGAGCAACGCCCCAACCAACGAGCTGGCCACCACCAGCGTTTGGCGCGCATGCGCATAAGCGGACTCTCGCTGCCTCAGCAATTGCCGCTCTTCCCGATCCATGTCGTCAAGCAGGCGGTAGGTGAGCACCCGGGTTTGCCGTAACGGCGCTTTGGCGACGAAGGCGTCGGCGGCCGCCTTTCCTTGCGTCTTGAGCAGGAGCTCAACCTGCCTCGCAATGGCCAGCCGTTGATTGAGCACTTTCCGCAAGGCTACCCAGCGCTGCCTCTGACGCGGGTTGTCGGTGGTCAACCCCCGAATTTGCCCGAGCGCGTTTTCTCGGGCTGCGATCGCGTCGTCACGTTCGGCAAGATTCGCGACATCGCCATAGAGACGGAACGACTGCGTGGTTAATTCGATCTGCAGCGAATAACCCCGAGTGAGGGCAAGCTGCTTGAGCAACTCATGGGTGTGGGTGACCCATTGAACCGAGCGGGTGGCATCATCGGCGACCTTCCAAATAGTCAGAGACAGTGCGATCACGACCAATACGGCAGTGGAGAGTGCCGCGAGCAGCTTGGATTCAAAGCTGGACCGCAGAGATAGCGTCACGGAGCACCTCCTTTCTATGTGGAGTTTCCAACGCTGCTTGCGCCAGATGCCAATCCAATTCCAATTGGCGCGCCATTACAGTCCAGTATGGTCGCCCACACGACGTGCACCCAAACGATTTGTCATGAATGATTCACTCGCCATGAGGGGATTCAATAAAAACGTGGCACCACAATACTTTATTTCTGACCTGCCCAGACAGAAAACGGCGATGAGTTCAGCTCATGCTATCAGCAAGCAAAAACCGCCGGCCTTGCCTTAACGCGTCGGCATACGGAACGTGTTGTTCATTAGAACAACTTGGGTGAAAAGAAGGCAATAGAGAAGGAGGGTTATGCACCTGGCACAGGCTCGGCCAGATCCGGCCCGTCATGGCGCGGATTACCGACGCGGGTCGATACCGGCCACATGCGCAAGCGCTCGCTGGGGCAGGGCGTGAGGAGGGTGCGCAGAAAGGGGGCGGGCGCTTCGGGGTTCAGCCAGTCGCGGTAATGCTCGGGCGGCAGGATGCAGGCGAGGCGGTCATGGATGGGCTAGACCAGGTCATTGGCCGGCCCGACGATGATGGTGCAGCTCTCGAGCGTTTCGCCGGTTGCTGGGTCGGCCCAGCGCTCCCACAGCCCGGCAAACCCCAGCCCGTCGCCCTCGGTGTCGGTAATGAACCAGTGCTGCTTCTGTTTGCCGCCGACGTCCTGCCATTCGTACAGGCCGCTGGCCGGGATGATGCAGCGCCGATGCTTGAAAGCGGCTCGGAACGCCGGCTTCTCCGCCACGGTCTCGGCCCGGGCGTTGATGGTGCTGTACCCGATCTTGCGATCCTTGGCCCAGAAGGGAATCAGCCCCCAGTGCGCCTCGGCCACCTCAAAGCCGCCATCCGCCGCCAGCCGGACAATCGGGATGTTCTGTGTGGGGGCGATGTTGTAACGGGGAGGGAAGTCAAAGTCCAGCCCGAGCTGTTGCCCGAGACGGCGAAACGGGGTGTAGATAGCGAAGCGGCCGCACATGATTCAGCCTAGTACGAGACTGGAATTCGGTCGAATATTAGATGGCGCCATCTAATATCCATCTAAAACCCACCAAAGCAAACGGGCCTTGCATCGCTGCAAGGCCCGTGGATAGATATTGGTGCCGGAGAGAGGAGTCGAACCCCCGACCTTCTGATTACAAGACCCTACTTTGTTTCTAACTATTTGATTTTATTGTTCCTGCTGCGTTTGCCGAAACGCTGAAAGTGCTTACAAGTGCAGTTGGGTGCGGATGAGTAGCGGTAC
This sequence comes from Pseudogulbenkiania ferrooxidans 2002, assembly GCF_000174355.1. Taxonomy (GTDB): domain Bacteria; phylum Pseudomonadota; class Gammaproteobacteria; order Burkholderiales; family Chromobacteriaceae; genus Pseudogulbenkiania; species Pseudogulbenkiania ferrooxidans. Next base: position 75,111 of record NZ_ACIS01000002.1, read on the forward strand.
AATGCGACACAATTGTGGCACAGAGTTTATGGACGATGATCTGCTCCCCTTAGGCCTTACCAATCAAAAGTAGAGAGAAGTCCGTCACTGAAGGAGAATGACGGACATGAAGAAGAGCAGATTCACCGAAGAACAGATCATTGGCTTTCTCAAGCAGGCCGAACTGGGCATGGCTATCAAGGAGGTCTGCCGGCAGGGCGGCTTCTCCGAGGCCACCTTCTACAAGTGGCGAAGCCGATACGGCGGCAAGAATGTCGCCGAACTCCAGCGCGCCCGAGATCTGGAGGCCGAGAACGCCCGTCTCAAGAAGTTGCTGGCCGAGGCCCATCTCGACATCGAAGCCCTCAAGGTCGCTTCCGGGGTAAAGCGTTAGCCCCGCAGGCCAAGCGGCAGGCCATTAGCGTGATGTTGAGCAGTGGATTGGCGCTATCAGAGCGCCGCGCCTGCCGGCTTGTGGGGCTCTCCCGAGATGCCTGGCGGCATCCGCCGCAGGCGGATGCGCTGACGTGTCAGCTGATGGCACGCATCGTCGAGATCGCGCAGACACGCCGCCGTTTTGGCTACCGGCGGGTGCATGATCTGCTGCGTCACAAATTCCCAGCCATCAATCACAAGCGGGTTTACCGCTTGTACCGCGAGCAGGGCCTGGCCGTCAGGCGACGCAACCGTCGGCGCAAGCTCACTGGCGTGCGTACGCCACTGCAGGCGGCCACGCAGTTGAATGAGGTGTGGAGCATGGATTTTGTCAGTGACCAGTTGGCCTGTGGCCGACGCTTGAAATGCCTGACGGTAGCCGATGACTTCAGCCACGAGGCGGTGCAGGTTGCGGTAGATTTCTCGATGTCTGGCCAATACGTCACGCGCATGCTGGATCAGGTGGCGCAATTCCGCGGCTATCCGTTGGCAGTCAGGACGGATAATGGGCCAGAGTTCGCCAGTCGTGTGTTTATGGGGTGGGCGCGAACGCATGGCATCCGGCACATTCTGATTCAGCCGGGTCGGCCGATGCAAAATGGGGAAGTGTCAGGAATTCTGTGTGCTGAGGTCGGTTAAACAAATCTCAGCCTAGGGCGTCGGTGAAGCGCTCACCAAACAGAATGGCAAGCTGGTTGGCCACCTGTTTCCAGGTGATCGGCGGCATCTTCCAGTCGTTCTCGATATTGCGCAAGGCCAGGTAGAGCAGCTTGCTGGCAGCTTCGTCGCTCGGGAAATGGCCCCGGTTTTTGACAATCTTACGCAGTTGCATGTGCATGCTCTCGATCGCGTTGGTGGTGTAAATAATCTTGCGCACTTCCGGCGGGTAGGCGAAGAAGGGAATGACCTGTTCCCATTGCCGGCGCCACATGGCCGGTACAGTCGGGAATTTCCGGCCCCAATCGCCTTCTGCAAACGCATCCAGGGCCGCTACTGCTGCATCGGCTGTGGCGGCCTGGTAGATCGGCTTGAGCGCGGCAGCCAGGCCTTTGGGGTCCTTCCAGCTCGCCAGATTGAGCGAGTTGCGGATCAGATGGACGATGCAGGTCTGGATTTGCGCTTGTGGGAAGACGGCCTCGATCGCTTCCGGAAATCCGCGCAGGCCGTCGACCACCGCGATCAGGATGTCGTCCAAGCTACGGTTCTTCAGTTCGTTGAAGACTTTGAGCCAGAACTTGGCGCCCTCAGTTTGTTCGATCCAGAGCCCGAGCACTTCCTTGCGGCCATCGGCGCGAATGCCGAGCGCCAGGTAGACGGCCTTATTCTTGACGGTGCCTTCGTCACGGATATTCAGGCGCAGCGCGTCGAAATAGACGATGGCGTACATCGCTTCGAGCGGCCGCTGCTGCCATTGCTCGACTTCGGCCAGCACTTCGTCGGTGATGGTAGAGATTAGGTCGGGCGACACTTGCAGCCCATACAGCTCCTGCAGATGGCCCTGGATCTCACGCACCGTCATTCCGCGCGCGTACATGCTGATCACGTGGTCGTCGAAGCCGGGCAGGCGGCGCTGATACTTGGCGACCAATTGCGGCTCGAAGGTGGCTTGGCGGTCACGCGGAATATCCAGTTCCAACTCACCACTGGGGGTGATGACGGTCTTCGAGCTGGAACCATTCCGATGGTTGCCGACCTTGCCTTGCTTGGCCTCGGTGGCCAGATGGTGGTTCAGCTCGGCGGCAAGCATCCGCTCGGCCAGCTGCTTCTTGAGTAGGCCGGCCAAGCCCGATTCACCGAGGATCGACTCGGCGTCTTTGCCTTCAGTCTGTGCTAGCAGCTGGTCGATCAGCTCGTCAGGAATGAGCTTGGGAGCTTTGGGTTTCTTGGTCTTCTTGGCGGTCATTGCAAGGGTCATGGAGGGTCCCTTTCAGAATCATCTCATGACCTCATGCACACAGAAAATCTGACAGGCTCCAAAATGGTTACGTTGAAAGCTTCAACGCCAGATTTCGCGATGAGTGCCTGAATGAACATGTCTTCGATACGTTGGCAGAAGCACGGCAGATCATTGCGGCTTGGCGGGACGACTACAACCAGGTGCGCCCCCACGGCTCGATTGGCCGGATACCGCCAGCAGTGTTTGCGGCACGCTACCGCCAGCAGCAGGCCACCGAACTATCAAGCAGTACCACTACCATGCAAACCTAGGACTTCTCTCCTTGTCGCTGGTATGGCTGGTGGGGGCAGATCAGTCGTGCCAGATCAGGTTGCAGTCTGCAGGTAAACTGGCATCGATCGCTCACTTATCCCAATGCAGGGAACGATAGTCAAAATCGGCCGGCCGTTCGGGTTTGATAATCTGAAAGTACGGTGAGATGTCGAAGTCGCGCGGGGTATAAAGGCTGTAGTTTCGAATATGCAGAATGTCTTCGTAGTACGAAGCCCGTCCCGGATGGTCGACTGGTACGTGGCGCACTTCCGGCAGGATAGGGTAGCGAATACTTTCAAACAATTGCGCAATTAAGGTTGAGCAAATTGCTTTCGTAGGGTCTCCGGCACCTAGCGCGATCATCCTGCGCCGCCACCGGGTCGGGACAGGAGGAGCGGGCAACAAGTAGCGTGCTAAATCGAAAACGTTCTTGAGGTCGTAGCTTTGTCCCACTCGCGCCAACGCGCTTGCGATCATGCGCTCAAGATCGCCCCCATGAGCTTCTCCGGCCGGCAGACACGCGTGTGTAAATGGGCGTAGGCAGAAAGCGGCACTAGCCGGACACCTATCTGTACATCCACCTCGATCAGCATCGGTGTATCGGTACCGGTAACCTGGCTTGCGCAGGTACCGACATAGAACGCCGCGTGCGACCAAGTGGACTGGGTCAGGTATTTGATAGCCATGCTCAATCGAGAGTGTCCCTCCACCAGCAAAACATCCCCTGGCTGAAGTATCGCCACCAATTTCTCGGGTGGAATCGTGGCGACAGGCGCGTATGACTTCAGGGGTTTGCTGAGATAGCGTGCAAGTGCACGTCCAATTGTGCGGAGTATGTAGTCAATCATCGGCAATCCTGGCCAATCCATGTCTCAGCCCTCAATATCTTTGTGCATAAAGCGCAGGAAGATGCACATCTGGCCTTATTGTGATTGTTAGTACGCTATGCGCGATGATTGAAGAACGTATCCAAATCGATCGCGCAATTAACATCAAGTCACGCCAGGCCTGTAGCAGTAAAAGGTATGCCAGCTATGTGCGTTAGCAGACAGACGGAGAAGGATACGCCTCATAACCTAAAACTATTGGAGCCATCATGTGTGCAATATCTGCACCTTGGCGATGTATGGTTGAAATCAGCATGGTCACGGCGAAGAGAGATGTGTGTCCGGCAATCCCTGTCAGTCCAACACTCACAACTTCATACATGAAGTAACAATAGTGGATCATTGCCTGGATTGAACGAAATTGCGATTTGATAAGACGAAAGCTGCACCCTACTAATCCCCATGCATCTGAATATAATGTTTCAGAAAGAGGTAATACCATGAAAACGATGCAGAGATTCGCAATCAGCGCAGTTGCCATAGCAATGCTGATCAGTCTGGGGGGATGTGCCGGCATGTCGCGGCAGGGTCAGAACACTGCCATCGGCGCCGGTGTTGGTGCCGTCGGAGGTGCCGTTCTTACGGGTGGCAGCACGGGCGGAACCATCGGCGGTGCGGCAGTTGGCGGTATCATTGGCCACGAAATCACCCAATGATGATCGACGTGCAATGCGTCAGACCTACTAGGCCTGTGAGCGGTGGGGGCTCAGCGCTGTGATCTCACAACGAAAGTGACTGTCACTGTTGCCGAAAGAAATCAGCTAGCCCAAACTAGTGTGCTTCCCTTACGTCCCCCATGTGATTGGCTTGTTTCCCTTGAGGGAAGTTTGCATAAACTCAAGAAAAGGTTGGGCATGCTGGGCGAATGATACCGGCTGTACTACTTGGGCTTCTTTGTCATCGGCATTACTATCGGTATCTTTTTGAGGCGGCGCTGTATTGGCGCTGTTGTTACCCAGCCTGATGGTACGCTGCAACTTTTCAATAGCAGCCGGCATCTGCTCAACCGTCAATATCCCTTTTGCTTGTGAAATATCCTTGCCCAGAAGGGTCAAAATGTTTTCTGCATCGCTTTGGAACATCATGATATTTCCGGCAGCTGTAGAATGGAAAGTAATCAGCATGATATTCTTTCTTCATGATGGAAAGCCAAATTGGGTGGAACTCACCCTTACATCTGGACTGGAAAATCCTTCGGCCTCCTGGGGTGGCTGCAGATATCAAGCATCTCCGGTGAGGGGCGCGCGATCACCTTCTATTTATTTGAAACGAGCCGCCACTTTCTCTATTGCTTTACTCATTTCGTCCCAGACTTTTTCCACCCCGTCCTTCATATCCTCCCAAGTGTTTTCGCCGCGCTCACCCATCTCCTCGAGCATATTGTATGCCGCTGCCCGCTTGCTTTTCAGGCTTTCCAGCTCATTCTCGTAGTTGATCCGAGCATCTGCTGTTGCCTTTTTGGCTTTCGCACTCAACACAGCAAGCTTCGCATCCCATTCCTTGAGTTGCGCCTCCAGCTTTTTCCGATAAGCCTCTTTTGTCGCCATGACGACTCCTTTGCGATTTCTTCCACTACGGTTTATATAACAGCTCCTCAGAGTGACCCGTTGCCATGAAAAAATGGACCATTATTGAAACTCTCAAGGATGCACCACCTGCTTGAATATGCGAAAGATGGTCTCTGGTCAACACGGTGGTCAGAGCAAGGAGCTGTTTTTACAGTTTACATATTTAACTTGGATATTTTGGTGCCCTCCAGCGTGAGATTCGCCATCAATCCGTTGTTGGTCAGGGCGAAGCCAATGACCGGTTGTTGCACCGTATTGAGGTCGATATCGCCGTTGGCCCCCATTTTCAGCAGCGCGACAGAGGCATCAGCCCCCACTGTCCACCCCGACCCGGAGAGAAACTTGTTGAGTGCATCTTGGGTCATGAATAGGAAAATGATGGCTTTGGATTGTGCGCCAATCTGCCAGCCGAACGAGGCGCTCGCCGTCTGGTAGTAGCCTGCTGTCTTGCCGCCGACTCGCAGAGCCCCCTTGCCATACTCCCCGCCCACCATCAGGCCCGCCGCAATCACCGAAGGGAAAATCAGCACCCCATGGGCTTTTGCCACCAGGGCTCGTGAGCTGGGAGCGTTGCTGTATAAGCGCGTTAGCGTCGAATCGTAACCGGCATCGATCTCACGCATTTCACCAGCGGCATTCGTTGATCCGGTGGATTTTGCGCCGCCCATCATATGGCCGTCGGTGGTCGTGCAGCCGCTAGCCAGCAGTGATAGCGCGGCTACTAACCCAATACCTAACTTTCTTGCTTGCATATTGTCCTCCTGTTTGTAACAGGGTAAGAGCAGCGAGGGTATTCCAAACGCTGGGGGATTGAAGCGCACCACGCCCTGGCAGAGCGGGAATGGCTCGATTTGTTATAGCAACCTGGCACTGCTATTGATATCGACGCTGAAAGCGTAGGGTATCCAGGCTAAGTGCATCTGTTATCGATTTGCTCGGTGTCTACGACTGGGTGTCTGTTGAAAGGCAATCAGAGCAATGCACTATATCCTGCCCAATAACCACAGGATGAGCAGGATCACCAATATCAACCCAAGACCACCGCTGGGACCGTAACCCCATCCTCGGCTGTGGGGCCAAGTGGGAATAGCGCCGATCAGCAGTAGAACCACGATGATCAGCAGAATGGTTCCTAATGTCATTCCATGTCTCCTAACTGTGAGTCGTAGCAGCGCAGCGTCCGAGAAAATTCTCGCAGCGCATCAATGCCGCTTTCCTCGGCACGCCGGCACCAGTCTTCCAACTGTTTCACCAGTTGCTCCTTCGACGTGGTGGACCGGCTCCACAGGGCAGTAAGATCCTGCCGCATCGCGTAAATGGTGCTCAACACGGTGCTGGAATGCAGGGCCTGTTCAAGGGCGGTGCGTTCCTGCTCCGGCAATGTCCTTACCCCTCTTTGCAGCCAGAGGCTGACCAGTACCTTGGAGTCTTTCCATTCGGGGGGCGTACTGGTCCGCAAGCTGTGAATTTCTTCTACGGCGGTTCGGTGCAGGGATTTGGCGAACTTGGCCAGTACGTCGTAACGGTGAGTGATGACCGCCTGCAGGGTGTCCACGTCGCAGCAGGTCTTGGATGTGTTGTAGCGGACTTGGGACGCAACCTTGCATACCTTCGCCAGGTGAAGCCTCTCCAGGATGCGGATGTACATCCAGCCGATGTCGAATTCCCACCACTTGCTGGACAGCCTGGCGGAGGAGGCATAGGCGTGGTGGTTGTTGTGCAGTTCTTCGCCACCGATCAGGATGCCCCACGGTACGACATTCCTTGAGGCATCGTTCGGTGCGAAATTGCGGTAGCCCCAATTGTGGCCAATACCATTGACGACGCCCGCTGCGAAGAACGGAATCCAAATCATCTGTACTGCCCACATGCTGAGTCCGATCGGACCAAACAGGATGATATCGATCCCCAGCATGAGGCCAATACCGAGCTGGGTGTGCCTCGCGTACAGGTTGCGTTCGATCCAGTCGTCGGGGGTGCCATGGCCGTATTTCTCCAGTGTTGCAGGGATACTGGACTCCAGGCGATAGAGTTCGGCGCCCTCGAATAGCACTTTCCGGATGCCATAAATCTGCGGGCTGTGGGGGTCTTCCGAGGTTTCGCAGTGGGCGTGGTGCTTGCGGTGGATGGCGGCCCATTCCTTGGTGACCATCCCAGTCGTCAGCCACAGCCAGAAACGGAAGAAGTGGCTGGCAATGGGGTGCAACGTGAGCGTGCGGTGTGCTTGGTGCCGGTGGAGAAAGATCGTTACCGACGCAATGGTGACGTGGGTCATGCCCAGCGTCACCAGCGCACAACCCCACCACGGTAGATCGAGCAAGCTAAGTCGCATCACAAGCTCCTTTGCAAGACTACATGGCGATCATCGACCAATTTCCCTGTTCAATATGACTCAAGCAATCGCAATCGTCTGTACGCTATCGCACCCTGAGCCCGGTTCCTGTTCGTCATAGACAAGGGTTTGCCCGCGCCCCCAAGGATTGTGGCGGTAGAGTGAGCTTCCTGGTCCCGGCGGAGTCAAGGGAGTACCGGCGTGGCCGATCGTGGACAAGCTTGGCCCTATGTGCGTCATCGTACTGACTGCGCTTGATCATTCGCCTAGTCTTGCGTTGGCATCCAGAGTTTCCATGAAACTAGTCCAGATGGTTGCCACATGGTTCCCTCTAATCCTGTCGTTGCGCGAGATGCTCAAGTGGTGCGAGGCCAACTGCGATGAAGGATGCTCGATTGGCCATTTCACCGTCGAGTTCCAAACGGAAGGAGTTTGATATGAACTGGGATATCGTTGAAGGTAACTGGAAACAATTCAAGGGCATGGTGAAAGCAGAGTGGGGCAATCTCCCCGACGATTACCTCGACATGATTGCCGGCAAGCGAGTCGTGTTGGTGGACAAGCTCCAGGATGCCTATGGAATTACAAAAAACGAAGCCGAGCAGCTGATCAAGCGCTTTGAAAAACACAACAATGATTACCATCCGAAACGCTACTCCTAATCGGGCACACGCTGTGTACAGCGTTGTGCGGCGAACAGCATCAGGGTCGCCGAGTCAGGTTCTTTTTTGAAAGGGTTTCATGTCATGACGCGCTATAGACCCTTGATCCCGCCATCGCTGCCGATTGGGGGTGGTGCGATAGCCTCCAATTTTGTCTCACTTGTGGTTGATCACCGGCGCAGTCAAGAAAAAGGGCGGCCGAGGGCGGAACTGGATAACTGGGAGGGAGAAGGAGGGCGCGTAGCAGCATCCCACGCTGTAGTGCCTTGATTGCAGATGCCTGCCTTTTGTTGCGTTCACTATGCATCATAACAACCTAAAATGTGATTATTAAGCGCGTTGGCAATTAGTGCGTAACCCGAGAGGCCCCTGGATGCATCACTCCCTCGACAGAGCTCATTTCATTCAGTACCTCACTGGGTTCATCATGGCTTGGCAAGATTAAGGTAACGGCGCTTGCCATGAGTGTGAAGGTGGCGGTTTCACACCAAGACCGCCAAGAAAGACGGTGAATTCATTAGGGCCCAAGGATGTTCACCCATGCCATCGGGTACGCATCTTCAGCTGCCGAGACGTGATACGGATAATCCTCCGGCTTGCCGTGGTTGTCTTATCGGCAGGATTCCCTGCATACCGGGGGGCACAAACCTGAGGGCATCGGGTGCGTGTCACCGAGTTCGTTGCTGCCTTCAGCGGGTTGCTCTCACCGTTGTGCGTCTCCTGAGCCATCCGTGCCAACGACCTCTCCTTATAACGGTACCAATGATGACCATCACCATGATGGCCGTTTATCCTGTTGGAGAACCGAAAATGCGCTATCTCCTTCTTGCGTTGTCTTTGCTGCTTTACCCGGCAACCTCAACCTACTCCCAGATCAGTATCGGTATTGGCATCGCCCTTCCGGGCATCAGCATTGGCATCAACCTACCCGCGTATCCATCTCTCGTCAGGGTGCCAGGCTATCCTGTCTACTACGCTCCTCAAGCGGATGTGAACATCTTCTTTTACGACGGCTTGTACTGGGTGTATGAGGAAGATCGCTGGTATGCGAGCAGTTGGTACAACGGACCGTGGGATGAGGTGGAACCCGAGTATGTGCCGCTGTTTGTGCTACGGGTTCCGGTGCGCTACTACCGACGGCCTCCGGTGTATTTCCGCTATTGGCGGGCCGACCGGCCACCCCGTTGGGGTGAACACTGGGGGCCCGATTGGGAAAGGCGTCATGGCGGATGGGACCGATGGGACAACCGCTCCGCTCCGCCTCCCGCACCGTTGCCGATCTACCAGCAGCAGTATTCGGGGGATCGCTACCCTCGCTCAGTAGAGCAGCAGCATACGATTCGTTCCCAGAATTACCGCTATCAGCCGCGTGAGCCCATAACGCAGCAGCATTTCCAGCAGCGGAATCAGCAACAGCAAGAGCAGCAACGGCAGAATCAGCAACGGCAACAGCAAGAGCAGCAACGACAACAACAACAGCAGAATCAGCAACGGCAACTGCAAGACCAGCAACGGCAACTGCAACAGCAACAGCAGAATCAGGAACGGCAACAGCAAGAGCAGCAACGACAACAACAACAGCAGAATCAGCAACGGCAGCAGCAAGACCAGCAACGGCAGCGGCCACAGCAGGACAACCCGGACAGGTCGCGCGCCGGACAGCGTCAACAGGCGCCTGACGTGCAGCAGTCACCAACTCAACAACGGTCAAAAGAGCAACTCAAGAAACGCCCCCCTGATATGCAACTTCCCGAAACGGAGCCGCAAGACAGGGGAAGGGGAAACAAGAGCGAATAGTAAAGTGATGATTGCAGGGGTTTAGAACAGGGTGGGGCGATTCAATCTATTGAGAAGGTTCCGGCCGCCCTATTTGAGGTCCAGCTGTAGAGGTGACAGACATGCTTATGACGATTGCGGTCATCCTGGTCGTCTTGTGGTTACTGGGTTTGGTTTCCTCGTACACTCTTGGCGGGTTCATTCATATCCTGCTGGTTGTTGCGATTGTGGTGATACTGTTCCAGCTGATCGCAGGCCGCCGTTAGACAGGCGCTCGACATGGTTCTCGCCTTGGATTGGCAATCTGGTAGGTGGCGGGTTTGCAAGCAAAGAAGCGCAGATTGGGCGCAGGTATGAACTGGACGTATAGACGGGTTTGCTCTGTGAAGAGCGCGCCAATGCCTGTTTGGCTTGTTAAATTCCGCTATTAATTGGCTTGGCAATTGGTAAGGAGTGAACTTGGACCTCTACCGCAGGTACTTCGTGATCGTTGTAGCGGCCCTCGTTGCCCTCGCCCTGTACTGGATGCTCGTGCCCTTTTGGGGGGCGCTTGCTTGGGGTATCTGTCTCGCTTTCTTGTTGGCACCAGTGCATGGGTGGCTGATGCGCGTGCTGAAGGGGCGCGCCGGTCTGTCAGCGGGGATTATCACGGTGCTGGTGCCGGTTGTGCTTGCGGGTCCGGTGTTTAGCCTTGGCGTGGCATTCGCGAATCAGTTCGCGGATCTGGTCACGCATCTGCAAAAACAGCCGCTGCGTATCGATGCCAATCTGCTCACGCAATTGGAACGGTACCCCCTCGTCGGCAGTCTTGCCGAGTGGCTACGTCAGAAGCTCACTGCCACGAACGAGCAACTGCAGGGCTGGCTGGTCAGCAGCGCACAGATGCTGCTGCAGTCGCTGGCGTCGACGGGGGGTAGCTTCGTGCTCAGCGCTTTGGGCACGATCGTCCACTTCTTCATGATGCTATTCCTGCTGTTCTTCCTGCTGCGCGACGGCCGTCAGCTGCTTAACCGTGCCGTGCGCCTGGTGCCGATGCAACCTCAGCGTAGGAGCAAGTTGCTCAAGCTGGTTGGTAACACGACACGCGCAGTGGTCTACGGCACCGGTCTGACCGCTATCGCTCAAGGGGCATTGGTAGGTATCGGCTTCGCTATCGCGGGGTTGCCCTCCGCCGTGGTGTTTGGCGTGCTGGCGGCTATTCTGGCGCTGTTGCCGATCGGCGGCACGGCTCTCGTGTGGGTGCCAGCGGTTGGTACTTTGGTCGCCACTTCGCAATGGGGTTGGGCGATCTTCATGTTGATCTGGGGAGCCGGCGTGACGGTCTCCGACAACCTGCTGCGACCGTTGCTGATTTCGAGCCAGGAGCCAGTGTCGATACTGGTCGTATTCGTCGGCGTCATCGGTGGTCTTTCGGCCTTTGGCATGATCGGTGTGATCATCGGACCGGTGTTGCTGACGGTCATTGCCGCGTTACTGCGTTTCGTCGAGGAGCTGCTGTCCAGCCAGGCCTGATACCGATGGTTCCACGGGGTAAGGCCCGAAGAAGTACCTTTGTGGAGGAAGTTGTAGGGTCAATGAACAAGCTTGGCTGCGCGTTTCTAAGTGGTTTGGGATGTCTTGTCAGGCGTGATAACCCGGAATAGGTTGGGCTGAAGTACGAAAGCAGGAATATTCGGCAGGGATACAGTCGGTACTCAATAATGCAAGCCTATTGTCATGTCCAGGTTTCGGCCGTCGTACGTGAAGCGGGCGGCAGAGAACGAAGGCGTACCAAGTAAAGCTTTTGCGTCGTTTGAAAAACCGTAGCCTTCCGTTGGAATGCCGAGCAAGTTAGTGTCAATTTTTCCGTTCATATTTTCATCATGAACCACGGCCAGCGCGTATGTTCCCGGTGCAATGTCTTGAAAGTCGCAACTCGCTTGTTTACCTCGAATCTTTATTGACATGAGATTGGTGGCAGAGCGCAGATAGTCTGCCGGGAAGCCCACGGACGACTCGAAAAGTGCGCAAGCTATGGTTCCCGTGCTGTTTTTAATGTTCAGAATTTTCACATGAATTCCTGGGCAGGGTGCTGTAGCAAAGGCGGCTCCATAAGGGTTTGTAAACACCAGTACGGCACACAATGCTAGCCATCTCACTCCCGTGAGAACGCGGATTTCGGGGGGCTTGTCTGGCAGAACCATCGCAGGCTGCCAAGTCGATGACTGATTCATGTCCCCGTTTTCCCCTTTATTTGAGCGGGCGCAGCGGGGACATAGGGTAGCAGGCGATCTGTTTCTTTCTTGACTACGGCGTAACACTCGCAACACAGCTGTTCCAGTTTGGGTCGATCCAGCACGGTGATATGCCCGCGGCTGTATTCGATCACGCCAAGCTTCTGCAACTTGCCCGCGGCATCGGTGACCCCTTCGCGGCGTACGCCAAGCATGTTGGCGATCAGCTCTTGGGTCATTGTCAATTGGTTGCTCGGTAGGCGATCGAGTGAAAGTAGCAACCAACGGCACAGCTGTTGGTCAATCGAGTGGTGGCGGTTGCAGACCGCTGTTTGGGCCATTTGTGTAATCAGGGCCTGGGTGTAGCGCAGCATCAGTTGCAGCAACTCGGTGTGGCGGTTTACCTCGTCCTTGAAGCGTGGCCCCGCTAGCCGGAAGGCGTGACCGGCGCTTTGCACGATCGCCCGACTCGGCGTGCTTTCCCCTCCCATGAAGACAGCAATGCCAACGAGCCCCTCGTTGCCGACTACCGAGATTTCCGCCGATGCACCACTTTCCATCACGTAGAGCAGCGAGACGATAGCGTCGGTCGGGAAAAAGACATGGCGCAAGGCGTCTCCAGACTCATATAAGACCTTGCCGAGCGGCAGTTCTTCCAATTCGAGGTAAGGGATCAGTCGGTTTAGCACTTCGGCTGGCAAGGCGGCCAGGAGATGGTTTTGTTGCGGTGTGGGTGTCTCGGACATGGCAGGCACCTAACGATAAATGGCTCCATACGACGCAGTATAGTTCATGGGCATGGGCGGTTTGGCAGCTGGACTGGTCAAGAAAGTAGATCGACTGGGCGGCCCCGGCGTTGAGTATCCCAACTGGCGAATAGTTACTCCGATGCGTTTGCCAAGTTGGATGTAAAGCTGAACCGCGCGGATGCGGTCTTCGTACGAGTACATGAACCACCTCCCAGTAGTCCAAGTTTTTGTCCGCACCTCCAAATGGTCAATTTTCAACGCGCGCCAACACAAAATTTCTGCCGCCCCCCTAGTCGATTCGGAGCGGTTCACTACCAGTTTGAGCTTGCTTGGTTCGGGCTATCGGCATGTTGGCTCAGGTAGTCCCGCAGATGCTCGACAAAATAGGCGACCTTGGCCGATAGATTCAGCCTTTCCGGATAGACGGCGTAGATATCGGCCGACGGGGTGTCGTAATCAGCTAGAACTTGTACTAGCCGGCCGCTTCTCAGGTACTTGGCTACATCCCATTCGGCTCGCATCAGAATGCCGTGCCCCTCTAGAGCCCAGTTGAGGGCGACCTCCCCATCGTTAGTGCTTAACTTGCCATTCACTTTGATGGTCTCAGTCAGTTTTCCCCGGCTCAAACGCCAGTTGCCATAGGCATATTCGTTTTGCCGCAGCACGATACATTGATGTTTTGTCAGATCATGAGGGTTCGATGGTATTCCGATTGCACGCAGATAGTTTGGCGAGGCAACCAACAAACGGCGATTGCCGGCAATCTTTTTTGCAATCAGGCGAGAGTCCGGTATGTCTCCGAAGCGGATGGACACGTCAATTGCGTCGTCCGGCAGACTGACTGGCCGGTCTGTAAGTAGCAACTGCACCTCCACATCTGGATAGTTCTTCGCAAATGCCGAAATGGCTGGGCCGATATAAGAGCGCCCGAAACCCAGCGGCGCATTGACCCGTAGGTGGCCTTTCGGGGCGGCTCGGCTACTGGATACCAACTGCTCCATTTCATCGATTTCGCTAAGGATGCGCATCGCATTCTGGAAGTAGACCTCGCCTTCGCTAGTTAGGCTAATTCTGCGTGTTGTCCGGTTCAAGAGGCGTACGCCCAGTCGCTCCTCCAATTGAGCTAAGCGACGGGATACCGCAGGCGGGGTCAGATTCAATTCGCGTGCGGTCGCGGTCAGACTGCCCTGCTTGACCAGCAGACAGAAGAAGGCTAGTTCTGAGTTCATGGTGATTGTTAAATTTTTTGCAATGATATTTTAACTTTACATCGATTCATCTCTTTTGGAAAAGCTCTACTCTCCACTTCAAGTTGCACCAGGCGGGGCGCCGCTCGATTCGAGACATCGGATCGAGGACTGTCAATCAAGCCGCACAAGACGGTAGAGAGTTCGTTGTCATTGGCAACGGTGAGTTAACAAAGAAAGAGGAGACGTTCCATGGAGATGGATATTGAAAAGCGCACTTTGCGGCGCATCAGCTGGCGCATTGTGCCCTTCATCATGTTGTTGTATTTCATCGCCTACATTGACCGGGTAAATATTGGCTTTGCCGCGCTGACCATGAAGGAAGATTTAGGCTTCACCGCCTCGATCCTCGGCTTCGGTGCCGGCATCTTCTTCTGGGGCTACTTCCTGTTTGAGGTGCCCTCCAACATCGTCCTGCACAAGGTCGGGGCGCGGTTGTGGATCGCCCGCGTCATGGTCACGTGGGGCATCATTTCCGGGGCGATGGCCTTCGTCGAGGGGCCGACCAGTTTTTACGTGATCCGTTTCCTGCTGGGTGCTGCAGAAGCGGGCTTCTTCCCCGGCATCATCCTGTACCTCAGCTACTGGTTCCCGGCGCGCCACCGTGCCGGCGTGACGGCCTTGTTCATGGCCGCGGCACCGATCTCGACTGCACTGGGCTCGCCGATTTCCGCGGCGTTGTTGGAGATGCACGGCGTCATGGGTCTGGCTGGCTGGCAGTGGCTCTTCATCATCGAAGCGGTACCGGCATTCATCCTCGGCGTGGCCGTGTTCTTCTTCATGACCGACAAGCCCGAGCAGGCGAAATGGCTGAAGGAGGATGAGCGTACGTGGCTGATCCAAACCATGGCCGAAGAAAATTCCCGCAAGGCCGCCGACGCGAAGCACGGCATCCTCAGCGGCCTGGCCAATCCCCGCGTGCTGGCACTGGCGATGATCTATTTCGGTACCTCGGCCGGTCTGTACACCCTCGGTATCTGGGCGCCGCAGATCATCAAGCAGCTGGGCGTGTCGTCGATGACCGTGGGCTTCCTGAACGCGATTCCGCCGATTATCTCTGTCATCGCCATGGTCTGGTGGTCCCGCCATTCGGATCGTACCGGTGAGCGCACCTGGCACGTCATCCTGGCGTGTCTGGCTGCGGCGGTGGGGCTGGTGGTTGCCGCAGGCTCCAACAGCATCATCGGCCTGATTGCCGCCCTGACCCTGGTCAACATCGGAATCAGCTGTGCCAAGCCGCCACTTTGGAGTATGCCGACCGCCTTCCTGTCCGGCGCCGCTGCCGCGACCGGCATCGCCACCATCAACTCGATCGGCAACCTCGGCGGCTTTGTTGGCCCGGCAATGATTGGCTGGACCAAGGATCAGACTGGCAGCTTCGCCGGCGGCTTGTACTTCGTCTCCGGTTTGCTGGTGCTCTCCGCCGTTCTGACCCTGGTGCTGGCGCGCTCGGCGAAGCCGGTGACGGTGACGGCCAACGCCACAGCCCGATGACCAAGTAGTACCCATCCCACCACCAAATGTATTTGTAAAGGAGTACCCAATGGACAAGGAAGCTGCAGTCCAGTCCCTGACGGACGTGATGGCCAAGTTCACGGCCTACATTGGCAAGCGCCTGCCCAAGGACGTCAAGGCAAAGCTGGCCGACCTGCGTACGATGGAAACCAACCCGCTGGCCAAGTCGATCTACGACTCCATGGCCGGCAACCAGGAAGCAGCAGACAGGCTGAATCGCCCCAGCTGCCAGGACACCGGCGTCATCCAGTACTTCGTCGAGGCCGGCGCCAACTTCCCGCTGCTCGGCGAACTGGAGGAAATCCTTCAGGAAGCGACTGCTGAAGCCACCCGCATCGGTCCGCTGCGCCACAACGCCGTCGAAACTTTCGACGAAAAGAACACCGGCACTAACACCGGTACCAACATTCCCTGGCTGGACTGGCGAATCGTCCCGGAGCTCGATAGCTGTACCATCGACGTCTACATGGCTGGCGGCGGTTGCACCTTGCCGGGCGCGGCGGCCAGGGCTACGAGGGCGTCGCGGAATTCGTTATGGACGTCATCACCGAGCGTGGAGTCAATGCCTGTCCGCCGCTGCTGGTCGGCGTCGGCGTCTCCACTTCGGTCGAGACGGCTGCGCGCCTGTCCAAGCTGGCGATCATGCGCCCGGTCGACTCCAAGAGTTCGAATCCCCGTGCAGCATTGATGGAAGAGTTGCTTGAGCAGGGCCTGAACGAAGTCGGCATCGGTCCGCAAGGCCTGACCGGCAACAACAGTGTGATGGGCGTGAACATCGAATCGTCTGCCCGTCACCCCTCCACCATCGGTGTCGCCGTCAACACCGGCTGCTGGGCGCATCGCCGCGGCAAGATCCGAATTAACGCCGACCTATCCTATGAAATCCTTTCCCACGAAGGAGTGGTGCTGTGAAAAAGATTCTGACGACCCCCATTAAGGACGAAGATCTGGAAAGCCTCAACGTCGGCGACGTTGTCTATCTCACCGGGCGCCTGGTGACCTGCCGCGACGTGGCGCACCGCCGCCTGATCGAACAGGGTCGCGAACTGCCGGTCGATCTCGAAGGCGGCGCGATCTTCCACGCCGGCCCGATCGTGCGCAAGAAGGAGGACGGCACTTTCGAGATGGTTTCCATCGGCCCGACCACCAGCATGCGCATGGAGAAATTCGAGCGCGAGTTCATCAAGCAGACCGGCGTCAAGCTGATCGTCGGTAAGGGCGGCATGGGGCCAGAAACGGCTGCGGGCTGCCAGGAGAACAAGGCGGTCCATGCCATTTTCCCGGGCGGCTGTGCCGTGCTGGCGGCCACGCAAGTGGAAGAGATCGAAGGCGCCGAGTGGCAGGATCTGGGCATGCCGGAGACCCTCTGGATCAACCGGGTCAGGGAATTCGGGCCGCTGATCATCTCGATCGACACCAAGGGCAACAACCTGATCCAGCAGAACAAGGCCGAGTTCCAAGCGAAGAAAAAGCCGATCCTCGAGCGGATCAGCAAGCAACTTAGCTTTATTAAGTAACCAGCTTTTCCGGCGCCATCGGCGGCGCGACGGGTCATCCACCCGCGCGCCGCATCCTCTGAATCACTTCATGTTGCTGGGCACGTACCGTGTACATCTACATTCCCTACGTCAATTTCGATCCGGGTGTCAAACAATCGGCAGACCTGATTTCGAAATCTGTTCGAAGGTGGCGACTGAGAAACGATCAAATTGGGTACTAACCCTGCAGGTAATCGGGCCACAGGCAAGCCCCAGAATTCTTTTCACAAAAATCTTGAGTGAGACAGGATGCGCTTTAAGTTCAATTTGACTGTGGGCCAGCGTCTGGGAGTTGGTTTTGCCTTGGTGCTGAGTCTCTTGATAACTATTACCGCGCTGGGTGTATGGCGCTTACATGAGGTTGCACTGGCCACCCAAGGAATGGTGCAGGTCCCGATAGCCAAAGAGCGCCTAGTAAGCGATTGGTACACTAATATCGTCGCCGGGGTCCGTCGTAGCACGGCAGTTGCTATCAGCAAGGATGAAAGCCTTGCTCAGTTCTTCGCCGAAGATCAGAAGTACTCAACCCAACAAAATAATATTCTGCAAAAGCAGATAGAAGCTTTGTTGTATTTGAAAGAAGAACAAGCTTTATTTGCAGAAATTAGGCAGAAACGACAACGTTTTCTTCAAGCTCGAGACAGCATGACCAATGCCAAGAAGGCGGGTCGGGGTGAGCTGGCTGAACAGTTATTTCACAGTCAATTCCTTCCGGCTTCAAAGAGCTATCTCGAGAAAATGCAGGCGTTTCTCAGGCTACAGCGGCGTGAGGTCGACTCCCATGCTCGCTATGTCGATGGAGTCTACCGTGAGAGTCGCATCTGGATGCTGATTCTTGGGGTAGGTGCAGTGTTGCTGGGCATCATTGCTGCTTGGGCCATCGCTAGGAGCATCACACGCCCCTTGAGGCAGGCCATTGAAGTGGCTTACCAAGTGGCTGCTGGTGATCTGACGGTCAAGTTCAAGACATGCGCCTCCGATGAAACAGGTAATTTGCTGAGGGCCTTGGGCGAGATGTCTGACGGACTCGCCAAGGCAGTCAAGAGGGTGCGGGTTCAAGCGGAGGAGGCTGCCAATATGACAGCCCAGATAGCTAGCGCATCGAAACAAATTGCACAACGTTCGCAAACACAAAGCACTACGGCAGCATCTACGGCGGTAGCTGTGGAACAGATATCTACCGGGATTGCCTCGATCAGCCAACGTGCCAATCAATTGCTGGAACTGACGCAGGCCGGCCATGCTCAGGTGCAGGAGGGCAATCGGGCGATGAGTCTGATGGAGGGGGAAATCCGCAATACTGAGCAATCCGTTGAGGATATCGCCATTTCGGTTCACAAGTTTGTCGCCAGTGTCCGGTCCATCACAGATATGACCGGACAGGTCAAATCAATAGCCGAACAGACCAACTTGTTGGCACTTAATGCGGCCATCGAAGCCGCGCGTGCGGGCGAGGCTGGCCGTGGCTTTGCGGTGGTTGCCGATGAAGTAAGAAAGCTAGCTGAGGAGTCGGCTAGCTCCGCCTGCCGTATTGATGAAATTACCGCCACCCTTAATCGCCAATCGACCACTGTCGAGACATTCCTCAAAAGTGGTCAGCATGCTCTTCATGCCAGTCGGCAGTATTTGGATTCGGTGATCTGCGTTCTGTCTGCTTCTGGCGAATCGGTTGAGCAAACCAGTCAAGAAGTGATGGTGATGGCCACATCGGTGCAGGGTCAGGCAGAAGCGAGTCAGGATATCGCGCTGAATGTCGAGCAGATTGCCCAGATGGCGGATGACAATCATCGGGCGATTCAATCGAGTGAGGAATTGGCCTGTCAGATGAAACTGCTGTCTGATCGGCTTCATGAATCAGTTGAGCTATTCAAAGTGTAATTTCAATAATGAATTTTTGGAAAGCCACACCAAGATCCTTCATTATTATGAGGAAGTCATTGGCTGTTGTGGAAATACATCTCGACTCACTCCAGCCGATAAATTTCTTTACAAACGGATAGGGTTTATTTTACCAGGACTATGGGTGAAATATAGAGATTGCCTAGCCTGATAAATAAGCCATTCCATACCGAATAATGCTGCCGTTTTAGAGCACCTTGCCTCTATGTCTTTAGGAGTTTAAAACGTGAAATTGATCAGTTTTATTGAAAGAAAAGACAATCGGAAAAGTTATGGTTTATTCACTGATCGTGGGGTCGTGGATATCGGCCAATATTTGGCAAAAGATTATGCCGACCTGAAAGCGATACTTGCATTCGGGATGACCTCCATTTTGAAGGAGTTTGAAAGTTATCCTGCCGACTATCAATCAAATGAAGTAACCTATCTTCCCGTTATTGAGCTGCCAAACAAAATTTTCGGTGTCGGTATGAATTACCAAGAAAAACGACTGGAATTCAATGAAAGCAATTCCGCGCCTACTTTATTCATCCGGTTTCCCGATTCGCAAACGGGGCATGAGGACATTATACTCAAGCCTGCTCAGTCCAATGAGCTGGATTACGAAGGCGAGCTGGCGATTGTAATCGGTAAGGCAGGGAAAAATATTGCCCGTCAAGAGGCTATGAGCCATGTTGCAGGCTATAGTTGCTATATGGATGGCAGTGTACGCGACTGGCAGCACAGCTGGTTTACCGCAGGGAAAAACTGGCCACGCACTGGTGCCTTCGGCCCCTGGCTCGTCACCGCCGATGAAATTACTGATCCCCATAATCTCACCATTGAAACCTATCTAAACGGATGCAAGGTGCAGAGCGACCGGACTAGTAGCATGATTCACCAAATCCCCAACCTCATTGAGTACATCAGTACCTTCAGTGCCCTATCTCCAGGAGATGTCATCCTAACCGGCTCTCCTGGTGGTGTTGGCAAAAAACGGATCCCACCGTTGTTTCTCAAGGAAGGAGACACCATTGAGGTCTGTATCGAGCGAATCGGGACATTGCGCAATACAGTTCAATTGGCGTCAGTCTAATTTTTTATCGGGACGCAGAGTTTCATGCTCCTCAGTGTGAATTAATATAGGAAATTCATTTTTGAATCCATAGCTTGCCAGCCTTGGTTTAAGGCTGGCTTTTTTTCATAAAACATGCACGACAATACAACTGAACCGCCCCGACTTTCGTGGAGGCCGGTTAGGAAGGTGAACATTCCGCCATCCCCCGCTTCGGCAAACGTTGTCTTGCTGGAGAGTCATCATGTCCACCCATCCATCCGCTGCTGAGCTGGCGATCGTCCATCCAGATGCTGCCGGTATCGACATCGGCGCCCAATTTCACGTTGTCGCGGTATCGCCTGAGCGTGACGACCAACCGGTACGCTCCTTCCGCAGTTTTACGCAGGACCTGCATGCTCTGGCTGCCTGGCTCAAGGCGTTGGGTATCACTTCAGTGGCAATGGAGTCGACCGGGGTGCACTGGATCCCGCCTCACTGAAAGTTAGTCAGACACGGGCATGCCCGAAATTCTGTGAATACCGGCCGTTACTCTCCACCATGCTGAGAGACCGCTTCGGCCGTGTTGTATGCGTAACCTCCCTGGCAGGTTTCCGAGTGAAGCAGTCTTCTGAATGGTTGCACGGCCTATCTCTAATTTGTCATCTAACTAAAGCTGACTATCCACGAAGAGCGGGCAGACCAGACCAAATCGCCCGGAGTCCACATTCAACCCCATTTAGGGTTGAGAAAACCGAGCCTTGTGCTGTGTGTTCATATATCGTGAACCCCAGCTTTGCCAATAGCAAACGAGGTCCGTGAAGCATCGCGCCATAATAGCCGCATAAGGAGCTTGAATGGACGGTATCGAATCGTTGGCGCGGCTTGAATGGCGCCACGCGTATGCAAAAAATAAGGGGATGATTCTGGCGGCGCTGGCGGCCATCGGGTTTTCCGCTAAGGCCATCTTCGTCAAGATGGGTTATCGCTACGGCGCCAGTGCCGAAGCCTTACTGGTGCTGCGCATGGCATTTGCCTTACCGTTTTTCCTGCTGTTGGCTCTGCAAAGTACACAGGCAGACGTGGACCAGTTGACCTGGCGCGACTGGCGGCAACTGGTAGTGCTAGGGTTACTCGGCTATTACTTGTCCAGCTGGTTGGACTTCGTCGGACTGCGCTTCGTCTCGGCGGCGCTTGAGCGGCTGACATTGTATCTCTACCCGACGCTGGTACTGTTCATCTCGGTACTGTGGCTGGGTAAGCGCTACCCAGCCAAGGTTTGGTGGGGAGTCGTGCTCGCTTATCTCGGCGTCGTACTGGCCTTCGTGCAAGACTTGCGCGATGCTGAACTTATACACCAAGCCCTGTTTGGCCTGTCTTGGGTTCTCGCCAGCGCGGTGAGCTTTGCATTATATTTGGTTGGCTCTGGCGAGGCGATTGCCCGTTTCGGAGCCACCCGTTTCACGGCGCTGGCCACGCTGGTAGCCTGTATCGCCGTCTTCATCCATTTTGCCGTGACGATGCCCTTGGCCGCGTTGCAGCTACCCGCCCCGGTGTACCTGATCGGGCTCGCCATGGGGGTGTTCAGCACTGCCTTGCCTTTGTTGTGTATGAATATGGCAATTCGCCAGTTGGGCGCGGGCAAGGCCGCCTCTGTCGGTACCTTGGGTCCCGTCCTGACCATGGCTCTGGGCTGGCTGGTACTCGGCGAGAACCTGAGCGTGTTGCAGATAGTTGGAGCGGGGCTAGTGATCAGTGGAGTGGGGTTGGTCAGCAGTAGCAAATGAGACTTGTCCGCCAAAACCGAAGCTGAATGACCAAACACAAAGCCCTCGTTTTCGAGGGCTCTTTCTTTTGTTCATTAACCCCTGCTAGCACGCGCCTGGAACGAGGCAATCCTTTCCCACATCACAACAGGATTCGAGTACATAGGGAAATGGCCACAGGAGGGAATTTCCGCCAGTTGTACGCCATGACTCTGGATATGGCCCAGATAGGAGAGCGATGTATTCTGATCGCCGTACATGAACATTTTGGGGCAGGGGAGCTCAAGGAATTTGCCCATCAGATCGCCGTTGTCGGATAGTTCCACCATGGATTGGAAGATGCCACTTACGGCACCGGCGCGCACCTTGTGCTGCAGGCTGGCCGCATACAGTGCGCTGGCATAGGCAGGGGCATGACGTGTACGTTCGATGAAGTCATTAAAGAAGCGCTCGGCATTTGCTTGCGGATAATCGACGATCTGTCGGCTGAGGAAGCAGTCCTCGGGGGCAATATTGCCTTCGATATCGACAAAGCTGAGTACTCTGTTTTGTTGGTGATGTGCGAGCATCAAGGCTGTCAGCCCCCCCATGGAGTGGCCAACCAGATGAAAGCGGCCGATGTCTAGACGATCAAGTACTTCCAGCGCCGTCTCTAGCAGAAAAGGGATAGAAATTTTCGATAGGTCTGCACAGTAGGTCTCTCCACAGCCTGGTGCATCGTAGGCGACAAAAGGGTGCCCCGCAAAAGCGGCGTGGCGCACGATGTCGGCGTAGTCTTCCTTGGTGGATCCGAAACCGTGTAGGAATACGATGGGCTCCCGTCCACCGCTTCGATGAATGGCGGCGACGTTGACATCGACTCCTCCCACGTTGAGCGCGAGCTGCTCTTTGATGAACTCTTTTTGTGTAGACACGTGCGTTACTCCTCAAACTGCATTTAAGAACGACCAGAGGCTGGCGTTTGCCTCAACTCTCCGGTGATACGGTCTTGCTGTAAATTCCTAATACTGGAAAGGTTTCATACTGAAAACCTATCGAGCTTTCCGACCTCCAGACATCACTCGGTATTGCGGGCATTGTGGTACTGCACTGAGAAGGCCCCAACCGCAGCATCGTCTCAATATGCGGTAGCATTTGGTCGTTGTGTGTAAGGGCCCAAACGGCGATCGCGTCGGTCAGGAGGCGTGAGGCGGCATCATAGACAGCGCGCTGGAGCGATCATGCCACTGGTTGGCGAGCTGGGTTCGGCGCTGTAGAGCTTGCGCGGCATGCGCCCGGCGAGGTAGGCCTCGCGTCCGGCCCGCACGGCGTGCTTCATCGCGCTCGCCATCAGCACCGGCTGACGGGCGTGGGCGATGGCCGAGTTCATCAGCACCGCGTCGCAGCCCAGCTCCATTGCGATGGCGGCGTCCGAGGCCGTACCGACCCCGGCGTCAACCAGCACCGGCACTCGGGCGTTGTCGATGATCAGGCGCAGGTTCCACGGGTTGAGGATACCCATGCCGGAGCCGATGATCGAGGCCAGGGGCATCACCGCGACGCAGCCGATCTCCTCCAGCCGCTTGGCCTGGATCGGGTCGTCCGAGCAGTAGACCATGACGTCGAAGCCTTCC
Source organism: Pseudogulbenkiania ferrooxidans 2002 (assembly GCF_000174355.1). GTDB lineage: Bacteria > Pseudomonadota > Gammaproteobacteria > Burkholderiales > Chromobacteriaceae > Pseudogulbenkiania > Pseudogulbenkiania ferrooxidans. The sequence goes on from NZ_ACIS01000002.1 coordinate 98,532, forward strand.
TTCACCAGCGTTTCCGCCGCCTTGAGCGTTTCCGGCATGTTGGGATAGAGATTGCTGGGGTCGCCCAGCACTTCGAGCTTGACCAGCGCGTGGCCGTCGAGCAGCTCGCGCGCCAGGCGCAGTGTGCGCACCGCGTCCTCGGCGGTGTAGCAGCCGGCGGTGTTGGGCAGCAGGGTGTACTGCGACGGCGGCAGCACGTCGAGCAGGCTTTGTTCGCCCGGGTGCTGGCCGATGTTGGTGCGACGGATCGCCACGGTGACGATCTCTGCGCCGGCGGCGTCCACCGCCTCGCGGGTTTCGGCGAAGTCCTTGTATTTGCCGGTGCCGACCAGGAGGCGCGAGGAATAGGCTTTGCCGGCGATGATGAGCGGGTCGTTCATGTCAGGTTTCCTTCGATAAGAGGGGTGGTAGACGATTCGTACTCAGCCGCCACCTACGGCAATGATGATTTCCAGGAGGTCTCCCGCAGCGAGGGGCGTATCGTCGTAGCGGCTGCGTGGCAGGATTTCGCCGTTGCGCTCTATGGCGACACGCCGTCCTTGCAGCTCGAGACGTTCGAGCAGCTGGCGCAGCGTGAGCGGGGTAGTGAATTCGGTGGGATTGCCGTTGACCAGGATGGTCGGCATGGAGCTTGTCTCCTTCATATGGCGGAATTCAGGCGGAAAAAGGGCAGACCAAAAAAACGCCATGCTCTACGAATAGAGCACGGCGGCTAACCAAGGACGGGTACGTGGTTAAAAATGGCGTCTTATAAAAGACACCCAAGGAAGCACGTCTGAGGACGTGAGAGGAGCTACAAGAAAACGGATGTCGATCACAGCTGCTCGGCGGCTTTGTCGGTCGGTTTGGCGATCAGCGATTTCAGTCCAGACGACATGGGGAAGCGCATATTGATGCCTTTGGGCGGAATCGGGCTCTGGAACCACTTGGCATAGATCTTGTTGATTTCGCCGGACTTGAACAGGCCCTTGATGGTCTCGTCCACCACCTTTTTGAACTCGGGGTCTCCCTTGCGCATCATGCAGCCATAGTTCTCGAATGACTGCGGTTTGCCGGTTACGACCCACTCGTCGGGGTTCTTAGACTTGGCGATCTCGCCCGCCAGCAGAACGTCGTCCACCATGTAGGCGGCCGAACGGCCGGATTCCAGCATCAGGAAAGATTCACCGATATCCTTGGCGGAAATGACGTTCATGCTCATCTGCTTTTCCGCATTCATCGCTCTGAGAAGGCGTTCGGATGTGGAGCCCGCGGTCACCACTACATTCTTGCCTTTCAGATCGGGAAACTCCTTGATGCCCGATGTTTTTCGGGTGAGCAGGCGGGTGCTGGCCGAGAAGTAGCCAACCGAGAAATCGATCTGTTGCTGGCGCTCTGGGTTGTTCGTGGTCGAGCCACACTCGAGGTCCACCGTGCCGTTCTGTACCAGAGGGATACGGGTTTGCGAGGTGACGAGGTTGGTCTTCACCTCGAGGTTCGGCATGTTCAGCTCTTTCTTGACCCGCTCGACCACGGCATTGGCGATTTCCCAGGAATAGCCAATCGGCTTCTGGTCGCTGCCGAGATAAGAAAAGGGAATGGAGGAATCTCGGTAGCCAAGAACGATGGTGCCCGATTCCTTGATTTTTTTTAGCGTGCCGCTTTCCCCCGCCGCGAAAGCAGGATGGGCGACGATAACGGCCAGAGCCGCTGCGGACATCAAGCTGGTAGACAAACGCATGGGAAATTCTCCTTTGTTGACAACGTTATGTAGGGGCCTTGAGACGCTTGGGCTTCTGTGTCCCGAATGGTCGGTCCCGAAGACGGCTTGCAAATGCGATTTACCTGGCTGAAATAGGCGGCCTGAGAGCTGCTTCGAGGTGTTTTTTCACGGTGGCTTGCAATTCGACGAGCTTGCTGTTGAAAAAATGGTTGGCGTCTGGAATGGCGACGACCGTGAGCGCTTGGGGTCGGGCCCAATCCATGACCTGTGCCAGAGGCACGACTTCGTCATTTTCGCCATGGATCACAATGGCGTCTTGTGGGGCGGCCGGTGTGTCATAGGCCCGCTCGCCGCCGATGACCCCGAATGGGGTGCCGATCAGGACCAGGGCGGATAACGGGTGGCGACTTTTGTCCAGCCGCTCCGCCACTTTCGCCTGCACATAGGCGCCGAATGAAAATCCCACGAGGATCAGGCTGGCCGGGGAGCTGGCTTCGGCAAAGGCATGCACCACGGCCAAGGTGTCGTCGACTTCTCCGACGCCCATATCGTGCGTGCCTGCCGTTTGGCCGACGCCACGGAAGTTGGGACGTAAGGCGACATACCCCATGGCTTGCAGTAGGCGTGCGAGCTGGTGAGGGATCTTGTGTTGGGCCGTGCCGCCAAGCAGAGGGTGGGGGTGAGTGATGACGGCAACACCTTTGGGTGAGCCCTCGGGCTTGTCGCACAACACCTCGATCAGGCCGGCGCTTCCCTGAAGCAGGACCTTGTCTGGCAACGATGTTACGGTATTCATGTCCAACGACACCTTATATCCCATCTGAAGTTATTAAATCCGCTCAACTGCCGTCACGGAGGTAGCCCTCGCGAGACGTTTCACGCATGCGGTACGCAACGAGGGTGGCAATGGCTGCCAGGATCGTGACGTACCAGGCGAAGGTGGATTCCATCTCCATGGACTTGAGCAGCAGTGCGACGTATTCGGCCGAGCCGCCGAAAATCGCATTGGCGATGGCGTAGGAGAGCCCGACGCCCAGTGCCCGTATTTCGGTCGGGAACATCTCGGCTTTGATCACTCCGCTGATCGAGGTGTAAAAGCTGATGACCAACAGCCCTGCCGTGATCAGGCCGAACGCGCCATACGGATTGGTGATGTCCTTGAGTGAGTGCAGCAACGGGACCGTGCATAGAGTGGCCAAGACGCCGAAGATGATCATCGACGTGCGCCGGCCGATGCGATCGGACAGGGCGCCGAACACGGGTTGGGCCAGCATGAACACGATGAGCGAGGCGGTCATGACATTGCTGGCGGTCTTGGCCTGCATGCCGGCAGTATTCACCAGGTACTTCTGCATGTACGTGGTGAAGGTGTAGTAGAACAACGACCCGCCGGCCGTGAAGCCAAAGACAGTGAGAAGCGCACGCTTGTGCTTCAGCAGCTCGCGAATCGTCCCGGCCTCCGGGCGATGGCGCGTGTTGGCGTCGGCGGTTTCGTGCAAGGATTTGCGCAGATAAAGTGCTACCACGGCCGCGGCGGCGCCAATCGCAAAGGGAATGCGCCAGCCCCAGGCCTTGAGCTCGATGTTGGTCAGGAAATGCTGCAGAACCAGCAGGACGAACAGGGCAACGACTTGACCGCCAATCACTGTGACGTACTGGAACGAGGAGTAAAAGCCCCGTTTTCCTTCGGTGGCTACCTCGCTCATATAGGTGGCACTGGTGCCGTACTCGCCGCCAACCGACAGGCCTTGCAACAGCCGGGCCAGCAGCAGCAGGGCGGGGGCCGCCATGCCGATTTCGGCATAAGTTGGTACCACGGCAATCATGAGTGAACCAAAGCACATCATCAAAACCGAAATCATCATCGATGATCGTCTGCCGTATTTGTCGGCGATGTAGCCGAACACCCAGCCGCCGACAGGTCGCATCAGAAAACCGGCGGCAAAGACGCCCGCAGTGTTCAGCAGTTGGGTCGTGGGGTTGTCGCTCGGAAAGAAGGCCGGTGCAAAATATAGAGCGCAGAACGAGTAAACGAAGAAGTCATACCACTCCACCAGGTTGCCGGAAGAGGCGCTGAGAATGGCGTAGATTCGACGCCGCTCCACGGCGGGGCGGGGGATGACTTCTTCGGTAAGGCTTTGAACTGCCATTGATGTCTCTCCTTTATTTCTCAGTGATGCACCGGTCTTCATTGCCGTTATGTGCGTTTACGGATGCTGCGGTTACTCCAGGTTGTTGCGGTAATGGGGCCGGATGTGGGTTATCGGATCACGAACGGATTGCCGGTTTCGGCACCGGTATTGATCCAGACGCTCTTCCTCTGTAGGTATTCATTGACCGCATCGATGCCGTTTTCCCGTCCGATGCCGGAGTCCTTGTAACCGCCGAATGGCGACATATAGCTGACCGCGCGGTAAGTGTTGATCCATACCGTGCCCGCTTGGATGCGCTCAGACATGCGGAAGGCTCTGCCCATGTCCTGCGTCCACACCCCGGCACCCAAGCCGAAGCGGACATCGTTGGCGATCGCCACAGCTTCCTGTTCGTCCTTGAAACGGATGATGGAGAGCACCGGGCCGAACACTTCTTCCTGCGCGATGCGCATGTCGTTTTGCACATTGGTGAAGACGGTCGGCTCGACGAACCAGCCCTTACCGCATTCAGGCCGTTGGGCCGCGCCTCCACCCAGCACCAGCGTGGCGCCTTCCTGCTTGGCGATATCGATGTAGCTCAGCACCTTCTCGAACTGGGGTGGTGTGGTGATGGGGCCGACCTGAGTCGCCGGATCCATCGGGTCACCCATGCGCGCGGTCTTGGCCAGAGCGAGCAGGCGCTCGACGATTTCGTCGTGGATCGAGTCCTGCACCAGCAGACGGGAGCCCGCGATACAGGTCTGGCCGGTGGCAGCAAAGATGCCAGAGATGGCGCCGTTGACGGCATCATCCAGATTGGCGTCAGCGAAAATGATGTTCGGCGACTTGCCGCCTAGTTCCAGGCTGACGTGCTTAAAATCACGCGCCGCCTGTTCGCTGATACGGCGGCCGGTCGAATCGGCCCCGGTGAAGGTGACCTTGCGCACCAACGGATGGGCCACCAGCTCGCTGCCGACCTCGTTGCCGAAACCGGTCACCACGTTGACCACGCCGGGTGGAATGCCTGCTTCGGACACGAGTTTGGCTAGGGCGACCGTCGAGGCGGAGGTGAATTCAGACGGCTTGATCACCACCGTGCAGCCGGCGGCCAAGGCCGGCGCCAACTTCCAGGCCAGCAACATCAGCGGTGAGTTCCACGGCGTGATGATGGCCACGACGCCGAGCGGCTCATCGCGCGTGAAATTGAAGTAGCCTTTCTTGTCGATGGGGATGACGCTGCCCTGCAGCTTGTCCGCCAGGCCGCCGTAATAGCGGAACCACTGGGGGACGTAGTTGAGCTGGGCGCGCATCTCGGAGAAGAGCTTGCCGTTGTCACGCACTTCGATGCGTGCCAGTTCTTCGGCATGCTCGGCGATCAGGTCGCCAAGACGATGCAGCAGCAAGCCGCGTGCGCTGGCCGACAGCTCTGGCCAGGGGCCTTGGGTAAAGGCGCGTTGCGCGGCCTGGACCGCCTGTTCGACATCGGCGGCGTTGCCGCGGGCGATCTCGGCCCAAGGCTCACCGGTGTAGGGGTTCTCGGTGGTAAACCATTCACCGCCGCTGGGCTCACGCAAGTCACCGTCGATGAATAACGCGTAGCGTTCCATAGGTGCCTCAAAGTTGGTTGGCTAAAAATGAATTGGAAAGCGTGCCTCGATGGCGCACGCGGGGCGTGCGCCATGGGGTAGGGGACGATCAGAACGGTTTGAAGCCGAGGGCTTCGCGGAAGCGGTTCTTCACGTACACCCCATCGCGCGGCGGCAGCGCGCGCGGCGGTTCCGCGGCCGTGATCGCCACTTGGGCAAAGACGGTGCCGGCGCGGGCATTGGCGCGCTCGGCGATCTTGGCGGTATCGGCAACATCGCCGACATGGAAGGCATCCTCGATGCTGCAGCCCTTGGCCACGGCGACGAGGTCCGTACCCAGGCTGCTGTGGCTCTGTTGCATGCCGGTTTCGCCGAAGTGGCCGTTGTCCAGTACCACGATGGTCAGGTTGGCCGGCTGTTTGGCGCCGACGGTGGCGAGGCTGCCGATGCCCATCAGTTGCTCGCCGTCGCCGGTGATGACGACGACCGATTTGTCGGGCTGGGCCAGCGCCAGGCCGAGCGCTAGCGAGGTGGAGCCACCCATGGCACCCCATAGGTAGAAGTTCTCGGGACGATCGCCGGCGGCGAAAACGTCGTAGGAGGCCGAACCGAGACCGGTGACGATCAGGGCGTCCGGCAGTTGCGCGATCAGCTTTGCAACGAATTCACGGCGATCGATGGTGTGTTCACGCAGGCTCATCAGTTTCTCTCCCATTTCTTACGGCCGATCAGGCTTTGCGACAGCAGCACGGCCACTTGCTCGCCGGCTTGGAACACCGCATCGTAGGCGGCGCTCACGATTTCACCCACGTTCTCCGGGTCATCTGCACGCATCACAGTGATGCCCATCAGTTCCAGCGCGCCCTGGGTGTTCTTGCCCATCGGGCCTTGCCACGGGTTGAATTCGGCGTATTCGCCACGCATGGTGACGAGGGTGAGAAACGGGAAACGACAGCTTTCCAGCAGCGAGAACATGTTCACGCAGTTGCCCACGCCGCTGCTCTGCATCAGCAGCACCGCGCGCTGGCCGCCGAGCCACGCGCCACTGACCAGGGCAACCCCTTCTTCCTCGGTGGTGAGCACCACGTCCTGAATCTCCGGGTCGGCAATGGCACTACGGATGACATGGGAGTGGCCGGCGTCTGGAACATAGACGATCTGATGTACGCCACCTTCCTTCAGCACCTTGAAAATTTCCTGTTGCCACTGCGGTGGCTGTACTGCGGTCGAGCTCATACGTTTCTCCACGTGCGATATGTCTAGGTATCCTAATCTGTGATATCTTGGTTTTTGAAATAACAAATTTTGATGGGTTCATCAGCGTTCTAGATACCTGAAGGAGGCGTATGGACATCAAGCAACTGCGTGCCTTGATCGCTGTGGCGGAAACGGGAAGCGTGACGCGGGCGGCGGAAATGCTCCACGTGGTGCAGCCGGCCGTGTCGCGCCAACTGCGGCTCTTGGAAGAGGATATCGGCGCCGCCCTGTTCGAACGCGGGCGCTACGGCATGGAGTTGACCGAGCAGGGGGAGATTCTGGCCGAGTACACGCGCCGGGCCTTGCGTGAGCTCGACCGTGCCCGTGCGGAAATCCAGCCGACCTCCGCCACGATCCAGGGTATTGTCACGATTGGTCTGCTACCCAGCACTGCCGACTTGCTGGCGAGCCCGTTGCTGACGACCGTGTCGTCGCTCTATCCGGGGGTGCGGCTGCGCATTTCTATCGGCTTCGCCGGGCACCTGCAGAACTGGTTGGAAAGCGGGGAGGTCGATGCGGCGCTGCTGTACGATCCCAAGCCGTCGCCCATGTTGAACGTGTCGCCGCTGCTGGAGGAGAATTTATGGGTGGTCGGGCCGGCCTCGTCCAATTTCGCGGCCGAGCGGCCGGTGAGCTTGGCCGAATTGGCGGGGGTGCCGCTGATCCTGCCGAGTGCGCCTCATGCGTTGCGCACGCTGGTCGAGCACGCGTTCGCCCTTGCCAAGCAGGAGGTGAAAGTGGTGGTGGAAACCAATGCGATGAGCGTTCAGCGCAACTTGGTGCTGGCTGGTCATGGGCTGACCATTCTACCCAGCATCGCAGTGGCCGACGACATTGCCCGGGGCTTGCTGAAGGCCGCGCCGCTAACTTCCCCCGAACTGCAGCGGAAAATCGTGCTGGCCCTGCCCAACACGCGACGGGTGACGCTGGCCGTCAGTTGCGTCGTCAAGGCGCTAACTTCCGAAATAAAAAACGCCATCGATCGAGGCGACTGGACGGCGGCGCACTGGGTAGCCGAGGAGTCCCACGCAAGTCGTTAATGTCCCTGGTTCGCCACCACCGGACGTGTGCCCGGCTCGCTCATGCTCCAGCCCGCTCCGACGCCAGTATCTCGATGACGGTATCCACCAGAGGATTGTTCCGCGCTGTGCTCCAGGCCACGGCCGTGGTCACGACATTAACGTTTTCCAGCAAGGGCCGCACCACGACGTTGGCCGGGGCGAGCTGTTCCAGCGCCCGTGGCACCAGCGCGATGCCCTGACCGCAACCGACGAAGGCGATCTGGGACGACACCGAGCGCACCTCGTGCAGGATGCGAGGCGAAAAGCCGTGGCCTCGGCAGGACGACACAAGGCTATCGAAATGCACTGGGCTGACTTGCCGCGAGAACATCACGAAACTCTCTTCGGCCAACTCCGCCAGTCTGATGCCCGGCCGCTCGGCGAGCGGATGGTTGCGTGGGAGCGCCACCGCCAGCTTGTCCTCCATGAGCGGCATCGTCCGGATCGTCGTCCCCAGATCCCCTTCCAATCGGGCAAATGCCAGATCAATATCCCCGGCTTCCAACGCGGGAAGGGCTTCCACACTATCGATTTCCTTCACCGACACCGTGAGCATCGGGTAGTCGGCTTTCAGCTTCTCGATCAAGGCGGGCAGCACATCCAGCATGGCCGAGGTGATGGCGCCGATGGTCAGCACGCCGGTCTGTCCGCCTGCCGCCTCCCGGACCGCTAGCTCCAGCCGCTCCAGTTGCTCGGCGAATTTGCGCACCGCAGGCAGGATGGCGGCCCCAACCGGGGTGAGCTGCGCGCCACGGCGTGAGCGCTCGAACAGCTTCACCTTCAGGGCCTGTTCCAGTACCTGGATCTGTTCGGTCAGCGGGGGTTGCGACATCCCCAGGCGTTTGGCGGCGCGGCCGAAATGCTGCTCCTCGGCGACCGCGAGAAACAGCCAGAGATGTCGTATGAGTCGGAAGTTGATCATGGCTTATTGATAGTTTAGACGTATCGAAACATTCCATTCTTCGGAATTTACGTATCGAACTGTAAGCCTGAAAGTACAGGGACCGCAACACTTGTCACGGAGACATGATGAGCCAGTCCACGATACTCGATCGACTAGCCGCAATCGACACCAACACGGTGTCCGACGCGCTCGATTTCCTGCGCCTGCCCGGTGCCACCTTCGGCCTGCGCCCACTGTGGGACTGTCCCAAGATCGTCGGCCGCGCCAGCACGGTACAACTGGGACCGAAGACCGACGCCGCGCCGACGGTGCACCTGATTTCCCCAGTCATTGCCGAGATCGACAGCAACGACCGTGTCTTGGTCATCGCCGGAGGCGTGGACGGCATCTCCTGCTGGGGCGATATCCTCGCCAATGCGGCGCAAATGAAAGGGATTCGCGGTTCGGTCATTGACGGTATGAGCCGCGACATCGACGGCAGCGCGTCCATCGACTACCCGGTGTACGGACGCGGCGTGACCATGATCAGCGCGCGTAACCGCGTGATCCAGCTGTCTTCCGGCCAGGCGATCCAGGTCGCCGGGGTGACCGTGCACGAAAACGACTACGTCATCGCCGACAACTGCGGCACGGTGTTCGTCCCCGCTGCCCACATCGAGGAAGTGCTCGACCTGGCCGAGCGTATCGCCCGCCGCCAGGACGGCATGGTGCAGGCCGTCCGCAGCGGCCGCTCGGTGGAAGAAGTGATGCACGACAAGGAATTCGAAGCGATCAAGGTAGGAGCCGCACAATGAATCACGAAGATCAAGAACTGGTAGCTCTGTTTCAAGGGCTGGATACCCCGGGCGTATCCGATGCGATGGACAAGCTGGGCCTGCCGGGCCAGTGCCTCGGCGTCATGCCGCTCGACAACTACAAGCAAGTCGTCGTCGGCCCGGCGTTCACGGTCAAGTATGTGTCCGCGAGCACTCCGGCCGGCACCGTGGGCGACTTCATCGATGATGTGGCCGCCGGTGACGTGGTGGTGATCGACAACGACGGGCGCACCGACTGCACCGTGTGGGGCGACATCATGACCCAGTACGCCGGTAGCCGAAAGATCGCCGCCACCGTGATCGACGGCGTCTGCCGCGATGTCAGCAAGGCGCTGGGCGATGGCTATCCGCTGTTCACCATGGGCCGGTTCATGCGCACCGGCAAGGACCGGGTCCAGGTCGAGGCCGTCAACGGCACGGTCTCGATCGGGACGGCGCGTGTGTCTGCACGCGACATCGTGGTGGCCGACGCCAACGGCGTGGTCGTGGTCCCGCGTGATCGTGCCCGCGAGGTGGCGGAACTGGCGCGCAAGATCGAAACCGTCGAAGCGGAAATCCGCAACCAGATCGCGCAGGGCAAGACGCTTAGTGAAGCGCGCGAAGCCTTGGGTTACCACACTCTGCAAAGGAAAGCATGATGAGCCAGCACTCTGCCCAGCCGGCGCTACCGGCCGATTTCGCGGAGCGCTGCCAGGCGCTCGGCAGCTCCACCCTCTATGAAGCCTCCGGCCTGCCGTGCGCGGTGGACCCGCAAATTAGCAGCATCTGGAGCGGCGCCTTCATCGCGGCGCCGGCCTACCCCCTGGTGTGCTCGCCGGGCGATAACCTGTCCATCCACATTGCCCTCGAACGCGCGCCGCGCGGCAGCGTGCTGGTGGTTGACGCCAGCAGCTTCATCGCCGGCTATTGGGGCGAGGTACTGACCGTTGCCGCCGAAGCGGCCGGCGTGGTCGGCCTGGTGATAAATGGCGGGGTACGCGACATCGCCGCCATCACCAAGCGGGGTTTCCCGGTGTTTGCGCGCGGCGTTTCAGTGCGCGGCACTGTCAAAGCCAGTGCCCCGTCGATCGGCTCCCCGATCCTGTTCGCCGGTGCGCCGGTAGCGCCTGGCGACCTGGTCGTGGCCGACGATGACGGTGTAGTCATCATCCCCGCCGGCGAAGCCGAACGTACGATCGTCGCCGGTGAGGCGCGTGCCGCCAAGGAAGCGGAAATGATGAAACAACTAGCCAACGGCGCCACCACCCTGGAGCTGATGGGGCTGGGCGTCTGGAGGGAGAAGGCATGAACGAGCAGCGTCTGAACATCCACCTGGCCAGTGCCAAGTCTTCTGCCACTTATCGAGTGATGGACCGTGTCGCGGCACGTCGCGCGGCGGGAGCCAAGATCATCTCGCTGTGCGCGGGCGAGCCGGACTTCGATACCCCGACGCATATCCGCGCCGCCGCGATCAGCGCCATCAACAACGGCCACACCCGCTACACCCAGGTCGCCGGCATCCGCGCCCTGCGCGAAGCCATTGCCGACAAGTTCCGGCGCGAGAACGGCCTCGATTTCGACTGGCAGGACACTATCGTCTGCTCAGGCGGCAAGCAGGTCATCTTCAATGCCCTGGCGGCCACGCTGAACCAGGGCGACGAGGTCATCGTGCCGGCGCCGTACTGGGTGAGCTATCCCGAGATCGTCCAGCTTTGCGGTGCCCAGTCGGTCATCGTGCCGTGCGGCAGCGAGACAAGTTTCAAGCTGACCCCGCAAGCCCTGGTGGCGGCCATCACCCCGCGTACGCGCTGGCTGATCCTCAACTCGCCGTCCAATCCGACCGGTGCGGTCTACAGCCACGAAGAACTGGCGGCGCTCGCCGAGGTGTTGCTGGCCAACCCGCATGTGCTGGTGCTGTCGGATGATATCTACGAGCACCTGATTTTCGACGACGCGCGCTTTTATACCATCGCGCAGGTCGAGCCGCGCCTGGAGGAACGGACGCTGACGATGAACGGTGTGTCCAAGGCGTACGCGATGACCGGCTGGCGTATCGGTTTCGCCACCGGCCCGCGCTGGCTGCTCGAGGCGATGGAAAAACTGCAAGGCCAGCAGACCTCGGGTGCGTGTTCCATTTCCCAGCACGCGGCGCTGGCTGCACTGACCGGCCCACAGGATTTCATCCATGAAACCCGCGCCGTGTTCGAAGGGCGTCGCAACATGATGGTGCAGATGCTCAACGACACCCCCGGCCTCAGCTGCACGGTGCCGGGAGGGGCCTTCTATGCCTTTGCCTCGTGCGAGGGGATGCTCGGGCGGACCACCCCGGCCGGCACCTTGCTGGCAACGGACGAAGACGTGGCCAATGCACTGCTCGACGAAGCCAACGTGGCAGTAGTGCCCGGCAGCGCCTTCGGGCTGGCACCGTACCTCCGCATCGCGTACGCGCTGGATAACGATTCGCTAAAGCAGGCCTGCGAGGCGATCGGGCGTTTCAGTCACTCGCTGCGCTGAGTTCTTTCGTGAGTCCGTAAAGGCGCTGCGATGATGGTCATGTAGCGCCTGACGAATCCCAGTCCTCCACACCTTCCGCCGCATGAAAACCTCAAACATTCAGGCTGCTGAAGGTGTGCTATGGGCTGGGACTTCATGGCCAAGTAAAAACGTGTTCCCTGCCAAAATTAACCACCCATTTAAGTTTTAACGCCTCCGGCCCGGGGTATTTCCACGAATATGCCGATATCCGTCTCGCCCGAGGAGAGCGCCGCAACCACGTCCTCCCCCAGTTTTTCTTCCAGGCTGATACGCACCAGTGGCTGGGCCTGCAGGAAAGCGGCCAGATCGTGAGGCAGGAACTGGATGATGGCCGAGGTGTTGGCCCACACGCGCACACCGACCGCGAAATCGCCCATCTCGTTGGCCATGAGATTGACCGTGTCCAGCACGGCACGCGCATGGCGGAGCAGTTCATGGCTGGCAGGGGTCAGTGCCAGCCCGCGCGGCATCCGGACGAATAGCGCGCAATCCACGGTGCGTGCCAGATCGGCAATTCGCGCCTAGGATAGGGGAGTTAACCGTCGAATAAACAAGGAGTGTGTAATGTCGTTGATTGACCATATCGATCATATCGTCTTGACCTGCGTCGACCTTGCCGCGACCAAACATTTCTATACCGAGGTGCTGCAGATGCGTCTGGAAGCCTTCGGCAACGGCCGGATCGCCTTTCGTTTCGGCAACCAGAAAATCAATATCCACCAGCGCGGTTCCGAGTTCGAGCCGAAGGCGCATCTGCCGGTATCGGGCGCGCTCGATCTGTGCTTCATCGCCAGCGTGCCGCTCGACAGGGTGATTGCTCACCTTCAGTGCTGCAACTGGCCGATCGTCGAAGGTCCGGTGGAACGAACCGGAGCCACGCAGAAGATTCGCTCGGTCTACCTGCGCGATCCCGATCTCAACTTGATCGAGATTTCTGAATTACTGAACTAAGGTCTTACCCCAGGAGCCCTTGCGTGCGTATCGAGCGCAGGGCGCCATCGCGTTCTTTTCTCGTCTAGCTTGTCATCGCCTTATGCCCAATCATTTTTTTCTGGACGGATTGTTGAATCTCACGCTGGGGGTCGGCCTCGGCCTTGGTGGAGGCATGCTCGGCATCGGTGGTGGCTTGATCGCGATTCCGGTGCTGGGACTCCTCTACGGGATGAATCAGCATCTCGCACAGGGAACAACGCTGGTCATGATTACGCCCAACGTCCTGATCGGATTTCTACGTTACCGTCAGCGCAACGATATCGATACGCGGGCGGTATTGACGATGGGCCTGACCGCCACCGTGTCGTCGTATATCGCCGCACGGTTTGCTGCCTCGCTGAACGCGCATAGCCTGCAACACGCGTTTGCCCTGTTCCTGGTCCTCTTGGCAAGCTATTTTGCATGGTTGTCGCGTAGCGATCGACATGATCGCCGGCCTGCTGTGATGTTGCCTGCCGGATTTCATCCCCTGTTGGGCGTGGTCAGTGGCGCCATGTCCGGCATCTTTACCGTGGGCGGAGGGCTGGTTGTCGTTCCGGCACTGGTGACGTTGTTTGGATTCACGCAGACTCAGGCTCAGGGCATGGCACTAGCGCTGGTGGTGCCGGGCGCTCTGGCTGCGTTGTTGTCGTATACGCAAGCTGGCAACGTCGACTGGGGTGTTGGCATCCCCCTTGCAATCGGTGGCGTGCTCAGTGTGTCATGGGGCGTTGCTCTCGCACATAAGCTTTCGGCAGCACGGCTGCGATTGGCTTTTTGCGCGGTATTGGTCGGCTCCGCCGTGATGATGCTTGCCTTGAAATGAAGCGGCCGCCGTCGATCACGGACGCCGTTTCACAGACTCTTGCCTGGCCATGCGGCGTCGGAATGCTGAGCCGGCGGCGTCCATGGCGGCTTGATTAGCGGAGGAGAGTAGACGCTCCACTCTGATTGGCCGCTTCCGCCATCCCTTTCAGGGTGACTCGAGGAGTATGTCTCTCAAGGCTACCGATAATGGGGCCCGCACGGATGAGCGCAGCCACAGAAGCCCTACATTGCGGGTAGGGCACGGCTCAGGCAATGGCCAATACCGCGTTCCTGCATCCTGAGCTACCACTTGCGGACATTTCGGAAGTATCGAAACCCCAAGACCTTCGGCAACAAACTTGGCGATCACCTCGGTCCCGTCCAGCTCGAACTGGGCTTTGGGGTTGATGCCGTGTTGCTGCAGGAATATGTCGACAAGCTTCCCGACCATAAATGAACGATCGAAACGGATGAATGGCTCGCGAGCAATGACGTCCAGAGGGTCGTCGACCCTCATCGAGGCCGGGGTTACCAATACAAGCGGCTCTTCTCGCAACAAGGCCCAGTCGCAAGACTTGGGAAACGGGAACAAGGGATCCCCAATGACTGCTGCGTCGACGTCACTGTCGGCAACGCGCTGCACGAGGGGGACGGAATCGCCTGGCTGAATGAAAATCTCTATGTCGGTGTAGCGCCGATTCCACTCTCGAAGCGCCGGGGGCAGCAAGCCCATGAGTGCCGAATACGTGGCACCCAAGCGGAGTGGCCCCGCAGGCAGCGCATCGCTCGCCGCCACCGTGCACATGTCCTTGGCTTCACGGACAACAAGGCGGGCACGATCCAACATGCGATAACCAGCCTCAGTGGGCTTTGCGGTGTGACCCACCCGGCCCAATAGACGGCAGCCGACCTCTTTTTCAAGTGCCTTGATCTGCTGAGCGATAGTCGTGGGTGCTACATCCAGAATACGCGCGGCGGCAGCGACAGACCCCGCATCCACTACGGCCAGGTAGGTTTCCAAGAACTTGATCTCCATGAACGTATATTACGTAGATCAAACCCTGGTTTCAACGCTTTTCACTGCTCAACACTTTATCTACTCTGGACGTACTTAAACGGAGGTGAAGTGGTTGGTGGTTCTATCTGGCACTCACTCTCCAGTTTCAAACTCACAAAAGGGAATACTGGACAAATGAATAGCGAAACACCGGACCCGTTTGATATTCGCGTGATAAGGCAAGCGGCCGAGCGACTTTCTGGGCAAGTTGTTCGTACCCCTGTATTGAATTCCCCAATGCTGGATGGCTTGAATGACTGCCGTATATTCGTCAAGGCTGAGTCACTGCAACTGACTGGCTCGTTCAAGATCCGTGGAGCATTGAATAAGATCCTTTCTATGGACCCCAAAGATCTTCATGGGGGGGTCCTTACGTACTCTGCTGGAAATCATGGGCAAGCCGTTGCCGCTGGGGCAAAGCTTGTTGGTTGCCCAGTAGTGGTTGTTTTGCCAAATACCGCACCTGCCATTAAGGTTGAAAACTGCCGCTGGTGGGGGGCGGAAATCGTTCTTTACGATCCTGTCACGCAAATGCGTGAAGAAGTGATGGATGAAATTGCACGGCAGCGTGGAATGACCTTTATTTCGCCTTTCGATGATTTTGATGTCATGGCAGGGCAGGGCACGGTGGGGCTGGAACTGTGCGAGCAGATGAAAGAATTAGGTGAGGAGCCTGATGCGGTAGTGATCAACTGCAGTGGAGGTGGGTTGGCCTCGGGAGTGGTTACGGCTGTCAGTGCTTATTATCCAAAGGCCGAGTTTTATATCGTCGAAATTAATGGCGCTGAAAAGATGGCAAATTCAATCATGACAGGGGCGCCACAAAGAGTCACGCCACCACTCACCGTGATGGATGGGATAGCCGGGCCGGTTGCCGGTAACCGTACTCTTTCCGTTCTAATGCAGCACAAGGTGAAGTGCCTGAGCACCAATGACGAGGAAGCACTAGGAGCGGTCTCTGCGGCGTTCCGTATGCTGAAACTGGTGGTCGAGCCAGGCGGGGCTGCAAGCTTGGCTGCCGTCTTAAGCAAAAAGTCCCATTGGACTGGGAAAAATATTGCAGTCATCTGTTCTGGCGGCAATGCCGATCCTGACATCTTCTCCCGTGCGATCACGTCTACCGTGCGCTAGCTTTTCACTCTTTTCCGGAGATATATCATGACACCTGAAGAAAAACTCGCTGAGCTGGGGTTCCAGCTTCCCCCCGTTTTGCCTCCCAACGGCAACTATATCCCGTACCGCCTGGTCGGCAACATGCTTTACCTGTCGGGTCATGGACCGAGACTTCCTGACAATACCTACCGCTTGGGAAGAATCGAATCGTCTGCACAAGTCCACGCAGGATACTTGGATGCGCAATTGGTCGCATTAAACATGCTTGCCACCATCAAATTGGCTCTCGGGGATCTGAGCCGGGTGGAAGCGGTAGTAAAGCTTTTCGGTATGGTGAACTCTGGCCCGGACTTTAAGCAGCATCCCAAGGTTATTGATGGGTGCTCTGATGTTTTTGTTAATGTGTTCGGAGAGAAAGGCAGGCATCCCCGAGCAGCAGTCGGCATGAGTTCTCTGCCTCATGGGATGTCCGTGGAAATTGAGGCTATTCTGCTGGTAAATTGACCAGGTGGCCAATGGTTAAATGGCTCTTCATATGGAGGGCCTCTTCATCCTTGTTTATTTTATAAAAAAAATCACATTTTCTGTGAGCATTACAGACAAACTAAAGGAGAAATAGTATGAGTAAATCATTCAAGCTTCTGCCTGCAGCAGTTCTTGCCTTCTCCATGATTTCTGTCAGCTCTGCTGCTGAGTTGACCGGCACACTGAAGAAGATCAAGGAAACCGGCGCCATCGTACTCGCCCACCGCGATGCGGCCATCCCCTTCTCCTATCTCGACAACGACCAGAAGCCGATCGGCTATTCCTGGGAGATCGCCAATGCCGTCGCCGAGCGGGTTAGTAAAGAGCTGAACATGCCGTCTCTTGTAGTTCGCACGAATCTGGTGACTGCTCAAACTCGTATTCCTCTCATTCAGAATGGGACCGTTGACCTTGAGTGCGGTTCGACCACCAACAACGTTGAGCGTCAGAGGCAGGTAGACTTCTCCGTCGGCATCTTCGTCACGGGAACTCGTCTGCTGACCAAGAAGACCTCGGGCGTCAAGGACTTTGCTGATCTCAAGAGCAAGAACGTGGTGACTACCGCAGGCACCACCGCCGAGCGGCTGCTCAAAGCCATGAACGCCGACAAACAGATGGACATGAACATTATCTCGGCCAAAGACCATGGCGAATCGTTCCAGATGCTGCAGTCAGGCCGTGCCAGCGCATTTATTGTGGATGACGTCATTGAAGCAGGCTTGATGACCATATCCAAAAACCCTTCCGAGTGGGCGATTACCGGCAAGCCCCAGTCAGTAGAGAATTATGGCTGCATGCTGCGCAAGGATGACCCGGCCTTCAAGAAGGTGGTCGACGACGCCATCAAGGACCTGTACAAATCCGGCGCGATCAACAAGCTGTACGCCAAGTGGTTCCTGCACCCGATTCCGCCCAAGGGCCTGAACATGAACTTCCCGATGTCGAAGGAACTGAAGGCCTTGATCGCCAAGCCGACCGACAAGCCGGCTGAGTCGTTGTAAGTCGCGTCCTGCCATAAGCAAAGTGTGTAACGAGGCCGCCGGGGATGCCTGGCGGCCGCTTGGAGTGCGGGCATGCCCGCGCTTATTTGGAGGACTCGATGAATTACCACTGGAACTGGAATGTCTTCTTCCAGCCCACCGGCATAGGCAAGGAAATCTACCTGGACTGGTTCGTCACTGGCTTCGGTTGGACCGTGGCAGTGGCGCTAGTGGCTTGGGTAATTGCCCTGGCCATCGGCTCGGTGCTCGGCGTGATGCGCACCCTGCCTGATAGCAAGGCCACCAGCTTCGCCTCTGCCTATGTGGCGCTGTTCCGCAATGTACCGCTGCTGGTGCAGCTGTTTGTCTGGTACTTCCTGGTGCCGGATTGGCTGCCGGAATCGGCACAGACCTGGTTCAAGCAGGATTTGTCGCCGACCACGTCGGCCTATATCTCCGTTGTGGTGTGCCTAGCGTTGTTCACCGCCGCGCGGGTCTGCGAGCAGGTACGCACCGGCATCCAGGCGCTGCCCAAGGGGCAGAGCCATGCCGCGCTGGCGATGGGGTTCAGCCGCGTGCAGATCTACCGCCATGTGCTGCTGCCGCAAGCGTTTCGCATCATCATTCCGCCGTTGACGACCGAGTTTCTGGCCATCTTCAAGAACTCGTCGGTGGCCTCGCTGATTGGCCTGATGGAGTTGCTGGCGCAGACCAAGCAGACCGCCGAATTCACGGCCAACATCTTCGAAGCCTTCACGCTGGCGACGGTGATCTACTTCGTGCTCAACATGAGCCTGATGAAGCTGATGGGTCGGGTCGAGGACAGACTGCGCGTTCCCGGCCTGATGGGAGGTAAATAATGGATTTTTCCCAAATCCTCCCTGCGCTGCCCGGGCTGTGGCAGGGCATGGCGCTGACACTGCAGCTGCTGATCCTGGCGGTGCTGGGCGGCGTTGCCCTCGGTACGCTGATCGCGCTGGGGCGCTTGTCGCACCACCGGCTCCTGGCCAGCGCCGCCAAACTCTACGTCAACTACTTCCGCTCGATCCCGCTCTTGCTGGTGATCTCGTGGTTCTACCTGGTGGTACCGCTGGTGCTGCAGTGGCTCACCGGCAACCCTTCGCCGGTCGGGCCGTTCACCTCGTGTCTGGTGGCGTTCGTGATGTTCGAGGCGGCCTACTTCGCCGAGATCGTCCGTGCCGGCATCCAGTCGATTCCGAAAGGGCAGGCCGGCGCCGCCTATGCTATCGGCATGAGCTACGGCCAGGTGATGCGGCTGGTGATCCTGCCGCAGGCCTTCCGCAAGATGACGCCACTGCTGTTGCAGCAGAGCATCATCCTGTTTCAGGACACCTCGTTGGTGTACGCGGTCGGCTTGATGGATTTTCTCAATACGGCCCGTTCCAAGGGGGACATCATCGGCCAGCCGGACCAGTTCCTGCTGTTGGCCGGTGCGGTTTACTTCGTGAGTAGCTTCGCGGCCTCGGCTTTGGTGAAGCGGCTGCAGCAAAGGTTGGCAATATGAGCGCGATGATTCGGATCAACAACGTCAGCAAGTGGTACGGCGAGTTTCAGGTACTGACCGAGTGCACCACTCAGGTCGCCAAGGGTGAAGTGGTGGTGGTATGCGGGCCGTCCGGCTCCGGCAAGTCGACGCTGATCAAGTGTGTCAATGCGCTGGAAGCGTTTCAGAAGGGCGAGATCATCGTCGACGGCACCTCGGTGGGCGATGCGAAGACCGATCTCCCCAAGCTGCGCAGCCGTGTGGGCATGGTGTTCCAGCATTTCGAGCTGTTTCCGCATCTGTCGATCACCGACAACCTCGCCATCGCGCAGGTCAAGGTGCTGGGGCGCAGCCAGGACGAGGCGACCGAGAAGGGGCTGAAACTGCTCAACCGCGTCGGCCTCAAGGCCCACGCGCACAAGTATCCCGGCCAGCTGTCCGGTGGCCAGCAGCAGCGCGTGGCGATTGCCCGCGCCCTGTCGATGGACCCGATCGCGATGCTGTTCGACGAGCCGACCTCGGCGCTCGACCCGGAGATGATCAACGAGGTGCTGGACGTGATGACGGAACTGGCCCAGGAAGGGATGACCATGATGTGCGTGACACACGAGATGGGCTTTGCCCGCCGGGTGGCCAACCGGGTGATCTTCATGGACCGAGGTCAGATCATCGAGGACTGTGGCAAGGAGGAGTTCTTCGGCAGTCCGCGCTCCGAGCGCGCAGTGCAGTTCCTCTCGAAGATTCTGCAGCACTGATCGTCTGATCGATCAATAACATTGCCAGAGTTGTTCCCTGAGCCGCCTTTGCCCCTGTGCGAAGGCGGCTTTACTGCTAGCACACTTCCTTATTAATAATCGAAGGAGATGACCCCAGCCTTGAATGGCCTGGTCTTGCGAATGAGTTGTTTGTCCCGGATAAACCGGAGGACGGTCTCGATGGTTTTATCACGTCTACAGTCGGCAGACAGGATGAATGCCAAGTTCCGCTGGCAAGTCATCGGCAGACTGCAGACATTCACCTCCGGCGGCTCGGGAAAAATGGATAGGCGGGGCAGAATCGAAAAGCCGAGACCTTCAGCGACCAGCCCCACGATTCCGCTTTCATTCGCTTGCTTGCGCACCGGAACATTGGTGAAGCCGTTGGCCCGACATTGTTCGATGACCCACTGCATCCCCTGAGCCGAGAGTTGGATAAAGGGGAGGTGAGCCAGTTGGTTCCAGTCCAGTGGATGGGTAATCATCACGGATGAGGGCAAGACCAGGACGTAGTCGTCATGTACGAAGGGAAGGCTGATCAGGCCTTTGTCCGCCGTCATCCTGATGACACCGATATCAGCCAGCCCTTGCTTCACATGGGTCGCGATTTCCAGGTAGTCGGGAAAGCCATCATCCACCTCAACGTGGATCTGCGGGTATTCCCGAGACAGAGACTCCAGCGCTGGCGGGATCAAGTAGGTGCCAGCACTGCGAAAGCAGGCTATGCGAACCTTGCCGGCCAATGACCCGAGATGCTGGGCCGAATCCATCATGCTTTGCCCGATGTGAAGCATTTGTCTGGCCTTGGCCACGACCGGATGCCCGGCTTCCGTCAGTGTGCACCCCGCTCTAGAACGATGCAAAAGTCTGGTTCCCAAACTGGTCTCCAGCTCGGAAATGGCATGGCTGATCCGGGACTGGGTACAGTCCAATTCTGTAGCTGCCGCACTGAATCCGCCAAAATCGACAACCGCGACTAACATCTCCAACTGGCTGAGTTTAATTTTCAGCATGCGCACCTTACGCCTGACTCTGGCTGTTTATCTTCCATCGAAATTTATCATACATAAAAATGAGCTATCGCTATTTTCGGTATCGTCCCTATGCCTGAGTCTGGAAGATGGAGGCTGACTTGATGATCATTGGCACAGGATAAAGGACGATAATATGGACGCACTGACAACACTTGCTGCCGTTCTGGGCATCTACATCCCTGTCATCGTCACTCCGGGGCCCAATTTCCTGGTGGTAACACAGACGGCGATTTCCTCATCACGCGAGCAGAGCATCCATACCGCGCTGGGGGTTGCCCTGGGCAGTACCATCATGGCCTGCTTAGCGGTTAGCGGTATGAACCTCCTCTTGCAGAGTTTTCCGCAGATACAGTTCGTCATCCATGTAATGGGTGGTAGCTATCTCCTGTATCTGGCCTGCAAAGTATGGCGTGAAGGCGGCAAGCCCGCTGTGGAGCAACACAGCGTGATATCCCAGAACAGCGGGCAGTCATTCCGTCGCGGCCTGATAACCAACCTGACCAATCCCAAGGCATTGGCTTTTTTTTCAACCATCTTTGCCACGGTACTGACCCCGACCTCTCCCACCTGGGTGAAGGTCGTATGCGTGATGGCAATTGGCCTTATTTCGACTTTCTGGCATCTGTTCCTCGCCACTCTCTTTGCCACGAAACGCATTCAAATGAAGTACAACAACTTCCGGGGGATGATCCATTTGATCGCCGCTACTGTATTAGCCCTGTTCGGAGCTGGGCTGCTTATCCTCTGAAGGTACAGGTGGTGATCATGGTCTGGTTCGAGAGAGTGGTCGCGGCATTTGGCGAAAGAACAAAAAAATCCCCGTTCCTCTTGCGAGAAACGGGGCAAGACACACCTCCTGGTAGTGGTACTCCTTAAGCAAATACAGCCAGCAAATCCTTGTTGTTGATCCGGTCCCCCGAACGTACCCGTACCTCCCGGATTACTCCGTCGCGCTCGGCCTTCACCGCCACTTCCATCTTCATCGCCTCGAGGGTCAGTAGCGTGTCGCCCGCGCTCACCGTCTGACCGGGCTGGACGGCGACGGTGCTGACCATGCCCGGCATCGGCGCGCCGACGTGGTGCGGGTTGTCCGGGTCGGCCTGCGGGTGCTGGGATACAGCCTGCACGCCGTCCTTGGCTACCTTGACCAGGCGCGGCTGGCCGTTGAGCTCGAAGAACAGTTTGACGTGGCCGTCATCGGTATCGGCCCGGCCCAAGAGCTGCACCACCAGCGTCTTGCCGCGCTCCAGTTCGACGGTGATTTCCTCGCCCTCTTTGAGACCATAGAAGAACGCCGTGGTGGGGACGGTGGAGACGTCGCCGTAGCGCGCCTGGTGTTCGGCGAAGTCCTTGAACACCTTGGGGTACATCAGCGACGAGGCCAGTTCCTGCTCGCTGACGTCGCGGCCCCAGGCTTGCGTGAGTTTGGCCTTCTTGCTTTCCAGATCGACCGGTGGCATCACGGCGCCCGGTCGTCCGGTCAGCGCTGCCTCGCCCTTGAGCACCTTGAGCTGCAGCTCGGCCGGGAAGCCGTGGGCTGGGGTGCCGAGTTCGCCCTTGAACAGCGACACCACCGATTCGGGAAAGTCGATCGGCCGGGACGGGTCGAGCACGTCTTCAGGCGTCAGGCCGTTCGACACCATGAACAGCGCCATGTCGCCCACCACCTTAGAGGTCGGGGTCACCTTGACGATGTCGCCGAACAGCAGATTGACCTGGGCATACGCCTCGGCCACCTCCGGCCAGCGCGCTTCGATACCGAGCGAGCGCGCCTGCTCGCGCAGGTTGGTGACCTGGCCACCCGGCATCTCGTGCCGATAGACGTCGGCGGTACCGGCACGCATGTCTGCCTCGAACGGGGCGTAGCATTGGCGCACGCCTTCCCAGTAGGTGGAGAGCTGTTGCAGGTTCTTCCGGTCCAGCCCTGGGTCGCGTTCGCTGCCCGCCAGCGCCGCGACGATCGACCCCAGATTCGGCTGCGAGGTGAGCCCGCTCATTGCGTCCAGCGCCGCATCGACCGCGTCGACCCCGGCCTCGACGGCCGCCAGCACACTCGCCGCCGCAATGCCGGAGGTGTCGTGGGTGTGGAAGTGGATCGGCAGACCGACCTCGTTCTTCAGTGCCTTGACCAGCGCGGTGATCGCGCGCGGATGCGCGATGCCGGCCATGTCCTTGATCGCCAGGATGTGGGCGCCGGCCAGCTCCAGCTGCTTGGCCATGTCGACGTAGTACTTGAGGTCGTAGCGCCGACTGGAATCGAACAGATCCCCCGTGTAGCAGATCGCTGCCTCGCACAGCTTGCCGGTGTCGCGCACCGCGTCTATTGCCACGCGCATGTTGTCGACGGCGTTGAGTGAGTCGAACACGCGGAACAGGTCGATACCGCCCTCGGCTGCCTGGCGGATGAAGTGGCGCACCACGTTGTCGGGATAGTTGGTGTAGCCGACCGCGTTCGAGGCCCTCAGCAGCATCTGGAACAGGGTGTTCGGGATGGCGGTCCGTAGTTCGTCCAAGCGTTGCCACGGGTCTTCCTTGAGGAAGCGCATGGCGACGTCGAAGGTCGCACCGCCCCAGCACTCCAGCGAGAACAGCTGCGGCGCGAGCCGCGCGTAGTGCGGTGCCACCGCCAGCATGTCGACGGTGCGCATGCGCGTGGCAAACAGCGACTGGTGGGCGTCGCGCATTGTGGTGTCGGTGATCAAGACTTGCTTCTGCTCGCGCATCCACTGGGCGAAGCCTTCGGCACCGAGCTCCTGGAGGCGGTCACGTGTGCCGGCTGGCGGTTGCGTACCGAGATGACAGTCCGGCAGCCGGGCCGGGCCGGGCATCGGGCTGGGAGCGGCTCGTCCCTTCATCTCCGGATTGCCGTTGACGGTGACGTCGCCGAGGAACTCCAGCAGTTTGGTGGCGCGGTCTCGCCGTGGCGTGAAGTGGAACAGCTCCGGGGTCTGGTCGATGAAGCGCGTGGTGCACTGGCCCGAGGTGAACAGCGGGTGGGTGATCACGTTCTCCAGGAACGCCAGATTGCTCGAGACCCCTCTAATTCTGAACTCGCGTAAGGCACGGTGCATGCGTGCGGTGGCTTCGGCCGCACTGTGGCCCCAGGCGGTGACCTTGACCAGCAGGGAATCGTAATACGGCGTGATCACCGCGCCAGTGTAGGCGGTGCCGCTATCGAGCCGGACGCCGAAGCCGGCCGCGCTGCGAAAGGCGGTGAGGCGGCCGTAGTCGGGGGTGAAGGCGTTCTCCGGGTCCTCGGTGGTGACGCGGCACTGCAGGGCGTGGCCGAGCAGGCGGATGTCCCCCTGTGCCGGCACGAAGCTGTCCTCGTCGCCGATCTTCGCACCCTCAGTGATGCGAATCTGGGCCTTGACGATATCCACCCCCGACACCTCCTCGGTGACGGTGTGCTCGACCTGGATGCGCGGGTTGACCTCGATGAAGTAGAACGCCCCCGTGTCGGCGTCCATCAGGAACTCGACGGTGCCGGCGTGGGTGTAATCAACGGCATCGGCCAGCTTCAGCGCGGCCGCGCACAGCTCGGCGCGCTGCTGCTCGCTGAGATACGGTGCTGGCGCCCGCTCCACCACTTTCTGGTTACGGCGCTGCACTGAGCAGTCGCGCTCGAACAGGTGCACCCGGTTGCCGTGGCTGTCGCCGAGGATCTGCACCTCAACGTGGCGGGCGCGCCGCACCAGCTTCTCGAGGTAGACCTCGTCGTTGCCGAAGGCCGCCTTGGCCTCGCGTCGTGCCACCTCCATCGCGTCGGCCAGTTCGCCCTCGTGCTCGACCACGCGCATGCCGCGTCCACCGCCGCCCCAGCTGGCCTTGAGCATCAGCGGGTAGCCGACTTCGGCCGCCATCCGTTGCGCGTCAGCCAGGTCGTACGGCAACGCGCCGGTCGCCGGCACCACCGGCACGCCGGCGGCCTGCGCCAGTTCGCGAGCGGACACCTTGTTGCCGAGCTGGCGCATCACCTCGGGCCGGGGACCGATGAAGGCGATTCCCGCCGTGGCGCAGGCCTCGGCGAACTCGGGGTTCTCGGACAGGAAGCCGTAGCCGGGGTGGATGGCATCGACGTTGGCCTCGCGCGCGATGCGGATGATGTCGTCGATGTCGAGGTAGGCGGCGATGGGCTTCTGGCCGGCGCCGACGCGGTATGCCTCGTCGGCCTTGAAGCGGTGCAGCGCGAGCTTGTCTTCCTCGGCGTAGATGGCGACGGTGCGGATGTTCATCTCGCTGGCAGCGCGCATCACGCGGATGGCGATCTCACTGCGGTTGGCGATCAGGATGGACTGGATGGGCTTCATGAGTGCTTGAGTCTTTATCAAGAGATGGTCGGTCTCTGCTGAAACGAAATCAAAACGGCGTGGTTCGCTACGGAGCCTGAATCGATCTCGCTATCTCGCTTCCGATACGTTCTACCGTGAGCCATTTCCTCAATGTACTGTACAAGGTGCTGAGTAGCCTTTAAACGACAGCGCGGCTTTAAGAGCGTGTGGAGAGGACCGGCTCATCGAGTCTCCGTGACGATGGCGGCAACATCGGTACTTTCAGTTGCTGAGCTCGATACGTAAATTCCGAATAAAAGAATACTGTGATATGTCTGGGCTATCGATTTATCCAAGACCGGACGCCAGCGGTACTCCATATCCGCTATTGCTGTGCTCATGGCGGAGATCAGAGTGTGTATCCACCTGGCCGGGGTGTGAGGTGCCGTGATGCCAGGGCCTGGCGGGGGATCCGCCAGGCCCTGGGCAAGAAAGGCACGCTAATCGCGTGTTCCGGCTTGTTATGCGGCTCTCTCCGGGATGTACTCAGTGTGGGTTGTTTGACCCGGCTGGAACTGCTTCTCCCACTTGGCGATCACCAACGGCGCCAACGCGTTGCCCAGCACATTGAGGGCGGTATTGGGCATATCCATCAGGCGATAAATGCCGGCAATGAACGCAATGCCTTCCAGCGGCAGGCCGGCGCTGGTCAGGGTTGCCGTGAGAATGACGAACATGAAGCCCGGAACGCCGGCAGCGCCCTTCGACGTCAGCACCATGGTGACTACCAGCATGGCTTGATCCGCGATGCTCAGATGAATGTTGTAGAGCTGGGCGATGAACAGCGTGCCGATCCCCAGAAACAACGATGCGCCGTCTAGGTTGAACGAGTACCCGTCTATCCCATCCGGAGACGGTCACTTCATCGAAAAGCCTCGCCGGGACAGGAAGTCGCGCATGTGCGGGCGAGACTCCTTGCCCACCAGTCCCTTCATTTCCACACTCCAGCAACTGTCCTTGGTGCCTCCTGTCCGGCTCCGATAATAGGTACGCAGCTGCTCATCGTAAGCCTTGATGCCTTCGAGATCGTTCTGGTTCTGGTAGCACTCTTCCTTCAGCACCACCGACAACGGCAGTCGCGGTTTGATCTCGGGATCTTGGGCCGGGTAACCAAGGCATAAGCCAAAGATCGGGTACACGTGGTCTGGCAAGCCAAGCAGCTCGGCGATTTCTTGCGGGTGATTGCGGATGCCACCGATATAGCAGATTCCCAGCCCCAAAGACTCGGCGGCGGTCACGCTGTTTTGTGCGGCCAACGCGGCATCCACCGTGGCGATGATGAAGTGTTCCGTCATGCCGGCGCTGAACTGTCCACCCTGCATTTCGCACGCTAATTGCGGGCGGTGCAAATCCGCGCAATACACCAGAAAAGCTCCCGCGCTGGCCACATAGGCCTGCCCGCCGGAGAGAGCGGCGATTTTTTCGCGTTTCTCGACGTTGCGCACTCGGATCACGGTGGTGGCCTGAATATTGCTGGAGGTCGCTGCAGCCTGACCGCAGGCGACAATCTCGTTGATCAATTCATCGCTGACCGGCTGGTTGGTGAACTTGCGGATGGAACGATGGGATTTGAGAAGCTGAATAACCGGGTTCATGTTGGCTGTCTGTGTCGAGTTAGGAAAAAATACACGCGCGGCAAGACGTGCCTTGAGCGTCTTCCGCGAGAGGGTCGATGAGTTGTCATGCGCTGCAATTCAGGCCGCGGGATCGCTCCCCCCCGAACCGGATGCCATGAGCTCGGCGACCAATGCCCTGGCGCAGCCTGGCAGTGCTTCCATATCCCGCACCAGAACGCTCCGCTCACGAAGCGCCCACTCTTCATCAATTTTGATCACGGCAAGTTTCATAGTTTTTTCATGCCGTAAGGCGGCTGACTCGGGCAGGATGCCGATGCCGACCCCGGCTTCGATCATCCGGCACATGGCTTCGAAACTCCGCATCTGGATGCGCAAGGTGAGGGCGTGGCCATGCTGGGCACTGAGATCCAGCAGGAAGGCATGCAACGTGCTGCCTTCATGCATGCTGATGTGCTGATAGTCGAGCACGTCGGTGAAAACAACCTTTTGGCGCTGACTGAGCGGGTGTCCTTGTGGGGTGACCAGGACCAGGCGGTCGGTGCTGAAATGCAAAGCCTGCAAGCTTTGCTCCGGCACCGGTCCCGACACGATGCCCAGATCGGTCGATCCATCCACCACGCTGCGCACGATGTCCCGGGTCAACCGCTCCTGTAGATCGACAGTGACCCCGGGGCGTTCTGCGAGAAAGCGGCCCAATACTTCAGGCATGAATTCGGTCACCGCCGTGGTGTTCGCATAGATGCGGATATGGCCGGCGGTGTCGGCGCCGTTGGCGGAGAATTCACTTTTCACATACTCCACCTGACGCAGGATCAGCCGGGCATGGCGCAGCAGGGTCTCTCCGGCCTGGGTGAGGTCGACGCCACGGCTGTCGCGGTAAAACAGCCGGCTGCCGAGTTGATGTTCCAGCGTCTTGAGCCGCGTACTGGCGGCGGCGGGGGAGAGGCAGGCCTTGTGCGCGCCCTTGGTCAGGTTCTGCATCTCGGCAATGTGGACAAACAGGCGTAAATCGGTGAGATCAAAATGCATACGCGAACCCTCTCATCACAAAAATCCGGCCTACCTCAGCGTTAATCCTAGACTAACAGTAACAGAAAATATTTGCCCTCGCCGAATACTGTGACAGCCAAGGTCTAGCTTATTGTTGCGTCAAGAGCATTTATTAAAACCAAACGCCCCATTAAGAAATTGCAGATTCATGGAACGCCAAGCCCTTGCTAGATTGTTTGTAATAAAGAACCAAAGTGAGGAGAGAACCATGAGCCTGGATATCGATTACCTGCGGCAATGGATCGGGAAGTCCGAGGGCCGCGACGACCACATCACCCTGACGCCCATCGCCGCGCTGTCCGCCACGCTCGATCGCGACGATCCCGCGCCGCACGTAGGGAGCATGCTGCCGCCGCTGTGGCACTGGCTGTACTTTCTGCCCTTGTACCGCCATTCCGAGATCGGTCCTGACGGCCACGCCAAACGCGGCGGCTTTCTGCCGCCCGTGCCGCTGCCACGGCGCATGTGGGCTGGCGGTCGGCTTCAGTTCCTGAGGCCGCTGCGTGCCGGCTCGGCGATCAACCGGATTTCCCACATCGACAACCTCTCGGTCAAGGAAGGCCGGACCGGGCCACTGGTTTTCGTCCAAGTGCGGCATGTGATCGCGGATGGCGAGGGTGTGGCCATCATCGAAGAGCACGACATTGTCTATCGTGACCTGGCCAAGCCAGGTGACCCGGTGCCGCAGCCACAGGCCGCTCCCGCCGATCATGACTGGCTGCGCGAGATCCATCCGGACGATGTGCTGCTATTCCGCTATTCCGCGCTGACCTTCAACGGCCACCGTATTCACTACGACCGCCGCTACGTGACTGAGGTGGAGGGCTACCCGGGCCTGATCGTGCATGGTCCGCTGATCGCCACGCTGCTGGTCGATCTGCTGCGGCGGAATCTGCCGGGAGCGACGCTCTCGAACTTTTCCTTCCGGGCCGTCAAACCCGTGTTCGACATCGCGCCATTCTCGGTGTGCGGCCGACTAGACCCGGACGGCAAGATCGTCAAGCTGTGGGCCAAGGATGCCGAGGGCTGGCTGACGATGGAGGCGACCGCCACCCTGGCGTGATCCCCGCCTGATTACCTGTAGTGCCTTATCACCTCAGAACTTAAAGAGGAGGAGACCTTATGTCTTTCGATACCCAACATCAAGACGTGCGCGACGCCGTACGCCAGCTTTGCAGCCAGTTTCCCGACGAATATTTCCGCCAGATCGACGAGAAGAAGGCCTATCCCGAAGCGTTCGTGAATGAATTGATGGGCGCGGGCTGGCTGGCCGCCATGATTCCCGAGGAGTACGGCGGATCCGGCCTGGGGCTGACCGTGGCCAGCATCATCATGGAAGAGATCAACCGTTCCGGCGGCAACTCCGGCGCTGTGCACGGCCAGATGTACAACATGGGCACGCTGCTACGCCACGGCAGCAAGGAGCAGAAGGACAAGTACCTGCCCCAGATCGCCGCCGGTGAGCTGCGCATCCAGTCGATGGCCGTCACCGAACCGACCACCGGCACCGATACCACCAAAATCAAGACCACCGCGGTGAAGAAGGATGGCCGCTGGGTGGTCAACGGCCAGAAGGTGTGGATCTCGCGCGTGCAGCACTCGGACCTGATGATCTTGCTGGCGCGCACCACGCCGCTGGCCGAGGTCCAGAAGAAGTCCGAAGGAATGTCGATCTTCATCGTCAACCTGCAGCAAGCGATCGGCAACGGCCTGACCGTGCGGCCGATCCCGAATCTGGTCAACCACGAAACCAACGAGCTGTTCTTCGACAACCTGGAGATTCCGGAAGAGAACCTGATCGGGGAAGAAGGGAAAGGGTTCAAGTACATCCTCGACGGGCTCAATGCCGAGCGCACACTGATTGCCGCCGAATGTATCGGCGACGGTTACTGGTTCATCGATCGCGCCACCAAGTACGCTAACGAGCGCGTGGTTTTCGACCGACCAATCGGTAAGAACCAAGGCGTGCAGTTCCCGATCGCCGAAGCGTTCATCGAGATCGAAGCGGCCAACCTGATGCGCTTCAAGGCCTGTGAGCTATTCGATGCCAAGCAGCCGTGCGGGGCGCAGGCCAACATGGCCAAGTACCTCGCCGCCAAGGCGTCGTGGGAAGCGGCCAATGTCTGCATGCAGACCCATGGCGGTTTCGGTTTCGCCAACGAGTACGACATCGAACGCAAGTTCCGCGAGACGCGCCTGTACCAGGTGGCACCGATCTCGACCAACCTGATCTTCTCCTACGTAGCCGAGCATCTGCTCGGACTGCCGCGGTCGTTCTGAGGAGCCAGCCATGCGTCCCCTGGAGGGTATTACCGTCGTCACGCTGGAGCATGCGATCGCCGCGCCGTTCTGCACACGGCAGTTGGCCGACCTAGGCGCCCGCGTGATCAAGATCGAGCGCCCGCGTGTCGGCGACTTCGCCCGTGCCTACGACGAACGGGTGCGCGGCCTAGCCTCGCACTTCGTCTGGAGCAACCGCTCGAAGGAGAGCCTGACGCTTGACGTCAAGCACCCCGAGGCGCAGAAGCTGCTGGGCAAGCTGCTCGAGCAGGCCGACGTGCTGGTGCAGAACCTGGCGCCCGGCGCGGCCGCCCGCCTTGGACTGTCGTACGAGGCCCTGTGTGACAAGCACCCCGGACTCATCGTCTGTGACATCTCCGGCTACGGTGCTGACGGTCCGTATCGCGACAAGAAGGCCTATGACCTGCTGATACAGAGCGAGTCGGGCTTCCTGTCGATTACCGGCTCGCCCGACGAGCCGGCCAAGGCCGGCTGCTCGATCGCCGACATCTCCGCGGGCATGTACGCCTACACCAACATCCTAGCCGCCTTGCTGCAGCGCGCCCGCACCCAGAAAGGCTGCCAGATCGACGTGTCGATGTTGGAGAGCATGGTGGAGTGGATGAGCTACCCGCTCTACTACGCCTTCGACGGCGCCACGCCACCGCCGCGCGCCGGCGCCGCACACGCGACGATCTATCCCTACGGCCCGTTCCAGGCCGGCGACGGCAAGACGGTCATGCTCGGGCTACAGAACGAGCGCGAGTGGGGAACCTTCTGCGACAAGGTATTGGACAAGCCGGAGCTGGCGCACGATCCGCGCTTCTCCTCGAACTCCAAGCGCGTGGCGGCGCGCAACGAACTGCGTGCGCTGATCATCGACGTGTTCTCCGGCCTGACCGCCGACCAGGTGATCGCCAAACTGGACAACGCACAGATCGCCAATGCCCACATGAACGACATGCACGACGTGTGGCAGCACCCGCAGCTCAAGGCGCGCCAGCGCTGGACCGAGGTGAACACGCCGGCTGGCCCGATACCCGCCTTGCTCCCGCCAGGCAAAACCGATGCTTTTGAGCCGCGTATGGACCCGGTACCCGCGCTCGGTGAACACACCGAGATTATCTTGCAAGAACTCGGTTGCAGCGCGGATGACATCTCGCGTCTGCATGAAGCCGGCGTGATCTGAGAAAGGAATAACCCGTGAACGCTTCTAGTGTGGTCTCGAAAACCATCCGTACCTCCTTGTTCGTCCCCGGCGACCGTGGGGAGCGCATCCCCAAGGCGCTGGCCAGCGGGGCCGATGGAATCATCGTCGACCTGGAAGACGCCGTGGCGGCAGAAGCCAAAGCCCAGGCCCGGCAAATCATCCGCGAGTTTCTCGACGCGAACCCGGCGGCCCGCGTTCTGGTGCGTATCAACGCGGCGGATACCCGCGAACATGCCGAAGACCTGGCCCTGGCAAGCCACCCGGGCGTGGCTGCAGTGCTGTTGCCCAAGGCCGAAACGGCCGAGCAAGTGCGGCACGTCAATGCAACCTGTGGCAAGCCGGTCTGGCCGATTGTCGAAACCGCCCTTGGCGTCTTAGCCGTGCCCGAGCTGGTTCGTGCACAGGGTGTCGAGCGCCTTGCCTTGGGTACGCTCGATCTTGGGCTCGATCTTGATCTGAAACCAGGCTCCGTAGGCGGTGAAACGATGCTCGATCAGGCCCGCTTTACCCTAATGCTTCATTCTCGTGCCGCCCACCTGCCGCCGCCGATCGATGGCGTGTACCC
This sequence comes from Pseudogulbenkiania ferrooxidans 2002, assembly GCF_000174355.1. Lineage (GTDB taxonomy): Bacteria > Pseudomonadota > Gammaproteobacteria > Burkholderiales > Chromobacteriaceae > Pseudogulbenkiania > Pseudogulbenkiania ferrooxidans. The sequence goes on from NZ_ACIS01000002.1 coordinate 130,263, forward strand.
CGCGCTAGCCGACAAAACCGGCCTGGCTGAAGCGGCCGCACGCTCCAGGGCGGCCGGCATGGGCGGGATGCTGTGCATTCATCCTTCCCAGGTCGAGATCATCAATGCCGCCTTCAGTCCGGGCCAGGGCGAATTGGATTGGGCCCGCCGGGTGGTGGAAACCGCGAAGCAAAGCAATGGCGCCTTTTCTCTGGATGGGCAGATGGTCGATGCGCCGGTCATCGAGCAGGCGGCGCGTATTTTGCAACGAGCCGGTTCTTAGCGTTTTTTGTCGTCGATAAAACCATAGAGGAGAGACACGATGTTCAACAAAACCATGGTATCTGCTGTACTCGGGCTGGCGTTTTTCTCGCACAATGCCCAGGCTGCCGAACCGATCATCATCAAGTTCAGTCATGTCGTGGCACCGAATACCCCGAAGGGTCAGGCAGCAGAACGATTCAAACAGCTTGCTGAAAAGATGACGGCCGGCAGGGTCAAGGTCCAGGTCTACCCCAATAGCCAGCTGTACAAGGATAAAGAGGAACTGGAGGCACTCCAGCTGGGTGCTGTGCAGATGCTGGCACCGTCGCTGGCCAAGTTCGGTCCGGTCGGCGTGAAGGAATTCGAGATATTCGATATGCCCTATCTGTTCCAGGACAAAGTGGCATTACGCAAAGTGACCGATGGACCGATTGGCCAGAAGCTTCTTGCCAAGCTAGATAAGACGGGCATCAAGGGGCTGGCGTATTGGGATAACGGCTTCAAGATCATGACGGCAAACAAGCCGATTATTCAGCCTGATGATATGAGGGGTCTGAAGTTGCGCATTCAGTCTTCAAAAGTGCTGGAGGCACAGATGAGGGCATTCAACGCGCTGCCTCAGAACATGGCGTTCTCCGAGGTATACCAGGCACTACAGACGGGCGTGGTTGATGGCACCGAAAACACGCCGTCTAATATTTACACCCAGAAAGTCCATGAAGTTCAGACCAACATGACCCTATCCAATCACGGATACGTCGGTTATGCGGTCGTGGTGAACAAGAAATTCTGGGATGGCTTGCCTGCCGATATCCGAGCCTCGCTCGAGCGGGCGTTGAAGGAGACTACGGTCTACAACAATACCATCGCCCAGAAAGACAACGACGATGCCATTGCTGCGATGAAGGCCACCGGCAAAGTCGCTTTCCACACCCCGACACCGCAAGAGCGGCAAGCCTGGATGGCCAAGCTCAAACCCGTTGAGAAGGACATGGCCTCCCGCGTCGGGGCAGGGTTGATCCAGGAAATCAATCAGGCGACGAGGCGGAAATAATCCATCGTTCCATGGTGGTAGCACGCCTCGGCTAGCCATCCATCAGAATGTCCGCCTGGGGAGGGCTCAAGCATCATCATGCCTGGGCCCTCCCGATGAAGGGGCGTGAAAGAAGGATGGTTTTGCATGCCTGATGATGTGGGAGTTTCAGGAGAATTCATGAAAGTACTGGTGGCAGTCAAAAGAGTGGTCGATTACAACGTCAAAGTCCGGGTCAAGGCCGATGGCACTGGCGTGGATATCGCCAACGTCAAGATGTCGATGAACCCGTTCGACGAAATCGCCGTGGAAGAGGCGGTGCGCCTCAAGGAAGCCGGCAAGGTCAGTGAGGTGGTGGCGGTATCGCTGGGCGTCAAGCAGTGCGAAGAAACCTTGCGCACCGCACTGGCGATGGGGGCCGACCGCGCCATCCACGTCGAGACCGACGCCGAGCTGCAGCCCTTGGCCGTGGCCAAGCTGCTCAAGGCCGTGGCCGAGAAGGAACAGCCGCAGCTGATGATCCTCGGCAAGCAGGCGATCGACGACGACGCCAACCAGACCGGCCAGATGGTCGCCGCGCTGCTGGGTTGGGGTCAAGGTACCTTCGCCTCCAAGGTCGACCTGGCGGCGGAAACCGTCGACGTCACCCGCGAGGTGGACGGCGGCCTGGAAACCGTCAAGCTGCGCCTGCCGGCGGTGGTGACCACCGACCTGCGCCTGAACGAGCCGCGCTACGTCAAGCTGCCGAACATCATGGCCGCCAAGAAGAAGCCGCTCGACAAGTTGACGGTGGAGGCACTGGGCGTCGACGTGACCCCGCGTCTGAAAACCCTCAAGGTGGCCGAGCCGGCCAAGCGTTCCGCCGGCATCAAGGTGGCCAACGCCGCCGAACTGGTCGCCAAACTCAAGAATGAAGCAAAGGTGCTGTGATCATGGCCATTCTCGTTATCGCTGAACACGACAACCAGAGCCTGAAGGCAGGCACCCTCAATACCGTTACCGCCGCCGGCAAGGTCGGCGGCGAGGTGCACCTGCTGGTGGCCGGCCACAACTGCGGCGCGGTCGCCGACGCGGCCAAGGCCGTGGCCGGTGTGGCCAAGGTGCTGGTGGCCGACTCTGCCCAATACGCCCACGGCCTGGCCGAGAACCTGGCCGCGCTGGTGGTCGATCTGGCCAAGAACTACAGCCACGTGCTGTCGCCGGCGGGCACCTCGGGCAAGAACTTCCTGCCGCGCGTCGCCGCGCTGCTCGACGTGGCGCAGATTTCCGACATCGTCGCCGTCGAGTCGGCCGACACCTTCGTGCGTCCGGTCTACGCCGGCAACGTGCTGGCTACGGTGCAGTCCGTCGATTCCATCAAGGTCATCACCGTGCGCACCACCGCCTTCGAGGCGGCGGCACTGGGCGGTTCGGCCAACGTGGACAGCATCGGCGCGGCGGCCGAGGCCCAGCTGTCGAGCTTCATCAGCCAGGAGCTGACCAAGTCGGACCGTCCGGAACTGGGCGCCGCCAAGGTGATCGTTTCCGGCGGCCGTGCGCTGGGTTCGGAAGAACAGTTCAAGGCCATCATCGAGCCGCTGGCCGACAAGCTGGGTGCCGCCGTTGGCGCCTCGCGTGCCGCCGTGGACGCCGGCTACGCGCCGAACGACTACCAGGTCGGTCAGACCGGCAAGGTGGTGGCGCCGCAGCTGTACGTCGCCGTCGGCATTTCCGGCGCGATCCAGCACCTGGCCGGCATGAAGGACTCCAAGGTCATCGTCGCCATCAACAAGGACGAAGAAGCACCGATCTTCCAAGTGGCCGACTACGGCATCGTCGGTGACTTGTTCACCGTCGTGCCCGAACTGATCCAGGCGTTGGGAAACAACTGATGACACGCCCTTGTATGGATCAGATCGTCTTACCGACGGATGTCCTGGCCACTTCCTCATGGGTTCTTCAACTTGCTTGCGGAGTGGCAATCAGGGAGGAGAGTGTATGAGCGTGCGCGAAAGCATGAAATACGACGTGGTGATCGTCGGCGGCGGCCCTTCCGGCCTGACCGCGGCGATCCGCCTCAAGCAGCTGGCGGCCGACAAGGGCCAGGAGATCAGCGTCTGCCTGCTGGAGAAGGGCTCCGAAATCGGCGCCCACATCCTCTCCGGCGCGGTGCTCGAACCGCGCACGCTGAACGAACTGATCCCCGACTGGAAAGACAAGGGCGCGCCGCTCAACACTCCGGCGCAGAAAGACCAGTTCCTGCTGCTGACCGAGACCGAGTCGATCCCGCTGCCCACCCCGCCGCAGATGCACAACGAGGGCAACTACATCATCAGCCTCGGCAACTTCTGCCGCTGGCTCGGCCAGCAGGCCGAAGAGCTGGGAGTGGAAATCTACCCCGGCTTCGCCGCCGCCGAAGTGCTCTACCACCCGGACGGCTCGGTCAAGGGCGTGGCTACCGGCAACGTCGGCACCGGCAAAAACGGCGACCAGGACGGCGAGCCCGGCATCGAGCTGTGGGCCCGGCAGACCGTGTTCGCCGAAGGCTGTCGCGGCTCGCTCACCAAGACCCTGTTCGAGCGCTTCAAGTTGCGTAACGGCGCCGACCCGCAAACCTACGGCATCGGCATCAAGGAACTGTGGGAGGTGAAACCCGAGCTGCACCAGCCGGGCAAGATCACCCACACTGCCGGCTGGCCGATGGACACCGCTACCTACGGCGGCTCCTTCCTCTACCACCTGGAAAACAATCAGGTGGTGGTCGGCTTCGTGGTCGGGCTGGACTACCAGAACCCCTACCTGTCGCCGTACGAGGAATTCCAGCGCTTCAAGACCCACCCGGCGATCCGTGGGGTGTTCGAAGGCGGGCGGCGCCTGTCCTACGGCGCGCGCGCCATCTCCGAAGGCGGGCTGCAGAGCATTCCCAAGCTCACTTTCCCGGGCGGGGTGCTGATCGGCGACACCGCCGGCTTCCTAAACGTGCCCAAGATCAAGGGCACCCACACCGCGATGAAGTCCGCCATGCTCGCGGCCGAGGCGATCGTCGAGGCGCTGGCCACGGCCCAGGAAGGCCAAGCGGTCGAGGCCAGCGCGTACACCGCCAGGTTCAAGCAGAGCTGGCTCTACGACGAACTCTACCGCGTGCGCAACATCCGCCCGGCGTTCCGCTGGGGGCTGTGGCCGGCGATGCTCTACTCGGCGCTGGACACCTACCTGTTCCGCGGCAAGGCACCGTGGACGCTGCACCACAAGCACGCCGACCACGAGTGCCTCAAGCCCAAGGACGAGTGCACGCCGATCGCCTACCCGAAACCGGACGGGGTGCTGACCTTCGACCGCCTGTCGTCGGTGTTCATCTCCAACACCAACCACAGCGAAGACCAGCCGGCACACCTCAAGCTGAAGGACCCGAGCGTCCCGATCAAGATCAATCTGGCCCAGTACGACGCGCCCGAGCAGCGCTACTGCCCGGCCGGGGTGTACGAGATCGTCGGCCGCGAGGAGGGGGCGCCGCGTCTGCAGATCAACGCGCAGAACTGCGTGCACTGCAAGACCTGCGACATCAAGGACCCGACCCAGAACATCAACTGGGTGACGCCGGAAGGCGGCGGCGGGCCCAACTACCCCAATATGTGATTTAGATAGCCTGCAGCAAATCTCCGAGTAAATGCTGGCATGCTACTTTCTTGACTGTGCGGGCGTTGATTCACTCAGCACGATCAGGAAAAGCTGGCACCTCATCTAATATTGGTATTGTCTAGTGGTCCCAATAGATGAGGTGTATTTGTTACGACGAAATGAGAGCTGGGGGCGATTCCTCCCTTTCAGTTTTTTCGAGAGAAAACCATGAAAGTTAAGCTGATCAAGTGGCTTCTTCTATACGTGATAGAGCGTAGTGTTACGTCTCCCTCTGATGCTGAAAATGCCACTCATACTTCCGTCAGTCAGAAAATTCAGGTTTTAGAGTCTTGGATTGTGAGAAATCTGGCTGTCCGCAGTATTAACTCGGTCAGCCAAGTTTTTGCAGGCATGCTGTTCTATTGACCCCAGGCATCAGGGCGGTTGTCGCTATGATTTGATGTACCAAATCGGGGCCGGATAAAGATGAATCGGGGGAGGGACGCGAAATAGAGAGAATATATGGATACGATATGCACGACCTGTATATATCCCCACAGCATTGCTCCCCGAGCACGGTCACCCGCCCCCCTGTTTGGCCTCTGCATCTCATGCGCAGAGCTGACTGCTCTGATCTATCTCCACCCGGATATACAGTCAGTTGCGGGCATACGTAGTTTGTACGGTGCTTATTGCAAAAGCGGGACCATGCCACGTGTGCGATTCAACTACCCCAGTGAAAACGACCCTCTTGCCGTTTCATTACCCACCTTCCTGGCCTATTGTGCGGAGCATGCGCTCGCGTTGGAGGCGGCGTTGCACACCGCCATCTGGCAGTATTTTGAGGGGCTGCGTGACGACAACGGAAAACTGTATCCGATCGCGGACAACCGTCTCCGCCGCGCAGACATGCCGCGAGGGCACAAAGCTCTGAGGGCGCTGAGTGCCACCTATGGCCTCGAGATACAGACATATCCACCCATCCCCCGTCAGGACAGTATCGAGCTGGAATTCCCGGCACAACCCGAAGAGGGGCGGGTCACCCTGAGCGCCTTTCTCCGGCGCTGTCGCTTTCTTGCCGAAACCCCTGAAGAGCTGATTCAACATGCGGTCTGGCAACTGGTTACTCGGTCATCTGAAACGTCAGAGTAAGGTTACACGGTCCGCCTCCAGTGATCTCCAGGGAGGAGAAAACAGCCGTTCTCCTCTTCATGCCATCGATTTTGGATAACACGCTATCCTCGGCAACTGTCCGACGTCAGTTGCATCCAACGTCTACTTCCCGAGGCAGAACAGTCATAGCCATCGGGATGCCGACCGACAAGAGTTCGGCCTGAGCGGTCATCCCGCCCTAGAAACGAAAACGGCTGCTTCCTAATGAGAAAACAGCCGTTCAATTGTCGAGAAAAGCCGAGGGAGATTCACTTTCAAGAACAGCAGAGGTAGGGCAAAAGAGGTTACATAGTAATCCCCATGTTGCGCAGCTTAAGCATTACGATTTATCCAATTGGCCTGCCCAAGTGCGAATTTGATCGATAGTCGCCGTAGCGCCCCCGCATACGATGACCAAAACCTTGGAGTAACTGGCCAACACCGGTGCCTGGTCGTAGACTACGGAAAGGGCCGCGCCGCAAGCTGGTTCAACCAGGATGCGATGGTCCGCCAGAAAACGCTCGCAGGCGGCAAGGGAGCTGTGGTCCGACACGACGAGGCTCTGGATGGGGTGTTCATGTGCACAACGCAATGCCTGTTCGCACACCCGCTTGGCGCCTAGCGAAGTGGCGACGCTGCTGATGCGCTCCAGCTCCACCGTATATCCGGCTTGGACGGCTGCATGGAACGAGGCTGCGCCTTCGGTTTCCACCGCCAACACCGGCACATCATGCCACTGATTGCGCTGGAGGCCCTCCACCACGCCGGAAAGTAGACCGCCCCCACCGACGGACAGCACCACGGCATCTGGCTTGAGGTTCGCTTGGGCAACCTCATCGATCATCGTGGCATGTCCATGCCACAGCAGCGGGTCATCGAAAGGATGCAGAAAAGCATCCGTCGGCCCAAGTAAAGTTTGCGCGAACTGATTGGCCTCTTGCCAGGAACTGCCGTGCACCACAACCTCTGCCCCTTCCAAACGGAGCAGCTCCTTGGCCCGCTCCGTGGTCGTTTCCGGCACCACCACCGTTACAGGAACACCCAGACGACGCCCCGCATAGGCCACAGCAAGCCCTGCATTGCCGCCAGAGGATGAGACGAAACGCTGCGCGCCTTGGCTCTGGTAGACGGCACAAGCGTGGCCGATGCCCCGGATCTTAAAAGATCCAGGCAATTGCAAAGCATCGAGCTTGAGCCATATGGATCGGCCTGCAAGAACGCTCAAGGGACGCGACTCCATCAAAGGAGTTTCAAAGTGCAGATTCATGGCGATGTCTTTACTAGGCTGTGGCATGAAAGTGGGAAAGGCCTTCAGGAAAGGCAACGGAATGCTCTTGTTTCATGGGGCGGCTTTGTTTGGGGCAAGCGCCTGCACTTCAATCTCGACATCCAGATCGAACGCCAGTTTGCAGCTAACCACCGAGCGCACCGGGAAGCCCTCTGGGAAATAGACGGCATAGGCCTGGTTGAACTCGGCAAAGTGTTTCATATCGGATAGCCACACGGTGACTTTGACCACTGCGCTCAAATCCGAACCGCAGGAAAGCAAGGTGCGTTCGATGCCTGCCATGATGTTGTGGGTCTGGGTCTGAACATCACCTCGAATGGGCTCCCCCGTCTCCGACATCGAGACCTGTCCGGATAGAAACAGGAATCCGCCCGCCTCGACCGCTCGGGAGAAAGGGAAAGGCAACTCGCTGGCAAAGCGAGTAATGGCATAGGGCATAGCGTTAGCTCCTAATCTTCAGCGGGAGGATCCTGCGGTTGAGGGCTCATTGACAGAGTGCTGCCGGATTTCATCCAGATAGTTGTAAATGGTGTAACGCGTCACGCCGAGGGCGGCGGCGGCTTTTTCGATGCCACCCTTGACGATGAAAATGCCTCTTTCCTGCATCTGGCGGACGGCTTCGAGTTTTGCCTTCTTGTTCTGCGCGCGGTTAGGCGAATTCATCCTGGCCAGCGAGTTCTGGATGATCTCCGCCATCAGTAATTCCATGTCGGCCGGTTCCGATACTTTTTCAGCCGTAGATGGCGGCGCAGCCAGCAATTGTTCTAAGCAGGCTTGGGCTGTCAGCAGACCACTGATATCGGTATTGATGCACAGGCTTGCAAACGGTTGACCGGTCTTGTCCCGGAACACGGCAGTGGCACTGCGCAAGGTTCGACCGTCAGCTGCGGTGGTCGGGTAGTTTGGAATGACCACCGGCTCGCAATCGACATCCGTCTCGGCGGTGCGCATTACGGCAGCAAAGCCCTTGTCTTGCTGCGGCCCGCCCAGCACGGGGCTCCCCACCGAACGGCCTGATACATGGCCGTTCACAATATCGATCACCGACCTTTCGGGCTGCGTCAGGTCGTGAAGGATTATCTCGGTATTGCGGCCGACGACACTGCCCATGGCTGCCAGTGCGGCTTTCAGCGTGGTCAGGACCAGTTGTCTTTCTTCGGTCGTGTCGGTATCAGACCTGGCGTCATTCATTGGCACATCCATGTTGGTATAGGGCATGCAGGAGCAAGTGAGATAAAGGTTGCAACTCCTTGGGTGGTAGCAGAATATCAACACTGTGTTTTAATTTCAACAAATTGTTGAATTTTATTGTAAATGCCACGCCGTTGGGCACTAAGAGGCATGTCCGAAAAGCCGTTGCCTATCAATCTGTGGAAAGGCCGCTTAGGCCGAGTTGTTCACGTAGGCCAAACGGCAGCTTACAGAGTCAAGCAGCCAATCCAATGGCACGCATCCAGATTTGCCAACCGGCAGATTGTGGCCGGGAGCGCGTATTCTCCAGTAAGCCCGAAACCTGCCGCTCAAGGTTTGGCAGAACAATAAGACTCCCTTCAACAACAAGGAGTCTGTCATGGAATCCACTCGCTTTCGGGAACCTTGGAACAAGGGCAAACTGGTCGGCCAGAAGCCACCGCTGAAGCCGAAGGACATATGGGCCATCCGGATCCACCTGCAGAATGCCCATCAGGTGCGAGACCTGGCCATGTTCAATCTGGCCATCGACAGCAAGTTGCGGGACTGCGACCTCGTGAATCTGCGGGTCCGGGACGTCACCCACGGCAATCAGATCCTGCCCCGGTCCATGGTCATGCAGCGGAAGACCCAGCGTCCTGTTCAATTTGAGCTAACCGAACCGACCCGGACTGCGGTGGCGGCGTGGATTGCCAAGGCGAATCTCAAGTCAGAGCAGTATCTGTTTCCCAGCCGGGTCACCAGGTCGCCTCATGTTTCGACACGGCAGTATGCCCGGATCGTCCATCAGTGGATCGCCGCGGCTGGACTCGACACCTCCGCCTACGGCACCCACACCATGCGCCGGACCAAGGCGACACTGATTTACAAACGGACGAAAAACCTGAGGGCCGTTCAGTTGCTCCTGGGCCATGCCAAGCTGGAGAGCACAGTTCGATACTTGGGTATTGAAGTCGATGATGCCCTGGAAATCTCAGAGCAGACCGAGATATAGCCAAGTCCTGAGATGCCCCCATTCGTACCGAGCCGACGCGGCTGGGGCATAATGAACAGACCACGGGCGCCTGCATCGCAGGTGTGAAGGTACGCATCACTCGCCAGCGTATGGTCGGAAGAATCGCCCGACACAGTGGTGCAGACATAGCAGCCGGAGTAACGACCGACCGCCCGTGGCTATCTGTCCCAATGGGCGGCAGCTTTCGGGCGTCTCCTGGATACGTGCTTCCGGCCAACAGTTGCCGGTCATGATCCCCATGGATCAGGCATTCGCGAGTCCGCTTCGATCGTTTACCTGCCGGAGAGCCTACGCGTACAAATCGGCCTTTGCTGTCGCCCGGAGGTGCCCCGCGTTACGTCAGTAATCGGGCGGGTAGCTGTCGTTGCCTGTAGGTTCGATCTGAATAGCCCCTTTTCTCTGTCACCCGGACAGCTCCCGACCCAATGTGGACGGTCGGCGATTGGAAAAGCGGACACTCAACGTGCGAGCTAAGGCCGCGGCCCCTTCAGGGACGTCGGCCTTCAGCGAGTGGTTAGGTGTCCGTGCGCCCTTGGCGCCGCAGGACGACATGCGTGGCTTTCTCCGACGCTACGAATTCAACGCATTCGTATCCCAGAGCCCGCAAGTCAACCCCTTCGAACAGTGATTCTCCCCGCCCGAGCAGGACCGGAGCGATAGCAATGTGCAGTTCATCAATGAGGCCCTCACGAAGATACTGCTTGACGGTGTCCGGCCCACCGCCGATACGCACGTCCATTCCGGCAGCGGCCTCGCGTGCACGGTCGAGCGCCTCGTGAATGCCCCCGGTGATGAAGTGGAACGTCGTGTCGCCTTCCATCTCGATGGGGGGACGAGCATGATGGGTCAAAATGAAGACTGGAACGTGATACGGTGGATTATCTCCCCACCAGCCTTTCCAGTTTGTGTCCGGCCAGTCCCCACGAATGGGGCCGAACATGTTCCTCCCAAGAATCCAGGCCCCGACATTTTGAAAGCCACGGGCGGCAAAATCATCGTCAACCCCGGTCGTACCGCCGTCCTTGACGAACAAGGCCCGCTGGAACGTGCGTGTTGGAACTAGCCACTGGTGCAGTTCCGTCCCGCCAACGCCGAGCGGATTGTTGATGTCTTGATTCAGTCCTGCTCCGTATCCGTCGATCGAAATGGTGAAGCCCTCAACGCGAACTCGTGTCATCGTTTGCCTCCGTTTAGACGCCTAACAGGTAATCAACGGACGCCTGCGTCCGGACATGCTTATTTTAGTGGGACAGATTTTGTCGCGCGTAAGCTATTGTTTTCACTGCGAGTCCCTTCCGAGCTGTCTCGACATTACGGTTAATGCATCGAACACCAATGAAGGCAGTAAATCCGCATCAATGCCCGGTTTGGAGAAAGGCCAGAAACAACGCTCAACGACCGCGACTGGCAGGGCGCAGCCGTAGCGAACATCATCCAGAAAGCAGCCCTTGCGTTTTCATCTGTCGGCTATCGGGATCCGACATGGAAATCCCACTCTCGGCCATGACCGTATGTACGGGGAAGCGCTCCAAAGCGGCCAATCAATAATGATGTCAACGGTGAAATCGGCTACTCAGGTAGAGTCGCTTTGTCACATTTTTGGCGGCCAATTATGCGTCTCCGCCTGGCAGTCCTTGCACCAAGTGTACAGTGCCTCATACATCACCAGCCCGTGCTGCAGCATCTCGTGATCGTCGGCATAGACCTGGGACAGCCCGAGAGAGAGGGCGTATAGCCCTGCGGATTGCGGGGTCAGATCGAGCCGCGAGGTGTCGGCTCCGCGCACGATGACGGCAAGCTGCTGCAGCGCCGGATCGTCGGTAAGTCCATACTGTTTCAGGAAGGCATCGAAGCTGCACAGTTCGCCCTCATGCGAAAGCTCGACACCAGGAATGTCGTACGGGATCGCTCCCGTCTCTGCCGCCACCTTCAGCACATCGGCCGGCGGTACGAACAGAAACTCGGGTGACTTGTCGATAAAGCGTGTAATGAGCCAAGGGCAGGCTATGCGGTCGATCTTCGGCCGCTCGCGAGTGATCCACTTCATCATGCCTCCTATTGCAGCTGCTGCCTGGAACGGTACGGCTCCACCTGCACATCGGTGATGTCCATGCCGTTATCCCGAAAAATCAGCCCCTTGCCTTCCCGCACGATTGCTACGCACTGCTCAGGCGCACCCAGTGGCACGCTCAGACATAGCCGGTTGTCGTGAATCGACCAGCGCCCCTTGCGGGGTCGCCCCATTTCGACGCCATCGATGCTCCCGTCAGGCTTCAGGTGATAGGTCCAGTGATGGCCATCCGTGGCTACCTTGCCAACGAAGGTCTTGTTAATTTCTGCGCCTGACAAGGTATGCCGACTCAGTGGTTGCGCAGCCATGGCGACACTTGAGGCCATGGCGAAGCCGGCCGCTACCATCCAAACCCTTACGCATTGCCGGCCACGGCACTGAACCGCTGCTGCACGGCCGGCCAGTTGATGTTCTGCATGAAGGCATCGACGTAAGCACCTGCCTTTGCGCCGTAGTCCATGTGGTAGGCGTGCTCGTACATATCCAGCGCCAGGATCGGCGTGGCACCGGCCAAGGTATGGGCATGGTCGGATGCCCATTGGTTGATCAGTTTGCGGTCGCGTGGTGACCAGGTCAGCAATACCCAGCCCGAACCGCCGCCCAGTGCCTTGCCCATGGCGCTGAATTCGGCGGCCCAGCGTTCAACGCTGCCGAAGTCGCGAGCCAGGGCATCGGCGAGGTGGCTGAGTGGTGCACTGCCAGCTCCGCCCAGGCTGTCGAAATACAGCTCGTGCAGGATCATCGAATTGGCGGCGATCAATTCTTCGCGCTTCAGACCATTGAGTTCGAACACGGCAGCGCTGGTGAAGTCCAGGCCCTGCAAGCGTGTGCTGATGGCGTTCAGGCGTTTCACCGCGCCGCTGTAGTTGTTCTCGTGGTGGCTGCGGATCAGCTGTTCGGATAGCCCGTTGAGGCTGGCGGGGTCGCAGGCCAAGGGCTGGATCTGGTAAGTCATGGACACTCTCCTCTCGGTTGATGTCAGTGGTGCAACAGCGGATACAGCAGCAGGCCGATCGCAGCAGCGCCAACGACGATCACCGGTTCTTGCAGCTTTTTGAAGCGCCACAGCAACAGGATGGTGACGATCGCCAGCAATACGGTTGGTACATCGACCAGCGAGCGTTTTGCGATCACGATGACCGAGCCGGTGATCGCGCCCACGGCCGCCGCAGTGATGCCGTTCACGAACGCCACCACCCCCGGCAACTTGCCGTACTTCTTGAAATACGGTGCGGGCAGCACGGTGAACAGGTAGCACGGCAGGAAGGTGCCCAGCGCCGCCACGCACGCACCGGGAAAACCCGCGACCAGATAGCCGATGAAGCCCACCGTGATGACCACCGGCCCCGGCGTAATCATCGCCACGGCCACGGCATCGACGAATTGCTTGTCGTTGAGCCAGTGGTGCTCGGTCACGACGCCTCCGTAGAGGAATGGGACGATCGCCAGCCCTGAGCCGAAGACAAATGCGCCGGCCTTGGTGAAGAAGAGGCCGATCTGGCTCAGCAGCGACAGATCCAAGCCAGCCAGCAGGTTGCTGGCAGCTGGCACCTGGGCGGTAGCGACCGCATTTAGACTGCCTTTGCCCAGCCATTTGGGCGGCGCGCGCCAGAACCAGCCCAGCACCCCGGCCGCCACAAACAGCCAGGCGATTTCCGACTCGGTGATGACCGTCACGGCTAGGAGGGTCAGGTACATGGCCCACAACAGTTTGTCCTTGCCGACGCTCTTGGTGGTGAGCTTGTGGGCGCTGATCGCAATGATGCCGATCACGGCGGCGCCGACCCCGTAGAACACGGCTTGCATCCATTGCAGCCCGCCAAACTGATGGTAGGCCCAGCCCAGTGCCACTACCATCAGAAACGAGGGTATCACGAAAGCCAGCCCGACCAGCGTGGCGCCCAGAGTGCGGTAATGCACATAGCCGAGATAAATGGCGGTTTGCGCGGCCAGCGGCCCGGGGGCGAGCTGGGCCAGCGCTAACCCCTCCTTATAGTCGGCCTCCGTAATCCAGCCATGGCGCTCAACCAGGTCGCGGTGCATGTAGCCGACCAGAGCCACCGGGCCACCGAAGCCGAAGGTGCCAAGGCGCAGGAAGTACAGCACCAGCTGCCACAAGGTGTAGGCTGGATGCGTACTGATGGGGATGGTATTGCTGGTATTGCTCAAGGTGATCTCCTGCTACAGAAGTGTTGCAAGGGGGCCTTACGGTCTGGCCGCGCCCTGGAAGTGGGTATAGAGCGAGTCCAGGACGTTGCTGATGTCGGCCAGCAGCAGGTCATCGTCTGCGATCCGGCTGCGTGCGCCACCCAGTACAGCCTCGAAGCCGACACCCTCGGGCACCACGCTGCCGCCGACATCGAGTGCGTGCACCAGCTCGCCGAGTCGGGCCAAGGCCGGGTCGTGCTCGAAGCCGAAACTCGCCAGTAGCACCTCGAACGTCACCCGCTCTCCGATATGGGAAAACGTCGCCCCGTCGAAATCGAAACCCAGCGCCTCCACCGGGCAAGCGTAAACGTCGGTCAGCCAAATGAAACGTGCAGCGGGGTCAATGAAGCGACGGATCAGCCAGGCCGAGGCGACACGATCGACCCACGGGCGGGCTCGCGTAGCCCATAGCCGCTTTTGGTAGCCGGCCGGGTTGAGACGGGGGATGTCTCCGCCAACCGCCAATGGCTCATCTGGCGAGTAGTGGCGGGTCAGTTGCCTTTCCGCGTCGTTGCATTGCCGACGAGCTGACTCCAGCGACTCACCGGCAAAAAAGTCGATGGTGGCGATCGTTTCCAGCTCCTTGCGCAGCTGGCGCAGACTGCGCCGGGCTTCGCTCTCCGACTCCGGTAGCTGTGCCAGCAGCGCCGCCAGCTCCTCGCTCCATTGCTGGTAGGCCTCGCTCCGGTCGAACAGCGCCTGCCATTCCGCCTGGGTTGCGGGGGAGTCTTCCACCACCTGCAGTACGTGGGCCATGCCATCTGCGGCCAACAGCTCATCGCGCAAGTTCGCCAGCGCCTGGCGCAGTTCAGGCCGGGCCGGCAACAGGTAGACGCCATCGCGTAGCGCGGCAGCACCGATCGCTTTCATTTGCCGCCATAGCCGCACACGCAGGGTGCCGTTTTGTCCGCTCACGCTGGTGACCAAAGCGAGCCAGTTGATCTGATTCATTTCGCCTCCTTTGAAATGAAGATTACACTATTTGTAATGCATGTAATATTACGTTTAGTGCAAAGCTCATTACATTTGCCCGTGGCCGGGCTGGGAGCCGACACAAGCCTGGACATCCCAAGCTTCAGGAAAGCCTAGTGGTCAGCCCTCGGCTTTCTTGTCTTTTCCTATCCTCCTGGATAGGATATGAAGCCATGAGTACACACACCTCCCACCCCGACATCATCAAGCGGCTCAAGCGAGCCGATGGCCACCTCAAGAGCATCATTGCCATGCTCGAAGAGGGACGCAGCTGCCTGGACATTGCCCAGCAGCTTCAGGCCGTCGAAAGCGCCGTCACCAACGCCAAGAAAATTCTGGTGCATGACCATATCGAGCACTGCCTGGAACATGCGGTGCGCGAGGGCCAGCAAAGCGCGGACGATACCCTGCGCGAGTTCAAAGAGATCACCAAATACTTGTAGCGGGCATATGTCCGGCGGGGCTACCACCACAACAGGGCAACGACCTGGCAAGTGAGAGATCGCCATGAATTGGAAAGAAGGACTACGCCAGACTGGCGTGCCGGCGGCGCTGGGCGCCGCGCTGTTGTTTGGCGCAGGAACGCCGTTTGCCAAACTGCTGCTGCACAACGTCAACCCATGGCTGCTGGCCGGGCTGCTCTACCTGGGCTCTGGCGTTGGCCTGACACTGTACCGTCGTCTGACGCGGGCACCTGCCGTCCGCTTGCCGCGTCATGAAGCCCCATGGTTTATAGGGGCCATCGTGTCGGGCGGTATTGTCGGGCCGGTGTTACTGATGCTGGGCCTGACTGGGATGCCGGCCTCCGGGGCGTCGCTGCTGCTCAATGCCGAGGGTGTGTTCACGGCGCTGCTGGCCTGGTTCGCCTTCAAGGAAAACTTCGACCACCGAATTGCATTGGGGATGGCGGCCATTGTTGCAGGGGCACTGATCCTGAGCTGGCCGGGAGAGGCGCGCTTCGCTGGCATGTGGCCGGCACTGGCGGTCGTTGGCGCTTGCTTCGCCTGGGGTATCGACAACAACCTGACGCGCAAAGTCTCCCTGACGGATGCAACCTGGATCGCCTCGGTCAAAGGATTGGCGGCCGGCTCGGTCAACCTGGCCCTGGCTTTAATGTTGGGGGCTTCTCTGCCGCCGCTGCCCAACCTCGGCGGGGCCATGATCGTTGGCTTCCTTGCCTATGGTGTGAGCCTGGCGCTGTTCGTGGTAGCGCTGCGCCACCTCGGCACTGCCCGCACCGGTGCCTACTTCTCTGTCGCACCGTTCTTCGGTGCACTGCAGGCATTGACTATGGGGGAGCCGATCACGCTACCGTTGTTGCTTGCCGGTGGATTGATGGCCATCGGCATCTGGCTGCACCTCACCGAACGCCACGAGCACGTGCACACGCACGAAGCGTTGGAACATGAGCACGAGCATGTGCATGATGAGCATCACCAGCACGACCATGACTATCCGGTCGTACCAGGCACCAAGCACCGTCATCAGCATCGGCACGACGTGCTGACGCATACCCACCCGCATTTCCCTGACTCACACCACAGGCACAAGCACTGAAACGATACAGGATGGGCGCTTTTACAGGCCCAGAAACAGCTTTGTATTTTCGACACCCTTGCTCCGAGTGATCACCCTGATCGTTCAGTGATGCTCGTGAACGTCTGCTTGCCAAAGCGAGATCGACAGCAATGGGTCGGAAGTTCGCGTTCGCTAGATTGAGAGCTGTCGTTCAGCACGACTCGGCCTTGAATGGCAGGTAACCGGTCCATTGCAGACCAATCAGGTCGGCAAGCCGAACGGCGGGAATGGCCGAGTTGTATGCGTAGGCTGTTCGGCGGGTCTCCGAGTGGAGCAGCCATTTTGAATGGCTGCTCCACCTCTCTCTGAAAGGACAGCAGTTGGCCGAGGCCTTCCTCTCCGTCAGCGGTTCTGAAGGATTGTCTCAATATGGCCAGCTGAGTAGACTCCGCGCGATGCGCTACTTCTTCCTACTGCTTTCACTGCTGCTGGTCGGCTGCGACGCCAGCCAAGTCAACTCGATGGCCCACTCTCCGGAGGCCAAACAACTGGCCCAGTTGGGTCAGGCCCTGCTCGGTCCTTCAGGGCCGGCGCGTTCCTCCGTCGAGCAGGCACCCGCCGGTGTCGTCACCCACCTGGTCAACGGCAAGTCGGCGGTGGGGCACCGCAATTTCAATGATCGCGGCAATCCTAATAAAAACAGCCCCTTGCATTGCTACAAGGGGCTGTGAAATTGGTGCCGGAGAGAGGAGTCGAACCCCCGACCTTCTGATTACAAGTCAGCTGCTCTACCAACTGAGCTACACCGGCGAGCTGTGGATTTTGATGAAAATCGTCACTTTTGGCAAGCCCACCCCAACGTTTTATTTTCTACGTTTATGGATAAGCGGCTTTTTCTTTACTGTTTTCAACGGCTTCTTGTGAATTGCCCGGGCTTTACTGTTTGACTTTGCCTTGCCATGCAAAGTGGCAGGGGCCTTCTTTACATGCATCGTGCGCAAAGGCTTACGCGCAACCAGACGCGCCTTCTTGCCTTTCTTTACATGGTGCTTTCCGGCCTGGCGGTAAGTCGTCGTATGGTGCTTGAGCACGTCCGTCTTATGCTGCCTCTTGAGTGAGGCTCTTGGCTTGTGCAACGGCTTACGATGGCGAGTGGCCTGTTTTTTGCTCGGAACCTCTGCGTGCGCTACAGCCGGCGCGGCACTGCTACGAGGCTTCTCCTGGTGTGACTGTGGTGCAACCGGGGCCGGCGCCCTCGATTGTTTGGCAGGCTGGGCTGGTTGGAAATCCCCCGGCAACGGGGCATCCTCTAGCTCAGCCTGTGCGGGCAGGGAGGCCAGCAAAAAACTGCTTGCCAAAAACAGCAAAGCAAGATGTTTATATTTCATGCGCTCATTACTTTTATGCTGTATGCAAGTCCGCCACGCACCCACCGCGCGGATTGTGCAGTAAATAATAAATTTTTATATTACCATGCGGCTGCTTGTACAACGAGTGGCTTACACAAAAGGGAGCTATATCAATGAAACAAACCAGAAGAACCTTGCTGGCCGGCCTGCTTTTGTCGGCTTTTGCCCTGACCGCTTGTGGCAAGAAAGCCGAAGCCCCTGCTGAGCAAGCCGCCAGCAGTGCGCCGGCGCAAGCCACTGCGGCAGCAAAAGAGTACCTTGTCGGTAGCGATGCCAGCTACGCCCCGTTCGAATTCCTGAATGACAAGAAAGAAGTCCAAGGCTTCGACGTCGAGGTTCTGACCGCGGCGGCAGAGAAGGGCGGCTTTAAGGTCAAGTTCGTCAACACCCCGTGGGAAGGGATGTTCGCCACCCTCGATCAGGGTGATCGCGACCTGCTGGCTTCGGCCATCACCATCACCGACGAACGCAAGAAGAACATGGACTTCTCCGATCCGTACTTCGAAGCGCGTCAGCTGATTGCCGTCGGCAAGAATGTCACCGACGTCAAAACCTTCCAGGATCTGAAGAACAAGAAGGTGGCGGTGCAGACAGGCACCACCGGCGACGAAGTCGTGCAAAAACTGCTGGGCAAGACCAATCCCAACATCAAGCGCTTCGAGAGCATGCCGCTTGCCCTGAAAGAGCTGGAAAATGGTGGCGTGGACGCTGCCGTGGGCGATAACGGCGTAGTCAGCAACTACGTGATCAACAACCCGCAAAACGGTCTCGCCACCGTCGAAGACACCAAGAGCTTTGCTCCGGAGTACTACGGCTTCGCCGCCAAGAAAGGCAATGCCGAGGTACTGGCCAAGGTTAACGCCGGCCTGAAAGCCATCAAGGCCGACGGCACCTACGATGCGATCTACAAAAAATATTTCGCCAAGAAATAACTAAGTTGGTGCAGCAATCCTGGCCGGCATCGCCGGCCAGGCGTTTTATAGGGGCATAAATATGAATTTCCGCTGGGAAATGATCACCGAATATCTTCCGCTGTTTATCGACGGCGCGAAGATGACCTTGCTGATCACGATCGTGGCCGTGATTTTCGGCACGTTGATTGGCTTGTTCATGGGCGTGGCCCGCCTGGCTGAAGGCAAGCACGGCATCAGCAAGATTGTCTTGCGTTACCTGGTCCGCCTACCGGCGACCGCCTATGTGACATTCTTCCGTGGTACACCGCTGTTCGTACAGATTCTGCTGGTGCACTTTGCCCTGATGCCGATGCTGATCCATCCGGTGGACGGCATCATCCTGAGCGGTGATATCGCGCGCGAAATTCGTCAGAACTATGGCGCCTTCATTTCCGGCCTGCTGGCCCTCACCCTGAACGCCGGCGCTTATATCACCGAAATTTTCCGTGCGGGCATCCAGTCCATCGACAAAGGGCAGATGGAAGCCGCACGCTCGCTGGGTCTCAGTTATGGGCAGGCGATGAAAGCCGTCATTGTGCCGCAGGCCTTCCGCCGCATGCTCCCTCCGCTGGGCAACGAGGCCATCATGCTGCTCAAGGACAGCTCGCTGGTTTCGGCCATCGGCCTGGCCGAGCTGGCGTTTGCCGCCCGCACGGTGGCTGGCGTCTACTCCCGCTACTGGGAGCCTTACCTGACCATCTCCTTCCTCTACCTTGCACTGACCATGCTGATGGCCTGGGGTATCGGCCGGTTGGAAAAACGCTTCCAGATCGCCAGCCGTTGAGGCGCAAGATACAGACGAGCAATGGCCGGAATTTCCGGCCATTTTTGCATCTAGCGGCCTGCTCTCGGCGCCATGCGCCGAAGCCGCCCTCGTGGTAGAATCTGGAGCATTTGCCATCAGAAGAAGATAAGCATTTACCCATGACAGATCAGTTTTTCGCCAAGGAAACGATTCCGATCAGCCTTGAAGAGGAGATGCGCCGTTCCTATCTCGATTACGCGATGAGCGTCATCGTGGGACGGGCCCTTCCTGATGTGCGTGATGGTCTGAAGCCAGTACACCGCCGCGTGCTGTTCGCCATGCACGAGCTATCCAACGACTGGAACCGGGCCTACAAGAAATCGGCCCGTATCGTCGGCGACGTCATCGGTAAGTATCACCCCCACGGCGACTCGGCCGTGTACGACACCATCGTTCGCATGGCGCAGGATTTCAGCCTGCGCTACCCCCTGATCGACGGCCAGGGCAACTTCGGTTCGGTGGACGGCGACAACGCCGCTGCCATGCGATACACGGAAATTCGCATGGCGCGCATCGCGCACGAACTGCTGGCCGACATCGAGAAGGAAACCGTTGACTTTGGGCCGAACTACGACGGCTCCGAGCAAGAACCGCTGATCCTGCCGGCCAAGATCCCCAACCTGCTGATCAACGGCAGTTCGGGCATTGCCGTGGGCATGGCCACCAACATCCCGCCGCACAACCTCAACGAGGTGATTGACGGCTGCCTCGCAGTACTGGCCAGCAGCGACATCACCATCGACGAACTGATCGATATCATTCCCGCGCCGGATTTCCCGACCGCCGGCATCATCTACGGCACCGCTGGGGTGAAGGAAGGCTATCGCACCGGCCGCGGCCGCGTGATCATGCGCGCGCGCACCCACTTCGAGGATATCGGCAAAGGCGACCGCCAGGCCATCATCGTCGACGAGCTGCCGTACCAGGTAAACAAGGCCCGCCTGCTGGAGCGCATCGGCGAACTGGTGCGCGACAAGCAGATCGAGGGCATTTCCGACCTGCGCGACGAGTCGGACAAGTCCGGCATGCGCGTGGTGATCGAGCTCAAGCGCGGCGAAATGCCAGAAGTGGTGCTCAACCACCTCTACAAGCTCACCCAGCTGCAGGACAGCTTCGGCATCAACATGGTGGCCCTGGTGGACGGCCAGCCACGCCTGTTGAACCTCAAGCAGATCCTCGAAGAATTCCTGCGCCACCGCCGCGAAGTGGTGACCCGCCGCACCATCTTCGAACTGCGCAAAGCGCGCGAGCGTGGCCACATCCTCGAAGGTCTGGCCGTCGCGCTGTCCAACGTCGACGAAATCATCGCGCTGATCAAGGCGTCGGAAACCCCGCCGGTCGCCAAAATCGCCCTGATGGAGCGCGAATGGCGCTCGCCGCTGGTCGAGGAGATGCTGGCGCGCGTCGACCAGGACAAGGCACGTCCGGATGGGCTGCTGCCGGAGTTCGGCCTGAAGGAGCAGGGCTACAAGCTGTCGGAAGTCCAGGCTCAGGCCATTCTGGAACTGCGCCTGCAGCGCCTGACCGGGCTGGAGCAGGACAAGATCGTCGGCGAGTACCGCGAGATCATGGAAGTCATCCTCGACCTGATCGACATCCTGGCTCGCCCGGAACGCATCAACCAGATCATTTCCGACGAACTGAACGCGATCAAGACCCAGTTCGGCGATGCTCGCCGTTCCGAGATCGAACCGTTCGGCGGCGACATCAACATCGAAGACCTGATCACGCCGCAGGACATGGTGGTCACTGTTTCGCACAGTGGCTACATCAAGACCCAGCCGGTCGACGACTACCGTTCACAGCGCCGTGGCGGGCGCGGCAAGCAGGCCGCCGCCACCAAGGACGACGATTTCATCGAAACACTGTTCGTCGCCAACACCCACGATTACGTGCTGTGCTTCTCGTCGTTTGGCCGCTGTTACTGGATCAAGGTCTACGACCTGCCGCAAGGCGGTCGCAACAGCCGTGGCAAGCCGATCGTCAACGTACTGCCGTTGGCCGAAGGCGAAAAAATCAACGCCATGCTGCCGGTGAAAGAGTTCCGCGACGACCAATTCGTCTTCATGTGCACCGCCAACGGCACAGTGAAGAAGACTCCGCTGGTCGACTTCTCCCGTCCGCGCACGGCCGGCATCATCGCCGTCAACCTGGACGAGGGCGACAACCTGATCGGCGTAGCGCTGACCCATGGGGACGACCAAGTGATGCTGTTCTCGGATGCCGGCAAGGCGGTGCGCTTCAGCGAGACCGACGTGCGCGCCATGGGTCGTAACGCCACTGGCGTGCGCGGCATGATGCTGGGCGAAGGGCAGCAGGTGATCTCACTGCTGGTGACCTGCTCCGAAGACCAGATGGTGCTGACCGCCAGCGATGGCGGCTACGGCAAGCGCACCCGCGCCGGCGAGTTCCGCCATACCAGCCGCGGCACCCAGGGCGTCATCGCCATGGACCTGACCGACAAGACCGGCCTCAAGCTGGTGGCGGCGAGCCTGGTGGAAGAAACCGACGACGTGATGCTGATCACCACCGGCGGTGTCCTGATCCGCACCAAGGTGTCCGAAGTGCGCGAAACCGGCCGCTCCGCCCAAGGGGTCCGCCTGATCAACCTGGACGAAGGCGAGAAGCTGATCAGCCTGGTCAAGGTCGCCGAAGGCGAGGACGACGAGGTGGAAGAAGCCGCAGAAGAGGGCGGCGAGGCATGATAGCGACCCCGGTCAATCCCAAGGTATTCGAACCGATGGGGCAGCTGTTCGTGTCGCTGCCGCATTGCGCGGCGCTCGGTTTCCAATACCTGGGAGCGGACGGGCGCAAGCCGGTGCTGAAGGTCGACTGGCGCGAAGAGCTGGTCGGCAACCCGGCCACCGGCGTGGTACATGGCGGGATCATCACCTCGCTGGTGGATACCACCAGCGCGGTGGCGGTCACCGCCCACCTGGAACGCGTGGAGACCATCGCCACGCTCGACCTGCGCATCGACTACCTGAAGGCCGCCACACCGGGCAAGGCCATCTACTGCCGCGCCGAATGCTACCGGCTCGCCAGTCAGGTCGCCTTCACCCGGGCGGTGTGCTATCACGACAATCCGGACGATCCGATCGCCCACGGGGTGGCTACCTTCATGCGCGAATCGAGCCCGTTGCCGATGCTGCAGGAGCCCCAGGCATGAGCGATTTCATGGAACAGTTCGCCACACTGCGTGACCAGAAGCGTTTTCAGGATGTCGTCAACGCCATCCCCTACGCCCGCCTGATGGGCGTGGAGCTGGGAGAGGACGAATCCGGCGATCTGTTGTTCAGCCTGCCGTTCCACGAGCGCAACGTCGGCAACACCGTGTTGCCAGCCCTGCACGGTGGACTGATCGGTGGCTTCCTCGAAAACGCCGCGATGATCCACCTGATCTGGAACCGCGAATCGCTGGACACCCCCAAAATCGTCGACTTTTCGCTCGACTACCTGCGAAGCGGTCGCCCCAAGACGCTGTATGCGCGCTGCGAGATCACCAAGCAGGGCAAACGCGTCGCGCATGTATTGATCGAAGCCTGGCAGGAAGACCGCAGCAAACCGGTTGCCGTCGCCCGGGCGCACTTCCTGCTGGCCACCACCAGCTGACTGAACCGATATCAAGGACAGACATGGCCAAGGTATACAACTTTTCCGCCGGACCCGCCGTTTTGCCTCACGCCGTATTGGCCGAAGCCCAGAGCGAGATGCTCGACTGGCACGGCTCCGGCATGTGCGTGATGGAAATGAGCCATCGTGGCAAGGAGTTCATGGAAATCATCCATGACGCCGAGCACGACCTGCGCGAACTGATGCAGATTCCGAAGAACTACAAGGTATTGTTCCTGCAGGGGGGGGCATCGCTGCAGTTCGCCATGCTGCCGCTCAACCTGTTGGGCGACAAGAAGTCGATCGACGTGGTCAACACCGGCCACTGGTCGAAGCTGGCCATCAAGGAAGCGAAGCGTTACGCCAACGTGAACGTCGTCGCCTCAAGCGAAGACCGCAACTTCACCTACGTGCCGGCGGAAGAAACCTGGCAGCGCGACCCGGATGCGGCTTATCTGCATTACACCTCGAACGAAACCATCGGCGGCTTGCAGTTCCCCTTCATCCCGTCTTCGGCCAACGGTGTGCCCCTGGTGTGCGACATGTCGTCCGACTTCCTCTCGCGCGAAGTGGACGTCAGCCAGTTCGGCCTGATCTATGCCGGCGCCCAGAAGAACATCGGCCCGTCCGGGCTGACCGTAGTCATCGTGCGCGAAGACCTGCTGGGCAAGGCCCTGCCCAGCACGCCGACGATGCTGAACTACCAGGTTCATGCCGATGCCGACTCGATGTACAACACCCCGGCCACCTATCCGGTCTACATCGCCGGCCTGGTATTCAAGTGGCTGAAGGAACTGGGCGGCATCAAGGGCATGGCCGCACGCAACGACGAGAAGGCCGGCCTGCTGTACCACGCCATCGAATCCAGCAATGGCTTTTACTACAGCACGGTGGACGCGCCGTTCCGCTCGAAGATGAACGTGGTATTCCGCCTCAAGGACGAGTCGCTGGAAGACACCTTCCTCAGCGAAGCCAAGAAGAACGGCCTGGTGCAGCTCAAGGGCCACCGCGCCGTCGGCGGCATGCGTGCGTCGATCTACAACGCCATGCCGATCGAGGGGGTCAAGGCGCTGGTCAGCTTCATGATGGACTTCGCCCGCCAGCACAGCTGATTGTTCTCCATTTCGTAACGATGAGTTCTGGACCCGCGCCGCTGGCGCGGGTTTTTTGTTGCCGGCCGGCGCTATATGATGGCAGGCCATCCACCTTGCACTGTGACCCGTCATGAACCCAGCCATTCGCCGACTCCTGATCGCAGGGGGCGTCATCGTTTCCCTCAGCATGGGCATACGCCACGGTTTCGGCTTCTTCATGCCGCCGATGACCACCGCCTTTGGCTGGACCCGTGAGGCCTTCGCCTTGGCGCTCGGCCTGCAGAACCTGGTCTGGGGCGCATCGCAGCCCTTTGCCGGTGCCCTGGCCGATCGTTACGGGCCGGGCCGGGTACTGTTCGGCGGCACCTTGCTCTATGTAGCCGGGTTGCTGCTGATGACCGTATCGTCCTCACCGGGGCTGTTCTCGCTGTCCGCCGGGGTTCTCATCGGGCTGGCCTTGTCCGGCACCACCTATAGCGTGATCTTCGGCGTGCTGGGGCGCTGTGTGCCGGCCCACCTGCGCTCGCGCGCGATGGCCATTGCCGCCGCCGCGGGGTCGTTCGGACAGTTCGCCATGGTGCCGATCGAACGTGGCCTGATCGATGGCCTGGGGTGGATCCCGGCCCTGCTGATCCTGTCCGTCTCGGCCTTGCTGATGCTGCCGGCCTCGCGCCTGCTGGTGCAGCACGATCAACATGCTTCCGGTACTGTTCGCCACGGCCTGCTGCTCAACATGTGGCGAACCTTCCGCGGCGCCTGGCAAGAGAGGGGGTTCCGGCTGCTCATGGCGGGGTATTTCGTATGCGGCTTCCAGGTTGTGTTCATCGGCGTGCATCTGCCGGCCTACCTGCGTGACCACGGGCTCGGGGGCGGGGTCGCCAGCATGGCACTGGCGCTGATCGGCCTGTTCAACATCTTCGGCACCATGCTGTCGGGCGAGCTGGGCTCACGTTGGCCGAAACCCTATCTGCTGGCCGGCATCTATCTGTCACGCAGCGTGATCATCGCCTTGTTCCTGTGGGCGCCACTCAGCCCCGTGTCAGTCGGCGTGTTCGCCGCCGCGATCGGCTTCCTGTGGCTGTCGACGGTCCCCCTGACCAACGGCATCATCGCCAGCCAGTTCGGCGTGGCGCATCTGGGCATGCTGTCGGGCGCTGTATTCTTCTCGCACCAGGTGGGCAGCTTTGCCGGGGTGTGGCTGGGTGGAGCCATCTACGACGCCACCGGCAATTACAACCTGGTGTGGGCGCTCGCCATCGCCCTCGGTATTGCAGCCACGCTGGTCAACCTGCCGATCCGCGAGACAGCCTCCAAGACGCTGGCATTGCAGGGGTCCTGACCATGTGGGCCTGGCTGTCCGGCATCGCGCTTGGCATCGCCTTGCTGCTGACCACGCTGGCTTACCTCGAGCCGGGCTTCATGCTAGGTTTGTCCAACTTGATTGTCATATGTTTTTAAGGGGACAATATGTTGGAGGCAGAAACCCTGCGCAAGCTCCAGGCACTGTGGGAAGAGGGCGAGCGCCACGATGCGCACTGCAACGAGCGCAACGAGAAATGCCTGAACATCACCATGGATACCGGCCGCTTCCTGTATCAGCTGGCCCGTTTTTCCGGCAGCCGCCACATCCTGGAGATCGGCACCTCTAACGGCTTCTCGACCATCTGGCTGGCGCTGGCGGCGAGGGCCAACGGGGGGCGGGTGATCAGTCTCGACGTACTCCCCGCCAAACAGCAGCGGGCACGTGAAAATCTCGCCGCCTTCGGCGAGGAATCCCGAGTGGAACTGGTGCTGGCCGACGCCGCAGACTGGCTGGCCGGGGCACCGCCATCCAGCATCGACCTGCTGTTTCTCGACGCCGAGCGCCGCCTTTACCCCGGCTACTGGCCGGATATCCAGCGCGTGCTGCGGCCCGGCGGCCTGGTGGTCATGGACAATGCACAGTCCCATCCGGACGAATGCCGCGATTTTGTCGGGCAAGTGCTTGCGACGGACGGCTATCTCGCGGAAACTTACACGATTGGAAAAGGCCAGTTTGTCATACTGAAAGACGGATAATCGTGTCTGAAGAACTTCTCAAGCAACATCGCGACGCCATCGACGCCATCGACGAAACCATTCTCAAACTGATCAACGAGCGCGCCAGCCATGCGCGCGAGATCGGAGAAATCAAAGGTGGCGGCGTGATCTACCGCCCCGAACGCGAAGCCCAGGTGCTGCGCCGCGTCAAAGACCACAACCCGGGCCCGCTGCCTGGGGAGTCGGTAGCACGTTTGTTCCGCGAAATCATGTCGGAATGCCTGGCGCTGGAAAAACCGCTGTCCGTCGCCTACCTCGGACCGGAGGGCACGTTCACCCAACTGGCCGCCATCAAGCACTTCGGACACGCTGCCCATACCGTGGCCTGCAGCT
Organism: Pseudogulbenkiania ferrooxidans 2002; assembly: GCF_000174355.1. Classification (GTDB taxonomy): domain Bacteria; phylum Pseudomonadota; class Gammaproteobacteria; order Burkholderiales; family Chromobacteriaceae; genus Pseudogulbenkiania; species Pseudogulbenkiania ferrooxidans. The sequence continues at coordinate 156,836 of NZ_ACIS01000002.1, forward strand.
CCATCGACGAGGCCTTCCGTCTGGTCGAATCCCGCACCCTCGATTATGTCGTGGCACCGGTGGAAAACTCCACCGAAGGGGCCATCGGACGCACGCTCGACCTGATGATTTCGTCCCCACTGAAAATTTGCGGCGAAGTGGTCCTGCGTATCCATCACCACCTGCTGCGCGGTGCGGAAGGGACCGACGGCATCCGCCGCGTCTACGCCCACGCCCAAGCGCTGGCGCAATGCCACGAATGGCTCAACAAGAACCTGCCGGCCGATGTCGAGCGCATATCCGTCGCCAGCAACGCCGAAGCGGCGCGTCTGGCAAGCGAGGATGCCAGTGCGGCCGCCATCGCCGGCCAGGCCGCCGCCGAGCGCTACAGCCTGAACAAAATCGCCGAGAACATCGAGGACGAACCCAACAACACCACGCGCTTCCTGGTGCTGGGGCATCAGGACGTGACCCCGTCGGGCAAAGATAAGACCTCGATCATCGTCGCAGCACCCAACCGTCCGGGTGCCGTGCATTCGCTGCTGGCGCCGGTCGCCGACAATGGCGTGTCGATGACCAAGTTCGAGTCGCGCCCGTCGCGCGCAGGGTTGTGGGACTACGTGTTCTTCATCGACATGGAAGGACACCGCAGCGAGGAACACGTCGCCAAGGCCCTCGAAGGGTTGGCCGAACGCACCTCCTTCGTCAAGGTCCTCGGCTCCTACCCGGTTGCCGTCATCTGAACACGTTGGCCGAAGCGTCGGCCAACCTCCTGGCTATCCTGTCATGAAATTGGAATCACTTTGTCTGTTTTGCGGCTCGAACCGCGGCGGCCGGCCTGAATACGCCGATGCCGCGCGTCAGTTGGGCACCACCCTGGCCGAGCAGAGCCTGACCCTGGTCTACGGCGCCGGCAGGATCGGCCTGATGGGCGTCGCTGCGGATGCGGCCCTGGCCGCTGGCGGCCGCGTCGTCGGCTTCATCCCTGAGTTCCTCCAGGCCAAGGAAGTAGCGCATCTGGGGCTCGACGAGATCCACATCACCGAAACCATGCACCAGCGCAAGGCGCTGATGGCGGAGCGTGCCGATGGCTTCATCGCCCTGCCGGGCGGGCTCGGCACCTTCGACGAATTGTTCGAAATCCTGACCTGGGGCCAATTGTCGGTACACAGCAAACCGGTGGGACTGCTGAACGTGGCGGGCTTTTTCGACCCGCTGCTGGCCATGGTGCGCCACGCCGTACAGGAAGGCTTCATGCGCGAGGAAAACCTGTCGTTGTTCGTGGTGGCCGACAACATCGACGATCTGCTGGCCGGCATGCGCGCCTATCAGCCGCGCGAAGCGGACAAATGGCTGGAACTGTCTCGCACCTGAACGCTCCGCCTGGCCATCCCTGATCAGAGGGGGATGACGAAGAGTACATCGGGCTGGACGTACTCCGGCCCCGACCGAGGTAAATACCATGAATCAGACTGTTGCTATCGTATTGTCCGGCTGCGGCGTCTACGACGGGAGCGAAATCACCGAAGCCGTCGGCGTCGTGATTGCCCTGTCGCAAGCCGGCTTGCCCTATGCCTTTTACGCCCCGGATCGGGCTCAGATGCATGTCGTGGACCATGCCCGCGGCCAGGAGAGCGGCGAAGCCCGCAACATCCTCAGCGAAGCGGCGCGCATTGCCCGCGGCCAAATCCGGCCCTTGACCGAGCTCGATGCCGCCCAGCATAGCGCCATCGTATTCCCCGGCGGTTTCGGCGCCGCCAAGAATCTGACGACCTTCATCAAGGACGGCCGTGACGCCGTGCTCTACGATGATGTCGCTGCAGCGGTGCGGCCATTCGTGCAGCAACACAAGCCGGTTGTCGCGCTGTGCGCAGCTCCGCTGGTACAGGGGCTGATCGCCCGTGACGAGGGCCTGGCCGGAGTTAACATCACCTTCGGCAGCTACGCGGAAGGTCAGGCCATGGCCGACGCCTTGACGAGCTGGGGTCAAACCCACGTCGAGACGCCCGTCGACCAGGCCTGCGTCGACCTCGCGCACCGTTTCATTTCCGCGCCGGCCTACATGTACGGCGAGGCGACTCCCGCCGAGGTGTTCGCTTCGTGCCAAGCGGCGATCACCGCACTCAAATCGCTGCTGAGCTGATCATCGGCCGGCCATTTTCTAGATAAGCAGGAAGTTTCATGATCATCGTCATGGCCAGCAAGGCCTCGCCAGAACAGATCGCCGCCGTCACCGCCAAGATTCGCGCCGCAGGGTTGGCCGAACACGTCTCCTGCGGCACCGAACGAACCATCATCGGCGCCATCGGCGACGAGAGGGCTCTGACACCCGACATGTTCGAGCTGATGCCCGGGGTAGAACGGGCGATGCGGGTCATGAAGGAATACCGTATCGTCTCGCGCGAAGCCCAGCCAACCGATACCGTCGTCAGAGTGCGCGGGGTGCCGATTGGCGGCGAAACCGTGCAGATCATCGCTGGACCTTGCTCGGTGGAAACGCCGGAACAAATGGCACTGTCGGCGGCGGCCGTGGCCGATGCCGGCTGCCGGCTGATGCGAGGAGGCGCCTTCAAACCTCGCAGCAGCCCCTACAGCTTCCAGGGGCTCGGCGTGGAAGGGCTGGATTATCTGCAGCAGGCGGCACGCCAACACGGCCTGCCGGTGGTCACCGAACTGATGGACGTGCGCATGCTCGACACCTTTCTGGAGCATGACGTCGACGTCATCCAGATCGGCGCGCGCAACATGCAAAATTTCGACCTCCTCAAGGAAGTCGGTCGCATCAACAAGCCGGTCATCCTCAAGCGCGGGCTCGCCGCCACGATCAGCGAATGGCTGATGGCGGCCGAGTACATCGCCGCCGGAGGCAATCACAACATCATCTTCTGCGAACGCGGCGTACGCAGCTTTGAAACCGCCTACCGCAACATGCTGGATGTGACAGCGATTCCGGTTTTGAAAAAGGAAAGCCACCTTCCCGTCATCGTCGACCCCAGTCACGCCGGGGGCAAGGCCTGGCTGGTTCCGGCGCTGGCCAAGGCCGCCCTGGCGGCTGGCGCCGACGGCCTGATGGTGGAAATGCACCCCAACCCCTGCGAAGCCTGGTGCGATGCCGACCAGGCGCTGACCCCGGCAGAACTGAAGGCGTTGGTCGGCGAGCTGCGCCCCCTGGCGCAGGCCTTGGGACGAAATTTGTAACGCACTGAAAACGAGGTTCAGTATGAGCGGCGACGTCATTTCGATCAGTCTGGTACAGCAACAAGACTTCCAGTTCCGTAACGATTTCGGCGCCTCGGTGCCGCCGCTGGTGAGCGACGAGCCGGCACCTCTTGGCCAGGGCGAAGGTCCGGCGCCCCAGCAATTGCTGCTCGCGGCCGTGGCCAATTGTCTGAGCGCCAGCCTGCTGTTTGCCTTGCGTAAGTTCAAACAGCAGGGCGAGCCGCTGCAGACGACGGCGTCCTGCCTGATCGACCGCAACGAAACCGGGCGACTGCGGGTGATGTCGATCGACGTCACGTTGCGACTGGGGCAGTCCGCCAGCGGCATCGACCATCTCGACCGCATCCTGGGAGGATTTCAGGAGTACTGCACGGTGTCACAAAGCGTCGGCCGCGGCATCCCCATCCGGATGCAGGTACAGGATGCCGACGGTTCATTTCTGATGTGATCTCGCGCGCTTCCGCCCCCGAGGGGGAAGCGCACTACTGCGGGGAGCGGTTTCAGATCAGGGCCAGGAGCAGTGGAGTCCACCGTGCCGCAACCGCCAGAACCGCCAGGGGCACCAGCCAAGCCAGTATGGCGGCGCCTCGGCGCATGACATCATCCGCGCCCAGCTGCTGGGTGTCTCGCCACAGCCGCATCCGGTACCAGAAGTAGCCGATGCCGACCATCAGAGGCGGGAAGAACAGGTACAACCACCACGACTGCCAGGGCAACGCCACGGACAGCAGCGCGACAGCGAGGTTAAGCGCGAGCTGGGAGTAAAAATAGGCTGTCAGTTCGGATAGGTCTTCCACATGGGGTGCCGCCTCGGCACCCGGCGTCATGGTGCAGGCGAACCAGAGCAGCGCAGACACCGCCATCCAGGCATAGGGATACAGTAACGGCAGCCACAAGGCGACACCGGCCAGCGAGGGCAGGGCGGCCTTGCTCAACCATGCGGTGACTAGGTAACCAGCGACCAGCACGGCCCACGCGATACCGCTGCCACTGCGCATCACCCGCCACACGGCGTGCAGAATGTAACTCCCCAGCGCAAGCAGCAGGACATCCTGCAGCAGACCATCCGTCATGCCGCAGCCAGCAGGCGCTCGAGCGAGACGGTGATCAATTCGCCGATCTGGGACAGATAGTGTGTCTGCATATCGGCGGTAAAGCGCTGGGGGTCGTTGCTGGCCAGGACAACCAGCCCGAAAGCCTCGCCAGCCGTGTTTTTCAGCGGAATCATGGCGAAGGATTCGAGCGTCGGTTCGGGCGGAAACCAGCTCAGCACCTGGTCGTTGGCATACGGTCCACAGCTCGGGCCGGACAGATTCCCCGCCAACACCTTGATTGCCTGACGGCCGTTGTAGATGTGCGGCAGCGCCACGGCAGACGGGTGCCACAAGCGCAATGCGCAACGATCCAGCCCGAACTCCAGCTCGAAACATTGCAGCAGGGCGCCCACCAAGGTATCCAGATCGCGCGAGCGGGACAGCGCCAAGGCCAGCTGATGGGTACGATTGACGATCAGATCATTGCTTTCGGCGTTCTGTACCAACTGGCTAAGATGGCTTTCCATCTGGCGATTGCGCTCGCGCAGCTCAAGCACCTGGCGCTCGGCGAACGGCACTACGGTAGTCGTCTGGATGGGTTGCAGGCCGAAACGGCTGGCGTGTTGCAACAGGAAATCCGGGTTGTCATCGAGAAAGCTCAGCACCTGGTCCGTCAGCATCGATACATCCTTAACAAGGCGGGGGTCGGGAGTTACAGAGAAATCTCGCCGGTAAATACGGTGACCGCAGGGCCGGTCATCAGCACCGGCAGGCCCACTCCATCCCAGCGGATACTCAAATCGCCACCCCGGGTATGCACCTTGACGGTATGATCGAGCAGGCCACGGCGTATACCTGCCACCACGGCAGCGCACGCTCCGGTACCGCAGGCGAGGGTTTCCCCGGCGCCACGCTCGTACACCCGCAGACGAATCTCCTCGCGCGACACGATCTGCATGAACCCCGCATTGACCCGCTCCGGGAAGCGCGGGTGCAATTCGATCGCCGGGCCGAGCTCCGCCACCGGAAAGGTGTCGACATCGGCAACGACCTGAACGGCATGCGGGTTGCCCATCGAGACCACGGAAATATCGCATTGCCGGCCAGCCGCATCCAGCGGGTAGGTCAGCGCCTCCTCAGCGGCGACAAACGGTATCTCCACCGGCTTGAAGCGGGGCACCCCCATGTCGACCGTTACCGTCCCGTCGGCCAACAGCTGGGGGACGATCACCCCCTTGGCGGTCTCGACGCGAATGGCCACTTTGGCACTCAACCCTTGCTCGGCGACGAAGCGGGCGAAACAGCGCGCCCCGTTGCCACATTGTTCCACTTCACTGCCGTCACTATTGAAAATGCGGTAACGGAAATCGTTTTCGCTGGAACCCGACGGCTCCACCAGCAACAGTTGGTCGAAACCGATGCCGAACTGGCGATGCCCCAGTTCCTTGATCTTCTCCGGGGTGAGGTCGACGTGCTGTCGCACCCCATCGATCACCATGAAATCATTGCCCAAGCCATGCATCTTGCTGAATTTCAGTTTCATCGTTCCTGGTCCGGTGAGCCGGGTTTTGTACCAAATAAAAAGCATCATACCGTATCCCCGAGCATGTCGGCATGTCGCATTGACACCTTACTAACCAGTAAGTAAAGTGATTTCATGAAACCTGTATCCAATGCAACAAAAGACACCCAGAAACGCATTCTGGACATCGCCGAGCAGCTACTGCTGACGCGCGGATTCAACGCCTTCAGCTACCAGCACATCAGCAGCGCCCTGGGGGTGCGTAACGCCGCCGTCCATTATCACTTCCCGCGCAAGACCGACCTCGGTGTCGCGCTGGTCCAACGCTATCGGCGCCGCTTTGCCCGTTTCATAGAGGCCCACGCCAGCCTCGGCCCGCTACAACAGCTGGAAGGCTATTTCGAGCTCACCGACGCCTACTTCCATCAGGACGAGCAAATCTGCCCGAGCGGCATCCTTACCACCGAATATCACACCCTGCCGGAAGAGATTCAGCTTGAAGCCGGCGCCTTCATCACCGAGATGCGTGACTGGGCGAAAACCATCGCCCGGCGCGGCCGGGACGAGGGGGGCATGTCCTACCCCGGGTCTCCGGAGGCCATGGGCGAGGTGATGTTTGCCGCGCTGCAGGGCGGACTGCAACTGGCGCGGATCGATGCAGGCATCCTCGACACCATCAAACAACAAATTCGCGACCTGCTGAAGGTCGAGAAATCATAAAGGCCTATCATTGACGCCAACACGAGGAAGACGATGGAGTACAAGAAAAACAGCATGAGCCGGATCGCCGACAAGGCCGCCCGGCTACCCGAGGGGCTGCGCAGCTTCGTTTTGACCCGCCTGTTTGGCCGGCTGGTTCCGTTTCTGGGAACCGCCGGCCTGTGTTTCGTGGAGGTCGGGCACGATCGGCTGACCGTCTCGCTGCAAAACCGGCGCAAGGTGCAGAACCACATCAAGGGGGTACACGCCGCCGCCATGGCACTGTTGGCCGAAACCGCCAGCGGCTTCGTGGTCGGCATGAACGTACCGGACAGCAAACTGATGCTGCTCAAATCCATGCATGTGGATTACCTCAAACGCTCGCAGGGCAGCATGAAGGCAACAGCCGTCCTCACGCCCGAGCAGATTCGCCGCATGCACGAGGAAGAGAAAGGGGATGCCGCAGTTGAAGTCGTGGTAACCGACGAGTCCGGCGAGTCGCCGATCCGTTGTGAAATGATCTGGGCCTGGGTGCCCAAGAAACGGGCGTGAGGAGCATGAGCATGGATTTTGACACTCTGACCCTGAGCGTCGACGGCCATGTCGCGCAGGTCAGCTTCAACCGCCCCAACAAGGCCAACGCGCTGAACGAAACCATGTGGCAGGAACTCGGCGCCGCCATGACGTGGTGCGATACCGAGCCGGACGTTCGCGCCATCGTTCTTGCCGGTGAAGGGGCGCATTTCTGTTCGGGCATCGATCTGGCCATGTTGCTTGGCGTGCAGCAGACGATACAGGACCCTTGCGAAGGAAGAAAACGCGAGAAACTCCGCACCCTCATCCTGCGCCTGCAAGACGCGGTCACGAGTCTGGAACGCTGCCGCAAGCCGGTCATCGTCGCGATTCATGGAGCGTGCCTCGGCGGCGGCTTGGACATCGCACTGGCTGCCGATATTCGTCTGGCGGCCGCTGACGCCGTATTTGGCGTCAGGGAAGTCGATATCGGCATGGTGGCTGACGTCGGCACCTTGCAGCGACTGCCCGCCATCGTGGGTGAAGGTGTGGCACGGGAAATGGCCCTGACCGGTCGCGAGGTGAAGGCCGAAGAAGCCCAAGCCATTCGCCTGGTCAACCGGGTGCTGCCTGATCGGGCCAGCCTGCAAACCGAGGCACTCTCGATGGCACGGCTGATTGCGGCGAAGTCGCCGCTCAGTATTCGCGGCAGCAAGGAAGTCATGAACTACAGCCGCGACCATTCGGTAGCCGATGGCCTGAACTATGTTGCCACCTGGAATGCAGCCATGCTGCTATCCGACGACATTCAACGCGCAGCCATCGCTGCCATGCACGGCCAGCTAGCCGTGTTCGACAACTGAGTGCGGCTTCTTGATCGGGAAGGCACAAAAAAAAACGGCGCCGAAGGCGCCGTTTTAACTTGCGGGGATCGATTACTGGGCGGCGCTGGCAGCCGGAGCAGCGGCGGCGGCAACCGGTTCGCCACCCACGGTGGAGACCACTTCCCACTTGCCATTCTTGACCTGGTAAACAGTCACCGCGCCGTTCTTGATGTCGCCCTTATCGTCGAACGAAATCTTGCCGGTTACACCGGTGTAGCTGGTCTTGCCCACTTCAGGCAGGTATTTCTTCGGATCGGTCGAACCGGCACGCTTCATGGAGTCGACCAGAACGCGAACGGCATCGTACTCGTACGGAGCGTAGATCTGCACTTCGGTGTTGAACTTGGCCTTGAACTTCTTATCGAATTCGGCAAAGCCCGGCATCTTGTCACGCGGCACTCCGCAGCTGGAAGCCAGTTGGCCTTCAGAAGCATCGCCGGCCAGCTTGATGAATTCCGGAGTCTGCCAGCCATCGCCACCCATCAGTTTGGCCTTGATGCCCAAGCGCTTCATCTGCTTGGCCAACGGGCCAGCCTGGGCGTCCATGCCGCCGTAGAATACAACGTCAGGCTGGGTGGCCTTGATCGAGGTGAGGATGGCGTTGAAGTCGGTAGCGGTGTTGGTGGTGAATTCGCGCTTCACCACGTTGACACCCTTACCCTTGACGGCTTTCTCGAATTCGTCGGCCAGGCCCTGACCGTACGCGGTACGGTCATCGATGATGGCAACTTTCTTGGCTTTCAGACCATCGGCGGCAAACTGGCCGAGAGCGGTGCCTTGCTGCACATCGTTGGCGATAACGCGGAAGGTGGTCTTGAAGCCTTGCTTGGTGTAGTCCGGGTTGGTAGCGGACGGGGAAATCTGGGGGAGGCCGGCATCGGAGTAGATCTTGGAGGCCGGGATGGTGGTGCCGGAGTTCAGGTGACCAACAACGCCGACCACACCGGCGTCGACCAGGCGCTGAGCAACCTGGGTGCCGATTTTCGGATCGCCTTGGTCGTCTTCGGAAACCAGTTCGAACTTGACTTTCTTGCCGCCGATTTCGACGCCTTCGGCGTTCAGGTCTTCGATAGCCAGTTGTGCGCCGAATTCGTTGTCTTTGCCCAGATGGGAGATTGGGCCGGTCATCGGAGAAACTTGACCGATCTTGACAACGGCTTGACCGCTGGCTTCCGCTTGCGGGGCAGAAGCGCCGCCTTCAGCGGCTTTTTGTTCTTGCTTGCCGCAAGCAACCAGCGTGACGGCAGCAGCAGCGATGAGGCTCAGACGAGCGTATTTGTTCATGTTCGATTTCCCCTGATCTTATCTATGTAGATTTAGCGATCTATATGTTTACCGGCAGGTCTATTCTTTTGGAATAGCTTCCAGCTGCGAATGATTATGCGCAGGCACTTTCACCCTGTCAACGAACTGAATGACACAAATCCGACAAAAATAAACGGGCAGGACTCGGCTACTTGGTGGCACCAATACCCCTGGCGCGCAGCAGCCGTTGTTCGGCCGGCTCGGCAGTGCGTGGCTCCCACCCGGCAAGGTTCTTCTCGACCAGGCCCGCCAATGCCGCAATCCATTGCGGGCTGTCGTTAAGACAGGGGACATAGCGGTATTCGCCGCCCCCATGGGTCAGAAAGGTTTCCTTGCCTTCCATCGCCATTTCCTCGAGGGTTTCCAGGCAATCGGAGACGAACCCGGGGCAGATGACGTCGACCCGAGCAGTATGGTTTTTTCCCAACTGGGCCAGCACTTCCGAGGTGTAGGGCTTCAGCCATTCAGCCCGGCCGAAACGGCTCTGGAAACAGACAACGTACTGATCCTTGCCCAGCCCCAGCGCCTCCGCCAGCAAACGCCCGGTCTTTTGACACTCGCAGTGATAGGGATCGCCCTTGTCCAGGGTAAAGCGCGGCACACCATGAAAACTCATGACCAGCTTGTCGGCACGACCATGCCGCTGCCAGTGCGCCCGAACCTGCTCCGCCAGGGCGCGGATATAGCCGGGATCATCATGAAAATGTCGCACCGTGCGCAACTCAGGCATGTTGCGCAACTTCATCAAGGTGCGGAACACGTCATCGAGCGCGGTGGCACTGGAAGAGGCGGCGTACTGGGGGTAGAGCGGCACAACCAGGAGACGCTCCACCCCTTGGCCGCGCATGCCGGAGATGACCTGTTCCACGGAAGGGGAGCCGTAGCGCATGGCGAAGTCGACCACCAGGTTGCGATAGCCGTGCTCACCCAAATAGCCGCGCAACAACTTGGTTTGGCGCTGCGTGTGGGTGAGCAGGGGAGAGCCGTCCTTGCCCCATATCGCCGCGTATTTTTCAGCCGACTTGCGCGGGCGGGTGTTGAGGATGATGCCGTTGAGAATCAGCCACCACAGGGCACGGGGAAGTTCGACCACTCGCGGATCGGACAGGAACTGCTTGAGATAGGGACGCAAGGCCTTGCCAGTGGGCGCGTCCGGCGTACCCAGGTTGAGCAGCAGCACACCGGTCTTGGGGGTGTAGTCGTGCTGAAAGGCGGGTTCTTTGTTGTAGCGGGACATGGCGTGTCCTTAAGGGGTAACAGTAGGCGCAAAAGGCAGTGGACAGAAAAACGGCAGCCGGGTAAAGCGGCTGCCGTCAGGCCGGGGGCATCAGTCGTCCCGCGCGGGGACCAGCACGGAGCGGTTGCCGTTGGTTTCCATCGGCGAGACCAGGCCGGCGCTTTCCATCTGTTCGATCAGGCGGGCAGCGCGGTTGTAACCGATACGCAGGTGACGCTGCACCGAGGAAATCGACGCCTTGCGGGTTTTCAGCACGATAGCCACGGCCTCGTCGTAGAGGGCATCGGCTTCGCCCCCTTCGCCGCCGCCAGCGGCATCGAAGCCACTGCCGTCGTCGCTTTCGGCCTGGCCGGAGAGGATGCCTTCGACGTAATCGGGCTCGCCGGTGGTCTTGAGATACTCCACTACCTGATGCACTTCGTCATCGGCAACGAAGGCGCCGTGTACCCGCAGGGGGTAACCGGTGCCCGGCGGCAGATAGAGCATGTCACCCTGACCCAGTAGCGCTTCGGCGCCCATCTGGTCGAGGATGGTGCGCGAGTCGATCTTGCTCGAGACCTGGAACGCGATGCGGGTCGGGATATTGGCCTTGATCAGGCCGGTGATCACGTCCACCGACGGCCGCTGGGTGGCCAGGATGAGGTGAATGCCGGCGGCGCGCGCCTTCTGCGCCAGGCGGGCGATCAGCTCTTCGATCTTCTTGCCGGCGACCATCATCAGGTCTGCCAGTTCGTCGATGACCACGACGATGAGCGGCAGCGTCTCCAGTGGCTCGGGCGTTTCGGGCGTCAGCGAGAACGGGTTCGGGATCTTCTGTCCGGCCTTGTCGGCGTCCTTGATCTTCTGGTTGTAGCCGGCGAGGTTGCGCACGCCGAGCTTGGACATCAGCTTGTAGCGCTTTTCCATCTCGGCCACGCACCAGTTGAGCGCGTTGGCGGCCTGCTTCATGTCGGTGACCACGGGCGCCAGCAGATGAGGAATGCCTTCGTAGATGGACAGTTCGAGCATTTTCGGATCGACCATGATCAGGCGCACTTCACGCGGGGTCGCCTTGTACAGCAGCGACAGGATCATGGGCGTTGATGGCGACCGATTTACCCGACCCCGTGGTGCCCGCCACCAGCACGTGCGGCATCTTGGCCAGATCTGCCGAGATCGGCTGGCCGGCGATGTCCTTGCCCAGCGCCATGGTCAGGCGCGAGGTGAGGTTCTGGTAGGTTTCCGACCCGATGATCTCCGACAGGCGCACGATCTGACGTTTCGGATTAGGCAATTCCAGACCCATGTAGGTCTTGCCGGGGATGGTTTCCACCACGCGGATGGAGACCAGCGACAGGGCGCGCGCCAGGTCCTTCATCAGGTTGACGATCTGGGCCCCCTTGACGCCCACAGCCGGTTCGATTTCGTAGCGCGTGATCACCGGCCCGGGGTAGGCGGCGATGACCTTTACTTCGACGCCGAAGTCGGCCAGCTTGCGTTCGATCAGGCGCGAGGTGTACTCGACCGTTTCCTGCGATACCGGTTCGGCCTGTTCTTTGGGCGGCTCCAGCAACGCCAGTCCCGGCAGTTCGCCATCACCCGGCGCAGAGAACAACGATTGTTGCACCGGTTTTTGCACCTTGGGGGAGACGGGGATATCAAGCACCGGCGGCTCGATGCGCACCGGCGGTTTTTCTTCAGCTTTTTTCTTTTCGGTGGTGACCTTGTTTTCGCGTTGTTGCGCCACTTCGCGTCCGATTTCGCGGTCCTTACGTGCCTGCCAGGCGTACCACGCCTTGAGGGCGTTCTCTTCGATGGCGGTACCGATCCGCTCCATCAGGTCGAGCCAGGACAGGCCGGTAAACAGGGACAAGCCGATGGCTCCTGACACCGATAGCAGCAACGTGGCGCCTGGGAGGCCAAAGGCGCGTGAAGCCGCATTGCCGAGGAAGTGTCCCAGCATGCCGCCGGCAGCAAGCGGCAGCCGGAGTGCCTTGCCGGCCAGGAACAGGCCTTCCAGCCCGGCGCTGGCCAAAAGCAGCATGAAGAAGCCGGCGATGGCGGCGACGGTCATCGGATTGAGGCGCAGCCCTAGCGTTTCTATTCGCTTGTAGCCCCAACTGATGGCCACCAGACAGAACACCACCACCCACCAGGCGGACAGCCCAAACAGATAGAGCATCAGGTCCGAGACCCAGGCGCCGAAGGCGCCGCCGTAGTTGCGTACCGAAGGATCGGGAGAGCTATGTGACCAGGATGGGTCGTGCGGCGAGTAGCTGGCAAGGATGAGGACGAGGTATACCGCGGCCACCGCCATCAACAGCCACCAGGCCTCGCGCAACAGGCTGACGAGACGGGGAGGGAGCGGGGTCGAATTATTCTTGACGACGGCCTTTCGCTTGAAAAGTCGCATTTTTTCTCTGGGAAGGCGATAACAGTGGGAGATTATAGCCCGAGCCGGCGTGGATTCGTATTGCGGCGTTGAGCCTGCGGCGAGCAGGTCAATGCCTCCGAGCCCAAGCAGCACGGACAGTCATGACATTTGAAACGACGCAGCGGGCACATTGAAGCATGATGCCCGGGCCACCGCCACCCCATTGTTAGACGGAGGAGCGGCGGCGTTCAGACTGCCTATCTATAGACGTGACAGAAAGCAGGGTTCGACACTAGCGCGGATAGATCGCACCTAGCACGCGCGGACCGCGCGCGCCCGTTACGGCTGCCAGATTGCCCGGTTCGCGATGGATCAGCTGGCGCGCCAGCCAGGCGAAGGCAGCGGCCTCGACCTGGTGCACCGGCAAGCCTAGCACGGCAGTGGTGGAGAGTTGGCGTCCCGGCAAGGCTTCGGCCAACCTTGCCATCAGGCGATCGTTCATGGCGCCGCCGCCGCAGACATAGACAGAGGAAGCGGTAGGCGCCCAGCGCTCGACGGCGTCGGCAATACTGACCGCGGTCAGTTCCAGCAGGGTAGCCTGGATGTCGGCCGGAGCCAATTCGGACCCTGCGAGATGGGCATCCAGCCAGGTCAGATCGAACAGGTCCCGGCCGGTGCTCTTGGGCGGTTCCGCGGCGAAAAACGGTTCGGCCAGCAGGCTTTCCAACAGCGTGGCGTCGACCTGGCCGGACGCCGCCCAGCCGCCGCTCTGGTCGAAACGGGCGCCGGTATGGCGATGACACCAGGCGTCCATCAGGATATTGCCTGGACCGCAGTCGAAGCCGATGACCGGCTGCTCGGGGTCGAGCCGGGTGAGGTTGCTGATGCCGCCGATGTTGACGATAGCGTGGGCCTGCTCCGGATGCGCAAACAGCGCCTCGTGGAAGGCAGGCACCAGCGGTGCGCCGTGTCCGCCCGCAGCGATGTCGCGGCTGCGGAAATCGCCACAGACGTCGATGCCGGTGGCTTCGGCCAGACCGGCGAGGTTGCCGATCTGCAGCGTGTAACCGGCGTGTGGGGCATGGCGGATGGTCTGGCCATGACAACCGATGGCGGTGATGTCGGCGGCACTCAGCCCACCCGTATCCAGCACGCCTCGCACGGCTTCGGCGTACAAGCCGGCCAGGGTGTTACCCAGGCGCGCCGCCCGGTCCAGCTCGTTGCCGTCGGCCGGTTGCAAGGCCAGCACGGCGTCGCGCACCAGCGCAGGGTAGGGCACGAAGAAATCGACAGTCACGTTGCAGTTGCCGTCGTCGTCGAAGGTGGCCAGCACCGCGTCGACACCGTCGAGGCTGGTGCCCGACATCAGTCCGATATAGCGTTCAGTCATCAGTCCAGTTGGGCTACCGTTACCGGCAGCTCTCGCAGTAGCTTGAGGTTGGCAGAAAGCTTAACGCTGCTTTGGCGGAAGGCCAAGCGTTGCTGGGCGGACAGGCCCGGTGTCGGCAGCGCGGCGGTGGACGGGTCGACCGCCTCGTTGTTGATGCGCACCTCGAAATGCAGGTGCGGACCGGTGGAGCGGCCGGTGGAGCCGACGTAACCGATCAGATCGCCCGCCTTGACGCTTTTGCCGGCATGCATGCCCGGCGCAAAGCGGCTCATGTGGCCGTATAGCGTCGACATTTTGGCACTGTGGCGGATGACGACGACGTTGCCGTAGCCGTTTTCGGTCTCGGCGGTGGCGACGATGCCGTCGGCCGGGGCGACGATCGGCGTACCGGTGACGGCGGCGTAGTCCACCCCCTTGTGCATGCGCAGCGAGTGCAACACCGGGTGGTAGCGCATGCCGTAACCGGAACTGATGCGCGCACCGCGCACCGGCTGTTCGTTGAAGCCTTTCTTGATCGGATTGCCGTTTTCGTCGTAGTAGGCGCCGGATTCGCTGTCGTGAGCGAAGTAGTAGGCACGGTAACTCTGCCCGCCATGCTCGACCTCGGCTGCCAGCAGGTTGCCGTTGGCGATCGGCGAGCCGTTGAACAGCAGGCTTTCGAATACCAGGTTGATGCGGTCACCCTGTTTCAGACTGGCGAGTTCGAAGCGGTCGGTAAAGATTTCGTTGAGCTGGGCGCGAATCTCTGGCGGCACCCCGGCACGCGACAGGGCCGCACCGACGCCTCCGGACTCGATGTCGATCGAGCGCATCGACTGGATGGTCTGGGTTTCCAGCGGATCGGCACTGGCGCGCCATTGACCATTGGCCTTTTCAATGGCGACCATGACTTGCTCGCCGTTTTCATCGTCGTTCAGGAAACGCAGGCCAAACAGTTCGCCGGCGTCGTTGGTCTGCACCGAGAGTGTCTGACCGTCCTTGAGCTTGAGCAGGTTCTTCGACAGCGGACTGGAATTGAGGAAGCGCTGGGCTTCGCCGTCGCCGACACCGAGGCGGTTGAGCAGCCGCCCGAGGGTGTCGCCGCGCTGGACCTGTTCGTCACGCCAGTAGGGCGTGGTGCTGACACTGGAGGTGTAGACGGGCAAGGCCAGGCGCTGGGTGACGGTTTCAACATCGATGTGCGGCGGTTCGGGCTGATCACCGTTGCCGGCCACGGCAAACGCCGTCACCACGCCGAACAGGGGCAGGGAAGCGGCCAGGCCGAGCCAGCTCAGGCGGTGATTCATCAGGCGATGCACACAACTTTGCGGTAACTTGAGCAGTTTGCGATAATCCATTGTTCTCTAGAGTCTGGGCAGGGAGCGTTTCCTGCCTTGCGTAAATTCAGTATGCCAACGAGAAGGGCCGTTCCAGCCAACCTCGCCTTGGTCCCCCTGCGAACGCGATGAGTTCCGGGGCAAAGCGCGCATACTAACAGATGCCCCCCGCCGGGTGAACCCTAATCTCCAGATAAAACAGGGACATATCGCAACTTCCTGGTGGAGAAACCGGCGGAAATTACAGGTAACAAGGATCACTGAATGACCACCGTTGCACGTCCGGACATTTCCATCGACGACGCTCTCGCCGTCATCAAGCGTGGCGCCGAAGAGGTGCTGATCGAAGCGGAACTGATCGCAAAACTGAAGGAAAACCGCCCGCTGCGCGTCAAGGCCGGCTTCGACCCGACCGCTCCCGACCTGCACCTGGGCCACACCGTGGTGCTGACCAAGATGCGTCAGCTGCAGGACCTGGGTCACCGGATCATGTTCCTGATCGGCGATTTCACCGGCATGATCGGCGACCCATCCGGCAAGAACACCACCCGTCCGCCGCTGACGCCGGAACAGATCCAGATCAACGCCAAGACCTACGCCGAGCAGGTCTACAAGATTCTCGACCCGGCCAAGACCGAGATCTGCTTCAACTCCAAGTGGCTGGGCGAGCTGGGCGCCGCCGGCATGCTGCGCTTGGCGGCCGGTTCGACCGTGGCCCGCATGTTGGAACGCGACGACTTCCACAAGCGCTTCCACGGCAACCAGCCGATCGCCATCCACGAATTCATGTACCCGCTGATGCAGGGTTACGATTCGGTGGCGATGCAGGCCGACATCGAACTGGGCGGCACCGACCAGAAATTCAACCTGCTGATGGGCCGCACCCTGCAGCAGCAGCACGGGCAGAAGCCGCAGTGCGTGATCATGATGCCGCTCTTGGAAGGCCTGGACGGCGTCAACAAAATGTCCAAGTCGCTCGGCAACTACATCGGCATCGCCGAGCCGGCCAGCGAGATTTTCGGCAAGGTGATGTCGATCTCCGACACGCTGATGTGGCGCTACTACGAGCTGGTCTCGTTCCGCCCGCTGAACGAGATCGCCCAGTTCAAGCAGGAAGTGGCCGAGGGTCGCAACCCGCGCGACATCAAGGTGCTGCTGGCGCAGGAACTGGTGGCGCGCTTCCACAGCGAGCAGGCGGCAATCGATGCGCTGGCCGACTTCGAGGCGCGCTTCCAGAAGAACGCCATCCCCGACGACCTACCGGAAGTGACCGTGACCCTCGACGGCGCGGCGATGGCGATCGGCAACGTGCTGAAAGAGGCGCAACTGGTGGCGTCGACCTCGGAAGCGCTGCGCATGATCCAGCAGGGCGGCGTCAAGGTCGACGGCGAGAAGGTGGAAGACAAGGGCCTGCAACTGGACCGCGGGGTGACCGTGGTGCTGCAGGTGGGGAAGAGGAAGTTTGCCCGCGTGACGCTGGCCTGAGAACACGTGAATAAATCTGCTGCGCGTCCCTGATCAGGGCTCATGCGCTGCTCTGAGCGTGCGAATCTCTGGAAGGGATTCGCTCAGCCATGATCCTCATGGACAATGTGACCATTCCGGTTCCTGTGCTGCTCTTCACCCCGCTGAGGGTCGCTCACGACGATTTCTTTCACGCGTTCCGAACCTTCTCATCTTGCGACGCCGCGCCCCTGCGCGGCGTCGTCATTCCCACCTGGATTCCGCTCAATGAAACTGACCCTGATCGTCCCTGGCTTGAGCTGGCTCGACGCCCACGACGGCGCCGAGGTGCTCAAGGGACTGGCGCTGCCGGCGCTGGCGACCTTGCTCGGCCGCGCCCGGATCGACGCCGCGCCAGGCCCCCTGTCGGCACTGACCGCCCAGAGCTTCGGCCTCTCGCATCTCGCCCCGGCACGCCAAGACGCCCTCGCTGCCGGTCTGGATGCCGCCACCGGCCACTGGCTGATCGCCGATCCGGTGCACGTGCGCATCGACCGCGACCGCGCGCTGCTGGCCGACGTCGGGGTGATGAACCTGGCGCAGCACGAGGCCGACGCCCTGGTCGGGAGCCTGAACCGGCACTTCGCCGAGGACGGCATGACCTTCTACGCGCCGCAACCCGGGCGCTGGTACGTTCGGCTGGCCGCTGCCAGCGGCGCCCGCTTCACCCCGCTGATGGATGCGGTGGGGGAGAACATCAACGAGCACCTGCCGGGCGGCAGCAATGGGCTGACGTGGAGCCGCTGGCTCAACGAGATGCAGATGCTGCTCTACACTCACCCCACCAACGATCAGCGCGAGGCGCAGGGCGAGGTGAGCGTCAACAGCGTCTGGCTGTGGGGCGAGGACGAAGCGGGGACCCAGCCGATGACACCGGAGGCACGGCTATTCAGCGACGACCCCACCTGGCAGGGGTTGGCGCGACAGGCCGGGCAGCGCGCCGACAGCGTTCCGTTTGCCTTTGACGCGCTGGCCGAGACCCTGCATGGCGAAGCCTCCGCGCTGGTGCATCTCGACCGCCTGCTCGCACCGGCGCAGTACCGCGACGCCTGGGGCTGGCGTGACACGCTGATGCAGCTGGAGACTGACTGGTTCGCGCCGCTGTTGCCCGCTCTCAAGTCCGGCCGAATCGGCCAGCTCACCCTGACGACGCACGGCCCGGCCGGTTTTTCGGCCAACGTGACCCGTTCCGACCTGTGGAAATTCTGGCGCCGCGCGCGTCCGCTCACTTCGTTCTATCCCGCCGAATGACTCGCATCCAGACCCGCTCCGTCCCGCCCGATCACCACGCCGCGCTGCAGGCACAAGGCATCAGCCCGCTGATGTCGCGCCTGTTCGCCGCGCGCGGCATCACCAGCCATGCCGAACTCGACTGCAGCCTGAAGGCGCTGCTGCCGTTCCAGCAGCTCAAGAACATCGATGCCATGGCGCGCCGACTGGCCGACGCCATCGCCCGACGCGAGCGCCTGCTGGTCGTGGCCGATTACGATGCCGATGGCGCCACTGCCTGCAGCGTGGCGATGAAGGGATTGGCGGCGCACGGCGCCATCGTCGACTTCATCGTGCCCAATCGCTTCGAGTACGGCTACGGCCTGACGCCGGAGATCGTCGAACTGGCGGCGCAGCACCGGCCCGACATCATCGTCACCGTCGACAACGGCATCGCCAGCGTCGCCGGGGTAGAGGCCGCCAAGGCGCGCGGCATCGAGGTACTGGTCACCGACCACCACCTGCCGGGCGACACGCTGCCGGACGCACTGATCGTCAACCCCAACCAGCCGGGCTGCCCGTTTCCGTCGAAGAACCTGGCCGGCGTCGGCGTGATGTTCTACGTGCTGATGGCGTTGCGCGCCGAGATGCGCGCGCGCGGAGCGTTCGGTGACAAGCCGGAGCCCAACCTGGGCGAACTGCTCGACTACGTCGCGCTCGGCACCGTGGCCGACGTGGTGCGGCTCGACCAGAACAACCGCATCCTGGTCGAGAACGGCCTGCGCCGCATGCGCGCCGGGCGCATGACGCCGGGCATCGCCGCGCTGTTCCGCGTCGCCGGGCGCATGGTGCACAAGGCCAACACCTTCGATCTCGGCTTCACGCTCGGTCCGCGCCTGAACGCCGCTGGCCGGCTCGACGACATGAGCCTCGGCATCGCCTGCCTGCTGGCGGCCACCGAAAGCCAGGCCATGAAGCTGGCGCAGGAACTGGACGCGCTGAACCGTGAGCGGCGCCAGATCGAGCACGGCATGCAGGACGAGGCGCTGGCGGTGCTCGCCAGCATCGATCCGGCCGAACGCTACACGCTGGCCCTATACCGCGACGACTGGCACCAGGGCGTGGTCGGCATCGTCGCCTCGCGCCTAAAGGAACGTTTCCACCGGCCGTCCATCGTATTCGCGCCGGGTGACGAGGGCGAAATCAAGGGCTCCGGACGCTCGATTCCCGGCTTCCACCTGCGTGACGCGCTCGACCTGGTGTCCAAGCGCCATCCTGGGCTGCTGCGCAAGTTCGGCGGCCACGCCATGGCCGCCGGCCTGACCATCGCCGAAGTCGATTTCCCCGCCTTCTGTCAGGCTTTCGAAACCGTGGCGCGCGAATGGATGAGCGAGCAGCAGCTGACGCGCACGCTGGAGACCGATGGCAGCCTCGGGCCGCGCGAACTGCACCTGGGTTTTGCCGAGGAACTGGCGGCGCAGGTATGGGGGCAGGGTTTCCCGCCGCCGACCTTCTGCGACCGCTTCCACGTGATGCAGCAGCGCATCGTCGGCGACAAGCACCTCAAGCTGCGGCTGCTCAAGGATGGCCAGGAATTTGACGCCATGCGATTCAACCAGGTGGACTGGCTGCCCGACGAGATCGAGGCGGTGTACCAGGTGGTAGCCAACGAATGGCAGAGCCGCAAGGAGCTGCAGATTTACCTCGACCACTGGCAGCTGCCGGCCGGGCAGGGCGACCGACAGTCAGCCTGAAGAAAACCATGCAAGCCAATGAAACACCACAACAATAACTAGACTCGATCTGACGCGTTCAAGCTCGAATCGGATCGAATATTCCGTCGCAAGGCTTTGCTGTTAAAGAAGAATCTCGGATCGATTGACGTGATGGATTGCCCGGCGTTGGAGGAGTGTTCGATCCATCCTCATAATCTAGCTTGATGAATCAACCCAAGCCACTGATTCAATATCGTTTTTCATCGACCATGGCCGCCGGCCTGACCATCGCCGAAGTCGATTTTCCCCCCTTTCTGTCAGGCTTTCGAAACATTGGTTGGGGCGTGTTTTATGAAAGAATCAGCAGTTGAATCTCGATCCGGAGAAAGAGGAGAGCCCTCGGAGCGCGTCTTCGGCACCCGGGTTGTGTTGTTTGAGGGGAGAAATCAGGTATTGTCGCAGGGATGCATCTCGACGAACTAGACACCGACTCGCGGACGGACCTTCTCTTTCTTCGAGACAAGCGAACAACCTGCGTCTGCTCAAGGATGGCCAGGAATGAGACTCTATGCGATTCAGCCAGGTGGACTGGCTGCCCCACGAGATCGAGGCGGTGTACCAGGTGGTAGCCAACGAATGGCAGAGCCGCAAGGAGCTGCAGATTTACCTCGACCACTTGCAGCTGCCGGCCGGGCAGGGCGACCGACAGTCATCCTGAAGAAAAACATGCAAGCCAATGAAACACCACAACAATAACTAGACTCGATCTGACGCGTTCAAGCTCGAATCGGATCGAATATTCCGTCGCAAGGCTTGCTGTTAAAGAAGAATCTCGGATCGATTGACGTGATGGATTGCCCGGCGTTGGAGGAGTGTTCGATCCATCCTCATAATCTAGCTTGATGAATCAACCCAAGCCACTGATTCAATATCGTTTTTCATCGAATAAGCGCCGTCTCACAAGCCCCGAATCTATCTGAACTCATTTCGACAAGGCACGGATAAACAATGGAAATTATCATCGGACTGCTGGTTGGCCTGATCGTGGGCGGCGCCGCATTGTGGTCGGTACAAAAATCGCGCGCCCAGGCCGAGTACCAACGCGGCCGCGGCGAAGCTTTGTCCGACAATGCGGCACTCGCCGCGCAGCTGAAGGCCTGCCAGATGCAGGTCGACGAACTGAAAGGGCGCGAGCGTGACCTGGCCGCCAAGTTGGCCGAAGCCCGCCAGCAGCTGAGTGATAGCCAGCAGCGCATCGCCAGCTATGCCACCCGTGCCCAGCGCGTGCCGGAGCTGGAACAGGTGCTGGGCGAGCGCGAGCGCGCCATCGAGCAGCTGACGCGCGAACTGCGCGACACCGCGAGCCAGCTGGCGGCGCGCGCCGAGCAGGGGCGTCAGCTGGAAGCCTCGCAGCTTCAGGTGATCAAGGAACGCGAACTGGCCACGAGGTTGGCCGAAGACATCACTCGACTGACTGCACGCGAGCAAGAGCTGGTCACCACGCTCGACAAGGAGCGTCAGCAGACGCGCGAAAAACTGGTGCTGCTCGACGAGGCCAAGGAGGCGCTATCCAACCAGTTCAAGGCGCTGGCCAGCGAAATCCTCGAAGAAAAATCGCGCCGCTTCACCGAGCAGAACAAGGAGAACCTCGGTTCGCTGCTGACGCCCTTGCACGAGCGCATCCAGAACTTCGGCAAGCTGGTACAGGACACCTACGACAAGGATTCGAAGGAGCGCCTGACACTGGAGCAGGAACTGCGCCGGCTACAGGAACTCAACACTCGCCTCAATCACGACGCAGTGGCGCTGACCAACGCGCTCACCGGCGCCAACAGCAAAGCGCAGGGCACCTGGGGCGAAATGGTGCTGGAAAAGGTGCTGGAAACCTCCGGCCTGCACAAGGACCGCGAGTACCGCGTACAGGTGTCCGATACCGTGGAAACCGAGGACGGCAGCAGCCGCCGCTACCAACCGGACGTGGTGATCGACCTGCCGGAAGGCAAGCAGTTAGTGGTGGATTCGAAGGTTTCGCTGAACGCCTACGTACGCTACACGGCGGCGGGCGACGACGTGCTGCGCGAGGCGGAGCTGAAAGCGCACATCGCCGCCATCCGCGCCCACATCCGCACCCTGTCGGAAAAGCGTTACCAGGACCTGTACAAGCTCAACACGCTCGACTTCGTGTTCATGTTCGTGCCGGTGGAGCCGGCCTACCTGCTGGCGGTGCAGCACGACATGAGCCTGTTCAACGAGGCATTCGAGCGACGCATCATGATCGTCGGCCCGAGCACGCTCTTGGCCACGCTGCGTACCGTGGCCAGCATCTGGCGTTACGAGTACCAGAACCAGAACGCCCAGGAAATCGCCCGCCAGAGCGGGGCGATGTACGACAAGTTCGTCGGCTTCGTCGACAGCATGGAAAAGCTCGGCAAGCAGCTCGACACCACCCGCGACACCTTCGGCGACGCCATGAAGAAACTGCAGAGCGGACGCGGCAACCTCATCAGCAGCGCCGAAAAACTGCGCAAACTGGGCATCAAGTCCAACAAGCAACTGGCCTCGCACCTGGCGCTGGAGTCCAGCGACGAAGCCGACGAGGAGTAAGCCGGCGTCAGGCCCGCACCAGCCGGAACCGCTCCCGGAATAGAAACCCCTGCACCAGATCGACCTCGAGCTCGCGCGCCAGCTCGAGGTCCTGCTCCGTCTCCACCCCCTCCAGCACGCACTGCTTGCCCAGCTCGCGCGCGTAGCCCAAGAGCGCCTTGAGCAGTCGCATCCCGGCCGGGTCGCCGCGCCGCGCCAGCCAGGAACGGTCGAATTTGAAATAGTCGACCCCGCCCAACAGCGTCAGCGACAGCATCGACTCCGGGCTGCCGATATCGTCCAGCGCCAGACGCACGCCGTGCGCCTTCAGGATCTCGGCCAAGCGCTGGCTCAGATGCGCCTCTTGCACGCTGGAATTCTCGATGATTTCCACCACCAGCCGTTGCGGCGACTCGAACAGCGCCAGCATCGGATGGCGGCGCTCGTCGCTGACCGGCTGCATGAAGGCATCCGGATCGACGTTCAGAAACAGCAGCCCCTCCAGCGGCGCAGCGGCAATCTGGAAGCGCTTGGCCAACAGCTCGACCTGGAACAAGGTGAAAGGAGAGTGGTGCAGGGCGTCGAACACCAGCTGTGGAGGCAGGGCCGTCCCGTCGCGTCGGTAGAAACGGGCCAGCGCTTAGTGACCCACCGTTGCCAGCGAAACCGTATCGACCAGAACCTGATATTCGGTACCGATGCGCTGGTGCTCTATCGTGTCCAGCAGGACGTCGACGGAGAGATCGGCAGGATGAGAAAGTAGCAAAGTCATAGTGAGAATAATTATTGGTTTTATTTATCGAGATTCTATCCCGTTTCATGATAAAAAGCTCAACAATCCTTGCCGCCAACCGGCCATGGCGAGGGGCTTCCCGCTTCAGCGCAGCGTGTTGACGACCCCGGCGATGCGCCCTGCCAGAACGGCGGCGGCGCAGGCTGAGCGGCAATTCGCCGTGCCCACCGGATTCATGGTCTAGATTTAGACTGTCGCGTGATCGATTGGACCGCCTGCGATGATGAAGCTGTGGCACATCATCATGATCTGGCTCGGACTGTTACTGGGTGGGGCGACTGCGGCCACACCACAACCACCCGTCATGCTAATACCGCTCACCGGCGCCATCGGCCCGGTCGGCGCCGATCACGTCACGCGCAGCCTGGCCCGCGCCGAAAAAGAAGGGGCGCAACTGGTGGTGCTGCAGATGGACACTCCGGGCGGGCTCGACACCTCGATGCGGCAGATCATCAAGGCCATCCTCGCGTCACCGGTGCCGGTGGCGAGTTTCGTCGCCCCCAGCGGTGCGCGCGCCGCCAGCGCCGGCACCTACATCCTGTACGCCAGCCACATCGCCGCCATGGCCCCCGGCACCAACGTGGGTGCCGCCACACCGATCCAGATCGGCATCACCGGCGCGCAGCCGGAACAGCCATCCGCCAGGGGCGGCAAATCCGGCAGCAGCGACGCGGCTCTGGAGCAGGGCGGCAGCACCCAGGACACGCTGACCCACAAGCAGATCAACGATGCCGCGGCCTACATCCGCGGCCTGGCGCAGCTGCGCGGCCGCGACGTCGCCTGGGGCGAACAGGCGGTGCGCGAGGCGGTCAGCCTGTCGGCCGACGAGGCGCTGGCCCGGAACGTGATCGACCTGACGGCGCGCGATGTCCCGGACCTGCTGGTCAAGCTGCAAGGCCGCAAGGTCAGGATCGGACCGGACGAGCGGGTGCTGCACACCGCCGGTGCCGCCGTGATCACGCTACAACCCGACTGGCGCAGCCGTTTTCTCGGCGTCATCGCCGACCCCAGCGTCGCCATGATCCTGATGGTGATCGGCATCTACGGCCTGCTGTTCGAGTTCTCCAACCCCGGTTTCGTCGTGCCCGGCCTGGTCGGCGCCACCTGCCTGTTGCTGGGGCTGTACGCCTTGCAGATGCTGCCGGTGAACTACGCCGGACTGGCGCTGATGCTGCTCGGTCTGGGGTGCATGGTGGCAGAGGCCTTTCTGCCCAGCTTCGGCGCGCTGGGCATCGGCGGCATCGTCATGTTCGTCATCGGCGGGGTGATGCTGATCGATACCGATCTGCCCGGTTTCGGCGTGCCGATCGGCCTGATCGTGGCACTCGCGGCGGGCTCCGGCCTGTTCATCTTCTTCATCTCGGGCATGGCGCTGAAGGCGCGCCGGCGCCCGGTGGTGAGCGGAGAGGTGCGGCTGATCGGGAGTACCGGCGAAATCATCGACGACCTGCAAAGCGAGGGCTGGGCCACCATCAAGGGCGAGCAATGGCGGGTCGAGAGCGCGGTGCCGCTGCGTCGCGGCCAGCGGGTGCGGGTGACCGGCCGCCACGGCCTGATCATGAGCGTGGAGCCTTACGGCGAAACCACGAAAGGAGCGTAGTCATGGCATTCGGACTGGGCAGCGGCGGTGTCATACTGCTGATCGTGTTGCTGATCGCGTCGTCGTTCCGCATCCTGCGCGAATACGAACGCGGCGTGGTGTTCACGCTGGGCCGCTTCTGGAAGGTCAAGGGCCCCGGCCTGATCCTGATCATCCCGGGCGTGCAGCAGATGGTGCGGGTGGATCTGCGCACCGTGGTGATGGACGTGCCGCCGCAGGACGTCATCACCCACGACAATGTGTCGGTGAAGGTGAACGCGGTCGTTTATTTCCGGGTCGTCGATCCGGAGCGGGCGATCATTCAGGTCGTCAATTTTCACGAAGCCACCAGCCAGCTGGCACAGACCACGCTGCGTGCCGTACTGGGCAAGCACGAACTGGACGAGCTGCTGTCCGAGCGCGAACGGCTCAACCTGGACATCCAAAAGGTGCTCGATGCCCAGACCGACAGCTGGGGCATCAAGGTCTCCAACGTCGAGATCAAACACGTCGACCTGAACGAAACCATGGTCCGGGCGATTGCGCGGCAAGCCGAAGCCGAGCGTGAGCGGCGCGCCAAGGTCATCCACGCCGAAGGCGAGCTGCAGGCCTCGGTCAAGCTATTGGAAGCAGCGCAGATGCTGGCGCGCCAACCGCAGGCGATGCAGTTGCGCTACATGCAAACGCTCACGCAAATTGCCGGCGACAAGAGCTCGACCATCGTGTTCCCCATGCCGATCGACCTGCTGTCCAGCCTCGGGATCACGCTTCCCAAGCAGGGCGACGGGCAGCACTGACGAGGAGCCGCCGTGCGACCGACTCTGATAGACAAGAACGTCGCTGCACTACCGGTGTTACCCAACCTGGGCGATCGCGGCGCGGTATGCCGCACGTTTTCCTGGGACGACGAGCGGCGCGAGCTGGCAGGGCTTCCCGGAGGCGGGCTCAACATCGCGTTCGAAGCGGTGGACCGCCACGCCTTGAGCGAGCGGGCCGGGCACACCGCGCTGCGCCTGCTGTCGGCCGACGGCCGCCGCCGCGACATCCATTACGACGAGCTGCGCCGCCTCAGCAACCGCTTCGCCAACGTCCTGACCTGTCTCGGCATCGGCCGCGGCGACCGGGTGTTCGTGCTGTGCGGACGACGCCTGGAGCTGTATCTCGCGGTATTGGGTAGCTTCAAGGCCGGCGCGGTGGTGTCGCCGCTGTTCTCCGCCTTCGGCCCGGAGCCGATCGCCACCCGGGTGCAACTCGGGCAGGGGGCGCTGCTGGTGACCACCACGTCGCTCTATCGCCGCAAGGTGGCCGCGATGCGGGCGCAGATGCCGTCGCTACGCCAAGTGCTGCTGGTCGACGACGAGGGGGCTTCGGCCAACCCTTCCACGCCCGATGAGCCCGGTACGCTCGATCTCGGCCGGCTGATGGCGGAGGCCGCCGACGAGTTCGCCATCGTTCCCACCCGGCCCGACGACCCGGCGCTGCTGCACTTCACCAGCGGGACCACCGGCACCCCCAAGGGGGCGCTGCACGTGCACGGCGCGGCGCTCACCCATTACGTCACCGGTAAGTACGCGCTCGACCTGCATCCGCAGGACATCTACTGGTGCACCGCCGACCCCGGCTGGGTCACCGGCACCTCCTACGGCATCATCGCCCCGCTGCTGCACGGCGTGACCAGCATCATCGACGAGTCCGAGTTCGACGCCGAACACTGGTACCGCGTCCTGCAGGAGGAGCGGGTGAGCGTGTGGTACACCGCGCCCACCGCGATCCGCATGCTGATGAAGGCCGGGCCGGAGCTGGCGCACCAGTTCAGCTTTCCCGCGCTGCGCTTCATCGCCAGCGTCGGCGAACCGCTCAACCCGGAAGCGGTGTGGTGGGGCGCGGACGAGCTGGGCCTGCCGATCCACGACAACTGGTGGCAGACCGAAACCGGTGGAATCATGATCGCCAACACCGTGGCGATGCCGATCAAGCCGGGCTCGATGGGCAAGCCGCTGCCCGGTATCGAGGCCTGCATCGTGCGGCACCAGCCGGACCGGCCCATCGAGGTGCTGAACGACGTGGATGCCGTCGGCGAGCTCGCGCTCAAGGCCGGCTGGCCGTCGATGTTCCGTGGCTACCTGGGGCAGGACGAGCGCTACCGCAAGTGTTTTTCCGGCGAGCTTTACCTCACCGGCGACCTGGCGCGGCGCGATGCCGACGGCTATTACTGGTTCGTCGGCCGTGCTGACGACGTGATCAAGTCATCCGGCCACCTGATCGGGCCATTCGAGGTGGAAAGCGCGCTGATGGAGCACCCGGCGGTGGCCGAAGCCGCGGTGATCGGCAAGCCCGACGAGATGGTGGGCGAGGTGGTGAAGGCCTTCGTCTCGCTCAAGCGTGGCGTCGAGGCCAGCGAGTCACTGCGCGCCGAGCTGCTCGGCCATGCCCGCAAGCGCCTGGGGGCGGCAGTGGCGCCGAAGGAGATCGCCTTCCTGCCGACGCTGCCACGCACCCGCAGCGGCAAGATCATGCGCCGCCTGCTCAAGGCGCGCGAGTTGGGGCTGCCGGAAGGCGATCTGTCGACACTGGAGGAGGGCGCATGAGCCAGCCGAACCCAGCAGGCGCCGAGCTGATGCTGCCGCCGGGCCCGGTCCCCACCGCCCCCGTACCGTTCGCGCCGGAGCTGGCGCTGGGCCTGTTGCGCGACATGCTGCGCATCCGGCGGCTGGAGGAAAAAGCGGCCGAGCTGTACGGCGCCGGCCAGATCCGCGGCTTTCTGCACCTCTACATCGGCGAGGAAGCGGTGGCGGCGGGCGCGATGCGCGCGCTGGCGCCGGAGGACACCGTGGTCGCCACCTACCGCGAGCATGGCCAGGCGCTGCTACGCGGGGTGTCGATGCGCGCCATCATGGCCGAGATGTTCGGCAAGCAGGAAGGCTGTTCGCGCGGGCGCGGCGGCTCGATGCACCTGTTCGATGCCAAGGCACGCTTCTTCGGTGGCAACGCCATCGTCGCCGGCGGCCTGCCGCTGGCGGTCGGCCTGGCGCTGGCCGACCGGATGCAGGGCATCCGCCGCGTCACCGCCTGCTTCTTCGGCGACGGCGCCGTCGCCGAGGGCGCCTTCCACGAGTCGATGAACCTGGCCGCGCTGTGGCAGTTGCCGGTGCTGTTCTGCTGCGAGAACAACCTCTACGCCATGGGCACCGCGCTGCCGCGCGCCCAGGCGCAGACCGACCTGTGCCGCAAGGCCGCCAGCTATGGCATCGCGGCCCGCGCCGTCGACGGCATGGACGTGGTGGCGACCTACCCGGCCGCGCTCGAGGCCGCCGACACGGTGCGCGCCGCGCAGCAGCCGTTTTTCCTCGAGTTCCAGACCTACCGCTTCCGCGCGCACTCGATGTTCGACCCCGACCTGTATCGTGACAAGGCGGAAATCGAGCACTGGAAGGAGCACGGACCGATCCACACCTACACCGCGCGCCTGAAAACCCAGGGCAGGTTGGCCGAAGAGCAGTTCCTGGCGCTCGACGCCGAGGTCGGGCGCGAGGTGGACGACGCCGTGGCGTTTGCCGACGCCGGCCACTGGGAGCCGGTCGCCGACCTGCTGCGCGACGTCCAGACTCCGAGTGCCGGGAGCGCGCCATGAGCCACACCAGCTACCGCGAAGCCTTGCGCGAGGCGATGCGTGACGCACTGCTGCGCGACCCGCGCGTGTTCCTGATGGGCGAGGACGTCGGCCGCTACGGCGGCACGTATGCCGTGTCCAAGGGCTTGCTGGCGGAGTTCGGCCCCGAGCGCATCCGCGACACGCCGCTCTCCGAGCTCGCCTTCGTCGGCGCCGGCATCGGCGCGGCGCTGGGCGGGCTGCGCCCGATCGTCGAGGTGATGACGGTCAACTTCAGCCTGCTGGCACTGGACCAGATCGTGAACACCGCCGCCACCTTGCGCCACATGTCGGGCGGGCAATGCTCGGTGCCACTGGTGATCCGCATGACCACCGGCGCCGGACGCCAGCTCGCCGCGCAGCACTCGCACAGCCTGGAAGGCTGGTACGCCCACATTCCCGGCATCCGCGTGCTGGCGCCGGCCACGCTGGAAGACGCGCGCGGCATGCTGTGGCCGGCGCTGCAGGACCCCGACCCGGTGATCCTGTTCGAGCACGGCCAGCTCTACAACGTGGAAGGCGAGTTGGCCGAAGACGTCGAAGTCGATATCCATTCCGCCCGGGTGCGGCGCAGTGGGCACGACGTCACCCTGATCGCCTACGGCGGGCTGCTCGGCAAGGCGCTGGACGCGGCGGAGCAACTGGCGCAAGAGGGCATCGAGGCGGAGGTGATCGACCTGCGCGTGCTGCGTCCGCTCGACGACGCCACGTTGCTGGCATCGCTGCAAAAGACGCACCGCGTGGTCGTCGTCGACGAGGGCTGGAAAAGCGGCAGCCTCGCCGCCGAGGTGGTGGCCCGCCTTACCGAGCAGGCGTTCTACGAGTTCGACGCCCCGCCCGTGCGGGTGTGCAGCGCCGAAGTCCCCATTCCCTACGCCCGCCACCTGGAAGAGGCCGCGCTACCCCAGGTGGCCACCATCGCCGCGGCGGTACGCACCGTCTGCGGAACCTAACCGGAGAGTCGCCATGGATGACGTCGCACGCCAGCGGGTGCTGGAAGTGATGAATACCCACAACATCTGCACCATCGCCACCGTCCGCGAGGACGGCTACCCCCAGGCAACCACCGTCGCCTACGTCAACGACGGCCTGACGATTTACCTGTGCTGTGACGTGCACGCCCAAAAGCTGCGCAACATTCGGCTCAACAACAAGGTCTCGCTCGCCATCGACCATGACTACACCGACTGGCACGAGATCCGGGGGTTGTCGCTGGGCGGCACTGCCGAAGAAGTGCAAGACCCGGACGAGATCGAGCAGGCCCTCGACCTGATGCAGACCAAGTTCCCGCAAATCACCGACATGGGCCCGGTGGAAAGCATGGCCAGCGAGCTGGCGGTGATCAAGGTCACTCCGCAGGTCATCTCGCTGCTCGATTACCGCCAGGGCTTCGGCTACACCGAGTACCTGGAAGTGTGATGCCACTCAAACCCACCCGGCACTAATGGAAAGGCCGTCCATGATCGAATTCAAACTGCCCTCGCTCGGCGCCGACATGGACGAAGGCAAGCTGCTGGAGTGGAAGATTCACCCCGGCGACACGGTCAAGCGGGGCGATATCGTCGCCATCGTCGATACCGCCAAGGCCGCCGTCGACGTGGAAAGCTGGGTCGACGGCACCGTGCGGCAACTGCTGATCGACATCGGCGACAAGGTGCCCGTCGGCACCCCAATCGCGCTGCTGCTGGCCCCGGGCGAAACGGCAGAGAACGCCGTCCTGCCCGCCAGGGGCGCCGAGCGCCGCCGCATCTCGCCGGCCGCGCGCAAGCGTGCCGGCGAGCTTGGCGTCGACCTCGCCAGCCTCAGCGGCTCGGGAGCGGAGGGCGCGATCACCCTGCAGGATGTCGAGGCCAAGGCGGTGGCAACCGCCACCCCGGCGCCCGATCGCGGTGCCGAGATGCGCCGCGCCATCGCGGCGGCGATGAGCCGCTCCAAGCGCGAGATTCCGCACTACTACCTGGCCGACACCATCCCGCTGCGGCCGGCCCTCGCCTGGCTGGAGCGGCGCAACGCCGAACTGCCCGTCACCGAGCGCCTGCTACCCGCCGTGCTGCTGCTCAAGGCGGTGGCGCTCGCCACGCGCCGCTACCCCGAGATGAACGGCCACTGGATCGACGGCGCCTTCCACGCGGCCCCTGCCGCCCACCTCGGCGTGGCGATCTCGCTGCGCCAGGGCGGCCTGATCGCCCCGGCCCTGCACGACGTCGCCGCCAAACCGCTCGAGGTCCTGATGCACGAACTCACCGACCTGGTGCAGCGGGCCCGCGCCGGATCGCTGCGCAGCTCCGAGATGGCCGACCCGACCCTGACTGTGACCAATCTGGGTGAGCAGGGCAGTGAGTCGGTGTTCGGCGTGATCTATCCGCCGCAAGTCGCCCTGGTCGGCTTCGGCAAGGTGATGGAACGGCCATGGGTGGAGCAGGGCCAATGCGTGGCCATGCCGAGCGTCATCGCCAGCCTGTCCGGCGACCACCGTGCCAGCGACGGCCATCGCGGCGCGCTGTTCCTGGCCGAAATCCGCCAGCTGCTGCAACAGCCGGACGCCCTCTAACCGCTGCAACGCCGACTGGAGCCCGCCATGGACCGCGCCCACCTTCGCACCCTCGTGATCGACTCGTTACGCAAGATTGCCCCGGAAGTGGAAGAGAGCGCGCTGCGCGACGACCGCCCCTTGCGCGACGAGGTCGACCTCGACTCGATGGATTGGCTCAACTTCATCATCGGCCTGCACGAGCGCCTTCAGGTCGACATCCCCGAGGCCGACTATCGCCAGCTGGTCTCGCTCGACGCCGTGCTCGACTACCTCGCGACCCGGTTGCGTGATGCCCCGACCGCCTCACCGCCCCGTGACAGCGAGCCCTGATCCCGGCCCCGACGCTACGCCAGCGCAACACACCGAGCGCCTGTTGCAAGTGATCCGGGCACTGGAGCGGGAGGTGCATCCGGCCCACCCAGCGGGCGTGACGCTGGACAGCACCCTGGAAGGCGAGCTGGGCTTCGACAGCCTCACGCGGGTCGAACTGGTGCAACGGCTGAACCAGGCGTTCGCGGTTCAACTGCCGGACGAAGCGCTGTCGCATACGGAAACCGTGCGCGACCTGCTGCCGTACCTGGCACAGCCGGGCAGGGCCGAGGCGCCGCCCGCTCTCATGCCGCTGCGGCAGGGCTCCGCCATCGAGCCGCCACGGCACGCAGATACCCTCGCCGAAGCCTTGCTCTGGCACGTCGAGCGCCAGCCGGAACGCGTCCACGTCCTGTTATACGGCGAGCAGCAAACGCTCCATCCCATCCGTTACCGCGAGCTGTTCGAGGCGGGCAGGGCGATTGCCGGCGGACTGGCGGCACGGGGGGTAACGCCAGGCGAAACCATTGCACTGATGCTGCCGACCGGCCTTGGCTATCTGGCGAGCTTCATCGGCGTCATGCTGGCAGGCGGTATCCCGGTGCCTATTTACCCACCCACCCGCCTGAGCCAGCTCGATGAGCATCTGCGTCGCCACGCCCGCATTCTCAACAACGCCGCCGTCGTGCTGATGATTACCACACAGCAGGCAAAGCCCGTCGCCACGCTGCTGCGCGCCAACGTCGCCAGCCTCGCCGGAGCCGTCACCACGGAAGAACTGGCCGGAGAGACCGATCGCCGGCCGTTCCAGGGCACATCCTCGGAGCTGGCCTTCCTGCAATACACCTCGGGCAGCACCGGCGATCCAAAGGGGGTCATGCTCAGCCACGCCAACCTGCTCGCCAATATCCGCGCCATGGGGCAGGTCATCGGCATCACCGCGGAAGATGTCGGCGTCTCCTGGCTGCCGCTCTACCATGACATGGGTCTGATCGGGGCCTGGCTGGGCTCGCTCTACCACGGCTGCCCTCTGGTGCTGCTGCCCACACTGAGCTTCCTGGCCCAACCGGCACGCTGGCTGCAGGCCGTGTCCCGGCACCACGCGACCCTGTCGGGCGCCCCCAACTTCGCGTACGAACTGTGCGCGCGCAAGACCGCCGACAGCGAACTGCAAGGCCTCGACCTATCCCACTGGCGCTTTGCCTTCAACGGTGCCGAACCGGTGAGCCCCGCCACGCTGGAACGCTTCGCCGCCCGCTTTGCCCCCTGTGGCTTCCAGCGCACCGCCTTGACGCCGGTATACGGGTTGGCCGAATCCACCGTGGCCCTGGCGTTTCCACCGCTCGGCCGCGGCCCGCTCATCGACCTGATCGCAGCGGAACCGTTCGCCACCTCGGGGCAAGCCCTTCCGGCCCAGGACGACCACGCGGCCCTGCGCATTCCATCCTGCGGCCGCCCCTTGCCCAACCATGAAATCCGCATCGTGGGCGAGGACGGATCGGAACTGCCGGAGCGCCAGGTGGGGCGGCTCGAATTTCGCGGTCCTTCCGCGACGCGGGGTTACTACCACAACCCCACGGCGAGCACGGCGTTGTTCCACGACGGCTGGCTCGATTCCGGCGACAACGCCTACATGGCCGAGGGAGAGGTCTACCTGACGGGCCGGGTCAAGGACCTGATCATCCGTGCTGGCCGCAATTTCTACCCCTACGACCTGGAAGAAGCCATCGGCAACCTGCCGGGCATCCGCAAAGGCTGCGTCGCGGTGTTCGCCAGTGCCGACCCGCACCAGGGCTCGGAACGCCTGGTGGTGTTGGCCGAAACCCGGGAGCAGGGCAGCGCCGCCCGGGAGCAACTGCACCAACTCATCCGCCAGACCGCCGCCGACGTGGTCGGGGTGCCGCTCGACGAGATCGTGCTGGCGCCCCCCCACACGGTCCTGAAAACGTCCAGCGGCAAGATTCGCCGTCAGGCCTGCCGTGCGGCGTACGAGCAAGGCATGGTCGATCACCCGTCCGCCGACTCGCCCTGGCGGCAGTCGCTGCGGCTGTGGCGTGAGAGCGGGCTCGCCCGGGGCGTCATCGCGTTGCGGCAGCTCGCCGCCTGGTGCTATGGCGTTTATGCCTGGGCGGTGCTCCTCGCCCTGGCGCTGCCGGCAGGAGGACTGACCATCCTGCTGCAAAGGCAGGCCCTGGGCCGGCGCCTTGTCCGTGCCGCCGCCAGACTCGGCCTGATACTGAGTCGATTGCCGGTGAGGGTGCAGGGACTGGAACGCCTGCCGAGCCAGCCCCACGTACTGCTGCTCAACCACGCCAGCTATCTGGATGTGCTGTTGCTCACGGCCTTGCTGCCGGCGGTGCCGGGTTACACCTACACCGCCAAACGCGAACTCAGCGCCAACCCGCTGCTCAGAGCCCTCTTGAGCGGATTGGGAACATGTTTCATCGAGCGCACCGATATCCGGCAGAGCCAGCACGATCTCGACGCCATGGTCGGCGCGCTGCAGGCGGGCCAAAACCTGCTGATTTTCCCGGAAGGCACCTTTACCCGCGCCGCCGGGCTGCGGCCATTCCATCTGGGCGGTTTCCTCGCCGCCGGCCAGGCCCATGTGCCGGTGGTGCTGGCCGGGCTGCGCGGCACCCGCATCGCGCTGCGGGACGGCACATGGCTGCCGCGCCGGGCGCCGATCGAATTCGAGGTCGGCCCCAGCAAACTGCCGAGCGGCCCCGACTGGGCGGCCGCGGCCGCACTGAGCCGGAGCGTGCGGCCGGTCCTGGCGGCTCTGAGCGGCGAACACGATGCCGCGTAACGCGAGTCGGCGCCGGGCCGGCCGGCAGCACCAAGGGTGGTCGCTTACCCCATCACCTCGTCGCATGCGGCTTGCAGGCGCTCGGCCAGGTCCAGCACCCGCTGCGGCACGTCGGGGCGGCGGTGCAACACCAGTTCCAGGGGCGGCAGCGGCGGAAAACCCTCCAGCTCGCCCAGGCGACGGTGACCCGACAACGCCAGCCGGGCAGGGAGGAGGCTGACCCCCAGCCCGCTCGCCACTGCCGAGCGGATGCTGGCGAGGCTGGCGCTGCAATAGCTGATTCGCCAGCGCCGCCCGCCGCTCTCCAGGGCATGGATCATCTCGTCGCGGTACAAACCACCCACCGGGAACACCACCAGCGGCAGCGGATCGCGCTGCCAGCTGGGCGTATCGAGGCTGTCGAACCAGGCCAGCGGCTCCGGCCACGCAGCCGTGCCGACGGTATGCCCATGCCTTTGCTTGACCAGCACCAGATCGTAGCTGCCGGCGCAGAACTGTTGCCACAGGGTATTGCTCAAGCCGCTGGTCACCTCCAGCCGGATCGCCGGATACTCGCGGGCAAAGGCCCCCAGCAGCGGCGCCAGCAGGTCGGCGGCAAAGTCTTCCGGCACGCCGATGTGGATCTCGCCCTGCACCTGCCCCTCGCGTAGTTCTTCCACCGCATCCTCCATCAGGGCCAGCAGGCGGCGGGCGTAGCCCAGCAAGCGGGCGCCGCTTTCGGTGGTCACCACGTAGCGGCCGCTACGGTCCAGCAGCTCACTGCCCAGTTGTTCTTCCAGCCGCCGCAAATGCTGGCTGACGGTGGACTGGCTGAGGTGCACCCGCTCACCAGCACGGGTAAAGCTGCCGCTTTCCACCACCGCCACGAAGCTCTTCAACAGCACCGGGTCCAGCATCGGATTTGTCATTACGATTCCCACTGACATTTAGTTGAACATTTAATTTCTCAATTCTATCGCCGCTTCTTAGACTGCTCCACAACCCCCTCACGGAGCAGTTCGATGACGCTACAGCGCTTTCTTCTTGTAACCGCCTGCCGGCTGAGTAGCTGACCATGACCGATACCCACGCCGCTACCGTGGCGTCACGCCACCGGGAACTACCGCTGGCCGCCTTGCTGTTGCTCGCCGCCATCGCACTCAACCTGCGCCCCTTCCTTACCTCGGTCGGGCCGGTGCTGGACCTGCTGCGTGCAGACACGCGGCTGAGCTTACGCGCCGCAGCGGCCATGACCGCATTGCCGTTCGTCCTGATGGGGCTGCTGGCGTTTGGCGGCGCGGCGCTGGCACGACAGATCGGGGAGCGGTGCACGGTGGCGCTGGCCTTGCTGCTGCTGGCGAGCGGTTGCGCCACCCGGGCTTGGGCCAGTGGCAGCGCCGGGCTGATCGCCAGTGCCGCCATTGCCGGCGCCGGCGTGGCTACCATCCAGGCAGTGATGCCCGGCGTAGCCAAGCGGCTGTTCCCGCAGCGCATCGGGCTGGCGATGGGAGTCTATTCCGCGGCGCTGGTCGGCGGCGGCGCCCTAGGAGCGATAGCCAGCCCCTGGCTGGCGCAGCACGGCGGCTGGCGCCTGGGCTTGGCGGCGTGGAGCGTGCCGGCACTAATCGGGATGGTGCTCTGGCTGCAACAGACCGCCGCCACCGGACCCGCCACGACACACGGCGCCGGCGAGGCATCGCTGCGCCGCTTTGCCACGCAGCGCCGTGCCTGGCTGCTGGTGCTGTATTTCGGCCTCACCAACAGCGGCTATTCCACCCTGGTCGCCTGGTTGCCGTCGTTCTACCGCGAGCAAGGCATGGCGGCGCAGCCGGCAGCCAACATGCTGGCGTGGATGGCCGTGCTGCAGGCCACCTCCGCCTTGCTGCTGCCACTACTCTCACGCCAGCACGGCGATCGCCGCCCGACGCTATGGCTGGCGCAGGCGTGTCAGGCCACTGGCTTTGCCGGCCTGGCATGGCAGCCGCAGCTGGCGCCGTGGTGCTGGGCGGGCTTGGCCGGTGTCGGGCTGGGCGGGTTTTTCTCGCTGAGCCTGATCGTGGTGCTGGAACATCTCGCCGATGCGCGCCAGGCAGGCTCGCTGGCCGCTTTCGTGCAGGGCGGGGGGTTCTTGCTGGCGGCCGCCGGGCCGTGGCTGATGGGCTGGCTCCGTGAAGACGGGGGTAGCTTCGCCACCGGCTGGTGCTGGCACCTCGGAATCGTGCTGGCGATGGCCCTGCTGACCGGACGGCTGTCGCCCGCCGGCTATCAGCGCAGCATGCGCCGCCCGTGATCCGCGTTTTCCCGGCGCAGGGCCACGATCACGTGGCTGCCCGCCGGTTCATGGCCAGTCAATACAACAGTGATAGCAGGCTGGCCGCTTGGTGCTGTACCCGTTGCGACAACAGGAGATAGAGAGACATGAGAAAACTTGCACTGGCCATCATGCTGGCCTGCGCCGCCAGCGGTGCGATGGCGAAGGACTGGAAAGTCATCCGCTTTGGTGTCAACCCCAGCTATGCCCCGTTCGAATCCAAGGCAACCGACGGCAAGTTGGTCGGTTTCGACATCGATCTGGGCAACGCCATCTGCGACAAGCTGAAGGCCCGGTGTGTCTGGGTGGAAAACGCCTGGGACGGCATCATCCCGGCGCTCAAGGCCAAGAAGTTCGACGCCATCTTGTCGTCGATGGCGGTGACCGAAAAGCGTCTGGAGCAGGTCGCGTTCACCGACAAGATCTACAACGTCCCGCCGCGTCTGGTCGCGCGCAAGGATGCCGGCTTCCAACCGACCGCCGAGGCGTTGAAAGGCAAGCGCATCGGCGTGGAGCAGGGCTCCACCGCAGAAACCTACGCCAAGACGTACTGGGAGCCCAAGGGAGTCGCGGTGATGTCCTACCAGAATCAGGACCTGGTGTACCAGGATCTGACGGCCGGCCGTCTCGACGCCGCGTTCCAGTCGTCCGTGCAGGCCGAACTCGGTTTTCTCAAGAGTAGTGCAGGGCACGGCTTCGCCTTTGCCGGCGCCGGGGTGACAGATTCCAAAACACTGGGCGTCGGGGCCGCCATCGGCCTACGCAAGGAAGATACCGATCTGGCCAAGCTGATCAACACGGCACTGGCCGACATGCACAAGGATGGCACCTACCAGCGCCTCGCCAAGAAGTACTTCTCCTTCGACATCTATTGATCGCGCGAAACAGGGCAGGGCCGGTGCCGGGGAGGCAGAACCCACCCGGCCCGGCGCCTGTCCGGCAGCCTCAGCCTGCACCAACCTGTCGATATTAAAGAGGAATCCATGAACAAGACATTCTGGCTACGCAACGTCCGCCCCTACGGCGCGGCGGCGGAAGACATCGAGATCGTCCACGGCCGTATCCGCCAGCACCGGCCGGCACAGCCCGGACCCGTGGCGGAACCGGACATCGACGGCGAAGGCCAACTACTGACCCTGCCACTGGTGGAAAGCCACATCCACCTCGACAAGACGCTGTGGGGCCTGCCGTGGCGGCCGCACAGTGCCGGCCCCAACCTGAAGGCACGCATCGACAACGAGCGCCAGGTACTGCGGGAACTGACAGTGCCGATCGCCGCGCGAGCCGGTGCGCTCCTCGAACGGTGCATCGCCCAAGGCACGCTGCTGATGCGTTGCCATGTCGATGCCGACCCGGAACTGGGATTGCGCCATATCGAGGACATGCTGACCTTGCGCCAGCGCTACGCGGATCTGATCGACCTGGAGTTTGTCACCTTCCCGCAAGCAGGGCTGCTGACCCGCCCCGGTGCCGCCGCACTGATGCGCGAAGCCCTGGCCATGGGCGTCGAAGTCGTGGGCGGGCTCGATCCCTGCGGCATCGACCACGACCCGATTGCCCACCTGACACAGGTATTCGAGCTGGCCGCCGAGTTCGACCGCGGCGTCGATATCCACCTGCACGACGGCGGCGAGTTGGGCCTGTGGCAGATCGAACGCATCATCGATTTCACCCAACGTTATCAACGTGAGGGCAGGGTGATGATCAGCCATGCCTTCTGTCTGGGCATGACAAGTTGGCCGAAGGCGCAGCCCATCGCCGAACAGCTGGCGGCCAACGGCATATCCTTGCTAACCACGGCACCCGCCGACATCGAAGTCCCGCCGTTTGCCGCACTGCACGCCGCTGGCGTCAACGTCTGTCTCGGCTCGGACGGCATCCGCGACGCCTGGTCGCCGATGGGCAACGGCGACATGCTGGAAAGGGTGATGCTGCAGGCGTTCCGATTCGGGGTGCGCGCCGACGCAGACCTGCATGCTGCGTTCGAAGCAGGCACCATCCATGGGGCCCGGGCGCTCGGGCGCTCCGACTACGGTCTAGCTACCGGCATGGCGGCCAACTTCCTGCTGTTGCCCAGCGCCACGCTGGGCGAAGCCATCGTGATGCGCCCGCCGCGGCGCGTCGTGATCCGCCAGGGCCAGGTGATCGCCCGCGATGGCGCCTTGCTCAGGAGCAGGCTGTAGAAATGCCTCTCGGACGGCAAGCCAGCTATTTGATCTGCTTGAGGTAGCGCTGGATGGCTTTGATCTCAACTTGGGTAGGGGCTGCGCCATGGTCGGATTTCAGGCTGGCATTTTGCCAATGCGGCATGGCGGCCTTTAAAGGCCTGCCATGATCATCGATGCCGGAGAGGACGGCACGCTGGAACAAGCGAGCCGGCCACTGACTGGCATCGCCAACCAGCCGAGGGCCATTTCCACCTTGGCCTTTGGCGCCATGGCAACTGGCACAATTGTCCTGATACAGCGCCTTGCCACCCGGAGCCGCAGCGAAAGCAAATGTACACGAAAGCAGGAGCGAGGCTGAAACGATCACAGTCTTCATAGCAACTCCAAAGTAAAAATCGAAATGATGCGACTAGGCAGTCGTGCGTACAGACACAAGTTTCAGCATAGTGTCTGTACGGTTGTTTTGTAGCGATTGAGCCGCCAAAGCCGGCAAGTCCACGCGAGAAGTAGATTTGTAGACCACAGAGGGGTGCCGAGCCGGATAAAAGGGGTATATTTCACGGACACAGATGTTCGCATAATCTATATTATGTCAAATACGATGTCGGATTTTATTTAAACGCCTATGTTTCAGCCCCCTTTCCAGCAGATTTACTGTGCCGCCGAGCGGCTCTATTGAAACACTCCACGCGAGCCCGCACAGAGTCTTTCCGAGTTAGCCGGCCCACTGCACGTGACGGGATTGCGTGGCATTCAGTCTCCAAATGCCCGGCATCCCTCTCTTGCGATCGCATCCTGGGCATCCCTCAGCCGCTGCAAATCGTCCTGGTACGCTTTGTTGTTGTTCAACCGCGCCTGCACCTTGTCGCGCTGCTGGCGTAGCGTGTGACAGTCGGCAATGGCTTGCTTAATCAGTTTCCGCCGAACGGGAGGCGTGACGGCTTTTCGTGGGTGTGGCTCTTCTGCGGTCGCGTGCCAGGTCGCGGCAAACTGCTCGCGTGCCTCCTCGATCGTGGCGTTGGTGAACGTTGCAACCCCGCTCGAACCAAAAGGACAGCCGCCATCCACAACATAGCGGAAGCTGTCAAAGCGGGAGTCCATGCGACAGACCGTGACCACGCCACGCTCGCTGCCGTTTCCGTTACCGACAAAGCCACCCTGCTCCGGACGTTTCACTGCCAAGGTTCCGGCGGGACAGGCGCCGCTGGTATAAGAGACGGCCTTGGTTCTCTCGTGCTCACAGCGCTGGATGCCCGGCACTTCCGTGGCGGCCGTCGATTCAACAATCAAGCACAAAGTAGCGAGCAGAATGGCTCTCATGGTTATCCTCCGGGTTCGATACGTCATCACTATATTTCTTTGTCATAATTAAGTCGAACCATCGCATCCTGCCCCATGTCTTGCCCCTGCCCGACCTCTGCCTGGATCGGGCCTGGCGCAAAGAGCCCGGAAACGTAATGATCGAATGACGTCGATCCTGGGGATGAGCGCCCTCTTCAGCCCGACTATAATGTCGCCTGATCGCGCCACCCTGCTCCCTGCAAACCCACGCTTCGATGAGAACCCTATGAAAAACAAAGG
Organism: Pseudogulbenkiania ferrooxidans 2002; assembly: GCF_000174355.1. GTDB lineage: Bacteria > Pseudomonadota > Gammaproteobacteria > Burkholderiales > Chromobacteriaceae > Pseudogulbenkiania > Pseudogulbenkiania ferrooxidans. The sequence goes on from NZ_ACIS01000002.1 coordinate 197,008, forward strand.
CACTGGCGGCCTGGTCTATTCGACCGAACACGGGCGGATGTGCCCTGTCTGCCGACAACCCGTGGACCGCTGCACATGTAGTTCTGCCGAAACGGCGCCACCTTCCGATGGCGTGGTGCGTATCCGGCGTGAAACAAAGGGGCGCAACGGCAAGGGGGTGACGGTGGTGACCGGCGTGCCGCTGGAGCCGGCGGCATTGGCCAGCTTTGCCAAGCAGTTGAGGCAAGCGTGCAGCTCGGGAGGCACGTTGAAGGATGGCGTGATCGAGATACAAGGCGATCACGTCGAACTGGTGAGCAAAGCCCTCGAGGCACGAGGCTGGCGGGTCAAACGCAGCGGAGGCTGAGCCGTCTCTCCCCTCCCCGCCAGCAAGCAAGCAACAAAAAAGCACCCCGTGGGGTGCTTTTTGATGCGGGCGTGAAGCGCTTACGCCTTGGACATGCGACGGCGCTCGTGCTCTTGCAGGTAGCGCTTGCGCAGGCGGATGGTCTGCGGGGTGATTTCGACGATTTCGTCGTCGTCGATGAATTCCACGGCAGATTCCAGCGTCAGCTTGATCGGGGTGGTCAGGCGGACCGCTTCGTCGGTGCCGGAGGCGCGCACGTTGGTCAGTTTCTTGCCCTTAAGCGGGTTCACCACCAGGTCGTTGTCGCGGCTATGGATACCGATGATCATGCCTTCGTACAGCTTGTCACCCGGGCTGACGAACATGCGGCCGCGATCTTCCAGGTTCCACAGCGCGTAGGCCACGGCTTCGCCGTTGTCCTGCGAGATCAGCACGCCGTTGTGACGGCCCGGCATGTCCGGCTTGACCGGAGCGTAGTCGTCGAACACGTGCGACATCAGGCCGGTACCGCGGGTCATGGTCAGGAAGTCGCCCTGGAAGCCGATCAGGCCACGCGCCGGAATATGGTATTCCAGACGGGTGCGGCCTTGGCCATCCGATTCCATATTGGTCAGTTCGCCACGACGGCGGCCCAGTTCTTCCATCACGGCGCCCTGGTGGCCATCTTCCAAGTCGATGGTCAGGTTCTCGTACGGCTCGCACTTCTCGCCGTTGATTTCCTTGAATACCACACGCGGCTTGCCGACGGCCATTTCGAAGCCCTCGCGGCGCATGTTTTCGAGCAGGATGGTCAGGTGCAGTTCACCACGACCGGAGACGCGGAAGATGTCGGCGTCTTCGGTGTCTTCCACGCGCAGCGCGACGTTGGTCAGCAGCTCTTTGGTCAGACGATCGCGGATCTGGCGCGAAGTCACGAACTTGCCCTCGGTGCCGGCCAGCGGCGAGGTGTTGACCATGAAGTCCATGGTCAGGGTCGGTTCGTCCACACCCAGGACCGGCAGGCCAACCGGGGCGTCGCGATCGCAAATGGTCACGCCGATACCGATGTCTTCCAGACCGGAAATGATGACGATGTCGCCAGCTTCGGCTTCCGGCACTTCGACACGTTCCAGACCCTTGAAGCCCAGCACCTGGTTGATGCGACCTTGAGCGGTCTGCTCTTCGTGGTTCATCACCACGACCACCTGACCCGGCTTGATGCGGCCGTTCAGCACGCGCCCCAGGCCGAGGCGACCGGTGTAGGTCGAGTAATCCAGCGCCGAGATCTGCAGTTGCAGCGGAGCATCCGGATCGCCGGCGGGGACCGGCACGTGCTTCAGTACGGTCTCGAACAGCGGGCGCATGTTGTCGGACTCTTCTTCCAGCTCGTACTTGGCAAAGCCGGACAGGCCCGAGGCGTAGATGATCGGGAAGTCGAGCTGCTCATCCGTTGCGCCCAGCTTGTCGAACAGGTCGAACGTCTGATCGACCACCCAATCCGGACGCGCGCCCGGACGGTCGATTTTGTTGATCACCACGATCGGACGCAGACCCAGAGCCAGGGCCTTCTTGGTCACGAAGCGGGTTTGCGGCATCGGGCCTTCGACGGCGTCAACCAACAGTACTACACCGTCCACCATGCCCAGTACGCGTTCGACTTCACCGCCGAAATCGGCGTGTCCCGGGGTGTCGACGATGTTGATGTGGACGCCTTCGTAGTTGATCGCGGTGTTCTTGGCCAGAATGGTGATGCCGCGTTCTTTTTCGAGGTCGTTGCTATCCATCACGCGCTCGACCACCTGCTGGTTTTCGCGGAAGGTACCGGCTTGACGCAGGAGTTGGTCGACCAGCGTGGTTTTGCCGTGGTCAACGTGAGCAATAATGGCGATGTTGCGAATCTGTCGGGTCATGTCTTTGGACGGGAACGGAAAAATCACAAGATTCTAGCACGATATCGACCTGTTCTCACAGGGCCAGGCACGACTTTCGGCATGGTTTTGGCTACACTCCAGAGCAAAATGAACAAGGAGCAGGAAAATGTACGACTGGGATGCTTTGTGGCACGAGCATGCGGGCTATCGCACCGGCTATACCGGGGACAAGAATGACCTCAACGAGTTGGCCGAAGAGCTGTCTGGCACGCTGGTGCACCCGGCCAAGGACGACGCCGGCGTGGCCGTTTACGACAGCGGCGACAGTTTCGTGCTGGTTGGCCGCGGCAACGGCATGCAGATTCTGGATGTCCCGAAGCACGCCCTGTTCGACATCACCCTGCGTTTCGTGACGGAAGACGAAGGCGTGGACACGCCCCTTCCCTACGTGGAAATCCTGGTCGACAACCTGGCCACGGGCGACGAGGCGGCGTGGCGCGGCGAGGTTACGCAAGGCGATGACGGCGCTCCACTGGTGGCCGGCTGCCCACTGCGCAGCACCACGCCGCCGGACATGCCGTTCGCCGAGTTGTCGTTCAGCCGCGGAGAGCGTTTCCGCGCGGCACTGCAGCAGCTGTGGCAGGAGGACATTCCACAGCTCAAGCCGCTGATGGATGCCCGGTTCAAAGGCGAGAAAGCAGTGGTGATGGATGCCGACAGCCAGCAGCTGCCGGACGACGCCCGCACCCGGGAGATGCTGGAGCGCTACGCCGAGATCATCCACCGTGAACAGGCGGTGCTGTCGCGAAAGTTTTCCGACAACGAGTTGCACCTGATTGCCGAAGTGCTGCGCGACATCCACTTCGAATCTGCCGCCTCGTGCCGCGGCGTGTGGCTGGCCGTGGAGGCGCGCCTGGTTCATGACGAACTCGACCGCAAGCTGGAGGTCGATGCGCAATCGTTGCTGGAACGCATGAAAGCCCTCAGCTTTGCCCAGGAAGTCGCCTTGATCGAGGCCCTGTCGCCACTGCGCGAAACGCAAGAGGGATAAAAAAAGGGCGGCTCAGCAGCCGCCCGCAATCCCAATCCGTACGAAAGAAGTGCTCGTGGCTTGCATGGCCCGACGCGAGATGCAGTCTACAAGACGATTATGACGCGGCAGTGACAGGGAACAGCGTCAGCACGATCTTGCCGAGGTTGCGGTTGCCTTCCATCGCCTCGTGCGCCTCGGCCACGGCGGCGAGCGGATAGGTGGAATCCAGCGTCAGCCGTACCATGCCCTGGCGCAGCGCGGGCAGGATTTCGGTTTCCAGCGCCCGCGCCAGCCGCGCCTTGACCGCCTTGGGCTGGCTGCGCAGGGTCGAGCCGATCAGGGACTGGCGCTTGACCAACAGCCGCCCCAGGTTGATCTCCGAGCGCCCGCCCCCCATGACCCCGATCAGCACCAGCCGTCCGTCCAGGTTGAGGCAGCTCAGATTCTGCTCCAGGTAGGCGCCGCCAACCGGATCGAGGATCACATCCGCCCCGCCCCAGGCCTTGACCTTGCCGCCGAAGTCGGCCTCCTGGCGGGCATTGAAGGCTTCGTCGGCACCGAGGTTATAGCAATACTCCAGCTTCTCCTCGCTCCCTGCCGTCGCCCACACCCGGGCTCCCAGCAGCCGCGCGAGCTGGATCGCCGCCGCGCCCACACCACTCGCCCCGGCGTGCACCAGCAACGCCTGGCCTTCGGCCAACCTGCCGACCTCGACCAGGTTGAGCCAGGCAGTCATCCAGGCCTCCGGCAGGCTGGCTGCCTCCACCCACGACATGCTGTCCGGTTTGGGAATGGCCAATTCGCTGTCCAGCACCGCGTATTCGGCATAGCCGCCCCCCTCCACCAGCCCGAATACCGCGTCTCCCGGCTGGAAACGGGAAGGCCCGCGCACGGACTCCACCACCCCGGCCACTTCCAGCCCGAGGATGGCGGATGCCCCCGGCGGCGGCGGATACTGCCCCTCGCGCTGTACCACGTCGGCCCGGTTTACCCCGGCCGCCATCACCCTGACCAGGAGCTGTCCGTCGCCAAGCACTGGCTTCTCGACGATTCCCAGCTCCAGAGTTTCCCGGCCACCTGGCCGGCTTTGCATCACTGCTTGCATAGACATGATCGTTTACCTCGTCGGACTTTGCGCTCGCTCAAGCGCGGCAATCCTCATTTGATTACAATAGCACGCCATGAGTGACGACTGTTTCCACTGCGGCCTTCCGGTTCCGGAAGGCGCTTCCTTTCCGGTGCGCTATCGGGAACGAACCGAATCCACCTGCTGCGCAGGCTGCCAGGCCGTGGCGCAGACCATCATTGATTCCGGTCTCGACGGCTATTACACCCACCGCACCCAGGGTGCGGGGCAGGCCGAGGCGCTGCCGCTGGAACTGCTCGAGCGCATACGCCTGTACGATTCCGACGAACTGCAGCAGAGCTTCGTCCACATCGAGGCGGGCAATGTGCGCGAAGCCGCGCTGATCCTGGAAGGCATCACCTGCGCCGCCTGCGTCTGGCTCAATGAGCAGCACCTGATGCGCCTGCCCGGCGTGATCTCGGTCGACATCAACTACAGCAGCCACCGCGCCCGGGTACGCTGGGACAATACCCGCCTGAAACTGTCGCAAATTCTCGAGGCCATCGCCGCCATCGGCTACCGGGCCCACCCCTACGATGCCGCGCGCCAGGAGGCGCTGCATCAAAAAGAACGCAAGCAGGCGTTGACCCGGCTGTGGGTGGCAGGCCTGTCGATGATGCAGGTGATGATGTACGCGGTGCCGGTCTACCTGGCGCCGCACGGCGAGATCGATCCCGACTTCCTGTGGATGCTGCACTGGGCCAACCTGCTACTGACGCTGCCGGTGATCGTCTATTCGGCGCTGCCGTTCTACCGCGCCACCTGGCGCGACATCACCACGCGCCGCGTCGGCATGGACACGCCGGTCACCATCGGCATCCTGACCGCCTTCGGCGCCAGCACCTGGGCGCTCATCAACAAGGTGGAACACGGTATTTACTTCGACTCGGTATCGATGTTCGTGTTCCTGCTGCTGGGCGGACGCTATCTCGAAGGACTGGCGCGGCGCAAGGCCGGGGAAGCGGCGGAAAGCCTGGTGAAACTGGTCCCGGCCTTTGCCCACCGCCTCGCCGGCTGGCCGGGCGAAACGGTGGCACACGAGGTGCCGGTGAGTCAGCTGGTTGCCGGCGACGTGCTGCTGGTCAAGCCGGGCGAGACCATCCCCGCCGATGGCGTGGTGCTGGCCGGCCGCAGCGCGACCAATGAATCGCTGCTCACCGGCGAGAGCCGGCCCGTCGGCAAAACGGTGGATTCGACCGTGATCGCCGGCAGCGTCAACCTGGAGAGCCCGTTGACCGTGCGCATCAGCCAGGCCGGGCAAGGCACCCGGCTGGCCGGTATCGTGCGCCTGCTGGATCAGGCGCTGGCGGAAAAGCCGCGGCTGGCACAACTGGCCGACCGTTTCGCCAGCGGCTTCGTCGCCGCGCTGCTGCTGGCGGCACTGGCCACCTACCTTGGCTGGCACTTTATCGACCCGGAACGGGCGCTGTGGATTACCGTGGCGGTGCTGGTGATTTCCTGCCCCTGCGCCCTGTCGCTGGCCACCCCGGCGGCGCTCACCGCCGCCAGCGGCCACCTGGCCGGACTAGGGGTGCTGACCACGCGCGGCCATGCGCTGGAAACGCTGGCCAAGGTCAGCGACGTGGTGTTCGACAAGACCGGCACGCTGACCCACGGCGACATGCGCCTGGTGGAAACCCATCGTTGGGGCGAGCGCGAGGATGTGCTCGCCCTGGCCGCGGCACTCGAAGCGGGTTCGGAGCACCCGATCGCCCGCGCCCTGCTGGCGGCGGCGCCCGCCGCGCACCCCACCGCCCAAGAGGTACACAACATCCCCGGCAGCGGCATTGAAGGCATGATCGGCGGTGAGACCTGGCGCCTGGGGCGCAGCGACTTCGTTGCCGAACTCGCCGGGCCGCTGCCGTCCGGCCTCGCCGACTGGCAGCGCGGTCACACCCGGATTGCGCTGGGGTCGCGCCAGGGCTGGGCGGCCCTGTTCGCCATCGGCGACACCCGGCGCGACGACAGCGCCGCCGCCGTCGCGGCGCTGTCCCGACAGGGGCTCACCGTCCACCTCTTGAGCGGCGACGAGTACGAGGCGGTGCAAAGGTTGGCCGAAGACGCCGGCATCAGCCAGTTCCGTGCCCGTGCCACCCCGGAAGACAAGCTGGCCTACGTCAGCGCACTGCAGCAGCGCGGCGCCCGGGTATTGATGGTCGGCGACGGCATCAACGACGCCCCGGTGCTGGCGCGCGCCGACGTGTCGATGGCCATGGGTAGCGGCACCGACGTCGCCCGCGCCAGCGGTGACATGGTGCTGATCAACGACAGCCTGGCGCTGGTCCCCGCGGCCGTCACGCTCTCCAGGAAAACCCTCGCCATCATCCGGCAGAACCTGGTCTGGGCGGTGTTGTACAATATCGTCGCGCTGCCGCTAGCCATGGCCGGCCACGTCACGCCATGGCTGGCCAGCCTCGGCATGGCCAGCAGCTCGCTGCTGGTCGTGGGCAACGCGCTGCGCCTGGTCGGCATGAGACGCACCACTGCGGCGACGGCAGAAGCACGCCCGGCCGGAATTTCCCGCCCCGGCTCCACTCAAGTGCAGCAGCCATGATGGCCGACGATTGAAACGGACGAATTGATGGAAAGTCTCTATCTACTGATCCCGCTGAGCCTGGTACTGGCCTTCGTGATCGGCTTCATTTTCTGGATGGCTACCCGCACCGGACAGTTCGACGACCTGGAAGGCCCAGGGCACCGCATCCTGATGGATGACGATCGCCCCACCCCCAGCGACAAGGACGATCTCAACGCGGACCCGCCCCCGCGCTGACCGGGCCGCCACGCCCTCCTCCGGCCTTGGTGAGGACATCCCCCGCCCGCCTCGCCGACATGGCCCGCCTTTGACGGCCGACATTCCACGCCCCACGGCCAATCCGCTATAAACACACCATGACGCGCAGACGCTGACGGCGCGCGCCGATCCGGCTGCCGCCAGCCACCTGCCGCGCCCCAACCCCTTCTTTCGAGCCGACCAGGAGTACCATGCCCGGTAGCCATCGCTCGCCCGCCGCCCATCGCGCCCATCTCGATGCCCTCAACATCAGCCGCCTGACACCGGAGCAGGCGCTGGGCAGCCTGCACACCGGGCCGGGCGGCCTGGCCGAAGCGGAAGCGGCGCGGCGTCTCACCGAATACGGCAGCAACACCGTCGAGGAGATGGCCGGCAAGCCCGGCTGGCAACGGCTGCTGGAACAGTTCGGGCATTTCTTCGCCATCATCCTGTGGATTGCCGCCGGACTCGCCCTGCTGGCCTACGTCCTGCAAGGCGACCCGGCGATGGCGACGCTGGGCTGGGCCATCATCGGCGTCATCGTCATCAACGGGGTGTTCTCGTTCTGGCAGGAGTACAAGGCGGAGCAGGCGCTGGCCGCCCTGCGCCAGCTGCTGCCGCTGGAGGTCAAGGTCCGCCGGGGCGGCGTGGTCTATCCCCTGCCGGCCAGCCAACTGGTGCCGGGCGACATCGTCTACCTCGAAGGCGGGGATGCGGTACCCGCCGACTGCCGCGTGCTCTCGGCGTTCGGCCTGCGCGTCAACAACGCGATCCTGACCGGGGAGTCGGCCCCCCAGTCGCGTCACGCCGAGGCCAGCCACAACGCCGATCCGGTACTCGGCGGCAACTGCCTGTTTGCCGGCACCTCGGTGGTCGCCGGCTCGGCCGAGGTGGTCGTCTACGCCACCGGGATGCGCACGCGCTTCGGGCACGTCGCCCATCTGACGCAGAGCACGGCGGACACCGTCTCGCCGCTCACGCGCGAACTGGCGCGGCTATCGCGCTGGGTGGCGCTCTTCGCCACGGCACTGGGGCTGGTCTTCCTGTCCATCGGCCACGCCATCGGCCTGCCCTGGAGCGACAACCTGCTGTTTGCCATCGGCATCATCGTCGCCAACGTGCCGGAGGGGCTGCTGCCGACCGTCACCCTGTCGCTCGCCCTGGCCACCCAGCGCATGGCCAAACGCCGGGCGCTGGTGCGCCACCTGCCGGCGGTGGAAACCCTGAGCGCGGCCACGGTGATCGTCTCGGACAAGACCGGCACACTGACCGAAAACCGCATGCGCGTGCTGGACGTGTACACGCTGGGGCGCGCCCACCCCGCCGACACCCCGGGACTGCCGGCGGTGCTGAAGCAGATCGCCGGCCAGTGCCACAACCTGCTGGCCAGCGGCAACGGCTGGATCGGCGACCCGATGGAGCAGGCCCTGGCGGAGTTTGCCGGGGCGTTGCCGCAGCCGCCGTCATTGCGTCGCGGCGAATTGCCGTTCGACAGCGAACGCAAGCGTATGGCAGTGCTGCAACAGCAGCCGGACGGCCTGCACCTGTACGTCAAGGGGGCCGCCGAATGCGTGCTGCCGCTGTGCGGCATGCTGCTGATGCCGGACGGCGAACAGCCGCTCGATGCGGCCGGACGCGACCGCCTGCTGGCCGAGGTGGACCGTTTCGCCGAGCGAGGCCTGCGCGTACTGGCACTGGCCTACCGCCAGCCGGCCGCATTGCCGCTGGACGAATCCAACCTGGTGTTCGCCGGCCTCGCCGGCATCGAGGATCCCCCGCGCCCCGAGGTCGCCGGCGCCATCGCCACCTGCCGCCAGGCCGGCATCCGGGTGGTGCTGTGCACCGGCGACCACGCCGTTACCGCGAGCGCCATCGCGCGGCAGATCGGCCTCCTGCAAGGGGACGGGAAGGTCGTGACGGGCGACGAACTGGAGCGTCTCTCCGACACCCAGCTGCAACTGCGGCTGGACCAGCCCGACCTGCTGTTTGCCCGCGTCACGCCGGAACAAAAGCAGCGCATCGTCACGGTGTTGCAGCAAAAGGGCGAGGTCGTCGCCGTCACCGGGGACGGCGTCAACGACGCCCCGGCGCTGAAAAGCGCCGACATCGGCATCGCCATGGGACAGCGCGGCTCGGACGTCGCCAAGGCCGCCGCCGACATCGTGCTTCTGGACGACAACTTCGCCACCATCGTCGACGCCATCGAGGAAGGCCGGGCGGTCTACGCCAATATCCGCAAATTCCTGACCTATATCCTGACTTCCAACATTCCGGAACTGGTACCCTACCTGGCCTTCGTGCTGCTGCGCGTTCCGCTGCCGCTCACCATCATCCAGATTTTGGCGGTCGACCTCGGCACCGACATGCTGCCGGCACTGGCGCTGGGCGCCGAGCCGCCTGCCCCGGCGGTGATGAACACCCCACCCCGGTCGCGCCAGGAGCGCCTGCTGACGCCGGGCTTGCTGCTGCGCGCCTACGGTTTTCTCGGGCTTTTCGAAGCGGCCGCCGCGTTGTTCGCCTTTTTCACCGTGATGTACGCCGCCGGCTGGCACTACGGCGGCACAGTACCGGCCAGCACCCCCTTCTACCTGGCGGCCACCACGGCCTGCCTCGTTGCCATCGTGCTGGGGCAGATCGTCAACCTGTTCCTGTGCCGCGACAGCACGGTATCCGCCTTCCGCCTGCCGCTGCGCAACCGCTGGCTACTGGGTGGGCTCGCCTTCGAAGCGGCCCTCATCCTGTCGATCGTCTACACCTCTTTCGGCCAACGTGTGTTCGGCACTGCGCCGCTGGCGGCGGCCGACTGGCTGATCGCCTTGCCGGTGCTGCTGGCGATGCTGCTGGCGGACGAGCTGCGCAAGGCCTGGCAGCGGCACCGTCCCGGCGCGGCTGCTGACACCCGCCGGGGAATGGGCTAGCATGCGCTACCCATCTTTCCCGTACCGCCATCGTGATCGCCAGCTTCCCCTTCATTACCAGCCGCCGCTTCCTGCCGCTGTTCGGCACCCAATTTCTCGGTGCCTTCAACGACAACCTGCTGAAAACCGCCATCGTGGTGCTGATCAGCTACCACGGCCTGAGTATCGGCGGCATGTCGCCGGCGATGCTGGTCAACCTGGCGGCGGGGCTGTTCATCCTGCCGTTCTTCCTGTTCTCCGCCACCGCCGGCAAGCTGTCGGAGAAGCTCGACAAGGCGCGCATCGCACGAACGGTGAAGCTGGTGGAAATCGCCATCATGCTGTTGGCCGGGGTCGGCTTCTTCGCCCACGCTGCCGGGCTGCTGCTGGCGGCGCTGTTCCTGATGGGGGTGCACTCCGCCTTTTTCGGCCCGCTGAAGTACTCGATCCTGCCGCAGTACCTGCACGAGCGCGAGCTGGTGGGGGGCAACGGGCTGATCGAGATGGGCACCTTCCTCGCCATCCTGATCGGCCAGATCGGCGGCAGCCTGATGACGCAAGGAGGGCCATGGCTGATCGTAACGATGATCTGCGCCACCGCGCTGGCCGGTTACGCCTGCAGCCGGCAAATGCCGCCGGCGCCTCCTTCCTCGCCGGAACTGGCCCTTTCGGCCAACGTGCTGAAGGATTCGGTCGAGCTGGTCGGCAAGGCCTGGCGCATCGCCGACGTGAAGAGCGCCATCCTCGGCATTTCCTGGTTCTGGCTGATGGGGGCGATCTACACCACCCAGCTGCCGACCTTCACCAAGCAGCACCTGGGCGGCGACGCCAACGTCTACACGCTGATGCTGGCGTTGTTCTCGATCGGTATCGGCGCGGGCTCGGTGGTTTGCGCCAAGCTGTCGCAGGGGCGGCTGCAGCTGGGACTGGTACTGGTCGGCAGCGCCGGTATGACGCTGTTCGGCGGCGACGTGGCACTGTCTTCGCTGGCCTTGCACCAGGGCGAACTGGTCGGCCTCGGCGCCTACCTCGTCACCCCCGCCAACTGGCGCCATATCGCCGACATCGCCCTGCTAGGGTTCTTCGGTGGCTTCTTCACCGTGCCGCTCTATACCTGGCTGCAGATCGCCAGCCCGGCCGCCTTCCGCTCACAGGCCATCGCGGCCAACAACATCACCAACGGCTTCTACATGGTGTTCTCGGCCATCGCCAGCGCCGTGGTCCTGAAGCTGTTCGACAGCGTCGCGGTGCTGCTCCTGGTCACCGCTTCGGCCAACGTGCTGGCCACCTGGCACCTGGTACGGCGCGCTCCGAGCATCTGGCATAGCCGCTTCAGCTGGCTCAGACCGGTCAAATCCTGAGCCCCCCGCCATAAGGGGGCGGCGCGCTTATTCCGCCGCCTGATAGCGGGCGAAGGTATAGCGCCCGCTGACTTTGGCCTTGTACATGGCGCTGTCCGCACGCAGCACCAACTCCTCCGCCGTCACGCCATCATCCGGGAACAGGCTGATGCCGATGCTGGCGCACACCTGCAGACGATGGCCATGGGTCATGATGTCTTCATTGAGTGTGCTCAAGATCTTCGCGGCGATGGCGGGCACTTCCGCGGCAATAGCGGGCCCCTTGATCAGCACGATGAACTCGTCGCCACCGAGCCGTGCCACCACATCCTCGCCACGCAAGGCGCTGCGCAGGCGTTGCGCCACGACAATCAGCACCTGGTCGCCAACCGCGTGGCCCATCTGATCATTGATCTGCTTGAAGTGATCGAGATCGATGAACAGGACGGCCAACTGCTGGCCACTCTCCGCCACCGCGTCAATGGCGCACTCTATCTGGTGGAAGAACTGCATCCTGTTCGGCAGCCCGGTCAGAGAATCGTGATGGGCCAGATGCCTCAGCTCTTGCTGATTCTGGCTCATCTTTTCCATGTGCGACTTCAACTCCTTGCGCATCTGGTCGAAGCAGCGCGCCAGCACGCCGATTTCATCGGTGCGCGTCACCGGCAGCGCTTCGAGCGCATGCCGGGTTTGAAAGCTCGTCGCGGCATGGGTGAGCATCTGCAAGGGGCGGGTCAATGCCCGTGAAAACACCACCGCCAGCACGATGGACAGCACACTGAATGCCAGCACCATCTGAATGGTGCTTTCCCCAAGCGACTTCCCGCCCCGCAGCACATCCTCCAAGGGGCGGGCCAGGCCAAGCACGACAAATTGATGGTTTTCCGGCAGGCCGAACGGTTTGCGCACAAAAGCCAGAATCTGCCCCTTTGCCCGCTGTGGATTGTCCAGCCCGTTCACCAGCACACTGGTTTGAGTCTTGTCGAACAACGGCCGGGTCTGCTCATAACTGTCTTGAACCAGCAGGCGCCGACCTTTATCGAAACCAAAAGTCATCGCGGGATTGGGGTGCGCCAGAAAATCGCCCCACTCGTTGGTCAGGTACAGCTGGTGCCCGGCCGGCAAGTCCGACTGGACGGAATCGAGCAAGCTTTTCAACCACACATTGATGACGACTACGCCGACGACGGCTCCGGTCGACGTCACAACCGGCGTGGCCAGGCGGAGCGTCGGGGCGCCTTCCGCCGAATGAGCACCCTGTTCATGATTGACCGTGATCGGCGAAACATAGACGCGCCCTGGTGCGAGCGCCAGGGTTTCGAAAACATACGGGAAATGCCCTTTCTCTTGCAGCAGAGACCCGGTCACCCTCACCAGGCGGTCGCCATCCCGATCGAAGCGGATCAGTTCGAGTCCAAACTGCTGACGGGAGATCAAGCGCACCTGGGCGTATTGAGGATGCAGGCGCATGATGGTGCCGAACACCTGCGCCAAGCGTTCCTTGGCCACGTCATCCCCGGCAACGTCTTCGAAGCCAGCGACTTTTGCCGATGAGGGCATGTTGGCCAGCGTCAGGGCATCCGCCGCAATATCGTTCAGGACGGCCGATAAGCGCTGACTCAGCAATTCGGTCGAGGTGAGCAGATTTCGCTCGGCCTCTTTCACCAACAGGCTTTGATTGGTGGAATAGGCATAGTAGCCCGTCACACCAGAGGCCAGAATGCCAATGCAGGCGAGCAGTATCGAGAGTTTGACGGTCAGACCCGGACGCATGGCTAAAGCCTCTCCGGCAGATTGCCGGATACAATCTTGCCCCACAGCGCTTCGCGCTGCCCCACATCCTCCACCGGCTGGAGCCAGATGATGCGCGATTTATCGCTCACTTCCGGTGGCGAGGTCAGGGTATTTGCCAGCCCCTGGCGCTCGGGCAGCAACCGGCTGACGGCCGGCTCGAGCATATAGTCGATCCACGCCAGGGCCAACGAACGGTCACGCACCGCCCGCGTCATCGCCCAGCAATCCAGCCACGCCAGCGCCCCCTCTTCCGGAATGACATAGCCCACGTCCGCCCCGGCCTTACGGAGCTGCGTCAGCTGCTGCGTGCCATAGTTGGCAAAAAGCAGGGCCGATTTATGTTGAATAAATAATCTGGTCGCTTCTTCGGGAAGACTGTAATAACTCAGCAAATTACGCCGCAACGCAACCAATTGCTTCGCGACGCGCCGCATCTGATTCACATCGAGCTGAAAAGGGTTGTCCACCCCCAAAGCCAGCGCCGTAAAGGAAAAATTATGCTGTGCACTATTGAAGGCCAGCACCTTTCCGCGATAGCGCGGATTCCACAATTCGGACATCGACCGTGGGGGAACGGACACCTGCTTGCGGTCATAAATCAAGCCCATGGCGGAATAGGTAAAGGGAATGGCATAAACCTTGCCTCCCTGGGTCAGACCGCCGATGGACGAGAGCGCGCGAAAGCGCGGGAGTTGGAACCGGGTATTGGGCAGACGTGCCAGGTCGAGCGGTTGCAGCAGCCCTTCACGGGTATAGCGGTGAATTTCAACAGTATTGGCGGCCACCACATCGAACGTGTTGTCATGACCGGCATGCATTTTGTCCCACAACGACTCATCGGAGTCGACAAACGTCACTTCCACCTTGCTGTGAAAACGGGCCTCGAACGCCTTCACCACGTCGGGATCGGCATATCCAGGCCAGGCCAAGACGCGTAATGTCTTGTCGGCGGCGAAGACAGGCGGCGCCAACGCAAGTAAAATAGTCAAAATGGTTATTTGAAAATATTTTTGCATTTATTTGTCATTTTATTTTGATCGACGGCCACTCCTTCCCCATTCGTCAACTAATCGCGCCAATACAGCTCCACAAAAAACAGCTTGATCAATTTCCGAATGTTTACCAAAGTGGCATTAATAAAATAATGTACATAAATTCCGTAACAGTTCAATCTACTTCTTGAAAAATAGTTTGTTTAAATTAACACTTGACCAACCAAACGTCATTTCCGCACCCAGATTGAAGAGCGCCGGCTAAGCAGCCCTTCACTCGCCGCCCCCTGTTTCCTGCCTCCGGCGCGGCAGGAGCAGCGGGCGCAGGCGATGCAGCCGCACGTGTCGCCCCGGTCTGTCGCGATAACGACGAGATGAACGGCCACCAGCCTGCGGTGAGACCCGCACCGCGCCGCTCAGGGCATTGGCGGGGAAATGTGATGGTAAACGGACAACGGCGCCATTCCACCGGGAGTGGCGCTTCTGGAGACGGGACGGCCTCCTGCCCATGATGGAGGCACGCTCTGACGAGACCACATGGAAAACACCCAATCGCCAGACACCTTCACCATGAAGCGTGGCGACACCAGGCAACCCACCCGCGACAGCGTAACCGCAGACCTGCCGGCGGAGGCTTCGTCACGCCCCCGCGCCCACTACCGCACCCTTTCCGCTCAGCAGCTCTGGCACCACGGCTCCCGTTCTGAACAAGTGCTGATCCTGGGCGGCTGGCTGCTGTCTATTGTGGCCTGTATGGCCAGCGGCATCGCCGCCGTCGCCAACAGCTGGTCCGGCCTGTCACTGACATTCGCCGGGGTGGAAGTCTATGTGTCGATCTACCCGCCGCTCATGATCTGCCTATGGTGGACTCTGTTCTTCGGTTGGGCTTGGGGGGCGATTCCGGCCTATCTGGCCACCTTCTCTCTGGCGCTGTATGCCCATATGCCGCTGCCTTGGGCGCTGCTGTTCGCTTGCGCCAACCCCCTGGGCTTTGCCGTGCTGGTGCTGGGCTACCGCACCATCGCCATGCCGCTGCACCTGCGCTCGGCCAACGCCGTGCTCTACTACACGCTGATGTCGTTTGTCGCCAGCGTCTTCAGCTCGGCCGGGGCGCTGATCTGGTGTTACACCAATCTGGTCGACCCGACCGGCCTGCTGCCAATCTGGCAAGGCTGGTGGTTGGGCGGCTTCCTGCAATGCCTGCTGCTGGGAGCTCCATTGCTGCTCGTCAGTCAGCCGGCCTTGCAACGCTGGCGCGACCGGCACACACGGCTGTGGCGCACCGCGGCAGCGGAATCGCGCCGTCTCAGCCTGCAGCTGGTGATCGCCATCGTCGCCGGCGTACTGATTTACGGCTGGCTGACACTGTGGCTCGGCAGCAATACGGTGCGCCACGCCCTGCGCGCCAGCGAACTGGCAATCTTGCCCGGCGCCGTCACCACGATGCTGGCGACCACCTGGACCTTCTATTGGGTATTCGCCCTGATTGCCGCCTTCGTCGGCTTCTTTGGCTACCGCATGTTCACCTACTGGCTGGATTCGTCCACCCGGCTGGTGAACGAACTGGCCGAGGCTAATAGCAAGCTCGCCCATCTGGCGCGCACCGACACGCTGACCGGCCTGCCCAACCGGCGCGCACTGGAAGAAGCTCTCGAGCAACAGCTGCAGCGCTCCCGGCGCAACGGCGAGCAGGCCAGCCTGGTCCTTCTCGATATCGATCATTTCAAGGTGGTCAACGACCGCTACGGTCACGATGCCGGCGACGCCGTGATCCGCGCCCTGGGCAAGGCCATGAGCGAGACCATCCGCAACGTGGATGTGGCCGGACGCTGGGGCGGGGAGGAATTCCTGGTGGTACTGGCCAACGTTGACGAGGAAGGCGCGGCCGCCTTCGCCGAGCGCTTGCGCACGCGGGTCGAATCGTCCACGGTCGCGCACGGCGAGTTGCACGTGCGTTACACCATCAGCCTCGGCGTCGCCCCGCTCTCCACACCGCATCGCGAGGCCTGGCTGAAGCGGGCCGATGAAGCGCTGTATCGCGCCAAACTGGACGGCCGCAACCGCACCGCCATTGCGCAGGCACGCGGCGAGGCCGAGGGCGTGTCGCTGCACAGTCCTTGCTGAGCACGCCTGCTACAAAAAATAACGCCACCCCTGATGGGGTGGCGTCTTGGTGAGGTAGCGCCGGCTCAGCCGGCCAGCTTGGCCGCCGCGTCACGCAAGGCGGTGCGCAGACCCTCCTCCACCACAGGGTGGTAGAACGGCATGTCGAGCATCTGCGCCACGGTCAGGCCTTGTTGCACACTCCACGCTAGCAGGTGGGCGATGTGCTCGGCACGCGGGCCGATCATCTCGGCACCGAGGAAGCGGCCGCTCTCCTTGTCGGCGTAGACATGCAGCAGACCCTTGTTCTTCAGCATCACGCGACTGCGGCCCTGGTCCTCGAAACTGACCTCGCCGGTGACGAAGCCGCCTTCGGCCAACGTGGCGAAGCTGGCGCCGACCATCATCATCTGCGGGTCGCTGAACACCACGCCGATCGGCGCACGGCGCAGGCCGGGACGCACATCGGGATAGCGCGCAGCGTTCTCGCCGGCGGTCTTGCCCTCGTCGGCCGCCTCGTGCAGCAGCGTCAGCGTATTGTTGGCGTCGCCGGCGAGGAAGATCGGGGCGTTGCCGCACTGCAGCGTTTCCGGGTCGAACAGCGGCACACCGCGGCCATCGCGCTGCAACGAGGTGTTCTCCAAACCCAGCCGCTGCACGTTGGGCGTACGGCCGGTGGACACCAGCACATGGTCGAAACGCTCTTCCCGCTCACCGCCGTCGAGATGCACGTAGCGGATCACCGCCTCGTCGCCGTCACGGCGCATCTCCACCACCTTGGCCTTCGGATCGAGGTAGAACTCCTCTCCCAATGCACGGCGGGCGTAGTCACGTATCACCGGGTCGGTGAGCGGACCCAGCGAGCCGCTGGCGCCGAATATCCTCACCTCGACGCCGAGGCGCGACAAGGCCTGGCCCAGTTCCACCCCGATCACGCCAGGGCCGAAGACGGCGACGCGGCGCGGCAGCGTGTCCCAGTCGAACACATCATCGTTCACCACCAGCAGGTCGCCGAACACCTGGAACGGTGCCGGAATCGCCGGTGACGAACCGGTGGCGATCACGACACGGCCGGCCTTGAGCTGGGTGTGCTCGTCGACCTGCAACAAGGTGTTGTCGATGAAACGGGCGTAGCCCTGCAGGCGGTCTTGTTCCGGAATACCTTCGACGCTGTTGACGACGAAGCCGACGAAACGGTCGCGCTCGCGCTTGACGCGTGCCATCACCTCACGCCCATCGATGCGGATCACGCCATCGACGTGCACCCCGAACGGCGCGGTGTGACGTGCTTCGTGTGCGGCTTCGGCGGCGGCAATCAGCAGCTTGGACGGCATGCAGCCGACGCGGGCGCAGGTGGTACCGTAGGGGCCGCCCTCGATCAGGACGGCGGTCTTGCCGTTGGCCTTGGCGGCGCGGTAGGCGGCGAGGCCGGCAGTGCCGGCGCCGATGATGGCTACGTCGACGGAGAGGTTCTGCATAATCGTTATCCTTATGGGTGATCAGATGCGCCGGGATACGTCACGCCACTGCGCTGGCGTCACGTATCCGGGCGGAAAAATGGGCCGGGCCAAACTGCCTTGGGCCGGCCCGAAAGCTCCCACCGGTGTCAGGGCATGAAACCGGCGGAAACAACAGTCGCTCAAAAACGGCCTGGTGCTCAGCGGGCGAAGCGCGTTTCCAGGTCGTCGGCCGAACCGATCAGTTCACCATTGATGAACACCTGCGGCGCAGTCATCTTGCCCGACACGGCACCCAGCACCTTGCCGCGGATCGTGTTATCGAGCGGGACCTCGACGAAGTTGTAGCCACGGTCGGTGAGCAAGGCCTTGGCCCGGGCGCAGTGCGGGCAGCCGACCTTGGTGAACACCACCACCTGATCCGGCTTCTTGGCCTTCGGGTTGAGGTAGTCGAGCATGGTGTCGGCGTCGGAAACCTTGAACGGATCGCCCGGCTCCTGCGGTTCGACGAACACCTTCTCGACCACGCCGTCGCGCACCAGCATCGAGTAGCGCCAGCTGCGCTTGCCGAAGCCCAGCTCGCTCTTGTCCACCAGCATGTTCATCCCGGCGGTGAATTCACCGTTGCCATCGGGTACCATCACGATGTTCTGGGCCTCCTGATCCTGCGCCCATTCGTTCATGACGAAGGTATCGTTGACCGACACGCACAGGATGGCGTCGATGCCGTTCTCGAAGAACGCCGGCGCCAGCTCGTTGTAGCGCGGCAGATGGGTGGACGAGCAGGTCGGGGTAAAAGCGCCCGGCAGCGAGAACACCACCACGTTCTTGCCCTGGAACAGTTGCTCGGTGGTCACGTCCTTCCACTCGTTGTTTTCGCGGATGTGGAAAGTAACGTTCGGAACGCGTTGGCCTTCGTGATTGCTCAGCATGGTGAATCTCCTGGTTTGAGAGTGGCGTCATTTATCTATCGATGACTGCATTCTGATAGCCAACAACAAATTCGTCTAATTGATTGTTAAAAGCATATTGATATTGAAAATCTATGAGCAGTAATCGCCTCCGGCTTTGCCACATCGCCATCCCGCCGGCCTCCCATGCTGCACGCCAGCCGGCACAGCGACCGACGACACCCCGACCCGTGCCACACCAGCCCGTCCCCCAAGTGCGCTGATGCAACTCGTCGGACTTCACCACATAGCCATCATCGGCTCGGACTACGCCCGCTCGCGGGACTTCTATCACCGCATCCTTGGCCTGCCGATCGTCAGCGAGAGCTGGCGCGAAGAGCGCCAGTCGTGGAAGCTCAACCTGGCCCTGCCCGACGGCAGCCAGATCGAACTGTTCAGCTTCCCCGCCACGCCGCCCCGGCCCAGCCGGCCGGAAGCCTGCGGCCTGCGTCACCTTGCACTCGCGGTCGGCAACCTGGAGCACGCGCGCGCAACCTTGTCGGCCAAAGGAATCGAGCTGGAAGCCATCCGCCTCGACGACATCACCGGCCAGCGCTTCTGCTTCTTTGCCGACCCCGACGGGCTTCCCATCGAACTGTACGAATGCAGGCGCTGAACCGTATCGGTACCGGCGCCGCCACACCGCTCCCTTACTGCCAAAAAGCAGGGGCGCAACGCGAACCAAGCAAGCCCGGCGGCTTTCAAAGCAGGAAACGACCGCCCGGGCGCATGACGAGATAGCCGGCGTGACGCCGAAAATAATGGATAATTGACTGATGAAACGTTTGAACACTGTCCTGAGCGTGCTGGCCCTGAGCACGGCTCTGCCCGCCCTCGCCGCGGTCGAAAACGACCTGATCGCCGCCCGCGAAGCCTACCGCAGCAACAACGTGGCCGAACTGGCGCGCTACGCCAGTATCACCTCGAGCCACCCGCTGGCGAACTACCCGGCCTACTGGCTAGCCTGGAAAGCCCTGGAAAAGGACGACGACGCCCAAGTCATCACCTTTCTCAACAGCGTCAAGGAAGGCGTGATGCCGGAACGCATCCGCAACGAATGGCTGAAACACCTGGGCAAGCGCGAAGAATGGGCACGCTTTGCCCAGGAATGGCAGAACCTGCCGCCGGAAGGCAGCGATGAAGAAACACGCTGCTATGCCAACTTGCTGAGACTGCGCCAAGGCAGCCGTGACATCGACTTTGCGGGCTTCCTGCAAGGGCGCGACACCCCTTTGGGCTGCGAAACCCTGATCGAGACCGCCGCCGCCAAGGGCCTGCTCGGGCCCGACTGGGTAGGGCGCCGCATCCGGCTGCAGCTTGCCGGCAACTACCTCTCCTCCGCCCGCAAGCTGGCCGCCGCCACCGGGCTGACACTGGATGCCAGCACGCTGGCCCGGCCGGCCAGCGCCGACGCCTCGACCCCGGGCGGGCAGGAAATTCTGGTCTACGACATCGTGCGCAACAAGGGCCGCGCCAATCTGGACGCCGCCGCCGACGCCCTGCGCGCCCTCGAACCGTCGCTGAGCCGGGAACGCGCCGGTTTCGCCTGGGGTCAGCTGGCGCTGCTGTCCGCCAAGCGCCAGCAGATGGCCCAGGCCCTGTCGTGGTTCGCCCAGGCCGATGCCTCCCAGCTCACCGACGAGCAATGGGAATGGTGGGCCCGCTCCACGCTGCGTATCGCGCAATGGGGCGTGCTGGAGCAGGTCACCCGCTCCATGCCGGCCAATCTGGCAGCCAAACCGGTGTGGCAGTACTGGCGCGCCCGGGCGCTGCAGGCCCTGGGCCGCGGCAGCGAGGCCACGTCACTGCTGGTGCAAGCCAGCGATGGCCACCAATACTACGCCACGCTGGCGCGCGAAGAACTCGGCACCTCGCTGAGTGCCTCTCCCTCGGCCAAACCGCCGAGCGAGGAGGATATCGGCGCCCTCAACGCCCAGCCTGCGGTGCGCCGCGCCCTGGCGCTATTCCATCTGGCAGAAGACTACCGCAAGCCGGAATTCCGCAACGACGCCCGAAACGAGTGGCGCTGGAGCATGCGCAACCTCCCCGACAGCCAGCTCCTGGCGGCGGCCGAGCTGGCGCGTCGCCACAGCTTCTACGACATGGCGATCTACAGCGCCGAACGCACCCGCACCGAACACGACTTCTCGCTGCGCTACCTGACGCCGTATCGTGACATCACCCGCCGCTACGCCAAGCAGCTGGACATCGACGAGGCCTGGGTATACGGGCTGATCCGCCAGGAAAGCCGTTTCGTCACCGTGGCCCGCTCCGGCGTCGGGGCCTCCGGCCTGATGCAGCTGATGCCGGCCACCGCCAAGTGGGTCGCGGGGAAAATGGGGCTCAACGGCTTTGCCGTGGACGACATCGACACCAATATCCAGCTCGGCACCTGGTACCTGCGCTACGTGCTCAATTCGCTGTCCAACAACGCCGTGATGGCCACCGCAGCCTATAATGCGGGCCCGGGCCGCGCGCGCAGCTGGCAGGACAGCAAGCCGCTGGAAGGCGCCATTTACGCCGAAACCATTCCCTTCGACGAAACCCGCGACTATGTTCAGAAGGTCATGGGCAACGCCGCGTATTATGCGAGTGGCTTCGAGCACACACCGCTCTCGCTGAAGAGCCGCCTGGGCACCATTCCGGCCCGCTGATCGGCCGGTCGTCGAACACGTCTTGCGGAGAGTAATCGAAGAATGAAATACCAACGGATCTGCGTTATCGGCGGCAGTGGCTTCATCGGTGGCTACCTGGGCGAAAGGTTGGCCGAAGCCGGGGTCGAGATCACCTTTGCCACCCGGAACTACGAACAGCACAAGGAAAAGCTGATCGTGCTGCCGAAAACCGAGCTGGTCGAAGTCGACGTACACGACCAGGCCAGTCTCAACGCCCTGCTGCACAGCCACGACGCCGTCGTCAGCATGGTCGGCATCCTGCACGGCAGCCGCCAGGCGTTCGAACGCGCGCACGTTGCGCTCCCGGAGAAGATCATCCAGGCCTGCCGCTATAACGGTATCCGCCGCCTGATCCATATCAGCGCGCTCGGCGCCGACCCCAACGGCCCCAGCCACTACCAGCAGACCAAGGGCATTGCCGAACAACGCATCGAGGCCAGCGGGCTCGACTGGACCATCCTGCGCCCGTCGGTGGTGTTTGGCCGCGGCGACAGTTTCCTGACCTTGTTCGCCCACCTCGCCCGCACCCTGCCGGTGCTGCCGCTGGCCGGTGCCGACACCCGCTTCCAGCCGGTGTGGGCCGACGACGTGGCGCGCGCCATGGTAGCGTGCCTGGCCAACGACGCCACCGTCCATCACAAAATCGAACTCGCCGGCACCAAGGTCTACGCCCTGCGCGAACTGGTGCGCTACGTCGCCGGTCTGAGCGGCCAACAGCCGCTCATCATCGGGCTACCGGCGGGGCTGGCCATGCTGCAGGCCGGACTGATGGAATTGCTGCCGGGACAACCGCTGATGAGCCGCGACAACGTACGCTCGCTCTCGGTCGACAACGTCGGCACCGGCCCCTTCCCGCGCGAGTTGCTCGGTTTCACGCCCACGGCGCTGGAAGCCATCGCGCCGCTCTACCTGGGCAAGGCCGAGCCGAACGAAGTGCGCTCGCACTTCCGCGCCGAGGCTGGACGTTGACATGAAGATTTACCAAGTTGGCGGAGCTGTGCGTGATCGCCTGCTGGGACTGCCAGTGACCGACCACGACTGGGTCGTGGTCGGCGCCACGCCGCAAGACATGACCGCCCGCGGCTTCCGCCCGGTCGGCAAGGACTTCCCGGTGTTCCTGCACCCGGAAACGCACGAGGAATACGCCCTGGCGCGCACCGAGCGCAAGGTCGGCCGCGGCTACCACGGCTTCACCTTCCACGCCGATCGCGACGTCACCCTGGAAGAAGACCTGGCCAGGCGCGATCTCACCATCAACGCCATGGCCAGCGACGAAACCGGGCAGATCATCGACCCCTACCACGGTCAGGACGACCTGAAAAACCGCATCTTGCGCCACGTCAGCCCGGCCTTCGCCGAAGACCCGGTGCGGGTACTGCGCCTGGCCCGCTTCGCCGCCCGCTTCGGCTTCTCCATCGCGCCGGAAACACTGCAATTGATGCGCACCATGGTCGCCAACGGCGAGGTCGACGCCCTGGTCGCCGAGCGCGTCTGGCAGGAAACGGCGCGCGGGCTGATGGAAAACCAGCCTTCGCGCTTTTTTCTGGTCCTGCGCGAGTGCGGCGCACTGGCGCGCATCCTGCCCGAGGTGGACGCCCTGTTCGGCGTTCCACAGCGCGCCGACTACCACCCGGAAATCGACACCGGCGACCACGTGATGCGCGTCATCGACTACGCCGCAGTCCAGCAGCTGCCGCTGCCGGTGCGCTTTGCAGCGCTCACCCACGACCTGGGCAAGGCCCTTACCCCGGCCGAGCTGCTGCCGCGCCACCTGGGCCACGAGGCGCGCGGCGAAAAGCCGCTGCTGGCACTGAGCGAACGCCTGCGCGTGCCGGCCGACTGCCGCGACCTGGCCCGCATCACCTGCCTGCATCACACCAAGGTGCACGTGGCCGGCGACATGCGCCCGGACACCGTGCTGAAGATGTTCCGCGAAACCGATGCCCTGCGTCGGCCTGAACGTTTCCGCCTCATGCTCGATGCCTGCCTCGCCGATGCCCGTGGCCGCCTCGGTTTCGAACAGTGCGACTACCCGCAAGTCGACTGGCTGGCACGCATGCTGGACGCCGCACTGACGGTGGATGCCGGCGCCATCGCCCAGGGTTGCTCAGACAAACAACAGATTCCGCAAGCGGTCGATGCGGCTCGCCGCGCCGCCATCGCCGCCTGCAAACTGACCCTGGAACCCGCCGCATGACCACCCTGCATTCCCTCAAGGCCACCCTGATGCGCGGCGGCACCAGCAAGGGCCTGTTTTTTCGCGCCGACAGCCTGCCCGCCGACACAGAAACGCGCGACCGGCTGTTGCTGCGCGCCCTCGGCAGCCCCGACCCGCACGGCCTGCAAATCGACGGCCTGGGTACCGGGATTTCCAGCACCAGCAAGATCGTCATTCTCTCCCCGTCGCAACGGCCCGACTGCGATGTCGATTACCTGTTCGGTCACGTGGCGATCGGCGAACCGCTGATCGACTGGTCCGGCAACTGCGGCAACCTGACGGCCGCGGTGCCGCTGTTTGCCGTGGCCTCCGGGCTGGTGGCCCCCGACAAGGACGGCCCCTTCACCGTGCATATCTGGCAGGCCAACATCGGGAAACGCATCCACGCCGAGATCAACATCGAGCGCGGTCAAGCGGTCTGGCATGGCGACTACCGCATCGACGGCGTCGCCTTTCCTGGCGCGCCGATCCGCCTGCATTTTCTCGACCCGGCGGGCGGCGGCGCGGGAGCCCTGTTCCCCACGGGAAACCCCTGCGACACCCTTCTTCTTCCCGACGGCACAACGCTTGCTGCCACACTGATCGATGCCGGCAACCCGACGGTTTTCGTACGTGCCGCCGATCTCGGCCTCTCGGGTTATGAGAGCGCCGCCCATCTCGATGCCAAACTGCACCAGACCCTCGAATGGGCCCGTGCCGCCGGCGCGGTGGCGATGGGCTTGGCGCCGGACATCACCAGCGCCAGCCGCGAGCGCCCGGCCACCCCCAAAATCAGCTTTCTCAGTTCGGCACGCGCCACCGGCTACGATCTGAACGGCCGCATCCTGTCGATGGGGCGGCTGCATCACGCCTTCACCGGCACCGGCGCCATCGCCCTTGCCGCCGCCAGTGCCATCGACGGCACGTTGGCAAGCGAAATGGCCGGCGGCGTGATACGCGGGCGGGAACTGAACTTCTCCCACGCCAGCGGAGGACAGGCACTGGAAGCCAGGGTCAGCAGGAACGGCGATGCCTGGCAGGTCGACGAAGTCGTGATGACACGCACCGCGCGCCCGCTGATGAGCGGCGAGGTGTGGGTGCCGCTGGACTGACTCCAACCCGGCAACCCACCGTCCGCGCCGTGGCTCCGTGCCGGACGATGGGGGTGCTCACCGCGCCGTCATTCGGATAGCGCCTGGGCGGCTTTTTGCGAAAAGATGGCGTGGACCGTCCTGGTGGGATGAATGCCGTCCCAGAACAGGTAGTCCCCCGGATTGCGGCAGGTAAACGGTGCCACATTGGGCGTGACACACGGCGTCGAAACGTCCCGCAGGCCAAACGTCGACGGGCTTTGCGTCATGTCATTCACCGTCTGGAACACGTTCAAGAGGACAAACTGGCTATCCGGATAGGCCGCCCGCAACCCGGTCAGCAGGTCGGCAAGCCCGATGTTGAAGTTGAGCGACAGCGAGCTGAGGGCCAGCTTGGCACCCGGAGACGCCTGGTCCAGACGTTGCACCGCGGGTGTCAGGCCGAGATCCGGCACATTGGCGACCAGATACTTCCGGGCGCCTTTGGCATGCAGCAGCGCGATAGTGTCCTGAATCGCCGTCAATGCGGCGGAAATCACGCCGCCGCCATCGCCCCCCATGGCCAGCGCGACAAAGGCATCGCGCACGTCGTTGGAGCCCGCCTCCACAACATACAGCCCACCCGCTGGTGCGGCACCGCCGAAATCCGTCAGAAAACGGCTGACCTGCGCGGACAGGCTCAGCTCCCCGGCGTTGCGAGCCCGTGCGCCGCCGACCGCGTAGTTGCTCGCATGGTCGTTCGAGGCCCGAAAGGCAGGACGGGTGTTGGCGGCAAGCGCGTGAGACTCGGCGAACTGTTCTATCCAGGTCGCGCCGTCGCTAAAGTGGTGTCCCCCTCGGGCGTAGGGTGCCGAGGGAATGAGAAAAGGGTCCGAGGGATCCAGCTTGTTATACGGCGGGGTGTTTTCCTGACCCGTCAGGGCGAACACATTGCCCGGGTCCGACAGGCTAGTGCCGAATACCACGATCCGATCGAACGTCACCTGCGCTGCCACCCATCCCGGCGCCAGCAGAAGCAACACCAGCCACCCGACAACCCGCCATTTCCCTGCGAATTCCTTCTTCATTATCTTCGCTCCCGATGCGATACGTCGAAACAGGCACCCCCATCTCCTCCGCTGGCCCCATCCTGTGGTGGGGTTGATCACGGAAAACAGGGTGGCACCCTGGCCCACCTCATCATTATTGGCACAGCACCCGAAGCTCACCACCCGGAAGATGCGCGCCACCCTGCCAAAGGCAGGCACTTCCTGCACCACGCGCTCACCCCACGGGCATTCGCGCAAGGTGTCGACCGGGCCGGGCACGCATTGCATTCGGCCTCCATCTCCGGCGGCGTCTGGAGCGGTACTGGTCGGTTCAAGAAATGACGGGCCTGCACCAATTTTCCAGGATGAAGGCCTCGCCGATGAGCCAGAATGAGAATGAACAGGGACGTGCCCAAGGTTCAAGGTGAAGGCATGGAGCAGAAACAGCAATTTTCCGTCTGGTATTTCATCATCGCATTTTGGGTGCTGCTGCTGGTCCAGAACTTCTTTCTCCAGGAGCGCGTAACCACCCTGTCCTATAGCGAATTCAAGACGCTGCTGACGGCAGGCAAGGTGAAAGACCTCACCGTCAACGAGCAAGCCATCTCAGGCACCTTGGCCAGCAACGGCCTGGAAGGGCTGGTCGCCAAAGAAACCGTCGACAAGATCAAGCAACTCGGCACCGGCGACCAGCCCTTTACCACTTTGCGCGTGAGTGACCCGACGCTGGTGCAAGAGCTCGAGAAAGCCAAAGTCCGCTTCACCGGACAGGCCGACAACAAGTGGCTCGCGTCCATCCTGTCCTGGGTATTGCCCGCGCTGATCTTTGTGTCGATCTGGCTATTTGCCATGAAGCGCATGGGTGGTACCGGCGGCCTCATGGCGGTTGGCAAAAGCAAGGCCAAGGTTTACATGGCAAGGGAAACCGGCGTCACCTTCGACGATGTGGCAGGCATCGACGAGGCGAAGGACGAACTCATGCAGGTGGTGGAATTCCTGAAGGCACCAGAGCGCTATCGCCGCCTGGGCGGAAAGATACCCAAAGGGGTATTGATCGTCGGGGCGCCGGGCACGGGCAAAACGCTGCTGGCCAAAGCGGTGGCGGGGGAAGCCGGCGTTCCGTTCTTTTCCATCAGCGGATCCGAGTTCGTGGAGATGTTCGTCGGCGTCGGCGCCGCCAGAGTGCGCGACCTATTCGAGCAAGCCGAGGAAAAGGCACCCTGCATCATTTTTATCGACGAGCTCGACGCGCTAGGCAAAGCCCGGGGGATCAGCGGCATCAGCGGCAACGACGAGCGGGAGCAGACGCTCAATCAGCTGTTGGTGCAAATGGACGGCTTCGATACCAACAAGGGCGTCATCATCCTGGCGGCCACCAACCGGCCGGAAATTCTCGATCCGGCGCTGCTGCGCCCCGGGCGCTTCGACCGCCACGTGGCGATCGACCGTCCCGACTTGACGGGCCGCGAGAAAATCCTCCAGGTCCATTGCAAAGAAGTCAGGCTTGCCCCGGACGTCGAACTCGCCACCATCGCCGCCCGCACCCCCGGCTTCGCCGGCGCCGACCTGGCGAACCTGGTGAATGAAGCGGCATTGCACGCGGCCCGCGAGGAAAAAGACGCCGTCGACATGGCCGACTTCGACAAGGCGATCGACCGGATAGTGGGAGGACTGGAGAAGAAGAACCGGATCATGAACCCCAAGGAGAAAGAGACCGTCGCCTACCACGAAGCCGGGCATGCGCTGGTGGCGGAAATGCGACCGAATGCCGACAGAGTCGGCAAAATTTCCATCATTCCCCGCGGCATCGCCGCCTTGGGCTACACCCAGCAGATTCCAACGGAAGACCGGTATCTGCTCAAAAAGAGCGAACTGCTGGATCGCATCGACGTGCTGCTGGGAGGGCGAGTGGCGGAGGAGCTCATCTTCGGTGACGTCTCCACCGGAGCACAGAATGACTTGCAGCGCGCGACCGACATGGCCCGGCACATGATCACGCAGTACGGCATGAGCGAGTCGCTCGGGCTTGCCACCTTCGATGAATCCCACCCCGGAGCCTATCTCGACCTACCTACGTCACAGCCTCATCTACCCTATAGCGAACGTACCGCCCAGGCGATCGACGACGAAATGAGAAAGCTGCTGGCAGAGGCCCATGCGCGTGTCGAGCGCACGCTACACACCAACCGCGCCAGCCTGGAAGCCTTGGCAACGCTGCTGTTGGAAAAGGAAGTGGTGGACCGTGCCACCCTGAGCGACCTGCTGTCGTCCCAAGGTGTGCCGAGCAAGAACGGAAGCGCAGAAGCCAATCCCCCAGAGGAAGGGCAAGGCCAAAAAGATTTGGAATAACAGGTCGAGGCGCCCTTTCGGTCGCCGACGAACCACCCCGGCCGCTCAGGCAGCGCTGGCGTCGAGTTGTCGCACCCGTTCGAACAGGCAGATGGTGGCCGCCATCGCCACATTCAGTGACTCGGCATGGCCCGGCATCGGAATCCGTACGCGACAGTCTGCCAGTTGCAGCAGCCCCGCAGAAACACCCGCGCCCTCGTTGCCGAACACGAACGCCACGTCGCCGCGCAGATCCTGTGCATACAACGACTGGCTGCCTTCCAGGTGAGTGACCAGCTTGCGCCCGGCAAACCCGCCCAGCACCTCCGCCAGGTCCGCCGCCTCGTGCAGGTTGAGCACGAAATGCGCCCCCATGCCGGCGCGCAGCACCTTGGGAGAAAACACGTCGGCACAGCCTTTGGAGAGGAACACCTCCATAACCCCGGAGGCCGCCGCCGAACGCAGAATCGTCCCCATATTGCCCGGGTCCTGAATGTCTTCCAGCAACAGGCAGCTGCCGCTACGGCGTGGCGGGTGCGGCCGCGGGCAGACGGCGATCAGCTCGGGAGCACTCGACAGCGAGGTCAGTTTGCCCAGCAAGGCCTCCGGCACCACCAGCGGCGACAGCGTCTGCGGCAGGCGGGCGAGCAGCACCGAGACCTCGGCACGCCCCAGCGCGGCCTCGTTGATGAAGCACTGTGCCGGGACAATGCCCTGCTCCAGCGCCGCCTCGAGCAGATGGATGCCCTCGAGCACGATCACGTCGTCCTTGCGCCGGTCGCGGGCAAACTGGACCAGCCGTGCCAGGTGTTTGAGGGTGTCGTTATGAGGCGAGGTAAGGGAACGGTATGGGTGCGGCATGGAGAATGGTCAGAGGTGACGCGTGAAACGGGTCACGAGATCCTTGAAACGAAGGTAAGTATCAGGGTCGATGGCTCGCCCACTGTTGCCGTTGTCGACGTAAAACACGCCGCTCAGGGTGTGGCCGGCATAGAGCGTCATCACGGCAAATTCGCCGTCGCCGATATGCTCGAAGAACGGGTCCTGATATTTCGCCCCTAACTGGGCGCTCACGTGCGCCGGCGCATGAAAGCTTTGCGGCTTGCTGGTGAGCAAGGCGAAAAAGGAGCCCGGCTCCAGGCCCACCGCCAGTTGCCGCAGCGGTGACGTCTCTGCCAGTCCCACCTGGTAGCGTAGCCGCAGAGCATGCTCGGACGGCTCGTAGCGCAGGAACAGGATGCGTGCGAAGCGCAGGTCGTTGGCCAGATGGCGGATCGATTCGCGCATCAGTTGCTCGAGCTGCGCGGCATCGCTCAACACGGCAGTGGCGGTCAGATGCGCCCGTGGCGGGTAGTCACCCGGCAGCATCAGCAGCTCGCGTATCGGGTAGGTATAGGCCGGTGCCCGCGGCTTTCTTGCCACATTCTCGGCGGCGCTGAGCACGCAGCGATAGGCATCGTCATAGCTGACCCGCATCTGTCGTGCCGCCACTTCGATCCCGGTCGTCCACGGCGAGCGCCACCAGCCCGATTCGATCGCGTTGGCGGTCGCCACGGCCAGTTTCAGCAGTTGTTTGCGCGACGAGGGCGCACTGCCGCTGCCCAACAGCGCCACCAGTCCCGGCGGCAGGCCGGTAGCCTCGACGAAACGTTCCAGCAACTTGGGGTAGTCCACCCCGAAGTACCCCGACACCGCCTGCAACAGCGGCTGGTCAGGGAGCTGATTGCGATAGAGCAGAAAGAAACAGGCCGGCAGGTTGTACAGCAAGGCGGCGACAAAGCAATCCTCGACCTTGTGCTCCCCGCTCAGCGACAACCAGTCCTTGATCAGGTAGGCCGCCACCCGGCTGCGCCCCAGCCAGTCGGCCACGACCTCGATCACCTCGTCGTCGAGCTTGCCTTCCTGCGCTCGCAGCGCCGTCGCCTGGGACAAGCGTCGCGTTACACGCTCCAGCCCCATCAGCATCATCGCCTGCTCCACGGTCGGCGCGGCTTCGTTTTCACGTAGTACCGAAGAGGACCCGACCGCCCGCAGCACGTCGAACAACAGCAAGGGGTCGGAGAGGCAAATATTGGACAGGTCTGAAAGATTGATCAGCTCGGCGTGGCGGGCGCAGGCGAGCTGCACCTCATCCAGCGTACCGGGCAGGATGGGCCAGCGCCGGTCGGCGATAGACTGTAGCCAGTTAGCGAGTTCCATGTGGGTGGCGCCAGATCAAGAGTTGTTTTTGCAGCGGGCCGCCCAGGGCGAGGGAGCGTTCTGGCTCCACGCCGGGCACGGTAAAGGTATTGCTCAGCAGCAGAGAACCCGGCTGTCCTTCCGTCACGAATTTACGCCACAGCCTGGGCATCGGTTGCGGCGAGAGAAAGGCATAGACGGCATCGTATTCGGACAGGGGCTCGAGCCAGAGGCTGCGACAGGCAATACGCACATTAGCAGGACGCCCCGCCAGACACCAGCGCAGCCACGCCAGTGCCCAGGCCGCCCAGGCGGTTTCCAGCGCCGCGATCTGTAGATCGGGACGGCGCTCCGCCAGTTGCAAGGCCAGCTTGGCATCGCCGCAGCCGGCTTCGAGCAAACGGGCCTGCTCCGGCAAGGCTTCGGCCAACCGCTCCACCACCCGCGGCGAGGAGCGGTAGAACGGCACACGCTCCAGCCAGGCATTTCGCCCGATGGCGAAGGTCAACAGCAAGGCCAGCAGATAGGCCCACGCCGGCAGTGCCAGCTGGTAACAGTACACGACGGCGGGGGCAAACAGGCCATGTGCCAGCCAACTGCCACGACGCAAGCGCAGCAAGGCCGCCAGTGCCGCCGCCAGGAGCCCTTGCAACACCGACCAGGCCAGCGGCTGCAGTGCCGGAGCGATCAGGAACCAGGCGCCGAGCGCGGCGGCCAGTTGCAACAAGCCATGCCGCAACAAAGCGACGAATACGGCTCGACTCAATGGCCTGCCCCAGCCGCGGCGGGCAGTGCGGGCAGTGCGGGCGGAGCCGCGGGTGCCGGAGCCGCTTCGGCGTCCGGCTTCAAGCCGTTGCCAAGGATCGAGGCTTCCGCCTCCTTGTTGAGCACCACGATGGCGATGCGGCGGTTCTCAGGGCTGAACACGTTGCTGCGGATGAGCGGGTTGGCCGCGGCAAGGCCAACCACGCGCAGGATTTTGTCGTGCATCAGGCCGCCAGCCAGCAGTTCGCGGCGCGCGGCATTGGCGCGGTCGGCCGACAGCTCCCAGTTGCTGTAACCGTGCTGGGCACCGCCAAACGGTTTGGCGTCGGTATGCCCGGAGATGCTGAGCCGGTTGGCGACGCCGTTGAGCTCCTTGCCCAGTTCCTGCAGGATGGTTCGGGTATGCGGCAGCAGGTTGGCGCTGCCGGAGTCGAACATCGGACGGTTCTGCTCGTCGACGATTTGGATGCGCAGCCCTTCCGGGGTCATTTCCAGTTGCAGCTGATTCTTGTAGGCCTTGAGCACCGCGCTCTGCTCGATGTTGCTCTCGATCTTCTTCTGCAGTTTCGCCAGCCGGGTCTTTTCCTGCTGGATTTCTTCCTCTCTCGCCCGCTTGACCTGTCCGGCCTGGCGCGTGAGATCGGTACCCCCGCCCTTGATCATCGAGGTAGCGTCGCCTGAGCCCTGCCCTCCTGCCAGCGCCACCTTGAGCGGGGTGCGGAAGTATTCGGCGATGCCCTGCAGCGTGCCCTGCGACACCGAGCCCAACAGCCACATCAACAGGAAGAACGCCATCATGGCGGTCACGAAGTCGGCATAGGCGATCTTCCATGCCCCCCCGTGGTGGCCATGGCCACCCTTCTTGATGCGTTTGACGATGATGGGGCGTTGCGATTCGTCAGCCATGCGTGGTCACTCCGGGTGGCTTACTTGTTCTTGGCTTGCTTGACGTGGTCTTCGAGTTCCTTGAACGACGGACGGTCGTGCGAGGCCAGGACCTTGCGGCCGAATTCCACCGACACCTGCGGCGCGTAGCCGTTGAGGCTGGCGAGCAGGGTCACCTTGATGGTCTGGAAGACGCGGGTGCCGTCGGCCAGCTTGTGCTCCAGGATGGTGGCCAGCGGGCCGACGAAGCCATAGGCCAGCAGGATACCGAGGAAGGTACCGACCAGAGCGTGGGCGATCAGCATGCCCAGCTCGGAGGGCGGGATGCCGACCGATTCCATGGTGTGCACCACCCCCATCACCGCGGCCACGATACCGAATGCCGGCATGCCGTCGGCCAGACCTTTCATGGCATTGACCGGAACCTCCCCCTCGTGGTGGTGGGTTTCGATTTCTACGTCCATCAGGTTTTCGATCTCGAAGGCGTTGAGGTTGCCGCCCACCATCAATCGCAGGTAATCGCAGATGAATTCGACCACGTGGTGATCGTGCAGAACAGCCGGGTACTTGGAAAACACCGGGCTGGATTCCGGATTGTCGACATCGGCTTCGACCGACATCAGCCCTTCCTTGCGCACCTTGGCGAGGATTTCAAAGAGCAGCGCGAACAGCTCCATGTAGAAGGCCTTGGTGTAAGACGAGCCCTTGAACAGGGTCGGCAAGGCAGCCAGCGTAGCCTTGAGTGGGGTGCCGCCGTTGGCCACCACGAAGGCGCCGATGGCCGCGCCACCAATCATCAGGACTTCCAGCGGCTGCAGCAAGGCGGCCAGATGCCCCCCGGCCATGACAAAGCCCCCGAGCACCGAGAGAAGGATTACGACATACCCGATTCCGACAAACATGCGTCACGTCCTGTGATGATGAAGATGAAACCCGGCTTTCTTGGGCACGGCTTTGCTTCATTGTTTACGTCTGGCGGGTGTCGTATCAGCACCCATGATAAGAAACTGGACACCCTTCCGGTCGGCAATTATCCGGGCATTGGACTCGCCGAGGCAAGACAAAGGCGTGAAGAAATTCGGGCAGATATCGCCAACGGGAATGCTGCGCAGCGCGCACCCCGGCGCCGCGACGCACGACCTTACCTGGCGGTCGCCCCGCGGTGGCGTGCCAGATCGCGCACCGGGGTCGCGCCGTCCGCACGGGGCAGACATCACACCAACAGGAGTGTCATTCCCCGACCTCGTTGATGCAAAGGCGACGAGGCGGGGCCCGCATTCAACACGGCCACCACCACCCGAAACGGGTTCGTCAGCCCCACCCGCCTAAGGCCCCGATCAGACAGGTTGACGATTGCTTTGTATTTTCAACCGAAATACTTGATACAGCGATGACATTATTGTAAAAGTCGGTAATAAATGACGCATTGGAGAATGCCAAATGCTGAAGCAACTGTTTGGCGGCCTGCTTGGCAAGGATAAGCAATCAGCCCCTGGCATCGAACCAGGGCCGGCAAGCACATCACCCACTGCGCCTCCCGCCCGTATTCTGGATGGGGCCCACGCCCCGGCCCCGCTCCATCACGTGCAAACGCTGGGTTTCGTCTCGCACCATCCGGTGCAGGACAAGGACCAGCGCGTTGTCGCCTATGAATTCATCGTCAAGGGCAGCCAGGACAGCACCAAAACCGCAGCTCACAAGCGCGCCTTCGACCGGCTGCTGCTCACCACCCTCCGCAACATGAACGTGTTCCGGCTGCTGGCCTACCGGCGCGCGTTCATTCATTTGTCGCTGGCCTCGCTGGACGACCTGCCGTCACCGGACCTGCCCGCAGACAGCTGCATTTTCATTCTGGGCATGCGGCAAGGCGATGCCTTGGACGAGGCGCTGATGTCCAGACTGGACGCCCTGCGCCAGGCTGGCCTGCGTTTTGCCGTGGAACCGGCCGGTGTCGGCAGCCAGCCCGCGGCCTTGGCCCTTTACCAGCGCATGGACTACCTGGTGCTGGACTTTGCCGCGCCCAACGCGCGCATGCTTTTCCCCCTGCTGGAAAAGTTGCCGCAGCGGTTTCCTCACGTTCGATGGCTGGGGCGCAACATCAACTCTGCCGAAGAGCTGGACCTTTGCCTCCATTCTCCCGGCAGCCAGCACTTCGTGCTTTTCCATGGTTCCTACTTGAACGTGGCCCAGCCCAGAAACACCAGCAAAAACGAAGGTGCCAACCAAGGGCGCGTGCTGGAAGTCATGCGTTTGCTGCGCGCCAACGCGCCGATCGAGGAGATCGAAGCACAGTTCAAGCTGGATTCGTTGTTGCTGTTCAAATTGATGCGCTACATCAATTCCCCGGTAAACGGCCTGAACCGCAAGGTGCAGACCATCGAGGAAGGCATCATGCTGCTGGGCCGGGGCAACTTGTTCAAGTGGCTGTCACTGATGCTGTTCACGGCGGAAAGCGACAGCGGCGCGGCACTGACGCTGATGGAAAAGTCGCTGATCCGCGCCCGCTTCATGGAAGAGCTGGGGTTGGCACACGGCAACAAGCTGGAGGCCGAGCACTTGTTCCTGACGGGCATGTTCTCGCTGCTCGGCACCTTGTTGAACACCACGCTGGCCGAGGCGCTGGCGCCGCTCGATCTGCCGATGATGATTGCGGATGCCCTGCTGAGAGGGAAAGGCCTGTTTGCCGAACCCTTGCAGCTGGTGCTGGCCTGCGAACAGGATGACAACGAGGCCATCGCCCGCCTCGGCGAATCGCAGCGCGTCAGCCTGGAGCAAGTCACCGGCATCTACCTGGATGCCGTGGTCTGGGCGCAGGAGGTGCTCAAGGAAAGCGACGCACAGAACAACGTGGAGGGGGTTTAGCCGCGACATCGGAGGTGCCTCCGATGTGTCAGTCAAAAAAAGGGAAAGCACCCGATGTGCTTTCCCTTTTTTCGTAGCCGCCTAACCTTCCCTGCCGGTGACGTTAAGCTCGCCACCCCTTCACGTGCAACAACATCCCGTGGCGGCACGCCTTCCTCATCCCAACACCTTGGTCAGACCAGTCCGCGCTGGTGCAGCACCGCCTCGCACTCGGTGACACACTGCACCGCCGTGTCGATCAGCTGATCGATCTCGGCCTTGCTGATCACCAGCGGCGGCGCCGCCACCATGTGGTCGCCGCAGGCGCGCATGATCAGGTTGTGGCGGAAGAAGATGTCGCGGCAGATCGTGCCCACCTCGCCCCAGTTGGGAAACAGCTCGTGGGTGGCCTTGTCCTTCACCAGCGTGAAGGCCTGGATCAGGCCGACGCCACGCACGTCGTCGACGTGGGCGAAGCCGCCGAACGCCTCGCGCCAGCGCTGCTGCATATAGGGACCGGTGTCGTGTTTGACGCGGTCGATGATGCCCTCGTCGCGCAACGCCTTGACGTTGGCGTGCGCCACAGCCGCCGCGACCGGATGACCCGAATAGGTGAAACCATGGTTGAAATCGCCGCCTTCGGCCAACCCTTGCGCCACCTTGTCGCCGACGAATACCGCGCCGATCGGCAGGTAGCCGGACGACAAGCCCTTGGCGGCGGTAAACAGGTCCGGGTGAAAGCCAAACAACTGGTGGCCGAACCATTCGCCGGTGCGGCCGAAACCGCAGATCACCTCGTCGGCCACCAGCAGCACGTCGTACCGGCGGCAAATGCGCTCGACTTCCGGCCAATAGGTCGACGGCGGAATGATCACCCCGCCGGCGCCCTGGATCGGCTCGCCGACGAAGGCCGCCACCTTGTCCGGGCCCACTTCCAGAATTTTCTCTTCCACCCAGCGCGCCGCCACCACACCGAATTCCTCCGGCGACATGCCCTGGCCGTACCGGTACCACCACGGCTGCTCCACATGCACGATGCCTGGGATCGGCAGATCGCCCTGCTCGTGCATATAGCTCATGCCGCCCAAGCTGGCTCCGCCGATAGTCGAGCCGTGGTAGCCGTTCCAGCGCCCGATCAGGGTCTTCTTCCCGGGCTTGCCCTTGACGTCCCAGTAACGGCGCACCATGCGGATCATGGTGTCGACCGACTCGGAGCCGGAGTTGGTGTAGAAGATGTGGCTGAATCCTTCAGGCGCAACCTGTGACAGCAAGTGCGACAGCTCCACCACGGCCGGGTGAGTGGTCTTAAAAAAGGTGTTGTAGTAGGCCAGCTCGTCCATCTGGCGCCTGGCCACCTCGGACAAATCCTTGCGCCCATAGCCGATGTTGACGCACCACAGGCCGGCCATGCCGTCGAGGATCTTGTTGCCGTCCGAATCCCACAGAAACACGCCGTCGGCTTTGGTGATCACGCGGGCGCCCTGCTGGTTCAGCGACTCGGTGTCGGTGAACGGGTGCAGGTGATGCGCTGCGTCCAGCGCGCGCCATTGCTCGGTGGTACGTTCGCTCTGCATAGGATTCCTCCCAATGCGGTGGCGCCGGCCGTTCACGCCGGCCCAACGTTGGCCGAAGACTTGGCCAACTCGTTGTGCTCGCTACACGTGCAGCAGTAGGAACTTGCGCTCCCACGGGCTGATCACGCGGAAGTACTCGGCATATTCCTTTTCCTTCATCGCCAGGTACATCTTGACGAAGCGATGGCCCAGCACCTCAGCGATTTCGTGACAGTTGCGCAACGCCACCAGCGACTCCTCCGAAGAATGCGGGAACTGGTACGGCAGCTCGTAAGCGTCGGTCTGGCGCGGCTCCATTGGCTGGATCTTGTTGACAATGCCGAGGTAGCCGCAGGCCAATGTGGCCGCCATGGCGATGTAGGGGTTGGCATCGACGCCGGGCACGCGGTTTTCCACGCGGCGCGCCTTGGGCGAGGAATGCGGTACGCGCAGGCCAACGGTACGGTTGTCGTAGCCCCACTCGACGTTGGTCGGTGCCGCGGTGTAGCGCGACAGACGGCGGAACGAATTCACGTAGGGCGCGAACAGCGGCATCACCTGTGGCACGTACTTCTGCAGCCCGCCGATAAAGTGGAAAAATAGCTCCGACGGCGTACCGTCCTCGTTAGAAAACACGTTCTGGCCGGTCTTTTTATCCTTCAGGCTCTGATGGATGTGCATGGCGCTGCCCGGTTCGTTCTCCATCGGCTTGGCCATGAAAGTGGCGTACATATTGTGACGGAACGCCGCCTCGCGCACGGTGCGCTTGAACAGGAACACCTGATCGGCCAGCTCCAGCGGGTTGCCATGCAGGAAGTTGATTTCCATCTGCGCCGTGCCAACCTCGTGGATCAGCGTGTCCACCTCGAGTTCCTGCGCATGACAGTAGTCGTAGATATCCTCGAACAGCGGATCGAACTCGTTGACCGCGTCGATGGCGTAGGAGCGGCGGCCGAACTCAGCACGGCCGGTGCGACCGATGGGCGGAGCCAGCGGGATGTCCGGGTCAGGGTTGGGCGACAGCAGGTAGAACTCCATCTCCGGCGCCACCACCGGCTCCAGCCCCAGCTCGTCGAACAGATCGAGTACGTGCTTCAGGACGTTGCGCGGCGCCACGTCCACCGGCGTGCCGTCGGAACGGTAGGCGTCGTAGATCAGCTGCGCGGTCGGATCGACCGCCCACGGCACGTGGCGCAGGGTATTCTCATCGGGCCTCAGCACCATGTCCGGGTCGGTCAGGTCCATCATGCTGTCGTCCGGGTAATCACCGGTGACGGTCTGGATCAGCACCGCCTCCGGCAGACGCATTTCCGGCTCCACGGCGAACTTGTCTTTCGGCACGATCTTGCCGCGTGCGACCCCGGTAAAGTCGGGGACAATGCATTCCATCTCGGTGATGCGATGCTCGCGCAACCACTCAAAAATCTGGTTTTCCATTTTACTACCCCTACCTCTATAGATCCTTGGCCATCGATGGCTCTGTCTCACAACGGGTCCGAAGCCCGCTCACGCCTTGGCGCGTGCAGCTACCCGCTCCCGGCAAGCGGCACCGAAAGCGTTGAAAATCGCGACCGAGATCGCATTGTCATGATATTTCCATTCGGGGTGCCATTGCACGGCGTAAGAGAAAGTGCGCGCGTCACGCACGCGGTAGGCCTCGATCAGACCGTCGTCGGCCACAGCCTCGGCCTCGAGCCGCTGGGCCAAACGCTTGATGCCCTGCTGGTGCAGCGAGTTCACCTCAATAGAATCGCAACCCAGCCACTGCCGCAATAGGCTGCCTTCGGTGAAGTGCACGGCATGGGCTGATCCGTACATCTCGTCCAGATCGTCGGTCTCGGGCTCACGATGATCGGCGAAGCCCGGCTCCTCCTGCAGGTGCTGGAACAGTTCGCCGCCCAAAGCCACGTTGATTTCC
This sequence comes from Pseudogulbenkiania ferrooxidans 2002, assembly GCF_000174355.1. Classification (GTDB taxonomy): domain Bacteria; phylum Pseudomonadota; class Gammaproteobacteria; order Burkholderiales; family Chromobacteriaceae; genus Pseudogulbenkiania; species Pseudogulbenkiania ferrooxidans. Next base: position 235,128 of record NZ_ACIS01000002.1, read on the forward strand.
TGGAAGCCGCGGCAGATGCCCAGGAGTGGAATACCCTCCTGTAGCAGTAAGTCGATCAGCGGCAGCGTGGTGGCATCGCGCTGCGGATCGTGCGGTGACCCAGGCCGGCTCGGCTCCCCTCCATAATGATGGGGCTCGATATTGGACAGCGAGCCCGTCAGCAGAATGCCATCGAACGTGTCCAGGATTTCTCGAACGTGGCTGCGGCTACCCAGCGCCGGAATCAGCAGCGGCACGCCGCCGACGCCACCCGATACTGCCTCGGCATACTTCTCAGCCACTGCATGGAACGGTAACAAGCCGATCCGTTTGACATCGCAAGGGATGCCGATGATCGGTCGCCGCATGACTCACCTCATCTTTCAGGACGCCGCCTTGATCGCCTCGAACGGGTCCACGTATTCATACCCCAGCCCGGCTGCCACGGCGCGGTGCGTCACCTTGCCGCGGCACACGTTGAGGCCGTTGCGCAGATGCGGATTGTCCAGCAGCGCCTGCACCCAGCCCTTGTTGGCCAGCTCCAGCATGAACGGCAGCGTGGCATTGGTCAGCGCCTGGGTGGACGTCCGCGCCACCCCGCCCGGCATGTTCGCCACGCAGTAATGCACGATGCCGTCCACTTCGTAAGTCGGGCTCTGATGCGTGGTGGGGCGGCTGGTTTCGAAACAGCCACCTTGGTCGATGGCCACATCCACCAGCACCGCCCCCGCCTTCATGATCTTCAACATGCGCCGCGTCACCAACTTCGGCGCCGCGGCGCCCGGAACCAACACCGCCCCCACCACCAGATCGGCCTCCTTGATCATCTCTTCGATGGTGGCGGTATCGGACATCAAGGTCTTGATCTTGCCACCAAACACCATGTCGATCTCTTTCAGGCGGTTGAGCGACTTGTCGAGCAGCGTGACATCGGCCCCCAGCCCCATCGCCATGCGGGCAGCGTTGAGCCCCACCACCCCGCCCCCCAGCACCACCACCTTGGCCGGCGCCACCCCAGGCACGCCACCCAGCAACATGCCACGCCCGCCCTGCGCCTTCTCCAGCGCGTGGGCTCCAGCCTGGATCGCCATGCGGCCGGCCACTTCCGACATCGGCGCCAGCAGAGGCAGCCCTCCGCGCTCGTCGGTGACCGTCTCGTAGGCGATGGCCACCACGTCCGACTCCAGCAGCAGCTTGGTCTGTTCCGGGTCCGGCGCCAGGTGCAGATAGGTGAACAGTACCTGGCCGGAGCGCAGCAGCCGGCATTCGACCGGTTGCGGTTCCTTGACCTTGACGATCATGTCGGCGGTTTCGAACACGCCCTCGGCGTTCGACGCGATCGAGGCGCCGGATTGGATGTACTGCTCATCGGTGTAGCCCACCCCCAGACCGGCACGGGACTGCACCAGCACCTTGTGCCCGTGCGCCACCAGCTCGCGCACCCCGGAGGGTGTCAGACCAACACGGTACTCATGATTTTTGATCTCTTTCGGAACGCCGATTAACATATCAACCTCCATAGTGTTCGGGTGTGGCTTTCAGGCGTCAAAAGCGTTTAAGAAAATCCACATTCGACTTGCTATATATATTTGATTCTGACTATAAACTCTCATTCCCGCAAAGAAAACCGGTTTTGCGGCGCAGCAGGCGCCGTGTGTGCGGTCAAAATTCTTATCACGAATCGTCTAAAATTATTAACGTATTTATTGGGATGCGACAGGAACGATGGACATAGGCGCCCGCCTGAGAATGGTACGAGCCCGCTTCGGGCTCTCACAACGTGAGCTGGCCAAGCGCGCCGGCGTGACCAACGGAACGATTTCCCTCATCGAACAGAACCGTGTCAGCCCTTCCGTCAGCTCGCTGAAAAAGGTACTGGAAGGTTTGCCGATGACATTGTCGGACTTCTTCACCTTCGACGCCGAGCCCGAACACAAGGTGTTCTACAACGCCGACGAATTGCCCAACCTCGGCAACGAAAAGGTGCAGCTGTTTCTGGTCGGTGCGTCGCACGAGCGCCGCGACCTGCAAATTCTGCGCGAATTCTACGAGCCGGGCGCCGATACCGGCCCGGACATGCTGATCCACGAAGGCCAGGAAGGCGGCGTCATCATCAGCGGCTCGATCGAATTGACGGTGAACGGCGTCAGCCGCATCCTCAACCCCGGCGACGCCTATTACTTCGATAGCCAACAACCCCACCGATTCCGCAATGTCGCCGCCGAGCCGTGCGAGATCGTCAGCGCAAGTTCGCCGTCCACCTTCTGAGCGCGCGGCCCGCCCGAGGGCGACGGCGACGCCATCCCTCACCCCGGAGAAGTCCATGTCTCGCACCCACGCCGAATGGCAGCAGCTGGCCGCGACGCTCACCATCGAAGGCCGGCTCTTCATCGATGGCGAGTATGCCAACGCCCACGACAGCCGCACCTTTGATTGCATCAACCCGGCCACCGGCGACAAGCTCGCCGAGGTGGCGTGGTCTGCCGCCGCCGATGTCGACACCGCCGTCGCGGCGGCCCGCCGAGCCTTCGAATCCGGTGTCTGGTCCGGGTTGCCGCCGCTGAAGCGCGGCAAGATACTCAAACGTTTCGCTGCGTTGATCCGCCAGCACCGCGACGAACTGGCGCTGCTGGAAACCCTCGACATGGGCAAGCCGATCGGCGACTCCATCACGGTGGACGTGCCGGGGGCTGCGTATTGCGTGGAGTGGTTCGCCGAGGCCATCGACAAGGTGGGCGGCGAAGTGGCGCCGATCGACCCCAAGCTGGTCGGCCTGGTCACGCGCGAACCGGTCGGCGTGGTGGCCGCGGTGGTGCCGTGGAATTTTCCGATCCTGATGGCGAGCTGGAAGTTCGCCCCGGCACTGGCCGCCGGCAATGCAGTGATCGTCAAACCGTCCGAGAAATCACCATTGACGGCCATCCGGCTGGCCGGGCTGGCCAAACAGGCGGGCATTCCCGACGGCATCTTCCAGGTCCTGCCCGGCGCCGGCGACGTGGGCAAGCTGTTGGCGCTGCACATGGGGGTGGACTGCATCGCCTTCACCGGCTCGACCGCCGTCGGCAAGCTGATCGCCGGCTACGCCGCGCAGTCCAACCTCAAGCGCGTCTGGCTGGAGCTGGGCGGCAAGTCGCCCAACATCATCCTGGAAGACTGCCCCGACCTCGCCCGCGCCGCGCGCACCGCCGCCGGCGCCATCTACTACAACATGGGCGAGATGTGCACCGCCGGCTCGCGCGTGCTGGTCCAGCGCAGCATCAAGGAGCGCTTTCTGGAAGCGTTCAGGAAGGCGGCCCAGGGCTACTATCCGACAGACCCGCTCGATCCGGCCGCCGGCATGGGGGCGATCGTCGACCGGACCCAGTTCGACAAGGTGCTGTCCTACATCGATCAGGGTCAGGGCGAAGGCGCCACCCTGATCTGCGGCGGCCAGGCGACACAGGTAGCCGGCAAGGGCTATTTCATCGAGCCGACCGCGTTCGATTGTCCGCACCCTGACCTGACCATCTGCCGCGAAGAAATCTTCGGGCCGGTACTGTCGGTGATCACCTTCGATTCGATCGACGAGGCGGTGCGCATCGCCAACGATACCGAATACGGTCTGGCGGCCGCGGTATGGACCGCCAACGTCAGCACGGCGCACCAGGTGTCGCGCTCGCTGCGTGCCGGCACGGTCTGGGTCAACTGCTACGACGAGGGCGGCGACATGAACCTGCCGTTTGGCGGCTTCAAACAGTCCGGCAACGGTCGCGACAAGAGCCTGCACGCACTGGAGAAGTACACCGAGCTGAAGAGCACGCTGATCAAGCTGTAAAGGTTGGCCGAAGACGCAAAAAAGGCACCTCGCGGTGCCTTTTCCGTTGCAGCTCGTCCCGGCTCAGTCGCGGAAGTTGTTGAACTGCAGCGGGAAGTCGGTGACTTCCTTGCGCATCAGCGCGATCACTTCCTGCAGGATATCGCGCTTGGCGCCGCTGACGCGCACCGCGTCGCCCTGGATGCTGGCCTGCACCTTGAGCTTGGAGTCCTTGATCAGCCTGACGATCTTCTTCGCCAAGTCACCCTCGATACCTTCCTTGACGGTGATCGCCTGCTTGATCTTGTTGCCGCTGACCTTCTCGATCTTGCCGTGATCGAGACAGCGCACATCCACCCCGCGCTTGGCCAGCTTGCCCAGCAGGATGTCCTTGACCTGATCCAGCTGGAATTCGGCGTCGGCGAACAGGGTCAGCACCTTGTCGGCGGATTCGATGCGGGCGTCGCTGCCCTTGAAGTCGTAACGGGTGGAGACCTCCTTGTTGGACTGATCCACGGCGTTGCGCACTTCCACCACATTCACTTCGGAGACGATATCAAAAGACGGCATAGACGGTTTTACCTCGTACATTCGAGGCCAAAATTCTAGTGCCTGCGCCACGAAAAGTCACCCTTGTGACCGGGCGGTCGCCTCCGCTTGCCAGCTTCCGGCTGGCAACCGATGATGGTAACGGTTCATCGCCCCGATCAAAGGACTCCGACATGCTGCTCACGCCCGAACAACTGGCCGGCTTCACCATGGCCGCGATTCTCATCACGCTTTCCCCCGGCCCGGATAATTTGATGGTGCTGAGCCTCGGCATTGCACGTGGCAAGAAACAGGGCATTGCCTTCGGCCTACAGGGTCAGCACCTTGTCGGCGGATTCAATGCGGGCGTCGCTGCCATTGAACTCGTAACCGGCGGAGACCTCCTTGTTGGACTGATCCAGTGCAATTGGCACGTCCACCACGTTCACTTCGGACACGATATCTGAAGATGGCATAGACGGTTGTACCTCAAACATTCCAAGCCCAAATTCTAGTGCCTGCCCAACTCAAAATGGCACTTGTGACTGGGCGGTCGCCTCCGCTTGCAGCCTTCCGGCTGGCAACCGATGATGGTAACGGTTCATCAGGGTCAGCACCTTGTCGGCGATTCGATGCGGGCGTCGCTGCCCTTGAAGTCGTACGGGTGGAGACTCTTGTGGACTGATCCACGGCGTTGCGCACTTCCACCACATTCACTTCGGAGACGATATCAAAAGACGGCATAGACGGTTTTACCTCGTACATTCGAGGCCAAAATTCTAGTGCCTGCGCCACGAAAAGTCACCCTTGTGACCGGGCGGTCGCCTCCGCTTGCCAGCTTCCGGCTGGCAACCGATGATGGTAACGGTTCATCGCCCCGATCAAAGGACTCCGACATGCTGCTCACGCCCGAACAACTGGCCGGCTTCACCATGGCCGCGATTCTCATCACGCTTTCCCCCGGCCCGGATAATTTGATGGTGCTGAGCCTCGGCATTGCACGTGGCAAGAAACAGGGCATTGCCTTCGGCCTGGGCTGCGCGCTGGGCTGCATCAGCCACACCCTGCTCGCCGCCGTGGGTATCAGTGCGCTGATCGCCGCCTCGCCGCTCGCCTTCACCGCCCTCAAGGTCGGCGGCGGAGCGTATCTGGTCTACCTCGGCGTGCAGGCACTGCGCAGCCCCGGCGCCAGTTTCCGGCCCGGTACGTCCGGCCAGGGTTCGGCCAACCCGGCGCGCACGATGTTTGCCAAGGGACTGCTGGCCAACGCCATCAACCCCAAGGTGGTGCTGTTCTTCCTCGCCTTCCTGCCTCAGTTCGTCGATACCGGCCGCGGCATGGCGGGTTGGCAGACGCTGGTGCTGGGGCTGATCTTCACGCTGCAGGCGGCGGTCTTGTTCGGGCTGCTGGGTTATTTTTCCGGCCACGTCGGCCAGTGGCTGCAGCGCAAGCCCAGCATGAGCAAGTGGCTCGACCGGCTGGCCGGCAGCATCTTCGTCGCCCTCGGCCTGCGCCTGATCCTGGCGCGCAGCCACTGAGTCGCACCCGCCGGGGAGGCTCTGGCCGACCCAGTCCTCCCCGACCGCCCTCTTTTATCGACTACCATTCAGACTGTAAAGGAGGGCGCGATCATGAAATGCTGGACCTTCGACACCCAATACGGCCCCTTCGACATCGTTCCACTCGACGGGCGCTACCACATCATGCACGACGGCGAGGCGCTCGGCGCCTACCCCACGCCGGAAGACGCCGCGCGAGCACTGGCCGAGGGCAGTTCGTCCTGGCCGCCGTTCGGCGATCCGCGCGACCTGGGCATCCCGGCCGACCTGGCCCAGTGGCGCAGCCGGCCGCTGACCTGACATTTCCCGCCAAACCGACCATACAACGGATTTTTTCCACCCCGCCGCTGTCACTGCCTGTGGCCGCGCGCCTGCCCTGAAGCCATTGCCTGCCAGGGACCGATTACCTGCGTATAAAAGGTCGGGGGCTTCGCGCTACAATGCGGCATAGATTGTTTTTATACCAATAACCAAACCCATTGCATAAATACGCCACACCCACCCTATGACCGTCCTGCAACGCCTTGCCGCCCTGATCCAGTTTGTCCAGCACACCGCCCGCCTGCACGCAGCTCCAGTCACCGATCTTGCCAAACACGGCGACTTTCTCGCCCTGGAAGCCGAACTGCACCAACTGCCGGGCATCTCGCTGAACCGCGAGGACGACGAGGGCGAGGAAGTCTGGCTTGCCGTCGAACGCCTGCAGCCGCTGCCCATGCCCCAGCCGGAAGCCCCCTTGCTGCAATGCTGGCTGGAGCCGTCGGCCACACCCCACAAGGGAGCGATCAAGCCACCGGCCCTGGCCCCGGCGATCCCCTTCGCGGCGCTGGAAGCATTGGGCTACGTCCGCGGCGAACTGGCCGAGCCGGCACGCGACGTGGCGCTGTCCGACTTCTCCGACCGCGCACGCGTCGAAGCCTTGTTCGAGGCCTACCGCAGCGGCCCGTGGCAGACCTGGGCCGACGCAGAACAGCGCCGCCAGAAAACCATGGCGCTCTATAACCAGCTGTTCCGCCTGAAACAGACGCTGGACGGCATGATCGCCGACAACCAGCTGGAGATCGTCTGGGGCAGCGGCGTCGCCGTCTGGCTGAAGGACGGGGTGCGCTTGTGCTACCCGCTGTTGACCCGGCCGGTCGAACTGGCGCTGAACTCCGGCACCATGGCGCTGGAACTGCGCCCGCGCGACCTGCCCGCAGCCCTCGAAGCGGACGCGCTGAACGCGCTCGACGTGGCCGGCCTGGCCGATTTCGAACGCCAGGCGCGCCTGTGGCTGGAAAACGCCACGCACGAGTATTCGCCGTTCGACAGCGCCAGCTACCAGCCCCTGCTACAAGCCGCCGCCGCCCACCTCGACCCCGACGCCCGCCTGCTGCCGCGCATCCCGGACACCGCTCCCGCCCCCCTCCCCAGCCCGGACGGCCAACTGCAGCTGGTCGACAGCTGGGCCGTGTTCGCCAGGCCGCGCACCGCCAACCTGCTGGTGCAGGACCTGCAACGCTTCAGCGACACGCTGCCGCCAACGCCCGAGCCCCTTCCCCCCGCGCTGGCCCAACTTCTGAGCGAGCCCTCGAACCAGCACCTCGATCGCCCGCTGCCGGCCTTCCGCGGGCTGTCCGCGGTGAGCGGCAGCAACGGCAATGGCACAGCACGCGACCTGTTCTTCCCCAAGCCGTTCAACGACGAGCAGGTGCGCATCGTGCAGATGCTGGAACTACACGATGGCGTGGTGGTGCAAGGCCCGCCGGGCACCGGCAAGACCCACACCATCGCCAACATCATCTGTCACTACCTGGCCCAGGGCCAACGCGTGCTGGTGACCTCGATGAAGGAGCCGGCGCTCAAGGTGCTGGAGGAGAAGCTGCCCGACGCCATCCGCCCGCTGGCGATCAGCCTGCTGGCGGGCGAGCGCGACGAAGCCAAGCGCTTCGAGTATTCGGTCAACAAGATCGCCAGCGAAATCCAGTCGCTCGACCGCACCGCGCTGGCGCGCTCGATTGCCGCCCTGGAAGACACCGTCGACCGCCTGCACGGCAACCTGCAGCGCGTCGACCGCGAGATCGACCAGTGCGCCGCGCGCAACCTGCAGCCGCTGACGCTGGACGACGAGCAGATCGATCCGCTGCGCGCCGCCGAGCAAATCGGCGCCCTGTCCGAGCGGCTAGCGACGCTGCCGGACGAACTCACCGCCGAGGAACGCCACCGCCCGCAGTTCGACGACGACGCCATCATCCGGCTGCGCGCGGCACGCCGCGAGCTTGGCGCGGCACTCGCCTACCTGCCGCACGCCCTGCCCGACCCGGCCGAACTCCCCACCATGGAAACGCTGCACAAGGCGCATCAGGACTTGCTGCAGGCGGTGCGCTTGCGGCAGGCGATCGCCAGCGGCGACGTGCCGACGCTGGCCAACGGCGCACTACACCAAGCCGCAGGGTTGGCCGAAGCCCTGCGCGACTTGTCCGCCCGGCAGGTCGAAATCGCCAGCGCCGCGGCGCCGTGGGCGCGCTCCTGTCTCGACCTGCTGCGCCTGCCGGCCTGCGCGGCGATGTTGCGTCTGCTGGAGGAGTGGGACAGCGCCGCCGAGGCGGAACTGGCGCGCCGCCCACAGTTGCTGCAGCGCCCGGTGATGCTGCCGGACGGGCTGGAGCAGGACGCCGAGCTGGTCGAGGCCATCGGCCAGCTCGCCGCCGGCCGCAGCGCCTTCGGCCTGGCCGGCTGGTTCGGCAAGGGGGAAGCCAAGAAGAGGCTGGCGCAGGTCGAAGTGTTGGGCCAGCCGGCGCAGACGAGCGCCGACTGGGGCCAGGTCGCGGCCCACCTGCAGCATCGCCAGGCGCTGCGCCGCCTGCTGCTGCGCTGGAACGCCATCGCGGCCGAGTTCGGCGCCGAAACCCTGGCCAGCACCGACCCGCTGCTGGTGGAGCGGGCCCGCGAGCGCTGCCGGCTGATCCGGCGCATGGCCGAAGCGGTGCAACTGGAAACCGAGGTGCTGCCGCGCCTGCGCCACAGCCTGCCCGACGCGGCCTGGCCGGAGACCCTGCTGGAGCAGCCGGCACGCCTGCTCGAGGCCCAGCGCATCCTGCTGCACCACCTCAGCTGCCAGCGCCTCGAAGGCGCCGCCACGCTGCGCGAACAGTTACTGGCGCTGAGCCGCCACAGCGGCGGGCCGTGGGCGGAGCAACTGGCCGCCCTGGCCGATCAGCTCGGCACGCCGGAATTCGACGCCGGCACGCTGTCTGAAACATGGCAAGACCTCTGCCGGCAACTGGCCGCGCTGCACACCCTACGCCCCGCGCTCGACACCGTCCGCACCGAGGTGCCGCGCATCGCCCAGTCCGGCGCTCCACTCTGGGCGCGCCAGCTCTGCCAGCAGCCCGCCGGCGCCGAGTCCGACCCGTTGCTGCCACAGGACTGGGCGGCGCTGTGGCAGGCCAAGCGCCTGCGCCACGCGCTGCAGCAACTGGACACCCGCGCCCGCCTCAAGACGTTGGCCGAAGAACGCCGCCAGCTGGAAAAACAGCTGGCGCACAGCTACCAGGAGTTGGTCGCCCAGCGCACCTGGCTCAAACTCGCCGACAACGCCACACCCGAGGTGCGCAGCGCGCTGGGCCTCTATTCCGCCGCCATCCGGCTGATCGGCAAGGGCACCGGCAAGCGCGCCGTACGCTACCGCCGCGACGCCCGCGCCGCCGCGGCCAAGGCCACCCCGGCAATTCCGTGCTGGATCATGCCGCACTACCGCATCGCCGAATCGCTGCCGGCCGAGCTGGGCTGCTTCGACCTGGTGATCATCGACGAGGCCTCGCAATCCGACCTCAGCGCCCTGCCCGCGCTGTTGCGCGCCAGGAAAGTGCTGGTGGTGGGCGACGACAAGCAGGTCTCGCCAGAGGGCGTCGGACTGGAAGAAGACAAGGTGTTGACGCTGATGCAGCGCTTCCTCGGCGATCAAGTCGCGCTGTACCGCCCGCTGATGACGCCGGAGCGTTCGATCTACGACCTGTTCAAGGTCGCCTTCGCCGCCAGCGCGGTGATGCTGAAGGAGCACTTCCGCTCGGTCGGCCCGATCATCGAGTACGCCAAGCGCGAGTTCTACCACCACGAGCTCAAGCCGCTGCGCCTGCCCACCGCGAGCGAGCGGCTCGACCCGCCGCTGATCGACGTGCTGGTGGAAGACGGCCACTGCGGCAACGACAACAGCAACCGCGCCGAAGCCGCCTTCATCGTCGAGGAAATCCGCCGCCTCGCCGCCGACCCGGCCACCGCCGGGCGCTCCATCGGCGTGGTGTCGCTGCTGGGCGACAAGCAGGCGATCAAGGTATGGGAGCTGATCCGCGAGGAGCTGGGCGAGGCGCTGATGGCGCGCCACGACATCGCCTGCGGCGACGCACGCACCTTCCAGGGCAAGGAGCGCGACATCATGTTCCTCAGCATGGTGGTGTCCGGCAAGCCGCACGCGGTAACGCGCGACAGCTTCGCGCAGCGCTTCAACGTCGCCGCCTCGCGCGCCCGCGACCGCATGTACCTGGTGCGCAGCGTCGAAATCAGCCAGCTGAGCCCGGCCGACGAGTTGCGCCGCAAGCTGATCGAGCACTTCCACACCCCCTATCTGCTCGACCAGCAACAGGTAACCGACCTGCGGACGCTGTGCGAATCGCCATTCGAAACCGAGGTCTACGACGAACTGACCGGGCGCGGCTACAAGGTCACGCCGCAGGTCAAGGTCGGCGGATTCCGCCTCGACTTGGTGGTGGAAGGCGACAACGACACCCGCCTCGCCATCGAGTGCGACGGCGACCGCTACCACGGCGCCGCGCAATGGCCCGACGACATGCGCCGCCAGCGCATCCTGGAGCGCGCCGGCTGGCAGTTCTGGCGCTGCTTCGCCTCCACCTTCGTGCTGAACCGCGAGGCGGTGCTGCAAGACCTGCTCGCCACGTTGGCCGCGCGCGGCATCGCCCCGCTGACCCAGGCGCGACGGGTGGCCAGCCCGCACGTCGAGCGGCGCACCTTCCGCGCCAGCCCCAGGCCCAGCCAAGCGGAAGACGCCGTCCCCGCCTGACGACAAGGTTGGCCGAAGCCCGACAGACGGGGCTTCGGCCGCTGCCGCCAAAGCATGTCGCCGCATTGAAATCGGCCACCCTGTTCATGGCCAGGGATAACACCCCAGCAAGGCAACGGTTCAGCCCGCTCCGGAAGCCCTGTATCATTACTCCATCCTGACACACCCAAGTACCCGCCATGACCCCGGACTACACCCAGCTGGAACGCCAGATCGCCTTCATCCTGGAAATCGACAAGCTCAAGGGCGTGCTGCGCAAGAACAAGCCGATCACCCTGGAGCGCCACGAAAACTCCGCCGAACACAGCTGGCAGGTCGCGCTCTTGGCCATGGCGCTGCAGCCGCACGCCGATGAGCCGCTCGACATCGACAAGGTTATCCGGCTCTTGCTGGTGCACGACATCGGCGAAGTCGACACCGGCGACACCATCGTCTACGCCGAAGGCGGCGAGGCCGAGCGCAAGGCCGCCGAACTGATCGCCGCGAAGCGCATCTTCGGCCTGCTGCCGCCGGACCAGGCCCTCGAGATGCTGGCGCTGTGGCAGGAATTCGAAGCCAACCAGACCGCCGAAGCGCGTTTCGCCAATGCCATGGACCGGCTGATGCCGATGCTGCTCAACCTCAACCGCGAAGGGCAAAGCTGGCGCGAAAACGGCATCCGCAAGGAGCAGGTCATGGCCAAGGCCGTCAGCAAGGTGCAGGCCGGTTGCCGGCTGGCCGGCGACTGGGTGGCGGCTCAGGTCGATGCCGCCGCCGAGAAAGGCTACTTCGGCGCGACACAGGACTGACCCATCCCGACAGGACGGAAAAACTTGAGCGCGCTCATGGAAGACTCGCGGCACCAGGGACTACGCTCCATAGCATGAACCACCCCACTGGAGAGCATCATGTCCCTGCCTGACGACACCGCCGTGCTGAACGCGCTGAGCGAGGTGATCGACCCCGAGATGGGGGTCAACATCGTCGACCTCGGGCTGATCTACGGCATCGAACGCACCGAGCGCGGCCTGACGGTGCGCATGACCATGACCTCGCCGGCCTGCCCGATGGGCGCCATCATCGAAGAAGACGTCCTGGCCGAACTGCACCACCTCGTACCGGGCGCCGAGCTTGCCGTGGAACTCGTGTGGGAACCCGCCTGGACGCCAGAGCGGATGAGTGACAAGGCGCGCTACATCCTCGGCTGGGAGGGCACCGCGTGAGCATGGCAGCCAGTCCGCGCCCGGTCTGGCTATTGTTGCTGGTACCGGTACTGCTGGCCGCGGCCCTGCTGGGAGGGCTGGCGCGCGTTGGCATGATGCTGCCCGCCCTGCCGGCGGAAGCCCCCCTGTTTCACGGCCCCCTGATGGTCTCCGGGGTATTCGGCGCCCTGATTTCACTGGAACGAGCGGTCGCCCTGCGCCGACGCTGGGCTCTGCTCGCCCCGCTCTGCGCCTTCTGCTCCGGCGGCCTCTTGCTGCTGGGTGGGCCGTGGTGGCTTGCCGCGGCCGGCTTTGCACTCGCCAGCGCCGGGCTGCTGGCGGCCTCGTTTGTCATCTGGCGCATCCAGCCGGCCGACTTCACCCGTCTCCTGGCCGTCGCCGCCCTGCTCTGGCTGGTGGGCAACCTGGCCTGGCTGGCCGGGTGGCCGGTGTGGGACGTCGTCGGCTGGTGGCAGGGCTTCCTGCTGCTGACCATCGTCGCCGAACGGCTGGAACTGTCGCGCCTGCTGCGCCGCCCGCCCCACGCCGCCCCGTTGCTGAACGGACTGCTGATCCTGTGGCTACTGGGCATGCTGGCCAACACGCTGACGCCACGCCTTCCCGGCTTGCCGCTGGTCGGGCTGAGCCTGGTCGGCATGGCCGCCTGGCTGGCCCGTTACGACTTGGCGCGGCGCACCGTGCGCCAGCAGGGCCTGCCGCGCTACATCGCCGCCAGCCTGCTGGCGGGCTACGTCTGGCTTGCCGTCAGCGGGCTGCTCCTGCTGGGCGGCCAGGTGCTGCAACCCGGCCCCGGCTACGACGCCGTGCTTCACACCCTGTTCGTCGGTTTCGTGTTCTCGATGGTGTTCGGCCATGCCCCGGTCATCCTGCCGGCGCTGACCGGCTGGCGTGTGCCCTACCGCCCCCTACTGTACCTGCCGTTGGCACTGCTGCACGGCTCGCTGCTGCTGCGCCTTGCCGGCGACCTGCTGGGCCGCTTCGAGTGGCGCCAGGCAGGCAGCCTGCTCAACGGCATCACCCTGCTGCTATTCCTTGCCCTGATGATCGGACTGGTCCGTCTCGGCAAAACCGCAAAGAGGCCTGCATGAAACGCCACCCCGCGCTGGTTCCGCTCTCGCACGAGCATCACCACAACCTGTCCTTTGCCCAGCGCCTGCGCCGGGCCTGTTCCGACGCCGATGCAGCCGGATGCGAGGCGCTGATAGAGAACTTCCGCCAGCATTACGCCGCACCGCTGGAACAGCATTTCCAGCTCGAAGAAACCTGGCTGCGACCCCACCTGGACGAAGCAACGAGCGCGCGCCTGCTGGCCGAGCACCAGGAGTTGCGCGCGCTGGCCGCGGAGCCTGCGACCAACCCTGCCAGTCTGGCCGAAGCACTGATCTCACACGTGCGCTTCGAAGAACGCGAACTGTTTCCATGGTTGGAACAGCACCTGCCTCCCGAACTGCTGGCCGAGCTGCAAGAGAAACTGGGCTAGTACGCCGACGTCGTGGCCGCCGTATCGATTTGTTTGCTGACAACCTTGTCGTTGACGAAGCGCACCGTAATCACGGTCTTGCCGTGACGCCAGGTCGCCGTCCCGCCCGAGAACCCCAACAGGCTGGCACTGCTGACGTCGGCAGGCTCTCCCAGTAGCTCGACCACCTGCTGCCGGGTCATATCCTCCTGAATTTTCTCGAAATTGGCCGGCGTTACCTTGCTGCAGGCAACCAGGAACAAAGCAAGAAGCGTTACAGCAAACAGCTTCCACAGGGCTTTCATAAATCATCCTCAAGGGCTGGACGGAAGGGCCACAGCATAACAAAAGGCAGCCGCGCCGCCAGCCCAGTGCGGGCGCAGCCGGATGGCCGTGTACAGCAACTATTTTCCGATAGCACACAGAAATCGCTTGCCTTGCGCGACAACTCGGTGCACTATCCTCCACGCAAGATTTTCAAGTCGTAGATGTGTAGTTGTCGTCGTGGCCTAAGTCCGTACCTCAGTTCGCCATTTCCCTTGATTTTCATGCACTTAGTTCACATTGTTATTTTTATAGATGGGAAATACCATGGCAACTGGTACCGTTAAGTGGTTCAATGACTCCAAAGGCTTCGGCTTCATCACCCCGGACGAAGGCGGCGACGATATCTTCGCTCACTTCTCCCAGATCAAAGCCAATGGCTTCAAGACCCTGGCCGAAAACCAGCGTGTAAGCTTCGACGTGACCATGGGTCCGAAGGGCAAGCAAGCCTCGAACATTCAGCCGCTGTAATTCTTACTGCGACTAAGCGTTCCAGAAAAAACCCGGACTGGTTCCGGGTTTTTTCATGCCCGTCTACAATGAAATCCCACCAACGACACCACCCTCACCGGACCGCGACATGACTACTCCCAGCGACAACGACATCATCACCGCCACCCGTCAATGGGTGGAAAAAGCCGTCATCGACCTCAACCTGTGTCCGTTTGCCAAGTCCGTATACGTCAAGAATCAGGTACGCTTCGTGGTGAGCCATGCCCCCCACATCGACGCCCTGCTGGAAGAACTCGAGCGTGAACTGCAACTACTGGACGAGACCTCCCCGGAAGAGATCGACACCACCCTGCTGATCCACCCCGACACGCTCACCGACTTCCTGGATTACAACGACTTTCTCGATCTCGCCGACAACGTCGTCGAAGAACTGGGCTACGCCGGCACCCTGCAGGTGGCCAGCTTCCACCCGGACTACCAGTTCGAAGGCACCGACAAGGACGACATCGAGAACTTCACCAACCGCTCCCCCTACCCCACGCTGCACCTGCTGCGCGAGAGCAGCATCGATCGTGCCGTCGAGGCGTTCCCCGAGGCCGACGCCATCTACGAAAAAAACATCGCGACGATGAAGGAACTCGGGCACGAAGGCTGGGCCGCCCTGGGTCTCCACCCCCGCGCCAAACAACACTAAACCTCGGGACAGGGAAATGACGCCGCCGCGCTCGCTTGCCGCGGCTCGCGGCGGCATGCTACATACGGCAACACCGTTACAGCCGCAGATTCCCCATGCCCCATCTCCCGCAGCCCCTCTCCCGCCTGCTCCCGCTGTGCCTCTGCAGCCTGCTGCTGGCCTGCTCCTCGCCGCCCGGAAAGAAGCCGGTTGGCAGCGATGGCTTCAGCGTGGAGCAACTCGGGCAAAGCGATGGTAACCGCGTCGCCAACCTCACCATGCGTGACAACCTCGACAGCCTGAGTCTGCTGCTCGACAAACTATACAAGCGCAATCCATCCAGTTGGCGCGCTGGCGGCGCGGGCAGTCGCGACGAAGCTCATCGGCAAATCATGGAAGCCATTCGCCGCAACCAGCCCCTCCCAGCTCTGGGCAAGGTGCGCTCGGTGTCCGCCCTCACCACGGCATTCGATCCACACTTCAAGGGCGACCGCGCCGGCACTCTGATCTACGGACTGGGAAGCATGCTGCTCGACTGTTACGACGGCAAGACCGAGCACTACCTGCTGGACGGTCTCGACGCCGGCAAGCTCGCCAATGCCTCCTACAATGTCGAAGTAGCGGCCTGGCTGTTATCCAACCGCAAAGGTGACGACGGCAAAGCCATGCTGCGAGCCAACGAACTCAGCGATAGCGAGCAGAACCTCAGCTTCGAACGTGAATTCGGCAAGATCGTCGGCCGGCTGGACCTGCTGGCCGCCTTCTCCGACGAAAAGTATCGCCGCGCCGCCATCAACTACAGCCAGGCCTTGCTCGGCGCCCCCTTGCTACAGTTCCTGCCACTCGATGCAGCCGCCGCCACGGCGGCCACACGCCCCTGACTGCCATTGCCACGGCCACACCAAAAGCAAAACGGCACATAATTGTGCCGTTTTGCTTGCCATCGTCCGCTCTAATTCAGGCGGACAAGCCCTTCTTCAACAGTTCTACGGCCAGATCGCTCATGGCAAGCTGGCGCTCTTGAGCCAACGCCTGCAACTCCTTGACCAGATCTCCCGGCAGCTTCACCGCGAAAGGCACCAGGCCCTGAGCCTGATCGAGCTTGCGACGTTCCTTCTTATCCAGCACTTCGCCCGCCTGCTGGCTGTAGCGGGCAGGCACGCCGGCCTGAGCCATCTTGCCGTTGATCTTCAGCCCCTTGTTCTTTTCCAGATCCGTTCTTTTCATGTGCACTCTGCCTTGTCATCATCTTTCAGTAATGCGTGCCATTCTACACCCCGCCCCGACACTCGGCCCCACCTTTGTCAGCCGCCAGCGCATGACACCACACCCCACAGGATAGCCCTCGGCAGGCCCCGGGATAGCAAAACCAAGGCCGACCGTCTGCACTGGTTCACACGACAGGATTGATCTAGCATGGATTACCCCTTGGAGAGTTACCATGCCCACACCGTCAGACCTCCCGCCCCACCCCGATGACGAGCGCCGACACTTCTTGCAACTGGCCCTGGGCACCGGTTTCGCACTAGCAGTCAGCCCAGCCTCGGCCACCGTCATCACTACCGACAGCCAGAACCTGAGCACAGGCCCGGTCGGCGTGCCGG
This sequence comes from Pseudogulbenkiania ferrooxidans 2002, assembly GCF_000174355.1. Taxonomy (GTDB): domain Bacteria; phylum Pseudomonadota; class Gammaproteobacteria; order Burkholderiales; family Chromobacteriaceae; genus Pseudogulbenkiania; species Pseudogulbenkiania ferrooxidans. Next base: position 251,758 of record NZ_ACIS01000002.1, read on the forward strand.
TCAACGGTGAAATCCTCCCCGCCTACATGGCCCGCCCTGCCAACGCAAAAGGAACGCTGCCCGTCGTCCTGGTGGTACAGGAGATTTTCGGCGTTCACGAACACATTCAAGACCTCTGCCGGCGACTGGCCAAAGCCGGTTACCTCGCTATCGCCCCTGAACTCTATTTCCGCCAGGGTAATCCTCGGGAATACCCCTCGACCGAAGAACTCCTGGCCAAACTGGTCGGCAAGGTCTCCGACCAGCAGGTGCTGCAGGATCTGGATGCCACGCTCGCCTGGACGCACAGCCATGGAGGGGATAGCGAGCGCACAGCCATCACCGGCTTCTGCTGGGGCGGCCGTATCGTCTGGTTGTACGCCGCCCATACCGACGCCATCAAGGCTGCAGCGGCCTGGTACGGAAAACTGACTGCCAGCAGCAGCGCCATGACCCCCAGGCACCCACTGGACCTGGCGGATCAATTGAAGGCGCCTGTTCTGGGGCTCTATGGCGGACTCGACAGCGGCATCTCCCTCGACACCGTCAAGGCAATGCAGGACAAGCTGGCCAAAGCAGGCAGCCCCTCCCGCCTGATCGTCTACCCGGACGCCGGCCACGGCTTCAATGCCGATTACCGACCAAGCTACAATGCAGCCGCCGCACACGACGGCTGGGCCAAAATGCTGGCCTGGTTTGCCGACCACGGCGTCAAACCATGAGACCCGCCGTACAATTTGATGGGAAAGTAAAAATACCCTGAAAGCCCGCAATAATTGCTTGGCAAACCCATGTTAAAGGGATATAATTTTCAACTCTCAATGGCGGGCCTCCCCGCATTGCACAATAGCGAACCTGGTCAGGTCCGGAAGGAAGCAGCCACAGTTATTCAGTGCAAGTGCCGGGGGTCGGGCTCGCCACCCCTCCCTTTTTTTGTTGTGCACAGCCCAGCCCGTCAGCGCCGGACGATTCCCTGCACCCGTCGATCCAGCAACCTGTCCTGCGGCTTAAAACATAAGAAATATGGAATATTCCATGAGCGATGACGGGAACTATTTTTTTTTGTACGCTCTAATATTCCTAATGGATTTTTTCTGCTATTTTTTATATAGCAGTACCCAATAAAAACACTTATCAAGACCGGTTACCAATTTACGAGGCTTACCATGAAACTGTTTGAGAAGATCACCAACCCCCGCGAGATCCGGCGAAAGCTCGGCCTGAACCAGCAGGAATTCTGGAGCCGTATCGGCGTCACCCAATCCGGCGGCTCCCGCTATGAAAGCGGCCGCAACATGCCCAAACCGGTGCGCGAACTGCTTCGTCTGGTTCATGTTGAGCAGGTCGATCTGGCCCGGGTACGCCGTGAGGATTTCGAGATCGTCGAATACCTCAAAGAGACCCACCCGGACCTCTACAAGAGCCTGCGCAAAGCCGTGCGTGCCAAACTGGACGCCACGGAAGGCTCCTCGTCGTCGGAATCGGTTGCTAGCTGATCATCGTCAGCACCATCCCATGACATCTCCCCGGTGAACCCCACCGGGGAGATGGTGATGCGCATCACCGACCTCAGCCCTGGGTCAGTCGCCGACGTTACGCACCAGCAAGACCGGGACTTCGACCTGCTTTAGCACGCCCTCTGCCACACTCCCCATCAGCAGATGCATCAGGCCGCTCCAGCCGTGCGTCCCCATGACCACCAAGTCCGCCTGCCAGTTCTGCAAGTCTTCAATCAATACCGACGCAATCTTGTCGCCCCAGCTCTCGAGAATCTTGCCCTCGACCTGAACACCCATGGCCTGCGCCTTGGCTTCAGCCTGAGACAGCACCTTCTCGCCGGCCTGCTTGATCGAAGCCTGTAGTTCGGAAGCATCGAGAAACTCCGTCCCCCCCCATCCAAACTGCGCCAGGTCGACAACATGCGCGAGGCACACCTTGGCACCGACTTCTTTTGCGAGCTTGCAAGCCTCAGCCAAGGCCAGGTTGGAAGTTTCGCTATCATCCACCGGTACGTAAATTCGCTGATACATGACATGCTCCTTATCTAATAACCCCTGACTACCACACCGTACCAAATCCGCCACGTTTCATTGTTGATGCAGGTTAAGGACGTGAGTAGACTCTGCCGTATTTGAAGCAGAATCGATCATGGCCCGTATCCAGATTCCCCTGCCGGAGACATTCGTCTTCGAAACAGCCCTCGATATCAGGATAGGTGATATCAACTACGGGGGACATCTCGCCAACGACGCCATACTGCGGCTGGCCCACGAAGCGCGGCTGCGGTTTTTCAAGGCCTACGGTTATACCGAGCTCGATGTAGAGGGGCATGGCATCATCATGACGGATGCCGCTATCGTCTACAAGGCAGAGGTCTTTCATGGCGAAAACCTGATCTTTCGTCTGGGACTGACCGACCCCAACAAATACGGTTTCGATCTGGTTTATCAGGCAAGCCATGACAAGACCGGGCAAGAAGTGGCAAGATTGAAGACCGGAATCGTCTTCTTCGATTACGGCAAGCGGAAAATCGCGCCCATGCCCGACATGTTTATGACGCGCTTTCCGCGAGAACAACAAGGAGGAATGGCATGATGAGACCCTACCCCCCCAACAGTGCCGAAGCCATTGCCCGCTTGCTGGCCATGTTCCTAGTCACCGACGGCGAGATGGATCACCACGAAATCGAAGCACTGGAGGAGTTGAACGCCTACGAGGTGCTAGGCCTCGGCCGCAAGCAATTCATGGACGTGCTGATCAGCTACTGCGACGACATCTCGGACGAAGCCGATGAGCAGGATGGCACGATCCATCTCATCGACAAGCAGCGCATCGACAATCTGCTGACCGATGTCACCGACCGCAGCCGGCGCATTCTCGCCTGCGCCCTGGCCATCGACGTCACCAAGTCCGACGGACAGATCAGCGATCCGGAGATGGCCCTGCTGCGCTACATGATGGACTCATGGGAAATCACGCTCGAGGATATCGAGAACGAATTCGTCAGGCAGTAAGGTTCGCCGAGCCCCACCCCAGAGCCGCCCCTTATCTCGTCGGGCGGCTTTTTACTTTGTCCTGACTTCAGAGAACGTTGCATCATGAGCACAAGCCCGCAGGACGTGCCCGACCCAAGCCCCGAGCAGAGCGTTCCCTCGTCCACGAGCTGGGAGCAGCGGATCGCCGGCTACGACCAGTCGCTGCAGCTTGCCGGCAAGAGCCCGCACACGCGCAGCGCCTACCGCCGCGACCTGCAGGCGCTGGCCGCACTGCAAGGGGCGCAGGATCCTGCCACCCTCACCGCACAACAGATCCGCCTCGCCGTGGCACGGCTCCACGCCAAGGGGCACATTGGCCGCAGCCTAGCGCGCATGCTGTCCGCCTGGCGCGGATTCTTCGACTGGCTGATCGAACAGGAAAAACTCCCAGCCAACCCCTGCCACGGAATCCGGCCACCCAAAAGCCCGAAGACGCTTCCCAAGGCCCTGCCCGTCGACGCCACCAGCGCCCTGCTCGACGCCCCGATCGATCCCGAAGATGACCTAGCCCTCCGCGACCAGGCCATGTTCGAGCTGCTCTACTCGTGCGGCTTGCGCCTGTCGGAGCTGACCGGGCTCGACCTTGCTGATCTCGATCTGGGCGAGGGCCTGCTCACCGCCCACGGCAAGGGCAACAAGACACGCATCCTGCCGATCGGCCGCCAAGCCCGGCAGGCGCTGGAACGATGGCTGGCAATCCGCCCCTCCCAGCCGGGCGAAGGTGCGGTATTCACCGGCAAGAGCGGGCGGCGGCTGTCCGGACGACAGGTGGAGAAACGGCTGGAGCAGTGGGCGCAGCGCCACGGCAGCGACCGCCATGTCCATCCCCACATGCTGCGCCATTCTTTTGCCAGCCATCTACTGCAGTCTTCAGGCGATCTGCGCGCGGTCCAGGAGCTGCTGGGCCACGCCAACCTGTCCACCACGCAGATTTACACCAGCCTCGATTTCCAGCACCTGGCCAAGGTCTACGATGCCACCCACCCACGCGCCAAGCTGGACGAGAGCCCCCCTCACACCGACGACAAGGCATAAAAAACGCCGGACGAACCGGCGTTGTGATCTCTTGAAGCGATCGTCAGGCGGACAGCGGCTGACGGCCGATCAGCTGTATCAGGCGGGACAGCGCCGTTTCCACCGCCTGCCGACGAACCTCGAGACGATCGCCGGAAAAATGGCAGACGAAGGCCTCGGCCGCACCCTGAGAGCCAGCCAGGGCGAACCATACCGTCCCCACCGGCTTCGCCACCGAGCCGCCTGCCGGACCGGCGATACCCGACACGGCCACCGCCCAGTCGGCCCCGGAGCACTGCAGCGCCCCGGCCGCCATTTCCCGCACGGTCCGCTCACTGACCGCGCCGTCTTCGGCCAACGTTTCGGCGCGCACGCCGAGCATCTGCTGTTTGGCCTCGTTGCTATAGGTGACAAAGCCATAACCGAACCAGGCCGAGCTGCCTGCGATATCGGTCACGGCCCCGGCAATCCGGCCGGCCGTGCAAGACTCAGCCAGAGTCAGGCACTCCCCTCGATCAAACAGTAGTTCGCCCAGTTGGCGAGCCAATTCCATCTCAGCGCTCATGACGACTCCGGAAATGGGCGATCAGCCCGTTGGTGGAACTGTCGTGCGCCAGCGCGCCTTCGGACGAGAGCTCCGGCAGGATGCGCTGCGCCAGTTGCTTGCCGTACTCGACACCCCATTGGTCGAAGGAATTGATTCCCCAGATCACACCCTGTACGAACACCTTGTGCTCGTACAAGGCCATCAGCATGCCGAGCGCGTGCGGCGTCAGCTTATCAAGAGCGAGCGTGTTGGAGGGCTGATTGCCAGGAAACAGTTTCTGCGGCAGCAGCATGTCGAGCCGATCACCCGGCAGATCGGACAGCTCCGCCATCACTTCGGCCTCGCCCTTGCCGCGCATCAGCGCCTCGGTCTGCGCTAGGCAGTTGGCCACCAGCACGGCATGCTGGTGGTCGACCCGGTAGTGGCTGTTCATTGGAATGATGAAATCGCAAGGCACCAGGCGAGTGCCCTGATGCAGCAACTGGAAGAAGGCATGCTGGCTGTTCACGCCCTCCTCACCCCAGATCACCGGCCCGGTCTTGAAGTCTAGCCGCTCGCCATAGCGCCCGACGCGCTTGCCATTGGACTCCATGTCCAGCTGCTGGATATGGGCAGGAAGGCGGCGCAGGCCATGGTCATACGGCATGATGGCGTGGGTATGGGCACCGTAGAAGGTGTTGTACCAGACGCCAATCAGCGCCAGGATCACCGGCATGTTGCGCTCGAACGGAGCGCTGAAGAAATGCCGGTCCATGGCATGACCGCCAGCCAAAAACTCACTGAAGCACTCGAATCCGACCGCCAGCATCACCGGCAGGCCGATGGCGGACCACACCGAATAGCGTCCGCCGACCCAATCCCAAAAGCCGAACATGTTCTCCGGGTCGATGCCGAACGCCTTGACGGCACCGGCGTTGGTCGACACCGCGACGAAATGGCGTGCTATATCCGCTTCTGTCGCCATCTGCAGGAACCACTGCCGCGCCGCCTGGGCGTTGAGCAAGGTTTCCGGGGTGGTGAACGACTTGGACGCCACGATGAACAGGGTGGTACGCGGGTCGAGCTTCTCCAGGGTGCGGGCGATATGCTGACCGTCCACGTTGGAGACGAAATGCACCGTTAGCCCCGGATGCGCGTACGAACCCAGCGCTTCGGCCACCACCAGCGGCCCGAGATCGGAACCGCCAATACCCAGATTGACCACGTCTGTCACCGGCAAGCCGGTATAGCCGCGCCATTCGCCGGCGCGCACCCGCTCGCTGAAACGGCGCAGGCGCTGCAGCACCCCGTGCACCTGCGGCACCAAGTCAATGCCGTCCACCTCCAATACCGCTTCGACTGGAAGGCGCAAAGCAGTATGCAGTACTGCGCGGTCCTCGCTTACGTTGATGCGCTCGCCACCGCGCATCGACCCCATCCAGCCTCGCAGGTTTACCGTTTCGGCCAACTCGAACAGCAGTTCGAAGGTACGCTCGGTCATGCGGTTCTTGGAGTAATCCAGCAACAGCCCGTCGACTTCCAGTGAAAAGCGGCCGAATCGCTGCGGGTCCAGTTGAAAGAGTTCGCGCATGTGCATGTGGCGCGTGGCGCGCTGGTGCTGATGCAGCTTGGCCCAGACCGGTGAACCGTTGATGTCGTGACGACGGAAATCCAGCATCGAAAATCCAGTGTGATGGCGACAGGAAGACGGCCCGCCGGGAACCGCGGGCCGCAAAACTCAGAGCTTGATGAAATGCTCGCGGTAGTACTTCAATTCCTCGATCGATTCGAGGATGTCAGCCAGGGCCTGATGACGGCCTTTCTTCACCACACCACGCGCCACCTCGGGCTTCCAGCGCTTGCACAGCTCCTTCAGCGTCGACACGTCGAGATTACGGTAATGGAAGAAGGCTTCGAGCCGCGGCATGCCGCGCGCCATGAAACGGCGGTCCTGGCAAATCGAGTTGCCGCACATCGGCGAGGTCTTGGCCGGCACGTACTCCTGCAGGAACGCCAGCATCTGCTCCTCGGCATCGGTTTCGCTCAGGGTCGAGGCCTTGACCCGTTCGATCAGCCCCGAGCGGGCGTGGGTGGACTTGTTCCACTCGTCCATGCCATCCAGCACGCTGTCGGGCTGGTGAATCGCCAGCACCGGCGACTCGGCCAGCACGTTGAGCTGGCCATCGGTCACCACCACGGCAATTTCGATGATGCGGTCGCTATCCGGATTCAGGCCCGTCATTTCCATGTCGAGCCAGATGAGGTTGTTTTGATCTTGTGCCATACTGATCCATCTTTCTAAACGGTCGTATTTTCCGCCATTGCCGCACATCCGGCAAACGTCGCGCATTCTTTCCCATGACAAACGCCTTTACCTACGCCTTCCTGCTCGCCTTGGGGGGCTCCTTGCTGCTCCGGCTGTGGCTGGCCCGTCGCCACACCCGCCACATCCTGCGCCACCGCCAGCAGTTGCCGGCGGGCTTTGCCGACAGCATTCCACTGGAAGCCCACCAGCGCGCCGCCGATTACACCGTCGCCAAGACCCGGCTCGGCATGCTCAATGCCGCTGCCGATACCCTGCTGATCCTGGCTCTGACGCTGGGAGGCGGCCTGCAGGGGCTGTGGCAGCTTTCGGCCAACCTTGCCGGATCGGACCTGCTGCGCGGACTGATCCTGATTGGCGCGGTCAGTCTGGTTTCCGGCGCGGTCTCCTTGCCCTTCAGCCTGGCCCGCACCTTCGGCGTCGAGGCCCGCTTCGGCTTCAACTCTACAACGCCCAAACTGTTCTTCCTCGACCTGATCAAGAGCACCACACTGGGCATAATGATCGGCGCGCCATTACTGCTACTGGTCTTGTGGCTGATGTCGATCATGGGCAGCCTGTGGTGGCTGTGGGTGTGGCTGCTATGGAGCGTCTTCAGCGTACTCTTGGTTGCGGTCTACCCGACCCTGATCGCCCCGCTGTTCAACAAATTCCAACCGCTGCAGGATGCCACGCTGAGCCAGCGGATCGACGCCCTGCTCCAGCGTTGCGGCTTCAAGAGCCAAGGCATCTTCGTCATGGACGGTTCCACCCGCTCCAGCCATGGCAACGCCTACTTCACCGGCTTTGGTGCGAGCAAGCGCATCGTGTTCTTCGACACCCTGCTCAAACGCCTCGAACACGACGAGATCGAAGCGGTGCTGGCCCACGAACTGGGGCACTTCCACAAGCGCCACGTCATCAAGCGCATCGGGCTCACCTTCGCGCTCTCCCTGGGCTTCCTGTTCATCCTGGGTCGGCTGATCGATGCATCCTGGTTCTACCAGGGACTGGGACTGACCAGCCAAAGCAACGCCTTGGCGCTGGTGCTGTTCTTCATGGTGATCCCTGCCTTCACCTTCCCGCTGACACCGCTCTCCAGCCTGCTGTCACGCCGCCACGAATATGAAGCCGACGATTTTGCCGCCGCGCAGGTTTCCGCCGAGGCGCTGGCGTCGGCCTTGGTCAAGCTGTATCGGGACAATGCCTCGACGCTCACCCCCGACCCGCTGCATTCGGCCTTTTACGACTCCCACCCGCCGGCGACACTGCGCATCGCCCATCTGAAAGGAGAGCACGCATGAACCTCACGGCAATGCATTGCCAGGCCCAGCATGGCAAGAGCCCGCTGGACGCCACCCGCCAGCAGCAACATCTCTCCGCCCTGCCCGGCTGGGAAATCCAAGGCATCGAGCTGGTCAAGACCTTCCGCTTCGGCAATTACTACGAAACCATGGCGTTCGTGAACGCCCTGGCCTGGATTGCCCACCAGGAAGACCATCACCCAGACCTGTCGGTTCACTACAACCGCGCCGTGGTGCACTTCAGCACCCACGACGCCAACGGCCTCACCCTCAACGACTTCATCTGCGCGGCAAAAACGGAAGCCCTGCTGAATAGGCCTGCATGAAACAAACCGGACAGATCATCCGCAGCTACGGCCGCCGCTTCATCGTCGAAACCGACGGCCGCTCCTACGATTGCACCACTCGCGGCAAACGCGTCAACTACGCCTGCGGTGACTTCGTCGACATCCTGATCCAGAACGACGAGCAAGCCGTCATCGAAAACGCCCACGAAAGGCGCAGCCTGCTCTACCGCCAGGACGACTGGAAAACCAAGATGATTGCGGCCAACGTCACCCGCATTCTGTTCGTGACTGCCGCCGTTCCCACCCCAAGCGAAGAGTTCCTCAACCGGGGCCTGATCGCCGCCGAGGCCGCCGATATCGAGCCCATCATCCTGGTCAACAAGTCGGACCTGCCGGAAACCGCCGCCTGGCTGAAAAAACTGGAGCTGTATCAGGCGCTGGGCTATCACGTCCTCAGTCTATCGGCCAAACAGAGCGTGGAAGAACTTCGCCCCCTGCTGGCCGGCCACACTTCGGTTTTTGTTGGACAGTCGGGCATGGGCAAGTCCACCCTGACCAACGCCTTGCTGCCGGACGCCTGTGCACGAATCGGTGATATTTCCACTGCTCTCGACTCCGGCCGGCACACCACGACGCATGCCGCGCTCTATCATCTCGACTCGAACAGCCACTTGATCGACTCACCGGGATTGCAGGAATTCGGCCTGAAACACCTTCAAGCCACTGATCTCGTACATTATTTTCCCGAGATGCGCCCCCTCATCGGGCAGTGCCGCTTCCATAATTGTGCCCACCTGGCCGAACCGGACTGCGCCATCAAGGAAGCCGCCAAGAGCGGGAAAATAAGCCAGTATCGCATGGAATTGTTACAAAGACTGACAAGCGAACTGAACAAGATAACAGCATAAGTTATGCAATTCCGCTGATGATTTACAAAGCCAGACAATGCCCCTATTCTGTCATGCAAAGAACCTCAAAACAGCGCACTTACAGCGCTTCTCACAGACAGGAGACGAGATAATGGCAAAGAGAATCGCTTTGGTTTCGGGCGGCATGGGCGGTATCGGGACCTCGATTTGCAAGGCTCTCGCCGCTGCCGGCCACACCGTGGTCACCACCTACAGCAAACCGGGCAAGGAACAAGCCTGGCTGGCTGACATGAAAGAAGCCGGCTACCAGGCCTACGCCTATCAGTGCGACGTCACCGACACCGCCGCTTGCCAGGCCATGGTCGAGAAGATCACTCAGGACATCGGCCCGGTCGACATCCTGGTCAACAACGCCGGCATCACCCGCGATGCGACCTTCAAGCGCCTGACCAAGGACGACTGGAGCGCGGTCATCAGCACCAACCTGGATTCGGTGTTCAACATGACCAAACCAGTGATTGACGGCATGGTCGACCGTGGCTGGGGCCGCGTCGTCAACATCTCGTCGATCAACGGCCAGAAGGGCCAGTTCGGCCAGACCAACTACTCCGCAGCCAAGGCCGGCATGCATGGCTTCACCATGGCCCTGGCCCAGGAAGTGGCCAAGAAGGGCGTGACCGTCAACACCATCTCCCCGGGCTACATCGCCACCGAAATGGTGATGGCCGTGCCGGAAGACGTGCGCAACAAAATCATCGCCCAGATCCCGGTTGGCCGCCTTGGCAAGCCGGAAGAAATCGCCGGCCTGGTCAACTACCTGGCCTCCGACGTATCCGGCTTCATGACCGGCGCCAACCTGGCGATCAACGGCGGCCAGCACACCATGTAACCATCACCACCATGGCGATGACGCCCGACCCGACCGCTTGTCACCCTTACGAGACAGGCAGCCCGGTCGGGCTTTTTCATGGCACTATATCTGCCCGCAATGGCACCACCCGAAACGAAGATTCCAGATGGCCGAACAACTGATTATCGAAGGCGGCAGCAAAGCCGAGAAATACCAGACGCTGCTACCGCAAACCCGTGCCCTGCTTGACCACGAAACCGACCAGGTCGCGGCCCTGGCGAACCTGTGCGCCGCGCTCAAGATGACTTTCGACTGGCTGTGGGTCGGCTTCTACGTTGTCAAGAATAATGAACTGGTCCTGGCACCGTTCCAGGGGCCGATCGCCTGTACACGCATCCCGCACGGCAAGGGCGTCTGCGGTGCGGCATGGAAGGAAAACCGCACGCTGGTTGTACCCGACGTCGACGCCTTCCCGGGTCACATCGCCTGCTCTTCCAGTTCCCGCTCCGAGATCGTCGTCCCGGTACGCCTGCCGGACGGGCAGGTCGCCGCCGTGCTGGACGTCGATTCGGAACAGCTCAACCAGTTTGACGATGTCGACGCCCACTTCCTCGAGAGTATCGTCGCCCCGCTTGGCCGGCTCTTTACCGCCGCGCCGGCTAACGCGGCACCCTGATTTCGAGCCACTGCCGCAAGGCTACAGCATCCATGTGCACGATCTCGGCCGACGCCGCGCCGAGGTCCTGCACCAACTGCTCCAGATACCCCTGCACCATCGATCGACGTTCGGCATCGGCACGCGTCACCACCGCTGACATTTCCAGCAACTGTTCATTGAGCCGGTTGCGGCTTTGCGATTCGCTGTCGAGCATGCGCTGGAGCTGCTCGCGCTGCTCCTCGAGCGTCTCGAGCTTAGCCGACAAGCGTCCGCATTCTCGTTCTCGCTCGGCCAGTCGCTCCTGCCACAGCGTCGTGGACCGGCCAAGCTCCTTGCGCATAGCGAGCAACTCGCCCTCCAGGCGCTCCTCCGTCGCTTTCATCTGCTGGCGCTCTTCTTCGATCTGCTCGTAGAGCCGCACGCGCAAGCCTTCCAAGCGCTCATACGCCAAGGCCTCGCGCCGGGCGCTTTCTTCCTTCTCCTGTTGCACCTGGCGCTCGGCCCTCTCCCGGAACTCGGAGAATCGTCCCTCGCTCTCTTGCTGAATTTTCTCTACCTGAACCAGCGCCTTTTCCAACGCCTGGCCACGCTCTTGCAAGGCCCGCTCGAGCGACTCGCAGCGCGCTTGCTCCGACTTCAGCTGCCCCGCCAGCGCGGCCAGCTTGGCCGACTCCATGTCAAGCTCATGCCGGGCCGCCACCAACGCCAGCTCCGCACTCTCCAGCGCCTGGCGCAACTCGCCGCCGGCCTCTTTTTCGGCCACCAGCTCCGCCTGCCACTCCTGGCGCACCGACTCCAGCCGACTGTCCGACTCGTCACAAGCGCGTTGCCAGATTTGTTCGAAGGCTTCGGCCAACCCTGCCGGCCAGTCTGGCCGGCGCGCGGATACGGCCACGCGCGACAGGAATTCCTGGCGCCATTCCTTCAGCGTATTGTTGATCGTGGTGTTTGAGCCGGTGCCCAGGCGCGCCCGAACCTCAATCACCGTGGGCCAGACCCCCTCGCCGACCAACTCAAACGCCACCTGGCGAATGCGGGAATAAATATCCGCCCCCATCTAAACCCTCTCTTCTTATCGTACCGGCCAGCATCACTGCGCCGCCGAACATCAACACATGATTATAAGATCAATTCATTTTCATCCTGCGCTACGTCAATCATCCCCATCGCGTCGCAGCAAATCGCGATCGAACGCCTCGACCTGCTCTTTCAAGCTGGAATGAATGTAGTAACGCTGGGTCGTGGCATGCGACTTGTGCCGCAAACGCTCCGCCGTCAAGTGGATCGGCACGCCGGCCCGTGCCGCATGCGACGCCAGCGAATGACGAATCCAGTGCGTCGAAGCTGCCTTCAGGGCTTCGCCCCATTGAACATCGAGCGAGCGCGCCGCAGGCTCGGCCATTCGAAAGAACCACTTCAAGGCGCTATAGATCTGCAGTCCCTGGATCGCCCCGACGCCGTCCAATGCGGACACCAGCGGCACGCCTCCCTCTCCCCGCTGCGGGTAATCAGGTAAGCCGCGGAACCGCCGATACCGCACCAGAGCGTCGATCGCCTGGCGGTCCAGCGGCACATCGACTACCCGCCCCCCTTTACCCATCACCCGCCACAGCCATAGCCCCTGCGTTCGATGGATATGTCCCATGCGCGCGCCGGCCAGCTCGCTCCGTCGTGCCGCAGTCCGGTACAGCCACTCCAAAAGGAAGCGCAAGCGTTCAACCCGAGCCCGGCGGGTCGCCGTCGATACCGGCAAGGCATCGAGAAAATCAACCAGCCACCCCCACAAACCCGGCTCGATCCAGCGATTGATCGCAACCTGCCCCTCTTCGTCGAAACCTGCCGGCGCCACGGTCTCGCGGCCGCGCTGGTTTTTGCCGAGCAAGCGGAAAGGGTTGGCCGCCAGATAGGAAGCGTTGACCAGATAGTCGAATAACGCCTGCAGAATGATTTTGGCTTGCCGCCGGCTCGATTCCTTCAGCGGACCATTGATCAAGCGCCAATGCGCCGGCCATTCCGGATGGCGCTCCGGCCCGGCCAGCCAATCGAAGTAACGATGCAAGTCTTCCACCCGCAAACCTGAAACCGGTTTTTGCTGAAAACTGATCGACCACAAGGCCAGCCGATACGCCTCTTTCCTGTAGGCACGATGCGTATTGGGGTTATCTATTGTCGCAAGCCAGCATTCAATCGCCTCGAGGTCATTGGCCGCGTTGATCTGGCATGCCGGATCAAGTTGCAGCGAACGACTCCCCAACACGAAAGAAAGCCCCTCCTGCTGGAGTAGCGCCGCCACCTCACATGAGGTCGGCAGCCCCTTCAATTCCCGCCCGCTCATCCCGCCCCCCGGTTTTGTTACCCCAGCATTATATAGCAACGATTATGTAAATAATCATTGCATATTTTTATATTGTAGTATTTATTACATGTTATACGTAATGTACATTAAATTTCAAGGTAACCATGCCAAACAGCCCAGTGCACCGGTGCAAGCAGGTAAATCAATGCAGGAATTTGTCGTGCTAAGGATGAGAACAGCCAGGTCGAATGGCCGAGCCAAAATGACGCACAGGCCACTGTCGAGCACGCAATCGGAAGAGGAAATAGTGAGAAGCGATGGCGCAGGACACACCAGAAACGGCAGGGCTTGTACGGCAGGACGGGCGTCCCACCAGCGTCGTTTAGAATCTATCAATGCGAGAGCAAGAAAGGTCTTTTGCCTTGGACACGCTCAAGACCTTTCTTGAACACGGACGGCCTCTGCCACCCAACAGACAACGTTACTAATGAACGTTGCTGGTATCCGCCACCTTGGTCGGGCGCGGTGCCAGCCAGATCGCACACGCCGCAATCACGAACGACAGCCCGCTCAGCCAGAAAATCTGGTTGGTCGAGAGCATGATGCTTTGCGACTGCACCAGCTGATCGATCATGCCCCTGGCGGTTTCGGCGCTCATGCCACTCTGGGTCAGCCCCTGCAGCACCTGACCGGTCGAATCGACGAAGCCGGACAACTCGGCTCGATTGTAGGAGGCCTTGTCCTCCCAGGAGGTCGTCACCAACGACGTCGCAAAAGCGCCGGATAACGTCCGCAAGAAACTCATCAGACCGGCGGCGGAAGCCATCTCCTCGGTTTCCACACTCGCCATGGCCAGGCCTGTGAGCGGAACGAAGAAGAAAGGCATGCCGACTCCCTGGAACAGCAAGGGCAAGGCCACCTGCCAGAAACCCATATCGGAGGTGCCGAAGCTACGGAACAGCGTCACACCGCCAAGCCACATCACGCCGAAGAACACCAGCGGCCGCGGGTCCATCTTGGTCGACATTTGTGCCGCGATCGGCGCGGCGATCACCGCCAGGATGCCGCTCATAGCGGTAGCGTAACCGGCCTGGGTGGCGGTGTAGCCCATATAGCTCTGCAGCCATTGCGGCGTCAGGACCGTCGCACCAAAGAACGAGCCGAAGGCAAGCGAAATGGTCAGCACGCTGGCCCAGTAACCACGATGGCGGAACACGCGCAGATTGACGATAGGGTTGCTGGCCGTCATTTCCCAGATCATGAAGGCAGCAAAGCCGATGACAGCGATGATCGCCAGGATCACGATCTCTGGAGACGAAAACCAGTCCAGATTTTTCCCTTCGTCCAGCATCAACTGCAAGGCCGCCACCCAGGCAATGAGCAGAGCCAACCCGACCGCGTCTACGGGCAGCTTGATCAGCTTGCCCTCAAAGCGCTTGAGCATCTGCCAGCCAAAGTAACTGCATGTAATCGCGAGCGGCGCATTGATGAAGAAGATCCACGACCACCCCACCTGGTCACAGAGATAGCCTCCCAGAATCGGCCCCATGATGGGTGCCACCAGCGTGGTCATACTCCACAGACCAATGGCGGCACCGGCTTTCTCTTTCGGGAAAATCTGCTGCAGCAAGGTCTGGGACATCGGCATCAACGGACCACCGGCCAAACCCTGCAATACGCGGAACAACACCAGCAGCTCGATCGAGTTGGCAAAGCCGCACAGCACCGAAAACAGCCCGAACAGCAGCATCGAGACGACGAACAGGCGCACCGTGCCGAAGCGGGCGGCCAGCCAGCCCGTCAAAGGAACGATGATGGCCTCCGCCACGGCGTACGAGGTGATGACATAGGTACCCTGGCTGGCTGACACGGCCAATCCGCCAGCAATATTGGGCACCGACACATTGGCGATAGTAGTGTCGAGCACCACCAGGAAATTGGCGGCTGCCAGCATCAATGCAGCCAGCCACAGCGCCCCGCCTTCGAGCGGCTTGGTCTGTGCAGCAACGACGTGAGCACTCATGACAAGACCCCTTTAGAGATTGCTGGCCGTATCGACGGTGGCAGTCATGGACAGACCGACCTGCAACGGATGAACCTTCAGCTCGGCCGGATCGAGCTCGATGCGCAGCGGCAGGCGCTGCACCACCTTGATCCAGTTGCCGGTGGCGTTCTGGGCCGGAATCAGCGAGAACGCCGAGCCCGAACCGCCGGAGAAACCCACCACCTTACCGTGGTACACCACGTCGGAGCCGTAGATGTCCGAATGCAACGTGACCGGTTGGCCGACCCGTACCTTCTCCAACTGCACCTCTTTGAAGTTGGCATCCACGTGCACCTGCTGCAGCGGAACCACCGACATCAACTGCGCACCGGACTGGATGCGCTGTCCCACCTGCACCTGACGCTTGGCTACCACGCCGTCAATCGGGGCACGAATGACGGTGCGCTCCAGATCCACGCGTGCCTGATTACGCTTGGCGCGGGCCAGGGCGACTTCGGGATTGGTATCGACGGTGGTGTTCGCGGTCAACGTCTGATTGGCCTTGAGCGAGCCCTGGGCCGCCAGCTTGTTGGCCCCCGCCTGAGCCAGCGCGGCCTTGGCTGCCTCCAGGGCAGATTTGGCGGTGTCGTAAGCCGTCTTGGCATGCGTCAGCTCTTCACCCGATACCGAGCCGGATTTCGCCAGTGCCTGACGACGCTCCAGGTCGATCTTGGCCCGCTCCAGATCACTTTGCGCGGAGCTCAACTGCGCCTTGGCGCGCAGCAGCTCGGCATCGCGGGCACTGACCTGGGCCTGCAGGCCGTCGTCGCTGGCCAGATAGCCTTTGACCTTACGCTCGGCCCGCGCCAGTTCGGCCTCGGCCTGCTCCAGGGCCAGTCGAGCATCGGTGTCGTCCAGCTCGACCAGGACATCGCCCCGTTTTACCGCCTGGGTGTCCACCACCTTGACGGCGCGGACGTTGGCGCTGATGGACGGCGTCACCTGGGCGATTTCGGCGGCGACATAGGCATTGTCGGTTGTGACGTGATGCGAGGCGACCAGCGTCCAGTAGGCACCATAGGCCGCAGCGGACAGCGCTACCGCACCGCCCAGGGCGAGGAACAGTTTCTTGCGCTTGGCCGCATTGTCGATTTGAGGAAGCGGCGCGGTGGCAGTCAACGTTTCAGACATGATGAATTCCTTGGCTTATTGAATTGGTGTCGGTTGTCATGCCGCGCGATAACCGCCACCAAGGGCGCGGATCAGAGCGACATCGAGACTCAGACGGCGGGTCTGCAGATCACTCAGCGAGCGGCGGCTGGCAACCACGCTGTCTTCGGCAGTCAATACGTCCAGATAGGTAGCCAGACCACCCTGATAGCGGTTACGAGCGATGCGCAAGGCATCCTCGGCCGCCGCCAGCGACTCCTGCTGTGCCGACAACCGGCCATCGAGTGCCGCCTGGCTGCTCAAGGCATCGGCGACATCCTGCAATGCTCGATTGAGGGTCTGGTCGTAATTGGCGACGGCTTCGTCATACTGGGCACGGGTGACGCGGTACTGGCCTTGCAGCTGGCCACCCCGGAAGATGGGCAAGCTGATGGCCGGACCGAAACCGGCAATGCCGGAGCCGGCCTTGGTGAACAAGCCCAGCCCCAAGGATTGCGCCCCGACGTAAGCCGACAGGTTGAGATTCGGGTAGAACTCGGCCCGCGATTGATCGATCCGTTTGGCCGCCGCCTCGGCACGCAGCCGCGCGGCGGTGAGGTCCGGGCGGCGCCCGAGCAGATCGGCGTGAAGTTGCGCGGGAATAGTGATGTTCTGTGCCAGGTTGATTGCCGGCCTCTGGATGCGATCACCCCGCTCCGGCTCGGCCCCCATCAGGGCGGCCAGTTGATGGCCTTGCAAGGCGATGGATTCTTCGATTGCCAGCAGCTCGGCCTTGGCCGACGCCGAACGGGAATCCGCCTGACGCACCGTCCCCAGCGTTTCCAGCCCTTGCTGTTGCCGCTCCTTGATCAGCTGCGCGCTTTGGGTGCGAATCTCGAGGGCCTGCTGTGCCGCATCCCGTTGGGCGTACAAGTGCGCCAGTTCGGCATAGGCCGCGGCAATGGCGGTCGACAAGGTCAAGCGCGCCTGGGCTGCATCGGCTTCGGCCGCCGCCTGCTCATTGGTAGCCGCGGCAAGCGCCGAGCGGTTTTTGCCCCAGAAATCGATTTCGTAGCTCAGGTCCAGCGTGGCCCGGACAGAGTTATTGAGCCCCTGTGGCACGAACGCGGCCGGAACACCGTTGTTGTAACTCTGCTTCATCCGACTCAACGAAGCATTCACCCCCACCGAAGGCAGCGTGGCGGCACCAGCCTGCTGCGCCGCGCCGATGGCCTTGCGCACCCGCGCATCGGCTGCAGCCAGATCGGGGGCATTGCGAAGCGCCTCGTCGATCAGCTGATTCAACTGGGCATCACCGTAGTGCTGCCACCAGCTGGCGTCGAGTTGGACCTGCCCCGCATTTGGGCTGACACCCAGGGATTTGGGTTGTGGCAACGGGCCAAGATCCGGCACGCTGGCGCAGGCGGCCAAGGCGAGCACGATGGCCAGGGGCATGGCACGTCGCAGCAAAGCCGTAGGTGATGAAGCGCTCATGTCGGTGATTTCCTTGTAAACTGTACTGTACGGTTCAGTTATAACTTGACAGATTTCTGCCGTCAAGCAAAACTGAACTAGTTGGTTCAATTTTGAGGCACCATGTTGTGAGAGTGAAAAGCGAGACAAAGCGGCAAGGCATCATCGATGCGGCCGCCGAGATATTCATGGAGCAGGGCTTCTCCGCCACCTCCATGTCGGAAATCGCCAATCGGGCGGGCGGCTCCAAGGCCACCCTGTATAGCTACTTTCCGTCCAAGGAAGAGCTGTTTTGCGAGGTCATGCGGGACTTGTGTACCGCGCGGGTACAGCCGGTCTTTACCGTGCTGGAGACAGGGGAACAGTTGGCCGAGACGCTGGAGACGTTCGCGATCGGCTTTCTGCGGGAAATTCTTAGCCCCGACCTGCTGGCGATTCGCCGCATGATGCTGACAGAGGCCGGACGATCCAATATCGGGCAACTGTTTTACAACGAGGGGCCCAAGGTTGGCCGAACCAGAATCGCCCATTACCTGGAGCAACAGATGCAATTGGGGCTCCTGAAGCAGGCCGACCCATGGCGTGCCGCCCTGCATTTGCTGGCTCTGCTGACATCCGAGCTGGCCGATGAGTGCTTGTGGGGCGTCAGGCAAAAACCGACCGATCAGGAAATCGCCGAGCATGTGCGCTCGGCACTGACGGTATTTTTTGCCGCTTACGGCACTCAACCCATCTCTCGGGAGTGACGTCACCAGAGGTTGATGCCAGGTTCAGGCGCGCCGGGTCGTTACTTCAGGGACGGCGCATCGCAGGACAGGATTTGAGCATTTCACAGTAGCCATCCAGCAGGTTTGCGGCCTCGCCTTCCAGGTCGAAGCTCTCGGGGCTGAACAGCCAGTTGCCCATCAAACCGCTGACCAAGGCATGCAGCATGATGTCGGCACGAGCGATGTTGAGCCCGGCCGGCAACTGGCCCAGCTCAACCGCCCGCTGCAGGATACGGCGGATACGGTCGGTACAATCTACGAGGCACTCTTGTTGGCGCTGCAGCACCGGCCCCATGTCGTTGGTGAGTTCGCACTTGTGATAGAGCACATCGAACACGCGCCGGCGCTGTTCGTTGCGCACCAGGCTTTGCAGAATACTCAGGCAAGCAGCATGCAATTCACCAAGGGGATCAGGATGTTGCGGATTGTCCACCACGTCAGCGAACAGGGTTTCGATCGGCAGGCTCACCCGGTCGACCATCGCAGTGAACACGTCCACCTTGTTTTTGAAGTGCCAATAGATCGCACCGCGTGTCAGCCCGGCGGCGGTGGCGATATCTGCCAGAGAGGTACATGCCACCCCCTGCTCGGCGAAAACCCTCTCGGCCGTGTCGAGAATCAGACTGCGTGTTTCCAGCGACTCTTCTTTAGTTTTGCGGGCCATCAAGCCTCTCCCGAACTGGCAAGGCGTTCATAGCGCCCCACACGTCATAGACATACATTCATGAATGTATATATACTATCAGCCAGCCTGGTAATTTCCCAGCACCCCGTGTAATCCATTTTATTAGTGTGGTTTTGATAGCCTGGTGATGTGTTTTATGGCTGCGGCCATCGCCCCATGACAGAGCGGCCTCCCCGCCACTGCACTCGCATGGTTGATGCGCCGTCCAGATGTAAGGATCACCAGAAAATCGCATAATTAGGATATTTGCATTTCCAGACGAGAAGCAGGCTGGCTGTCTCCCATAGGCCGTCTCTCTCGGGTCTTCGACTTAGCCATACCCAATCACCCACTTGAGTATCGGGAGCGTTCCATGCGCATCAATAAAAACTCCTCATTGCGTCTGGTCACAGTCGCAACCCTTGCGGCGGTAGCCGTCCTGACCGGCTGCGGCGAGAAGCAGCAGACGCCGCCCCCCGGCGCGGGTCAACCACAGGAAGTCGGCGTCATCACCGTCAAGCAGGAAAGCCTGGCTCTGTCGACCGAGCTTCCGGGCCGACTGAATCCTTATCGAGTATCCGAAGTCCGCGCACGTGCAGCCGGCATTGTGCTGAAACAGGTTTTCCACGAAGGCAGCGACGTCAAGCAGGGTGAATTGCTGTTCCGTATCGACCCGGCCCCCCTCCAGGCAAGCCTGCTGAGCGCCGAAGCGTCGCTGGCCAAGTCGGAAGCGACGCTGGCCCAGGCCAAATTGCAAGAGGGCCGCTACAAGGAGCTGGTTGCGGTCAATGCAGTCAGCAAGCAGGATTACGACAACGCGGTCGCGGCCGTGAAACAGGGGCTGGCCGACGTGGCCGCCGGCAAGGCGGCGGTGCAGACCGCCAAGCTCAATCTGGGCTATACCTCGGTGACATCCCCGATCCCCGGCCGCATCGGCAAGGCCCAGGTAACGGAAGGCGCGCTGGTAGGCCAGAACGAGCCCACCCTACTCGCCACCGTGCAGCAACTCGATCCGATCTACCTCGACTTCACCCAGTCGAGTTCCGACATGTTGCGCCTGCGCCGCGCTTTCGACAGCGGCAAGCTGGAGAGCGTGGCACCGGGCCAGGCCAAAGTCCGCCTGGTCCTGGAAGACGGTACGGAGTACCCCCTGACCGGCAAGTTGCTGTTCTCGGATGTGACGGTGGATCAGAGTACCGGCATGGTCACGCTGCGCGCCGAGTTCCCGAACCCGAAGCATGAGCTGTTGCCCGGCATGTACGCCCGCGCGCGCCTGGCACAGGCGGTCGACAAGGCGGCGTTGACCATTCCGCAACAAGCGCTGCAGCGCGGCCAGGGCGGCAGCGCCTCGGTAATGCTGGTCGGCGCCGACAACAAGGTGGTGGCGCAACCCGTGAAGGCCGAAACGGCGGTCGGCGACAAGTGGGTGGTCACCGAAGGCCTGAAGGCCGGTGACAAGGTCATCGTGCAGGGCCTGCAGAAAATCCGTCCCGGCGCGCCGGTGAAACCGGTTGCGGCGACCTCTTCCGCCCCTGCCTCGGCCGTTCAAGGTCAATAACGGAGACCGCTCAACATGCCTAAGTTCTTTATCGATCGCCCGGTCTTCGCCTGGGTGATCGCCCTGTTGATCCTGCTGATCGGGGGGCTGTCGGTGGTCAAGCTGCCGGTGGCACAGTACCCCAGCATCGCGCCGCCATCGGTATCGGTGAGTGCCACCTACGCCGGCGCCTCGGCGGAAACGCTGCAAAACTCCGTCACGACGGTGATTGAGCAGCAGATGAACGGCATCGACGGCCTGCTGTACATGTCGTCCAACAGCCAGTCGTCCGGCCAGGCCACCATCACGCTTTACTTCCAGCCCGGCACCAATCCGGACATCGCCCAGGTCCAGGTGCAGAACAAGCTGCAACTGGCCATGCCGCGCCTGCCGACCGAGGTGCAACAGCAGGGGGTGAAGGTTGCCAAGGCGACCCGCAATTACCTGATGTTCGTCACGCTGTCGTCGACGGATGGCAGCGTGGATGCGGTAGGGCTCGGCAACTACATCTCGTCCAGCCTGCTCGACCAGCTGAGCCGGGTGACCGGCGTAGGCGAGGCCAATCTGTTCGGCTCGGAGTACGCGATGCGCGTATGGGTGAGCCCGGACAAGCTTAACAGCTTCAAGATGACCACCTCCGACATCATCGCCGCCATCAAGGCACAGAACGTGCAGGTGTCGGCCGGTGAGCTGGGCGGTCTGCCTGCCATCAAGGGCCAGCAGCTGAACGCCACGATTCGGGCGCAAAGCCGTTTGTCTACCCCCGAGCAGTTCGGCAACATCCTGCTGCGCGTCAACAAGGATGGCTCGCGTGTGCTGCTGCGCGATGTGGCTCGCATCGAGCTCGGAGCGCAGACCTTCACCACCAAGGCCTACGTCGACGGCAAGCCGGCGGCGGCAGTCGGCATCAAGTTGGCGCCTTCGGCCAACGCCCTGGCCACGGCACAAGCAGTACGTGACAAGGTCAAGGCATTGTCCCCGTACTTCCCTGCGGGGGTGAAGGCCGACGTGCCGTACGACACCTCGAAATTCGTCAAGATTTCGATCGAAGAGGTGGTGAAGACGCTGATCGAAGCCGTGGCGCTGGTCTTCCTGGTGATGTACCTGTTCCTGCAGAACTTCCGTGCCACGCTGATTCCGACCATTGTGGTGCCGGTCGCACTGGCCGGTACGCTCGGTGCGATGGCGGCGTTCGGCTTCTCGATCAACGTGCTGACCATGTTCGGCATGGTGCTGGCGATCGGCATGCTGGTGGATGACGCCATCGTTGTGGTGGAAAACGTCGAGCGCATCATGAGCGAGGAAGGCCTGCCGCCGCGCAAGGCGACGCGCAAGGCGATGGAGCAGATCACTAACGCGCTGATCGGCATCTCGCTGGTACTGACCGCGGTATTCATCCCGATGGCGTTCTTCGGCGGTTCGGTGGGGGCCATTTATCGGCAGTTCTCGCTGTCGCTGGTGGCGTCGATGGTGTTCTCGGTACTGTTGGCACTGACCCTGACCCCGGCCCTGTGCGCGACCCTGCTGAAACCGGTCGACGCCGGCCATCACCACGCCAAGAGCGGCTTCTTCGGCTGGTTCAACCGCAGCTTTGCGGCCAGCACCAACAAGTACCAGGGGGCGGTCGCCAAGATCATCCACAAGACTGGCCGCTACATGCTGCTCTACTTCGTCATCATCGGCGTGGTGGCACTGCTGTTCGCGCGTCTGCCGTCGTCGTTCCTGCCGGAAGAAGACCAGGGCTACTCGATCACCATGGTTCAGTTGCCGACCGGAGCTACCGCGGAGAACACCCGCGGCATCCTGGAGAAGGTGGAGCAGTATTACCTGAAGCAACCGGAAACCGCGCACTCCATCGCTGTGGCCGGCTTCGGCTTCAACGGCAATGGCCAGAACCTGGGTTTGGTGTTTACGCCGCTCAAGGACTGGGACGAGCGTAAGGCCAGCGAGCACCACGTGCAGGGCGTGATCGGACGGGCCTTCGGCTTCTTCTCGCAGATCAAGGACTCGATCATCTACCCGCTCAACCCGCCGCCGATTCCGGAACTGGGCAACGCCACCGGTTTCGACTTCATGCTGCAGGACCGTAGCGGCCAGGGCCACGACAAGCTGATGGAAGCGCGCAACATGGTGCTCGGCATGGCGGCCAAGGATCCGCGCCTGACGGGCGTACGCCCGCAGGGCATGGAAGATGCACCGCAGTTCCAGGTCACCATCGATCAGGAAAAGGCCAGCTCGCTGGGCCTGTCGCTGGCAGACATCAACAGTACGCTGAGCACCAACTTCGGTTCGTCCTACGTCAACGACTTCACCAACGGCACCCGTGTGCAGCAGGTGATCGTGCAGGCCGATGCACCGTACCGGATGCAGCCGCAGGACATCGAGAAGCTGTTCGTGCGTAACGCTTCCGGGACCATGGTGCCGTTCTCGGCCTTCGCCAGCGCCAAGTGGAGCTACGGCTCGCCGCGCCTGGAGCGCTACAACGGCGTGCCCTCGATGGAAATCGTCGGCACCGCGGCGCCGGGCAAGAGCTCCGGCGAGGCGATGCAGGCGATCGAGGAAATCGTCGCCAAGCTGCCCGCCGGCTTCGGCATCGAATGGACCGGCCAGTCTTATGAAGAGCGCCTGTCCGGTTCGCAAGCGCCGGCCCTGTTCGCCATCTCGCTGGTGGTGGTGTTCTTGTGCCTTGCCGCGCTGTACGAAAGCTGGTCGATCCCGTTCTCGGTCATGCTGGTGGTACCGCTTGGTGTGTTTGGCGCGCTGCTGGCAGCGCACCTGCGCGGCCTGCCCAACGACGTCTTCTTCAAGGTAGGCTTGCTGACCACGATCGGCCTGTCGACCAAGAACGCGATTCTGATCATCGAATTCGCCAAGGACCTGCAGGCACAGGGCAAGAGCGTGATCGAAGCGACGCTGGAAGCGGTTCATCTGCGGCTGCGCCCGATCCTGATGACCTCGATGGCCTTCGTGCTGGGCGTGCTGCCGCTGGCGATCAGCAATGGCGCGGGCTCGGCGAGCCAGCACGCCATCGGTACCGGCGTGATCGGCGGCATGCTGTCGGCCACGTTCCTCGCCATCTTCTTCGTGCCGGTGTTCTTCGTGGTCGTGCGCAGCCGCTTCAAGGGCAGCGAGCGTCAGCGCAAGTTCTACACGCACCATATGGAAGACGAGGACGCGGCGGTTGCGACGGTGCCGGTGACGGTTGAAACGCGTAACGCGGACCAGGAAGGAAAACACCATGACTAAATACACCTTGCCCGCCCTGCTCGCCGCCACGCTGCTCGCTGGCTGCTCTTTGGCCCCGACCTACCAGCGCCCGGCGGCGCCGGTGGCCGGGCAATGGCCGAGCGGACCGGCCTACGGCGGCGATACCGCCACCCAGGCGACCAAAGGCAATGCCGCGGACATCGGCTGGCGCGAGTTCTTCGCCGATGCACGGCTGCAAAAGTTGATCGAGCTGGCCCTCGCCAACAACCGCGACCTGCGGGTGGCGATGCTGAATGTCGAAAAGACGCGCGCGCAGTACCAGATTCAACGCGCCGACCTGTTCCCGGCGATCGACGCCACCGGCAGCGGCACGCGCCAGCGTCTGCCGGCCGACCTGTCGAGCAGCGGACGCGCCGGCGTGAGCGGCAAGTACAGCGCCTCCGTCGGCTTCACCGCGTACGAACTCGATCTGTTCGGGCGCGTGCAGAGCCTAAAGAACGAGGCGCTGGAGCAGTACTTCGCCAGCGGCGAGGCGCAGAAATCGGCGCAAATCTCGCTGGTATCGGAAGTGGCGAGCCAGTACCTGACGCTGCGTGCGCTGGACGAGCAGCAGAAGGTGGTCACCGACACGCTTACCGCCCAGCAGAGCTCGTATGACCTGACCAAGAAGCGCTTCGACGTCGGCACCGTCACCGCCCTCGACCTGAGCACCGCCGACAGCCAGGTGCAAACCGCCAAGAGCAATCTGGCGAGCCTGATGCAGCAACGCGCCCAGGCCGAGAATGCCCTGGTGCTGCTGGTGGGCCAGCCGCTGCCGGCCGACCTGCCGCAAGGCAATGCGTTCGATGCCCAGGGCCTGCTGGCGGATCTGCCGGCCGGCCTGCCGTCCGACTTGCTGGAACGGCGCCCGGACATCGCCCAGGCCGAGCACCAGCTGAAGGCGGCGAATGCCGATATCGGCGCGGCGCGCGCGGCATTCTTCCCGAGCATCTCGCTCACCGGCAGCTACGGCACCGCGAGCAGCGAGCTCAGCAATCTGTTCAAGGGGGGGCAGCTCGCCTGGAGCTTCATTCCGCAGATCAACCTGCCCATCTTCGACTGGGGGAAGAACGCGGCCGGGCTGGACGTCTCCACCACCGGCAAGAAGATCGCGGTGGCGCAGTACGAAAAGTCGGTGCAATCGGCGTTCCGCGAAGTGTCCGACGCGCTGACCGCGCGGGCCATGCTGGAGCAGCAGATCGCGGCGCAAGAGGCGCTGGTAAAGTCCGAAACCCAACGTTACCAGCTGGCCGAGCTGCGCTACCGCAATGGTGTGGACAGCGCGCTGACGCTGCTCGATGCCCAGCGCTCGCTCTACAGCGCACAGCAAGGTCTGATCCAGGCCCGGCTCGCGCGGCTGACCAACCAGGTGACCCTGTACAAGGCGCTGGGCGGTGGCTGGCTCGAACACTCGGCCGCCACGGGAGAGGCACTGCCCAAGGCGGATGCCGCTTCCTAGTGAGGTGTATCCCGCCCGCCGACAGGCGATTCAAGCAAAACGCCATGAGCCTCTCTCATGGCGTTTTTTTGTCGGCTCGCACCCGATCGCAGAACGTACAACGTTGGCCGAAGCCTATCTTCTAATACACGAAGGGGATCAGGCGGTAGCGTACCGTCTGCATATAGACCCGATACGCCGGATCGAGCGCCAGATGGCGCTCCTCACGGACGATGCGGGTAAACAGCAACACCAGCAACAGGGCATAGATCAGCACATTGGTCAGGGACGTGTTTTGCAGCACATAGCCGGCAAAAACCAGAAAGTAGCTGGCATAGATCGGGTGACGCACGATTCGGTACATCCAGGCTGTCTTGAGCTCCCGCTTTGCCGCCACGATGGCAAAGCTACGGTTCAACGACAGCAAGCCGACGATCTGCAATACCGTCCCGGCCAACACCAGCACGCTCGCCGCTGGCATGACACCCCACGGCGCGGGCCGAAACAGCATCGGCAGAAAACTGCCGGCCACACCGATCAGCCAGTCAGCCGGGGCGAGGGAGATGGTCTTGGGGCTGCTGCGCACGAAAAAAAGAACCGCCGTCAGCGTTTCTGACAAGACCACCACCATCAGAGCAACGTCATGGGTCTGCTGAAACCGGGTCAGATGGGCGTAGGAAAACAACCACCAGACCAGGGAAAAAGCCGCCCCGACATACAGATTGAAGCGCTTTGAATACAGCAGGCCCGTCAACGTGTCCATGACCAACCCCTTCCGTTCGTCAAACAAGCTCTGGCGGGAGAACCGTATCGATCCCCCGGCCGCCCCTCTTCGGGGCGTGACTCGCCACGCCAGAGAGATTCATGCACATCCGCACTACATCAACGCCCCGTCGGCACGCGGCGGCACCACCATGCCCAACACCCACTGGCTCCAAAGAAAGGAATGATGGTTTTTTCGATGGCACGCGTGATCGGCAAAGGCCGCATCGATAAAGTCGTTGTTCAGGCAGGACAGGCCGGACTTTTCGGAGAACAGGCTGCTGCCCCTCAGCCACTGGGCGACCGGTGCCGCGAAGCCCTGTTTCGGCCGACGCAGGGTGTCCCTCGGCAAGAAAGGCTCCATCGCTTTCTTCAGGATGTACTTGGTTTCGCCGTGCCGGATCTTGTACTCGGACGGAATGGTCCGTGCCAGATTGACGACATCGATATCCAGAAACGGCGAGCGCAGCTCCAGCGAGTTCATCATGCTGGCGCGATCGGTTTTCGCCAGGATGTCGTCCTGCAGATAGATATCGGTGAAAAACTGCAGGGTCCGATCGACCGGATCGGGTTGCGAGCAGCGCTCCCAGGCATCGATCGCCTCGGAGAACACCTCGTCGAGGTCGACCGGCTGCTGGAACAGCTCGGTGAACTCCTGCTCGTCGAGCGGGCACATCCATACCGGATTCCACAGCCGGGAGGGATAGCCGACCCCACGGATGGCCCGTTTCAGCTTGAAGTCGAGGCTCATGTAGCCATCCAGCACCGGCAGGTGGCTTGTCAGTAATTGGATCACCTGGTGCACCGGCTTCGGCACGGCCTTCTGGTAGTAGCCCGCCCACTTCAGGGCCCGAAACGGCGCGTAGCCCCCGAACAACTCATCGGCACCATCCCCGCCCAACGCCACCGTCACGCGCTCGCGGGCAAAGCGGCACAATAAATAAGTCGGCAGCAGCGAGCTGTCGCCCGTCGGCTCATCCAGCCGCCTCACCACCTCGGGCAGCAACGCCCTGGCGGCCTCGCACCGCAAGATCTGCTCATGGTGCTGCGCCTCGATATGTTCTGCCATCCGGCGCGCATAGCCCGATTCGTCAAAACCTTTCTCGTCGAACCCGATACTGAACGTCTGCAACTGGCCCGGCTCGAGACGGCGGGCCGCCAGCGCGGCCACCGCCGACGAGTCGACCCCGCCGCTGAGAAACACGCCCACCGGCACATCGGCCATCAGACGCCGGGCAACGGCCTGGTCCAGCAACGCGGTCAGCTCTTCTTGGCACTGGCGTTCAAATCCGGCAGGGCGCGTTTCGGTAGGCTCAAGAACGAAGGACCAGTAGCGCTCCACCTCGACCACCCGCTCCTGCAGCGCAAAGGAGAGCGAGCACCCCGCCGGCAGCTTGAAAATGCCTTCGTAGGGTGTGTGCGGAGCCGGAATGTAGCCATAGCCGATGTATTTCTGGATGGCCCGGGTCGACACCGTGGCGGTGACATGCGGATGCGTCAGCAGGGCGGTCAGTTCGGACGCAAAGATCAGGGTGTCCTGCTGAAACGTATAGTAGAACGGCTTCTTGCCGAAACGGTCACGGCTGCAAAACAGCCGCTGCCGGGCCTGATCGTAAAGCGCAAACACCCACATGCCGTTGAGCTTGTGCGTCAGCGCCTCTCCCCACTCGCGGTAGCCGTGCAGCAGCACCTCGGTATCGGAATGGCCGGTGGTGAAGACATGCCCTGCCCGCTCCAGTTCGGCACGCAATGCCTGATGGTTGTAGATTTCCCCGTTGAACACCACCCCCAGGCGGCCGTCCTCGGTCCACATCGGTTGATGGCCATCGGCGAGGTCGACAATGGCAAGCCGCGTATGCCCGAGATACACCCCTCGGTCCCGGTCACACCACGCCCCTGCCCCATCCGGCCCGCGATGGCTCAGCAGTCGGAGCATCCGCGACAGATCCTCGGATGCGCCCTTTCCCACGAACCCGGCGATGCCACACATCGGCTTACCCCTGAAGACCGTGCGGCTTGATATTGCAGGTCTTGCCAATCAGATACACGGTCTTGCCCTGCGCCTCGTAATAAGTACGGATCAGCACTTCGGCCAACAGCCCCATCAGAATGCACATGAAGCCCGAGATACCTGCCATCACACCCAGCAGTGGAAGGGGCGTCGAAATCAGGGAGACGCCTTCGACAAACTTAAGGTACAACGCCCAGGTCACCACCAGCAGGCTCACGGCGAGAATCACGACGCCGACCGAACCGAACAAATACATGGGTTTGCCGGAATACTTGGCCAAAAACTTCACCACCAGCAGGTCGAGCAGGACCTTCACCACCCGGCTGATGCCATACTTGGACACCCCGTTCTGACGGGGATGGTGCTGGACCGGAATCTCCGCGATCCTCGCCCCGAGGCAGCTCGCATAGATCGGGATGAAACGGTGCATTTCGCCGTACAGGCGGATGCCTTTGATGATGTCCTTCCGGTACGCCTTCAGCGAGCAACCGTAGTCATGCAGGTGCACCCCGGATACGTACGAAATGATCCCGTTGGCGACCCGGCTCGGAAGCGTACGGTTGAAGGGGTTGTCTTTTCTATCCTGGCGCCACCCGGAAACAACATCGAAGCCTTGTTCCAGTTTCTCCAAGAGGCGCGGGATGTCCTGCGGATCGTTCTGCAGGTCGCCGTCCATGGGAATGATGACGTGGCCTTCGGCATAATCGACCCCCGCCATCATCGCCGCGGTCTGGCCGAAATTGCGGCAGAACTTGATCACCTTGACCGACGCATTTCGTGCCGCCAGCTCTTCGAGCTTGTCTTGGCTGCCATCGGTGCTGCCATCGTTGATGAAGATCAGCTCCCAAGGCTGCCCCAATCTCTCGAGCACTGAAACCGCCTGCTCGTATAGCGCGGTGAGATTGTCCGCCTCGTTATATACAGGCACGATAACCGAGATCATAAGCACCTCTCGCTCAAGGTAAGCACGGCGCAACGTTGATGACGTCAAACTCAGGTGATGGTCCGCCCGACCAGCACGATTCCGGAAAAGATCAACCCGATCCCCAGCAGCCTGGTAGCACCAATCGGCTCACCCAGTACCAGATGCGCGGCAATAATCACCGCGACGAACTGCATTGCCGCCAGCGATTGCGCCACGTTCAGCGGCAGCACCCGCAACACGACGATGTACAACAGCGCCGCCAGCCCGAAACATACAAAGCCCAGGACGATCTTGATGTTGAGTAGGCCCAGCAGCCCGCCCTCCGCACGCATCGCCCCGGATTTAAAGAAAAGGTTGGCCGAAACCGTGAGCAAGACCATCGCCAGATAACAGGCAAGAATCTTCATGACTGTGCCCTCTTCGGCTTTTCCGCCATGCCGATCACGATGAGCCCGGCATGCCGGAGCCCGGGAATCCTGACCGTCCAACCATCCAGTTTCGCCATCAGTCGCGTCAGCACTCGAATGCCGGGCAGGAAGCGGAATAGGCGATTGAAGACCAGCACGTCACTGTTCATCAGCAGGCAATAACCCAAGAACCCATGGGTTTCCCAGTGCTTCAGCTCCAGACCCGCACGAGCCAGCACCGGAACCGTTTCCTCATAAAGCAGAGGTCGTTCGGTCTTTTCATCGAGTGCGGGTGACAGCCAATAGATCAGCGCGCGCAGCCAGCGCCACAGGAAGAAGTCGCTCACCGGCTCGCGCCAGTAGAAGCGCCCGCCCGGTTTCAACACCCTGTAAATCTCACTGAACAGACGCTCCCGGTCGTTGACGTGGTGAATACCGCCGATGATGAATACGCTATCGAAGGTGGCGTCGTTCAACGGCAGGTTGGTGGCGTCGCCCTGGATGAAGCAGTAGCGCTCGTCGTCCAGATACCGTCGCGCCACCGCCAGCATCGAGGCGGAGATATCGACGCCGACCCCGCTGCCGACCCGCCGACCCAAGAGGCGAAACGCCTCGCCACTGCCGCAACAGATTTCTGCCGTCACCGCCAGTTCGGCATCCGAGACCACCCGATGAAAGGCATCGTCCAGATGGGCCATATACTCCTGTGTATGGGGATAGCCGAGATTTTCGAGATACTGCGCATGAACCTTCTCGAAATGCGCCTGCTGCCGCTTGGCATCCTCGGTGCACAGGGTTTCGGCAAACAGGGGAATTCCGGAGGCATTGACCCGGTAGCAATTGGCGCCATCACAACTCGACAGGCCCTGCCCGTCGAATACCAGCGCACTCCCGGAACTGGGGCAGCGCATCATCCGGACAAACTGCGAGTTGAGATTCATCGCTCCCTCCCCCAAACCTGACTGGACCCTTTTGCAGCACCCGCCTCAGCCCCGACCACTGTTTTGGCCATATCGGGCAATGAGCGTCTGGTACTTGCTAACGTTTCTGAGCAAGACGGAATGCTTGCCATCATCAAAAACGGACTTGAAGCTTCCGTCCGCCAGAATGAGCTGCCGGATCGGCGCCGAGCTGTCGCACACGACATAATCGATGCCGTAGCTGGCAAAGTGCTTTTTCCAATCCTTGTCACCCCGATAGGTTGCCAGGTAGCGATCCACGAAGCCCTTGGGATAGATGTCTGTTCTGCCGTAGATAAACACACGCTGCTGCGGGTACAACCGGTAAATCAGGTAGCCGCCGTAGTGGTAGGTATTGAACATGCGCCCTTCGATGTGGTTGGCCAGGATGAAATCCACGGCTTTCACCGGCATCAGCTCAGTCAGAGATTCTTCCGCAAGGTTTTTCCGCGAGGGGTAGATCAGGGCAATCGCCAGCAGGGCAAATATCAGGAGCAACAGGTTCATCACTCCTTCCGCCCCGCCAACCTGCCTGTTTCCCGCAGCCCAGGCCTTTCCAGCCCTAGCGGCCAAGGGATGTGGAGCAGTGCTTGCTCGTTGGATCGGGAATCGAAGTTTGTGCAAGCTCTCTGACACCGGTAGATCCCGGTAGAACAGCGCAAAATGGGGGGCCATGGCGATTGCGGCCAAAGGCAAGTTCCTCACCGAAATGAACGCGCCCGCGATGTAAATCAACGACACACCGGCTTCAGTCAGGTCGGGCTTCCTGCGCGAATAGACCATGGTCAGGAAGAAAATGAACACCATGGCCAAAAAGTACTGGAACAGCCATTGGTGAAAGCTGGGCGACTGCCATTCGGTAATGAATTGCATATCGCCCGAGGCCACGATGGCATTGTAAGGATAAAGCCAGTAGCTGAACCCTTGCGGGTTGATTGCCGTCGCAAGCAGACCCAGCAGCACAACCAGGGAGAGTCGAGTCAGCCGTGAAACGGCAATACAGCCTGCCGCATCGCGCCAGCAATATTTGGCCCATTCCGCCGCGGTGAACGCTGCCATCAACACCAGACCGAGGAAGAAGCCGCCGTGCAGGTTGGCCCACAGCAGCATGATGAGGGGTATCCACCCCAGCCCCCGGTCAGAGGCGCAATATTTGAAGCGGAACAGCACCCTGAGCAACAGGGCGAACAATAAAAAAGTAAAGATATGTGGCCGCGGGGCCAGCAATCCCATGAACACACAGAACAGCAGAATCGCCAGGGCCGCCTTGCCCTCATCCTTCAGGACGTCAAGACAGGTCTTGTAGCTGACGACCCAGCACGACACGTAAACGGAAGTGGTAAACAACCACACCGCTTTCAAGCCGCCCAGCCGGAACAACTGGTACAACAGCCATTGAGACAACCACTCGGAATTGACCCAAGAATGCCCTGAATTGGTATAAGTGAACACATCATGCCAAGGCAATTGCGAAGAGCTAGCAATAAGCTCACCCGTTTTGAGATGCCAGTAAAAATCGGGGTCCTCAAATCTGGGGAAAAACCCGATCACCATAAACATGACGATGAAAATAACGATCGGCAGCGTCAAAAACCCTTTCAAGTAAGCCATCTCTTTAAATCCCCCAGTTATTTTTATAATTGATTTGTCAATTGCACCCGTTTCACCCTTGAGATGCACTATAGTGCATGACAAAACATTATCAAGAGCTTGACACCCATTTCAGAACAGCCTAAACCATAGTGCATGTCATACCCGAATGCATGACCACACAACATTCGAGCAACTCACCAATAATTCAATAAGCATTATTAATAAACGTCATTTATACCAAAACAATAAACAGGCACTTTCAACAATG
This sequence comes from Pseudogulbenkiania ferrooxidans 2002, assembly GCF_000174355.1. Lineage (GTDB taxonomy): Bacteria > Pseudomonadota > Gammaproteobacteria > Burkholderiales > Chromobacteriaceae > Pseudogulbenkiania > Pseudogulbenkiania ferrooxidans. The sequence goes on from NZ_ACIS01000002.1 coordinate 284,061, forward strand.
AGACAAGCCACCATGTCAAAACTAAAAAGCATTCTGACGTCACTCTTCAATGATGATGAGGGTGTCACCAGCATCGAATATGCATTACTGGGATCCTTGATCGCCGTTGTGATCCTCTCGTCTGTTCTGGGACTTGGAACCAACCTGACAGCATTGTTTGCGAATGTGGCGACACAGATTGCGGATGCCATCGGCGGCGCCCTATAGCCAGACCGCCTCCAGGCCAAAGCTTAATTCATAAAGGCACCGGACAACCTATCAAATCGTGATAGATGAGACCGGGTTTTTGTGGCAAGTCAAAAGAAATGCAAATGGAAAATAAAAATTTGCGATTCATCTTGCATCGCAAACAAGTTGTACTAAATTGGGTTTAACGGAGGGTTCTTTTACGCAATTAGCAAGCCAAGCAGTGCCGCCAAAAAGCAGCTTATGCAAACAGACTAATCTTAACGGCGAAAATAATACCATCCGGGTTGAGTAGCGGCTATAAAACACGGTTTTTTTATGCCCTCATTTAAAACAAAGGCAACGAAGTATGCTCAGCAAAAACTTCACAATGCCAACTACCGGAAGGCGGACCAAGGGAAACCTGGCAATCCAATGCTTCAGCCTGGAGAGCCATGACGCAAGGCGCCATGACGTTATGGCGCAATGACAATGGCAGCACCTTGCTGCTTTGGGATCACTCATGATGGAGAGTATGGCCATGAAAAAGCTGACGTTTGCATTGAAACAATTCACCCAAGACGAAGAAGGGGTAACCGCTATCGAATATGGTTTGATTGCCGCACTCATTGCGGTAGTGATCATTACCTCTGTCCAAGCAGTAGGCAACCAACTGAGCCTTGTGTTTAACAACATTGCAACGGCACTAAACACTGCACTTTAATATCAAATAAGTTAAAAAATGCATGCCACAGTAACAACACGCGGCTCATCATGCCATCAACCATAACGATAAGCATCTTGCTTGGGGCGAGGCTGGGCCTGCTTGCAGGCTTCCTCCTCGCCGCCGTTATCACCGATACGGCCGCCAGGAAGATTCCCAACAAACTGGTGCTAGGGGGATTGGCAGTAGCATTTCTCTGCCAAGGGTTGTTTTTCGGTGGCAGCGGTTTGCTGGACGGGGCAAAAGGGATGGGGCTGGGGTTCGTGCTGTTTCTGCCCCTCTACCTTTTACGCGCCATGGGGGCGGGCGACGTGAAATTGATGGCCATGGTGGGTGCGTTTACCGGCATGCAGGATATCGTCGGCATCGTCTTATTCACGTTTGTGGCTGGCGGGGTACTGTCACTGGCATTTGCCTTGAAGCTGAAATCGCTTCACCGGCTGATCAACAACATGAAATACCTGACCTTGGCTGGAATGAGCAAAGTTGCCGCAGGAAAAATGCCGGTCAATGATTTTCCTGTCAATTCGATAGGAACACTGCCCTACGCTTGGGCTATAACGCTAGGGACAGCCGGTTATTTTGTTTGGCGCTCACTGTAAAATCCAGCGCAGAATTAAAATCGAATAACAATAAAACAATAACTCATCCGGCTGACCAAGGGGCTTGCGGCGCAAAGCGGCTTTTTTTGGGCCAAGCCACATGCATTTTGGATTATCTATGAAGTTGATGTTTTGATTTGGCAAGATCCACGTTCTCAACATGAGGTTATGGATGGTGCCAAATAATCGGGGAAGGAACGACGATGTTCAATCCGGATGGTCTGGAGTCGCACAATAGCGGCTCATCCCAAGAGTTATTGCCCAAAGCGCCGCAATACGTCAAAGAAACCGAACTGGATTTTCTCTTCCTGGTGGAGTTGCTCTGCAAGACACTGTTCTTCCACGGGCAGATGCGACTGGTCGAACTGGTTAACCACACCAAGCTGTCCATTTCCGTGCTCGAACCGCTGCTTGCCTTCATGCGCACCGAGCAGCTTTGCGAAGTGTCCGGGCGCAGCGACACCGAAGCCACCATCGCCTTCAACCTGACCGACGTTGGCCGAAGCCGGGCGCAAACCTTCCTCCAGAAAAGCCATTACGCCGGCCCGGCCCCGGTGAGCCTGGTTTCGTACATTGACATGGTGCACAAGCAGTCTATCGGCGGCATGAAGATCACCAAGGAGTTGGTCGCCGAGGGCTTCGAAGGATTCGTACTGAGGCAGAGCACGCTGGACCAGTTCGGCGCCGCCATGAATTCCGGCCGGGCCATCTTCGTCTACGGCCCGGCCGGCAGCGGTAAAACCTACGTCTCCGAGCACCTTGCCACACTGCTTACCGGCTACACGGCTATTCCGCATGCAGTAGAGATCAACGGAGAGGTCGTCCAGATTTTCGACCCGCTGGTGCACAAGCCGGTGAGTAATACTGGCGCCGTGGGCTCGCTCGACCGGGGCGTGCGGCACGACCCGCGCTGGGTGCTCTGCCAGCGACCGGTGGTGATTACCGGCGGCGAGCTGACCCTGTCGATGCTGGATCTGGAATTCGACCAGAACACGCGCTTCTATCAGGCACCACCCCAGGTCAAGGCCAACAATGGTCTGCTTATCATCGATGACCTGGGACGCCAGTTGGTCTCGCCTCAAACCCTGATGAACCGCTGGATTGTCCCGCTGGACCGCAAGGTCGACTACCTCGCGCTGCATACCGGCACCAAGTTCATGGTGCCGTTCGACGTCATCGTGATCTTCTCCAGCAACATCCCACCCAGCCAGTTGGCCGACGAAGCCTTCCTGCGGCGCCTCGGCTACAAGATTTATATCGGGGAGCTCCATGAAAACGAATATCGAACCATCTTCGAGCAAAACTGCAACCGGATGAATATTCCGTTCAGCGAAGCGGGGCTGCGCTTCGTCATCGATCAATTGCATACCAAGCACGACAAACCCCTCCTCGCCTGCATCCCGCGCGACTTGCTCGAGCAGGTGCGCGACTTTGCCTTCTATCAGGGCGTGGAACCGGAGCTGTCGGAAAAGATGTTGTCATGGGCATGGGAAAACTACTACACCCGAGGCTAGGTTGGTTGACTGACCCGGATTCGAGCCTCACATCACGCACGGGGAGATGCCAGTGAAAAACCCAAGAGCAATCGGAATGATCGTGGTGTCCGTCATCATCGGCCTGGTGGCCGTGGTGATGGCATCCCAGTGGATCAACAAGCAGACCAACGTGGCGGCGCAAAAAGTTGTTGTCGCCTCGATGGACATCGACCTCGGCTCCAAACTGTCGCCCGAGATGCTGCGCTCCGTCGACTGGCCAAGCGGCAGCATTCCGGAAGGGGCGATTCTCGACCCGAAGGCGCTGGATGGCCGGGTGTTGAAAACCAGCGTGAATCGTGGCGAGGCCATCCTCGAATCGAAGCTGGCTCCGGTCGGCACCAAGGGCGGGCTTTCCGCCGTCGTCATGGAAGGCAAGCGCGCCATGACTGTCAGGGTCAACGACGTTGTCGGCGTCGCCGGCTTCGCCCTGCCCGGCAACTACGTCGACATCCTGGTCAACACCACCGATGACGCCAAAAAAGGCCAGAACAACGATGCCAGTATCTCCAAGATCGTGCTGGAGCACATCCTCGTTCTCGCCGTGGCCCAGGAAGCGAGCCGGGACGACACCAAGCCCAAAGTGGTCAATGCCGTAACCCTCGAGGTAACGCCAGAGCAAGCCGAAAAGCTCGACCTGGCCCGCAGTGTGGGCACCCTCTCACTGGTACTACGCAATCAGGTCGACCCTAAGCCGGTACAGACAGCGGGCATCACCAAGCAGGTCTTGCTGCGCGGCCATGACGAACCGCTACCGCCCAAGGCCGCCGAAGCCAAGCCCGTCAAGAAGCACGTCAAAGTAGCCAAGAAAGCGACCAAGCCAGCCCACACGGCCCCCACCGTGGCAGCGGCCCAGACCTGTGTGGAAATTGTACGTGGCACATCACGCCACCGTGAGTGTTTCTAGCCTGATTGCCAGATAAAACCGCTCATTACGTGAGGGAACCATAATGAACAAGAATCCTGTTGGTGCGCTGCCTGGACTCAATGCCTGTGCTTACGCCCTCGCCACCTGCGGCATGCTTCTTCTGGCTTCCTACAGCCAGGCCGCAACAACCACGCCCAAACGGCTGGCGGCCACGCCTTCTACCGTGGCGCCTTGCAATGCGATCGAATCGGCGCCGCTGGTCAATGTCACCGTGGGCAAATCGTTCAGGCTGAAAACCCCGGTGCCCATCAGTCGCATCCTGCTGGGGAACCCGGAAGGGTCACAAGCGGCTCAGCCCAAGGAAAGCACCGACGCCAACGCAGACAAAGGAAAACCCTCGGCAGGAGGGAGTACCAAATCCGGCGTGGCCGATGTGGATGTGATTCTGCTAAGCCCCAGCGAAATCTACCTCTTGGGCAAGAGCGTCGGTTCCACCAACATCATCCTACTCGGGCGTAACGGTCAATGCACCCTGGTCGACGTTGCCGTCGGCGCAGACACCGCTTCATTGCAAGCGTCGCTCAACCAATTGCTCTCCCCCGGTGCCAACAACGTCAAGGTCAGCGCCGCATCTGATTCGCTGGTGCTGACGGGCACGGTGGCCGATTCCGCCAAACTCGACAGAGCCATGACGTTGGCCGAAGCCTACGCCGGCAAATCCAAAGTCATCAACATGATGTCAGTCGATGCCCCGCAGCAAGTGCTGCTGGAAGTCAAAATTGCTGAGATTTCCAAGAAATTGCTCGACAAACTTGGCGTCAACATCGCGGGCATCCTGAACCATGGGGGCTGGACCTACTCCTGGAACAGCCTTTTTGCGAATGACCCACTGGGCAAAGCCTTGCTAAGCGGCATCAATGATAGTGCGACACGCGCATTTCAAATCGATGCCCAACATGATGACGGCCTGCTCAAGGTTCTGGCAGAACCTAACCTCATGGCGATCAGCGGCCAGGAGGGAAGCTTCCTCGCCGGTGGCAAGATCTTCATACCGGTGGCACAGAACAACACAAATAATGGCGGGTCGACCATTACTCTGGAAGAAAAGGAATTTGGGGTCGCCCTACGTTTTACTCCGACCGTACTCGACGGTGGCCGCATCAATCTCAAAGTCGCTCCTGAAGTATCGGAGCTGAACCCGGAGGGCGTCGGTATCTCCGCCATCGGTGTAGCAGGAAAATCTATCCTGCCATCCTTCACTACTCGGCGCGCCGCCACCACCGTACAACTGCATGATGGCCAGAGTTTTGCCATCGGCGGCCTGCTCAAAAACAATGTCACCACCAACATCAGTGCCTTCCCGTTCCTGGGCGAAATTCCGATTCTGGGCGCACTGTTCCGCAGCACCAGCTTCCAGACCGACAAGTCGGAACTGGTTTTTGTTGTCACCCCGCGGCTGGTGAAACCGTTGCCGCCTGATTACAAGCTGCCAACAGATAACTATATCCCGCCGAACCGGGCAGAACTTTTCCTGGGTGGCCGCATGGAAGGCAGACAACCCGAACCCTCTGCAAGCAAGGCCAGCGAGGCCTCGCCCCAGCCCGAAGCATCGACACAAGCCCCCAGCGGCTTCGAAGTGAAATAAGGAGGCCACGCCATGCAAGCTTACAAACTAATGATCACCATGAGTGGGACTGTCTTGGCTGTGCTGCTGACCGGTTGTTCCTCCACCCCGTATCTGGATAGTCATTTCGGCGAGTCGGTGGACATGATCAAGGCCCAACAGACCATCAATCCTCAGGCATCGCAAAACATGGATCCGGTAGCCGGAATTGACGGTAAAGCGGGGCAAGAGGCTATGGGGCGCTATTACGACTCGTTCAAGACCCCTCCATCTACCAAGGACATCCTCACTATTGATGTTCTGGGTGGAGGAAGTGGGAGCAGTAAATAGCACGCCATTCATTGAGATCGACAAAACGCGCGAGGTGGTTTCATGAAGCGCTTTGCCCAGCTGCCAACCAGACGACATCAAAAGGGTGTTGCCGCCATCATCGTCGGGTTGTGCATTGTTGTGCTGATTGGTTTTCTGGGCCTGGTGGCTGATCTTGGCCGGTTATTCATCACCAAGACCGAACTCAGCGACGCCTCCGATGCCTGTTCCCTCGCGGCGGCGGCTGAACTCAAAGGGGATGCTGAGTCTCTGAGCAGGGCGGAGAGTGCGGGCATAACCGTAGGCCAACGCAACAAGGTCGATTTTCAAGCCAATAACGTCACGATAGTGCCAAATCAGGACGTCACGTTCAGCGACCACTTGAATGGCACCTACTACACCAAGAACGCAGTAGCACCGGCCAACATTGCCAACATGAAGTACGCCAAGTGTACCCTACCGCGCACTGGCATCATGCCCTGGTTTATGCAAGTGATGGGGGCAGGGGCACAAAGTGTGACCTCCCAGGCAGTAGCGTCCCTCTCCCCCTCTCAGACCAACTGTGCCATCCCTGTCGGTTTGTGTAGCCAGACTCCTCCAGCCAGTTGCCCAGACGGAAGCGCACCGGACAGTTATGGTTTCTGCGTTGGTAAATGGTATGGAAGTCGCTTTACTGCTGGAGGTGGTTTTACCGGTAGCTTCAACCTCATTGACTACTCCCCTCCCTCAGGCGGGGCCAGCGAACTGTCAGGCCAGCTAACAGGCGCTGGCCAGTGCAACCTGAATGTTACAAATCCTGTTGGGCAGACCGGGATGCAGCAATCCATTGCCAATGCATGGAATACCCGCTTTGGGCTGTATCAGGGGAGTTACAACGTAAGCAATGCGCCACCCGACTTCACTGGCTATGCCTACACAGCCATTTCTTGGCCAAGTCAATACAACGCTTATGACGGTACAGATGGTACTCGTCCAAATTTTCAAGCCTCTCGCACAGCCCATACCGTTTATCAAGGCGATGCTGCCGCCGGTCTGAGTCTGACTGGCAGTGGAAGCAGTGCCACATCAACCCAGTTGAGGGATAACGGGGCAGACCGGCGTATGGTCCTGATGCCTATCGTCGATTGTGGAGGGTGGACGGGCTCCCAGACAGTTCCCATCCAGAAATTCGCCTGTGCGCTGTTGCTGCAACCGATGCAAGCTCCTGGGTCGGATACCTATATCGAATACCGCGGCCAAGCCGACTTGCCCGGAAATCCGTGCGCAACATTGGGCTTACCAGGTGCAGGGGGCGGCATCGGCCCTAAAGTACCTGCGCTCGTACGGTAGGAGGTGGAGATGCGACGCTACTCCAGACAAGCAGGTGTTGCCGCAGTGGAAATGGCGTTTTTGTTGATGCCATTGATCTTCATCGTATTCGGCATCACGGAATTCGGGCGGGCTTTCTACCAATACAACACCGTCGTCAAGGCGACACGGGATGCGGCCCGCTACCTATCCGCGCAGCAACCGGGGACAAAGGACGCCGAGGCTACATGTCTCGTCAAGTACGGTAATTACAGTGCCTGCCTTGCCGATCCTAGCTATACCGGCCCACTTTTGGCTCCCGGCTTGGCAACAGCAACCATCACGATCTGCGACTGGCCACGGTGTGCCAACCATAATGCACAAGGAAGCGATCCAGTCGTGAATCTGGTTTCAGTCACGGTAAGCAACTATCAATTTACTTCCTTGGTACCTTTTGTCACATCGGGTTTATCGACCATCACCTTTGGTGACATTCATACCACGATGAAGGCAAACCTATGAAAACGACCAAAGTGCGGTTGTTTGCATCAACCAAAAAGCATCAAAGCGGAGTTGCAGCGGTGGAGCTTGCATTGATCGCCATGATTCTTTTCGCCCTGCTATTGGGAATCATGGAATTTGGCCGCCTATTGTTCACTTGGAATTCCGCGGCAGAGGCCACCCGCAGAGGAGCGCGCCTGGCAGTTGTGTGCGACATGAATGCCACAGGAGTCAAAAATGCCATGCGGAAAATTCTTCCCATCGTCGCGACAGGGGATATCAGTGTCAGCTATTCACCCAGCACCTGCACAGGATCGGCAGACTGTCAAAGCGTGACGGTTTCCATCTCTCCCAACGCACCGGCCTTTCATTACAACTTCCTTTATATCGGTACTTCTTGGCGGATTCCGGCATTCAGCACCACTCTGACAAGGGAAAGCCTGAGCAACGGTTCTGGAAGCGATCAAAATCCCGATTGCTCGATTACATAGCGCAACAAATCGGACGTCACGATAGCAATAACTACATGGGGGTTGCCATGAAAATATCGATTGTCTCCCTGAATACCAAGCATCTCGATGAAATGCGCCGTTTTACCGAGGTAGACATCAACCGTGACGTCAAGGTATTTCCTGGTGGAATGGAAATGCTGGCGCCGGTTGCCGATCAGTTCCACCCCGACATTTTGATCTTCGAATGCGATGAGCAAGATTTGACGGATTTTTCGGCCTTGTCACGCTTGAACCTGCGCCACCCCGACATTACCGTCATTCTGCTATCCAACATCCAGGCATCCGAAACCCTGCTGAGTGCGATGCGGGCTGGCGTTCGGGAAGTACTCCCCTCTCCGGCAAACCGTGAAGCCTTGAACCTCGCCATCTCACGTGTCGAGGAAAAACGCATGCTGCAAAACTCGGCACGCCCCAAAGGCAAGGTATTCGCCTTCATCCCGTGCAAAGGCGGCAGTGGTTCCACGTTTCTTTCAACCAATCTGGCTTATAACCTGGCCACCCAAGAAGACAAGAATGTCATCCTGATCGATCTCAACCTGCAGTTTGGCGATGCCGCGCTTTTCGTCACCGACCACAAGCCTTCCGTAAACTTGGCCGAAGTGGCTCGTCAAATACACCGCATGGATGCCTCATTTTTGGCATCGAGCCTGATAACGGTGTTGCCCAATCTGGGTATTCTGGCCGCACCTGACGACCCGGTTCAGGCCATGGAAGTGACTCCGGCCCATATCGACACCTTGGTCAACCTGGCGCGAAACCATTACGACGTGATCATTCTCGATATCGGTCGAGCTTTGGACCCGGTCAGTATCAAGGCACTGGATCACGCCGACATCGTTTTCCCCGTCCTGCAAATCACCCTGCCCTTCGTGCGCGATGCGCGTCGCCTGCTCGACGTACTGCGCTCTCTGGGGTACTCGCGCGACAAGATCAAGTTACTGGTCAACCGCTACGAAAAAGGGGGGGAGATCAATCTCGAGGATGTTGAAAAAACGCTGGGCCTGCCCGTATTCAAAACCATACCCAATAGTTTTCGGGCAGTTGCCGCCTCGGTTAACCAGGGCATTCCCATCGCCAAACTATCTCCGAATAATCCGGTAACACGAACCATTCAGGAGCTCAGCAAATCGCTGGTCTCCGAAGCAAGCTCCGGAGAATCGTGGTGGGGCAATTTATTGAATCACTTCAAGGGAGGCGAAACCTCAAAAAAGGTAATAGCCGACCCTAGTATGACCAGGCCCATTTCTTCCACTCGGGAATGATAGGCCCGGCACGGGCCGAGATCTGCTAACGAGCATGGCATTTTCACTGTAACCACCGCATCAGCTGACTGGATTCTTGTTTTGCTCCCTGTCGCCTGATCACATGTAGAGGGGTAATCATCATGTCCTTGCGAGACCGGCTCGAATCGCTGCACACCCCACCCGAAGCGCTGCAACACATCGTTAAATCGGCGTCAGGCCTGGGTTTCGAGACTTACCATGACCTGAAGGCGCGCATCCACCAAAAGCTGCTGGACCGGGTGGACCTGACCGTCATGGAAAGCCTGACCCCAGACCGTTTGAAGGATGAGCTAAAAATCCTGGTAGAGCGTTTGTTGAGTGAAGAAAACACCGCACTCAACGAGACGGAGCGGCGCAATCTGGTCCGCGACATCCAGCATGAAATGCTGGGCCTGGGCCCCCTGGAACCCTTGCTCGCCGACCCTACCATTTCCGATATCCTGGTCAACACCTACCAGCAAATCTATATCGAACGGCGCGGCAAGCTGGAGCTGACCGACATCCGCTTCAATGACGACGCCCACCTCATGAAGATCATCGACAAGATCGTGTCGCGCGTCGGCCGACGTGTCGACGAATCCAGCCCGATGGTCGACGCCCGCCTTCCGGATGGCTCGCGGGTCAACGCCATCATCCCGCCTCTGGCCATCGATGGCCCGATCATGTCGATCCGCCGCTTTGCCGCCGTACCCCTTCGCATGGACGACATCATTGAATACAAAAGTTTGACCCCGGACATGGCCACGGTGCTGAAGGGGTTAGCCAAGGCCAAGATGAACATGCTGATATCGGGCGGAACGGGCAGCGGCAAGACCACCATGCTCAACATTCTTTCCGGCTTCATTCCAGAAGTTGAGCGCATCATCACGATTGAAGACGCCGCCGAACTACAACTGCAGCAGCCGCACATAATCCGGCTGGAAACACGCCCACCCAATATCGAAGGGCGAGGCGAAGTACCCCAGCGTGCCCTGGTACGCAACAGCCTGCGCATGCGGCCGGACCGCATCATCCTTGGCGAGGTACGCGGGGCGGAAGCACTGGACATGCTCCAGGCCATGAATACCGGGCACGAAGGCTCCATGGCGACCATTCACGCCAACACGCCTCGCGATGCCATTACCCGCCTGGAGAATATGGTCGGCATGGCCGGCATGAATCTGCCGCCCAAGGTCATCCGCCAACAGATCAGCTCCGCCATCAGCGTCATCATCCAGATCGCCCGCCTGACGGACGGTAAACGCAAAGTGGTCAGCATTCAGGAAATCACCGGCACCGAGGGCGACGTCATCACCATGCAGGAACTGTTCCATTATGTTCAGACCGGCATCGGCATGGATGGCGCAGTGCAAGGGTACTTCTGCGCCACAGGCGTTCGACCCAAATTCATCGACCGCCTCAAAACGCACGGTGTAGACATCTCCGACACGCTGTTCGACCCCAATAAACGCTTCGAATAGGTGCAGACATGGACACCACCTTCGCGATACTCATCGTCCTGATTTTCATCGCCGTGGTCTTCCTGCTGGAAGGCGCTTATCTCACCTGGAATACCTACAAAGGACCGGAGGCGACACGCATCGAGCGACGCCTGCAGGCCATGTCCGCTGGAGCTCACCACAGCGAGTCGATGAACCTGATGAAGGAGCGGCTGCTCAGCGACACCAAGGTCGTTCAGCGGTTTCTGCTGGGCATCCCGCGCGCGCACCAACTGGATCGGATACTTTTGCAGTCTGGCCTCAAGCTGAAGGTGGGGAGTTTCCTTGGGCTGACACTGGCATGTGGCCTGGCTACCTTTTTCCTGTTACAGCTCTTGCCACTTCCCCTTCTCGTTCCGGTTCTCGTCGGTTTGGCTGGTGCCACCATACCCTGGATGGTGGTAATGCGTTTCCGCCATAAGCGCCTGGCAAAGTTCGAAGAGCAGTTACCCGATGCCATCGACCTGATGTGCCGCGCCCTGCGTGCCGGTCATGCCCTTCCGCAATCGCTGAAAATGATAGGCGACGAAATGTCCGACCCGATCTCCGGCGAGTTTCGCACCACGTTCGATGAAGTGAATTATGGTTTCTCACTACAAGAGGCCATGATGAACCTGGCTACCCGCATCCCGAGTACAGATCTTCGCTACATGGTGATCGCCGTGCTGATTCAGCGCGAAACAGGCGGCAACTTGGCTGAACTGCTTGGCAATATCAGTGCGCTGATTCGTGCACGGCTCAAGCTCTACGGCACGATCAGGGTCCTCGCTGCCGAAGGCAAGCTTTCGGCCTGGATTCTGACCATCCTGCCCTTTGCCGTTGCTCTCGTCATCCATTTGCTTAACCCAGGGTTCATGAAGGTACTCTGGGAAGATCAAACCGGGTTAATGATGGTCAGTATCATTGGCCTCATGATGCTGGCGGGTATCTTTTGGATGCGCCAGATCATCAAAATCCAGGTCTGATCGGCGGCCACACTACTCTATTGAGGGGGAGGGCAACACCATGAACACCTCGCAGTGGATTTATCTGGGCATCATTTTTGTGGCGGTCTTTGGCGTTGCCTTGACCATATCAATGCAAATTGCTCCCAACCGGGTCAAAGCACGCCTGGACAAGATTTCCGAAACGGAAACCCCCATTGATTCGGACAGCGCATCAGCTTGGGTAGCCAAGGCCGTCAAGATCGCGACCCCACTCGCCAAGCTCTCGGTTCCTGCAGAAGGCTGGGAAACCTCTCCCATTCGTATTCGCTTCATGAACGCAGGTTACCGCGGCCAGTCCGCTGTACCACTGTTCTTCGGCGCCAAAACCTTTCTGGCGCTGCTGTTTCCCACCATTCTATTTCTCTACCTGGGGCTAACCGGTGGGCATAAGGACGGCACCAATTTTCTGCTGTTCATGCTCCTTGCCGCGGGGATCGGCTACTACCTGCCCAATATCCTTCTCTCCCGTCGTGTCGAAAACCGTCAGCGCGAGATTTTCAACAACTTCCCGGATGCCATCGATCTTCTGCTGGTCTGTGTCGAGGCGGGCCTGGGACTCGATGCCGCTTTACTCAAGGTTGGGGAAGAAATGCGCATCAAGAGCCCTATTCTTGCTGACGAGCTTCACTTGGTGAACCTCGAATTGCGCGCCGGCAGCACCAAGGAAAGAGCCCTGCGCAATCTGGCCATCCGTACCGGGGTACAGGAAGTGGACACTCTGGTTGCCATGCTGATTCAATCAGACCGCTTTGGTACCAGCATCGGCGAATCGCTGCGCGTGCATGCCGACGACCTTCGTACCAAGCGCCGCCTACGCGCCGAAGAAGCCGCGGCAAAGATTCCACTGAAACTGCTTTTCCCTCTGATTTTCTGCATCTTCCCGGCCCTGCTGCTGGTCTTGCTTGGACCGGCATTCATCCAAATCTACCGGGTACTGCTGCCAACCTTGGGTGGCGGTCATTAAACCATACAACATGAATTGAGAGTCAGTCGTTACGGAAGGCATGATCATGAAAACCAAGCATCTGACTTTGCCGTTGTTATGTCTTGTGCCGCTTCTGCAAAGTTGCGAATCCACTCCGCCAAAACAAGCATGGGAAATGCAACCGTTGATGCGGGTAAGCAACTCGAATGATAGTCCGGCTGCGTACTACCAACTCGGCCGCTACTACCAGGGACAGAATCGAGCTGACAAGGCTATCCCAGCCTTTCAGAAAGCTCTCGCTCTGGATAGCCAGTATGCCGAGGCCCACAATGCACTGGGGGCGTTATATGCGGCACAAGGCCGTTACGACATGGCCATTGCCGAATTTCAAAAAGCACTGACCACGTCCCCAGGCAGCCCTCATTTCCTCAACAATCTTGGCTACACCCTCTATCTGCAAGGCCACTATGCCGAAGCCGCCGCCATCTACGAGAAAGCGGTGGCACTAAGCCCCTCCGACCTCAAAATCGTCAATAACCGCAACCTCACCTTGGGCAAGCTGGGAGGACGAGAGCAAGCTAAACCGGCGCCGCTGCTGGCCGGCATGCCACAAGCCACTCCCTCCCCCACCACCCTGGCCTCGGCTAGCGATCCCACGAAGACAGCAGTCGATCAGAGACGGCAGGACACCATAGTCGCAGTGGCAACACCTCTGGCAAGCGCTCCTCCGCTGACATCATCGCCCGTACCTTACACTGCGGAGGAAGGGCATCCCGTGCAAAAAACTGCCATTGAACCTCCGAGCACTGACCGCCATGAGCCGCAACAGGAAAAGAATGCTCCAGCAGCCATGTTGACCTGGAAAGAAACAACGAAGGCCGCAATGACTCACCCCGTTCCGCGTGTTGAGGTGTCGAATGGAAATGGTGTCACTGGAATGGCGAAGCGGGTCGGCTATGCGCTTGCCAATCAAGGCTTCGCAAAAGCTCGTCTCACCAATCAGAAACCTTTCCAGCAATCGGTAACGCTGGTGGAATACCGACAAGGCTTTGCTCCCGAAGCGGAAAGACTCAGTGCCAGCCTGCCGGTCAAGCCAATGATCAAGGAAAAGAACGATCTGAGAACCAGCACAGACATACGCTTAGTGCTAGGGAAGGACGTGAAGCGCAACATTGCTCTTGTAACGCCGAAACAGCAACCCATCCGCTTCGCGCTCAAATGACAAGCTGGATGCACGGGAACTACAGCAGCAATACCAAACCATCCAGCCACTTGAATTCCGCACTGTCTCTCTGTTTTACCTGAGACCGGTCGGGCTTCGTTCTCGGAGAAAATGCCCACGACCTCAAGCAACGACCACTTCTCTGACAAAGGGAGACCCAGTTCCATCCTACGGCCCCTTTGTCATCAGGAACTTGGTGTTCCCGATCGAGGGCCAAAACAGTTGCTGGTTTAGCGCCGCGTCACACGTCAGCTCAGTGTTTGTTATGATATTCCGGATCAATACAACTGCGGATTTTTGATGAAGGCCATACTCTCCGAAAAAACCCTTTTGATCGCCACTTTTGTGGCGATTGTTCTTTTTGCCCTTGAGCACAGCCTGCTCCAGATGAGCAAACCGGTGGTTTTTGTTGTCATCGCCATTCTGCTCGCCACCATCATGGGCGCCGCCCTGCGCGTGGCTCACCATGCCGAGATGCTGGCGGTGAAGCTGGGCGAGCCCTACGGGACGATGATCCTGACGCTATCGGCGGTATTGGTGGAGGTGGTGATTCTGGCGATCATGATGCTTTCAGGCGGAGGCCCCACCCTGGCGCGCGACACGGTTTATTCGGCGCTGATGCTGGACATCAACGGCATACTCGGCTTTGCCGCCATCATCGGCGGACTGAAGCACGGGGAGCAGCCGTATAACCTCGATTCGGGCAACAGCTACGTATCGATGATCCTAGTGGCGGTAGGCGTGTCCATGTTCGTACCCGAATTTGTGCCACAAGAAAAGTGGCAGGCCTACTCGGCTTTTACCATCGTGGCGATGGTACTGCTTTATGGCCTGTTCTTGCGCCTGCAGACCGGCAAGCACAGCTATTTCTTCGATTACGCCTACGAGCACCAGGAAGAGCACGAACACGGAGCCGAGAGCATTTCGACCGGAAAGCACGCTGGTCTGCTGGTGCTGAGCATCGGGTTGATCGGGGTGTTGTCGGAACTGATGGCGGCTTTCCTGCACGCAGGGCTGGAGGGCAGCGGGCTGCCCGCGATCGTTCCGGCCATCCTGGTGGCCTTGATTTCGGCGAGCCCGGAAATTCTGACCGCGATGCGGGCCGCCGTTGCCAATCGCATGCAATCGGTGCTGAACATTGCGCTGGGAGCATCGCTGGCAACCGTGGTTCTGACCATCCCAGTGATAGAGGGGATTGCCTTGTTTTCCGGCCAACCAATCCAGATGGCGATGACTCCCGCGCAGACCGCCATGGTGCTGCTGACCCTGCTGGTGGCGACCATCAACTTGCACGATGGGGAGACCAACGCCATCGAGGGCTACACGCATGTGGCACTGTTTGCCACGTTCCTGTTTTTGGCCGGGATCGGGCTGTAGAGGCTTGGCGGGAACCTCAAAGAGGGGCAGATGGCCCGTCCTGCGCGGGATGGGTGAGACGTTGAGGAACCCATCTGCACCTCCTGCGCGTTGCTGATGGGTTGCGACGCCAGCGCCTTCACCCATCCTACCTACGGAAAGACGCGTGGCAGGGGTAGAAGTCGTCATTTCCGGCGGGTATAGACTTAATGGACGCCCAGCCCGGCTTACTTGCGACGCTTCGGCTTTTGCCCGCTATCAGGCTGTAAAAACAGCGGGTCGGCATCGAACAGCATGCCGGTACGGCCAGTCTGGGACTGACAGGCGATCAGCAACGCCCGGTTGATCGCCTCTTTTTTGCTGACCCCCCACCATTCGATCATCTTGTCGAGCGACTTCTGCGCCTCGCGATTGAGTTCCACGGTGATCGACAACTCCTGCAGGCGGTTGCGGCGCAGTTCGCGGCTGCGCCGCTTGCGCTCGGCCACGCTCATGGCGCGCTCACCCAACGGCTTGCGGCCGGGCTTTTTGCGCACCCCGCCAATCAGGTCGAGGGTGTAGTGATCACAGGGGTCTATCATGCAATGGTGACGGGTCACGTTGGAGGGGCGCAAGAATACCACGAAGCGGCTTGCAGCGGGAGACCCTCGCTGTCTCTAGGGCCGATTCAGACCGGTTTCCCGACCCCGATCGACCTCATACCAGACCAGCCCCGCTGGCCAGCCATAGCACGGCCATGGCAAACAACGCGGCGATCAGATCGTCCAGCATCACCCCGAAACCACCGTAGACGTGGAGGTCGAACCAGCGGATTGGCCACGGCTTGACGATGTCGAACAGACGGAACAACCCGAATGCCAACGCCCAGCCGGTCACGGTGAACGGTGTTATCGACAGCACCAGCAGCATGGCGACGATCTCGTCCCAGACGATGCCACCGTAGTCGTGCACTCCCAGCGCATCCCCGGCAACCTGGCACACCCATACACCAAAGACAAACAGGGGCAGGCACAGCGCGGCCAGCAACGCTCCGTCGACCCCGACCCGATGCAGCAGCCAGGCCAGCGGCAAGGCGGCCAGCGTGCCCCAGGTGCCCGGTGCATGCGCCGCCAGGCCGGAGCCAAAACCGAACGCCAGGAAGTGGGCCGGACGGCGCAGGACGAAGGCCCAGTCAGGTTTACGCAAAGTGGTCAAACCCGCCCCTTTGCAAAGTCACCGGCTGCCCGGCGGCATCCAGCAGGCGGCTTCCCTGCCCCGCCACGATACGGCCGATACGCGTCAGCGTGCAGTCCAATTCTTCGGCCAACCCTTGCAACTCGGCACGGGCCGAGGACGGGGCGGTGAAGCACAACTCGTAATCATCGCCCCCGGCCGCGATGGAGTCGGCCAGCCGGCCGCGGTTTTCCGCCATCCAGGGCAAGGTCGGCAAGGATTCCAGCCACACCTCGGCAGCGACGCCAGAGCGCTCCAGGATGTGACCGAGATCGGCCATCAGGCCGTCGGACACGTCGATCGCGGCGTGCGCCACGTCCAGCAAGCGCTGGCCGAGCGCGACGCGCGGCGTGGGGTAGTCGAGCTTGCGGCGACAGACGGCGAGCACCTCCGGTGGAAGCGCGGCATCGCCACGCAGCCGCTGGCGCACCGCCAACGCGGCCAGCCCCAGCTCACCGCTGACCCAGACGTCGTCCCCCACTTGGGCGGCGTCGCGCCGCAACGCCTGGCCGGCAGGGGCTTCGCCAAAGATGGTGACGGAAAGCGTGAGCGGGCCACGCGTGGTGTCGCCGCCGATCACGCTCACGCCATGAGCTTCGGCCAGACCGAAGAAACCGGCAGCGAACTCGCTGGCCCAGTGCTCGTCGACTTGGGGCAAGGCCAGCGACAGCACGGCCCAGCGCGGCGTGGCTCCCATCGCAGCGATGTCGGAGAGGTTTACCGCCAGCGTCTTGTGACCCAGCGCCCTCGGTTCGACATCGGCAAAGAAGTGCCTTCCCTCCACCAGCATGTCGACCGAAACGTGCAGGTCGTGACCGGGAGTCGGCCTGACGATGGCCGCGTCATCCCCGACCCCGAGCACGGCGTTGGCCGCCGGCCGGGTGAAGTGGCGCTGGATCAGTTCAAATTCATTCATGGGCACACACGTAAAAACACCCGCCGGCAGCGGGTGTTGCTGTGAAAATAGGCGCTTTATTTAGTGAGCGCGACGGGAGCGCTGCGAGGCGACCTCGTCCGGGCGCACGTCGGCGGCCAGTTTGTCGAGCACACCGTTGACGAACTTGTGACCATCGGTGCCGCCGAAGGTTTTGGTGATCTCGATGGCTTCGTTGATGATCACCGGGTACGGTGTTTCCGGATGCTGGGTCAGCTCCAGGGCCGCCATCAGCAAGACCGCGCGCTCAACCGGGCTGACTTCGTCGGCCGGACGCTCGTAGTAACGGTCGATCTTGGGCGACAATTCAGCCGCATCTTTCAGTACGCCGAACAGCAGCGTACGGAACAGCGCTTCGTCGGCCTTGACGAAATAGTCGTTCTCGCGCAGGTGTTTCTCGATCAGCGAAGCCGGACGGTCCGGGTTCAGCTCCCACTCGTAGATGCCCTGTACGGCAAATTCGCGCGCGCGACGGCGAGACGTTTTCATGTAATGCGAATCCTTGTCTTTAAAGAACGATGGCGGCGCGACGCGGCGCCGGCAGAGGGAACGGCTTAGCCGCGCAACGCCTTGCGCAGGTTGACCATTTCGATCGCGACACGGGCAGCCTCGCGGCCCTTCTCGATCATGCGGGCCTCGGCCTGCTCGTCGGTTTCGGTGGTCAAGATGGCGTTGGCGACCGGGATGTCGAAATCGAGGCCGACACGGGTCACCCCGGCGCCGGATTCGTTCGACACCAGCTCGAAATGGTAGGTTTCGCCGCGAATCACCGCCCCCAGCGCCACCAGAGTATCGAAACGGCCGGACTTGGCCATGGTCTGCAACACCAGCGGCACTTCCAGCGCGCCCGGCACGGTGGCCAGGGTGATGTTGGCGGGGTCGACACCCAGTGCGCGCAGCTCGCCCAGGCAGGCATCGCGCAGACCGTGGCACACGTTCTCGTTGAAGCGGGCCATGACCACGCCCACCTTCAGGCCTTGGCCGTTGAAATCGGAATCGATGCGCTGGATAGCTTCAAGCATGGTGACCTCGCGGCAAATCGGTAACAAAACGGTGCATTCTACTAGATTTCGATGTGGACGTGTTCGGGCTGGCAGAATCCGGTGACCTCAAGCTCGAAGCCGGTCATCGACGGCAGGTTGAGCGGAGTCGACATCAGCTTCATCTTGCCTACCCCCAGCGATTTGAGCATTTGGGCGCCGATACCGAAGGTTTTGCCATCCCATTTTGCCTTGGGCGCTTCTTGCTGCGGCAAGGCACGGGCCAGCAAATCCAGCCCGGTTTCGTTGCGATGCAGCAGAATCATCACGCCCTTGCCGGTTTCCTCGATGATTTCCAGGGCATTGGGCACGGTCCAGGAGTGCGGGCTGCCGAGCGGATCGATCAGGTCCATCACCGACAGCGGCTCGTGCACGCGCACCAGGGTTTCCTGATCGGCACGGATATCCCCCTTGGCCAGCGCCAGGTGGGTGGCCTGCGTCATGGTGTCGCGGAATACGTGCATATCGAACGAGCCGAACGGAGTGTCAATCGGGCGCTGGCCGACGTGCTCGACCAGGTTCTCGGTCTCGCTACGGTAGTTGATCAGGCTAGCGATGGTGCCGATCTTCAAGCCGTGGGCGGCAGCAAACTCCATCAGTTCGGGCAGGCGCGCCATGGTGCCGTCGTCGTTCATGATTTCGCAAATCACCGAGGCCGGCTCCAGCCCGGCCAGACGCGACAGGTCGCACCCTGCCTCGGTATGGCCGGCACGCACCAGCACGCCGCCCTTTTGCGCCTTCAGCGGGAAAACGTGACCCGGCTGCACGATATCGGTCGGCTTGGCCTCGCGCGCCACCGCCACCAGGGTGGTGTGGGCGCGGTCGGCGGCGGAGATGCCGGTGGTAACGCCCTCGGCGGCTTCGATCGACACCGTGAAATTGGTGCCGAAACTGGTGCCGTTGTTGGTCGCCATCATCGGCAGGTTCAGTTGCTTGCAGCGCTCTTCGGTCAACGTCAGGCAGATCAGGCCGCGGCCGTGCTTGGCCATGAAATTGATCGCTTCCGGCGTGACGTGCTCGGCTGCCATTACCAGATCGCCTTCGTTCTCGCGGTCCTCGGCGTCCACCAGCACCACCATCTTGCCGGCCTTGATGTCGGCGATGATGTCCTGAATCGGGGAGATGGTCATTGCGGTTTTCCTTGTGCTTTCATGCGGCCGTGCCGGTCGCGTGGGATGTTCGTGGCGGCGGTCATGGGACAGGCTCTTCGGCCAACCCTCTGCCGGATTTCAGTCCTTGCGCTTAGCCAGCACGCGTTCGACGGTGTCGACGATCGCCTGCGTCCGCGGATCGATCTCGATGTTGATGGCGTCGCCGGGCTGGCGGCTGCCGATGATGGTGCGCTCCAGCGTCTCGGGGATCAGGTGGACGCAGAAGCGGTTGCCGTCGACCGCGCCGATGGTGAGGCTGATGCCGTCAATACCGATATAGCCCTTGGTGAGGACATATTTGGCGTGCTCCGCCGGCAATTCGAACCAGATGGTGCGGTTGTTCGGGCTTTCGACCACCTCGACGACACGGGCGAGGCACAGGATATGGCCGGACATGGCGTGGCCGCCGATCTCGTCGCCAAAGCGCGCCGCGCGTTCGATGTTGACGCGATCACCTACCTTCAGCTCGCCGAGGTTGGTGATGCGTAGCGTTTCCTGCATCAGGTCGAAATAGACCAGATCGCCCTCGACACGGGTGACGGTCAGGCAGCAGCCGTTGTGCGCCACCGAGGCCCCCAGTTCGAGTCCCTGCAGCAGGTGGACGGGCAGGCGCACGACGTGAGTGCGGAAGCGTTCTTTTTCTTCGATGCGGACGACCTCGGCGGCCGCCTGGACTATGCCGGTAAACATGGTAAGGGTCTTTTCTGCCGGAGCACTGCGGCCGGTGAACGTGAAACGGCCATGATAACGAAATCCGCGCCCGGTGCCGACGCCCGCACCGGAAAAAGAATCCGGCGCGATGTGCCTGCGACGGGCGTTATCGGGTAAAATTTGGGGTTTTGAATCCAATCTCAAGCCCCATGTCCGCCGAATTGACCCGCATTGCCGAAGAAGTGGCGCGCCGCCGCACCTTCGCCATCATCTCCCACCCTGACGCCGGTAAGACCACGCTGACCGAGAAGCTGCTGTTGTTCTCGGGCGCAATCCAGATGGCCGGCACGGTCAAGGGCAAGAAAACCGGCAAGTTCGCCACTTCGGACTGGATGGAGATCGAGAAGCAGCGCGGCATCTCGGTCGCCTCCTCGGTGATGCAGTTCGACTACCGCGACCATACCGTCAACCTGCTCGACACCCCGGGCCACCAGGACTTCTCCGAAGACACCTACCGCGTACTGACGGCGGTGGACTCGGCGCTGATGGTGATCGACGCCGCCAAGGGCGTGGAAGAGCAGACCATCAAGCTACTGAACGTGTGCCGCCTTCGCTCGACGCCGATCGTCACCTTCATGAACAAATACGACCGTGAAGTGCGCGACTCGCTCGAACTGCTGGACGAGGTGGAAAGCGTGCTGAAGATTCGCTGCGCCCCGGTCACCTGGCCGATCGGCATGGGCAAGAACTTCCGTGGCGTGTACCACATGCTGCGCGACGAAGTGCTGTTGTTCGAGGCCGGCGCCGAAAAGATCACGCTCGATCTGGAAGTGATCCAGGGCATCGACAATCCGCGCCTGGACGAGCTGTTCCCGCTCGAGATGGAGCAGCTGCGCATGGAGATCGAACTGGTCAAGGGCGCGTCGAACGAATTCAATCTGGACGAATTCCTGGCCGGCGAACTGACCCCGGTGTTCTTCGGCTCGGCCATCAACAACTTCGGCGTGCGCGAAATCCTCAACGCGCTGATCGACTGGGCGCCGATGCCGGCCACCCGCGACGCCACGCTGCGCGAGGTAGCCCCGACCGAAGAGCCGTTCTCCGGCTTCGTGTTCAAAATTCAGGCCAACATGGACCCGAAACACCGCGACCGCATCGCTTTCCTGCGCGTGTGCTCGGGCAGATTCGAACGCGGCATGAAGATGAAGCATCTGCGCCTGAACCGTGACATTGCCGCCTCCAGCGTGGTGACCTTCATGTCGCACGACCGCGAGATCGTGGAAGAGGCCTTTGCCGGCGACATCATCGGCATCCCGAACCACGGCAACATCCAGATCGGCGACAGCTTCTCGGAAGGCGAACAACTGGCCTTCACCGGCATCCCGTTCTTTGCCCCGGAACTGTTCCGCTCGGTGCGCATCCGCAACCCACTGAAGATCAAGCAACTGCAGAAAGGTCTGCAGCAGCTGGGCGAAGAAGGCGCGGTGCAGGTGTTCAAGCCGCACAACGGCGGCGATTTGATCCTGGGTGCCGTCGGCGTGCTGCAGTTCGAAGTGGTGGCGTCGCGTCTGGCCGCCGAATACGGCGTGGACGCGGTGTTCGAATCGGCCAGCATCTGGTCGGCACGCTGGGTATCGTGCGAGGACCGCAAGAAGCTGGAGGAGTTCGAGAAGGGCAACCTGAACAACCTGTCCACCGACGCCGGCGGCAACCTGGCCTACCTGGCCCCCAACCGCGTCAACCTGCAACTGACGCAGGAACGCTGGCCCGCCATCACCTTCCACGAGACCCGTGAACACGCGGTCAAGCTGAACGACTAAGCCGGGATGGAGCGCCTGTTCGACTGGCTGGCCAGCCTCAGCCACCTCTATGTGATCGACATCATCCGCTCGGTGGCGCTGGTGCTGTTGCTGGTGGTGGTGCGCAGCACCGTGATGCGCGCCATTTCGGCCAACCCCAACGTGCCCCTGGAGGTTCGGCGGCGCTGGTCGATCAGCCTGCGCAACGGCCTGGTGATCCTGGGCTTGATCGGCATGGTGACCATCTGGGCCAAGCAGCTGGAGACCATCGCCTTGTCGATGGTCGCCTTCGCGGCGGCCCTGGTGGTGGCCACCAAGGAGCTCTTCATGTGCGTGGGCGGGTCGCTGATCCGCACCACCAGCAACAGCTTCGACCTGGGCGACCATATCGAAATCGCCAACCTGCGCGGACGGGTGGTGGACATCAACCTGTTTTCCACCACCATCATGGAGATAGGCCCGCGTCACGACGCCCACCAGCTCACCGGCCGCGCGGTGTCCTTCCCCAACAGCCTGCTTCTGAGCCACCCGGTGGTGCGCGAGAACTACATGGGCGACTACGTGGTTCACGTCACCACCGTGGCGGTGCCCTACAGCGTCCCGCCGGCCCAGGCCGAACGCCTGCTGAAAGCCGCCGCCGAGGAGGCGTGCGCTCCGCACGTGCAGGCTGCGCGCCAGCACATGGAACGCATCGCCGCCCGCCACCTGGTCGACACCCCGTCGGTAGAGCCGCGCATTGCCATCTTCCCGATCGACGACAAGCGCTACAACCTGATCCTGCGCATCTCCATCCCCGCCAAGGACAGGCATCGGGTCGAACAGGCGATTCTGCACCAGTTCATGTGCCGCTGTTTTCCGGAAAAGACCGTAGAGCAATAGCTCTAGCCATGGCATACTCACGGCCTTCACCCTGCTGCCACCCTGCCCCATGACCCGAAAACGCATCAAGACGTACGATCGTATCGTCGAGGAAAGCCTGACGCTGTTCAACGAACAGGGCGAACGCAGCATCAGCACCAACCACATCGCAGCCCACCTGGGGATCAGCCCGGGCAACCTGTACTACCACTTCCGCAACAAGGAAGAGATCGTCCTTCAGATCTTCCTGCAATACCGCCGCTTCATCACCGAGCGGCTTGCCGTTCCACCCGAACGCGAGCTGCAGGTGGAAGACCTGGTGAACTACCTCGACACCGCCTTCCTCGCGATGTGGCGCTTCCGCTTCATGTTCTACGACCTGCCCGGCCTGCTGGCGCGCAACCCGCAGCTGCAGAACGAGTACCACCAGTTCGTCAACAGCGAACTGAAAGACATTCTCGGCCATCACTTTCGCGCCTTCATCCAGCTCGGGCTGCTGGAAATGGACGACGACGATATCGAGTCGATCTCGGTCAATATCTGGCTGGTGGTGAAGTTCTGGTTCGCCTTCGAGCAAACCGCCCACCCCAAGGCCGTCATCACAGAAGCGTCGGGCCGGCGTGGCGTCAAGCAGGTGCTCACCCTGCTCAAGCCCTATGTGCAACCGCCCTTCCTGGCCGCCTTCACCGAACTGCGCCGCCGCTACGACAGCTAGACCCGGTCAAACGGCCCCGCCAACTGCCGACACCCCTCGGGCTCGGTGCCCCTCCCTGCCGGCCAATACCTCCCTCCGGCGCGGTTTCGACGTAGACTGTCGGTTATATCGCTATCGATCCAGCACAAGATGCCCTCCACCCTGGCCACCCCGTTCGCCCCGGCCGAGCCGATGACCCTGCCCGCGCACGTCATGGCCTGCCCGCAGTGCGGTCTGCACGTCACCCTGCCCGCTCTGCGGGTAGGCGAAGAGGCGTTTTGCCCGCGCTGTGACGAGCACCTGGTCAGCATCCCGCGCTCACCCGTCGACGCCCCCCTGGCCTTCGCCTGGACCTCGCTGATACTGCTCTTGCTGGCGTGCAGCTTTCCGCTGCTCGCCATCGACGTGCAAGGCAACCAGACCCAGATCTCGCTGCTGCAAAACGCCGAGGCAATCTACCGGCGCGACTTCGCCCTGCTGGCCAACGTGCTGTTGCTGTGCGTGCTGCTGCTGCCCGGGATGTTCCTGCTGACCGTGATCTACCTGTTTTCCGGGATAAAGACCGGGCGCCGGCTGCCCGGCCTGCGGCCGCTGGCCACACTGGTCGGGCGGATTCAACCATGGATGATGGTCGATGTGTTCCTGCTCGGCGCCATCGTCAGCATGATCAAGATGGCCTCCTTGGCCCAGGTGGGTTTCGGCTTGTCGTTCTGGGCGCTGCTGGGCTTCAGCCTGGCGCTGACGCGCACCGGCAGCCTGATCGAGCCGCATTGGCTGCATTACCGCATCAACCTGCTGCATGGCACCGACCCCACGCAGGACCAGGCCGAACCGAGCCATGGCTGCCATACCTGCGGCTTTCTGTCGCCGGCCAGCGAAGCGCGTTGCCGCTACTGCCACGCCACCCTGCATGCTCGTCATCCCCGCAGCCTGCAGAAGACCGCTGCACTGCTGCTGGCCGCGGTGGTGCTCTACGTCCCGGCCAACCTGTACCCGATCATGCTGACCGAGTCGCTCGGCCGCATCACCCCGTCGACCATCGTCCAGGGTATTTTCGTGATGTGGCAGAACCGCTCCTACCCGATTGCCTTGATCATCTTCGTCGCCAGCGTGTTCATTCCCATCGCCAAGATGATTGCGCTCGCCCTGCTCTGCCTAGCCGCCGCCATCCCGCACCAGGTCCACCCGCTGCACCTGACACGGTTGTACCGCGTCATCGATTTTATCGGCCGCTGGTCGATGGTCGACGTCTTCGTGGTCATCATCCTGGTCACGCTGGTGCACATGGGCTCGCTGATGTCGGTCCACCCCGGCGTCGCCGCACTCTCCTTTTGCGGCATGGTCCTGGCAACCATGCTGTCGGCCATGAGTTTTGACGTACGCTTGTTATGGGATGTAAAACAACCGGGTTCAACCGGATAAGAACATGACGAATTCCACTGACGAAAACCAACATCCGGCACGAACCCGGCCACAGCGGCGGCTCTCCATGGTCTGGATCGTACCGATCATCGCCATGCTGGCGGGCTTGTGGATGATCTACGACACCTGGAGCAAGCTGGGGCCGGAGATCACCCTGAACATGGCTAGTGCCGAGGGCATCACCCCGGAAAAAACCACCATCCGGGTGCTCGACGTCAATATCGGCAAAGTCACCGCCGTTCGGCTGAGCCCCGACAACAAGAGCGTGCGGGTCACGGCCCGGCTCGATGCCGACACCGACTCGCTGCTGAGCGTCGACAGCCGCTTCTGGGTGGTCAAGCCGCGCATCGACAAGACCGGGGTATCCGGGCTGGGCACGCTGCTCTCCGGCGCCTATATCCAACTGCAGCCAGGCAAGTCGCCGGAACGGAAGACGGAGTTCCAGGCCTTGGCGTCGGCACCGGTCACCGGCCCCGATGTCCCGGGGCTGCGGATTCGCCTCAACGGCCAGAATGTGAGGGTGCTGTCGGTGGCCGACCCGGTGCTGTACCAGGGGTTTCAGGTCGGACGTGTTGAAACGGCCCACTTCGACCCGGCCACCCGGCAAATGAACTACCAGCTGTTCATCGAACAACCCTACGACCGGCTGGTGACTGACACCTCCCGCTTCTGGGTCGCCAGCGGCCTGCAGATCAGCGCCACCGCCGAAGGGCTCAAGATACGCACCGGCTCGCTGGAAACCCTAGTCAGCGGGGGCGTCGCCTTCGACGTTCCGCGCGGCCGACCGTTAGGGGGGAGGGTTGCCAACATGACGCCGTTCAACCTCTACCCGGACCAGGACAGCATCAACGAGCAATACAGCGGGCGGCATATCGATTACCTGGCCTTCTTCGACGAATCGGTGCGTGGCCTGACGGTCGGCGCGCCGGTAGAGTACCGGGGCCTGCGCATCGGCACGGTGCAAGCGCTCCCCTACCCGCTGAAGAGCCAGAAGCGCTGGGTGCTCGGCGAGCGGCGCATTCCGGTGCTGCTGCGCATCGAACCCGACCGCATCGAATCCTTTACCCAATCCCGCCCGAACGACTGGCAGCAAGAAATCGAACGCGCCATTGGCGAAGGGCTCAACGCCCGCCTGAAAACCGGCAGCCTGCTGACCGGCGCCGTGTTCGTCGACCTCGATTTCGACGGCAAGCTGCGCGAGCGGCACACCGCCAGCGTCGACGGCCTGCCGGTGCTGCCGACCACCAGCGGTGGGCTGGCCCAGATCGAGACCAAGGTGATCGCCCTGCTCAACAAGCTCAACGGCCTGAAGCTCGACACGACGCTGAACACCGCCGACCAGACCTTGGCCGAAGGACAGCGCACCTTGAGCGAGGTACGCCGCCTGACCCAGCGCCTGGACAGATTGCTAGCCCAGCCGGATACGCAGCAGCTGCCGCAAGACTTGCGCGGCACCCTGCAGGAATTGCAGCAAACGCTAAATGGCGTCTCGCCGCAGTCCCCCGCTTACCAGCAGCTGCAACAATCGCTGTCGACGCTGAACCAGTTGCTGCGGGAGATGCGCCCGGTCGTCCGCACCCTGGACGAAACCCCCAACGCCCTGCTGTTCAACCGTTCCGCCCGCGACCCCGAGCCAAAAGGAGCCACACCATGATGCGCTGTTACGGGCTTGCACTACTGGCCGCGCTGGCCGGCTGCGCCAGCGCACCCGAGGTCCACTACTACCGGCTGTCGGACGAGACCATGGCGACGCCCCAGGCCGTCGCTGTCGAGGGCAACATTCAACTCAGCGTCCGGTTACCCGACTACCTGAACGACCGCAACATCGTCTACCAGAGCGACGACGTCACCATCGCCGCCGCCCGCCAAAACCTCTGGGCGGAACCGCCGGAGCAAGCCATCGGCCGCCGCTTGAGCGCCGAGCTGGGCCTGTTGCGACCGCACTACGGCTGGTCCACCCCGCTGAGCGGCGGCGGCCCGCGTGATCCGGTACTGGAAGTCGTGTTCGACCAGTTCAACGGCCGTTTCAATGGACGGGCGGTGCTGAGCGGGCACTGGCTGCTACGCGATGGACGGTCGGCGACGCCGAGCCGCCACTCCTTCCGCATCGAGGCCCGCCAGCAAGGGGACGGCTACCCGGCCCTGGTCAGGGCGCTCAACCAGGGGCTGGTCGAGCTGGCTGGGCAGATCGCCCGCCAGTTGCCGCCCCCAGCGTTCAAGCCGGCGTAAGCGCTGCCGGCGGATGACGCGGCCGCTCAACGCCGCAGCATCAGCTTCAGCAGCCAGCGTGCGCGGGTGCCGTAGGGCGGGCGCATCCAGGCGATGGCGTTCGGCCGCCCCTGCCGGAAGACAGGACGCAGCTTGGAGAACGCCTGAAAGCCCTCTCGGCCATGATAATGGCCCATGCCGGAGTGGCCGACACCACCGAAGGGCAGATCGCCCTGCGCCACGTGCAGCATGGTCTCGTTGACCGTCACCCCGCCCGAGCGGGTCTGGCGCAGCACTGAGCGAACCCGTTGGACATTGTCGTCGAACAGGTAGAGCGCGAGGGGGTGAGGCCGCTGGTTGACGTAGGCGATGGCGGCCTCGATGGAGTCGTATTCGATCAGCGGCAGGATGGGGCCGAAAATCTCCTGCTGCAGCAGCGCGGCCTCCTGAGGGCAGTTCCACACCAGCGTCAACGGGAAGGCGCGGCGAATGCGCCAGTCCTCAGACGGCGGATTCACTTGGTGTATCTGCGCCCCTTTTGCTTTGGCATCGTCGAGCAGCCCCTCCAGGCGCTGCAGTTGGTCCGGGTTGATGATGGTGGTGTAGTCGGGGTTGTCGACCCAGTGCGGGTAGCGCCGAACCGCCTCATTTTCGATGGCGTCGAGCAAGGCCTGACGCTCGCCGGCCGGAACCAGCACGTAATCCGGCGCCACACAGGTCTGGCCGGCGTTGAGCAGCTTGCCGGCCACGATGGCGGCCGCGGCAC
Organism: Pseudogulbenkiania ferrooxidans 2002; assembly: GCF_000174355.1. GTDB lineage: Bacteria > Pseudomonadota > Gammaproteobacteria > Burkholderiales > Chromobacteriaceae > Pseudogulbenkiania > Pseudogulbenkiania ferrooxidans. Next base: position 312,170 of record NZ_ACIS01000002.1, read on the forward strand.
GCGCTGGCGAGAAACCTGGGGTGACGATGACCGGGGATTTACCGCCCAGCTCCAGCGTCACCGGCACCAAGTGGTCGGCGGCGCCCTTCATGACCTGCCGCCCCACCTCGGTGGAGCCGGTGAACAGCAGATGATCGAAGGGCAACGCACTGAAGGCCCGGGCCACATCGACACCGCCGTTGACCGTCTGCACCCATTCGGACCCCAGGTAGCGTTCCAGCAGGCCGGCCAACAGCTGGCCGGTGCGCGGGGTGAATTCGGACATCTTGATCATCACCCGGTTGCCGGCGGCCAACGCGCTCACCAGCGGGCCGAGCGCCAGGTACAGCGGGTAATTCCATGGCACCACGATGCCCACCACGCCAAGCGGCTGCGGTTCGACCCAGGCCTGCCCGGGCCAAAACCAGAATGCCACGCCGCGGCGCTGACGTTTCATCCAGCGCGGCAGGTGATGCCGGGCGTGGCGTATCGCCCCCAGCGTCGGGAACAGCTCCAACACTCGCGTCTCCACCTCGCTGCGGCGGCCAAAATCGGCCGATACCGCTTCCGCCAGCGCAGCCTGGTGATCGACCAGCAGATGCGCGAGGGACTGCAAGAGCTTGAGCCGCTGCGGCAGCGTCGAAACATCCCGCTCGCGGCATAGCTGGCGCAGTGCGGCGAGCCGCTCCGACAGGGTCAGAGCGTCGCCCGCCACATCACGGATATTGACGTCCATGCCTCGCCTCCGATCAACCAAACGATTGTTTGGTTTATTGGCACGCTGCGAGCATATCACCTCGAAGGGGCAGGGCGACATCCGACGCTGTGAAACAGCATCGGCATCATCCTAAGGCGGGGGCTTGCAGCAGCCCCCTTTCGGGGGCGGACCATGGCGCGATCAGCCGGTCTCGCCCAGGCTTTTCTGCAGGCGCCGGGCAAACACGGTCATTTCCTTGACCGCCTGGATGTCGCCCTTGGCCTGGGCCACGGCGATGCCTTCCTGATAGACGGCCAGCGCCTCTCGCTCCTGACCGGCCGAGGCCAGCACCTTGCCCAGAAGCTTCCAGGCCGCCGAGTAGTCGTGCTGCATCGTCAGCGCCGCCCTCAGGTGCTTTTCGGCTTCGGCCCAGTCTTGCGCATGCACGTACTCGTTGGCGATGCCGAAGCGCAACAGCGCTCCGTCGCGCGGGGTATCGAGCAGTTTCAGCAGGTTTTGCAGTATTGGTGACATGGCCATCCCTCCGCTAGTTGAATGCTTCCCATGATCTCATACCCGCCCTATCCCGGAGCTGGACGGCGAAAACCGGGAACCGCCGGTTCCTTCATCGCTTGCCTCCTGGCCATGCCGGCCCGGTCAGCATTTGCCACGTTGGACATGAAACGACAAAAGTGCCGCCGAAGCCGCGCTTTTGTCATGGGAAAAAGCCGGGGCTAGAAAGAGCGGTCGGGCACCAGCACGGTACGGTTGCCGTTGCTCTCCATCGCGCTGACGATGCCGGCTACTTCCATTTCTTCGATCAGGCGTGCGGCACGGTTGTAGCCGATGCGCAGGTGGCGCTGTACCGACGAGATCGACGGCTTGCGCGTGCGCAGCACGATCTCGACCGCCTCGTCGTAGAGCGGATCGGTTTCCGCCGTGGTCTTGCCACCGGTTTCGCTCGCGGCCGCCTCCTCCGCCTCCGTTTCGCCGGTGAGCAGCCCCTCCACGTAATCTGGCTCGCCGAATTGCTTGAGGTGTTCGACAACGGCGTGCACTTCCTCGTCGGTAACGAAGGCGCCGTGCACCCGCTGCGGGTAGCCGGTGCCCGGCGGCAGGAACAACATGTCGCCCTGCCCCAGCAGGCTTTCCGCCCCCATCTGGTCGAGAATGGTGCGGCTGTCGACCTTGCTCGACACCTGGAAGGCGATGCGGGTCGGGATGTTGGCCTTGATCAGGCCGGTGATGACGTCCACCGACGGACGTTGCGTGGCCAGAATCAGATGGATGCCGGCGGCACGCGCCTTCTGCGCCAGGCGGGCGATCAATTCCTCGATCTTCTTGCCGGCCACCATCATCAGGTCGGCGAATTCGTCCACCACCACCACGATGAACGGCAGCGGCGCCAGCGGTTCCGGGGTTTCCGGCGTCAGGCTGAACGGGTTGGTGAGCTTGTGGCCGGCCTCTTCGGCCTCGCGCACCTTCTGGTTGAAGCCGGCCAGGTTGCGCACGCCCAGCGCGCTCATCAGACGGTAGCGCTTCTCCATCTCGCCGACGCACCAGTTGAGCGCGTTGGCAGCGAGCTTCATGTCGGTCACGACCGGCGCCAGCAGGTGCGGGATGTCGTTGTACACCGACAGTTCGAGCATCTTGGGGTCGATCATGATGAAGCGCACTTCGTCCGGCGTGGCCTTGTACAGCATCGACAGGATCATGGCGTTGACCCCGACCGACTTGCCGGAGCCGGTGGTGCCGGCAACCAGCAGGTGCGGCGCCTTGGCCAGATCCATCACCACCGGCTGCCCGGTGATGTCCTTGCCCAGCGCCAGCGTCAGGCGTGAGCCGGAATGCTGGAACACGTCGGCCGAGAAGATTTCCGACAGGCGGATCATCTGCCGGCGCGGGTTGGGCAGCTCCAGTCCCATACAGGTCTTGCCGGGAATGGTCTCGACCACGCGGATCGACGCCAGGCCCAACGCGCGCGCCAGGTCCTTCACCAGGTTGACCACCTGGTTGCCGCGCACGCCCACCGCCGGCTCCACCTCGTAGCGGGTGATCACCGGGCCGGCGTAGGCATCGACCACGCTGACCTTGACCTTGAACTCGGCGCATTTTTCCTCGATGACGATACCGCGTTCGAGCAGCAGCTCCTCGTTCTGAGGCTCTTCGAAACCATCGGCCGGGTTGAGCAGCTCCAGCGGCGGCAGGCAGACCTCGCCGTAGATCACCGGCAAGGGGTGCTTGTGCAGTAGGGGTGCCGCTGGCGCGCGGGCTGCTTCCACGTCAGGCCAGATCGCATCCTCGGCCTCGATCTCGACCGGCTCGGACACGGGATAGAGTGGCGCGGCCGGGGCGTCGGCAACGGGCTCGGCTTTCGGCCAACCTGTTGCGGGTGCGGGACGCTCGCTGATCATCTCCCACACTAGGCCGGACGCCGGTCGCTGCGGCGTTTCGGGGGGCATGGTGGCAACAGGTTCCGGCTCGACCTCCTCAACCACGGCAGCCGCCGGCTTTGACACCGCGCTCCAGACTGGCGCAGCAACCGCCGCTTGCCTCGACGCAACGGGATCGGGCCGGGGGGCGGATATGTCGGAAACCGCCGTCATGATGGGCGCCGCGACGGCGACCGGCGCGGCGTCCACCGCTGGCACGGGAGCCGGCGCGGGCACACGAACAGCCGGTTCGCATTGAGGCGGAGGTTCCGTCACAACCGCTGTCGGCGGGGCCGGCGGCGGCGTTACGGCGACAAATTCGGGCACCTCCGGAGCGCTCGGCACGCGGGCCGGCGCAGAGGCATCGACCACGGGCCGAATCGCCGAAGGCGGCTCCATCGCGGCCGACGGCATGGTGGGGACGCGTGGCGCGGCAACCGGAGCCGGCCGCGCCAGGGGTGGCGTGGCGATCACCGGTTTTGGCGGCACCACGACGGGACGCGGGCGGGCTGGCGCCGGAACACCCTTGAGCGGTTTGGCCACCGGGGTGAAGTGCTGCAGCGGCTTGTCGCCATGAATCTGGCGCAATTGCGCCCTCACCTCGTCGGCACCGATCAGCGGCAACTCCGGGGCAGTGGACTCGAACCCGGCGCGGGAGCGCCCCGCCCCTTTCAGATCGTTCTCGCGCTGGCGCCGTCGCACGCCGGCGTGCAGGTTATGCTGCACGTCGGCCAGCCCGATCACCGGCAGCGCGGGGTTGGCCGGTTCAGGCTGGCGACGGCGGGCGGGCGTCTGGAAACGGGGCAGCTCGACATGGGGCAGGTTCTTGTCGGGTGCGGGTGCGACCGAGCCGCGGCGAGCCGTCGCCGCTGGCGCGGAACGAGATTCCGCGGCGGCGTCGGCCCCGGGCTGCCCCCGTAGAGGCTCGGCCGGACGGCGCTGGGGGGCCTGGAAGCGCGGCAGTTCGACTTGCGGCAGGCCGGGGTCCGGCATCGACGGAGTGCGCCGAGCCGGAGGCGCGGATGCGGGGCGGGACGCGGCATCATCCGGCGCCGACACCGGTCGAGCCTCTTCCATGGGCGACGAGGCGGGCTGATTCGGGCGCGGCACCGGCTCGAACAAGGTCGTGTCATCCCATTCCTCGGCACACCGGTCATCGCCAATGTCGAACAGACGATCAAACCAGTGCGTGAGCTTTTCCAGCGGCAACCTGCCACTACGCACCAGCCAGGCACCCGCCACCACCACACACAGCAACAATAGGACCCACACCATCAAATCCAGCTTTCCATCTTGTCTTGAAGCGTAAACGCAAATTGTACCCGCTTTTGTCACGACATCGTGCTCGCAAGGGCTGAGTTCCCCTTGCGGGCACGGGCTGCCGCATGCGCTCCCGGCCTTTCCTGCCCAGGCGGTGGAAATACAAAAGGGCCCCGGCAACGCTGGCGGGGCCCAAAGAGGAGAAATCTGATTTCAGCATAGCCCCTGGCGCGAGCTATGCCACCCTTCTAATTCGATTTTTGATCTACTCCGACTCAGGCAGGACTTCAGGCCGGCGACGATAGCCATGCCAGCGCTCATTTCGACCCGCGCCCCGCCCGGAAACCGGCATTGTCGCGGCCCCGGACCGCACCTGCCGTGGCGCAACCCTCTAACCACGCTCCGTGGATTCGCGCACCATCTGGTAGAGCGCGCCGGCGGCCGGCGAGAATTCGGCCGTTTTACGCGCGATCAGCACTAAGCCCCTGGCGATCACCGGATCGACCAGGGACAGCACGCGAATGCGCGGGTAGGCGTCGCTCTGCAAGGCCAGGCGCGGCAACACGGCGGCGCCGACCCCTTCCGCCACCAGCCCCAGCGCGGTGGAAACACGCTGCACCTCGTACACCGACTGCAGGGCCAGGTTCTGCCCCTCCAGGGCGCGGTCGAGCAAGGGCCGGTTGCCGCTGAACTGGCCGATCGAAATCAGCGAATAGGGCTCCAGTTCTTTCCAGGAGAGCTGCGTGCGCTCGCTCAACGGATGGTCGTCGCGACAGATCAGGACGAAGTCGTCCTCCAGCAGCGGGACGCTGCTCAGTTCGGCGTGGTGCGAGCCGGCGATGGTGATGCCGAACTCGGCCTCGCGCTGCAGCACGGCGCTGGACACCCCGGCGGAGGTGTGATCGAGGATCTTGATGCGGTTGTCAGGGTATTTGGCCGAATAGGCCTGGATGATCCGGGGCAGGAAGCGCACCCCCACCGTCGGCACGCAGGCGATGGTGACGCTGCCGCGCTTGAGCTTGCCGGTATCGCGGATTTCGCCCAGCGAGCTGGCAAGCTCCCCCAGCAAACGCTTCGCATGCGGTAGAAAATCCTCGCCGACGCGGGTCAGCGCCACCGAGCGCGTGGTGCGCTCGATCAGCTTGACACCCAGGTACTCCTCGAGATTCTGCAGCCGTCGGGTGATGCCGGCCTGGGACAGGAACAGGCTTTCGGCGGCGGTCTGGAAGCTGCCGCTCTCCGCAATGGCGATGAAAGCTTGCACGCCGATCGTGTCGATTTTCATGAGCAATACTCAACAATCACTTATATCAATTCATTTTACTCATACCCATCGGATGCGCACAATTCGGACATGGCCTCTGCCAGTACAGGCAGAGAAAACCCGATTCCGCCCGCACCGCGAGCCAGCACGATCGGTCCCGTTTCCACAGTGTGACTCCATTAAGCCGCCCCGCAATCAGGGCGGCTCTTTTTTTGGTCAAGGCGCCGGGAACGCGCCTCCGCAGCCATCTCGGGTTGGGCCGCGCCAGCCGCTGCCGGTACGTAATTTCCTCTGCTCGCCAAACACAGAAAAACTCATCAATGCAAAACAATAATGCATTTAACAAAAGAGAAGTCTCTGGCGACAATGCCCTCACCGAAGCGCGGAAGCGGAGCCTCCACCGAATCAAGGGTTGGCCGAACACCCGCCACCGCGCGCCGCCATGAAAAGAGCCTGAACGGCAGACACGATCACGATCGCTGTCGGCCCGACGGCCAGGAAGCCTACAACGTCAAGGAGAGACAGATTCATGAAGCGCCTGATCACCTCGCTGGCCATCGCCGCCGCCTTTAGCGCAACCGCCCCGGCCTTTGCCAGCGCCCCCATCGTCATCAAGTTCAGCCACGTCGTCGCACCCGACACGCCCAAAGGCCAGGCTGCCGAGTACTTCAAGAAGTTGGCCGAAGAACGCACCAAGGGCCGGGTCAAGGTCGTCATCTATCCAAACAGCCAGCTGTACAAGGACAAGGAAGAGCTGGAAGCGCTGCAACTGGGCGCGGTGCAGATGCTGGCGCCGACCACCAGCAAATTCGGTCCGATGGGACTGAAGGAATTCGAGGTCTTCGACCTGCCCTATCTCTTCATGAACGAAGACCAGGTGCACAAAGTGACGCGCGGCCCGGTAGGACAGGCCCTGCTGAAAAAACTCGAACCCCGCGGGCTCAAAGGGCTGGCGTTCTGGGACAACGGTTTTCGCGTGTTCAGCGCCAACAGGCCGGTACGCACACCGCAGGACATCAAGGGCCTGAAGATCCGCATCAACTCGTCCAAGGTGAACACCGCCATCGTGCAGTCGGTCGGCGCCCTGCCCCAGACCATGGCGTTGTCCGAGGTCTACCAGGCCTTGCAGACCGGCGTGGTGGACGGCGCCGACGGCAACATTTCCAATCTGTACACCCAGAAGCAGTTCGAGGTGCAGAAATACATGACCAATACCCGCCACTCCTATAGCGGCTACGCCGTGGTGGTGAACAAGAAGTTCTGGGACGGCCTGCCCGGGGACATTCGCACCACGCTGGAAGGGGCGATGAAGGACGCCTCCGAATACAACGACCAGATGGCCGAGAAAGACACCACCGCCGCCCTGAACGCCATCAAGGCTTCGGGCAAGACGCAAATCTACGAGCCCACCGCGGCCGAGAAAGCCGCCTGGGTGAAGGCGATGCAGCCGGTTCAGAACGAGATGGCCGCGCGCATCGGCACCGATACCGTCAAAGCCATCCACACCGCTCTTGCCAAGTAAACCGATACCACCGCGACGAACATCGGGCTCCCACCGACAAGGGGAGCCCGGTGTCTTCTCCCCCCGTTGGCCGAAGTGGCCTACCCCAGCAGCCATCTCCGAGTTCATCGCCATCTGTCAGCGCGATCACCATAGCCAACTGGTCGCGCACCGCCGTTGCAGCCAACCGGGCAGGAGCCGGCCTGCGCTTACAGGGACAAAGGCGTGGCCGCCAGCGTCTTGACGATCAGGGCATCGTTGATGAAGTCCCCCTGCGAGAGCTTCTCGATCCACCACTGCACGCCAAGCCCGGCATCGCCGGTATTCCAGGCAGCAAAGAACTGCTTGAGCGGGCGCGGCTCTTTCACTTCCTTGACCTTGAGCTTACCCAGATTGGCGCAGTGCTGAACCAGGCAGCCCGGTAAAAAGCCGCAGCCGAGCCCGGCCAGTACGGCTTCCAGCTTCGCCTCGAGATTGGGCACCAGCAGGAAATCCTGGCCGATTTGCAGATCGAGCGGGCGTAATAATCGTTGCCGCGACGTATCCTGGATTTCGACCAGGCGATACTGCCCGATCACCGAGCGGTCGAGCGGCTCCACGGCATCGGCGAGCGGATGCCCGGGGGCAACGGCAAAGGCGGACTGCACCTGGCCGATGGCACAGCTCGAGAAACCGGGCAGATTGGGCGCGTGATCCAGCGCACCGATGGCGAAATCCGCCCTGCCGTCCAGCAGTGCCTCCCAAGGCCCGCCCGACACCTCGTGGCTGAACAGCAGGCGGGTTTGTGAGTTTTCCCCGTAAAAGGTCGTGATATACGGCAGCAAGATGCGAAACGGCAGGATGACGTCCACGGCGATGCGCAGTTCGCTCTCCCAGCCGGCTTCGATTTTCTTGGCGCGCCTCTCCAGCGCGATCGCCCCGCGCAGCAGGCGCCGCCCGTCTTCCAGCACGGCCTGCCCGGTGGGCGTCAGTTTGGCCTTGAGGCCGGTACGGTCGAACAAGGTGACGCCCAGGTCTTCTTCCAGCTTGCCGATCATGTAGCTGATCGAGGACGGCACCTTGAACAAGGCTTCCCCCGCCGCGGCAAAGGAGCCGTGCCGGTCGATCGCATCCAGCACTTCCAGCGCTTCCAGACTCAGTTTCATCGCTCGTTTTTTCCCACAGGCCAGATGACAGCGTAGCGCGCCGCCGGTCGGCTTGCCATGGGGTTCGAAAAATGTGATCAGGCCGATCGGAAATCTTCGCTTGTGCCATTGGGGCGGCAAAACTACCTTTCCAACACAAGACGCCGCCGCCGGACCTGCCTCCGGCGCACCGGTCTTGCGCGACAGTCACCCACCCATCGAGAAGCCTCTATACAGGAGACGATCATGCCCATCGCCAAAGCCCAGCCTGGCCAGACCCTGCTTGACCCGAGCAACCACACCCTCATCATGATCGACCACCAATCGCAAATGGCCTTTGCGACCAAGTCGATCGACGCGGTCACCCTGCGCAACAACGCTGCCCTGGTGGCAAAGGCTGCCAAGGAATTCCGCGTGCCGACCATTCTGACCACCGTGGCGGAGAAGAGCTTCTCCGGCCCGCTGTTCGATGAAATCAAATCGGTATTTCCCGACGAGTCGGCGATCGACCGCACCACCATGAACACCTGGGAAGACGGCCGCATCGCCGAGCGGGTGAATGCGATTGGCAAGGACAAGATCGTGCTGGCCGGCCTGTGGACCTCGGTATGCATCGTCGGCCCGGCCTTGTCGGCGCTGGACCAGGGCTTCCAGGTCTACGTGATCGCCGATGCCTGTGGCGACGTCTCCGACGAGGCGCACGAGCGCGCGATGGAGCGCATGGTGCAACAAGGCGCCCGCCCGATGACCTCGTTGCAGTACCTGCTCGAACTGCAACGTGACTGGGCGCGCGGGGAAACCTACAACGAAACCGTCGCCACCTCGATTGCGCATGGCGGCGGCTACGGTCTGGGCCTGATCTACGCCAAGACCATGTTCGGCGGCGGCGAAGGCCACTGAGCGGCGGCAGGCAAGCCAACCTGGGCCGGCCCCGACGACCGGCCCCTTCAGGAGAAGCTCCCATGAGCGCAGATCTGATTCTGTTCAACGGCCGGATCCACACGGTGGATCGGGAACACCCCGAGGCCACGGCTGTGGCCATAAAAGGCGACACGTTCCTCGCAGTCGGCGAAGCCGACGAGGTGATGCGGCACCGTTCGGGCACCACCCGCATGGTGGACCTGGGTGGCCGGACGGTGATACCGGGCCTGAACGACTCCCACCTGCACCTGATCCGCGGTGGGCTCAACTACAACCTGGAGCTGCGCTGGGAGGGCGTACCGTCACTGGCCGACGCCTTGCGCATGCTGAAGGAACAGGCCGACCGCACCCCCAACCCGCAGTGGGTGCGCGTGGTAGGGGGCTGGACCGAATTCCAGTTCGCCGAACGGCGTATGCCCACGCTGGATGAGATCAACGCGGCGGCACCCGACACGCCGGTCTTCGTCCTGCACCTGTACGACCGCGCCCTGCTCAACCGCGCCGCCCTGCGCGCCGCGGGCTACACCAAGGACACCCCCAACCCGCCCGGTGGCGAGATCCAGCGCGACGCGGCCGGCAACCCCACCGGCATGCTGATCGCCCGTCCCAACGCGATGATCCTGTACGCCACGCTGGCCAAGGGGCCGAAGCTGCCGCTGGAATATCAGGTGAACTCGACACGCCAGTTCATGCGCGAGCTGAACCGCCTCGGGCTCACCAGCGCCATCGATGCCGGCGGCGGCTTCCAGAACTACCCGGAAGACTACGATGTCATCGCCGAGCTGGCGAAGAACAAGCAACTGACCCTCCGCATCGCCTACAACCTGTTTACCCAGCGCAAGGGGCAGGAACTGGAGGACTTCCAGCAATGGACCGCCATGGTCGGCCCCGGCCAGGGTGACGACTTCTTCCGCCACAACGGCGCCGGTGAGATGTTGGTGTTTTCCGCCGCCGATTTCGAGGACTTCCTCGAACCGCGCCCGGACCTCGCGCCGCAGATGGAAGACGAGCTGGAAAAGGTCGTGCGCCACCTGGTGGCCAAGCGCTGGCCGTTCCGCCTGCACGCCACCTACGACGAATCCATCGGACGCATGCTGGACGTGTTCGAGAAGGTGAATCACGATATCCCGTTTGACGGGCTGCACTGGCTGTTCGACCACGCCGAGACCATCTCGCCGCGCAATATCGAACGCGTGCGCGCCCTGGGCGGCGGCATCGCCATCCAGCACCGCATGGCGTTCCAGGGCGAATATTTCGTCGAGCGCTATGGCGCGGAGGCGGCCAGGCACACCCCGCCGGTTGCCCGCATGCTCGACATGGGCGTGCCGGTCGGCGCCGGTACCGATGCCACGCGCGTGGCCAGCTACAACCCGTGGACGGCGCTCTACTGGCTGGTTTCCGGCTGCACGGTGGGCGGGCTGCCGCTGTATGACGAGCAGAACCGGCTGTCGCGCGAAACCGCGCTCGAACTGTGGACGGCCGGCAGCGCCTGGTTCTCCAACGAGCAAGGCAAGAAAGGGCGGATCAAGGCCGGGCAGCTGGCCGACCTGGCCGTGCTGTCGGCCGATTACTTCAGGGTAACGCCGGAAGCCATCAAGGCGATCGAATCGGTCTTGACCATCGTGGGCGGCAACATCGTCTACGGCGCCGATGAATTCACCCCGCTGGCCCCGTCCGCGTTGCCGGTCCTGCCGGACTGGTCTCCGGTCAGGACCGTGCCGGGCCATTACCGTGCCGCGCCGAAACAGCAGCGCAATCCGCTACCGCACCAGTGCCACGGCGCTTGCGGCGTGCATGGCCACGCGCACGACAGGGCTCGCAAGTCAAACGTGCCGGTGTCCGACTTCGCCGGATTCTGGGGAGCGTTCGGTTGCAGTTGCTTTGCCTTCTGAGGCAGGAAGGAGCATCGCGATGAACTATTGGAAAATCCTGCTCGGCCTGGCGTTGTCGTTCCTGATCGGATTCGGCTGTCGGCTGACCGGCATCCCGGCGGCGTCGCCGCCGGTCCTGTCCGGTGCCCTGCTGGTTTTCATGATGAGCACCGGGTACTGGTTGGTCGACCGCTACCTTGCCTCACGCCCCGCGCAAGAAAAGAAACACTGCGGCGGGCATGACTTGGGTAAAAGGAACGAAGCATGACAGCGCTGTTGATCGGTTCCGTCCTCGGCATCGCGGTCGGCGGCCTGTGCCGCTGGCTGGATATTCCCTCCCCCGCGCCGCCTTCCCCCATCGGCGCCCTGCTGGTGGTCGCCATGACGGCTGGCTACGTGATAGCGGGAAGCTTCGCATGAACCGCCACCAGAACAGCGGCAGACACCATCCCGCCAAACCGGTTGACTTGACGCGCCTGCCGCGGCCAGACGCCGGCCTGCTGTTCCTGCGCCTGACGGGCAGCGGCTTGCTGCTCTACGTGCACGGCTTGCCCAAGCTGATCCACTTCAGTGCCGAACTGCAGCACATCGACGACCCCCTGCACCTGGGGCGCGGGGTGACGCTGGTGCTGGCACTGTTTGCCGAAATCGCGTGCCCGCTGCTGATCGCCGCCGGCTGGCTGACGCGTCTGGCCACCCTGCCCATCCTGTTCCTGCTGTTCGTTTCCATGGCCTTGGTGCATCCGGATTGGGATGTGGCCACCGGCCAGTTTGCCTGGCTGCTGGTCATCGTGTTCGGCACGATCGCGCTGGCCGGCCCGGGGGAGTATTCGATCGATGGCCATCAGCACCGCTAGCAACGGCGCCGCGCCGCGCATCTCGTGGACCAGCGTGGCGCTCGGCTTTACCGCCGGTTATGTGGACACGCTCGGCTTCGTGGCGCTGTTCGGTCTGTTCACCGCACACGTCACCGGCAACTTCGTACTGATTGGCAGCGAGCTGGCCAGGCCGAGCCATGGCGTGTTGATCAAGTTTCTCGCCTTCCCCGCCTTCGTGGCCGGGATCGCGTTGACGCGAGCGATCGTGCGCCAGCAAGAGCCACGGGGCACATCCCCGTTGCCGTGGCTCTATGGCATGCAGTTGATGCTGTTGGCCGGCTTCATGCTGGCAGGCCTCTACGCCTTGCCGCTTAGCGACAGCCGCTCCACGGCGGCGCTCGTCGCCGGCATGTTCGGTGCCGCCGGCATGGGGGTGCAAAATGCCGCCAGCCGGCTGGCGTTGAGCAAGCTCACCCCCACCACGGTGATGACCGGCAATGTCACCCAGCTGGTGATCGATCTGCTGGATCTGACCTGCCCCACTCCCGACCCGGCCGTCAGGGAACGCATCGTCAGGTTCCTGTGGCCCATTCTTGCCTTCGCCGTCGGCGCCATCGGCGGTGCCTTCGGCTACGTCAATCTGTCGTTTTGGGCTCTGCTGCTGCCCATCGGCATTCTTGCGGCATTGCTGCTCGACGCCAGGGGGAACGATCCCAAGGGGTGAAACATGACGGACAGCCTGCCGCCGCGGGAGGTGTCGACTCGGCCGCGTCCAGTATCTAGCCGGGCATCGAGAACTGCTGAAACAGGTCTTTCAAGTGCGGGGTTTCAAACCGACGCCTGACCGTGATGGCATAGAACGTTTCCTCCACGCCGTGCACTGAACCATATTTCTCCAGCAGGCCCTTGTTCAACTCGTCCTTGACCACGATGGCGGGAATCAGTGCCACCGCACCCGAGTCCCGCGCCAGCAAGCGCAAGGCAGCCATGTCATCGACTTCGGCGCGAATCCACGGCTCGATGCCCAATTGCTCGCACAGCAGGTCGAAGCGAACCCGGATTTCGCTTTTCGCGCTCGGCACGACCAATTGGTGGTGGGTCAGGACCTTGCCCAGGTCGAACCCTTCGCCGATGAGTCCCGGTGGCCCGATCAGGCAGACCTCCTGCCGCGCCAGGGTGCGGCAGCGCCAGGGGTGCTTGTCGTCGGCGATGACCGGACGGTTGCTCAGCACCACGTCCAGCTCGTAGGCGCTCAGCCGGTTGAGCAGCTCTTCCAGCCCGCCCGCCTCCAGGTTCAGCTTGACGGCCTGTTTGCTCAACACCGGGTTCAGAAAGTTTTCCAGGAAATTACGCGACAGGGTGGAAACGCTGCCGATGCGCAGCTGCCCACCCTGTCCCGCATCCTGGCTGGTCGTCGCGGACAGCAACTCGTTGCCCAGCGCAAAAATCGCTTCCGCGTAGCGCAACACGGAAGAACCCATTTCCGTCAGCAGCAGCTTCTTGCCTTCGCGCAAGAACAGCGGCGTGCCGAGCTGCTCTTCCAGCTGGCGTATTTGCGCCGACAGCGCGGACTGCGAGATATGCAGGCGTTCGGCTGTTCTGGTGAGGTGGCCCTCGGCCGCCACGCGCCAGAAGTAATAGAGGTGGTGATAGTTGAGTCGGCTTATCATTCTATAAAATAGATCGATTTGTACTTATTAATGTATTTTACCGAACATGATTTGCCGGGCATAGTGCCGCTGTCTCAATTTCGGCATGGTGTCCTTATGTTGTTGCTGTCCGAACATGCGCTGATTGCCCTGCTGTGGCTGCTGCCGGCCATCGGTACGCCAGCGCTGCCTCGTCATTGGTGGCTCGCCCAAGCCAGCGCGGCGGCCGGCGCCCTGGCCGCCACGCTGCTGATGGTGGCCAAGGGAGTCCAGCCCGCCTTGCTGTTCCAGCTTCTGATCCAGTTGCTGGCCTGGGTGATCCTGCGGTTCTCCGTCCGCTATCTGAGCGGCGAACAGGGCCAGGCCCGCTACCTGAAAGCGATAGGCTGGCTGCTTGTCGGTTCCACGCTGGTGGTGGCCAGCCGCGACTGGCCAACCCTGCTGGGCGGCTGGCTGCTGACCAGCCGGGCGCTGCACAGCCTGCTCACTTTCTATCCGTCCCGCCCCCAGGCCGGCATTGCCGCCCGGCGCGAGGCGGTGGCCAGCCGGCTGGCCGAACTGTGCTTGGTGCTGGGTGCGCTGTTGATCGCCGGGGCGGTCGGCTCGCTGCATTTCGCGGATGCGGCGCAGCCGCTGGCCGAGCCGCTACGACAAGCTGCACGAGCGCTGGGCGCCGTGCTGGTGGTGTGCTGCGTGTTGCTGAAAGCCGCTCAACTGCCTTTCCATGGCTGGCTGACCCAGGTCATGGAGGCCCCCACCCCGGTGTCGGCGCTGTTGCATGCCGGCGTAGTCAATCTGGGCGGCATGGTGCTGATCAAGCTGGCGCCGCTGTGGAGCGTGGCGCCCGCCACGGCCTGGCTACTGACGCTGTGGGGCGGGGTCACCGCCGGCCTGGCCTGCTGGGTTATGCAAACCCGCATCAGCATCAAACTGCGCCTGGCCTGGTCTACCTGCGCGCAGATGGGCTTCATGTTGATGGAATGCGGCCTCGGGCAGTATTCGCTGGCCCTGCTCCACCTGGTGGCGCACTCCATTTACAAGGCGCACGCCTTTCTCAGCTCCGGCAGCCAGGTGCGCACCACCATCCGTCAATCTGCCTCGGCGCAGGCCAACAGCGTATGGCGCCACCTTGCCAGCGGCATCGCCGGCATCGCGCTACTGGTAGCGAGTCTGCAAGCCTGGTCATATGCGCTTGCCCACCCCGTGCAACCGCCGCTGCTGCTGGTCGTGGTGATCGGCCTGGGGCTGGCCCCGCTGTGCCAGCGGCTGCGCGGCTACGTGCTGGCCTTGGCGCTGTGCCAGGCCTACCTGCTGCTGCACAGCCTGTTTGCCCGCCTGCAGACCGACCATGCCGGGGCGCCGCTGTCCTGCCAGCTACTGGTTGCGCTGTTCTTTGCCGCGCTCTACCTGCTGCAAGGCTGGCTGGTGCGTCATCCCGGCCACCGCCTCAGCCAACGGCTCTACGCGCTGGCATTCGGCGGTTTGTATCTGGACGAATGGTGGGTGCGCGCCACGGTGCGCTCCCGCCTGGCGATACCGGGCAATCCAGCCCTTTCCGGCGCTCAGGGAGGCCCCCGCTCATGACAAGACCCGACCTTGACTGGCAGACGGCGGCAATCGAAGCGGCCAATCGCATCGCGCCAAGCTGGCCGCTGGACAGCCTGCTGGCCAGCTCCCCCTACTGGGGCTTGCGTGACAAGCCGTTTGCCCAGGCGCACGACTATCTGCATCGGCTGGCGGGCAGCGGCCTGCATCTCGACGAGACGCATTACCGCCGGCAATACGACAGCGGCCTGATCAGCCCCCGCCACCTGGCCGCCGCCATGCGGGAGTACGGCGAAACCCTGTCGCCGGAACAGTGGCTGCTCGCCTCGGCAAACAAGCCGAGTCAGGGCAGTGCGGCGCTGCTGCTGAGCGACTTGCGGCCCGACCCGGCCGGCCACGCCGGGGTGCAGGCGTGGCGCCAGGTCGTCACGCAACAGATCAGCCAGTGTTGCGCGGCCTGGTTCGACCACGACCAGGCCGACTGGCAGCCAGACCGCCAGCGCAACCTGTACCAGTCGTGGCTGGAGGAAATGGCGATCCAGCCGGTCCCCACTCCCGACGCCAGGCTCAAGCAACGGCTGCAAGGGGCGATCGCAGGCTTGCCGGAGGACCATGACCGGCTCTTTCAACACGCGCTGGCACAGCTACAGCCCGCCAACCGTTGGCTCGACGACTGGTTTTATGCCCTGTTGCTGCGCAACAGCGGCTGGGCGGCATGGTGCCGCTACCAGCTGTGGCAGGCCGAACTGGCGGGCAAGCGCTGTTCGCTGCTGCAAGAGCTGCTGGCCATGCAATTGGCCTGGGAGTGCTTGCTCGATGACGGCCAGCGCGAGAGCGGCAGCCGCTGGCACCGCTGGCAAGCCGACTGGTCCGAGACAGCGCCGACAACGCCGGCCGGCAACCGCGAACTGATCTGGCAACGCGCCGCCGAGCTGGCCACTCATGCGCCACTGCTGGCCGCCCTGCCGCGTCAGGACGCTCAGCCTGTGCGCATCGGTCGCGAACTGCATGCGGTGTTCTGTATCGATGTGCGTTCCGAACCGATGCGCCGGGCGCTGGAACAGGTGATACCCGAGGCCAGCAGCGCCGGTTTCGCCGGCTTTTTCGGGCTGCCGCTGGCGATCCGCTTCGCCGGAGAAACCCGGACCCAGCCGCGCCTGCCCGGCCTGCTGGCGCCAAGCTGGGAAGCGCTGGCGCCGCCGGTGGAGAAGGGGCTCGAAGAGTGGAGCCATTTCCAGCGCGCCCCGCTGTCCTCCTTCACGCTGGTGGAAAGCGCCGGCCTGACCAAGGCCGGCAAGCTGCTGCGCAAGGCGTTTCCGCGCAAGACGCGCGCCACGTTGGCCGAAGTCGATCCCTGGCTGAACGGCGAGGACGAGGCCATGGTGTCGGCTGGCCGCCAGTTGGACACCGGGACCATCGTCTCGGTGCTGACCACGCTGCTGCCGGCCATGGGGCTCGGCGCGGACTTTCCCCGCACCGTGCTGTTGATCGGGCATGCCAGCCACAGCAGCAACAACCCGCAAGCCTCGGCGCTGCAGTGTGGCGCCTGCGGCGGACATGGCGGACACCTGCACGTGCTGTTGCTGAGCGACTGGCTGCAACGACCGGCGGTACGTGAGGGCCTCGCCGCCGCCGGGCTGGCGATTCCGTCCGACACCGTGTTCCTGCCGGTGCTGCACCTGACCCATAGCGATGAGCTGCACCTGCTGCCGGCCAGTTCGCCAGACCCGGCCTTGCGCCAGCGCGCCGAAGCGCTGCGGCCCGTGCTCGACCAAGTGGAACGCCGCGCCCGCGCCCGCCGGGCCGGCATCGATGGCGTGCCGGACCACCTCGACGACGCCGCGCTGCTGGCGCTGCTGCGGCAAAAGGGGCACCACTGGGCGGAAACCCGGCCCGAATGGGGCCTGACCAACAATGCGTTCTTTATCGCCGCCCCGCGCGCGCGCACCGCGCAACTGGACCTGGGCGGGCGCGCCTTCCTGCAGGAATACGACTGGCGGCAGGATGCGGACGCCAGCCGGCTCACCGGCATCCTGGCAGGGCCGCTGGTGGTGGCCCACTGGATCAACATGCAGTACTTCGCTTCCGTGGTCGATCCCACGCGCTTCGGCAGCGGCAACAAGCTGCTGCACAACGTGGTGGGCGGCCGTATCGGCGTGTTTGAAGGCAACAGCGGCGACTTGCGCATCGGCCTGTCCTGGCAGTCCGTGCACGACGGCAGCCGCTGGCGGCATGAGCCCTTGCGCCTGGCGGCCTGCATCGACGCGCCCGCCGATTTGATCGAACAGGCCCTGGCGCGCCAGCCGGACGTGGCAAGACTCGTCGCCAACCGCTGGTTGCACCTGTACCGCATCGCCGAAGACCAACTGGAACAATGGCGCGAGGGCGACTGGCATGCCGCCGAGCTGTGAAGCCGCCGGCCTGCTGCGCTGTCCGCAACCCTTGAGAACCCAAGCATGGACTACCTGAACACCCACCCCGAACATATCGACCGCGCCGCCCGCCTGCTCCGAGAGGGCGGCCTGGTCGCCCTGCCGACCGAGACCGTGTACGGTCTGGCCGCCTGCGCGGAAGACCCGCAGGCCATCGCCAAGGTCTTCAGCGCGAAAGGCCGGCCGGCCGATCATCCGCTCATCGTTCACCTGCCCGACCTCGCCCATCTGACGCGCTGGGCATGCCGGATACCGTCGGTCGCTTTCCGTCTGGCCGAAGCCTTCTGGCCCGGTCCGCTCACCCTGGTGCTGCCCGCGGCCCCAGCCGTCTCCCCGCTGATTACCGGCGGTCAGGACACTATCGCGGTGCGCTGGTCGGCGCACCCGCTGTTCCAGGCGGTGCTCGACCAGCTGGGGAGCGCGGTCGTCGCGCCTTCGGCCAACCCCTTCGGCCATATCAGCCCTACCAGCGCCGCGCATGTGCTCAAGCACATGGAGGGCCGTATCGACGCCGTGCTGGATGGCGGCGATTGCCGCGTCGGCGTGGAATCGACCATTCTGGACCTGTCCGGGCCGGAGGCGAAAATCCTGCGGCCCGGCTGTATCGGCGCCAGCCAACTGGCCGCCTACCTGCCGCTGGTGGAACGACCGGCTGCTCCGGCACCCAGAGTGCCGGGCGCGCTGGACTCCCACTACGCGCCGCGGCTGCCGTGCCACCGCTTCGAGCATGACGAGCGCGCCTATCTGTCGCAGGGCGTGCCGAGCGGAAAATGCGCCTTCATCGGGTTTCGCGAGTTGCCGATGAGCACGCACCGCAGCTATCTGCTGCCAGCCGATCCGGCCGCCTACGCCAGCCAGATCTACGCCGTGCTGCATCAGGCGGAATCGAGCGGCAGCGAGAGCATCCTGATCGAGATGCCCCCCGACACGCCGGAATGGCTGCATGTTCGTGATCGGCTGCTGCGCGCCAGTACCAGCCTGGGCTGAACAGTGCGACTCCCCTGCTTGCCCTGCTTCCGCCGCAACGTATGATGCAAGGGTAATGCGGACACACAAAACCATTTTCTCGGGGTGACATCACACATGAATCCGATCAGCAAGGGGCAACATGCACGGCATTTGAGTGATGCTCCCACATGTACCATCTGCCGCGATGGCGATGCGCTGGATTTTGATTTCAGCTTTGCCTTTCAGCCCATCATCGATATCCGCGCCCGAACGGTGTTCGCCCATGAAGCGCTGGTACGCGGCCCGCGCGGAGAGGGCGCCCAGTTTGTGCTGGATCAGGTCACGGCAGCCAACCGCTACCGGTTTGATCAGGCCTGCCGGGTAAAGGCAATCAAAACCGCAGCCCGGCTGGGCCTCGCCAGCAAGGTCTCGATCAACTTCCTTCCCAATGCCATTTACCGGCCGGAGGTATGTATCAGCACCACGCTGAAGGCGGCCCAAGAATATGGGTTTCCGGTCGACAGGATCGTGTTCGAAACGGTAGAAGGCGAGCAGATCGAAGATGGCAAGTGGTTGGCCGACGTGTTCAGGGAATACCAGCGTATCGGTTTCATGACTGCGATCGACGACTTCGGTGCCGGCTATGCGGGCCTCAACCTGCTGGCGGATTTCCAGCCGGATATCATCAAGCTGGACATGGCGTTGGTGCGGAATATCGCCTCCCGCAATGCCAGTCAGACCATCGTCCGCAGCGTCGCCGACATCTGCCGGCAACTTGGCATCCAGCTCATCGCCGAAGGCGTGGAAACCCTGGATGAGTACCTTTGTCTTCAGGACATCGGCGTAGAGCTGATGCAGGGCTATCTGTTGTGCAAGCCTCTGCTGGAGAACAGCCTGCACGACGCGGAGGCGGTTTTGCCGCGATGAGTCCGCGGCGCGGCCATCAGGCGGCCTCAAGGCCGCCCTTCCCCCGGCTTGCCAGTCCTAGTCTTTGGCAATCCCGGTAAAAATCATGGTACGCATGTGCGCCACGATGTCGTCGTCGCTGTAATGCCCGTAGTCTTTCATGTAGTCAACGGCGGGGTCGCAAGTGCGCGAGTAGTAGGCATAGAGGATGACGTCGGTCGGTAGATCGTCGCGGATCTCGCCCGCCGCCTTTGACTTGTCCACCATGCCCTGCAATTGCTTGTGCAATTGGTAGACGCGCGTTACGTAGCGGATGTTGCGGGTCAGCATCGCCCGCACCTGCGGGCTGCTGGACGGCAGAAACGGCAGCCCGCCTTGCAGCCTGACGCGTAGCGCCCACTCCAGCAGGCTGCCCAGCCTTTCCTTGCCGCTCATGCCGGCGTCCAGACCGTCCAGATACTCCAGCGCGCCATCGAGCAGGCGGATCATCACCTCGGTGGCGAGGTCTTCTTTCGATTTGAAATGCTTGTACAGGCTGGGCTTGGAGATGCCGGCCTCGCCAGCCACGTCGTCCATGGTCATCAGGTCGAAGCCCTTGCTGGCCAACAGCTTGGTGGTGGCGTCGAGCACGGCCTGTTCGCGCAGTTTGAACGCCTGATCCTTGAAGCTGAGCTTGCTTAAAATACTCATGAGTACTGCCTTTTACTAATTAGTAGCTTTTTTTCCAAAGCGGTTATATCCTGACTATAAGCACCACGCCACACCGTGCCAAGCAGTTTCCGCAGCAGACGAATCCACTACGGGAGTGAAGGTGAAAGCAGATCCTGTCGAACGTCAGCGCGTCGCCGTCATCGGCGCCGGCATTGCCGGCCTGGCCAGCGCCTGGCTGCTGGCGGCCAAGCATGATGTCACGCTGTTCGAGGCGGCGGACTACCCTGGCGGCCATACCAATACGGTCGACCTCAAGCTCGACGGGCATGAGGTCGCGGTGGATACCGGGTTTCTGGTCTTCAACGAGCGCACCTATCCCAATCTGATCGCCCTGTTCGCCGAGCTTGGCGTGCCCTCTTGCAGCACCGAGATGTCTTTCAGCGTCTCGCTGGACCAGGGCCGCGACGAATGGGCCGGCAGCAATCTGGATACGGTTTTCGCCCAGCGCGGCAAACTGCTGTCCCCGGCTTTTCATGGCATGTTGTACGACATCCTGCGGTTCAACGGCGCGGCCCCGCGCCTCTTGGAAACGGCCGAGCGTCAGCGGCTCACGCTGGGCGAATTGTTACGGCTGGAAGGCTTCGGCGCTCGCTTTCGCGACCACTACCTGGTGCCGATGGCCGCCGCTATCTGGTCCAGCCCCAGCAACGAGATACTTGATTTCCCCGCCGCTACCTTCCTGCGCTTCTGCATGAACCACGGCCTGCTGCAAATCCGCCAGCGCCCGCGCTGGTTCACCGTGCCCGGCGGCGCGCGCCAGTACGTGCACAAGCTGCTGGCTCGCATCACTGATCTGCGTCTGTGCACGCCTGTCGAGGCGGTGCGGCGAGACAACCACGGCGTCACCCTCAGCAGCCGTTTCGGCGATGAACGCTTCGACAGCGTGATTTTCTCCACCCACGCGCCACAGACGCTGGCGATGCTGGCGGACGCCAGCGCGGAGGAGCGCCGCGTGCTGGAGGCGGTCCGCTACCAGACCAATACCGCTGTCTTGCACGGCGATGCCGCCCTGCTGCCGAGACGGCGCAAGGTGTGGTCGGCCTGGAATTTTCTGGCGGACAGCGGGCAATCCGAGCAGCGCGCCGTCTGCGTCAGCTATCTGCTCAACACCTTGCAGCCCTTGCCGGTCGCATCGCCGGTCATCGTCACCCTTAACCCGGTACGCGACCCGGAACGCGCGCTGGAATACGCCCGCTTCATCTACGAACACCCCTTGTTCGACAAGGCCGCCGTCGAGGCGCAGGCCCGCCTCCCGGCGCTGCAGGGGAGCCGGCGCAGCTGGTTCGCCGGCGCCTGGACAGGCTACGGTTTCCACGAGGACGGCTTGAAATCGGCATTGCGCGTCGCGCGCGATTTCGTCGCGCTGCCGGCCTGGGCGAGGTTGGCCGAATGAGCGACGCCTACCTGATCAAGGGCGTGGTGATGCACCAGCGCTTGCGCCCCGCCCGCCATCGCTTCCTCTACCCGGTGTTCGCCGTGCGCCTGCGCCTGTCGGCTCTCGATCGTCTTGGCAACGCCTGGTTCGGGGTGGACCGGCGGCGGCCGATGTCGGTGCGCACCAAGGATTACGGCCCGCGCGACGGCTCGCCCCTTCTGCCCTGGATCCGCCAACAGTTGGCCGAAGCGGGCTTGCCGCACGACGGCGAGGTCTGGCTGCAGACCTTTCCCCGGCTGTTCGGCTACGCCTTCAACCCGGTGAGTTTCTGGTACTGCCACGATGCGGCCGGCCAGCTGGTGGCCGTGCTCGCAGACGTCAACAACACCTTCGGCGAGCATCACGCCTACCTGCTGGCCAACAAGGCGGGGGAGCCGATCACGGCGGGCACGAGGCTCACCTGCCGCAAGCAGCTGCATGTTTCACCCTTCTGCCAGGTGGAAGGCCACTACCGTTTCCGGCTTGCCGAGAAGGCCGACCGCATGCTGATGCGTATCGACTACCACGACACGCAAGGCCTTCTGCTGAACACCAGCATTTCCGGCCGCATGACGCCGCTGACGTCGACGACCGCCCTGGCCGCCCTGCTGCGGCAACCGCTGCTGACCTTCGCCATCATCAGCCGCATTCACTGGCAGGCATGGCGGCTGTGGCGGAAGAAAGTGCCTTTCTTCGGCAAACCCCGGCCCCCCGCCACCCGCCTGACTCACGGAGAGGAGTGTCAACCATGAGCCTATCCCGCACCCTTGGCGCCCCCTGTTCACCACTGCCCGTTATCGCCAGGATCTTTCTTTCCCGGTTGAAACGGCTGGAACACGGCTGCCTGCGCCTCATCACGCCGGACGGATCGGCGCTGTGGTTCGGCAACCCCGGCGAAATGCCGGAAGCGGAGCTGACCGTGCGGGATTGGTCGGCCTGCCGCACGCTGCTGCTGGCGGGCGACATCGGCTTTGCCGAAGCCTACCGCGACGGCCTGCTCGACTCGCCCAACCTCACCGCGCTGCTACGCCTCGCCGTGCGCAACGAGGCGGCGCTGGGGCCCGCCACGTCCGGCAGCCTGCCGGCGCGGGCCTGGTACTGGCTCAAGCACCGCCTGCGCCGCAACAGCCGCGCGGGCAGCCGGCGTAACGTCCACGCCCACTACGATCTGGGCAACCCTTTCTACCAGCTCTGGCTCGACCCGAGCTGGACCTACTCCAGCGCCTGGTTCGACGGCCACTACGAGCAGCCGCTCTCGCTGGCGCAGGCCGCCAAGTACCAGCGCATCTGCGACGTGCTGGGCCTGCGCCCCGGCATGCGGGTGCTGGAAATCGGCTGCGGCTGGGGCGGCTTCGCCGAACACGCCGCGCGCCAGGGCATCGCGGTACATGGCGTGACCATTTCCAACGCGCAGCTGGATTTCGCCCGACGGCGGCTGGCGGGCAATGCCTTGACCCACCTCGAGTGGCGCGACTATCGCGACCTGGACGGCCGCTACGACGCCATCGTATCGATCGAAATGTTCGAGGCGGTGGGCGAAGCCTACTGGCAGGACTACTTCCGCAAAGTGCGCAGCCTCCTGAAGCCCGGCGCCAAGGCCCTGATCCAGAGCATCACCATTGCCGAAAACCGTTTCCAGCGTTACCGCAGCGGCAGCGATTTCATCCAGGAATTCATCTTCCCCGGCGGCATGTTGCCCAGTTGCACCGTCTTTGAAGCACAGGCGCGCCAAGCGGGCCTGGCCACCCATGACCGGCTGGATTTCGGCCCCGACTACGCGGAAACCCTGCGCCGCTGGCGGCAAGCGTTCGAAGGCGCGCTGGAGCCGGTGCGCCGCTTGGGGTTCGATGAGGCCTTCATCCGGCTGTGGCGGCTCTACCTGTGCTACTGCGAAGCCGGCTTCGACGAAGGCCGCATCGGCGTCTCGCAGTTCGTGTTGAAGGAGGCCCAGCCATGAGCCATCGATTACCGCGTCTGATACTGGCGACGCTGGCCTTGCTGACCGGCTGCGGCACCCCCAGCGTGCAGGCGTACCGCGACAACACGCCGCGCCTCGACCTGTACCAGTTCTTTGGCGGCCACACCCGGGCCTGGGGCATGTTCCGCGACCGCAAGGGCCAGCTGATCAAGCGCTTCACGGTGGACATCGACGGCCGTCGCGAAGGCGACGTCCTGATCCTTGAAGAGCGTTTCCTGTACGCCGACGGCACAAGACAACAACGCAACTGGCGGCTGGAGCCGAAAGGCGACGGCAAATGGCGTGGCACCGCGGCGGATGTGGTCGGCGAGGCCGAGGGCGAAGTCGCCGGCAACGCCCTGCACTGGCGCTACAACTTGCGGCTGCCGGTGGATGGCCGCGAGTGGACCGTGCATTTCGACGACTGGATGTTCCTGCTGGACGATCACGCCATGCTCAACAGCGCCCGCATGAGCAAGTTCGGCTTCGGGCTTGGCGAGGTCAGCCTGTTCTTCCGCAAGGAGTGAGCCATGCCGCTCGCGCCCATCAATCCCCCGATCCGTGACTGGCGCCGTCAACGGGTGTGGATCGTCGGCGCCTCCAGCGGCATCGGCGCGGCGCTGTCCCGCCTGCTGCTGGACAAGGGCGCGGAAGTGGTCTTGTCCGCCCGCCGCCAGGCCCAGCTGATGCAGGTGGCCCATGCCCACCCGCGCGCCACCGTGCTGCCGCTGGATGTCACGGACCCGCAATCCTGGCGCGAGGGCTGGTCGCGATGGCAGGACCAGCAGCGCTTGCCGGACCTAGTGGTGTTCTGCGCCGCCGACTACCGGCCGGAGCGCTGCTGGGAGCTGCAGCACGAGCGCGTTCGGCAGACCCTCGACACCAACCTGGCGGGGGTGTACTTCGGGCTGGAAACCATCCTGCCCGCGCTGATGGCGCGCCAGTCCGGCGGCATCGCGCTGGTGGCCAGCGTGGCGGGCTATGTCGGTCTACCCGGCGCCAGCGTCTACGGCCCGAGCAAGGCCGCGCTGATCAACCTGGCCGAATTGCTGCACGCCGAACTGCGCTGCCACGGCATCCCTGTCTACCTCATCAACCCCGGCTTCGTGACCACCCGGCTCACCGCCATGAACGACTTCCCGATGCCCGCCATCATGAGTGCCGACGACGCCGCGCGGTGCATAGTGCGCGGACTGGAGCGCGGCCATTTCGAAATCCACTTTCCTCGCAGGTTTACGCTATGGATCAAGCTGATCGCCATGCTGCCCTATCGCCTGAGATTGCCGCTGCTGCGCCACCTGGCCCGAACCTGAGAGCGCGGCTGGCCGAATTGGCCGACTGGTATGCCCATCTGAGCCCGGTCACGCTGGATGAGGCATCGACCGTTTTTACGCCGCGTCGGCCTGCTTCAAGGACCCGTTCAACACGGTGCAGAGCCGCGACGGCATACACGATGTCTTCCGGCATATGTTCAACGTGCTGGAACAGCCGGTGTTCATCCTCCGCGAGCAATTGCTGGACGGCAGCCAGGCTTTCCTGACCTGGGACTTCCGCTTCCGCCGCCGCGGCAAGGCCTATCTCTTGCATGGCGGCAGCCATCTACGCTTCGACTCTCGCGGCAAAGTGGTAGCGCACCGGGACTACTGGGATTCCGCCGAAGAGTTGCTGCACAAGCTGCCGCTGATCGGCCCGCCCTTGCGCCTGTTGCGGCGCCTGCTGTCGGTGCATGACGAAGGCTGGCGCGCATGAAGCCATCCTTCAAGGGCAACAAGTCCGCCCTTCCCGCCAAGCCGTGCGCCGGCTGCGGCCACCCCATGAGCTGGCGGCGCAAATGGGCGCGTTGCTGGGATGAGGTGAAGTTTTGTTCCGAACGCTGCCGCCAGCGGCGCCAAGCCCATGACCGCCTTGATCTACCGCCGCCATGACGACACGCGCGCCGTCTTCGGCCAACCTTGCGCGATGCCTGCGCCAGCACATCCAGCGGCGGAGGGGGATCGGCAGCGCCTCGCTGCGGGCCGGCCTGTCGCCGCATACTGCAACGCATCGAAACCTTGTGAGTCATCAATAGAGGAAGACACCATGCGACGCTCCCGACTGCAACGCCTCATGCTCCTTGGCGGCAGCCTGCTGCTGGCGGCCTGCTCCACCTTGCCGCCGCCCGGCATCCAGCCGGTCAGCGGCTTCGAGCTGCAACGCTACAGCGGCAAGTGGTATGAAATCGCCCGGCTGGAGCACCGCTTCGAACGCGGGCTCAGCGACGTCAGCGCCAGCTACGCGCCGCAGGCGGACGGCAGCGTCAGCGTGATCAATCGCGGCTTCGATCCCGCCGCCGGGCGCTGGAAACAGGCGGAAGGCCGCGCGCTGTTCAACGGCGACCCGCACCGCGCCTCGCTGAAGGTGTCGTTCTTCGGCCCCTTCTACGGCGGCTATCACGTGGTGGTGCTGGACCCGGACTACCGCTGGGCCATGGTGGCCGGCAACGACCGCTCCTACTTGTGGATTCTGGCGCGCGACAAGCAACTGCCCGATGACGTCACCGCCCGCCTGCTTGAAAAGGCGCGGCAACTGGGTTTCGACACCGGCAAACTGATCCGGGTCGGCCAGACCCGCAGCGACGGCTGAGGCGCGCCATGACGATACGCCTCAACCCGCGCAAGCTGCTGCTGAGCAAGTGGACGGCCCTGGCGCCGCAGAACAAGGAAAAGCACTTCATCGTGGTGCGCGTGCTGGAGCCGGAACACCCCGACGCACCGATTACCGAAGTGGAACTGGAAGCGGTCTACAGCCGACGCAGCCGCATCATTCCCTGGAAAACGCTGACCGACGCCACCCAGTGGCGGCAAGGCTGGCATTAACCGTCGGGGCAATCCGTTTCCTGAACTGCGCCATCGCCAACAGCGGTGGCGCTGGTGAGCATAGATCACACTTTGCTATCCGCTTCCTGGAACTGATGGCAAACCGTTCCGGAGCTTCGACCACGCCCGGCCTGCACTACAATGAACCTTGGTTCATCGAACGGAAAGTGCCATGTCTTACGACTCCAACAACATCTTTGCCCAAATCCTGCGTGGCCAAGCCCCATGCATCAAAGTTTTCGAAGACCAGATGACGCTCGTGTTCATGGACATCATGCCTCAGGCAGACGGCCATCTCCTCGTTATCCCCAAAGAACCCGCATCGCAGATTTTCGAGCTGTCCGACGATGCGGCGGCGGCCTGCATGCTGACCGCACGCAAGGCGGCCATCGCGGTCAGGGCGGCCCTGAACCCTCCCGGCATGATCCTGGCCCAGGCGAACGGCAGCGCGGCCGGCCAGACCGTGCCGCACTTTCACATCCACGTGATTCCGAGACACAGCGGGGAATTCCTCGCTCCGCATGCAGCACGGCGGGAAGACACGGAAAAGCTGAAGGAGCTTGCCAAGCGCATCATTGCCGCTTGGCCCGAACTCGACGAGAGCAATTGACCGGAACCACGGCTCCCTCCCGCCTCGTCAGGGGACGCCGCGGCGGATTGGCTCCTGCACGATTGTTGATGACATCGGAAGCGAGCTGAACATGCGCAAAAAAATGCCCCGCACCAGGCGGGGCATTTTTTCAAACCGGAAGCATCCGTGGCATGTCATTGACGGCTAGTTCGGCATGACGAGGGAACCTCAAGGAGACGGTACGGCGGAATTCCGCCTGCTTGCAATCCCAGTGAACCACTCCTGCCAGACAAACCGTCACTTCCTTGCTCATCCGCACCATTACCCAATCCAGTGTTAAGTGCCAATATTCAACAGCAGCCAACACTGCAACGGAAGCATATTCGGCGGATATCGGCGTGAGTGAGGTGACTCGCCCGCCAGTTGACACTCCCCCGCTGAACTGCGAACCTTCCCGCTCCAATTTATTTGCCATTGCCCGCCATGAAAATCACCCAAAACACCGCCGTCACCCTGCGAATGAAAGTCACAGACAGCCAGGGTCTGGTTTACGACGATGGCAAGAACCCAGTCTCCTACCTGCACGGCGATTACGACAACCTCTTCCCCAAACTGGAAGCCGCACTTGAAGGTCAGGAATCAGGCTTTCAAACCACGCTGGAACTCGCTACCGAAGACACCTTCGGCGAACGCGACGAAGCCCTGGTCACCACCATGCCCAAGGCCGAATTCCCCCCCGGCATCAAGGTAGGCGGCCAGATCCAACGCCCCGGCCCGGATGGCACCCCGCGCTATTATTTCGTCACCAAGATCAAAGGCCCAACCGTATTGCTGGACGGCAACCACCCGCTTTGCGGCAAAACCCTGCGCTTCGCCCTCAAGGTTGTGGACGTACGTGAGGCAACCGCCGAGGAAATTGCCCACCAGCATGTACATGGCGAGCACGGGCATCAGCACTGACACCACCCCGCCCCATACAAATAAAGCCCTCCCATCCAGGAGGGCTTTGTTTTGCCTGGACCCCACCTGCCATGTGGAATTGGTGATCTGCTCCTGATCCACTCGCCTCCTGCAAACCCAACTTCGAGTTCTCCACGCGCTCCCTCTCAGATGGCCACACTTAATCCCTAGTGCTGATAGTAGCCATTCTTGATTGCTGAGGATTCGTCTGAAGTTCGGCCAGGGAAGTCTTTCGCATCCGAGGTCCACGGCGGCCACTTTGGAAGGGGAAGCAGCCATAAAAGTACCTAGCAAGTAAGGTACGTTTCACAGTCCATTGTGACTTTCAATTTCTTGAAAAGAGGGGCATTTCAGCCCCCTGCACTTTCTAGAATTTAGCTTCTGTATTGTTCGTCACTAACTTTTTCCAGCCAGTTCGCGGCAATTCCTTGCAACTGCTCCTGAATGGCAATGTGGCTCATAGCGGTAGTAGGTGCTGCGCCGTGCCAGTGTTTAGTTCCAGCGGGAATACTCACCACGTCGCCGGGGCGGATTTCCTGTACCGGGCCACCCCACTGCTGCACGCAGCCGCAGCCGGCGGTCACGATCAGTGTCTGCCCCAACGGGTGGGTGTGCCAGTCGGTGCGTGCGCCCGGCTCGAAGGTTACCAGTGCGCCGGAGCCGGCGGCGGGTTGGCGGGCGGCGAACAGAGGGTCGACGCGCACGCTGCCGGTGAACCACTCCGCCGGGCCGCGGTAGGAGTCTTGCGAGCCAGCGCGGGCCACGGTTACGGCGTCGGCACTGGAGAGAGTTTGCTCAGTCATGATGCTTTCCTTGCTTGATGTCTGGATATAGGGATGCTTGGGTCAGGTGGGGCGATGCGCTTCATACAGCCACTTCACCATTGCCGGGTCGCGGTGGTCGAAGAACGCGCTGCTGCCGGTATCCAGCGTGGCAATGCTAGCCATGTCCTCGGCGCTCAGCTCGAAATCGGCGATGGCGAAGTTCTCGGCCATGCGTTCCGGGCGTACCGATTTGGGAATGGTCACCACGCCGCGTTGCAGCAGCCAGCGCAGCACTACCTGGGCCACCGTGCGGCCATGCCGCGTGGCGATGTCCTGCAGCAGTGCATTGCTAAACAGGTTGTTGCGCCCCTCGGCAAATGGCCCCCAGGATTCGATCTGTATGCCCAGCTGCTGCAGGAACTGCGCGCTAGCGGTCTGCTGGCAGAACGGGTGTGTCTCGATCTGGTTCACCGCCGGCACTACCCGGTTGCGCAGCATCAGGTCCATCACCCGGTCCGGCTGGAAGTTGCTTACGCCAATGGCGCGGATGCGGCCAGCCTGGTACAGCGCTTCCATTGCCCGCCACGAGCCATGCACGTCGCCATAGGGCTGGTGGATCAGGTAGAGGTCCAGGTAGTCCAGCTGCAGCCGCTCCATGGAGCGTTCAAAGGCCTGCAGAGTCTGCTCATAGCCGCTGTCGTGCAGCCACAGCTTGGTGGTGATGAACAGTTGCTCACGCGGGATGCCGCTGGCGGCGATGGCACGGCCAACCGCTACCTCGTTGCCGTAGGAGGCTGCGGTGTCGATGAGGCGGTAACCGATGCGCAGCGCGGCGGCTACGCTGACCTCGCACTCGGCAAGGTCGTGCATCTGGTACACCCCGAAGCCCTGCAGCGGCATCTGGATGCCGTTATTCAATGTGGTTGTCTGCATGTCGGTATTCCTTTTCCGAGGTTATTTGCCGCCCGCTACCTGGCCAATGGCAACCGGCATGCCCGCCGGCACCGGCTTGCGGGCATGCGCCGGCAGGATCAGCACCAAGGAGGCCAGCAGAGCCAGCGATAACATCACGGCGCTGCCATCCATCACCATGGCAATGCGATGTGCCAGCAGTGGCACACCGGCCAGCTGTACCGGCACTGCGGCGGCAAACACCACCACCAGCACGCCCAGGCCGATGGCGCCACCAAGCTGGTGAGCCACGTTCACTAGCCCCGACGCCGCACCGGCGTCCTGCCGGGCAACACCCGCAACGGCAAACACGGTAAGCGGCGGCAGCACCACGCCCTGGCCAAAGCCGATCAGCATCATGGGCAGGGCAACGCCACTGACGTAGTGCGTACCGGCCGACACCTGCCCCAGCCAGGTCAATCCTCCAAGGCAGGCCAGCAGCCCAAACGCCAGCAGCCTGGCGCTGCCTACCCGCGGAGTGAGCCGCGGCACCAGCATGGCGGAAAGGAAGTTGGGCAAGGTGGCAGGCAGAAACGCCAGCCCGGCCTGCAAGGGGGTAAAGCCCAACACGCCCTGTAGGAACTGGGTGGTAAAGAACCAGAATCCCACCATGCCGCCCAGGAACAACATCCGCGCGGCGTAGGCGCCGCTGCGCTCCCGGCTGGCAAACAGGCGCAGCGGCAGAATGGGCTGCCGGGCCCGCGCCTGTATCAGCAGGAAGATACCGAGCAGGCCTAGCCCGCCGGTCAGCGCCGTGATGGTGAGCCAATCGCCCCAGCCCTGCTCTGCCGCCCGCACCAGTCCGTAGACCAGCGCGGTCATGCCCAGGGTGGAGCTGGCAGCGCCGCCGATATCGAGCTGACCACTGTGGGTCGGCGTTTCTTGGATGTAGCGGCGGGTAGCCAGCATCAGCAAGGCACCTATCGGCAGATTGATGAAGAAGCCGGCGCGCCAGGACAACAGCTCGGCAAACAACCCTCCCAGCACCAGGCCCAGCGTGGCGCCTATGCCGGCGGTGGCAGCATACAGCGACAGCGCGCGGGTGCGCTCCGGCCCTTCGGCAAAGTGGGTGGACAGCAGCGCCAGCGTAGCCGGCGCCAGAATGGCGGAGCCCGCGCCCTGCACCGCCCGTGCGGCCAACAGCCAGGCCGGCGTTTGCGCCAGGCCGATGGCCAGCGAGGAAAGAGTGAAGATGGCCAGCCCCAGCAGCAGCATGCGGCGGCGACCGAGGATATCGCCTGCGCGCGCGCCCAGCAGCAACAGCCCGCCCAGTGCCAGCGTGTAGGCGTTCTGCACCCACGACAGCCCCACTGTGCTAAAGCCCAGCCCAGCCTGTATCTTCGGCAGCCCGGTAATGACGATAGACACGTCGATCAGGATCATCAGGTAACTGGCCATGATGATGGCCATGATGGCGCGGCGATTGTCTGGCAAGGTCTGCGTTGTCATGCGGTGTTCACCTCCAGCCTATTGCCTGCGTGGTGCATTTTCATGGTGTTGCTTCCGGATTAAGTGGCCACCGCGGGCGGCACCTGCTACCAGCGGTGGCAGGTGCATCACAGCGCGTTGCGCAGAATGGTAGCCACCACATCGCGGCTATAGATGTCGGCGATGCCAAACCACTTCGCATTGCCCAGTACGTTGTCGGTAATGGCCGGCAGGTCTGCCTCGCCAATGCCCAGCTGCGACAGGCGCGTGGGGGTACCCATCTTGTCGAACCAGGCTTCCAGCGCAGCAATGCCCTGCTGCGGGGTATCCACGCCGAACACGTATTGCGCCAGGCGCTGGAACTGCGCCGGGTTGCGGCCGTGGTACCACTTCATCCAGGCCGGCATGATCACCGACAACCCGGCGCCGTGCGGCACGTTGAACAGCGCCGACAGCGCGTGCTCGATCATGTGGTTTGGGTAGCTGAAGCCAGCCGTGCCGGCGTAGATCAGGCCGTTCAGTGCCTGGGTGGAGGCCCAGGCAAACTCGGCACGTGCCGCGTAGTCGGCCGGGTTGTCCAGCAGCGTTTCCGTGGTGTCGATCACGGTATTGATGAGGGCTTCCACCATGCGCGAGTGCAGCGTGGGCTGCACCGTGGCGGTGAAATAGCCTTCAATGCAGTGCGCGATGATGTCGGCGGCCGAGTACACCAGGTAGTCACGCGACACGGTCTGCATCAGCGCCGGGTTGACGATGGAGACGCGCGGGTAGGTATGCACCGACTGGATGGCGAACTTCTCTTTGGTAGCCTCGTTGGTCACCACCGCACCACTGTTCATCTCGCTGCCGGTGGCAGCCAGGGTAAGGATGGAGAACACGGGTAGCGCCGAGACAATATCTGCCTTGCCGATGAATAGGTCCCAGACATCGCCCTGGTACGGCACGCCGGCGGCGATGGCCTTGGAGCTGTCCAGCACCGAGCCGCCGCCTACGCTGAGCACGGCACCCACCTGGTGGCCGCGCGCCAGGGCGATGCCATCGCGCACTTTCGACAGCAGCGGGTTGCTGACAATGCTGCCAAACTCGATGAACTCGATATCGTGTGCGGCCAGGCTCTTGCTCACCGCCTCGAACAGGCCGTCGCGCTTGATGCGGTAGCTACCGAAGCAGAGCAGCACTTTCCGGATGCCGTGCTCGGCCAGGTGCTGGCCGATCAGCTGCTCCTTGCCGGTGCCGAAATCGATCTTGGTAGGGTTGTAGAAAGTAAAGTTGTCCATGCGTGTCCTCTACTGCCGTAATGGCCGGTGGTCTTGATGGACAGAACTTTAGTTTCCAGGAAAACATTAAACTAGAGCGTTATCATTTGAATAATCTACAACTTTTTGATGTTAATTTGCCGGCGGGATTGAAACATGTCCATGAACGAGCTCCGCTCCATTACCACCTTCGTGCGCACAGCCGAGTTCGGCAGTCTCAGCAAGGCCGCTGAAGCGCAGCAGATATCGCCTCAAGCCGCCAGCAAGGCGCTGGGGCAGTTGGAACAGTACCTGGGCGTGCGCCTATTCCACCGCACCACCCGCAGCATGTCGCTGACAGAGGAAGGCCAGCGCTTTCTGGAGGCAGTACATCCTTCGCTGGTCGGCTTCCAGCAGGCGCTGTCGGCGGTCCGGCAGACCAAGGACGACTTGGCCGGGCCATTGCGGATAGTCGGCCCGCGCACGGTGCTACAGTCGGTCATCGGCCCGGTAATGGACGAATACTGCCGGCTCTATCCCGAGGTGCAGCCAGATGTGCAGCTTGACGACCGTATCGGCAACTGGGTGGAAGACCGCATCGATGTCGGCTTCCGGCTGGGTAACTCGCCGCAGGAAGGCCTGGTGGCCCGGCGGCTGTTCCCGATGCAGCTGATCATCTGCGCCGCGCCCAGCTACCTGCGCAAGTACGGCATTCCGCAGAGTCTGTACGACCTGAGCTCCCACCGCTGCAGCGCCTTCCGCCGGGCAAGCGACGGCCGCGTGGTGCCATGGCGTGTCCGTGTCGGCGATAGCATGCAGGATCAGCCGGTCAACCCTTCTTTTTGTACCAATGACGAGGCGATGGAGTTGCGGGCTGTACTGGCGGGCGAAGTTATCGGTCAGTTGGCCGCTCCTACTGCTGCGCCGCTGATTCGCAGTGGCCGGCTGGTGCCCATCCTGCTGGAGCACATGGCCGATCACTACAGCCTGTTTGTGTATTACGGTAGCCGCGCAGCGCAGCCGGCCAGAGTGCGCAGATTCATCGACCTAGCCGTGGAGCGCCTGACAGAATGTGCTGATTTTGTACTGAGTAGCAAAGAGTTGGTGCAGGCCAATTCCAGAGGCGCAGAAACAAACTGAGTCGTCCCTCAATTACCAGATAGATTTATGGCTGGTTCCTTGAGTAAAGCAGTCATTTTTCATCTGACATTCGAAGGGCCGCTTTGGCCGAGGATCTACCGAAACTCCCTCCAGACCGGTAGTAGTGCCGCCTGAGCTATTTCGGAAGCCCATCATGAGCAATGGCTGCTCTCATACTGAAAAGCAGCCATTGATGTTTCTGGCAAACAAGGGCGATTCAAAACACAGTTACGAGCACCCTTCGCGTTGATGCATCTCAGAACTCCGTGACGACTGTTACGCCTGCAACTTCGAATTTGTCCATATTCATCAGCACATCGATCGACTGCTCAAGGTCGATCGTCCGGCCGATAAGCTTTTCCGGCGCCAACTTGCCCGACTTCATCATCGCGAACATCGCGTCGTAGCGGTGCGCCTGCATGCCGTGGCTGCCCAGAATTTCAAGCTCGTGCGCGATGACCTTGCTCATCGGAATGGCCGGGGTACTGTGCTCTCCCAGCATGAGTCCGACCTGGACATGCTTGCCGCGTTTGCGCAGGTTGCTGACCGAGTTGAAGCAGGTGACAGGGTTCCCGAGTGCATCCAGGGAGACGTGCGCGCCGCCTTGGGTGATTTCCAGCACGGCTTCGACCACGTTGGCCACTTTTGCTGCGTTTACAGTGGCAACCGCACCGAGAGAGCGGGCTAGATCGAGCTTGTCTTCCGAAATATCAATAGCGATGACATTCGCGCCAATGGCATTGGCAATCATGATGGCGGATAGGCCGACGCCACCGCAGCCATGAACCGCCAGCCACTGGCCGGCAAAGGTCTTGCCCTGATCCACCACAGCGCGAAACGAGGTGGCAAACCGGCACCCCAGGCTGGCTGCGGTCGTGAAATCCAGGGTTTCTGGCAAGGACACCAGATTGATGTCCGCCTGATGAATCGACACGTACTCGGCAAATGATCCCCAGTGGGTGAAGCCGGGCTGAAACTGATGGTCGCAAACCTGATGATTACCTGAGTGGCATTCAGGGCAATGGCCGCATCCGGCCACAAACGGAACGGTCACCCGGTCGCCCACCCTCCATTTTGTCACCTGCTTGCCAACCGCCTCCACGACGCCGGAGAACTCATGCCCCGGGACGTGGGGAAGACGAATGTCCGGATCATGACCGACCCAGCCATGCCAGTCGCTTCGGCAAACACCGGTCGCCATAACCTTGATGACCACGCCGCTGGATTCCGGCGTCGGGTCAGGGACAGTCGTAAGTTGCGGCGGGGCGGCAAAGGACTCGTAGACAACGGCTTTCATGAGCGGCTCCTGTGTTGAAGTGTTCCTTCATTGTGAAGCATTGCAGTGAATTTACCTTTCTATTTTCGATTGGAATAACAGGGAATATGAAATAGTATTTCGCCAATGAAAATGTATTGAAAGGTTGTTTCGCCATGACCGCGCTCGACAAAGTCGATATTGCAATTGCCGACCGGCTGCAACAGGATGGCCGCCTGTCCAATGCCAGGCTCGCCGAGCAGCTCGCCCTGAGCGAAGCCTCCTGCTGGCGGCGCCAGAAACGGCTGGAAGAGATGGGAGTTATCGAAGGCTATAAAGCGATACTGAACCGGCGCAAGCTCGGAATCGGCGTGATGGCTTTTGTGCAGATTGTTTGTACGCAGCACAGCGAGGAGGTCACTGCCGCATTCGAGAGAATCATTCAGGCCAGCCCCAATGTGCTTGCTTGTCACAACACAACCGGCGAGGCCGACTTTCTACTGCAGGTGGTCGCCAGGGATCTCGATGATTACAGCCGTTTTGTCGAGACCGTGCTGAGAAAATTGCCGGGCGTGTTGAGCATCCGTACGAATATTTCATTGAGGGAGATGAAAGCGACGAACAAGCTGCCGATTACGGATATTGAACTAAGCTAGATTGGCCCCAGGACTTTACCAACAGGATTATGGTAAACCGCTCATGGACTGCGGGTCACGTTAATGGCTGCTTTAGCCACGGAAGCAGCTACTTCTGGCCAAAAGGCCGGGCGACTCCTTTGGCCGAAGAGTTCTCATTGGCTGTTCGGCAGGTTTCAGAGTGAGCCGCCGCTTGAATGGCGGCTATGCCAAATGAGCGACTGGCAGCAGTTGGCCGAGAGCGGGACTTCATGTTGGTTTCCGATAGCCGACAGGTGGAAACTCAAGGGCCGCTTTCTGGATGCTGTCCGCTACGGCCGCCTTCGCGATCAGGACCGCCCAGAGGCCACCTGGCATTATCCTGGTGCAGGCTAACGGCAGCGCGGCCGGCCAGACCGCACGTACTTTCACATCCACCTGATTCCGAGATACAGCGGAGAATTCCTTGCTCCACATGCAGCACGGCGGGAAGGCACGGAAAAGCTGAAGGGGCGCGCCAAACGCATCATTGCCGCCTGGCCCGAGCTCAAGGAGAGCAATTGACCGGGGCCACGGTTCCTTCCCACCTCGTCAGGGGATACCGCTGCGGATTGGCTCCTTCACGATTGTTGATGGCCCCGGCGCTAGGCTGAGAATGTCCCAAAAAAATGCCCCGCACTTGGCGGGGCAGCTTTTTACATTGGGGGTATCTTTGGGGGTATCCATCCACTGATAAAAGACAGCGCCAGAATACCCAACCAACCGAAACCCTTGCTGTAGTTAGACGTTGACCGTGTCGGCCACTTCCTTGAACTCGTCGATCTGGTCGAAGTTCATGTAGCGGTAAACGTCGGCAGCCTGCTTGTTGATGACGCCGATGTCGGCCATGTACTCTTCCTTGCTCGGGATGCGGCCCAGCTTGGAGCAGATCGCAGCCAGTTCCGCCGAGCCGAGATACACGTTGGTATTCTTGCCCAGACGGTTCGGGAAGTTACGGGTCGAGGTCGACATCACGGTGGCGCCTTCGCGGACCTGTGCCTGGTTACCCATGCACAGCGAGCAACCCGGCATTTCGGTACGGGCGCCGGCAGAGCCAAACACGCCGTAGTGGCCTTCGTTGGTCAGCTGCTGGGCATCCATCTTGGTCGGCGGAGCCACCCACAGTTTGACCGGGATGTCGCGCTTGCCTTCCAGCAGCTTGGAAGCGGCACGGAAGTGGCCGATGTTGGTCATGCACGAACCGATGAACACTTCGTCGATCTTGGCGCCGGCGACTTCGGACAGGGTCTTCACGTCGTCCGGGTCGTTCGGGCAGGCCACGATCGGCTCGTGGATGTCAGCCAGATCGATCTCGATCACGGCGGCGTACTCGGCGTCGGCGTCCGGCTGCAGCAGTTCACCGTTGGCGATCCACTGTTCCATGGCCTTGATGCGGCGCTCCAGGGTACGTGCGTCCTGGTAGCCGTCGGCGATCATCACCTTCATCAGGGTGATGTTCGACTTCATGTACTCGACGATCGGGTCCTTGTTCAGGCGCACGGAACAACCGGCGGCGGAACGTTCGGCCGAGGCGTCGGACAGTTCGAACGCTTGCTCGACCTTCAGGTTCGGCAGGCCTTCGATTTCCAGGATGCGACCGGAGAAGATGTTCTTCTTGCCAGCCTTGGCCACGGTCAGCAGGCCCTGCTTGATGGCGTAGAGCGGAATGGCATTGACCAGATCACGCAGGGTGACGCCCGGCTGCATTTCGCCCTTGAAGCGCACCAGCACCGATTCCGGCATGTCGAGCGGCATCACGCCGGTCGCGGCAGCAAAGGCTACCAGACCGGAGCCGGCCGGGAAGGAAATGCCGATCGGGAAGCGGGTGTGCGAGTCACCACCAGTGCCGACGGTATCCGGCAGCAGCAGGCGGTTGAGCCAGGAGTGGATCACGCCGTCGCCCGGACGCAGCGCAACACCGCCACGGGTAGAGATGAAGGCCGGCAGTTCCTTGTGGGTTTTCACGTCGACCGGCTTCGGATAGGCGGCAGTGTGGCAGAACGACTGCATTACCAGGTCGGCGGAGAAGCCCAGGCAAGCCAAGTCTTTCAGCTCGTCACGGGTCATCGGGCCGGTGGTGTCCTGCGAGCCGACGGTGGTCATCTTCGGTTCGCAGTAGGTGCCCGGACGTACGCCCTGACCTTCCGGCAGACCACAGGCGCGGCCAACCATCTTCTGCGCCAGCGAGAAGCCCTTGCCGGAATCGACCGGTGCGGTCGGCAGGCGGAATTCGGTGGAGGCCGGCAGACCCAGCGCTTCGCGCGCCTTGCTGGTCAGGCCACGGCCGATGATCAGGTTGATACGGCCGCCAGCGCGCACTTCGTCCAGGATCACGTCGGACTTGAGCGCGAACTCGGCGATCTTTTCGCCGTTCTTCTCAATCTTGCCTTGATACGGGTAGATGTCGACCACGTCACCCATGTCCATCTTCGACACGTCGACTTCGATCGGCAGGGCGCCGGAGTCTTCCTGGGTGTTGAAGAAGATCGGAGCGATCTTGCCGCCGAGACACACGCCGCCGAAGCGCTTGTTCGGCACAAACGGGATGTCTTCGCCGGTCGCCCAGATCACGCTGTTGGTGGCAGACTTGCGGGAAGAGCCGGTGCCGACCACGTCGCCGACATAGGCCACCAGGTTGCCCTTGGCTTTCAGGTCTTCGATGAACTGGATCGGGCCGCGCTTGCCGTCTTCTTCCGGGGTGATGCCGGGACGGGCGTTCTTCAGCATGGCCAGGTAGTGCAGCGGGATGTCCGGGCGCGACCAGGCGTCCGGAGCCGGCGACAGGTCGTCGGTGTTGGTTTCGCCGGTGACCTTGAACACGGTCACGGTGATTTTTTCCTGCACGGCCGGACGGCTGGTGAACCACTCGGCGTTGGCCCAGGATTCGACTACTTCGCGGGCGAACGTGTTGCCGGCGTCCATTTTTTCCTTCACGTCGTGGAAGGAGTCGAACATCAGCAGGGTTTTCTTCAGTCCGTTGGCAGCGATCTGGGCCACGGAGGCGTCGTCCAGCAGGTCGATCAGCGGCTTGATGTTGTAGCCACCCAGCATGGTGCCGAGCAGTTCGGTGGCTTTTTCGCGGGAGATCAGCGCGCAGGTCACGTCGCCGTCGGCCACGGCGGCCAGGAAGGACGCCTTGACCTTGGCAGCGTCATCCACGCCCGGCGGCACGCGGTGGGTGATCAGCTCGACCAGGAAATCTTCTTCGCCCTTGGGCGGGTTTTTCAGGAGCTCGACCAGCTCTTCGGTCTGTTTGGCGGAAAGCGGCAGCGGCGGAATGCCGAGAGCGGCACGCTCGGCAACATGTTGGCGGTAAGCTTCAAGCATCGTTCTTAACCTTTACGCTGGAGATGTTGGTGATTGAGTCGGCCGGCAATTGGTATGACTCCTGCCAGCTAGCGCCCTGGGGAGATCGCATTCTCTCCCCTATTTTTTGATGCTGGAAGATTACGCGGTCTGGCCCACGCTTACAAACGAGTAATCGCCACAGCGCCTGTGAGTTAAAATCACAGTATGAATACCTATCCTCCTCTCAATGCCTTGCGCATTTTCGAAGCGGCAGCAAGGCTGGAAAGCTTCTCGGCCGCGGCCAACGAGCTCTTCATCACCCATGGCGCTGTGAGCAAGCAGATCAAGCAGCTGGAAGAATGGCTGGGCGTGAAGCTGTTCGACCGCACCGGCGGGCGGGTCAAGCTGAGCGATACCGGTTGGCGCTATCTGATCCAGGTGCAGGACGGGCTCGACCTGATCGCCAACGCCACCTCGCAGCTGTTGCAGCCGGACCGGCTGCGGCGGCTCACGGTGAACTCCACCCCGACCTTTGCGCGGCATTGGCTGCTTCCCCGGCTGACCCAGTTTCGCGACGCCTACCCGGACGTGGAGCTGCACCTGGTCACCTCCGACCGCGACATCGGCCGCCTCGACACCCCCTTCGATATCGCCATCCGGCGCGGCCCCGGCGACTGGCCGGGCCACATCGCCAAGCCCTTCCTGGAAGAGTGGGAGCTGCCGCTGTGCAGCCCCGCTCTGCTGGAGCGGGCTCCCGTCGCCAGCCCCGCCGACCTGGCCCGCCACACCCTGCTCTACGCCGACACCCGCCCCACCGCCTGGCAGCGCTGGCTCACGCTGGCCGGGGTGCCGGACCTGAAGCCGGCCAGCACGCTGCACTTCGATCGCTTCTCGCTGGCGCTGGAGGCGGCCATGGACGGACTGGGCGTGGTGCTCGGGCCGATGCCGATGGCGCAAGACGAAATTGCCCGCGGCCGCCTGACCACGCCGCTGTCGAGCCCTATCGTACCGGTACGGGCCTACTGCTGGGTCGCACCGCGCACCGCCGTGGACGACCCGACCGTCAGCGCCTTCTGCCACTGGCTGGAGACCTGCGCCGCCGGGCTCAGCGTGCCGCCCACCGCCTGAAGGCAGCGAAATCACGTCGATTGGCCATAATGAAAGGTAGGTTTTAGCGGCGCAACCGGCAGGGAGAGACCATGGACAACAACCCGTTCAACACCCTCAAGACCATCGAGACGCACCCCGGCAACCCCCTGCTCTACCATTCGTTGCCGGCCCTGGAGACGGCCGGACTGGGCGCGGTGTCGCGCCTGCCGGTGTCGATCCGCATCGTGCTGGAGTCGGTGCTGCGGCATTGCGACGGCAAGAAAGTCACCGAGGCGCATGTGCGTCAGCTGGCCGCCTGGCAGCCGAACGCCCCGCGTACCGACGAAATTCCCTTCGTCGTCGCGCGCGTGGTGCTGCAGGACTTTACCGGCGTGCCGCTGCTGGCCGATCTGGCGGCAATGCGCAACGTGGCCGACGAGATGGGCAAGAACCCGAAGCTGATCGAGCCCCTGGTGCCGGTCGACCTGGTGGTAGACCACTCGGTGATGATCGACCATTACGGCGGACCGGATGCGCTGCGCCTCAACATGGAGCTGGAATTCGAGCGCAACCGCGAACGCTACCAGTTCATGAAGTGGGGCATGCAGGCGTTCGATACTTTCAAGGTAGTCCCCCCGGGCATCGGCATCGTGCACCAGGTGAACCTGGAATACCTGTTCCGCGGCGTGCAGATCCGTGACGGTGTGGTGTTCCCCGACACGCTGGTCGGCACCGACAGCCATACCACCATGATCAACGGCGTCGGCGTGGTCGGCTGGGGGGTGGGCGGGATCGAGGCGGAGGCCGCCATGCTGGGTCAGCCGGTGTACTTCCTGACGCCGGACGTGGTGGGCGTGGAACTGACCGGCAGGTTGGCCGAAGGCATCACCGCCACCGATCTGGTGTTGACCGTGACCGAACTGCTGCGCCGCCAGAAGGTGGTCGGCAAGTTCGTCGAGTTTTACGGTGAGGGCACCGCCAGCCTGACCGTGACCGACCGCGCCACCATCGCCAACATGGCCCCGGAGTACGGCGCCACCATGGGCTTCTTCCCGGTGGACGAGAAGACAGTCGATTACCTGAAGAAGACCGGTCGCAGCGATAGCGAAGTGGAACACTTCGAGGACTATTTCCGCGCCCAGGGGCTGTTTGGCGTGCCCCGTGCGGGCGAGATCGATTACAGCATGACGCTGCGGCTCGATCTGTCCAGCATCGTGCCGTCGCTGGCCGGGCCGAAACGCCCGCAGGACCGCATCGAACTGGCGGCGATGAAAGAGAATTTCACCCACCTGTTTTCCTTGCCGGCGGCACAGAACGGCTTCAACAAGCACGCCGACGAGCTGACGCTGCGTTATCCCACCCAGGCCGCTGCCGGCGACGACGCCCCGGTGCCGGCTGTACGTCATCAGATCGAGATGGTCGATGACCACCCCATGCTCGACCGCAGGGAGCCGGGCACGGACACCGAACCCGAAACGCCGGCCATGGATATCGGCAGCGGTGACGTACTGATCGCCGCCATCACTAGCTGCACCAACACCTCGAACCCCAGCGTGCTGCTGGCGGCCGGTCTGTTGGCGCAAAAGGCCGTCGCCAGGGGGCTGACGGTCCATCCGCGCGTCAAGACCAGCCTGGCGCCCGGCTCGCGCGTGGTCACCGACTATCTGGAAACGACCGGCCTGCTGGAGCCGCTGGCGCGCCTCGGCTTCAACGTCGCCGCCTACGGCTGCACCACCTGCATCGGCAACGCTGGCGACCTGCGCCCCGAGTTCAACGAGGCCATCACCCGCCACGACCTGGTCTGCGCCGCGGTGCTGTCCGGCAACCGCAACTTCGAGGCACGCATTCACCCCAACCTGCGCGCCAATTT
This sequence comes from Pseudogulbenkiania ferrooxidans 2002, assembly GCF_000174355.1. Classification (GTDB taxonomy): domain Bacteria; phylum Pseudomonadota; class Gammaproteobacteria; order Burkholderiales; family Chromobacteriaceae; genus Pseudogulbenkiania; species Pseudogulbenkiania ferrooxidans. The sequence continues at coordinate 353,658 of NZ_ACIS01000002.1, forward strand.
CCTCGCCTCGCCACCGCTAGTGGTGGCGTTCGCGCTGGCCGGACGCGTCACCATCGACATGACGCGCGAGCCGCTGGGCATCGGCCGGGATGGCCAGCCGGTCTACCTCAAGGACATCTGGCCCAGCTCGGAGGAAGTGGCCGCGCTGCTGCCGCGTGCCATGGACCCGGACACCTTCCGCCGCCTGTACGGCGACTTCACCCACGACCACGATCTGTGGAACGCCATCGCCGCGCCGCTCGGCAACGTCTACAGTTGGCCGAAGTCGACCTATATCGCCCGTCCGCCGTTCTTCGACGGCTTCGCGATGCAGCCCGGCAAGGTCGGCGACATCCGGGGAGCGCGTGCCTTGCTGATGCTCGGCGATTCGGTGACCACCGATCACATCTCCCCGGCCGGCTCATTCCGTGACAGCACCCCGGCCGGGCAGTATCTATTGGCCGAAGGGGTCACGAAAAAGGACTTCAACAGCTACGGCAGCCGGCGCGGCAATCACGAGGTCATGATCCGTGGCACCTTTGCCAACGTCCGCGTCAAGAACCTGATGCTGCCGGGCAAGGACGACGGCAGCCGGGTCGAAGGCGGCTACACCCTGTTCGACGGCCACCAGACCACGGTCTACGACGCGGCGATGAAGTATTGTCACCGCGGCACCCCGACCATGGTGTTCGCCGGTGAAGAGTACGGCACCGGCTCCAGCCGCGACTGGGCCGCCAAGGGCACCCAGCTGTTGGGCGTCAAGGCCGTGGTGGCAAAGAGCTTCGAACGCATTCACCGTTCCAACCTGGTCGGCATGGGGGTCTTGCCGCTGCAGTTCCAGAATGGGGACAGCTGGGAAAGCCTGGACCTCGGCAGTGACGACAGCTTCGACATCGTCGGTATCGAACAGGGCCTCAAGCCTCAACAGGAACTGATGCTACGCATCACCCGTCCGGACGGGAGGCAGCGCGACGTCATCTTGCGCTCTCGCATCGATACCCCGATCGAGGTCGAATACTACCTCCACGGCGGCATCCTGCCCTACGTATTACGGGAACTGATGCAGTAACCCCCTCCCGATTCTTCCCTCTGCTGCAACACAAAGCGGTGCGTCCCGAGGCCGAGCGCGGGCCCGGGACGCACCGCTCTTTCCATCGCCTTCCTTCGCCCGCAGCAAGGCAACCCGGCACGCCCAAGGGTAAACCCGCATACCTAAACACCTTCTCAAAGACTATTCCATATGCTTAGATAGTTCGAACCGGCGCAGACCGGCCTATCGCTCGAACGATAAGGTTCCGCCCAGCGGCGGCATCAGGAAGAACTACAAAGGAGACTTACGTGCACTCGTTGCTCGCCTTGTCGCGTCTCATCGACGGGATCACCGCACGCATCGGCCGTTCCGCCTCATGGATCGTGCTGATCGTCGTGCTCATCAGCGCCGGTAACGCCGTTATCCGGAAACTGTTCAACGTCAGCTCCAACGCCTTTCTCGAAATCCAGTGGTATTTGTTCTCGGCCATGTTCCTTTTGGCTGCCGCCTACACACTGCAACGCAACGAGCACATCCGCATCGACCTCTTGGCGGGCCGGCTCTCCAAGCGCGGCCAGGCCGTGCTCGACATCGTCTGCACGGTGCTCTTCCTGCTCCCGATGACCTCCATCATCGCCTGGTACGGCTGGCCGATCTTCATCGACGCCTTGCGCAGCGGAGAGATGTCGTCCGACCCCGGCGGGCTGATCCGCTGGCCGGTCCTGATGTTGATCCCGATCGGCTTCACGCTGCTGTTGCTCCAAGGGGTATCCGAGATCATCAAGCGCGTCGCGTTCCTGCAGGGCCTGGCACCCGACCCTGCCGAGAAGACGCTGGATCCGCACAAGGAGGAGCACGTATGAACCTGGAAATGATGGCTCCCGTCATGTTCGGATCGCTGATCGTGTTTCTCTTGATCGGCTATCCGGTGGCCTTCGCGCTGGGCGCGGTCGGCCTGCTGTTCAGCTGGATCGGCATTCACTTCGACCTGCTGCGCCCCGAGCTGCTGCAAGCCCTGCCGCGCCAGGTGTTCGACATCATGAAGAACGACACCTTGCTGGCCATCCCCTTCTTCACCTTCATGGGGCTGATCCTCGAGCGCAGCGGCATGGCGGAGGACATGCTCGACACCATCGGCCAGCTGTTCGGCCGTATCCGTGGCGGACTGGCCTTCGCCGTGATCTTCGTGGGCGCCCTGCTCGCCGCCACAACCGGCGTGGTGGCCGCTTCGGTGATCTCGATGGGCCTGATTTCGCTGCCGATCATGCTGCGTTACGGCTACGACAAACGCATTGCCACCGGCGTCATCGCCGCTTCCGGCACGCTGGCGCAGATCATCCCCCCGAGCCTGGTACTGATCGTGCTGGCCGATCAGTTGGGCACGTCGGTAGGCGACATGTACGCCGGAGCAATGGCCCCGGGGCTGCTGCTGTGCCTGTTCTATGCCGTGTTCATCTTCGCCGTGACAATGGCAAGACCGCACTGGGCGCCGGCCTTGCCCGCCGAGGCGCGCACCCTGCACGGACTGGCTCTGGCCAGCCGCGCCCTGTTCGTGATGGTGCCGCCGCTGCTGCTGATCTTCCTGGTGCTGGGCACCATCTTCCTCGGCATCGCCACCCCGACCGAAGGCGGTGCGATGGGCGCCGTCGGCGCGCTGATCCTGGCCATCCTGAACCGGCGCCTGAGCCTATCGCTGCTGCAGCAGGCGATGGATTCCACCCTCAAACTGTCTACCTTCGTGGTGTTCATCCTGATCGGTGCACGGGTGTTCCGCATCGCCTTCCTCGGCGTGGACGGCGACCGTTGGGTAGAGCACCTGCTGACCTCGCTGCCGGGTGGCCCGACCGGCTTCCTGATCGTGGTCAACCTGTTGGTGTTCTTCCTGGCCTTCTTTCTCGATTTCTTCGAGATCGCCTTCATTCTGGTACCGCTCCTGGCTCCCGTGGCCCAGAAGCTCGGTATCGATCTGGTGTGGTTTGGCGTGATCCTCGGGGTCAACATGCAGACGTCGTTCATGCACCCGCCGTTCGGCTTCGCCTTGTTCTACCTGAAGAGCGTGGCCCCCAAATCGATCAAGACCACCGACATCTACTGGGGCGCCATCCCCTACGTCGTGATCCAGCTTTTCATGGTGGGCCTGATCATCACCCTGCCGGGGCTGGTAACGTCGTTCGTCGGCCATGAAGCCCTGACCAGTGCCAGCGAGGCCGAAGCCACGCTGCAGCAGATGGGAGACACCGCTGCCCCAGCCTCATCGGGAGCCATCGAGATACCATCAGCCCCTCAGGAAAGTTCTGCCCCAGCGGGCGAGGAAGCCAGCGACGCCAGCGCCGAGCTGCTCAAGCAACTCACCGGCGACGGCAAGTGAATCACCATTCCTTCAGCCAGGGCGACACCGATCGCCCCAGTGACGACAGCAGCACACAACAAAGGAGACAAAACGTGGAACGACGCTCATTTCTGAAGAAAGCCGGTGCCACCGGCCTCGCTGCAGCGGCCGTTTCGGCCCCCGCCCTCGCCGCCGACACACCGACCGTCCGCTGGCGCCTGGCCTCCAGCTTCCCCAAGAGCCTGGACACCATCTACGGCGGCGCCGTGACCCTGTCCAACCGCATCAGTCAGCTCACCGGCGGCAAATTCCAGATCCGGGTATTCGCTGGTGGGGAAATCGTGCCGGGCACCCAGGTGCTGGACGCGGTCCAGAACGGCACCGTCGAATGCGGCCACAGCTGCGGCTATTACTACGTCGGCAAGAACAAGGCCTTCGGCTTCGATACCTCGGTGCCGTTCGGTCTGACCTCGCGCCAGCAAGCCGCCTGGATGTACTACGGCAACGGCCTCAAGCTGCTGCGCGAGCTGTACGCCCAATACAACATCGTCAACTTCCCGGGCGGCAACACCGGCACGCAGATGGGCGGCTGGTTCCGCAATGAAGTGAAGTCGCTGGCCGATCTCAAGGGCCTGAAGATGCGCATCCCGGGCCTGGGTGGCGAGGTCATGGCCCGCCTGGGTGCCGTACCGCAGACCATCGCCGGCGGGGATATCTACCCGGCACTGGAAAAAGGCACCATCGACGCCACCGAGTGGGTCGGCCCGTACGACGACGAGAAGCTCGGTTTCTACAAAGTGGCCAAGCACTACTACTACCCCGGTTTCTGGGAGCCGGGCCCGCAGATCACCTTCTTCGTCAACACCAAGGAATGGGCCAAGCTGCCGAAGGAGTACCAGGCGGCCTTCGAAGCGGCGGCAGCCGAAGCCAACATCCTGATGCAGGCGGAATACGATGCCAAGAACCCGCAAGCGCTGGTGAGCCTGTTGCAGAAAGGCGTCAAGCTGCACAAGTACCCATTGGACATTCTCAAGGCGGGGCAGAAGGCGGCCTTCGAGATGTACGAGGAAGAAGCCGCCAAGAACCCCATCTTCAAGAAAATCTATACCGACTGGAAGAAATTCCGCACGCTCGAACATGGCTGGTTCAACCTGGCGGAAGCGTCGATGGAAAGCTTCATGTACAGCAACCGCAAGTAAACCAGCCCACCCGGCCCCGGGTGCGTCAAGCCCTCGCCGAGATACGGCGAGGGCTTTTTTTGCGGTTGTTCCACACATGCCGCAGACGTAAAGGCAAGCCCGCACGCCAGGTCTCACGTCTTGCCCGTGACCGTCGAACACAGTGCGGCCTGCCGCACCGTCGCCCGCTTACCCGCCACGATTTCGCTAACGAGTCCGCAAGTATCCCGGATAGATGCAGTAGAATATGGCCAGTCTGGCGCGGCAATTGCCACTGCCGACGCGTCGCTCAGCCCCTATCCAACTCATGGTTTATCCCGACCGGGACAGATCCGCCCCTTGTGATTACCGCCAGATGGAAGCCTCCCGCCTCGATTCACTGACCGAAGACCTGCTGCGAGAGGCGGACAGCCTGTTCCTCGAGCTTCTGCACAACGATCTGGTCGGGGTGTATATCATCCAGGACAACCGCTTTCTCTACGCCAACACCCATCTGGCCGAACTTTTCGGCTACACGCAGGCGGAATTGTGCGGAACACTCGGACCGATGGACCTGACGGCGCCAGAGTTTCGACACATCGCCAAACGTGCCATCGACCGCCGCATCAACAACGAAGCAACGACCAGCCGCTATTCATTCGACGGTCTGTGCAAAGATGGCCGCCGTATACAGGTCGAGGTTTTCGGCATCCGTACCGAATTTGCCGGCCGGCCGGCGATCATCGGCATGATGATCGACAATACCGACCGCCGCCAAGCCGAGCACGCGGTGGAAGAACAGCTGAACTTCACCTCCCAGCTCATTGAAACCATCCCCAGTCCTGTTTTCTACAAGGACGAGGCGGGGCGCTATCTGGGCTGCAACGAGGCGTTCGAGCACTATATTGGGCTCCCGCGTGAAGAGCTGATCGGCAAATCGGTTTTCGATATCTCCCCCCGCCACTTGGCCGAACGCTACCACGCCGCCGACCAGGCCCTGTTCGACGCCCCCGGCACCCAGACCTACGAGGCAGAAGTGCAGTCCACCGACGGGACGCTCAAGAACGTCGTGTTCTACAAGGCGACCTTCAACAAGTCGGGTGGCCAGCTTGGCGGCCTGGTGGGCGTCATCCTCGACATCACCGACCGCAAGCGAAGCGAGAAAACCATCTGGCACCAGGCCAATTACGATCTCTTGACCGAGCTGCCGAATCGCCGCCTTTTCCTCGAGCGGCTACAGCAGGGTATCGAGCACGCAAAAGGCTCGGGCAGCGCGCTGGCACTGATGTTCATCGATCTCGACCGCTTCAAGGAGGTCAATGACATGCTGGGGCATAAGGTGGGGGACCAGCTACTGTCGCAAGCCGGCCAGCGCATTGCCGACTGCGTGCGCGAGACGGGCCTGGTGGCCCGCCTGGGAGGTGACGAATTCACGGTCATCCTCGAGAACCTGTCGCAACCGACGCCTATCGAGCAGGTGGCGCAATCGATCATCGAAACACTCAGCAAGCCATTCCAGCTGGGGCCGGACGTGGCCTATGTCTCGGCCAGTATCGGTGTCACCTTGTATCCCAAAGACGCGCAGGACATGGATACGCTGCTGATCAACGCCGACCAGGCGATGTACCACGCCAAGGCCCTGGGCAAAAACCGTTTCTGCTACTTCGTGCCGTCGATTCAGGCAATATTTGCGGAACGGCTCCAACTCGGCCATGACCTGCGCAGTGCCATGGCCCAGGGCCAGCTGGACGTGTACTACCAGCCCATCGTCGATCTCGCCACCGGGCACATCGTCAAGGCGGAAGCCTTGGTGCGCTGGCACCACCCGCGTCGGGGCTGGATCAGCCCGGCGCAGTTCATCCCGATTGCGGAGGACATCGGCCTCATCAACGGGATCGGCGACTGGGTGTTCCGGCGGGCTGCGGGCATGGCCAAGCGCTTATGGGAGTCTGGCTGCAGCGGAACCCCCGCAGGCGCGCCGCTGCAGATCAGCATCAACAAATCGCCACGCCAGTTTTTCACCGGCCACGCCCATGAAACCTGGATCGACCATCTGCAGGAAATCGGTCTGCCCGCCGAGTGCATTGCCATCGAAATCACGGAGGGGCTGTTGCTGGACGAGCGTCCGGACGTCACCAGCAAGTTGCAGCAATTCCGCAGGGCGGGCGTCCAGGTCTCGCTGGACGATTTCGGGACCGGCTATTCGGCCATGGCGTACCTGAAGCGGCTCGATATCGACTATCTGAAGATCGACCAGTCCTTCGTGCGCGACATGACGTCCACCCCCAGTGACCGGGCCATCACCGAGGCTATCATCGCCATGTCCCACAAGCTCGGCCTCCGGGTGGTGGCGGAGGGGGTCGAGACGAGGGAGCAACGGGATTTATTGAGTGCGGCAGGCTGTGATTTTGGCCAAGGCTACTGGTTTTCCAGGGCGCTTCCCGAGGACGAGTTTTTCAAGCTCCTGCAGCGCTGGCCAGACTGACGCCTATCCGCCAAGGAGGCCAGGCACCACGAGAACGGCGACCGGTGCCGGGCCCAGGCAGCGCCCGGAGGTTCGGGCGTTTTTTGCTTTTGGCCCACTCCCTGACTAGGCTGGAACAGGAAGGCCGGCTTCGGCCAACCATGATCTAAAGGGGTGTTGTCGTCATGAAAAAAGCCATCCTGCTGTTCTGGCCGTCGTTCCTGATCGCCGGTTTCGCCACCATGATGTTCTTCTCGATCTTCGATCCCTACGAACTGAGCCTGCACGGTGCCCGGCTGTTCGCCGACAAGTTGACGGCCTATTCGGTATTCTTCCTCATCGCCTGGTCGTTCGGTGCACTCAACACCGCGATCGTGCTGCTGCTGGAAAAGCCGGTGCAGGACGTCAACCGCTTCTGTCCCGTGCCGCCGCCCTCTGCCAGCATGGGCGATCCGGATCAGGCGTGAGAGGCGTTGTGCTCCACCACGACAAAATACTTGCGCACCGGCTCCACCACCTCGAACACCCCGGTAAAGCCGGCGGGAATGACCGCGGCCTCGCCGGCACGGACGTCCACCGCCTGGCCGTCGGCTTCGTGCAGCCGGACGTGACCTTCGATCACGGCAAAGAACTCGTCCTTGTGCTCGGCAAAGGCGATGCGCCAGGCCCCCTTTTCGCATGACCAGATGCCGGCGCTGACTTCACCGGTCGGGCTCTCGAAATGGCTCCAGGTGAGGCGCCGCGGATTGCCGGCGACCAGCCGGTCCGGCCGGGGGTAATCGACGGAGGGCTCAACGGCGAGGTCGGCAAACAGGGTAATGCGCTTGGGTGCCACGGAGTGATCGGTCATGCGGGTCTTTCTGCTGCCGGGGTGCAGAGCAGCTCGCCCAGCCTGGCAAGCCACTCGCTGCAGGCGTAGAGCTGCTCCACTTCGACGTACTCGTCGGGGCGGTGGGCCTGCTGGATCGAGCCCGGGCCACACACCACGCTCGGCATCCCCGCTTGATGGAACAGGCCGGCTTCGGTGGCGTAGGCCACACCCTCGCCCTGGCAACAACCGGTCAGCGTTTCGACATACTGCATCACCGCACTCTCCGGCACCGCCTCGAACGCCGGGCAGTACACCGTGGGCTCGATGGTGATGTTGCTCTCCTCTGCCACCGCGCGCATCTCTTCCAGCAGGTTGGAAGCGTAGTCGCGCACCGAGTCGACGTAGCGCTCCGGCTGGTCGCCAGGCAGCCAGCGACACTCGAACACGAACTCGCAGTCCTTGGGGACGATATTGGGCGCGGTACCGCCCTGGATGGTGCCGGTCTGCAAGGTGGTGAACGGTACATCGTACAGGGTATGGCGATGCCCGAACGACGCCTCGGTATCGGCCAACTTGCGGATGTGCGTGATCAGCCGGGCCGCGTACTCGATGGCGTTGACCCCGTACGGCGTCAGCGAGGAATGCGCCGCGCGGCCGCTGACGTGGCAGCGGTAATGGGCAATGCCCTTGTGCGCGACCACCGGCTTCATGTCGGTCGGCTCGCCGATGATGCAGCCCGCCACCTTGATGCCGGATTGCTGCAAATCGTCGATCAGTCCGCGAACGCCGAGGCAGCCGACTTCCTCGTCGTAGGACAAGGCGATGCCGACCGACTGGGTCAGGCGCCCGGAGTCGGCCAGTTCGAGGAAGAACGGCACCTTGGCGAGCACGCAGGCGATGAAGCCTTTCATGTCGGCCGAGCCGCGGCCGTACAGCTTGCCTTCGCGCTCGACCAGCTCGAACGGCGGCGTCTGCCACGCCTGGCCATCGACCGGCACCACGTCGGTGTGCCCGGACAGCACCACGGCCGGCAGCGCGGGGTTCCCGATCTGGGCGAACAGATTGGCCTTGCTGCCGTCGGCATTGAAGGTCAGCCGCGACGCCACGCCAAACGAGTCCAGATAGCGTTGCACCCAGCGGATCAGTTCGAGGTTGGAATGGCGGCTGGTGGTGTCAAACGCCACCAGCGTGGCGAGCAGGTCATGAACGGAAGCGGTCATGCGATTTCCAAGGGCAAGATGTGCCCTAAGGATAATCCAAGCGCGCCCCCTTGCACCATGCCCAACCGGCCGGTTTGGCGGGGGTGCGAAGTTGGCCGAAGACCGGCTTGCCGCCGCCATCGGCGCTGCGTCCGGCGCCGGCAAACTGTTATGATCATGACAAACCACTGCGCGCACACTGCCATGACCAAGCCACACCGCATGAAATGGGAGCACCTGCTGTCGGCCCGGCGCTTCAAGCAGATCGACGGCGAGGTACTGCCCACCCGCACCCCTGCGACCAGCGAGGGCGCCTCCGGGTTGCGCAGCGATTTCCACATCGACCACGACCGGGTGGTGTTCTCCGGCGCCTTCCGCCGCCTGGGGCGCAAGACCCAGGTCCACCCCTTGGCGCAGAACGACCACACCCACAACCGCCTGACGCATAGCGTCGAAGTGGCCAGCGTCGGGCGCAGCCTGGGCAACCGTGCCGGAGTGATGATGCAGCACGCCGGCCAACTGCCCGCCGGCTACACGCCGCACGACATCGGCGCCGTGGTGCAAGTGGCCTGCCTAGCACACGACATCGGCAACCCGCCGTTCGGCCATACCGGCGAAGACGCCCTGCGCGACTGGTTCCGCGACGAGCGCCACGCCCCGCTGATGGCAGGCCTGAGTCCGGCCGAGCGGCGCGACGTCGAAACCTACGAGGGCAACGCGCACAGCCTACGCATGCTCGCCACGCTCGAGATGTACGCCGGCGAAGGCGGCATGCGCCTGACTGCGGCGGCAATCGGCGCGCTGATCAAATACCCGTGGACCTCCAGTGCCGAACCGGCCTACCTGCGCGACAAGTTCAACATCTACCAGACCGAACTGCCCTACTTCCGCCAGATTGCCAGCGAACTCGGCCTGATCGAGCGCGGTGCCGACCAGTGGGCACGCCACCCGCTGTCCTATCTGATGGAAGCGGCGGACGACATCTGCTACGCCATCCTCGACCTCGAAGACGCGGTCGAGATCGGCATTCTCGACTATTCCGAATTCGAGAATCTGTTCACCAAGTTCGCCGAGGTCGACAAGCTCTGGGCCACACCGTCGGTGCGCCAGAAATGCGCGATGCTGCGCGGCATGGCGATCGGCCGCTGCGTGGCCGAGGTGGCGGAAAAATTCATGCTGCACCAGGACACGCTGCTGGCAGGCGCCTTCCAGGGCAAGGACCTGATCGACGTATGCGCGCCGGAAATCCGCGAGACCCTGCTGGAGGCCAAACGGCTGGCCAGCCAGAAAGTGTACCGGCACCGCACCAAGCTGGTGACCGAAATCGCCTCCTTCCCCTGCCTCTCCACCCTGCTAGACGTGCTGGTCCCGGCCGTAGCGGCCAGAGTGCGAGGCGAACGATTGTCGGCGCGCCACACGCTGGCGCTGGGCCTGATGGCGGAAACCCCCTTCACCGACAAGGACACCCCCTACCTGGCCTACATGAAGGTGCTGGACTTCGTCGGCGGCATGACCGACAACTACGCCGCCAACCTGGCGCGTGAAATCTCCGGCGTCGGCATTCTCTGACCGGCTCTTCGGCCAACCTTGACAACAAGGTTGGCCGAAGCACGGCAAGCCATGGCTTACCTCGCTTGTCCGGTCAAGATATTTGACCAATAATGGCACCATCCCACCCCGCCTGAGTCCCATGTTCGAACGCATCGTCACCATCATTCTTCCCGTCCTGATCATCGTGCTGATCGGCTGGCTCTACGGCCGCAAGATGCGCCCCGACATGCGAGCCGCGAACACGATCAACATGGACGTCTGTGTGCCGCTCCTGGTGTTCTCGGCGCTGGCGGCAAAGGATTTCGATCTCGTCAGCCAGTGGAAGCTGCTGCCGGCCTCCGCTGCGGTGATCCTGCTGTCGGGCCTGCTCGCCTGGCCGGTGGCGCGCGCCACCGGCAACCAGGTGCGTACCCTGCTGCCCCCGTCGATGTTCAACAACTGCGGCAACATGGGCCTGCCGCTCGCCCTGCTCGCCTTCGGCCGCAGCGGCTTCAACGCCTTCGTGGTGCTGTTCGTGGTGTCCAACCTGCTGCACTTCACCCTGGGGGCCTTCATCTTCAACCGCCACACCCGCTTCAGCGGCCTGTTGAAGAACCCCATCGTGCTCGCCACGGCGCTGGGGCTGATATTTGCACTGGCGGGCTGGCATCTGCCCGACGGGCTGATGATCGGTCTCAAGATGCTGGGCGACGCCTCCATTCCGCTGATGCTGTTCGCACTGGGAGTGCGCATGGTGGACGCCAACCTGCGCGACTGGAAGATAGGCCTGCTCGGCGCCGCGCTCTGCCCGCTGAGCGGCCTCGCGGCGGCGGCCGTGACCGTGCCGCTGCTGCGACTGTCGCCGGCGCAGGCCGGCCTGGTCTATCTGTTCGGCGTACTGCCGCCGGCGGTGCTCAATTTCATGATGGCGGAAATCTACCGGCAGGAACCTAGCAAGATGGCGTCGATCGTACTGATTGGCAACCTGGCCTGCCTCGCCTTCGTACCGTTCGGGCTGTGGCTGGCGCTGGGCTGATCGCAACCCGAACCTGACTGCTAGAATGAATCGATGGACCACACTCCGCTGACCCGCTTCTGCTTCGTGCGCCACGGCGAAACCGACTGGAACCGCGAGCGCCGCCTGCAAGGCCAGATCGATACCCCGCTCAACACCACCGGCCAGGAACAGGCGCAAACATTGAGCTTGGCCCTGACGGCCCGGGCACTGCGTTTCGACGCGCTCTACTGCAGCGATCTGGTGCGCACCCGCCAGACCGCCGTTCCCATCGGACAGGCTACCGGGCTCGACGTCAACCTCGACCCCCTGCTGCGCGAGCGTCACTACGGCCGCCTGCAGGGCCTCACCTATCACGAGGCCGGCGAGGTCATGCCCGACGCCTACCGCCGCCATCGCAACCGCGACCCGCACGACGTCCCGGAAGGGGGCGAGAGCCTGTACGCCTTCCACGTCCGGATTCAGGCCTTCCTGGAGCGGGCGGTGCTCGAACACCCCGGCCAACGGCTGCTCGTCGTCACTCATGGCGGCGTGCTCGACATGGTCTACCGCATCGTCACCGGCAAGCCGCTGACCGAACCGCGCGATTTTCCCATCCCCAACGCCGCCTTCAACTGGATCATCCACCATCAGGGGGCCTGGCAGCTGGAGAAATGGGCGGATAGCGAGCACCTTGGTGGCTCGCTGGACGAATTGCTGTAAGAACCGCCCATCGGCCACGACCAACCGACGCAACCGGCGCAACCGGCGCAACCGGCGCGAACCGCGGCCCGGATAGCCGTGCCGACGCCAACAGCCTTCGGCCAAGACGCCCCCACAGGAGCCCACCATGACAGACAAGATAGACAAGAGCGACGCCGAGTGGCGCGCCCAACTGACCCCCGAGCAATACCGCGTCACCCGCCAGGCCGGCACCGAACGCCCCTACAGCGGCGAGCACTACTACCGCCACGCCAGCGGCGATTACCATTGCATCTGCTGCGACGCGCTGCTGTTCCACTCCGACACCAAGTTCGATGCCGGCTGCGGCTGGCCCAGTTTCTGGGAAGAAGCCTTCCCCGGCAGCATCACCCGCATCGAAGACCGCTCGCACGGCATGATCCGCACCGAGGTGCGCTGCGCCCGCTGCGACGCCCACCTCGGCCACGTGTTCCCGGATGGCCCGGAACCCACGGGCGAGCGTTATTGCATCAACTCGGTGGCGATCAGCTTCAAGGAGGGCTGAGAGGGCTGTTGCCGTGTTGGTTGCAGGCTGACCATCGCAGCAAGGCCTGGGCCGAACCGCTCAGGCCTTGCTACGACAGCGCCTCAGACTTCCCAATATTCCTTTTCCCGACCCGGCAAGCCGGGATTGAGCTGCTCGTGCAGACTGCGCAGTTTTTCCTGCTCGCCACGCACGCGGAACCAGCTGCCATCTTCCTCGGCACGCTCTTCCAGCACTTGGCAGTGGCTGTAGATTTCACCGCGCAGCTGTTGTGCCGACCACGGCAGCAGCAGCTCCTCTTCCACCAGATCCTGCTGGAAAAAGGAAACGATGGTCGCATGCAGGCTGGCCACATCCTCCGGACAACGCGCACTCATCACTACGCAGCCTGGATAGCGTTCCTGCAGTTCGGCCGTCCAGGCAGCCTGCTCCGCCTCATCGCCGACATGGTCGATCTTGTTGAACACGCGAATTCTCGGCACGTCGTCGGCGCCGATTTCCTGCAGCACCTCGTCGGTCACTTCCAGCTGGCGCTGGAAACCGGGGTCACTGGCATCAATCACATGCAGCAACAGCGCTGCATCCAGAGCCTCTTCCAGCGTAGACTTGAACGAGGCTACCAGTCCGTGGGGCAGGTTCTTGATGAAGCCGACAGTATCGCTGACCAGCACGCGCGGCACACTTTCCGGATAAAGGGCGCGCACTGTGGTGTCCAGCGTAGCGAACAGCTTGTTGGCCACGAGCACCTCGCTGCCGGTCAGTGCCCGCATCAGCGTGGACTTGCCTGCATTGGTATACCCCACCAGCGACACCCCGCCCAGGCCCAGGCCCTGACGTTCCAGACGGCGCGCGCGTTGGGTCTTGCGCTCCAGTTCCATCGCGATGATTTCGCGTTGCAGCTCGGCGATGCGGTCACGCACCTTGCGACGGTCCAGCTCGGTATGCGATTCACCGGCACCACGACCACCCGTACCGCTGCGCTGCCGGCCTTGCGGGCCGGCCAGCTTGGCCGCTTCGCGCAGGCGCGGCGCCATATAGCCGAGACGGGCGATTTCCACCTGCGCGCGTGCCGCACGCGAGCGGGCATTGCGATGGAAAATCTCCAGGATGACCATGGTGCGGTCCATCACTTCACAACCAACGGCCAGCTCCAGATTGCGCGCCTGTGAGGGCGAGATTTCGTGGTCCACCAGCAACACGTCGAACTCGACCGTGCTGGAATCCAGCTCTTGCGGGTCTTCTTCCAGTTCGTCGTTACGGATACCACGATTGACGAACATGCTGATTTCTTCCAGCTTGCCCACGCCCAGATAGGCCGTGCGGTCGAAGCTGTTACGCTTTTGAACAAAGGTCTGCATCACCTGGAAACCCAGCGTCTTGGCCAACTCGCTCAGTTCGTTGAGCGAGGCCTCGAACTCGCTATCGCTGACATCCGGCAACTGGACCGAGGTCACAAGGGCATAACGAGGCTTCTCTTTGACTTCTGTTTGCATGTGCAGATTGCTTTACTTGGTGACGAGCCCAGATAGTACTCACAAATAGCACTTTCCGCTGGCAGGATGAGTGACTGGCCATCGATCCGCTACCACCCGCAGCCCCCTGGCAAGCAAGAGCCGCCATCTGGGCGCACACTGGCTGCAGCCACGCAACGCCTTCCTTGACCGCGTGGCTGGCGCAGCCGATACTCCTGCGGCCCCAGGCCGCAAGGCCCTCACACTCATACCCGTCACCATTCATGCCATTCTCTTCCATGGGCCTGCAACCCTCTCTGGCCCAGGCCGCCCTCAGTCAGGGCTACCTTGCCCCCTCTGCCATCCAGACCTCCGCCATTCCTGCCATTTTGCAGGGCCGTGATGTACTGGCCACCGCACAGACCGGCTCCGGCAAGACAGCGGCCTTCTGTCTGCCGCTGCTGCAGCAATGGCTGACAAGTCGCCAGGGTTCGCCACGTCAGGTCCAGGCGTTGATCCTGCTACCCACTCGCGAACTGGCAGTTCAGGTCGGCAACACCCTGCGTGAACTGGCCCTGTCCCTGCCACGGCGCGTGAAGGTGGCCGTGGTCTATGGCGGCGTCTCCATCAACCCGCAAATGATGGCCTTGCGCGGCGGTGCCGACATCGTGGTGGCCACCCCCGGACGACTGCTGGACTTGATCGGGTACAATGCACTGAGTATTTCCACCGTCGGTACCTTGGTACTCGACGAGGCCGACCGTCTGCTCGACCTCGGTTTTGCCGACGAACTTGGCCGCCTGCTGGCCTTGCTGCCCCCCTACCGGCAGAACCTGCTGTTCTCCGCCACGTTTCCGCCCGCCGTTCACTCACTGGCGGAACAACTCCTGAGCCAGCCACTGCGCATCGACATTGCGCAGACCGCCGCCACGGCACCGGATATCCACCAGCGCGCCATCGAAGTGGACGCCAGCCAGCGCACGATGCTGCTGCGCCACCTGTTGCAGACGCATGGATGGGACCGGGTACTGGTGTTCGTGGCTAGCCGGCAGGCTGCCGACCGTGTGACCGGCAAGCTGCAACGTGCCGGTATCCGTGCCGCGGCCCTGCATGGCGATTGCAGCCAGGGACAGCGCGGCCAAGTGCTGGCCGATCTCAAGTCGGGACAGTTGCAGGTACTGGTGGCCACCGACGTGGCGGCTCGCGGCATCGACATCCCCCTCCTGCCGGTGGTGGTCAACTACGATCTGCCACGCTCGCCGGTGGACTACACCCACCGTATCGGCCGCACCGGCCGGGCCGGTGCTCGCGGCGAAGCCATCAGTTTCATCAGCGCCGACTGCGCCGCCCATTTCCAGCTGATCGAAAAGCGCCAGCAGCAACGGCTGCAGCGCGAACAGATTGCCGGTTTCGAGCCGACCGCCACCTCGAATGTCGCGAGCTTAGGCCACACGGCCGAACACGTCGGCAACGGCGGCATCAAGGGCAAACGCAAAAGCAAGAAAGACAAGCTGCGCGAAGCCGCCGCTCAACAACAGGCTGACAACAGCTAGGACGAGTCACGGCGGCAGAACTCCGCCATCACCACCCGATGAGTAACAGCAGCGCAGGCGGCAGAGGAAGGAAGACGCTGCCCCCACCCTCTACCGCCACCCCCGGCTAGCCAATGACCGTCAGCTTGGCCGAAATCCAGATCACGGCAACCGCCAGCAGGAGCGCAAGGTACGGCAGGACGCCGGCGCGGGCATGCGGCAACTCCATGTCCTTGCGCATGGATGCCGGAAACTGCCCCTTGTCTTGCCAGTAATGACGGTAGATGAACACCGGCACGATCAGGAAAGTGGCAATCAGCCCGTTGCGCAGCGTGTTCTCACCCTGGAAGTTGGCACCGGCGCCGACGAACACCAGGTCGAGATAACCGCACAGCACGCCAAGCGCCAGCAGCCAGTTGGCGCACTTGTACGGACGCGGCCAGTCGGCACGGTCGAGGCGGTGAATCCAGCCGGACTGCAGGTTGAGGAAGACGAAGATCATGTAGCAGACGTTGGAAATCGACAGCACGGCCATGTAGTTCGACATCAACAGCAGGAACAGGTTGAACACCAGGTCGGTCCACATCGCCCGGGTCGGGGCACCGTGCTCGTTGACGTGCGACAGGTATTTCGGCAGCCAGCCGTCGACCGAGGCCTGGTACAGCGTGCGCGACGATCCCATCATTGACGTCATCACGATCAGCAGGATCGACAACACCAGCATCACCACGATGGCGTTGAACACCACCACCCCGCCACCGACAAACCTGGCCATCGCGGCGCCGACGCCCGAGCCGTCGACGATGGCCGGGGCGAGCATGCCGGAGAGACCCAGTTCACCCTGGAAGGCGATCGGCACCGCGATGAACATGAACAGGCACAAGAGCCCCGACGAGACGATCGCCTTGAAAGTGTCCTGCTGCGGGTTCTTGAACTCCCGGGTGTAGCACACGGCAGTCTCGAAGCCGAAGGTCGACCAGCAGGCCAGGAACATGGCACCCATCGCGGTACTGATGCCGGCGGAGTTCCAGCTTCCCATCACCGAGGCGCCGGTGGCGTCATGCATCAGCGGCAGCAGCGGCAGGAAATTCGTCGACGGCATGTCACCGGTAAACAGGGGAACCAGCGCAATCACCACCAGCGGCGTCAGCGAGGCGATGCCGAGAATGCGCTGGGTTCGGGCCGCGGCGGAGGCGCCGCTGTGCTGCAGCTTGAACGTGATCAGCAGGAAGATCACCGCCAGAACGAAGGTGGAGTTGATCCGCAGCGTCAGATCCTTGCTGATGAAGCCCAAATCCAGCAGCGTGACCTGCCAGGTGTTGATGGCGGCATCGGCCGGGAACAGGTTGCTCAGCATGTAGCCGGCAGCCAGACTGGTGCCGAGCGCCAGCATCGGCGACCAGGCGATCCAGTTGCACCACACCGATACCGGGGCCACGAACTTGCTGTAGCGGACCCAGCCGAGTGCGCCGTACACCGACGCCCCGCCCGACTTGTGGGGGTAGAGCCCGGAGATTTCGGCATAGGTAAAGCACTGGGCGAACCCGACCAGGATGGCCAGAATCCAGATGATCCATGCCGGCTGGCCAATGGTGGCAGACACGCCACCGATGGTGAACAGTACACCGGCGGGCACGCCGCTGGTCACCCAGAACGCATCCTTCCAGGTGAGGTTACGATGCAGGTCCTGGGTTTGCCCGGCAACGTGCGTCCGGGCACCGCCTGCTGTGGGAAAAGGCAGTACTTCTTCTTGCAAACTCACACTTTCTCCTTTGGTGCTGCATTTCATGGTTTGGCCCGCGATACGCAGGCGCAAACTTTTGCTGCCTGTATTGGCAGTCATTTTTATATGCAGGGAAATGTAGCCGGCTTTTCTCATTCCTTGTAGCCAGCCAACGAAAAGGCAAACCACGCGACTGTCCGGACAACCGCTGTTTGTCCGGACAGTGCATCCTGCCCCGTGGGGGCAGGGCAATGTTGCACGGTTACCGTTGTAAGGTATGCGGGGCTCGCTCTCTTGTCCTTACCGGTACTGCACTGGCCAAATTGCGTCATCGAGAGAGCTGACGCCACGAGAGCCGTCAATCGGTCAGAAAGAGAAAGGACATGGAGAGGCGCGCCCTCCGATCCGATACGCATACCAACACAAAGCAACTGGAGAAGCCAGCGCGGCTCGGGGTATGCTCAAGCACGG
Source organism: Pseudogulbenkiania ferrooxidans 2002 (assembly GCF_000174355.1). Taxonomy (GTDB): domain Bacteria; phylum Pseudomonadota; class Gammaproteobacteria; order Burkholderiales; family Chromobacteriaceae; genus Pseudogulbenkiania; species Pseudogulbenkiania ferrooxidans. Next base: position 371,553 of record NZ_ACIS01000002.1, read on the forward strand.
AACCGCACCATGGTGACGGCTCCGTCCCTCGTCCTTCTTCCTGTTAGCGGGTGCCATGGAAAAAAATCGGCTTGAAGCGTTCAGCGACGGCGTACTGGCGATCATCATCACCATCATGGTGCTGGAACTCAAAGTGCCGCATGGCGAATCGCTCTCCGCCCTGCTGCCCTTGTGGCCGGTCGCCATCAGCTACGTGCTGAGCTTCATCTACGTCGGCATCTACTGGAACAACCACCATCACATGATGCACGCCAGCAAAAGCGTCAACGGTGCCATCTTGTGGTCGAACCTCCACCTGCTGTTCTGGCTGTCCTTGCTGCCTTTTACCACGGGCTGGATGGGCGAGAATCATTTTGGCCGCTGGCCGACCATGCTCTATGGCCTGAATCTGCTGCTGTGCGCGGTGGCCTATAACCTGCTGCAGACGTCCCTGATCCGCCATCACGGGCCGGACAGCCTGCTCGCACGAGCGATCGGACGGGACCTGAAGGGCAAGGCGTCGCCCGTGCTCTACCTGCTAGGCATCGTGACCGCCGGGCTGGATTACCCCTGTGGCGGGATGATTTTTTTCGTCGGCGTCGCCTTGCTGTGGCTGGTGCCTGATCGACGGATGGAAAGGGCCATGGCGGGGCATCAACGCAGTACGCCATAGCCCTCAAGATTAAGAGGGCTGACCAGTCGCCTCACCGCGTGCCCATGTTCTGGATCGCTTCGGCCAACCAACGCTCGAGCGCGATGGCGTTGCTGGAATGGACCACCGTATTGCAACTGACCACCTGTGCTGCCCCGGCACCGTTCAGCAGCTCGACAGCTCCCTCGGTGAAGATGGCATGCACGGCGACGCACACCGCCGGGTTGGCCCCGAGTTGCCGCAGCTGCTGCAAGGTTTCAGCCATGGTGTGGGCGGTGGACACGATGTCGTCGACCAGAACCGGCGTGCGGCCGGACAAGCGGGTCATGTCGGGGCGGGAAACCTCCACCTGCCGGTCGCCATGCCGGGTCTTGCTCAGAACCAGATAAGGCGCCTGGGCCAAGGCCGCGACCTCGGCAACCCATTGCTGGCTTTCCTGGTCCGGACCGATCAGGAGCGGCTTGGGCACGTTGGCGGCGATCCACTCGGCCATGGCCGGCGCGGCATGGACCACGCACGTGGCGCAGCGGTAGACCTGCTCCAGGCGGGCAATGCGGTGCAGGTGCGGGTCGACCGTGACCAGCCAGTCAAGACGTGGCGACAAGGTCTCGGCGAAATAGCGCGCCGTCACACCCTCTCCGGGATGGAAGCGGGTGTCCTGCCGCATATAGGCGAGGTAAGGCGCCAGCAGACCAACCTCCGCCGCGCCGTAGTCGCGCACCAGCGCCGCGGCGAACAACAGGGGCAGCAGCTTGCCGTCGGGACGGTCCAGCGTGGCGACCAGGACGACCCGCGCACCATCCACCTCGCTCAACAGCTGCAGGTGGGTTTCGCCATCGGGAAAGGAGCGCACCATGAGCTCCCCACGTTCAGCCTGGCCGGCGAGCGCCGGCTGCGCCAGCAAGGCGGCAGCCATCGCCTCGTTGCCGGGCAAAGGCAGCAGCACGGTCTTCATCGCTCCTCCACCACCACGATCTGAGGGTGCATGTCCAGATAGCTGAGGGCATACTCGAGCTCGCCCGGTGTCTCGGCGTGCACCGTGAACAGCGGCATGCCGATGTCGACGTGGCTGTCGACCATCACGTGCAGGTCGATACCGGCTGACGCCGCGCGTGGGGCACCGGCCAATTTGGCGGCGCGGCTGACCAGGCGATTGTCGATGGCGGTGACGCGGCCGCCCTTCACGGCGCAGACAGGGTGAGTGTGGGTAGCCACGGGCGGCGTGCGCAAGCCGCCCTGGGCATTGGCAATGGCGACGAATTTCGCCCACGCCTGCCCCGAATCGAGCAGGCGCCGGGCGTGGGCCACGCCGGTGCCGATCGCGGCGGTGCCGCAAAACTCGAGCAGGGTGCCCGCCAACGTCAGCGAGCGCTCGCGCAGATCGGCCGGCGCATCCGCTTCATTGCGCAATACCGCCAGAATGTCGCGGGCCTCCAGGGCCGGCCCCACACCCCGGCCGACCGGCTGGCTGCCGTCGGTGAACACCACCTGAATGGCCAATCCGAGGTTCCCCGCCACGTATTCGAGCAGGGTTTTCAACACGGTCGCCGCGTGCTGCGAGCGTATCTTGGCGGTGTAGCCGACGGGAATGTCGATCAGCGCATGGCTGGAACCGGCGGCCACTTTCTTGGACAGCACGGAGGCAACCAGCTGGCCTTCGCTGTCGAGATCCATCGGGCGTTCGACACGGATCAGGATATCGTCGGCCGGGCTCAGGTTGACGGCGCCGCCCCAGACGATGCACCCGCCCTCTTTCCCGACGACACGGCGGATGGCCGGCAGATCGAGGGCGACGGGTGCCAGGGTTTCCATGGTATCGGCCGTGCCCGCCGGCGACGTGATGGCACGGGAAGAGGTCTTGGGCATGATCAGCCCGGCCGCGGTCACGATCGCCACCACGATGGGGGTGGTGCGATTGCCCGGCAAGCCGCCGACACAGTGTTTATCGACGACGGGGGCGCTGCCCCAATCCAGGCGTTGTCCCACATTCACCATGGCACGCGTCAAGGATACGGTCTCGTCGGCATCCAGGCGGCCGCCGGCGCAGGCCGCGACGAATGCGGCCAGATAGATGTTGGGGTAGCGCCCTCGCGCCACGTCCTCGATGATGCAATACATCTGCTCATCGTTCAGACGATGGCCGTAGATCTTGCTGCGCAAGGCAATCAGCGATTCCAGCGGCGGCAGAGGCCGGACCCGGATGGTATCCCCTTCACGGCCGTCCAGCTGACGCCAGGCCGCCGAGGACAGACTGGCCTGATGCGGAGCGAGCAGGTCGGAATCGATGACATTGAGCGTGGCGACGATCTCGATGCCGTTGCGCGCCACGCGCACGCGCGACTGAGCCTCGAAGCCCTCCGAGCGGCATACCTCGCAGTCGCGCCGCATATAGATCACGGCTTCCTGGTAGGTGTCGATACCAAGCCACTTCAAGCGCAATTTATGACCGGCATTCACCGTTAGCTCCCCCCTTTGATTCTTCTTTTTGCCGTTGATCGATCATGCCGAGCTGCTGAAGCGAAACGCGCTGTGTTTATTTTTGAAAATTAGACGAATTCGAATCGGACTGGCAACGGCAATTCCCCTGCCAGCGAAGGGGGGCGGGCAGGCGCAGACGCCTGATTAGCTGGCGATCATCAGGGAACGCGCCATGCGGCATGGCGACCCCGGCCGACGCAAGGGTTTGGCAGGGGACGAAGCATTGCGTGCGCTAGTATCAAGGAAGGGGCCACCCTGCCCGCTCCGAACGCCTGATCGACGTCCACCGCCGTCGCAGCGAAGCGGCCCTCTCTTGGGCGCGCCATCCACGGGTTCTCCGGCGCTGGAGCAATGGATGCCCTGCCCCAAACTCACTGACCGAGGACTCGCCTTGCACGAACCGCTCGACGCACAGCCGGTCCCGTTCTGGACCCGATCGCTGACCGCACTCAAGACCGAACTCGGCGCGGACGAGCGCGGCCTGTCGGAGGAAGCCGCCTTGGCGCTGCGTGCGCGATACGGCGACAACGTGCTGCGCGCCCGGCGCCGGCGCCACCCAGTACTGGAGTACCTGGCCCACTTCCGCAACCCCCTGGTGCTGCTGTTGTTGAGCGCCAGCGCGGTATCGGCCCAGTTAGGCGACGTCACCAGCTTTGTCGTCATCAGCCTGATCGTGATCGGCAGCGTGACCCTGGACTTCGTGCAGGAGCACCGGGCCGGCAACGCGGCCGAGCGCTTGCGCGAATCGGTGGCCTTGCGCGCCAGCGTGCTGCGCGACGGCCACGTCGTGACGCGGCCGGCAGCCCAGCTCGTTCCGGGTGACCTGGTGCAACTGGCCGCGGGCGACCTGGTTCCGGCCGACGGGCGCATCGTCGAAGCGCGCGACTTCTTCGTGCGTCAGTCGATGCTCACCGGCGAGTCGTACCCGGTCGAAAAGCATGCCGTGGAGCTGACGGCGGAGGCGCGCGAGATCGCCGATGCCGTCAACGCGGCGTTCATGGGGTCGTCGGTGCTGAGCGGCAGCGCCACGCTGCTGATCTGCCATACCGGGCCGGCCACCTTTCTGGGCGGGATTGCCGACACCTTGCGGGCACCGGCCGAACCGACCGCGTTCGAGCTCGGCACCCGTCGCTTCGGCCAACTCATCATCAAGATGACCTTCGCCCTGGTGCTGTTCATCGTCTTCGTGCACACGCTGGCGCACCGCCCGGTGCATCAGACCTTCATGTTCGCGGTCGCCCTGGCGGTGGGGCTGACCCCCGAACTCTTGCCGATGATCGTGTCGGTGACCCTGTCGCGCGGGGCCCTGCGCATGGCGGCCAAGAAGGTGGTGGTGAAGCGGCTGGCGGCGATTCAGGATATGGGCAGCATGGACGTGCTGTGCACCGACAAGACGGGCACCCTCACCGAGGCAACGATCCGCCTCGAACAGCATGTCGACCTCCAGGGACACGACAGCGCGCGCGTGCTGCAGCTGGCGTACCTCAACAGCTTTTTCGAGTCCGGACTGCGCAGTCCGCTCGACGACGCCATCCTGCAGCACGAGGAAATCGACATCGGCGGCTGGAGCAAGATCGACGAGGTGCCGTTCGGTTTCGAACGCCGGCGCGTCTCGGTGCTGGTGGAACGCGCCGGGGAACGGCTGCTGATCGTCAAGGGCGCGCCGGAGGACATGCTGCGCCTGTGTGCCGAGGTCGAAACCGGTGCACCGGATGCGCCGCCCGTGCTGCAGGCGATGGACGAGGCCACGCGCGAGCGCGCCCTGGCGCAATTCGAGGCGCTGAGCCGCGACGGCTTCCGCGTGCTGGCGATCGCCTGGCGCGCCGTGCCGCCGGACCATGGGCACGCCGTGGTCGACGACGAGACCCGGCTGGTGCTGTGCGGCTTTGCCGCCTTCCTCGACCCGGCCAAAGCCAGCGCGGCGACCGCGCTGGAGGAGCTGCGACGCAGCCATGTCCACGTCAAGGTGCTAACCGGCGACAACGAGTGGGTGACGCGTCACGTCTGCGCCCAGGTCGGCCTGCCGGTGAAGACGTTGCTGACTGGCGCGCAGATCGACCAGCTCGACGACCCCGCGCTGGCGGCGCAAGCCCAGCACACCGACGTGTTCTGCCGCGTCTCGCCGCCGCAGAAGAGCCGTATCCTGCGCGCGCTGCGCCGCCGCGGGCACGTGGTCGGCTTTCTTGGCGACGGTGTCAACGACGCGCCGTCGCTGCACGACGCCGACGTCGGCATCTCGGTGGACTCGGGGGTCGACGTGGCCAAGGACGCCGCCGACATGATCCTGCTCGAGCACGATCTCGGCGTGCTGCACGACGGCGTGATCGAGGGACGCCGCACCTTCGCCAACGTGATGAAGTACATCATGATGGGAACCAGCTCGAACTTCGGCAACATGTTCAGCATGGCCGGCGCGTCGCTAGCCCTGCCCTTCCTGCCGATGCTGCCGGTGCAGATCCTGCTCAACAACCTGCTCTACGACACGTCGGAAATCCCGATCCCGCTCGACGACGTCGACGCCGCCTATCTGCGCTACCCGCACGACTGGGATGCCGGCTTCATCCTGCGTTTCATGCTGACGCTGGGGCCGGTGAGTTCGCTGTTCGACTTTCTCACCTTCTACCTGCTGCTCAGCGTCTTCCATGCCCAGGAGGCGCTGTTTCACACCGGCTGGTTCATCGAGTCGATCGCCACTCAGGTGCTGGTGATCTTCATCATCCGCACCCGTGCCGCCCCCTGGCTCAGCCGGCCCAACCCGTGGCTGGCCGGCACGGCGCTCGCGGTGGTGGGGGCCGCCGTGCTGCTGCCGTTCACCTCGCTGGCCGATCTGCTGGGCTTCGTCGCGCCGCCGGCGGAACTGTTGCTGCTGATCGCGGTGTTGACCCTGGTCTACCTGTGCGGCGCGGAGGCGGCCAAGCGCTGGTTCTACCATGCCGGGCGACGACACCGGGCGCATGCCCGGCACGGCTGAAGACAAGGCGCACTCGACTCGCTGGCTTCATCGCGCCGCCGTCGGCAGTTGTCGCAGGAAGGGCTTTGCCCAATAATCGCCAGCGAAAACGTCGCTCTGCTTGGGGGCTGACAGGCCACATGACGGCAACACGTTGGCTCCCGTCCCCGCTCCGCCAGACGCCCTGGACGGAGCAGCACTGCACCGAACACGTCTCCAGGAGACTGGCGTCATGCCTTATTTACCTACGTTCATCCCACCCAGCCGTTTCGATGACCCCGCCGCCGCGCTGGCCCAGGTGCGCCACATTTACCAGAACAGCCTCGCCCACTTGCGCGAGACGATGCAGCGCTTTGTCGATGGTGAAGACTTGCCCGGCCATGTACGGGCCTGCTACCCCTTCGTCCGTATCCAGACCGGCACCGTGTCGCGGCTGAAACCGCTGGAGAGCAAACGCCGCAGTTACGGCTTCGTGGCCGGGCCGGGCCGCTTCGAGACCACGCTGACGCGACCGGACCTGTTCGAGGACTATTACCTCGAGCAGTTCACCTTGCTGCTGCAAAACCATGGCGTGGCGCTGGAAGTCGGCAGCAGCTCGCAGCCGATCCCCATCCATTTCTCGTTTGCGGAGAGCGATCACCTCGAGGGCAGCCTGAGCGCGGAGCGCCGTGAACGGATGCGCGACGTGTTCGATCTGCCCGACCTCACGGCGATGGACGATGGCATCGCCAACGGCACCTACGAACCGCGTGGCGGCGAGCCGCGGCCGCTGGCGCTGTTCACCGCGCCGCGCGTCGACTATTCGCTGCATCGCCTGCGGCACTACACCGGCACCCAGCCCGAGCACTTCCAGAACTTCGTGCTGTTCACCAACTACCAGTTCTACATCGACGAATTCATCCGCCTCGGCCACGAATGCATGGCCGACCCCGACAGCGACTACACCGCCTTCGTCGAGCCCGGCAACGTGATCACGCGCCGCGTGGGGATGGCGGCCGAAGCCGGCGATGCCTTGGGGAAAGCACCGGCGCGCCTGCCGCAGATGCCGGCCTATCACCTGATGCGCGGCGACCGCAGCGGCATCACCATGGTGAATATCGGTGTCGGCCCGGCCAACGCCAAAACCATCACCGACCACATTGCCGTGCTGCGCCCGCACGCCTGGATCATGCTGGGCCACTGCGCCGGCCTGCGCCAGACGCAGCAGCTTGGCGACTACGTACTGGCGCACGGTTACGTGCGGGACGATCACGTGCTCGACCAGGACCTGCCGCTGTGGGTGCCGATTCCCGCCCTGGCGGAAATCCAGCTGGCGCTGGCCGCCGCCGTGTCCGACATCACGCAGATTCAGGGGTCCGAACTCAAGCGCATCATGCGCACCGGCACGGTGGCCAGTACCGACAACCGCAACTGGGAGCTGCTGCCGGAGAATGCGCCGCAACGCCGCTTCAGCCAGAGCCGCGCGGTGGCGCTGGACATGGAAAGTGCCACCATCGCCGGCAACGGCTTCCGCTTCCGGGTGCCCTACGGCACCTTGCTGTGCGTGAGCGACAAACCCCTGCACGGCGAGATCAAGCTGCCGGGAATGGCCGATCAGTTCTACCGGGAACGCGTCGATCAGCACCTGCGCATCGGCATTCGGGCGATGGAGTTGCTGCGCGAACAGGGCGTCGACCAGTTGCACAGCCGCAAGCTGCGCAGCTTTGCGGAAGTGGCGTTCCAGTAGGGCCCTGCTCGCATTGAAGGCCGGTCACAGGTCGAGCGGCGAGACGATGCTGAACTTCTTCATGTGGCGGTACACCGTGGCGCGACAGATGCCCAGTTCGGCCGCCGCCGCGGTGACGTTCCACTTGTTGCGCCTGAGCGCCGCCAGCAGCAGCCCGGCTTCGTCCAGCGCCGCCGGGAGGCTCTCTTCCCTTTCCGCCTTCGGCGGGGTCAAGGTCTCCTCCAGCGGCGGCCGCCCCTCCATCAGTTCGTGCGGCAGGTCGCCGAGTTCGACGCTGCCGCCGTCCGACAGCGCCAGCGCAAAGCGCAGCACATTGCGCAGCTGCCGCACGTTGCCCGGCCACGGGTAGTCCATCAGACAGGCCAGCGCCGCTTCGGCGAGGACGGGAGATTGCCCGCTCTGGGCCGCTTCCTCGGCGAAGAGGCGTTCGATCAGGTAGCGCTTGTCCTGGCGTTCGCGCAGCGGCGGCAGGAACAGCGTGGCGCCGCACAGCCGGTAATAGAGATCCTCACGGAATTGCCCGCCGGCGATCAGCTTGCGCAGGTCGCGGTGCGAGGCGGCGATCACGGTCAGCTCCACCCGCACCGGCTTGTCGGCCCCCAGCGGCAGCACTTCGCGCTCGGACAGCACGCGCAACAGCCGGGTCTGCAGGTGCAGCGGCATGTCGCCGATTTCGTCGAGGAACAGCGTGCCGCGGTCGGACTGCTGGATCAGGCCCTTCATGCCCTTGCTGCGCGCCCCGGTAAAGGTGCCGGGGGCGTAGCCGAACAGCTCGCTTTCGATCAGCGAATCGGGAATGGCGGCACAGTTGACGGCGATGAACGGGCGCGCCGCGCGCTCGCTCGATTCGTGCAGGGCTTTGGCGAACACTTCCTTGCCAGTGCCGGTCTCGCCGTGGATCAGGATATTGACGCCCTTGTTCACCAGGCGCTTGGACTGTTCCAGGATGCGCTGCATTTGGCGGTCATCGCCGGCCAGCCGGTCGAGCGCGGGACAGGCGGGTAACGGCACGCTCTCGCGGGCCGTGGCGGAGACGGCCGGCCGCGGGGCAATGCGCGGCGGAATGACCGAGGCGTGGAAGAGGTCGTGGTCGAACGTGGCCAGGAGCGCGGCGTCGCCCAGGGCGGGCGTGCGGGCGAGCTGGCGGATGTCGTCCATGCTGCAACGGAAGATGTCGGTCAGGAGATGACCGATCAGACCGCCGCCGGCATCGTTGGCCTGCATCCTGCCCAGCCGCTGACGGGCACCGGAGTTGGCCCCCACCACGACGCCGTCGGCGTCGAAGGCCAGCATCAGTTCGCCGCAGACGTCGACCAGCGCCGCCGCCGTGCCCAGGCGCAGGATCCAGCGGTTGGCGAAGTGGCGCAGGAAGTTGGCATCCTCGATCAGTTGCGCATAGAGCAGGGTCAGGTGCAAGGCGAGGTGCTGGCTCTCGCGCGCCTGCGGCGAAGCGAGCATGGAGACGTCGAGCACGCCCATGAATTCGCCGTCGGGCTGGAACAGCGGCGCGGAGTTGCAGCTCAGGGTGATGTGGGTGGCGTCGAAGTGGTCCTCGCGGTGGCAGGTCAGCGGCGCCTGCTCGACGATGCAGGTACCGACGGCGCAGGTGCCGGCGTGCTCTTCGTTCCAGTCCGCACCGAGGTAGAGCCCGGCTTTTTTCAGGTCCGTTTCCAGCGCGTCGTTGCCGATGTAGTCGATGGTGACGCCCTGGGCATCGGTCAGCAGCAGCACGTAGCCCAGCGACGAGACGCGCTTGTAGAGCTGTTCCATGCCGGCGCGGGCGACGTGCAGGAAGTCTTCGGCCTGCTCGCGATGGTCGCGCAGTTCGTGCGCGGTCAAGATGCGCGCGTGGCGGCGGGCAGCCGGGTCGAGGCCGTAGTCGTGCACGCAGCGCGACCAGGAGCGCTTGATCAGGTCGTACGCCGACGAATCCTGGCTCAGCCCGCTGTCGTGCGTGGCGACCGCCAGCACGCGCTCGATGTGCTGGCGCTCGGAAAGGTTCGCCATCTGTTCTCCTCCATGGGTACCCCATCATCGTGTGCGCTACGCGCCTGGGCTGTGCCGCCCCGGGGTTCTTTATCTTTGCCGCAACCGCTCGCATCGTGCGCCGGCCACGCATTGCAGTATAGCCACCCTCGCCCCTCCCCGAGCAGTCCCTCGGAATGTCGCCCCGGCTCAGTATCGTGACACCAGAAAAAAAGGGCGCCCCAGCAGGCGCCCGAACACCACGACAAAGGGGAGGATGTCCTACGTGGTGGGAGTGATCAGAGCTCCTTTCTCTGCATCGCGCCCGCGATGTACTCGGCCTGGCGGATTGCCAGCGCGACGATGGTGAGCGTCGGGTTGGCCGCCGAGCTGGAGGTGAACTGGCTGCCGTCGGAGATGAACAGGTTCTTGATGTCGTGCGCCTGCCCCCACTTATTGACCACGCCGTCGCGCGCCTTGGCGCTCATGCGGTTGGTGCCCATGTTGTGGCTGGCCGGGTACGGCGGCATGTCGATGACGCGGGTGGCGCCGACCGCCTCGGACACCTTGCGGAACTGCGCCAGGCCGTGCCGACGGATGGCGGCGTCGTTGGCGTGGTCGGTCTTGCTGACGATGGGCACCGGCAGGCCGTACTGGTCCTTCTCAGTGGGGTGCAGGGTGACGCCGTTCTGCTCCTGCGCGAAGTCTTCGCCGCACACCCAGACGCAGCTCATGTGGTCGTACATCTCCAGCGCCGAGGTGACGTCGCGCCCCCAGCCGCCGGGCTTCATGAAGGCGGCGGTGTACGGCAGGCCGAGCGACAGCCCTTCGAGGTGATAGCCGCCGAAGAAGCCACGCTCCGGGTTGGGGTCGGCCTCGTCCGAGATCACCGCCGCCAGCGCGGTGCCGCGGTACATGTGCACCGGTTTCTGGTGGATGGCCACGGCGGCGGCGGTGGTGTGGGTGAGGTAGTTTCGGCCAACCTGACCCGAGGAATTGGCGAGCCCGTCCGGGAACAGTGACGAGGCCGAGTTGAGCAAGAGGCGCGGCGATTCGATCGAGTTGCCGGCCACGCATACCACGCGCGCCGCCTGGCGCTGCGTGTGGCCGTGCGGGTCGACGTAGACCACGCCCGTGACCTTGCCGCTCTTGTCGTGCTCGATCTTCAGCACCATGCTCTGCGGGCGCAGCTCGACGCGGCCGGTGTCGAGCGCCTTGGGGATTTCGGTGTAGAGCGTCGACCACTTGGCGGTCATCTTGCAGCCCTGCATGCAGAAGCCGAGCTGCTGGCAGCCGGGGCGGCCGTCGTACGCCTGCGAGTTGATCGCCATCGGCCGCACGATCTGCTTGTAGCCGACCTTGCGCGCCCCGGCGGCGATCACCTTGTAGTGGTTGTTCTCGGGCAACAGCGGCAGGCCGCTGGCTGCCGTGCCGGCCACGCCCATCTTCTTCTCGGCGCGGAAGTAGTAGGGTTCGAGGTCGTCGTAGCCGATCGGCCAGTCGAGCAGGTTGGCGCCGTCGACGTGGCCGTAGGTCGACTTGTTGCGAAAGTCGTGCGGCAAAAAGCGCAGCGCCAGGCCGGCCCAGTGGATGGTGGAGCCGCCCACGCCCTTGACGATCCAAGCGGGCAGATTGGGGTAGGTCTTGGTGTGATGCCAGCCACCCGCCGAGATGCGCTTGTCCAACCAGGAAATCTTGTTGAACATCGCCCACTCGTCGTTCTCGAAATCGTCGGGCTGGTAGTGCTTGCCGGCCTCCAGTACCACGCACTTGACGCCCTTTTGCGCCAGTTCGTTGGCCAGCGTGCCGCCGCCGGCCCCGGAGCCGACGATCACCACCACTTCGTCATCATCCAAACGGAATTGCGTTGCCATTGCTTGTGTCTCCTCAGCGTGCCGGTCGCCCGTGAACGCCGGCTTGTGCTCGTTGGCCGCTTACAGCCAGTCGATGTCGTCGAAACCGCGATGCAGGTAGCCGCCCTTCTCCCAGGACGAGCCTTCGTAGCCGAACTGCGGCCACAGCGCCTTGTTGTTGTAGAGCCCGGTCACCAGGTTGCCGCGCACCTTCTGGAAGAAGGGGCCGGATTCGATGGCCTTGAGCAGCGCCACGCGATCTTCTTCCTTGGCGACCGCGGTGTAGGGGCGTCCATAACGCTGGCGTGCGGAGGCATCCAGCGCGCTCACACCGTCGGCCAGCAAGCTGGCGGTAGCCGCATTTTTGCCGGCCTCGACATCCAGCGGCGCGATGGCTTGGCGGTAGTACGGGTCGGCCAGTTTGTCGTGGGGGAAGATATCCCGCGCCATCTTTTCCAGGGTTTTGGCCGTGGCCGGGCTGAGCGTCTTGAACGGCTTGGCCGCCATGGCATTCGGGCTGACCAGCAGCGCCGACAGCGGCACCAGGGTGACGCCGAGCGCGGCCAGCCCGCTGCCCTTGAGGAAGCTGCGCCGGCTCAAGCCGGTTTCGTCAATCGATGTTGTCATCTTTGTCTCTCCCAATCTCCAAATCAGGCTGAATCAGCCTGTCGTGACGGCACCATCCGTTTTAGGGGTGCCCTCCTCGCTTCAAGCGCGCTTGGTGGGCGCCGGGCAATAGGGGCGGGGAATAACCCTGGCCTTATCGGAATTAACCTGAAGCCCGGTTCAATCAGCAAAATCGGTGCCAGTTTTTACATTCGCCTTAGCAACGCCGAAAACGTGATGAATTTTCAATTGATTGCACGGCGAAACCCCATCATTTGGGGGTACAGGAAGTTTGAAGCGAGGTTGACATGGCAAAGCACGTCGAATAGGAAGCGACACCTGTTGCTTATTCGGTAGCTCGATGCGACAGGTGTAACAGGTGAAATGACTCAGGAGACAAAACGAATCAATAGACCGACACACGCTCTATGCCGGTTTTGAATGGATTAACCGACTCGAGTGAGTGCTAATTTATATCTGCTCGAATCTGGCATATGGATTGCATAAAGCCTCTTCGGCCAACCTGCCTTCATGCAGTGGCCGTTCAAACCAAATCGAGGAGACAACCATGAATCATCCTGAATCGATGCCCACCATGCGTGCAGCGGTGTGGCACGGTAAAAACGATATCCGCGTCAGCGATGTTCCCCTTCCGCTCCCCCCCGGCCCTGGTCACGTCCAGATCCGGGTCGAATGGTGCGGCATATGTGGTTCGGATCTGCACGAATACCTGGCTGGACCGATTTTTATCCCGGTCGACATGCCGCATCCGCTGACCGGACATAAGGGCCAGTGCATTCTTGGCCATGAATTTTGTGGCGAGATTACCGAACTCGGCAGCGGGGTCAGCGGTTTCAGGACAGGGCAACGGGTGGCGGCCGACGCCTGCCAGCATTGCGGCCAATGCCATTATTGCCAGCACGGCCAGTACAATTTATGCGAAAGCCTGGCGTTTACGGGACTGATGACCAATGGCGCCTTCGCCCAATACGTGAACGTGCCGGCCAACCTGCTGTATCCCTTGCCGGAGCACTTCCCGCCGGAGGCCGGCGCGTTGATCGAGCCTTTGGCCGTGGGGGTGCACGCCGTCAAGCAGGCCGGCTCGCTGGTCGGCAAGACGGTGGTGGTGATCGGCGCCGGCACCATCGGCTTGTGTACCATCATGGCGGCCCGGGCGGCGGGCGCCAGCAAGATCATCACCCTGGAAATGGCCGATGCCCGCAAGCGCAAGGCGCTGGAAGTGGGCGCAACACAGGTGCTCGATACCTCGCAATGCGACGCCGTGGCCGTCATCAAGGAAATGACGGGCGGCTACGGCGCCGATATTTCTTTCGAATGCATCGGGCACAAGGCCACCGGGCCGCTTGCGGTCGAGGTGATCCGCAAGGGCGGCAAAGCGATACTGGTCGGCATTTTCGAAGAGCCGAGCCAGTTCAATTTCTTCGATCTGGTCGCCACCGAGAAACAGGTGATTGGCTCCCTCGCCTACGCCGGCGAATTCGCCCATGTCATCGACCTGATCAGCGATGGCCGCTTCGATGTCACCCCGCTGATTACCGGCAGGATTCATCTCGAGGATATTGTCGAAAAAGGCTTCAAGGAACTGGTCGCCAATAAGGACAAGAACGTGAAGATTATCGTCAGCCCACAACCGAAGTAGGCCTGCTCGTCGGATTGATGCTCGTCCACGGCCACCTCGGTGCGTGGACGAGCCCATCGCCCTCATCTTCCAGAGCAACCCGCGGTTTATTTGCCGCCTTTTTCACCCTCTTTGTTTTCTTCCCCCATACCCTTCTTAAACCCCCGTACGGCCCCACCCAAATCCTCACCGACATTGCGCAATTTTTTGGTTCCGAATAGCAACACGATGACCAGCAAGGCAACGACCCAATGCATGATGCTGAACGACCCCATGGTCTGCTCCTTTTTCCGCCTGCAGTAAAAAAAGGCGCCCCGACGAGCGCCCAATACTCCACCATCACCCGATGCCTGGACGAGCGGTCATCTTTCCGGGAACCGGGGGTCCCACAGCAGGCGCGGCTGGTCCCGCTCGTACCCCATACCGGCCGGAAAACTCACCAACTCCAGCTGCAACCCCCAAGGGGCGAGAAAATAGACCCAGGTCAGTCCGGCGGCGGGACCGTCCGTAAACGTGCTGGGTGTATCCAGTACCGTGACATGGCGTGACTTGAGATAGGCCACGGCCTGGTCCATATCATCGACATAAAAAGCCAGATGATGCCCACCGACATCGCTGTTGCGGGGCAGCCTGGTGTTTTGGTCCGGCGCGGCGTATTCGAAGATTTCCAGATTGGTGCCGTTGCCGCAGCGAACCATCTGGAAATCCCGGATTTCGGCACGGGGGTGAACGTTGAGGTGCCGCGTCATCCAGTCGTCGTCGAATTTGAACGGGCCAAACGTGAAGTACGGCTCGCACCCGAGCACCTCGACGAAGAAATCCACCGCCTCTTGCAGGTTCGGCACCGTGATGCCGATATGCTGCAATCCGCGCAGGCCGGGAAGGCCGGCTGTGGACGGTCTGGACTGTTTCAACTCCGGATCTTTCAACAAAGACATGCTGTCCCTCCTTATGATTTGGCAGGCGTCGGCGACGCCCGCTGTTGCTCGCACTACCCTTGCACTCACATTTCAGGTCGGGCCGGGCAAGCCGGTCACCATGGCTCATTCGGACCGGACGGATCCCCCAGGCTCGCCCACAGCCTCTGCTGCAAAGAGCACAGCAAAGCCAGCGGCGACAACGTCTCTCCGGCCTCGTCCACGCAGCAGGTGTTGCCGTCGGCCAGCCGCTGCGCCTCGCCGGGCGGGCGCCCGAAGGCGCGGCACAGCAGGGTCCAGTCGGTCCGTCCAAACAGCAGGCCGGCCACGAACAACACCCCCTTGGCACGACGCACCTGGGCGAGCCCCACCAGCTTGCGCCGCCCCACTACCACCTCGCCGGGCGAGAAGCCGCCATAGCAGGCCCAGCCGATATCGGGGTCGGCCTCGCGCTGCAAGCGGCGCGCCGTCTCGGGGGTCAGCACCTCGCTGGCGATGCCGACTTCTGCCAGCACCGCGCGGTAGGCCTCGCCCAGCCAGTGGTAGCTCAGCGCCGGTGGCTGCTGCGCGTAGCGGTGGCCGAGCGGCAGCAGGATCGAGGCGCTCAGCATCCACGGCCCGACCAGCACCGCACCGCCACCGGCATCGCGCGCGGCGAGATCGAGCCCGGCCCGCTCGCGCACCGTCTCCGCCGAGATGGCGCGGCGCTGCGAGCAGCCCAGCACCAGCGCCGGCTCGCGGTAGCCCCAGAAGCGGATGGCCGGTGCCGTCACCGGTTCCGCCAGGTGGCGCCGGTTCCAGGCCTGCTCCTCCTCGGCCGAGACGATGTCCAGCGTGAGCGGCGCGTCCATGGCTAGAGCTCCTCGGCGCTTTCCAGGCGGCGCTTGAGGTCGCCCAGGAACAGCGCCGCCGGGTAGCCGTCCACGGCGCGGTGGTCGAACACCAGGCTCAGCCCCATCAGCGGCGCCGCGACGATGCCGCCGTGGCGCACCACCGGCTTGTCGATCACCCGGCTGACGCCGAGGATGGCGACCTGCGGCGGGTTGATCACCGGCGAGAAGCCGTCGATGTCGGTCATGCCGAGGTTGGTGACGGTGAAGGTGCCGCGCTGGAACACGCCGGCGCCGAGGCTGCCGTTGCGCGCGCCCTCGGCCAGCCAGCGTGACTCGGCCGCCAGTTCCAGCACCGACAGGTTGTCGGCCTGGCGGATCACCGGCGCCATCAGCCCGCCCGGCACGCTCACCGCCAGCGCGAGGTTGATGTCGTCGACCAGTTCCACCTCCTTGTCGCGCATCAGGGCGTTGAGGTGCGGGTGCTCGCGCAAGGTCAGCGCCAGGGCGCGCAGCACGAAGGCGGTGAGCGTGACCTTGAAGCCGGGATGCTCGGTCATCAGCCGGGCACGCTTGAGCTGGCAGGCGGTAACGTCGACCTCGGCCCACATCGCCACGCGCGGGGCCTGCCAGCCCTGGCTCATGTTGCGGGCGATGGCGCCGCGCAGGCCGGTGAGCGGGATGCGCTTCACTTCCGCGTGCGCTGTCTCTACAGCAGTGGACATGGCCTAGTCCTCCAGCACGATCAGCACCGCGCCGCGCGGAAAGGTCTCCTGCGCCGCCACCTTGATCGCCGCCACGGTGGCGTCCACCGGCGCCATCAGCTCGTGGCTGGTCTTGACCAGCTCGACGGTGCCCAGCACCTGGCCGGCGGCGACGCGGTCGCCCACCGCCACCGTCCACTCGTCCACCAGCGCCTCGGTGCCTTCTTCCACGTCGGCCCAGGCCGCGTCGTCCAGAATGATGTCGATCATGTTTCTTCCTTTCACAGTCCGATGGGGGTAGCCAGTTGCGCCTTGACCGCGGCGACGATGCCGTCGACCTGTGGGATGACGTGCTGTTCGAGCGGGCGGCTGAACGGGATCGGCACGGCGTCGACCGCGAGGCGGCGCACCGGGGCCTTCAGGCGAATGGTGTCGAGATGCTCGGCCACCAGCGCGGCAATCTCGCCGGAGAGGCCGAAGTGCAGGTAGTCCTCGTCCGCCACCAAAAGGCGCCCAGTCTTGGCGACCGAGGCCAGCACGGTCTCGGTGTCGAGCGGGACGATGGTGCGCAAGTCGATGATCTCGGCGCTGATGCCCTCTTCGGCCAACGTGTCGGCCGCCAGCACCGCCTTCTGCACCATCTGGCTCAGGGTGACGATGGTGACGTCCGAACCCTCGCGCACCACGCGCGCCTTGCCGAACGGGATGGCGTAGGCTTCCTCGGGGACTTCGTTGGTGCTGCCTTCGAAGTAGGACATCCACGACAGCCCCATGATGCCCTTGTGGTAGCAGTACACCACCGGGTTGTCGTCGCGGATCGCCTGGATCATCAGGCCCTTGGCGTCGTAGGCGTTGGACGGCACCACCACCTTCATCCCCGGCATGTGGGCGAAGCTGGCGTAGAGGCACTGCGAGTGCTGCGCGGCGTCGTTGTAGCCGCCGCCGATGCCGGTCATCACCACCGCCGGCAGCTTGATGTTGCCACCCGCCATGTAGGTGTTCTTGGCGAGATGGTTGTAGATCTGGTCGAAACAGACGCCGAAGAAGTCGACGAACATCAGCTCGGCGATCGGGCGCAGGCCCTCGGCGGCGGCGCCGATCGCTGCGCCCATGAAGGCGGTCTCGGAAATCGGCGTGTCCATGATGCGTTCTTTGCCGAAACGCTCGTAGAGGCCGGTGGTGGCGCTGAAGATGCCGCCGTACTTGCCGACATCCTCGCCCATCACGAACACGCGCTCGTCGCGCTCCATCTCCTGGCCGATGGCTTCGGAAATGGCCTGCGCCATGGTCAGCGTGCGGGTTTTCTGTTGCGTAGTCATAGTCTCTCTCCTCGCTGTGCGCTGACTTAATCGACGAACACGTGCCGGTGGGCTTCCGCCACGTCCGGATAGGGGCTGTGGCGGGCGAAGTCGAACGCCGCCTGCACCTTGGACCTGATTGCCTCGCGCAGCTCGGCGTCGCGCGCGTCGTCGAGCAAGCCCTGCTCGCGCAGCACGGCACCCAGCGCCGGGATCGGGTCGTGTTCGCGCAGCGCCTTCACCTCGCCCTTGGGACGGTAGGTTTCCGGGTCGCCCTGGAAGTGGCCGTAGTAGCGGTCGGTCTTGACCTCGATCAGCGTCGGCCCCTCGCCACGGCGGGCGCGGTCGATGGAGACGCCGGCCGCCTCGAACACCGCCAGCGCGTCGTTCTTGTCCACCAGCACACCCGGCATGCCGTAGCCGGCGGCGCGGTCGGCGTTGCTGGCGATGGCGGTGGAATCGCCCTTCTCCACCGAGATGCCGTACTTGTTGTCCTCGCACACGAACACCACCGGCAGCTTCCACAGCGCCGCCAGGTTCAAGGCCTCGTGGAAGGAGCCCTGGTTGGCCGCGCCCTCGCCGAAGAAGGCGATCGCTACCCAGTCCTTGCCGAGCTTCTTCGCCGCCAGCGCCGCGCCGCAGGCTTGCGGCGCACCGGCACCGACGATGCCGCTGCAGCTGAACTTGTGCGCCGGATCGAACAGGTGCATGTGCCCGCCCTTGCCGCGCCCGAGCCCGGTGACCTTGCCGAACATCTCGGCGGTCATCTCGTTCAGCGGCACCCCCTTGGCGATGGCGAAGTGGTGCGGACGGTGCGCGCCGACCACGCTGTCCTCGTCGCGCAAGTGGGCGCAGACCCCTACCGCCACCGGCTCCTGCCCGGCTGCCAGGTGCATCTCGCCCGGCACCGGCCCGGCGCCGATATCGAAGGCCAGCCCCTTCTGGATCTTGGGCGGCAGCTTGCCCTCCAGATAGACCTTGGCCATGGTCTCTTCGTATTCGCGGATTTCCACCATCGTCCGGTACATCCAGAGCAGGCGGTCTGATGTCGTTTCCATGTCTCTCGTCCTCCTTTGCGAACGTGTTGCCGGAGCCTCTCGTCGACGCACTGCGCGACTGTCACGGACACCGAGCTCCTGATCCCTTAATGGCAAGAACGGTGCCAGCTCCAGCGCGACGTCCGGCCCGCGCCGCGAAAATCCATTTATTCATATAAAAATCAATGGCTTGGATGTAATAAACTAGCCCGCCCGGCATCCCGAACGCACTGCCGGCGCCGATCTCAAACGGGAAAACAAGAAAAATCGGGAAAGAAGGCTGCGACAGCTGTCGCATGTTGACGGCCCGGTTGCGACAGGTGCAGCAGGCATACCAGATGGGGTGACGGTGGCGGGATAGGCGGGCCGACCCGCCGTAGATTGAAATAGATGGTTTAAGGTTCTTTAATTAATTGCATCCTCTCCCCCCTCCGCGCACCGCTCTCTCCTGGCGCTGGCGCTGGAGAACGGCGTGGCGAGCGGACGGGCAGCCTCGCGCCCCAGCCACGACATCGCACCTCAGACCTGGACCAAGGGTAACGATCATGACCACACCGCGTTCTTCCGCAGGCGCATCGCCCAAACAGGGTCGCCGGCCAGCCATGCCAGCGGACAACGAGCCTCCGGCCCAGCACGCGACGGAAGCACAGGTAAACGGGGCCGCCGGCACCATCGACCCGCTCGGCATGGCCACCCCGATCATCCAGGCGCAGCTGAGCTGGCTGCTGCACCCGCAAGAGCTGGCCGAGCGCCTGACCCGGCTGTCATCCGACCTGTGGCAGCTGCAGCGGCACAGCTGGCAGCGCCAGCTTGGACTGGCGGATGCCGATCCGATCCCGGCCAAGGCCGACGACGCCCGCTTCGCCGACCCGATCTGGTCCGACTCGCCGGCGTGGGATCTGGTCAAGGAGTGGTATCTGGCCTACACCCACCATACCCAGGACATGCTCTACGACACCCCCGGCCTCGCGGACAAGGAACGCCGGCGCGCGGCCTTCTGGTGGCGCAACTGGCTGAATGCGGCCGCCCCCACCAACTACCTGTGGAGCAACCCGGTGGCGCTGCGCAAGGCGCTGGAGAGCCATGGCGAGAGCCTGGTGCAGGGATTCCAGAACTTCCTCGCCGATGCCCGCGCCGGCAGCGTGCGCATGACCAACCCGGAGGATTTCGCGGTCGGCGTCAATCTCGCCACCACACCCGGTGCCGTGGTGTACCGCAACCGCCTGCTCGAGGTGATCCACTACGCCCCACGCCAGCCGCAGGTACACGCCGAGCCGGTGGTGATCGTCACGCCGTGGATCAACAAGTTCTACGTGCTCGACCTCACCCCGAAAAACAGCATGATCCGCTTCCTGCTCGATCAGGGGCTGGACGTTTTCATCACCAGTTGGAAGAACCCGGACGCCTCGATGAGCGAGGTGCGCTTCGACGACTACCTCACCGAGGGCGTCGACACCATCATGCAGCTGGCCCGCCAGTTCAGCGGCGCCGCCAAGGTCCACGCCGTCGGCTACTGCATCGGCGGCACCGCGCTGGCGATGTACCTGGCCTGGGCCAACCGGCACTACGGCGCGGACGCCACGCCCGTGGCCGACGCCACCTTGCTCACCACGCTGGTCGACTTCCACAAACCGGGCGACATCGAGGTCTTCATCGACGACGCCAGCGTGCGCCACCTGTGCGCGCGGATGGAGCAGCAGGGCTTCCTCGACGGCAAGGACATGGCCGCGGCCTTCCGCCTGTTGCGCACCAACAGCCTGATCTGGCACTACGTGGTGCATGGCTGGCTGTACGGCGAAACGCTGCCCGCCTTCGACGTGCTGTACTGGAACATGGACACCACGCGCATGCCGAAGGCCATGCACGCCTGGTACCTGACCGAGCTCTACCTCAACAACCGGCTGATCGTGCCCAACGCGCTGACGGTGGCCGGCGAGATGCTCGACCTCGCCGCAATCGACCAGCCGCTGTACGTGGTGTCCGCCGAGGACGACCACATCACGCCGTGGGACCAGACCTTCAAGATCATCAACCACGGCATCGGCGAGAAGCGCTTCATCCTGTCGAGTTCCGGGCACATCGCCGGCATCGTCAACCCGCCGGTCACCCCGCCCAAACGCCGCTACTGGGCCGACATCGCGCACCGCTCCGACCGCCCCGAGCACTGGCAGCAGCGCGCCGAGGAGCACCCGGGCAGCTGGTGGGAAGACTGGATGGCGTGGCTCAAGCCGAAAGCCGGAGCACTGGTCGACGCCCCGCCGCTGGCGACGACGGACTTCCCCGCGCTGGACGCCGCCCCCGGCCGCTACGTGCTGGAACCCTGAAACGGCGCGGGGCCGAGGCCCTGCCCGCGGCGGCCTGACGGCGACACGGCGGGCGAACCTGCGGCCCCTCCCCGGAACCCTCGCCGCTACGCACGCTGCCCGACGCCGTGTTGCGACGCCGGCGGCAGGCACTCGCGAACTATCGGCTTACTGGGTCTCGGTCTTTTCCTTATAACCGGGCGAGGTTTTCAGCTTGAAGTCGAGCCAGCCCGAAGGCGGGTTGCGGGGAACGTGATAGTGGATGAATCCATAGCCCAACGCGGTATGGCAGGCATTACAGCCCCTTTCGGCCTCGGCAAAGCGAGGATTGAACTGACTGAGGTCCTTCTTGTTGATGGCGGCCTGGAGCGGTACCAGAAAATTCTCTTCAAGCGCTTTCAACATGGGCGCCCGCCCGGGCCGCGTCGCCTCGCCCACCTCCTGGGCTTCCAGCAACTCCTTCAACTGATAATCGGCCAAGCCCCAGTTACCGCCGTTGGCCGCCCAGTAGAGGTTGGCAAACCGCGTGCCGATTTCGTTCATGACGACCCCGAGGCCGGGTTGAATCTCGGCCAAGGCATCGATCCGCTGCTCCGGGGGTCCGTCAAAAATGCTCTTGCCGACCTTCTCTTCGGCCAACGTTGGCAAACAAGCCAATAAGGCCGCGCAACCGCCTAGCAACCAGTGTTTCATAGCCACCTCCCCAGAAAGAGTCCATTCGGACGGTGCCCACACCATTTTCGGCCCGGAATGCGGAGTGAGCGCTTCCAGCTTAGGTCGCCTCATTTGCTCCAGCCACATCGATAATCGCACTCCGGCCGGCAACGGTAGTTACTGTCGATCACATCGCACCCGTTGTGCCCGAAAAAACAAGGGATGGCGATCCACCCGCTCGACCGGGCCCCGGCCATGGAGAAGCGCTTGCGAGCGCCATGCACCGATTCTGCCTGCCGCCAAGCAGCGGGGCGCCGTATTCGCCGATTTCTCCACGAACGACGTCGAAACCTACAGGAAGATGCCCAAGGCAGTGATCACACAGTGCGGAGCAAGGGTACCGCCGCCACAGGCGAAAGGCGGCTTGACGGGAAAGGACTGACGCTGCTCAAAACCAAAGAGGCCCCTGGCCTCTTTAACACGGTTGGAAAAATCCGTATCGGGCTGTTTTTTATAAATACCATGCAAACGTTCCGGCTCTTCGAATAGCTCTCCATTGTGAATGATTGCCACCTCATTCAAAAGCAAGGCTTTTCGACGCGCCCAAAGAAGCTGCCCGGGATTGTCAGCCCCCGCTATGATGCATGATTTTGACAGTCCCTCTATTTCTCATTTCCGTCGGAGTGATGCCAAACTCCGCCTTGAAAGAACGAGTAAAATGGGAAGACCCGATAAATCCACACTCGAATGCAATATAAGATATTTGATGCTTGGTGTTCAGCAAGAAATGCCGGGCGTGGTTTAACCTTAGCTTCAAGGAAAAAGACGCAGGCGTCATACCAAGCTCAACATGAAACAATCTTTCGAGCTGCCTAAGGCTGACATTGACCTTCCGAGAAACATCCTCAATTGACAGTGGATTACTCAGGTTGCGCTCAATCAAAAGCATGGCTTTTCGCACCACCAGGTTCGATACTTTTTCTGTCAAAACAGGCTGTGGCTGAGGAGTGGCTGCCGGCAGAGGCATTTCCTCAAGCATAATGCGGAGAGCCCGTGCCGCTTCGAATTTTCCACAGTGTTTTTCGATGAGATGCGCAGCCAGATGCGTTACCCCCGCCCCGCCGGCACACGTCATTCTCTTGCCATCTATGATGAATAGTTCATCCGAACTAACCGGCAGCTTTGGAAATTCGGCCTCAAAATGTTGATGGTGAAACCAACTAACACAGCAATTATGGCCTTGCATCAGCCCTGCGCGTGCCAATATAAAGCTTCCCGTGCAAATACCCACAAGCGGCACATCCAACTCCGCTGCGCCTTTCAGATAGCTTAGCAATTGATTGGATATTTTCTTCCCGGAGTGCAATAGACCACCGACGACGACAATATAGTCAAATGACTTTGGATCTTCCAGCCCTGCGGTGGGGATCACCTCCAGGCCACAACTGGAGGCAATCGGTCGACTGTCATGGCTTAAAACTTTCCATTTACAACGAATCTGCCGGCTAAAGTCGCCGTCATCTGCTGCCAGCCTCAGCGCATCAACGAAGTTTGAAAACGCACTCAGCGTGAACTGAGGCGCGAGTATGAAGGCAACCGACAATGGCTTTGCTACTTCATTCTGCTTGGACACTAAATGATTGTTACCCATAACCATACTATCCATTCTTGATAGCCCTCCCACGCAGCTTTAAATGATTGCCATTTGCTGGTGAAGTCTTTCCCTTCGATGACCCGGATGCCCCTGCACAATCGTGAGCATCTTTCTGTTTGTTACGTTCGATAATTGCAACGCTTGCCAAGGCCAGTCAAGTTCTCACTGGAAGTCCGGGGCGTCCCCCGAGAGGCTGGTTGTTGGCGCTCCATGCCGCTGTAGTGGGGCGGTTGCGGGTCTTCCCTGTCCGCAATCTCCCGTCAATACACGCTTTTCAGGTACCCCACATCCTCCTGCTTCATTTGCGCGAACACTCCGCACTCGTGATGCATTACCAAAAGTCAGTGAAAGGGTGCAGGAAATGTAACTGGATGCTGGGGGCAGACTTGATACGCTGTAGTCAAGCATTACACACAGATCACGGGTGATTCTGAAAGCGCTTCTTCTACGGTTGGTAGGGTGCGGCTGCGGGCCGAGGAGCATGCGGCCGAGGCCCACGAACACGAAGAGACCGCACAGGACACTCATTGCGTAAGCTTCAAGGAATCCGGCAAGTCGGTGCAGGTGGCGAGCGGGATGACCCTGCATGCGGCCGCGGCCAGTGCCGGTCTCACCATCCCCAAAGCCTGCGGCATGGGCATCTGCGGCACCTGCCGGGTGAGGGTGCTGGAGGGAGAGACGGAGATGAATCACAACGGCGGCATCACGGAGGAAGAAATCGACGAAGGCTATGTGCTCACTTGCTGTACCAAGGCCAAATCGGATGTGAGTCTGGAGTACTGATTCGGCGTAAGCCATCTAGGGGCGGGGTCGTATTCGGACGCGAACGCTTCGTAGACCGCCCCGCCCGGATCGAGGCCCGGCCCGCCTCCCTGCCCCCAGCCGTACACCACCTATACTGAAAAGTATGGTTGGAGGCAAAGATCATGACGACACCAAAGGTTGCGGGAAACGATGCGATCGGGGCGATCGGGGCCAGCTGCGTCACCCCGGCCGACTACGCCCGCCTGTGCCGCGCGCTGCGCACCCTGAGCGCGGGCAACCGGGCGCTGGCGCGGGCGCCGGACGAGCAAACCTTGCTGCAGGACATGTGCAACGCCATCGTCGAGCAAGGCGGCTACCGCATGGCCTGGATCGGCTACATCGAGCACGACGAGCACCAGACCATTCGCCCGATGGCCCATGCCGGCGTCGAAGACGGCTTCCTGCAACTGCTCGATTTGACCTGGTCCGAGCAGAGCACCACACCGTCCGGCCTCGCCATCCGTACCGGCCAGCCGCAGGTCGGGCATGACGTCCTGAACGACCCCGCCCTGGCCACACTGTTCGAGGAACAAAAACGGCGCGGCTATGCCGCGGCGAGCGCCTATCCGCTGGTGATCGACGGCGAAATCGGCGGCAACCTGAGTATTGTCGCCGGCGAATACAACGCTTTCGGCGAGGAAGAGTTGCGCGTGCTCAGCGAGTTGGCCGAAGACGTCGCCTACGGCATCAGCGCCCTGCGCAGCCGGGTGCGCCACCAGGAGGCCGAAGCGGCCATGCACCGCATGGCGTATTACGACCAGCTCACCGGGCTGCCCAACCGTACCCTGTTTCTCGAACAGCTCGGGCGCATGATTGCTTCCTCGAGCCCCCCCTTCCGCCCGTTCACCGTGGGCATCCTCAACGTCACCCAGTTCCGGGAAATCAACGACGTACTGGGCTACCAGCAGGCCAACGAACTCTTGCTGCAGGTGGCTGCCCGGCTACAGCCGCAGATCGACCAGGGGTATTTCCTCGGGCGCGTGAGCGATAACGAGTTCGCCATTCTGCAGCCCAACACCGACGCCGAGCGCGCCTCGCAAGAGGCGCTGCGACTGTTGCGCCAGTTCGACGAGCCGCTCACCGTGGCCGGCATCCAGGTCGATGCGCGGCTGCGCATCGGACTCTCGCTGTTTCCGGGGCACGGCCAGGAGCCGGACGCGCTGATGCGGCGTGCCACCATGGCGTCGCGCCAGGCCCTGCACTCGGCGGTGAACTACACCATCTTCAACGGCAGTCTCGACAAGAATGCACCCGCCACGTCTCGCTGATCGCCGAACTGCACCATGCCATCGAGCATGACGAGCTTCGCCTCTACTGCCAGCCCAAGATCCAGTTCGACACCGGCAAGCTGTGCGGCGCCGAGGCGCTGGTGCGCTGGCAGCACCCCGAGCGCGGACTGGTCGAGCCCGACCTCTTCATCAAGCTGGCGGAGCAGGCCGGCATGATCACCTCGCTCACGCATTGGATACTGGAAGCGGCCTTCCGGCATATCTACACGCTGGAACAGGCCGGGCGCCCCAGCCCGCTGGCGGTCAACCTGTCGGCGCGCGACCTGCTCGACCCGCGCCTGGCCGAGCGCATCCGCGGCCTGTTCCTCACCTGGGGCATCGACCCCACCCACCTGCAATTCGAACTGACCGAAAGCGCCCTGATGGACGACCCCGGCGGCGCGCTGGCCACGCTCAACCAGCTCAAGGCGCTCGGGGTGCAACTGGCGGTGGACGACTTCGGCACCGGCTATTCCAGCCTGAGCTACCTGCAGCGGCTGCCGGCCGACACCATCAAGATCGACCAGTCGTTCGTTGGCGCCATGATCGCCGACCAGGAGTCGGACACGATCGTACGCTCGACCATCGACCTGGGGCACAACCTGGGGCTGCACGTGGTGGCTGAAGGCGTGGAAAACCGCGACATCTGGAACCGGCTGGCGACGCTGGGCTGCGACATCGCCCAGGGCTACTTCGTCAGCCGGCCGATCCCGGTGGAGCAGTTCGACAGTTCCTGGCACACCACGCTCGCAGCCTGACCGAGCCTCGCCCGCGCACCCCACTCGCCGCTCAGACCCGGATGGCATGCCATCCGGCACGCCACTGTCGACAGGCCGGTGATGGCAGCGCCTCGCCGCTGCGCCACATAACCATAATTAAATATTATGGATAATTCGCCAATATCTCATTATCCATAACCTTGTTTCTTACATAGACTCTCCCTACCGACCTTGCTGCACATCAAGCATTTGCAACACCAGGCAGCAGGGTGAGGCAACACACAGTACCTGGCCCACCACAAAGATAGTGGCACCTACCAAGGAGACATGCATGAACCGCTCTAGCGATCAGTACGGCGAGTTCTACCAGCGCGACCGCAGCGTGCACCCGCCCGCTTACGCGCCCGACTACAAGACCAGCATTCTGCGTTCGCCCAAGAACGCCCTGATTTCGCTGCAGAACTCGCTGTCGGAAATCACCGGCCCGGTGTTCCGCCAGGACGAACTGGGTCCGCTCGACAACGACCTGATCCTGAACTACGCCAAGGACGGCCTGCCGATCGGCGAGCGCATCATCGTACATGGCTTCGTGCGCGACGAGAACGGCCGCCCGGTGAAGAACTCCCTGGTGGAAGTGTGGCAAGCCAACGCCGGCGGCCGCTACCGCCACAAGAAGGACCAGTACCTGGCGCCGATCGACCCCAACTTCGGCGGCTGCGGCCGCGTGCTGACCGACGACAACGGTTACTACTTCTTCCGCACCATCAAGCCCGGTCCGTACCCGTGGCGCAACCGCGTCAATGACTGGCGCCCGGCGCACATCCACTTCTCGCTGTCGGGCGACGGCTTCGCCCAGCGCCTGATCACCCAGATGTATTTCGAGGGCGACCCGCTGATCGCCACCTGCCCGATCGTGCGCTCCATCAACAATGAAGAAGCCGTGCGCACCCTGATCGCCCCGCTCGACCGCCATGCCTTCGTGCAGCTCGACAGCATGGCGTACCGCTTCGATATCGTGCTGCGCGGCCGTCGTGCCACGTTGTTTGAAAACCGCATCCAGGGGGCGAAATGATGGTCAACCAGCTCAACTACCTGAAAGAAACCGCCTCCCAGACCGCCGGCCCGTACGTGCACATCGGCCTGGCGCCGCACGCCGCCGGTTTCGACATCTTCGAGAACAACTTCTCCAACGTGCTGACGACCCCCGCCACCCGCGGCGAGCGCATCCGCATCGAAGGCCGCGTGATCGACGGCTCCGGCACGCCGCTGCGCGACGTGCTGCTGGAAATCTGGCAGGCCAACGCTGACGGCCGCTACAACCACCCGGCCGACACCCAGGACAAGCCGCTCGACGACAGCTTCCGCGGCTGGGGCCGCGCCTGCTCCGACTTCGAAAGCGGCCTCTACACCTTCGAGACCATCAAGCCGGGCGCCGTCGAGGGCCGCCACGGCCGCACCATGGCGCCGCACATCAACCTGTGGATCGTGGCGCGCGGCATCAACATCGGCCTCAACACCCGCATCTACTTCTCGGATGAAGCCGAAGCCAACGCCAAGGACCCGGTGCTCAACCTGATCGAATGGGAAGTGCGCCGCAAGACGCTGATCGCCCAGCGCGAAGAGCGCGACGGTGAAGTGGTGTACCGCTTCGACGTGCGCATCCAGGGCAACAACGAAACGGTGTTCTTCGACGTCTGATCCTCCCTACTCGCGTTTCTCCCTCGAGTTATTCAGGGGCCGCCCAGCGGCCCCTTCTTTTTTCCAAGGCCAGGTTGGCCGAAGGCGTCACGCGGCCCTGCCCGACACGCGGGACACGACCAGCCCGCCCCCGGTTACGTCGCCTGGCTGGGTGACCTTTCCATCCCATTCCGGCCCAGGTGGCGCACCTCGCCGCTCAGGCCATCGACTTCGATCTCGTCGCCATCCTGCAGGGCATCGAGGATGCCGGGCAGGTTGACCACGGCCGGCAGGGCGAATTCACGGGCGACGATGGCACCGTGCGAAAGGTAGCCGCCGGTTTCGACCACCAGCCCGCCCGCCCTCAGGAAGAGCGGCGTCCAGCCGGGATCGGTCGATGGCGCGACTAGAATCTCGCCGGCCTGCAGGCGCCCGCCGTCGGAGGGATGGCGCAGAATGCGCGCCCGGCCCTGCACCCGCCCCGTGCCGGTGGCGACGCCGCGCCAACAATGGCTTCCGTCGCTAGTGCTCAATGGCGAAGTCTTGGCTGGCAGCGTCGTCCCGGCCGCTTCGACCAACAGGAACTCCGGCGCCTCTTCCGCCTGCCACTGGCGGAACAGCGCTTGCCGCGCCGCAATGCGCGCCTGCAGGCCTGCGGCGGGGGTCTTCCCGCTCATGGCGGCGCGCTCGGCTTCGGAAGGCAGCAGCCAGAAGACATCCTCCGCCGCCCGCAGCCAACCCTGCGACTGCATCCAGGCGGCGGCGCCCAACCAGGCGTGCCGCACCGCGTCGAGATTGGCGATCAAGGCGCTGCGCGCCGCCTCGCGCTGGTTGGATTCGCGATTGGCGGCCTTGACCAGGCCCTTGATGAACAGCGTTTTCCACAACGGCACATGTTGGCGCAGGCGTTGCCAGGCCGCGTCGGCGGCGGCCTGCTGGCGCGCCGCTATCTCTTTCTCGTCGACCTGGGCCAGCGCCGGGAGTTGTTCGAGAATCGTCTCGGGCTGTTCGCGCCAGCGCGGCGAGCCGATATAGGTCTCGTAATGACCGCGATGACCGTACTCGTCGAGAAAGGCGGCGAAAGCGCGGGCAAACTCGGGGTGGTCCTGCGGGCGGTGGCCACAGCGGGCCGCCAGGCGCGCCAGCGCCAGCAAGGCGTAGCCCTGCTGCGCCGTGACACTGGCGTCGCCTCCCGCCAGCAGGGCGGCGCCGAGCGCCGCTCCTTCGCCAGGGAAGGTTTTTTCCAGTGTCTCGACCAAGAGGGACAGGCTGCCGCCCCCCGAGCCTTGCAGGAACAGCAGATCGACTTCCTCGCGCGCCGGCCTGCTGAGGCGGTAAAGCCGTTCGCGCCAGCCCTCCGCATTGCAGGGTGGCGTCTGGCCCAAGGCCTGGCGGGCGCTTGCCCGTATCCGGGCGATCGCCGCTTCGCCGCGCCGGCGTGTGGCTGGGGTGCCAAGGGCATAGCGCAGGATGCGCCCCAAGCGCCGCAACCGGGTGCCGAACGTAGGTGGTGTGATGACAACCACCGGCTGATGGCCGCCCAGTAACGCATTGAAATGCTCGGGGGTCAGTCCAATGGCGTCCCAGCCTTCCCACTGCAGGATGGCCGCTTCAAGGTAGAGCCGGCCGTGAAACAGCCCGGCGCGCTGGACCCCCGGCAACAGCGGGTAGCCGGCGAGCTTCCAGCCCTGCTCCAGCAGGTGGTTGACGCCGCGCCGGGAGAAGTTCCAGTCCATCGGCTGCAGCGGCTCGGGCATGATTTCGCAGGTATTGCCGCGCGTCCAGATCGCCGGCTGACCTTGCAGCGCGGCGTAGGTATGACGAGGGCGCCGCGTCACCGGCCGTGCCTGGGCCAGCCAGAAGCGTGTGCCGTCCCAGACCCATTCAAGATCGTAGAAAGGCGCGACGAAATCGAGCGCAACGGCGGCGTCTCGCAACAAGGCGGCCAGCGCTTCGGCTTGCGCGGTATCGAAGACGGAAGCCGAGGCCTTGCTCGCGGGGACCGCTACGCGCACCGTGCCCCCGCCCGCAGCGCTCACGCTCATCGTCGCCTTGCTGCCTTGGCGGCGCTCGATCAGGCGCCAGATGTCGCTCGTATCCTCGGCGAAAACGTACTCGTCGCCCGCTGCCTCGCCGCCCACCAGCGACTCGCCCAGCCCCCAGTTGGCATGCACGATCAGGCGATCCTCGCGGCCGCTGACGGGGTCGCAGGTGAACGCGATGCCGGATGCCTCGGCGGCGAGCAGCGGCATCACGATCACCGCCATCGTTGCCGGCTGCCGTTGGCCGATACCCTGGCGATAGGCGCTTGCCGTCTCGCTGTCGAGCGAGCTCCAGACCTCGGCGATGGCCGCCAGCAACGCAGGCAGGCCACGCACATTGAGGCATGAGCGATAGATACCGGCGAACGAGGCCAGCGCCGAATCCTCGCCCACCGCCGACGAGCGCACGGCGAGCGGGCGGTCGAGCCAGCCCCGTTCGGCCAACGTTGAGGCCAGCTGCGACGCCAGTTCCTCCGGAAACGCGCCGTGCCGGGCCTCGCTCCAGCACGCCGGAATCGTGACGAAATCCGGTACCGGCAGGCCGAAATGGCGCAACTGCGCGAGTTGCCAGGCCTTGCCGCCGACGGCGGTGGCGCCCAGCGCGAGGCTCTCTGCTTCATTGATGATGGCCGCCGTCATGCCCGCACCTCCAGGCCGCCGAAGAAGACATCGAGCATGCTCTCGAACTCGTCGGGCAGCGAGGGCGCCGCCTCGGTCAGCCAGCGCAGCAGTGCAGCGAGATAGAGGAATTCGAGGTACACCGCCAGCACCGAGGCGCTGACGTCCTGGCGGAAACAGCCGGCCGCCTGGCCGTCGGCGATCAGGGCCGCGAAGATGCGCTCCAGACCGCTGCGCTGGCGCTCATCGTTCGGATGGCGCGGCTCGGCCAGACGGTATTGCACGTAGGGCAGCAGGTAGCGGCGGTGTGGTTCCGACCACTCGGCGCTCAGCGCGAAGAACCGGCGCAGGCGGGCCGCGCCGGGCGCTTCGGCCTGGATCACCGGCGCCAGGCCGGCCTGGCCTTCGCGCAATTCACGGTGGAAGCGATGGCGAAGCAGCGCCTCCTTGACCGGGAAGTGCTTGTACAAGGTGCCCTTGGCGACATCGGCGGCCTCGGCGATGCGCTCCATGGTCACCGCTTCGTAGCCTTCTGCCTCGAACAAGGCCCAGGCGGTGTCGGCGAGATGGTCGAGTTGTTGCTGGCGCTTGCGTTCGCGCCGGCCGGTTTGCGCCGCCGACGGTTCGTCTGGCGTCGGGACGACGGAGTTGGACAGGTTGCCGGGCATGGTGGCACCCTCAAGACAATATAGACGACATCTATTTTTATACGACGTTCAGTTTTTATCAAGTCCACGCAACCATGCCACCCACTACCCTCGAAAACCGGCATCGGAATTCATGGAAATTGCCATGACACGGCTTCTTTCATAACATCGGGCTATGGAAAAGGATCGTTTCACCAGCCGCATCCGGCTGCGCCACCTGCATTGCTTCGTCGCCGTGGCCCAGGAGCAGAACCTGGGACGTGCCGCGGCACGCCTGATGTTGAGCCAGCCGGCGGTCTCGAAGACCCTGGCCGAGCTGGAGGAGATCGCCGGCGCGCGGCTGTTCGAACGCGGGCGCCTGGGTGCCACGCTGACGCAAGACGGCGAGGCGTTTCTGGTGCATGCGGTCGCGGTGCTCGACACCCTGGGCGCGGCGGGGCGCGCCGTGAGCAAGCATGACGCCCCGTCGCCGACCCTGCTGCGAGTCGGCGCCCTGCCGACCGTGGCGATCGACCTGCTGCCGCTGGCGCTGGGCGAGTTTCGCGCCCAACGCCCGCACACCTCGGTACAGGTGCAGACCGCCGCCAACGCCCCGCTGCTGGCCAGCCTCAAGGCGGGCGAATACGATCTGGCGATCGGCCGCATGGCCGATCCGGAAATGATGGTGGGTTTGAGCTTCGAACTACTCTACGTCGAACCGATGATCATGGTGACCCGGCCCGGCCACCCGCTGCAGTCCGACCATCCGCCGTCGCTCGAGGCGGTGCTCGATTACCCGCTGATCGTCTCACCCAAGGGCACGATTCCGCGCCACAACACCGAGAGTTTCCTGCAATCGCGCGGCCTGCGCCTGCCCGAGAGCCTGGTCGAGACCTTGTCGGTGTCGCTGGCGCGGCTGATGGCGCTGCGCTTCGATTACGTGTGGTTCATTTCGGCGGGGGCGGTGCGCGACGACCTGGAGCGGGGCCTGCTCGCGCGCCTGCCCCTGGCCACCGGCGGCACCGAAGAGCCGGTGGGGCTGCTGACGCGAAGCGAGGGCCGGCTGTCGATGCCGGCCCAGGAGTTGATCGCCACCATCCGCGATTCGGCGGCGCGGCAACGCGAGCGTCTGAAGGGCCAGTAATAAGCCCCCGCCGGATGCCTCGTTGGCTCCCGACGGGGCTTCGTCAGTATCGAGACGGCAGGCTGCCGGCGGCGCTCGCCTACTTCGCCACGGTCACCGGGACGTCAGCCAGCCGGATCACTTCCGACGTCACCGAGCCCAGCAGCAGATGGCCGATCCCGCTGTGGCCGTGCGAACCCATGACGATGGTGTCGATGCCGCGTTCGCGCGCGAACTGGGTGATGGTTTGCGCGCTATGCCCCACCGCGACGTGCACCGTGCAAGGGACGCCGGCCTGTTCCAGCCGCTCGCGCCCGGCCTTGAGCGCCGCCTGGCCTTGTTCGCGGTAATACTCCTGCAGATCCTCGTGGCTGATGAACATGCGCACGTGGCCGGATTCGAGCGGTATCTGCACGTTGAGCAGATGGACGTCCAGATCGCTCGCGGCGGCATGCAGCCGAAGGAGGTAATCGATGGCGCGCAGCGACGGCTCGGAGCCGTCCAGTGCCACCAGAATTCGCATCGTCATGACAGATTCCCCCGATTAGTCTTTGCCGCTGCGCGGTGTCTCGCCGCTCAGCGCAATCTCGTTAAGCGGTGCGGCGGCAGCGCGTTTTGCCAGCTGCGTGCCGACAGCCACCACCAGCACCGCACCCACCGAGCCCGAGAGGTAGTGCAACCAGTGCGGTGCGTCCGCCAGGTACGGCTTGACCATCACGTCGCCCAGCACCATGTCGCCGGCGATCCAGCCCAACAGCGCCGCGCCCAGCGTGATCACCACCGGGAAGCGGTCCATCAGCTTGAGCACGAACTGGCTGCCCCAGACGATGATGGGAATGCTGATGGCGATACCGAACGCCACCAGACCCAGCTCGCCCTTGGCGGCGCCGGCCACGGCGATGACATTGTCCAGGCTCATCACGGCGTCGGCCACGATGATGGTCTTGATGGCGCCCAACAGATGGGTGCTGCCTTGGACGTTGGCGTGGCCGTCGTCGTCTTCCGGCTGCAGCAGCTTGACGCCGATCCACAGCAACAGCAGCGCGCCCCCCACCTTCAGCAAGGGCAGAGCCAAGAGCTGCAGCGCGAAGAAGATCAGCACGATGCGCAGGGCGACAGCGCCGGCCACGCCCCACAGGATGCCTTTGCGGCGCTGCGCTTCGGGTAGTTTGCGGCAGGCCAGCGCGATCACCACGGCGTTGTCGCCGCCCAGCAGGATGTCGATGGCGACGATCTGCGCCACCGAGAGCCAGAAGCTGGCCTCGAACAAGAATTCCGGCATGACGTCTCCTCTGACGGTGTTTGGAGCGGAAAGACAATGAAGCCGGGCACAAGGCCCGGCTTCTCCCATGACGCGATGATACCGGAGCGGTTAGCCCTGCGCCTCCATCTCGGCGAACACCGCTTCGGCCAGATGGAAGGCGGCGTTGGCGGCGGGCAGGCCGCAATAGATGCCGGACTGCATCAGGACTTCCTTCAGCTCGTCGCGCGTCACGCCGTTATTAAACGCGGCCTTCAGGTGCATGCGCAACTCGTCTTCGCGGTTGAGCGCGATCAGCATGGCGATGGTGATCAGGCTGCGGCTGTGGCGCGGCAGGCCGGGGCGGGTCCAGATGTCGCCCCAGGCGTAGCGCGTGATGAACTCCTGGAATTCGGTGTTGAAGTCGTTGCGCTTGGTCAGGGTGCGGTCGACGTGGGCGTCGCCCAGCACGGCGCGGCGCACCGTCATCCCGTTTTCGTAGCGGTCTTTTTCGTCCATGTTGCTATCTTCCTTGTTCTGGGCGCTGCGCCGGCTCAGGCGAGCAGGAAATCGAGCACGGCACGGTTGAAGTCGGCGGCGGCCTCGACGTTGGAGAGGTGGGAGGCGTCGAGGTCGACGCGGGCGGCACCCGCCACGTGGCTGGCGATGAAGTCGGCGTCGAGCGGGGTGGTCACCGGGTCGAAGCGGCCGCCCACCGACAGCGTCGGCACCGGGATGGTGGCGATGACCTCGCGCAGGTCGGCGTCGGCCAGTGCCTCGCAGCAGCCGGCGTAGCCTTGCGGCGGCGAGTTGCGCAACTGGGCGATCAGCGCCTCGACCACCGTCGGCTGGGCCGCGACGAAACCAGGGGTGAACCAGCGCCCGGCGGCGCCGGCGGCCACTTCGGCCATGCCTTGCTCACGCACCAGCGCGGCGCGCGACTGCCAGCCCTCGGCAGTGCCGATGCGCGCGGCGGTGTTGCACACCACCAGCTTGCCCAGACGCTCCGGGGCGTAAACGCCGAGCCATTGCCCGGTCAGGCCCCCCATCGAGATGCCGCAGAAATGCGCGCGCTCGATGCCGAGCCCGTCGAGCAACGCGACCACGTCACGACCAAGGCGCTCCAGGGTGTACGGTGTCGTGCCCACGTCGCTGCCGCCATGGCCGCGGCTGTCGTAGCGCAGCACGCGGAAGTGCTGGGCGAAGGCGTCGACCTGCGGCTGCCACATATCGAGGGTGGTGCCGAGCGAGTTGGAGAAGACCAGCACCGGCGCGTCGGCCGGGCCGTCGAAACGGTAGTGGAAGCGGGTGTTGTCGATATCGAGGTAAGGCATCTAGTGATCTCCGGCACGTTCGAGGACGCGTTGGATGAAAGCGTCGGCCACGCCGACGGCGTTGAGCGGGTCGAGCAGACGGTCGAGGTCGGTCAGGCTCAGGTGGGCGAGGACGCGTTCGTCTTCCGCCAGCACCGCCTTGAGGTGACGGCCCTGCTCGCTCGCCTCGCGGCACTTGGCTTCGATCAGCTTGTGTGCTTCGAGCCGACCAAGCGGCTCGCCCAGTGCCATCGTCACCGCCTCGGCCATGATCAGGCCGCCGGTCTTGTCGAGATTGGCGCGCATGGTGTCGGCGCGCACTTCCATGCCTTCGACCAGTTCGGCGCTCACCGCCAGGGCGCCGGCCGACAGCCCGATCAGCTCGGGCAGCGCTTCCCATTCGGCGTGCCAGCCGCCGAGGCCGCGCTCGTGTTCCTGCACCATCGCCGAAAACACCGTGCCGACCAGTGCCGGCACGCGCACGGCGGCGGACAGCACGATGGCGGAGCTGACCGGGTTGCGCTTGTGCGGCATCGTCGACGAACCGCCCCGCCCGGCCCCAGCCGGCTCGAACACTTCGGCCACGTCGGTCTGCATCAAGAGCGACACGTCGCGCGCCAGCTTGCCCAGCACGCCGGTCAGCGAGCCGAACCAGGCAGCCACTTCGGCGATGCGGTCGCGCTGGCCGTGCCACGGCGTGGCGGGCAGGGTCAGCTCCAGTTCTTCGGCCAACCTTTGCGCCACCGCGAGGCCCGTATCGCCCAGCGACGCCAGCGTGCCGGCGGCGCCGCCGAACTGCACGGCCAGCACGCGCGGCTTGAGCTCGGCCAGGCGCTCGCGCTGGCGCAGCAGCGCGTCGAGGGTGCCGGCAAGCTTGAGCCCGAAAGTGGTGGGCAGCGCGTGCTGCATCCAGGTGCGCCCGACCATCACGGTGTGGCGGTGCTCGGCCACGCGCCGCGCCAGCGCCGCGATCAGTCGATCCAGATCGGCCTCGACAGCGAGCAGCGCCTGCTTCAATTGCAACACGAAGCCGCTATCGATGGCGTCCTGGCTGGTGGCGCCCCAGTGCACGAAGCGCGCCGCGGCCGCGTCGTCGGCCTTCACCCGCGCCGTCAGGTGCTTGACCAGGGGAATCGCCAGGTTGCCGGCGCGCGCGGCGTCGGCGGCGATGCCATCCAGGTCCAGCCGCTCGGCACGGCAGGCCGCCTCGATCGCCGGCACCGCGGCCGGCGGAATCACGCCGACCGCCGCTTCGGCACGCGCCAGCGCCGCCTCGAAGTCGAGCATGCCCTGCACCGTGGCGGCGTCGCTGAAGACGGCCTGGCATGCGCTACCCCGGAACAAGGGGTCCAGGAGTTTCATTCTTGGCTTTCCTTGAAAAAGCCGACAGGCCCGACCGGTTTGGGCGAGCCTGTCGGCGTCGTTTCAACGGGCTTTCGCCCTAAACATCATACCCGTTCGATGATCAGCGCGATGCCCTGCCCCACGCCGATGCACATGGTGCACAGCGCGTAACGGCCGCCGGTGCGGGCCAACTGGTAGGCTGCCGTGGTCACCAGGCGCGCGCCGGAGGCACCGAGCGGGTGGCCGATGGCGATGGCGCCGCCGTTCGGGTTGACGCGGGCGTCGTCGTCGGCGAGGCCGTGGTCGCGGGTCACCGCCAGTGCCTGGGCGGCGAAGGCTTCGTTCAGTTCGATCAGGTCGATCTGGTCCAGCGTCAGACCAGCCTTGGCCAGCACCTTGCGGATGGCCGGAGCCGGGCCGAAGCCCATGATGCGCGGCGCCACGCCGGCGGTGGCCATAGCCACGATGCGCGCGCGCGGGGTCAGGCCGTAGCGGCCGGCGGCGGCTTCGTTGGCCAGCAGCAGCGCGCAGGCGCCGTCGTTGACGCCGGAGGCGTTGCCGGCGGTCACGGAACCGTCCGGACGCACCACACCCTTCAGCTTAGCCAGCGCTTCCGGCGTGGTGGCACGCGGATGCTCGTCCTTGGCGAACACGATCGGATCACCCTTCTTCTGGGCGATGGTGACCGGGATCAGCTCGTCGGCAAAGCGGCCGGCCTCGTGCGCGGCGGCGTAGCGCTGCTGGCTGCGCAGCGCGAAGGCGTCCTGGTCGGCGCGGCTGACGGCGAAATCGACCGCCACGTTCTCGGCGGTTTCCGGCATTGAATCGACGCCGTACTGCGCCTTCATCAGCGGGTTGACGAAGCGCCAGCCGATGGTGGTGTCCTCGATCTTCATGTTGCGCGAGAAGGCGGTGTCGGCCTTCCCCATCACGTACGGGGCGCGGCTCATGCTCTCGACGCCGCCGGCGATCATCAGGCTGGTCTCGCCGCTCTTGATGGCGCGCGCGGCGATGCCGATGGCGTCCAGGCTGGAGCCGCACAGGCGGTTGACGGTGCTGCCCGGCACGTCTTGCGGCAGGCCGGCCAGCAGCGACGCCATGCGCGCCACGTTGCGGTTGTCTTCGCCGGCCTGGTTGGCGCAACCGTAGATCACGTCGTCGATGGCGCCCCAGTCGACGTTGGGGTTGCGCTCGATCAGGGCCTTGATCGGCAAGGCGCCGAGGTCGTCGGCGCGCACCGAGGACAGGGTGCCGCCGTAGCGGCCGAACGGGGTGCGGATGGCGTCGCAGATGTAGGCGTTTTCCATGGTGGTCCTTATGCGGCGGCGGCCAGCGAGGCCATCTTGAGGGGAACCGGGACGATGCGCTGCAGCTCGTCGAAGCTGTTGCCTTCGACCAGTTCACGCACTACCAGGCCGTCCGGGGTGACGTCGATGACGGCCACGTCGGTGTAGATGCGGTCGACGCAGCCCACGCCGGTCAGCGGATAGCTGCACGCCTCGACCAGCTTGCTCTCGCCGGTTTTGGTGAGCAGGTCCATCATCACGAACACCTGCTTGGCACCGACCGCCAGGTCCATTGCTCCGCCGACCGCCGGGATCGCGCCCGGTGCGCCGGTGTGCCAGTTGGCCAGGTCGCCGCTGGCCGATACCTGGAAGGCGCCCAGCACGCAGATGTCGAGGTGGCCGCCACGCATCATCGCGAACGAGTCGCCGTGGTGGAAGAAGCTGCCGCCTTCGAGCAGCGTCACCGGCTCCTTGCCGGCGTTGATCAGTTCCGGGTCCTCTTCGCCCGGTTCGGGCGCTTCGCCCATGCCGAGCAAGCCGTTCTCGCTGTGCAGGAAGATTTCGCGCTCTTTCGGCAGGTAGTTGGCCACCTTGGTCGGCAGGCCGATGCCGAGGTTGACGTAGGAGCCTTCGGGGATGTCGCGGGCAACGCGCTCGGCCATCTGGTCGCGGGTGAGTTTGTTCATGTCGCTACTCCTTTACGCCGCTTGCGCCACGGCGTTGCCGATGGCGACGACGCGCTGCACGAAAATGCCCGGGGTCACGATGACTTCGGGGTCCAGGGCGCCCAAGGGCACGATTTCGGACACCTGCGCGATGGTGACGGCAGCCGCCGTCGCCATGATCGGGCCGAAGTTGCGCGCCGCCTTGCGGTAGATCAGGTTGCCCCAGCGATCGCCCTTCAGCGCCTTGATCAGCGCGAAGTCGGCCTTGATCGGGTATTCCAGCACGTAGTGCTTGCCGTCGATCTCGCGCGTTTCCTTGCCTTCGGCCAACAGCGTGCCGTAGCCGGTCGGGGTGAAGATGGCGCCAAGACCGGCGCCGGCGGCCTGGATGCGCGCGGCGAGGTTGCCCTGCGGCACCAGTTCCAGCTCGATCTCGCCGGCGCGGTAGAGCGCGTCGAACACGTGCGAATCGGCCTGACGCGGGAACGAGCAGATGATCTTCTTGACGCGGCGGGCGTTCAACAGCGCGGCCAGCCCGATGTCACCGTTGCCGGCGTTGTTGTTGACGATGGTGAGGTCTTTCGCGCCCTGCGCGATCAGCGCATCGATCAGCTCGGCCGGCTGCCCCGCCGTGCCGAAGCCGCCGATCATCACGGTGGCACCGTCGAAGATGCCGGCCACCGCCTCCTCAAGGGAGGCAACGGTCTTGTCGATCATGGTCTCGCTCCCGTCCCACCCTTCTATAAGAGGGCGGGATCCTTTGCTCGGGTTGATGAACATGCCCGGCCAGGCGGCGCCAATCACGAACGGGCGCTGACCGAACATTGCGTCTATTAATGAACACAATGTAGGGTTCGCCATCCGCAGCGTCAAGGGCGATTATCGAAGTATAGTGCGACTATCGCACAAACTTTTCTGACCATCGCTCGCCCCAAATGGCGCCAAAGGCAATGCGCCTGGGCCTTGTGGCGCTCGCCCCTCCCCGCCTCGAGGTGAAAACGACACGTTCGCGGGCCACGCACAAAGCTATAGCAATTGTCCGAATACAGAACATATAATCGACTATCGAACAAAACTCCACCTCGGCGAAGGCGGAGACTATCCTGAGAATCTGTTCACGATCTGTCGCGGGCAGCCCTCAGCGGGGTGACGCGCAGCGCAGGAACCGGAATGGACATGGAGTCCATGAGGATTTCCGATCGCTGAGCCAATCGAAGATTGGCACGCAGAGCACATGAGCCCCGATCGGGGATGCGCAGCAAGATCGGGAACGGGTTCAGAGAAATACGCTCATTTCTTGTGAGGACCGACCATGCAGCATTCCATTGCCACGGTGTCGCTGAGCGGCACGCTGCCGGAGAAGCTCGAGGCGATCGCCGCCGCCGGGTTCGACGGCGTGGAGATTTTCGAGAACGACCTGCTGTACTTCGAGGGCTCGCCGCGCGACGCCAAGCGCCTCTGCGACGACCTCGGGCTCAAGATCATGCTGTTCCAGCCGTTCCGCGACTTCGAGGGCGGCCGGCGCGACAAGCTGCAGCACAACCTCGACCGCGCCGAGCGCAAGTTCGACCTGATGCAGGAGCTCGGCACCGACCGCATCCTGGTATGCAGCAGCGTGCAGCCCGACGTGATCCGTGACGACGCCGTGATCGCCGACGACCTGCACCAGTTGGCCGAACGCGCCGCCAAGCGCGGCATCCTGGTCGGCTACGAGGCGCTGGCCTGGGGGCGTTACGTCAACTCCTACCGCCACGTGTGGGACATCGTGAAGGCGGTCGACCACCCCAACCTCGGCATCATCCTCGACAGCTTCCACACCCTGTCGATCAAGGACGACCTGTCGCGGCTGGCCGAAATTCCCGGCGACAAGATCGTGTTCCTGCAGATGGCCGACGCCCCGGTGCTGGCGATGGATGTCATGGAATGGAGCCGCCACTTCCGCTGCTTCCCCGGCCAGGGCGAATTCGACCTGCCGGCCTTCCTCGCCCCGATCCTGCAAAGCGGCTACTCCGGCCCGCTGTCGCTGGAAATCTTCAACGACGGCTTCCGCGCCGCGCCGACCCGCGTCACCGCGGCCGACGGCCTGCGCTCGCTGCTGTACCTGGAAGAAACCACGCGCCAGGCACTGCAGGCGTCTTCGGCCAACCTCGAGAGCGCGAAAAGCGCCGAGGCGCTGTTCGCCCCGCCCGCGCCGTCCCGCTTCGACGGCGTGGAGTTCCTCGAATTCGCCGTCGACGACGACGCCGCGCGCCGCCTCGCCAAGTGGTTCCAGAAGCTCGGCTTCTCCCATGCCGCGCGCCACAAATCGAAGAACGTCGACCTCTACCGCCACGGCAGCGTCAACCTGATTCTCAACGCCGAGCCGGACTCGTTCGCCCACGCCTTCTTCGTCGCCCACGGCCCCTCGCTGTGCGCGGCGGCGTTCCGCGTCGACGACAGCCGCGCCGCGCTGGAGCGCGCCAAGCTGTACCGCGCCCGCCCGTTCGAAAGCCGCGTCGGCCCCAACGAGCGCCAGATTCCGGCGGTGCGCGCCCCGGACGGCAGCCTGCAATACCTGGTGGACAAGGGCCTGGACGGCCGTTCGATCTACGACAGCGACTTCGATCCGCTGCCGGGCGGCGTTGCCGCCGCGGCACGTACCACGCTGTCGGCCATCGATCACTTTGCGCTCGGCCTGCCGGCCGAAACGCTGGATACCTGGTCGCTGTATTTCCGCGCCGTGTACGGCTTCGAAGCCGAGCACGAGTGGGTGCTGCCCGATCCGTACGGCCTGGTGAAGAGCCGCGTGCTGCGCAGCGCCGACCGCACCATCCGCATCCCGCTCAACATCTCGGAAAACCGCAACACCGCCATCGCCCGCTCGGTCTCGACCTACCGCGGCTCCGGCCTGCAGCACGTCGCCTTCGCCGCCGACGACATCTTCGCGGCGGTGGCGGCGGCGCGCAAAGCCGGCCTGCCGCTCTTGGAGATTCCGCGCAACTACTACGACGACCTCGCCGCGCGCTTCGACCTGGAGCCGGAGTTCATCGCACGGATCGCCGCCGCCAACGTGCTGTACGACCGCGACCCGGAGGGCGGCGAGCTCTTGCACGTTTACACCGAGCCATTCGAGGAACGCTTCTTCTTCGAGATCATCGAACGGCGCGGCGGCTACCAGCAGTACGGCGCGGCCAACGTCGCGGTGCGGCTGGCGGCGCTGGCGCAGACCCGCGCGCGCGCCGGCCAGCGCGGCGCGAGCTGGGCCGACTAAAACCCATTCTGACAACGACTCGAACACAAGGCCGGGGATTTGGCCCCGGCCATGGCCATCCATCCGGCCCAAGCAACACCATCCCGCCCCTGGCACGGGGCGCCGTGACAAACGCCCGACGTTTGCATGACTAAACCAACAATGGAGGAATGACTCGATGATTAGCGGCAAAACCACCCTGATCGCCCACCTCGGCTACCCGACCGAAGCCTTCAAGGCGCCGATGATTTACAACCCGTGGTTCGAGAAACAAGGCATCGACGCCGTGGTGGTGCCGATGGGCGTCAAGCCGGACGACTACGCGGTCTTTCTCAAATCGCTGTTCCGGCTGAGCAATATCCGCGGCGCGCTGGTGACCATGCCGCACAAGATCACCACGCTCGACCTGGTCGACGACGCCACCCCGACCGCCAGGATCGCCGGCGCCTGCAACGCCATCCTGCTGCGCCCGGACGGCTCCCTGCTGGGCGACCAGTTCGACGGCGCCGGTTTCGTGCGCGGCGTCGAGCGCAAGGGCCGCCGCCTCGCCGGCACCCGCGTGCTCGTGTCCGGCTGCGGCGGCGTCGGCTCCGCCATCGCCGCGTCGCTGGCGGCCGCCGGCGTGGCGGAGCTGGCCCTGTTCGACACCCGCGACGCCTCGGCCCAGGCCCTGGCGGGACGCCTCGCCGAGCACTACCCGCAGCTCGTCATCCACACCGGCTCCAACGACCCGGCCGGTTACGACGTGGTGGTCAACGCCACCCCGGTGGGCATGAACGACGACGATCCGCTGCCGTTCGACGTCGCACGCATCGCCCCGAGCACCTTCGTCGGCGAGGTGGTGATGAAGTCGGAATACACCCCGCTGCTGCGCGCCGCGCTGGAAAAGGGTTGCCAAGTGCAGGTCGGCACCGACATGCTGTTCGAGATGATTCCCGCCTACCTGGAGTTCTTCGGCTTCGGCACCGCCACCCCGGACGAACTGCGCGCGGTATCGCAGATCAAGTATTGAACGAGGACGAACGATGAAAAAAATTCTGGTACTGAACGGCCCCAACCTGAACCTGCTGGGGACGCGCGAGCCGGCCCAGTACGGCCACACCACGCTGGCCGACGTCGAGGCGATGTGCAAGGAAACCGGCGAGCGCCTGGGCTACGAGGTGGAATGCTTCCAGAGCAACTGGGAAGGCGCCCTGCTCGACAAGATCCACGAAGCCGGCCAGGCGTTTCGTGACGGCACCCTGCTCGGCGTCGTCATCAACCCCGGCGCGCTGACGCACACCTCGATCGCGCTGCACGATGCAATCAAGGGCGTCGGCGACCTGCCGGTGATCGAAATCCACATCTCCAACGTGCACGCCCGCGAGTCGTTCCGCCACCACTCCTACGTCTCGCCGGCCGCCGCCGGCATCGTGGTCGGCTTCGGCGTGCTCGGCTACACCCTGGCGATGGAAGGGCTGGTGCGCAAACTCCAGGGCTGAGAGCCACTGACAAACCCCTCCTGGCGTTGTTGCGCGGCCTTGCCAAGATCGTTGCACAGGGGTTTGTTCGCGGCGCCAAGCCGGCCGCCCGGCGCCAGTCACCAAGACAAGCCATGACAGCGATGATGCGTGGTCATGGCTTTCGTGCCGTTTCACCCGCTTCCGTCATGCTCCCACTGGCGTTCACTCACGCGCCAGCCACGCCCCTCGATGGCCAGCGCCCCGATATAGCCCGGCGCCGGCTGGAGCGTGTACAGCGACCACGGCCTTTCCGGAGCGATCTCGCCGGAAGCGCCGTCGAGGTTTGCCGGCCCCTCACCCGGATCGGTCGTCAGGGGAACCGAAAAACCATCCAGCTGCCCGGCAAGGCCGTTGCCGCAGGCTTTCAGGTACGCCTCCTTCTTGGTCCAGCACGCGAGAAAGGCATCGGCGCAAAGCGGCTCCGGCAGCGCACTCAACTGGTCGGCCTCGGCCGCCGAGAAGAAATAGTGCGCGATGTCGGCGTAATCGGCTTGCTCCCGGAGGCGTTCAAGATCGATGCCGAGCCTGGCGTCGGCGGCGATGGCGACAAGGGCCAGATCGCCCGAGTGGGACAGATTGAACGCGAGCCGGCCGTCGAATTCAGGGCTGAGGCCCGGTTTGCCGAAGGCGTTGTACACGTAGCGTACGCGGTCGGCCGGGGTCTGAAGATAGTTCCCCAGAAGCGCGCGCAGCACGCCATGCGCGGCGACAAACCGCCGTCGATCGCGCTCGAAGCGAAACCGTGCGCTGCGTCGGCATTCGTCGTCTGAGAGCGTCGCCTGGAGGCGCGCCGACGTTTCCGGGGAAACGTCCAGACTGGCGCGCCAGACATGCACTTCGTGGGAGGGCAGTTGAAACATGACGGACTCCCGCCTGTGACGGAGCGCTACAACTGCTCCAGCATGAGCTGAGCGATCTCCACGCCGATCCGGGCCTGGGCCTCGCGCGTCGAAGCGCCCAAGTGCGGCGTGCAGATGACATGGGGATGGCGGGCGAGCCGCAGGTCGCTGGGAGGTTCCCCGGCGAACACATCGAGCGCGGCCCCGCGCACCTTGCCCGAGTCGAGGGCGGTGAGGAGCGCCTCCTCGTCCACCAAACCGCCACGCGCGCAGTTGACCAGCAGGACACCGTCCTTCATGCGCGCGATCTCCTTCTTCCCGATCACGGCGCGTCCCGCCTTGCTCGGCGGGGTGTGAATCGAAACGAAGTCGGCACACGCAAGGAGCGCCTCGAGCGAGAGCAGTGCGAGACCCTCGAAGCGTCCCACGGGTTCGGCGGCCTTGTCGGCCCCGACAACGACCATGCCGAGCGCGGCGGCACAACGCCCCAGGGCTCCCCCGATCCGGCCCACGCCGATGATGCCGAGCGTCTTGCCGGCGAGTTCGATCCCATCCGAGAACTCTTTCTTCGGCCAACCTCCCGACTTCACGGCGGCATCGGCCTGCGGGATGCGTCGCGCCAGGGCGAGAAGCATGCCCAGGGCCAGCTCGGCCACCGAGCCGGTCGAGGCCTTGGGCGTGTTCAGTACGGCGATCCCCTGGGACGCCGCCGCGGCAAGATCGATGTTGTCGGTGCCGACACCGGCGCGGACGATCAGCCGCAACCGCTGGGCCGCCGCGAGCTGCTGCGCGCCGAGCCGCGTGGCGGAGCGCACGACGACGGCGTCGTAATCGCCGATCAGTTCCTCAAGCATCGCGGGCGAGAGGCCGATCCACTCGTCCACCAGCAGCCCGCCTTCGCGCATCCGCTCGACCGCCACGCTAGGGATCGGGTCACAGACCAGGACACGGACATGTTCCACCGGGAGAATGGCTTCCGTTTCCGACTGGCGGCTCGGTCTCTGCTCGACATCCCAGAACACCGGCTCGTCCGGCAACACCGTCTCGAATTTTCCTGCTGACATTTGCAAGCTCCTTTAACGGCATGGCGGCCTTCGTCAATCGCCGGCCACCTCGATGGTCGGCGAGCAGTCGGCCACGTTCAGCGCGTCGGCCATGCCGACCAGCACCTCGCGCGGCCCCTCGAAGCGTTCCCTGGCGTGCGCGGTGCGGATGTTGTCCACCAGCATCAGGTCGCCGGACTGCCAGGCGTCG
This sequence comes from Pseudogulbenkiania ferrooxidans 2002, assembly GCF_000174355.1. Lineage (GTDB taxonomy): Bacteria > Pseudomonadota > Gammaproteobacteria > Burkholderiales > Chromobacteriaceae > Pseudogulbenkiania > Pseudogulbenkiania ferrooxidans. The sequence continues at coordinate 416,347 of NZ_ACIS01000002.1, forward strand.
CGCACGGTGTGGGCGGTATAGACCTCGTTGATCGTTTGCACGATGTCCGGGCCGATCGGGTCGCCGTTGCCGAAACGCGTATTGAACGGCAGCCCGTCCTCGCCGTAGACGTCCACGAGGTATTCGCGCACCTCCGGGTCTATCGTCCACTCGTTGAGGAAGGCGATCTGGTTGAACCAGCAGCGCTGGCCGGTACGCGGATGGCGCACCACGGCGCTGCGGCGCTGCCAGGTGCGCAAGGCGCCATCGGGCTGCCACTCGAAGCGGATCGCCTGCGCACGGCAGTAGCTCTCGACGGCCTGGCGCTCGCCACTGCCGAAGGCTTCGGCGATCGACGCCCCGATCTCGTCGTTGTAGTTGCGGACCAACAGCCACCCCAGCCGCTCGAAGCGGTCGACCAGATCCGCCGGTAGCGCTCGCCCTATCACCGTCTCGTCGGCCAACGGCGTCGCGCCCTCCTCGGTGGGCGCGGTGAGACAGGCGAACAACATGAGGGAGGGAGATTCGAGCGCATAGCTGAGTTCGTGGTGCATGCACATGGGCTGGCTGGGCGGCCACTTCGACGAGGAATAGAGCCCATCGGCGTAGCGCTGCCGGGTGGCGAACGCCTCCCGCTCGATCATCGGGCGGCCCAGTTGCCCGAATACGACGCCCACCTCCTCCACGTCGCGCAAGCCGAGGCCGCGCACCAGCAGCGCGCCGTGTTCGACGACGGCGGCACGCAGCTCGTCGCGATGCTCGGCGACCCAGCGGCGTGCGTCTGCGCTGGCGTCCACCCGCAGCAACGGCGGCTTAACGGATCGCACCTCCACATCGAGCGATGAGGTCGGCACGGAAGATGATGCGGTTGCAAAGAGTGATGACATTTCGGATTACCTCCTTTGCTGACTGATGCGGTGGTGGCGGCAGGGCTGCCCTTCTGGCGCAGCCAGCCGCCGCTGTGCGGACCGCGCGTCCACCAGGCTGGCCAGATCGGCGAGCACCGGGTGATCCGCCAGGTCCTTCACCGAAACCGCGCGGTTCAACTTGATCGCCAGCCTCAGTGCCGACAGCGAGGTGCCGCCGAGTTCGAAGAAGTGAGCCCCCCGGCCCACCTGCTCCGGCGAAATGCCGAGAATCTCGGCCCATGCGGCCGCCAGCCGTTGCTCGGTCGGCGTGCTGGCGCGCTCGCCATCGGCTTTGGCCATGTCGAGCTCGCCGGCGAGAGCCGTCAAGGCCTTCCGGTCGATCTTGCCGTTGCCCGTCAAGGGCAGCGTTCTTTGCCAATGGAACGCCGACGGCACCATGTACGTGGGCAGCGACTCGCCAAGCTGCTTCTGCAGCGTGTCGGCATCGAGCTGCCGCTCGCCGGAATAAAAAGCCACCAAGTGCTTGCTGCGGTCTGCCCGCTCGGCGACGACGACCGCGCCGTCCCGCACCCCCGGCAAGCGCAACAGCGTGTTCTCGATCTCGCCCAGCTCGATCCGGAAGCCGCTGATCTTGACCTGCGCATCGCGGCGGCCGAGGAACTCCAGCTTGCCTTCGGGCAGCCAGCGGCCGAAATCGCCGCTGCGGTACAACCGCTGCCCCGGGCTGTTCGGGTCGGCCATGAAGGCGCGTTGCGTGCGCTCCGGATCGTTGACGTAGCCGCGCCCGACGCAGACCCCGGAGAACACGATCTCGCCCGGTGCGCCGAGCGGCACCGGCGACAACTGCTCGTCGACGACGTAGACATGCGCATTGTTGACGGGGCGGCCGAGCGGCACGCGCTCGCGGCTGGGCACGCCGTCCATCACCTCGTGATTGGTGTCGTCGGAGGTCTCGGTCAGGCCGTAAACGTTCACCAGCCGGATAGCGGGCTGGGCCGCGAACCAGCGTTGCGTCAGCTCCTTCTTCAACGCCTCGCCGGTGACCGCCACGCAGCGCAGGTCCGGCAGCGCGCGCGGGTGCCGCTTCAGCTCGCTCAGGACGACGTCGAGATAGGACGGCACCACCTGCAGCACGTTGACCCTGGCCTCGACGATCTTGTCGACAAAGCGCCTGGCGTCCATGATCACGTCCTGATCCACCAGCAGCGTCCGCCCGCCGACCAGCAGCGCGGACACCAGCTGCCACAGCGAGATATCGAAGCACTGCGGCGCCGTCTGGGCGACCACCGTTCCGGCACCGATGTTCAAGTCGTCGATCTTGGCGAACAGGTGGTTGAGCATGCCGGCGTGCTCGCACATCGCCCCCTTGGGTTCGCCGGTCGAGCCGGAGGTGAAGTAGATGTAGGCAAGCTGACCGGGCGTGACCTCGACCCCGACATCGCCCTCGGAAAAATCCGCCGCCCAGGCCGCATCGATGAACAGTTTCTCGATGCCCTCGGGGATTCCGGCTGGTGCATCGAGCGCCTGATCCAGCATCCCGGTGCTGCCGCGCTCGGCCAGCACCAGCCGGCAATCGGCCCGGTTGAGCGTGCGCGCGATGCGGTCGGCGGGGAAATGCGGCTCGATCGGCAGGTAGGCGCCACCGGCCTTGAAGATGGCGAGCACCGCGCTCAGCCAGTCCAGGTTGCGCTCGGTCACCACGGCGACCACGCCTTCACGGCCCAGGCCGTGCGCCAACAGCATCCGCGCCAGATGGTTGGCGCGGGCATTGAGCTGGCCATAGGTCAGCTGCCCGTCGCCGTGCACGGCCGCCACGGCATCCGGGTGCGCCCGCGCCTGTTCTTCGAACAGCTCGTGGGCCCGGCGCTCCGGCAGCGTGCGCTGCGGCCCGGCGAGGCCATCGAGCTGGAAACGCCACTCCTCGGGGGAGAGCAGACTCTGCCGTGCCGGCTCGGCATCGGGATCGGCCGCCAGCGCCGCCAGCGCGGCGAGGTGATAGCCGGCGATTCTGGCGGCGCACTCGCCGTCGATGACATCCGTCCGGTAACGCAGCCGCAGCGCGAGCCCCTCGCCTTGCACCAGGGCGAGATGGAGCACGATACCGTCGCCCAGCGCGGCACCGCGCGCCCGGGTGGTATCGAACACGGTTTCGAACAGGGGCTCGGTGAGGCCGAGTTCCCGTCTCAGCGCCTCGACCGGAAAATTCCGGTGCAACAGCAGCGCCGACTCCGCCCGCGCGGTTTCCAGCAGCACCTGCCGCCACGACCGGGGCCCGATCGACATCGGGAGCGGCAACGGCGGGCCGCCCGGCACGGCGTAGCCGGCGGTCACCTCGCTCTCCCCGCAGAGCGCGCCGAGCACCTTGGCGTGCGCGGTCAACAGCACCGAACTGAGCGGTACCGCCAGCTTATTCACCAGCCGGTACAGTGCCGTCACGAGTTCATCGGGAATCGCCGCTTCCACTTCCCCGACGCCGGGTACCGGATCGAGGGTCCAGCGCGGCAGCGCGGCGAAGTCGCCGGCGAGGAGGACATCGTGCCAGAACACCCGGCTGTGCTCGGCCGTGGCGCCGTCTTTTCGTAATGCGATAGGGTTCATCTCAGATCTCCCTGGCCGGGTTCCCGCCCCACTGAGCGTTGGCTGGCACCGTCTCTCCCTTCATGAGGAAGGAGTCCGCGGCGAGTACCGAGCCGTCGCTCATCGTCACGCCGTAGTGCACGAAGGCGCCCACCCCGACCGTGCAACCGGCGCCGAGCGCGGTATGGCCGGACTTGTAGGTGCCATCCTCCTGCGAGTCGCACTGGATCTTGCTGCGGTGATTGAGAACGCATTCGTCCCCGATGGTAGTCAGGGTCGGCTCGGAAATATGGGTACCGTCATCGAATACCCGCTTGCCCAAGCGCACCCCGATCAACCGCCACAGCACGCTCTTGAAGGGCGTACCGTCGAAGAGGTGGAGGAAGTTGATCGGGTGCAGCTTCCAGTTGCGTTCGACCCACCAGAAACCCGGGTCGTAGATGGAGCAGATGGCCGGCGGTGGCGGGCCGATCGCTTCGAAGCCGCGCTCCACCAGGGCGTAGTAGACCGCGGCGACAACCGCGCTCAGCGCGAAGAGCGCCGCCATGAGCACATGGGCGAACGTGTCGTAGAAAAACCGCACGGCGGCCACGTCGATGAGCACGATCAGGAAGACACCGACCCACCGGGTCAGCAGGAAAATGCCGATCGTCCGCAGGTTGAAGCGGTTCTTGGCAGCCAGGCCGCGACGCATCGCCTCACCCGTCCGCAGATGATCGAATCGGCTGTCGCGCTCGACCGAGCGCGGAATCTCGAAAGGCGGCGAGCCCAGCAAGCCCACCCCTTGGCGCACCCTGCCGTCGAGCGGCACCATCACCTTGATCGCGAGCAGGCAGTTGTCGGCCGTCCGCGCCCCCGGCGGGTAGGTCACGTAGTTGCCCACGAAGTTGCGCGACCCGATCGCCGTCCGGGACACCTTGAACGAGGTGCTGGAGATTTCGTCGTTGATCAGGTATAGGCCGTCGGAGACCATCGTTCCGCTGCCCACGGTGGTGAGCAAGGGGTTCGTGGTGATCACCTCGCTGCCGAAATTCGACCCGGTCTGCACCACGGGAGACAGGCGATAGCCGATCCACTCCAGGAAGTGGACGATGTACGAACTGTCGCCGAACAGCACCGGGAAGAACCTCAGCCTGCCCAAGCCCACGATGGCGCGATGCATGGCGTAGCGGAAGCCGTAGAGCGGGTAGACCGTGTCCGGCCTGAGGAACAGGTTCAAGACACGCGGCAGGGTGCCGAGGGCCAGCAGACCGACCAGCAGCATGCCGAAGAAGAAGACGGCCGAGAACACCAGCGCCTCGGTCAGCAGCCCCCGCGCCGTCAACACCCCGCCGCTCGTTTGCAGGGCCGGGTCCAGCATCTCGACCAGCGACGACACCTGGAGGAACAGCAGGCCGAGGCCCCACTCCAGGAGCGGCGCCCACACAAAGAGGACGATGATCAAGGTAAAAGCGGCATACGCGGCTCGACGCAGCCTGCCGCACGGCGCCGGCGCCACTCTCACATAGTTGGTATCGGTGCGCTGTGCCGGGGAGCCGTGCCAGCGCTCGCCGGCCGGCACCGACTGGCCGCGATGCAAGGCGGAGGTATGACCGAGCTGTGCCCCATCGCCCATGGCCGTGTCGATGTCGAGCACGGACATTTCACCGACAAACGCGTCCCGGCCCAGCGTCACCGGCCCGGTCTCGATCCGGCCGGCCTGCGCCCGGTAGCAGAGAAACATCGCATCCCGGCGGATCACGGTTCCGGCGCCGATCGTGAGCAGGTCGGTGCACACCGGAATGTGCCGCGACAGGATCACGACCCCCGGCCCGATTTTCGCCCCCAACGCCCTCAGATAGAAATTGTACAAGGGCGAACCGACGCATAAATAGACGCCGGGGTTCGACCAGATCAGGGCCTTGACCACCCAGAAGCGGACATAGCCCAAGCTCCAGAGCCGGATCTGCTGCGGCTTCCAGCGGCCGATCAGCAGCCACTTCACCGCGATCGGCAGCACGCTCACGGCGAAGAAAACCACGCTGCCGAACAGGGCCAGGCGCAGCACCTTCTCGACGCCCATGGCATCGGCCACCAGCCACTGATAGCCCGCAATGGCGGCAATGACGCCGAGGTAGGAATACCCGAGGTAGAACAACGCTTGCAGCACACCGCACACGACATGCTCGCGCGCGCTGGTCGGCGTCGCCGGCGCCAACGCTGCCGCCGGCGGCTTGCCGGTGGCGGGAGCCGCGTCCGCCAGCGCCGCGGCCAGGCTTCTGATCGTCGGGTGCGCGTAGATATCCTTCATCGATACCGACGGCAGGTCGCCGCGCTTTCTCAATCGCGCGCAGAAATGGGCCATCACCAGCGAATCGGCCCCTAACTCCTTGAAAAAGTGACTATCGGCTGGCACATGGTCGATATCCATGACCCCGGCCAGTACCTCGGCGAGGATGCTTTCTGTACGTATGGCGGTGCCGCCGTGCTGATCCGCCATCGTCGTTACGGCCCTCATCGTACGACCTCGTAGAAGAAGTCGGACAGACGCAGGTCTTGGCCGGCGGCGACCGCCTGGTCGTACACCCACTTACCGACCGCCAGGTCGAGTATCCCCATGCCGAAGGGCGAGAAGATGATCGGGCGGCGGCGATCGACCGAGCACTTCCCGAGCATGACTTCGGCCAACGTACCGGTCACGAAATCGCGGTTGCCCGTCTGTTGCAGGGCAAGATGAGGGGAGGTGTTGGCCTTCATGACGTGCTCGACATCGTCGACCACGTTCTGTGCACCCAGCAGTATCCCCGGCGCGAGATCGCGCAGGGAGATATGCAACACCAGCGGGTTGTGCTCGAACAGGGCCGAGTCGGTGATGTGGGGCGTCGCAGCGACGGTGGCGAACACGATCAGATCACAGGCCCTGATCAGCCCCTCCACATCGGGAGCCACCGTCACCCTGCGGTGCCGCTCGGGGTGGCACGCCGTCTTGATGAATTTCTCGCTCTCGAGCGGCGAGCGATCGTACAGCCGCACCTCCTCGATCTCCCACCCGGTATCGACCAGGAACTCATAGACGTAGCGGGCGATGAACCCGTTGCCCACGATGCCCAGCGAGCGCGCGCGGCGCGATTGCCCGTTCAGCCAGAACGCGGCCAAGGTGGCCGACGCGGCCGTGCGCGAGGCCGAGATGATCGAACTCTCGAGAATGGCGAAGGGATAGCCGGTGTCGTAGCGATTGAGCACGAGCACCGCCGAGGCGCGCGGGAAACCACGCTGGACGTTACCGGGAAAGCTCGCGATCCACTTCAACCCAGCCACATCGAAGCCGCCCCCGAGATAGGCCGGCAGCGCGATGATGCGGCAATCCGGCTTCTCGGGGAAACGCAGGAAGTAACTGTCCGGGTTGACGGAATGCCCGCCGGCATGCGCGAGGTAGGCGTTCTGGACAATCTCGACACAGGCGTCGCGCTGGGCGCGGATGATGTCGGAAACGGTCTTGCCGTTGATGATAGACAGCTCGAATTCCATGACATTCTCCTCTACTCCAGCCTGGCCGCCCACGCGGGGTCGTATACCGTGTCGAGGTAGGGCGTGCCGCGGTCGGCGCACAGGAACAACACGGTAGGCAGCCCGGATTCCGTCATCTTCGGCGCCAGCCGCTTCACCGCCGCGAACGCCGTCCCGCTCGACCCGCCGACGAACAGCCCATGAGTCGTGAGAAGTTCCTGGCACGCTGCGACGGTTTCGCGCTCGGGAATCAAGACCACCTCGTCAACCTCCGCCTCCGCCAGCAAGGGGGGGACGATGCTCGACCCGATGCCGGGAATATGGCGTTTGTGAGGCTCCCCGCCAAAGATGACGGAGCCTTCGCTATCGACGCCGACGATCTGGACCTTCGGGAAATGCTCCTTGAGGCGACGCGATACACCGGCGATGGTGCCCGCCGTACTGACGGCGACGAAGACATAATCGAGCGAATCGAAATCGGCGCAGATCTCGCCCGCCGTGAGTTCGTAGTGCGCTTCCAGCGCGTCCGGGTTGCCGTACTGGTTGGTCCAGTAGGCATCCGGAATCGTGGCGCACAGGTGCTTCACCATCTGCAGGCGGGTCTTCAGAAATCCGCCGGTGTCGTCACGTTCCTCGACCTTCACCACCGTCGGGCACAAGCGCCGCAGGAAAGACTCGTAGAGGCCCGAGATGTTGGGGTCGATCACCGGAATGAATTCAAGGCCGACCAGGTGCGTGAGCGTGGCGAGCGCGTTGGCGAAGTTGCCGGACGAGGACTCGATCACCGTCGTCGCTTCGTTGATCTGCCCGCGCTCGGCGGCTCGTTTGAGTATCCAGTAAGCGGAGCGGTCCTTGATGCTCCCGATCGGGTTGACATACTCGAGCTTGGCGAAAAGATTCATCCCGGCCACATCCAATCGCACATTGGGGGTGGGTCGCAGGGTCTTTCCGAGCATGTTGAGGCGGGAGACAAGATGGGACGCGGGCTGCCGGCCTCCCGCCGGGGGCTTGTCCAATTCTGCATCCCTACTCCGCGCGACTACCTCGTTGGCTGACAAACGCATGATCTGACTCCTATGGCAAGACCGATCAGGAGTGCTGTAAGCGTCGGCGCAGGAGCCGAAGTGAATACGCGGACACGAGTATAGAAGACGCAGCTTTCCCCCGAGCTGTGAAGACCTGTCTTCTACGCTCTTGAGTGTCCGCTAAGTAATTGATGCTGCGATGGAACGCCTCGAACATCGAGGAACCATGCGCTTATTTGAACGGGCTTTCGGCCCCCACCGTTGCACATACAGACGGTAACGTCTCCATTGAGCGGTGCGATACGGTGAACTTACCTAAGTGCGACCGAGACCGGCAAGGCAAGTTCCCATACTCTTCCGAGTATTCGACCCTCCATGCCCGGGCCGCGCCGCCCCGTCGCGTGCAAACGGGCCATCGCCGTGCTGGCGATGGCCCGTTGTCTTTGCATGCCTCAGTTCGCGAAGGGAGTCGTCAACTCCGCCTCGCCCGTATCCACCACGAACACCGCGAGGAGCTTGGCTGGCTGCGTCTCGCTGGCATTGGCGCTGACGGCGTGGCGGTCGCCGGGCATCTCGGCGAAGTTCTGCCCGGCCTTGTAGACCGTCACCGGCCCATCGTTCACTTGGCTCTTGATCGCCCCCTCCAGCACCGTCGCATAGATGAAGGCGGACTTGGCATGCGTGTGACCAGGCGAGTAGCCACCCGGGCCGTATTCAACGAGCACACCCTTGATGCTCTTGCCGGGAGCATTCGGCAACTCGTGCTGGTAGACGAGGGTCACCTTGGCGCTCTTCGCCTTCGGCGCCTCCGCAAGGGCGCTGCCGAACGGTAGGGCGGCAACCAGCAGCGAACAAAGAATGCGTTTCATGGAACCTCCTGTTATTTGGTTGGCGGATGCAGGATCAGGCCCCGGCCTGCGAGCGGCGTAACCATTCATCCAAACCGATGCTGCCGAGACGTGCCTCACCCAACGGCACCAGCGAATACTCCTCGACCCGACCGCCGAAGTATCGGGCCTCGGGGTCAGACACGACCTCACGCCGGTCGCCAATCGCCTTCAGATAGCGGGCGACGATTTCGTTGAACGGCGCACGTCCCGGCCCCGCGATCTCGACGATGCCGCTTCGCGGCGCCGTGAGCGCCACATCGGCGACAAGGGCTGCAACGTCGTCCGACGCGATGGCCTGGAACAGGCCGGGCGCAAGCCTGACCGTGTTTCCATCCGTACTTGAATCGGCGATGCCGCCGAGAAATTCCATGAACTGGGTCGAGCGAATGATGGTGTAGGGGATGCCGGAGGCCTCGGTCAGTTTCTCCTGGGCGACCTTGGCGCGAAAATAGCCATTGCCCGGCATCCGGTCGGTTCCGACGATGGATAGCGCAACATGGTGTTGTACGCCCGCTGCGGCCTCCGCCGCGTGAACGTTGCGGCCGGACGTTTGGAAAAATTCCAGGACCGCCTGGTCTTCCCAAGAGGGCGCATTGGAAAGGTCGATCACCACCTGCGCACCGGACATGGCCTCTTGGAGCCCCACGCCGGTGATAGTGTTGACGCCGCTTTTGGGCGAGGCGGCGACGACTTCGTGGCCAGCCTGGCGCAGAATGGGGACGGTCTTCGAGCCGATCAGGCCGGTACCGCCGATGACAACGATCTTCATGATTCACCCTCTGTTGTCGACCACTGAAACCCCTTGAATGGGGTCAAGTTCAAGTAAAAAAGATAGGAACAAGACCCCATGCCGGACGACTTGCCCTGTTACGCCGGCATCTTGCGGAACGCGATGGCAAACCGGTTCCAGCCGTTGATGGCCACGATCAGCAGCGTCAGATCCGCGATTTCGGCGTCGGTGAAGTACGGCTTGACCGCCTGCCAGGTCGCATCCGGCACGTGGTCCTGCGCCACCAGCGTCAAAGACTCGGTCCACTCCAGCGCGGCGCGTTCGCGGTCGGTGAAGAACGGTGTTTCGCGCCACGCCGACAAGGTGGCGAGACGGCGCTCGCTCTCGCCGTTCTTGCGCGCGTCGGTCACGTGCATGTCCAGGCAGAACGCGCAGCCGTTGATCTGCGAGGCGCGCAGGCGCACCAGTTCAAGCAGCGATTTTTCCAGACCGGACGTGCTGACCTGCTCTTCGAGACCCAGCATCGCCTTGAGAGCCCCCGGGCTGGCTTTGTAGAAATCGAGACGTTGTTCCATGGCGCACTCCTTTAAGTTCACGTTGCGTCCTGAAACCAGGACTATGAGCGTAAGCTTAGGCCGTACCGTGGCGTGTAAAAATAACCATTTTTGGGAAATTTAAGGTAACCAGTGCGATGGACATCCAGGTAACGATTCAAGGCAGCCATGACCTGGCCGGGCAGATCTACCGGCAACTGCGCGAGGCCATCCTTGCCGGCCGTCTCGCCGCCGGCGAGCGCCTGCCCTCAACGCGCGACCTGGCAGCGCAGCTCGGCGTATCGCGCAAGACCACGCTCGACGTGTTCGAACGGCTGGGCTCAGAAGGCTTCCTCCAAACCCGTCCCGGCGATGGCACCTTCATCGCTGGGAGCCTGACGCGCCTGCCGCCCAAGCCACCGCAACAGCCCGCCGCCCGCGCCACCGCCGCCCCGCTGTGGGACCGGCTTCCCGCCGGGCTGGCCCTGCCCAGGCCCGGCACCACCCTGCCCTTCGACTTCATGGGCGGTGTCATCGACAAGACGCCGTTCCCCTTCGACACCTGGCGGCGCTGCATCAACCACGCCCTGCGCATACAAGCGCGGGAGCGCGGCGCCTACCGAGACCCGGCCGGCGAACAGGAACTGCGCCTCGCCATATCGCGCTACCTCGCCTTCAACCGCGCCGTCACCAGCGCCTGGCAAGAGGTCATCGTCACCCAGGGCGCACAGCAGGCGCTGGACCTGATGGCGCGCGTGGTGCTTGAACCGGGCGACGTGGTGGCGGTGGAAGACCCCGGTTATCCACCCGCCCGCGCCTGCTTTACAGCACAAGGGGGCAAGGTGGTGCCGGTGCCGGTCGATGCGGAGGGAATCATCGTCGAGCAACTGCCGAAAAACGCCCGCATGGTCTACGTCACGCCCTCGCACCAGTTCCCGCTCGGCATGCCGATGAGCCTGGAGCGCCGCATCGCGCTGTTGGAATGGGCGCAGCGCTCCGGCGCGGTCATCATCGAAGACGATTACGACGGCGAGTACCGTTTCGAAGGGCGGCCGATGGAACCCCTCAAGAGCCTCGACCGCGCCGGCCTGGTGGCCTACGTCGGCACCTTCTCCAAAACCATCTTTCCCGACCTGCGCATGGGCTACGTCGTCCCACCTTCCTCGCTGCTGGCGGCGCTGCTCAAGGCCAAGCAGATCGGCGACTGGCACGGCTGCACCCTGACCCAGACCGCGCTGGCAAGCTTCATGCTGAACGGAGACTTCGCCAAACACCTGCGGCGCATGCACAAGCACTACACCGAACGCCGCCAAGCCCTACTCGCCCATCTCAAGGGCGAACTCAGCCCATGGCTCGACCCCATCGTCCCCGCCGCCGGAATCCACCTGATCGCCCGGCTCAGGCAGGGGCTGCAAGAACGCGACGTCGTCGCCGCCGCCCACAACGAGTCCATCGGACTGTACGGGATTTCAGCCTTCTATGCCGGTGAGCCCTCACAACAAGGGCTACTGTTCGGCTACGGCGGCATCGATGCCGACTCGATTGACATAGCGCTGGGGAAGTTGGCGGTGGTGCTGCCGGGGCTGGCAGAGAGATAACAGCATGTCGCCACACGATTTATCGCGGCGTGCTGGCCCGAGGGCCGGCTTACTTCGGCGAATCGGGCTTGGCCGACCTGCGCAAGAACGGGCTGCAAGTCTCGCCCGACCTGATTCCCACCATCACCAACGACGTGCTGACCGAGGTCGATAGTGGCGGCAGCGTCCGCACCCAAGTACGCATGCTTTCGGCCTATTGGCGTTCAGCAAGGGGATCTGGCCAGTGAGTGGCAGCCCCCTGATCCGGTGCAATAGTACGGTGCGCTTGAGCATTGCCTGTTAGGCTATGAGATTAGTGTCCTTGTCAGTGCAGACTCCGGCAGCCCCTAATTTCGGAGCATCCCCCTTAGGTCAGTAGCAATCGTTATGGCACTTCAATTTGAATTGAACGAAACATTGATCGGTGCGCTTTCTCTGCGCGCCATCAAATCCTTTCTAGCTGCTGCAAAGTTCAACAGTTTTACGGGGGCGGCCCATGCATTGAGCGTCACCCCCGCAGCGGTGAGCAAGCAAGTGCGGGAACTGGAGGACTACCTGGGGACGGCGCTGTTTGTCCGTTCGGGCAGAGCCGTCACGCTGACTGCCGATGGCGAGATGTTCAAGGATGCGGCCCAGCTTTCATTGATCAATATCCATCAGGCCGCTGAACGTCTGCGAAAGAGAATTCCAAGCCGGCAGACCCTCATCGTGTGCTGCTCACCCACATTTTCCGCACTGTGGCTGCACAAACGGCTACCCGAATTCATTCAAGACAATCCGGATATCGAGCTGACAGTGTTGGCCACCCAGAATTTCATCGCCATGGAGGCTGGGGTGCGGCCGGATGTGTACATCGCCAAGCTGGCCAGCATACGTGATGGCTATGACAGCGAGCACTTGTTTGACGACGAGGTCTACCCGGTTTGCACGCCGCACTATTTGCAGAACAATGGCCCCATCGAAACGCCGGAAGACCTGCTGGGCCTATCACTGCTGGATATCAGCGCCTACGGCCGTTCGCAGATTTCGGAGCATATCGACTGGAAAGTGTGGCTGGCACTGCACGATGTGGACACCAGTTGGAGCGCAACCATTCCGCGTCAGCTGTTCACCAGCAATGACTACCCGGGCATCGTACAGTTGGCCCTGGCCCACCAGGGGGTTGTTTTGGGCTGGCACCATCTGGTGGGCCCCTTGGTGGAAAGCGGTGACTTGGTGCGTCCGCTGCCGCACACCACCGTGATGAAAGATCGCGGTCACTACCTTTCTGTCCGCAAAGACAAGGTGGACGCCAGCGTATGCAAGAAGTTTTGCCAGTGGATCAGACAGCAACTCGCGCTTCACCCCACCCGCCCACTGGCGCTGAAGTGAGTTCCGCCCTAAGTCTGAAACGCTGAGTGCCAGTACCAAACCGCCCTTGCTCAGCATCCGGCCGCCATTTTGGCTGTGGTGATGTGCAACCAAAAGTTGAAGGAATGCTGGAGAAAACGTCGTTTGAGTTAGCCGCTGCGCTGACATAAATTTCCTTCTGCACCGCATAGGGCGGATGGCACGGAAGAGGAAGTCAGCACATGGGATTCAAGAGAACCATTCACGCGGTGGAAACGCATTCGGGTATTCCCATGCGCGTGGTCACCGGCGGCATTCCGCACATTCCCGGTGACACCGTCTATGCCAAGATGAAATGGCTGGAGGCCAATGATGACGGCTTGCGCAAGCTGCTGTTGCGCGAGCCGCGTGGCTACCCGGCGCACTGCTGCAACATCATCGTGCCGCCCTGCCACCCGGAGGCCGATGCGGGCTACATCATCCTGGAGCAGGTGGAGTACCCCATGATGTCAGGCGGCAATACCATCTCCGTGGCCACCGTGTTGCTGGAAATGGGCATGCTGCCGATGCAGGAGCCGGTGACCGAGCTGACTCTGGAGGCACCGGCCGGGCTGATCCGCATCACCGCCGAGTGCAAGGGCGGCAAGGTCAAGAGTGTGAAGTTCAAGAACGTACCGGCCTTTGCCGCGCACCTGGATGCCGTCATCGATGTGCCGCACCTGGGCAAGGTGCGGGTGGATGTGGGCTGGGGCGGCATGTTCTACGCCATTGCCGATGTGCGCCAGTTCCCGGGGCTTGAGCTCAAGCCCGAACATGGCAAGGAGATCACGCGGGTCTCCGCCATGATCCGGCAGGCGGCCATCGAGCAACTGCCCGTTGCGCACCCGGACTATCCGGGCGTGGGCATTACTATTTCACAACTCTCCGGCCCCACCGACGACCCACGGGCCGATTGGAAGAACGTGGTCACCATGCCCACCGGGCCGCTCTCCTGGGATGACCCCTCCACCTGGACCGGCGCGATCGACCGCTGTCCCTGTGGTACCGGCACCTGCGCCAAGATGGCCGTGCTGCACGCCAAGGGTGAATTACCGCTGCACCAGGACTTCCGGCATCAGGGCATCCTGGGCACCGTCTACACCGGCCGTCTGGTGGAGAATGCCCGCATTGGCAACAAAGCCGCCGTAGTGCCTACGCTGGCCGGCACCAGCTGGATTCATGGCATCAGCACCATCGTACTGGGCCACGACGATCCCTTCCCCGAGGGTTACACCCTGGGCGACATCTGGCCGCAACAGTAGGAACGTTATACATGCAGATCATTTCAGCAGAGCAGATCAGGTCGGTACTGGATTGGGATGGTGTCCTCAATGCATTGCACAACGGACATCTTGGTTTGCGGCCCATCGGTGATAGCTACTTCATTGGGGACGCCCGCTTTGGCCTGTTCAGCCGAGGCGTCATTCTGCCGGGCAAGGGGGCGGGGTTCAAAATGGCCTCCATCTATCCGGCGAATAGCACTGCCAGCCCACCCTTGCCAACGGAGCAGGCCGCGTTTTTGGTTCTGGATGAGCGCACCAAGGGCATCGTCGCCATGCTGGACGGCCCGGAAATCACGCGCTGGAAGACCGCGGCGGATTCCGCGCTGGCGGCAAGAAAACTGAGCCGTGAAAACAGCGAGGTGCTTCTCGTCCTGGGGGCCGGTCCAGTCGCCAGGTCATTGACCGATGCGTATCTGCACATCAGGCCGTCCATCCGTGAAGTGCTGCTGTGGAATCGCACCCCCTCCAAGCTGGATGCCATGCGTGCAGAGCTTGTGGCAAAAAACATCCAGGTACGTATTGTCGAAGACTTGGATGCGGCAGTAGCCCGCGCAGACATCATTACGGCAGCCACCAGTGCTGCCACCCCCACTATCCGCGGCAAGTTTGTTCGTCCTGGCACTCACGTTGATCTGGTAGGAGGGTACCGGCCAGACATGCAGGAGGCCGATTGCGAGGTGCTAAGAGGCGCCCGAATCTTTGTGGATGACCGCGAGAATGCAGCCCATTCCGGAGACATCCAGATCCCGCTGCAGGCGCAGGTGATTCAGGCAGACCAAATCGAAGGCGACCTGTTCGATCTGTGCCAGATGCCGGCGTTCCACCGCTCGGCAGAGGACCGCACGGTTTACAAAAATGCCGGAGGTGCGCACTTGGATCTCATCGTCAGCCAGCTTGTTGTGGAGCGACTGAATGCTCTCGCTAAATAGAACGTATTTGTGACGAGCGGAGCGTGCCGCTTAAGGCGGCCAATGGCGTTGGAGTTCATCTGTAGGCGAACCGGCCATGTGCAGCATTGCTGCAACGCCTCTCGACAATGATTACCGCTTGGATACTATCTTGAAACGCATCTACGCCGCCTTCGTCCTCCTTGGATTATTCGGGGGATCCAATTTCATCTATACGAAGTGGGCGGCTGTGCTCGTCAGCCCAGGTCAGATATCGCTTTTGCGCGTCTTTTTGGGCTTCGTACCCTTGGCCATTTTGGCATGGCGTAACGAGGTAATCAGACGTGATCAGGTGCGCTATTTGCATCACTTCTCGGTGATGGCGGCCTTGGCGACGGCCTTCACCTACTTTGCCATGGCAAAGGGAACCTCTCTGCTTCCGTCCGGCATCGCCGGCGTGCTGGGCGGATCATCCCCCTTGTTTACCGTGCTGGCATCGGGGCTGTTTCTCCGTCATGAGAAAATGAACCGGATGATGGTGTGCAGCGTAGTGGTGGGGCTGACGGGCATGGTACTGATTGCGCGTCCCTGGGAGAGCATGAGTGCTGGCGATACCATCAGTTTGGCGGGCGTCGCGTGGATACTGGCGGGCGCGATGGTCTTTGGGCTGTCGTATATCTACGTTCGGCGCTATCTGTCCCCTCTGGATATTGCCCCGTTGGCCATCGTCACATGGCAGACAGGCCTTGCCTTTCTGATGCTGCTTCTCTTTACCGACCTCAGTGGCATCAGCCAAATACTGCTCGACTGGCGCGCGGCGGCGGGCTTGGCGATCGGCCTGGGATTGTTGGGTACCGGTGCTTCATTTGTCCTTTACTACTTCCTGCTTCAGGAACTGGGCGCTGTGGCGGCCTCGGGCTGGATTTACATGACCCCCATTGTGGCGCTGCTCATCGGCTGGGCTACGGGTGAACGAGTCGGGTTGTTGGAAATACTGGCTGTTATCGTGATCTTCGGCAGCATTGCCATGCTGGAAGTGGGCCGCCAACAGGTCGCTCGGAAGGAAGCCGTGCCGCTGTAAGCTTCGATTGATCAGGCAGAACCGGCCGTTCAGGAAAAAGGAGCCACACCACGGTATTGCCCCCCTGCTCCGGATCGTCAGGCGCGGTACGGTGCCAGACCTGGTCAAGGCGGCACCATTACCCCTCTTCGTGAAAATCCTCACCAAGCCGTCGTCACTGGTGCCTCGCAATAAATTCTTGTTTGATAGATTTTAATTCCTGTATATTGGAATTATGAATCTAGACACCCGCCTCGCCAAACGCATCCACTCCCTGCGAAAGAGCCGCGCTTACTCCCTGGAAAAGCTCGCCGAGCTCAGTGGCGTCAGCCGCTCGATGATTTCGCTGATCGAGCGTGCAGAAACCAGTGCCACTGCGGCGGTGCTGAATAAACTTGCCGATGCGCTGGGCGTCAGTCTGGCCTCGCTGTTTTCCGAAGAAGCAGAAGAGCTTGTGGCCTCGCCACTATCGCGCGCTGAAGAACAGCCTGTCTGGCAAGACCCTGCGTCCGGTTACCTTCGACGCCAGTTGTCACCACCTGGCTATGGGTCTCCGATCGAGTTGGCCGAAGTGACCTTCCAGCCCGGACAAAAGGTGACTTTTGACAATGCAATGCGCAGCATCGTCACGCACCAGCAGATCTGGATGCTCGATGGCGAAATGGACATCACAGTAGAGGGACGGACATGGCATCTCCAGCCTGGCGACTGCCTGGCGATGGTGCTTGGCCAACAGATCGTGTTCCACAACCCCACTTCACGTTCGGCGCGTTACCTCATCGCACTGACCGCAACACCATCCTCGACAGGGAGACAGTAATGAGTGAGCACAGGCTTGTTGATTGCGATTTTGACCGTCATGCGGCAGCCATCCTCGATATCTTCAATGACGCCATCGTCAACTCGACCGCGTTATACGACTACAAGCCCCGCCCGGCCGAGAGTATGGTGAGCTGGTTTGAAACCAAGAGAAAAGGCGGTTTTCCCGTCATCGGCGTTGAAGACAGCGATGGCCAGTTGCTGGCATTTGGCAGCTACAGCACCTTCCGGGCCTGGCCGGCATTCAAGTACTCGGTTGAACACTCCGTCTACGTGCACAAGGATTATCGTGGCCAGGGCTTGGGCAACACGGTGATGAAGGCACTGATTGCCGCCGCGCGGCAAAACGATGTGCACGCCATGATGGGCGGCATCGACGCCAGCAACGCCGGCAGCATTGCCCTGCATGAACGGCTGGGCTTCAAGCACGTCGCCACCCTGCCCGAGGTGGGTTTCAAGTTTGGCCGCTGGCTTGATCTGGCCTTCTATCAGTTGCTGCTGGATACGCCGCATACGCCTGTGGATGGCTAATGCCCGGTGCCGGTTGGTGATCTTGATGCCAGCGCCAAGGCTGGCGGGCAAGGAGCGCAGATCATGAATGCTTATCTTGTTTTCCCCCTGCTGACCGCAGCCGGGGTGGCGCTGGTGATACAAAACCTGTTGATGGTGCGGATAACCGAGTCCGTCTCGACAGTAATCATTACACTGGTCATCAACTCCGCAATGGGGCTGGCGCTTTTGTTGGGCACCTTGCTGGCCCGCAACGGCTTGGCGGGCGTCAGCGAAGCCATCCAGGCGATCCGCCCCTGGGTTGTTCTGCCTGGCCTGCTGGGCTCGTTTTTTGTCTTTGCCGGTATCGTGGGCTACCAGTCGGTTGGGGCATCGGTGACCATTGCCGTGCTGGTCGCCAGCCAGCTCGGCACCGGCCTGCTGGCGGATGCCTACAAGGCACAGACGCCACCCAGCGCCCTCTCGCTGCTGGGGGCCGCGCTTCTCGTCGCCGGCGCAGTCCTTATCCTTCGGGGGAAGGGGTAACAGCATGCAGGTCGATCCTGCCCCTGCGGGCATTGCGATCAGGCCACATGCGGATAAAGAGAAGACTCCGATGCCGCGCAGAACAATGTACGGCGACCCTACGTCGGCCCCGAACGCCCCAGCAAAGCCACACACCGACCGCGCCTCTATCGTCGACGCAGAATGAAAGTCGTCCAGGCGGCCCTAACACCTCAGGGCAGATGAGGGTTGAAGCGGTGCTGCATGATCGTGCCGGCACGCGCCACGATGGCGGTTTGCTCCGGCACCTCCTCCCACACCTCGGGCAGGTCGACAAGCGGTTCGGACAGCACGAGGAAGGCATCGTCGCCGGCCGCCGTGATACGCGGATCGTCCGGATACAGTTCGTGCAGGTGGTGAAACGACGTGCTGTGAAACAGCGAGCGCGATTGTGTCTCGCTGGAATAGCGCACGGCGACCATCTGCTGCCCGTCGGTCGCGCACATCGTCATGGTCAGCGGCGCTTCCACCCCATGGCGCCGCCCGGTCTCCTCGACCAGCGCCGCCATCCGCTCCAGCGCCTGCACCGGCTCGGTCGCCAGGCCATACGTCAGGGCGAGAAAGAACAACAGCTCGGAATCGGTCGTCCCCTCTATCGAGGCAAACAGTTCAGGGGCCACCGCCAGCATCAGGTCGCGACGCACGGTGTGGTAGTTGCGCACCAGGCCATTGTGGACGAACAGCCAGTGCCCGTGCCGGAACGGATGGCAGTTGGTCTCCTGCACCGGCGTATCGGTGGCGGCACGGATGTGGGCCAGGAAAAGCGGCGAATGGATGGCGCGCGCCGCCTCGCGCAGGTTGGGGTCGTTCCACGCCGGGTGCACGCTGCGGTAGCGATATGGCGTCTCGCCCGGGTGGCCGTACCAGCCAAGGCCAAAACCGTCGCCATTGGTGGTCGAGACGCTGAGCCGTGAGTGCAGGCTCTGATCGATCAAGGAATGTTTTGCTTGAAACAGCACCGTTTCAAGCGGAACGGGGTTTCCCGAGTAAGCGAGCCAGCGGCACATGATCGGACTCCGGGGTGAAAATCCATTATGGCACTGTCCCATCTCCATATTGGGCGCCAGGTGGGTGCCCCACACGTTAACGTCGCTCAAGGCCTGCAACAGCGGACCTCCCGCTCCTTCCGTCAAGTACGGCTGACCAATCCATACAATGTTTTCCACCCTTGCCAATATCTGATAGTGGCTGCCACTGCCTTGACTTAGATTTTCCCCCATGGATCGCTGGCTCATCTTTTCGACTGAGTGCGGTCTTACGGAAAAAATTTATTACACATCCGGACGGGGAAATATATGGAGATCGAAAACAGAAGTGTTGAGTTCATTCCGGAGAATGAACGTTATGGTTCAGCCAAACGGCTGTTTACCATTTGGTGCAGTGCCAATATGCAAGTGACAACCATGGTGATTGGTGCGCTGGGCGTGGTGGCAGGGCTTAACCTTGGCTGGACATTCATCGGGCTGGTCCTGGGCAACCTGATCGGCTCCATCTTCATGGCCGCCCACTCCGCGCAGGGGCCGCATCTGGGCATTCCGCAGATGATTCAAAGCCGGGCGCAGTTTGGCGTGATCGGCGCCGGGGTGCCGCTTGCCATTGTGGTGCTGGCGTACATCCTGTTCACCGCGGCCAATGGCGTGGTGATGCGGGACTCCATCAAGGCAGTGGTGCCTGTCTCGGATAATGACGCGATTATCCTGTTCGGCGCACTCACGCTGGTGGTCGGTTTCATCGGCTATGAGCTGATCCACAAAATCGGCGCCCTCATGAGTGCCATTTCCGGCGTCATTTTTGTGATGGCCGCCTATATCGTGCTGCAGAAAGGCCTGCCGGCCGGTGTGTGGATGGTATCGGGCAGCACCTTCAAGTTTGCCACTTTCTGTCTGGTGGTAACCCAGGCTGCCTCGTGGACCTTGGGTGCCGGTCCTTACGTGGCCGATTACTCGCGTTATCTGCCATCCCATATCTCTACCCGATCGACTTTCTGGTACAGCTACCTGGGTATTGTGGTCGGCTCCACCGTTGTCATGCTGCTGGGTGCCATCATGGCCGCCGCTGCGATGGATGTCACCACCGATCCGGGCAGCGCCATTGCCAAACTGTTCCCGGAACATCAGCAGTTGGCGTACTACGTGATCATCATCGGCGTGCTGGAATGGAACGTGATGAATCTGTACAGCTCGTACATGTCCACCACCACCATCTTTACCGGCTTCAAGGGCGCCACCAAGGTTGGCATGCTGTCCAAGTTCATCATCATGGCCATCGTCGCCGTTATCGTGACCTGGATCGCCATTGCCGCCCAGTACAACTTCAACGCCTACTTTAGCGACATCCTGATTGGCCAGGTTTATGTGCTGGTGCCATGGAGTGCCATCAACCTGGTGGATTACTACCTGATCCGCAAGGGCCGTTACAGCGTGCCGGCGATGTATGACGTCAATAGCATTTACGGCAAGGTGAACTGGAATACCCTTTCCATCTATGCAATTGCCGTGGTGGCACAGATTCCGTTCATGGAGCTGTCTTTCTACAAGGGTCCAATTGACCAGGTAGTGGGCACCGATATTTCCTGGCTGCCGGCTCTGGTGATTCCAGGCGTGTTGTATTACCTCGTCAACCGCAACAAACAGCTGCATCTTGACGTATTTGAAACCGCCGAATTGGCCTCTGAACCCACTCGCTAAACAGGCAGGATAAAAATGTCGAATATGTCAGGACGCCTTGCCGGCAAAACAGCCATCATCAGTGGTGGTGCCAGTGGCTGCGGTGCGGCAGCAGCACAACTCTTTGCCCGCGAAGGTGCAAAGGTGGCCATTGTGGATCGGAATATCGAGCTGGCCAGAGGCGTGGCCGCAGAAATTCGCGATCAGGGAGGAGCGGCATCGGCGCACTACGCTGATGTGGCCAAGCAAGCAGAAGTCATGGCGGTCATTGCAGAAATACAGGCCCGCTACGGTGACGCCGATATTCTGTTTAACCATGCCGGAACGCTGATTGTAAAACCCTTTCTGGAGATTCAGGAAAGCGAATGGGACTGGCTGATGGGGGTCAACGTCAAAAGCATGTTCCTGATGACGCAAGCCGTATTGCCCCAGATGCTCAGAAAAGGCAAAGGCAGCATTGTGTGCACCTCTTCCATCTCTGCGGTCTGCGCAACCCCAGGCGAGGTGCTCTACGATGCCACCAAAGGCGCTTGTCACATGTTTGCCAGAGCCATTGCGGTGGAGTATCGCGACAAAGGCATCCGCTGTAATGCCATTGCCCCCGGCTTTATCCGCACGCCGCATGGCATGAAGGAATTGCAAGATCTTCAGGCCATGGGCGTGGATGTCGGCGAAGCCGCGATTATTCAGCAACAGGGGCGGCTATGCGAGCCTTCCGAAGTCGCCAGTGCCGCCTTGTTCCTGGCATCTGACGAATCCAGCTTCGTGAATGGCACGCATCTGTTTGTCGATAACGGGTTCTCTGCCATGTAGCGTCCCGGAGTAGGTTTTACCGTAGAGTCACCTCAATCACTTGAGGTGACGTTTTTTGCATTTTCTTGTCGCAAGCACGGCATCCACTGGAGCGGAAATTGCTTGATAGTATTGGGTCGCCTGCGCCCGGTGATGCCGGTTCTGAAGCCGTTACATGCGCTGCTCTCGGGTGTGGGTGGGCCCAGTCGATCCAGGCCACAACGGCGGATGACTTTCAGGCTTTTGCGCTGTATTCATGCGGGCGGCCTTGCTGCCACGGAGCGGGGGATCAAGCCCGGACAGGTAACCCGTAAAGAATAGCCAGCGATGCAAAGGCAAAGCCAACACGCAGATTTACGCCGGCAAGATTGCAATCCATCGTCGAATTTGAAAGATGCCATATGCCAATAGATAGGCAAGATTCAAATGCCTTTCAGGCCGCACAGCATGCCTCTTTTTGCGTGAATGCCAATGTTGAAGATCAGGCCCGCTCATTTTCTGAGTGGCATCTCTCGTACACCCAGATATCCAACGGTGTCTTTCGTGGGTCTTCGGCAATTGCCTCTGCGGGCGGGCTGTATTTTCTTATCGAAGACTTGAACAAAAAAATACTGCAACGAGGAGCGGTTCCCGCAAACAGGCTTGCTATTGGCATTCCCCTGGAGCTGGAAGGGCACTCCCAGATGTGCGGTGAGCAAAGCACAAGAGATACCCTGCATGTATTTTCCTGCTATTCCGGCTTTGAGTTTTTATCACCCGAGCGCCATGTGGTTGCCAACGTTGAATTTGATCTTCCATCGCTAAGCTCGGAATTGACGCGGCAGCTAGGTCAGACACTGCATACAAAATTGTCGTCGCCCGTTGTCTTGCTGAGCCCCGATACGGCAGAAAACATCAGGCTGCTATTGCGGCAAGCGTTGGGGTCGATTCAGGTGAGTGAGGCGGCTACCCCTGAGCAGTACAAAGAGCGGCAGTCCTTGCTGGAGCGGAATTTACTCTATGGCCTGATGGAGGCCGTGTCCGACTTTCCGGAATTGGCGGCGGATCGTTCTCCGAAATCAAGCAAGAATTGGGAACTGGTCAAGCGGGTGCAGCAGTTTTTGCAAAACCCGGACTCATGCGTTCTGTCGATTGCCGAGCTTTGCATCGAGCTGAACCTGAGCCGCCGCACCATCCAGTATGCCTTTGAAAACGCTATTGGAACAAACCCGGCCAAGTACCTTAGGGCTGTGAGGCTGAATCATGTCCGGCATGATTTGATGCGTGGGCTGTCTGTGACGGAAGCCGCAATCCGCTGGGGCTTTTTGCATCTAAGTGCTTTCGCCCACGATTATCGTGTCTTTTTTGGCGAACTTCCTTCCACCACCTCTAAACGCTATGGCTACGCCCAATCCTTGATGGCCCATCAGTCATCTGATTAAGGCGCATGATGACTATCGCGCATGGCGACATCTTCGGGCCGACATACCGTCTACGGCCAGCACGGTGTGCACTTTTACACACGGCACAAGCCAATCTCTCCAGCCACGAGGCCTCGCCGTTCACTATTCCCGAACCTTTGATTACCGAAACTCGAATTCCAAGATAAGCGAACCTCGATTCCAGCAAGCGCGACATTCTTTCTTTGTCGACCCGTCAGAGCTATGCGGCAACCAACCTTGGCCGGCACCTGATTTCAAACGCCCTCGCGACACATGTCCAAAAAAGAACAAAACCTGTCGAATGGCGACCAAAAACTATGACGTGCGCACGTTACAAATGACAAAGACGTTCATTTTTGCCACCCCAGTCTGCCATTCGGTATTTACAGGATGAGCAGACGACATTGGCGACGCAGCACTTGCCAATGAAAACATGTCTACAACGGAGAAACATGATGGCCAACGTTCGTCACTTTCGTACCAAATTTGTTTTCGCAGCAGGGTTGGCGCTCACCCCGTTACTGGGGTTCGCGGCAGAAGAAATGACCGTCAAGATCGGGCTGACCGGCCCGCTCACCGGCCCGCAAGCCGCTATCGGTAAAGACCATGAGAATGGTCTGAGAATGGCCATGGATCGCCTCAATGCCCAAGGCATCGTCGTGGGCGGCAAGAAAGTGCGTTTTGAGATGATGTCGGAAGACGATGGCGCCGACCCCCGCACCGGTATGACGGTAGCGCAGCGATTCGTCGATGCCAACGTCAAGGCCGTGATTGGCCCCTACAACTCGGGCGTGGCCATCCCCATCTCCAAGCTCCTCAACGACGCGGGCATCGTGATGGCAACCGTCGCCTCCAACCCGAAGGTCACCCAGAACGGCTACCCTTACGTTTTCCGGATCGGTGCCAGCGATACCCAACTGGGTACCAAAATGGGGGTATTCGCTGCCAAAAACCTGAAAGCGAAGAGTTTTGCCATCATCGATGACCGTACGGCTTACGGCCAGGGCGTTGCCGACGAATTCATCAAGGCGGCAAAAGCCAACGGCATCCAGATTGTCGCCCGGGAATTCACGACGGACAAATCGACCGACTTCTCGGCCATTCTGACCAGCATCAAAGCCGCCAAACCGGATGGCATTTTCTACGGGGGCTATTACTCGCAAGGTGGGCCGATGCGCCGCCAGATGGCGCGCCTGGGGCTGAAAGCGTATCTGCTGGGAGGCGATGGTATCTGCAACGAAGAGTTGGCCAAGCTGGGGGGGACTACCGTCGATGGTGGCGTTTATTGCCCACAGGGCGGGCCGGTGCTCGAGCAGACCAGCGAAGGCAAGCAATTCACCACCGAGTACAAAAAGCGCTTCAGCATCGAGCCGCTAGTCTATGGTGCGTCCATGTATGACGGTCTCAACATCATTGCCAAGGCCATGCAGAAAGCTAACTCGGTCGAACCCAAGCAATACCGCGCGGCACTGGCGGCCAGCAACCAGCAGGGCGTAGCCGGCACCTACCAGTTCGACGACAAGCGAGACCTCAAGAACTCCCCCATTACCGTGTACTCGTTCAAGAACGGTCAGCCGGTCCCGGTAGCCGAGGGTAAATAGCCGCCAACACACAGTACGACCCTGCACGTGATCGGTTAAACGACGAGCGGGCGAGGAAGGCTTATTTAAGAGATTAATGTTGTTGCTGTGGGGGTATGGCCCTTTATCCCGCCGCTCGATCCGAGCGGCGGTTTTTTTTTGCGGGCGCTGTGGACGGGCACGCCAACGCATGCAATACAGACCGGTTTTAAGAGGCTGGATTCTTGACGAAATCACAGTAAATAAAGGGCACCTCGAAAAACCTCGACGTGCCCGCCGACAGGTAAAATTACTCCGTCCTGAACTTCGTTGGGTCCGAGTCCGATGAAACAGCGCAACGCCATCAAGAACGACCTGTTCGCCGCCGACCACCACCGGCAGAAGATCGACCGTCTGGGCGATCCGCTCGCTGAGATCGAGAAGCACATCAACTTTGCCGCCTTAGCGGCCGAGGTCGATCGGGTAGCGCCTCGACCAGTCAGCCCGCAGGGCGGCCGGCCGCCGTTTCCAACCGAGACGATGGTGCGGATTCTGGTCCTAAAGCGGCTGTACAACCTGTCCGACGAGCAAATGGAGTACCAACTGCTCGACCGGATGAGCTATCAGCGTTTCTGCGGGCTGGGCCAGGCGGTCAACATTCCCGACCGCACCACGATCTGGACCTTCGAGAACCGGATCGGTGAAGCCGGCGGTCAGGCACTGTTCGATGGTGTGTCGGCGCAGCTGCTCAAGCAAGGCTATATCGCACGCGGCGGCCAGATCATCGACGCGACGCTGGTGCCGGCGCCGAAGCAGCACAACAGCAGAGCAGAGAAGGAGCTGCTCGAGCAGGGCGCAACGCCGGTCGGTTGGAAACCAGCCAAACGGCGTCAGAAGGACCAGGATGCGACCTGGACCAAAAAGCACGGCAAATCCTACTTCGGCTACAAGCTGTCGGTGAACGTCGACAACAAATACAAGCTGATCCGCAAGTTCAAAACTGACACGGCCAGTACGCACGATAGCCAGCATTTCGACAACGTCTTTAATACTGGCAATACAAGCCGGGATGTCTACGCCGACCGAGGCTATCCGTCCGAAGCCCGTGAAGCTCAGCTTGCACGGGACGGATTCCGGAACCGGATTCAGCGCAAGGGACACGCCAACAAGCCGCTGTCCGAGTGCCAGCAGCAGCGCAACCGCCGCATCGCCAAGGTGCGTGCCCGCGTCGAGCACGTGTTCGCCGTGATCGATCAGATGGGCGGCAAGTTGGTCCGCACAATTGGCCAAGCGCGCGCGAACTTTGCGCTGACGATGATGGCGACCTGTTACAACCTGAAGCGCTTGGTGTTCCTCCGAAAGGCCGGAATCGTGGCCTTCTGAGCCCTCGAATGGGCTGGATCGCTGCTTTGAGCGGCGATCCGTTGAAGAAAACGAAGCGAACGTCACCGCTGGCATCATGCTGCGGCTGGGTTTACTGAAAATCTCGGGTTATTCGAGGTGCCCTAAAGACGAAATCGCGCCACGGGGCCATCCTGGCCTGTTGCCGGCCTTCACGCCATAACCTGAGTTCGCGGCGCACCGCTACAACCCGCTTCCCGCCACCACCACACAGCAAGAGTCCCATACCGCTCGAACCGACCGCCTGGCCGGGTCACGCTCACGCGGCCGGCGCTGCGGTCCCCTTCCCCGCCATGCTGTGCAGCAGGCTGCTCAGCATGGCCGCCAGCGCGACGGCCAGCGCGGCCAGCAGAAACACCGACGCATACCCCAGCCGATTCGCCACGACGCCGGCCAGCGGCCCGGTCACGCCGAGCGCCAGATCGAGAAACAGCGCATAAGCCCCCAGGGCCGCGCCGCGATTGCCGCTGGGCACCCGACGCACGGCCTCCATGCCCAGCGACGGAAACACCAGCGCAAAGCCGAACCCCGTCAGGGCCGCGCCGGCAAAGGCCTGCCAGGGTGCGGCAGCCAGCCACATCAGCAGCAAGCCGGAGGCCTCCACGACTAGCGACACCAGCGCCACCGGAAAACCGCCGAAACGGTTGATGCTGCCGGCGAACAGCAGGCGCGCCGCGATGAAGAAGACGCCCAGCAGGGTGAGCGCCAGCGCCGCATCCGGCCAGTGCCGGCTGGCAAAGAACAAGGTGACGAAGGTGGAAATGGCACCGAACCCGACCGAGCCCAGCGCCAGGCACAGCCCGAACGGCACCATGCGCCGGAACACCTGGCTGAACGGCAGCCGCTCGCCGCCGGATGGCGCCACGGCCGGCTTACGCCGCGCCAGGAACCACGAGGCCAGTGTCATCGCCACGGTGGTCAGGCCCAGCGCGCCAAAGCCCCAGCGCTCGGCGAGCACCACGCCCAAGGGCGCACCGATGGCCATGCCGCCGTAGCTGGTCATGCCGTTCCAGGAAATGACCTTGCCGGTGTGGGCGCTACCGGCCCGGGCAATCCCCCAGGTTATGGTGCCGGTGGTGACGAGGCTCTCCCCGGTCCCCAGCAGCAGGCGCCCCACGATCAGACTGGCCAGGCTGCCCGCCGGCGTCAGGCCCGACAGCCCGGCAATCCAGAGGCAAACCCCGCTGGCACAGCACAGCGCCATGCCCGACAGGACCGAGCGCTTGGGCCCGTGGTTGTCACACAGCCGGCCCGCATAGGCCCGGCTCAGCAAGGTGGCCAGGTACTGGATGCTGACGGCGAAGCCCGCCACCACCTCGCCGTAGCCCAGCGGGCCGTGCACGTAGCCCGGCACCACCGCCATCGGCAGGCCGACCGCGAGGTAGGCCACCAAGTTGAAGAACACGATGGCGATGATCGGCCCGGTGGCAGAGCCCGTGGTGGCGGGGGCCGCCGGCGTCGCGGCGGTTGCGGAGGTATTGTCTGGCATCGGCTGAAATCGGATAACGGGTTAGAACAGGACGGAAGCGCTGCAAACGCCCGGAGCCCTCCCGCCACAAGACGATGCGGGGAGGCGCGCGAGCAGCGTAGTTTAGCGTGATCGACGACAGGCAAAAAAAGGCGAACGTTCGTACGTTCGCCCAAATCCCCGGGTCACAAGGAGTTCAAATCATCGCTTACGGCCGGAACGCCACGGCGAGCCGTGGCCGTCCGCCCGTGACGGAAAGGATCACTTGCCGGCATAGAGCGCAACGTCCCGCCCGGCCGCCTGGCGCTGACGCGCACCGTTGATGCCCTTGGCCAGGATGGCCAGCGCGGTGAGTGCGGCCGGCACCGACAGCGCGCCGAACACCTGCGAGAAGGACCAGCCCATGGCCAGCATCTGGGCACCGGCGAAGGCGCTCAGCACCGCGCCCCAGCGGCCGATACCGTGCATCCAGCTGGAGCCGGTGGCCCGTGCCTCGGTCGGGTAGAAGCTGGCCGACAGCGCATTCATGCCGGTATTGGCACCGTTGAAACAGAAGCCGATCACGAAGGAGAGCAGCACCACCAGGGCGAAGTGACTCGACACCATGCCCAGCACATAGAGCATTGCGCCGCCGAACAGGTAGGTCAGCGCCAGCAGCTTGTGCGGGTTAGTGCGGTCCATGCACCAGCCGAGGAACAGCGAGCCGATCGGGCCGCCCAGCTGGAAGAACGCCGTCACCACGGCGGCGTCGCTGACGCTGTAGCCGGACTCCTTCACCAGGGTCGGCATCCAGCTGCCCATCAGGTACACCAGGAACAGCGCCGAGAAGTAGCCGAGCCACAGCATCAGGCTGCCGAACTTGTATTGCTTGGACAGCACGATCTTGACCGGGCTCTCGCTCGAGGTCGCTACCGGGGCGCTCGGCATCGCGAAGGTGGAGTGCTCGTTGGCCACACCCGGAGCGAGCCGGTCGACAATCTTGCGGATGCGCTCGGCCGGGGCACGTTTGGTGACCAGGAAGCGCACCGATTCCGGCAGTTTGAAGAACAGGATCGGCGCCACGATCAGCGGCAGCACGCCGCCCAGCACCAGCACGCTGGCCCAGCCGAAGTTGGGAATCATCCAGGCCGCCAGAAAGCCGCCGCCGGCCGCGCCGACGGTGAAGCCGCAGAACACCACCGTCACCAGGAAGGAACGGCTGCGGTCCGGGGCGTACTCCGACACCAGCGTGCCGACGTTCGGCATCGCCGCGCCCAGGCCCAGGCCGGTCAGGAAGCGGAACATGATCAGGTGCGTGATGTCGGTGGACGCCGCCGTCGCCAGCGTCCAGACGCCGAAGAAGAACACGCTGCACACCAGCACTACCTTGCGGCCGAAACGGTCCGCCAGCGGGCCAGCGACCAGGGCGCCGATGGCAAGGCCGGCCAGGGCGGCGCTGAGCACCGGCCCCAGCATCTGGTTGGTCACCCCCCATTCCTGCTTCAGTTGGGGCGCGATGAAGCCCATGATCGCGACGTCGAAACCATCGAGCGCGATGATGCAAAAGCCGAGCAACACCACCAGTTTCTGGCACAGCCCAATGGCACGGTCATTGATCAACGCGCGAACGTCGATAGCAGTGGATACAGTCACGGTTTATCTCCTCCATTACATCAAAAGTGACGCAAGCGGGGCTTGCGCGACGGGCTCTCCCTGTCTTTGTGCGTCCGTCAGGACGCCTGCAGGGTGTCGAGCAATTCTTTGGGGTAAATCATGTCCCTGAGCGCGGAGGCATCGTTCTCGATGCCGGCCGCCGCGGTCTCCAGGCCGAAAAAGCGCAGGTACAGCGGCGCCTGCTGGATCAGCATCTCGAAGCCGGGCTCGGCCTTGAGCGCGCGGGCGCGTGCCGAGCGCAGCAGCGGCGTCGGCTGATTCTTCATCAGCACGTCGAACACCGCGGCGCCGGCATCGAGCCGCGCCACGTCGAACGGCGCCGGGTCGCCCTGCTTCATGCCCAGCGGCGAGGCGTTGACGACGAGATCGTAGCCGGCCGGGTCGTTGCTGGCGGCGGCACGGGTCTCGACCGGGAAGGCCTCGGCGATGCGCGCCGCCAGCTGCGCGGCCTTGTCGCCGGCTGGATCGAAGACGGCGATCTCGGCGCTGCCGCACGCCGCCAGCGCGGCGGCAATCGCCGAGGCGGCACCGCCGGCACCGATCAGCAGCACACGCTTGCCGGCGTAGGGAATGTGGGCGCGCTCCAGTGCCTTGACGAAGCCCAGGCCGTCGAACAGGTCGCCTTCGAGCGCGCCGTCCGGAGCGCGGCGTACCGCGTTGACCGCCCCAGCCACCTGCGCCAGCAGGGAGCAGCGGTCGGCCACCGTCAGCGCCGCCGGCTTGTGCGGAATCGACAGGAACACGCCGTCCACATTGGGCGCCTTGAACAGCGCCCTGAGCGTGGCATCGAAGTCTTCCGGCTTGACGTTCAGCGGCACCACCACGGCGTCGATGCCGTACAGACGGAATACCAGGTTGAACAGTTCAGGCGCGCGGACCTGGTCGATCGGATCGGCGATCACGAAATACACGCGGGTGGAACCGGTGATCTTCATCAGACTCTTCCTAACTGGCTTTTCCGTCCCCGGGGCATGGATGGCCTGCCGGGAGCGAGGCGGCGATCGGCTCATGATCGCCAGGGCGGTGGATCCGGCCGGCAACGGCCGTCTGCGATGGGGTCGCGTTAGCGCGATGTGCTCGTTCGAAAAGCGTGACGGAGAGCGGGAAGTCGATTGGAAGGGGATGCGATCGGACCGGCCAGCAAGACGCTCGCGTGAGCGGGCTGACGGGTGGAAACGAGGGACGGGGCCACGGCGTTGATCATGATCATCCTCCAAATCGTAATGGGCGATTAACGCCCTTATGTTCTTATATCGAACTACAATGTAGGTCGGCCATTACACGCCGTCAACACCGATTATCGAATTATCGTTCGACTATCGAACACAATAAAACTAACCGTGTTGACCGGCCCGGACTCCACCCGGCTTCGGCCAACCTTGGCCAAGAAAAAGACCCGCACCGGAGGGGGCGGGCCTGGCGAGAACGGCAAACGCTCAGAAGTTCTTCCACATGCCGATGGCGATGGAGTGCTGCTTCGACATGACCGCGCCCGCCCCCGGCTGCACGGCGTTCGAACCCAGCACGTAGCCGGCGTTGTCATCGTTGTGCATCAGGGTGTACAGCGCGTACACCTGGGTGGTCTTGCTCAGGATGCGGTTGTAGGCGATCGAGCCCATGCGCGCGCCGCTGTCGGCCACCCCGGCCGCCCCGGTCCACGACGCCGCCTTGCCGAACTGGGCCGAGAACACGTTGAGGCCGGCGGTGTAGCTGGCCATCGCGCCGTAGTAGTTGCGGCTGCGGTCGTTGCCGCTGTTGTTGATGTTTTCCAGCTTGATGTGCTCGTACAAGCCGCCGAGGTAGAAGTCGCCGAAGACATAGCCCGCGGCCAGCATGTGGGCGGTGCCGTCCTCGTAGAAGTTGGATGACAGGCCCTGCATGTCGCGGTTGTTCTGGAAGCCGTAGCCGACGCGCAGCGGGCCGTCGTCGTACAGCACGTTGGCCGAAACCACCGATGCCCCGTTCGACTTGGCTTCCTTGCCATTGGTGGCGTCCGTGGTCAGCGAATACTGGATGCGCGAGCTGAAGCCCTTGTACTTGGGGGTCTGGTAACTGATCGAGTTGCCCAGGCGCGTATCGAAGCCGCCGGTCTTGAGATCACCGCCGTTGGCCCACATCGCGGCATCGTTGGAAATACCGGTGCCCTGCTGGAAGTTGTTGCCGGCGATGTAATGCAGATCGTCGTAAGGCACCAGGAAGTTGCCGGCCTTCAGGGTACCGAAGGTGGCGTCGCTCAAGCCCAGGAAGCTCTCGCGCGAGGCCCAGGTGCCGCCGCCGGCATCGACAGACACCCCCGACTCCACCTGCCAGATCGCTTTCAGGCCGTTCCCCAGATCCTCACTGCCCTTGAAGCCGATGCGCGAGGCGTCGTTCTGCACCTTGGACAGCGACGGCGTCTCGGTCGTACCAGCCTTGGTGCTTTCCAGGTCCATGTGGATACGGCCGTAGAGCGTGACGTCGGCGTAGGCAAACGAGGTCATGCCCAGTGCCAGAGCGGCGATCAGGTTTTTCTTCTGCTTCATGAATCTTTCTCCTAGATGGACACAGCTTTTTTGGTGTGGGGGCAGCCTCGAACACGTCACCCGCCATTCCAGCGCGCGGCCGATCCATCGGGATCGGGCATCGGGGACGGGGAACAAATTCGAAACCGCCGGCGGCCAGGCAAAACCCGGCCGCCTTTGACAGGAACGCCGATCGTTGGCGGTCCGATCAAATCGGGTGCAACACGGAAACGCGCGACGCCATGAAAACGCGGCGCACGCCCGCGGCCGGGTCGAACGTCAGGGAGGGGAAAGCTGGTGATGGGCCATGACTGTCTCTCCTAAGTCTGTTTTGTGCGTTTATCGCACATCTATTTGTTTATCGAACAAACTGTAGCCAGCCGCCCTCAGCACGGTCAATACCGATAATCGAAATATTGTGCGATAGGCGAATAATCAACTATCCTGACGGTGCCGGTGAATGCGAGGCGATGCGGAAGGAGCAGGCCGACAGCCTGCATTCACGGAGACATGCGCTCCGCCACAGGGCGGAGAGTGAACGATTGAACGAGGCGAAGGCGGCATGGACGCTTTAACGGAAATGGCACACGCTCATCTGCGTCGTTGGCCAGCCGCCCCGCCATGACAAGAGACGGCCCATGTACAACACTGAAGACCGCCCCGCAGAGGACCTGGAAGAGCTGTCCGGTCCCGACGAGAGCAGCGAAGACACCCCTCAGACCGCCGCGGATGACATCGCCTCGCAGAGTGGCGATCCCAACTTCATGACCTCGCTCGCACGCGGCCTGACCGTGATCCAGGCGTTCTCGCAACAGCGCCGCCTGATGTCGATCTCGCAGATCAGCCAAAAGACCGGCATCCCGCGCGCCGCCGTGCGCCGCTGCCTGTACACGCTGAACAAGCTCGGCTTCGTCAGCGCCGAGGACGGCCGCAACTTCGCGCTGCGCCCGCGCATCCTGTCGCTGGGCCACGCCTACCTGGCCTCCACCCCGCTGGCCAAGGCGGCCCAGCCGGTGCTGCGTCACATCAGCAACACGCTCAATGAATCGAGCTCGATCGCCATCCTTGACGGCGACGACATCCTCTACATCGCGCGTGCCTCGACCTCGCGCATCATGACCATCGACCTCGACATCGGCAGCCGGCTGCCCGCCGCCTACACCTCGATGGGGCGCGTCCTGCTGGCCAGCCTGCCCGCCGAAGAGCGCGAGGCCCACCTGGCCCGCGCCAAGCTGATCAAGTACACCTCGCACACCCTGATCACCGTGGACGATCTGCGCGCCGAACTGGAAAAGGTACGCGCGCAAGGCTACGCCATCGTCGATCAGGAACTGGAAATCGGGCTGCGCTCGATCGCGGTGCCGATCGCGGCATCGGACGGCAAGGTGGTGGCGGCGATGAACATCGGCGTGCAGGCCGGGCGCGTCTCGCTGAGCGACCTGGAAACCCGCATCCTGCCGGTGCTGCGCGCCGGTTCCAACGAGCTGTCGCTGCTGCTGCCCTGAGAGCCACTACAAAGTCCCTCTTCTTCCCTGTCGAATGAGAGGAACTTTGGAAATGCGGAAAAGCGACCCAAGTGACATCAGCCGTGGACAAGAAGCCATCAGGCCACGGCTGAAAAGCGCACGCGCGAAGACAAGTCCTCGATGAGTGGATTTATGCGAAGTGTTTTGCGCCGAGCTGTATCTGCTCCGGAGCGGCTGCCAATGCCGCATGCTTCCCGAGGCATTTCCCCAAGTGGCGCACGGTACATTCGCACTTCGCCATCCGGAGGGAGTCGCGCAACGGCGACCGTCGGCTGGAGCGGGCCCTTAAAAAATCAGGTTGGCGAGACCCGCGTGAAGAGGCCCGCGAGAAACTGGGGCGCGACATCTGCAGCGCGCTCTTGATCGTGGATGCGCAAGGTGATGTCCAAACGCTGGATCATCGAACGCAGCTTCGGTTGGCTGGAAAAGAACAGGCGGTTATGGAAGAACTGCAGGCGGCGGCTCGACACCAGCCTGCAATCGTCCAGCTTGCCTTCTTGTGCCTCATGCTCAAAAGACGTTGAACAGATTCTTAAGCCTAATGAGGTGGCCTGAGCGAACGCACCACCGCCGTGACCACGCCCCACACGTCGAAGCCGGCCTCCGGGTTGGCGCGCAGCGCCGGATAATCGGGATGATCCGGCACCAGCCAGGGACCGTCGGCGCGCAGCTCCAGCCGCTTTACCGTGAGTTCCCCCGCCACCACCGCGATCACCACGTCGCGGTGGCGCGGCCGCAGCAGGCGGTCGACCACCAGCATGTCGCCGTCGAAGATGCCGGCG
The DNA here is from genome assembly GCF_000174355.1 of Pseudogulbenkiania ferrooxidans 2002. Taxonomy (GTDB): domain Bacteria; phylum Pseudomonadota; class Gammaproteobacteria; order Burkholderiales; family Chromobacteriaceae; genus Pseudogulbenkiania; species Pseudogulbenkiania ferrooxidans. The sequence continues at coordinate 450,252 of NZ_ACIS01000002.1, forward strand.
CCGCTCATCGATTCACCGGACACCCTGACAAAGAAGGTCGATTCGGGGTGGCGAATCAGGTAGTCGTTGAGATTGAGTGAGGCTTCCAGGTAGTCATCGGCCGGGGATGGAAAGCCCGCCGGCACACGGGAAGCATAGAGCGGTAGCTCGGTCTCGGAGAGCACCTCCGCCGCCCGGAACGCCTGGCGCGGAAAGCGCGCGATCAAGGCATCCAACGCCTCGCGCCCAGGCGGCGCGACCGGGATGCCATCAGAGGAGTCGGAGGAGAATGGTTCGGCCATGACTCAGCGCACGCTGATCCGCGGTTCGCCCTGATGCAGCGAGCCGATCACCGCGGCGTAGCCGAAGCCGCTCTCCTGGAAGCGCGCCAGCACCGCCTCGGCCTGCTCCGGCGCCACCGCCACCAGCAGCCCGCCGCTAGTCTGGGGGTCCGCCAGCAGGCGGCGCTGCCACTCCGGCACCGCGTCGGCGAAACGGACATGGGCGCCGAAACTTGCCCAATTGCGCTCGATGGCGCCAGGGCCGTAGCCCTGTTCCGCCAGCGGGCGCGCCTCGGCGATCACCGGCACCGCCGCCATCTCGACCTCGGCCGTCAACCCCGAGCCCTTGCAGATTTCCAGCAGATGCCCCAGCAGGCCGAAGCCGGTGACGTCGGTCAGCGCGTGCACCCCGGACAGTGGCGCGAGCTCGGCGCCGACGGTATTGAGCTGGGTGGTGGAGCCGATCAGTGCGGCGTAGCCAGCGTCGTCCAGCACGCCCTTCTTCATCGCCTGCGCCAGCACGCCCACGCCCAGGCCCTTGCCGAGGATCAGCACGTCGCCGTCGCGCGCGTCGCAGTTGCGCTTGAGCTGGTCCGGGTGCACCACGCCCAGCGCCACCAAGCCGTAGATCGGCTCGGGGGCGTCGATGGAGTGGCCGCCGGCGAGCGGAATGCCGGCCTCGCGGCACACCGATTCGCCACCGTCGAGGATGTCGCGGATGGTCTCCAGCGGCAGGGTGTTGACCGGCATACCGACGATGGCCAGCGCCATGATCGGCGTGGCGCCCATGGCGTAGATGTCGGACAGCGCGTTGGTGGCGGCGATGCGGCCGAAGTCGCGCGCATCGTCGACGATGGGCATGAAGAAGTCGGTGGTGGCGACGATGGCCTGGCTGTCGTTGAGCTTGTACACCGCCGCGTCGTCGCTGGTTTCAGCGCCCACCAGCAGGTTGGGAAACGGCATTTTCTCCTTGGCGCCAGACAGGATGGATTCCAGCACCGACGGGGCAATTTTGCAGCCGCAGCCGCCGCCATGAGACAATTGGGTCAATCGAATTTCAGCCATCGGTTCTCACCACATACCATGTATTTCAAGGTCGCGAACGTATCACAGCTCACCGGGTTTGACGAGATCATCGACGTGCGCACCCCGGCGGAATTCGCCGAGGACCACATCCCCGGCGCCATCAACTGCCCCGTGCTCGACGACGAGGAGCGTATCCGCGTCGGCACGCTGTACAAGCAGGTCTCGCCGTTCGCCGCGCGCAAGGTCGGCGCCGCGCTGGTGGCGAAGAACATCGCCCGCCACATCGAAGAACGCTTCCACGACCGCCCCAAGTCGTGGAAACCGCTGATCTACTGCTGGCGCGGCGGTCAGCGCTCCGGGGCGATGGCCATCGTGCTCGCCCAAGTGGGCTGGAACGCCCACCAACTGGAGGGCGGCTACAAGGCCTACCGGCGCCAGGTGCTGGAGGAACTGGCCGAGCGGCCGGCGGCATTCAACTTCCGCGTGCTGTGCGGCCCGACCGGCTCGGGCAAGAGCCGTCTGCTGGAGGCGCTGGCGGCGGCCGGCCACCAGGTGCTCGACCTGGAGCGGCTGGCCTGCCATCGCGGCTCGGTGCTCGGCCTGCTGCCGCGCCAGCCCCAGCCGACGCAGAAAGGCTTCGACAGCCAGTTGGCGCTGCAGTTGCGCCAGCTCGATCCGGAACGCCCGGTCTACATCGAGGCGGAGAGCAAGAGGATCGGCCAGATCGCCCTGCCCGACGCGCTGTTCAAGGCCATGCACCAGGGCGAGTGCCTGCGCCTCGAGGTACCGCTCGCCGAGCGCGTGCGCTTCCTGCTGGAAGATTACGACTTCTACGTCGCCGAGCCGGAGCGCCTGCTGGAGCAGCTGAACTTCCTGAAGAACCTGCACTCGCGCGCCCAGATGGACAGCTGGGCCGAGCTGGTGCGCGGGGGCCGCTTCGAGCAACTGGTCCAGGAACTGCTGGAGCAGCACTACGACCCGCTCTACCACCGCTCGCAGGGCAATCATTACCAGCGCCTCGACCAGGCCCTCGACATCCGGCTGCCGAACCTGTCGCCGGTCGTGCTGGCGACGACCGCCCAGGCCCTGCCCCACTGAGCTGCTCTTCGGCCAACCTTGAACGCCTGACCCGTACTGAAGAACCGGATGACGCACCACGCCCAACTCGACTGGCACGACGGCCAACCCTTTTCCCGCGCTTTCGGCGACGTCTACTTCTCCCGCGCCTCGGGGCTGGAGGAGACGCGCCACGTCTTTTTGCACCACAACGCGCTGGCCGAGCGCTTCGCCGCCCTGCCCGAGCACGGTCAGTTCTGCATCGGCGAAACCGGTTTCGGCACCGGCCTCAACTTCCTGTGCGCCTGGCAATGCTTCGAGCAGCACGCCCCGGCCACGGCGCGGCTGCACTTTGTCAGCACCGAGAAATTCCCGCTGGCGCCCGCCGATCTGCAGCAGGCGCTGGCGCTGTGGCCCGAGCTGGCGCCGTACTCCAGCGAGCTGCTGGCCCAGTACGACATCCTGACGCCAGGCTGGCATCGCTTCGTGCTGCGCGGCGGTCGGCTGGCGCTGACGCTGCTGGTCGGCGACGCGCTGGAGACGCTGCCCGAGCTGGACGCCCGCGTCGACGCCTGGTTCCTCGACGGCTTCGCCCCGTCCAAGAACCCCGAGATGTGGCAACCGGCGCTGTTCGAACAAATGGCGCGGCTATCGGCACCCGGCGCCACTTTCGCCACCTTCACCAGCGCGGGGGCGGTGCGCCGCGGCCTGAACGCCGCCGGTTTCACCTTGGAAAAAGTGCCGGGTTACGGCCACAAGCGTGAGATGTGCCGCGGCCGACTGGAGCACACGCCGGAACGCGGCTGGCAGGCACCCTGGTTCGCCCGGCCGACCGCCCCGCCGGCGGAACGCAGCGCCATCGTCATCGGCGGCGGCATCGCCGGCGCCTCCAGCGCGGCTGGCCTGGCCCGCCGCGGCTGGCAGGTCACCCTGCTGGAACGCCACGGGCAGCTGGCACAGGAAGCCTCCGGCAATCCCCAAGGCGTGCTGTACACCAAGCTGTCGCCGCACTTTCCGCCGCTGACGCGGCTGGTACTGGCGGGCTACGGCTATAGTCTGCGTACCCTGCACAAGGAACTGCCGCAGGGCGAAACCACCTGGCAGGCCTGCGGCGTGCTCCAGCTGCCGCACCACGGGGACAGCCCGCAAAAGCAGGCCGAACTGGCCGCCGCCGGCTGGCCACAAGGTTTCCTGCGCCAAGTGGATCAGCACGAAGCCAGCGAGCTGGCCGGCCTCGACCTACCCAGCGGCGGCCTGTTCTTTCCGCAGGCGGGCTGGCTCAATCCGGCCCAGCTGATCGCCCACCTGGCCGACCACCCCAACATCCGCCAGGTACTCGGAGCCCGGGTCACCGAGCTCAACTGGAACCCGGTCGAGCGACTGTGGACGGCCTACGGGCAGGACGGCCCGCTCGCCATCGGCGCGGTGGTGGTGATCGCCGGCGGCGCCGAAGCGGCCGCCTTCGATCTCACCCAACACCTGCCGCTCAAACGCATCCGCGGCCAGGTCACGGTGGCGCCGGCCACGGCGGAGAGCCGCAGGCTCAAGACCGTGCTGTGCGGCGAAGGCTACGTCTCGCCGGCACGCCACGACAGCCACTGCTTCGGTGCCACCTTCAAGTTCAACACCGACGACCTCAGCGTCGAGCCGGCCGAACATCAGGAGAACCTCGCCATGCTCTCCGGCCTGTGCCCGTCGCTGTACCGGGCGCTGGGCGGCGAGCAGTTGCCCGAGGAGGCACTGGCAGGGCGCGCCGCGTTCCGCTGCACCAGCCCGGACTACCTGCCGATCGTCGGCCCGGTGGTCGACCGTGCCGCCTTCCTCGAAGGCTACCGGGCGCTGGGGCAGGACGCCACACGCCGGCTCGACAGCCCGGCGCCGTGGGTGGAGGGGCTGTACGTCAACACCGCGCACGGCTCGCGCGGCATGATCACCGCGCCGCTCTCAGGCGAAATCCTCGCCGCCTACCTCGACGACGAACCGGCACCGCTGCCCAAGCCGCTGCTCGACGCCATCCACCCCAGCCGCTTCCTGCTGCGCGACCTGATCCGGCAGAAGTTCAAGGCCTGAGCCCCCGGCCCGCCCATCCACTACGCCGTGCGGGGCCGCCTTCACCCGTGTGCGTCCCGACGAGGAGGCGGCCGATCCGCCGCTGGATTCAGGCCGCCACCCCCTCGCCGCTGATCGCGGCGCGGATCGGCTCGGGGATGCGCACCGTCTGTCCGCTGCGATAATCCACCCACACCAGCGCCGCCTCGGCCTCGGCGTACACCGTCTCGGCATCGTCGTCGCGGAAGAAGCGATGGCGCAGCTTGAGACTGGAGTTGCCAAGCTTCTCCAGCTCGATGGTCACCACCACCGTGGCCGGGTAGACCAGCTCCTTGCGGTACACGCAGGAGGTGCTGGCCAGCACCGGGCCGACGCCATCGGGGTTGATGCCGTGCCCCAGTTCATCGAGCCACTCGATGCGGATCTGCTCCAGGTAGCGGAAGTAATTGGTGTTGTTGAGATGGCCAACAGCGTCCATATCGCCCCAGCGCATGGCAATGGTCCGGCGGTCGATCACCGGGAAGCGGTTTTCCATATGTGTACCTTACGTTAACGTAATGATACGTCATCATAACCGCATCGCCGGGCCTCGTCATACCCTGCGCATAGAGCCCCCTTCTCTGCCAGGCTCGGCTCCACCGCCCCCAAAAAAAACCAGCCCGGAGGCTGGCGCAAAAACTACGCAGAGGAAATCGATCGCCCCTGGCACCCGTACCAAGTGCCTCGACATTCGCGCCGCCCCTCCGTACCGCCCGTTCGGCGCATCGCACCCGAACCATCAACGCAACAGGAATCCGCGCCCGATCTCGTCACCCGGCTCCAGTGACCAGCGGGCGCGGCCGCTGTAATGGGCGCGCCCGCTGACACGCACGGTCACCGCGTGGTGACCCGGCAGCACGGCCGGACCGTTGACACTGGCGCCGAAGCGCGCACCGGTAATGCTCTCGAACACGCAGGCTTCGCCACTGTCCACCAGACCACGCGCGTGGCGCAGCGCCATGCGGGTGGTGACGCCAGAGCCGGTGGGGCTGCGATCCACCTCGGCGTCGGCGAACACGCAGACGTTGCGGCTGGGGCCGTCGCCGGCGCGCTCGCGGCCATCGGTGAGGATGCTGCCGTAGAGGAAGCCCAGGTCGTCGGCGTCGGGGTGGCGCACACGGATGCTGCGGCGCACCGCGTCCGACAATGCCGTGGCCGCCTCTACCAGATCGCGCAGGCGGCCATCCAGGGACACGCCCAGGCGCGCGGCATCCACCACGGCGTAGAAGGCGCCGCCATAGCCGATATCCACGCTGATGCTGCCGATGCCCGGCACGTCCACTTGGTGATCCAGCGCGAAGGCGAAGGCCGGCACGCTGTCAAAGCTGACGCTGCCGTCTTCCGCCACCCAGGCGCAGACCAGGCCGCACGGGCATTCGATGCCGACCCGCGTCAGCGGCAGGCTGCGCGCCACCAGGCCCTGCTCCACCGCGTAGCGCGCCAGCGCAATCACGGCGTGGCCGCACATGGTGCTGTAGCCCTCGTTGTGGATGAACAGCACGGCGAGATCCGCCCCCGGCAGGCTGGGACGCACCAGCACCGCGCCGTACATGTCGTAGTGGCCGCGCGGCTCGAACATCAGCATGCGGCGCACGCCGTCCAGCCGGTCGCGCATGTCGCGGCGCTTGGCCAGGATGTCGTCGCCACGAATGGCGTCGAGCAGCCCGGGGATAATGCGTACCGGCTCGCCGCCGGTGTGCATCTCGATGGTGTCGAACTCGTTGCTTTGCCAGGTTTCGGTCATGGATCGGTTCTCTTCGGGAAAAAAGCCCACTCACCGGGGCGGCGGCCAAGGGGCCGTATCAGCGGCATGCCGGGTGGTAGCCCGCCGCCCCCGCACGCTGGCGGTCTTACTGCACCACGGTCTTCACTTTCCAGTTGCTGCCTTCCACCGCCGAGATGGTCACCGGGGCGTGTTTCAGGTTGCCGGCGCTATCGAAGCTGAAGTCGGCGGTCACCCCCTTGTAGGCGGTCTTGGCGATCAGCGGCAGGAACTTGGCCGGCTCGGTGGAGTTGGCGCGCTTCATGGCATCGGCCACGATCATCACGCCGTCGTAGAACTGCGGCCCCAGCAGCACCACGTCCTGCTTGTAGCGCGCCTTGTAGCGGGCCTCGAAGTCCTTGCCGGCCGGACGCGCGCCAAGCTCACCACCCGGTACCGCCGAGAAGTGGCCGACGGCATCGGCACCGGCCAGCTTGATGAAGGTGGGGGTGCTCAGCATGTCGCCGCCCATCAGCTTGGCGTTGAGGCCCAGGCGTTTCATCTGCTTGGCCATCGGTGCGGCCTGCGCGTCCGCGCCGCCGTAGAAGATCACGTCAGGATGGGCCGCCTTGAGCGAGGTGAGGATGGCGGTGAAGTCGGAAGCCTTGTCGTTGGTGTACTCGCGCTTGACCGGCTGCTTGCCCAACCCCTGGATGGACTTGATGAATTCGTCGGCGATGCCCTGGCCGTAGGCGGTGCGGTCGTCGATCACCGCGATGCGCTGCGCCTTGAGCTGGGCCACGGCATAGCGCCCCAGCGCGCCGCCCACCTGGCTGTCGCTACCCACCAGGCGGAAGGTGGTCTTGTAGCCGGCGGTGGTGAAGGCCGGGTTGGTGGAGACCGACAGCTGCGGGATGCCGGCGTCGGAGTAGATACGGGATGCCGGGATCGAGACGCCGGAATTGAAGTGGCCAATCACCGCCTTCACACCCGAGTCCACCAGGCGCTGCGCGACCTGGGTACCGACGCGCGGGTCGGCCTGATCGTCCTCGGACACCAGTTCGAAGGTCACCTTCTGCCCGGCGATGGTCAGCGGCTTGGCGTTGAGATCGTCGATCGCCATCTTGGTGGCGTTCTCGTTGTCCTTGCCGTAATGCGCCTGAGGGCCGGACAGCGGCGAGGAAAAGCCAATCTTCACCACGGTATCCGCTTGCGCAGCCGCGATGGCGAACGGGGCCATCATGCCACCCAGGGCCAACACCATGGTCATGCTGCGAGGAAAGCGCTGCTTCATGATTTCTCCTTTGCTTCTCTTTTTAAGGTTGGCCGAAAGGCCGGTCAGAACCGGTTGAGCCGGTACGGTGAAACATCGAAACTGCTGGGACGCCGCTGGATCATGTCGGTCAGCAGCGCGCCCGTGGTGGCCGCCAGCGTCAGGCCGAGGTGGCCGTGGCCAGTGGCAAAGTACAGGCCGGCGGAATCCGGCGCCGGGCCGATCACCGGCACGGTATCCGGCACGGAGGGGCGGTTGCCCATCCACATGCTCATGTCGCTGGCGTCGAAATCGCCGACGATGCGCTTGGCCTTGTCGATCAGAATGTGGGCACGGCGCCAGTCGGGCGGTGCATCGCGGTGCGCCAGCTCCACGGTGCCGGCCAGCCGCAGCCCGCCGTTGCCCATGGGCAGGATCACGAAGCTCTCGCTGGCGCACTGGATGAAGTGATGCAATGCCACGCCGGCGTTGGGCAGCGTCACGTGATAGCCACGCTCGCTCTCCAGCGGAATCCGGTACTGGTGCTGTGCCGTGAAGCGGTCGCTCCAGATGCCGCAGGCGATCACCACCGTGTCGGCCTCGAGCCGTCCGCTGTTGGCGGTCTCCACGCCGGCAATGCGTCCGGCCGCGCTGACGGTGGCCAGCACCTCGTCCTGCACGAAACGCCCCCCCTCGCGGATGAAGGCGTCGAACAGCCCGCGGCTGAAGGTGTAGGGATCGTCCACGTGCGACCAGGCCGGCACGTTCACAGCCACCTGCCACTCCTTGCCGACCTGCGGCGCGGTGCGCTCGAGTTCGGCACGGCCGAGCTTGCGCCATTCGACACCGTGCGCACGCTTGGCATGCCAGGCGGCTTCGGCGGCGACGAACTCCGCCTCGCTGCGGTACAGCGTCAGATTGCCGTGGCGCCGCCACAGATGAGTGAGGCCGGCGCGCTCGATCAGCGGCGCGTAGTCGTCGTTGACCCGGTTCAAGAGCGCGGCCATGGCACGGGTGAGTTCGGCCACCCGACTCGGCCGGCTGGCAGCGACGAAGCGCAGCAGCCACGGCACCAGCGTCGGCAGATAGCGCCAGCGCAAGGCCAGCGGCCCCAGCGGATCGAGCATCCAGCCCGGCACCTTGCGCAAGACGCCCGGTTCGGCCAGCGGAATCACGTCGCTCACCGCGAAGGCGCCGGCGTTGCCGTAGCTGGTTTCCATCGCTGGTTCGCCGCGATCAACCAGCGTCACCTCGCAGCCGGCCAGGCGCAGTTGCAAGGCGGTGGCGATGCCGACGATACCGGCCCCCACCACGACGATGTGCGCACGTGAAGTCGGGGAGTTCGACATGGCCTAGGCCTCTCTCTGGCCATCGAGCAGACGACGCAGCTGCAGCGGATTACCGTGCCGCAGCGCGGCAGGCAACAGGCTGTCCGGGAAACCCTGGTAGCAGACCGGACGCAGGAAACGCTGGATCGCGGCCGTCCCGACCGAGGTGCTGCGCGCATCGGAGGTGGCCGGGAACGGCCCGCCATGGACCATGGCATCGCACACCTCGACACCGGTTGGCCAGCCATTGACCAGCAAGCGGCCGGCCTTGCGCTCCAGGGTCGGCAGCAAGGCTCTGGCGGCTTGCAGGTCGCCGTCGTCCAGGTGCAGGGTGGCGGTCAGTTGGCCCTCCAGGTGCTCGGCGACCTGGCGGATCTCCTCACCGTTGGCACATTGCACGATCAACGAGGCGGCGCCGAAGACCTCGGTCTGCAGAGCCGAGTTGGCAAGAAAGTCCCGCGCCGTTGTCATGAACAGCCGGGGCTGACACTGGTTCGGGCCTTCGGTGCTCAGGCCGGCGGCAACCGGTCGGGCATGACTGGCCAGCGCACCGACACCCGTTTGATAGGCGTCGAAGATGCCCGGAGTAAGCATGGTTTGCGCGCTGCTGCGCTGGACGGCATCCGCCGCCGCCGCGTTGAAGCGGTCCAGGTCCGGCCCCTGGAGAGCAATCACCAGGCCGGGGTTGGTGCAGAACTGGCCGGCGCCCTGGGTCAGCGAGGCGACGAACCCCTGCGCCAATGCTTCGGCCCGTGCCTGCAGGGCCGCCGGGAAGAGGAACACCGGGTTGATCGAGCTCATCTCCGCATAGACCGGGATCGGCTCCGGGCGGGCCTGGGCAGCCTGGCACAAGGCGATGCCGCCGCTACGCGAACCGGTGAAGCCGACCGCCTTGATGCGCGGGTCGCTGACCAGGGCGATACCCACTTCACGGCCAGAGCCGAACAGCAGCGAGAACACGCCTTCAGGGAGTTCGCATTTCGCCACGGCGCGGGCCACGGCGTGGCCGACCAGTTCGCTGGTGCCGGGGTGGGCGCCATGGGCCTTGACGATCACCGGGCAGCCCGCCGCCAGGGCCGAGGCGGTGTCACCGCCGGCGACGGAAAAGGCCAGCGGGAAATTGCTCGCACCGAACACCGCCACCGGGCCCAGCGGCACGTGACGCTGGCGCAGGTCTGCGCGGGGCAAGAGCTGGCGCTCCGGTTGGGCGGTATCGACCCGCACGTCCAGCCATTCCCCGGCACGCACGGTGCGGGCAAAGGTGCGCAGTTGTCCGCAGGTGCGACTCCGTTCGCCCTGAATCCGGGCACGCGGCAGTCCGCTCTCGACCACGGCGCGCTCGACCAGCTCATCGCCAAGGGCTTCGATCTCGTCGGCAATGGTTTCGAGGAAGTGGGCACGGACCGCCAGCGACGTCTCACGATAGCGGTCAAAGGCGGCCCAGGCCAGGGCACAGGCCTGTTCCACCTGCTCGCCGGTGCCGCCGGGATAGGCCGGCTCAAGCAGTTTGCCGGTGGCCGGATCGATTGCCTGGACCGCTTCGCGGCTGCCGGCGACGGCTTGCCCGCCAATCAGCATCTTGCCTGTCAAGTTCATGGTGACTCCTGCGAAAGTAGGTAACCCAGCTACGCAACAGGAAGTTGCACAGTGGGGGCAAACAGAGGCGGCGCGCATCAGGGCGTCGCCGTGCGCCGGGGCTGTGCGTCAGGCGACGTTCAGTTCTGCCGACCAGTTGCCGTACCACTCGCGGAACAGCGCGTACTGGTTCTCGGCGTAACGACGCTGGGCATCGCTGAGCACATCGCTCTCGTTGAAGTGCAGGGTGTATTCCTTGTCGCCGTTGAGCACCATCAGGTGCTTGTAGTAGAGCACCAGGTCGCAGCCCTCATCGAAAGACGACAGCACCGCCAGCGCCGATTCCAGCTCGCCGGCAAGGCGGCGGGCCTTGGCGTCGCCCTTGGCGGCCTGCTTGCTCAGAGCCACCAGCTGCAACACTTCGCGCGGCAGAACGTTGCCGATGCCGGTGATGGCGCCGGTAGCGTTGCAATTGACAAAGCCGTGCACGACCTGGGTATCGACACCGACCATGAGGGTGATCTCATCGTCCTTGGAAGTGATGTTCTCGGCCGCGTAGCGCAGGTCGGCGCCGCCACCGAATTCCTTGAAGCCGATCAGGTTCGGGTAGTCGCGACGCAGCTCGAAGAACAGGTCGGCCCGAGTGGCGAAGCCGTAGTAAGGGCTGTTGTAGATCACCGCCGGCAGGCCCGGAGCGGCTTTGAGGATGGCGGCGAAATGCGCTTTCTGCGCGGCCGGCGAGGCGCCACGGGAGAGCACGCGAGGAATCACCATCAGGCCATGGGCGCCGACTTTGGCGGCGTGGGCGGCGTGGGAGACGGCCTCGCGGGTATTGACCGCACCGGTGCCGACGATGGTCGGGATGCCGGCCGCCACCAGGCGCGCCACGCCTTCCTGACGTTCGGCTTCGGTGAGCAGCGGCCAGTCGCCCATGGAGCCGCAGTACACCACCGCGCTCATACCGATGTCGATCAGCTCGCGGCCCTTGGCCACCAGGGCATCGAAGTCCGGTTTGCGGTCGGCGGTGCACGGGGTCATCAGGGCAGGAATGCAACCGGTGAAGATGTTGTCGCTCATTGTTTTGCTCCTTACAGCATTTATTCGGGGGATGGAGGTAAAGGGGCCGCCGGGGCGGCTTCAGAACCTGTTTACGATCTTGCTGCGCATCCCTGATCGGGGCTCATGTGCTGCTCGAAATCCTCATGGACTCCAGTCCACTCCGGTTTCTGTGCTGCCCTTCACCCCGCTGAGGGCTGCTCGCGACAGATCGTGAACAGGTTCTCAGACGTGCGGGCTCAAATGCCCCACGCGAAGGGATCCTGTTCGTCGATCAGCAGCGTGCTGTCGGCGGTCATGTAGGCCCGGCCGGTAATGAACGGGCGGATACGCTCGCCTTCCCATTCATAACGGCCTTCGAACCGGCTGCCCGTGATGCCGGCCTGAACCCAGCCCTCGCCCTCGGCCAGCTTGCCATCGGCCGCCAGGCACGCCAGCTTGGCGCTGGTACCGGTGCCGCAGGGCGAACGGTCGTAGGCCTTGCCTGGACACATGACGAAGTTGCGGCTATCGGCTTGGTCATCGTCGTCAAACAGCTCGACATGGTCGATCAGGGCGCCGTCTTCGCCGCCGATGCCCTGGTCCTCCAGGGCCCTGAGCATCGCCCAGGTAAACTCTGTCAGGGCTTCGACATTCTCGAGCCGTAGCGACTGCCCGTGATCGGCGACCAGGAAGAACCAGTTGCCGCCCCAGGCAATATCGCCGTAGACGCGGCCGTGGCCGGGCACGTCTACCGGGACCTGCTGACGGTAGCGGTAGGCCGGGACGTTGCGCAGAGTCACCGCGCCGTCGTCATGCAGGGTGGCGCTGACCGGGCCGACTGGAGTGTCGATTTTGTGCACGCCGGGCTGGATCTGCCCCAAGTGGTGCAAGGAGGCGACCAGGCCGATGGTGCCGTGGCCGCACATGCCGAGGTAGCCGGCATTGTTGAAGAAAATCACGCCGCAGGTGGCGTCTGGCGATACCGGCTCGCAATACAGCGCACCCACCAGCACATCGTTGCCCCGCGGCTCCAGCAGGCAGGCACGGCGCCACTTGTCGTGCTGCTCGCGCAACGCGTCGCGCTTCTCGGCCATGGTGCTGCCCGTAAGTTCGGGAAAGCCTTTCATCACCAGGCGAGTGGGTTCACCGCCAGTGTGGGAATCGATGATGTGTACCTGTTTCATAAGCCTGTCCATTTAGAAGAGCGCTACCCCTCTCGGGAGGGAGCCCCGCAGTCAGTTTCCAGGCCATAGAATGGACTCATCGATGCCCATAATCTTGATGCTTATCTTCATCTTTGATGACGAAATCGGCATAGTTTGTTTTAGTGGTGTACGACTGGCGTGGCAGCCTCACGGGCGGCTCGACATGACGCAAGCCGTGCTGCAAGCTGCTTGTTTTGCCCCTGAAACAGGTACTGGAGGGGGAGCACGGATACCGGGGAGTGGAAGTCATGACACCGAACGCACTTGCCATGTTGTGCCGGGGCGATGAGCAACGACGCCCTGAAACTATCGAGGAATGGCTGGCGGGAGTGGCGCCGTTGCTACCTGTACTGGATGTCATCCCGAATGCGGCGATATTCATCAAGGATGTGGAGGCACGCTACCTCATTGCCAATCACACGCTGGTACAGCGCTGCGGCCTGAAACAGCTACAACCCCTGCTGGGTAAAACCAGTGCTGAAGTCTTCCCGGCTCAGCTGGGTCCTGGCTATACAGAGCAGGATCGACGGGTCCTGGAGCAGGGATTGGTTCTTGAAAGCCAGCTAGAACTGCACCTTTACAAGAGCCGCGAACCGGGTTGGTGCCTGACGTACAAATGGCCGTTGTACAACAGCAAAGGCGAAATCATCGGCTTGATGGGTATATCGGTCGACCTGCAATCGGCCAGCAATACGCATCCCGCTT
>NZ_ACIS01000002.1:463496-534937 GCF_000174355.1 Pseudogulbenkiania ferrooxidans 2002
GTGGACGAATACATTCGTGCGCATTTCAATCGCCCCATCACCATGGGTGAGTTGACGCGGATTGCCGGCATTTCAGCCGCACAATTGGAACGGTACTGCAAACGAGTCTTCCATCTGACACCCCGGCAAATGATCCATAAGGCGCGCCTGGAGCATGCGCATCGCTTACTTCATACCCAAATACCGATTACCGATGTGGCACTGCAGTGCGGTTACACCGACCACAGCGCATTCAGCCGGCAATTCAAGGCGCTGACTGGCTTCACACCACGGCAGTATCGTCAGGCTACAGAGCGCAGCTGATAGATAAGGCTTTACCACAGCCTCCCGCATCTCACGCATCCCAAGACGCACAAAAGCCCGGGGCGCCGATGTTGCCATCGGCGCCCCGGGCTCGGGAAAAGACATTGTCTCGATCAGTACACCAGCTTGGTTCCGACGATGGCCAGCATGATCGCCAGTGCCGGACGCATCCAGCGCTCCGCCATCTTCTTGGTGAGGCGGCTGCCAATCCAGATACCGGGCAGCGACCCCATCAGCAGGTTAACCAAGAGGCCGTAATCGAGGTTGCCGAGACTGGCATGACCGATCCCCGCCACCAGCGTCAGCGGCACGGCGTGGGCAATCTCGGTCCCCACCAGACGCGTGGTCGGCAGCACCGGGTAGAGCAGGAACAGGGCCAAGGTCCCCAGGGCACCGGCGCCGATCGAGCTCAGCGTCACCAGCACGCCCAGCATCACGCCGATCAGCACCGTCGGCACGGTGCGCGAGCGGGACTCATCCAGCAACGACGGGTTGATGCGATGCGCCAGTTTCACCAGCAGCGGCTTGAACAGAATGGCGAGTGCGGTCAGGATCAGCGCCGCTCCCAGGCTCACCTTGATCACGGCATTGATGGTGGCGGTAGGCAGGTCGATACGGGACAGCGCGAACAGGGTCAGCAGCGCCGCCGGCAGACTGCCGGTCGCCAGGCGCCTCGTAATGCCCCAGTCGACATGGCGCTGACGGTGATGAATCATCACGCCGCCGGCCTTGGTAATGGCCGCGTACAGCAAATCGGTACCGACCGCGGTGGCCGGGGGAATGCCGAACCACACCAGGATAGGGGTCATCAGCGAGCCACCGCCCACGCCGGTCAGTCCGACGACAAAACCAACGAGAAGACCGGCCACGACATAGCCCAACTCCATACGACCCCCAGATGCACTCGAAAACGATATGGGAGAGTAACCGATTAGCGTTATAACCAAATAGATTTTCTAATTTGATCAATATTCTAAAAGATCACTATTCATCTGCCCGGGGCATCGCTGTCCATCAAAACAGCATACTGAAGACTCCCGTCCTGACATGAAATCGAAATGATTCGGCGGCAAGCTGACCGTCAAGGACATTCCTGCAACATTTCCGGAACCGATGCCCATTTATGCTTTACAAAAGAATTAATTAGGGTCATTTTGTAAAGCGAATGCCTTCTGGTGTACAAGCCAGCAATGCAGTGATGAGGTGACAGGATGATCTCTCGTATCCCTCTAAGCGTTCGACGAAAACAGGCCCGCGATCAGCACGAAAGCTTTCTTTACGCGGTAGCCAAACCTCAACTCAGTGAAGCGGAAAAAGTCCGGCAGCAAAAAGTTCGCCAACGGGCGCACGACCGGGACGATGCCCGCTTTCTCGCCGAACGGTGTGACGATATTTTCTGATTGACCCCAGCCGGGGAACATTGCCCATACTGGCCAACCGTGGCCGGAGGGCGTGCTGATGCCATCAGACGGCTCCAGCGCCGTCACTTCCTGCCGCCACAATAAAAAAGCGGCCAAGGCCGCCTTTTTTGTTTCATGCTTTCCCCACCTACTCGCTGCGGCGCGCCACGCCGTGCTCCACTGCGTACACCGCCGCCTGCACCCGGCTCGACAGCCCCAGCTTTTTCAGGATGTTCTGCACGTGGATTTTCACCGTGCTCTCGGCCAAGTCGAGCGTGCGTGCGATTTCCTTGTTGCTCTGGCCTTGCGCCAGGAAACCGAGAATCTCCCGTTCGCGTGGCGTCAGCTTCTCCAGCTCCTGCTGCTGTTGCGACGGCGCCGGCGCACCGGCACGGAAATGCGCCATCAGCTTGGCGGTCATGGCCTCGCTCATCACCGACTCGCCGGCGGCGGCCTTGATGATGGACTGCTTGAGGAAGTCGGCATCGATGTTCTTCAGCAGGTAACCACGTGCGCCGGCCTTCAGCGCGGCAGTGAGGTCGTCGGCGTCTTCCGACACCGTCAGCATCACCACCGCCAGCGTCGGGTTGTCCTGCAACAGCAAGCCCAGCGCTTCCACACCCGAGATACCCGGCATGTGCAGATCGAGTAGCACCACATCCGGCATCAGCTGCTTTGCCAGTTTCACCCCTTCAGCCCCATCGGCGGCCTCGCCCACGACGGCCAGCTCGGGCTGGCGCGACAGCAGCATGCGGATGCCACTGCGAAACAGGGTGTGGTCGTCGACCAACAGGATGCGGATCGGGGTATCAGGCATAAGTCTCTCTTGGTTAAGGTCGATATTCGGCTCAGGCGGCCTTGCGCTGGGCCCGCGGCAGATGCAGGTGCACCGAAGTGCCCCGGCCCGGCTGACTGGAGATACGCAGGGCCACGCCGGCACGCGCGGCACGCTCCTTCATGATGGACAAGCCGAAATGGGTATCGGCCTTGCCCGCCACCGTCGCCATGGCGAAGCCGACGCCATTGTCCTTGATATCGAGCTCGAACGCACTCCCGTCGTCCTTGAGATGAACCACCACCTGCGTGGCCTGGGCGTGCTTGCGCACGTTCGACAGCACCTCCTGCAGGATAAACAGTATCTGCAACTGCTGTTCCGGCATCAGCGGCACCGTCAGCCCCTCGGAGCGCAGTTCCACCTTGATGCCGGTCTGGCGGCGGAAGCGCTCGAGCACGGTGGAGATGGCCTGCATCAGGCTCTCCGAGAGCTTGGAGCGGAAATTGTTGAGCAGCTCCCGCACATCGTCGTAGCTTTCCTTGATGCCGGTCTCGATCAGGCCGACGGTGTCGTCCAGCAACTCCTTGTCGCCAAGCTGCAGCGCCTGGCGCAGCATCTGGGCCTGCAGGTTCAGGAAGGACAAGCCCTGGGCAATGCTGTCGTGCAGCCCCTGCGCCACCAAGTTGCGCTCTTCCAGCACCGCCAACTCGCGCTCCTTGGCGAACAGGCGCTGGTTCTCGATGGCCACGGCCAGGTTTTGCCCCAGCACCTCGAGCAGGCGGGTCTGCTGCGGCGTCATGATGACGGACTGACGGTAATGCAGGTTGAACAAGCCCAGGGAACGCCCCTGCACCGTGATAGGGAAGGCGGAAATGACGCGGTAGCCTTCCCGGCTGCAGCTCTTGTTGTCCGCCACACTCAGGGTCTCCACCCGGCTGGACGAGTGTTCGGCCACCTCCCCGCACAGGCAGTCGCCCACGCGCATGCAATGCTCTTCCTTGAGCAGGGCCTCCGGCATGCCCTGATCCGCTACCACGTAGACGATGCCCTGCTCGTGATCGGTGAGGCGAACCGCCCCGCCGTCGGCGCGGTACGCCGCCATCACCTTAGCCAGGAAACCCTGGCACAGGCTTTCCAGCGATTGCGGCTGGTTCAGGAAAGCGGAGATTTCATAGAGCAGCGCCAGTTCCTTGTTCTTCTGCTGCAGCGAGGCGGTCTTGGCGCGGACTCGCTCTTCCAGCGTGGCGCGCGCTTCGGCCAGGCGTTGCGCCATCAGGTTGAAGCCCTGGCTCACCTGGGCGAACTCATCGTCAGACTCGACCGGCACCGAGACGTCGAGCTGGCCTTCGGCCAGGAGCTGGATACCCTGATGCAGCTTGTCGAGCGGATTGAGCACCAGCAGCATCATCATGTAGATCAGGGCGACCGTACCCACCACGGCCAGGGCCGCCAACATCAGTTGGCAATAGCGCAGGTACTCGGTGTTGCGCGCGTTGTAGGCCTCCATGTCGGCGACGAAACGATTGATCAAGTCGACGTAGTCGCTGGTCATGGACTGGAAACGAGCAATCGACTGCGGGCTGGCCTCGCTGCCCGCCGCCAGAATGGCCTGCCCCAAGGGGCGGATGCGCCCGTGCCACTGGTCGGCAACATTCTTGAAATCGAGCAGGATTTTTGCGGTGCGCGGCACCAGCAAGGGGCGGGCGCTATCACCCCTGCGCAATACCGCCAAGGTCTGGTCATAGCGGACGATGGAATTTTGCACCACTTCACGCGGCAGCTTGCCGTCGTGGAAGCGCTGCACATCGAGTGACAGCCGGGTGGCGCGCATGCGCAGGCTCCCAGCGTCGTTGATGGCGGCGGCACCCCCTTCGAGTTGCCAGGACAGCCACAGCGTCGCCCCGATGGCACTGAGCGCCATCAGTAGCACCGCCAGGAGGGCTCCAATGATCTTGGCCGACAAGCGAAACCCCAGCGGGCGGGACAAGTCGGCGGGGGGCGGGAGGGTCATGGGTCGGGCTTCTGAATCGGGCACACCAGTGGTACGAAGCGGTCCTGCTGCGGGTCGAACCCCCACAACGCGCCCTCATGGATGTCGAAATACCAGCCATCGAGCAGGAGCGAGCCCTGTTCGACACGCTCGCGCAGCCAAGGGTAGGACAGCAGGTTGTTGATGGAAACCAGAATAGCCGCCTTTTCGCATTGGCGCAGACGCTCTTCCTCGCTCACGTCGTCGTAGCTCGACTCGACGAAACGCCGCGCCGGCTCGGCGATATCCAGCCAGCGCTTCAGGGCGCTGGCCTCATCGGCAGAACGCTGCATCAGCGCCCGGATGCCGCCACAACTGGCGTGTCCGAACACGATGATGCGTTCCACCTTGAGCGACAATACCGCAAATTCGAGTGCCGCCGCCACACTGGCGTGCGTCAGCGTCTCGTCGCAAGGCGGCACCAGGTTGGCAACGTTGCGTACGATGAACAGCTCGCCCGGTTCGGAGCCGGTCAGGGTGGCGGGGTGCACGCGCGAATCGCAGCAACCGATCACCAGCGTGCTGGGACGCTGGCCGTGGCGCAATTCGTCAAAGAGGTCCAATTCGCCAAAGTAGCGGGACTGGAAACGGCGGAATCCTTGCAGCAGGGGTTCAACCGAACGCACGTCACCCCCCGGTCATCGACATGAAGCGCAGGATCTTGGTCGGTTTTTCGCGGAACTCGTGCTTTTCCGGCTTGAGCTCGATGGCGGCACGGATGGCGTCTTCCAGGCCAGCATCGCTGATACCGGCACGCAACAGGGGGCGCAACTCGAAACGCTCTTCCTGCCCCAGGCACATGTAGAGCGTGCCATCCACCGACAGGCGCAGGCGGTTGCAGGTAGCACAGAAGTGCTGCGAAATCGGTGTGATGACGCCGAGCGAGAACGCGTTGTCGCGGGTCTTCCAGTAACGGGCCGGGCCGCCGCCCAGCGTTTCGGCCTGCGGCACCAGGTCGAAGGTGCGGCGCAGGTTTTCCAGCACCGGCTGCAAGTCGAGGTAGTGCGCCGACTGCCCGGTTTCCCCCATCGGCATGGCTTCGATCAAGCGCAGCACGAACCCTTGCTCGATACAGAACGCCGCCATGCTTTCGATTTCGGATTCGTTGACGTCCTTCATCGCCACCATGTTGATCTTGATCGGGGCGAAGCCGACGGCCTTGGCGGCCTTCAGACCTTCCATGATCTGCGGCAGACTGTCGCGACCGGTGATCTCGTGCATGCATTCGCGCTTGAGCGAATCGAGGCTGATGTTGAGGCGGTTCACGCCGCCCTGGAACAGCGCTTCGGCATGACGCGAAAGCTGCGTGGCATTGGTTGTGAGCGAGAGGTCGTCGAGACCGTCGAGTGCGGACAGGCGCCCCGCCAGTTGCGGCAGATTACGGCGCAGCAGCGGCTCACCGCCTGTCAGGCGGACACGCCGCGTCCCCAAACGCACGAAGGCGGCGACCACGCGCTCGATCTCGTCGAACGTGAGCCAGTTTTCCGGCTCCTCGAAATCCTTGAAGCCCTTGGGAATACAGTAGGTACAGCGCAAATCACAGCGGTCGGTCACCGAGAGCCGCAGGTACTCGATGGTACGGCCGAAACGGTCGGTCAGCATATCAACTCCAGGCGGGGCATGTTCCCCGAACTTAAGCTCTTCATTGTTCAGTATATAGAAGGCAAAAGACGCGCACATTCCCACAAACGACCACCCCGAGCTATGCCGAAGTAACTAGGCCGGGTTCACCCCCCCCCGGTGGAGGGGCGCACACGGCCGGGAGACGACGGCTAGCCGGCGTGCTTGAAGCGGTCGACCATGGCGACCAGGTCGCCGGCGGTCTGGTTGAGCTGGGTGGCCAGCTCCGCCGCCTGGTGCACGATGGTCGAGTTGTCTTCGGCCAACGCGGCGATGCGCGCGATGTTCTGCGCCACTTCGGCGCTGGCGGCGGTCTGCTGCTGCATGGCGGCGGCGGTTTCCTCGCACTTGAGCGCGGAATCGCTGGCCTGACGGTGGATGCCGTCGAGATCGGCCACGGTGAGACCGACCCGCTCCAGCCCGACGTTCATCTGGCTGCGGGCGGAGTCCATCAGCCCGGCTGCGGCAAAGGTCTCCTGGCGGATACCGTCGACCAGGGTGGTGATTTCCAGCGTCTGCTGGCTGGTGCGCTCGGCCAGCTTGCGTACTTCGTCGGCCACCACGGCAAAACCACGGCCGGTCTCGCCGGCACGGGCCGCCTCGATGGCGGCGTTGAGTGCCAAGAGATTGGTCTGGTCGGCGATGTCGCGAATTGCCGTGATGATGGCGCTGATGTGCTGCGACTTCTCGCGCAACTGCCCGATCGACTCGCCAGCCCGGCCCAGCGCCGACGAGGTGTCGCGCATCACGCCGGTGGTTTCCCCCATGCGGGCGCGGCCGGCGTCCAGGCTGTCCTGCATGACGAACACGGTCTGCTGCGACTCGCGGGTATTGTCCTTGACCATGGCGATGCCGCTGGCCATTTCCTCGACCGCCGCGGCGATCTCGGTGGAGGACGCAGTCTGGGTCTCGGCGGCACGCGCGGCCCGGGCGGAGACCGCCTGCAACGCATCGGCGGCACCGACCAGCTGGTGGGCATTGTGCTTGACCTGCGTCAGCGTCGCCGCGAACGCGTCGACCAGATGATCGAACGCCTGGCCCATGCGCGCCATTTCGTCGCTACCGGGAACCTTGGCACGCACCGACAGATCCAGATCCTGGCTCATCCCGGTCATGACGCGCTCCAGACGCCGCACCGGGTTGCAGATGCCACGGTAGATCGACAACGCCAGCGTCGCCAGCAGCAGCAGCGCCAGCACGGTTCCGCCGATGGTGAGCACCAGGTCGCTACGGGCGCTGGCACGGGCGGCGGCGAGGCGGGTCGCCATGTCGGCAAGCAGACTGTCCTGCAGGGTTTTGAGACCGGCCATGCGGCGCGTGGAATCGCCGAACCAGCGTTCCGGCGCCACGCCGGCCGGCCCGCCGAGCGGCTGGCTGCGCAGCGCCTGGCGCAGCGCCAGCACAGCCTGCCCGTCGGCACTGTGCGCCTGCGCATCGGCCTGCTGCAGGAAGCGCTCCGACCCCAGTTGGCGCGCCTGCGCAGCGCACGCTTCCTGCTTGGCGGCGAGGGCATCGAACTGGCTCATGCTGGCCTGATCGAAGCTCCCCCGGACCAGCACACCGTTGACGAAGCCACGCTCGCGGCCGGCGAACTCCTTCTCGCACAGGACGTTGAGCAGCACCGTGGTCTCGCGCAACGCTTCCGGCTCCTGGCCGGACTTGGCCAGTTGCGCGATCAGCCCGGCCAGCGCCTCGATGCGCTCGGAAAACGCCGCAAACAGGGCCGGTGCGCCCACGCTGCGCGCGTCGACCGCCGGGCGCTGTTGCAGCAGCGCCTCGATGCTGGCCACCTGCGCCGTGCCCTGCCCCGCTGCGTCGAGCTCGGCGAGGCCGGCCTTGAAGGCGGCGAACGCCGTGCCGGTCTGGCCGCGTGCCTCGTTCAGCGCCGGCGGTACACTTCCCTGGGCGTGCAGATAGCCGTTGCTCAAGCCGCGCTCCACCTGCAGGGCATGGATCAGCCCGCTGGCCAGCCCCGCCATCTGCACCTGCCGTTGCGACAGCTCCAGTTGCCGCACCCCGTGCCAGCGTTCCATGGAGATCACCGATGCCAAGCCGATCGTCACGAGGGCGAAGGGCACCAGCAACAGCAGCAGCTTGGCGGCAAGAGAAAGGCGGGACAGCATCGACATCGACTCCAGTTAAATACTCGTGAGCAAGCAATAAGCACACCATGCGCAATACGCCTGCAACATGGTCATGAAATGCTCAGCGGCCACACTCGTGATCGTGGGCACGCGGGGGTGGAAAACGACAGGAAACGGCGGCCCCGGTACGTGTCGGCGAGGCGGTGCACAGCAGCAGCCGAGGGCGGCAGCACCCATGCGCATGGTAACGATTACGACGACATGACACACTCATCCGAAAGAACTAATTGCGCCGTGCCATGGTCTGTCATGATTTGCATGGAGTTCTGACTACCCGTTCGCAAATGGCCGGGCATCCGCCCCGCGCCAGGGCAAGGCCCTGGCAGCGACCGCCCTGCTGTGGTGCATTGAGGTACCCGATCCGAAATGTGCGCCCGCTTGCCGACGGGTTTCCCCGGGCATCCGCCCCTCTTTCAAGCAGGCCAACTTAGGCCATCCTATCCACTCGCCGGCGCTTGCCGGCCGGAGAACTTGCCTATGGATACCTTGCTGCGTGCGCTGGCCGATGGTCAAGCGCACTCCCCGACTTCGCTGCTGGCCGGTCTGATCGACTTGGTCCGGCCCGCCCACCCTTCCGACAGCGCCCAGGCAATCAAGAACGTGCGGGCGCTGAGCTACCTGCTGGAGCAGCGCCCGGATTACCGCGCCAACCTGCGCCGCTGCCTGCTGCAACAGCTGAGCAGCACGCGCCAGATCCAGCTCTATACCGACGTCGGCATCCTGTCGAACGCAGGTTTCTTTTCGTCGATGAAGACGCGTATCGGCGAGAGGCTGCTGCCGCCGCCGCAGAACCCGGATTACCTGAAAGACGTGTTCAGCAGCCTGTTCCGTGACAAGCGCGATTACCAGTGGGTGCAGCAATTGCCGCAGGAAGTGTGCGGCGACGTGTGGCGCGCGCTGCACTGGGAGGAAGAAACCGACACCGAGGCGCGCGCGCATACCCGCTGGCAGCTGCTGGAAGCCGTGCAGGTGCTCTCCTCGCGCATCGTGGCGATCGGTCTGGAACCGGAGCTGGTGCGCGTGCACCCGGACATCGAGCGCTTCGAATCGCCGTTCCTGCACTTGAACGCCGAGGTGTTCCGCTTCGTCGAAAGCCAACAACACGCCGCGACCGACGACAGCGAGACCGGCGAGGACGAGAAACACATCCTGGTGCTGCTGGAACAGTGCGAGGGCATCGTCCTGCGCATCCGCAAGAACGCCGCGCGCTACGGTATTTCGGTCAGCCTGACCTACCATCTGCAGCGACTGCAACAGCACATCCACCGCCTGCACCAGGTATTGACACTACTGACCCCAGGCTACGACCCGGTGGCCGACCCGACGCTGTTCCAGTTCCTCGGCGAGCTGGTGCGCGCCGACAACCGCCACCACAAGCTGTCCGACCTGTTCACCTCGAACATCGAGCTATTGGCGCTGCAGGTGACCGAACACGCCGGCCAGCGCGGCGAGCACTACATCGCCGAGAGCCGCAGCGAGTGGCTGGGCATGGCCAAGGCGGCGATGGGAGCCGGGCTGCTGGTGGGCTTCATGGCGCTGATCAAGCTGACGCTGGCGCAGGCGCACCTGCCCCTATTGCTGGAAGGGATGGCCTTCGGCCTGAACTATGCCTTCGGCTTCATGCTGATCCAGCTGCTGCATTTCACCGTTGCCACCAAGCAGCCGGCGATGACGGCCGCACGCCTGGCCGCCGCGATCCACACCCCGAACGGCGGCAGGGCACAGTTGAGCGAGCTGACGGAACTGGTGGTCAGCGTGCTACGCACCCAGTTCATCGCCATCGCCGGCAACGTGGTGATGGCGCTGCCGGTGGCCTGGGCGATCGCCGAGGGCTGGAAACATCTGTTCGGCTCCCAGGCGGTGAGTGTGGCCAAGGCGCAGCACCTGTTGCACGAGATCGACCCGCTGGCCAGCCTGTCGCTGTTTCACGCCGCCATTGCCGGGGTGTACCTGTTCTTGGCGGGCCTGATCGCCGGCTACTATGACAACCTGGCGATCTACCAGCGCATTCCGGAGCGGCTGGCCGCGCTGCCGTGGCTCAACCGCCTGATCGGCGAGCATCGCACGCGACGCCTGGCGCAATACGTGGAACACAACCTGGGGGCGCTGGCCGGCAACTTCTATTTCGGCCTTTTCCTGGGGCTGACAGGCACCATCGGCCTGCTGCTGGGGCTGCCGATCGACATCCGTCACATCACCTTCGCTTCGGCTAACCTGGCCTTCGCGGCGGTGGGGCTCGACTACACCATCAGTTGGCAGACGCTGACGTGGTCGGTGTTGGGTATCGGCCTGATCGGGCTGCTCAACCTGTTGGTGAGCTTCAACCTGGCACTGTGGGTGGCGTTGCGTTCACGCAAGCTGACGCTGCGCGACGCACTGCCGCTGCTGCCGGCGGTGGCGCGCCACTTCCTGCACCGGCCGCTTGACTTCTTCTGGCCACCACGCCGTCCGGCGACGGAGGACGAGGCCATGGTCGAGACGCTGGAAGCAGGCCCGCGTTGACCGGCCATCCAGCATAGAAAAAGCGCTGCCCGCGGGCAGCGCTTTTTAGTGTTGCGAAGATGAGCCGGCTCAGGCGCGCGGGCGCACCAGCTGCCAGGCACGGCCGAGGTAGCCCACGGCGGCGAAACCGCTCCACACGTGCACCAGACGGGTGAACGGGAAGATCAGGAACAGGCTCATGCCCATGAACAGGTGCATCTTGAACACGATCGAGGCACCGGCGATGTAGCTGGCCGCGTCGCCCCGCAGGGTGATGATGTGCTGCGCCCAGGTCATCAGCAGGACCATTTCGTGGCCGTCCAGATGGCCGGCGGAGACGAAGATGGTGGACAGGCCCAACAGCAGCGTCAGCAGGATCCACACCATCACCAGCTTGTCGCGCCAGGTGCTGTTGACGGCCAGGCGGTCGTTGCCGAAGCGGCGCTGCAGCAGGATCAGCACGCCGATCAGGCACAGCGTGCCCATGATGCCGCCGGCGGTCATGGCGAACACCTGCTTGAAGGAGTGGGCGACGCCCAGCGCGTCCCACACTGCCACCGGAGTCAGGAGACCGACCATGTGACCGAAGAACAGGCCGATGATGCCGATGTGGAACAGGATGTTGCCCAAGCGCAGGCTACCGCGATGCAGCAGCTGGCTCGACTCGCTCTTCCAGCTGTACTGCTCGCGGTCGAAGCGCACCAGACTTCCCAGCAGGAAGATCGACAGGGCGATGTACGGGTACACCCCGAACAGGAATTGATGCAAGGTATTCATGACTTTCCTCCATTCCGCTTCGGCCAACCTTGTCGGCCGACCGAAAGCGGCAGGTGATAATCAGGCACGCGGCCGTTGCGGGTAGAAGTTGACCGGAGCGATCTCGGGACGCAGCGTCGGCTTGAGCAGGGGCTCGATGCCGTCCGCGCCGGGACCGAAGGTTTCCAGCGCCTCGTCCATATCGCGCACCGGCGGCACCGTGAGCGGCTCCGGCGCTACCGGGGACAGCCACACCACCGCATCGAGCACGCCGGCGTAAACGCTGTTGTGCTCGCGCAGGCGGCCTGCAACGTGGGCCACCACGTGCACGGCGTCGGACAACAGCCTGCCTGCTTCCTCGGCATCGGTCTGAGACAGGAACTCCAGGAACAGCGGCAGGTAATCCGGCAGTTCGCTGGTCATCATCTCGAAACCGTGGCCCTTGTACTCCTCCATCAGGTCGACCATGGCCTGGCCACGCGCCCTGTCCTCGCCGTGAATGTGCTCGAACAGGTGCAGCGAGTGCGACGGGTTGCGGTCGAACACCAGCACGTAGTTCTCCTGCAGCGCGATCAGCTCGCCCGCTTCCAGCTCGGCCAGGAGCGGAGCTACCTGCGGCTCCAGCCCGGCGTCAGCCAACAGCGCCCGAATTTCCGGCAAGGCTTCGAGCAGTTCCGGCTCGGGGTAGCTCAGCAGCGCCGACAGCGCCTTGAAGTGTTTCATCATGCTCTCCTTCACTGGCCGGCGTTAGCCTTGCGGTCGCGACGCAGGTCGTGGAACACGATCGGCGTGGCCTTCTTCTTGCCGAACAGGCTGTGGTCGGTCGCCCCGCTGGAGCAGCCGTTGCCGAAGCTGAAGCCGCAGCTGGCCTTGTCGTCGAAGGTATTCTCGACCATTTCCTTGTGGGTGGTCGGGATCACGAAACGGTCTTCGTAGTTGGCGATGGCCATCACGCGGTACATCTCTTCCACCTGCAGCGGCTTGAGATGCGTGCCCTTCAGGGTGGCGGCGTCGCTGACCTTTTCCACGCTCTTCTTGCGCATGTAGCGGCGCATGGCGACCATGGTTTCCAGCGCCTTGACCACCGGCTCTTCCTTGCCTGCGGTGAGCAGGTTGGCGAGGTAGCGGATCGGGATGCGCAGATCCTTGACGTCCGGGATGATGCCGTTCTCGCCGATCAGGCCGTTTTCCAGCGCGGACTGGATCGGCGACAGCGGCGGGATGTACCACACCATCGGCAGCGTGCGGTATTCCGGGTGCAGCGGGAAGGCAACCTTCCACTCCATCGCCATCTTGTACACCGGCGACTTCTGCGCGGCGGTCAGCCAGGCATCCGGAATGCCCTGCTTCTTGGCTTCGGCGATGATCTCCGGCGCGTTCGGGTCGAGGAACACGCCCAGCTGCGCTTCGTACAGGCTCTTCGGATCTTCCACGCTGGCGGCGGCTTCGATCTTGTCGGCGTCGTACAGCAGCACGCCGAGGTAACGGATACGGCCGACGCAGGTCTCGGAGCACACCGTCGGCTGACCGGCTTCGATACGCGGGTAGCAGAAGATGCACTTCTCGGCCTTGCCGGTGGTCCAGTTGTAGTAAATCTTCTTGTACGGGCAGCCCGACACGCACATGCGCCAGCCGCGGCACTTGTCCTGGTCGATCAGCACGATACCGTCGTCTTCACGCTTGTAGATGGAGCCGGATGGGCAGGAGGCGACGCAGGCCGGGTTGAGGCAGTGTTCGCACAGGCGCGGCAGGTACATCATGAAGGTGTTCTCGAAAGCCGAGTACATTTCCTTCTGGATGCCTTCGAACAGCGCGTCCTTGGAGCGCTTGCTGAATTCGCCGCCGAGGTCGTCTTCCCAGTTCGGACCCCATTCGATCTTGTCCATCTTCTTGCCGGTCACCACCGACACCGGCCGTGCGGTCGGCGGGGTGATCATTTCCGGCGCGTTCTGCAGGTGCTCGTAGTCGTAGGTGAACGGCTCGTAGTACTCGTCGATGGACGGCAGGTTGGGGTTGGCGAAGATGTTGGACAGGATCTTCAGCCGGCTGCCCTGGCGCGGTTCCAGCTTGCCGTCGGAACGGCGTACCCAGCCGCCCTTCCACTTGTCCTGGTTTTCCCATTCCTTGGGATAACCGACGCCGGGCTTGGTTTCGACGTTGTTGAACCAGGCGTACTCCACCCCGTCGCGGCTGGTCCACACGTTCTTGCAGGTCACCGAACAGGTGTGGCAGCCGATACACTTGTCGAGGTTGAGCACCATGCCGATTTGGGCTCGGATTTTCATGTTGATTCTCCAGTTTGGCGGAAGCCCTTACTTGGCACCGCTGTGTTTGCCTTGCCCGCTCAGGGGCGTTCCGCCGAACTTCAATGGAATTAGGGAGTACAGGGGCGTTTCGCCGTCATCCGACGAAACGCCCTTCGGGCTCGCGCCCTACTCAGCCGACGGCCGATCCATCCAGTCCACGTTCTTCATCTTGCGTACGATCACGAATTCATCGCGGTTGGAACCGACCGTGCCGTAGTAGTTGAAGCCGTAGGAGAGCTGGGCGTAGCCACCGATCATATGGGTCGGCTTGGTCACCGCACGCGTCACCGAGTTGTGGATACCGCCGCGCTTGCCGGAGGTTTCGGCACCCGGCACGTTCACGATCTTCTCCTGGGCGTGGTACATCAGGCTCATGCCGTTGGGCACGCGCTGAGATACCACGGCACGGGCGGTCAGGGTGCCGTTGACGTTGAACACCTCGATCCAGTCGTTGTCGACGATGCCGGCTGCCTTGGCGTCGTCCTCGGAGATCCACACGTGCGGACCGCCACGCGACAAGGTCAGCATGCGCAGGTTGTCGGAGTAGGTACTGTGGATGCCCCACTTCTGGTGCGGGGTGATCCAGTTCAGCACGATCTCCTTGTTGCCGTTCGGCTTGGCCCCGAGCATGGCGCCGGTGGTCTTCAGGTTGATGTGCGGGCGGTAGCTCGAGAAGCCTTCGCCGAAGGCACGCATCCACTGGTGATCCTGATAGAACTGCTGACGACCGGTGATCGTTCTCCAAGGAATCAGCTCGTGCACGTTGGTGTAGCCGGCGTTGTAGCTGACCTCTTCGCTTTCCAGGCCGGACCAGGTCGGCGAGGAGATGATCTTCCTCGGCTGAGCCTGTACGTCGCGGAAGCGGATCTTGTCGTGCTCGCGCGGGATCGCCAGGTGGGTGTGGTCACGCCCGGTGATCTTGGACAGCGCTTCCCAGGCCTTGACCGCAACGTGGCCGTTGGTTTCCGGTGCCAGCGTCAGGATCATCTCGGCGGCGTCAATCGCGGTGTCGAGCTTGGGCTGGCCCTTGGACACGCCCTCCTCGGTGACGACGTGGTTGAGGTGACGCAGCTCTTCGATTTCGTGGCCAGTCTTCCAGCCGATGCCCTTACCGCCGTTGCCGGCTTTTTCCAGCAAGGGGCCGATCGAGGTGAACTTCTTGTAGATGTCGCCGTAGTTGCGCTCGACCACGGTCATGGTCGGCATGGTCTTGCCCGGAATCGGCTCGCACTCGCCCTTCTTCCAGTCGCGCGGGTCGAACGGCTGGCCCAGTTCGCTCGGGGTGTCGTGCATCAGCGGGGTGAGCACCAGGTCCTTGCGGGTGCCGAGGTAGTCGCCGGCCAGTTCCGAGAACTTCTTGGCGATGCCCTTGTAGATTTCCCAGTCGGACTTGCTCTGCCACAGCGGCTGCACGGCTTCGGACAGCGGGTGGATGAACGGGTGCATGTCGGACGTGTTGAGGTCGTCCTTCTCGTACCAGGTGGCGGTCGGCAGCACGATGTCGGCGTAGAGACAGGTGGTCGACATGCGGAAGTCCAGCACCACCAGCAGATCGAGCTTGCCTTCGGCGGCCGGGCGTACTTTGACTTCCTTCGGCTTGATGCCGGTCTGCTCGTCGTCCATCAGCGCGTTCTGCGTGCCGAGCAGGTACTTCAGGAAGTACTCGTGGCCCTTGCCGGACGAACCCAGAATGTTGGAGCGCCACACGAACATGTTGCGCGGGAAGTTGGCCGGATTGTCCGGGTCGTCGCAGGACATGTCGAGCTGGCCGTTGCGCAGGCTGTCGACGGCGTGCTGCACGGCGTCCTTGCCCAGCGATTCGGCTTCGGCAGTCACGTCGAGCGGGTTCTTGGCGAGCTGCGGTGCGGACGGCAGCCAGCCCAAGCGTTCGGCCTTAGCGTTGAAGTCGATCAGCGACATCTCGGCCATCTTGCCGTCGGCGGTCGGGGCCAGGATTTCGCTAGCGCCGAGTTTTTCATGGCGCCACTGGCTGGTATGGGCGTAGAAGAACGAGGTGCCGTTCATCTGGCGCGACGGGCGCACCCAGTCGCTGGCAAAGGCGAGCGGGGCCCAGCCGGTTTGCGGGCGCAGCTTTTCCTGGCCGACGTAGTGGCACCAGCCACCACCGCTCTGGCCGACACAGCCGCACATCATCAGCATGTTGATGATGCCGCGGTAGGTCATGTCCATGTGGTACCAGTGGTTCAGCGCGGCACCGACGATGACCATGGACTTGCCCTGGGTCTTGTCGGCGTTCTCGGCGAACTCGCGCGCCACCTGGATCACCATTTCCGGCTTCACGCCGGTGTGCTTCTGCTGCCAGGCCGGGGTATACGGCACGTCGTCCATGTAGGAGGTGGCCACGTTGCCGCCGCCCAGGCCGCGATCGACGCCATAGTGCGCCATCATCAGGTCGAACACGGTGGCGACCAGCGCCTCGCTGCCGTCGGCCAGCTGCACCTTCTTGGCCGGCACGTTGCGCATCAGCAGGTCGTCGTGCTCGGCGCCGAAGTACGGGAAGCCGACGCTGACCACTTCGTCGCGGTCGTCCAGCAGCGACAGGCGCTGCTTGATCTCGCGGCCGCTGTGGCCATCTTTCTCTTCCAGGCTCCACTTGCCGGATTCACCCCAGCGGAAGCCGATGGAACCGGTCGGGGCGACGATGTTGCCGGTGTTGTCGTCGTAGACCAGGGTCTTCCATTCCGGGTTGTTGTCTTCGCCCAGGTGGTCGACCAGGTTGGAGGCACGCAGGAAGTAGTCCGGCTCGTAACCCTTGGCGCCGTTCTTGAGCAGCACCAGCATCGGCATGTCGGTGTACTGGCGCACATAGTCGTTGAAGTAGGCCGACTTGCCGGTCTTGTGGTACTCGTTGAGGATGACGTGGCCCATGGCCATCGCCAGCGCGGCATCGGTACCCTGCTTCGGCGCGAGCCAGATGTCGCCGAACTTGGCCATTTCGCCGAAGTCGGACGATACCGCCACGGTCTTGGTGCCCTTGTAGCGCACTTCGGTGTAGAAGTGGGCGTCCGGGGTACGCGTCATCGGGATGTTGGAACCCCATACCATCAGGTAGGTGGAGTTGTACCAGTCGGCCGATTCGGCGACGTCGGTCTGCTCACCCCAGATCTGCGGGCTGGACGGCGGCAGGTCGCAATACCAGTCGTAGAACGACAGCGGCACGCCACCGATCAGGCTGAGGTAGCGGCTGCCGGAGGCGTAGCTGATCATCGACATGGCCGGAATCGGCGAGAAGCCTACCACGCGGTCCGGTCCGTAGTTCTTCACGGTGAACGCGTTGGCGGCGGCGATGATCTCGTTGACTTCATCCCAGTTGGAACGCACGAAACCACCCAGGCCGCGCTTGGACTTGTATTCCTTGGCGGTTTCGGCGGTCTGGCTGATCTTTGCCCAGGCCTCGATCGGGCCCAGGGTCTTGCGTGCCTCGCGCCACAGGCGCATCAGGCGGCCACGCACCATCGGGTACTTCACGCGCTGCGCGGAATAGACGTACCAGCTGTACGAGGCGCCGCGCGGACAGCCGCGCGGTTCGTGGTTAGGTAGATCCGGGCGGGTGCGCGGATAGTCGGTCTGCTGGGTTTCCCAGGTGATCAGACCGTTCTTAACGTAGACCTTCCAGCTGCACGAGCCGGTACAGTTGACACCATGGGTGGAGCGGACGATCTTGTCGTGCTGCCAGCGCTGGCGATACGCGTCCTCCCACTTGCGATCCTCGTTCACGACGGCGCCGTGGCCGTCGGAGAAGGTGCTGCGGACCTTGCCGAGAAAATTCAGGCGGTCGAGAAAATGGCTCATCATGCCTCCAAACATTGGCCGCGCAAGAGAGGCGCGGCTGACCCGTTGTCACATTGCAAAGCTTAGGGAAACCCGGTCCAGCACGACATTCGCCAAAGGTTGGCCGAAGCCTGCGCATTGGCACTACCCCCTCCCCCTGCCGCCCGGCCATCCCGGCTACTCCCAAAGAACTACCCCGCCCAAACCCATCGCCGCAGGCGCAAAAAAAATCCCCGCACAGGGCGGGGCAAAGAGTCGACATAAAGGGAAGCGGACGGGTGCCATCGACGGCACCCCTGGCAACGAGACCCAAGCCTCGTCAGTGTGCCGTTCTCAGCACGGTACTTCGGCGTTCTTGCGTGCGTAGTACCAGCCGTTGATCACCAGGCAGCTGAGGTAGAAGGCGATGAAGGCGTACAGCGCGGCCTCGACGCCACCGGTCAGCGCAATCGAGGTGCCGTAGCTCTTCGGAATGAAGAAGCCGCCGTAGGCACCGACCGCACCGGAGAAGCCCAGCACCGCAGCAGCCTCCTTGGTGGCATTGGCGACGGCCTGCTTCTGTGCCGCCTCGCTGCTGCCGGCCATGCGCTTGTGCAGGGTCAGGAAGATGGTCGGCACCTGCATGAAGGTGGAACCGTTGCCGATGCCGGTCAGCGCGAACAGGCACAGGAACATCGAGAAGAAGCCCTGGAAGCTGCCGCCCTGGCCGCCGTGCGGCAGGAACTGCAGCACGCCGAACACCGCGGCGATCATCAGCGCGAACACCGCCTGGGTCACCTTGGCGCCACCGATCTTATCGGCCAGCCAGCCACCCACCGGGCGGGCCAGGGCACCAATCAGCGGGCCGAGGAAGGCGTACTTGGTCGGGTCGATATCCGGGAACTGGCCTTTCACCAGCAGCGGGAAGCCAGCGGCAAAACCGATGAAGGAACCGAAGGTACCGATGTAGAGCCAGCACATCAGCCAGTTGTGCTTGCGCTTGAAGATCACCGCCTGGTCGGCGAACGAGGCCTTGGCCGAAGCAATGTCGTTCATGCCGAACCATGCTGCCACCGTCGACAGCACGATGAACGGCACCCAGATGAAGCCGGCGTTCTGCAGCCACATCAGCTTGGTCTGGCTACCCTTGATCCAGGTCTGCGGCTCGCCGCCGAAGGCGCCGAACACGCCGGCGGTGATCACCAGCGGCACCACGAACTGCACCAGCGACACGCCGAGGTTGCCGAGGCCGGCGTTGAGGCCGAGCGCGGTACCCTTCTCCGCTTTCGGGAAGAAGAAGCTGATGTTGGCCATCGACGAGCTGAAGTTGCCGCCGCCGAAGCCGCACAGCAGAGCCAGGAAGGCCATGGTGCCGTAGCTGGTGGAGGTATCCTGCACCGCGAAGCCGATGCCTACCGCCGGCAGCAGCAGCGTGGCGGTGGAAAACGCGGTCCACTTGCGGCCACCGAAGATCGGCACCATGAAGGAGTAGAAGATGCGCAGCGTGGCGCCGGACAGGGCCGGCAGCGCGGCGAGCCAGAACAGCTGATTCTGGGTGTAGTTGAAGCCGATGTTCGGCATGTTCAACACCGCCACGCTCCACACCTGCCAGATCACGAAGGCCAGCGTCAGCGCCGGGATCGAAATCCACAGGTTGCGCCGGGCCACCGCCTTGCCCTCATCCTGCCAGAACGCCGAGTTTTCCGGCTCCCAGCGTGTCAGTACGTAAGACGTCATGGTAAGAGTCCTCCAGGGAGAGGGCTCCAGGGGGAGCCCTCCTTCATTAAAATTCGATATCAGGATTTAACGGTAGCCAGCTCGCCCGCCTCTTCGGCACGGCGGACCGCCTTGAACGACCAGTGCATCCAGATCAGGCTGACGCAGACGGTGCCGTAGAGCAGCATGAAGGAGCTGGAGCGCACGCCGGTCAGATCGACCAGGACGCCAAACAGGATCGGCAGCAAAAAGCCGCCCAGACCACCCGCCAGGCCCACCACGCCGGACACCGCGCCGATGTTGTCGGGGAACTCTTCGGAGATGAACTTGAACACCGAGGCCTTGCCCACCGCCATGGCCACGCCGACCACGAACAGCAGTACCGTGAACAGCGTCGGGGTCAGGCGGACGTCGAACGACACAGGGCCCTTGATGGTGTTGACCACCATCTGGGTCGGCGGGTAGGAGAGCAGGAAGAACACCACCCAGCACACCCACATCACGCCCCAGGTCACCTTGAACGGCCCCCACTTGTCGCTGAGCCAGCCGCCGAAGGCGCGCAGCACCCCGCCCGGCAGCGAGAAACAGGCGGCCAGGAAGGCGGCGTGCTTCATGTCGAAGCCGTATTCGCCGACGTAGTAATGGATCATCCACAGCGCCAGGGCAACGTAGCCACCGAACACCACCGAGTAGTACTGACAGTAGCGCAGCACCGCCGGATTCTTCATCAGGGCGAGCTGCTGCTTGAGCGATACTTTGGACGACACCACGTGCTTGGGATCGTGATAGCTGAACAGCCAGAAGCTCAGCGCCACCACCAGCATGATCACGGCGTACACCGTCGGCACCATCTTCCAGCCCCAGGCGGCGACGATCGACGGCGCCACCAGCTTGGTCAGAGCCGAGCCAGCGTTACCGGCGCCGAACACGCCCATCGCCAGCCCCTGCTGCTCTTTCTTGAACCAGCGCGCCACGTAGGGCGTGCCGACCGAGAACGACCCACCGGCCAGGCCGACAAACAGGCCGATCACCAGGAACTGCCAGTACTGGGTGGCGAACTGCATGGCGTAGATCGGGATAATGGTGGCGATCATCAGCGAGAACAGCACGATGCGGCCGCCGAAACGGTCGGTCCAGATGCCCAGCGGCACGCGAATCAGCGAGCCGGTCAACACTGGCGTGGCAGCCAGGATGCCAAATTCGGTTTCATTCAGGCCGAGCTGCTGCTTCAGCGGTATCCCCAGTACCGCAAACATCATCCAGATCATGAAACAGACGGTGAACGACACCGTACTGGAAACGAGTACCGCGTATTGTTTGTAACTGTGCGACGCCATGGCTGGCCCCCTCGTTGTGAGCTGATTTCTCGCTATGAAAGGTACGCTTTGCGCCAGCGGATTCCCATTCACCTAACGTGGGCATACGCCGAGGGAAAAGAGCTAGCCGGGTATACCCTTAAGGCCGGCAGGCTCTAGTACTTTAGGAGGAGACGTGAGCAGAAGACAGCGACGGCCAATCCGCGCCGGGCGGCGCGGATTGGCCAGACCGGCGACAAGTCGCGCCAAGGGGATGCCGGGCCGGCCTTCGGCCAACCCAGCAACAGGCGGAGCGCTAGCCCGCCACGCTGCCGAAATCGGCCAGGCGGTTCATGTCGATCAGCGTGATCTCGCGGCCGTTGACCGCCACCAGGCCGGCGTCGGAGAGCTGGTGCAGCACGCGCGAGAAGGTTTCCGGCGTCAGGTTGAGGCGCGAGGCGATCAGGTTCTTGTTCACCGGCAGCGTCACCACGCGGTTGGGCTGACCGGGGTGATCCTCGCCCTGCAGCAGGTAGCCGATCACACGCTGCAGCGCGTTTTCCACCGAGTAGCGCTCGACGTCGCGCACCAGGCCGTGCAGGCGCAGGCTGAGGCCGGCCAGCAGGCGATGGGCGAAGGCGGCATCGCGGGCGATGGCGGCGAAGATCGAGCGCGCCTCCACCTGCAGCAGCAGGCCGTCTTCGAGAAACTGCGCCATCACCGGGCACGGCTTGCCGAGGAACATCACCGCCTCGGCGAAACTCTGCCCCGGATGGATGATCTCGATCACCTTCTCGGCGCCCTGCGCCGACGAGATCGACAGCTTGATCCGGCCGTAGACGACCAGGTACATGCCCTCGCACGGGTCGCCCTTCTGGAAGATGATCTGGCCTTTCTGGCCGCGCACCTCGTGGGTGCACGGCACCAGCGCCGAGAGCTGGCTGTCCGATAACTCTTGAAACAGCGGCTGGTGCCGCAAGAACGAACGGATATCGATCTGACTCATGGTCTGCTATTCCTGTGCGACGGGGTGGTGGTGTGGGAAGCGCAGGTAAAGCGCCAAGCAGCGCTCACCATACCGGCTCCGCCAGCACGGCACCATGAACCGGAAGTACACCCCTGATCATCCAAACGGCTTAGGAGGCCGAGAGCCCGGAAGCCGTTTGAAGACGCTTCGATGATGGCGGGGACAGGCGGACGAGCGCCCTTCCCTGGCCTGATTCCCAGAACCGCAGGAGGAGTGAAGCGCAGCGCAACCCATCCGCGATGGGTTGCGGCAGAAGCGCCTTCACCCATCCTACGCACTAGTCGGCTACGCCTTCAGAAGCCGTTTTAAACAGCGCGAATGACTTCAGGGCAAGACGCCCGGAGCGCCGCAACCGGAATGGACAAGTCGTCCATGAGAATTGCGAGCACTGCGCAACGCCGTCATGGCGCCGCGCAGCCTTTCTAAAACAGCTTCTCAATGGCTGGTGCCCTCGGAACGGGTCACCTTGTTGAACACGTTGTACTTGCCGATCGGCTTGGCCATCGGCAACGACTTCACTTCGCGGAAGGTGGCGGCGTCGAGCACCAGCAGCTCGCCCGGGTTCTCCATCACGCTCACCAGCGCGTAACGGCCATCGCGGGTGAATTCGACGTGGGCGGTGGTTTTACCCGGGCGCGGCGTCACGGTCTTCACCACTTCCAGGGTGCGTTTGTCGATGATCGCCAGCGTGTCCTTCTTCGCCCCCATCATGGCGTCGACCCAGGCGTACGGGGTGTTTTCGTGACTGCGCAGGAAGAAGCCCGGCCCCAGCGTCGGGATGTCCTTGACGCGTTGCCAGCTGTCGAGATCGATCACCGTCACCCGGCCGCTACTGAGATTGGGGGTGGCCATGTAGCGGTGGCCACCCTCTTCGAAGGCGATGCCGGAGCCCAGATGCGGCATGCCGTCGAGCGGCAGCTCGGCCACCTTGCGCCGGATGTCGAGGTTGATCACCTGCGCCCGGCCTTCGCGCGAGGCGCCGATGACGTGGCGGTAGGCCGGGTCGAAGAAGAAATCGTCCAGCACCAGGTCGAGCGGCGTCACGCGCGGGTTGAGAAAGCCGTCGACGCTCAGCGCCTCGCCCATCTTGTAGTCGTGCACGTGCCCGGGGTAGACCCTGGCCGCCTTCGGATCGTAGGAAATTTCCCACAGCTCCGGCACGTCCTTCAGCGCCACGATGAAGCTGTGGCGCGGGGCGGCGTCGTACACCGCCGAGACGCGCGAGGTCTTGCCGGCGGCGTCCTGCACGGCAAGGGTCTTGACCGGCTTGAGACCGTTGGCGTCGAGCAACACCAGCGTTTCCGGCAGGGTATTGCCGGCCAGCACCCAGCGCCCGTCGCTGGACACCGCGACGTTGCGGGTATTGAGCCCGACGCGGATTTCGGCAACGTTTTGCAGGGTGTAGAGGTCGTACTGCGTCACCCAGCCGTCGCGGCTGGCGAAATAGACGAAGCGGCCGTCCGGCGAGAACTTGGGGCCGCCATGGAGTGCGAAACGGCTCTGGAAGCGGGCGATCGGGCTGAGCGTGTCGCCATCCAGCACCGAGACGTGATGGTCACCCGCTTCCACCACCACGAACAGGTTCTGCGGGTCGGCCCGGTGCACCGGCTTGGCCGGCAGGCGTGCCGGATCGGCATAGACCACGCGCGAGGCGGCCGTGTCGGCTTCACTCCAGCGCGCCGGCTGCTCCGGCGCCGTCTTCAGGTAGCCGGCCAGCGCCTGGATGTCGGCGTCGGCCAGGCGCTCGGCGAAGGCCGGCATCTGGGTGGCGCTGCGGCCGTGGCGGATGGTGTCGAGAATCTCGGCCGGCTTGAGGCGCTCCAGGCTCTGCGGCAGCAGCGCCGGCGCCATGGCCCCCATGCGGTTGTCGCCATGGCAACTCTGGCAGTGCTGCTGGTAGAGCGCGGCAGGGTTGGCCGAAGCCAGCTGGAGCGAGCCCAGTGTCGCCAGCAGGGCCAGGGAAAGCAGCGCCTTCATGCCTGCACCTCCCGGCGGCGGCGCGGGTACGGCGTCAGCTCGGCCAGCGGATGCTCGCCCTCGGCCACGCCGATTTCGGCGTCGGTGAGGTAGCAGGCGGGATCGG
The DNA here is from genome assembly GCF_000174355.1 of Pseudogulbenkiania ferrooxidans 2002. Lineage (GTDB taxonomy): Bacteria > Pseudomonadota > Gammaproteobacteria > Burkholderiales > Chromobacteriaceae > Pseudogulbenkiania > Pseudogulbenkiania ferrooxidans. Next base: position 487,203 of record NZ_ACIS01000002.1, read on the forward strand.
CGGCCCAGAAGTCGCCGGTCAGCTCCCAGGCGCGCACCCGGGTGTTGCCGTTGCAGATGGCCAGGTGCCGGCAGGCGCCGCAGCGCCCGGTAACCGGGCGCGGACGCTGCTTGAGGCCGGCCATCAGCGGGTGCGTGGTATCGGGCCAGATCGCGGAGAACGGCCGCTCCTTGACGTTGCCGAGGCCGATCTTCCACCACATGGTGTCGGGGTGGACGTTGCCGAGGACGCCGGAGGCGTTGCCGCCCCACTGCTCCAGGCGCCGGCGCAGGTCTTCGGCCAACGTCGGGTGATGGCGTTCGACCCACTGCAGCAGGTAGACGCCGTCGGCGTCGTTGTTGCCGGTGACGAAATCCTTGGGCCGGCCGGCCTGGATATGCTGCCAGCAGCTCTCGATCAGCAAGTCCATGGCCCAGCGCGTGCGAGCATGGCGCGCGTCGTCGGCGCGGTGCTTGTTGCCGCGCCCGGCGTAGTTGAGGTGGGAGAAATAGAACTTGTCGATGCCCTCGTCGTCCACCAGTTGCAGCAGCGCCGGCAGGTCGTGGGCGTTGTCCTCGGTCATGGTGTAGCGCACGCCCACCTTCATGCCGGCGTCGCGACACAATCTGAGCGCCGCGAGCGAACTGTCGAAGGCGCCGTCGAGGCGGCGGAAGCGGTCGTGGGTGGCGCGCAGGCCGTCGAGGCTGATGCCGACGTAGTCGAAGCCCACGGCGGCAATGCGCCCGACGTTGCCCCGGTCGATCAGGGTGCCGTTGCTCGACAGCCCGACGTAGAAACCGAGCTGTTTGGCGCGCTGGCCGATGTCGTAGATATCCGGCCGCATCAGCGGCTCGCCACCGGAGAGGATCAGCACCGGCACCCCGAAGGCCCGCAAATCCTCCATCACGGTGAACACCTCGGCGGTGGACAGTTCGCCCGGGAAGACGGTATCGGCCGACACCGAATAACAATGCTTGCAGGTCAGGTTGCAGCGCCGGATCAGGTTCCAGATCACCACCGGCCCGGTGGGCTGGCGCGGCGGGACCAGCGGCACGGGATGGGCGACGGACTGCAGGTAGGGGGTGATGCGCAGCATCGGGGTGGCTCCGTCAATGACATTGGCGTCATTTCACGGCATCGCCCCCTATTCTGCATTGACCATGGTCAACCACCGGAGGCCGGACCTTCCCCGAGCGCGGATGCTTGATGCAGATCGTGCTTTTCCATCCTCGCAGGGAAATCCGTCATGCACGGGACGCACGCTGCCGGACGGGCATGGACGGCGTCCCCACGCCCCACGCCGCGCCATCCAACCGTGACGACGGAAGCTAACGCCATGAAGCGGCAATCGACGCCAAAACCCACCCCGCCGATGGCGCATTCCCCGCCGGCGGCCTATCATCGCTACCCCGTCACTGCCTGATCCTCCGGACCGATGCGCTACCTGCTTGCCGTCACCCTGCTATGGGCCTTTTCCTTCAGCCTGATCGGCCACTACCTGGCCGGACAGGTGGACAGCGATTTCGCCGTGCTGCTGCGCGTACTGATCGCCGCCGCCGTATTCTTCCCCTTCACGCAATGGCGCGGCCTGCCCGGCCGGCTCGTCGGCGGTTTCTGGCTCGCCGGGGCGCTGCAGTTCGGCGTCACCTACCTGTGCCTGTACCGCAGTTTCAGCGTGCTGACCGTGCCGGAGGTGTTGCTGTTCACCGTGATGACGCCGATCTACGTCACCCTGCTCGACGACGCGCTGGCGCGCCGCTTCAACCGCTGGGCGCTGCTGGCCGCCGTGGTCGCCGTGGGCGGCGGCGTCATCATCCGCTTCCAGCCGCTGGCGGGCGAGTACCTGGTCGGCTTCCTGCTGCTGCAGCTCGCCAACCTCACCTTTGCCGCCGGCCAGGTGTTGTGCCGCCGCCTGCTGCAACAGCACCCCGTAGCGCAGCCACTGTACTGCTACTTCGGCCACTTCTTCCTCGGTGCGCTGCTGTTGGCGCTGCCGTCCTTCCTGCTGTTCGGCGACGCCAGCCGCCTGCCACACACGGCGCTGCAATGGGGCGTGCTGGTGTGGATGGGGCTGTTCGCCACCGCGCTCGGCATGTACTGGTGGGTGAAGGGCAGCGTGGAAGTCAGCGCCGGCACGCTGGCGATCCTGAACGAACTGCACGTCCCGGCGGGGCTGCTGGTCAATGTGCTGATCTGGAACCGCGACGCCGACCTGCCGCGCCTGGCGTTGGGCGGCGGCGTGATCTTCGCCTCGCTGTGGCTAAACCGGCGCGGGCGGCTGGAGTGGGTAACGGCGGTAGGGTGAGCGCGCGCTGACCGGGTCGGGAGGCCTCCCCATGGGGGCCATCACCGAGACCGGCCGCCGCGTGTTCAGGTGCCCGCTCGACGGGGGCCAGCCGCCATGCGGCTACGGCGTGCCGTTGCGCCCATGCAGCCGGTAACCGGGCCGCTCGCTCAGGCGTTCGTAGTATGCCGCTACCGCCGGCAACGCCGGGCGCGGCATCGGTGTCATGTACCAGCGATGGGTAGACAAGCCGATGACGATGTCAGCGAGCGTGAACGACGCGCCGGCGATGTACGCCCCGGTACGAGACAACTGCGCCTCGACCATCGCCATGTGACGGTTCCAGCCCGCTACGCCGGCCTCGATCGCCTCCGGGTCCGCATGCGCAGGGCTTCGCCGGACCAGCGCCATGAAGGCGTAGCGCCACGAGTTGTTGAGTTCGGTGGCCTGCCAATCCATCCACTTCTCGACCAGCGCACGCCCCCTGGGGGCGCCGGGCAGCAGGTCGAACCGCTGCTCCCGCCCCGCGAGGTAGCGGCAAATGGTGTTCGATTCCCAAAGCACGAAGTCGTCATCGATCAGCACGGGAACCATGGCGTTGGGGTTGAGCGCCATGAATTCCGGGGTGTCGGTTGCCTGGAATCCCGAACCGTACTGCTCCTGCTCATAGGGAAGCCCAAGCTCCTCGCAGAGCCACAGCACCTTGCGCACGTTGATGGAGGAGGACTTGCCGAGGATTTTCAGCATGGGTTTGGTGACCTTTACGACGGCGCAAAGGGTGAATGGTACTCAAGGTTTGAGCAGGCAGGGAGCCATCGCGGCGCCGTGCATTGCCTCATCGTTGCGCCTGGAGGAGAGGTTAATCGTTGCCATGCGGTTCCCCCAGGTTGACGGTAAAAAGGAGAAGAAGAAGGGCACCACACCCCGATGACGGGCGCGGCGATACAGCCGTGGCTCAGCGCCCAGTGCGGGGAGATAGGCGGCGCAATACGCTGCACGTCAATGGTGCCCTACTGGTTGTTACGGAGGATTGCCTTGTCGGCCGTTTCCACGCCGAAGCCACCGTTGATTGCCGGCTAAGCCAACGACAGATGACGGCCCAATCCAGGCCTGCTTTATCAAACACGCGCAAAGGCAGGTATCGAGGTGGACCAGTCGCTCTGGCAACAGTGCTTTTCGCAAAAGTGGTTGAGCTTAGTCTTCTTGGCCGTCAGATAGGCATCTGCGGAGGTGTGCCTGGCCGTGGCAGCGTGCCTTTGCAGTTCGACCTTATGGTCTCGCCTGCTTGACTATACTGCCTAGCGTAGCTCTCTTCCTCGCTCGTGAAATAAAGCGTATGTGGCGTGTGCTCGTATTGTTGCTTGGGCTATTGATCTGCACCCCTGCGTGGGCTGAAAAGATCATTGCAGCAGGCGACCCGTACCCTCCCTTCACAGACCCGGCTCAACCCAAGCAGGGCATCTCCCTGCAAATTATCCGGGCAGCATACGCCAGCCAAAACTACGATGTCGAAATGCGCTTTATGCCCTGGGCACGAGCAATCGAGGGTGTAAAAAACGGAATGTACGACATCCTTCCAGCTACCTGGTGGACGCAAGAGCGGACGACGTTTCTGCTATACAGCGAGCCCTATATCAAGAGCGAGATCAAATTCATCAAGCGCAAGGATGATCCATTTGAATACAAGGGATTGGGCAGTCTGACCGGGAAAACGGTGGGTATCGTCAGAGGTTATGGCTACGGCGACGATTTCCTGGAAGCCACCAACTTCAACCGGGAAGAGGTTGCCGAAGTCATACAAAATATCAAGAAGTTGGTACTCGGCCGGATTGACCTGACGCTAGAAGACGAGATCGTCGCCCGCTGGATAATCAAGCACAATGCGCCAGATCTGCTGCAACAGATCGACTTCACAATGAACAGCTTGTCCAGCAAGCAGTTGCTTGTGACCAGCGGTTTGAAGAATCCACGTCACAAAGCCATCATCGAGGCGTTCAACAAGGGGCTGGCCGTCATCAAGGCCAATGGCACCTACGAGAAGATTCTCCGAGAGAACGGTCTGAAGTGATCCCGCGCCGCACCTGAACCTTGGCCCTTTTCCGGCATGATGAAAACATAAAGCATCATAGAGCCGCTTGTATCAGGGCGCTATCTGTTAACAGGGTTGCCGATTCAGTTTCAGAGTGACGCGGCCGTTCAAACAGCGAGAGTTCCGACGTGTTGACTCTCCACTCCTGGCCGGGAGTAGCCCCCGGTCACCGAGTCTCATCGTCCGACTGAAAAACCCCGGCACACGTATTCAATGCGCCTCGTCGACAGGACCAGGACGCACAATTGGTCGTGCCATCTGGATGACTCAGGCCCTCAGATCCGCAAGCCGCTCTTCTTCAGTATCCGGCTGGAGAACAGGATGTCGTGGCTGCGGCAGGCGGGGCCGAGTTGGCTGACCAGCCGCGCCACCTCGGCGCGGACCTGGTCGTGGCTGGCGCCGTGGACCATGGCGAACAGGTTGTAGGGCCAGTGCGGGAGGGCGCGGGGACGGCGGTAACAGTGGGAGACGGCGGGGTCGGCGCCGAGTTGTTCGCCAAGGCGGTCGACGGCGTCGTCCGCCACGTCGAACACCGCCATGCCGTTGGCGGTGTAGCCGATGGCGTAGTGGTTGGGCACGGCGCCGATGCGGCGGATGACGCCGTTGCGCAGCATGGCCTCGAGTCGCGTCAGCACTTCGTGCTCGTCGCAGCCCAACGCCTCGGCGAGGGTGTGATAGGGCCGGGGCAGGCGCGGCAGGCCGGCCTGGGTGGCACGGACCAGGGCGCGGTCGAGGCCGTCGAGCGTCACCGGGCCGGCGTCCACCGGGCGGGACGCGCTCTGCCCCACCGGTGCCGTGCCGCCGACGGCGAAGCGCATGCCGACGAAGTATTCGCGCTCCTTGGGGAAAGCGTGCACGGTGAGGCCGGTGGCGGCTTCGATGCGGGCGGTGGCGGCGGCGATGCCCTGTGGCGTTTCGGTGGCGAGCACGAACCACATGTTGAGGCGGTGCTCGCGGCGGTAGTTGTGCGCCACTTCGGGCAGGGCGTTGACCTGCTCCGCCACCTCGTCGAAGCGTTGTTCCGGCACCGCCAGCGCGGCCAGCACGAAGGCGCCACCCATACGTTCGATCTGGAACAGCGGACCGAAGCGGGTCAGGGTGCGGTGCTGCAACAGGCGGTTGAGACGGGCGATCAACTCGGTTTCGGTGATCCCGAGCGGCGCGGCAGCCTCGGCGAACGGCCGTGGGCTGAGTGGAAAACCGCCCTGCAGCTGGTCGATGAGACGCCGGTCGATCCCGTCCAGTTCAGTCATGACGGTAGCCGTAGCGCGCACCGCGCTGGGTATAGCGGCGGGTCGAGATCAGCACCGAATGCGGCAGGTGCATCACGTCGTGGCGGGCGCGCAGTTCGTCGACGGTCTGGCGCACGGTCAGGGCGTCCGGGGCGTGGATCATGCAGAACAGGTTGTACGGCCACAGCGGCGGGCGCGCCGGGCGGGCGTAGCACAGCGTCACCGCCTGCTCGGCGGCGAGCTTGACGCCAAGGTCGTCGCGCTCTTCTTCGTCCTCGACGCGCCACACACACATGGCGTTGGCATGGTAGCCCAGCTCGCGGTGGCGCACCACCAGGCCGAAACGGCGGATCACCCCGCTGTCGCACCAGTCGGTGAGGATGTGCAGCACTTCTTCGCGACTCAGGCCGGCGCGTTCCGCCAGCAGGCGATACGGCTCCGGTTCCAGCGCCAGGCCGTCTTCCAGCGCCCCGACCAGGCGGCGTTCAGACTGGCTCAGGCTGAGCGAGCCCATTCCCTGCAGGCATTCGCGCGGGCGCGGCTGGTCGCCGGGCAGGAAGGAGAAGCCCAGGTCGATGTGATATTCCTTGAGCAGCGGCAGGTGGAGCGGCTTGATGCCGGTGGCGAGGTAGATGCGCGCCAGCACTTCGGCGACACGACTGCGGTCGGACGCGGTGACCACAAACCACAAGTTGACATGATGCGCGCGGGCGTAGTTGTGGTTCACCTCGGGCAGGCTGCTGACGTAGTGCGCCACGGCGTCGAGCCGCTCCGGCGGCACCGCCATCGCCGCCAGGGTACTGGCACCGACGGTATTGGGGGCGAAGATGGCGCCGACCCGTCCCAGCACACCCTGCTGGTGCGCCGTGGCCAGGGCGTCGATGATACCGTCCTCGCTCCACCCCTCCCCCGCCTCTTCGGCCAACCTGGCGTAAGGACGCAGGGCCAGCGGGAAGCGGTGCTGGAAACGGTTGAGCAGGGCCAGCGTCGGGGCGCTGAGCAATGGGGTGGCCGGCGGGAATGCCGGCGAGCGAAGGATTCTTGTCATGACTCACATTCCGATACGGCTGGCACGCCAGCTGAAGAAGATGCCCGAGGGGCTGGCCGCCGGCAGTTCGCGCCGCACGGCGAGTGTGGCGGTGTCGACGATGACCAGCTTGTCGTCGTCACGGCTCGACAACCAGACCTCGTCGCCGCGCGGCGTAAATTCCATGTGCAGGATGCCACGGCCGGGTTTGAGCGTTTTGACCACGGTCAACGTCGGCACGTCGATCACCTGCACCGTGTCGTTGTGCGGGAAGGCAAAGTTGACCCAGACGCGGCGCCCGGACGGCTCGGCCATGACGAACACCGGCTGGCCATGCACCGGAACCTTGGCGCGCAGTTGCCAGTCGCGGGTATCGGCCACCAGCACCTCGTTGTGACCGATGGCGGGCAGGAAGGCTTGGCCGCCGGACAATGCCCAGCCGCGCAGGTGCGGCATTTTGTAGACCGGCAGTTTTTCCGTGCCGCGGCCGTAGCCGTCGAGCACGCGGCGCACCCCGGCTTCGGGGTGCCAGGTATCGAGCAGCGCCAGGCCGTCTTCGCCGAACAGCCCGGCCAGGTAATAGCGGCCGTCCTGGCTGGCGAGCCCGTCGTAGGGCTGGCGGCCGACATTGGGGTAACGCGTGGTGACCGGGTGACGCGGGTCGGCGACGTCGATCACCCAGATCTCGCCGGCTTCGAACAGGGAAAAGGCAAAGCGCTGGCCGGGCAGATCGGCCAGGCCGACCACCTTGGAGCTGTGCCCGCTGGCCGCGTCGCGCGTACTGACCTCGGCCAGCAGTTCCAGGGTGTCGGCGTCGAACAGCTTGACCCCGCCCGGTTCGTAATTCTGCGCGGCGACGACGCGACCGTCGCTGGAGATGGCGCCGCCGATGCTGTTGCCGGCCTGCATCACCCGCTTCACCAGGCGGCCGGTCAGGATATCGACCTTGGACAGCCCGCCGTCGCGCCCGAACACGTAGGCGTAGCGCGCGTCGCGCGAGAACACCACCGAGGCGTGCGACAGGTCGCCCAGCCCCGTGACTGTGGCGAACCGTTCGCTGCGGGTGTTGTCGACCAGCTGCACACTGCCGCTGGCGCGTTCGATGACGACGCCGAGGTCGCCACTGCCGCGCACAGCCGTAGTCGTAGAGCAGCCTGCCAAGAGCAGGCTGGCACAGAGCACCCCCGTGCCGCTTATCGCCCATTTCAGTAGGCGAGCGAGCCCAGGCAGCTTGTGGGCCGCCGGAGCGCAGGAACCCGAATGGACACGGAGTCCATGAGGATTATGGCTGAGCGAATCTCCATGAGAGATTCGCACGCTCAGAGCACCTCCGGTACCCAAGAGGCGAAGGCACAGCCGCCGAATGGAAGGGACTACTCGGGAGCGCCGTCTTTCAGCCACTGTATGACCCATTTGGCTTCTTCTTCCGTCAAAAACGGCCGCCATGGCGGCATCGCGGTACCGGGGCGACCGTTCAATATCGTGGCCAGCAGCGCCTCGTCCGGGCGGCCGGCCAGGGCCTCGGCGGTGAGCGGGCTGCCCAGCCCGCCCTTGAGCGTGAGGCCGTGGCAGGAGCCGCAGTCCTGGCGCACCAGATGACGGATCACCGCCGCGCGCTCCGGCGGCGGCGCCGAGACCGGCGGCGCCGCCAGCGCCAGGTTGGCCGAAACCAGCAGCGTCAGCCCGGCCAGGACGTTGCGTAGTGCCCGTCTCAGCGGGCGGGCGAGCCAAGACAGCTTGGGCGCCGCCGGCGCACAGGACCCGGAATGTACTCGTCGTACATGAGGAGTCCTGAGCGCTGAGCACATCAACGATGCGCACGCAGCCCGCCCGGAGCTCAAGCCGTGAAGGCGCCGCCGCCCGATGAGGCGGGTAGTTACTGCGACAGTACCCACTTCACCAGGACCTTCAGGTCGGCATCGGGCACGCTGGGGTTGGGCGACATCGGGACCGGTCCGAAACTGCCGGAACCGCCCTTCTTCACCTTGTCCATCAGCTTGGCTTCGACGCTCTGCCCCTTGTACTTGGCGGCGACGTCCTTGAAGGCCGGGCCGACCACTTTCTTGTCGACGCTGTGGCAGGCCAGGCAGTTGTACTGCTTGGCCATGTCCTGCGGGGTGGCGGCCAGCACGTTGGCCGAAGCCAGACCGGCCAGCACGGCGGCCATGATCCATTGATTGGTTTTCATGTTGTGACTCCTTCTGCCGCGGCCGGCGGTGAACGCCGACCACTGATCGATAATTGCTGCGCTTAGTAAATATCGTGCTGGGTGTTAAACACGTTGAACTTGCCGGTCGGCGTCACCAGGCGCGGGTCCTTGATCACGGCCTTGAGCTTGCGCGTCTTGTCGTCCACCACCACGATGGCCGACTGCTTGTCCTTGGCGCTCCATACCGAGAACCACACCTCGTCGCCCGCCTTGTTGTACTCCGGCTGCACCACGCGCTTGGCACCGTCGCCAAGGCCGGCCCACTCGCCCACCGGCAGCCGTACGAAGCCCTTGTCGAGGTGGTCGATGTCGTATACCGCTACCGACTGGCTCACCGCCGAATCCGGGTTCAGCGTGGTGTCAACCCACAGGTTCTTCGACTTGGGATGGGTCTTGATGAACAAGGAGCCGCCGCCCTGGCCCTGGATGCTGGCGACCATCTTCCAGGCGTACTGCTTGTGCTTGACCGGGTCGGAGCCGATCAGCGCGATGCTGTCGTCGCCGAGGTGGCCGGTGGCCCAGACCGGACCGAATTTCGGGTGCACAAAGTTGGCGCCGCGGCCCGGGTGCGGGGTCTTGCCGACGTCGACCAAGCCCGCCAGTTTGTCTTCCTTGGTGTCGACCACGGCGATCTTGTTGGAGGCGTTGGCGGCGACGAAGAAGTAGCGGCCGGTGCGATCGAAACCGCCGTCGTGCAGGAACTTGGCGGCGTTGATGGTGGTGGTCTTGAGGTTGTTGAGGTCGGAGTAGTTGACCATCATGATCTTGCCGGTTTCCTTGGCGTTGATCACGAACTCCGGCTTGTAGTGGCTGGACACGATGGAGGCCACGCGCGGCTCGGGATGGTACTCGTTGTCCACCGTCATGCCACGCGTCGACACCACTTTCTGCGGCTTGAGGGTGTCGCCGTCCATGATCACGTACTGCGGCGGCCAGTAGGTGCCGGCCACGGCGATCTTGTCTTCCCAGCCCTTGAACTTGGAGGTCTCGACCGAGCGCGCTTCCAGCCCGACCTTGATCTCGGCCACGGTTTCGGGATGTTCCATCCACAGGTCGATCAGGTTGATCTTGGCGTCGCGGCCGATCACGTAGAGGTAGCGGCCGGAGGCCGACACGCGCGAAATGTGCACCGCGTAGCCGGTCTTGATGATGCTGATGATCTGCTTGCTGTCACCGTCGATCAGCGCGATCTCGCCGCTGTCGCGCAGCGTCACCGAGAACAGGTTGTCGAGGTTGTACTTGTTCATCTTCTTGGTCGGACGCTTGTCGACCGGGATCAGCACCTTGCGCGTCTTCTCGATGTCGGCCAGCGAGTATTCCGGCGGGGTCGGCGGTTCCTGCTGCACGTAGCGCGCCATCAGGTCGACCTGGGCATCGGACAGCTCACCCGAGGTGCCCCAGTTCGGCATGCCGGCGGGCGAGCCATACTTGATGAAGGTCTTCAGGTACTCGGTGCCGCGCTCCAGCGTGATGTCGGTGGTCAGCGGCTTGCCGGTCGCCCCCTTGCGCAGCACACCATGACAGCCGGCGCAGCGCTCGAAGTAGATCTGGCGTGCCTGCGCGAATTCCGCCTTGGTCATCGGCGGGGCCTTGGGATTGATATTCTGGTGCATCTCCTCGCCGGCCAGGGGCGAGCCGCCAGCCTGGTAGGCCAGTTCCGGCGCGCTGGCGCCGGGAGGGGCGGCGAACGCCGCTGTCACCGCCAGCGGCAGCGCCGCCATGACGGCTCTCTTGACCAGTACGGACATCCTCGGTGTGCTCATGGTGCATACTCCTTTGAAGGGTAAGGAATTGACACCGGCATCATCGGCCTGCCGCCCCTCCCCCTCCTTGATGCGCGTCAACGCTTGCTCAGGCAAATATGCAAAAGGGGTGAACCTTTTCGCTCTCAGCGCGTCAGCTGCGCATACAGCGTGGTCAGCACCTGCGGCAGGGTCTCGGCGCGCTGCACCACCACGTAGCCGCGGCTGCCGAACAGGTGCGGCAGGTAGTCGCCGGCCTCGCGGTCGATGGTGACGCAGAACGGCGTCACGCCGTCGCGGCGCGCCTCGAGGATGGCCTGGCGCGTGTCCTCGATGCCATAGCGTCCCTCGTAGTGATCCATGTCGTTGGGCTTGCCGTCGGAGACGATCAGCAGCAGGCGCCGTTGCGCCGGCTGCTGCGCCAGGATGCGCGCCGACTGGCGGATCGCCGCGCCCATGCGCGTGTAGTAGCCGGGACGCAGCGCCAGGATGCGGCCGCGCGCGGCGTCGTCGAAGGCGTCGGCGAAGTCCTTCAACAGCAGGTAGCGCACTTCGTGGCGCTTGAGCGAGGAGAAGCCGTAGAGGCCGAAGGCGTCGCCGCTGGCGGAGAGCGCCTCGGCGAACAGCAGCAGGCTGTCCTTGATAACGTCGATCACGCGGCCCGCCTCCCCGACCCAGCTCTCGGTGGAGAGCGACAGGTCGGCCAACAGCAGGCAGGCCAGGTTGCGCTCGCCCGGCGGCCAGGCCTGGTACAGCCCCGGCTCGCCCTGCGCCACGCCGCTCTGGCGTTCGGCCATGAAACGGATGACGCGGTCGAGGTCGATGTCGGGCCCGTTGGTTTCGCCGCTCTTGCGCGTGCGTTCCGGCGCCAGCGCCTGGAACTGGCGGCGCAGCCGCCGTGCCAGCGGCAGCAGCCGATCCGGCAGCGGCGCCGGGCTGGCGTCGCGCGGGTGCATCGGCAGCAGGCGGCAGTGGTCGTCGATCAGCCGTTGCCGTTTCCAGTCCCATTCCGGCAACAGCAGACCGGGGCCGAGCGGGGTGTCGTCGTACTCGGCGGAGGGCAGGTCGAGGTCGAACTTGAGGCGGCTGCCGCGCGTCTTGCTGTCGGCGGCGATGCTGAGCTTGTTCATGTCCTCGGCGGCGGCGGCGTTGTCCTCGTCTTCATCCTCGTCGTTGTGGCGGTTGACCTTGACGTACTCGTCCCAGGTGAACAGGCTCTCGGCGCGGAACACCATCAGCATGCCGTCCTTCTTGTCCTCCGGCACGATGCGCTGGGCGCGGTAGCGACGGCGCTTCTGCGCGCTCTCGCGCGCCTTGTGCTCGCTGTCGTCGTCGGCCGGGGAATCCCCTGCGGCACCGCCATTTTCGGCGCCGGTCGGCGGTACCGGGTGCAGCCACAGCGGCACCGGCTGCGGCGGACGCTTGACCTCGGGCAGCGTCACCTCGCGTTCGGGGTGCTGCAGCGCCTGGCGGATGGCCTGCTCCACCGCGGCCTCGGGCGCCGACAGCCGCGCCGGGTCCGGGCGCAAGGCAAGCAAGGCGCCCACCAGCTGGTGGTAGCTGGCGGCGAGCCCGGGCATACGTGCCAGACAACGCTGCGTCGCCAGACGGTTGCGCATCAGCCAGTCGCCGCGCGGCGCCGGCTCGGCGGCCAGCGCCATCAGCCAGAAGTACAGCGCGCGGTTGAGCATGGCGGACGGGAACAGATCGAGTTTCTCCGGCAGATACAGCGCCTGGCGGTCGCTCCAGGCCAGTTCCACCTTCTCGCCGATGCCGGCCACGCGCTCGAGCAGCGAGCGGCGCGCGCCGTGCTCGGTGCCGACGGTGGAGCGCAGCACCAGCGCCGGGTCGCCGCCCATGGCACGGAAAAACGGCGGCGCCAACCGGGTCACGCCGGCCAGCGTCACTGCCGCCTGCGGGTGGCCGCGGTAGGCGGCGCGGGTGATCAGCCGGTCCCACCAGCCTCCGACAATATCTTCCATCGTCAATGCTCCTGACGGTGCCGCCACAAACCGGGCAGCGGGTAGCAGAAAGGCTGGTCGGCCAGCACCCGGGCCAGCGCCGCGATCCCCATCAGCGCCAGCACGGCGTGCAACGCGAGGAAGGAGAGGATCAGCGGCAGCCAGCCGACGGCGCGGGACGGGTCCAGCAGCAGGCCGCTCAGCGCCAGCGGGACCAGCAGCATGCCGGCGCGCCAGGAGGCCCCCCAGGACTGGTGCAGGGCTTCGGCCAACCTGGGCGTGGCCTGGCCGCGCCAGCGCCGGCGGCACCAGCACAGCAACAGGAAGGCGATGCCGGGGGCCAAGAGCAGGTTGGCGAGATAGAGCGCGTGGGCCAGCACCACCTTGTGCTGTTCGTCCTGCCGTTCGTCGTCGCCCATGTCAGGCGGCGAACTGGGTGTCGATGACGGCCAAGAGCGCCGCCAGGGTGTCGGCGTCGTCGGTCAGCGGCTCGGCCAGCGCGGTACGGCAGGCGGTGAGCGGTGCCATGCCGGCGGCCATCAGCTTGGCGGCGTAGACCAGGAGGCGGGTGCTGACCGATTCGTCCAGGTCGTAGCCGGTGAGGCGGCGCAGCTGGCCCGCCAGCGTCACCAGTTGCTTGGCGCGCCCGGCGTCGATGCCGCTCTCGCGCACCACCACGGCGTGCTCCACCTCGGGCTGCGGGAAGTCGAACGACATCGCCACGAAGCGCTGCCGCGTCGACGGCTTGAGGGTCTTCAGCACGTGCTGGTAGCCGGGGTTGTACGACACCACCAGCATGAAGTCGGGCGAGGCCTCCAGCACCTCGCCGGTGCGCTCGATCGGCAGGATGCGGCGGTCGTCGGTGAGCGGGTGCAGCACCACGGTGGTGTCCTTGCGCGCCTCGACCACTTCGTCGAGATAGCAGATGCCGCCCTCGCGCACGGCGCGGGTGAGCGGGCCGTCGCTCCAGTAGGTGGCGCCGTCGCCGATCAGGTGGCGGCCGACCAGGTCGGCGGCGGTCAGGTCGTCGTGGCAGGACACGGTGATCAGCGGCAGGCCGAGGCGCGCCGCCATGTGGGCGACGAAGCGGGTCTTGCCGCAGCCGGTGGGGCCCTTGATCAGCACCGGCAGCTGCTGGCGCCAGGCGGCCTCGAACAGCTCGCATTCGGAGCCGACCGGCTGGTAGAAAGGAACATCAAGTTGGGCCGAAACGGTGGGTGCGTTCATGGCGTTCTCTCACAGGAAACTGAAAATCAACACGGCGCTCACCAGCGCCAGCCAGCCGTGCACGGTCAGCCGCAGCCAGGCTGGGGCGTGGCGCAAGGCCATGTAGTGCTCGACGATGGCCAGGCCCTTGAGCCAGGCCACCGACAACGCCGCCAGCGCAAGGTGGCCGGGGGTGAGGTGAGCGTCAGCAAGAAAAGCCGCCAGCAGGGTCAGCGCGGTCAACCACAGCCACACCCGCCAGACGGTAGGGAAATCTCTCAAAGCGTTCATAGTCATCAACTTACGCGTCGGGCCCCGGCCTCACCTTGACCAAGGGCAAGCAATAAAAATCACTCAGAACCGGTTCAGGATGTGTCGCGGACGGCCCTCGGCTGGGCTACGCCATGGCGTCCCGATTAGGGACGTGCAACACGATCGTGGACAGGCTCTAACGTGCCACGTACACCAGCGCGAACAGCACCACCCACACCAGGTCCACCATGTGCCAGTAGGCGGCGGCGGTCTCCACACCGGCGAGCTGGCCCGGCCGGTAGCGCCCGTCGCGGGCGTACACGGCCACGGCACCGATGATCACCATGCCGAGGATGACGTGCAGGAAGTGGAAGAAGGTGAGCGACAGGTAGAACATCCAGAAGGTGTCGCTCGACAGCGTGATGCCGGCGGCGAACTTGCCGGCGAACTCGCCGCACTTGAGCACCACGAAGCCCATTCCCAGCGCCACGGTCAGCCACAGCAGACGCCGGGCGGTGCGCTGGCGATCGAGCACGAAGGCCCGCACCGCCGCCGACACGCTGGCGCTGCCGGCAATCAGCAGCAGGGTATTGACGGTGGGCACGCCCAGCGCCAGCTGGCGCTGGCCGGCGACGAAGGTGGCAGGGTCGTGCGCCCGGGCATAACCGTAGGCGAGAAAGAACACCCCGAACACCAGCAGCTCGGCGAGGATGAAGAACCACATCGCCAGATCGCCCGGCACCTCGCGCGGGTTGGCCGAAGCCGACAGGGTTACGCTCTGGTTCATGTTTGCCTCCCAGGATCCGGCCCGGCCCCGCATCGCACACGCAGCGGGCCAAACCGGCTTCCGATAAAAAAAGGCGACCCGAATCCCCCCGGGCCGCCTTCAGCTACACACACTCAGTGGGCGGCTTCGTCGGTCTTGCCCTTGACGAAGAAGCTGATGATGTAGAGCGCGAGACCGATGAAGAACACCACGCCGCTGGCTTCACGCAGCCAGTAGTAGGTCGCGGCATGGTCCTGAGCGACCATGAACGGCATCGGTGTGGTACCCATGCGCTGCAGCGACACCTGCACGTAGCCGGCGGCGGTCAGGAACAGCGTGATGGCCACCATGGCAAGGGTCATCAGCCAGAACGACACCATCTCCAGTTTCTGGGCGCCGCGGCTGTTGGCCTCGCGACCACGCAGCTTGGGCATGGTGTAGGAGATCATCGTGATCACCACCATGGCGTAGGCACCGTAGAAGGCCATGTGACCGTGCGCGGCGGTGAGCTGAGTGCCGTGCGTCAGGTAGTTCACCGGAGCCAGCGTATGCAGGAAGCCCCACACCCCGGCGCCGAGGAAGGCCATCACACCGGTCCCCAGGGCCCACAGCACGGCGGCCTTGTTCGGGTGTTCGCGACGGCGACGGTTGACCATGTTGAAGGAGAACAGCGTCATCATGAAGAACGGAATCGGTTCGATCGCCGAGAAGATCGAGCCCCACCACTGCCAGTACCCCGGGGTACCGATCCAGTAGTAGTGGTGACCGGTGCCGATGATGCCGGAGATCAGCGTCATGGCGATGATCACGTACAGCCACTTCTCCACCACTTCGCGGTCGACGCCGGTCACCTTGATCAGCACGAAGGCCAGCATGGCTCCCATGATCAGTTCCCACACGCCTTCCACCCACAGGTGCACCACGTACCACCAGAAGTACTTGTCCAGCACCAGGTTGGTCGGGTTGTAGAACGAGAACAGGAAGAAGATCGCCAGGCCCCACAGCCCCAGCATCATCACCAGGCTGACGCTGGTCTTGCGGCCGGACAGCACGGTCATCGACAGGTTGTAGAGGAAGGACAGCGCCACCAGCACGATCCCCACCTTGGTGATGGTGGGCTGCTCCAGGAACTCGCGTCCCATGGTCGGCAGAATCTCGTTATGGGTCAGCTTGGCCAGCGTGGCGTACGGTACCGACAGGTAGCCGACGATGGTCAGGGCGCCCGCCACCAGGAACACCCAGAAGGTGATGATGGCGAGTTTAGGACTGTGCAGCTCCCGTTCCGACTCCTCCGGAATCAGGTAGTAACCGGCGCCCATGAAGCCGAACAGCAGCCACACGATCAACAGGTTGGTGTGCACCATGCGCGCCACGTTGAACGGAATTTCCGGGAACAGGAAATCGCCGATCACGTACTGCAGGCCCATGATCAGGCCGAACACGATCTGGCCGAAGAACAGCCCGATGGCGGCAATGAAGTAAGGCTTGGCTACCGCCTGCGAGCGGTATTTCAGCCGGGTGGCGGCGTGTTCCTCCACACCCCGAGGGGTGTCGAGAACCGCCGTGGTCGAGGTACTCATGCGAATCTCCCTAAATCTGACAAGAATTCATCCCGCTCGGCAGCCTTAGCCTTCGATGTTGGGCGGCCAGTTGTTGGTATTGATCTCGGAGCTGTACTTGAGGAAGGCGACCAGGTCGTCCAGTTCGCCGTCGGTCAGATGGAATTGCGGCATCTGGCGACGACCCGGGGCGCCGGTCGGCTGACCCTTGATCCAGGCCTTGATGAACTCCGGTCCGCGGCGCTGGTAGACGTTGCCCAGTTCCGGCGCAAAGTAGGCGCCCTCACCCAACAGGGTGTGGCAGCCGATACAGTTGCGCGTCTCCCAGATGTTCTTGCCGCGCGCGACCTGCTCGGTCAGGTTGACGCGGTTGTCGCGCTTGGGCAGCGCCTGGGTGGTATCGAACGTCAATGCAAGAAACAACAGAAAGAAAAACACCGCCCCACCATAGAAAATATTGCGGGCGGTCGACTTGGTGAAGCTGGCGCTCATACGGCCTCCTATCACATATCACCGGAAACACCCGGTGCCTGGGGTAAACTGTATGGGCGATACATGTTTACGACATTGATGCGAATCAACGATTTCCCGGCCGCGCCATTCCTACACTTGCGCCATTGTCATCGCCTTGCTGCAGGAGTCCGCATGAACCACCCCGCCTCTCCCCCCCTCTCGGCAGCGGCCGCCAGCGCCGCTCAGCCCGCCTCCGCCAACGACGACTTCCCCCCCGGCACGGTCTGCCTGATCGGCGCCGGGCCGGGCGATCCGGAACTCATCACGGTCAAGGGACTGGCCCGGCTGCAACGTGCCGAGGTGGTGCTGTACGACCACCTGGTCGACCCCGCCGTGCTGGCGCTGGCATCGCCCTCGGCCTGGCGCATCGACGTCGGCAAGGAAGCCAGCCGCCACACCTTGCCGCAGGACGAGATCAACGCCCTGCTGATCCGCCAGGCTCGCCAGGGATGGCGCGTGGCGCGCCTCAAGGGTGGCGACCCGTTCCTGTTCGGCCGCGGCGGCGAAGAGGTCCAGGCGCTGGCCAAGGCCGGCGTTCCGTGCGAGGTGATCCCCGGCATCACCGCCGCCTGCGGCGCCGCGGCGCGCGGGCTGATCCCGCTCACCCACCGCGACCACGCCCAAGGCGTGAGCTTCGTCACCGGCCACCGCCGCGACGGCGAAGACGAACTCGAGTGGACGCGCCACACCGGCGCCGAGGAAACCCTGGTGATCTACATGGGCCTGGCCGAATCGGCACGCATCTGTGCCGAGCTGATGCGCCACGGCCGCCCCGGCACCACCCCCGCGGCCGTGATCGAGCGCGCCACCACGCCGCAGCAGCGCATCGTCAGCGCCGACCTGGCCACCCTGCCGGCACGCATCGCGGCGGCCGGCGTGCGTCCGCCAGCCTTGCTGATCATCGGCGAGGTGGTGCGGCTCTACCCGACGCTGAGCGCCGCCCCAGCCCCCGTTGCAGCCGCGCCGGCATGAGCCTGCCGACACGCGCCGGAAGTGTTGCATCGACCCGACACCGGCCCCGAGCAGGGCCGGTGCGCATCGGCCCGGCGGTAGCGGCTCGGCAGCTCAACAGCCGACCAGTTTCGTCACCAAAGCGACTATTCTCCCCGCCGGCTCCCCGTGTCGGCGGGCACTGCCGGCACCCTGCCCGCTGCGCCGCGTCCGTGCCGCCGCCGGCGCGTGACGAATCACGTTGACAGGCTGCGGCGGCATCTCTAGATTCGGCACCAGCCGCGTCAAACATTGCGGGAGAGACCACCTTGAGCGGTGGCGCCGAAGGGGTATCGCCCCAGAAACTCTCAGGCAAAAGAACCGCAATGTCGTTCGGCTCTCTGGAGAGTAGGCCCGTGAGGCCTCGCCGAAGGAAGCATGGCCGGGTGCCCGTCACCCCGCCGTAATCTCTCAGGCAAAAGGACAGAGGGGGCGTCATCTGACCTGTGTCGGATGGGGACCCGCGTCCGTGCCGTTGCACCCGCCCTTTACCCCTTCCCTCGCCCGTGCGGGCCACAGGTCGACACCAACGACCGGGCACGCGGCGGCCGCCATTGGCCGCCGGCCCTGCAACAACAAGGACAGCACATGTTTACCCAGGATATGCAGATTGCCGGCTTCGACGACGCCCTGTGGAACGCGCTGGAGGCCGAGCGCCAGCGCCAGGAAGATCACATCGAGCTGATCGCCTCCGAAAACTACACCAGCCCGCGCGTGATGCAGGCGCAGGGCTCGCAACTCACCAACAAATATGCCGAAGGCTACCCCGGCAAGCGCTACTACGGCGGCTGCGAGCACGTCGACGTGGTCGAGCAGCTCGCCATCGACCGCGCCAAGGAGCTGTTCGGCGCCGACTACGCCAACGTGCAGCCGCACTCCGGCTCGCAGGCCAACGCCGCCGTCTATATGGCACTGCTGGAACCGCACGACACCGTGCTGGGCATGAGCCTGGCGCACGGCGGCCACCTCACCCACGGCGCCAAGGTCAACTTCTCCGGCAAGATCTACAACGCCGTGCAGTACGGCCTCAACCCGGAAACCGGCGAGATCGACTACGACGAAGTGCAAAGGTTGGCCGAAGAACACAAGCCGAAGATGATCGTGGCCGGCTTCTCCGCCTACTCCCTGGTGCTCGACTTCGCCCGCTTCCGCCAGATCGCCGACAGCGTCGGCGCCTACCTGTTCGTCGACATGGCGCACGTAGCCGGCCTGGTCGCCGCCGGCCTGTACCCGAACCCGGTGCCGTTCGCCGACGTCGTCACCACCACCACCCACAAGACCCTGCGCGGCCCGCGCGGCGGCCTGATCCTGTGCAAGAGCAACCCGGAACTGGAGAAGAAGTTCAGCTCGCTAGTGTTCCCCGGTATCCAGGGCGGCCCGCTGATGCACGTCATCGCCGCCAAGGCCGTGGCCTTCCTCGAGGCGCAGCAGCCGGAATTCAAGGCCTACCAGCAGCAGGTCATCGCCAACGCCCGCGCCATGGTCACGGTGTTCCAGAACCGCGGTTACAGCGTGGTGTCCAACAAGACGGACGACCACCTGTTCCTGCTGTCGCTGATCAGCCAGGGGCTGACCGGCAAGGCAGCCGACGCGGCACTGGGCGCGGCGCACATCACCGTCAACAAGAACGCCGTGCCGAACGACCCGCAAAGCCCGTTCGTCACCAGCGGCATCCGCATCGGCACCCCGGCCGTCACCACGCGCGGCTTCAAGGAAGCCGAAGTGGAGCGCGTGGCCGGCTGGATCTGCGACATTCTCGACGACATCGAGAACCCGGCGGTGATCGAGCGCGTCAAGCATCAGGTGGCCGAGCTGTGCGCAGCCTTCCCGGTGTACCGCGGCTAAGAACCCGCCTCGCGATCGGTCGTGCACGCCGCAGGATGGGGCAATTCAGAGGAAACCATCATCGATGGATTCCCTATCCTGCGATGAGGACAATGCCAACAGCCCTCTCGGAAACATGGCAGGATCGTGACCCTTGATCGAGTTTTACCCCGGCCGGAAACGGCCGGGGGTTGTCTCCCGAATTCATCAGGCCCCCGCCTAGCGGGGTGCCGTAGCAAGAGAAGCAACCATGGCAATCAGCGTCTTTGACCTGTTCAAGATCGGCATCGGCCCGTCCAGTTCGCACACCGTGGGGCCGATGCGCGCCGCGCGCCAGTTCGTCGCCCGGCTAGAGAAGGACGGCCTGCTGGAACGAGTGGCCAGCGTGCGCAGCGAGCTGTTCGGCTCGCTCGGCGCCACCGGCAAGGGCCACGGCTCGGACGTGGCGGTACTGCTCGGCCTGCAGGGCGAACTGCCGGACGAAGTCGACACCGACGCGGTGCCGGCCATGGTGGCAGCAATCCGCAGCAACAAACGGCTGTCGCTGCTCGGCCAGCACGAAGTGGTGTTCACCGAGCCGGAGCACCTGGTGCTGCACAAGCGCAAGTCGCTGCCCTTCCACCCCAACGGCATGACCTTCGAGGCCCGCGACGATGCCGGCAACGTGCTCGACAAGCGCGCCTACTACTCGGTGGGCGGCGGCTTCGTGGTGGACGAGGCGGCGGTGGAGGCCGGCTTCGTGCCGCCCGGCGCCACCGAGCTGCGCCATCCCTTCAACAACGCCGCCGAGCTGCTGGCGCTGTGCAAGGAACACAACAAGCCGATCAGCCAGATCATGCTGGAGAACGAACTGGCCTGGCGCAGCGAGGAAGAAGTGCGCGCCGGTCTTCTCAACATCTGGCACGTGATGCAGGCGTGCGTGAAGCGCGGCTGCGCCCACGAAGGCATCCTGCCCGGCGGCATGAAGGTCAAGCGCCGCGCCGCCGACATGCACCGCAAGCTGCTGGCGGCGCCCGAGGCCAGCCTGCGCGACCCGCTCACGGTGATCGACTGGGTCAACCTCTACGCGCTGGCGGTGAACGAAGAGAACGCCGGCGGCGGCCGCGTGGTCACCGCGCCGACCAACGGCGCGGCCGGCATCGTGCCGGCGGTGCTGCACTACTACTCGCGCTTCGTGCCGGGCGCCAACGAAGACGGCGTGGTGCGCTTCCTGTTGACGGCCGGCGCCATCGGCATCCTGTTCAAGCTCAACGCCTCGATCTCGGGGGCGGAAGTCGGCTGCCAGGGCGAAGTCGGCTCGGCCTGTTCGATGGCGGCGGGCGGATTGGCCGAAGTGATGGGCGGCACCCCGGAACAGGTGGAAAACGCCGCCGAGATCGGCATGGAACACAATCTCGGCCTCACCTGCGACCCGGTGGGCGGCCTGGTGCAGGTGCCCTGCATCGAACGCAACGCCATGGCCTCGGTCAAGGCCATCAACGCGGTGCGCATGGCGCTGCGCGGCGACGGCCAGCACTTCGTCTCGCTCGACCGCGTCATCAAGACCATGCGCGACACCGGCCGCGACATGAGCACCAAGTACAAGGAAACCGCCCGCGGCGGCCTGGCCGTGAACATTGTCGAGGTGCCGGTCAACATCGTGGAATGCTGACCGCGTGCCCTCGGCACCCTTCCTCTGACGTCCCTTCCCCCGCTCGCCGGGGGTTCTTTTTTTGTCTGGCCCGCCTCAGCGATACAGCGCCGGAAACGCGCGGCGCAGGGCGTCGAGCTTGGGCAGATCGTTGATCACGATGTAAGGGTTGTCCGGGTGCAGCGCCAGGAAATTCTGGTGGTAACCCTCGGCCGGATAGAACGCCTTGAGCTGCACAACCTGGGTGACGATGGGTTGGCCGAACACGCGCGCCTTGTCCAGCTGCGCGATATAGGCCTGCGCCACCTGTTTCTGGCCGGCGTCGGCATAGAATATCGCCGAGCGGTACTGCGTGCCGTGATCCGGCCCCTGGCGGTTCAGCTCGGTCGGGTCGTGCGCCACCGCGAAGAACACCTGCAACAGCTGGCCGTACGAGACCTTGGCAGGGTCGTAGCTGATCTTCACCGCTTCGGCGTGGCCGGTGGTCCCGCTGCTGACGGTCTCGTACTGGGCGCTGGCGGCGCTGCCGCCCGAGTAGCCCGATACCACGCTGGTGACGCCCTTGACGTGCTTGAACACCGCGTCGACACCCCAGAAGCAGCCACCGGCGAGCACGGCGACCTGGCTGCCGTGCGCGGCGGGAACCGCTCCCGCGAAGGCGGGCACGGTCTGGGCACGAACCGGCGTCAGCAGGCCAGCGCCGGCACACAGCACCCACAACAGGGTGCGGATGCGAATCATGGTCTCACTCCTCAGTAAGGGGATGGGGACGTGGCGCCTTAGCCAAAGGTAAACGCGAACGCCTGCACCCCGGCGTCGAGAAACTCGATCTGGAAGGTGCGTTCCCGTGCACCTGCCTGCTGACGCACCAGCTGGTACAGCCGGTTGCCGTCGACCGTACCGCTGCCGTCGGCCCCGACGTCGGCGCCGTGGTCGGCTCCCGGTGCCGCACCATCCAGCGTCACGCGGAAGCGCACCGGCGTGCCAGGCGGATTACCCAGCACCAGATGCAGGTCGCGGCCGCGGAAGCGATAGACGATGGCCCCCTGCGGGCGCGCCAGCGTGGCCGATTCGCCCCCCACCTTCCAGCGGCCGGCGAGCCCCCATTGGTTGAGCGCTGGAGCAGGCGGAGTCGAATACAGGGCGACACGATCCGGCCGGAAGCGCTCGGGCGAGGCGAAATACTCGGCGCGTTCACTGCCGATATAGGTTTCCGGCGAGACATGGACGTCGCCGCCGCCGGCCGCCATCACGCCCTGGGCGGGCAACGGCAGCGCCCGGGCCATCGGGCCGGACACCTTGGAGTGGGCCTCCGCCAGCAACTGGCGGATCGCCGCTTCGGTGTGGGCGTAGTCGCCCTCGCCGAAGGTGTGGTCGCGTACCCGGCCCTGGGCATCGATCAGGTAGTGTGCCGGCCAGTACTGGTTGTGGTAGGCATTCCAGATGGAGAAATCGTTGTCCATCGCCACCGGGTAAGGGATGCCGAGGTCGCGGATGGCTTTGCGCACATTGCCCTCGTCGCGTTCGAAGGCGAACTCCGGGGCATGCACGCCGATGATCACCAGGCCCTGGCCCTGATATCGGTCCCACCACGACTTCAGGTAGGGCAAGGTGCGCAGGCAGTTGATGCAGGAGTAGGTCCAGAAATCCACCAGCACCACCTTGCCGCGCAACCCGGCCAGGCTCAGCGGTGGCGAATTGAGCCAGCGCGTGGCCCCGGTGAGCGCCGGCGCAGGCCCTTCATCCGCCAGTTTGAGCGTGCCCGCCACCGGCATCACGCCGGCGTTCGGCGCTGGCACGACGGGCGGCGTGGCGCGAGCCGACAGCGTGTTGATCAGCGCCTGCTCGGTACGGGCGGTGCTGGCGTAGGAGATTTTTGCGAGATATTGGGTGTCCAGCCCGAGCGCGATCGCCGTCACCCCGGCCAGTACCGCGACGCCGAGCCCGCGCCGGATCCACTCCTCGGCCCCCAGGCCGCGCTTCATCAGCCGGAAGAGACGGCTGCCGGCGAACAGCGCCCCGGCCAGCGAGGTGCCGGCACCGGCGGCAAAGGCCAACAGCAGCAGCGCCGTGTGCGCGTTGGGACCGTTCAGCGCGGCGCCGGCCAGCACCAGCCCCAGGATCGGCCCGGCGCACGGCGCCCACAGAAAGCCGATCGCCACACCCAGCAACAGCGCACCCTTGACGCTGCCCTGGTGCTCGGCCTGCTGCTGCAATTGTCCGCCCAGCCGTACCAGCGGCCGCATCACGCGCTCGGCCAGCGCCGGCAGCAGCAGGGTCAGCCCCAGTAGCGCCATCAGCACCAGCGCCGCGATACGACCGTATTGATTGGCCGCCACCACCCAGCTGCCGCCGACCGCGGCGAGCGTGGCCACGCCGGCGAAGGTGAGCGCCATGCCGAGCAGGATCGGCAGGCCGGCGCGCCGGAACGGCTGGTCGGCACGGGCGAACACGAACGGGATCACCGGCAGCACACACGGGCTGAAGATGGTCAGCACACCGCCAAGGTAGGAAAGCATCAGCAATAACATCGCACCACCTCCGCTTTCAGGATGCCTTGGCCAGCGGAACGAAACGCAGCGCCACGGTATTCATGCAGTAGCGCAGCCCGGTCGGCGGCGGGCCATCGTCGAACACGTGACCCAGGTGCGCCTCGCACAGGGCACAGAGCACCTCGGTGCGCACCATGCCGAGCGTCACGTCGCTGTGCGTGGCGATGTTCTGCGCGGCAATCGGCTGCCAGAAACTCGCCCAGCCGGTGTGCGAGTCATACTTGGTCCGGGAACTGAACAGGGCGTTGCCGCAGCAGACACAACGGTAGAGTCCGGCATCGTGACGGTCATAGCCGGGAATGGAAAACGGGGGCTCGGTGCCCTGCCGGCGCGTCACGGCATACGCCAAGGGCGACAACAGGCGCCGCCATTCGGCATCCTTCTGCACCAGCGGCAGGGTAACCGGGCCGAGCTGCGTTCCCGCATCCGAGAACTTGATCACCGTCACCATCCGGGGAGCGAGCGCGGAGGTGGCGGCGCGGGCGGCGCGATGCATCGCGAGCAGCGCAACGCTCCCCCCGCTCAGGCAGCGCAGAAATTGTCGACGTTTCATGATCAGGACCTCCCTTCCCCTTTTAGTCGCGCCGGGAGGCTATTCCTTACACTCCGACCGGCGGACCAAACGATAAAAGGTGTTCCGAGAGGACACGCACATGCCGAAAGGACATCCCGTCCTTCCGGAAAGTTTCCCGCTGCCCCGAACCACG
This sequence comes from Pseudogulbenkiania ferrooxidans 2002, assembly GCF_000174355.1. Lineage (GTDB taxonomy): Bacteria > Pseudomonadota > Gammaproteobacteria > Burkholderiales > Chromobacteriaceae > Pseudogulbenkiania > Pseudogulbenkiania ferrooxidans. The sequence continues at coordinate 511,725 of NZ_ACIS01000002.1, forward strand.
CTTTGCCGACAACTCCTGCTGGTGCTAGTGCGAAAACCCCGAGGCCGTTTCGCTGAGGCTCTTGCCCTTGGTTTCGGGGGCCAGCCATTGCGACACGCCGGCACCGACAGCGGCGATGCCGGCAGCGATCAGAATGGTCACCGAGGGGCCGAGGTTGCTCATGGCCCAGGGCATCAGGAACGTACCGAGGCCGGCCCCGATCCGGCTGAAGGCGGCGGCAAAGCCCGTCCCGACCCCGCGGATCTCGGTCGGGAATACTTCGCCCGGGTAGATACAGGTCAGCGTACCGCAGCCTGCGTTAAAGAACGAAAACGCGAGGAACAGGCCCAGCACGGCCATCCCCGGCGCATCTGTCCACAAGCCGAGAATCACGAGAAGCACGGTGATGATCCACTGCGGCGGCACCGTGAGCACGCGACGGCCCGCCTTGTCGATCAACAGGACCGTGGCCACACTGCCGGCCAACGCCACCGCAGACAGCCCGACGCCACCGGCCAGACCGCCGCCGAGACCGAATTTCTGCAACACGCTGTCGGCGAACGTGGCGATCGCGAAGTACGGCGTGACGACACAGAAAAAGAACAGCGACACGAACAGCGTGGACCGCCAATACTGACGGGAGAACAGCTTCCGGAAACCACCGCCCGAGTGGACCACCTCCCTCTCAATGTCGGCCAAGTCGGAGGCACTTCCCATATACCGACGCGCCACGGAGCGCGCCTGCTCCGTACGGCCCTTGCTCCACAGCCAGCGCGGCGATTCGGGCATGCCAAGTCGGCCGAGGAACAACGCCACCGCGATGAACGTGCTCGTGCCGAGAATGTTTCGCCAGCCGAGGTCCGTATGCTGGTTCAGCAGATAGCCCACGACGAAGGCGAACATAAAACCGGCGTACCAAGCAATGAGGGTCAGGCCCATGAGCCGCCCACGGTGCCGGGCTGGGGAGAATTCCGACAGCATCGGCCAACCAACGGAGTATTCTGCGCCGATCGCGACGCCCATCAGCAACCGCACCACGAACAGTTCCAGAGGCGAGTTTGTGAAAAACTGCATGACCGACGCGATCACGAACAGCCCGATGTCGAGCATGAACAGCGGTTTGCGGCCGAACTTGTCGCCCGCCCACCCGCCCAACGGCGAGCCGAAGAGAATGCCGAACAGCGCGCCAGCGGCGATCAGGCCCTCCCAGACCACCGATATGCCGAGCTCGGCAGTCATCTTGCCGGCCACCGGGCCGACAATCCCGAGGATATAACCATCCAGAAACGTGCCGCCGGTCAGGACAAGGATCATTCTGATCATGAAGCGCCGCTTGAACGCTGCTGATGTCTCATCCTCAATCGCTACGGCGGAAACAACCGCTTCCTTTTGTAACGAGGTCATCCATATCTCCTTTGTTTTGCGGCATGCCCGGGACCGGAAGGCGGCGCACACCCGCTCTGTCGGTCGCCACAAACACGCCATTTTCTTAAAACTGCACAAGCCACGACCACCGGCTGTCTCCCGCCCGGTGGTGCATTACATCGATTGATCGTGCCCCGATCGCCGGAAGAGGAAAAAGGGATTGGTGCCGTCGCAGCGGCGACAGGTCGTGAAGCACAGTTGCGGTTCGATTGACCGCTTCCTGCGACTCGCACGCGGCCACAGAGCGCTTACCCTAGGCTCTGGCCGGCCAGCATTCCATGGTCTTCGCCATGCTCATTCATGCCATGCCGATTCTTCACCATGCACGAAACGCGCCAGACGACATCACTTGGGCAGTGCAGTGTATTAATTGGCACAAGTCCGGACGCTAACCCACGCGTCCGGAATTCGACAGTAAACGACACCGACACGGGGGTGGGGCGAGCCGCGCAAGAGGCCGGAGGGGATCGATTGGAATCTGACAAAGCGATTGTTACTGGGTCAGATCAGTTGGATAAGCCACCGGTGGCGCATTTATTTCAAGAAGAGTGGACGGCTTCTCTCGCCATGTGATTTTCAAGACCGTTGCAGAGCCTGTTCAAGGTCTTTTCGCGGCGGCGGCCGAGCTCGGCTGGATGCCGTGCCAGACGAGAGTCCCACCGGGAAGGAAGACGATACGGAAGCGCTCAGCGCACCCAGCCCGGCACAGGGAAGAACGGCGGCTTGAGCCCCCCCCAACGCGCCCGGCCTTCTCTCTGAGACACGGCAGACAAAAAAAGCCGGCCCTCCTGGAGGAGGAACCGGCTATTAGGAGCGCTCTACACGCCCGTGCTTACTTCGCCAAATACTGATTGACCTTGGTCAGACCGTCCTTGCCATCAAAAGTTTTCACACCGGCCAGCCAGCCCTTCAGCACGTTCGGGTTCTTCTTCAGGTAGTCACGCGCGGCCTGCTCCGGCTTGACCTTGTCCATGATCGGACCCATCACGTGGTTTTCCATGTCGGTGGAAAACTGCAGGTTGGTCAAAAGGCGCGCCACGTTCGGACAACGGGTCTGGTAGTCGGTGGCCATCCCGGTGAACACCTTGGCTTCGCCGAAGTTGGGTCCGAAGACGTCATCCCCTCCGGCCAGATAGTTCATCTTGAACTTGACGTTCATCGGGTGCGGCTCCCAACCCAGGAACACCACCCATTTCTTCTGGCGGATGGCACGCTCCACTTCCGCCATCATGCCGGCCTCGCTCGACTCGACCAGCTTGAACCCGGAGAGCCCGAACTGGTTCTTCTTGATCATGTCGTCGATCAGCTTGTTGCCGTCGTTGCCCGGCTCGATGCCGTAGATCCTGCCATCCAGCTTGTCCTTGAACTTGGCAATGTCGGCGAAGGTCTTGAGACCGCCGGCGGCGACGTAGTCCGGCACCGCCAGGGTGTACTTGGCGCCGACCAGGTTGGGCTTGTCCAGCACCTTGATCTGGCCCGCCTTGACGAAGGGCTCGATCATCGGGGTCATGCTGGGGTTCCAGTAACCGAGAAAGGCATCGATCTGCTTGTTCTTGATGCCGGCGAAGGTGATCGGCACCGAGGCGATGGTGGTGACCGGCTTGTAACCCAGCCCTTCCAGCACCACGCTGGCCATGCCGGTGGTGGCGGCGATGTCGGTCCAGCCGACGTCGGCGAAACGCACCTTCTGGCATTGGGCCGGATCGTTCGCCATCGCCATGCTGGTGAACGCACCCATGACGAGCGCTCCTGCAATCTTGTACAGCTTCATGACTCACCTCTCCGATGCAATTTATAAGAATTGGCCGGTGCATGCCGCACCGTGTTTTGACAGCCAAGAAAACCGACGGTCGCCAGCAGATTGCCACGTCAGGAAGGGACAACTTGTTCGATGGCGACCACGATTTGCCGTGAAACGTCGTCTGGATGGACAACGGCCCCGGTAGAAGACACTGTCTTGCCGGGGCCGTTCCTGAAGCCTTACATGATGGCGGCTTCGAGCGTTACCTGTTGACGCTCACGGCTCGGCGGGTAACCGAACAGGCTGCGGTAGGACTTGGAAAAATGCGACGAGGACAGGAAACCGGTAGCGACGGTCACTTCCATCACGCTCATATTGGTCTGCAGCAGCAGCTCGCGCGCGCGGCGCAGGCGCAGGTCGAGGTAATACTGCGCCGGCGTGCTGCCGAGATAGCGTTTGAACAGACGCTCGAGGTGGCGCAGCGACACGCCGAGCTCCGCAGCCAGCTCGTCGAGCGAGCGCGGATTCTCGATGTTCATCTCCATGGCCAGCGCGGCGTCGATCAATGATTCGTGACCGGTACCGACGCGCGCCAGCAAGGGGATGTGCTGGTGGTCGTGCTGGTCGCGGATGCGGTCGACGATGAACTGCTCCGACACGTCCGCCGCCAGGCTCTTGCCGCCCTTGAAGCGGATCAGGTTGCACATCAGGTCGAGCGGCGCGGTGCCACCGCTACAGGTGAAGCGATCGCGGTCGATCACGAACAATTCGCTGGAGAACAGTACCTTGGGGAACTCCTCGCGGATGGCCGAAAGGTTTTCCCAGTGGATGCTGCTGCGGTAGCCGTTGAGCACGCCAGCCTTGGCCAGCGCGAAGGAGCCGGTGCAGACCGCCCCCAGCGGCACGTCGGCGGCGGCAAAACGGCGGATCACCGACAGCACCTGATCAGTGACCGCTTCACGCACCTGGATGCCGCCGCAGACGATGAGCAGGTCATACTCCGACGGGTCGGCCGGCGCCGTGATCGGCGCCACCGACAGGCCATTGCTGGCTGCCACCGGCTGACCGTCACAGGACAGCACCGACCAGCGGTAAAGCCTCTTGCGCGACAGGTGGTTGGCCATGCGCAGCGGCTCCACCGCGTTGGTGAAGGCGATCATGGAAAAGTTGGGCAACATCAGGAAACCGATATGTGCCAGCGAACCGAGTTGCTGCGGGCTCATGGTGACCTCCTAGTTCTCTGTGAGTGTGCGGACATTCGGGGCGCCTCGTGACGGGCGCTGCTAAATCAATCAGAACTTATGGGCACAGCAAAAAACAGGCCAGCCCCGCCACCGGCCAGCGGCGGCGGGGCCCGACGACCAGACTTAACTCTGGCGTGCCGCTTGGCCTCGGCCGAAGCTTTCGGTCAGGCGGTCCAGGATGATGGCGAGCAATACCACGGCCAGACCACTCTCGAAGCCGAGACCGACATCGAGGCGCTGGATGCTCGACAGCACGTCGTTGCCGAGGCCACCGGCCCCCACCATCGAGGCGATGATCACCATCGACAGCGCCATCATGATGGTCTGGTTCACGCCCGCCATGATCGCCGGCAGCGCGATCGGCAACTGCACCTTGAACAAGAGCTGGGTCGAGGTACAGCCGAAGGCATGGCCGGCCTCGACCTGTTCCTTGTTGACCTGGCGAATCCCCAGGCTGGTCAGGCGCACCGCCGGCGGCACGGCAAACACCACGGTCGCCAGGATGCCCGGTACGCGGCCCAGGCCGAAGAACATCGCGGCCGGGATCAGGTAGACGAAGGCCGGCATGGTCTGCATGAAGTCGAGCACTGGGCGCACCAGGGTATTGACGCGCTTGCTGCGCGCACACCAGATGCCGGTGGGGATGCCGATCATCAGGCTGATCAGCGTGGCCGACAGCGTCAGCGCCAGCGTCGACACGGTCTGCGGCCAGAAGCCGGTGCCGAAGATCAGCGCCAAGGCGGCCAATACGAAACCGGCGAAACGCCAGCCCAGGCGCCATACGCCGAGACCGATGAAGAAGCCCATGATCAGCCAGGGCGGCAGCGACAGCAGCGCCACCTCGATCGACTCGGCGAACAGGTCGACCGCGCGGCCGAAGGCGTCGAAGGCACCGCCGTTATGGTCCAGCAGGAAATGGATGAACTGGTTGACCCATTCACCGATAGGCAGGAAATCGTGCGGGTTGGTGATTAGGTGATGCAAGAAGTCGGACATGGCTGGATGCTCCATTCAGGGACGCGCCGCGGGCGCCGTCCACAAGATTTGTTCGGGACGACGGTCAGTGGGCGCTTTGCAGGCGATGTGCGGACAGCTTGGACAGCACGCTGGTGGCAGTGATCACGCCGAGGTAGCGGCCCTCGCCATCGGCCACCGGCAGCGGCTCGCTCTGTCCCAACAGGCGCTGCAGCACATCCGGCAGACAGGAGGCCGGAGCGACCGGGGACACCGGCACACAACGTTCGCTCGGGATGCAGCCTTCGCTGCGCAGCGTTTCGCGGCCAACCAGGCCCAGCAGCTTGTGGTCCTTGGAGACACAGGCCACCCAGCTGTGCTTGTCGAGTTCAGCGTGGTTGGCGGGGTGGCCGTTCACCACCAGGCCGGCCGCGCTCGGGTCGATCAGGTCCTTGGCTTGCAGATAGCGCGACGTGTCCACGCTCTTGAAGAACTCGCGCACGTAGTCGTCGGCCGGGTTCTCGATGATCTCTTGCGGCGTCCCCACCTGCACCAGCCGGCCGCCTTCCATGATGGCAATGCGGGTACCGATACGCAGCGCTTCTTCCAGATCGTGCGAGACGAAGAAGATGGTGCGGCTCTGGCCGCGCTGCAGGTCGAGCAGGATGTCCTGCATCTCGGCGCGCTTGAGCGGGTCGAGCGCGGAGAACGCTTCGTCCATCAGCATCAGCGACGGGTTGACCGCCAGCGCGCGCACCAGGCCGACGCGCTGCTGCATGCCGCCCGACAGTTCGTGCGGGGACTTGCGGGCAAACGGCGCCAGGCCGACCTGCTCCAGCACCTTCATCGCGCGGGCTTCGCGTTCCGTGCGGCCCATCCCGGCGATTTCCAGACCGAAGGCGGCGTTCTCCAGCACCGAGCGGTGCGGCATCAGGGCGAAGCTCTGGAACACCATGCTCATGTCGCGGCGGCGCAGCGCCACCAGTTCCGGTTGCGACAGCCGGGTGATATCCTGGCCATCGAGCAGGATGCGTCCGTCGGTCGGGTCCATCAGGCGGTTGATCAGACGGATCAGCGAGGACTTGCCCGAGCCCGACAAGCCCATCAGCACAAAGATTTCGCCCTCGTCGACCGAGAACGACACGTTGTTGACGCCGACCACCTGACCGGTTTTGGCAAACACGGTTTCCTTGCTCTCACCCGCCTTCAGGAGCCGCATGGCGTCCTGCGGCTTGTCGCCGAATACCTTGTACAGGTTCTCCACAACGATCTTGCCAGACTGCATCGCTTTCTCCTTTGCCTCGGCGTGGCCGATGTACGATGAAACAGCACCGTGCCGGACACCTCACCCACGACAGGTGGAAAAGGGCCTGATTCGCCTCAACAGTTGTAATAATTGATCTTAATCAAGGCAAAAGATAGGGGGGTTCGGCTAGGCAAAACAATCGACAGTCGACGGCAACTTGTCTTTAAACGACATCCGAGTCCCCCGCACCAGAACGGTAAGACATTGAAGAAAAAGGGCTGTTCGTGCACCACGAGCAGCCCTTTTTCAGTGCATGTGCACTGGCAGCAATACAACACCAAGACGGGTCTGAGCGGCCGGATACCGCCAGTAAAACAAAGCCGGCACGAAGGCCGGCTATGATAATCAGTTAACGGTCGAGCACGAGAGGGGTCAGCGGGATGCTGCAGCACGGCAGTATCCAGCCTTGGTCGATCTCGCGCTGGCGGATGCCACCGCCGTGCTTCATGTCGACCTTGCCTTCCAGCAGCTTGGTCTTGCAGGTACCACACACCCCCTGCGAGCACGAGGACGGCAAGCGCAATCCCTGTTGCTGCGCTGCGGCCAGCACGGTCTGTCCCGGTGCGGTGGTAATGACGTCGCCGAGCTTGGCGAAACGAACTTCGAAACCGCCCTCGCACCCCGCCGTCTCGGCCTGACACCCGGCCTCCTCCACCACGGGAGACGCCGCCAATTCGGCGAAATTGAAACTTTCCTCGTGATACAGCGCCATGTCGTAGCCGGCGTCGGTCAGCAGTTTGCGCACCGCGGACATGTACGGCGCCGGGCCACAGCAGTAGACCGCGCGCTGGCGGAAATCGGGTACCAGCCGCTCCAATGCAGGCAGATCGAGGAAACCTTCCAGGCCATGCCACTCCGGCTCGGGGTGGCGGCTTTGCACAATGGCCGCCTGGCGGAAGCCGGGGCGCATGCGCGCGATCTGCACCAGTTCATGACGGAAGATCAGGTCGGCCGGGGTACGCGCGCTGTGCACGAAGGCGATGTCGAGCTGCGGACCAAGGTCGGCGAGCGCCCGGCTCATCGACATCAGCGGGGTAATGCCGCTGCCCGCCGACAGGAACAAGTAAGACCGGACAGGGGCGGAGGCGTAGCTGAATTCGCCGGAGGGCCCCAGCACGCTGACGAGCTGCCCCGGTTTCATGTTGTCGTGCAGCCAGTTGGAGACCTGACCGCCCGGCACGCGCTTGACGGTGATGGTGACGGTGTCGGGCCGCGTCGGCGTCGACGACAGGGTGTAACAGCGGTTGACGGTTTGGCCGTCGATCTCCAGCTCCAGCGTGATGAACTGGCCCGGCAGATAGGCGAAGCGGCGCGCCGGTACGGCACGGAAAGTGAAGGTGCGCACGTCGTGGGTTTCGTCGTGCACGGCCACGCATTCGAGCGTGTCGTCCACCCCGGGCTGCCAGTACGGTGCCGGTTCGGTGAAGATGGCGGAGTGGATGGGTGCATTCATGATCGTGCCCTACCTGTGTAAGCCTGCTTCGCGTCTTGCCGCCCGGGCCGGTTCGGGCGTTGCGCCCGCCCTGCCCGCTCGCGACAAATGGTGAACAGGTTCTGAAAACTTGAAAAACGGGCCGGCCGGCGCCGGCCCGTGGACGGATTTACTCCAGCCCGGCGCTCAGGCGGTTGATGTACCACTCGGAGAACTTCTCGACCAGCGTCTCGGTGTACGGCGAGTACGGGCCGGGCTGGTAGGCCGAGCTCTTGGCACCTTGATGGGATTCTTCCACCAGGCGACGGTCCTGGTCGTTGGTGGCGTTCCACACCGCAGTGAGGTTCTCGACGTCGTAATCGACGCCTTCCACGGCGTCCTTGTGCACCAGCCACTTGGTACGCACCAGCGTGGTGTCGGCCGTCAGCGGAATCACGCTGAAGGTGACGATGTGGTCGGCCATGAAGTGGTGCCAGGAGTTGGGCTGGGTCCAGAACGACAGGCCACCGATCGAGGCATCCTTGAAGTCGGCCAGGAGCTTCTTGCACGCGGCCTTGGTGTCCAGCGTCTGCGACTGGCCGGCGCGGTCGAGCGGCATGCGCATGGTGCGGAAGCCGGTGACGTCGGAAAGGCGCTCGACTTCGGTCGAGGGCAGGCCACAGGACTCCCAGTGCTGGTGACGATCGGCCACCATCTCGTCGTACTGACGGAGCCCCTCGGCGGTTTCGGCCTTGGGCGCGAAGCCGTAGCTATAGGCGAACAGCGACACGGTCAGTTCGGGGTGGTTGGCGGTGCAGTGGTAGCACTCGCGGTTGTTTTCCAGCGTGAGCTTCCAGTTGCCCTGCTCGATGATGTCGACCTGCACCGCGACCTTGCAGTCGTCGATCTTGTGCGGGGCGATGTACGGGGTCATGGCCTCGGCCATGACGTCGAAGTCTTCCGGCGGGTTATCGGCCAGGCAGATGAACAGCAGGCCGGACATGTTGCGCACGTGCACCGGCTTGAGGCTGTGATGCGATAGGTCGAAACCTTCGGCCATGTGGTCGGCGAAGATCAGCTTGCCGGTCAGGTCGTAAGTCCACTGGTGGTACGGGCACACCAGGTTGCCGACCGTGCCCTTCTCTTCCGCACACAGACGCGAGCCGCGGTGACGGCAGACGTTGTGGAAGGCACGGATTTCGTTGTCGTCGTCGCGCACGATCAGGATCGGCTGCGAGCCGATCTGCACGGTCATGTAATCACCCGCCTCCGGCACGTCGATCGACACGCCGACATAGATCCAGTGCTTGCCGAAGATGTGCTCCATGTCGGCGTCGAATACCGCCGGCGAGGTGTAGAACGGCGCTTCCAGGCTGTAACCCGGCACACGGCGGGCCACCAGTTCGCGCAAGTTCAGGCTCGGATGAAACGCGATCGTGCTGCTGGTCATGATGATAGTTCTCCAAAAACAACGCTGCTTCGGGTTATAAAGCCGCCCCCGGGTGGGGCGGGTGGCGGCAAGTTGTTGTCAGAAATCGACGAGCTGATGGTCGCGCAGGTAATCGAGCAGAACTTGTGCTTTTTCGACTGGATCACCTTGTTTTACGACCAGGCCAGTCGTTTTTCCATCATCGGCGGCGATCGCCCCCAGCATGCGTTCATGCCCGCTGGCGCGGCTGGCGGCGACCAGCGGACGGGCACGACGGCCGGCCGGCTCATAACGCCACTCGGCAGCCTTGGCGGCCACCGGCATCAGCCTGCGCACCTTGCCCGCTTCCTTGCGCGCATGGGAGTACGGCAGAGCCGGCACGGCACGCTCGTGCACCGTCACCACCACCGGCAGTGCGGCGGCGAGCGAGCGGCGCTGCCCCTTGGGCAGGAATTGCTCAATTTCGACCGAACCACCCTTGATCGCCACCGAGAGCGCATCGGGCAACAACGGGGCCTCGAGTTCTTCGGCCAACTGGTAGGGCAACAGCGCACTGCCCTGCCCGCCGCCGGCGCGGGTGCCGCACAGCACCAGCTCGGCGTCGGCGATCTGCGCCGCCAGAAGCGGTGCGATGTCGGCGTCTTCGGCGGTAGGCAGCACCGTGACACACGACGCGCCCTGAGCTAGATAGCCCGCCAGCGCCTCGTCCGCGGCGGCGCCGGCGTACAACACGGTGAGCCGCTCGGATGACCCGGCGAGTTTGAGCCCCAGCGCCAGTGCGGCGCTGTCGGCGGGATGGGTACACGGGCGGCCGCTCACCGGGTGAATGGCCGGGGCCACCAGCACGGCCACTTTCAGCATGGGGGTGCTCATCGGGTGTTCTCCGTCGCGGGTCTGGCCGAGCGTTCGGCGGCCAGCAACTTGTTGAGCGCGGCGATCAGCGCCTGGCAATCTTCCACCAGGGTGAGATCGGCGCGTTTGACGATGGGCGCGGAGGCGTCCAGGTTGACGGCGATGACATGCCGGCATTCCTTGATGCCCTGCAGGTGCTGCACCGCGCCGGAGATGCCGAACGCCAGATAGGCGCTGGCCTGCACCGTCTTGCCGGTGGCACCGACCTGCTTGTCGCGGGTGAAACGGCCGTCGTCCACCGCCACGCGCGAGGCCCCGACGGCCGCGCCCATGGTTTCGGCCAACTCGCGCAGGCCGGCGGTATCCTGCACACCGTTGCCGGCGGAAACGATCAGGTCGGCTTCTTCCAGCGCAAGCTGCGAGGCCGGGCAGCTACGGCTGCCCAGATCGCGGATCCGGTCCGGCACCGACGGCAGTTTGAGGTCGGGCATCGCCACGCCGGCGCCGCGGAACGGCAGCCGGGCATCGGCCACCTTGCGCGCCAACAGCAGCACCGGCGGAATGTCACGCACGGCGAAGCGCCCGCCTGGTGCCAGCCGGCGCACTTCGCGTCCGGCCACCACCTCGATCACGTCGCTGGCCATGGCCAGGCGCTGACGGCAGGCAAAGCGCCGTCCCAGGTCGGCATCGGCGCCGCGGTCCGGGAAGCACACCTGCTGCGGCGCCTCCTGCTTCCACAGTTGGGCGAGCAGCGCGAGCTTGCGCTCCGGGGCGTAGCCCGGGTCTTCCACGCACAGCACGCGGTCGGCACCGGCCAGCGCCGCGGCCTCGCCCAGCGCCTCGGCCTGCGCGCCGAACAGCACGGCCAGCACCTCGGTATCGGCCGTGGCCATGATGGCGGCGGCGGCCAGGGTTTCGCGTGCCGCCTCGTCGAGTGCGCCGCGGTCGGTATGGATCACCACCAGCGAACGCCTGGCGAACGGGCCGGCGCTGCGCTGCGGTTTTTGCTGGCTGTGAGCGTGGCCGGCGAGCAGCGGCTCGCGGCTGCCGACGCTCTCGCCCAGCACGATGCGCTTGAGTCCGGACGGCCCGATCACATAGGGCCGGCGCGGGTCGATGCGCGGAATGGGTCGATCGTTGTACATGCTTTCTCCCGCTCTCAGTTAGCCAGCCGTGCGGCTACCAATTCAGCCAGCTCGACCACTTCCGGTCGCGGCCCCACCACGCCTTCCAGCATCGCGGTGCAGTTGGGGCAGGCTACCGCCACTTGTTCGGCACCGGTGGCGCGAATGTCGTCCATGCGCATGTCAGGGATGCGGCGCTCGCCCGGAATGTCGGTGAACGACGCCCCACCGCCCCAGCCGCAGCAGCGGCCCTTGCGCCCGGAACGTTCCATCTCCACCACCTTGATGCCGATACCCTTGAACACACGGCGCGGTGCATCGGTCTCGCCGTTGTAGCGGCCGAGGTAGCATGGGTCGTGGTAAGTGGTGGCCGGCAGCGGCGCCGCGTCGGCCTTGAGCGGTACGGCACCGCGTTCCAGCAGGTCGGCCAGCACCTGGCTGTGATGCTCTACGTCGTAGCGTCCACCCAGCACCGGATACTCGTTCTTCAGGCAATGGAACAGGTGCGGGTCGGGGGTCACGATACGGTTGAAGCGATAACGCCCCAGTGTGTTCATCATCTTGCCGGCGAGTTGCTGGAAGGTCGCCTCGTCACCGAGACGGCGCGCCAAATCACCGCAATCGGGTTCCACCTCGCCCAGCACCGCCACTTTCAAGCCGGCTGCCTTGAGCACCTTGACCAGCGCACGCAGCGCGCGCTGATAGCGCATGTCGAAAGCGCCCTCGCCCGCCATCAGCAGCCAGTCGGTATGCTCGCCCGGCAGCAGCACCGGCACGTTGAGGTCGATGGCCCAGTGGTAGCGCGCAGCCAGCGGGTAGCCACCGACGGTATCGGTATCGCGCAGGTTGGCCAGCGCCTCGCGGCCCTTGCCCGGCACCTCGCCACGCGTCAGCGTGACGTGACGGCGCAGGCTGACCACGGTGTCGACGTGCTCGATCAGCATCGGGCACTCCTCGACGCAGGCGCGGCAGGTGGTGCACGACCACAGCGTTTCGGGATCGAGCAGGCCGCCGACGATGGGCTGATGCGGGTTGCCCTGGCGCACCTTGCCGGCCTGGCCCGGGTGCGGGTTGCCGGCGTAGGCCGGGCCGCTGCCGGCAGCCATGCCGGTGACCATGTCCTGGATCAGCTTCTTCGGGTTGAGCGGCTGGCCGGCGGCGTAGGCCGGACAGGCGGCCTCGCACTTGCCGCACTGCACGCAGGCGTCGAACGACAGCAGCCGGTTCCAGGCGAAGTCGGCCGGCGTTTCGACACCGTAGTCCTTGCCGACCAGATTGATCGGTTTCAAGTCGGTGGAACGTTTGTCGCCGCTGAAGCGGTCCTGGCGCGGGTGGAAGGCCAGGTGCAGCAAGCCGGCCACGGCGTGCTTCATCGGGCCGCCGAGGCCGACGCCAAGCGCCAGTTCGGCACCGCCCAGAACGAGACCCGCCAGCGCCAGCAAGGCCAGACCCTGTGCGGCGGCGCCGAAGGCGTTACCGCTCAGTGCCAGCAGCGCCGCCAGCGCGCTGCCGACGGCGAACGCCAGCAGGCTCTTGGGCAGGCGGTTCCACGCCCCTTTAGAGAGCCGAGCCGGCGGCGCCTTGCGACGCGAGCGCACCAACACCGCGCCGAACAGCATCAACAGCGCGGCCAGCAGCATCAGGGCGTCGAGCGCCGGCAGGTACAGCATCAGACCGTAGTTGAGCGCCGCCAGCGCCAGCACCGCCACCGCCCCGCCGGCCACGGCCACGTGGGCCTTGGCGATGAAGGGGTCGCGCGCCACCACGTGGTGCAGGTCGACGAAATAGCGCTTGGGGATGGTCATGAGCCAGCCCAGCGCCACGGGGGCGGCGCGCCCCTGCCGCCACAGCGCGGCCCGGCGCACCAGCCCCAGCGACAGCAGCGCCGCGCCCAGCCAGAACAGGCCGGTGAGTGCATAAGCCAGGGTGAATGTCATGTCAGAAGTCCTTCACCAGACGCAGTGCGTCATAGATCGCACCGTGGATGTTGTGCATGGAGATGCAGTCGCCGACGCGGAACAGCAGGAACTCGTCGCCACTGAGCGGCTCGGACAGGCACGGCTGCGGCTGCGAGGCGAACAGCGTGTGCACGTCGGTGATGCCCTGGTTCTTCGAGCGTTCCTTGAGCGACCAGTACAGCGTGTCGTTCGGCAGGATGCCGTTCTCGATCACCACCTGGTCGACCGCGCGCTCTTCCAGCGCCTCGGTGTATTCGTTGCGCAGCACCGCGATCAGCTTGTCGCCCTCCTGGTAGACCTTGTCCATCCAGTAGTTGGGGGTCGGGATCATGCCCTGCGCGTAGAGGCGGCGGTAGAAGATCGGGAAGGTGGTGCCGCCGGTGTCGTCGCCCACCTTCACGTCGGGAGTGACGATCTCGACCTGGCTGCCGCGGCTGGCCAGGAAGTCGGCCACGCCGAAGCCGGCATGGCTGCTGACGGCGTCGTACACCAGCACGTTCTTCTTCGGCTCGACCTTGCCGGACAGGATGTCCCAGCCGGTGACGGCCAAGCCTTCGGCCACACCCCAGCCCGGCACCATGCCGCTGTTGGGCACGCCGCCGGTGGCGAGCACCACGATGTCCGGCTTCTCGGCCAGGATCATGGCTTCGTCGGCGGCGGTGCCGAGACGACGGTCCACGCCCAGGCGCTGGGTTTCCATGTCGAGCCAGCGCACGATGCCGGCCATCTGCTCGCGCTGCGGCGCCTTGGCGGCGAGCACGATCTGGCCGCCGACTACGTCGTTCTTCTCGAACAGCACCACGTCGTGGCCGCGCTCGCGGGCGACGCGGGCGGCTTCCAGCCCGGCCGGGCCGGCGCCGACGACGACCACCTTGCGCTTGTGCTTGGCCTTCTCGAAGGTGTGCGGCATGGTCGCTTCGCGGCTGGTGGCGGCGTTCTGGATACAGAGCACGTCCTGGCCGAAGTACTGGCGGTCGATGCAGTAGTTGGCGCCGACGCACTGGCGGATCTGGTCTTCCTTGCCGTCGCGGATCTTGATCACCAGGTGCGGGTCGGCGATGTGGGCGCGTGTCATGCCGACCATGTCGACCATGCCGGAGGACAGGATGCGCTCGGCCTGGTTCGGGTCGCGGATGCTCTGCGCGTGCATCACCGGCACCTTGGACACCGACTTGATGCCGGCGGCCAGGTGCACGAACGGTTCCGGCGGCAGCGCCATCGGCGGCATGCAGTTGGCCAGGGTGTTGTGGGTGTCGCCGCCCGAGCCAACCACCGACAGGTAGTCGATCAGGCCGGTTTCCGACATCGCCTGGGCGATGTCCTTCAGCATGTCGTGGGTCAGGCCGTCTTCATGGAATTCGTCACCGCACATGCGCAGGCCGACGCAGAAGTCGGCGCCGACTTCCTCGCGGATCGCCTGGAACACCTCGATGCCGAAGCGCATGCGGTTCTCCAGCGAGCCGCCGTATTGGTCGGTACGGAAGTTGGTGCGCGGGCTCCAGAACTGGTCGATCAGGTGCTGGTGCGCGGCCGACACTTCCATGCCGTCGAGACCCGACGCCTTGATGCGGCGCGCGGCCTGCTTGAAGTCGCCGATAATGCGCTTGATCTCGTGCGCTTCGATGATCTTGGCGTTGCCGCGGTGCACCGGCTCGCGGACCCCGGACGGGCTCACCAGGTGCGGCCAGTGCTCGCCGTAGTAGCTCGAGCGGCGCCCCATGTGGGTGGCCTGGATCATGATCTTGGCGCCGTGGCGGTGCATGGCTTCGGCCAACCTGGCGAGCGGATCGATGATCCTGTCGGTGGACAGGTTCACCGACTTCCACCAGCTTTGCGGGCTGTCGATCGACACCGGACTGGAACCGCCGCAGATGGCGAGACCGAGGCCGCCCTTGGCCTTTTCCTCGTAGTAGCGGATGTAGCGCTCACCGGGCAGGCCGCCGGGCTCGGCGTACACCTCGGCGTGCGCGGTGCTGACGATACGGTTGCGCAGCGTCAGCTTGTTCAGCGTGATCGGCGAAAACAGGTGCGGATAGCGCATGATGCCCCCTTACTTCGGCTCGACGGTGAAGACGCAGTAGTCGGCGCCCTGGCCGGCGCACTGGGTTTCGGCGCTGATGGTGTGGTAGTCGTAGCCCAGCTTCTCACCCACCCAGTCCATGGCCCCGGCAAACCAGCCGGCGAACATGTAACAGGCCATACCTTCGCTTTGCGGCGCACCGGCCACGCCCTGCGCCAGCACGAAGCAGGAATGGTCGAGGCGGATCTTGGCATGGCCGGTGGCTGCGTCGGCCTCGATGAAGGAGAACTGGCCCCAACCACGCTGCGACAGACGGTTGAGGTAATGCTCGAACACCTCCATGCCTTCCAGGCCATGAGTCCGCGCTTCGCTGTCGCACCAGAAGTAGGCGGAGCGGTAGCCCGCGTCGTACAGAGCCTCGGAATAGGTGCCCTTGCCCAGCGCCGCTTCAACGGCCATGTGGTTGTTGACGAAGAAGTGGCGCGGCACATACAGCATCGGCAGGCCGTTGGTAGTCCACACACCGGAATCCGGATCTACGTCGATAGGAACGAGTGGTTGCATCAGAATCTCCTGCACGTTGTCGTGGCACGGCGCACAGGGGGCACGCCGTCAGTCAGGAGAAATGGTGCACGAGGCGGTTTCGGCCAACGTCGGCAGCAGCGACCGGTTTTTGCCGCAGACCGACACGGGGTGGCGTAAAGAAACTACTAAGATGGGGGATACAGCGGGCTTGAGGGATGGGGAAACACTAAGGTTTGACTATGGCAAGGTGAACCTGCCCTTAGCTTGTACCTTGCTGGAAAAGCAGAATCACCTGAACAATCACGGAGGTGCATGTGGTGGAGCACTGTTGCAGAACTCTGATGCGAGGTAAGTCCCCTTTTCCCCAAGCGAACTTGTCCCACTGGCACCGGCATCGGTGCTCCAAGCGCCGTGAAGCGATTCAGGATCGCCGCTCGCACCCGCAACTCTGCAACCTGACGATGATAGTCTCGTGCCATGACCCGCTGCACCAATCTCTTACAGCCCCCCATTTTTGTCTAAACTAGGCGGTGACGGTAACCCATTCTTACAGACAGCGACGATGGTGAACCGCCCCGGGTTTCGTAGAGGCTCCGACTCTTGAGAAAATGGAGCCATGAAGAAATTGAACAAGTTCTCACCTGAGGTCCGCGAGCGCGCTGTGCGCATGGTGCATGAGCACCGTGGAGAGTACCCGTCACTGTGGGCTGCCGTGGAATCGATCGCTCCGAAGATTGGCTGCGTTCCGCAAACGTTACTGGAATGGGTAAAGCGCGATGAGGTCGATACGGGTGCCCGTACTGGTGTGACCACATCCGAAGCGCAGCGGATCAAGGATCTGGAGCGCCAGGTCAAGGAACTGCAGAAGGCCAACGAGATCCTCAAGCTGGCAAGCGCGTTTTTCGCCCAGGCGGAACTCGACCGCCGCCTCAAGTCCTGAGGACTTTTGTCGACCAGCATCGCGACCGTTTCGGGGTCGAGTCGATTTGCGCTGTGCTGCAGATTGCCCCGTCCGGTTATTGGCGCCATGCAGCCCACAAGCGGAATCCAGCACTGCGATGTGCTCGTGTCCTGCGTGACGAAGCACTGATGCCGCATATTGAGCGCGTTTGGCAGATCAATCTGCGGGTCTACGGCGCCGACAAGGTTTGGCGTCAGATGAATCGCGAGGGCATTGCTGTAGCTCGCTGCACGGTTGAGCGCCTGATGCGTCGTCTTGGTCTTCGCGGTGCCATACGCGGAAAGGTTGTCAAAACCACGGTGGCGGACAGCAAGGCGCCGTGCCCGCTGGACCGAGTGAATCGACAATTCAAGGCTGATCGTCCGAATCAGCTATGGGTGTCCGACTTCACCTATGTCTCGACTTGGCAGGGCTTTGTTTATGTGGCTTTCGTCATCGATGTCTTTGCTCGCCGTATCGTCGGCTGGCGGGGCAGCAGTTCGATGCAGACCGACTTCGTGCTGGACGCGCTGGAGCAGGCGCTGTACGCCCGGCAACCGAAAGCTGACGATGCACTGATCCATCATTCGGATCGCGGGTCGCAATATGTCTCTATTCGGTACTCTGAGCGATTGGCCGAGGCCGGTATTGAGCCCTCCGTTGGTAGTCGCGGTGACAGCTATGACAATGCTCTGGCCGAAACCATCAACGGGTTATACAAGGCTGAGATGATCCATCGCCGGGCGCCATGGAAGACCCGCGAGGCGGTCGAGCTGGCCACGCTGGAGTGGGTATCCTGGTTCAATCACCATAGGCTGCTGGAACCGATTGGGTATATCCCGCCGGCCGAAGCCGAGGCAAACTACTACCGACAACTCGCCGAACAGGCTTGTATGATGGCCTAACTTAAACCAACCGGCCTCCACGAAAGCCGGGGCGGTTCATGGCGCCGGATGCGCTCGGGATTCATTAACCGTCCCACTCGGTCTATGAGACTGCCGTGTGCTCTGCTGTATCTTATTGTTTTCGAGGGACGATATTTATCCCTTCGCAATCATCCCAAGCCATCTTGCAATCCATTTTCTCATTGGGCAGGACTGAAAATGTATAATAAATATTTTTCTTGCCACCATCCAGTATTCCACTCCATTTAAATGAATAATTATTACCAATTTTTGCCAGGAGCGGATGGCTAGAATTTCCTTTTCTAGGAAAATTCCCCCGAAAATAAAACAGCTCAACCAAAGTTTTGTATTTTCTGTCAAAGACATAGTAGGTATAGTGTGTATCCGATTTGTCGTATTTGTCAGGGATATTCTCTGTTATGAAGTACAGATAAACATAGTTCTTGTTGCTAAATAATACTTCTATAAAATTATTGTTTTTGTCTTTGGGTATACCGCTAACGTCGAATCGGTAAATCTCCCCATTTTCACTAAGCTGTAATTCACCGGTTTCTTTATATTCTTTTTCAGCAATGTTAATGTATTTTTTTTTCTCTTCCGGGGTATATTTTCTTCGAACCGACACCAGCCTTCCCGTTAGATTGTCTTTTTTGTCAATAACAACTAAGTATGGCACATCAAGCGCCAATACTCTACTGCGTTCATTGTCAGGTTTTTTTTCGGTTTCTCTTATAAATTCGTATCCTCTACAAATTTGGGGCTCTTGTATTTTCTCGCACTCTTGTCGGTAGTAGCGAGTTTCTTCCGTTTCACCAAGCGCAAGATTCGAACATAGAATGGCCAGTGCCACAACGTAAAATAGTGCTTTCATCATTTTCTAGCGATTTCTGCAATTATCAATAAGGGGAAGGGGGTCGAAACGACCAACTAAGCCAAGCCCGGGATTAGGGTCTTTTCGGGCCTCAAAATGTAAATGCCCACCTACCGCGATGGTAGTCATGCCTGCTGCATTGCCGCTACAGCCTGTGGCACCAATGGAATCGCCGGCTTTGACAAATACTGGATTACTTTGAGTTGGCTTTTCCACTGAAACAGTTTCCATATGTGCATAGAAAAAATACACCGTTTCTTGCGGGCCTAGCTTGCTTTGGCAGTAGGCGCGCTTGTCAGCCGGCAAATCATTCAAATCCACTTCCAATACCACACATTTGCCATAGTTTTTGCCGGGCTTTTTATCTTGATCCACTACTATGGCCACCCGCGCGTTGGCTACTGCCCGCAATGGCGTGCCGACGTCTGCTTGCAGATCGATCCCCTGATGAGCACGCGGCTTGCCATCTTTGTCTTTTCGCACCATGCCAAAAGTGGCAGAACGTTTGCTGGCTAGGTGGGCTGTACGGATGATGCAGTGCGGCAAGGGGTCGACCCAGTGTTCTGTCGTACCTGCAGGCTGCGAGACCGAGGGAGTATCAGGACGCGTGGCAGGTTGGGGGGGCTTGGGAGGTGATGGGTGTCTTTGTGTCGGGGCCAGCTTGCCATGTGGTATCTGTACTGCAGGGCCACCCAGTTTGGTAAAAACGTCGGCCATCCGTGCCGCTTGGTAACTGCTGGGGTCGACCATGAAATGGTCCGGGCGAAGCCGTGCATCGACCAGGTCATAAGCCAGCCAGTAACGATAAGCTGGTCGGTATTTATCATCAAACTTTGTTGCGTACACTTTAGCCAACGCTTCCCCATGTCTGCGCCCCAGCTGTGCGGCAAAAAATGTTTTTGACATCTGATCATCTAGCATATTTTTTATAATGGAATTGGCCCCTGCAGCCCCCTCATGATGCGCCAAATACGCCAACTTGACCTTCTCTACGTCATTCAGGCTATCTACCGGCAATCCATACTGTTTTCTCAAGGCGCGTAGGTTGATCTGGATGTAACAAGCCGCGGAATCGATTGATAGCTCGGCATTGGTCCGCCAATCCAGTACAGACTCCCAGCTTGGGGCTGGTTTCGTTTTCTGGATGCATTCGTACAGTTTGGACTGCTTGTCGCAAGACACGTCTTTCCACATACGGGGCAGACATTGCATCAGGCCTACAGCAGAACTGCTATCTGCCTTGCCATTTTCCAACCACTCACCTTTGCGACTTTTGGCCGCTTCTACCTGCATGAAAGCCGCCAGAGCTTGAGGTGATAGGCCATATTTCTTGGCGGTTTCAATAATGCATTTCCGATATTTTTCGTTTACTGGCGCCAGTCTCAGGTTTTCACTGGTGAATATCGGCGCAATGACCTGCACTGGCTTGCAATCCTCCAGCCGAACCTTTTTTTGATAAGGCTCTGTATCAACTTGAGGCATGGCGGGTGGGAGCTTATCTTTACCCGCTGGCCGTTTCGGAGGTTGCGGAGGATTTTTTTTCCGAATCTCGCCCTTGATACTTGCCTGGCTTTGCTGTTGCGCACCTTCCTTCGCAGTCAGGTTGCCTTTTATCTTGATGGTCCGTGCTTGCAGGGTCATGAACTGCTCACCTAGCGGGACCAAGCCATCCTTGTAGATGGAAACAAACTTGCCCGAAATGTCCTTGAAAAATATCTCGATGCCCTTGCTGATGTCCGTAATGTTCAATCCTGTGACCAGACCATCGCTGTTCCCCTTGACCTCCTGTTCCTTGCCATCATGCTTTACCTTGAGCACCGGGTGCTTGATCGGCTGGCTCGCCAGGTCAAGTAGTTGTAGTGTCAATTTGCTGTCTGCATCCCCGGCAGTGCTGTCGCCTTCAATCAGAAGGTTTTGCCCGATGGCCAGGTGGTGACGGCTATGCTTGGTAAAGTGGTTCAGTTGGGCAATTTGCTCAATGTCCAGACCCAGTCGATGGCAAATTTTCCATAGGCTGTCTCCAGCCTTGACTGTATAGGTTTTCACGACTTACTCCCGCCTAACTCGGTGACGTGCCTGTCATCTTCATCACTGATGCCAGGATGGTCGTCCCCGTCATCGTTGTCTTCTTCTGCCGAGGCATACAAAGCTGTCCAGGCTTCTTCCTGCCCTAGAATGGCATCGTACTGTTGAGGTGTTTCTGATTCGACCAGCTTGCTAACAGCAATGCTGGAAATATCCTGTTTCAGTAGCACGTGTTTTTCATCCGAATCCACCATATGGGCAGTCGCTTTCTGCGGTGTCTCCCCATCCAGGGACATCAGCATTACTTTCCTGGCCTGAGTCCCTGCCGATGAGAACTCTGGGAATGTAGCAAACAGGCTGTCACCGCCACTCGACAGATGCTCCGCCCCTTTTACACTCACCGTACCGGGACAATGCACCTCGATATTGCCGCCGGCCAGGCGGATGTAGGCACCGCCACCGACGTTGAGCAGGATTTCCTGTGCGGCGGCAATGTGAATCTTGTCTTTGCACGACGTCACCGTTACGTCCTTATCCGCCGTCAGCTCCATCGCATCGCTTTGCGCCTGGACCTGCACCTTGCCCTTGGTGGCGATCAGCTTCAGGCTCACTGCGTCCTTCACTCCCGCCACGAACAGGCTGATGTGCTGCCCCACGTTGTGCAGCCAGCGCCGGCCCGAGGTCTGTTGGGTATCGCGCTGGGCGATTTGGTCGAGATTGGTGCCGGCGGCCAGGGTGAGGCTGTTGTCGGTCGTTGCGGCGAGGCCGGCCGGGGCGCTGAGGATCATCAGTGGCTGCTGGCCGGCTTGAGCCAATCCCTCACCTGTTGGAGCGATGTTGGATTCTTTATGACTGAGCGAGGTAGCGGAGCGTCGCGAAGGATTAGTGTTAGTTCCGGCTTCCCACGCCTTCAGCGCCGCGGCGTGGTGCTGCAGGTGGCCGTCGGCTTTGTTCGCGCCTTTGCCGTTGTCGGGCTTGATCTCGGTGGGCCCGGTTTCGACAGAGTCGGCCAGCTGCGCGGTAGCGGTCTCGCCCAGCGATTGGCTCAGGCTCAGCGCGGCGTCGAGCTGGCTTTGCGCGCCGTCGCGCGCCAGTTGTTTGCCGGAGGCTGAGGGCTGCGCTTCGGTGCTGAGCAGCAGGCCGTGGCCGGCGCGGATGGCGCCGTGGCGGTCGGTGCGCAGTTCGAAGCCCTCGCCGCGCGGCGTGGCTTTGCCGTCGGTTCTGGGGTGGGTGAGGTAGCCCTGGTTGAGCTGCGTCTGGCCGTGCTCGCTGCTGAGCTTGGCGCGCACTTCGCCAGGTGTGTCGTCGAACAGCAGTTCGTTGTACTGGCCGCCCTGGTGCTCTTTCGACTTGATGCCGGACAGGGTCTTGTTGGCCGGCAGGTTGCCGGCGCCGCTGAAGGCGGGCGGCGGGTGGCTGCCGTTGTACAGCACGCCGGTGATGACCGGGCGGTCGATGTCGCCTTCGAGGAAGTCGACCAGCACTTCCTGGCCGATACGCGGGATGAACTGGTGGCCCCAGCCGGCGCCGGCCGAGGGCATGGCGACGCGCAGCCAGCAGCTGGAGGTGTCGTCGAGGTTGGCGCCGATCGTCGGGTGTTCGTCGGGACGCTGCCAGTGGAACTGGACCTTGATGCGGCCGTGGGCGTCGGTGTGGATCTCTTCCCCCGCAGGCCCGACCACGGTGGCGGTCTGGGCGCCACGCGCGGTGGGCTTGGCCAGCGCGGTGCCGGCGTAGGCCGGGGTGAGCGGCAGGCCGCGGCGCTGGGCGCTGAAGGTGGTGTGGTACGGAACGTCGCTTGCCGACGTGTCGGCCCCCGCGCCGGCGGTCGACGTTGGCCGAAGGCTGGGCGGCAGGGCCCGTGCCAGGTCGGTCGGCAGGTTGTTGCGGGCGGTGAAGGTCTGGCGCGTGACGATGAATTCGCGCTGTTCGGGAGCGTCTCCCTCGTGCGCCGGGTGGTCGTCGAGGCGGAACCACTGCCCGGCGGCGAGCCCGCGCACCGAGCCGCCACCGTCGAAGCGGTTTGGCCCTGCGCGTCGTGCGCCTGCTGGCGCAACCCGGGCGTAGTGGGCGAGCTTGGTCGGGCATTCGCCGGCGTAGTAAGGGGCCGGGGACGTCGTAATCCTGCAGGCTGCTTTGCAACCGCGTCCCATCGGAGCCCTGCTCGACGGCGCTGCTATCCCCCGCTGTAACCCGGTAGCGACCGGCTGGGTAGTCCAAAGCTGGCCCAGCGCCCACGCCGCCCACTGACCGATCCCGGCGCGGTGCCGTCCCCAGCGGGGTGGAGGGCCATCCTTCTTCTTCCGGTCGCATCGCTGCGGGTGGGAAGCGGCACCCCGCTTCCACCCCGGGCGGGCCGGGCGGCGAAATACGGGGTCGTCGAAAGGCGACGAAGCTGGACCAGCGGGGAAGAGCCCCGGCGCGGACGCGGGCGCGACTTTGCTCGCTCGCTCCCTTCTCCATTGCTCGAAGCGGCCAGGGCCAACCTTTCTTTCGTGCAGCAG
>NZ_ACIS01000001.1 GCF_000174355.1 Pseudogulbenkiania ferrooxidans 2002
CATCTAAGCGGGAACTCGCCTGAAGATGAGACTTCCCTGAGGGCTTGACCCTCCTGAAGAGTCGTTCGAGACCAGGACGTTGATAGGTCGGGTGTGGAAGCGCTGTGAGGCGTGAAGCTAACCGATACTAATTGCTCGTGAGGCTTGATCCTATCATTTGAGTGGCTTGGGCCACGCGGTGAATAGAGAGTGCGACGTACGATCGATTACCCAATTCGAAATGGAAGCCAGCTGGCTTCCAGGCTTCTTCTAGTTTGTTGACAGTTTATGTCTGGCGGCCTTAGCGAGGTGGTCCCACCCCTTCCCATCCCGAACAGGACCGTGAAACGCCTTAGCGCCGATGATAGTGCGGCATTGCCGTGTGAAAGTAGGACACCGCCAGACTCCCCTTATAAAAGCCCAGCTCATCCGAGCTGGGCTTTTTGCTTTGCGCCGGCGGAATGCGTCCCTGGCCACCGCCATTTTCCAGGCAAGGCGGTGCTTGGGGGGCGCCGTGACGGATGGTATCCTGACTGACTTGTCGAGCCGCAAGGCCGTTGCGCGCAGGTGTAGACGCGTCCGGTCAGTTTGAAGGAAATCCATGAGCTATCCCTCTCCCCTGTTTGAAAACAAGATATGTCCGCCGGAGCAGCTGACCGAGCGGCTGGCGACGCTGCCGCGCCCGCTGGTCTTCACCAACGGCTGCTTCGACATTCTGCATCGCGGTCACGTGACCTATCTGGCGCAGGCGGCGGCGCTGGGGGCAGGCCTGGTGGTGGCGATCAACACCGATGCCTCGGTCAAGCGCCTGGGCAAGGGTGACGACCGGCCGATCAATTCCCAGGACAACCGCGCCGCGGTGCTGGCGGCGCTGGAGAGCGTCAGCCTGGTGACGTGGTTCGATAGCGATACCCCGGCCGAGCTGATCGAGCTGGTCAAGCCCGACGTGCTGGTGAAGGGGGGCGACTGGACCCCGGACCGCATCGTCGGCGCGGCTGAAACGCTGGCGCGGGGCGGTCAGGTGCATTCGATCCCGTTCCTGTTCGACACCTCGACCACCGCGACGCTGCAGAAGATCCGCGAAAGCGAAGGCAAGGCGTGAGCGAGCAATACGCGTTCGCGGTGCTGAGGGCGTTGTCCGACGGCCGCTTTCATTCCGGCGAGGCGATCGCGCAGCAGCTGGGGGTGTCGCGCACCCTGGTGTGGCAGGCGGTGCACGCCATCGAGAACGATTTCGGCCTGACGGTGTACAGCGTGCGCGGCCAGGGCTACAAGTTGGCCGAAGGGTTCGAATGGCTGGATGTGGCCGCGATCCGCGCCGGACTTTCGCCGGTGGCGGCGGAGGCCCTTACCGTGGCGGTGGCGGAGCGCATCGATTCGACCAATTCCCAGCTGATGCAACATGCCACCAGCAGCGATCTGCACGGCCTGGTGCTGGCCGCCGAGCTGCAGAGCGCCGGGCGCGGCCGTCTTGGCCGGCGCTGGCAGGCGCGCTTGGGAGCGGGGCTGACCTTCTCCCTGCTGTGGCGCTTCGACAAGGGACTGGCGGGGCTCGCCGGCCTGTCGCTGGCGGTCGGCGTGGCGCTGGCACGTGCGCTGCGCGCACTGGGGGCGCCGGTCATGCTGAAGTGGCCGAACGATGTGCTGCTCGACGGCAAGAAGCTGGCCGGCATCCTGATCGAGCTCTCCGGCGAGGCGATGGGGCCGGCGGCGGTGGTAATCGGCATCGGCCTCAACCTGCAGTCGCCGGGCGAGGTCGATCAGCCGGTGGCGGCGCTGGATCAGGCCGGTGTCCGTGTGGGTCGCAATGCCCTGCTGGCGGCGCTGCTCAACGAGCTGCAGCAGGTGCTCGACGCCTTTGCCAAACAGGGGTTCGCCGCAGTACGCGAAGAGTGGCTGGCGTTGTCGGCGCACCGCGACAGCCCGGTGCGCCTGTCGTTCTCGCACGGCGAGCCGATCGAGGGTATCGCCCGCGGCGTGGCCGACGACGGCGCGTTGGAAGTGGAAACAGCGGCGGGAATGCAGCGCTTCCACGTCGGCGAAGTGAGCCTGAGGCCGTTGTCGTGAAGCTGCTGATCGACGCCGGCAATACCCGGGTGAAGTGGGCGCTGCACGACGGCCGCGACTGGCTGGCGCAGGGTGCGGTGTCGCACGCCGACATCCCGACTCTGGCCGCGGTCTGGGCGGGGTATCCCATTCGCAGCGTGCACGCGGCCTCGGTGGCGAGTGCGGCGGTGACGGCGGCGCTGGAGGCGGCGGCGCCGCAGCCGGTGCAGTGGGTGAGGTCGCAGCGTGACGGTGGTGGAGTATGCAACCATTACCGTGACCCGGGCGAGCAGGGGGCAGACCGCTGGCTGGCGGTGCTGGCGGCGCGCGAGCTGAGCGCCGGCGACGTGGTGGTGGCCTGCGCAGGTACCGCGTTGACGGTGGAGGCGCTGACCGCCGAGGGTGATTATCTGGGCGGGCTGATCCTGCCCGGCCATGCCTTGATGCTGGAGAGCCTGGCGCGCGGTACCGCCAACCTCAACCGGGTGCCGGGGCAGGTCGTGGCATTTCCGCAAGGCACGGCGGATGCGCTGGCGTCGGGCGCGGTGGACGCCTTGTGTGGCGCGATCGAGCGCATGCGGCACCGTCTGGCCGAGACCACCGGACGCGGGCAGGCCGAACTGCTGCTGACCGGGGGCGATGCCGAGCGGCTGGCACCCTGGCTCGCGGCACCGCTGCGGATCGTGGATAATCTGGTCCTTATGGGATTGTTAAAAGTGGCGGGCGAATCATGAAGTGGTTTCTAGCCTTGGTGGTCGGGCTGAATCTGGTGGCGGCATTGTACGGGGCGCTCAAGCCGCACCCGACGGTCGATATCCACGCCCAGGAAGTCAGCCCGGAGTCGCTCAAGCTGCTGCCGGCAGGCTGGGTCGCCGCATCGGCCCCGGTGGCAATGACGGTGAAGGCGGCGACGAGCGCGCCGGCCGCCGCGGCGACCCCGACCGCGCTGCCGGCCTCGCTCGATGCCGTGCCGGCAGTCGCGCCAGGAAAGGCCGCCGTGCCGGCCCCGAATCCGGTGGAGGCCAAGCCCGTGCCTGCGCCCAAGCTGGCAGCGGTGCCGCCGTCCCCGGTCGTGGCCGCTCCGAAGGTCGCAGCAGCCAGGCCCGAGGCGCTGACATGCTACCAGTGGGGGCCGTTCGAGGCGCGCCAGCTGGCTCACGTGAAGGCACGCCTGGCATCGCTCAAGCTCGGCGCGGGCCAGCTCAAGGAGACGCAGAGCAGCGAGCTGCGCGGCAGCGGCAAGTTCTGGGTCTTCCACCCGGCGCTGGCGACGCCGGCCGAAGCGCAGACCTTGCTGGCCGAGCTCAAGGGCAAGGGTTTCGACGGCTACATCGTGCAGAACGACGAGCGCAAGGGCAGCGTGTCGCTCGGTCTGTTCGGCAGCGAGGCCTCGGCCCAGGCGCTGGCGGCCAAGGCCAAGGCGGCGGGGTATGCCAAGGTGCAGGTCGAGCCGCGTGGTCAGCAGGTGACCCGCACCCGGCTCACGCTGGGGGCGCTGACCGCGCAGCAGGTTGCGCATCTTGAGGCATTGCAGAAGCGTTTGCTGCCGGGAGTGCCGCTGGCGGCGTGTCCGTGAACGTCGGCCCGCTTGCCAGTGCGCAGCGGGCGGCGCATTATTGAAAAGCGGCGCTCCTGCCGCTTTTTCTTTGGCCATCTGCTGCCATGTCGCGACGCGTCAATATCACCCGGTTGTTGGACCGGGGGCCTTTCAACGACCGGGTCATCCATCAGCTCGGCTGGTCGATGGCGTTCAGCGCCGGCGCCCTCAACGCCGGCGGTTTCCTCGCGGTACACCGCTACACCTCCCACGTTTCCGGCGTCGTCTCCAGCATGGCGGACCATTTCGCGCTGGGCGAATTGCGCCTGGCCCTGTCCGCGCTGTTGATGCTGGTGAGCTTCGTGGCCGGGGCGATGCATTCCACCTGGCTGATCATCTGGGCGCGGCGCCGGCGCCTGCGCGGCGGCTACGGCGTGTCGATCATGGAGGAGGCCCTGCTGCTGTTGCTGTTCGGCCTGCTGGGGGCGGGACTGTCGACGCACAAGGGGCTGTTGACGCCGCCGACGGTGCTGCTGCTGTGCTTCATCATGGGCATGCACAACACCATCGTCACCAAGCTGTCGCGCGGGCTGCTGCGCACCACGCACATGACCGGCATCGCCACCGACATCGGCATCGAGCTGGCCAAGCTGTTCTACCTCGATCGCGTCGGTCCGACGCGGGTGCAACGGGTGCAGGCCAATCACGCCAAGCTGCGGCTCTACCTGCTGATCCTGGTGTCGTTCTTCGTCGGCGGGGTGGTCGGGGCGCTGGGCTTCAAGCATCTCGGTTTCGGCTTTTCGCTGCCGCTGGCGGGCGGACTGTTCCTGCTCGGCTTGCGCCCGGTGTGGTACGACGTGAGGCTGCGTCTGCGCCTGTGGCAGCAGCAGGGCTGGGCGGCGCGCAACCATTCATGAATTCGACATGACGGCGTGATCTGTTTGTCATGTCCCGCTCTTAGGCTTGGCGGTCGATTCCCTGCGGGGTAAGACCGATTTTCCAGGAGCGTTGTAATGAGCGAGAGCTACAAGATCAAGCAGCACGGCGTGGACGAACCGACCAATCCTTCGGCCAACCTGGCCCTGTCCGAGGTGCTGGCAGCGCGTTTCTCGCGCCGTGGCGTGCTGAAAGGCACCGGGGCGGCCGGGCTGGCCGGCCTGCTGGGCGGTAGCCTGGCCACGCTGGCCGAGGCGGCGCAGGTGCCGTTCGCGCGCAAGGCTCCGGTGCTGGGGTTCAAGCCGGTACCGTTCGGCTTCGAGGACAAGGTGGTGGTGCCGGAAGGCTACGTGGCGGACGTGCTGTACGCCTGGGGTGATCCGGTCGGCATCAAGGGGGCGATGCCGGCGTTCAAGCCGGATGCGTCCAACAGCGCCGCCGAGCAGGAACTGCAGGCCGGCATGCACCACGACGGCATGGCGTTCTTCCCGCTGCCGCTGGGCTCCACCAGCTCCAAGCACGGCCTGATGGCGATCAACCACGAATACACCGACGACGGTTTGCTGCACAGCGACGGCATGAAGACCTGGAGCGCCGACAAGGTGAAGAAGGCGCAGGCGGCGGTCGGCGTGTCGGTGATCGAGGTCGAGGCTACCGGCCAGGGCGGCTGGAAGGTGGTGCGCCCGTCCAAGTACGCGCGCCGCATCCACGCCAATACCCCGATCGCTATCCAGGGCCCGGCGCGCGGCCACGCGCTGATGCAGACCGAGGCCGACCCGAAAGGGGTGGAAGTGCTCGGCACCTTCCAGAACTGCGCCAGCGGCCCGACGCCGTGGGGTACCTACCTCACCTGCGAAGAGAACTTCGACGGCGTGTTCGTCAACGATTCCGGCAAGCTGACCGAGCTGGAGAAGCGCTACGGCATCTCCAACAAGGACGCCGGCTACAAGTGGGCGTGGGAGGACTTCCGCTTCGACGCCCAGCTCAATCCGAACGAGCCGAACCGCTTCGGCTGGGTGGTGGAGATCGATCCGTTCGATCCGAAATCCAAGCCGGTCAAGCGCACCGCGCTCGGCCGCTTCAAGCACGAAGGCGCGACGGTGGCGATCGCGCCGTCCGGCCATGCCGTGGTCTACATGGGCGACGACCAGCGTTTCGAGTACATCTACAAGTTCGTTTCCAAGAACACGTTCGATCCGAAGAACCGCAAGGCCAACATGCAGCTGCTGGACGAGGGCACGCTGTACGTGGCGCGCTTCGACGCCGACGGTTCCGGCCAGTGGCTGCCGCTGGTGGCCGGCCAGAACGGTCTGAGCGCCGACAAGGGTTTCGCCAGCCAGGGCGACGTGGTGATCAAGGCGCGCATGGCGGCCGACGTGATGGGCGCCACCAAGATGGATCGTCCGGAATGGATCGCGGTGCACAGCCACAAGCCGGGCGAGGTGTACTGCACCCTGACCAACAACAGCGAGCGCGGCAAGGACGGCAAGCCGGGCCCGGACGCCGCCAACCCGCGCACCGACAACAAGTTCGGCCACATCATCCGCTGGAACGAGCACGGCGGCGACGCCGCCGCCACGGCGTTCAAGTGGGACATCTTCGCGCTGGCGGGCCGTCCCGACGCGGCCAAGCCGGAGCACAAGGGCAACATCAAGGGCGATTATTTCGGCAGCCAGGATGGCCTCAAGTTCGACTACAACGGCGTGCTGTGGGTCGAGACCGACGTGTCCACCTCGACGGTGAACATGAAGGAATACAAGGGCATGGGCAACAACCAGATGCTGGCGGTGGTGCCGGAGACCGGCGAGTTCCGCCGCTTCCTGACCGGCCCGAATGGCTGCGAGATCACCGGCATCGCCTTCACCCCGGACAACAAGACGCTGTTCATCAACATCCAGCACCCGGGCGAGCCGGACAGCGAGCGTTCCGATCCGGACCGGCCGCTGGCGATCTCCAGCTGGCCGGAGGGGCCGAAAGCCGGCCGGCCGCGCGCCGCCACCGTGGTGATTCGCAAGCTGGACGGTGGCGTGATCGGCTCCTGATTGTCGTCGTACCTCTGAAGCCTTTGCCGGCGGTGTCCCCGCCGGCTTTTTCATGCCGGGGCGGCTTCGGCCAACCCCGGCGGGCTTGAAAGTCCCGCACCGGCGCGGCACACTAGCGGCCTCCGTGCCAAGGCGGCGCGGCAGCCTCAACCCGTCGGCTCGCAAGATGGACGGGAAGCGTCGGTGCCGGCTGT
Organism: Pseudogulbenkiania ferrooxidans 2002; assembly: GCF_000174355.1. GTDB lineage: Bacteria > Pseudomonadota > Gammaproteobacteria > Burkholderiales > Chromobacteriaceae > Pseudogulbenkiania > Pseudogulbenkiania ferrooxidans. The sequence continues at coordinate 6,735 of NZ_ACIS01000001.1, forward strand.
GGTGCCGCTCCGGCGTACTCTCTGACGGAGAGTTTCATGTCTCACACGATTCATGGCGATGGCGCCATTCGTCGTACCTCGCTGTACGGTTCCTCGATCGAAAACACTTACGCCGGCGTGCTCAGCTTCATGCGCCGCAACTACACGCGCGACCTCAGCGGCGTCGACGTGGCGATTTCCGGCATCCCGCTCGACCTGGCGGTGACCTTCCGCCCCGGCGCCCGCCTCGGTCCGGCGGCGGTGCGCGCCGCCAGCGTGCAGCTGGCCGAGCTGAAGCCGTTCCCGTGGGGCTTCGACCCGTTCGACGACCTGGCGGTGATCGACTACGGCGACTGCTGGTTCGACGCCCACAACCCGCTGACCATCAAGGACAGCATCATCGAGCACGCGCGCACTATCCTGGCCTCCGGCGCCAAGATGCTGACCTTCGGCGGCGACCACTACGTCACCTACCCGCTGTTGATCGCGCATGCCGAGAAGTTCGGCAAGCCGCTGTCGATCATCCACTTCGACGCACACTGCGATACCTGGCCGGACGACAGCCCCGATTCGCTGAACCACGGCACCATGTTCTACAAGGCGGTGAAGGACGGCCTGATCGACCCGCAGACCTCGGTGCAGGTCGGCCTGCGCACCTGGAACGACGACTTCATGGGCATCCAGCGCCTGGACGCGCCGTGGGTGCACGACCACGGCACCGATGCCGCCATCGCGCGCATCAAGGAGATCGTCGGCGACAACCCGACCTACCTCACCTTCGATATCGACTGTCTCGACCCGGCGTTCGCGCCGGGCACCGGCACCCCGGTGCCGGGCGGGCTGACCACGGCGCAGGCGCTGAAGATCGTGCGCAACCTGGGCGATGTCAACCTGGTCGGCATGGACGTGGTGGAGGTGTCGCCGCCGTTCGACCAGAGCGAGATCACCGCGCTGGCTGCGGCGCACATCGCCTGCGATCTGCTGTGCCTGCTGCGCAACCGCAAGCTGGCCGGCACGCTGTAAGCGTTCCTCCCGCCCCTCCCCGACGACGCCACTGCCCCGCAGTGGCGTTGTTTTTTGTATGCTGCTGTCAGATCGATGCCGGATACCCGTATGAAGACCATGATGCTCCGTGTCGGCCTCGCCACCCTCGGCGCCGCCGGCTTGCTGTCGCCGCTGCCGGCAGCGCCGCTTCTGCTGCAGGGCCAGATCGGCAGCGCGGCGGTGGTAATGGAATTGAATCTCGCCAAGGATGGCAAGGCCGACGGCCGCTACTTTTACCGCAAGTATCACCACGACATCGCGCTGGACGGCCAGCGCCGCGCCGACGGCAGCGTCACGCTGGGCGAGAACCTCGGCTACGACGAGAGCCGTACCGACCTGGTGCTGCGCTCGGACGGCAAGGGTGGCTGGCAGGGGCGCTGGCAGGGCAGCAAGCCGGTCAGCCTGAGCCCGCTGCCGCCCGACGCCTTGCCCGCCAGCGAGGTAGCCGCGCTGGCGCGGCTGCGCCAGCAGCATCCCTACGAGTTCGTGCGCCTGACCGACCTGACGCTGCGCGAGGGGCAGGAGCAGCGCGTCGGTAGCTACCGGCTGCGCTGGTGGCAGGAGCCGGTCAGCAAGATCCGCTTCTTCCGGGTGGAGGAGGGCTACCCCGCCGGAGTGCAGCAGCGCCTCAACCGCGTGCTGGAGAGCCGGCACTGGCAGGAGGTGAACGGCTATTTCGACTGTGCCTTCGGCGGTGCGCGCCGCCGCGGCTTCGACTACGAGCAGACGGTCACACCGCGCCTGCTCAACGAGCACGTGCTCAGCGCCAGCGTGTTCACCAGTTTCGACTGCGGCGGCGCCCACCCCGACTTCGGCGACAACCCGCTCAACCTCGAGGTGCAGAGCGGCCGTGAACTGCAGCTGGAGGATGTGCTGTGGCTGGGACAGGGCAAGCCCCGGCTGGCGCGCGACGCCGACGGTCATTTGCAGAATTACGACTACCAGAACAAGGTGCTCGGCCCGTGGCTGGCACGCACCCTGCGCCAGCTCTACCCGCAGCAGATGGCATCGCCGGCCAAGGACGATGGCTGCGACTACCGCGACAGCGGGCTGTGGACCTTGCCGACCTGGTACCTGCTGCCGCAGGGGCTGTACCTTGGGCCGTCGTTCCCGCGCGTGGCGCGCGCCTGCGAGTACCCGGAATGGCCGGTGCTGCCGTGGAAAGTGGTCGACCGCCACCGTGGCGAGGCGGCGCTGCCGCTGCGCTGAGGGCGGCCGGCAACGCCCGGCACCGGGGTTCAGAACGCGGTGGCGACGACCAGCAGCACCAGCAGCACGATCTCGCTGCACTCCACGCCCGCGCCGAGGCAGTCGCCGCTCATGCCGCCGACGCGTTGCGCCAGGAAACGGCGCCAGCCCCACAGCGCCAGCGGCGCCAGCAGCAGGGCCGGGGCAAGCAGCGCGGAGAGCAGCGCGAGCGCGGCGGCGCCCAGCGCCAAGGCGCGCCAGTCGGGCTTGCCGGCGAACAGCGCGGCGCTGCCGGCGGCCAGCGGCGGCAGGGTGGCCGACCACCAGACCGCGCCGAGGCGGGCCCAGGCCGGCAGCAGCAGCAGCCCCCACGGGTTGGCTGAGGATTTGGCGAGCAGCATCAGCAGCACCAGCTTGGCAATCAGCGCCAGCACCAGCGCGATCACGCCGAAGCTGCCGACGTGCGGCTCCTTCATCACCGCCAGCATGCGCTCGCGCGAACGGTGCGCCGCGCCCAGGCCGTCGGCGAGGTCCGCCAATCCGTCCAGATGCAGTCCGCCGCTGACCCAGACCCACGCGCCCAGCGCGGCGAGCGCCCCGAGCCACGGGTCGACGCGCGTGCCCAGCCACAGCGCCGCCGCCAGCAGGGCGCCGATCAGCGCGCCGACCACGGTGAACCAGCGCGCGCTGTCGGCCAGCCACTCCGGGCGGTACTCCTCGAGCGCCGGGGTGGGCAGCCGGGTGAGGAACTGCAGCGCCAGGATCAGTCCGCGCATGGCGGCTCCAGGCGCAGCAGGTAGGCCGGGTGGCCGTCGAGAATGGAGAGCTGGGCGAAGCCGCCACGCTGTACCGTCAGCAGCCGCGCCACGTTGAAGCCGGTGCCGAGCAGCTCGGCCAAGAGCACGGTGATCACGCCGCCGTGGCTCACCAGCACGCGGTGGCTGCCGCGCGCCTCGCTCATCCAGCCGGCAAAACCGGCCAGCACGCGGGTGCGGAAGGTGTCGAAGTCCTCGCCGCCGGGGGCGTCGAGCGAGCCTTCGGCCAACCTTTGGCTCCAGTCGGGGTGGCGCGCCGCCAGTTCGGCGAGCGCCATGCCGTCCCAGGCGCCGAAGTCGCACTCGGCCAGCCGCTCGTCCAGCTTGAGCGGCACGCCGCCGGCGAGCGCCTGCTGCACGGCGAATTCGCGGCAGCGCTTGAGCGGCGAGCTGGCGATGGCGGTGACCGGCGCCAGGGCGTTGACGCGCTGCCAGCTGGCGGCGAGCTGGCGCCGGCCGCGCTCGTTCAACGCCAGGTCGAGGCGGCCCACCAGCCGCCCCTCGTGGTCGATGTCGCCGTGGCGCAGCAAGGTCAGCGTGTACGGGTTCACTCGGCCTTTTCCGACACGCCGGCCTCGGCGAAGGTGGCCATCTCGTTGTGCAGCAGGATCGCCGACTGCAGCAGCGGCAGGCACAGCGCGGCGCCGGAACCCTCGCCCAGGCGCAGGCCGAGTTCCACCAGCGGCGTCAGGCCCAGGGTTTCCAGCGCGATGCCGTGGCCGGTTTCCTGCGAGCGGTGGCTGGCGATCAGCCAGTCGGCCACCGCCGGCTGCAGCGCCTTGGCCACCAGCGCGGCGGCGCTGGTGATGAAACCGTCCACCAGCGACGGCACGCCCAGCGCGGCGCCTTCCAGGTAGAAGCCGGCGATGGCGGCGATTTCCAGCCCGCCCAGCTCGGCCAGTACCTCCAGCGCCGCCAGCTCGCGCCCGGCCAGCCGCGCCAGCGCGTCTTCCACCACCTGGCGTTTGAGCGCCAGGCCGGCGTCGTCGACCCCGGTGCCGCGGCCGACCACGATCTCCGGCGCGGCGCCGGACAGGCGACAGATCAGCGCCGCCGACGGCGTGGTGTTTCCGATGCCCATGTCGCCGGCCACCAGCAGGTTGGCGCCCGCTTCCACGGCGCGGCGTGCGGCGTCCCGTCCCACCGCCAGCGCGGCTTCCGCCTCGGCCAGGGAGAGCGCGGCCTCGCGGCGCAGGTTGGCCGAAGCGCGGCGCACCTTGGCGTGCACGATGGGCAGGCCGCTGAGATCGCCGGCTACGCCGGCGTCGACCACCTCGAGCCGGGCACCGTGCTGGCGCGCCAGCACGCAGATCGCCGCGCCGCCGGCGGCGAAGTTCTTCACCATCTCGGCGGTCACCGCCTGCGGGAAGGCGGACACGCCTTCGTCCGTCACGCCGTGGTCGGCGGCGAACAGCGTGATCGCCGGCCGCAGCGGTGCCGGCTGTACCTTGCCTTGCCAGCCGGCAAAGCGGCAGGCCAGCGCTTCCAGTTGGCCGAGGCTGCCGGCAGGTTTGGTCAGGGTGTCCTGGCGGGCGCGGGCCAGGGCGGCGGAGGCCGCATCGGGAGCGGCAATGGGGGAGAGGAATGTCGTCATGGGCGAGACCTTAAGCCAAGCCCGGGGTCACGGCAACAGAGGCGTACCGGCCACGGGGGCAGTTTGTCGGGAAAGCGTGGGTAGCGGCGGGTATAATAGCGCCGCGGCCGCCGTCCGTATCTACACCGGATGGCCAAGCGTCCCGCCGCGCCCCCTTTTTCATCAGCAGATCATCCCGCCATGACCCACCTCATCAGCGGCGGCGCGCGCTCCGGCAAGAGCCGCTTCGCCGAACAGCTGGCGCTGGCCCACCCGGGGCCGGTCGCCTACGTCGCCACCGCCGCGGTGGCGGACGCCGACTTCGCGGCGCGCGTCGCGCTGCACCGGGAGCGCCGTCCGGCCCACTGGGCCCTGTGCGAGGCCGAACGCGGCCTGGCCGCCGTGCTGGAGTGCGCCGCCGCCGCCGACACCCTGTTGCTGGTCGATTGCCTCGGCATGTGGCTGATGCGCTTCTGCCTCGACGACGGCCTCGACGAGGCCGATTTCGCGCGTGAAAAGGCGGTCCTGCTGCACGCCCTGGCCACGCTGCCCGGCGAGATCGTGCTGGTCAGCAACGAGATCGGCTGGGGCGTGGTGCCGCTGGGGCGGCTGTCACGCCGTTTCGTCGACGAGCTGGGACGGCTCAACCAGGATATCGCGGCCCTTTGCGAGCGCGTTACGCTGGTCGCCTGCGGTCTGCCGCTGGTGTTGAAGGCTCCGCCCGAGGGCGCCGCCAGTCCCGCATTCCTGGCCGCCGCGAGCGGCTGTACCGCCCCCGAGACAGCGGCGCCCGGCGGGGTTTGACGCCCTGCCGAGGCTTGGCTATCCTCGCCGCCATGGACAAAGAACTTGAATATCTGGAATCCCGGGTAGCGGCGCTGATCGCCCGCATCCGCGAGCTGGAAGCACAGAACGGTCGCTTTGCCGAGGCGCTGGCGCAGGCCTTGAAGGAAAACGCCGAACTGCACTTCCGCGTCGAGGAAACCAAGACCCGGGTGGCGGCGCTGATCGAGCGGCTGCCCAAAGCCGAGGAAAATGAGGCATGAGCGAGGTAGTTCAGGTCGATATCGAACTGCTGGGACGGCAGTTCACCGTAGGAACGCCGCTGGCCGAGCGTGACACCCTGCTGCAGGCGGTGCAGCTGATCTCCGACAAGATCAACACCATCAAGGGACAGGGGCGCATCGTCGACGCCGACAAGATCGCCATCATGGCCGCGCTCAATATCGCCCACGATCTGCTGAAAACAAAAGTGGGGGGTGGCTTGGAGATGGCCGAGTTTCAGCGTAAAATACGAACCATGAGTGAAGCAGCCGATGCGGCGCTTCAACAAAGTCAGCACTCGCTGGGTTAAACGGCGAAGCTGACGCAGCACAGATCAGTTCATCCCCTGCGGTGTTCGTGACGGCTCAAAAATTCCTTTGAACCAATGCGTTCGCTTTGGTTGCCAGCATCTACCGTGCGGGTGCGCGCGTCCCACTGACGGATGTGCCCGATGCACGAGGCAGGCGACCCCCTGGAAACAGGGTTCAAGCGAATTTTGCCCGAACGGCACTCGCGGGGGGCTCTCCCTTCCATTCCATCGTGACCACTTCCGTGTCCATGACCCCCGACGACAAGCATGCCCTGCGCCGCGCCATCCGTCGTGCCCGCATGGCCTTGCCGCGCGCCTATCGTCAGGCCGCTGCCGAGGCGGTGGCGCGCCATGCCCGGCGCTTTCTGGCACGCGGCCGGCGCATCGGCGGCTATCTTGCGGCCGGTTCCGAACTCGACCTCGAGCCGCTGATGAGCGCCGCGCTGTTCCGTGGCGCCGTGCTGTTTCTGCCGCAAATTCCAGATCGCGGCCGCCGGCTGTGGTTTTCCCGGCTGGGGACGGCCAACCGCTGGAGCCGCCACCCGCGCTACGGCATCGCCGAGTACCATGGCCCGGTACTGCGCGCCCACAAGCTGGACGTGCTGTTCGTGCCGCTGTTGGGGGTGGACGAGGAAGGCTATCGGCTGGGGCAGGGGGGCGGCTTCTACGACACCACGCTGGCGTTCCGGCGCCGTCAGGTGCACCGCCGCCGCCCGCTGCTGGTGGGGGTGGCGTACGATTGCCAGCGCGTGGCGCGGGTGCCGCGCGAGCAGTGGGACGTACAACTGGACTACCTGGTGACCGAGTCGGGACTGCACCGCTTCCCGCGGCAAGCGGCCGTCGGCGCATAAACGAAAAAGGCCGCATATGCGGCCTTTTTTCTGTCTCGGGCGGGGATCAGCAGCGGCCTTTCATGGCCTGCCCCGGCGGACAGAAGCCGCCGCCGTAGGCCGGCTGGACCACGGCGGGTTCGAGGACGACGGGGGCGCGCACGCGGACGTGGGCGGGCTCGACGACACAGGCCGACAGGCTGCCGGCGGCAATCAGGGCAAACAGCAAGGTTTTCATATTGTGGTCTCCGGCGGCGGCGTGACCGACACCGCCCAGGGTTTGTGAGGTAGCGGGTTGATGCGGGGTGACACGTACGGCCCTGCCGCTTGGTTAATTGTCGTCGTCGTCGTCGCGTTCGTGCCGATGATGGCGGTACTCCTCGCCGCCATAGCCACCATAATAGGTCGGTGCGACGATCACCCCCGGTTCGAGCACGATGGGTGAACGCACCCGGACATGGGCAGGCTCAACAACGCAGGCCGACAGGCTGCCGGCGGCAATCAGGAAAAGCAACAGGTTTTTCATATCGTATTCTTAGGGATGGCGCCTGGAGTGCTGCCACCCGATGGTTGTTGAGAGTGCCGGGGAGCCCTCGTGAGCGGGTGTGTTCCCGCGTGTCAGCGGCGCCAGTCGCCCCGGCCATCGTAGTCGCGATGGTGATAGTCATGATCGTAGCCACGATCATGATAGGGGTACAAGGGCCGGACCACGCAGCCCGACAAGGTGGCGGCCACCAGAACGAGAATCAGGGCTTTCATGAGGGAGTCTCCTCGGTGCTGCCGGTGAGCGCGCTCGTTGCGTAAAGCCGGCGCGCTGCGCACAATTAATATGCCGGCAGAAGGTGCAATTCGAGCATAATCGAAGCTTCCGCCCGCCGGATACCCGAAAATTGCTAACAATTATTAAGTGATTGTTGCGATAGTAAGGTGCGTTTTGCCGGTCCGGGCGAGCGGGCGGCGTGACGATTCCGTGCCCCGCGACCGCCACCGCCCTTGCTGGCCGCCGTTCCCGGCGACAGACGACAGACATAGGTTTTCCATGCGTTACTGGCTGATGAAATCGGAGCCCGACGAGGTCTCCATCGACCATCTCGCCGCCCGGCCGGGGCAGGCTTTCGAGTGGACCGGCGTGCGCAACTACCAGGCGCGCAACTTCATGCGCGACGCCATGCAGCCGGGCGACCGTGTGTTGTTCTGGCATTCCAGTTGCCCCGAGCCCGGCATTGCCGGCCTCGCCGAAGTGGTGACGGCGGCCCATGCCGATTCCTCGCAGTTCGACCCCGACAGCCCTTATTTCGACCCCAAGTCCACGACCGACGCGCCGCGCTGGCTGTGCGTGGACGTACGTTTCCTGACCAAGACCCGCCTGCTGTCCCCCGCCGAGTTGCGCGGCCACCCGCCGCTCGCCGGGATGACCGTGCTCAAGCGCGGCAACCGCCTGTCCATCACCCCGGTCAGCGCCGACGAGTGGACCTACATCACGGAGCAACTGATCTGATGCTGTCGATTTCCTTGATCCTGGTGTTGCTGGGCTGCGGTGTGCTGGCCGGTTTTCTCGCCGGCCTGCTCGGGGTGGGGGGCGGGCTGGTGATCGTGCCAGTGGTGGTGGGCGTGCTGTCGGCGGCCCGGCTCGGCGGCGAACACGTGCAGCACCTGGCGGTGGGCACCTCGCTGGCGGTGATGGTGTTCACCAGCTTCTCCAGCGTGCTGGCGCACCATCGCAAGGGCGCGGTGAACTGGCGCATCGTGCGCGGCATGGCGCCGGCCATCGTCGCCGGCACCTTCCTCGGCAGCCTGGTTGCCGGCTTGATTCCCGGCCACGTGTTGCGCTGGTTCTTCGTGGTGTACGCCTATCTTGCCGGGCTGCAGCTGTTTTTCGGCGCCAAGCCGGCCGGCAGCCGCGACATGCCGGGGTTGCTCGGACAGTGCGGCGCGGGCGGCGCGATCGGCATGATTTCCAGCTGGGTCGGCATCGGCGGCGGCTCGATGAGCGTGCCGTTCATGAACTGGTGCAACGTGCCGGTGCACACCGCCATCGCCACCAGCGCGGCGCTGGGTTGGCCGATCGCGGTGTCCGGCGCCATCGGTTACCTGGTGAGCGGCTGGGGCGCGCCCGGCCTGCCCTGGGGCTCGCTGGGCTTCGTCTACCTGCCGGCCACGCTGGCGCTGATGCTGATGACCGTGCTGTGCGCGCCGTTGGGGGCGCGCATGGCGCACGCCTTGCCGGTGGCGGGCCTGAAACGCGCCTTCGCCGTGCTGATGGCGGTGATGGCGTCGCAGATGCTGTACAGCCTGCTGCGCTAGTACCCCACTGGTATCCCCCCGTTTTGCGTACCGCACCGGCAGAGTGCGGACGATCACCATCCGAGAATCAAGAGAGAGACATCATGTTGTTCCCCCCGCTCGAGCCTTACGCCTGCGGCATGTTGCCGCTGGACGACCTGCACCTGATGTACTGGGAGCAATGCGGCAAGCCCGACGGTGTGCCGGTGCTGTACCTGCACGGCGGCCCCGGCGACGGCTGCGCCCCGGCCTGCCGCCAGCTGTTCGATCCCTCGTTCTACCGCGCCGTGCTGTTCGACCAGCGCGGCTGCGGCCGTTCGATTCCTCGCGGCGAGATCCGCAGCAACACCACCGCGCACCTGCTCGACGACATCGAACAGCTGCGCGAACACCTCGGCATCGAGCGCTGGCTGGTGTGCGGCGGCTCGTGGGGCAGCACGCTGGCGCTGGCCTACGCCGAGGCGCATCCGCAGCGCGTCAGCGGCCTGGTGCTGCGCGGCGTGTTCCTCGGTCGCGACGAGGAGATCGACTGGTTCTTGTCCGGCATGGGGCGCTTCTTTCCGGAGGCGGCGCAGCGTTTTGTCACGCCGGTGCCCGAGGCGGTGCGCGGCGACTTCCTGCAGGCCTACTACCAACGCCTGACCGATCCCGAGCCGAGGGTGCACCTGGCGGCGGCGCGGCAGTGGGCGCAGTACGAGAGCAGCTGCGCCACGTTGCTGCCCAACCCCGACGCGGTGGTGCGTGCGGCAGCCGAGTTCAACGCCTTGCCGCTGGCCAGGCTCGAGGCGCATTACTTCAGCCATCGCCTGTTCCTGCCGCACAACCAGCTGTTGAAGAACGTGGAGCGCATCCGCCATATCCCCGGCATCATCGTTCAGGGGCGCTACGACGTGATCTGCCCGCCCCGCTCCGCCTACGAGCTGGCGCAGGCCTGGCCGCGCGGCGAGCTGACCATGGTGGAGGGCGCCGGGCATTCGCTGTGGGAGCCCGGCATCCTGCAGGCGGTGACGAGTGCGCTGGTGCGCTTCCAGGCGCGGCTGGCGTGATGGTCGGTGGCGTGGCGCGATCCTGGCGCGGGGCTGGCTGCCCGGCCCCGTCGCCCGTTCCCCCCGCTAACGTCGCGCCGCCGCGGGCCGCGGCGGCCAGGCGGGCGAGCCGGTGCTTCGGCCAACGTTGACGGCCGGGGCGAGCTTTTCCTGCGTAGCCCTTCTGCGCCGGCCCCTGGCGCGGCTATAATTGGCCGATTGATTTCTCAGCCTTTTTCCGGATTCCGACAAGATCACCATGCAAGAACATTACAGCCCGCGCGAGATCGAAGCCGCCGCGCAACAGAAATGGCAACGCACCGCCGCCTTCAAGGCCGTCGAAGATACCTCGCGCCCCAAGTACTACGCGCTGTCGATGTTCCCCTATCCGTCGGGCAAGCTGCACATGGGCCATGTGCGCAACTACACCATCACCGACGTGCTGGCGCGCTTCAAGCGCTTCCAGGGCTACAACGTGCTGCAGCCGATGGGCTGGGACGCCTTCGGCCTGCCGGCCGAGAACGCCGCGATGAAGAGCGGCGGCGCGCCGGCGGCGTGGACCTACGCCAATATCGACTACATGAAGAAGCAGCTCGACAGCCTGGGCTTCGCGCTCGACTGGGAGCGCGAGCTCGCCACCTGCAAGCCCGACTACTACCGCTGGGAGCAGTGGCTGTTCACCAAGCTGTTCGAGAAGGGCGTGATCTACAAGAAGAACGGCGTGGTGAACTGGGACCCGGTCGACCACACCGTGCTCGCCAACGAGCAGGTGATCGACGGCCGTGGCTGGCGCTCGGGCGCGCTGGTGGAAAAGCGCGAAATCCCGATGTATTACTTCGCCATCACCCAGTACGCCGATGAACTGCTCACCAGCCTCGACACGCTGGATGGCTGGCCCGAGCAGGTCAAGACCATGCAGAAGAACTGGATCGGCAAGAGCTTCGGCGCCGAGATCGTGTTCCCGTACGACGAGGCCTCGGTCGGCCACGGCGGCGAGCTGAAGGTCTACACCACCCGCCCGGACACCCTGATGGGCGCCACCTACGTCGCGGTCGCCGCCGAGCATCCGCTGGCGACGCAGGCCGCCGCCAGCCACCCGGAACTGCAGGCCTTCGTCGCCGAATGCAAGGCCGGCTCGGTGGCCGAGGCCGACATGGCGACCATGGAGAAGAAGGGCATGCCGACCGGCCTGTCCGTGGTGCATCCGCTGACCGGCGACACGCTGCCGGTGTGGGTCGCCAACTACGTGCTGTGGGGCTACGGCGAAGGCGCGGTGATGGCGGTGCCGGCGCACGACGAGCGCGACTTCGCCTTCGCCAACAAGTACGCGCTGCCGATCAAGCAGGTGATCGCCAAGCGTGACGGCGACAACGACTTCGACGCCACCGTGTGGCGCGAGTGGTACGCCGACAAGGACGACTCGGTCAAGACCGTGAACTCCGGCAAGTACGACGGCCTCGGCTACCAGGCCGCGTTCGACGCCATCGTCGCCGATCTCGCCGCCCAGGGGCACGGCACCAAGAAGACCCAGTACCGCCTGCGCGACTGGGGCATCAGCCGCCAGCGCTACTGGGGCTGCCCGATCCCGATCATCCACTGCCCGTGCTGCGGCGACGTGCCGGTGCCGGCCGATCAGCTGCCGGTGGTGCTGCCGGAGAACGTGGTGCCGGACGGCGCCGGCTCCCCGCTGGCCAAGATGCCGGAATTCTACGAGACCGCGTGTCCCAAGTGCGGCGGCGCGGCCAAGCGCGAAACCGACACCATGGACACCTTCGTCGAGTCGTCGTGGTACTACGCGCGCTACGCCAGCCCCAAGTGCGACACCGCGATGGTGGACAAGCACGCCGCCGACTACTGGCTGCAGGTCGACCAGTACGTGGGCGGCATCGAGCACGCCATCCTGCACCTGCTGTACGCGCGCTTCTTCCACAAGCTGATGCGCGACGAGGGCCTGGTGTCGTCCGACGAGCCGTTCAAGAGCCTGCTGACCCAGGGCATGGTGGTGTGCGAGACCTTCTACCGCGACCTGCCGAACGGCTCCAAGGACTGGATCGCGCCGCAGGACGTGGTGCTGGAGCGCGACGGCAAGGGCAAGATCATCGCCGCCACGCACCGCGTCGACGGCCAGCCGGTCACGGTCGGCGGCATCGAGAAGATGTCCAAGTCGAAGAACAACGGCGTCGACCCGCAGGAATTCATCGAGAAGTACGGCGCCGACACCGCGCGCCTGTTCATGATGTTCGCGGCGCCGCCGGAGCAGAGCCTGGAGTGGTCCGACGCCGGCGTGGAAGGGGCGTTCCGCTTCCTCAAGCGCCTGTGGAAGGTGGTCAAGGACCACGCCGACGGCGGCGTGGTGGCGGCCTACCGGGGCGGCGAGCTGGACGCCGGCCTGAAGGAGCTGCGCTTCAAGCTGCACGGCACGATCCAGAAGGTGGCGGACGATTACGGCCGCCGCCAGCAGTTCAACACTGCCATCGCCGCGGTGATGGAACTGCTCAACACCTACGACAAGGCCGATCGCAGCAGCGACGCCGGCCGCGCCGTGGCGCAGGAAGTGCTGGAAGCGGCGGTGATCCTGCTGTCGCCGATCGTGCCGCACATCACCGATGCGCTGTGGAACGCGCTCCAGCCGGGCAGCGAGCTGCTGGCGCAGGCCTGGCCCAAGGTCGACGAAGCGGCGCTGGTGAAGAGCGAGATCGAGCTGATGGTGCAGGTCAACGGCAAGCTGCGCGGCAGCGTCACCGTGGCCGCCGATGCCGCCAAGGACGCGATCGAGGCCGCCGCCATGGCCAACGACAACGTGCAGAAGTTCATGGAAGGCAAGCCGGCCAAGAAGGTGATCGTGGTGCCGGGCCGTCTCGTCAACATCGTGGTATAAGCACCTGTCCGGGCGTTGTCGCCCGTGGCCTCGGCGTGGAAACCGGAGTGGGCAGGGCGTCCATCACGGTTTCCGCGAGCCGGGCCGCCAAGCCCAGCTCCGGGGCGCGCGACACGCTCCTGAACCGCTTAAGCGGGCCTTCAGGCCCGACGGGCCGGGTTTCCCGGCCTTTTTCTCTGGGGGAAATGGCATGACCCGATTCATCCGCTGGCTGGCCTGCGCCGTGCTGGCCTTCTCGCTCGCGGCCTGCGGCTTCCAGCTGCGCGGCACGGCGGGCTCGACCGTGCACCAGATGCCGTTTGGCAGCGTCTACCTTTCCGGCGGCGACGGCAGCCTCAAGCCCTACCTGCGCACCGCGCTCAGGCGCCAGCCGCACGTCACGGTGACGGTGTCTGCCAAGGACGCCGAGGCGGCGCTGACCATCACCGAGGAAAAGGTGTCGAAGGACATCCTCACCATCAACAGCGCCGGCAAGGTCAACGAATACCAGCTGATCTACCGTGTCACGGCGCGGCTGAGCCAGCGCGGCGTGGCCTGGGGTCCGGACATGACGGTGATCGTGCGCCGCAGCCTGGGCTATTCGGACAGCGCGATTCTCGGCAAGGAACAGGAAGAATCCCTGCTGTGGAACGACATGCGGCGTGACGCCGCCGAGCAGCTGGTGACCCGCCTCGGTTATCTGAAGGAGGCTCCGGGCGAGCATGCCGGCACTCAGCCCTGACGCCCTGCCCGCCGCGCTGGAGCGCGGCCTGGCGCCGCTCTACCTGATCCACGGCGAAGAGGCGCTGCTGGCGCTGGAGGCGGCCGACGCCTTGCGTCTGGCGGCCCGGGCGCAGGGCTACCTCGAACGCGAGGTGCTGACGGTGGAGGGCGGCTTCGACTGGTCGCAGCTGACCGAGGCGATGGGCAGCGTGTCGCTGTTCGCCTCGCTCAAGCTGCTGGAGCTGCGCATTCCCGGCGGCAAGCCCGGCAGCGAAGGCGGCGAGGCGCTGCAAAGGTTGGCCGAAGCCCCGCCGGCCGACACCGTGACCCTGGTGATCCTGCCCAAGCTCGAGCGCGTGCAACTCTCCAGCAAGTGGTTCGCCGCGCTGGAAAAGGCCGCGGTGGTGGTGCACGCCGCGGCGGTGAGCCGGCAGCAGCTGCCGGGCTGGATCAGCCGCCGCCTCAAGGCGCAGGGGCTGAGCCTGAGCGAGGAGGCGTTGAGCTTCTTTGCCGACCGCGTCGAAGGCAACCTGCTGGCGGCGCGCCAGGAGGTCGACAAGCTCGCCATCCTCCACCCCGGCGCCAGCCTCGACCTGGACGCCATCCGGGATGCCGTGGCCAACGTGGCGCGTTTCGACGTGTTCCAGCTGTCGGCGGCCTGGCTGGGCGGCGACACGGTGCGGGTGACGCGCATGCTCGACGGCCTGGCGGCGGAGGGCGAGGCACCGGTGCTGGTGTTGTGGTCGTTCAGCGAAGACGTGCGCATGCTGCTCAAGCTGCGCCAGGGGCTGAAGGACGGCCGCCAGGTGCGCGACCTCACGCGCGAGCTCAAGCTGTGGGGCGACAAGCAGCGCCTGGCCGAGCCGGCGCTGCGCCGCATCGGGCCGCGCACGCTGATGGCGGCGCTGGCCGACTGCGCGCGCATCGACCGCCTGATCAAGGGGGTCGAGCCCGGCGACGCCTGGGCGGCGCTGAAGGCGCTGGGCGCCCGCCTGGCGGCCTGACTTTCCCGTGACGGCACGCTCCCCGCGTGCCGTTTTCTGCTTTTGGCGCGGTGCCGGGAGCAATTTCCACAAAAAATATACGGTTGTCATGGAAACCTATGACGTTTACCATTGTCATTCCAAATGGGCTAGATCCCGAATCTTGAAAATGACATTGGAGTCATGTGTGACTGCGACAGCACAAAATTGGCAGGCCGAAGGCCGCACGCGCAGCAAGATGATGGTGGTCGAGAACATCTATCAAACGCTGGATACCCTGCTGACCGCCGACGATAGCCGGGTGGTCAACTGGGACGGGCGCATCCTGCGCGTGCACAAGCTGAGTTCGCGCAAGGCGACGCAGATACTGCAGAGCCCGGATGCTTTCCCCGGCCTGCTCGGGGTATTCGACCACCGCGCCACCTATCGCGACCTGGCCGACTCGCTGGGCGATATTCTCGGCGTCCGTCTCTAGCCGCGGCGCCGTTGCCCCTCCGTCGCCGGCTAGAGCCCGGCGGCGTCCGGCGTGAACACGGCGCGCACCCGCGTCCCGCTCTCTCCCCCCTTGCGCTGTTGGTAGGACGCCAGCACCTTGGCCACGTAGTCGCGCGTTTCGCGGAACGGCGGGATGGTATTGCGGTATTTCTGCACGGCGCCCTCGCCGGCATTGTAGGCGGCGATCACCAGCGGCAGGTCGTGGTTGAAGCGTTCCAGCAGGAAGCGCAGGTAGCGTGCCCCGGCCAGGAGATTCTGGCGCGGGTCGGTGAGTGCGGTGATGCCGAAGCGCTTGCCGGTGGCCGGCATCACCTGCATCAGCCCGATGGCGCCCTTGGGCGAGATCGCCAGCGGGTTGTAGGCGGATTCCACCGTGACGATGGAATGCAGCAGCTGGACGTCCAGCCCGAACTCGCGCGCGGTGCGGCTGATCAGCCGGCTGAAGCGGGCCGCCAGCTGCGGGTCGAAGGGCGCGGGGCTGGCCTCGCTGACGCTGACCGGATCGGGGGGGCGGCTGTCGCTGCTGAGCGTGGCGCCCAGGCCCGGGGTGGTGGCGTCGGCCAGGACGGCGGAACGCTCCGCGGGCTCGGGCGTCGGCGAGCTGCCGCGCTGGAACAACTGGTAGCGTTCGTCGACCGGGTAGTTGGCCAGATGCGCCTGTCCCTGCGCGTCGACGTAGCCGTAAAGATCGGCCCGGGCGTAACCGGACACTAGCAGGGCAAACAGCAGCATCAATCTCGGCTTCATAATGAGGGCCCTGTCAGCAACGGTTTGTTAAATATAACTGATTGATTTATTTGCTATTTATACTAGGATCATTGAATTGACTTTCCAAGTAAGCGAGGTGAAAACATGAGCCTGTTCGATCAAGTGACCGGCCTGCTCGGTGGCGAATCCGGGGGCGGATTGCTGGGGGTGGCGCAGGGCCTGCTGGAGCAGAATGACGGCGTGGCGGGGCTGGTGGAGAAGTTCCAGCAGGGCGGCCTGGGTGACGTCGTGTCCAGCTGGGTGGGAAGCGGCGCCAACCTGGCTGTGTCGCCGGAGCAGATCCAGGCGGTGCTCGGCAACGAGCAGCTGGCGGGGCTGGCGCAGTCGCTGGGGATCGATACCGCGCAGTTGTCGCAGCAGCTGGCAGAGCAGCTGCCGCAGCTGGTGGACAAGCTCACGCCGGGCGGCGAGCTGCCGTCGGGCGATCTGGCGGAGCAGGGGCTGAAGGCGCTGTCGGGGCTGTTCGGCCGCGGCTGATGTGCGCTTGAAGCGCAAGGACGGATCGAGGCTCCCGTGGGAGCCTCGCTTGTTTTGACGCCACACCGGCCCGGCCGTGGCCGGTACGATTCTTGGCCTTGGGGCGGTCCTGGCCAGGCCAGGGTGGCGGGACCGGCGCATGGAAACGTGCCGGTCATGATGCGGTGTGCCGCGCCGCCTAGTGGCGATGCCCTTCGCCCGGCGCGGTCAGCTTCAGTGCCGCGGCCGGGGTCGGCAGGTCGTGGGCGTCCTGGCCGGCGGCCGGGATGTCGACCCAGCGCGTTTCACCCTTGGCGCAGCGCTGCTCGACCTTGAAGTACAGCGTTGCGCCCGGCATCTTGGGCAGGCGGGCGCGGAAGGCGAATTCGTCGTAGAAGTCGTCGGGCAGGGTGCCGCCGCTCCAGCTCACCTCGCTGACGTCCTCGTCCACCTGTTCGCCGTAGTAGTCGTAGGGCTGGGCCAGCTTGTGCTTCTTCACTGCCAGCGTCCAGCCGGCTTTCGGCATCGGCTTGAGCTTTTCCACCCCGGCCGGGACGATGAGTCGCAACGCGGTGGTCGGCGCGCCGTCGCAGCCGTGGCCGACGCGCAGCACGCCCTTGTAGCTGCTGCCGGCGTCGGCTTGCGGGGTTTCCAGCGTGATGTGGGCGGAAGCGGCGGCGGCGAACAGCAGCGGCAGCAGGGCGAGGGAGCGGCGCATCGGTGAATTCCTGGTTGAGAATGATTCTTGATTGCGCAGTGTAATCGCCGCGGCCGGGCGGCGGAATGCGACAAACTGTCGCAGCGCGTGGCGCGGTTTCCCCGGAGCGGGGCGGCCTGGCCCGGCGCGATGCTGGGAGGTAAACGGCGGGAAAGCGGCGGCTCGGCCGGGGCTGCGCGATGCCCGGCGCGGCCGAGCTTGTCAGCCGTGGGACGGCGCTCCGGCCGCCAGCGTCACTCGCGGTGGTAGGGGTGGTTGTTGAGGATGGACAGCGCGCGGTAGAGCTGTTCGGCCAGCAGCACGCGCACCATGCCGTGCGGCATGGTCAGCGCCGACAGTTGCAGCAGGGTGTCGGCACGCGCCTTGAGCTCGTCCGAGAGGCCGTCGGCGCCGCCGATGACGAAGCACAGGTCGTCGCCGCCGGCGAGCCAGTCCTTCATCGCGTGCGCCAGCTGCATCGTGGTCCAGTTGCGGCCGCGCTCGTCCAGCACCACCAGCCGGCTGCGCGGCGGGATGGCCGCCATGAGCCGGGCGTGTTCGGCGGCGATGCCCTTTTCCGCGGTGACGCCGCCGCCGCGTTTCTCCGGCTTGATTTCCTTCAGCTCCAGCGTGACGTCGCGGCCGAAGCGCTTGGCGTAGTCCTGGTAGGCCTCGTCGACCCAGCGCGGCATCTTGGTGCCGACGGCGAGAATGGTGATTTTCATGGTGTCAGCAGGCAAAAAGGTTGGCCGACGCCCGTGTCGCGCCGTGACGCGGGGGCTTCGGCCAACCTTGTCGTTACGTCAGTCGGGCGCTCAGACCACCGACCACGGCTTGCCGCCGGTGGGCAGGAAGGACGGCTTCTGGCCGCCCCACAGCGCTTCGAGGTCGTAGTAGTCGCGCACCGCCGGCAGCATGACGTGGACCACCACGTCGCCGGCGTCGACCAGCACCCACTCGCCCGATTCCTGGCCTTCGCTGCCGACGATGTCGACGCCGGCTTCCTTCAGCGTCACCTGCACGTTGTTGGCGAGTGCCTTGACCTGGCGGTTGGAGTCGCCGGTGCAGACGATCATGCGCTGGAACAGCGAGGTGAGGTCGGTGGTGTCGAGTTCGATGATGTCCTTGCCCTTGACGTCTTCCAGGGCTTCCACGGCCAGCTTGGCGATAGCGTTGATATCCATGTTTCCTTCCACAATGAGGGTGGGGCGCTGCCGCGAGGGCAACACCCGGTATGAGGGGCTCTGGCCTGCCGGGACGGGCTACCGCTGGTAGAGTCCGTGCGCGCGCAGGTAGGCCAGTACCGGGGCGGGGATCAGCGTGCTGACGTCGTCCCCGCGCGCCAGTCTGGCGCGGATGTCGGTGGCGGACAGCGCCACCGGCGGCAAAGCCAAGGGGCGGATTGTACCGGAAGGCGTTCGATTTGGAAAATCAGGGACTTGGCGTGTCTGCCACTCGTGGCGCACGGCGGCGGGGAGGGTGGCGGGATCGAAGCCGGGGCGCAGTGCTACCGCCACGTGCGCCAGCGCGAACAGTTCGCGCCAGCGCCGCCAGCGGTCGAGTGTCGCCAGCGAGTCGCCGCCGATCAACAGCCACAGCGGCACCTCCGCACCGACTTCGGCGCGCACCTCTTCCAGCGTCTCGACGGTGTAGGCCGGGCGCGGCCGGTGCACCTCGCGCTCGTCGGCGACCAGACCGGGGCGGTCGGCGATGGCCAGTTTCACCATCGCCAGGCGCTGCTCCGGCGTGGCGTGCGGCGCCTGCGCGCGGTGGTAGGGCTGGCCGGCCGGGATCAGCCGCACCTCGGCCAGGCGGCACTCGTCGCGGAACGCCTCGGCCATGCGCAGGTGGGCGTTGTGGATCGGGTCGAAGGTACCGCCGAACAGCCCGATGGCGTGGGTCATGCGGCCTTGGGCAGGGTGGCGTAGCCGTCGACGATCAGGTCGAGCTGGCCGGTCACCGGGTGGATTACCAGGCCGTGCACCGGCACGTCGCGCGGCATCAGCGGGTGGGTGCGGATGACGCTGACGGTGTGGCGCACGCTGTCCTCGACGTTGTCGAAGCCCTTGAGCCAGCCTTCCAGGTTGATGCCGGCGCTGCGCAGCGTGGCCAGCGTGTCGGCGCTGACGCCGCGCTGGCAGGCGGCGTCGAGGATGCGCGCCGGGTCGATGGCGTTCATGCCGCAGTCGCGGTGCGCCACCACGCAGATTTCCTCGGCGCGCAGTTCGTAGATGGCGATCAGCAGGCTGCGCATCACCGAACCCCAGGGGTGGGTAACCAGCGCGCCGGCGTTCTTGATCAGCTTGGCGTCGCCGTTCTTCAGGCCCATCGCCTTGGGCAGCAGTTCCACCAGGCGCGCGTCCATGCAGGCCAGCACGGCGAGGCTCTTGTCGGGAAACTTGTCGGTCTGGAATTGCTCGTATTCGCGGTTGTCGACGAAGCTGCGATTGTGTTCCAGCAAGCTGTTAAGCAGGCCCATGGTGTTCTCCTGTTTGGATGCTTGCCCGCGGGCAGCGGGTGGCTGCACGGGATCTCGGGTGATTGCTCTATTTTGGTCGGCAGCAATGCTACCACGGTTGGCGGCGATGCCAACCCCGTGATTTAAAGGGTTTTGCGCAACATCAACTGGTTCTTGACGTGCTGGTAACCCTGGCGCAGGTAGAAGCGGTGCGCGTCGTGGCGGTGTTCGGCGCTGCGCAGGCTGACGCTGGCGATACCGCGTTGCCGCGCCCATTGCTCGCCGGCGTCCAGCAGCATCGCCCCCAGTCCCTGTCCGCGCCAGTTGGCGCCGATCACCAGCCCGCCGATTTCCACGGTGGGGTCCGCTTCCAGCAGCGTCAACACGAAAGCGTGGATCCAGCCGCACACCGCCCCATTGTCTTCGACCACGCCGACGAAGTGCTGTTCCGGTGCCGCCAGCAGCGTGGCGCAGCGCGCCGCGAACCGGGTCGGGTCGCACGGGTAGCCCAGTTCGCCGGACAGCGTGGCGAGGGCGTCGATGTCGCCGGCGCGGGCCGGACGCAACAGCAGGACGGGGGTGGTGGACATGGGGCGGCGCTCCTTGCGGGTTACGGTTGGCGGCGGGCGGCCAGCCAGTGCTCCAGGTAGTGGATGCTGGTCCCGCCCTGACTGAAGCCGGGGTCGGCGAACAGCTGCTGATGCAGCGGGATGTTGGTCTTGATGCCGCTGATGGCCAGTTCCGACAGCGCCACGCGCATGCGCGCCATCGCCTGGGCACGGTTGTCGCCGTAGGCGATCAGCTTGCCGACCATCGAGTCGTAGTGCGGCGGCACGGTGCAGCCCTGGTAGATGTGCGAGTCGATGCGGATGCCCGGGCCGCCGGCCGGGTGGTAGCTTTCGATGCGGCCCGGGCTCGGCACGAAGGTGAACGGGTCTTCGGCGTTGAGGCGGCATTCCATGGCGTGTCCCTTGAGCACGACGTCGGCCTGCTTGTAACGTAGTTTCTCGCCCGCAGCAATGCGGATCTGCTCCTGCACGATGTCGATGCCGGTGATCATTTCCGTCACCGGGTGCTCGACCTGGACGCGGGTGTTCATCTCGATGAAGTAGAACTCACCGTTTTCGAACAGGAATTCGAAGGTGCCGGCGCCGCGGTAGCCGATGCGGCGGCAGGCGTCGGCGCAGGCCTCGCCGATCTGTCGGCGCTGCTCGGCGCTGATGCCCGGAGCCGGCGCCTCCTCGATGACCTTCTGGTGGCGGCGCTGCATCGAGCAGTCGCGCTCGCCCAGATAGATGGCGTGGCCGTGCTGGTCGGCCAGCACCTGGATTTCGATGTGGCGCGGCTGTTCGAGGAATTTCTCCATGTACACCGTCGGGTTGCCGAAGGCGGCGCCGGCCTCGCTGCGGGTGGTCTCGACCGAGGTCAGCAGGTCTTGTTCCTGGTGTACCACGCGCATGCCGCGTCCGCCGCCGCCGCCAGCGGCCTTGATGATCACCGGGTAGCCGATGCGGCGCGCCGTGGCGGCAATGGCGCCGGGGTCGTCCGGCAGCGCGCCGTCCGAGCCGGGCACGCAGGGCACGCCGGCGGCGATCATCGATTCCTTGGCCGAGACCTTGTCGCCCATCAGGCGGATGGTGTCCGGACGCGGGCCGATGAAGGCGAAACCGGACTGCTCGACGCGTTCGGCGAAGTCGGCGTTTTCCGACAGGAAGCCGTAGCCGGGGTGGATGGCCTGGGCGTCGGTGACTTCGGCGGCGGCGATCAGCGCCGGCACGTTGAGGTAGCTCTTGGCCGACGGCGCCGGGCCGATGCAGACCGACTCGTCGGCGAGCTTGACGTACTTGGCGTCGCGGTCGGCCTCGGAGTGCACCACCACGGTCTTGATGCCCATTTCGCGGCAGGCGCGCTGGATGCGCAGGGCGATCTCGCCGCGGTTGGCGATGAGGATTTTATCGAACATGACGGGTCTCCGCGGCGAGATCGCCCGCGTCGCGTACCGCGACGGTGCGATGTGACTTCGTCGCTGCGCCGCCTGGCGGCAGCTGGTCGCCGCGATTGGCGATGAGGATCTTATCGAACATGACGGGTCTCCGTGGCGAGATCGCCCGCGTCGCGTACCGCGACAGTGCAATGTGACGGCGTCGTGGTGCTGCCTGGCGGCAGCGGGCCGCCGCGGTGGGCGATGAGGATGTGATCGAACATGGCGTACCGTCTTTCTTAGACTATTCAATGACGAACAGCGGTTCGCCGAATTCCACCGGCTGGCCTTCTTCGACCAGGATGGCCTTGAGCACGCCGGCGCGGTCGGCCTCGATCTCGTTCATCAGCTTCATCGCCTCGATGATGCACAGCGTGTCGCCGACCTTGACCGGCTGGCCGACCTCGACGAAGGCGCTGGCCTGCGGGCTGGGGCGGCGGTAGAAGCTGCCCACCATCGGCGACTTGACGGTGTTGGGGTTGGCCGAAGGGCTGGGGGCGGCGGCCGGTGCGGCGGTGGCACTCGCCGGGGCAACGACCGCTAGCGGGGCCGGCAGCAACTGGGCGGGGACGGTGGGCGTGCCGGCGACGGTGCGGGTGATGCGGATCTGTTCGCTGCCTGCGCTGATCTCCAGCTCGGCGATGCCGGAGGCCTGCACCAGCTGGATCAGCTGTTTCAACTTGCGTAATTCCATCAATGGAGTCCTGATCGGGAAAAGGGGGCATGACCGGGCGAGGGCCCGGTCCGTGAAGGGAGTGGGTTAGTGCAGCGCCTTGCCGCGGGTTTCCGGCAGGAACAGCAGGGTGACGATCACCAGGCCGTAGGCGGCGGCGGCCAGCATGCCGATGGTTTTGCTGAGCGGCATGGTGGCGCTGAGGATGCCGACCAGGGCCGGGAAGAACGAGCCGGTGCCGCGCCCGAAGTTGTAACAGAAGCCTTGGCCGGAGCCGCGCAGCTGGTGCGGGAACAGCTCGCTCAGGAAGGCTCCGGCGCCGCTGAAGATGCCCGACACGAAGAAGCCCAGCGGGAAGCCGAGCAGCATCATCTGGGCGTCGGTAATGGGAATCTGCATGTAGGTGGTGACGATCAACAGCGACATCAGCGCGAACAGCATGAAGCATTTCTTGCGGCCGAGGTGGTCGGACAGCCAGGCGCTGGTCAGGTAGCCGGCGAACGAGCCGCTGATGATCACCAGCAGGTAGCCGCCAGTGCCCAGTACCGAGAGCTGGCGCTCGGTCTTGAGGAAGGTCGGCAGCCAGGTGGTGATGGTGTAGTAGCCGCCTTGCATCCCCATGATCAGCAGGCTCGCCAGCAGCGTGGTCTTGAGGATATCCGGCGAGAAGATCGCCAGGAACGAGGTTTTCTCGTTGCTTTCCTGCTCCTGCCGTTTGGCGTGCAGGTACACCTCCGGTTCGGTCAGGTTGCGGCGGATATAGATGATCAAGAGCGCCGGTAGGATGCCCATCCAGAACAGCACGCGCCAGGCCAGTTCCGGCGACAGCGCGGTGTAGACCCAGGCGAAGGCCAGCGCGGCGGCGCCCCAGCCGATCGCCCAGCTGCTTTGCACCAGCCCGACGGCGCGGCCGCGGTAGTGCGAGCGGATGGTTTCGGCGATCAGCACCGAGCCCACCGACCATTCGCCGCCGAAGCCGAAGCCCTGCAGCGCGCGCGCCGCCATCAGCTGGCCCGGGGTCTGGGAGAAACCGCACAGGAAGGTGAACACCGAGAACCAGACCACGGTCCATTGCAGTACCCGTACCCGACCGTAGCGGTCGGCCAGCACGCCGGCGGCCCAGCCGCCGAGCGCCGAGGCCCACAGCGTGACGGTGGCGATCAGGCCGGCTTCGGCCTTGCTCATGCTCCAGGCCGTCATCAGGGTGGGGATCAGCATGGTGTAGATCATGTAGTCGAAGGCATCGACGGCGTAGCCGCCGAACGAGGCGGTCAGGGTGATCCGCTCGGTGGGGGTGGTATGTTTCAGCCACATCGTTGCAATTCCTCTCAATCTCGAGAACCGGCGCTCACAGCGCGGCCAGGTGGGCATTCAGCAGATCGGTGATCAGCATCTTGCCCGGCGCATGGGTGATGCAGAACGGTGGCTTGGTGGCGGCGATGACCGACTGCGGGGTGACACCGCAAGCCCAGAACACCGGGATCTCGTGGTCCCGGATCGCCACCGCGTCGCCGTAGTCGGGACGGGCCAGGTCGGCGATGCCGATCAGGGCCGGATCGCCCAGGTGCACCGGCGCGCCGTGCACGGCGGGGAAGCGCGAGGTGACCTGGATGGCGCGGATGGCCTGGGCCGGCAGCATCGGCCGCATCGATACCACCAGCGGACCGTGGAACGGGCCGGCAGGCTGGGTCGGGATGCTGGTGCGGTACATCGGCACGTTGCAGCCCTGCTCGATGTGGCGCACCGGCACGCCGTTGGCGAGCAGCGCCTCTTCGAAGGAGAACGAGCAGCCGATGACGAAGGTGACCAGATCGTCGCGCCAGACCTCGTCGAGGTTGTCCGGTTCGGCGATCAGCTCGCCGTCGCGGAACACCCGGTAGCCCGGGACGTCGCTGCGGATGTCGATATCCTGGCCGAGCGCGGGCAGGGCGGTGTCGCCGGGTTCGGACACCGCCAGCACGGGGCAGGACTGCGGATTGCGCACGCAGAATTTCAGGAAGTCGTCGGCGTGGCTGGCCGGCAGGATCGCCAGGTTGGCTTGCACGTAGCCCGCCGCGAGGCCGGCGGTCGGCCCGGGATGGTCGCCGCGCCGGATGGCGAGACGTGCCGCCACGCTGGGCCGCGCAGGTTGAAGCGTGATGCTCATCAGGTTTCTCCGTTGTAGATAGCGGGCTTTTTGCCCTGTCGTTTTCTTGTTATCCGGTGCCGGGCGGGCGCTTCGGCCAACCTCGCCCGGGGCGCACAGGCTTCAGCCCGGCGCGCGCAAGTTCAGGCCGCGTGCCAGCAGCTCGCGCCGCAGCCGCCGGGCGAAGGCCACGGCATGGGCGCCGTCGCCGTGCAGGCAGACGGTGTCGGCACGCAGCGCGACGCGGCTGCCGTCGAGCGCGGTGACGCGGCCCTCGGTAATCATCTGCAGCGTCTGTGCCAACGCCTCGTCCTCGTCCTCGATCAGCGCGCCCGGAGTGCCGCGCGGCGCCAGGCTGCCGTCCGCCTGATAGGCGCGGTCGGCGAACACCTCGTCCAGTGCGCGCAGCCCGGCGCCGCGCGCCTGGCGCACCAGCTCGCTGCCAGCGAGCCCGACCACGGCCAGCGCCGGGTCGGCCGCCCGTACCGCGCGCACGATGGCCGCCGCCAGCTGCGGGTCGCGCGCCGCCTGGTTGTACAGCGCGCCGTGCGGCTTGACGTGGGTCAGGCGCACGCCTTCGCCGCGGGCGATCGCCTGCAGCGCGCCGATCTGGTACAGCACGTCGCTGTAGACGGTGTCGGGCGGCAGCTGCATCGCGCGGCGGCCGAAGTGCTCGCGGTCGGGAAAGCTCGGGTGCGCGCCCACCGCCACGCCGCGCGCCTTGGCGGCCTGCACCGCGGTGCGCATGGTGGCGGCGTCGCCGGCGTGCCAGCCGCAGGCGATGTTGGCCGAGCTGACGCAATCCAGGATCGCCGCGTCGTCGCCGCAGCCTTCGCCGAGGTCGGCGTTCAGGTCAATGTCCATAGGCACTCCAGTTGAAACGGTTCAGGTGATAGCGCTGCTGCCGCAGGGCGTGGCGCGCTTCGGCCAACGTGGTGGGCACGAAGTGCAGTTCGGCGCCGGGGCGGGCCTGCGCCAGCTTCCACAGGTCGGCCTCGATCACCGTGGCGATGCGCGGGTAGCCGCCGCTGGTCTGGGCGTCGGCCAGCAGCACGATGGGCTGGCCGCCGGGCGGCACCTGCACCACGCCGGGCAGCACGCCGTGCGACAGCAGTTCGTGGCGTGCTGTGCGTTCCAGTGCCGGGCCGGCCAGGCGGTAGCCCATGCGGTTGCTCTGCGGCGTGACGCTCCAGGGGCGGGTCCACAAGGCGTCCTGTGCGGCGGCGGAGAATTCGTCGTATTCCGGGCCGGGCAGGGCGCGGATTTCCGGTGTCCATTGCGGCGGGCGGCTGCCCGCCCGGCCTTCGAGTGCCACCGCTGCGCCCTGCGGCAGGCGGTCGCCGGCCTGCAGCGCGCGGCCCGCGAAGCCGCCGAAGCCGGCGGCGAGGTCGGTGGCGCGCGCGCCCAGCACCTCGGGCACGGCGATGCCGCCGTCCACCGCCAGGTAGGCGCGCATGCCGTGATGGCAGCCGCGCAGTTGCAGCACCTGTCCGGCGCGCATCGCCTGGCGCCAGCCGCACCACACCGGCGCGCCGTCCAGCGTGGCGTCGAAGTCGGCGCCGGTGAGCGCCAGCCAGCCGTCGCGCAAAAAGCGCAGCTGCACCGGCCCGAGCACGATTTCCAGCCCGGCCGCCCCTTCCGGGTTGCCGACCAGGCGGTTGGCCATCCTCAGTGCCGGCATGTCGAGTGCGCCGCCCTGGCCGATGCCGAGGTGGCGCAGGCCGTGGCGCCCCAGGTCCTGCACCGTGGTTTGAACGCCGGGACGCAGAATCTCAAGCATGGTGGGCCTCCTCCGGGGCGAAGCGTACGCGGTCGCCCGGCAGCAGCAGCGTGGGCGGATCGCGCCGCGGGTCGAACAGGGCCAGCGCGGTGCGGCCGATGAGATGCCAGCCGCCGGGGGCGGCGGCGGGATAGATGCCGGTCTGGCTGCCGCCGATGGCGACCGAGCCCGCCGGTACCGCCAGGCGCGGCTCGGCGCGGCGCGGCGTGGCGAGCGCCTCGGGCAGGCCGCCGAGATAGGCGAAGCCGGGCTGGAAGCCGAGGAAGAACACGATGTAGTCGGCGCCGCTGTGGCGGGCGATCACCTCGTCCGGGCTGAGCCCGGTGTGGCGCGCGACGTCGTCGAGGTCCGGCCCGTCCGCGCCGCCGTAGCGTACCGGGATGAGCACTTCGCGCGGGGTGAAGCTGGCCTCGTCGGCCCCGCTCCAGAGCTGCTCGAGTTCGGCCAGTACGGTCGTGCCGTCGCTGGCCAGCGGGTCGAACACCACGGTCAGGTTGTTCATGCCCGGCACGACGTCGGTGAGCTCGGTGCGGCCGCGCAGCTGGTTCGCCAGCCACCAGATGCGGCGCTGGCAGGCGAGTTCGGCCGGGGCGTCGACAGCCAGCACGGCCGCGCGCTCCCCCAGCAGGTAGAAGCGGGCTTCTCCTGGCTTCAAGGCGTTCTCCAATTGCAGTCATGCCCCGGCGGTGGTGCCGGGGTCGTTGTCGGTGTTGTTGGTGAGAACATAAAAATTTGCCGTCATGACGTCAATAAATTATCGATAATTTGTATTTGATGTGACGATGAAGTGTTGCGTTTCTGTGATCGTGCGGGGGCGGCGACGGCGGCAGGGAAGGGCGGGCTTGCTATACTGGCGGCCTTATCCCTATGGGCCACCGTCCATGAGCACGCATCTGAACATCGTTTCGTCTTCCCTCCTGGTGTCCGAGCGCAGCGTCGAGCTGTCCGAGTTCGAGTTCGGCCTGATCGTGGTCAACAACGCCTTCAACCGCTGGATGGTGCGCTGCATGACGGCGGCAGGCGAAAAGGACATGACGGCGCTGGAGGTGTCGCTGATCCACCACGTCAACCACCGTGGCCGCAAGAAGAAGCTGGCGGACATCTGCTTCGTGCTGAACATCGAGGACACGCACGTGGTGTCGTACGCGCTGAAGAAACTGGTGCGGATGGGCTACGTGGAGAGCGAGAAGAGCGGCAAGGAGGTGTTCTTCTCCACTACCGAGGCCGGCATGGCCTTGTGCGAGCGCTACCGCGAGGTGCGCGAGCAGTGCCTGATCGACGCGCTGGTGGAAAGCGGCACGCCGAACGCCGACATCGGCGAGACCGCCGAACTGTTGCGCGTGCTGTCAGGCTTGTACGATCAGGCCTCGCGCGCCGGCGCCTCGTTGTGAGCCCGATTCATTAGGCGGCTGCGCCTTCACGTCTTGAGCGCCGGCAGTACTGCGTGCGAATTTTCAATTCGCCCCGCGATCAGGAATCCTCATGTACTCCGTGTGCATTCCGGTTCCTGTGCGCTGGCGGCGCTCAACCTGTTTTGGCTCGCCCGCCTACTGAACCAGGCTGGGGGGGCGATTTTCCTAGTCTGTGGCGTTTACAGCCGGTTGAGCGGAATCTTCAGGTACGAGTAGCCGTCGGATTCGGCCGGCGGCAGCTGGCCAGCGCGGATGTTGATCTGCACCGACGGCAGGATCAGCACCGGCATCTCCAGCGTGGCGTCGCGCGCCTCGCGCATGGTGACGAAGTCGGCCTCGCCGATGCCGTCGTGCAGGTGGAGGTTGTGCGCGCGCTGCTCGGCCACGGTGGTTTCCCAGCGCGGCGCGCGCCCCTCGGGCGGGTAGTCGTGGCACATGAACAGCCGCGTCTCGCCCGGCAGGTCGAGCAGGCGCCGCACCGAGCGGTACAGGGTGGCGGCGTCGCCGCCGGGAAAATCGCAGCGCGCCGAGCCGACGTCGGGCATGAACAGGGTGTCGCCGACGAACACCGCGTCGCCGATCTGGTAGGCAATGTCGGCCGGGGTGTGGCCGGGCACGGCCAGCGCGCGCGCTTCCAGCGTGCCGATCATGAAGCGCTCGTCGTCGTGCAGCAGCACGTCGAACTGGCTGCCGTCAGTGCGGAACTCCTCTCCCAGATGAAAAATATCCTTGAAGATGCGCTGCACCGCGGGAATGCCGGCGCCGATGGCGATGCGTCCGCCCAGCGTGTCGCGCAACAGCGCGGCGGCGGAGAGGTGGTCGGCGTGGGCGTGGGTTTCCAGGATCCAGTCGACGCTCAGGCCGTGCGCCGTCACGAACTCGCGGATACGCCCGGCCGACACGGTGCCGGTGCGCCCGGCCTTGGCGTCGTAGTCGAGTACCGGGTCGATGATGGCGGCGTGGCCGCCGGGCTGGTCGTACACCACGTAGGAAATGGTGTGCGTGGCGGGGTCGTAGAACGCTTCGATCTGGGCGGACATGGTCTACCTCGTGACAGGAGTGGTGTTGATCAACACTATATTGATTAACGATATATAAATCAATATAATGAAGTCAACCGCAAGTCTCATTAAAGAGAGTATGGATGATGGATTTATCGCTACTGCGTGAAAACGCTGGCAAGGCCTCGGCGCTGCTGCGCAGCCTGGCCAACGAGGACCGGCTGCTGCTGCTGTGCCAGCTGGTGGACGGCGAGAAGACGGTGTCGGAACTGGAGCGCCTCACCGGCATCCGCCAGCCCACGCTGTCGCAGCAGCTCGGTGTGCTGCGCAACGAGGGGCTGGTGGCCACGCGGCGTGAAGGCAAGTGGATCTATTACCGCATCGCCAGCAACGAGGCGATGGTGCTGCTGGACGCGCTGCACGCGCTGTTCTGCGGCGACGCCACGGCGCCGGCGGCGGATTCGACCGAGGAGGAGACGGCATGATCGACTGGAATCATTTCACCCCACTGGCGTCGCTCGCCGGCGGCGTGCTGATCGGCCTGGCGGCGAGCTGGCTGGTGCTCGCCAACGGCCGCATCGCCGGCATCAGCGGCCTGCTGGGCGGTCTGGTGGACCGCGCCGCCGACTGGCGCCCGCGCGCCGCCTTCATCGCCGGGCTGGTGCTGGCGCCGCTGCTCTACCGCGTGCTGGCGGGCGGCCTGCCTTCGGCCAACGTCACGGCCGCGTGGCCGCAGCTGGCGCTGGCCGGGCTGCTGGTCGGAGTCGGCACGCGCTACGCCTCGGGCTGCACCAGCGGCCACGGCGTGTGCGGGCTGGCGCGGCTGAGCCCGCGCTCGCTGGTGGCCACGCTGAGCTTCATGGCGGCGGGCTTCGTTACGGTGTATGTGCTGCGCCACGTTCTGGCCTGAGGGGGAGACATGAAAACACTATCGGCATTGCTGGCCGGGCTGGTCTTCGGCCTCGGTCTGATCCTCTCGGGCATGGCCAATCCGGCCAAGGTGCAGGGCTTCCTCGATCTGGCCGGCGCCTGGGACCCGAGCCTGGCGCTGGTGATGGCGGGAGCCATCGGCGCGGCCTTCCTACCGTTCCGGCTGGCCGGCCAGCGCAAGAAGAGCTGGCTGGGCGAGCCCTTGCACCTGCCGGGCACGCGCGAGATCACGCCGCGCCTGGTGCTGGGCAGCCTGTTGTTCGGCATCGGCTGGGGCCTGGCCGGGCTGTGCCCGGGCCCGGCGCTGGTGTTGCTGGGGACGCTCTCCGGGCCGGCGCTGGTGTTTGTCTCGGCGATGCTGGCCGGCATGGAGTTGTTCCGCCTGCTGCAACACAAGCGGGCATGACGGCCTGGCTGCCCGGCTGGCTGCGCCATTACCGCCGCGCCTGGCTGCCCGGCGACGCCGTGGCCGGGGTGGTGGTGGCGCTGCTGCTGGTGCCGCAGGGCCTCGCCTACGCGCTGGTGGCCGGGTTGCCGGCCGAGGCTGGGCTCTACGCCAGCCTGCCGCCCTTGCTGCTGTACGGCCTGATCGGCAAGAGCCACGCGCAATCGGTCGGGCCGATGGCGCTGACCTCGCTGCTGGCGGCGGCGACGCTGTCGCGGCTGGCCGCGCCGGGCAGCACGGAGTACCTGGCGCTGGCGGTGTGGCTGGCGCTGTTGTCCGGGGCGATGCTGGTCGCGCTCGGGGCGGCGCGCCTCGGCTTCCTCGTCGATTTTCTCTCGACGCCGGTGCTGGCGGCGTTCACCTCGGCCTCGGCGCTGCTGATCGTGCTGGCGCAACTGGCGCCGCTGCTCGGGCTGCACGGCGGCGGTGCCGCGCTGCCGGCGCTGTTGGCGGCCGTGCTGGACGGCTGGCAACGCTTCAACCCGTTGGCGCTGGGCGTGGGCGCGCTGGCCCTGCTGTGGCTGGCCGGGGCACGGCGCCTGCTGCCGCCGGCGCTGGCGCGCGCCGCGCCGGTGCTGGCGGTGTTGCTGGGCATCGTGGCGGTGCGCGAGGCCGGCTGGGCCACGCGCCTGCCGGTGGTGGGCGCGGTGCCCGCCGGGCTGCCCGCGTTGTCGCTGCCGCTGCTGCCCTGGGAGCTGCTCGCCGAACTGATGCTGCCGGCCTTCTTCATGGCGCTGATCAACTACGTGCAGAGCCTGTCGGTGGCGCAGCTGTTGGCCGAACCCCGCCACGAGCGGGTGGAGCCGGACCGCGAACTGCTCGCGCTCGGCGTGTGCAACCTCGGCGCTGGGCTGTTCGGCGGCTTTCCGGTCACCGGCGGCCTGAGCCGCTCGCTGGTCAACGCCGCCGCCGGGGCGCACAGTCCGCTGGCGTCGTGGATCAGCGCCGGCGGCATCGCGCTGGTGCTGCTGTTCGCCGGGGCCGCGCTGTCCAGCCTGCCGCTCGCGGTGCTGGCCGCCACCATCGTCGTGGCGGTCTACCCCAGCATCGGTTTTGGCGCCTTGCGCCAGGCCTGGCGCGCCGACCGCGCCGACGCCGTGGCGTTCGTACTGACCTTCGCGCTGGTGCTGCTGCTCGGCGTCGAGAGCGGCATCGTCGCCGGGGTGCTGGTGTCGCTGGGCGCCTGGCTGTGGCGCAGCAGCCGGCCGCACATGGCCGAGGTGGGGCGGCTGCCGGGCACTCAGCACTACCGCAACGTCACGCGCTTTGCCACCGAGACGCTACCCGGCGTGCTGTTCCTGCGCGTCGACGAGAGCCTCTACTTCGGCAACGCCCGGCTGGTGCGCGACACCGTGCTCGACCGCCTCGCCGAGCGGCCGCAGCTGAGCACGCTGGTGCTGATCATGAGCGCGGTCAACCGCCTCGATGCCAGTGCCGTGGCGATGCTGCAGTGGCTCGACGACAGCCTGGCGCGGCGCGGCGTGACGCTGGCGCTGGCCGAGGTCAAGGGACCGGTGGGCACGGTGCTGGCGCGTGCCGGCCTGCTCAAGCGTTTCGCCGGGCGCCACTTCCTCTCCACCGACCAGGCCTGGCGCCACTACGCGCCGCCACCGGATTTTCATATCTGAAACACGGCGCACGCCGGCTGCAACTTTGCGCCGGCGATGGGTATCATAGGCTGGACATGAAAACCGTCCTCACCGCCGCCGCCCTGGCCCTGGCCCTGTCCGGCACCGTCTCTGCCCAGATCGACCTGCCCGAGCTGGGCGACGCCTCGTCCGCCTCGTTCAGCCCGAGCCAGGAAGCGGCGGTCGGGCGCGACGTGATGAACCGCCTGCGCGAATCCGGCGAAACCCTGGACGACGCCGACGTCTCCGCCTACCTGCAGGAACTGGGCGGGCGCCTGGCCCAGGCGGCGCAGGCGCCGGATTTGAACTTCTCGTTCTTCGCCGTCAACGACCGCAGCATCAACGCCTTCGCCATGCCCGGCGGCTACATCGGTGTGCACTCCGGGCTGGTGCTGACGACGCAGAGCGAGGCCGAGCTGGCCTCGGTGCTGGCGCACGAGATCGCCCACGCCAGCCAGCACCACCTGGCGCGCCTCAAGGCCGCCAGTGCGCCCAACCAGCTGTGGCTGCTGGCGGCGCTGTTGGCCGGGGCGCTGGCCTCGCGCGCCGGCAACTCCGACGCCGCCTTCGGCGCCATCAACGCCGGCATCGGCCTGTCGGTGTCGAGCGAGCTCGCCTACACGCGCGATTTCGAACGCGAGGCCGACCGCCTCGGCATGCAGTACCTCGCCGCCGCCGGCTTCGACGCGCGCGCCATGCCGTCTTTCTTCCAGCGCATGCAGCAGAGCAACCGCTTCAACGACAACAACGCGCTGGCCTTCCTGCGCTCGCACCCGGTCACCGGCGAGCGCATCAGCGAAGCGCAGGACCGCGCGCTGGCCTTTCCGCTCAGGATGCACGCCGACAGCACCGCCTACCTGCTGGTGCGGGAGAAGCTGCGGCTGGCGACGCTGGGGCGCGAAGAGGCGCTACGCTACTACCAGGCCAGGCTGAAGAGCCGCCAGTTCCTCAGCGAGGGCGCGCAGTGGTACGGCCTGTCGCTGGCGCGGCTCGCCGCCTCCCAGCCCGGTCCGGCGCGCGAGGCACTGGCCGAGGCGCGCCGGCGCCTGCCGGCCAGCCCGCTGCTGTTCGGCCAGGAGGCCGCCATCGAGCGCGCCGAGCGCAACTGGACGGCGGCGCTGGACGCCTACCGGCGCGGCCTGGCGGCCTTCCCCGGCTACGGCCCGCTGCGCTACGGCGAGATCGACACCCTGCTCGACAGCGGCCAGCGCGAGGTTGCACTGACACGGCTGCGCGGCGAACTCAACCGCTATCCCTCCGAACCCGCGCTGTACCGGCGCCAGGCCGCCGTCTACGCCGACCGGGACAAGCTGCGCTACCACGCCGCCTTGGGTCAGGCGTTCTATTACGAGCAGCGCTACGAGGCGGCGCTGGAGCAATTCCAGTACGCCAGCCAGGCCCCGGGCGACGATTTCTACCTGCGTTCCTCGATCGAGGCGCGCATCCGCGAACTGCAGAACCGGCTCAAGGAAGAACGCCGCCAGGCGCGCAGTTGAGCCAGCCGCGGCCGTCCGCCGGCCCGGAATCGCAAAAAAACAACATCGTGCATCGCAGCAATTCAACTCGATCCGCATAATTTGCAGGAAATCACTGATTGCCTATTCCTTTCCGAACAGGGCAAGCTTTACACTGCGAATCTGATGAACAAACTGTTCGAAAATGAAAATTTCGATTCTGTTAATGTTCATTTTCAAACCAACCCCGGCGAAGTCGATTCATTCCTGAGCCGTGTGACGACACAGCGGGATCGGTCCCGACCGGTACCCAGAAAACCAGATGTGAGGATGAGAGATGGCTGCAACCTTCCCTGACGATATCGATCCGTTGGAGACGAAAGAGTGGCTGGATGCACTGCAATCGGTACTCGAAAACGAAGGTATCGAACGTGCCCAGTACCTGCTTGAGCATCTGGTCGAACGCTCCCGCGACGGTGGCGTCGATCTGACGCTGGGGTCCACCACCCCTTACGTGAATACCGTATCCCTTGACCGCCAGGCGCCGCTCGCCGGCGACCCGGCCGTGGAAGAGCGCCTGCGCAATATCGTGCGCTGGAACGCGCTGGCCACCGTGGTCAAGGCCAACAAGGGCAACGACATGGGCCTGGGCGGCCACATCGCCTCGTTCCAGTCCGCCTCCACGCTGTACGAAACCGGCTTCAACCATTTCTGGCACGCCCCGAGCGACGGTCACGGCGGCGACTTGGTGTACGTGCAGGGCCACTCCGCGCCCGGCATCTACTCGCGCGCCTTCCTGGAAGGCCGCCTGTCCGAAGACCAGATGCTCAACTTCCGCCAGGAAGTCGACGGCCATGGCCTGTCTTCCTATCCGCACCCGTGGCTGATGCCGAACTTCTGGCAGTTCCCGACCGTGTCGATGGGCCTGGGTCCGCTGATGGCCATCTACCAGGCGCGCTTCATGAAGTACCTGGACGACCGCGGTCTGGCCAACACCAAGAACCGCAAGATCTGGGTGTTCTGCGGCGACGGCGAAATGGACGAGCCGGAATCGCTGGGCGCCATGGGCGTGGCCGCGCGTGAAGGCCTCGACAACCTGGTGTTCGTGATCAACTGCAACCTGCAGCGTCTGGACGGCCCGGTGCGCGGCAACGGCAAGATCATCCAGGAACTGGAAGGCGAATTCCAGGGTGCCGGCTGGAACGTGATCAAGGTGATCTGGGGTTCCAAGTGGGACGCCCTGCTGGCCAAGGACAAGACCGGCCTGTTGAAGAAACGCATGATGGAATGCGTGGACGGCGACTACCAGACCTTCAAGTCGAAGGACGGCGCCTACGTGCGCCAGTACTTCTTCGGCAAGTACCCGGAACTGCTGGAGCTGGTCGCCGACATGACCGACGACGAGGTCTGGGCGCTGAACCGTGGCGGCCACGATCCGCGCAAGGTGTACGCCGCCTACCACGACGCCTGCAACAACGCCAACGGCAAGCCGACCGTGATCCTCGCCAAGACCATCAAGGGCGAGGGCATGGGGCACTCCGGCGAGGCGCAGAACACCGCGCACCAGACCAAGAAGATGGACATGGACTCCATCCGCCGCTTCCGCGACATCTACGGCATCCCGCTCAGCGACGAACAGCTGGAAAGCGTGCCGTTCTACAAGCCGGCCGACGACAGCCCGGAAATGCAGTACCTGCACGCCCGCCGCAAGGCGCTGGGCGGCTACCTGCCGGCGCGTAATCCGGTGAAGGAGCCGATGGCGATTCCGGAACTGTCCGCCTTCGACGCGCTGCTGAAGGACTCCGGCGGCCGCGAGTTCTCCACCACCATGGCCTTCGTGCGCATGCTGGGCACCCTGGTCAAGGACAAGCAGATCGGCAAGCACATCGTGCCGATCGTGCCGGACGAATCGCGTACCTTCGGTATGGAAGGCATGTTCCGCCAGCTCGGCATCTGGAACACCTGGGGCCAGAACTACGTGCCGCAGGACCACGACCAGCTGATGTTCTACAAGGAATCGAAGGAAGGCCAGATCCTGCAGGAAGGCATCAACGAGCCGGGCGCGATGAGCTCCTGGATCGCCGCCGCCACCTCGTACGCCAACCACGGCGTGCCGATGATCCCGTTCTACATCTACTACTCGATGTTCGGCTTCCAGCGCGTCGGCGACCTGGCCTGGGCCGCCGGTGACCTGCGCGCCCGTGGCTTCCTCTTGGGCGGTACCGCCGGACGCACCACGCTGAACGGCGAGGGCTTGCAGCACGAAGACGGCCACAGCCACATCCAGGCCGGCCTGATCCCGAACTGTGTGACCTACGACCCGACCTTCGCCTACGAAGTGGCGGTGATCGTGCAGGACGGCATGCGCCGCATGTACGTCGAGCAGCAGGACGTGTTCTATTACCTGACGGTGATGAACGAGAACTACGCGCATCCGGACATGCCGGCCGGCGCCGAAGCGGGCATCCTGAAGGGCCTGTACAAGTTCAAGTCGGTCGGCGACGGCGCGCTGCGCGTCAAGCTGATGGGCTCGGGCACCATCTTCAACGAAGTGATCGCTGCGGCCGACCTGTTGGCCAACGATTTCGGCATCGGCTCCGACATCTTCAGCGCCACCTCGTTCAACCAGCTGCGCCGCGAGGGCATGGAAGCCGCCCGCTGGAACCTGCTGCACCCGACCGAAGCGGCCAAGAAGCCGTACGTGACCGAAGTGCTGGAAGGTTTCGACGGCCCGACCATCGCCGCCACCGACTACATCCGCAACTACGCCGACCAGGTGCGCGAATACGTGCCGGGCCGCTACGTGGTGCTCGGCACCGACGGCTTCGGCCGCTCGGACAGCCGCCAGAAGCTGCGCGAGTTCTTCGAGGTGAACCGCTACTACGTCGCCGTCGCCGCGCTCAAGGCGCTGGCCGACGAGGGCAAGATCGGCGCCGACAAGGTGGCCGAGGCGATCGCCAAGTACGGCCTGCAGGCCGACAAGCAGCCTTCCTGGAAGGTGTAACCGGGGGAATGCGGGGGAGGGCACGGCCCTCCCCCTGCTCCGCGTACCGAATCGACGCGGGGCGTCGTGCTGACGTCCCGCTGCACTTGAGAAAGCAACCATGAGCAATCTCATCGAATTGAAAGTACCCGACATCGGCGGTCACGATAACGTCGACGTCATCGAACTGTTCATCCAGCCCGGCGCCACCGTGGCGCTGGACGACTCGCTGATCACGCTGGAAACCGACAAGGCCACCATGGAAGTCCCGGCGAGCGCCGCCGGCGTCGTCAAGCAGGTGCTGGTCAAGGTGGGCGACAAGGTCAGCGAAGGCAGCGTGATCGCGCTGGTGGAAGCCGCTGGCGCCGCTGCCGTCGCAGCCCCGGCCACAGCTCCGGCGCCTGCCGCCGCACCCGCCGCGGCCCCGGCTGCCACCGGCCGCGTCGAGATCACCGTGCCGGACATCGGCGGCCACGCCGGCGTCGACGTCATCGAGGTGACGGTGAAGCCGGGCGACGTGATCGCCATCGACGATTCGCTGATCACGCTGGAAACCGACAAGGCCACCATGGAAGTGCCGGCCACTACCGCCGGCAAGGTGCTGGAAGTGAAGGTCAAGGTAGGCGACAAGGTCAGCCAGGGCGACCTGATCGTGGTGGTGGAAGGCGCGGCTTCGGCCAACGTGGCGGCGGCTCCGGCTGCCGCTGCCGCCCCGGTTGCCGCCGCACCCGCTCCGGCCGCCGCTCCGGCTCCGGTTGCCGCCGCGCCCGCCGCCGTGGCGCCGGCCGCCAGCGCCAAGATCGACGAGGCCGCCTTCAGCAAGGCGCACGCCGGTCCGTCGGCACGCCGCTTCGCGCGCGAACTGGGCGTCGACCTGGGCAAGGTCCAGGGCTCCGGCCGCAAGGGCCGCATCGTCGAGGCCGACATCAAGGCCTTCGTCAAGGGCGTGCTGAGCGCCCCGCCGGCCGCCGCCCCGGCCGCTGGCGGCAGTGGCACGGGTCTCGACCTGCTGCCGTGGCCGAAGGTCGATTTCGCCAAGTTCGGCCCGATCGAAACCAAGCCGCTGAGCCGCATCCAGAAGATTTCCGGCGCCAACCTCTCCCGCAACTGGGTGATGATCCCGCACGTGACGTTCAACGACGAGTGCGATATCACCGAGCTGGAAGACTTCCGCAAGACCATCGGCAAGGAATGGGAAAAGTCCGGCCTGAAGATCAGCCCGCTGGCCTTCATCATCAAGGCCGCCGCCGAGGCGCTGAAGGCGTTCCCGACCTTCAACAGCTCGCTCGACGGCGACAACCTGGTGCTCAAGCAGTACTACCACATCGGCTTTGCCGCCGACACGCCGAACGGCCTGGTGGTCCCGGTGATCAAGAACGTCGATCAGAAGGGCATCAAGCAGATCGCCAAGGAACTGACCGATCTGTCGCTGCTGGCACGCGAAGGCAAGCTCAAGCCGACCGACATGCAGGGCGCCACCTTCACCATCTCCAGCCTGGGCGGCATCGGCGGCACCGGCTTCACGCCGATCGTCAACGCGCCGGAAGTGGCCATCCTCGGCGTCTGCAAGAGCCAGATCAAGCCGGTGTGGAACGGCAAGGACTTCGCGCCGCGCCTGATGTGCCCGCTGAGCCTGTCGTTCGATCACCGCGTGATCGACGGCGCCGCCGCGGCGCGCTTCACCGTGCACCTGGGCAAGCTGCTGTCCGACGTGCGCCGTCTGATCCTCTGAGTTCGCGGATAAATCGACCGCGCCGCCCAAGCCGCGTCCCGGATGCCCGCCGTACCGTTGTACGGCCGGGCCCCGCGACCCCGCCCTGGGCGGCTCGCAACGATTTCTTCGCCAGCTCCCTGGTTCACATGACGATGGGACGCCGCACCGGCGGGCCCATCCCACATTCCTCATTCCACGCTTAGGGATAGAAACTCCATGAGCAATCTGATCGAACTGAAAGTCCCGGACATCGGCGGCCACAGCAACGTGGACATCATCGAGGTGTTCGTCAAGGCCGGCGACGTGGTCGCGGTGGAAGACTCGCTGATCACGCTGGAAACCGACAAGGCCACCATGGAAGTGCCGGCCAGCCACGCCGGCAAGATCGTCGAGCTGAAGGTCGCCGTCGGTGGCAAGATCAGCGAAGGCGACGTGATCGCTATCGTCGAGGCGGTGGGCGCCGCGGCCGAAGCGCCGAAGGCCGCACCGGCTCCGGCCGCTGCCGCGCCGCAAGCTGCCGCACCGGTCGCCGCGCCGCAGGCTGCCAGCCACGCCGGCGGTGCCGACATCGAATGCGACGTGCTGGTGCTGGGCGCCGGCCCGGGGGGCTACTCCGCCGCCTTCCGCGCCGCCGACCTCGGCCTCAACGTGGTGCTGGTGGAGCGCTACGCCACCCTGGGTGGCGTCTGCCTCAACGTCGGCTGCATCCCATCGAAAGCCTTGCTGCACAACGCGGCGGTGATCGATGAAGTGAAGCACCTGGCGGCCAACGGCATCAAGTTCGCCGAGCCGGAAATCGACATCGACATGCTGCGCGGCTACAAGGAAAAGGTCATCGGCAAGCTCACCGGCGGCCTCGCCGGCATGGCCAAGGCGCGCAAGGTGCAAGTGGTGCGCGGCGTCGGCAGCTTCCTCGACCCGCATCACCTGCAGGTGGATACCACCGAAGGCGCGGGCCAGGCCAAGACCGGTGCCAAGCAGACCATCAAGTTCAAGAACGCCATCATCGCCGCCGGCAGCCGCGTGGTGAACCTGCCGTTCATCCCGCAGGACCCGCGCATCGTCGATTCCACCGGCGCGCTGGAACTGAAGGCCGTGCCGAAGAAGATGCTGATCATCGGCGGCGGCATCATCGGCCTGGAAATGGGCACGGTGTACTCCACGCTGGGCGCGCGCCTGGACGTGGTGGAAATGCTGGACGGCCTGATGCAGGGCGCCGACCGCGACCTGGTCAAGGTGTGGGAGAAGATGAACGCCCACCGCTTCGACAACATCATGACCAGCACCAAGACCGTGGCGGTCGAGGCCAAGGAAGACGGCATCTACGTGACGTTTGAAGGCGCCAAGGCCCCGGCCGAGCCGCAGCGTTACGACCTGGTGCTGGTGGCCGCCGGCCGTGCGCCGAACGGCAAGCTGATCGCGGCCGAGAACGCCGGTGTCGCCGTGACCGACCGCGGCTTCATCGAGGTCGACAAGCAGCAGCGCACCAACGTGCCGCACATCTACGCCATCGGCGACATCGTCGGCCAGCCGATGCTGGCGCACAAGGCGGTGCACGAGGCGCACGTGGCGGCGGAAAACTGCGCCGGCGGCAAGTCCTACTTCGACGCCCGCGTGATTCCGGGCGTGGCCTACACCGATCCGGAAGTGGCCTGGGTCGGGGTGACCGAGGAAATCGCCAAGCGCGACGGCATCAAGATCGAGAAGTCGGTATTCCCGTGGGCCGCCTCCGGCCGCGCCATCGCCAACGGCCGTGACGAAGGCTTCACCAAGCTGATCTTCGACGCCGAGACGCATCAGGTGATCGGCGGCGCCATCGTCGGCACCCACGCCGGCGACATGCTGGGTGAGATCTGCCTGGCGATCGAAATGGGCTGCGACGCCACCGACATCGGCAAGACCATTCACGCTCACCCCACCCTGGGCGAGAGCATCGGCATGGCCGCCGAAGTGGCGCACGGCACGTGTACCGACCTACCGCCGCAGCGCAAGAAGTAAGCGCAGCGGCAGCAAAAGACAAAGCGGCGGGCCATCCCGCCGCTTTTGTTTTGGTCCTGCCGGAATGAGGTGTTGAGAATCGCTCGGCGTGCACGGCAAACCCACGCCGCTCCAGGCTTTCGGCAGATAGCCTGAAAGCGAGGGCGCTACGGAAGACGCAACAGGTCACGCCGACAGCGCCTTTGTGTTGGTGGCGTGTGCCGTTGGCCAGAATCCGCCGGGGGCGACGGCGTGCCGGGAGAGGGCCCGCGGGTGCGACCGCCAGCAGGGCGCTGGTGGCGAACGCCAAGAGGGGGCGACGGTGCGGCGGAGCTGGCATGACCTGCGGTGTGCCGGCCTTGGTCCCTACGTGTCTTTGTGCGCGGCCAGGCGGTGTTGCCGGCCACGGCCAGCGCCGCCATGCGGCGGAGAAGCCTTGGATGACCGGGCTAGGGCGCGGCGGGCGGCGTGGTCGCCGTGAAGTCGTTGCTGTCG
Organism: Pseudogulbenkiania ferrooxidans 2002; assembly: GCF_000174355.1. Lineage (GTDB taxonomy): Bacteria > Pseudomonadota > Gammaproteobacteria > Burkholderiales > Chromobacteriaceae > Pseudogulbenkiania > Pseudogulbenkiania ferrooxidans. Next base: position 46,861 of record NZ_ACIS01000001.1, read on the forward strand.
CTCTCCGGTTCGGCCCAGCCGGGGCCGAACAGTTCGATCGGGTGCTGGGTGCGATCGGAGCCGTTGCCGCAGCGCAACTCGTCGACCGAGCAATACTTGTCGCAGCCCCAGCAGATGCGCTCGGGGTGCGCGGGATGCAAGGGAAACTTTTTTGCCATGATGAGCTACCTACACTGAAGGGGCGGCCGCCGTTGGGGCGGTGTCGCCATTTTCGCATCCTGTTTCGTGTTATTCCTTGACCTGGAGCAGGGTCTCCCGCCATCGACGCGCCGCCGGGGCTCGCCCCTTGTGCGGGCTTTCTTTACCATGAGGCTCATGACGTTCCCCCACCCCCTCCGTCTGGCCGCGCTGGCGCACGCCATGCTGCTGGCCGCCGTGCTCGCTGGCGCCGCGCCGGCCTGGGCGGCGCTGCCCTACAGCGTGGCGATCGACGCGCCGGACGAGATTGCGGTCTTGCTGCGCGAGCACCTCGATTTCGTGGCCGGCGAGAACGAGCCGGAGATGGACGAGGCGCAGCTCGAGACGCTGCGGCGCGAGGCGCCGGGGCAGGCGCAGGCCTTGCTGGAGACCGAGGGCTACTTCTCCGCCAAGGTGCGTCTCGACGAGGACAGCCACACGCCGCGCCGCTACCGCCTGGTGGTGGAACCGGGCGAGCCGGTGCTGATCGACGACGTCACGCTGCGTCTCGCCGGGCCGGTGAGGTTGGCCGAAGACTACCCGCGGCGGCTGGCGCGTGCGCTCGAGCTGTGGCCGCTGCCGACCGCGGCGCGCTTCCGCCAGGCCGAGTGGGACAGCGGCAAGCGCGTGCTGTTGCGCCAGTTGCAGGTCGACGGCTACCCGCTGGCCAGGATCGCCACCAGCCGTGCCGACGTCGATCCGGCGACGCACCGCGCCACCCTCACGGTGGAGCTCGACAGCGGTGAGCCGGTAGCGTTCGGCGCCATTGCCGTGAGCGGCCTCAAGCGCTACCCCGAGGACGTGGTCACCGGCATGGCGCGTTTCCGCCCCGGCACCCCGTACACCCTGCAGGGACTGCTCGATTACCAGTCGGCGCTGGAGCAGTCGCCGTACTTTTCCAGCGTGGTGGTGAGCACCGACATGAGCCGTGTCGCCGACGGCCGCGTGCCGGTGGACGTGGCGGTTGAGGAGCTGCCGCGCCAGAAGCTGACGCTGGGCCTGACCTACGAGGCCGACGAGGGACTCGGCGCGCGCATCGGCTACGACCACTACAACCTGTTCCAGCGCGGCTACATCGGCTCGGTGCTGCTGGAGCACAAGCCCAGCGAGCAGGCGCTCAAGTTCGGCCTGAGCTTTCCGCGCCAGTCCGACGGCTACTCGCACAGCGTCAACGCCGCCTTCAAGCACAGCGACGTGCAGGGGCTGAAGACCGACGCGCTGGAGGGCGGGCTGTGGCGCATCCGCAGCAACGGCGCGATCGAATCGCGCATCGGCCTGGAGTACCTGCTGGAGCAGGAAAGCGTGGCCGACGTGCTGAACCGCGACAACAAGGCGCTGCTGGTGAGCTACGGCTGGACGCGGCGCCAGCTCGACGACGTGCGCCGTCCACGCGCCGGCACGCTGATCGACCTGCAGCTCTCCTCCACGCTGGGCGATACGCTGTCGAGCGCCGCCTTCGTGCGCGGCTACGGCAAGCTGGTGCATTACTGGACCCCGCGCAAGGAGTGGGGCACGCTGATCAGCCGGCTGGAGCTGGGCGAGGTGTTCAGCAACAACCCCGAGCGCGTGCCGACCTCGCGCCTGTTCCGCACCGGCGGCGCCACCAGCGTGCGCGGCTACGATTACCTCGCCCTGGGCCTGCCCGGTCCGGACGGCTCGGTGCTGGGCGGGCGGGTGATGGCGGTGGGCAGCCTGGAATATCAGATCCCGGTCAGTCGCGACTGGTCCGTGGCGCTGTTCCACGACGCCGGCAACGCCGCCGACCGCTGGCAGGATTTTTCGCTGCAGCACAGCAACGGCGTCGGCCTACGCTGGATGAGCCCGGTGGCGCCGCTGGCGCTGGATATCGCCAAGGCGCAGCAAGATGGCGGCATCCGCTGGTACCTGAGCCTGGGGCTGGCCTTCTGATAGCACGCCATGACGCAAGCGCATCCCGATTCTCCTGACGACACTCCGGCTTCGGCCAACCCGCCGCCGCACCGTGGCTGGCGGCCGCTGCGCTGGCTGGCGGCCGGCGCGTTGGCGCTGCTGCTGGCGCTGGCGGCGTTCGCCGGCTGGGTCACCGCCAGCGGGCAGGGTTTCGCCTGGGCCTGGCGCACGGCCGCCGAGCTCAGCCATGGCCGGCTCGGCGTGGGCGCGGTGCGCGGTACGCTATGGCAGGGCTTCGAGCTGCAGCGCTTGCGCTGGCAGGACCCGGCGCAGCGGCTCGAGGTGGAGCGGCTGCGCCTCGACTGGCAGCCCTCGGCGCTGTGGCGGGGCACGCTGCACCTGACGCGGCTGGAACTGGGGCACGTGCGGCTGACCAGCCTGGCCGCCGCCGCGCCTGCCGCGCCGCCGCAACTGCCGGCGTCGCTGGCCCTGCCGCTGACGGTGGAGCTGGACCGCTTCGCGCTCGCCAGCCTGACGCTGCTGCCGGGCGACGTGCGCCTGTACGACGTCGCCGGCGCCTACCGTTACCAGGGCGGGCGGCACCAGGTGCAACTGGCGCGGCTGAACTCGCCGTGGGGCGGCGGCGGCGCGGCGTTGACGCTGGCCGATGCCCGTCCGTTCGCGCTCTCCGGCACGCTCTCGGCGCGCGGCACGCTGGAGCAGGTGGCGATCAAGGCCGACCTCGCCCTGGCGGGCAGCCTGGCCGATCTGCAGGCACGCGGCACCGTTGCCGGACGCGGGCTGCTGGCGGAGGTGTCCGGACGCTTCGACCCGTTCGCCGCGTCGGCGCTGAACCGTTTCCGCCGCCTCGACGTGCGCGTCGGCGGCGTCAATCCCCAGGCGCTGCAGCCATCCTGGCCCAAGGCGCGGCTCAACTTCGCGGTGTACGCCGAGCCGGCCGCCGGCGCCACGGTGGCGGGCGGACTGTCGCTGATCAACAGCGAGGCCGGCGCGCTGTCTGCCGGGCAACTGCCGCTGGCCTTCCTCGCCGGCGAGTTCCGCGTCCGCGGCCAACGCCTGACGCTGAACGCGCTGCAGGCGCAGCTGGCCGGCGGCGGCCGGGTGGCGCTGAACGGGACCCTCGACGCGCAGGCGCTGGCGCTCACGGCGCGGCTGCAGGATGTGGCGCTGCGCGCCCTGCACGCCAGCGCGCCGGACCAGACCGTGGGCGGCACGCTGACCCTGGACGGGACCCCGGCGAAGCCGACGCTGAGCGCGGCGCTGCAGAGCCGGCAGCTGGCGCTGGAGGCGCGCCTGGCGCGGGAACCGGGGGCGGCCCAGGCGCTGCGGCTGGAGCGCCTGCAACTTACCGCCGGCGGCGGTCGGCTGGCGCTGAGTGGCCGCGTCGAGCTGCAGCAGGCACGCCGCTTCGAACTGTCCGGGGCGCTGGAAAAGGCCGACCCGGCGCGCTTCCTCAAGGGGGCGCCGGTGGGCGACCTCAACGCCCGGCTGACGGCGCGCGGGCAGCTGGCGGCCCCGCTCGCCGCCACGCTGCGGCTGCAGTTCGCCCCGAGCCGGCTTTCCGGCGCGCCGCTGACCGGCCGTGCCGAGCTGGACCTGCAGCCGGGCCGGCTCAAGCGTCTCGACGCCGACCTGCGCCTGGCGGACAACCGCCTGCAGGCCGCCGGCGCCTACGGCGCGGCGGGCGACCGGCTGAAGCTGCTGATCGACGCCCCCAACCTGCGCCTGCTGGGGCCGGGTTTCACCGGCCGTATCGGCGGCCAGCTCGATCTCGCCGGCACGCCCAAATTGCCGCTGCTGTCGGCCAACCTCAAGGCGGAACGGCTGGCGCTGCCGGGCGGTGTCGGCGTCGAGGCGCTGACGCTGGCGGGCGAACTGCAGGCCGACACCGCCAGCCCGTTCCGCGTGCAGCTCGCCGCCCAGCAGCTGCGGCTGGGCGAGTTCGGCGCCAGCACGCTGCGCCTCAACGCCGTCGGCCAGCGCAACCGCCACCGTATCGAGCTGGATGGCCGGCTCACCCTCAAGCAGCGCCCCTATGCCCTGGCGCTGCGCGCCAACGGCGGCCTGGCGGCGGGCTCCACGCAATGGCAGGGCACGCTGCAGACGCTGCAGCTGGCCGGCCAGCCCGGCCTGACGCTGCTCGCCCCGGCCAGCTTGAGCGTGGGGCCGCAGCGGCTGGAGCTGGGCGCGGCACGGCTGGCCATGCTGGGGGGGCAGGTCGAACTGCAGCAACTGCGCCGCGATGCCAGCGGCCTGTTGAACACGCGCGGCCGGGCGGCCGGCCTCCGCCTCGCCGAGCTGGCGCCGCTGCTGGCGCTGCCGGTGCAGCAGACGCTGGTGGTGTCCGGCGACTGGGCGTTGTCCGGGCGCGGTGTGCCGCAGGGCCAGCTCAACCTGCAACGCGTCGGCGGCGACGTCTGGCTGCCCGGCAGCAACGGCCGCCCGCTGGCGCTGGAGCTCGGCACCAGCCGGGTCGGGCTGCGCCTCGACGCCAACCGCGCCCAGCTCGAGCTGCAACTGCAAAGCCGCTACCTCAACGCCAGCGGCAACGGCGCGCTGCCGTTGGCGGGCGGCATCGACGGCCGCACCCCGCTCGCCGCCAGCTTGCGGCTCGAGGTACCGGCGCTGAAGGCGCTGGCCGGGCTGGCCGGGCCGGGCCTGGAGCTGGGCGGGCAGCTGGCCGCCAACGTCACCCTGAGCGGTCCGCTCGCCGCGCCGCTGGCCTACGGCCGCCTCGACGGCAAGGGGCTGCTGTTCGCCGACCGCAAGACCGGGCTGAGGTTGGCCGAAGGCGTGCTGGAGGCGCGCCTGGACGGGCGCCGCCTGCTGCTTGACCGGCTGCGTTTCGCCAGCGGCGAGGGCGAGGCGCTGGCGAGCGGCGCACTCGATCTCAAGGACCGCGGTCCCGACGCCACGGTGCGGCTGAGCCTGAAGCGCTTCAGCGTGTTCGACCGTCCCAATCGCCGGCTGGTGGTCTCCGGCGACAGCGACATCCTGTTCGTCGACAACAAGCTCACGCTGACGGGACGCCTGCGCGCCGACCAGGGGCGGGTGGAGTTGCCCAAGCAGGGCACGCCGCAGCTGTCCGACGACGTGCATGTGGTCGGACGCGAGGCGCCGCCGCCGTCGGCGCTGGCCACGCTGCCGGTGACGGTGCGCCTCGACCTCGACCTGGGCGAACGGTTCCGCTTCACCGGGCAGGGGCTGGACGTGGAATTGAGCGGGGTGGTGCACGTCAGCGCCGCGCCCGGCGAGGCGCCGGCGGCGCGTGGCCAGGTGCGCGTGGTGAAGGGGCGTTACAAGGCCTACGGCCAGGACCTCGACATCGAATACGGCACCATCACCTTCACCGGTTCGCTCGACAACCCGGCGCTCAACGTGCGCGCCAAGCGCCGCCTGTCGCCGGTCGGGGCCGGGGTGGAAGTGGGCGGCAGCGTCGCCGCGCCGAGCGTGCGCCTGATCGCCGACGAGGCGCTGTCGGAACGCGACAAGCTGTCCTGGCTGGTGCTCGGGCGCGCCTCGGTGGGCGGCAGCGACGACGCCTCGCTGGCCGCCGCCGCCGGGGCGTTGCTGGCCGGCACCATCAACGACCGCATCGGCCTGTTCGACGACCTCGGCCTGGTCAACCAGCAAGGCAAGACCCTGGCCGACGGCACGGTGAGCCCGGCGGAGCAGGTGGTGACGGTGGGGCGGCAGCTGACGCGCACTCTCTACCTCGGCTACGAGTACGGCATCGCCAGCGCCAGCCAGGCGCTCAAGATGTCCTACCAGTTGTCCAAGGGCTGGTCGCTGGTGCTGCGCGCCGGCACCACCGCCTCGCTGGAAACGCGCTATACGCTACGCTTCGACTGAGTTTGCCCCGGCCAGCTGCGCCGTCAGCTCGCCAGCGCTTTGCGGCCGCCCGGTGAGGTAGCCCTGCACCACGTCGCAGCCGGCTTGGGCCAGGAAGTCGAGCTGTTCCTCGCTTTCCACGCCTTCCGCCAGGGTCTGCATGCCGAGCGCCTCGGCCAGCTGCACGATGGCGCTGACGATGGCGGCGTCGTCGCGGTTGTCGGGCAGGTTCATCACGAAGGCGCGGTCGATCTTGATCAGGTCGGGCGAGAAGCGCTTGAGGTAGGTCAGGCTGGAATAGCCGGTGCCGAAATCGTCCACCGCCAGGTGGATGCCGCGTTCCTTGAAGGCCTGCAGGTGGCGCACCGCCTGTTCTGCGTCCTCCATCAGCGTGCTCTCGGTCACTTCCAGCTCCAGCCAGCAGCTGGGCAGGCGGTGGCGCGCCAGCGCCGCCTCGACTTCGGCGAGCAGATCCGGCTGGCCCAGCTGCCGGGCCGAGACGTTCACCGCCACCCGCAGTGGAGTGCCGGCGGCGAGCCAGGCGGCGGCCTGGCGGCAGGCCTCGTCCAGCACCCAGCGTCCGATCTCCACGATCAGGCCGGTCTCTTCCGCCAGCGGGATGAAGCGTGCCGGCGAGATCAGCCCCTGCTCCGGGTGTTGCCAGCGCAGCAGCGCCTCGCAGCCGACCAGGCGCCGGTTGTCGATGGCGAACTGCGGCTGGTACACCAGGTACAGCTGTTGCCGCTCCAGGGCCTGGCGCAGGTGGTTTTCCAGCGTCAGCCGCTCCGCCACCTGGGCGTTCAGCTCCGGGGTGAAGAACTGGTAGCGATTCCGCCCCTGCGCCTTGGCGTGGTACATCGCCAGGTCGGCGCTGACCAGCAGCTCCTGCAGCTCGCTGCCGTTGTCGGGGAAGAGGCTGATGCCGATGCTGGTGCTGATCGCCAGCGCCTGACCGTCGATCTGGAACGGCCGGCGCAGGTCGTCGAGCAGGCGCTGCGCCAGTTGCGCCGCCTCGGCCGGAGAAGCCAGCTCGGGCACGATCAGCACGAACTCGTCGCCGCCGTTGCGGCCCACGGTATCGCTGCCGCGCACCGTGTGCTGTAGGCGCTGCGCCACCTGCTTGAGCAGCTCGTCGCCGTGGGCGTGGCCCAAGGTGTCGTTGATGTTCTTGAAGTGGTCGAGGTCGAGGAACAGCACGGCGAGCCGGTTCTTCTGGCGCGCGGCGGCGCGGATGGCCTGCGCCAGCCGGTCGTGGATCAGCGCGCGGTTGGGCAGGTCGGTGAGGAAGTCGTGCTCGGCCATGTGGCGGATGTGGGCTTCCTGCTCCTTGCGCTCGCTGATGTCGGAGAACAGCGCCACGTGGTGGCTGACCTGTCCCGCCTCGTCCCGCAGCAGCGAAATGCTCAGCCATTCCGGGTAGATGGTGCCGTCCTTGCGCCGGTTCCAGATTTCCCCGGCCCAGTGGCCGCGCTGCGCCAGCTGCTGCCACATCTTCTGGTAGAACGCGGGCGGCTGGCGCCCGGACGACAGCAGCGACGGCTGCCGGCCGATCGCCTCCTGCGCCGAGTAGCCGGTGATGTCGGTGAAGGCGCGGTTCACCATGACGATGTGGTTGCTGGCGTCGCTGATCACGATGGCCTGGCTGCTGGTGTCGAAGATCTTGGCGGCCAGCCGCTGCTGCTGCTCCGCCTGCTGGCGCCGGCTCATGTCGCGCGCGCGCAGCGAACGGTAGGCGTGGTCCTGGTACTGCATGCTGGTGAGGCTGACTTCGAACGGCACGTCGTCCAGCACGGTTTCGTAGGTCAGCGGCAGCGGCTGGTCCGACGGCGGCAGCAGCGCGGCGAGGCGTGGCCCGCGCTGGGCCGGGTCGTCCCCCAGCAAGGCGGCTGCGGCGGCGTTGAGGTAGCGCGGCGCGCCGTCCTCGTCGAGCAGCAGCACCACATCGCTGGCGTGATCGGTCATGAAGCGCGACAGCTGCAGGTCGCGCGAGCGCTCGCCCAGTTCCTCCAGGCTGTGCTCCAGATCGCGGTGATAGTGTGCGATCAGCCCCTTGATCCAGCGGTTCAGCCACCACGAGAACAACACCGCGCTGAGCAACGCCAGCAGCGTGATCAGCCCGGTGGCGCTGATCTTGCCGGCCAGCTCGCGCCGCAGCGACTGCTGCCGGCTCAGGCGCTCGGTCTGCATGCGCTCGGACAGCGAGGCGGTGCTGATCAGCGTCCAGCCCCAGCCCGGCAGGTGCAGGGTGAAGGCCGGCTGGCTCTGCGGCTCGGCCGAGCCCGTGCCCGGCAGCATGATCGAAGTGCTCTCGGTGCGCGGGCCGTGTTCCAGGACGCGGGCCAGCGAACGGGCGATGGCGGCGGGCAACTGGCGGTAGTCGCGCCCCTGCCATTGCGGCTGGCCGGGGAACAGCAGCACCCGGCCGGCGGCGTCGAGGATCAGCAGCTGGTCGTTGCGGTCGCGCACGCTGCCGCCCAGCACGGTCAGGCCCTGTCGTTGCATGTCCTGGTCCACGCTGGCGATGTATTCGCCGGCGCCGATCAGCCAGCCGAAGCGCTCGAAGCGCCGCGCGTAGGCGATCTTGTCGGTCATCTCGGTGCTGCCCGGCGCGAACCAGCGATAGCGCGTGAACCCGGCGCCGGACGGCCGGTTCACCACGCGCAGCAGGTTCTGCATGATGTAGGTGCCCTGGTCGTCGCGGTTGTCGAGTAGCGAGCTGCCTTCCCGTTCCGGCGCTGTCGGCAGCAGCACGCAGCGTCCATCCAGGGTGTCGATGAAGATATAGCCGCGGCCGTCGAAGAAGCGCAGCGGGCGCAGCGTCTCGCGGATCAGGGCGCGCAGCTGGTCGGGCGGCAGCCGCTCGTGCTGCTGTTGCCAGAGGCTCTCGGCGAGGGTGTAGGCCTGGTCGACCTGCTGGCGCAGGCGGCGTTCCAGCGTGCTTTCGGTCTGATGGCGCAGCGACTCCAGCAGCGCGGCCGCCTGCTCGCCGTGGGCGCGCAGGTCGGCCTCGACGTCCTTCAGAACCTCCTGCTCCTGTTGCTGCTGCGCGCGCGCGAAATCCTGCTCCTGGCTGTACAGGAAATAGCCGGTCAGGCTGCCTGCGAGCAGGAAGATGATGAGCAGTGTGCCGGCCAGCTGCAAATGCGCCAGCCGTTCCTGGGTAAGCTGCATGAAGAAAAACCGGTGGGGGGGTGACGGATTATACCTTCTTCATGAAGCCGGCCCGCGAAAATATCCCTCAGGCTTGGCCGGGTTCTGAGGTAAAATGGCAACGCGGGGAGTCAGTCAGACAGTCGCCGCGTGCCTTCAGGCACGGGGAGGAAAGTCCGGGCTCCGCAGAGCAGGATGCCGGTTAACGACCGGACGCCGCGAGGCGATGGAAAGTGGAACAGAGAGCTGAACCGCCGATGGCCTTGGCAACAGGGATCAGGCAAGGGTGAAAAGGTGTACCGGTCAGGCGCAAGCCGGGCCGGACGGGCGGGGAAACCTGCCTGCGGTAAGAGCGCACCGCGTCCGTGGCAACACGCGACGGCAGGCTAAACCCCATCCGGAGCAAGACCAAATAGGGGGGCGCTAACGTGGCTCGCGTTGTCCCCGGGTAGGTTGCTTGAGCCGGCCAGCAATGGTCGGCCTAGAGGAATGACTGTCCACGACAGAACCCGGCTTACCGGCTGACTCCCCGTCCCCCTCCCCGCGCCATGTCATGAGGCGGCAGCGCTCGACCCGCTTGGGCGCGCACGCCGGCCGCACGCGCGCCCTTATTCCGCCGCTATCGAGCCTGCTCAAAAAGTAGGCAAAATGTTTTTTACCCGCCGGGCAAAAAGCATTACAATGCCGCCCTCTCGCCGCTAAATCCTTGATAAAACAGATGCGCATCGGACCGTACACCCTGAAGAACCGGCTCATCGTCGCGCCCATGGCCGGGGTGACGGACCGCCCGTTCCGCATGCTGTGCAAGCGACTGGGGGCGGGGATGGCGGTATCCGAGATGATCACCTCCAACAAGGCCTTGTGGACCACCGCCAAGACCTTGCGCCGCGCCAATCACGACGGCGAGGTGGAGCCGATCTCGGTGCAGATCGCCGGCGCCGATCCGGCGCAGATGGCGGCGGCGGCGCGCCTCAACGTCGAGCAGGGCGCGCAGATCATCGACATCAACATGGGCTGCCCGGCCAAGAAGGTGTGCAACGTCGCCGCCGGCTCCGCGCTGTTGCGCGACGAGGCGCTGGTGGGGCGCATCCTCGAGGCCGTGGTGCAGGCGGTGGACGTGCCGGTGACCTTGAAGACCCGTACCGGCTGGAGCCGCGAACACAAGACCGCGCTCAGGGTGGCGCGCCTGGCCGAAGACTGCGGCATCGCCGCGCTGGCGCTGCACGGCCGCACGCGCGAGGACATGTACCACGGCGCGGCGGAGTACGACACCATCCGCGCCGTGAAGCAGGCGATTTCGATCCCGCTGATCGCCAACGGCGACATCGACTCGCCGCAGCGGGCGCGCCAGGTGCTCGACTACACCGGCGCCGACGCCATCATGATCGGCCGCGCCGCGCAGGGGCGGCCGTGGATTTTCCGCGAGATCCAGCATTACCTCGAAACCGGTGAAACCCTGCCGGCGCCGACGGTGGCGGAAATCCGCCAGCTGCTGCTGGAGCACCTGGACGAGCTGTACGGTTTTTACGGCGAGTACTCCGGCTGCCGCATCGCGCGCAAGCACATCGCCTGGTACACGCGCGGCCTGCGCGGCTCCAACGAGTTCCGCCAGGCGATGTACCGCCTGGAAGACACCGCAGGGCAGCGCGCCGCGGTGGCGGATTACTTCGACCGGCTGGCCGGCGCCTCCGAGCGCCTCGAGTACGTGGAAGCCATGGGGGGCGCGGACCTGGCCCTGGCGGGCTGAGACCGCGCTCAGACAACTGACGACAGAACAACAACCATGCAGAACAACGATCACATTTCCCAGTCGGTACGGCTGGCCATGGAGCAATACTTCCGCGATCTCGACGGCGAGGTGCCCTCGGCCATCTACGACATGGTGCTGGCCTGCGTGGAGAGGCCCCTGCTCGAGGTGGTGCTGTCGCACACCCAGGGCAACCAGACGCGCGCGGCGGAGTTGCTGGGGCTCAACCGCAACACGCTGCGCAAGAAAATGAAGAGTTACGACCTGATCTAGAATGGGAAAGCAGGCCACCCTCACCGGGCGCCTGCTTTCGGATTTTTATGACTTCCTTGAGTGGTAGATTAACGATGACCAAGATCGAACGTGCGCTGATCAGCGTTTCCGACAAGACCGGCGTTCTCGAATTCGCCCAGACCCTGGCCGGCTTCGGCGTGCATATCCTGTCGACCGGCGGCACCGCCAAGCTGCTGGCCGAAGCCGGCGTGCCGGTGACCGAAGTGTCCGACTACACCGGCTTCCCCGAGATGCTGGACGGCCGCGTCAAGACGCTGCATCCGAAAGTGCACGGCGGCATCCTCGGCCGACGCGATCTGCCCGAGCACGTGGCCAAGATGGCCGAACACGGCATCGGCAACATCGACCTGGTGTGTGTCAACCTGTACCCGTTCGAAGCCACCATCGCCAACCCGGACTGCCCGCTGGAAGACGCCATCGAGAACATCGACATCGGCGGCCCGACCATGGTGCGCTCCGCCGCCAAGAACTGGGCGCACGTCGCCATCGTCACCGACGCGGCCGACTACGCCACCCTGGCCGACGAACTGAAGGCCAACGACGGCCAGCTGTCCAAAGCCACCCGCTTCGAGCTGGCCAAGAAGGCGTTCACCCACACCGCGGCCTACGACGGCGCCATCTCCAACTACCTGACCAGCCTGGCCGCCGGCTCGCTGGCCGGGGTGCCGGAACGCACCGCCTTCCCGAACCGCCTGAACACCCAGTTCGTCAAGGTGCAGGACATGCGCTACGGTGAGAACCCGCACCAGGCCGCCGCCTTCTACCGCGACCTCGACCCGGCCGCCGGCTCCATCGCCAACTACCGCCAGCTGCAGGGCAAGGAACTGTCCTACAACAACATCGCCGATTCCGACGCGGCGTGGGAAGCGGTGAAGACCTTCGAGCAGCCGGCCTGCGTCATCGTCAAGCACGCCAACCCGTGCGGCGTGGCCGTCGCGGCCGACCCGCTCACCGCCTACCGCCTGGCCTTCGCCACCGACACCACCTCGGCCTTCGGCGGCATCATCGCCTTCAACCGCCCGGTCGACGCCGAAACCGTGGAAGCCGTGACCGGCCAGTTCCTCGAAGTGCTGATCGCCCCGGCCTTCAGCGACGAGGCCAAGGCCGTCATCGCCGCCAAGAAGAACGTGCGCGTGCTGGAGATTCCGCTGGAAGCCGGCGCCAACCGCTTCGAACTGAAGCGTGTCGGCGGCGGCGTGCTGGTGCAGACCCCGGACATCCGCAACGTCGGCCTGGACGAGCTCAAGGTGGTGACCAAGCGCGCCCCGACCGAGCAGGAAATGAGCGACCTGCTGTTCGCCTGGCGCGTCGCCAAGTACGTCAAGTCCAACGCCATCGTGTTCTGCAAGAATGGCCAGACCGCCGGTATCGGCGCCGGCCAGATGAGCCGTGTGGACTCCACCCGCATCGCCGCGCGCAAGGCGCAGGACGCCGGCCTGACGCTGCAGGGCGCGGTGGCCTCGTCGGACGCCTTCTTCCCGTTCCGCGACGGCATCGACGTCATCGCCGAGCAGGGCATCAAGGCCATCATCCAGCCGGGCGGTTCGATGCGCGACGAGGAAGTGTTCGCCGCCGCCGACGAGCATGGCATCGCCATGGTGCTGACCGGTGTGCGCCACTTCCGCCACTGAGCGCGGCGAACCACGAGAAAGGTTGGCCGAAGCGCGCTTCGGCCACACATGACCGCCATGAGCCGCTCCGTCCTGTTCACCCTGCTGCTGGCCAGCGCCGTCCCGGCCTGGGGCTGCAGTGACGGCGACGGCTGGCTCGACGCGGCCTGCCGCCGCGTCGATCAGGTGTGGCAACAAGGGCAGGGCGAGGTCTACCTGCCCGGCTACGCCTACCACCTGCGCAGCGCCTACCGGCCGGAGAAGATCGACTCGTTCAACGAACAGGCCTGGGGTTTCGGTCTGGGGCGTGGCCTGGTCGACGACGACGGCGACTGGCACGGCCTCTACGCCATGGCCTTTCTCGACTCGCACAACGATCTCGAGCCGATCGCCGGCTACGCCTACCAGAGCCGGCACCACTTCAGCGAGAACTGGCAGGCCGGGCTCGGTTTCACCGCCTTCCTCACCTCGCGCTCGGACACCCTGCATTACTTCCCGGTGCCGGGCGTGCTGCCGCTGGCGTCGGTGCAGTACAAGCGGCTGGCGTTGATGGGGACCTACATCCCCGGCGGCAAAGGCAACGGCAACGTGGTCTTCCTGTTCGCCCGTTACGGTTTTTGAGTGTGCCCGGCCTGGTCCGGGCACCGTCATTGAAAGATTGAGGAAACACAGATGAAAGTGATGGTTATCGGTTCCGGCGGGCGCGAACACGCCCTGGCCTGGCGTATCGCCAAGTCGCCGCGCGTGTCCAAGGTATTCGTCGCGCCCGGCAACGCCGGCACCGAACTCGACCCACACCTGACCAACGTGGCGATCAGCGCGATTCCGGAGCTGATCGCCTTCGTCAAGCAGGAGAAGATCGAGCTCACCGTGGTCGGTCCGGAAGCGCCGCTGGCCGCCGGCGTGGTCGACGCCTTCCGCGCCGAAGGGCTGAAGATCTTCGGCCCGACCCAGTACGCCGCGCAGCTGGAAAGCTCCAAGGACTTCGCCAAGGCGTTCATGAAGCGCCACGGCATCCCCACCGCCGGCTACGAGACCTTCACCGACGCCGCCGCGGCGCACGCCTACGTCGACGGCAAGGGTGCGCCGATCGTGATCAAGGCCGACGGTCTGGCCGCCGGCAAGGGCGTGGTGGTGGCGCTGACGCTGGACGAGGCGCACGCCGCCATCGACGACATGCTGGTCGGCAACAAGATGGGCAGCGCCGGTGCCCGCGTGGTGATCGAGGACTTCCTGGAAGGCGAGGAAGCCAGCTTCATCGTCATGGTCGACGGCGAGCACGTGCTGGCCATGGCCACCAGCCAGGACCACAAGCGCCTCAAGGACAACGACGAGGGCCCCAACACCGGCGGCATGGGCGCCTACAGCCCGGCACCGGTGGTGACCCCGGACGTGCACGCGCGCGTGATGCGCGAGATCATTCTGCCGACGGTGCAGGGCATGAAGAAGGACGGTCACGAGTACACCGGCTTCCTCTACGCCGGGCTGATGATCGACCAGGACGGCAATCCGTTCACCATCGAGTTCAACTGCCGCTTCGGCGACCCGGAAACCCAGCCGATCATGGCGCGCCTGAAGTCCGACTTCACCGTGCTGCTTGAGGCCGGCGTCAACGGCCAGCTCGACCGCGTCGAGGCGGAGTGGGACCGGCGCGTGGCGCTGGGTGTGGTGCTGGCGGCCGAAGGCTACCCGGAAAGCCCGCGCAAGGGCGACCTGATCGACGGCCTGTCCAAGGCCAGCGACGACGACGCTGTAGTGTTCCACGCCGGTACGGCGTTCGACGGCGAAGGCCGCGTGGTCACCAACGGCGGTCGCGTGCTGTGCGTGGTGGGCCTGGGCGACAGCGTGCGCATGGCGCAGGGCAAGGCCTACGCCGTGGCCGACCAGATCCGCTTCGCCGGCAAGCAGCTGCGTCGCGACATCGGCAGCAAGGCGTTGCACCGGCGCGGCTGAGAACGGTGCGCTTGTGGATAAAGCGACGGCACGCTCCAATTCCGGCCCTGTGATGCTCGCCGCACCATGTGTACGGCGGCATCGTTACTCGCCTCTTTGGGGCGAACCGGCTTTAGCGCCGCGGCCCTGAGCACAGGGAATCCTTGTGGGAGGGTTTCTTTCACAAGCCATACCTGCTCCAAGGCATTAGACGGCACCCTCGGGTGCCGTTTTTCATTGGCAGCGCCGCGCCATGGGCCATACTGAATCATCCGTGGAAACAGGAGCATATCATGGCCCGTCGCTACCTGATCGCCGTCCTGTGTGCGCTGTTCGCCCTGACCGGCCATGCCGGCGCCGCTCCCAAACCCTTGCGCGTGCTCACCGAGTCGTACCCTCCCTACAACATGAGCGCCAAGAACGGCAGCGTGGTGGGACTGTCGACCGATATCGTGCGTGAGATGATGAAACGCGCCCGCGTGCCCTACACCATCGAGCTGCAGCCGTGGGTGTGGGCCTTCACCAACGCGCGCGACAATCCCGCCACCTGCGTCTACTCCACCACCCGCAGCGAGGATCGCGAGGCGCAGTTCAAGTGGGTCGGACCGCTGGTCGACAACCCCTGGGTGCTGTTCGCGCGCAACGACGACACGCGCCCGGTGCGCGCACTGGAAGACGTCCGCCCCTACCTCTTGGGCGGCTACGTCGGCGATGCCACCGCCCAGTTCCTGATGAGCAACGGCTACCGCGTCGAACTGGTGCCGGCCGACATACTCAACATGCGCAAGCTGGCCGACGGCCGCATCGACTACTGGGCCACCGGCAAGTACCAGGGCGCGTATCTCGCGGCACAGCAGAAGCAGGTCGGCATCCACCCGGTGCTCACCTTCAAGACGGTGCAGCTCTATCTCGCCTGCAACAAGTCTACCGACGACGCGCTGATCCAGAAGCTCAACACCAGCCTCGGCGGTATGCGCGAGGAAGGCGTGATACAGAAGATCGTCGACCGCTACCTGCATTGAAGCGGCCGGGTTTTGCGGGACGCCGCCGCCGGGGCGGCGGCGGCTCTGCTAGAATGGCGCTTTTGCCGTCACCCCCATCGTCATGAGTCGTCCTCTTACCCCGCCGCGTGGGCGCCGGGCCTTGCCGCGCCTGCCCGCCGTTGCGCTGTTGCGGAGGGCCAGGGCTGTGCTGCAGCAGGGCGGTGTGCTGGCCTATTCCACCGAATCCTGTTTCGGCCTGGGGTGCGATCCGTTCAATGTTGCAGCGATCCGCCGCGTGCTGGCGCTCAAGGCACGCCCCAACCACAAGGGCCTGATCGTGATTGCCGCCTCGCTGGCGCAGGTGCGTCCGCTGATCCGCCCGTTGTCGGCGGCCGAGGAAGCGGAACTTGCCCGCTACTGGCCTGGTCCTTATACCTTTTTGCTGCCGGCCTCGCCGCGCGTCCCGCCGCTGCTGCGCGGGCGGCACGACAAGATCGCGGTGCGGGTGACCGCGCACGGCGAGGCGGCGGCGCTGTGCCGCGCGCTGGGGACGGCGCTGGTGTCGACCTCGGCCAACCGCGCCGGGCAGACGTCGCTGAAAACCGCACAAGCCTGCCGCCGCGCCTTCGGTGCCGCGGTCTTGACGTTGCCGGGACGCATCGGCGGCAGCCGCCGTCCCTCCACCATCATCGATTTTGAAACCGGCCGCGTGCTCCGCTGAAGCGCACGCGCCGTTTGTAACGAGGAACTAGCTTTGCAACCGATTTCTTTCATGAGCCTGATCCTGAACGCCAGCCTGGTGGTGCAACTGGTCATGCTGGGGCTGGCGCTGCTGTCGGTGCTGTCGTGGACGCTGATCATCAGCAAGCTCGGCACGCTGCGCTCGGCACGGCGCCACAGCGAAAGCTTCGAGCAGAATTTCTGGGGCGGCACCGACCTCAACCGGCTGTACGAGGATGCACGCCAGCAGGGCGACACCGTCGGCATGGAGCGCATCTTCCAGTCCGGCTTCGCCGAGTTCCTCAAGCAGCGCGGCCGTAGCGGCGCCGAGCTGTCCGACATCATGGACGGGGCGCGCCGCGCCATGCGCGCCGCCGCCCAGCGCGAGCTCGACCGCCTCGACAGCCACACTTCGTTCCTCGCCACGGTCGGTTCGGTGAGCCCCTACATCGGCCTGTTCGGCACGGTGTGGGGCATCATGCACGCCTTCATCGGCCTCGGTAACGCCGGCCAGGCGACGCTGTCGACGGTGGCGCCCGGCATCGCCGAGGCGCTGGTGGCCACCGCCATCGGCCTGTTCGCGGCGATTCCGGCGGTGGTGGCTTACAACCGCTTCGCCGCCGACGTCGACCGCCTGGCGTCGCGCTTCGACACCTTCATGGAAGAGTTCTCCAACATCCTGCAGCGTCTCGCCACGCGCTGAGAACCTGCCCGCGATACCGGCTTCGGCCTAGCCGCCAAGGTTGGCCGAAGCCACTGTTCGCCTGCGCGAACAGTCTTGTCGCGTCCACCTGCCTTGTATTTCGTGCCGGCAGTGGGATGATGTCATCCTGTTTCCGATGCGATGTCCTGCCATGTCCCCGCGCCGCGTGCCTCCCCTTACCCTTGCCGCCCTGCTGTCGCTCTACCTGATCTGGGGCTCGACCTACTTCGCCATCCACGTCGCCGTCGACTCGTGGCCACCGCTGTTGATGGCCGGGGTGCGCTTCGTGATCGCTGGCACCGTGCTGGCGTCGTTTCTGCTGTGGCGCGGCGAGGCCTTGCCGAACTGGCGCCAGCTCGGCAGCTCCACCCTGCTCGGCGTGCTGATGCCGGGCATGGGCAACGGCCTGGTGACGGTGGCGCAGAAGAGCGTGTCGTCCGGCGTGGCGGCGCTGATGGTGGCGACGGTGCCGCTGTTCACCACCTTGTGCGCCCGGCTGTTCGGGCAGCGCACCCGCCCGCTGGAGTGGGCCGGCATGGGGCTGGGCCTGGCCGGCATCGCGCTGCTCAACATGGGCAGCAGCCTGTCGCTGAGCCCGCTGGGCGGCATCCTGCTGTTGCTGGCCTGCGCCGGCTGGGCGCTCGGCTCGGCCTGGAGCAAGCACCTGCCGCAGCCGGGCGGCCTGATGGCGAGCGCCATGATGATGCTGATGGGCGGCATCGCGCTGCTGGTCGCCAGCGTGGCAAGCGGCGAGCGCCTGGCGGCGGTGCCCACCTTCGAAGGCTGGCTGGCGCTGGGCTACCTGGTGGTGTTCGGCTCGCTGATCGCTTACAGCGCCTATCTCTATCTGCTCGCCAACGTCAGTCCGGCCACCGCCACCAGCTACGCCTACGTCAACCCGGTGATCGCGGTGCTGCTGGGGGTGCTGTTTCTCGGGGAGCAGGTCGGCCGCCAGGAGCTGGGCGCGCTGGTGGTGATCGTGGCGGGCGTGGTGTTGATCGGCTGGAAGAAGGCCGAGCCGCGCCCCGCCTAGTCCACCGGCAGCGGCGGCAGGCGCGGCGTGATCGGGGTGTCGATGACGATCGAGGTCTTGGTGTCGCCGTACTGCATCAGCTCGGCGATCAGCGTCTGCAATGCCGCCATGGTGTCCACCGCCACCTTCAGCAGCAGGCCGCTGCTGCCGGTGATCGACTCGCACGACACGATGCCCGGCACGTCCTTGAGTTTCTCCAGCACGGCGTAGAACTCCAGGTGTTTCACCGTCAGCTCGATCACGCACTGGATCGGAAAGCCCAGCCGCGCCAGGTCCACCCCGACGTGGTAGCCGGTGATGATGCCGGCGCGCTCCAGCTTGTCGATACGGTCGGCCACCGCGGGGGCCGACAGGTTCACCCGTCGCGCCAGCTCGGCGAAGCTGAGACGGGCGTTTTCGTGCAGTGCAGCGAGAATCTTGTGATCGAATTTGTCCACTTTGGATTCGAAGGCGTTAGCCGGAAATATGCGTTGAAACGAAAATTATACCCCGGTAAATCGACGGTTTTCTTATTAATTCGGCCCCGCAGCCTACGTACAATACGTTCCGTGATGAGGCAGCGCGCTACCGTCCCGCGGGACGGCGGCACGCTCCTTGGACTGGATACGTGGACCCCCCGAGGTGTGCCCGATGCGTCGGGAGCGGTCGCTGTTCTGGTGATCTCTTTGTCCCCGGTCTCAAGTCATTTCTCTTTAGTATTGACGACGATCCTTCAAGGCCTGTCTTGCGACAGGCCTGTTTTTTTGCCTGTTTCCCCCGACTTTGTTACCGTGACTTGGCATTTCCCGGGAAATGTCATATTTCTGTAATCCCCGCTTCTTATCCTCTGGGCAGACTCTCTGCCAATGGATCATCATGCCTGCGAACATTCTGCTCGTTGAAGACGAACCGGCCATTCAGGAACTGATAGCGTTCAACCTGACCCAGGCCGGCCACCATGTGCTGCGCGCCAGCACCGCCGAGGCCGCGCTGATGCTGGTCAAGAATGCCTTGCCGGACCTGGTGCTGCTGGACTGGATGCTGCCCGGCGGCTCCGGCATCGACATCGCCAAGCGCCTGCGCGCCGACGAGCGCACGCGCCAGGTGCCGATCATCATGCTGACCGCGCGCTCCGACGAACAGGACAAGATCGTCGGGCTGGAAACCGGCGCCGACGACTACATCACCAAGCCGTTCTCGCCGCGCGAGCTGTTGGCGCGCATCAAGGCGGTGCTGCGCCGCCGTGCGCCACAAATGACCGACGACGCGGTCGAGGTTAAGGGCCTGCGGCTCGATCCGGCCACCCACCGCGTCAGCACCGATGGCAATCCGATCGACCTCGGCCCGACCGAATTCCGCCTGCTGCACTTCTTCATGACCCACCCGGAACGGGTGCACTCGCGCGCGCAGCTGCTCGACCAGGTCTGGGGCGACCACGTGTTCGTCGAGGAGCGCACCGTCGACGTGCACATCCGCCGCCTGCGCAGCTCGCTGGAAGCGACCGGGCACGATGGCCTGATCCAGACCGTGCGCGGCACCGGCTACCGCTTCTCCACGCAACAGTGAGGTAGGCTTTTTTGCGCGAATTTGCACAGCGTACGCTGCTCTGGCTGGTGGCCATCGTGCTGCTCGGGCTGGGGTTCTGGTGGGCCTCCGGCGCGCTCGACGCCTTGCTGGTGCTCTGCATCGGCCTGGGCGGCTGGCTCGCCTTCCATCTCTATCACCTCGCGCTGCTGCTGCGCTGGCTCCAGCACCCCTCGGCCGAGCGCGTGCCGGATGGTTTCGGTGCCTGGCACACGGTGTTCATCACGCTGTACCGGCAGAGCAAGATGCAAAGCCAGAGCAAGCGCAAGCTGACCAAAACCGTGGAGCGCTTCATCAACGCCGGCGAGGCGATGCCGGACGGCGTGGTGGTACTGGACGAGCACGACCGCATCGAGTGGCTCAACCCGATGGCGGTGGAGCATTTCGGGCTCGACCGCAAGCGCGACGTCGGCAACCAGATTTTCAACCTGATCCGCCAGCCGGCGTTCAACGCCTACATGAAGGCGGACCGCTTCAGCCAGCCCTTGATCCTGCGCTCCTCCCAGCCTGACGAGCGGGTGCTGAGCATCCAGCTGGTGCCGTTCGACTCCACCCGCAAGCTGATCCTGTCGCGCGACATCACCCAGCTGGAGCGGGTGCAGACGGTGCACCGCGACTTCGTCGCCAACGTCTCGCACGAGCTGCGTACGCCGTTGACGGTGATCGGCGGCTTCCTCGAGACGCTCTCCGACATGCCGGACAACCCGGCGCTGTTGCGCCAGTTCCTGCCGATGATGATGGAGCAGTCGCGGCGCATGCAGAGCCTGGTGGAGGATCTGCTGATCCTGTCGCGGCTGGAGAACAGCCCGAAGAACACCGCCAACGAGAAGGTCAACATGAGCGAGCTGCTCGACACGCTGATGGTCGAGGCCGAGGGGCTGTCGCAGGGGCGCCATCAGATCCGGCTGCAGCGCGACACGTCGCTGTGGCTGTGGGGCAACGCCCAGGAGCTGCACTCGGCGTTCGGCAACCTGGTGTCCAACGCGGTGCGCTACACCCCGGACGGCGGCGACGTCACGCTATGCTGGAAGGAGGAGGGCGAGAAGCTGGTGTTCTCGGTCAAGGACAGCGGCATCGGCATTCCGCGCGAACACATCCCGCGTCTGACCGAGCGCTTCTACCGCGTCGACCGCGGCCGCTCGCGCGGCAATGGCGGCACCGGGCTGGGACTCGCCATCGTCAAGCACGTGGTGGCGCGCCACCAGGCGCGCCTCGAGGTGCACAGCGAGCCGGAGCGCGGCAGCACCTTCAGCGTGGTGTTCAACCGCTCCCAGATGGCCGAGCCGGAAGCGGCCTGAGCGCGTGATCCTGCCCTTGGCGTGGGCCGCTGTGCCGCGCTAAGATGATCTTCCTGTTGTCATCGAATACCCCTCAACCAACCGGGAAGTACGCCATGAACCGCCTGCAAGCCATCCGTCCCTTCGGCCAACGTATCTGGCTGGACAACCTGTCGCGTGAACTGCTGGCCTCCGGCACGCTCGCGCGCCTGGTGGAGGAAGACGGCATCGCCGGCGTGACCTCCAACCCGACCATCTTCCACAAGGCCATCGCCAGCGACCCGCGCTATCAGGAAGACCTGGCCGCACTGAAACTGCGCGCGCTGGACGCCGAGCAGTGCTACGAGGCGCTGGTGATCCCGGACATCCAGGCCGCCTGCGACCTGTTGGCCCCGCAGTACCGCGCCAGCGCCGGCGACGACGGCTACGTCAGCCTGGAAGTGTCGCCGCTGTTGGCCAACGATGCCGCCGGCACTCTGGCCGCGGCGCGCCGGCTGTGGCAGGCGGTCGCTCGTCCCAACCTGATGATCAAGATTCCGGCCACCGCCGCCGGGGTGGAGGCATTGCGCACCCTGACCCGCGAGGGCGTCAACGTCAACATTACGCTGCTGTTCAGCCTGCCCCAGGTCGAGGCAGTGTGGGACGGCTACCTCGCCGGCCTGCAGCAGCGCCTGGAGGACGGCAACGACGTCAAGCCGGTCAAGGCGGTGGCGAGCTTCTTCCTGTCGCGCGTCGACAGCCTGCTCGATCCGCAGCTGGCACCAGAGCTGCAGGGCAAGGTCGCGGTGGCGCTGGCCAAGGCCGCGTACGCGCGCTACCGCCAGCGTTTCCACGGCGCCGAATTCGCCGCGCTGCGCGCCGCCGGGGCACGCCCGCAGTACCTGTTGTGGGCCAGCACCGGGACCAAGAATGCGGCCTACTCCGACGTGCTGTACGTCGCCAGCCTGATCGGCCAGGAAACCGTCAACACCGTACCGGACGCCACCCTGGCGGCGTTCCGCGACCACGGCGCCGCCGCCGAGACCCTGCCGCACGGGCTGGAGGAAGCGATGACGGTGTTGCACCGCGTCGGCGCTTCCGGTATCGACCTTGTCGCCGTCGGCGACAAGCTGCAGCAGGACGGTCTCAAGCTGTTCGTCGAGTCGTATCAGGCGCTGCTGGAGCTGACAGCCTGAGATCTGGTGAATAAATCTGCTGTGCACCTCCATTCCGGTCCTGTGATGCTCGCCGTACCACTTGTACGGCTGAGTCATTCGATCTTCCTTGGGTCGAACCAGCCTGGGGGTGCTCGCAACGATGTCTTTCACCCGCTCTGAGCCTGATGATGCTTCGGAGCCAATAAAAACGGGATGGCGTACCATCCCGTTTTTTGTTGGATAAGGTTGGCCGAAGCCTCAGCCCGGTTGCTGCCGCCGCGCCGCCATGCGCTGCCCGGCCTGGCGCAGCTCCTCCTCGCTCAGGGTGGCGGCAACCAGCGGGAACAGCCAGTCCTCCTCCAGCTGGGCGTGGCTGCGGTAATGCACCGTGAAGGCGTGGATCGCTTCGGCGTCGACCCGCGCCGCCGTACCGTCCTGCAGCGCCAGCAGTTGCTTCCGCAGCGCCTGCCAGCGTTGGCCGAACATGACGTGATCGGCCGCCAGCCGCGCCAGCGGCGTGTCGGTGTCGGGCAGGCGCTGGCGCAATAGCGGGAACAGCTCGTCTT
Organism: Pseudogulbenkiania ferrooxidans 2002; assembly: GCF_000174355.1. Classification (GTDB taxonomy): domain Bacteria; phylum Pseudomonadota; class Gammaproteobacteria; order Burkholderiales; family Chromobacteriaceae; genus Pseudogulbenkiania; species Pseudogulbenkiania ferrooxidans. The sequence continues at coordinate 69,473 of NZ_ACIS01000001.1, forward strand.
CCTCGTCGGCGTGGTGCGCCGGGCCGGCCACGTCGAAGTAGCGCAGGATACCCGCCACCGAACTCTGCAGTGCCGGGGTGACACCCTGTGCGGCGAGATAGCCGGGCAGCTTGTCGAGCAGGCTGCAGAAGTGGCGCACCTTGTCGTGGCAGGCGCCGAGCATCTCCAGCGGCGCGTCGAAGCTGGGGGCGGCATTCTGGCCGAGATTGTCGAGTCGCAGCATGGCAGGTTCCTGGTGGGATGGCAGGCGTCCAGTGTGCCCGAGCCCGGCGCGCGCGGCCATGACTGCGCTCAAGAAACGCCGGGCAGGCTGGCCGGCGCCGCGCTTCTGCACCACAATGACGGGGTATGCGCCCGTGGTGCGGCGCTGCGTCTCTCGCTCGTTACCAAGAGTCTCCCCATGGATCAACCGTTCGTTGTGCGCGCCCCCGATCTGGCCGAGCCGGGCCTGGCCGAAGCCGCGTTTCGCCTGCAGCTGGCGGCCCACCGCGTGGAACTGGACTGGCTGGGCGAACCGCCCGACCTGCCGCTGCTGTGGGATAGCCCGGCGGCTGTGACGGCCTGCCCCTATCGTCTGCTCGGCGCGTTCGAGGGCACGGCGCTGCGCGGTCTGCTGGTGTACGAGGAGGAGAGCGATACGGTGCATATCCAGCGTACCGTGGTCGATCCCGCCCATCTCGGCCAGGGCTGGGGCTACCGCCTGGTCAATGCGCTGCTGGCGCTCGCGCCGCGCGTCACGGTGGACACCGCCGAGGCCAACGCGGCGGCACTGCGCCTCTACGGCAAGGCCGGCTTCGTGCCGGAGCAGCGCTGGCACTCGCCGGGCGGGCTGGCGCTATGGCGGCTGGGCTACCGCCGTCCCCCCGACGAGGCGGTGCTGCCGGCGCTGTCGCTCGACGCCGCCGGCTGGGTGCCGGAGGCGCGCCGCTGTCCCTCGCCCAACCGCGACGCGCGCGCCGCCGGCGTGGCGACGGAATTGCTGGTGGTGCACAACATCAGCCTGCCGCCGTACCGCTACGGCGGTCCGGGCGTGGAGCAGCTGTTCACCAACACGCTCGACCCTGCCGCGCATCCCTACTACGCCACCATCCACCACTTGCGCGTCTCGGCGCATTTCTTCATCCGCCGCGACGGCGAGCTGGTGCAGTTCGTGCCGGTGACCGAGCGCGCCTGGCACGCCGGGGTGTCGAGCTGGCATGGGCGCGAGCGTTGCAACGATTTCTCGCTCGGGGTGGAACTGGAGGGCTGCGACTTCGAGCCGTTTGCCGACGCCCAGTACCGTACCCTGATCGCGCTGGCGCGCCTGCTCAAGCAACAACTGGGGCTGACCGGCATGACCGGCCACGAACACATCGCGCCGGGGCGCAAGACCGATCCCGGCCCGTTCTTCGACTGGGCGCGGCTGAGACGACTGGTGGACCTGCCGGCCGAGTGAGCGCCTATCCCATTAGACGGCTGCGCCTTCGCATCTTGAGTGCCGGTAGACTGCGTGCGAATCCATCGCTGAGCCAATCGAAGATTGGCACGCAGAGATTGGCTCAGCGATGCGGAATCCTCATGTACTTTGAGTACATTCCGGTTCCTGTGCGCTGGCGGCGCTCAATCTGCCTTGGCTCGCTCGCCTACTGGGATGGCTCTATGGGTTTTATTTTTGATTAATCCGGTGCATGCAAAACGGCCGCTGAGCGGCCGTTTTGTGTGTTCGGAGAGGAGGGGCACTACAGCTCGATCTGCGCACCCAGCTCCACCACGCGGTTGGTCGGGATGTGGAAGAAGTCGGTGGCCCTCAGCGCGTTCTTGCTCATCCACACGAACAGCTGCTCGCGCCAGCGCGCCATGCCCGGACGCGCGGTGGACAGCAAGGTTTCGCGCGACAGGAAGAACGAGGTATCCATCACCTCGAATTCGAGGCCCTGCTGGGCGCACAGATCGAGGATTTCCTGCACGTTCGGCGTTTCCTGGAAGCCGTAGAACGCCTCGACCTGCCAGAACGAATTGGACAGGCGGGTGATGCGTACCCGCTCCGCCGGTGCCACGTAGGGCACGTCCTCGCCTTGCATTGTCAGCAACACGATGCGTTCATGCAGCACCTTGTTGTGTTTCAGGTTGTGCAGCAGGGCGTGAGGGACGCCCTGCAGCGTGCTGGTCAGGAACACCGCGGTGCCCTGCACCCGGCTGGGCGGGAACGACTCCATGTTCTCGACGAAGCTGTCGAGCGGGATGGCGTGTTCGGTCAGTCGCTCGACCAGGATCTCGCGGCCGCGCTTCCAGGTTGCCATCAGCGTGAAGACCGCGAGCCCGATCAACAGCGGCAGCCAGCCGCCGGAGAACAGCTTGAGCGCGTTGGCACTGAAGAAGCCGGTGTCGATCACCAGGAAGAATGAGGTCACCGCCAGCGCCAGCGGCTGCGGCCAGCCCCAGTTGGCGCGCGCCACGATATAGGCCAGTAGCGTGGTGATCAGCATGGTGCCGGTCACCGCGATGCCGTAAGCGGCAGCCAGGTTGCCGGACGATTTGAACGCCAGCACCACCACCATCACCGCGACCAGCAGCCCCCAGTTCACGAACGGCATGTAGATCTGGCCGATCTCCTTGGCCGAGGTGTGCAGGATGCCCATGCGCGGGCAGTAGCCCAGCTGGATCGCCTGGCGCGTCAGCGAGTAGGCGCCGGAGATCACCGCCTGCGAAGCAATCACGGTGGCCAGCGTGGCGAGGATGATCAGCGGCATCAGCGCCCAGGACGGGGCCAGCAGGTAGAACGGGTTGCGGATCGCCGACGGGTCCGTCATCAGCAGGGCGCCCTGGCCGAAGTAGTTGAGCAGCAGCGCCGGCAGCACCAGGTTGAACCAGGCCAGGCGGATCGGCTTCTTGCCGAAATGCCCCATGTCGGCGTACAGCGCCTCGGCCCCGGTCAGCGCCAGCACCACCGCGCCCAGCGCCAGGAAGGCGTCGTGACCGTGTTTGACCAGGAAGTCGAAGGCATACAGGGGGTTGAGCGCGGCCAGTACCTGGGGCGTCGCGGCGATCTGCATCAGGCCCAGCACGCCCAGCGTACCGAACCACAGCAGCATGACCGGTCCGAACAGCATGCCGACGCTGGCGGTGCCGAAGCGCTGGATCAGGAACAGCGCCATCAGCACCACGATCGACATTGGCAGCACGTAGGCTTCCAGCTCCGGCTTGATCACCTCCAGACCCTCGGCGGCGGACAGTACCGAAATCGCCGGGGTGATGATGGCATCACCGTAGAACAGCGCGGCGCCGAACAGCCCGAGCACCACGACCAGGCCGCGGCGCTTGCCCGAGGCGGCCTGACGGGCCAGCGCCATTAGCGACATGATGCCGCCCTCGCCGCGGTTGTCGGCCTTGAGGATGAAGATCACGTACTTGAGCGTCACCACGAACAGCAGCGACCAGAAAATCATCGACAGGATGCCGAGTACGTTGCCCGGGGTAACCGGCAAGCCGTGACCGGCGAAACATTCTTTAAGGGTATAGAGCGGACTGGTGCCGATGTCGCCGTACACCACGCCCAGTGCGGCGAGCGTGATGCCCGCCAGCGCCTGCTTGCTGTGTGCTTGCATAATGTTCTGTTTTTTGCCGTTTTTATGGCAGCAAGCCGTGTTGCGCGGAAGGTTGCTGCAGTGCGGTAGATGGTCAACGAGCGCGAAGCTTACTCCTGTGCCGGGACAGTGCAAAGAGCCGGCTGGTAAATGTCCCGGCAGGCCGGGGTTTCTGTCGGGAGCCTGCCACAGGCCGCGAAACGGTGCCAGGGCCGGCGGCGAAGGCGAGCGGTGCGCCGCTTCCCCCCGGACGGCGCAAACCGCTACAATCAACGCCATTTATCGGAATTTCCAAGGACATCCCGCCATGCGCGCCTCGCAGTTTTTCATCTCCACCCTGAAAGAAGCTCCCGCCGACGCCGACATCGTCAGCCAGAAACTGATGCTGCGCGCCGGCTTCATCCGCAAGGCCGCCGCCGGCATCTACTCGTGGATGCCGATGGGGCTCAAGAGCCTGCGCAAGGTGGAAGCGATCGTGCGCGAGGAAATGAACCGCGCCGGCGCCATCGAGGTGATCATGCCGATCGTGCAGCCGGCCGGGCTGTGGCAGGAAACCGGGCGCTGGGACACCATGGGCGAGGAAATGCTGCGCTTCAAGGACCGCCACGAGCGCGACTTCGTGATCCAGCCGACCTCCGAGGAAGTCGTCACCGACCTGATCCGCGGCGATCTGAAGAGCTACCGCGCGTTGCCGAAGAACTTCTACCAGATTCAGACCAAGTTCCGCGACGAGCGCCGCCCGCGTTTCGGCGTGATGCGCGGCCGTGAATTCACCATGAAGGACGCCTACTCCTTCGACCGCAGCGCCGACGCCGCCGGCGTCAGCTACGACAACATGTACGCCGCCTACTGCAAGATATTCGACCGCATCGGCCTGACCTACCGCGCCGTAGCGGCCGACACCGGCGCCATCGGCGGCGACCGCTCGCACGAATTCCAGGTGATCGCCGCCACCGGCGAAGACGCCATCATCTACTGCCCGGACTCCGACTACGCCGCCAACATCGAGCTGGCCGAAGCCGTGGCCCCGGCCGGCGAGCGTCCGGCGCCGGGTGCCGCCATGGAAAAGGTGTACACCCCGAAGGTCAAGACCATCGCCGACCTGGTGGACTTCCTCAAGGCCGACATCAAACAGACCGTCAAGGCCATCGTGGTGGACGGTGACGGCGAAGACGGCCAGCCGGTGCTGCTGTTGGTGCGTGGCGACCACGAACTGAACGAGGTCAAGGCCGGCAAGCTCGATGGGGTGAAGAGCCCGCTCACCTTCGCCAGCCCGGACGCCATCCGTGCCTCCTTCGGTGCCAACCCGGGCTCGCTCGGTCCGGTCAACTTCCCGGGCAAGGTCTACGCCGACCGCACCGTGGCCAAGATGGCCGACATGATCACCGGCGCCAACGAGGACGACCAGCACTTCACCGGCGTCAACTTCGGCCGCGACTGCCCGGAACCGATCGTCGCCGACATCCGCAACGTGGTGGCCGGCGACCCGAGCCCGGACGGCAAGGGCGTGCTGGCCATCGAGCGCGGCATCGAGGTCGGCCACGTGTTCTACCTCGGCACCAAGTACTCCCAGGCGATGAACGCCACCTTCCTCGATGAAGACGGCAAGCCCAAGTTCTTCGAGATGGGTTGTTACGGCATCGGCGTGACTCGCATCCTGGGCGCCGCCATCGAGCAGAACTTCGACGCCAAGGGCATCATCTGGCCGGACGCCATCGCACCGTTCACCGTGGTGCTGTGCCCGGTCGGCTACGACCGCTCGGCCGAGGTCAAGGCCGCCGCCGACCAGCTCTACGCCGAGCTGGTCGCCAACGGCGTGGACGTCATCCTCGACGACCGCGGCGAGCGCCCGGGTGCGATGTTCGCCGACTGGGAGCTGATCGGCGTGCCGCACCGCGTCACCATCGGCGACCGCGGCCTGAAGGAAGGCAAGGTGGAATACCAGCACCGCCGCGACAGCGAAGCCACTGGCATGGCCGTCGATGCTATTCTGGAGCATGTGCTAGTCAAACTGGGTAAGTGATGCCTGCTGCCGCTCGTTCCGCCGTCTCGCTTTGCTGGCCGCGTCGTTCGATGCTGAGTCGCCCGTTCGGCGCGCTCGCACGCCAGCTGAGACAAGGGGCGTGGCGTGAGGGATGGGCCGTTCTCCTGGCGCTGGCGCTGTGCGCGGCGGTGCCGGCCTGGGCCGGCGCGCAGCGCGAGGAAGCGTTGTCGGCCAACGTGGCCTCGGCGATGCGTCGCTCGGTGAACGACGCCAATGCGCCGCGGCTGGTGTTCGACGACGCCCGCGAAGGCCAGGCCTGGCTCGCCGAGATGTCGCGCCGCCTGGAAAAACGCATCCCCGACGCCTGGATGCGGCAGCGTCTGCTCACCGCCATCCAGTACGAGGCCAGCCGCGCCGGCCTCGACCCGCAGCTGGTGCTGGGGCTGATCCAGGTCGAGAGCGGCTTCAAGAAGTACGCCATCTCCGGCGCCGGCGCGCGCGGGCTGATGCAGGTGATGCCGTTCTGGGTGCGCCATATCGGCAACAGCGAGCACAACCTGTTCGACCTCACCACCAACCTGCGCTACGGCTGTACCATCCTGCGCCACTACCTCGACCTGGAGCGCGGCAACCTGTTCCGCGCGCTGGGACGTTACAACGGCAGCCTCGGCCGGCCGGAGTACCCCAACCTGGTGCTGGGCGCCTGGCGCGCCCATTGGCAGTGGCAGCCGCCGGCGGCGCTGCGCACCGCCCGGCTGGAGTCGGGCGCCACCCAAAACTGAGTCGTCTTCCCGCACGCCACCGCCCGGTGGCGTTTTTCATGGGCGCCTGCCGGCGCGAACTGCCATGATGAAGCACGGACGATGTTCTAAGGAGCCCGGCATGAAAACCGCCATACGGGGGGCGCTGCTCACCTTCCGCCGCGACCCGCTGCTGGCCGGCGTCGAGGCCGGCATGTACTACGAGTCGGACGGCGTGGTGGTGATCGAGGCGGGCGGCGTCGCCGCCGTCGGGCCGGCGACGCTGCTGTCCGGGCTCGGCGCCGACGTCGCCGTGACCCACTACCCGGAGCACCTGATCCTGCCCGGCTTCATCGATTGCCACGTGCACTATCCGCAGACCGAGATGATCGCCGCCTACGGCGAGCAGCTGATCGACTGGCTCAACCACTACACTTTCGTCACCGAGCAGGCGTTCGCCGACAAGTCGCACGCCGCCGAGGTGGCCGAGGTGTTTCTCGCCGAGCAGCTGCGCCACGGCGTGACCAGCTCGGCGGTGTTCTGCACCGTGCACCCGGACTCCGTCGACGCCCTGTTCGAGGCGGCCGAGCGGCGCCAGATGCGGCTCCTGGCCGGCAAGGTGTGCATGGACCAGTACGCTCCGGCCGAACTGCTCGACAACGCCGAGCGCGCCTACGCCGAGTCCAAGGCGTTGATCGAACGCTGGCACCGCCGCGGCCGCGCCGAGTACGCCATCACCCCGCGCTTCGCGCCGACCTCGTCGGTGGCGCAGTTGGAGGCGCTGGGGGCGCTGGCGGCGGAATACCCCGACATGGCGATCCAGTCGCACCTGGCGGAGACGCCGGGCGAGATCGCCTGGGTCAAGTCGCTACACCCGGACTGTCCGCACTACACCGCGGTCTACCAGCGTTACGGCCTGTTGCGGCCGCGCGCCGTGTACGGTCACGGCGTGCACCTGGCGGACGAGGAACTGCAACTGCTCTACGACAGCGGCGCCAGCCTGGCGCACTGTCCCAGTTCCAACGCCTTTCTCGGCTCCGGCCGCTTCGACCTGCGCCGCGCCCGCGCCGTGCCGCGCCCGGTGCGGGTCGGACTGGCCACCGACCTGGGCGCCGGTACCAGCTTCTCGATGCTGCAGACCATGCGCTCGGCCTACGAGGCGGCGCAGACGCACGGTGTCGCGTTGTCGGCGCCGCAGGCGTTCTACCTCGCCACGCGCGGCAGCGCCGAGGCGCTGGGCATCGCGGACAAGGTGGGGTCGATCGAGGTCGGGCTGGAGGCCGACCTGGTGGTACTCAACCTGCGTTCCACCCCGCTGATCGACTTTCGCATGCGCTACGTCCGGGACATCGAGGAGGCGCTGTTCGTGCAGATGATCCTGGGCGACGACCGCGCCGTCGCCGCCACCTACGTAGCAGGCCAGCTGCAGCCCGCGGCCGGCTTGGCGGGGTGAGGAAACGAAAACGCTTCGGCCAACCGTTGAAGGTTGGCCGAAGCGTTTTGTCCTGGCCCCGCCCGTATCCTGGCATCGTGGAGCGGGGCCGGTCTTGCCCGGCGTTACGCCTTCTGGCGCGGCGGCAGCAGGACCTGGCGCGTGCCGGCCAGCTGGTCGTGCAGGAATTGGCGCTCCTTGTCGTGGAACGCCGCCAGGAACGGGATCAACCACCACAGCAGCGGCAGCCAGCGCGCCTCGGGCGTGTGGCCGAGGGCGCGTTCCCAGCCCAGGTAGCTCAACAGCGGCAGACCGACGAACAGCGCCAGCGCCACCAGGTAGCGCCCCAGCGCCTGCGGCCAGCCCACGCTTCCGCCGTCGCGCCCCACCAGCTTGATGCGCCAGGTCTTCATCGCCACCGTCTGGCCGCGCCGCACCCAAGACAGGCCGAAATAACCGAACAGCGCCGCCGCCAGGAACAGGCGGAACAGCTGCTCGAGCCAGAACGAGGCGCCGAGCCAGGCCTTGAGCGGGGTGAACAGTGCCGAGGCGAGCAGCAGCACCGCCAGCATCAGCAACAGTTCGTACAGCAAGCAACACAGGCGACGGGTCAAGCCGGGGGTGGTCAGGGAAGATGTCATGCCGAAAACGGGAATGGTTGGTCGGGGCAAGTGCGCGCGATCATTCAGCACGCTATCAGAGCGCCATGGTAGCAGAGCCCGATGGAGGCGGATACCCGCCCTAGGGGCGCCTTAACCATTGGATTTGCGTGGATTTTGCATGTGCACAAAAGCCCTTGACCGGTCTTTCCAAGATACGCTAAGGTCAGAGGCTATAACGGGACAAAACCACCACATAAAAGAGGCAACGATGCAGATTTCGGGCGCGGAGATCGTAGTCCGCTGCCTGCAGGAAGAAGGAGTCGAGTTCGTTTTCGGCTACCCCGGCGGCGCGGTACTAGAAATTTATGATGCCATCTTCAAGCAGAGCCAGTTCAAGCATGTTCTGGTACGGCACGAGCAGGCAGCGGTGCATGCCGCCGACGCCTACTCGCGTTCCAGCGACAAGGTCGGCGTGGCACTGGTCACTTCCGGTCCGGGCGCGACCAATGCCGTGACCGGCATTGCCACCGCCTACATGGACTCGATTCCGATGGTTGTGCTGTCTGGCCAGGTGCCGACGCCGGCCATCGGTCTGGACGCCTTCCAGGAAGTCGACATGGTCGGTATCACCCGGCCGTGCGTGAAGCACAACTTCCTGGTCAAGGACATCAACGAGCTGGCGGAAACCATCAAGAAGGCGTTTTACATCGCCAAGACCGGTCGCCCCGGTCCGGTGGTGGTCGACATCCCCAAGGATGTGACGCAGAAGCTGGCCGAGTTCCACTACCCGGAAAGCGTCAGCATCCGCTCCTACGTGCCGGTGCTGCGCGGCCATCCGGGCCAGATCCGCAAGGCCGTCAACCTGCTGCTGGAAGCCAAGCGCCCCTACGTCTACGTCGGCGGCGGCGCGGTGCAGGGCGCGGCGGAGCAGGAAGTCACCGAACTGGTGCGCTCGCTCGGGCTGCCGTGTACCAACACCCTGATGGGCCTGGGCGCCTATCCGGGCAGCGATCCGCAGTTCCTCGGCATGCTCGGCATGCACGGCACCTACGAAGCCAACATGGCGATGCAGAACTGTGACGTGCTGATTGCCGTGGGTGCTCGCTTCGACGACCGCGTGATCAGCGTGCCGTCGCACTTCCTGTCCAAGCCGAAGAAGATCGTCCATATCGACGTCGATCCGTCTTCCATCGCCAAGCGCGTCAAGGTCGACGTGCCTATCGTCGGCGACGTCAAGTACGTGCTGCGCGACATGCTCGACCAGCTCAAGGAAAGCGGCAAGAAGCCCGATCCGGCTGCGCTGGCGGCGTGGTGGAAGCAGATCGAAGAATGGCGCGCGCCCAATTCGCTGCTGTATGCTCCCTCCAACGAGCTGATCAAGCCGCAATACGTGGTGGAAAAGCTGTACGAAATCACCGGCGGCGATGCCATCATCACCTCCGACGTCGGCCAGCACCAGATGTGGGCGGCGCAGTACTACAAGTTCGACCGGCCCAAGCAGTGGCTCAACTCCGGTGGCCTCGGCACCATGGGCTTCGGCCTGCCGGCCGCCATCGGCGCCCAGCTGGCCAACCCGGACAAGGCCGTCGCCTGCATCACCGGCGAGGGCTCGATCCAAATGAACATCCAGGAGCTGTCCACCGCCAAGCAGTACCACACCCCGGTCAAGGTCGTCAGCCTGAACAACCGTTACCTGGGCATGGTGCGCCAGTGGCAGGAGTTCTTCTACGGTACGCGCTACTCCGAGTCGTACATGGACGCGCTGCCGGATTTCGTCAAGATCGCCGAGGCCTACGGCCACGTCGGCTTCAAGATCGAGAATCCGGCCGACGTCGAGCCGGTGCTGCGCGAAGCCTTCAGCCCGGCGCTGAAGGAACGCCTGGTGTTCTTGGATTTCCGTACCGATCAGTCGGAAAACGTGTTCCCGATGATAGGCAACGGCAAAGGTCTGGACGAAATGGATCTGCCGCCGCATATGAGGAAAACCGACGAGCCGGATGCCGAACGCGACTACGGCAACCTGTGCTGATTGAAGGGCGGACAAATGCGACATATTCTTTCCATTCTTCTGGAGAATGAAGCGGGGGCTCTTTCCCGCGTAGTGGGCCTGTTTTCGGCCCGGGCGTACAATATCGACTCCCTGACAGTGTCCACGACCGAGGACCGGACACTGTCGCGCATGACGATCGTCACGCACGGCTCCGACGACGTTATCGAGCAGATCACCAAGCAGCTCAACAAGCTGATCGAGGTGGTCAAGGTGATAGACCTCAACGAATCCGAGCACATCGAACGGGAGATGATGCTGATCAAGGTGCGCGCTACCGGCAAAGACCGGGAAGAAATGAAGCGCATGGCGGATATCTTCCGCGGTCGCATCATCGACGTGACGGAAAAGACTTACACCATCGAGCTGACCGGTACGAGCGACAAGCTGAATGCCTTTATCGAGGCGATCGACCGCACAGTGATCCTGGAGACGGTTCGTACTGGCGCATCCGGCATTGGCCGCGGTGAGCGGGTTCTGAAAATCTGATAAATCGATCAATACGGACGGAGTCATCTCCGTTCGGCTGAAGGGAAAGACAAAAAATGAAAGTGTTTTACGACAAGGACGCCGATCTGTCGATCATCAAGGGCCTGCAGGTGACCATCGTTGGCTACGGCTCGCAAGGCCACGCTCACGCCCAGAACCTGAAGGACTCCGGTGTCAACGTCACCGTGGCCCTGCGCAAGGACGGCGCTTCCTGGAACAAGGCCGTTGCTGCCGGTCATCAGGTGGAGGAAGTTGCCGAGGCAGTGAAGGAAGCCGACGTCGTCATGATCCTGCTGCCGGACGAGTCGCAGCCGGACGTGTATCGCAAAGACATCGAGCCGAACCTGAAGCAAGGCGCGGTACTGGCCTTCGCCCACGGCTTCAACGTGCACTACAACCAGATCGTGCCGCGCGCCGACCTGGACGTGGTCATGGTTGCCCCGAAAGGCCCGGGCCACACCGTGCGCTCCGAGTACGTCAAGGGCGGCGGCGTGCCGACCCTGATCGCCGTGTACCAGGACAAGTCCGGCAAGGCCCGCGACATCGCCCTGTCCTACGCTGCGGCCAACGGTGGCACCAAGGGTGGCGTGATTGAAACCAACTTCCGCGAAGAAACCGAAACCGACCTGTTCGGTGAACAGGCTGTGCTGTGCGGTGGCGCGGTTGAACTGGTGAAAGCCGGTTTCGAAACCCTGGTGGAAGCCGGTTACGCTCCGGAAATGGCCTACTTCGAGTGCCTGCACGAGCTGAAGCTGATCGTCGACCTGATGTACGAAGGCGGCATCGCCAACATGAACTACTCCATCTCCAACAACGCGGAGTATGGCGAGTACGTGACCGGTCCGGAAGTGGTGACCTCCGCCACCAAGGAAGCGATGAAAAAAGCGCTGTACCGCATCCAGTCGGGTGAATACGCCAAGATGTTCATCCTGGAAGGCAAGACCAACTACCCGAGCATGACCGCTCGTCGTCGTCTGAACGCCGTGCATCCGATCGAAACCGTTGGTGCCGAACTGCGTGCAATGATGCCGTGGATCGCCAAGAACAAACTGGTGGACCAGTCCAAGAACTGATTGACGTGCAGTTTGGCTAGTGAGGCCGGGGTTTCCCCGGCCTTTTTTCTTGCCCGGAAGCCGAGCAGTGCCTTCGGCGCGGGCGCGTTGCAGCGAGGTGCTACCGGGCGTGAGTGATGAGGGGAACTGCAGGTGGGATGGATGCGGCGCTTGCTCTGGCTGGCAAGCCCGTGTTGAGCGTGGCAGGAGAGGGGGGGGCGAGCGCGGCAGCGGCGGAGCCGCTGCCGCCTGGTCAGGAAGTATCGTCGGTCGGTTCGTTCGCCGGCACTCAGTCGGCCATGGCCTCGCCCATGCGCACCGCGCGGCCGGGTGCCCAGTCGGCATCGAACTGCAGCGGACCCTGCGGGAACAGCAGCACCACGGTGGAGCCGAGCAGGAAGCGTCCCATCTCCTCGCCCTGTTTCAGAGTGATGTCCTGGTCGCGGTAGTCCCAGTGGCGCACGTCGGCGCTACGTGGCGGGTTGATCACGCCGTGCCACACCGTGGCCATGCTGCCGACGATGGTGGCACCCACCAGCACCAGCGCGAACGGGCCGTGCGGCGAGTCGAAATGGCACACCACGCGCTCGTTGCGCGCGAACAGCGCGTCGACGCCGCGCGCGGTGGCCGGGTTGACCGAATACAGCTCACCCGGTACGTAGCTCATCGACAGCAGGCGGCCATCGCACGGCATGTGGATGCGGTGGTAGTCGCGCGGGCTGAGGTAGATGGTGGCGAACAGGCCGTCGTCGAACTGGCGCGCCAGCGCCGCGTCGCCGGCGAGCAGGGCGGCGCTGCTGAAGGATTTGCCCTTGGCCTGGAAGATCTGGTCGCGCTCGATGTGGCCGAACTGGCTGATGGCGCCATCCACCGGGCAGACCAGCCGCGTCGCCGCCAGTGGGCGCACGCCGGGCTGCAAGGCGCGGGTAAAGAAATCATTGAAGCTGGCGTAGGCACTGGGTTGGCGTGCTGCGGCTTCTGCCATGTTGACGTCGTAGCGGGCAATGAAGCGGCGTATCATCCACTGTGTCAGGGCGCCAGCGCGCTGGCGCGCGACGAAACCGAACAGGCGAGTGATCAGGAGCTTGGGCAGCAGGTGCTGCAGCAGGACGAAGAGGCGCTCTGACAAGGACGGGTTCCCAAAAGTTCGGTCAAAGCGGCAAAGTATAGCCTATTCGCCTGCCAGCCGCGCTGGCTGGACTGGCAAGGCTGACAAGGTGTTGCACGCCCGCCGCGCCGCTCGCGTTACAATAGCCGGCTAAGAACCGGTTAGCGCTCTTCGTGTGGTCCGCTGGAGCGGGTAAGGCGGGCATCTCTTTGCGCCTTGTCCGGCGCGGACGTGTCCTTGGCGGGGTCGGCCCTGGCTGTCATGCCGTCGGCCACGTGTCGAGCCGCTGCCATCCGTCAAAAGATCGTAAGCCGATTCGTTGATACCAACCGCAACGGTGCCTTGGTGCCGTTGTATTCTGCGGAAAGTGAAGATGCAGACTTCTGTCACACCCAGCCGGGAAAAGCCGACGCTCCGGCGCCAGGGCATTTACCTGTTGCCCAACCTGTTCACGCTGGCCGCGCTGTTCGCCGGTTTCTACGCCGTAGTGCAGGGCATGAACAAGAATTTCGAGTACGCCGCGATGGCGATCTTCATCGCCATGGTGCTGGACGGGCTGGACGGCCGCGTGGCGCGGCTGACGCACAGCCAAAGCGCCTTCGGCGCGGAGTTCGACAGTCTCTCCGACATGGTCAGCTTCGGCGTGGCGCCGGCCCTGGTGGCGTACGAGTGGATGCTGCGCGGGCTGGGCAAGCTGGGCTGGATGGTGGCCTTTATCTATTGCGCCGGCGCCGCACTGCGCCTGGCGCGCTTCAATACCATGATCGGCACCGCCGACAAGCGCTGGTTCACCGGCATCCCCAGCCCGGCGGCGGCGGCGCTGGTGGCCGGGCTGGTGTGGATCTGCCACGAGTACGGCTACAACGACCTGGCGATCCTGCCTTGGGTGGCGCTGGGCTTTACCGCCTTCGCCGGCATCTCCATGGTGACCAACGTCAAGTTCTGGAGCTTCAAGGAGATTCACCTGCGCCGCAAGGTGCCGTTCGTCGCCATGCTGGTGGTGGTGCTGGTGATCCTGCTCTTGGTGTCGAAGCCGCCGCTGGTGCTGTTCGGCTTCTTCGTCGGCTATGGCCTGTCCGGCTACGTGATGGCGCTGCTCGGCCTGTCGCGCAACAAGAGCGGGGGCAGTGGCGTGGCGTCTCCGGAGCAGTAAGCGACCCATTGCGGGATGCGGGAAAAAAGGCGGCCTTGGCCGCCTTTTTTTGCGTTCGTGGAGAGGCGTGGGCGGTTTACTGTAGAATCGTGTTGGACTAAATGTCTAATATTTGTTGATTGGACACACCGTAATGAGTTCATGTTCGAAAAGTTGGACGTTTATGTTTGACATTGTGTCGTACTGTCAGTATTGTGAAATCCATAACGCAGCAGGAGCTGGGCATGCAATTGGACATTGAGCGTCTGATCGCCAACTTTGGCGGACCGAGCGAGTTGGCTGAGGCGCTGAACGCGGCGTTTCCGGACGAACCGGTCTCCCGCGCGGCGATTTACAAGTGGCGCGAGCGCGGCAGTCTGCCGCTCGCCCAGTTGAACAAGCTGGCGCAACTGGCCGCCAGCCAGGGCAGAAGATTCGACTTCAACGACTATCTGAGCGGCACCGCGGTGGTGCCGGGACAAGGGAAGGGTTTCAACATGGGCGATCGTTTGTACATCTTCGACACCACCTTGCGCGACGGCGAGCAGAGCCCCGGCGCCTCGATGACCAAGGAAGAGAAAATCCGTATCGCCCGCCAGCTGGAACGCCTGGGCGTGGACGTGATCGAGGCCGGCTTCGCGGCGGCGAGCCCCGGCGACGCCGATGCCATCCACGCCATCGCCGAAGTGATCAAGGAGTCCACCGTCTGTTCGTTGGCGCGGGCCAACGAGCGCGACGTGCGTGCCGCCGGCGAGGCGATCAAGCCGGCCGTCAAGGGCCGCATCCACACCTTCATCGCCACCAGCCCGATCCACATGGAGAAGAAACTGCGCATGACGCCGGACCAGGTGGTCGAGGCGGCGGTGAAGGCGGTGAAGATTGCCCGCGAGTATACCGACGACGTCGAATTCTCTGCCGAGGACGCGCTGCGCTCCGATATCGACTTCCTCGCCCGCATCTTCGGCGCGGTGATCGAGGCCGGCGCCACCACGCTGAACGTGCCGGATACCGTCGGTTACGCCGTGCCGCGTGTCACCGAGGCGTTCTTCCGCGAGCTGATCGCCAAGACCCCGGGCGGCGACAAGGTGATCTGGTCGGCGCACTGCCACAACGACCTGGGCATGGCGGTGGCCAACAGCCTGGCTGCGGTATTGGGCGGGGCGCGCCAGGTGGAGTGCACCATCAACGGTCTGGGCGAGCGCGCCGGCAACGCCGCGCTGGAAGAGATCGTGATGGCGGTGCGCACCCGCAAGGACATCTTTGCCGTCGATACCCGTGTCGATGCCACCCAGATCGTGCCGTCGTCCAAGCTGGTGTCGACCATCACCGGCTACCCGGTGCAGCCGAACAAGGCCATCGTCGGCGCCAACGCCTTCGCCCACGAGTCCGGCATCCACCAGGATGGCGTGCTGAAGCATCGCGAGACCTACGAAATCATGTCGGCGGAGAGCGTGGGCTGGTCCACCAACCGTCTGACCCTGGGCAAGCTGTCCGGCCGCAACGCCTTCAAGACCAAGCTGGCGGAACTGGGCATCGTGTTGTCCAGCGAGGAGGCGCTCAACGCCGCCTTCGCCCGCTTCAAGGAGCTGGCCGACAAGAAGCGCGAGATTTTCGACGAGGATCTGCAGGCGCTGGTGTCGGACGAGATGGTGGCGATCGACCAGGAAGAGTTCAAGTTCGTCTCGCTCAAGGTCAATACCGAGACCGGCGAGCTGCCGCGGGCCGAGATCGTGTTCAACGAGCGCGGTGCCGAGCAGCGTGCCGTCAGCAGTGGTTCCGGCCCGGTGGATGCGGTGTTCAAGGCGATCGAGAGCGTGGCCAAGAGCGATTCCGAACTGGAGCTGTACTCGGTCAACGCCGTGACCAAGGGCACCGAGTCGCTGGGCGAGGTGACGGTGCGTCTGGCGCGCGATGGCCGCATCGTCAACGGCCAGGGTGCCGATACCGACGTGATCGTCGCCAGTGCCAAGGCTTATCTTTCCGCACTCAACAAGCTGGCCAGCAAGTTGGAGCGCGTTAATCCGCAAGGCGAGGTGTGACGTTACCGCGTCCCCACCATTTCTAGCCGCGAATCGGCAATCCTGATTGGCAGGCCGGGCGACCCTCACGAGGGGTCGCCCTTTGTCGTGTCCAGGGTGTGCCGATCGGCACGACGGCTACTTCTCGAACAAGGACTCAGCATGCAAGGCTATTTCGTCACCGGAACCGATACCGACATCGGCAAGACCCATGCCGCCGTCAAGCTGATCGAACGCTGGCGCGCCGAGGGCCAGCGCGTGCTGGCGATGAAGCCGGTGGCGTCGGGCTGCGAGGTGTTGCCGGACGGGCGCTGGAGCAACAGCGACGTCGAGCGCCTGGTGGCTGCGACCGGCCAGACCGATCTCGAGCTGATGAACCCCTACCGTTTCCTGCCGCCGATCTCGCCGCATATCGCGGCACGCCAGGCCGGGGTGGATATCTCGCTCGAGGTGATCGGCGCGCACTACCGGCGTCTGGCCGAGTCGGCGGACGTGGTGCTGGTGGAGGGGGCGGGCGGCTGGCTGGCGCCGCTGACCGAGTGCTTGTTCATGAAGGACTTGGCGCAGGTGCTGCGGCTGCCGGTGATCCTGGTGGTGGGGATGCGGCTGGGTTGTATCAACCATGCCTTGCTGACGGTGCGGGCGATCGAAGCCGCCGGCCTGCCGCTGGCCGGGTGGGTGGCCAACCGCGTGGTGCCGGAGCAGGCGGCGTACGCCGAGAACCTTGCCACGCTACAGGCGCACATCGCCGCGCCGCTGTTGCTGGAGATTCCCTACGAAGGCTGAGGGCGGGTGCCGGGTCGGGCTGGTGCTCTGGCTGTACTGACAAGGCTTCGGCCAACCGTGAAAGGTTGGCCGAAGCCTTTTTCATGCCCTGCATATTGCAGTGCGTCATGACATGTTCTTGTTTTCCGGGTGCTTTTTCCTACTATCGATAATAGCCGGCGCGCGAAAAGGTCGGCATGTCTGCTTCGGTCCGACGTGGGCCGCCTAGGTATACAAGGGGGACGCGATGTCCGGCAAGCGTATCCTGCTGTCCATGTTGGGTGGGGTCGGTACCGTCTACGCTGCCGACTTTACCTTCCAGCCGCCGGTGACCCCGGTGGCGCGCCAGATCTACGACCTGCACAGCCTGCTGCTGCTGATCACGGTCACCATCTTCATCGTGGTATTCGGCGTGATGTTCTACGCCATCTTGCGCCACCGCAAATCGCTCGGGCACCGGGCCCGGCCGTTCCATGAAAACACCACCGTCGAAATCATCTGGACCGTGATCCCGTTCCTGATCCTGGTCGGCATGGCGTGGCCGGCCACCAAGGCGGTGCTGGCGCAAAAGAGCACGCGCGCCGAGGACATGACCATCAAGATCACCGGCTACCAGTGGAAGTGGCGCTACGACTACCTGGACGACGGTGTCGGTTTCGTCAGCCATCTGGCGACGCCGACCGAGGCGCTGCACAGTGCTTCGGCCAAGGGCACGCATTACCTGCTGGAGGTGGACGAGCCGCTGGTGGTGCCGACCGGCAAGAAGGTGCGGCTGCTGCTCACCGCCAACGACGTGATCCACTCCTGGTGGGTGCCGTCGCTGGGGGTGAAGCAGGATGCCATTCCCGGTTTCGTGCGCGACGCCTGGTTCCTGGTCGACAAGCCGGGGGTGTACCGCGGGCAGTGCGCCGAGCTGTGCGGCAAGGACCATGGCTTCATGCCGATCGTGGTCGACGCCCGGACGCCGGAGGATTACGCCGTGTGGCTCGCCGCCAGGAAGAAGCTGGCGGCCGCCAGTGCCGACGACCCCAACAAGGTGTGGGCGTTGGCGGATCTCAAGGCGCGCGGCGAGAAAGTGTTTCAGCAGAACTGCGTGGCCTGCCACCAGGCCAACGGCAAGGGGATTCCGGGCGCGTTCCCGGCGTTGGACGGCTCCCCCATCGCCACCAAGGACAAGCCGGCGCATATCGACATCGTGCTTAACGGCAGCAAGCGCAACCCGGCGATGGCCGCCTGGGGCAAGCAGCTGTCGGACACCGACATCGCGGCGGTGATCACCTACGAGCGCAATGCCTGGGGCAACCATACCGGCGATGTGGTGCAGCCCAAGGACATCAAGGCGGCGCGCGGTGGCAAGGCATAAAGCCCGCCCTGACCGCGACGGCAGGGGAATCAGGAGGACGAGCATGGCGATCAGCACCACGGCGGGACACGCTCCCCACGCACACGGCAAGCCGACCGGCCTCTGGCGCTGGCTGGCTGCCACCAACCACAAGGACATCGGCTCGATGTACCTGTGGTTCTCGTTCACCATGTTCCTGTCGGGCGGGGTGATGGCCTTGTGCATCCGCGCCGAGCTGTTCCAGCCGGGGCTGCAATTCTTCCAGCCGGAGCTGTTCAATCAGCTCACCACGCTGCACGGCCTGGTGATGGTGTTCGGCGCCATCATGCCGGCCTTCACCGGGCTCGCCAACTGGCTGCTGCCGCTGATGATCGGCGCGCCGGACATGGCGTTTGCGCGCATGAACAACTGGAGTTTCTGGCTGCTGCCACCGGCGGCGGCGCTGCTGCTGATTTCCTTCTTCGTGCCCGGTGGCGCTGCCGCCGCCGGCTGGACGCTGTACGCGCCGTTGGCCACGCAGATGGGCATGGGCATGGACCTGACCATCTTTGCCATCCACATCCTCGGCGTGAGCTCGATCATGGGTTCGATCAACATCATCGTCACCATCCTCAACCTGCGCGCGCCGGGCATGACGATGATGAAGATGCCGATGTTCGCCTGGGCGTCGCTGATCACCGCCTACCTGATCATCGCGGTGATGCCGGTGCTGGCCGGGGTGGTGACCATGGTGCTGACCGACCGCCACTTCGGCACTCATTTCTTCAACGCCGCCGGCGGCGGCGACCCGGTGATGTACCAGCACATCTTCTGGTTCTTCGGCCATCCCGAGGTGTACATCATGGCCTTGCCGGCATTCGGCATCGTCAGCCACATCATCCCGACCTTCAGCCGCAAGCCGCTGTTCGGCTACACCTCGATGGTGTACGCCACCAGCTCCATCGCCGTGCTGTCGTTCATGGTGTGGGCGCACCACATGTTCACCACCGGCATGCCGGCCACCGCCCAGCTGTTCTTCATGTACGCCACTATGCTGATCGCGGTGCCGACCGGGGTGAAGGTGTTCAACTGGATCGGCACCATGTGGCAGGGGTCGATGAGTTTCGAGACGCCGATGCTGTTCGCGGTCGGTTTCGTCTGTCTGTTCACCATCGGCGGCCTGTCCGGCGTGACCCTGTCGGTGGCCGCGGTGGATATCCAGTTGCAGGATACCTATTACGTGGTGGCGCACTTCCATTACGTGCTGGTGGCGGGCGCCCTGTTCAGCCTGTTCGCGGCGATCTATTACTGGTTTCCGAAGATGACCGGCAAGATGTACTCGGAACCGCTCGGCAAATTCCACTTCTGGTGGTCGATGATCTGGTTCAACGTGACCTTCTTCCCGATGCACTTCCTCGGCCTGGCCGGTATGCCGCGGCGCATTCCCGATTACGCGCTGCAGTTCACCGATTTCAACCGCATCGCCTCGATCGGCGCCTTCTGCTTCGGCCTGGGGCAATTGATTTTCCTCTACAACATGCTGCGCTCGATCCGGCACGGCCAGGCGGCGCCGCACAAGCCGTGGGAGGGGGCCGAGACGCTGGAGTGGCAGATTCCGACGCCGGCGCCTTACCACAGCTTCGTCGAGGCGCCGCACGTGGAGGCGGGCGATAACGGCGTGATCCATTCCATGACGGGGGGCGCTCATCACTGAGCGGGAGGTATGGCGGAATCGAGCCGAGCGGATAACCGGGTACTGCTGCTGAAACTGGGCGTCATCGCCTGCGTGATGTTCGCCTTCGCCTGGGCGCTGATCCCGCTGTACCGGGTGATCTGCGAGGTGACCGGCATCAACCAGCTGGTCAAGGCCGATGCGCCGGCGGCAGTGGCGAGTGATCCGGCGGTCACGGCGGCGCCGGTGCGCCTGCGCTTCGACGCCACGGTGCAAGCGGGCCTGCCGTGGCAGGTCAGGCCGCTGGTGGGGCAGATGGCGGCGCCGCGCGGCGAATTCGTGCGGGTCGACTACGAGATCACCAACGCCAGCAACCGCGAGGTCACCGGCCAGGCGGTGCCGCGCTACCTGCCGGCGGCGGCCGGTAATTACGTCAAGAAGCTGGAGTGTTTCTGTTTCCGCCAGCAGGTCTTCAAACCCGGCGAGACCCGGCGCTTTCCGGTGGTGTTCGTGATCGACCGCGCCATGCCAGCCGAGATCGGCGAGATCACGCTGGCCTACAGCGTGTTCGATGTGCCGGGGCAGGGGACGCCGTGAAATGGCTGGCCGGGGTGTCGGCGGTGCTGTCGGCGTTTCTCGGCATCCGCAAGGGCAAGGCGGCACGGCAGGACGTCAAGCTGCGCTTCTGGCAGATCGCGGTGGCCGCGCTGCTGCTGCTGGCATGTTTCATCGGCGGGCTGTTACTGCTGGTGTCGCTGGTGACCCGCTGACGTCGACGGGTCTGGGCGCGCCAAGGCGGGCGGCGGCCTGCGGCGAAGCATGGCGCTCGGCGCGTTGCCGGGGCTGCTGAGCGGGGATGCCGCCGCTGCTCTTCCGCGCGGTCGGGCCGTCCTCGTTCCGGCTGGGGCGGGGAGTGAGTCATCTACAGGAGAACGGGCATGGAATCGGTCTCGCATCAAACGCATTACTTCGTGCCACAACCCTCGCGCTGGCCGGTGGTGGGTGCGCTGGCGCTGTTCTGCCTGGGCCTGGGCGCGGCACTGGCGGTCAACGGTGTCGGTTTTGGCAAGGTGTCGCTGGGGGTCGGCTTCGCCATCCTGTTCTACATGTTGTTCGGCTGGTTTGGCGACGTGATCCGCGAGAGCCTGAAAGGGGAGTATCACGGCAAGGAGGACACCTCGTTCCGTTGGGGGATGGGCTGGTTCATCTTCTCCGAGGTGATGTTCTTTGCCGCTTTTTTCGGCGCGTTGTTCTACGTGCGCACGATCTCGGTGCCCGAGCTCGGCAATTTCGAACACAAGCTGCTCTACCCGGATTTCGCCGCCGCGTGGCCCTTGTCCACCGGGCCCGGCATCACCCAGCCTTACCAGGCGATGGCGGCGTGGGGGCTCCCGGCCATCAATACGCTGATCCTGCTGTCGTCGGGCGCCACGCTGACCTGGGCGCACTGGGGGCTGATCCAGGGCAAACGCGCGTCGCTGACCATTGGCTTGGGGGCGACGGTGCTGCTGGGGGTGTTGTTTCTCAGCCTGCAGGCCTATGAATACCGCCACGCCATGCACGAGCTGAATCTGACGTTGGCCTCGGGTGCCTACGGCATGACCTTCTACATGCTGACCGGCTTTCATGGCATGCACGTGCTGCTGGGGGCGATCATTCTGGCGGTGGTCTGGCTGAGGGTGATGCGGGGGCATTTCAACCCCGAGCACCATTTCGCCTTCGAGGCGGCGGCGTGGTACTGGCACTTCGTCGACGTGGTGTGGCTGCTGCTGTTTACCCTGGTGTACTGGCTCTAGGGAGCGCCGGCCAGTGTCTTAATTCTTCGGCCAACCTCAGGGTTGGCCGAACGAGCGGAACTCACAGGTGATGGGGGCGCCACCAGCCGAACAGCGCGCCCAGAATCAGCAGGCAGAACAGGCCGATCGACAGCCCGACCCGGAGCGTCAGCGAGCGCACTACGCGTTGCGAGCCGGGCTCACTGCGCAACAGGCCGTTCAAGCCCCAGAACAGGGTGAGGATGATGCAGGCGAGCAGAACGAGCACGAGCAGTTTCATATCCGGTCCCCCTTTACCAGTGTCCTCTTGTAAGCCTAGACGAAAGTCCCGGGCTTGGCAGGCGCTGGGGTTGGTCCTGCTGGCCGGCGTACCCGGCCTCCTTTCTGTCTGGCAATGGCAGCGAGGCGAGGTTCGCTCCGCCCAACTGGCGGCGTTCGATGCGTCGGCACGACGTCCGGCAGAGCCCCTGCAGACGCGAGCGCTGTCCGCCGTGCCGGACATGAGCCGGGTGCAGCTGCAAGGCCGGCCGATGGCGGCGTCATTGCTGCTGGCCAACTCGCTGCTGGAGGGCCGCCCGGGGGTGAGGGTGTTGGTACCGCTGGCGCTGGCCGATGGCTCGGCGGTGCTGGTGGATAGGGGGTGGCTGGTAGACGCACGGGCAGGCACGCCGCTGCCGCCGTTGCCCGCCAAGCTGGACGGGCGCTGGATGCCCTTGCCGCAGCGCTTCACGTTGCCCGGTGCGTTGCGTGGTACCCAGGGCCGGGTGGACGACGTCGATCCGGTGCAACTGGCCCGGCGCTTGGGCCGGCACTTGCGCGGCGGGGTGGTGGTGTTGGGTGAGACCACCGCGCCGTTGCGGGCCTGGCCCGCCCGGCCCCCCTTCGATCCCCGTCGCCACTATGGCTACGCTTTGCAATGGCTGCTGCTTGGGCTATGCCTGATAGCAGGGTCGGTGCTGTTGTGGAGGCGCACATGATGTCATTGCCCATCGATGGCCAGCCCGCCCGTGCCGGGGGCGCGGTGCCGCGGCACCGAGGCCGCCTCAAGCTGTTCCTGATCGCCTTGTGTTGCATCAGCCCGGTGCTGGGTTCCTACCTGGCGTACTACCTGATGCCGCCGGCCGGGGGCAAGAGCTACGGCCAACTGCTGCAGGTGGCGCCGCTGGCCGGCGCGCGGCAGGAGGGGTGGCCCCGGGGCAAGTGGGTGCTGCTGACGGTGCAGGCCGGGCGCTGTTCCGATGACTGCAAGCAGCGGCGTTTCGTGCTTCGGCAGATTCATGCCGCGCAGGGGGAGGCTTTCACGCGGATGCAGCGCGTCGAGCTGCGCACGCCGGATGCCGGCCCGCTGCCGGCGGGGCTGCTCGGGCTGCCGCTCGACCCCGCCGCCGCCTTGCGTCGCGACGGCTACTACCTGATCGATCCTCTGGGCAACCAGGTGATGTTCTACCCCGATCAGGCCGAGCCGGGGCCGGTCATCCGCGAACTGGCCCGTCTGCTCAAGACCAATAACGGTCTGGGCTGAGAGCGGGCGCCGCGTGCCGGTCCGGGCGCGCAAGACTCACGGCCTGTGCCGTATCCGCCGCGGCCAGCCTAGGCCTGCCCGGTGGGCCAAACGGTCCTGACCACGACGGGAAACCCGTCCGAAAGGGGAGACATGAGAAAGCTCATCGGTTTCGCCATCCTGCTGGCCTGTCTCGTGGTGCCGTTCGGCGCCTACGTGCGTTTGTCCGACGCCGGCCTGGGCTGTCCCGACTGGCCAGGCTGTTACGGTCAGCTCTCGCCCCACCATGCCGCCGACACCATTCAGCAGATCGCCGTGGCCAACCCCGACGGCCCGGTGAGTCTGCCCAAGGCGTGGAAGGAAATGCTGCATCGCTACCTGGCGGCCTCGCTGGGGCTGGTCATCCTGCTCACGGCCGTGCTGGCCTGGCGGCGGCGTCACGAGCGGCTCCCGGCCAGTCTGTTGCTCGCCGGGGTAGTGGTGCAGGGCCTGCTCGGCATGTGGACCGTCACCCTGTTGCTCAAGCCCGCCATCGTCTCGCTGCACCTGATCGGCGGCATGAGTATCGCCGCCGGGCTGCTGTGGTTCGGCCTGCGTCGGCCGGCCGTCGAGGCGCCCCATGCCGTCACCGGGCTGGCGTGGTTGCTGGTGCTGGCGGTGCTGCTGCAGATCGCGCTCGGCGGCTGGGTCTCGTCCAATTATGCCGCGCTGGCGTGCCAGGGCTTTCCGACCTGCAACGGCGCCTGGCTGCCGCCGGCGATGCGCTTCGAGCACGCCTTCCATCTGTGGCGGGAGCTGGGCATGGCACCGGACGGCACACCGCTCGACAGCGCTAACCTGATCGCCATCCACTGGTTGCATCGTGCCGGCGCCGTGCTGGTGTCGCTGCTGGTATGGAGCCTGGTCTTGAGCGGCTGGCGCCAGGCTGCGCTGCGTCCGTCGCTGTTGTTGTTGCTGGGGGCCTGGCTGCTGCAGGTGGCGCTGGGCATCGCCAATGTGCTGTTGCAACTGCCGCTGCCGCTGGCCGTGGCGCACAACGCCGGGGCATTGTTGCTGCTGTCGGTGACGGTGCTGCTCGCCGCGCAATGCCGCTGGCGCGCCTTGCCGGCGCTGCCCACGCTGTCCGTCCGGCTGCACCATGGCCTGACCGACAAAAGGAGCCTGCAATGACGACGCTGAGCCGCGACCTCACCCGGAGCCACGTGCGCGCCTTGTGGCAATTGGCCAAGCCGCGCGTGGTGGCGCTGATCGTGTTCTGCGCCGTGATCGGCATGTTCCTCGCCACGCCCGAGCTGCCTTCGGCCAACCTGGTGATTCCCGCCACGCTCGGCATCGCGCTGGTGGCCGGGGCGGCGGCGATGGTCAACTGCCTGGTCGAGCGCACCGTCGACGCGCGCATGCGCCGCACCGCCTGGCGCGCCACCGCACGCGGCGAGGCCGGCGTGCTGGAGACGCTGCTGGTGGCACTCGGCGCCGGCGGTTTCGGCATGGCGCTGCTGGTGGCCTTCGTCAACGCCCTCACCGCCTGGCTGACGCTGGCCACCTTCGTCGGTTACGCCATCGTTTATACCCTGCTGCTCAAGCCCAACACCCCGCAGAACATCGTGATCGGCGGTGCCAGCGGCGCCATGCCGCCGGTACTGGGCTGGGCGGCGGTCACCGGCGACATCAGCGCGCTGCCGTTGGTGCTGTTTCTGATCATCTACACCTGGACCCCGCCGCACTTCTGGGCGCTGGCGCTGTACCGCCGCGACGACTACGCCCGCGCCGGCCTGCCGATGCTGCCGGTCACCCACGGCATCCGTTTCACCACCCTGTCCATCCTGCTCTATGCCTGCCTCTTGGCCGGGGTGACGCTGCTCCCGGTCGCATTGCGCGAGGCAGGCCTGCTCTACCTTGTCGTCGTTGTCATGCTCAACGCCCGTTTTATCTGGCTTGCCGCCCATCTCCATCGCCAGTATGCTGACGCCCTCTCGCGCCGCACCTTCACCTGGTCGATCTGGTACCTGACCTGGCTGTTTGCGGCCCTGCTGATCGATCACTACTGGTGGATTGCTCCGTACTGATGCGCGCATTCATAGTCAGACTGCTGACGTGCTTGTTGCTGGCTTCGCTGCTGGCCTGTTCGCCCGACACCCCGAAGGCGGAATTCAAGGGTACCGATATTGCCGGCGTCAAGTTCGGCGGCGACTTCACCCTGACCGATCACACCGGCAAACCCCGTTCGCTCAGCGAGTTCAAGGGCAAGGTGGTGGCGCTGTTCTTCGGCTATACCCATTGTCCCGACGTCTGCCCTACCACCATGCTCGAATTCGCCTCGGCGATGAAACTGCTGGGCTCCCAGGCCGACCAGGTCCAGGTGCTGTTCATCACCGTCGACCCCGAGCGCGATACCCCGGCGCTGCTGGCAGGCTACGTGCCGCATTTCGACCCCCGCTTCATCGGCCTGAGCGGCTCGCCGGAGGCCGTGCGCGAGGTCGAGGCACGCTTCAAGATCGTGGCGCAGAAGCGTGCCGAGCCGGGCGGCGGCTACAGCGTGGACCACAGCGCCGGCGCCTATTTGTTCGATCGGAGCGGACAATTGCGCGTCTATCTGCCTTACGGTTTGCCCGCGGCCGATCTGGCTCATGATATAAAAGAGCTAATACGCTAAAATGGGCGTCGATGCGCCGCCGAAGATACCGAAAGTCGTGATTGTGACCGAAGAAAACCGCTCCGATAGCCCGGTCGCCCCCAGTGACACGCTGGACCTGGCCAACTACACCCTGGCATCGCCGGTCGAGATTGCCCACCATCTGCGCAGCATTGCCCAGCAGGGGCATATGGTGACGGTGTTTTCCAACAAGGGCCGCACCTTCATCCTCACCCGTATCCTCGGCGTCGACGCCCAGAACGGCACCCTGACGCTGGACTGGGGGGCCGAACCCGGCGTCAACGAGCAATTCCTGGCCAGCGAGCGCAACGTCTTCGTCTGCTCGCCGGACGGGGTGAAAACCCAGTTCGTCACCGGCCAGCCACGGCGCATCGAGCTGGACGGACGCCCGGCGTTCGAGGTCGACCTGCCGGAGCAGGTGATCAAGCTGCAGCGGCGCGAGTTCTTCCGCATCCAGACCCCGGTCGCCAACCCGGTGATCTGCCGCATCGTCGACTACCCGCAGCACACGCTCGACCTGCCGCTGTTCGACATCAGCCTGGGCGGCCTGTCGTTCTGGCTGCCGTCGCCGACCACGGCGGGTTTCGACGTCGGGCAGGTGTACTACGACTGCTCGCTCGACCTCAAGCCGCTGGGCGTGCTGCAGGTCCGCCTCGAAGTGCGCCACCGCCTGCCGGTCCAGCGCCGCAACGGACAGGATGCGCTGCGCATCGGCTGCGCCTTCCAGCAGCTGCCGACCGCCATGGAAAACCTGATCCAGCGTTACGTCGGCCAGCTCGAGCGCGAACGCCGCGCCCTGATGCCCTGATGCCCAACCTTACTGAATATTGATTGCCTGAGCCTCGCCATGACGCTGACGATTGCCCTGTCCAAGGGCCGCATTTTTGAAGAAACCCTGCCGCTCCTGGCCGCCGCCGGTATCGTTCCGGCCGAAGACCCGGAGTCCTCGCGCAAGCTGATCATCGGCACCAACCATCCGGACGTGCGCCTGGTCATCGTGCGTGCCTCCGATGTGCCGACCTACGTGCAGTACGGCGCCGCCGACCTCGGCATCGCCGGGCGCGACGTGCTGATCGAGCACGGCGGCGCCGGCCTGTACCAGCCGCTCGACCTCAACATCGCCAAGTGCAAGATGATGGTGGCGGTGCAGAACGGCTTTGACTACGACGATGCCGTCAAGCACGGCGCGCGCCTCAAGGTGGCTACCAAGTACCCCAAGATCGCCCGCGAACACTTCGCGCAGAAGGGCGTGCACGTCGACATCATCAAGCTGTACGGCTCGATGGAACTGGCGCCGCTGGTCGGCCTGGCCGACGCCATCGTCGACCTGGTGTCCACTGGCGGCACGCTGCGCGCCAACAACCTGCTGGCGGTCGAGCACATCCTCGACATCAGTTCGCGACTGGTGGTGAACCAGGCCGCGCTGAAGCTGAAATACAACACCATCCAGCCGGTGCTGGATGCCTTCGCCTCGGCCGTGCCGGCCTGAGCCAGAAACGGAACCAGCATGCTGCGACTCTCTTCCTCCCAAGCCGATTTTGCCGAGCGCCTCAAGGCGCTGCTGGCGTTTGAAACCGCGCAGGACCCGGCGGTCGATGCCGCCGTGGCCGCCATCTGCGACGACGTCAAGGCGCGCGGCGACGCGGCGCTGGTGGAGTACACCAACCGCTTCGACCGCACCGATGCCGCCTCGATGGCCGGCCTGACGCTGTCGCGCGACGAGCTCGAAGCCGCCTACCACCGTCTTTCGGCCAACGTGCGCGAGGCGCTGGAAGCCGCCGCCGCGCGGGTGCGACGCTACCACGAGAAGCAGTTGATGCAGTCGTGGAGCTACGAGGACGAGGACGGCACGCTGCTGGGCCAGCAAGTCACCGCGCTCGACCGCGTCGGCATCTACGTGCCGGGCGGCAAGGCCGCCTACCCCAGCTCGGTGCTGATGAACGCGCTGCCGGCCAAGGTCGCCGGCGTGGGCGAGATCATCATGGTGGTGCCGACGCCGGGCGGCGAAAGGAATGACCTGGTGCTGGCGGCCGCCTACGTCGCCGGCGTCGACAAGGTGTTCACCGTGGGCGGGGCGCAGGCCGTCGCCGCGCTGGCCTACGGCACCGAGAGCGTGCCGCAGGTCGACAAGATCACCGGTCCCGGCAACGCCTACGTCGCCGCCGCCAAGCGCCGCGTGTTCGGCGTGGTCGGCATCGACATGGTGGCCGGCCCGTCCGAGATCCTGGTGATCTGCGATGGCGAGACCGATCCGGACTGGATCGCCATGGACCTGTTCAGCCAGGCCGAGCACGACGAGATCGCCCAGGCCATCCTGCTGTGTCCGTCGGCGGACTACATCGCCCAGGTGGAAGCCAGCATCGAGAAACTGCTGCCGAGCATGCCGCGCCGCGCCATCATCGAGGCCAGCCTCGGTAACCGCGGCGCGCTGATCGAGGTGATGGACCTGGCCGAGGCCTGCGCCATCGCCAACTACATCGCCCCGGAACACCTGGAGTTGTCGGTGGCCGAGCCGGACACCTGGCTGCCCGGCCTCAAGCACGCCGGCGCCATCTTCATGGGCCGCTTCACCTCCGAGAGCCTGGGCGACTACTGCGCCGGCCCCAACCATGTGCTGCCGACCAGCCGCACCGCGCGCTTCGCCAGCCCGCTCGGGGTGTACGACTTCCAGAAGCGCACCAGCCTGATCCGCGTCTCGCACGCCGGCGCGCAGAAGCTCGGCCAGATCGCCAGCGTGCTGGCTCACGGCGAGGGCCTGACCGCCCACGCCCGCGCCGCCGAATTACGGCTGGATAAATGAGGCGGGCAAGACCGTCCCCGGGTAGCCCAATCGGAACGAACGCGGTACGATGACGACTTGTCGCCACCCTGAGCCGGCCCCATGCCGGGCCGCAGCGTCCCGGCCGTGATCGGCCGGTTCGTGGAATCGAGATGAAACTGTCTGCACAACACCTGGTCCGCCCTGAAATCGCCGCGATGGGGGCCTATCACGTCGCCGATGCCTCGGGCCTGATCAAGCTCGACGCCATGGAAAACCCCTACCGCCTGCCGCAACCGCTGCGCGCGGAACTGGGGCAGGCGCTGGCCGACGCGCTGATCAACCGCTATCCCGATCCGCACGGGGGCGGCTTGAAGCCGCAGCTCAAGAACGCCTTCGCCATCCCGGCGGCGGCCGAGGTGCTGCTCGGCAACGGCTCCGACGAAATCATCACGATGGTGGCACAGGCCCTGGCCAAGCCCGGCGCGGTGATGCTGGCCGCCGAGCCGTCGTTCGTCATGTACAAGATGAACGCGCTGTTCTCCCGGCTGGAGTACGTCGGCGTGCCGCTCAAAGCCGACTTTACCCTCGACCTGTCGGCGATGCTGGCCGCCATCGAACGGCACCAGCCTGCCGTGGTGTTCCTGTCCTACCCCAACAACCCGACCGGCAACCGCTTCCCGCGTGAAGACGTGTTGGCGGTATTGGACGCCGCGCCGGGGCTGGTGGTGGTCGACGAGGCCTACCAGGCCTTCGCCGACGACAGCTTCATGGATCTCGCCGGCCGTGTCGACAACCTGCTGGTGATGCGCACGCTGTCCAAGCTCGGCCTGGCCGGCATCCGCCTAGGCTACGCCGCCGGTTCCCCGGACTGGATCTCCGAACTCGACAAGGTGCGCCCGCCGTACAACGTCAACGTGCTGACCCAGGCGGCCGCCAAGGTGGCGCTCAAACACATGGACGTGTTCGACGCCCAGGCCAGCGAACTGCGCCGCGAGCGCGCCAGGTTGGCCGAAGCGCTGGCACAGTGGCCCGCCTGTACCGTCTTCCCGAGCGAGGCCAATTTCCTCACGGTCCGCGTCCCGGACGCCCCGGCCCTGTTCGACTACCTGCGTCAGCAGGGCATCCTGATCAAGAACCTGCACGGCGCCCATCCCTTGCTCGCGCATTGCCTGCGCTTCACCGTCGGCTCGCCGGACGAGAATTCCGCGGTACTTGCCGCGCTTAACGCCTATTTCGAATGACCATGCGCACCGCTACCGTTACCCGTAATACGCTGGAAACCCAGATCACCGTCAGCCTCAACCTGGACGGCACCGGCCACTCCCATTTCGATACCGGCGTGCCGTTCCTCGACCACATGCTGGACCAGATCGCCCGACACGGCCTGATCGACATCGAAATCGTCGCCAAGGGCGACCTGCATATCGATGCCCATCACACCGTCGAGGACATCGGCATCACCTTCGGCCAGGCCTTCGCCAAGGCCATCGGCGACAAGAAGGGCATCCGCCGCTACGGCCACGCCTACGTGCCGCTCGACGAAGCGCTCTCGCGCGTGGTGATCGATCTGTCCGGCCGTCCCGGCCTGCAGTACCACATCGACTTCACCCGCGCCGCCATCGGCGGCTTCGACGTCGACCTGTTCTCCGAATTCTTCCACGGCTTCGTCAACCACTCGATGGTGACGCTGCACATCGACAACCTGCGCGGCGTCAACAGCCACCACCAGGCCGAGACCGTGTTCAAGGCCTTTGGCCGGGCGCTCAGGATGGCGGTCGAGTTCGACGAACGCATGGCCGGCGTGACGCCGTCCACCAAGGGGACATTGACCGCATGAAAGTCGCCGTTATCGACTACGGCATGGGCAACCTGCATTCCGTGCTGAAATCCGTCGAGGCCGTCAACGAGGTTGGCGCCGAGGTGTTTCTGACGCGCGACCCCGAGGCCATCGTCAAGGCCGACAAGGTCGTCTTCCCGGGGCAGGGCGCCATGCCCGATTGCATGCGCGAACTGAACAGCTACGGCCTGGCCGAAGCGGTGATCGAGACCACCAAGAGCAAGCCGTTCTTCGGCATCTGCGTTGGCGCCCAGCTGTTGTTCGAGCACAGCGAGGAGGGGAATACCCCCGGTCTCGGGCTGTTTGCCGGCAACGTGGTGCGTTTTGCCGACGGCATGGTCGACGCCAACGGCGATCGCCTCAAGGTACCGCACATGGGCTGGAACCGGGTGTTCCAGACCCGGTCGCACCCGCTGTTCGCCGGCATCGACGACGGCGAGCGCTTCTACTTCGTGCACAGCTACCATTTCGCCCCGGCCGACCCCGGCCTGACCTTGGCCGAGAGCGAATACCCTGACCGGTTTTCCTGCATCGTGGGGCGCGACAACGTGTTCGCGACCCAGTTTCACACCGAAAAGAGCCACCGCGCGGGACTTCAGATGATGAAGAACTTCCTCGCCTGGGACGGCAGTGTCTAACTTACCGACAAATCACTCAGCACCATGTTGCTCATACCCGCAATCGACCTCAAGGATGGTCAGTGTGTCCGCCTCAAGCAAGGCGTGATGGAAGATGCCACCGTGTTCTCGGACGACCCGGTCAAGGTGGCCGTGCACTGGCGTGATCAGGGCGCCCGCCGCCTGCATCTGGTGGATCTGAACGGCGCCTTCGCCGGCAAGCCGAAGAACCTGGCGGTGATCCGCGACATTCTCGCCGAGGTAGGCGAGGATTTGCCGGTACAGCTCGGCGGCGGCATCCGTGATCTCGACACCATCGATGCCTATCTCGGCATGGGTCTCAAGTACGTCATCATCGGCACCGCCGCGGTGAAGAACCCCGGCTTCCTGCACGATGCCTGCGATGCCTTCCCCGGACAGGTCATCGTCGGCCTCGACGCCAAGGACGGCATGGTCGCCATCGACGGCTGGGCCAAGATCACCCAGCACAACGTGATCGATCTGGCCAAGCGCTTCGAGGATTACGGCGTGGCCTCGGTGATCTACACCGACATCGGTCGCGACGGCATGCTTAACGGCGTCAACATCGAGGCTACCGTCAAGCTGGCACAGGCGTTGACCATTCCGGTGATCGCCTCCGGTGGCCTGACCAACCTCGACGACATCAAGCAGCTGTGCGCGGTGGAAGGCGAAGGCATCGAAGGTGCCATCACCGGCCGCGCCATTTACGAAGGCAGCATCGACTTCGCCCAGGCCCAGAACCTGGCCGACGAGTTGAGCGTCTAATTGATTTGCGGGGCACTGCCGCACCAGTCATGTGGCTGGTGACGGGGTGTCCCGTCTTGCCGTGGTAGCACTCGCCCATGCCTTTAGCCAAACGCCTCATTCCCTGCCTCGACGTCACTGCCGGCCGCGTGGTGAAAGGGGTCAACTTCGTCGGTCTGCGTGACGCCGGCGACCCGGTGGAAATCGCCCGTCGTTACAACGAACAGGGAGCCGATGAGCTGACCTTCCTCGACATCACCGCCAGTTCCGACGATCGTGACATCATCCTGCACGTGATCGAGTCGGTCGCCGAGCAGGTGTTCATCCCGCTGACCGTGGGCGGGGGCGTGCGCAAGGTCGAGGATATTCGCCGCCTGCTCAACGCCGGCGCCGACAAGGTCAGCATCAACACCGCCGCCGTGACCAACCCGGAACTGGTGAAAGAGGCCGCAGACAAGTTCGGCAGCCAATGCATCGTGGTCGCCATCGACGCCAAGGCGGTGACGCCTGAGAACGACCGCTGGGAGGTGTTCACCCATGGCGGCCGCAACCGCACCGGTCTCGACGCGGTGGAGTGGGCGCAGAAGATGCAGGAGCTGGGCGCCGGCGAGATTCTGCTCACCAGCATGGACCGTGACGGTACCAAGATCGGCTTCAACCTGCCGCTGACCAGGGCCGTGTCCGAAGGCGTGAACATTCCGGTGATCGCCTCGGGCGGTGTCGGCAACCTGCAGCATCTGGTCGATGGCATCAAGCAAGGCAAGGCCGATGCGGTACTGGCCGCCAGCATCTTCCACTTTGGCGAATACACCGTGCGCGAGGCCAAGGAAGCGATGCAGGCCGCCGGCATCGAAGTGCGGCTGTAAGCCACACCGAAACAATGGAAGTGAAGATGAACTGGCTTGATGAAGTGAAGTGGGACGACGACGGCCTGGTGCCGGCCATTGCCCAGGATGTCCGCAGCGGCCGTGTGCTGATGGTGGCGTGGATGAACCGCGAGTCGCTGCAGCTCACCGCCGATACCGGTATCGCCCATTACTGGAGCCGCTCGCGTCAGCGCCTGTGGAAGAAAGGCGAGGAGTCGGGCCATCTGCAAAGCGTCAAGGAACTGCGCCTCGACTGCGACGGCGACGTGGTCACTATGCAGGTGGAGCAGGCCGGCGGCATTGCCTGTCATACCGGCAGGGAAAGCTGCTTCTACCGCCGCTACGAGAATGGCGGCTGGGTGGTGGTGGACGAGGTGCTGAAAGACCCAGACGCCATCTACCACCAGCATTGAGCCGGGCTTCCCGGCCGATGTTTGACCTAGGATAACCCTGCTCGACCTTTGTTACCGGACGGCAACAGAATCGACATATACTTGCCGGATTAACCGCACAGGAACCCCGACACCATGAGCATTGACGTGCTGAAAACGATCGGCGACACGCTGGAAGCCCGGCGCGAAGCCAGTCCGCAGTCCTCCTACGTGGCATCGCTGTTCCACAAGGGCGAGGATGCCATCCTGAAGAAGGTCGCCGAAGAGGCCGCCGAAACCCTGATGGCGTCGAAGGACAAGGACAAGCTGCACCTGGTGCGCGAAGTGGCCGATCTGTGGTTCCACTCGATGGTGCTGCTCACCTATCATGGCCTTCGTGCCGAGGACGTGCTGATGGAGTTGAAGCGCCGCGAGGGCATTTCCGGCATCGACGAAAAAGCCTCCCGTACCCCGACCGCCTGATATCCAAGGATTTGTGGACATGAGTGACTGCCTTTTCTGCAAGATTGCTGCCGGCGAAATTCCCTGCGACAAGGTCTACGAAGACGACGACGTGCTCGCCTTCCACGACATCCGGCCAATCGCCCCGGTGCACTTCCTGATCATTCCGAAGCAGCACGTGGCGTCGCTCTCCGAGTGTGGCCCGGAGCACGAGGCCATGCTGGGCCGCCTGCTGGCGCACGTTCCCAAGCTGGCGCGCGAGCAGGGGCTGGCCGCCGGTTTCAAGACCGGCATCAACACTGGCCGCGCCGGCGGCCAGGAAGTGTTTCACCTGCATATCCATGTGTTCGGCCACAAGGCCTGAGCAACATGACCGCGGCGCTGTCCAGGCGCGCGGCCTGAACGATCGTATTAAGTAAAGGGAAGTCATCATGGGTTCTTTCAGCATTTGGCACTGGCTCATCGTGTTGGTGGTCGTGGTCCTGATCTTCGGCACCAAGAAGCTGCGTAACGTCGGCGAGGATCTCGGCGGCGCCGTGCGCGGTTTCAAGGAAGGCATGAAGGGCGAGACCGAGAAGGATGACAAACCGGCTGGCCGCGTTATCGACGGCGAGTCCGAGAAGAAGTAAGCGGCGGACTGCGCGGTGTTTGAGATCAGTTTTGGCGAGTTGCTGCTGATTGGCGTGGTGGCGCTGGTCGTCCTGGGGCCGGAAAAGCTGCCGACGGTGGCGCGCACCCTGGGGGCCTTGATCGGCCGGGCGCAGCGCTTCGTCGCCAGCGTCAAGGCCGACATCCACCAGCAGGCCGACCTGACCGGCCTCGCCTCGCTGCAGCAGGAGGTACAGAACGCGACCGCTTCGTTCCGGCAGAGCATCGAGACCGAGATGAAGGAGGTCGAAGGTGTGATGCAGGAGAATGTCGCGGCCGTGCGTGCAGTCGGTGACGAGGCCACCGCAGTGCTCGATTCCGCCCACTCCTCGATTGCTCCGCACTCTCCCGAGCCGGATGCGGCGCTGGGAGCCGATCTGTTTGCGGCCGCTCGCGAAGGTGACAGCACCGAGCCGGGCGCCGCGCCTGTCGTGGTCCACGATGAAAACCAGCTGGATCTGTTCGACAGTCCTCCGGTGAAACCCGCCACCCCTCCTGCCGAAACGCGCGAATGAACGAACAGCCTCTCCTGGCGCATCTGATCGAACTGCGCACGCGCCTGGTGCGTGCCGCCGCCGGTCTGCTGATTGTGTTTCTGGCCCTGTTCCACTGGTCCGGCGACATTTACCACCTACTGGCCAAGCCTTTGCTCGACGTGCTGCCCAGCGGCAGCAACATGATCGCCACCGACGTCACTGCGCCGTTCTTCGTGCCGGTCAAGGTGACCATGCTGGTGGCGTTCCTGATCTCGCTGCCAAATACCCTGTATCAGATCTGGGCCTTCGTCGCCCCGGGCCTGTACGCCCACGAGAAAAGGCTGATTCTGCCGCTGGTGGTGTCCAGCGTGGTGCTGTTTTTCACCGGCATGGCCTTTGCCTATTTCCTGGTGTTCCCGGTGGTGTTCGGCTTCATGTCTTCGGTGACCCCGCAAGGGGTGGCGATGATGACCGACATCGACAAGTACCTGTCCTTCGTACTCGGCATGTTCGTCGCCTTCGGCGTCACCTTCGAGGTGCCGATCGTGGTGATCCTCCTGACGCGCATGGGCATCGTGACGGTGGAGAAACTGCGTGCCGGCCGCCCCTATGTCATCGTCGGAGCTTTTGTCGTCGCCGCCGTGGTGACGCCGCCCGACGTGTTGTCGCAGATCATGCTGGCGCTGCCTCTGTGGTTGCTGTACGAGTTCGGCATTATCATGGCCATTTTCTTCGGGCGTCAGCCCAAGCGCGAGACCGCATGAGTGTACGTTTCTTTCATTGGGGGGCGATCGTCAGTCTGATCGCCCTGATCCTGCTGACCCTGGGCTGGGAGCTGTGGCTGGCTCCCTTGCGTCCGGGCGGCTCGCTGCTGGCCCTGAAGGCCGTGGTGCTGCTGGCGCCACTGATGGGGGTGCTCAAGGGGCGTATCTACACTTACCAGTGGTCGAGCATGTTCATCCTCGCCTTCTTCGCCGAAGGCGTGATGCGCGCCTGGGCCGACGCCGGGCTCTCGCAACAGCTGGCCGGCGTGGAGGTCATGCTGACGGTGTTGTTCTTCGGCTTCGTCATCTTTTTCGTTCGCTCCAGCCAATCCCAAAAAAATACATAATTGTCCTGCCTTACCCTTCTGGAATGTCCTATAACTGACTGAAACAGTAATAACGATTCAGTCAGGTAATGTGGCCAATAGGGGGTAGGAGATGGATAGCGCTTCCATCAAGGACATCGGGATATCTCCGAGGTCCGTGCATGTGGATCCGCTGCTGGAATGCCTGTTCCAGCTGACGCGCATTCATGGCGTGACGACCACGCACGAGGCGTTGGTGGCGGGCATCCCGCTCTCCAACAATCGGCTGACGCCGGCCTTGTTCGGCCGCGCCGCGCGGCGCACCGGCCTCGCCTCGCGCGTGAGCCGGCGCCCGCTCGACACGATAGACCAGCATCTGCTCCCAGCGGTATTGCTGCTCAAGGACGACGATGCCTGCCTGCTGTGGGGCTGGAACGATGACGGCTCTGCCCGTATCAGCCTGGGCGCCTTGAGCGACGGCGAGATGACCATGGCGCGCGAAGAGCTCGATGGGCGGTATCTCGGCTATGCCATCTTCGTTCGTCCCCGTTTCCGCTTCGAACCGCGTGCTCCCGAACTGGGCCGGGTACGCACGCGCCACTGGTTCTGGCAGGCGCTGCTGGAGTGCCGTCCGCTATACCGCGATGCCTTGGTTGCGGCCACCTTGCTGAATCTGTTCGCGCTGGCGACGCCGGTGGTGACCATGAACGTCTACGACCGCGTCGTGCCGAACCGGGCCACCGATACCCTGTGGGTGCTCGCGCTCGGCTTGGGGCTGGTGCTGCTGTTCGACTTCCTGCTACGCATGACGCGCAGCTACCTGATCGATATCGCTGGCAAGCGGGTCGATGTCATGCTGTCTTCCCTGATCTTCGAAAAAGTCGTCGGTCTGCGCTTCGATGCCCGGCCGGCATCGGTCGGCGCGTTTGCCGCCAATCTGCGCGCCTTCGAGCAGGTGCGCGATTTCATCGCTTCGGCCACCGTGACGGCCTTCGTCGATCTGCCTTTCGTGTTGCTGTTCATGGCGGTGATCGCCTGGATCTCCCCGTGGTTCCTGCTGCCCCTGTCTCTGGCGATGGTGCTGATTCTCGGCGCGGCGCTGTTGATTCAGCCGCGCATGCAGTCGCTGACGCAGGACAGCTTCAAGGCGGCGGCGCAGCGCAACGCCTACCTGGTGGAGGCTCTGGTCGGGCTCGAGGCGATCAAGACGCAGTGTGCCGAGGGCGAGCAGCAGCGGCGCTGGGAGGCGGCCACGTTGTTCCTGGCCCAGATCGGTACCCGGCTCAAGGTGCTGTCGTCGCTGGCGAGTCACTTTGCTTCGTTTCAGCAGCAGGTGATCGTGGTCGGTATCCTGATCGTCGGGGTGTACGCCATCATCAATGGGGACGCCAGCCTGGGGGCGCTGATCGCGGCGATGATGCTCAGCAGCCGTGCGCTGTCGCCGATGGGGCAGGTGGCCGGGCTCCTGACGCAATACCACAACGCACGCAACGCCCTGACGTCGCTGGAGGGCTTGATGAAGATGCCGGTGGAGCGCGACAGTGACACCCCTTTCTTCCACCGCGTGCAGTTTGTCGGTGAGATCGAGTTCAACAACGTCAGTTTCGTCTACCCGGGCACGCAGCAGGCGGTGCTGAAGGATGTGTCGTTCCGCATCAAGGCTGGCGAGCGGGTGGCCTTGCTGGGCCGGGTGGGCTCGGGCAAGAGCTCGCTGCAGAAGTTGATGATGGGGCTGTACTCGCCGACCGAGGGGGCGGTACGGGTCGATGGTATCGATATCCAACAGCTCGATCCGGCCGAATTGCGGCGCCACGTCGGCTATGCGGCGCAGGATCCGCTGCTGTTCTATGGCTCGCTGCGGCAGAACATCACCATGGGGTCGAGCTTCGTCCACGACGCCAGCGTGGTTGCCGCCACCGAGATGGTCGGGCTGAGCGATTTCGTCAACCATCATCCGCAAGGCTACGACATGCTGATCGGCGAGCGTGGCGAGTCGCTGTCCGGGGGACAGCGCAAGGCGGTGTGCCTGGCGCGGGCACTGGTCAACGCGCCGCGCATCCTGTTGCTGGATGAGCCGACCAGCAATATGGACAGCGCCAGCGAGACCAAGGTGAAGCAGTCGCTGGCCAAGCTGGCGCAGGGACGGACCATGGTGCTGGTAACGCATCACGCGGGGCTGCTCGACCTGGTCGATCGCCTCATCGTGCTGGATCAGGGGCAGGTGGTGGCGGATGGTCCGAAGCAGCAGGTGCTGGAGGCGCTCAAGGAAGGGCGGCTGGGGAGAGGGCTATGAGCGAGGGTCGCGGTTGGCGTCATTGGCTGCGGGTGCGGCTGTCGGGCGCGGAGGGGGGGCTGGGGCCGGCCTGGCTGGAGCGCTGGCTGGACTGGCTCAGTGCGCGCGATCTGCGGGAGCGGCAGGATTTTGCCGCCGATGCCGATTGGGCGATTCTGGAGCAGCAGCCGGTGCGGCCGCGCTTCTTTGTCTGGCTGCTGCTGGCGATCGTGTTTGCCGGTTTGGTGTGGGCGTCGTTGGCCCAGGTGGACGAAGTGGCGCGCGGCGAGGGCAAGGTGGTGCCCTCCAGCCAGATTCAGCGCATCCAGAGCCTGGACGGCGGGGTGGTGTCGGAGATCCTGGTGCGCGAGGGAAATCGGGTGCAGAAGAACCAGCTGTTGTTGAAGATCGACAGCACCCGTTTCGAATCATCGCTCAACGAGAACCGCGCACAGTACCTGTCACTGTTGGCCAAGGCGGCGCGGCTGCGCGCCATCACCGACGGACGGGCCTTCGTGGTGCCGCCCGAGGTACAACGCGAAGCACCCGACATCGGGGCGCACGAGCTGGAGCTGTACGGCTCGAAACGGCGCGAGCTCGAGGCCAACGTGTCGATCGCCCGCGAGCAGCTGGCGCAGCGCAACCAGGAGCTGGTGGAAGTGCGGGCGCGGCGGGAACAGGCCGAGCAGGGGCTCGGCTACACCACCAAGGAGCTGCAGGTAACCCGCCCGCTCAAGGATAGCGGGGCCGTGTCCGATGTCGACCTGCTGCGGCTGGAACGTGATGTCAGCCGTTTCCGCGGTGAGCGCGACATGGCGGCGGCCCAGATTCCCAAGATCCAGGCGGCCATCGCCGAGGCGCAGCGCAAGATCGAGGAGGTGGAGCTGTCGTTCCGCAACCAGGCCAGCGCCGAGTTGTCCGAGACCCTGGGAAAGCTGAGCAGCCTGACCGAAACCCGGGTGGCGCTGAACGACCGGGTGAAGCTGGCCGAGTTGCGCTCTCCGGTCAACGGCACGGTGAAACAGCTGCTGGTGAACACCATCGGCGGCGTGGTGCAGCCGGGCAAGGACATCGTCGAAATCGTGCCGACGGAAGACACGCTGTTGCTGGAGGCGCGCATCCTGCCGCGTGACATCGCCTTCCTGCACCCGGGGCAGAAAGCCTTCGTCCGCTTCACGGCCTATGATTTCGCGATCTACGGCGGGCTGGACGCCACGCTGGAGCAGATTGGCGCCGATACCGTCACCGACGACAAGGGCAACGCCTTCTATCTGGTGCGGGTGCGGACGCGCAAGTCTTATTTGGGGAGTGCGTCGCGCCCGATCATTCCGGGCATGGTGGCCGAGGTGGACATCATGACCGGCAAGAAGAGCATCCTGTCCTATCTGCTCAAACCGGTGCTGCGTGCCCATAGCTATGCCATGACCGAGAGGTAAGGCCGTGACGATCCTGCTCGCGACCTCGAGTCTGTATTTGTGCCAACGCTGGACGGAGGCACTGGCCGACGACGACCCGGTGGTGGTGGACGATGGCGATCACCTGGACCGGCAACTGGCCGGAGAGGCGCCGACCGTTCCCCTGTTGCTGGACCTGGCATGGCCGCATGCACCGCGTAGCGATGCGGAGTGGCAAGCGCTCGCCCGGCGGTGCCGGCCGTTGGTGCTGGCCGATGCCCCGCAGGAGCAACAGGGCCTGCACCTGTTCGGACTTGGCGTGCGCGGCTACGGGCATACGCTGTCGCCGGCGGTCATGCTGCGGCTGATGGTCGATACCGTCCTCAATGACGGGGTGTGGGTCGGCGCGGCGCTGATGGCGCAGATGATCGGCACTCTGTCCCGTGTCATCCCGGAGAAGCCGACGGTGGATGGCTGGCGCGATGCGCTCAGCGTGCGCGAGCAGGAGGTTGTGGAGCAACTGCTGACCGGGGCCAGCAACAAGCTCATCGCCCGAGAAATGGGCATCAGTGAGCGCACCGTCAAGGCGCACCTGAGCGCGGTGTTTGAAAAACTCGATGTTTCCGACCGTCTGCAATTGCTGCTGAAGGTTCGAAGTTAGTCGGGTGATTGCCCTTCAGTACAATAAGAACTTGTCGATCGGCCTCCTATGCTTACGGTATCCATTCATCGAGTATAGGGAGAAGCACCATGGCCATCACGACGCATGTTTCCAGCGAAATCGCCGTGTCGGGCGAAGCCAAGGTCGATAGTGTCCACGGCTCCGTCAGAGTCATCAATGGCCAGGGTGAAGTACGCCTGCTCAAGGCGGGTGACATCGTCCACGTTGGCGAGCGGATCGTGGCGGATGCCGATGGTTCCGCCGTTCTGCTCACGGCCAGCGGCGACTCCCTGGTCATCGAAGGAGGGCGGCTGGTCGGCCTGGACGAGTCCATCCTCAATCCCCAAGCCGTTCCCGATACTCATGAAGCGGCGCTGCAGGCGCCGTCGGTGGATCAGCAGGCTGCCGCGGATACCAATGCCATTCTGCAGGCGCTCGAGTCTGGTCAGGACCCCTTCGCGGCCTTGGCGCCAGCCGCAGCCGGCTTGAGCGGGGCCGGTGGCGAGGATGGCGGGCTCACCTTCATCCGCCTGGCACGCATCACCGAGGGGCTGACCGATATCGGACTGGTGGGTAGTTTCGATATCGCCAACGTCCAGCAGAACGATCTGGGCGGCACCTTGCCGGCCCTCTCGGTGAACAATGGTGTCACCATCAGCGACCTGACCCCGGCGGTACAGGGCGGCGAGGGTACGGTGTTCGAGGCCGGTCTGGAGGGCGGCAGCACGCCGGGGGCTGCGACCAGCTTCACGGGCACCTTCGCAGTGACCGCCCTCGATGGACTCAACACCATTACGGTGGGCGGGGTCACGATCGTCTCGGGTAACGCGCTGACGGCGAACACCACGATCACCACGGCGCTGGGCA
The DNA here is from genome assembly GCF_000174355.1 of Pseudogulbenkiania ferrooxidans 2002. Lineage (GTDB taxonomy): Bacteria > Pseudomonadota > Gammaproteobacteria > Burkholderiales > Chromobacteriaceae > Pseudogulbenkiania > Pseudogulbenkiania ferrooxidans. The sequence continues at coordinate 110,393 of NZ_ACIS01000001.1, forward strand.
GCACCATCACCATCACCGGGTTCGACCCGGCCACCGGGGTGGTGAGCTACACCTACACACTGAACACGGCGGAAACGCATACCAGCGGCGACGGCAACAACAGCCTGCTCGACAACGTGACGGTCACCGCCACCGATGTGGACGGCAGCAACACCAACGGCACGCTGAGCGTGAACATCGTCGACGACGTGCCGACGGCGCATCCGGACACGGCGGGCGTGACCGAAGACGGCACGCTGACGGCCAGCGCCAACGTGCTGACCAACGACACGCTGGGCGCCGACAGCCCGGCCACGGTGACCAGCGTGAACGGTGCTTCGGCCAACGTGGGCGTGGCGATCGCCGGGCTGTACGGCACGCTGACGCTGCACGCCGACGGCAGCTACACCTACACCCTGAACAACAGCAACGCCACGGTGCAGGGGTTGAGTGCCGGCGAGCACCTCACCGACAGCTTCAGCTACGGCATGCAGGACGCCGACGGCGACCCGTCGGCCAGCACGCTCACCATCACCATCAACGGCACCGACGACGGCGTCACCATCAGCGACCTGACGCCAGCGGCGCAGGGCGGCGAAGGCACGGTCTACGAAGCGGCGTTGAGCATCGGCAGCGACCCGAGCGCGACCACCGAAAGCATGAGCGGCACCTTCAAGGTGACGGCGGCCGACGGTCTGGACGAAATCGTCATGGCGGGGTGAAGGTGGTCGATAACAACGCGCTGACGGCGAACACCACCATCACCACGGCGCTGGGCAGCACCATCACCATCACCGGGTTCGACCCGGCCACCGGAGTGGTGAGCTACACCTACACGCTGAACACGGCGGAAACGCATGCCAGCGGCGACGGCAACAACAGCCTGCTCGACAACGTGACGGTGACCGACGCAAGGACGGCAGCAACACGAGCACGCTGAGCGTGAACATCGTCGACGACGTGCCGACGGCGCATCCGGACACGGCGAGCGTGACCGAAGACGGTACGCTGACGGCCAGCGCCAACGTGCTGACCAACGACACGCTGGGCGCCGACAGCCCGGCCACGGTGACCAGCGTGAACGGCGCTTCGGCCAACGTGGGCGTGGCGATCGCCGGGCTGTACGGCACGCTGACGCTGCACGCCGACGGCAGCTACACCTACACCCTGAACAACAGCAACGCCACGGTGCAGGGGTTGAGCGCCGGCGAGCACCTCACCGACAGCTTCAGCTACGGCATGCAGGACGCCGACGGCGACCCGTCGGCCAGCACGCTCACCATCACCATCAACGGCACCGACGACGGCGTCACCATCAGCGACCTGACGCCGGCGGCGCAGGGCGGCGAAGGCACGGTCTACGAAGCGGCGCTGAGCATCGGCAGCGACCCGAGCGCGACCACCGAAAGCGTGAGCGGCACCTTCAAGGTGACGGCGGCCGACGGCCTGGACGAAATCGTCATCGGCGGGGTGAAGGTGGTCGACAACAACGCGCTGACGGCGAACACCACCATCACCACGGCGCTGGGCAGCACCATCACCATCACCGGGTTCGACCCGGCCACCGGGGTGGTGAGCTACACCTACACGTTGAACACGGCGGAAACGCACGCCAGCGGCGACGGCAACAATACCCTGCTGGACAACACCAGTGTGGTGGTACGGGACGTCGACGGCAGCAGCGCGACCGACACCCTCAGCATCACCATCGTCGACGACGTGCCGTCCGTTTTCACCCCGGACACCGCCCATATGGTCGACCAGACCGCTACCAGCCATAGCGTTACCGATGAGCTGAATTTTGCCGGCCACACCGGTGCCGACGGTCTGGGCAACGTGGTGTTCAACATCACCGAGGGCATGGCGGCGCTGGATGCGCACGGCAATCAGTTGCGGCTGGACGGGGAGGATCTGTTCCTCTTCTACGGGGCCGACCAGACCATTTTGGTGGCCAAGACGGCGACGGGCGATATCGGCTTTACCGTCGATATCGATCCGCTCACCGACAGCTACACCCTGACCACCTTCGGCATCCTGTCGAGCGGTGCGGCGGCAGTGGAAGTCACCAGCCTGTCCAGCGTCGGCGGCGGCAACGTCACGATCAAGGGGCTGCTGGACGTCGGCGGGACGACGCAGGACGTGATCCTGTCGTCGACCTCGGGCACGGTCAATACCGACCAGAATGACATCGGGGTTGGCAGCGGCCAGAGCCTCAACAGCACCGACAATGTACGGCTGGATTTCGTCAACGGGCTGGTTGTTGGCAACGGGTACAGCTACACCGATCACAATATGGTGTCCGGCTTCGAGCAGTTGGTGTACATCACCGGCAGCGCGTCGGCGACCGCCAACCTGACCCTGACGGCGATCGTGGCCGACAACGACAAGATTTACGGCACGACGGACAGCGGGGAAAGCCAGCTCGATCTCAGCGTGTCCAACATCACGATCTACGACGCCAACCACAACGTCGTGGCCAACGGCACGCAGGGGCTGACCATCACGGATATCGGCAACAGCATCCTGGTCACCGGCATGCACGATGGCTGGAGCTACCAGATCACCTCGACCGATACCTTCAGCGCGGTGAACGTGGCCGGCGCCACCGACACCCACACCTTCTCGCTGGGCGCCTTCTCCTACTCCGAAACGGTGCCGTCACAGCCGATCGACCTGTCGTTCGGGATTACCGCCAGCGATGGCGACGGCGACACCGTGGCGAGCCAGATCGACGCCACGCTCTATCCGTCCGACGTCAGCCTGCTTGGAGATGGTAGCGCCAACACCCTGACGGCCACGTCGAGCCAACCCTACGTCTTCGGCTACGGTGGTGACGACACCCTGGACGGCTCGATCGGCCATGCGGTGCTGGTGGGGGGCGACGGCAACGATCTGTTGATCTACGGCATCGGCGATACCATCGATGGCGGCCAGGGGGTGGATACCGTGCGCTTCGACACCGCCGGGCTGGTGGACCTGACCGGCGCCAAGCTGAGCGATGTCGAGCAGTTGCAGATGAATGGGGCGGCGACCAATACCACGCTGCAGCTGCGGCCGGAGGATGTGCTCAACTTCACCAACAACGCCGATCACACGCTGTTTGTGCGTGGCCAGAGCGGTGATGCGGTGAACATCGACGTTGTCGACCCGGCCACGGCCCCGGCGGGAACGACGGTCAACATCGGCGGGGTGGATTATGTCCAGTTCCACCTCGATGTCAGCGGCTCGACGGTGACGATCAACGTCGAAAACACCGTGCAAACCCACTTCATCTGAGACGATTCAGCCTCATCGTCACGGGCCTCCTTGCGGAGGCCCGTTTTCTGTGCCGGGATGACGACTGACGGCTCAGGCCGCGCTCACTCCCGGCCCGGTGATGCCATCCACACCGGCGCGCAGCAACTGGCTGCCCTCCGCCGAGGTCGTCACGCCCTTGGCGTACACCTCGAGGTCGAGCATGCGTGCCACCTGCAGCAGGTTGGACAGCAGCAGCTGCGCTCCGGGGTCGCTTTCGGCACCGCGGATCAGCGCGCCGTCGATCACCAGGTAGTCGAGTGACACCTCGTGCAAGCGGGCCAGCAGGTTGAAGTGCTCGCCGGTCATCTCCAGCCCGATGCGCACGCCCAGCGGCCGAATCGAGCGGCAGAAGCCCTGGAACGCGGGCCAGCGTTCGGCCAGGCCGGGCTCCAGCCATTCCAGTGCCAGCTTGCCCTGGGGCAGGCTGGCCTGCAGTCGGTCACGTACCGTCTCGGTGAAGGCGTAGGGGACATCCAGCGAGGGCGCGCTCAGGTTGACGGCGATGACACGCTGCCCGGCCAGCGAGAGCAGGGCCTGCTCGATGGCTTCCTGATCCAGCGCCGGGCTCAGGCCGAGACGGGCGGCATGGGCGGTGAGGGTGCCGGCACGCAGCGTGCTGGCCCCGTGCTGTGGCAGCGTGATCATGCCTTCCTGATGGATCACGGCGCCCTCGCCATTCACCACCGGGTAGAAGGCGAGGCGGAAGGCATGATCGGCCAGCGCTTCGCGCAGCCGCTTGTTCCAGTCGAAATCGCTGCTCGGCAGCGTGCCGCCATCCGGGTCGTAGCGGCACCAGCTCTTGCTGCTTTGTTGTTCCGCCAGGGTCACGGCCTCGTTGGCGCGCAGCAGGATCGCCGGCAAGGTGTCGTGCTGCGCATAGCGGGTGAGGCCGAGCGTAGCGCGCCAGCCGGCGGCGGCGGGGTCGCTGGCCTCCTGCCAGCGCTCCCCCAGCTCGGTGGCCAGCCGTTCCGCCGCCTGTGGTTCGGCTCCCGGCATCAGCAACACGAACTCGGCGCCGCGCAGGCGGGCGGCCTGCCAGCCGGTCTGGCCGCTGGCAGACCGCTGTAGCTCCGATGCCACGTGCTTGAGCCGGCGGTTGACCGCGTCGCCGCCGAGCCGCTTGTTGGCTTCGGCCAGGTCGGGCAGCCGCACCAGCATCAGTTCGCCTTCGGCGGCGGCCTGGGGGTCGGCCAGTTCACCGATCATGCGCTCTTCGAAGCGCGAACGGTTGGCCAGGCCGGTCAGCGGGTCGGACAGGGTGGCGGCACGCAGCTGGTCGATATGGCGTGCAGCCTCGTCCAGCATCGACTTGATGCGTCCGGAGAGCGTATTCATGGCGCGCGCCACGGCCGACAGCTCGGGGGTGCCGGGCTCCGCCATGGTGACGAAGCGGCGCTCGCTGATCGCCTCGGCCTGCTGGACCACCTGGTGGAGCTGGCGGCGAATGTAGCGGATGCCCACGGTGGCCAGCGCTCCGGTCAGCAGCGCCGCCAGCGACAGCCAGGCCAGCATGCGCAGCGAGCCCTGCCACAACGCGATCCAGGCGTAGCTGGTTTGCGCCTCGACGGTGATGGTGCCGGCCTGCAGCCAGCCCTTGGAGAGGTTGGCCGAAGCCGGGCGAGGGTTGAGCGGCAGCAGCTGCTGGAACCAGCGCGGCACCTGTTCCTCCAGCTGCTGGTTGACCCGTTCCAGGCGGGTCTTGCCGTCGACCCCAGTCCAGCGGATGAGACGGTAGTGGGCGTTGTCGAAGGTGGCGTTGATCAGCGTTTCGCTCATCGCCGGGTCGGCCTGGTACTGGTTGATCGACAACGCCAAGGCATTGGCCCCGCTGACGCTCTGGGCGTACAGCTGCTGCGACAGGTAGTCGCGCGCGGTGAGCAGGCTGACCGTGAGGCTGGCGAGGACGGTGGTGAACAGCGTCATCGCCACCAGCAGCCAGACCTGTTCGATCAGCGTCATGTGGGCTCGTTTCATCGTCCTCCCTCCGGTCTCGCCGCCATGTCAAAAACCTTCCGCCCGCATCCGTTCCTGCAGATTCATCCAGCGCGTCAGACGCTGCACGTTGCCGGCCGGGCGAGCGTTGTTGCCGGGCATCCAGACGCCATCATTGTTGAAACTGAAGACCGGCACCAGGTCGGGGCGCTGCGAGGCGGGCTTGATGTCGGTAATCAGGTTATCCAGCACCAGCGGCTCCCCCTCCGGGGTGGGGTAGTAGGCCAGCACCATGTGCGCCTGGCTGAGGGTGCTGCCGGGTCCGCCCAGCAAGGCGCGCACGTAGGTCAGCCGGAACTTGGCGGCGGGGATGCCCAGCAGGGTCAGCGTCATGTACTTGGCGATGACGAAATCCTCGCAGTCGCCGGCCCCCTTGCCCAGGGTCTCGATCGGCGTGGCCCAGTAGTCGTCCTGATGCCAGACGATTGTGTCGTCGCGGAACAGGATGCGGCGATTAAAAAAACCGTTGACCTCAATTACCTTGGCATTTTCAGTACGATTTCCTAAAACAGAGATAAGCGATCGCCATGCTTCGTAGTTCTCGATTCCACGTGGGCCAAATTTCTGGATGGCCTGGAATTGCCGGGAAAAATCCAGCGCAGCGTCACTTTTCGGCGTTGCGCAAGCCGAGACCAGACTGATGATTGCCCAGATCAGCAGGGTCGACCGCGCTCTCCATGTTCGAGGACCTGGCTGGGCGTTGCGGCGGTGTCGGCTATGACAAAGTGCCATCTGGCGTTGTCCTGGTTGCAATGGGCATGTGGCGTAGACGAGCTTGCAGCACTTAACTGATCTTCATAATAGGACGTAGCCATGAAACTGCGAAAAATATGCCTTGCGTTGCTCGGCCTGGGCTTTGCTAGTGGAGCATTGTGTGCCGAAGTGACCGATTTAAGAAGCGCCGTAGAGAATACCGTGGTGAACAATCCTGAGGTCCAGGTGAAGTGGCGCACTTTCCGCCAGTCTACCGAGGAAATCGGCATCGGCCGTTCCGAGTTCTTCCCGATCGTCGACGTGAACTACAAGTACGCCCATGAAGACCACAACGAGCCGCCGCTGTCGGGGGGCAACCAGGATTTTGACCGTTACGGCTGGTCGGCGGCGCTGCAGCAGAACCTGTTCAAGGGCTTCTCCACCGTGAACCTGGTGCGCCAGCTCGACCATACCCGGCGTGCCAGCTATTTCGACTTCCTCTCCGAGTCGGAGAACCAGGCACTGGAAGCGACGCGCGCCTACCTCGATGTGCTGCGCTACCGCCAGCTGCTCGAGCTGGCCCAGTACAACTACGCCGTGCACAAGGGGATTCACCAGCAGCTGATGCAGAAGGTCGCGGCCGGGGTGGGGCGGCGCGTCGACCTGGAACAGGCCACCGGTCGTCTGGCGCTGGCAGAATCGAACCTCATCACCGAAGAAGCCAACCTGCATGACGTGACGGTACGTTTCACCCGCATCGTCGGCATGCCGCCGCCGATGAATCTGAGCAAGCCGGCGCCGTTCACGATCGCGAAGCAGGAACCGAGCGACATGTTCAAGCAGGCCTTCCAGCGCAACCCGCAATACCTCTCCGCCGTGGAGAGCGTGCGCGCCGCCACGGCCGAGGTGGACGTGCGCAAGGGCGCCTTCTCGCCCACCGCCGACCTGCGCGCCCAGTATGAACGCACCAACAATCTGGATGGCGTGGGGGGCGTGCACAAGATCGGCGTGATCGAGGTGGTGCTCAACATGAACCTGTTCCGTGGCGGAGCCGATCGCGCCCGACTGCGGGCCTCCGCCGAGCGCCGCGAGGCAACCCGCGACCTGCAGCTGAAGGCCTGTCGCGACATCCACCAGACGGTCCAGATCGCCTACAACGACATCCGTCGCATCGGCGAGCAGATCGACCCGCTACGCCTGCATTCGCTCTCCACCGAGAAAGCGCGCGACGCCTACCGCAGCCAGTTCGAGATCGGCCAGCGTACCCTGCTCGACCTGTTGGACAGCGAGAACGAGCTGTACGACGCCAAGCGCGCCGTGGTCAATGCCGAGAGCGACCTGCTGTTGGCGCAAGCGCGGCAACTGGCCAGCTCCGGCCTGCTGCTGGAAACGCTGGAGGTCAAGCCGAAGGAATCGCTCACGTTCGACGGCAGCCCGTCCGACGAGTGGCAGGCCTGCGATACCTCGCTGGTGCCGAGTGCGACCATCGACAAGAATGCCATCCAGCCGGTGACGCTGGGGGCCTCCACCACGATGGATGCACCGCCGGCCATCGTGCCCGAAGCCACCAAACCGCAGAAAGCGCCCGCCAAGAAAAGCACGACCAAGAAGAGCGGCTGATTTCCTCCTGCTGTTTTCTCTGGACACCCCCGTGTTGCACGCACTTCACACGGGGGGCGTTTTTTTGTCGGGTGGCCGGGTGTGACCGCAGGCCGTCTCCCCGGACGGACGCGGCCGGGCCATCGCGGTTAGCCGAGCCCGAGCGCCTCCAGCGTGTTGCGACGGGTTGCCGAGCGTACCGCCTCTGTGGTGGTGTCGCGCAGTTCGGCCAATAGCCCGGCGTAGCGCGCGATGTTGGCGGGCCGGTTGGGTTCCTCTTGCGCCCATTCCGGGCGCATGTCCGGCGCATCGGTTTCCAGTACCAATGCGGACAAGGGCAGGGTGGCGGCCAGCCGACGGATGCGCTGGGAGCCGCGAAAGCTCATGGCGCCGCCGAAGCCCAGCTTGAACCCCAGCGCCAGAAAGGCCGCCGCCTGCTGCTCGCTGCCGTTGAAGGCGTGGACGATGCCGCCGACGACCGGCACCTGGCGCAGGTATTTCAGCAGCCGGTCCTGCGAGCGGCGCGCGTGCAGCACCACCGGCAGGCCATACTTGCGTGCCAGCTTGAGCTGTTCCACGAACAGCGCTTCCTGGCGCGCCGGGTCGAGGTCTGGCAGGTAGAAGTCGAGCCCGATTTCGCCCACCGCCAGCGGCCGGTCTTCGGCCAACCTGTGTTCCAGTTCGGCCAGGTGCGAATCCACGTGCTGCGACAGGTAGACCGGATGCAGCCCGAAAGCCAGCCAGCAGCCGTAGCGTTCGCGCATCGCCAGCGTCTGGGCGAACGTGGCCTGGTTGACGGCCGGCACCAGAATCTGGCCGATGCCGAGCCCGACCGCCTCGGCCACGACCTCGTCACGCACGCCGTCGAACTCCGCCGCGTCGAGGTGGCAGTGCGAATCGATCAGGCAATCGTCGTCGGGCAGGATGCGGAACATGGTGCGCAGAACCAGGATAGAGAGAGTGTTGAGTATCAGCCTACAAGGCCCGCCCGTGCCTTGCCAAGACGGGCATGCACAGGCGCATCACCAGACCGGGCGCAAACGGAGTTTCCAATGGCAAAACCTTCGACTGCCGACATCATCTGGCTGACCGATGTGGAAGAGCATGACTATGCCGCCGCCGCCTCCTATCTTGCCTTGCTGTGGCGTGAAGACCGCGTGGCCGAGGTGGTGGAACACCTGCAGGCGGCGCCCCTGGTGCAGTTCAGGGCCAAGGACATCTTCCGTGCCTCTCAGCTCTCCCTGCTCGGCATCAGTAATTCCCATGTTGAAAAGGACCGGTCCAAGATTCGCAAGGGGGAGGGTCTCTCGCCATTGCTGCTGGTGCGCGACGAGGCAAATGGCAAGGTGGTGATTGCCGACGGCTACCACTGGCTGTGCGCCCTCTATGGCGTCGATGAAGACGCCTGGGTGCACTGCAAAATCGTGTGAGGTGCACGACTCACCTTGGCCGGCGCCGGGAGCAGCGGCGGGCAGTATACAATTCGACTCTTCACACCACGGTGCCACGCTGATCGCCATGAATCTCCTCTCCCTCCCGCTGTTTGCCGGTTATTGGACCGAAACCTCGGTTGACGTCAACGTCGTGATCGTGCTCAACCTGGTTGGCGCGCTGTTGCTCGGCATCGTCGTCGGCTACGAGCGGGCCTATCGCGGCCGTGCCGCCGGCATGCGCACCTACGGTCTGGTATGCATGGCCTCGGCGGCCTTGACCGTGGTGGTCGGCTATCCGGGGTATTGGTACGGCGGGCATATGATGAGCAGCAGCGGCGACCCCACCCGGGTGATCCAGGGCATCGTCACCGGCATCGGTTTTCTCGGTGCCGGGGTCATCATGAAGGACGGCCTGAACATCAGCGGCCTGACCACCGCCGCCTCGATCTGGGCCTGCTCCGCCATCGGGGTGCTGGTGGGCATCGGCTTCTACGCCGCCGCCATCCTGCTCACCGTGATCTGCGCGCTGTCGATGATCCTGGTCTCGCGCCTGGAACAATGGTTGCCCTCGCATCCCGCCATTGGCGTGGTGCTGCGCTTCCAGAAGGGCTTCGTGCCGCAGGAACACGCCCTGCACCGAGCCGCGCTGGAGCGCGGCTACGAGATCGCCGGCAGCAGCCTGTCGATCAGCTACCAGGACGGTCAGCCGGAGTGGCACTTCACCGCCACGGTGCTGAACAAGAACGAGGGCGCTTCGCTGTCGGAACTGGCGGAAGAATTATCGCGTTTCGACGGTGTCCAAAGTTTCAGCATGGCACCCGCCCGCAACTGAATACGGGGCGCTCTGCCGGGCAAGCGTTCCATGCGCGGCCGTGCCATGTGAGTAGGGTCGCCGTTTGCTCCGCCTGAATTCAGTCAGCCAACTGTCATTTTCACCGTCTATAGTTAGTGCCTGGCACAGGTCGCACGGCGCTGACCTCTCGCCGGCGAGCCGTGAGTCGAGCGCTTCGAGCTGGCCTGATTCGGGTCGAGCTTGCCCGTCGCTACCATGCCAGTCCGTGGTGCCGCTTGCCGGGTATCCCCCGCCCCGGCACATCCCCGTATCGTTTCGATCTCTCCCTAAGGAGACGTCATGCAAATCCAGTCCTATCTGTTTTTCGATGGCCGCTGCGAAGAAGCGGTCGAGTTCTATCGTCGCACCTTGGGTGCCGAAGTGGAGATGCTGATGCGCATCAAGGACAGCCCCGAGCCACTGCCACCGGGCAGGGTGCCGCCGGGGTCGGAGGACAAGGTGATGCACGCCAGCTTCCGCATCGGCGACAGCGTGGTGATGGCCTCCGACGGCCGTTGCCAGGGGCAGCCGAATTTCCAGGGATTTGCCCTGTCGTTGTCGGTGGTCGATCAGCGCGAGGCCGAGCAGCGCTTCGCGGCCCTGAGCGAAGGCGGCCAGGTGCAGATGCCGCTGGGCCCGACCTTCTTCTCGCCGTGCTTCGGCATGGTCGCCGACCGCTTCGGCGTGTCGTGGATGATCATCGTGCCGGCGTGAGTGTCGATTCTGTCGTACCCCCATCGCCATGCCGGGGAGCGCTGACCCGACCGGTTGACCCCGTTGGCGGCGTGCTCCCTGTGCAACCCATCCAAGGAGCAACGCGATGCGATTCATGATGCTGATGATTCCCAAGGGCTACGAGAGCGCCGAACCGGGCGCCATGCCGAGTGCCGAGGCCGTGGCGGCGATGATGAAGTACAACGAGGCGCTGCAAAAAGCCGGCGTGTTGCTCGCCCTCGACGGCCTGCACCCGCCCTCGATGGGCGCGCGCGTCTCGTTCGAAGGCGGTCAGCCCACGGTCACCGACGGCCCCTTTGCCGAGGTGAAGGAGGTGATCGGAGGCTACTGGATGATCCAGGTGGCGTCGCGACAAGAAGCCATCGACTGGGCCAAGCGCTGCCCGGCTTCGGCCAACGAGGTAATCGAAATCCGCCAGGTGCAGGAGTTCGAGGACTTCCCGGCGGACGTGCAACAGGCGGCCGCCGGCTTCTCGGAAATGCAGGCACCGCCGGCGGCACGACGCGAGGGGTGAGCGCCTGCGCAACCGGCGCACATGGGCGCCGCCGGGCGGCTGGAAAGAGGATTGGTTGGGCCGGTTTCCCCGGCGGTACCGGGCATCTCTAGCGGTCCGGGCAGGGCGGCTGGCTGAGGGCAGGGTGTCGGAACCGGCAGGCGACAGGCAACAAAAAAGCGCCTTGCGGCGCTTGATCGTGTTTTCCTGCGAGCCTTATCTGGTAAGGCCTGGTGCCCGGGGCCGGACTCGAACCGGCACACCTTGCGGCGGGGGATTTTGAGTCCCCTGCGTCTACCAATTTCGCCACCCGGGCAGGAAAGAGAAGGCAGTTTACCCAATGCCATCAAGCTTGTAAATGCGTGGCGCGTCAGTCCTTGTCCGCGTTCTTCAGCGCAAGGGCGCGGTCGTACAGCAATTTGCGGTTGGCGCCAGTGATCTGCGCCGCCAGCGTCGCCGCCTGCTTGGTGGGCAGCTCGGCGGCCAGCACCGCCAGCGTGTGCAGGGTCTGTTCGTCCAGGGCTTCCGGTTCTTCCCGCGGCGGCGCGGCGTCGATGATCAGCACGATCTCGCCGCGCTGCTGGTTGCTGTCGGAAGCCACCCAGTCCCGCATCTCCCCGGCCGGCAGATGGCGTATGGTTTCGAAGGTCTTGGTCAGTTCGCGTGCCAGCATCAGCCTTCGCTCCGGCCCCAGTTCGACGACGATGTCCTCCAGCGTGTCGAGCAGGCGGTGCGGCGCCTCGTAGCAGGCCACGCAGAACGACGCATTGCGCCAGCCCGCCAGCACCCGGCGCCGCTCGCCCGATTTGGGCGGCAAAAAGCCGTGAAACAGGAAGGAAGTCGCGGAGAGACCGCTGGCCGACAGCGCCGCCACCACTGCCGACGGACCGGGAATCGGGCACACGCGCCGCCCGGCGTGGTGCACCGCTTCGGCCAACCTGGCGCCGGGGTCGGACACGGCCGGGGTGCCCGCATCGGACACCTGCACCACGATCTTGTCTTCGCCGAGCCAGCGGATCACCTGCTCGGCCATGGCGCGCTCGTTATGCTCGCGCAGGCTCACCAGCTTGGCACTGATGCCGTAGGCCGACAGCAGGTGGCCGGTCACGCGGGTATCCTCGGCGCAGATCACATCCGCCACGCTGAAGGCGGCCAGGGCGCGGGCGGTGATGTCGGCCAGATTTCCAATGGGCGTGGCCACCACATATAATGTGCCGCGAGTAAAACTTTCCCGAGCAGATTCAAGCAAGTGAGCAAACGACGTATGCAAAGAATGGCCTCGCTGTTGGTTGGCGTGTTGACGGCCTGGCTGGGCGTGGCCCAAGCACAGGTACCGGACTATATCATCCAACTCAACGCGGCGCCGCTCAAGGCCAGAGCCGCTGCCAGCGCACCGCACCCGGTGGCCGTCCCCGCGGCCAAGCCCGTCGTCGCGCCGGCGCCGCGTACCAGGCCGCGCATCGGCGTGCTGCTGCCGCTCGGGTCCGCCCGTCTCGGCGAAGCCGCCGAGGTGGTGCGCCAGGGCATCGAAGCCGCCGCCGCGGTCGACGACAAGGCCGACGTGGTGGTGGTGGCCGCGGACGAGGACAACGTGGCCGCACGCTACCAGACGGCATTGGCCGACGGCGTCAACGTCGTGATCGGCCCGCTGACGCGGCCCGCTATTGCCGCCGTGGCGCCGCTGGTGAAAGTGCCGACGCTGGCGCTCAACGCGCTGGATCGCGGCATGCCGGCCAATCCCAAGCTCTACAGCCTGGCCTTGGTCGTCGAGGGCGAGGCGCAGCAGATGGCCGGGGTGATGTACGACGACGGACGGCGCAACCCGCTGCTGGTGGCGTCGCAAGATGCCTTGTCGGCACGGCTGCGCAAGGCCTTCGCCGAGCGCTGGCAGGCGCTGGGTGGCAAGAGCCCTCGGGTGGTGGAGCTGGCCGGTGCCGATCAGGCGACACTATCGGCCGCCGCGGCGCAGGGTGACGCGGTATTTCTCGCCGTCGACGATAGCGAGGCGGCGGGAGTCAAGCAGGCGTTGCCTGCCGATCTGCCGGTGTATGCCACCTCGCAGCTGAACAGCCGCCATCCGCCGGCGGCGCTCAACAACGTGCGTCTGATCGACATGCCGTGGCTCCTGCTGCCGCAGCACGAGGCGGTCAGACGCTACCCGCGTCCCGAGGGCGCGCTGACGATGCAGACCGAGCGCCTCTACGCGCTGGGCATCGACGCCTACCGGCTGGCAGTGTTGCTGGCCAACCCCAAGGCGAGTCCGGCTGCGCTGCGTCTGGACGGCGTGACCGGCGACCTCCAGCTCGGGCGCGACCGCCAGTTCACCCGCCAGCTGCCGCTGGCGGTGCTCGGCGCGGGTGGCCTGCAATGAACGAACTGGGCCGGCAGGCAGAAGACCGGGCGCTGGCTTTCCTGCAGCAGCAGGGGCTGCGGCTGGTCGAACGCAACTGGCAGTGCAAGGGCGGTGAGATCGACCTCGTGATGCGCGAGGGCGAATACTGGGTATTCGTCGAGGTGCGTCACCGTGCCGATCAGCGCTTCGGCGGCGCCGGCGCCAGCATCACGCCGGCCAAATTGCGGAAACTCACGCTGGCGGCAGGGGTCTACCTCAGTTCCAGGGGTATCGACGCCCCCTGCCGCTTTGACGCCGTGCTGTCGCACGGTAACGGAGCCCCCGAATGGCTCAAGAACATACTGGCGTAAGCTACGTCGGATACAAAAGGATGGACATGGACCTGATCGAACGCGTCAACGGACACTTTCTGGAAAGCATCGCGGCCAAGCAGGAGACGATGGAGCAGCTGTCGCCGGCCGTCGCCGCCGCGGCCGAGCGGATGGTGGCCTGCCTGATGAACGAAGGCAAGATTCTGGCCTGCGGTAATGGCGGTTCCGCGGCCGACGCCCAGCACTTTGCCGCCGAGATGGTCGGCCGCTTCGAGAAGGAGCGTCCGGGGCTGGCGGCCTTGTCGCTGGCCACCGACAGCTCGGCGTTGACCGCCATCGGCAACGATTACGACTTCGACATGGTGTTCTCCAAGCAGGTGCGCGCGCTGGGCCATACCAACGACCTGCTGCTGGCGATTTCCACCTCCGGCAATTCGGCCAACGTCATCGAGGCCATCTACGCCGCCCACGAGCGTGGCATGGGGGTGATCGCGCTGACCGGCAAGGACGGCGGCAAGATCGGCGAGATCCTCAGCGCCGACGACATCCAGCTCAACGTGCCGGTTTCGCGTACCGCGCGTATCCAGGAAGTTCACATCCTGCTGATCCACGCCCTGTGCGACGCCATCGACTACATGCTGCTGGGAGGAGAATGACATGCGACGCAAACTCGTGCTGCTGGCCAGCGTTGCCCTGCTGAGCGTGGGGATGAGCGCCTGCGTGCCGCTCGTGGTAGGCGGCGCGGCGGCGGGGGCGGCGGTGGCGACCGATCGCCGTACCAGCGGGGCCTATATCGATGACCAGGCCATCGAGCTGAAGGCCTCCGACCAGGTGAACGCCAAGCTGCCCTCGGCCCACGTCAACATCGCCAGCTACAACCGTGCCGTGCTGATGAGCGGCGAAGTGCCCTCGGAAGCGGCACGCGAGCAGGCCGAGCTGATCGTGCGCGGCACGCCCAACGTACGCAAGGTCTACAACCATACCGTGGTGGCAGGTTCCTCGGCGCTGTCCGAGCGCAACAACGACACCTGGATCACCACCAAGGTTCGTACCCGTCTGTTCGACGGCAAGGGCTTCTCGCCGCAGACCATCAAGATCGTGACCGAGCGCGGCGTGGTCTACATGATGGGCCTGGTCACCCAGGCCGAGGGCGAGGCCGCTGCCAAGGTGGTGAGCCAGACCTCCGGGGTACAGAAAGTGGTGACGCTGTTCGAATACATCAGCGAAGTGCAGCCCTGAGGCGGCACGGTTTTGCCATGAAAAACGGACCGCGTGGCGGTCCGTTTTTGCGTCGGCAGGGCCGATCCGTTCAGTTGCGCGCCACCAGCACGTCGGCGCACAGCACGTGCATCGCCTCGTCGATCTCGATCGCCATCGACAGCGTCACGCAGTTGCGGGTGTCGGTCATCGACAGGTAGGGATCGCTCATGTACAGCACACCGGGCTGGTCGATGGCGTGCTGGAAGTAGGCGCGCCGCGACCAGATCGCCCCGGTGGTGTCGGTCAGCGGGGCCAGCTTGGGGTCTTCCGGCGCCGGCGGCTGCAGCGAGTTGAGGTTCTGGCCGATCTGGCGGCCGGCGCTGTCGAGCAGGAAGCAGCGGATCACGTCCGGCATGTTCAGCATCGGCGTGGCGGCGTGCAGGAACGGCGTGCCCTGCATCAGCGCGATGGCGGTCTGCACGAAGGATTGCCGTGCCAGCTCCAGTTGTCGCCGCGTCAGCTTGCGCTTGAGCAGCTCGCGCACCATCAGTTCGTCCCAGCGCGCATCGATGCGCGGGGTGATCACGCTATCGTTTTCCGGCTGTTCGTGCGGGCGCGAGATGTAGTAGCCCTGGACCAGGTCGCAGCCGGATTCCAGCGCGATCAGCACGTCCTTCTCGGTTTCGATGCCTTCCTCGACCACCAGTGCACCAATTTCGTGCATCAAGTGGACTAGACGGGGCAGCAGGTTGCGCGTGCGCGACTGGTTGGCCGCGCTCCTGAGCAGGTTGCGGTCGAACTTCACCAAGTCGGGCTCGAGCATGCACACCCGGTCCAGGTTGGAGTGGTTGACGCCGAAGTCGTCGATGGCGATCAGAAAGCCGGCCTGGCGCAGCAGCTTGACGCAGTCGATCAGCCGCTCCTGCGATTCCAGCGCGTGCTCGGGGACTTCCAGCACCACGCTGGCGGGCGGCAGACCGGCCTGGATGATGCTGCTGGCCAGCGCTTCGGCATGGGCCGGCTGCTCCAGCGAGGCCGCGTCCATGTTGAGGAACAGCCAGCGGTTTTCGTGCGGGAAAGTGTTGAAGCCGCGGATGTGGTGCTGGCACACGGCCAGGTCCAGCTGGTGGCGCTGCTCCAGCGAGTCGAGTCCCTGGTAGGCGTCAATCGGGTTGAGCGGCTTGTCGTCGCGGCTGGCGCGCAGCAGCGCCTCCATGCCCACGGTACGGCGGTGCGGCAAGCTGTAGATCGGCTGGAAGTGGCTGCCGAGGGTCAGGCCGGCAAAGCTGGGTGTCGGGGGGGCAGAGAGGGTCATCGAGCACTATCCTTGGTTCCTGTCTGCGCTATCAAGCAAACGGTATTCCAGTCTAGCCCAGTCGGGGGGCAAATGAAAAACGGGCGCCGCATGGCGCCCGTTCTGCTTGGCGATTCAGACCGCTCAGTCTTGCTGGATACCGGCCAGCAGCCAGCGGCTGCCGTTCTTGTCCTTGACGTAGTGCCAGGTTTCGCCGAACGGCACCGCGGCGGCGTTGACCGTCTCGCTGACGCTGCCGGAGAAGCGCACGCTGGCGATGTAGCGGCCGCCTTCTTCGACCGCCTCGATCAGCTGGCAATCGAGCTGCGGGAAGTCGGCCACGTCGTCGTTGCCGGCGATGTCGGCGCGCAGGGCCTCGAACAGGTCCGGCGTCAGGTACTTGCGGATTTCCTCCAGGCTGTCCGGCGTGTTCAGGCTCTGTAGGTGCAGGAAGGTGGCCTTGGCTTGGCGCAGGAAGTTCGGCGTTTCAGTGCCGTCCGGCAGGCGGGCCAGGCTGGAAGCCGCCATCGGCGCGCCGCCGTACGACGGCGCCGTGCCAAAACCGGAGCCGATCTTCGGAATCGGCTCGAAGCGGGCCGCTTCCTGGGCCATGCCATTCGGCACGCCGGCCGCTTGCGGCAGCTGGCCGGCCGGATTGCCGGCCTTGCGGCGGAACAGCATCAGGCCTCCGACCAGCAGCAGGCCGAGCAGGGCGATGGTGCCCCACGGAATGCTGGAGCCGGCCGGTTGCGTGGCCGGCGCCGAGGCGGGGGCGTTGTTGTTGTGCATGGCCGAGCCGAGCATGTAGCCGGCGGCGGCGCCGGCCGCACCGGCGGCGATGGCGGTGCCGATGCCCGGGCCTTTCTTGACCGGGGCTGGCGCCGGTGCGATCGGCAGCGGGCGCGGCGCGGGCGCTTGGTAGGACGGGGTCGGCGCCGAGCGCATCATGCCGGAGCTGCGGCTCTTGCCGAGGCGGGCGGCTTCGCTGAACGGGGCCGCCAGCAGGGTAACCAGGGTGAAGGCGAGTACGGTCGTCTTCGCACGCGGTGTCATGTCTGTTTCTCCAGTGAGAGGGGGTGTGTTGCCTCGATATGACTAATGCAACAACCGTTAGTTCGGGGCGACGGTGGCGATTTCAAGTACTTCGGCGACGCCCGCGGCAATGCGGAAGCGCACGTTGCTGTGGTAAAGGCGCACGCCGTAGACCCGCTCCGGGTCGTCCTGGTAGGCCGGGCGCGGGTCCTGCGCCAGCACGTCCTCGATCAGGGCGGCCAGTTCGGGCGCGGCCGGCTGGCTGGCGAGCTGCTGCCGTGCGGTGTCGCTCCAGCGCACCGTCAGCGTCGGCGGCGGGCCGTCGACGAAGCCGCCCAGGGCGTCGGGCACCGCCTCGACGAAGGGGATGTAGGGCTTGATGTCGAGCACCGGCGTACCGTCGAGCAGGTCGGCGCCGGCCAGCTGCAGCGTCACGCCGTCGGTGGTGTCGATGCCGAGCAAGGGCACCAGCGACAGCCCGAGCGGGTTGGGGCGGTGGGTGGAACGGCTGGCGAAGACGCCGACCTTGGCGTTGCCGCCCAGGCGCGGTGGGCGAACCAGCGGTGACCAGCCGCGCGCCAGCGTGTCGTGGAACACGAACTGCAGCCAGACGTGGGAAAACGCCTCGAGGCCGCGCACGGTGTCGGGGTGGTCAAACGGCGGCAGCAACTGGAGCGTCATGCGGGCCGACTTGGCCAGCGCAGGCTGGCGCGGGATGCCGAATTTTTCCTTGAACGGCGAGCGGATCAGGCCGATGGGGGTGAAGGTGTAGGGCTGCATGGCGCCATTGTAGGCCCTGGCGCGCGCGCTTTCATCGCCCCAGGCGCAAAAGGTTGGCCGAAGCGGCTTCGGCCAACCTGCCAAGCTTGACGCGCCGGTCTCAGCCGACGAAGTGGCGGCTGTGGCGGCCGTTGAGACGGTCCATCGGCAGCAGCATGAAAAAGTCGGCGCAGTTGAAGTCCGGATCCCAGGCCGGTTCGCCACAGACGAAGGCGCCGGCACGCAGGTAGCCCTTGATCAGCGGCGGCAGCGGCGCCGGTGCGGCGTCGTCGCGCACGCGGTCGAGCGGCAGCGCCAGGTGCGGGGTGACGCGCCATTCCGCCGGCGCCAGGTGCTTGGCCTCGATCTGGCGGTACAGGCTGACCGCCTGGTGGCCGCCGTCGGCCAGGCTGACGCTGGCGCAACCGGCCAGGTAGTCGCAGCCCTGCTGCTGCACGTAATCGGCGAGCCCGGCCCACAGCAGCGCGATCACCGCGCCGGAGCGGAAGTCCGGATGCACGCAGGAGCGGCCCACCTCGAGCAGGCGGTCGCGCACATGCGCCAGCCGGCCGAGGTCGAACTCGTGTTCGGAGTAGAGGCGGGGGGCGCGCCGCGCCGCCGCCGGCGGCAGCATGCGGTAGGTGCCGACCACCATGCCGCTGGTGGCGTCCTCGACGATCAGGTGGGCGCACAACGCATCGTAGTTGTCGCAATCGATGCCGAGGTGGCGGGAGCTCAGGCGAGCGCCCATTTCGCCGGCGAACACGTCGAAGCGCAGCTTCTGGGCGCGGCGGATGTCCTGCGGGTTATCGGCAAGCCGCACGCTCAGGCGTGGCTTGCTGCGGGTGGCGAGGCTTTCGTTGAGCAGCATGGGGTGGTCTCCCTCGTGACGTGAGGACCATGCTAAAGCGCCTGTTTGACGAAGCCGTGTCGTCGCGATGACAGTGGCGTGACGGTGCGTGGTCGCCGCCGTGACAGGGAGAATCAAGCAAATCAATCACTTATCAGAACAGCGGTTTTGACGTAAAATAGGCCGTTTTTCGTTCGCAGCGCGCTCACCAGCCATGATTTATCCGACAACCTTCGATGTAATAGTGGTAGGCGGCGGCCACGCCGGTACCGAGGCGGCCCTGGCGGCGGCCCGCATGGGGTGCAGCACGCTGCTGCTGACCCACAATATCGAGACGCTGGGCCAGATGTCGTGCAACCCGTCGATCGGCGGCATCGGCAAGGGCCACCTGGTCAAGGAAGTCGACGCGCTGGGCGGCGCCATGGCGCTGGCCACCGATATCGGCGGCATCCAGTTCCGTACCCTGAACGCCTCCAAGGGCCCCGCGGTACGCGCTACCCGTGCCCAGGCCGACCGCGTGCTGTACAAGGCGGCGATCCGCCACGTGCTGGAAAACCAGGACAACCTGACGCTGTTCCAGCAGCCGGTGGACGACCTCTTGATCGAGGGCGACCGTGTCGCCGGCGCCATCACCGCGATCGGCATCACCTTCCGCGCCAAAACCGTGGTGCTCACCGCCGGCACCTTCCTCTCCGGCAAGATCCACGTCGGGCTGGAAAACTACACCGGCGGCCGCGCCGGCGATGCCGCGGCCTCGACGCTGGGCGCGCGTCTGCGCGAACTCGACCTGCCGGTGGGTCGCCTCAAGACCGGCACCCCACCGCGCATCGACGGCCGCACCGTCGATTTCTCGGTGATGGAAGAGCAGCCGGGCGATACCCCGGAACCGGTGTTTTCCTACCGCGGCAGCCGCAGCCTGCACCCTAAACAGCTGCCGTGCTGGATCACCCACACCAACGAGCGCACTCACGAGATCATCCGCAGCGGCTTCGAGCGCAGCCCGATGTTCACCGGGGTGATCGAAGGCGTTGGCCCGCGCTACTGCCCGTCGATCGAAGACAAGATCAACCGCTTCGCCGACAAGGACAGCCACCAGGTGTTCCTGGAGCCGGAAGGACTCACCACCCACGAGTTCTACCCCAACGGTATCTCGACCAGCCTGCCGTTCGACGTCCAGCTGGCCGCGGTGCGCTCGATCCGCGGCATGGAAAACGCCCACATCCTGCGCCCCGGCTACGCCATCGAATACGACTACTTCGACCCGCGCGGCCTGAAATCGACGCTCGAGACCAAGAGCATCCAGGGCCTGTTCTTCGCCGGCCAGATCAACGGTACCACCGGCTACGAAGAGGCCGCGGCGCAAGGGCTCTTGGCCGGCCTCAACGCCGCGCTGTACAGCCGCGACCAGGACGGCTGGTGCCCGCGCCGCGACGAAGCCTACCTCGGCGTGCTGGTCGACGACCTCATCACCAAGGGCGTGTCCGAGCCCTACCGCATGTTCACCAGCCGCGCCGAATTCCGCCTGCAGCTGCGCGAGGACAACGCCGACCTGCGCCTGACCGAGGCCGGCCGTCGCCTGGGCCTGGTCGGCGATGCGCAATGGGACGCCTTCTGCCGCAAGCGCGACGCGGTCGAGGCGGAAAAGACACGCCTGAAAACCACCTACCTGCACCCGGCCAAGGTCGACATGGCCGCCGTGGCGCAGTTGCTCGGCAAGCCGATCGAACGCGAATACAACCTGCACGACCTGCTCAAGCGCCCCGACGTCAGCTACACCGCGCTGATGACGTTGGCCGAAGCCGGTGGCGGCGTGGATGACGGCGCGGTTGCCGAGCAGGTGGAAATTCAGGTCAAATATCAGGGCTATATCGACCGCCAGAACGACGAGCTGGCCCGCCGCGACAATCTCGAGGACGTGCGCCTGCCGGCCGACATCGACTACAGCCTGGTCAAGGGGCTGTCGAAGGAGGTGCAGCAGAAGCTCAACAGCCAGCGCCCGGAAACCCTGGGCCAGGCCTCGCGCATCCAGGGCATCACCCCGGCCGCGGTCGCCCTCCTCATGGTTCACCTTAAACGCGGCTTTGCCGACGCGAAAAAAACCGCATGACACATACTGCAGAACTGACTCACGGCCTGGCCGAGCTGAAGCTCGACCTGACCCAAGAACAAATCGCCCGGCTCGAGTCCTACCTCGCGCTGCTGGCCAAGTGGAACCAGACCTACAACCTGACCGCGGTGCGCGAAGAAGAGCGCATGGTCAGCTACCACCTGCTCGACAGCCTGACGCTGGTGCCGCAGCTGGCCGGCGGAACGCGCCTGCTGGACGTCGGTTCCGGCGGCGGCATGCCCGGCATCCCGGCGGCGATCGCCCGTCCCGACCTCCAGGTGGTGCTGCTCGATTCCAACCACAAGAAGACCACCTTCCTGCGTCAGGCGGTGATCGAGCTCAAGCTCGACAACGTCGAGGTGGTGACCAACCGCGTCGAAGCCTACCAGCCGGAACAGAAATTCGACCGCATCACCAGCCGCGCCTTCGCCGAGCTCGCCGAGTTCGTCAAGCTCACCCGCCACCTGCTGGCGCCGGGTGGCCAGTACGTGGCGATGAAGGGTGTCTACCCCTACGAGGAAATCGCGCTGTTGCCGGAAGGCTTCGCCGTGGCGGAAGTGCTGCCGCTCACCGTGCCGGGTCTCGACGCCGAGCGTCATCTGGTGAGGATCGTGGCGCAATGACCTGCCGCGTGATCGCAGTCGCCAACCAGAAAGGCGGCGTCGGCAAGACCACCACCGTGGTCAACCTGGCCGCCGGCCTGGCGGAGATGGGGCGGCGCGTGCTGATCGTCGACCTCGACCCGCAGGGCAACGCCACCATGGGCAGCGGCATCGCCAAGGGCTCGCTCGCCACCTCGGTCTACCAGGTGCTGCTGGGGGACGTCGGCGTCGCCGAGGCGCGCCAGCCGGCCAAGGAAGGCGGCTACCATGTGCTGCCGGCCAACCGCGACGTCGGCGGTGCCGAGCTGGAACTGGTGCACGAGCTGGCGCGCGAGGCGCGGCTGAAGAATGCCCTGGGCGAGGTGCTGGGCGAGTACGACTACATCTTCGTCGACTGCCCGCCGTCGCTCAACCTGCTCACCCTGAACGGCCTGGTGGCCGCCGAGAGCGTGCTGATCCCGATGGTGTGCGAATACTACGCGCTGGAAGGCCTGTCCGACCTGGTCACCACGCTGCGCAAGGTGCGCGTCGCGGTCAATCCCAAGATCGAAATCCTCGGCCTGTTGCGCACCATGTTCGATGCGCGCAGCAACCTGTCGCAGCAGGTGTCGCAACAACTGGCGCGCCATTTCGGCGACAAGGTGTTCGACACCGTCATCCCGCGCAACGTCAGGTTGGCCGAAGCGCCCAGCCACGGCCTGCCCGGGCTGATCTACGACCGCAACTCGCGCGGCGCCCAGGCCTATCTGACGCTGGCCGCCGAGCTGACGGCTCGGCTAGAATCCGCAACCCCCTCACTCTCGCACTGACACATGGCCAAACTCAAAGGACTCGGGCGCGGCTTGGACGCGCTCTTAGCCACCGTAGACGGAGCGGACGACCGCCTGCAAACCCTGCCCATCGACAGCATCCGCCCAGGCAAATACCAGCCGCGCACGCACATGAGCGAAGACGCGCTGGACGAACTGGCGGCCTCGATCCGTGTGCAGGGCGTGATCCAGCCGGTGGTGGTGCGCGAGATCGGGCTTGGCGATTACGAACTGATCGCCGGCGAGCGGCGCTGGCGCGCTTCGCGCAAGGCCGGTCTTGCCGACGTGCCGGCGGTGATCAAGTCGGTGCCGGACGAAGCCGCGCTGGCCATGGCGCTGATCGAGAACATCCAGCGTCAGGAGCTCGACCCGATCGAGGAGGCGCGCGGCCTGCAGCGCCTGATCGACGAATTTGGCCTGACCCACGAAGCCGCCGCCGACGCTGTCGGCCGCTCGCGCAGTGCCGTCTCCAACCTGCTGCGCCTGCTGGCATTGCCGGAGCCGGTGCAGACCCTGGTGCACCAGGGGCAGCTGGAAATGGGGCACGCCCGCGCCCTGTTGCCGCTCGAGGTGATCGACCAGATCGCGCTGGCGCAGCAGGTGGTGGAGCAGGGCTGGTCGGTGCGCGAAGTCGAGCGCCGCATCCAGCGCCTCAACGCGCCTCGCCCCGAGGGCAAGCCGCAGCCCCGCCTCGACCCCGACATCCAGCGTCTCGCCGAAACCCTGTCCGAGTCGCTCGGCGCCGCCGTCAGCATCCGCCATGGCGCGCGTGGCCACGGCAAGTTGACGATCGAATACGCCAGTCTCGACGAGCTGGATGTCGTGCTGGCAAAACTGCAAGCAAAATCAAGCGCCTGATTCGCAACGACACGGGTATGTCAATTGGGGATTTTGTTGACTGGCATCAAGCCCCAAGCCTATAATCGGTCGATTTTTTTGCATTGCTGACATGATCAATCGGGAAGTAAAGCGAGTCGTGCGCCTGCAGGTGGTGCTGACCCTGGTGGCGGTACTGGTGGCGGCGGTGATCGGCGGTTTTGCCCCGATTCTCCCGGTTTCGGTCGTGATTGGCGGGCTGTGTGCCATTGTTCCGGCCCTGCTCTACGGCAAGATCGCCTTCGCGCGCCGGCATGAGCCTCCGGCGGTGCTGATGAGGGCGCACTTCAAGGCCGAGGCGGTGAAGTTTTTCACCACTCTCCTGATGTTTGGGGCGGCCCTGGTGTTTTTCAAGGATTTATCCGTAGTCGGATTGTTTGGTGGATATATGACAGCCACTTCCGGCTACTGGTTCGGGCTTCTAATCAAAAATTGAGAAAGTGCAATGGCTAGCAACGCTACAGAGTACATCAAGCACCACCTGACGTTCTGGAACTCGTCGCATGAAGGCGGCTTCTGGAGCCTCCACGTCGACACCTTCTCCATCTCGCTGCTGCTGGGCTTCATTTTCGTTGGCGTCTTCGCCTCGGTCGCCCGCAACGCCAAGCTGGAAAACCCGGGCCGTCTGCAGCTGTTCGTCGAATCACTGATCGAAATGGTCGACACCCAAGTCAAGGAAATCTTTCATGCCAAGAGCAAAGTGGTTGCCCCTCTCGCACTGACCATCTTCTGCTGGGTGTTCCTGATGAACGCTATGGACATGCTGCCGGTCGACCTGCTGCCGTGGGTTGCCGGCAACATCGGCGCCGCCCTGGGCCACGACCCGCATCACGTCTACCTGCGCGTGGTACCGTCCGCCGACGTCAACGCCACCTTCGCCATGTCGCTGTCGGTGATGCTGTGCATCATCGGTTTCTCGATCAGTGCCAAGGGTGTCGGCGGCTGGACCAAGGAACTGTTCACCGCGCCGTTCCACGCGCACAACCCGGTGCTGGCCCTGATCCTGGCTCCGGTCAACTTCGCCTTCCAAATGGTTGAGCTGGCCGCCAAGCCGATTTCGCTTTCCCTGCGTCTGTTCGGCAACATGTACGCCGGCGAACTGATCTTCATCCTGATCGCACTGCTGCCGTGGGGCGCGCAGTGGCTGCTCGGCGCACCGTGGGCCATCTTCCACATCCTGGTGATCACGCTGCAGGCCTTCGTGTTCATGATGCTGACCATCGTGTACCTGAGCCTGGCCGTCGAAGCCCACTAAGAACGATTTTTCAAACCCTTTTACCAACCATCCTTGTAATACCTTTTAGGAGATATATAAATGGAAGCTCTCGTTTCTCAGATCCAGTCGATGACCGTTCTGGCTGCTGCCCTGATCATTGGCTTCGGCGCTATCGGCACCGCTCTGGGCTTCGCCATCCTCGGCGGCAAGTTCCTGGAGTCCTCCGCTCGCCAGCCGGAAATGATCCCGGTTCTGCAAACCAAGCTGTTCATCATCGCTGGTCTGCTGGATGCGATCTCCATGATCGGTGTGGGTGTTGCCATGCTGTACACCTTCAACAACCCGTTCCTGGCCGCTGCTGTTGCTGCCCTGAAAGCTGGCGCTTAATTCCCAAGCGTAAACGGTTGTTGTAGTCACCACACTGGAGGAAAACAAGCGTGGAATTCAACGCGACACTACTGGGCCAGGCGATTACCTTCGCCATCCTGGTATGGTTCACCATGAAGTTTGTTTGGCCTCCGCTGACCAACATGATGGACGAGCGTGCCAAGCGTATCGCTGATGGCTTGGCCGCGGCAGAGCGTGGCAAACAGGATCTGGAAGCTGCTGAAAAGCGTGCCGGCGATGAGCTGCGCAAAGCCAAGCAGCAAGCGACCGAAATCGTGATGGCCGCCGAAAAGCGCGCCTCCCAGATCGTGGAAGAAGCGAAAGAAACGGCCCGTACCGAGGGTGCCCGTCTGGTTGCTGAAGCCAAGTCCGATATCGATCAGGAAGTGCTGCGTGCCAAGGAGACCCTGCGCGAGCATGTGGCCTCGCTGGCTGTAGCCGGTGCGGAAAAAATCCTGCGCCACGAGATCGACAAGGCCAAGCACGCTGAACTGCTTGCCTCCATCAAAGCGGAGTTTTAATTAACTCATGGCAGAACTCATTACCGTAGCAAGGCCCTACGCCCAAGCGGTATACAGCCTTGCCACCGAGCAGCAGCGACTGGATGCCTGGTCCGAGGCTCTCGGTTGGCTGGCTGCCATGGTGAGCAACCCGGACGTAGCCGATGTGGTTACCAATCCGAAACATACCGCACAAGAGGTTGAGGCGCTGA
The DNA here is from genome assembly GCF_000174355.1 of Pseudogulbenkiania ferrooxidans 2002. Classification (GTDB taxonomy): domain Bacteria; phylum Pseudomonadota; class Gammaproteobacteria; order Burkholderiales; family Chromobacteriaceae; genus Pseudogulbenkiania; species Pseudogulbenkiania ferrooxidans. The sequence goes on from NZ_ACIS01000001.1 coordinate 135,954, forward strand.
TGCTGGGCGTACTCGGCGAGCGCGCCAGCGAAGACGTCAAACGCTTCGTCGGCACGCTGATCGAGAACCATCGCCTGACGTTGCTGCCGTTCATCACCGAACAGTTCGAGCTGCTCAAGGCCGAGGCCGAAGGCGCCATCGACGCGACTGTCGAAAGCGCTTTCCCGCTCACCGACGAGCAAGCGGCCGAACTCACCGGCATGCTTTCCAAGAAGTACGGCAAGTCCGTGCGTCTTGACGTGCATGTGGCCCCCGAGCTGATTGGCGGGGTGCGGGTGCTGATCGGCGACGACGTCATCGACGCGTCCGTGCGCGGCAAACTGCACACCATGGCAGCTAGCCTCAAGAATTAGGAGAGATCATGCAGTTGAACCCCTCTGAGATCAGCGATCTGATCAAAGCCAAGATCCAGAACCTGGCCGAAGGCTCCGAGACCCGTACCAAAGGTACCGTGATCTCCGTGACCGACGGTATCGTTCGTGTCCATGGCCTGGCAGACGTGATGCAGGGCGAAATGCTCGAATTCCCGGGCAACACCTTTGGCCTCGCCATGAACCTGGAGCGTGACTCCGTGGGCGCCGTAATTCTCGGCGAATACGAGCACATCTCCGAGGGCGACGAAGTCAAGTGTACCGGCCGCATTCTGGAAGTTCCGGTTGGTCCGGAACTGGTAGGTCGCGTGGTGAACGCGCTGGGTCAGCCGATCGACGGCAAGGGCCCGCTCAACGCCAAGCTGTCCTCCCCGATCGAAAAGATCGCCCCGGGTGTGATCGCCCGTAAATCGGTTGACCAGCCGATGCAGACCGGCCTGAAGTCGATCGACTCCATGGTTCCGGTAGGCCGCGGCCAGCGTGAGCTGATCATTGGCGACCGCCAGACCGGTAAGACCGCCGTAGCGCTGGACGCGATCATCAACCAGAAAGGCACCGGCGTCATTTGTATTTACGTCGCCGTCGGCCAGAAGGCTTCGTCGATCGCCAACGTGGTACGCAAGCTGGAAGAACACGGCGCTATGGGTCACACCATCGTGGTGGCCGCTGCCGCTTCCGAAGCTGCCGCGCTGCAGTTCATTGCACCGTACTCCGGCTGCACCATGGGCGAATACTTCCGCGACAGCGGCGAAGATGCGCTGATCGTGTACGACGACCTGTCCAAGCAAGCTGTTGCCTACCGTCAGATCTCGCTGCTGCTGCGTCGTCCGCCGGGCCGCGAAGCCTACCCGGGCGACGTGTTCTATCTCCACTCCCGTCTGCTGGAACGCGCTTCCCGCATCAACGAGGAAGAGGTAGAGAAGCTGACCAAGGGTGCCGTGAAGGGCAAGACCGGTTCGCTGACCGCCCTGCCGATCATCGAAACCCAGGCTGGTGACGTGTCCGCCTTCGTTCCGACCAACGTGATTTCGATTACCGACGGTCAGATCTTCCTGGAAACCGACCTGTTCAACGCGGGTATCCGTCCGGCCATCAACGCCGGTATCTCGGTATCGCGCGTCGGTGGTGCGGCTCAGACCAAGGTGATCAAGAAGCTCGGCGGCGGTATTCGTCTGGCGCTGGCCCAGTACCGCGAACTGGCTGCGTTCTCGCAGTTTGCTTCCGATCTGGACGAAGCCACCCGCAAGCAGCTGCAGCACGGCGAGATCGTTACCGAACTGATGAAGCAGAAGCAGTTCGCCACCCTGTCGACCGCCGAAATGGCGCTGACGCTGTGGGCGGTGAACAAGGGTTACTACGAAGACGTGCCGGTCAAGAAGGCGCTGGCGTTCGAAGCCGCGTTCCTGGCCTACGTCCGTGCTAACCACGCCGACGTTCTGAAGGCAACCGACGCCTCCGGTAACTTGACTGACGACCACGAGAAGGTACTGGCCAAGGCGATCGAATCGTTCAAGGCTGGCTACAGCTTCAACTGAGCCTTTCGGCCAACGTTGTAGTCAACTGAAAGGTTCAGGAAATGGCAGTCGGAAAAGAGATTCTCACCAAGATCCGAAGCGTGCAGAACACGCAGAAGATCACCCGCGCGATGCAGATGGTGGCAACCTCCAAGATGCGCAAAACGCAAGAGCGTATGCGCGCTGCCCGTCCTTACGCCGAGAAGGTGCGTACCGTCATGGCGCACCTCGCTCAGGCTAATGCGGATCTTGAGCATCCACTGCTTGCCCGTCGCGACGTCATCAAGCGTGCCGGCATCATTGTCGTTACCTCGGACAAGGGCTTGTGTGGCGGTTTGAACGCCAACATCCTCAAGCGCTTCTTCTCCAAGGTGAAGGAACTGCAAGATGCCGACGTCAAGGTCGACGTGTGCTGCCTCGGTCAGAAAGGTCTTTCTGCCGCCCAGCGCACCCGCCTGAACGTGACGGCGAGCGCGGTCCATCTGGGCGATGTGCCCAAGATGGACAAACTGATTGGCCCGCTTACAGTGATGTTGAAGCAGTACGCCGATGGCGAACTGGACGCGGTCTACATCGTGTATTCCCGCTTCATCAATACGATGAAGCAGGAGCCGGCCCTGGAACAGCTGCTTCCGCTGTCCCCGGACAACATGGTGGTCGAGCACACGCACTCGTGGGATTACCTCTACGAGCCGAATGCGCTCGACGTCATGGAGTTCCTGGTCAAGCGTTACATCGAATCGGTGGTGTACCAGTCGGTAGCCGAAAACATGGCTTCCGAACAGGCTGCCCGTATGGTGGCGATGAAGTCCGCCACCGACAACGCGGGTAACGCCATCAAGCAGCTGCGACTCGTGTACAACAAGTCGCGCCAGGCAGCGATTACCAAGGAATTGTCCGAAATCGTGTCCGGTGCCGCAGCGGTGTAAGCCGGTAACAGACTGTAAAAGTTTATTGAGTTAGGAACCGATAATGAGCCAAGGCAAAATCGTACAAATCATTGGCCCGGTACTCGACGTGGAGTTTCCGCGCGATGCCATGCCAAGGGTTTATGATGCCCTGAAGCTGGTCGACACCGATCTGACGCTCGAAGTCCAGCAGCAGCTGGGCGACGGCGTGGTGCGCACCATTGCAATGGGTAGCTCGGACGGCCTGAAGCGTGGCATGGCAGTAGTCAACACCGGCGCAGCGATCTCCGTGCCGGTAGGTGCCGCCACTCTAGGTCGCATCATGGACGTGCTGGGTAACCCGGTGGACGAAGCCGGCCCGGTGGCGACCGAAACCCGTCGTGCCATTCACCAGCCGGCCCCGAAGTTCGACGAACTGTCGAGCGCAACCGAACTGCTGGAAACCGGCATCAAGGTGATCGACCTGCTGTGTCCGTTCGCCAAGGGCGGTAAAGTGGGCCTGTTCGGTGGTGCCGGTGTGGGCAAGACCGTGAACATGATGGAGCTCATCAACAACATCGCCAAGGCGCACTCGGGTCTGTCCGTGTTCGCCGGCGTGGGTGAGCGCACTCGTGAAGGTAACGACTTCTACCACGAAATGAAGGACTCCAACGTCCTCGACAAAGTGGCGATGGTTTACGGCCAGATGAACGAGCCGCCGGGCAACCGTCTGCGCGTGGCGCTGACCGGTCTGACCATGGCGGAGCAGTTCCGTGACGAGAAGGACGAAAACGGCAAGGGCCGCGACGTTCTGTTCTTCGTGGACAACATCTACCGCTACACCCTGGCCGGTACCGAAGTATCCGCCCTGCTGGGTCGTATGCCGTCCGCGGTGGGTTACCAGCCGACGCTGGCCGAGGAAATGGGCCGTCTGCAGGAACGTATTACCTCGACCAAGGAAGGTTCGATTACTTCCATCCAGGCCGTTTACGTCCCTGCCGATGACTTGACCGACCCGTCTCCGGCCACCACCTTCGCCCACCTGGATGCGACCGTGGTACTGTCGCGTGACATCGCTTCGCTGGGTATCTACCCGGCGGTGGATCCGCTCGACTCCACTTCCCGCCAGCTGGATCCGCTGGTGGTGGGTGACGAGCACTACTCTGTGGCGCGTGGTGTACAAACCACCCTGCAGAAGTACAAGGAACTGCGCGACATCATCGCGATTCTGGGTATGGATGAACTGTCCGAAGAGGACAAGCTGGTTGTGGCGCGTGCTCGTAAGATCCAGCGCTTCCTCTCCCAGCCGTTCCACGTGGCCGAAGTATTTACCGGTTCGCCGGGCAAGTACGTGTCGCTGCGTGACACCATCAAGGGCTTCAAGGCCATTCTCAGCGGTGAGTACGACCACCTGCCGGAACAAGCGTTCTACATGGTTGGCTCCATCGACGAAGCTGCTGAGAAAGCCAAGTCCCTGTAACCAAGGAGAGGGCTCATGGCCAAGATGCATGTGGAAGTGGTCAGCACCGAACAGCTCATCTACTCGGGTGAGGCAGAATTCCTCGTGGCTCCGGCCCAGGAAGGCGAGATCGGTGTGTATCCGCGACACGTGCCGCTGCTGACCCGTATCAAGCCCGGCGTACTGCGTCTGACAGTGCCGGGCTCCAAGGACGAGGTACTGGTGGCGGTGTCGGGCGGCATGATGGAAGTGCAACCGACCCACATCACTGTTCTGGCCGATACGGCGATTCGCGGTGAGGATATCGACGAGGCTCGTGCCAACGAGGCCAAGCGTGCCGCCGAGGAAACGTTGAAGAAGTCGGTCGACGACCTCGACACGGCAAAAGCCCACGCCGCGCTGGCGGTGGCGATTGCCGAGCTGAAGGCGCTCGACTACCTCAGAAAGCGTGTCCACTAAAAGCACGCGAGCAAATCGTGTATAGTGCAAGGCTGCCACATCTGTGGCAGCCTTTTTTCATTGTTTAACGCATAGTCAACGCTCATGGCCCGACTCAGTATCGTCATTCTCGCTGCCGGCAAAGGCAAGCGCATGTACTCCTCCCTGCCCAAGGTGCTGCATCCGATCGGGGGCGAACCGATGCTGGCGCGGGTGATCCGCACCGCCCGCTCACTCGACCCGGAAACGCTGGTGGTGGTGTACGGCCACGGCGGCGACAAGGTACGGGCGGTGATCGGCGAAACGGCGGTGAGCTGGGCCGAGCAGGCCGAGCAGTTGGGCACCGGGCACGCGCTGAAGATGGCCTTGCCGGCCTTGCCGGCCGACGGCAAGACGCTGGTACTGTACGGCGACGTTCCGTTAATTACCCAGTCGACGCTGCTGGATCTGGTGGCGGCTGCCGGTGACGAGGTGGCGCTGCTGACCGACGTGCTCGACAATCCGTCCGGCTACGGCCGCATCGTGCGCGACCAGGAAGGCAGCATTCGCGCCATCGTCGAGGACAAGGACTGCGCGGCAGAGCAGCAGGCCATCCGCGAGATCAACACTGGCATGCTGGTGCTGCCGAATGCCCGTCTGGCCGGCTGGCTCAGCGCGCTGTCCAACGGCAACGCGCAGGGCGAATACTATTTGACCGACGTGATCGAGCTGGCGGTACGCGACGGCGTGCGCGTGCACGGTGTCAAGGTGCCGGCATCGTGGCAGGCCGCGGGGGTCAACAACAAGGTGCAGCTGGCCGAGCTGGAGCGCATCCTGCAGCAGAACCAGGCGCGTGCCTTGCTGGAAGCCGGCGTCACGCTGGCCGATCCGGCGCGCATCGACATCCGCGGCGTGCTGCGCCACGGCCAGGACGTCAGCATCGACGTCGGTTGCGTGTTCGAGGGTGAGGTCGAACTGGGTGAGGGCGTCTCGATCGGCGCCCACTGCGTGCTGAAGAACGCCAAGGTGGCGGCCGGCAGCAAGATCGCGCCGTTCTCGCACCTGGAAGACGCGGTGGTCGGCGCTGGCTGCAAGATCGGTCCCTACGCTCGCCTGCGTCCGGGGGCGGAACTCGCCGAGCAGGTGCACATCGGCAATTTTGTCGAGGTGAAGAAGAGCCGCATCGGCGTCGGTTCCAAGGTCAATCATCTGACCTACATCGGTGACGCCGAAATCGGCAGCGGCAGCAACATCGGTGCCGGCACGGTGACCTGCAACTACGACGGCGTCAACAAATTCAAGACCGTGATCGGTGACAACGCCTTCGTCGGCTCCGGCACCATGCTGGTGGCGCCGGTGACGGTGGAGGACGGCGCTACCATCGGCGCCGGTTCGGTGATCAGCAAGACTGCGCCGGCCGAGGCGCTGACCGTGGCGCGGGCGCGTCAGACCACGGTTGCCGGCTGGCAGCGCCCGCTGAAAAAGGGCTGAGGCACGGTACCGTGCAGCCCGGGTAGTGAAAACATCGCGATAACTGTAACCTTCGGCCGGGAATGGCCGGAGGAGGCTTGGGGTGCGACCCCGCAAGGAAGACTGATATGTGTGGCATTGTCGGCGCGATTGCAGCGCGTAATGTGGTTCCGGTTCTGGTCGAAGGCCTGAAGCGCCTCGAATACCGTGGTTACGACTCGGCCGGCGTGGCCGTGCTGGCGGGGAACGAGATCCGCCGCGTGCGCCGTGTCGGCCGTGTCGCCGAAATGGAAAGCGCGACCCTGGCCGAAGGCCTCGATGGTCAGCTCGGCATTGGTCATACCCGCTGGGCGACGCACGGCGGCGTGACCGAACCCAATGCTCACCCGCATATTTCGCACGGCCAGATCGCCGTGGTCCACAACGGCATCATCGAAAACCACGAGGCGCAGCGCGAACGGCTCAAGGAGCTGGGCTACCGCTTCGAATCGCAGACCGACACCGAGGTCATCGCCCACTTGGTGCATCACTACTATCAGGCTTCGGCCAACCTGTTCGAGGCGGTGCGCAGTACCGTGCGCGAACTGACCGGTGCTTACGCCATCGGCGTGATCGCGCTGGACCGTCCGGACGAACTGATCTGCGCGCGCATGGGCTGTCCGCTGCTGGTGGGCCTGGGCGACGGTGAGAACTTCATCGCCTCCGACGTCTCGGCGATCCTGTCCGCCACACGCCGCGTGATTTTCCTGGAAGAGGGCGATTTGGGCTATATCACCCGCGACGGCGTCAAGCTGATCGACAAGGACGACCAGCCGGTGGAGCGCGCCGTGCACGTCTCCGACGTCTCGCTGGCCTCGCTCGAGCTAGGCCCGTACAGCCACTTCATGCAGAAGGAAATCCACGAGCAGCCCAAGGCCTTGTCGGACACCATCGAAGCGGTACTCGACGCCGGCTTTACCGCGGCGTTGTTCGGCCCCAACGCTGCCGCGCTGCTGCCGACGCTGGAAGGCGTCAAGATTCTTGCCTGCGGCACCAGCTATTACGCTGGCCTGACCGCCAAATACTGGATCGAGAGCATCGCCGGCGTGCCGTGCGATGTCGAGATCGCCAGCGAATACCGCTACCGCGACGCCTGGGCCAACCCCAAGCACCTGGTCGTCACCATCTCGCAGTCGGGTGAAACGCTCGATACCATGGAGGCGCTGAAGTACGCCAAGTCGCTCGGCCACACTGCCGCGCTGTCGATTTGCAACGTGCGTGAATCGGCCATCCCGCGCGCCTCCGAACTGGTGTTCTACACCCGCGCCGGCGCCGAGATCGGCGTCGCCTCGACCAAGGCCTTCACCACTCAGCTGGTCGCCCTGTTCGCGCTGGCGGTGACGCTGGGCAAGGTGCGCGGCCGCGTCAGCGACGAGCAGCAGGCACAATACCTGGACGAGTTGCGCCACCTGCCGGGCAGCGTGCAGCACGCTCTCAACCTCGAGCCGCAGATCAAGGCCTGGGCCGACAAGTTCGCCGCCAAGAACGACGCGCTGTTCCTCGGCCGCGGTCTGCACTACCCGATCGCCCTCGAAGGCGCGCTCAAGCTCAAGGAAATCTCCTACATCCACGCCGAAGCCTACCCGGCGGGCGAACTGAAGCACGGCCCGCTGGCGCTGGTCGACAGCAACATGCCGGTGGTGGTGATCGCGCCGAACGACAGCCTGCTGGAAAAGGTGAAGTCCAATATGCAGAAGTGCGCGCGCGTGGCGGTGAACTGTTCGTGTTCGCCGACCTCGACAGCCACTTCAGCGAATCGGAAGGCGTACACGTGATCCGCACCCCGCGTCACGTCGGCGTGCTGAGCCCGGTGGTGCATGCCATCCCGGTGCAGCTGCTGGCCTACCACGCGGCGCTGGCGCGCGGCACCGACGTCGACAAGCCACGCAATCTAGCCAAATCCGTGACGGTAGAATGACTTTGTCATATTTGATTTGACTGGAGCAAATAAAGTCTGTCGGATCCGAATAAAGTTCGTCGGAGTCTGACCAAAAAGAAGGGGCCATTGGCCCCTTTTTACTTTTCAGGTTGGCGGACGTGCTGAGACTCCGGACGTGAGCACGTTTGGGTACGCTTTGTTGCGAGTCGATGCGTGAGACATGGCGTGCAGACCCGTGGGATGGGAGACGCTAACCCCCGTTTCCGGCCATGGCGGCGAGCATCGCGTCTCCCATGTCATGGTTTCCACATCCTTTGAGTGCATGGGCGGCCCCCAGGATGTCGCGCGCTTCTTCATCTTGGCCAAGCTTGCTCTTGCCAACGAGGCGGGTGATGTCGATCTGCAGCCCGATGATCCGCTGCAGCAAGGAGTCAATGTAGTCCCTGGGCGCGTCGGTCATCTTCCATGGGGTGGATTGCGACGCTTCATGCCTGCGGGTCAGCCGGGCGACCACGCCGCGCACGTACTTCTCGTCATCGTGGAAATGGATTCGTCCATAGGCGTGGACGACGATGTAGTTCCAGGTCGGCACCTGTCGGTGCGACTCGTGCTTGGTTGGATACCAGTTTGGCGAGATATACGCTGCGCCGGCCCGAAACACCACCAGCACTTCGGCGCCGTTTGCGACGTCCTGCCAGAGCGGGTTGGCCCGAGCGATATGGGCTTTGAGTACGCCCAGCTCGCCTTCCTTCGCCGCCAGTTCGAACGGGATATGGTTGGCATCCAGTCCGTTCTTGCCATGCGTGATCAGGGCGCCGAACGGGTGCTGCGCGATGCATTGGTGCAGGGCGTCGGTGCGGGACTCATTGAAATGGGCGGGCAGGTACATGTATCGGCTCCATGGCGGGCTGAGCGAGCGGGCGCACTGCCGGCCTCGCGCCGCCCTGTATTCGATAGGGTGAGAAGGACAACGTGGGCTAACCGTTCCGGTTCGCTACGGCGACCAGAACGCCGAGCGTCAGCATGGTGGCGCCGGACAGGCGGGACAGCAGCCGCGCCTTGGCGGCCTTGGCCGTGCCGGAGGCGAGAATGCGGCTGGCGGCGGCAACGGCGATCAGGTCCACCAGGCTGTTGAGCAGCACGCAGAGGGTCCCGTACAGGATGAACTGAGGGGCCAGCGGCTGCCGGGCGGAGACGAACTGCGGAATGAAGGCCAGGAAGAACAGGGCGGTCTTCACGTTGAACACTTCGACGATGATGCCGTCCCGCAACGCCTTGCCCGCTCCGGCCCGCTGCACGAGCGGTGCTTCCGGGCTTGCTGCTCGGGAGGCCAGCAGGCGGATGCCGAGATACATCAGATAAGCCGCCCCAAGGTATTTCACCACCGCGTAGGCCCATGCCGACTGGGCGATCAGCAAGGACAAGCCCAGCGCGCCCGCCAGGACATGCACCATGCCGCCGACGGCGGTGCCCAGCGAAGAAGCGATGCCTTCGGCCCGGCCGCCGGCCGCGGTGCGGGCGACGACATAGGCGATGCCGGGCCCCGGCGTGATGGCGAGCAGGGTGGCGGCGAGCAGGAAGGTGAGGGATGGCAGCATGGTCGGTTTCCTGTGTCGGTTAGCGGGGGGCGAAGCCGATCAGCGTCGATTCGATGGCGGCGCCGGGCATCATGAGTTGCAGCCCCTGGGTCAAGCGATCGCCCGCCTCGTGCAGTGCTTCCAGCGGCATCGCCGGCAAGCTCTCCAGAATGAACCACATCTGTTTTGCCTCTGCGCTCAGCCGGGTTCTGACGCCCTGGCGCCAGTTCCAGCGCCGGCACGTCACCCCGACGTCGTCACGCCACACGACTTCCCCGGCCTCGGGGGATTCATGGGCCGGCGCGCCGTCTTTCAGGGTGTCGAAGCGTTCCGTGCCATCCGCGATGACCAACCGGGGGACGCCGACGTAGGCGGCGAAGTTTTCGCCACCGACAGGGACGGCGTAGTCGATGCTGATGGCGTTGTACAGGTCGACCACCGGGTCGATGCTCGGCAGGCTGCCGTCGCGCAGCACCCGCTTGCACAAGGCTTCGGCCGAGCTCGGGGTGCGCTGCGGCTTGGCGCCGAACTGCCGGAACACCTCGGCCCAGGCCGATAGATGCGCCTCGGCCCAGGCTGGTCTGGTGGCGGCCAGCGACCGGCAGGCACGGCTCAGGGCCTCGGCCGCCAGCTCTGGATTGACGATGGGAGCCGCTTCGACGCTGATGCTGAGGGCGCGGAACCCGGGGGCCAGGGTGGCGATGGCGGGATCGATTGACGGCGTGACGGGGAACATCGGAGAATCCTTTAGTGACCGATTTATTCCATTTTGCCGACCAATGACCAAAAAAGTCAATATATCGACCGACTCGGGTGCCGATGTCCACTCCGTCAGCCAGGCGGTCGCCGCCAAGCTCAAACAACATCGAAAAAAACAGAAACTGTCGCTGGACGAACTCTCGCGGCGCGCGGGCGTGAGCAAGGGCATGCTGGTGGAGATCGAGAAATGCATCGCCAATCCCAGCATCGCCATTCTCTGCAAGATCGCGGCGGCGCTCGGCGTTTCGGTGGCGGATATCGTGGACGTGGCCAGCGCTCCTGCGGCACGACTGATCGAGGGCCAGGACATCCCGACGCTGTGGACGGGCCCCAAGGGGGGCTCGGCCCGCCTGCTGGCGGGCACCTCGGGGCCCAACATGATCGAGCTGTGGCGCTGGGAGCTGCAGCCGGGGGAGCTGTTTGAGTCGCCCGGGCATCCGCAGGGAACCTTCGAGCTGTTCCATGTGGAGCAGGGGCAATTGACGATGAGGGTGGATAAAACCGACCTGATCGTCCCGGCGGGGGGCTCGGCGGTGGCGAGGACGGACGTTCCCCATCACTATGCGAACGAGGGCGATACCCCGCTGGTGTTCACGATGACCGTGGCCGAGCTGCACCAGTTGGCGACGACGCTCTAGTCGGTGCGCCGGGTTTGCCTGGCGCGCCGCTTACGGGAGGGCGAGATACGGACAGGGCAAGCCGGGCGTGATCGCCCGGCCCGGGGGCGTGCCGGCTAGTCCCAGCGCGGGGCGAACTCCGGATTGGCGAGGCGCTCGCCGCGCTCCAGCGTGGCGATTTCCCGTTGCTCTTCCTCGCTCAGGCTAAGGGCCTGCGCCTGCAGGTTGGCCGCCAGATTGGCGCGCTGGGTCGAGGAGGGGATCACGGAGCAGCCCTGTTGCAGCAGCCAGGCGAGGGCAATCTGCGCCGGCGTGGCGCCGTGCCGGGCGGCGATGCGCTGCAACACCGGCTCCTGCATCACCTTGCCGTAGGCCAGCGGCATGTAGGCGGTGAGGTGCAGGCCGTGTTCGCGGCAGAACGCCGCCACCTGGCGGTTTTGCAGGAAGGGGTGGAGCTCGATCTGCTGGGTGGCGATCTCTTCGGCGCCGACCACGGCGATGGCCTGCTCGAGGTGGCGGATGGTGAAGTTGGAGACGCCGATCTGCCGCGCCAGCCCCTGCGACTTGGCTTCGGCCAACGTTTCCATGTACTCGGCCACCGCGATGGCGTCGTCGGGCGACGGCCAGTGGATCAGCGCCAGGTCGAGCTGGTCGAGACGCAGCTTGTCGAGGCTTTGCTTCAGGCTGGGGATCAGTTGGTCGCGTCCCAGGTGCTCGGTCCACACCTTGGTGGTGACGAAGACCTCGTTGCGCGGCACGCCGCTGTGCGCCAGCGCCTGGCCGACCTCGGCCTCGTTGCCGTAGATCTGGGCGGTATCGATGTGGCGGTAACCCAGCTCGAGGCCCATCGACACCGAGTCGATGACGTGCTGGCCTTGCAGGCGGAAGGTGCCGAGTCCGAGGACGGGAATGGTCATGAGTGTTCCTTTTGAGTGATGGATAAGAGGGTGGCGGTGCGCATTACGACGCGGCGACGGCGGTGGCGCGGCGGTCCAGGCGGCCGCTCCAGTGGGTGATGGCGAGTGCCAGCAGCACCACCAGCGCGCCGACCCAGGGCGTGGTCATCAGGCCGGCGTGTTCGACGATCAGGCCGCCGCCCCAGGCGCCGCCGGCGATGCCCAGGTTGAAGGCGGCGATGTTGAGGCCGGAGGCGACGTCCACCGCGTGCGGGGCGTGGCGTTCGGCCTGTTGCACCACGTAGAGCTGCAGGCCGGGCACGTTGCCGAAGGCCACCGCGCCCCACAGCAGCACCGTGGCCAGCGCCAGCCAGGGATGGGGGGCGGTGAAGGTGAGCAGCAACAGCACGCCGGCCAGCAGCAGGAAGATGCGCTGCAGGGCGTGGATCGGGCCGTGGCGGTCTGCCAACTTGCCGCCCCAGATGTTGCCGATGGCGACCGAGACGCCGTAGACCAGCATCACCAGGCTGACGGCGCCGGCGCTGAAGCCGGAGACCTGCTGCAGGATGGGGGCGAGGAAGGTGAAGGCGACGAAGGAGCCGCCGTAGCCGAGCGCGGTCTTGGCGTACACCATCAACAGGCGCGGCTGGCGCAGCACGTCGAGCTGTTGCAGCAGCGAGGCCGGCGGGCTGTGGCGGATGGTGGCGGGCACGAACAGCAGGCTGCCGACGAAGGCGATCACGCCGAGCGCGGAGACCGCGAGGAAGGTTTCGCGCCAGCCGAAGTGCTGGCCGATGAAGGTGCCCAGCGGCACGCCGCTGACCAGCGCAACGGTGAGGCCGGTGAACATGGTGGCGATGGCGCTGGCGGCCTTGTCCTTGGGCACCAGGCCGGTGGCGATGGTGGAGCCGATGGAGAAGAACACGCCGTGCGCCAGCCCGGTCAGCACGCGGGCGACGATCAGCGAGGCATAGCCGGGGGCCTGCCAGGCCAGCAGGTTGCCGACGGTGAACAGCGCCATCAGCGCCAGCAGCAGTTGCTTGCGCGGCAGGCGGCCGGTGAGCGCGGTCAACAGCGGGGCGCCGACGGCGACGCCGAGCGCGTAGAGGCTGACCAAGAGGCCGGCTGAGGGCAGGCTGACCTTGAGGTCGGCGGCGATGGTCGGAATCAGCCCGACGATGACGAATTCGGTGGTTCCGATGGCGAAGGCGCTGATCGTCAGCGCCAAGAGGGCGATCGGCATGATGAGCACTCCGGTTGAATAAGGAGTGCAGAGTGTCGCGGCTTTACTCTTGCAGAAAAATACGGTCTGATGCAGAAGATATTTGACTGAAAGTCAATAATGAAGAGCACGACCGAAGAGCTGCTGGCCTTTGTCCGTGTGGTCGATGCCGGTTCGATCACGGCGGCGGCCGAGCAGTTGGGGCAGACCACGTCCGGGGTGAGCCGGGCCTTGAGCCGGCTGGAAGGCAAGCTCGCCACCACCTTGCTCAACCGCACCACGCGCCGGCTGGAGCTGACCGAGGAGGGGCGGCTGTTCCTGTCCCACGCCCGCGGCATCCTCGGCGCCATCGACGAGGCCGAGGAGCAGATGGCGATCCGCCGCGAGCGGCCGTCCGGGCGGCTGCGCGTGAACGCCGCCTCGCCGTTTATGCTGCACGCGGTGGTGCCGCTGGTGGGGGCGTTTCGTGCCCGCTACCCGGAGATCGAGCTGGAACTGAATACCAGCGACGAGATCATCGACCTGCTGGAGCAGCGCACCGACGTGGCGATCCGCATCGGCACGTTGCAGGACTCCTCGCTGCACGCCCGGCCGCTCGGGCAGTTCCGGCTGCGGCTGGTGGCGGCGCCGGCCTATCTGGAACGGCACGGCGTGCCGCAGCAGGTCGACGAGCTGGCACGGCATGCGCTGATCGGCTTCAGCGCGCCGTCGTCGCTCAACACCTGGCCGCTGCGGCGGCAGGAGTCGTCGGGCTATGTCATCACCCCGGCGCTGTCTGCATCGAGCGGCGAGACCGTGCGCCAGCTCGCGCTGGCCGGGCAGGGCATCGCCTGCCTGTCCGATTTCATGACCGGTGAGGACCGCCGCCGTGGCGCGCTGGTTCAGGTGCTGGCCGAGGCGACGATCGAGACCTGGCAGGCGATCCACGCGGTGTACTACCGCAACACCGGGCTGGCGGCGCGCATTGGCTGTTTCCTGGATTTCCTGGGGCAGCAGCTGGCAGGACAGGGACGGTGAGCGCCTGGGCGCTGCCGCGTGGCCAGGCTCCCGCCTTCCGTGTTTGAGTTCGTTTCGCGTCTTGCCTACACTTCGCCTGCAACGGCAGGCTGCCGCGAACGCCCCGGGGAGGACCGCTGCGCCAGGTCCGGCGGGCCTTCCGTGGCCGGACCGGGCAGCCACTTCTTTTTCGAGGCGCCTCGCATGTCGACCCAACCCTCGCGCCAGCCCGGCGCGCTGAAAATGCCCGTGGCGACGCCCGCGATACCCCGTACGGTGTGGGCGCTGGGCTTTGTCAGCCTGTTCATGGACGTGTCGTCGGAGCTGACCCACAGCCTGCTGCCGCTGTTCCTGGCCGGGACGCTCGGCGCCAGTGCGCTGACCATCGGGGTGATCGAAGGCATCGCCGAGGCGACCGCCCTGATCGTCAAGATCTTCTCCGGGGCCATCAGCGATTTCATCGGCCGGCGCAAGGGCCTGCTGCTGGCGGGCTACGGGCTGGCGGCGCTGACCAAGCCGCTGTTTCCGCTCGCCACCTCGGCCGAAACGGTGTTCGTCGCGCGCTTTCTCGACCGCATCGGCAAGGGTATCCGGGGAGCGCCGCGCGATGCGCTGGTAGCCGATATCGCGCCGGCCGAGATTCGCGGCGCCTGTTTCGGCCTGCGCCAGTCGATGGACACGGTGGGGGCGTTTCTCGGCCCCCTGCTGGCGATCGCGCTGATGGCGGCTTTCGCCGGCAATATTCCGCTGGTGTTGTGGTTCGCGGTGGCGCCGGCCACCGTGGCGGTGGCGCTGATCGTGGCCGGGGTGGACGAACCCGGGCACGGCCCGTCGGCGCATCGTTTCCGCTCGCCGATCCACTGGCGCGTGCTGCGCGAGTTTCCGGCATCGTACTGGTGGGTGGTGGGGATCGGCGCGGTGTTCACGCTGGCCCGCTTCAGCGAGGCGTTCCTGGTGCTGCGCGCCCAGCAGTTGGGCTTGTCGGCCACCTGGGTGCCGGCGGTGATGGTGGTGATGTCGCTGGTCTACAGCCTGGCGGCCTATCCGGTGGGCCGGCTGTCGGACCGCATGAGCCGCACCGCCTTGCTGGGCGTGGGCCTGCTGTTCTTGGTGCTGGCGGACCTGGTGCTGGCCCGGGCGGGCTCGGTCGCGGGGCTGCTGGCCGGCGTGGCGCTGTGGGGGCTGCACATGGGGTTCAGTCAGGGCATCCTGGCCACGCTGGTGGCCGACACCACGCCGGGCGGGCTGAAGGGTACGGCGTTCGGCGTATTCAACCTGGTGAGCGGCGGCTGTATGCTGTTCGCCAGCGTGATCGCGGGCTGGTTGTGGCAGGTGCACGGCTCGGCCACGACCTTCTACGCCGGGGCGGTGTTCGCGCTGTCGGCCTTGCTGCTACTGGCCGGCCGGCGTGGACGGCGGGTCCGGCCGGGGTGACTTTTCCGGTGCCGGGGCAGGGCGGCGGCCAGGCGGGGGATAGGCGATGACATTGCCCCAGTTGCTCGCGCAGTACGGTTACCTGGCGGTGTTCGTCGGTGCGCTGCTGGAAGGCGAGACTGTGCTGGTACTGGCGGGTTTTGCCGCACACCAGGGTTATCTGTCGTTTTTCTGGGTGGTCGCGCTCGCCTTGTGCGGCGGCACGCTGGGCGACCAGACCTTCTTTTTGCTGGGGCGGCGCTACGGTACGGCACTGCTGGAGCGTTTCCCGCGCTGGAAGCCGGGGGCGCAGCGGGCGAGCCGGTTGCTGCAGCGGTTTCACGCCGCGCTGATCATCGGCGTGCGCTTCCTGTACGGACTGCGCGTGGTCGGGCCGATGGCGATCGGCATGAGCGGGGTGCCGGTGTGGCGTTTTGCCGTGCTCAACCTGATCGGCGCGGCGCTCTGGGCGCTGCTGGTCGCCGGTGCCGGTTTCCTGTTCGGGCACGCGCTGCAATGGCTGTTTGCCGACATCAAGCGTTACGAGGAGGGGGCGTTGCTGCTGATCGCCGCCCTGGTGGTGGCGTTCGGCCTTTGGCGCCGCCTGCGGCAGCGCTGGCGGTGAACGCGGCGGGGGAACGAAGGTCGTCGCAAGGCAATAAGTCGTCGTTTTGAGACATGTCTTGGGCGAAACAATGGCCATGATGAGGGCATGCCTACGCCTGTCCGGCCGCCGCTGGCCCGAGGGTGGTCGCGGGCGGGATGGGCGTGCGCGTCTTTGCAATGCGTCCCCGCCCGGGCGGGGGCTTTGAGTTTGTATTCCTGATGACGACTTTTCCTGTGCAGGCGTCGGCCGTGGGTGGCTGGCGCACCGTCTTGCGCTCGGTGGCGGCGTTGCTGCTGGGCTATACCATCCTGATGGCCGGCAACGGCCTGTTCACCACGCTGACCGCCTTGCGCCTGATCGGCAGCGGTCTGTCTACCACGCTGACCGGCCTGATCCAGTCGCTGTATTACGTCGGCTTCTTCGCCGGCACCTTCGCCTGCGGCGGCTTGATTCGCCAGGTGGGTCATCATCGCGCCTTCGCCGTGATGGCGGCGACCATCACCTGCGTGGCGCTGGCGCAGTCGCTCGGGGTCAGCCCCTGGTTGTGGGCCTTGTGCCGCCTGCTGACCGGGATGGCGCTGGTAGGCATCTTCATGGTGATGGAGAGCTGGCTCAACGGCTGCGCCGCCAACCATCTGCGCGGCCAGGTGATGTCGGTGTACATGATCACGGGCTATCTCGGCATCAGCGCCGGGCAGTGGTTGCTGAACGTGCCGTTGTCGGCCAGCGGCAGCCTGTTCAGCGTGGTGGGCATCCTGTTCGCGCTGTCGGCGATTCCGGTGACCCTGACCACGCCGGGGACGCATCTGGGGGTGTCGCCCAATCTGCTCGAAACCATCCTCCGCCTGCTTGCCACGGTGCGTCAGATGGCACGGCTGGCGCCGATCGGGCTCGGCGCGACGCTGGTGGCTGGCTGCCTGAGCGGGGCGTTCTACACCATGATCCCGGTGTTCTTCGCGCGTCACGGTTACGGCGAGGCGGACATCGCCGAGTTCATGGGCTTGTCGATGCTGGCGGCGCTGTCGCTGCAGTGGCCGGTGGGGCGCTTGTCCGACAAGGTGGACCGGCGCACGCTGCTGGCGCGGCTGTGCCTGGCCATCGGCGCCATCGCCCTGGCGATTGCGCTGAGCGGCAAGACAGCGTGGATGCTGTGGCTGATTCTGGCCTACGTCAGCGTCACCTTCACCCTGTACGGCGTCGCCAGTGCCATCGTCAACGACGTGATGCCGCCAGAGTCCCGCATCGATACCAGTTCGGTGCTGCTGCTGGCGTTTGCCGCCGGCGGCATCGCCGGCCCGCTGCTGGTGTCGCTGTTCATGGACGGACTCGGGCCGGCAGGCTATTTCTACTGTTCGGCGGTGCTGAGTTTCGGCCTGCTCGCCGCCATGACGCGGTACCGCCCGTCGCCCCGTGACGCGTGAGCGCGCCGCTTGCCACGGGCGGAGGCGGCGGCAATAATCGCGGCTCGTTGGCGAACAGGGAGACGGGCATGGTGATCGGTGAGGCGAGGGTGGAGCGGCTGGTGGTGCATCGCGTGGGCAATCCGGCGCGCGGCGAGCCGCTGCAGCTGTCGGAGCGCACCACCGCGGCCGACGACGGGGTGTCGGCGCTGATCCTCGACGGCTACCTCAAGGGCATCGTGTCGGACAAGAAGAAGTACCAGTTCGTGCACGAATCCGACCTCAACCTCAACGAGCTCTATCACTACTCGCGCCAGTTCTTCCGCGACGAGCTGGATTTTCTCGAGCTGTCGCGGCGCATCGCGCGCCACCTCTACGCGCGCTCGCAGCATCCCAACATCAGCGCCGGCGACCTCCTGGTGGTGCTGTTTTCCGGGCTTGCCGACGGCGACGAGCCGCAGCGCGCGCTGGGGGTGTTCAAGTCGGAGATCCGCGACGATTTCCTGACCGTGATCGAGTCGGGGGCGGTGTTCGATCTCGGCCACGCCTCCGGCATCAACCCGCGCCTGATCGACAAGGGCGCGCTGCTCCTGGAACACGGGCCGACGGTGTACGCCGTGGACCGCCTGGGCCAGCAGGCCAAGTTCTGGCTCGACGACTTCCTGCAGGCGCTGCGCGTGCCCGATACCGCCTCGCGCAGCCGCATGGTGGCCGAGGTGCTGGAGCAGATCTCCGGCGAGATCGACGACCCGCTGGCGCAGGCGCGCTTCAAGGACGAATGCCTGGCGCTGTGCCAGGCGGAAGAGGCGGTGTCGGCGGGCCAGGTGAGCGAGGTGGCGGAGCGCTTCGTGCCGCGCCAGCAGGTCGACCAGGCTTTCGACAGCGCGGCCGAGTCGTACGGCTTCGCGCTCGACGACGAGGCGGCGGTGCCGGCGCAGGGCATGGCGCGGCGCCTGGAGCGCACCCTGAGCAAGGTGGGGGTGGGGCACGGCGTGAGCATGCTGCTGCCGTCCTCGCTCGGCCTGCAGAATTTCCACTCGCTGGATGACGGCGAGGGTGGGTTGACGCTGACGATCAAGCTGCGCCGCCGCGACTAGCGGCGCGCCGGGTTGGCCGAAGCCCGGCGGCCGGGGGTGGTTATGTCTAGACAAGTTGGACGCGTGCTATAGTGTCGGACATCGTTTCCTTACGCCGAGAGCGCGCCTCCATGTCCAGCACCGCTACCAAACCCGTTCCCGCCTACGCGCAAATCAAGGACTACGTCCGCCGCCAGATCGAGAGCGGCGCCTGGCCGATGGATAGCCTGATCCCGTCCGAGCACGAGCTGGTCAAGCAGTTCGGGGTGTCGCGCATGACGGTGCACCGCGCGCTGCGCGAGCTGACCGCCGAGCAGGTGCTCAACCGGGTGCAGGGGGCGGGCACCTTCGTCACCGGGCAGAAGTACCAGTCGACGCTGATCGAGATCAAGAGCATCGCCGAGGAGATCAAGGGACGCGGCGACCAGCACAGCAGCGAGGTGCTGATCCTGGAGCGCACCAGCGACACCAAGGCGCTGGCGGCGCTGGAACTCCCGGCCGACGCCTACGCCTTCCACTCGCGCATCGTGCATTTCGAGAACGGCGTGCCGATCCAGCTGGAAGACCGTTTCGTCAATCCGCGTCTGTACCCGCACTACCTCGAGCAGGACTTCCACACCATCACCCCCAACGAATACATGACGCGCGAGGCGGCACTGCAGCGCGCCGAGTACGTCATCACCGCGCGTCTGCCGGACGCCGTGGCGCGCCATCGCCTGCAGATGGAGATCGGCGACCCCTGCCTGGTGCTGCACCGCCGCACCTGGGCGCACGATCAAGTGGCGACCGACGTCATGCTGTGGCACCCGGGCTCGCGCTTCCAGTTCAGCGGGCGCTTCTGAGGCGGGTTTTCCCGGTCTGGCTGCCGGCGGCAGTGTACTTGTATAGACAATAGAGCTGCGCTACACTGGCTGAACTTGTATAGACATTAGGGCGTCCAGGCGGTCGCCCGACGGGAGAAGCCAGATGAGCAAGCCGCAGCACGACGCCGGCGACACGGCGACGGTGCCGGGTCGCCCCCCTCGCTACACGCTGATCCGCGCTGCGGCGCTGCAGGCGCGGCCGTGGAAGAACGGCGGCGGGGTGACGCGCGAGATCGCCGTGTTCCCCGAGGGGGCCGGCATGGACGATTTCGTCTGGCGCGTGAGCCTGGCCGACGTCGCGGCGGCCGGGCCGTTCTCGCGCTTTCCCGGCGTCGACCGCACCCTGGTGCTGCTCTCCGGCGACGGCATGGTGTTGCAGCAGGACGACGGCACGCGGCACGCGCTACGCCGCCCGCTCGAGCTGGCCGCCTTTGCCGGCGAGACGCCGATCGACGCCACCCTGCCCGGCGGCGCCACGCGCGACTTCAACCTGATGCTGCGCCGCGACGCCGCCCGGGGCCGCGTCGAGGTGTGGCAGGGGGCCGGCCGGCACGTGCTCGACGGCGACCTGGCGCTGCTGTTCTGCGCGCAGGGCCGGGTCGAGGTATCGCTCGGCGATGACGCGCCGATTGCGCTCGAAGCCGACGACACCCTGCGCCTCGTCACCACCGCCGCGCTCGCCTGCCGCGTGGAAGGCGACGGCGCGCTGCTCGCCGTCAGCATCCGCCTGCTGCCGCTTACCCCTTCAGACCGTTCTTGAGGTTGGCCGATGACACTTTCCACCCACTCCCTGTTTGCCGAACGCGCGCTGCTGCCCGAGGGCTGGCGCCGTAACGTGCTGCTCTCCTGGGACGCGCACGGCCTGCTGACGGCCGTCGAGCCGGACGCGGCCCTGCCCGCCGGGGTCGAGCGCGCCGCCGGGCCGGTGATCGCCGGCATGCCGAACCTGCACTCGCACGCCTTCCAGCGCGCCATGGCGGGCTTGACCGAGTACCTCGGCCACCCGCAGGACAGCTTCTGGAGCTGGCGCAGCCTGATGTACCGTTTCGCCGCGCGGCTGAAGCCGGACACGCTGGAGGCGGTTGCGCGCCAGCTCTACGTCGAGATGGCCAAGGCCGGCTACACCTCGGTGTGCGAGTTCCACTACGTGCACCACGACGCCAACGGCAAGCCCTACGCCAATCCGGCCGAGCATGGCGAGCGCCTGATCGCCGCCGCCGCCGACGCCGGCATCGGCCTCACGCTGCTGCCGGTGCTGTACCAGCAAAGCGGCTTCGGCGCCAAGCCGCCGCTGCCGGAGCAGGCACGCTTCATCGCCAGCACCGACTGGATGCTCGATCTGCTGGCTCGCCTGCGCCGCGATCATCCGCAGCATGCCGGCTTGCGCTACGGCGTGGCGCCGCATTCGTTGCGCGCCGTCACGCCGGCCACACTGGAAGCCCTGCGCAGCGGTCTGCACGGCGCCGACCCGGGCGCGCCGATCCACATCCACATCGCCGAGCAGACCAAGGAGGTCGACGACTGCGTCGCCGAGCTGGGCAAGCGCCCGGTGCGCTGGCTGCTCGACAACCAGCCGCTCGACGAGCGCTGGTGCCTGGTGCACGCCACCCACATGACGCCGGACGAGACCGCTGATCTCGCCGCCAGCGGCGCGGTGGCCGGCATCTGTCCGACCACCGAGGCCAACCTCGGCGACGGCATTTTCGACGGCGTGGCCTACCTCGCCGCCGGCGGTAACTGGGGCATCGGCTCGGACAGCCACGTCAGCGTGTCGCTGGTCGAGGAACTGCGCCTGTTGGAATACAGCCAGCGCCTGCGCGACCGGCGCCGCAATGCGCTCGCCAGCGCCGACGCCCCGCTGGTGGCGGACCGGCTGTATGCCCAGGCGGTGGCTGGCGGCGCGCTGGCGACGGGACGGCCGGTGGCCGGTCTGGCGCCGGGGCAGCGTGCCGACCTGCTGGTGCTCGACGCCGAGCACCCCAATCTGGCGCAGCGCGCGGAGTCGCAGCTGTTGGCCGGGCTGGTGTTCTGCCAGCACGGCGAAACGCCGATCCGCGACGTCTATGCCGGCGGGCGGCGCATCGTCACCGAGCGGCGCCACGTTTCCGAGGCGGCCGCGGCGCGGGGCTATCAGGAAGCCCTGGCCGAACTGCTGGGCTGATCCTCAACCATTTGGGACGGAATTCGAATAATGGATACCCCGATCTACACCCTGCAGCGCGGCAGCGCGCCGCTGCTGATCTCGATGCCGCACGTCGGCACCGAGCTGCCGGCCGAACTCGCCGGGCGCTTGGCGCCGGTGGCGGCCGAGCTGGACGACACCGACTGGCACCTGCCGCGGCTGTACGATTTCGCCGCCGCGCTGGGCGCCTCGATCCTGATCCCGCGCTACTCGCGCTACGTCGTCGACCTCAACCGCCCGCCGGACAACGCCAACCTCTACCCGGGCCAGGACACCACCGGGCTGTGCCCGGTCGACACCTTCGCCAAGGTGCCGCTGTACCGCGCAGGCGAAGAGCCGGACAGCGCCGAGATCGAGCGCCGCGTCGAGCGCTACTGGCGCCCCTACCACCGGGCGCTGCAGGACGAGCTGGCACGGCTCAAGGCCGAGCACGGCGTGGCGCTGTTGTGGGAGGCGCACTCGATCCGCTCCGAGGTGCCGCGCTTCTTCGAGGGCCGCCTGCCCGACTTCAACCTGGGCAGCGCCGGCGGCGCCTCGTGCGGCGCGGGCCTGGGCGAGCGCCTGCTGGCGGTGGCGCAGGGTTTCCCGGCCTACAGCGCGGTGCTGAACGGCCGCTTCAAGGGCGGCTACATCACCCGTGCCTACGGCCAGCCGGACGACGGCGTGCACGCGATCCAGCTCGAGCTGTCGCTCGCCGCCTACATGGAAGAGCAGGCGCCGTACGCCTACGACGAGGTACGGGCGGCACGGGTGCAGCCGGTGCTGCGCGCGCTGCTGGCGAGCCTGTTGCAGTGGGCGGATCAGCCGGCCTGAGCACCTGTGAATCAATCGGCTGCGCGTCCCTGATCGGGGCGCATGCGCTGCCCTGTGCGGGCGGATCTCCGGTGGAGATTCGCTCGGTCTTGATCCTCATGTACGCCATGTCCATTGCGTTGCTGCGCTGCTCTTTTCCCCGTCGAGGGCCGCGCGCGACGATTTGTTCCACCCGCGCTGACGCCTTGGCCGCCGCTGCGGTCACGTTCTCGATGTCGTAACGGTTCTCCTTGGCACGCTTGTCAGGCAGACTAGCGTCTATCCGCCATCGCTACGCCGTTCGTCTGATGAATCCCTCGCTGTCCGTCCGCCATTACCTGCCCGAAACGCAGGCCCACAGCCACGACCACGCCCAGCTGGTGTTCGGGCTGGACGGCGCGTTGCAGGTGGACGTGGAAGGACGCGCCGGGCGCATCGCGGCGCAACAGCTGGCGGTGATCCCCTCTGCCTGCCGTCACGCCTTCGCCGGCGACGGCGCCAGCTCCTGCCTGGTGCTGGACGTGCCGTGCGATGCCGAGGCGCTGGCGCGGCTGCTGGGCAGCGGCGCCGACGCCGCGCGCCGCCTGCTCGACACCCCGGGAACGCGGGCGCTGACGCCGGCGCTGGGGGCGCTGGTGAGCGGGCTGGCGGCCTTGCCGTCGCTCGACGACCTGGTCATCGGGCGCCACGGCGCTGCCCTGCTGCTGGCCGGACTGGCCCAGCCCCAGCCCCAGCCCCAACCGACGCTGGCCTTGCCGGGCCTGCCGCTGGCCAGGCTCGACGCCTTCATCGACCGCCATTGCGCCCATCCGCTGCAGGTACGCGACCTGGCCGAGCAGGCGGGGCTGGCGCCGTCGCGCTTCCACGAACGCTTCCTCGCCGAGACCGGGCTGCGCCCGATGGAGTACGTGCGCCGGCGCCGCCTGCGGTTGGCGCGCCTGCTGCTTATCACCACCACGCTGCCGGTGGGCGAGGTGGCGGCGCGCACCGGCTACGCCTCGCAGAGCGCCTTCACCAGCGCGCTGGTGCGCGAGTACGGCGAGACCCCGAGCACGCTGCGCCGTGCGGCGCGGGCGGAGTCGCGCGCCAAGCCGGCGTAGCCCCGCGACAGATTTTTTCTCTTTCCTTCACTACACTGCCGGACGTAATGGGGCCGAGCGCGTGCGCGCGCCGGGCCGCAACGGACCAATGGGAGTGATGGTGATTCAAGGTGTGCTGTACGGCCTCGCGGCCGGCGCCCTGTGGGGCATGGTGTTTCTGGCGCCGCGCGCGCTGTCGGCGTTCTCGCCGCTGGAGCTGGCCTCGTGCCGCTACCTGAGCTACGGCGTGGTGTCGTGGCTGATGTTGTGGCCGGTGTGGCGCACCGTGCGCGGGAAACTGCAGCGCGAGGACTGGCTGGCGCTGCTGCGCCTCTCGCTGATCGGCAACATCATCTATTACGTGCTGTTGATCAGCGCGGTGCAACTGGTCGGCATCGCGCCGACCTCGCTCATCATCGGCGTGCTGCCGGTGCTGACCACCTTGATCGGCAGCCGCGAGCACGGCGCCTTGCGCCTCTCCGCGCTGGTCTGGCCGCTGGCGCTGATCATGGCGGGGGTGGCGGCGATCAACCTCGACGTGTTCCTCTACGCGCCGGACCCGGCCCACGGCGGCGCCGGCTGGCTGGTCAAGCTCGGCGGTCTCGCCTGCGCCGTCGCCGCCCTGGTGTCGTGGACCTGGTACGCGGTGGCCAATGCGCGCTACCTGCGCCGCCACCCGCGCTTCAACAGCCACGAGTGGTCGTTGCTGACCGGGGTGTGCACCGGCGCGCTGGCGCTGCTGCTGGCGTTGCCGGCGGGCTGGCTGGCGTTGTCGGTGCCGGCGGCGCCCGGGCGCGACTGGGGGCTGTTCGCTGGCATCACGGTGGCGGTGGCGCTGGGGGCCTCGGTGCTCGGCACCGGCTTCTGGAACGCCGCCAGCCGCCGTCTGCCGCTCACCCTGAGCGGCCAGCTGATCGTGTTCGAGACGCTGTTCGCGCTGTTCTACGGCTTCCTCTACGAGTCGCGCTGGCCGCGTCCGTTCGAGGGCGTGGCGATGCTGCTGCTGTTGGGAGGGGTGCTGTGGTCGTCGTGGCTGCACCTGCAGCCGGCGGAGCCGCTGGCCGACGAGATGCCGGTGTGAGAACCTGCTTTCAACGTGACAGCGCGGTTGTGATCTCGGGTTGGGTGGACTGCGTGCAAATCTTCGATTTGCTCAGCGATCTGGAATCCTCATGGACTCCGTGTCCATTCCGGTTCCTGCGCTCCAGCCGCCCCTCGCTGACGACCGCTCGTTACACGTTGAAAGCAGGTTCTGAACGGTCAATGCTATTCAGCAAATAGAGCTCCCTTAACCGAGGCGGTCGTAGCCCGGATGGCCGGGCGGCACCAGTTCGGCGGCGAGGAAGTCGATGAAGGCGCGCACCGCCGGCACCAGCCCGCGCCGGCTCGGGAACACCGCGTGCAGGATGCCGCCGGGGATGATGTAGTCCGGCAGCAGCCGTACCAGCCGGCCCGCCGCGAGGGCGGCATGGCACAGCTGCACCGGCAGTTGCGCCACGCCCAGCCCGGCTTCGGCGGCCTCGGTCAGCACCATCAGGTCGTCGGTGATCAGGCGCGGCTGCTCGATCTGCACGCTGTAGTCGTGGCCGACCGCGTCGAGCAGGGCGAAATGGCCGCGCCCGTCCGGCCAGTTCATCGACAGCGCCGGCAGCCGCGCCACGTCGGCCGGGCTCGCCGGGGTGCCGTATTGCTGCAGCAGCGCCGGGCTCGCCACCAGCACCTGGCGCGCGATGCCGAGGCGGCGCGCCACCAGGCTGGCGCTGTCCTCGATCACGCTGCGCACCCGGATCGCCACGTCGATGCCGTCCTCGATCAGGTCGACGCGGCGGTTGGTCGCCTCCAGGAGCAGCCGCACCTGCGGGTGCTGTTGCATGAAACGCGGTAGCAGCGGACCCAGCTCGGTCTTGGCCAGCAGCTCCGGACAGCTCACTCGGATCAGGCCGCGTGCCTCGGCGGTGACGCGCGAGACGCTCTCTTCGGCGGCGTCGGCTTCGGCCAACATGGCCTGGCAGTGGTCGTAGAAACTGGCGCCGACCTCGGTCAGCGCCAGCTTGCGCGTGGTGCGCTGCAGCAGGCGCACCCCGAGCTGTTCCTCCAGCCCGGCCACGCGCCGCGACAGGCGCGACTTGGGAATCCCCAGCACGCGGGAGGCGGCGTTGAAGCCGCCGTGTTCGACTACCTTGGCGAAGAACAGCAGATCGTTGAGATCGCGCATGGCGATTGTCCTATAGGTGGAACAATGCTTCTTATTTTAGCCGTCTAGTGGCGATTGGCGATAAAACCTACCATGCACCTGTACCCACTTTCTACAGGAGCACCACCATGAAACTGCTTCACCTCGATTCCAGCATCCTCGCCGGCAACTCCGTTTCGCGTCAGCTGACCGCTGCCCTGGTCGACAACGTGCGTCGCCAGCACCCGGCCATCGAGGTCAGCTACCGCGACCTGGCTGGTACCTCGATCGCCCACCTGTCCGGCGAGATCATCGGCGCCAACTTCACCCCGGAAGCCGACTGGAACGCCACCCAGCGCACCGAGAAGGCGCTGTCGGAAGAGCTGATCGCCGAGTTCCTGGCCGCCGACGTGATCGTGATCGGCGCACCGATGTACAACTTCTCGATCCCGTCGCAGCTCAAGGCCTGGATCGACCGCGTGGCCGTGGCCGGCCGCACCTTCAAGTACGGCGAGAATGGCCCGGTCGGTCTCGCCGGCGGCAAGAAGGTGCTGATCGCCTCCAGCCGCGGCGGTGTCTACTCCACCGAGCAGGGTCGCCTGATGGACTTCCAGGAAGACTACCTGAAGACCGTGCTGGGCTTCCTCGGCATCACCGACATCGAGTTCGTGCGTGCCGAAGCGGTCAACATGGGCGAAGACAAGCGCGCCACCGCGATCCACGCGGCCAAGTCGGCGATTGCGGCCATCGCCGTGTAACCCATCCCATTAGGCGGCTGTGCCTGTGCATCTTGAGCGCCGGCAGTACTGCGTGCCAATCTTCGATTGGCTCAGCGATCAGGAATCCTCATGTACTCCATGACCATTCCGGTTCCTGCGCGCTGGCGGCGCCCAACCTGCTTTGGCTCGCTCGCCTACTGGGACAGGTTCTCTTGTTTGCTATTGTTGGCAAGATCACCAAAGGGGCTTCGGCCCCTTTTTTCATGCTGTCTTCCCGCCCCTGTCCGCGCTAGCATTCAGGGGGAGAGGAGGGCGTGGCATGGACATCCTGGCGCTGATCGGGGAACAAAGGTTGGCCGAAGCGGCGGAGAAGGGCGAGCTGAGCCACCTGGCGGGCGAGGGCCAGCCGCTGCCGGAGGACGACATCAGCCCGCTGGTGCCGCCCGAGCAACGCATGGCTTGGCGCATCCTGAAGAACGCCGGCTACCTGCCGCCGGAGTTGGCGGCGCGGCGCGAGGCGGTGGAACTGGCGCTGACGCTGGACGGCGCCGAGGGCGAGGTGCTCGCGCGCGGACTGAAGCGCCTGGCGCTGCTCAACCAGCGCCTGAGCGACGCCGGGCTGCCGACCGTGGCGGCGGACGGCGCCTACGGCGCCAAGCTCTTGCGCCGGCTAGAGCGCTGACGCGACGAACGGCGCTGCCGCAGCGGCCCGCTGTTTGTTACGATGGAGGTTTGCTAGCCATCCATCCCGTCATCCCGGACCCGCCATGAGTCAATACTGGAGTGCCACCGTTTCCCGCCTGACGCCGTACACCCCCGGCGAACAGCCGCAGCACCAGCGCCTGATCAAGCTCAACACCAACGAAAACCCCTACCCGCCGTCGCCGCGCGCCATCGCGGCGATGGGGCGCGAGCTGGGCGCGTCGCTGCGCCTCTATCCCAACCCGGACGCCACGCCGCTCAAGGCCGCGATCGCGCGCCGCCACGGCCTGACCCCGGCCCACGTGTTCGTCGGCAACGGTTCGGACGAGGTGCTGGCGCACGCCTTCTGCGCGCTGCTCAAGCACGAACTGCCGATCCTGTTCCCGGACATCAGCTACAGCTTCTACCCGACCTACTGCAAGCTCTACGACGTCGAGTACCGTACCGTGCCGCTGGCCGAGGACTTCAGTCTGCGGATCGACGACTATCGGGTGCCGTGCGGCGGCATCATCTTCCCCAACCCCAACGCCCCGACCGGCCGCCTGCTGGCGCTGGACGCGATCGAAACGCTGCTGGCCGCTCAGCCGCAGCGCGTGGTGGTGGTGGACGAGGCCTACATCGACTTCGGCGGCGACAGCGCCATCTCGCTGGTGGAGCGCCATCCCAACCTGCTGGTGGTGCAGACCTTGTCCAAGTCGCGCTCGCTGGCCGGGCTGCGCGTCGGCTTCGCGGTCGGCCACCCGGCGCTGATCGACGCGCTGGAGCGGGTCAAGAACAGCTTCAACTCCTACCCGCTCGACCGCATGGCGATCGTCGGCGCCACCGCCGCGATCGAGGACGAGGAACATTTCGACAGCACGCGCCGCGCCGTGATGGCGAGCCGCGCGGCGCTGACCGCCGGGCTGGCAGCGCTCGGCTTCGAGGTGCTGCCGTCGGCCGCCAACTTCGTGTTCGCGCGCCACCCCGGCCACGACGCCGCCACCCTGGCCGCCGCGCTGCGCAGCGAGGGCATCATCGTGCGCCACTTCAACGCGCCGCGCATCGCGCAGTTCCTGCGCATCACCGTCGGCACCGACGCCGAGTGCCAGGCGCTGCTGGAATCGCTGCGCGCCAAGCTGGGCTGAGCCGTCGTCCTTCGCTGCCGCCGGACAGCAGCATGGCCGCCGTCGCGTGAGCGAGGGCGGCCATGTCGTTTCTGGAGGTTGCTCAGACCGGACTAGCGCCGCGCCGGCAAGGGCCGGCTGGCGCCGACCACGCCCGCCACGATCAGCGCCATGCCGAGCAGCGAGCCCGCGCCCGGCATTTCGCCGAACAGCGGCAGCGCCAGCAGCGAGGCCAGCACCGGGGTCAGCGCGCCGGCCGCGGCGGCGGTGTCGGCGCCGAGGCGCGAGATGGCGATGGCGTAGCACAGCGTCGAGACCAGTCCCACTCCCAGCCCCTGGATCAGCCCCTGCAGCGCCAGCTGCCCCGCCGGCAGCGTCAGCAGCCCGAGCGGGGGATGCAGCAGCAGCCACGGCAGCAGCAGCGCCAGCGAGCCGGTCGAGATCAGCGCCGCGCCTTCCAGCGGCGACAGCCCGGAGCGGCGCAGCGCCAGCGTGTAGTTGGCCCACATCAGGCTGCCCAGCAGGAACAGCGCGTAACCCCGGCCCAGCTCGCCCTGGCCGTGGTTGAGCGTCATCAGCACCAGCACCCCGGCGCCGATCAGCAGCAAGGCCGGCAGGCGCGCCGTCGGCGGGCGCTGGCGGTACAGCAGCGCGCCCAGCACGGCGACCAGCAGCGGCAGGGTGCCGGGAATCAGCGTGCTGCCGTCGGCCACCGGGGCGTGGCGCATGCCGAGGCCGGCGATCAGGAAGTAGGGCAGGCCGGCGCCCACCAGGATCGACGCCAGCAGCGGCCACGGCACCGCCGCGATGCGGCGCCAGCGCCGCACCAGCAGCGGCAGGAAGCCGAGCCCGGCCGGGGCGAAGCGGATCAGCGCCAGTTCCTCGGGACGCAGCTGGGCACGCGCGCCGGCACGCAGCGACACGAAGAAGCTGGACCAGATCAGCACGGTCACCGCCAGCGCGGCGAGGCCGGCGACGAGGCCGGGGCGTGGGGCGGCGGTGGGCAGGGCGAGGGTGGCGGCGGACATGGCACGGCTCCGGAAGGGGAATAAGCCGATTATCGGCGCGCCAGTGGAGGGTTATCCGGCAAAATGCGGCATGATTGGTGCCATGGTTGGTGGAATTCGGCGTAAAAATCGATATAGTTGTTTGATTCGACCAATGAGGGCATGGCCATGGACCGCATCGACCGGCAACTGCTGGAACTGCTGCAACGCGAGGGGCGCCTCAGCACCGCCGAACTGGCCGAGCGCGTGGCGCTGTCGCCGACCCCGGTGGCGCGCCGGCTCAAGCGGCTGGAGGAGGAAGGCATTATCAGCGGCTACCGCGCGGTGCTGGACCGCCGCCGCCTCAAGCTCGCCACCACGGTGTTCGTCAGCGTGCGCCTGATGCACCACCGCGAGGATGCCTCGCGCCTGTTCGAGGAGGCGCTGTCGCTGATGGACGAGGTGATCAGCTGCCACGTGGTGTCGGGCGCCTACGATTACCTGCTGGAAGTGGTGGTGCCGGACCTGCCGGGCTACGAGCGCGTGGTGCGCAAGCTGCAGACGCTGAGCATGGTGCAGGACATGACCAGCAACTTCGCCATCCGCCCGGTCAAGACCGGCGCGCCGCTGCCGCTCGACGCGCTGGAGTGAGAGCGAGGCGAAAGGTTGGCCGAAGCATGACCAATGCTGGATTCAGCAGAGAGAACGGGATTGTCGGATGACTGAAGCGCAGCGCCAGCCATCGCCCGATGGATGGTGGTCTGGCGTTGGACGGGTTACAGCCAGTCGCGCGCCGGCAAAAACTTCTCGTACAGCTCCGCTTCGGGCGAGCCCGGTTCGGGCTGGTAGCCGTATTCCCAGCGTACCAGCGGCGGCATCGACATCAGGATCGACTCGGTGCGCCCGCCCGACTGCAGGCCGAACAGCGTGCCGCGGTCCCACACCAGGTTGAACTCGACGTAGCGCCCGCGCCGGTAGAGCTGGAACTGGCGCTCGCGCTCGCCCCACGGCGTGTCCTTGCGCCGCGCCACGATCGGCAGGTAGGCGTCGAGGTAGCCGTTGCCCACCGCCTGCAGGAAGGCGAAGCTCTGCTCGAAGCCCCAGGCGTTGAGGTCGTCGAAGAACAGACCGCCGACGCCGCGCGCCTCGTGGCGGTGCTTGAGGAAGAAGTACTCGTCGCACCACTGCTTGTACCTGGGGTAGACCTCGGCGCCGAACGGCTGGCACAGGTCGTGCGCCACGCGGTGCCAGTGCACCGCATCCTCCTCGAAGCCGTAGAACGGCGTCAGGTCGAAACCGCCGCCGAACCACCACACCGGCGCCTCGCCGTCCTTCTCGGCGATGAAGAAGCGCACGTTGGCGTGGCTGGTGGGGACGTAG
The DNA here is from genome assembly GCF_000174355.1 of Pseudogulbenkiania ferrooxidans 2002. Classification (GTDB taxonomy): domain Bacteria; phylum Pseudomonadota; class Gammaproteobacteria; order Burkholderiales; family Chromobacteriaceae; genus Pseudogulbenkiania; species Pseudogulbenkiania ferrooxidans. Next base: position 166,532 of record NZ_ACIS01000001.1, read on the forward strand.
GGGTTCTCCGGATGCACCACCAGCGACACGCCCATGGCCTCCCAGCGCCGTCCCGCCAGTTCCGGACGGTGCGCGGTGGCCGAGGGCGGCAGGGTGTCGCCGGTGACGTGGGAGAAGTTGACGCCGGCCTGCTCGAACACCGCGCCGCCGGTCAGCACGCGGCTCCTGCCGCCGCCGCCCTGCTCGCGCTGCCAGCTGTCCTCGACGAACGACGCGCCGCCGTCGGCCGTTTGCAGCGCGGCGCAGATGCGGTCCTGCAGGTCGGTGAGGAAGGCGTGCACCACCGTAGAGGAAAAGTGACTCATTCGCGGTATCCTAGCGTGATCGTTAGCGCGGCATTGTAACCGACAGCGCCGCCCGGTAAGGAGCATTCATGATCACGTTGTATACCTGGGGCACGCCCAATGGAAGAAAAGTCTCGATCCTGCTGGAAGAGCTGGGTCTGGGCTACCGGGTGGAGCCGATCGACATCGGCCAGGGCGACCAGTTCGCGCCGGCCTTCCTGGCGGTCAACCCCAACGGCAAGATCCCGGCCATCGTCGACAGCAACGGCCCGGAAGGCGGTCCGATCACCGTGTTCGAGTCCGGCGCCATCATGATCTACCTGGCGGAGAAGCACGGCCGCTTCCTGCCCGCCTCGGGCTTTGCGCGCTACCAGGCGTTGCAGTGGCTGATGTTCCAGATGGGTGGCTTCGGCCCGATGCTGGGGCAGACCCACCACTTCCTGCGCTACGCCCCGGAAAAGGTGCCGTACGCGATGGAGCGCTACCACAAGGAAACCCAGCGCCTGTACGGCGTGCTGGACGCGCGGCTGGCCGAAACCCCTTACGTCGCCGGCGACTACAGCATCGCCGACATGGCGCTCTACCCCTGGGCGGCGCGCCACGAGTGGCACGACATCGATCTGGCCGCCTATCCCCACGTCGAGCGCTGGTACCACGAGATCGGGGCGCGGCCGGCGGTGATACGCGGTATGCAGGTGCCGGGCTGAGAGCCACGAACAAAACCCTCTTGGCGTTGTTGCGCGGCCTTGCCGTACTACTTGTACTGTCAGCGGCCGCGCGCCTAGCCAAGACCGCTACGCTGGGTTTTGTTCGCGGCTCTAGGCTTATCCCATTAGGCAGCTGCGCCTTCGTATCTTGGGGGTGTAGGATGGGTGGAGGCACCCTTCCTTCGCGACGCTTCGCTTGCCTCGCTCAGTCAGTGCCGTAACCCATCGGTGATGGTTTACGCTGCGCTTCACCCATCCTCCCGTTGTTCACTTCAGCAGCACGCCCACCCCCGCATTCACCAGCGCGCCGCCGACGATCAGCCAGCCGCACAGGCAGGCCGCCAGCCCGAGCGGGGCGAGCCCGGCGCGGCGGATCGCCGACACCTGGGTGTGCAGCCCCAGCGCGCCCATCGCCGCCGCCAGCAGCAGGGTATCGAGCTGCAGCAGCCCGGCGCGCCAGGCCGGCGGCAGCCAGCCCAGCGAGTTGACGCCGGCCAGCACCACGAAGCCCACGGCGAACCACGGAATGGTGAGGCGGCGTGTCGTGCCGGCCGTGTCACCGCGTTCGCGCCGTGCCTGGAACGCCGACAGCAGCAGCAGGAACGGCGCCAGCATCATCACCCTCATCATCTTGGCGATCACCGCCACCTCGGCCGCCTGCTCGCTCACCGCGCGCCCGGCCGCCACCACCTGCGCCACCTCGTGCAGCGTCGAGCCGGCGAACAGCCCGAAATGCCTGCTGTCCAGGCCGTGCAGCCCGGCCGCCTGGGCCAGCGCGTAGAGCCCGGGGTAGAGGAACATGCCCAGCGTGCCGAACACCACCACGGTGGCCACCGCCACCGCTACCTTCTCGGCCCCGCCGCGCGCCACCGGCTCGGTGGCCAGCACCGCCGCCGCGCCGCAGATGGCGCTGCCGGCGCCGATCAGCATGGCGCTGTCGCGCTCCAGTCCGAACCAGCGCGGGCCGATCCAGCACGCCAGCAGGAAGGTGCTGGAGAGCATCACGACGTCGATCAGGACGCCGGCCGGGCCGACCGCGGCGATGTCCTGCAGCGTCAGGCGCAGCCCGAACAGCACGATGCCCAGGCGCAGCAGGCGCTGCTTGGCGAGCTGCACGCCGCTGTCGCAACGCGGCGCCAGCATCGGGTAGACGCTGTTGCCCAGGGCGATGCCGCCGACGATGGCGAGCGTCAGCGCCGACAGGCCGAGCTTTTGCAGTGCCGGGAGGGTCGCCAGGAGTAGCGCCGCTGTCGCCAGCAGCAGGGTCAGTGCCAGGCCGGGCAGCGTCTTTCGGATGTATGGAATAAACATAGCGTCAAATGGAATAAGTGGGGGTGACGCCACGATAGCGCTCGGCAATTCAGTGGTAAAACGGATAAAATTACTGATATCAATTAGTAAAACCGATCAATAAGGCGCGACCATGACGCTCAAACTCACCCTGCGCGAACTGGCGGTGTTCGTCGCCGTGGCGGACTGCGCCACCGTGACGCGCGCCGCCGATACCCTGGCGATGACCCAGTCGGCCGCCAGCCAGGCGCTGGCATCGCTGGAGAGCGGGCTGGCGGCGGCGCTGTTCGACCGCGTCGGCCGGCGCCTGCTGCTCAACGAGCACGGCCGGCTGCTGCTGCCGCGGGCGCGCGCCCTGCTCGACCAGGCGCAGGAGCTGCAGGGGCTGTTCAGCGGCGGCGCCATCGACCTGCGCCTGGGCGCCAGCACCACGGTGGCCAATTACCTGCTGCCGGAGCGCATCGCCGCGTTCCGCCTGGCCCACCCGCAGGCGCGGGTCGAGCTGGAGGTGGCCAATACCCGCGACATCGTCGAGGCGGTGGCGGCGTTCCGCGTCGACGCCGGCTTCATCGAGGGGCCGTGCCACCACCCCGAGCTGGAGGTGACGCCGTGGCTGGACGACGAGCTGGTGCCGTTCTGCGCCGCCGCGCATCCGCTGGCGGGGCGAGAGCTGACGCTGGAGGAGCTGGCGGCGGCGCCGTGGCTGCTGCGCGAGCCCGGTTCCGGCACGCGCGAGGAGGTGGAGCGGCTGCTGTTGGCGCAGCTGGGCCGCGTCAACCTGGTGATGGAGCTGGGCAACTCCGAGGCGCTCAAGCGCGCGGTGGCGGCCGGGCTCGGCGTGAGCTGCCTGTCGCGGCGCGTGATCGCCGACCTGCTGCAGGGCGGCAGCGTGGTCGAACTCGCCACCGCGCTGCCGCGCCTGATGCGCCGCTTCCACCGCATCGTGCACCGCGACAAGACCCTCACGCAGGGCCTCAGCCAGTTCCTCGCCATGGCGGGGGACTGAGCCCTCGCTTCGGCCAACCTTCGTACTCCCTGGGCCGTCCTGCCAGGGCCATTCCGCCCGGTTGCGGCACCGACCTGGCAAAGTGTTAGGCCGGCTTGTCGGTTTGTCTGAAAAATCCCTGTAAATCAGCCGATTAGCAAGCTGTGTGCGAGCGTTCGGATGCCTAGAATTTCCCTGCGGTTCCACTAACTCGACGGGGAAAACCATGCAATTGAATCTGGCATTAATCGGCTACGGCGGCGTCAACCAGGGACTGGTCGACGTGCTCCGGCAGAAGCAGGCGCGGCTGCAACGGCAGCACGACCTGACGCTCAACATCGTCGCGGTGACCGACCTGCGCGGCGGCCTGGTGTGGAACCGCGGCGGGCTGGATCTCGCTGCGCTGGCCGCGGTGCCGGCCAACGGCTTCTCGTTTAGCGAGCTGGCCGGCAGCGACGGCGGCTACCACCCTGACCTCACCCTGGAGCGCACGCTCGAGCTGCTGGCTGCCGACTTCATCGACGTGGTGGTGGAAGCCACCTTCACCGACCCCGCCAGCGGCGAGCCGGCGCTGACGCACTGCAAGGCCGCGCTGGCGCACGGCAAGCACGTCGTCACCACCAACAAGGGGCCGGTGGCGCTGGCGCTCTCCACGCTGCAGCGGCTCGCCGAGTCCGGCCGCGCCCGCCTCAAGTACGAAGGCGCGGTGATGAGCGGCACCCCGGTGCTGCGCCAGCTCTCCACCACGCTGCGCGGCTGCGACTTCAACGGTTTTGCCGGCATTCTCAACGGCACCTCCAACTTCGTGCTGGGCCAGGTCGAGCAGGGGCGCTCGATGGCCGAGGCGATCCGCGAGGCGCAACGGCTGGGCTACGCCGAGGCCAACCCGGCGGCCGACATCGAAGGCCACGACGTGCAGCTCAAGGTCACCATCCTCGCCAACGCGCTGTGGGACGCCCGCCTGCAGCCGGGCGACGTGCCGTGCCGGGGCATCACCCAGCTGTCCGAGGACGACATCCGCGCCGCGCGTGCCGAGGGCGGCGCCTGGAAACTGATCGGCCAGGCCACGCGCCAGGCCGACGGCCGCCTCGCCGCCAGCGTCGCGCCGCAGCGCCTGCCCGCCGGCCATCCCTTGCTGGCCGCCACCGGCGCCACCAACGCCATCGCCTTCGACACCGACCTCTTGGGCCAGGTGACGATCAGCGGCCCGGGTGCCGGCCGCGTCGAAACCGCCTTCGCCATCCTGTCCGACCTGATCGAGCTCGCCGACGAGCTCGCCATCCCGCACAAGGAGTGACCATGGACCGCGCAGAACCCCCGATCATGGCCGCCGCGCGTCAGCCGGCGCTGGCGGTGTACGCCAAGTTCGACGGCGCGCCGCTGGGCGAGGTGACGCTCACCCCGGCCGAGGCCGCCGACGCCATCGTGGCGCGCGCCGAAGCCGGACGCCACGCCGCGCGCGCGCTGCCGCTCCACGAGCGCGCCCGATTGCTCGGCGCCGTGGCCGACGAGGTCGAACAGCACGCCGAGGAGTTCGCCCGCACCATCGCGCTGGAAGCCGGCAAGGTGATGCGCCAGGCGCGCAAGGAAGTGGCGCGCTGCGTCAACACGCTGCGGCTGTCGGCGGAGGAGGCCAAGCGCTTGGCCGGCGAAGTCATCCCGTTCAGCGCCTACCCCGGCTCGGAGAACCGCAGCGGCCATTACACGCTGGAACCGCTCGGCGTGATTCTCGCCATCACCCCGTTCAACGACCCGCTCAACCTGGTGGCGCACAAGCTCGGCCCGGCGCTGGCCGCCGGCAACGCGGTGATCCTCAAGCCGTCGAAACTGGCGCCGCTGTCGGCGCAACGGCTGGTCGAGGCGTTCTGGCGCGCCGGCTTGCCGCGCCAGGCGCTGCAGATCGTGCACGGCGAGCGCGCGCTGGTGGAGCGCCTGGTGGCCGACCGCCGCATCCGCATGATCTCGTTCACCGGGGGTCCGGAGACCGGCGAGGCCATCACGCGCCAGGCCGGGCTGAAGAAGATGGCGATGGACCTCGGCGGCAACGCCCCGGTCATCGTCACCGCCGACGCCGACCTCGACGATGCCGTGGCGAGCTGCGTCTCCGGCGCGTTCTGGGCCGCCGGGCAGAACTGCATCGGTACCCAGCGCATCCTGGTCGCCGCCGCGATCTACCCGCCGTTCGTGGAGCGCTTCGCGCTCGCCACCGGGCGCCTGCGCGTCGGCAACCCGCTCGACGAGGAGGCCGACATGGGGCCGATGATCAGCGAGGCCGAGGCGCGGCGCATCGAGGGCTGGGTCGAGGAGGCGGTCGGGCAGGGCGCGCGCGTGCTCACCGGGCACCGCCGCGACGGCGCGCTGTACGCCCCCACGGTGCTGCTCGACGTGCCGCGCACGGCGCGCGTGTGGCGCGACGAGGTGTTCGCCCCGGTGGTGTCGATCGTGCCGTTCTCCGACCTCGACCAGGCGGTGGCGCTCGCCAACGACTCGGAAAGCAGCCTGCACGCCGGGGTGTTCAGCCGCGATCTCGACACCGCGCTGACGTTGGCCGAAGCGCTCGAGGCCGGCGGCGTGATGATCAACGACTCCTCCGACTACCGCTTCGACGGCATGCCATTCGGCGGCGCCAAGTACGGCAGCCTGGGGCGCGAAGGGGTGCGCTTCGCGGTGCACGAGATGTCGCAGCCCAAGGTGTTCTGCCTGCGCCGCCAGCCGGCGCCCCGTTCCTGAACCCGAGCCGCGCCGTCCTCAGGCGGCGCGGCATCCACAAGGAGTACGCGATGAGCGACGGCAACAGCCGCGAGGTGCTGCGGGTCGAGGACCTGCACAAATCCTTCGGCGGCATCGAAATCCTCAAGGGCATCACGCTGGCGGCCAAGCCGCACGACGTGATCAGCATCCTGGGCAGCAGCGGTTCCGGGAAGAGCACCTTCCTGCGCTGCATCAACTTCCTGGAAACCCCGGACTGCGGCCGCATCAGCGTCAACGGCGAGCAGATCCGCCTGCGTCAGGACGGCAAGCGCGGCGCCTTCGTCGCCGAGGACCCGGCGCAGATCGTCAAGATGCGCCGCAAGCTGGCGATGGTGTTCCAGCAATTCAACCTGTGGGCGCACATGACGGTGCTGCAGAACGTGATGTTCGCGCCGATGCGCGTGCTGAAGATCGACAAGAAGGACGCCGAGCTCACCGCGCTGGCGATGCTGGAGAAGGTCGGCCTGGCGGAAAAGCGCCACCACTACCCGAGCCAGCTCTCCGGCGGCCAGCAGCAGCGCGTCGCCATCGCCCGCGCGCTGGCCATGGAGCCCGACGTGATGCTGTTCGACGAGCCCACCTCGGCGCTCGACCCGGAGCTGGTGGGCGAGGTGCTGAAGGTGATGCGCGCCCTGGCCGAGGACGGCCGCACCATGCTGGTGGTCACGCACGAGATGGGCTTCGCGCGTGAGGTGGCGAGCCGCGTGGTGTTCCTGCACCAGGGGCGGGTGGAGGAGGACGGCACCCCTGACGAGGTGTTCGCCAGCCAGAAGTCGCCCCGTTTCCAGAAGTTCCTGTCCAGCATGTCCAACAAGTAAAACATCCGGAGAAATAGACCATGAAACGTATCGTTCAAGCCTTGCTCGTCGGCGCCGCCGTCGCCGCTTCCAGCGCCCACGCCGAAGAGGTCGTGCGCATCGGCACGCTGGCCGATTACGCCCCGTTCGAATACCGCGACCCGAGCGGCCAGCTCAAGGGCATGGAGATCGAACTGGGCCAGCAGATGTGCCAGCACATGCGGGTCAAGTGCCAGTGGGTGACCATGGACTTCGACGCGCTGATCCCTGCGCTCAAGGCGCACAAGATCGACGCCGCGCTGGCGCAGATGTCGGTCAACCCGGAGCGCCTCAAGACCGTCGACTTCAGCCGCATCTTCACCATCGCCCCGGTGCAGTACGTCGCCAAGGGCCTCACCGGCATCAGCGACAACCCGGCCTCGCTGCGCGGCAAGACGGTGGGAGTGCAAAGCGGCTCGATCCATGAGAGCTATCTGAAGACCCGGCTGCCCAGCGCCAGCTCGGGCATCGAGATGAAGGTCTACCAGGGCCTCGACCAGGCCTGGCTCGACCTGCAGGCCGGCCGCATCCAGGCGGTGCTGGCGGACAGCACGGTGGGGCTCGACTGGATCACTAAGGAGGGCCGGAAGGGCGGCTTCGTGCTGGTCGGCAAGCCGGTTTCCGACCCGGAAATCTTCGGTGAGGGCACCGCGGTGGCGGTACGCAAGGGCGACGCCCGGCTGAAGGCGCGCTTCGACCAGGCCATCGCCACGGTGCTCGGCAACGGCAGCTTCGCCGCGGTCAACAAGCAGTACTTCCCGTTCAGCATCGCCCCCGTGGCGGCCAAGTAAGGCCCGGGCCGGCGTTCGCGCCGGCCTTTTCTTCCACCACGAGGAACACAACCATGAACGATCTGGCCGACTACGCCAACCAGCTCCTGGCCGGGGCGCTGGTGACCATCGAACTGGCGCTGACTTCGCTGCTGTTCGGGCTGCTGCTGGGCCTGGCGGCGGCGTGGGCCAAGCTGGCGCCAAGCCCCTGGCTGCGCCACCCGGTGACCTTGCTCAGCAACGTGCTGCGCGGCATCCCGGAGTTCCTGATCATCCTGATCTTCTACTTCGGCCTCTCCAACTTCCTCGCCGACCATTTCGACGGCGCCATCGAGATCAGCCCCTTCTTCGGCGGCGTGTTCGCGCTGTCGATCATCTTCGCGGCGTATTCGTCCGAGGTGTTCCGCGGCGCCTTTCTCGAGGTCGGTCGCGGCCAGCTCGAGGCCGGCCAGGCGTACGGGCTCAACCGCTTCCAGCTGTTCTGCTTCATCCGCCTGCCGCTGGCGTGGCGCACCGCGCTGCCCAGCCTCAACAACATGTGGCAGTCGCTGCTCAAGGACACCTCGCTGATCTCGGTGGTGGGGCTGGAGGACATGCTGCGCAAGGCGCAGATCGGGGCGCAGTACACCAAGCAGCCGTTCCTGTTCTACGCCGCCGTGGCGCTGGTCTACCTGCTGCTGCTGGCCGCCTCCAACCCGCTGTTCGGGGCGCTGGAAAAATCCGCCAACAAGGGCTTCCGCTGAGGAGAACGACGATGCTTTACGACTACCTGGGATTCGCGTTCGAGCACGGACAGGAACTGCTGGACGGGCTGTGGATCACGCTCAAGCTGCTGGCGCTGTCCTCGCTGGGGGGCTTTTTGCTGGCGCTGCCGCTGGCGGTGGCCAGGGTGTCGCCGAACCGCACCGTGGCGGCGCTGGCGCGCGGCTACTCGGCGCTGTTTCGCGGCACCCCGCTGTTGGTGCAGATCTTCATCCTCTACTACGGCTTCAGCCAGTTCGAGGCGGTGCGCAATTCGCCGGCGTGGTTCGTGCTGGCCGACGCCTTCAACTGCGCGCTGCTGGCGCTGACGCTGAATATCGCCGCCTATATGGCGGAAGACCTGCGCGCCGGTATCATCGGGGTCCCGCACGGCGAGAAGGAGGCGGCGCTGGCTTACGGCATGGGCCGTTGCGGCAGCTACCTGCACATCATCCTGCCGCGCGCCATCGGCATCGCCGCCCCGGCGCTCGGCAACGAGGTGGTGTCGCAGCTCAAGGCCAGCGCCCTGGCCAGCGTGATCACAGTGCTGGAGGTGACCGGCGTGGCGCGGCGCTTCTCGGCGCAGAGCTACAGCACCGATCCGCTGATCGTGGCCGGCCTGCTCTACGTCGCGGTCACGCTGCTGCTCTCGCTGCTGGCGAGGTTGGCCGAACGCAGGATCAATTGCCATCAGCCGCGCTGAGCTGATGGCACTCGCCGCCGTCCGGCAAGGGGCCGGACGCGGCGCATAACGGAGAAAGAGAACATGGCATACAGGCCCGAAACCCTGGTGGTGCACGCCGACTACGACGTCACCGACGACAAGACCGTGGCACCGTCCATCCATTATTCCGCCACCTTCAAGGCGGCCGACGCCGCCGAGTTCGCGGAAATGTCGGAAATTCCGCAGCACCCGCGCAACTACACCCGCTACGGCAACCCGGTGCACGAGCGCGTGAAGAAGATCATGGCCGAGCTGGAAGGCACCGAAACCGCGCTGGTGACCGCCTCGGGCATGGGTGCGGTGGCGGCCACGCTGCTCACCTTCGTCGAGGCCGGCGACCACGTCATCGGCCAGACCAGCCACTACATGAGCACCACGCGCCTCATGGACGAGATGCTGCGCCGTTTCAGCGTCGAGGTGACTTTCGTCGAGCAGGGCGACCCGGAGGCGTTCCGTCGCGCCATCCGTGCCAACACCAAGTTCATCATGCTGGAGACGCCGGCCAACCCGCTGCTGACGCTGACCGATCTCGCCGCGATCACCGCCATCGCGCGCGAGCACGGCGTGCTGACCATCGCCGACAACACCTTCGCCACGCCGCTCAACCAGCGCCCGCACGACCTCGGCGTCGACATCGTGCTGCACAGCGCCACCAAGTACCTGGGCGGCCACCACGACCTCACCGCCGGGGTGATCTGCTGCAGCCACGAACAGGCCGAGCGCATCTGGAAGACGCACATCACGCTGGGCGCGGTGCTGTCGCCGATGGACGCCTGGCTGCTGCTGCGCGGGCTGCGCACGCTGCCGATGCGCGTCGAGCGCATCAACGCCAACGCCCAGGCGCTGGCCGAGACGCTGGAAGCCCACCCCAAGATCGAAACGGTGCTCTACCCGGGGCTCGCCAGCCACCCGCAGCATGAATTGGCGCGGCGGCAGATGCGCGGGGGCAGCGGCATCGTGGCGTTCTCGGTGAAGGGCGGCTACGCCGAGGCCGAGCGCTTCGTGTCGCTGCTCGAACTGCCGCTCAACGCCGCCAGCCTGGGCGGGGTCGATTCGCTGGTGATCCACACCGCGGCGATGTGGGCCGGCACCATGACGCCTGAGCAGATGGCGGCCTCGGGCATTCCGCTCAACGCCCTCCGCTACGCGGTAGGCGTGGAGCACATCGATGACATCAAGGCCGACGTGCTGCAGGCGCTGGAACGGCTGTAACGGCGGAACGGGAGGGGGCCGGGGCCGGGCGCCCCGGCCGCCGTGCGGGATCAGGGATGCCGGCGGTCGACCACGGACGACAGCACGAAATGCGTCTTGGTGTTTTCCACTCCGGGCAGGCTGGAAATGACCGACCAGATCTCGTTGATGCGCTCGTGCGAGCGCGCCTCCACCGTCAGCAGCAGGTCGATGTCCCCGCTCAGCACCGCGCAGTAGGTCACCTCGGGGATGGCCGCGATGGCGCGCGTGACGTCGCTGCCGCGCATGCGGTCCTTGCGGTAGACCTGTATCACCGCCGGCACCAGGGTCTCGCTGCCGTGCGGGCGCTTCTGGCGGATGGTGTAGGCCGCGATTACGCCGTGCGCCTCCAGGCGGTCGATGCGCTGGCGCGTGGCCTGGCGCGACAGCCCCACTTTCAGCGCCAGCGTCGACACCGGGGTGCGCGCGTCGCGCGACAGTTCGTTGAGGATCTTGCGGTCGATGGTGTCGAGGTCGTTATCGTGCATGGTCTCTCCCTCCGGGCGGGTGGCGCCGGGTCAAGGGCTGGGCAGGAATGAGGGTGCCGGGCGCGGCGCAGGCTAGCCTTCCGTGTCCTCGAGCGGCACGAACAGGCTGGTTTTCAGGGTATTCAGCACCACGTTGGTGGTGATGCGCCGGATCATCGGGTTGCCCTTCATCACCTCGGCGGTGAGCCGGTCGTAGCTCTCCACGTCCCGCGTGGTGATGATGGCGATCAGGTCCGCCGAGCCGGTCACGTAGTAAATCTGCTGGATCGCGTCGACGTGGCGCGCCCACTCGCGAAACCGCGCCACCGTGTCGTAGTTGTCGCGCTCGATTTCCAGCGCCGCGATGAAGGTCATCGGGCGGCCGACCACGGCCTGGTCCAGCACCGCGATCTCCGCCGCGATGATCTTGTCGCTGCGCAGCCGTTTCAGGCGCTTTTGCACGGCCGAGGTCGACAGCCCCAGTTGCGAGGCGATCGCCTCGGCCTTGAGCGAGCAGTCGCGCTGCACCAGCACCAGAATCTTGCGGTCGAAGGCGTCGAGAATAGCGGGCATGGCGAAGTCCAATCCAGCGGGGTTACAGGTAGAACGGATGCGCGGGGCTCACCCCGGCGCACGCTCTGACCTGATCGAGCGCCGCCATCAGCGCGTCCCGCGCCTCCACCGCGGAGCCCGCGAAGCGCACCGGGGGTAGCGCCAGAGTATCGATTTCGTGCGGCAGGCGATAGGGCCGCTCGTTGCCGAACTCGCCCTTGGCGATCAGCGCCGTGCCCCGCATGCCGAGCAGGCTCAGGCACAGATAGCCCGGCGCGCCGGACCGCAGCGCCTGCCACAGCGGGGCGTACACCGTGTCGAGTTGCCGCAGCAGCGGGATTTCGTACGAGCCCGGCCACCAGACGCGGGGCTCGCTCGACCACAGCCCGCAGGGCAGGGCCGCCACGACTTCCACGGCACCGTCACTCCCCACGCCGGCGTAGGCGCCGACCCGGCCCGCGCGGTCGCGCGCCGAGCAAACCAGCGGGGCGGTGGCCTCGTTGCGCCAGTCCTGCAGCGGCACGTTGAGCGGCCGCAGTGCCGCCAGCCAGGGCCGCGCCGCCGCGAGTTGTTCATGGCTCGGTGCCGGCGCCTCGGCGACCAGCAGGCAGGCCCATTTCGGGCCGGTCGCCATCGGGGCCAGCGTGGCCCCGCCGGCCAGCGCGGCCAGGCGTTGCTCGACGCGTCGGGAAAGGACAAACGGCAGTTCGGACATAGCTCCTCCTTCGTCATGCAGCCACGGCTCGGCTCGCGTTCCACCGCGTCCCGGTGCCACGAAGCGGGATGCCGCGATGCCGCTGTTGCGCTCCATTTTGCCGTGGCGATAAGTCTGCCAGACATCGAATAAGCGACTTAAGTCGACGAAATGCCGCGCAATATCGGTAAATCAGTCCGCTATACCGCGCAAAAGCGCACGGCTAGCTACGGCGCGCGTTATCGCGCCAAGCGACGGACTCAGGCTGGTGGCGACAGGCGCGTCCCGTCTCGCGCTGCGGCCGCTGCGATGGCTGATCGTCCGGGGCGTAGCGCAGCGTCGGCGCGGTGACGGCGGGGAGTCGGGGGGCGAGGAGTAGGGGTGGGGCGAAACGAGGCGGAAGCCGCCAGGGGGCTGGCGGCGGCGCCCGGGCTCGGGATCGCCGAGACCGGGTGCGGAGCGCTTACAGCCAGAAGTCGCTGCGCACGCGGTGCGCTTCGACCAGGCGCTGGAACACCTTGGGGTCCTTGGTGTAGGTCAGTTCGCCTTCCTGAGGCTGGTACAGGTCCAGCAGGCGCGAGGTCCAGAAACGCAGCGCGGCGGCGCGCAGCATCACCGGCCAGCCGCGCTGTTCCTCGGCCTCGAACGGGCGGATCGACTGGTAGCCGGCCAAGAGCGTGCGCGCCAGCTCGCCGTCGATCTCGCCGTCGGGACGGCGTGCCCAGTCGTTGACGGCGATTGCCACGTCATACAGCAGCACGTCGTTGCAGGCGTAGTAGAAGTCGATGAAGCCGGCGATGGTGTCGCCGTTCATCAGCACGTTGTCCTTGAACAGGTCGGCGTGGACCACCCCGGTGGGCAGGTGGTCGAAGCGGTGGCTGTCCTGGAAGTGCACCTCGGCGCGCAGGCTGGCGGCGTCGGCCTCGTTCATGTAGGGGTAGACCGTGGCCGCAGTCTGGCTCCACCAGCGCGGGCCGCGCGGGTTGTGCATCTTGCGCGGGAAGGTGGCGCCGGCTAGGTGCAGTTGCGCCTGCATCTCGCCCACGGCGCGGCACTGCGCCGCGTTCGGCGCCTCCACGTCACTGCCGGGCAGGCAGGTCACCAGGCAGGCCGGCTTGCCGGCCAGCAGCGAGGCGAAGTTGTCGGTGTGGTCGGCGATCGGCGCCGGGCAGGCCACGCCGTGGCGCGCCAGGTGGCTCATCAGTTCGAGGTAGTAGGGCAGCTCGTCGAGCTTCAGCACCTCGAAGATGGTCAGCACGTAGCGGCCGTGCGTGGTGGTGACGAAGTAGTTGGTGTTGGTGATGCCGGCGGCGATGCCCTTGAGCTCGACCAGCTCGCCCAGCGCGTAGCGCTCGAGCCATTGTGCCAGGGTGTCGTTGTCGACGGTGGTGTAAACCGACATGCCGCCCCCGTCAGAATCGGAACAGGACCCAGCGCGGGATCACCAGGCGCTGGTTCGAGTCGATCTGTCTCATGCTGCCGTTGCCTTCCTCGTCCATCAGGTAGTACGGCACGCCATGGGCGGGGGTGACCTTGATCATGTAGAGCTGACCGTTAATGCGGTATTCCTCGATCTTGTCGCTGCCCTTCTGGATGATGCGGACTTCGGGTTCCACGGCGGCGTTGGCGTCCGTCGCCACGTTGGGCGGCGGCGGGACCACCGCCTTGGCGGGGGGCGTGTCTGCCAGGGCCGGGACGGCCACGAGCAGGAGGAGGGGGAGCAGGCGGCGCATGGCGGCGTTCCTTGAGTTCATGAAGATTACAGATTGAGCAATTGTTCGCGTTCTTCCGGCAATGCCTCGAAGCCACGCGTCTCGTAGTGCTTGAAGATGGCCTCGACGATCTGTTGCGGATCGTCGATCAGCTTCAGGAGGTCGAGGTCGTTGGGGTTGATCAGCTGGTCGCCGACCAGTCGCTCCTTCACCCAGTCGAGCAGGCCTTTCCAGAACTCGGTGCCGCACAGGATAATCGGAATCTTGCGGCTCTTGCCGGTCTGGATCAGCGTCAGCGCCTCGAACATCTCGTCCAGCGTGCCGAAGCCGCCCGGCATCACCACGTAGGCGATGGCATGCTTGACGAACATCACCTTGCGCGGGAAGAAGTGGTTGAACTTGATCGACAGGTCCTGGTATTCGTTCGGCTTCTGCTCGTGCGGCAGCACGATGTTGAGCGCCACCGACGGGCTGCGGCCGTAGAAGGCGCCCTTGCTGGCGGCTTCCATGATGCCCGGGCCGCCGCCGGAAATGACCGAAAAGCCCGAATCCGACAAACGCCGGGCGATTTCCTCGGCCAGCTTATAATAGGTGTGGTCTCGCGGGGTGCGGGCGCTGCCGAAGATGCTGACGGCGGGCTGGATCCCCTGCAATTCTTCCGCCGATTCGACGAATTCGGCCAGAATCTTCATCACGTGCCACGCTTCGCGCGAACGGAAACGCTGCATCGCGGCGTGACGGTCGCTCGTCTGCGGCAATTTATCGGACAAGCTCATAATTATTCGCCTTCTATGAAAACGTTATTATTGATCGACGGCTCTTCTTATCTGTATCGCGCTTTTCACGCCATGCCCGATTTACGTTCTCCGGAAGGTCAACCGACGGGAGCGATCTACGGCATGGTCAACATGCTGCGTCGCCTGGAGAAGGAGGTCCGGTTCGATTATAGCGCCTGCGTTTTTGACGCAAAAGGCAAGACCTTCCGCGACGAGCTCTATCCCGACTACAAAGCCAACCGGCCGTCGATGCCGGAGGAGCTGGCCAGCCAGATTACGGCGGTGCACGACGTGGTGCAAGCGTCCGGCTGGCCGATCCTGGTGGTGGACGGCGTCGAGGCCGACGACGTGATCGGCACGCTGGCGCGCCAGGCGGAGGCGGCCGGCATGCAGGTGATCGTCTCCACCGGCGACAAGGACATCGCCCAGCTGGTGTCGCCGGTGGTGACGCTGGTCAACACCATGACCAACGAGACGCTGGACGAGGGCGGGGTGAAGGAGAAGTTCGGCGTGCCGCCCGGGCTCATCATCGACTACCTGACGCTGATCGGCGACAAGGTCGACAACGTGCCGGGCGTCGACAAGTGCGGTCCCAAGACCGCGGTCAAATGGCTGGAACAGTACGGCTCGCTCGAGGCGGTGATGGCCAACGCCGCGGCCATCTCCGGCAAGGTCGGCGACAACCTGCGCGCCGCGCTCGACTGGCTGCCGAAGGGGCGCGAGCTGATCACCATCAAGTGCGACGTGCCGCTCGACGCCGAGCTGCCGCAGGGCATGGAAACGCTGCTGCACCGTGAGCGCGACAAGCCGAAGCTGATCGAGCTCTTCACCCGTTTCGGCTTCCGCAGCTGGCTGCGCGAGGTGAGCGACGCCAACGGCAGCGCCGCGGCCGATGCCGCCGCCCCGGCTTCGGCCAACCCCGGCGTCAACGGCGAGCTGTTCGGCGCCGCCGAGGACGACGAGGCGCCCGCCGCCGCCGTCGAGCGCCGCTACGAGACCCTCCTCACCGCGGCGCAGCTCGACGCCTGGCTCGCCAAGCTGGAGGCGGCGCCGGTGGTGTCGCTCGACACCGAAACCACCAGTCTCGACCAGATGGAAGCGCGCCTGGTCGGCATCAGCTTCTCGGTGACGGAGGGCGAGGCCGCCTACCTGCCGCTGGCGCACCACTACGCCGGCGTGCCCGAGCAACTCGACCTCGCCGCCACGCTGGCCCGGCTCAAGCCCTGGCTGGAGAACCCGGCCAGGAAGAAGCTCGGCCAGAACCTCAAGTACGACCGCCACGTGCTGGCCAACCACGGTATTGCACTGGCCGGCGTGGCCGACGACACGCTGCTGGCGTCGTACGTGATCGAGAGCCACCTGACGCACAATATGGACGACCTGGCGCGGCGTCATCTGGGCGAGAGCACGGTGAGCTACGAGGAGATCTGCGGCAAGGGCGCCAAGCAGATCGGTTTCGCCGAGGTCGACATCGCGGTGGCGTCCAACTACGCCGCCGAGGACGCCGACATCACGCTGCGCCTCAACCGGGCGCTGGCCGGCAAGCTGGAAGGCCGCCTGGCCAGCGTGTACCGCGACATCGAGCTGCCGGTAGCCGAGGTGCTGTTCGCGATGGAGCGCAACGGCGTGCTGATCGACCGCCAAAGGTTGGCCGAACAAAGCCACCAGCTCGGCAGCCAGATGCTGCAACTGGAGCAGGAGGCCTACCAGCAGGCCGGCCAGCCGTTCAACCTCAACTCGCCCAAGCAGCTGCAGGAAATCCTGTTCGGCAAGCTCGGCATCGACACCAAGGGCGTCAAGAAGACGCCGTCCGGCGGCTTCTCCACCGACGAGTCGGTGCTGGAGCAGCTGGCGCTCGACCACCCGCTGCCCAAGCTGATCCTGCAATACCGGGGGCTGGCCAAGCTCAAGTCCACCTACACCGACAAGCTGCCGTCGCTGATCCGCCCGGATACCGGCCGCGTGCACACCAACTACGCGCAGGCGGTGGCGATCACCGGGCGGCTGTCGAGCTCCGATCCCAACCTGCAGAACATCCCGGTGCGCACCGCCGAGGGCCGGCGCGTGCGCGAAGCCTTCATCGCGCCGCCGGGCCACCGCATCGTCAGCGCCGACTACTCGCAGATCGAGCTCAGGATCATGGCGCACCTGTCGGACGACGCCAACATGCTGGCGGCCTTCGCCAGCGGCGAGGACATCCACAAGACCACCGCCGCCGAGGTGTTCGGCGTGACGCGCGAGCAGGTGACGTCGGAGCAGCGCCGCGCCGCCAAGGCGATCAACTTCGGCCTGATCTACGGCATGAGCGCCTTCGGCCTGGCCGCCCAGCTCGATATCGAGCGCAACGCGGCGCAGCAGTACATCGACCGCTACTTCATGCGCTTCCCCGGCGTGGCCGACTACATGCAGCGCACGCGCGAGATGGCGCGCGAGCAGGGCTACGTCGAGACCGTGTTCGGGCGTCGGCTCTACCTGCCGGAGATCCGCGCCAGCAATCCGGGCCGGCGCAGCGGCGCCGAGCGCGCCGCGATCAACGCGCCGATGCAGGGCACCGCCGCCGACCTGATCAAGCTGGCGATGATCGCGGTGCAGCGCTGGCTGGTGGCGGAAGGCCTGGGCAGCAAGCTGATCATGCAGGTGCACGACGAACTGGTGCTGGAAGTGCCGGAAGCCGAACTGGCGCGGGTCAAGGAGCGGCTGCCGCAGATCATGGCCGGCGTGGCCGAGCTCAAGGTGCCGCTGCTGGCCGAAGTGGGGGCCGGGGAGAGCTGGGAGGCGGCGCACTGAGCGCGTCCGCCGCCTGCCGACCGACAACCGCCTACGGGCGGTTTTTTCTTGCCCGCTCGACCCGGCCGGGGCGGTCAGCCAGCGCGCCCGCGTTGATCGCCTCCTGCCCTTCGGTCCCGGCAACGCGCGCGGCTTGGAAAAGCCCATCCATCATGATAATCTGATTAACTTATATGACAAAAATATAATTAAGCCGTATTTGCCATGATGTATGTCGCGTTTCGCCGAGGGGAGCGGGGCTTCACCCTGATCGAGATGATGGTGGTGATCTCGATCGTTGCCATCCTGCTGGCGCTGGCCGTGCCCGGCTTCAACGCCTTGCTGGCGGACTCGCGCATGGAAAGCCGCACCCAGGCGCTGCTCTCCAGCGTGCAGTTCGCCCGCAGCGAGGCCATCCGCAGCAACGCCAACGTCTACCTGTGCGCGCTCAACACCAAGAGCAACCTCGACGTGCAGGGCTGCCAGGGCAAGGCCAAGAAGGGCGACACCTCGTGGTCGGAAGGCGTGCTGCTGTACGCCGACCAGCCCGGCGGCAACCCCGGACGCTACAACAGCGGCGAGCGCCGCCGCCACGTCATGTTCAGCGGCGAGCCGACGGTCAGCTCGGCGCTCGACCAGTTCATGCTGACCCCGGAAGGGCGCCTGCCCACCGGGGTCAGCCCGTCCTGGGTGGTGCGCGACGCCGCCTCGGGGCAATGCGCCAGCGTCACGGTGCTGGCCAACGGCCGGCCACGGCTGTGCAGAGGGGCGGATTGTGCCGGCTGCGCCTGAGAACCTGTCCACGATCTTGCTGCGCGCCCCTGATCGGGGCTCATGCGCTGCGCTGCGCGTGCAAATCTCCGATTTGCCCAGCCATGATCCTCATGCACTCCAGTACAGTCCGGTTTCTGTGCTGCTCTTCACCCCGCTGAGGGGCGCTCGCGACAGATCGTGGGCAGGTTCTGCGTCCCGCCAGCGCGGCTTCTCGCTGCTGGAAGTGCTGATCGCTATGTTCGTGCTGCTGGTCGGCCTGCTGGCCTTGGCCGGGCTGCAGGCGCGCACCCTGAGCCAGACCCGCGATACCGAGATCCGCAGCCTGGTGGCGCTGCAGGCGGAAAGCCTGGCCGAGGCGATGCGTGCCAACCCGCTGCGCCAGCTCGATGCCAACGGCGCCACCGTGCTGTCCTGGGCGCACTACGTCGAGAGCGGTTACGCCAGCCACGACGCCAGCGCCCCCGCCAACAGCTGCCGCGATGCCGCCGGCTGCAGCCAGCAGAACCTCGCCGCGCTCGACCTGTGGACCTTCAAGTCCGGGCTGGCCAGCGGACTGGCCGCCGGCAACGCCGTCCAGGCGGCGGTCTGCCGCGGCAGCGCCGCCCCGAGTCAAGACGATCCGGGCTGCCGTGGCAGCGGTCCCCTGTCGATCCGCGTGGTGTGGTCGTCCCGTCTCGACGGCAAGAGCCGCCAGGCGCTGGTCGATAGCGGCCAGCGTGCCGCCACGGCGTCCTCTCCCCTCGCTGAAAACCGCTATGTCCTCGTGTTCGAGCCTTGACGCGCGCCAGCGCGGCATCACCCTGATCGAGCTGATGATCGCCGTCGCCATCGGCTCGATCATCGTCGCCGTGGTGTTCGGCAGTTTCGTCTCGACGCGCCAGAGCCTGCGTTCCGCCGAGCAGCGCATCGCACGCCAGCAGGACGCCCGCTCGGCGTTGCAGCTGCTGGCGCGCGACCTGCGCATGGCTGGCAACTTCGGCTGCGCCGCGCTGGGCGAGCGCGGCGACGACTGGCAGGTGGTGAATCGCGGCGGGGCGAGCGCCTGGCAGCAGGTCGACCAGAACAGCAACGGCCTGCGCGGCCTCGCCAAGGGCAGCGCCGCCGCCAGCGCCTGGCTCGGCGGCCTGAGCGCGGACAGCGACCTGCTGATCGTCCAGTACGGCCAGGGCGCCTTCCCGCTCGGCACCCGCACCGTCAACGCCGCGGGCGACGCCGTCACCGGCCTCACCTTCCTGCCGCCCGAGCAGGGCGACTGGGCCAACTGGACCCGGCTGGCGCTGGCCAGCTGCTCGCAGATCGACGTGCTGGCCAGCGGCAGCGGCATGACCCTGGGCAAGAGCGAGACGGCGCAGACGCTGACGCTGGACGAGGCCCATGCGCTGCCGCTCAGGACGGCCAGCCGCGCCACCGGTCATCAGCTGGCTTCGCTGGAAGTGATGGCGCTGGTGTCGCGCGCCTATTTCGTCGCCGAGGTGAACGGGGAAAAGCAGCTGCTGCGCCGCGAGATGCTGGCCGACGGCAGCCTGGGCGCCGCCACGCTGGTGGCGGACGGGGTGGCCTTGCTCAGCGTGGACTACGGCGTGCTGGACGATTGCGACGCCGACTCGACACCGCGGCTGCATTACGCCGCCGCCGGCGAGGTGGCCGACTGGCGGCAGGTCGGCACGGTGCGCCTGACGCTGACGCTGCAGCAGGCTTCGGCGCTGCAGGCGGGGCAGAAGGTGAGCGTGGCCTACCCGCTGACGGTGGCCTTGCGGGGAGGGGTGCAATGCGCACAGCGTCCGCTGCAGGGCTGAGGCAGCGCGGCAGCGCCCTGATCGTGGCTCTGATGGTGCTGCTCATGATGACCCTGGTGGTGCTGGGGTCGTCGCGCCTGATCGTCGACGAGCAGCGCATCGGCAGCAACCAGAGCGACCGCCAGGCCACCTTCCAGCTCGCCGAACTGGCGTTGAAGGCGGCCGAGGCGCGGGTGGCGGAGATGGACCAGGCGCTCGACGTGGCGGGCAAGAGCGACGACGCCTTGTTCGGCGCCGGCGGCGTGTTCAGCGCCAGCTGCCGCAACGACGCCAACCCGGCCGGCTGGCAGAGCGGGCTGTGCGCCACCAGCGCGCAGGTGGGCGGCGGCGCGCTCCAGCCCTGGGAGCGCACCGTCAGCGTCGGCAAGCAGAGCGTGCCCGCGCTGCACCCCTGCGGCAACGCGCTGGAATACGCCTTCAAGAGCGGCGCGGTGCAGAACCGCTGCCCCGACGTGGTGACGCTGGACGGGGTGTGGGCCAACCCGCGCTACCTGATCGAGCTGGTCGACCGGAACTACCAGGACAGCGACGGCGGCGGACGGCTGTACCGTCTCACCGTGCGCGCCTGGGGCAAGAACGCCAACAGCGTGGTGACGCTGCAAAGCTATTACGTGGTGCCGTGATGATCTCCCGCTTCCTGCCCCTGCTCGGCCTGGCCGGGCTGCTGCTGCCGATGCCAACCTATCCGGCCAACAGTTGCACGCTGCCGGCCTACAACAGCCCCTATCCGAGCGCACCGTTGCAGCTGTCGGTCAAGGTCACGCCCAATATCCTGCTGTTCTTCGACAACTCGGGCAGCATGGCCTGGGATGTGTACGGCAATACCGGCCAGAAGCGCGAGAGGCATTGCAACTGGCGCGGCTGCTGGTATGGCGACGTGCTCGACCCGTTGCAGGGCGAGACGCGGCTGTCGATCGCCAAGGACGTCACCAAGAGCATGATCGATGCCTATCCCGACATGCGCTGGGGCTTGTTCTCGTTCGATCCGTCCAGCAGCAAGGACTACGTCAACGACCGTGAGGATCTGCGCTACAACCGGGCGGGGCGGCTGGTGGCGGAGGTCGGTGGCGGCAAGGACCATCTCGACCGGGTCAAGAGCGCTATCGACAGCCTCGGCGCCGACACCAACACGCCACTGGCCGAGGCCTACTACGAGATGACGCGCTATTACCGCGGCATGAGCTCGGCCTATTACAAGCCGGTCAATCCGGCGTCGGGCAGCCGCGGTTCCGGCCGCTACGCCAGCCCGGTGCAGTACCGCTGCCAGGCCAACTTCGTCCTGATGATGACCGACGGCGAGCCGACCGAGGACAACGAGTTTCCGCTGTCTGGCGACCCCCTCTTCGCGGGGCTGTCGCTGGGCAAGGACAATCCCCTGCCGTCCTTCGCCGGGCGCGCCGCTGCCGGCGACCTGTTCACCTCCGGCAGCGACGGCGAGGGCCAGGGCTGGGACGCCGAGACGTTCGCCCGGCAGTCGATCAAGACCTACACCATCGGCTTCACCGTCGATAACACCCTGCTGCAGAAAACCGCCATGCAGGGCGGGGGGCGTTATTTCACCGCCAGCAACCGGGAACAGCTCAAGGCCAGCTTCACCTCGGCGATGGACGACATCTACCGCCAGAACTCGACCTCGACGCCGCCGGTCAGCGGCGAGCGCCAGACCAGCGCGCTGCTGCATACCACCTACGACACCCGCAGCTGGACCTCGCGTCTGCTGAGCTACCCGGTCGACGCCAAGGGCAGGCCGGACTTCAGCCGGCCGAGCGAGGCGCTGCTGCCGGACTGGGACAAGCGCACCGTCTATACCCGCTACTACGACAATCGCAGCAACAACTGGGTGTGCAACAAGAACGGCAGCAACAAGGCCATCGACAGCAACGTCGTGGCGCAGGCGTTCAAGCCCGGCATGGCCGACAACGACAAGCTCACCTTCGGCAGCCAGCCCAACGACGTGATCCACTTCGTGCTGGGCCACGCCATGCCGGGGCAGCGCTTCGATAAGCGCACCACGCCCTGGCTCGGCGACGTCATCGACTCGCCGCTGACCACGTTCTCGGCCACGGACGCCCAGCTGGTGGCGGTGGGCGGCAACGACGGCATGCTGCACGTGTTTCGCAAGGCGACGGGCGAGAGCGCCTACCAGGAGGTGCTGGGCTACGTGCCGTTCGAGGTGCTGACCCGGCTCGTCGATCTCACCGACCCCGACTACGGCTCCGCGGCCAAGCCGCACCGCTACTACGTCAACGGCGCGAGCGTGGCGCAGACCCTGGACAATGGCCGCACCTACCTGGTGGGCGCGTTGGCGCAGGGCGGCAAGGCGCTGTTTTCGCTCGATGTCAGCTCGCTGATGTCGGCCAGCGGCAAGGCGGCCGCGCCGGCCGAGGTGGTGCGCTGGGAAGCCGGCGCGGCGAGCGGCGCGAGCGCGCTCGGCTACGTCTTCGGCCAACCGGTGATCGCCAAGGTGCGCCATCCGGTGAGCGGCGCCAGCGTGTGGGCGGCGATCAGCGGCAACGGCTACGACAGCGCCAGCGGCCAGGCCGCGCTGCTGGCGTTCGAACTGGACAGCGGCACCCTGCTGGGCGAGATCAAGGTCGGCCGCGTCGGCGGCAACGGCCTGTCCGGGCCGGCGGTGCTGGACTTCGATGGCGACAAGGTGGCCGATGCGGTCTACGCCGGCGACCTCAAGGGCAATGTCTGGCGCTTCGACCTGCGCGGCGACTGGGCGGCGCCGGCCAGCCCGTTCTGGCAGGGCGACGCCAGCCAGCCGGTCACCGCCACGCCGGCGTTGTACCGGCGCCCGGGCGGCGACGGCTACATGGTGCTGTTCGGCAGCGGCCAGCTGCTGTACGACAGCGACCGCCGCTCCACCACCGGCCAGAGCGTGTACGGGCTGTGGGACACGCCGCAAAGCGGCAAGTATTACCAGTACGGCGACCGCGAGGGCGCCGGCGGGCGCGGGCTGATCGTGCGCCAGAGCCTCGATGGCGAAGTCGGCAGCACGGTGAAGATGGCCGATGGCAGCCTGCACGACTACACCGTGCGCCGCACCACCAGCCACCCGGTCGCCATCGGCGAGAAGGCGGCCGGCGGCTGGTACCTGGACCTGGCGGCCGGCAGCGGCGAGCGCCTGCTGCACGCCCCGGTGCTGGTCGGCGAGCGGCTCTACTTCACCACGCAGATTCCCTTCGTGGCGAACCTGCAGTGTTCGGTCGGCGGCGACGGCTGGCTGATGTCGTTGGACCCGCTCTCCGGGGCGGCGCCGGCCAAGACCGCGTTCGACCTGAACGGCGACGACAAGGGCACGATCGCCGACTGGGCCGTGTTCGAAACGGGCAAGGTGGCCCAGATCCCCAGCGGCGTGCGTTCCGAAGTCGGCATGCCGTCGGCGCTGCGGCTCTACGTCAGTGCCGCCAGCAACTATCAATGGCAGAGTTATGCCGACCAGAACGGCCAGATCAACAACCGCGACAACGCCAGCATCGCCAAGGCCGGCAAGGGGCTGCGGCTGGCGTTCGGCGGCAGCAACGACGGGACGCCGGCGGGGGTAGGCATCCCCGGCGACGCCAGCAAACAAGGCAGGCGCATCGCCTGGCGGGAGATATTCTGATGCGGTACAAGGTTGGCCGAAGCCGGGGCTTCACCCTGATCGAACTGCTGATCGCGCTGGCGGTGGTCGGCATCCTGGCGTCGCTGGCGCTGCCCTCGTACCGCGAGCACGTGATCCGCGCGCGCCAGAGCGAGGCGAGAGCCGCGCTGCTCGACAATGCCCACTTCCTCGAGCGCTGGTACAGCGAGAAGGGCACCTTCAAGCAGTCGTCCACCGCCTGGCCCACCCTGCCGGTGACCGCCACCGAGTTCTACGACATCGCCTTCGCCAGCACCGCCAAGAACACCGACGACGGCGAGTACCAGCTGGAGGCCTCGCCCAAGGCGGGCAAGGACTGGGTCGGCGGCACGCTGACGCTGGACCAGGACGGCAACATCAAGCTGTGCCAGACCGGGAAGGACGGCAAGGAAAGCTGCACCTTGTAGCGCGCCGTTGGGCGGCTTCGGCCAACCTTTGGGCGACAAAAACCCGGCGTGGCTCACGCCGGGTGTTGACGGTGAGCGGACGGCTCAGTGCGCGCCGCCGTCGCCACCAGAGTGCCCGAACGGCGGTTTGGCGAACCAGATCAGCCCGAGCAGCAGCACGAACAGGCAACCCGCGCCCCAGAACACCTCGTTGGACGCCAGCACATAGCCCTGTGTGGTGATCTCGCGTGCCGTCAGCGCCGCCTGCTGGCCGGCCGACAGCCCGGCCTGGCCCAGCAGCCCGAACCACTGCTGTGCGACGCTGCCGCCGCTGTCGATGGCGGCGGTGAGCTGGGTGTGGTGGACCGCCTCGCGCGTATCCCACAGCGTGGTGCTGACCGAGGCGCCGATGCTGCCGGCCAGGATGCGCAGGAAGTTCGACAGGCTGGAGGCGCTCGCCACGCGGTTGGGCGCCACGCGCGACAGCGTGATGGTGGTCAGCGGCATGAAGAAGCAGGCCAGCCCGATGCCCTGCACGAACTGCGGCCAGATCACGTAGGCCAGGTCCATCTGCGGCGAGAAATGGGTGCGCCAGAAGAAGCACAGCGCGAACACGCTGAGGCTCACCGTCACCAGCCAGCGCATGTCGAGGCGGTGCGCGTTCTTGCCGATGATCGGGGAGAGCAGCACCGGCAGGATGCCGACCGGCGCCGAGGCGATGCCGGCCCAGGTCGCGGTGTAGCCCAGCTGGGTTTGCAGCATCAAGGGCAGCAGCACCACGCCGCCGAAGTACATCATGTAGCCCAGGCTGATGCAGATCACGCCGACCGTGAAGTTGCGGATGCGGAACAGCGACAGGTCGATGATCGGGTGCTCCTCGCCCAGCTCCCAGATCACCAGGTAGGTCAGCGCCACCACCGCGACGATGGCCATCATCACCACCTCGCTGGAGTGGAACCAGTCGAGCTCCTTGCCCTTGTCCAGCATCAGCTGCAGCGCGCCCACGCCCAGCACCAGCAGCGTCAGGCCGACGCGGTCGATCGGCAACGCCTTGATCTCGCTCTCGCGTCCTTGCAGCTCGCGCCGCGCCACGGCGGCGGCGAACAGACCGACCGGGATGTTGATGAAGAAGATCCAGGCCCAGTGCCAGTTGTCGCTGATCCAGCCGCCCAACAGCGGGCCGAAGATCGGCGCCACGATCACCGTCATCGCCCACAGCGCCAGCGCCATGCCCTTCTTCTCGGGCGGATAGCAGGCCAACAGCAGGCTCTGCGACAGCGGGATCAGCGGCCCGGCCACCGCGCCTTGCAGGATGCGGAAGGCGATCAGCAGCGGCAGGTTCGGCGCTAGTCCGCACAGCCACGAGGCCAGCACGAACAGCACGGTCGAGGCGACGAACAGCCGCACCTCGCCGACGCGCTTGGCGAGCCAGCCGGTGAGCGGCACGGCGATGGCGTTGGCGACGCCGAACGAGGTGATCACCCAGGTGCCCTGGCTGGTGGCGGCGCCGAGGTTGCCGGCGATGGTCGGCAGCGCCACGTTGGCGATGGTGGTGTCGAGCACCTGCATGAAGGTGGCCAGCGACAGCGCCAGCGTGATCCATACCAGGCGCGCGCCGGTGAGCGGAGGAGGCGTCATGGCGGGCGCTCCGGCTTAGTGGCTGGCGCCGGCGTTGGCGGCGAGCAGCTGCGCCACCAGCGCATCGGCCTGCGCCAGGTCCGGGGTCAGGGCGCGCGTGACCTGGGCCGGCGCAGTGCGCGGCGCCTCGGCCAGGGTGGGGCCGTCCTGCTTGCGGGTCTGCACCTCGACCTGCATCGACAGCCCGACGCGCAGCGGGTGCGTCTTCAGCTCGGCGGCGTCGAGTTCGATGCGCACCGGCACGCGCTGCACCACCTTGATCCAGTTGCCGGTGGCGTTCTGCGCCGGCAGCAGCGAGAAGGCGCTGCCGGTGCCGGCGGCCAGCCCGGCCACCTTGCCGTGATAGGTGACGTCGCCGCCGTACATGTCGGCGTGCAGTTCCACCGGCTGGCCGAGGCGGATGGTGTGCAGCTGGCTTTCCTTGAAGTTGGCGTCCACCCACACCTTGTCGAGCGGCACGATCGCCAGCATCGGGCTACCGGCGCTGACGCGCTGGCCGACCTGCACGCTGCGGCGCGCCACATAGCCAGCCAGCGGGGCGCGCACCTCGGTGCGCTGGAGCGCGAGCCAGGCTTCCTTGAGACGGGTGGCGGCGCGCGCCACCGCCGGCTTGCTGGCCAGCGTTTCCTGGCCGAGCAGGGCCTGGGTGCTGGCGGCCTGTTCCTGCGCCACCGCCAAGGCGGCGCGCGCGGTGGCCACGGCGTCGCGCGCGTGCGCCAGCTCCTCGGCCGACAGCGCCTCGCTGCCCGCCAGCTGCTGGCGTCGTTTCAGGTCGTCTTCTGCCCGTGCCAGCTCGCTCTGGCGCAGGCTGACCTGGGCGCTTTGCTGGCGTTCGCTGCCGATCAGCTGGCGCGTTTCGCGCACCGCCTGCACGAACTCGTTGCGCGCCCGTTCGAACGCCAGGCGGGCGTCGTTGGCTTCCAGCGTCACCACGGTCTGGCCGGCGTTGACGCGGTCGGTGTCGTCGGCGGCGATGCTGACCACGGTGCCGGCGATCTCCGGCGTGAGCTGGATCAGGTGGCCGTTGACGTAGGCGTCGTCGGTGGCTTCCTGGTAGCGCAGCACGGTGGCCCAGTAGGCGCCGTAACCGATGGCGGCGATGGCGAACACCAGGCTGGCCAGGATCAGGCCGCGCTGGCGCGAAGGGTTTTTGGCGGGTTTTTCCATGGAGTGTTCCTCAGGGCTGCGCCGGGGCCAGCAGGCCGCCGCCCAGCACGGTATTCAGGTTGACGAAGGCGAGCTGGCCGGCGGCCTGGCTGTCGAGGCGGGCGGCGCGCTGCACCAGCTCCGCATCCTGCGTGCCGAGCAGGTCCAGCTTGTTGCTCAGACCGGCGCGCAGCCGTGCCACGCCGGCGTCGCTGGCGCGGCGGGCGCTGTCTTCGGCCTGGCGCGCGTCGGCCAGCTGCTGGCGCGCCTGGTCGCGGCCGGACAACGCGTCGGCGGCCTGGCGCAGGGCGTCGAGCACGGTCTGGTTGTAGCTCTCCACCGCCTCGTCGTAGCGCGCCTGCTCGCGGCTCAGGTTGGCGCGCAGCGCGCCGCTGTGGAAGATCGGCAGGGTGACCGCCGGGGCGATGCCGAGCATGCGCGATTCGCTTTGCAGCAACTGGCCGATGTCGAGCGACGATAGGCCGATGAAGGCACTCAGCTGCACGTTGGGGTAGAACGCGGCACGCGCCGCCTTGACGCTGTGCGCCGCCGCCTCCAGCCGTTCGCGCTGCGCCACCACATCGGGGCGCTGGCCCAGCAGGGCGGCGGTGAGCGCTGCCTCGTCGAGGTCCGGCGTGG
The DNA here is from genome assembly GCF_000174355.1 of Pseudogulbenkiania ferrooxidans 2002. Lineage (GTDB taxonomy): Bacteria > Pseudomonadota > Gammaproteobacteria > Burkholderiales > Chromobacteriaceae > Pseudogulbenkiania > Pseudogulbenkiania ferrooxidans. Next base: position 193,824 of record NZ_ACIS01000001.1, read on the forward strand.
TGCCGAGCGGGGCCGGGCTCAGGGCGTCGAGCGCGTTCGGCGCTTGGCCGGTGAGCGCCGCCAGGGCATGGCGGGCGCGCGCCGCATCGCCTTGCTGGGCGCTCAGCTGCTGTTTCAGCTGCGCTTGCAGCACTTCCAGCGGGCGCAGGACATCGGCGCTGAGCAGGCCGGCGCTGACGCGGGCGCGCAGCAGTTGCAGGCGGCTGTCGGCCAGCTTGAGGCGGCCGGTGCTGAGTTGCTGCTGCGCCAGGGCGCGCTGCAGCACGGTGTACTGGCTGGCCACGGCCTGGGTTAGCAGCAGTTCGGCCTGGCGGGCGTCGAGCGCCTGGGCACGCTGCTGCCCCAGCGCGGCGTCCAGCTCGGCGCGGTGCTTGCCCCATAGGTCGAGCTCCCAGCCGCCGTCGAGCGAGATCGCGTACAGCGTCTGGTAGCTGCCGCCGATCGGCGGCGGCAGCAGGCCGTTGGCGGAATAGCGTTCGCGGTCGAGGCTGGCGTTGGCGTCGAGTTGCGGGCCGCGCCGGCTGTCGGCCAGCCCGCTCAGCGCGGCGGCTTCGCGCACGCGGGCGGCGGCCAGTTTCAGCGACGGTGCTTGCCGGCGCGCGCTGGCGATCAGCTGGTCGAGTGCCGGGTCGCCCAGCGCCTGCCACCAGTTGTCGTGCACCGGGTCCGCCTTGGCGGCCGGCAGCGCCAGGCGCTCGGCGTTGAGCGGGGTGGCGGGGGCGGCGCTCGGGGCCGGGGTGGCGCAGCCGGCCAAGAGGCCGGACAGCAGCAGCATTCCCAGGGCGGGCTGCCAGTGGGGGCGGGGGAGTGGAGGTTTAGTCATGCAATTATTCATTTGCAAAATAATAACTGTGGTTACTATATGGTCGACAAAAAACCGGCCAGGCCGGTTCCTGCTCAGCCGCCGAGACGGGCGAGCAATTTGCGCAGCAGACCCTCCAGCTGCACTTTTTCGTCCCCGCTGAAGTCGGACCACAGCGAGCGGTTGCGGTCACGCGCCACCGGCATGATGAGCTCGACGAAACGGATGCCCGCGTCGGTCAGCACCAGCCGGATCTTGCGGCGGTCTTCGGCGCAGGGCTGGCGCTCTGCCCAGCCGTTCTTCACCAGTTCGTCCGAGATGCGGGTGGCGTTGGTGCGCGAGGAGTCGAGCGTGTCGCTGATGTCGGACGGATACAGCACGTGGTCCGGGCAGGCGTACATCGTCATCAGCGTCATCCACACCGACTCGTGAATGCCGTAGTCCTTCAGCGCCTCGTTCAGATAGGCGCCGAGACGCGGCATGATGTGGTAATAGAGCCGGGTGAGGATGACCTCCTGGCGCGGCACGCCGGGAAAGCGGCTGTCGACACGGTCTATCGCCTGTTCGAGCTGGTGAAAGGATTTGTTCATGGCTCGATTATAGTAAACCGTGTTACTATTTCGCAAGAAACATTTTGCTGGTTGGCAGATTCACTGCCCGAGCAGGGTCAGCACCCGCTCCGGAGGCCGGCCGATCACGGCCTGTTCGCCTTGTACCGCGATCGGGCGCTCGATCAGGCGCGGGTGGTCGACCATCACCGCGATCAGGTGGCGGCGCTCCAGCGTGACGTCGTCCAGGTGCAGCGCCTGGTACTCGTCCTCCTTGTGGCGCATCAGCTCGCGCGGCTCCAGCTGCAGCAGCGTCAGCAGCCGGTCGAGTTCCTCGGCGCTGGGCGGGGTTTTCAGGTAGTCGATGATCTCGACGTCGGCGCCGGCGTCCTGCAGCAGTTTCAGTGCCTCGCGCGACTTGGAGCAACGCGGGTTGTGATAGAGGCGAATCATGCGGGGTTCCCCTTTTTTAGCGGACGGCTATTGTGACCCAATAGGCCGGCCGGGGCCAAGCCGCCGCCATCCGCGCGGCCGGGCCACTTTAGATTATTTGGAAAACGACGATTTGATGCCTTCACAGACTGTTACTTCCCCGAGCGCCACGCGTTCGCGCGGCCTGGCCCTGGTGCTGGCGCTGCTGGCGACGCTCGGGCCGTTTTCGATCGATACCTTCCTGCCGGCGATGCGCGCCATCGGCGCCTCGCTCGGTGCGAGCCCGGTGGAAATCCAGCAGGCGCTCACCGTCTACCTGTTCTGCTACGGCATGATGATGTTGTGGCACGGCTCGATCTCCGACGCCGTGGGACGCCGTCCGGTGGTGCTGGTGACCACCCTGTTGTTCGGGGCGGCCTCGGTCGGCTGCGCGCTGGCCGACAACCTGACCACGCTGTTGATCTTCCGCGGCCTGCAGGGACTGTGCGGCGGGGCCGGCCTGGTGGTGGGGCGGGCCATCATCCGCGACCGTTTCGACGGCGCCGAGGCGCAGCGCATGATGTCGCAGGTGACCATGCTGTTTTCGCTGTCGCCGGCGATCGCGCCGGTGGTGGGAGGCTGGCTGTTCGGCGCCTTCGGCTGGCATTCGATCTTCGTGTTCATGGCGCTGATCGGCTTCGGGCTGTTTGTCATGAGCTGGTTCTCGCTGCCGGAGACGCACGGCCACGAGCGGCGCCAGCGCCTGCACCTGGGCACGCTGCTCGCCAATTACACCCGGGTCGCGCGCCAGCGCGAGTTCCAGCTCCTGGCGGCGGCGGTGTCGTTCAACTTTGCCGGCTTCTTCGTCTACATTCCGGCCGCGCCGGTGTTCCTGATGCAGCACCTGGGGCTCGGGCCGGAGCAGTTCCTGTGGATGTTCGGCCCGGCGGTGGGCGGCATCATGTTGGGCGCCTTCCTGTCCGGGCGCCTGGCCGGGCGGCGCGGGGCGCGTGAGATCGTCAACCTGGGCTACGGCGTGATGTTCACTGCGCTGGCGTGCAACCTGCTCTACAACCTGCTGTTTCCGCCCGCGCTGTTCTGGAACGTGGCGCCCTTGATGCTCTACACCACCGGCATGTCGCTGGTGGCGCCGTCGATCACGCTGATCCTGATGGACCAGTTTCCCGAGCTGCGCGGCACGGTGTCGTCGCTGCAGGGCTTCACACAGACCATGATGTCGAGCCTGGTGGCCGGCGTGATCGCGCCCTTGGTATGGGGCAGCCCGCTGACGCTGGCACTGACCATGGCGTGCTTCCTCTGCCTGGGCTTCGCCTTCCGCATGGCATTCCGGCGTCGTCTGGCGCGTGGCGTGGCGCTGGCCGGCTCATCGCGTTGATCTAGATCAAGATGAAATTCATTCTCATCTATTGCGCTAGGTGAGATTAAGAATGATAATGACTCCCGTTAATTGATCGGTGCCGGCCGTTGCCGGCAGCCCGCCATCCTTCATTGGGAGAACCGAATGATCCGTCGTCTGAGCCATGTCGTGCTGGCCCTTGCCGGTGTCGCCGCCGCCTCGTCCGCCCTTGCCGCCGAATACCCGATCGGCAAGCCGCAAATCAAGAACGGCATGGAAATCGGCGCCGTTTACCTGCAGCCGGTGAAAATGGAACCGGAAGGCATGATGCGCAAGGCCGCCGAGTCCGACGTGCACCTGGAAGCGGACATCCACGCCGTCAAGAACAACCCGAACGGCTTCGCCGAAGGCGACTGGATGCCGTACCTGGTGATCAAGTACGAGGTCAGCAAGGTCGGTTCTAACCAGACCATCAAGGGCGACTTCATGCCGATGGTGGCCTCCGACGGCCCGCACTACGGCGACAACGTCAAGCTGATGGGGCCGGGCAAGTACAAGCTGAAGTACACCATCCAGGCGCCGAGCGCCAACGAGCATGCCCATTTCGGCCGCCACGTCGACAAGGAAACCGGGGTCGGCGCCTGGTTCAAGCCGTTCGAGCTGAACTACGAGTTCACCTACGCCGGTACCGGCAAAAAAGGTGGCTACTAAGAACCTATCCCATTAGGTGGCTACACCTTCGCATCTTGAGCGCCGGTGCTGCTCTGAGCGTGCGAATCTTTAGATTCGCTCAGCCATGATCCTCATGGACTCTGTGTCCACTCCGGTTCCTGTGCTGCGTCGGCACTCAACCTGCCTCGGTTCGCACGCCCACTGGAATAGCTTCGAGCCACCTGTGCCACGATCTGATTGCCGCGTCGCAGCTTCCTGCGGCGCTTTTTCCCTTTCTAGCAGGAGCGTTGTTTGATGAAGCGTGCATGGCTGATGGTGTTGGCGCTGGGGCTGGCTTCGGCCAACGTGCTGGCCGAAGAGTTGCCGGTGTACCGGCTCGAACTCAAGGACGGCAAGCTCAATCCCGCCCGGCTGCAGGTGGCGGCCGGCAAGAAGTTCAAGATCGAGCTGGTCAATTCCGGCAAGACCCCGGTCGAGTTCGAGAGCACCCAGCTGCGCAAGGAGAAGGTGCTGGGCCCCGGCGCCGACTCGTTCGTGGTGATCCAGCCCTTGAGCCCGGGCGAGTACAAGTTTTTCGACGAATTTCACATGGCCACGGCGCAAGGCGTGATCGTCGCCAAGTAAGCCGGCGGGCAGGGAGGCAACAATGGGACAGGTGCTGTTCATCGTCTGGCGCGAGAGCGTCGAGGCCATGCTGGTCATCGGCATTCTCTACGCCTGGCTGAATAACCATGGCGAGGTGGCGGCGCGCGGCAAGCGCTATCTGTGGGGCGGCGTGCTGGTCGGCTTCTTGTGCGCCATCGTGCTGGCGCTGGGCCTGTTCGGCGCGGCCGAGCTGTTCGGCGGCGCGCAGGACAGCTTCCAGACCGTCATGGTATTCACCGCCGCCGCGCTGATCGTGCACATGGTGCTGTGGATGCGCGAGCACGGCCGCACCCTGAAGCGGGAGCTGGAAAGCGGCCTGGCGGATAACGCGGCGCGCAACAACTGGTGGGGCGTGCTGACGCTCACCGCCATCGCCGTGGCGCGCGAGGGCAGCGAGACCGTGGTGTTCCTGTACGGCATGCTGGCTGGCGCCGACGGCAGCACGCTGCTGTCGATGGGCGGCGCGGCACTGCTGGGCTTCCTGCTGGCGCTGCTGACCTTCTTCCTGTTGCAGCTGGGCGGGCGTTTCCTGTCGTGGCGGCTGTTCTTCCGCGTCACCGAGGTGATGCTGCTGCTGTTGGCGGCGGCGCTGTTCATGAACGGCATCGAGCACCTGATCTCGATGGGCTACCTGCCGGCGCTAGTCGATCCGCTGTGGGACAGCTCGATGCTGCTCGACGACATGTCGCCGGTGGGCGGCGTGGTGGCGGCGCTGACCGGCTATCGCGCCCATCCGGCGCTGATGAGCCTGTTGGCCTACGGCATGTTCTGGTTGCTGATGACGGGGTTGATGAGATGGCGGCAACAACAGCCGGCGGCGTGAGCCGCCTGTTGGCGAAGGGCGGCGACTGGCTGCGCGATCATGGCCGCCTGCTGCAGCGTCTGCAGTGGGTGGTGGTGCTGGTCTACGCTTTCCTGCTGGTGGTGCCGGCCTGTCTGCCGCTGCCGCCGGACACGGCGCGGATGGTCGACAACCTGACCATCTTCGCCCAGTTCGTGTTCTGGGGCATCTGGTGGCCATTCGTGCTGCTCAGCATGGTGCTGTTCGGGCGCGTCTGGTGCGGCGTGCTGTGCCCCGAGGGGGTGCTGTCGGAATGGGCGGCGCAGAAGGGCCTGGGCCGGCCGATCCCGCGCTGGATGCGCTGGGGCGGCTGGCCCTTCGTCGCCTTCGTGCTGACCACGGTGTACGGCCAGCTGGTGAGCGTCTACCAGTATCCGAAAGCCGCCCTGCTGGTGCTGGGCGGCTCGACCGTGGCGGCGGTGGCGGTGGGTTTCGTCTATACCCGCGGCAAGCGCGCCTGGTGCCGTTACCTGTGCCCGGTCAACGGCGTGTTCGGCCTGCTATCCAAGCTCGCCCCGCTGCACTTCAAGGTGCAGGAAGAAGCCTGGCAGGCGTCCATCGCCAACAAGAGCGTGATCCGCATCCAGGCGGTCAACTGCGCGCCGCTGCAGCCGATCCGCCACATGAAGGGCGGCAGCGGCTGTCACATGTGCGGGCGCTGCAGCAGCCACCGCGACGCGGTGACGCTGTCACTGCGCTCGCCCAGCGCGGAGGTGGTCGAGGTGGCCGAGCGCGAGGCCGACGGCTGGCAGACGCTGCTGATCGTCTACGGCCTGCTCGGCGTGGCGATCGGTGCCTTCCACTGGAGTGCCAGCCCGTGGTTCGTCACGCTCAAGCAGATGGCCGCGGAGTGGCTGATCGCACGCGACATCTGGTGGCCGTTCGAGAGCAACGCGCCGTGGTGGCTGCTGACCCACTACCCGGAATTGAACGACAGCTTCTCCTGGCTCGACGGCACCATGCTGCTGGGCTACGTGTTCGCCACCGCGCTGGCGATGGGCACGGTGATCAGCGTGCTGTTGGCGCTGGCGGTGCGCTTGGCCGGACCGTGGCAGCGCCAGCGTTGGCACCACCTGGCGCAGGCGCTGATCCCGCTCGCCGGCTGCGGCGTGTTCCTCGGCCTGTCGGCGCTGACGGTGACGCTGCTCAAGAACGAGGGGCTGCCGGTGTTCTGGGTCAACGACTTCCGCCTGCTGCTGTTGGCTTCGGCCAACCTGTGGTCGCTGTGGCTGGCGGCGCGCATCGTGCGGCGCTGGTGCGGCGGGGTGCGCTGGCTGGCGGCGCTGCTGCCGTTCCTCGGCACGCTGGCCTGGGTGGACAGCGCCTGGGGCTGGATGTTCTGGTGGTGGTGAATCCGGCCCCATTAGGCGGCTATGCCTTTGCATCTTGAGCGCTGGATTCGCACAGCGATGCGGAATCCTCATGGACCCTGTGTCCATTCCGGTTCCTGCGCGTTGGCGGCACTCAACCTGCCTTGGCTCGCTCGCCTACTGAGATAGGCAGCGAGGACCAATGACCTGCCACCAAGCCGGCGCCGCACTGCGCCGGTTTTTTTGCGCCCGTTTTAGGCGGCGGCGTTGACTAGCGTCGGCTTCAGCACGCGCACCAGGTCGGCGGCGCTGATGGCCACCAGGAAACCGCGCTTGCCGCCGTTGATGTAGAGCGTGTCGAGCTCGGCGATGCTCGCCTCCATGTACACCGGCATGGCGTGGCGCGTGCCGAACGGGCTGGTGCCGCCCACCTGGTAGCCGCTGTGCTTGTCGGCGGTCTTGGGGTCGCACGGGTTCACCTTCTTGGCGCCGATCTGTTTCGCCAGCATGCCGGTGCCCACCTCGCGGTCGCCGTGCATCAGCACGATCAGCGGCTTCTTGTGTTCGTCTTCCATTACCAGGGTCTTGATGACGACGTGTTCATCGACCCCCAGTTCACGCGCCGACACCGTGGTGCCGCCTTTTTCCTCGTAGGCGTAGAGATGGGGGCTGAAGGGCACGCCGTGCTCGCGCAGCACGCGCACCGCCTGGGTCACCGGGGTCTTGTCCTTGCTCATGGCTGTTGTCGTGGCGGTAGAAAGGGTGAAAGGGTAGGGCGAAACCGCGTGGCTGCCAAGATGCCGCCGCCGATTTGCGCTAGGTCAAGCCAGCCCGGATGAAGGCCTTGAAAATCAGCGGCTAAGGACCATACCTAAGGTGAGTGGCTACCGGTTGTGCCGGCGGCCGGGCGATTGTTTCTTGTAACCCGACAGGAGGAGTAACACCATGAAAGACCTGATTCGTCGCACCAGTCTTGAACCGCTGCTCGACGACATGTTCAAGGGCTTCTTCGTGCGGCCGTTCGGCTTCGAGGCCGGCGCCGACCTGGCCGGCGGCATCAAGCTCGACGTCAAGGAAGACGACAAGGCGTACACCGTGCACGCCGAGATTCCCGGCGTGAAGAAGGAAGACATCAGCGTGCAGATCGAAGGCGGACGGGTGCAGATTTCCGCCGAGGTGAAGAAAGAGTCCGAGACCAAGGAAGGCGAACGCGTGCTGCGTTCCGAGCGCTACTACGGCCAGGTATCGCGCAGCTTCCAGTTGGCGCAGGACGTGGACCAGAGCACGGCCACGGCGCGCTACAACGACGGGGTGCTGGAACTGACGCTGCCGAAGAAGACCGGCGGCACTTCGCGCCAGCTGACCATCGAGTGAGCCGTCCGTTCTGTGCTGAAAGGCCGCCGCGAGGCGGCCTTTTTCATGCCTGTGGCTTGCCCTGAGCCGTGATCCGTGCCGCGCGTGCACGCCAGTACAGCCGCAGCCCCAGCAGCAGCGTCAGCACCGCGGCGTAGATCAGCGGCTGGCGGATGTCCTTCTTCACCAGCCACCAGTAGTGAGTGACGCCGAGCACCGCCACCGCGTACACCAGGCGGTGCAGCCGACCCCAGTTGCGCTTGAGCCGGCGCAGCCAGCCGTCGGTGGAGGTCACGGCGAGCGGCGTCATCAACAGCAGCGCGGCGAAGCCGACGGTGATGAAGGGGCGCTTGGCGATGTCCTTGACGATGGCGTGCCAGTCGAAGAACTGGTCCAGCCACACATAGGTGGTGAAGTGCAGCGTGGCGTAGAAGAAGGCGAACAGGCCGAGCATGCGGCGAAAGCGCTGCAGCACGTTCCAGTCGGCGAGCCGGCGCAGCGGCGTCACGGCCAGCGTGGCCAGCAGCCAGACCAGGGTCCAGGTGCCGGTGGAACGGGTGATGAACTCGATCGGGTTCACCGCTTCGCCGTTGAGCACGATCCACGCTGTGCGCATGAGCGGCAGCAGGCAGGCGACGAAGACCAGCGCCTTGGCCAGCGCCAGCGGCCGGGAGGCGGGACGGGCGGGGTTGGCCGAAGCCCGCGCGCGCGCCGGCGAGGGCAGGGTCTTGTCAGAAATCACGGCGCAGGTCCATTCCCCGATACAGGCCGGCGACCTGCTCGGCGTAGCCGTTGAAGGGCAGCGTCTTGCGCTTGAAGAATTCGCCGATGCGCCGCTCGCTCGCCTGGCTCCAGCGCGGGTGGTCCACCGCCGGGTTGACGTTGGAGTAGAAGCCGTACTCGTCCGGCGCCGCCAGGTTCCAGCTGGTGAGCGGCTGCTGCTCGGTGAGGCGGATGCGCACGATCGACTTGATGCTCTTGAAGCCGTACTTCCACGGCACCACCAGCCGGATCGGCGCGCCGTTCTGGTTCGGCAGCGGGTTGCCGTAGAGGCCCACCGCCAGAATGGTGAGCGGGTGCAGCGCCTCGTCCAGGCGCAGCCCCTCGCGGTACGGCCAGTCCAGCACGCGGCGCTGCTGGCCGGGCATCTCGGCCGGGCGCTGCAGCGTCTCGAAGGCGACGTACTTGGCCTTGCCGGTGGGCTCGACCTGCTTGAGCAGGCTGGCGAGCGGGAAGCCGATCCACGGTATCACCATGCTCCAGCCTTCCACGCAGCGCAGGCGGTAGATGCGCTCTTCCTGCGGGAATTTCAGCAGTTCCTCGATGCCGAAGCGGCGCGGCTTCGCCACGTCGCCGTCCACCAGCACGCTCCACGGCCGCGTCTTGAGGCGCCCGGCGTTGGCCGCCGGGTCGGCCTTGTCGGTGCCGAACTCGTAGTAGTTGTTGTAGCTGGTGATGTCCTTGAGGCTGTTGAGCGGCTCGCTGGTCGACAGCGGGCTCTTCCTGGCGGCGAGCGCGGCCAGCGTCTCGCCCGACAGCATCAGGCCGGCGGCGCCGAGCATGAAGCTGCGGCGGTTGAGGTAGACCGCTTCCGGGGTGATCTCGGAGGGCGGGATGTCGGACGGTTTCTTGATCAGCATGGTGGTAGCCTCCACGGGGAATATGCCTTAGTCGGCGTTCCCGGACTGATCTGACAGCCGATCGTCGAAACGGTTTCGCCGCCGCGCTCAGGCTCCCGTCCAGGGGCGGCCCAGCGCGCTGCCCTGCGGCCCGGCGGCGGCCAGGTTCGCGGCGATCGCCTGCAGCGCCGGCCAGCGCGGGCCGCACCACGCCGGGGCGATCAGGGTCGGCGCCTGCGCGGTGGCGGAGATGCGATGATAGACCACCTCGGGCGGGTGTGGCGGATCAGTTCGGCCGCCAGCGCGGCGTAGTGCTGCTGCGTCAGCGGGGCGATCTCGCCGCGCCGGTACTGCGCCGCCATGCGGCTGCCGCGCACGATCATCAGCGGGTGCAGCTTGAGCCCCTCGACGCCGATGTCGAGTACCGTGGCCAGGGTCTGGTGCACGTGGGCGTCGTCCTCGCCGGGCAGCCCGGCGATGAGGTGGGTGCAGACCTTGAGCCCGCGCCGGTGCGCCCGCTGCACCGCGTCGCGGTAGTCGGTGAGGCCGTGGCCGCGGCGGATGCGTTCCTGGGTGGCGTCGTGCGCGGTCTGCAGGCCGAGCTCGAGCCAGATCTCGTAGCCCTGCTGCTGGTAGTCGGCGAGCAGCTCGAGCGCGCTGTCCGGTACGCAGTCCGGGCGCGTGCCGACGCACAGCCCGACCACGTCGCTCTGCGCCGCCGCCTCGTCGTACAGCGCCTTGAGCGTGGTCACTTCGGCGTAGGTGCTGGTGTAGGCCTGGAAGTAGGCCAGATAGCGCCGGGCGCGGTCGGTCTTGTGTTTTTCGCGCGCGATCTGCTCGGCGATGGAAAGGGCGGCGGCGTCGCGGCCAAAGCTTTTGACGTCGCAGAAGGTGCAGCCGCCGCGGTCCAGCGTGCCGTCGCGGTTGGGGCAGGTGAAGTCGCCGGCCAGCGACAGCTTGTGCACCTTTTCCCCGAAACGGGTCTTGAGGTAGTGGCCGAAGGTATGAAGGTGGCGGGTCAGATCCATGCGCGGCCGGGCTCGTCGGCGGAAAAGCCGGCAGTCTAGCGGCTTTGCCGCGCCGCCGGCCTGAGCCGGATCAAGGATTCCGGGGCGCGGCGCCGGTCTGGTGCGGGGCGTGCGTCGGGGGGCTACAGCCGGTGGAAGCCCGCCAGGTAGAGCCCGACGAAGATCAGCGAGCTGATCAGGAGCGCTTGCGCCAGAGTCTGGAACAGTTCGCGCAACGTCTCCTTCTGGCGGCGGTTGAGCAGCCAGCGCGCCACGGCGTAGAGCACGGCGCAGAGCACGAAGAACTTGAACAGGCGACCGATCATGGGGGGCCCTGGCGGGAAGGAGAGGCGATTATCCGGCGCCGGTGCTATGCGCACAAGCCGATGCAGATATAATCGTTCAAAACCGCGCCGGCCTGGACCGGCCATAACACGTACGCCTTGAAGCCGACAAAACCATATCAAAGAGGCACTGTTTTCACTATGTCCACAACCGAATCGTCGGTCGGTATCGTCAGCGCCCAGCAGGCGCTGTTCGACGTGCCGCTCGATCTGGCCTGCGGCAAGACGCTGACGTCGTACCAGCTGATTTTTGAGACCTACGGCGAGCTGAACGCCGCCAAGAGCAACGCCATCCTGATCTGCCACGCGTTGTCCGGCCACCACCACGCCGCCGGCCGCTACCAGCCGGACGACAAGAGCGCCGGCTGGTGGGACAGCATGATCGGGCCGGGCAAGCCGATCGACACGCGCCGCTTCTTCGTGGTGGCGCTCAACAACCTGGGCGGCTGCCACGGTTCTACTGGCCCCTCCAGCATCAACCCGGCCACGCGCCAGCCGTGGGGCTCGGCCTTCCCGGTGGTGACGGTGCCGGACTGGGTGACGGCGCAGGCGCGGTTGGCCGACCGGCTCGGCATCGACCGCTGGGCGGCGATCATCGGCGGCTCGCTCGGCGGCATGCAGGCGCTGCAGTGGAGCATCGACTACCCCGACCGCGTCGCCAACGCCATCGTCATCGCCTCGGCGCCCAAGTTGTCGGCGCAGAACATCGCCTTCAACGACGTGGCGCGCCAGGCCATCCTCACCGACCCGGACTTCCACGGCGGCGACTTCTACCAGCAGGATGCCATCCCGCGTCGCGGCCTGCGCCTGGCGCGCATGCTGGGCCACATCACCTATCTGTCGGACGACGGCATGGGCGAGAAATTCGGCCGCATGCTGCGCTCCGGCGAGTACAAGTTCGGCTACGACGTGGAGTTCGAGATCGAGTCCTACCTGCGCTACCAGGGCGACAAGTTCTCCGACTACTTCGACGCCAACACCTACCTCTTGATGACCAAGGCGCTGGACTACTTCGATCCGGCCAAGGACCACGGCGGCGACCTGGTGGCGGCGCTGAAGAAGGCGACCGCCAACTTCCTGGTGGCGAGCTTCACTTCCGACTGGCGCTTCTCGCCCTTGCGCTCGCGCGAGCTGGTGCAGGGCCTGATCGCCGCCGACAAGCGCGTGGCCTACGGCGAGATCGAATCCGCCCACGGCCACGACGCCTTCCTGATGACCGACCAACCCTACGTGGACCTGATGCGTGCCTACCTCGACCGTGTAGCCAAGGAGGTGGCGGCATGAGCCAGCACTCCGCTACGACCTTGCGCCCCGATCTGCGACTGATCGCCGACTGGATTCCCGCGCGTGCCCGCGTGCTCGACCTGGGCTGCGGCGACGGCGCCCTATTGGCCCACCTGCAGAGCCACAAGCAGGTGGTCGGCTACGGCGTGGAGATCGACGTCGGCAACATTGCGCGCTGCGTCACCGCCGGCGTCAACGCGGTGCAGGGCGACCTGGAGGCGGGGCTGGCGGATTTCCACGACGGCAGCTTCGACCACGTCATCCTGTCGCAGACCATCCAGGCGATGCAGCACACCGAGGAAATCCTGCTGGAGATGCTGCGCGTCGGGCGCGAGGCCATCGTCACCTTCCCCAACTTCGGCTTTTGGGAAAACCGCTGGCAGATCCTGCAGGGGCACATGCCGGTGTCGGAAACCATCCCTTACCAGTGGTACGACACCCCCAACATCCACTGGTGCATGCTGGGCGACTTCGAGGCGCTGTGCGCCAAGAACGGCATCGGCGTGCTGGAGCGGGTGGTGATGAACGAGGGGCGGCGCATCCGCTTCCTGCCCAACCTGCGCGGCAGCCTGGCGTTCTACCGCGTGGCGCGCCACGCTTGACGCGCGGGGCGGCTCGGGCCGCCCCGTTGTTTCGCGGACCCCGCGCCCGAACCACGCCATGGGCACGGGGTCTAGCCTCTTTCGGCCAACCTTTGCCCCCTATGACTGAATCCGCGATTTCCTGGCGCCGCGTGATCTTCTCGCGCACCATGCTCACCTGCGTGTTCACCGGCTTCGCCTCCGGCCTGCCGCTCTACACGCTGATCAACCTGCTGCCGGCCTGGCTCAGGAGCGAAGGGGTGGACCTCAAGGCGATCGGCCTGTTCGCGCTGATCCAGCTGCCGTTCACCTGGAAGTTCGTCTGGTCGCCGCTGATGGACCGCTACGCACCGCCGCTGTTCGGGCGCCGGCGCGGCTGGATGCTGCTCACCCAGCTCGCGCTGATCGCCACCATGGCGGGGTTCGGGGCGTTCACGCCGAAGCAGGAGCTGTGGGCCATCGCCGCGCTGGCGCTGGCGGTGGCGTTCTGCTCGGCGAGCCAGGACATCGTGCTCGACGCCTTCCGCCGCGAAATCCTGAGCAATCAGGAGCTGGGGCTCGGCAACACCATCCACATCAACGCCTACCGCCTGGCGAGCCTGATCCCCGGCTCGCTGTCGCTGATCCTGGCCGATCACCTGCCGTGGGGCACGGTGTTCTGGATCACCGCACTGTTCATGCTGCCGGGGGTGGCGATGACGCTCGCGGTGAGCGAACCGAAACTGGCCGCGGCGGCGCCGAAGACGCTGCGCGAGGCGGTGGTCGAGCCGTTCCACGAATTCCTCACCCGCAGCGGCCTCAAGGGCGCCGCGCTGGTGCTGGGCTTCATCTTTCTCTACAAGCTGGGCGACAGCATGGCCACCGCGCTGGCCACGCCGTTCTACCTCGACATGGGCTTCACCAAGTCGGAGATCGGGCTGGTGGCCAAACACGCCGGGCTGTGGCCGGCGGTGATCGGCGGCCTGCTGGGCGGGGTGTGGATGATCAAGCTCGGCATCAACCGCGCGCTGTGGGCGTTCGGCGTGGTGCAGGTGGTGTCGATCCTGGGGTTCGCCTGGCTCGCCGGGCAGGGGCCGTTCACCAGTATCGGCGCGGCGGAGCTGTCGCGCCTGGCGTTGGTGATCGGCTTCGAGGCGCTCGGCGTCGGTCTCGGCACCGCCGCCTTCGTCGCCTACATCGCGCGCACCACGCACCCGGCCTACACCGCCACCCAGTTCGCGCTGTTCACCAGCCTGGCGGCGGTGCCGCGCACCGTGGCCAACGCCGCCACCGGCTACCTGGTCGAGGCCATCGGCTGGGCGCCGTTCTTCCTGCTGTGCACGCTGCTGGCGCTGCCGGGTATGGCGCTGCTGGCAAAGGTCGCGCCGTGGGGGCGGGACGACGGCTGAGAGCCACTTCACAAGCGTTCTCTATGCCGGTTATCGATCTGGATATTTGTGTCCGCTAGCGGTGGACGATGTGTAGGCAAGGGGGCTGTGTCGCCAGCTCCCTTGCAACCCCAGGCGACCCCGACGGCCCGTGAATTCCTGCCTGGCCTGGGTGGGGCAAGGCGCCGCCGAACGCCATGCGTGCAAATCCATCGCTGGGCCAATCGGAGATTGGCACGCGGAGATTTGCTCAGCGGACCATTTGCTAACGTCACATCGCTCAAACAAGCGGCGGCTTAAAACCTCGCTCTACCCTGCCCAAGCGGCACGGGCCAACGGGGAGTGGGGCGAGCACGTAGGATGGGTGGAGCGCAGCGCAACCCATCTCCGATGTGATCCGGCCCGGGCGGCGCAATATGGCGTGGCGGCGCGCAGGCCATGCCCTTGCCGCCGCTCTGGCCCTGTCAGTCGTGTTTGGCCACCAGTTTCAGCGCCGCTTCGGCCAACCTTTTACCCTGGGCGATGGCCAGCGTTTTCTCGTCGTCGCTGATGCGGCGGTCGTTGTTGAGCCCGGCGACGTGGCTGACGCCGTACGGGGTGCCGCCGGACTGGGTCGTGGACAGCGCCGGCTCGGTGAACGGCAGGCCGAGGATCAGCATGCCGTGGTGCATGAGCGGCAGCATCATCGATAGAAGCGTCGATTCCTGGCCGCCGTGCAGGCTGGCCGAGGTGGTGAACAGGCAGGCCGGCTTGCCCGCCAGGGTGCCCGCCATCCATTCCGCGCTGGTGCCGTCGAGGAAGTATTTCAGCGCCGCGGCCATGTTGCCGAAGCGGGTCGGGCTGCCCAGCGCCAGGCCGATGCATTCCGCCAGGTCGCGCCGTTCGACGTAGGGCGCGCCGGCCTCCGGCACGGCGGGCTCGGTCGCCTCGCACACCGTCGACACCTTGGGCACGGTGCGCAGCCGCGCCTGGCAGCCGGGCACGCTCTCGATGCCGCGTGCGATCAGCCGGGCCAACTCGCGCGTGGCGCCGTGCTGGCTGTAGTAGAGCACCAGAATGTCCTGCATATCATTGTCCGAATCGTTACCATGGAGGAATAGTGCCAATCTTAGAGCCCATTCCATCAGGCGGCTACGCCTTTGCATTTTGAGCGTCGGCGGACTGCGTGCGAATTTATCGCCGAGCAAATTGAAAGATTTGCTCGCAGTAATTCGCTCAGCGATTCGGAATCCTCATGGACTTCATGTACATTCCGGTTCCTGCGCTCCAGCGACGCTCAACCTGCTTTGGCTCGCTCGCCAGCTGAAATAGGCCCTGAGTGCAATTCAGCCGGCTTGCCGCGCCGCGCCCTGCGGAATTTTCCGTCGTTCAACGCACTCTTTAGTCCCTTTGCCGAAATTCTGATCCATTCATGTGTCTTGCCAATCGAATTGAACCCTACCGCGGCTTCGCCCGTTTTCTCGCCCGCCGGGTCGGCACGCACCGCGTGCTGCAGGTGGCCGGCAGCCTGACCTTCACCACCTTGCTGGCGCTGGTGCCGCTGTTGACCATCGTGCTGACGGTGGTGGCGGCGTTCCCGGTGTTTGCCGACTACAGCGCACGCTTCAAGCTGATGCTGCTGTCGACGCTGGTGCCGGAGTTCGCGGGCAAGGTGATCACCGTCTACATGCGCCAGTTCGCCGACAACGCCGAGAAGCTGACCGCCGCCGGCATCGTCATGCTGGGGCTGACCTCGCTGATGCTGATGTCCACCATCGAGCGCACCTTCAACGCCATCTGGAGCGTGCGCCGCAGCCGTCCCTGGCTGCAGCAGGGCATGGTGTACTGGAGCGTGCTGACGCTGGGGCCGATCGCCTTCGGCGGCGGCCTGATCGGCTGGCACTGGCTGCTCAAGGCGACCCATTTCGAGCGCTACTCGCGCCTGCTGGACGAGCTGCTGCAGCGCGGGGGCAGTATCTTCCTGACCACGGTGGTGCTATCGCTGCTGTACCGCGTGGTGCCGAACCGTTTCGTGCCCTACCGTCACGCGCTGTGGGGGGCGCTCGCCACCGCGCTGTTGCTGGAGGTGACCAAGGCGGTGTTCGGCTTCTACATCGGCGAGGTGGCGTCGTACAAGCTGGTGTACGGCGCCTTCGCCAGCATCCCGATCCTGCTGCTGTGGGTGTACTGCCTGTGGCTGGTGGTGCTGACCGGTGCGGTGTTCACCGCCTCGCTGTCGTACTGGGAGGGACAGGCGTGGCGCCGCCGCTTCGAGCCGCGGCGCCGCTTCCTCGACGCGCTGGAGGTGCTGCTGCTGCTCGACACCGCGCAGCGCCAGGGCGTGGCGCTGACGCCGATGGAGCTGCGGCGCGAGGTGCAGGTGGGCTACGACGAACTCGGGCTGGTGCTCGACAAGCTGGCGCAGCTGGGTTACGCCCAGCGCGGCCAGCGCGACGGCTGGGTGCTGATGCGCAAGCTCGAGACGATCCCGCTCGCGGAGCTGTTCCAGCTCTTCGTCTACCGTTCCGACGTCGGCTACGACGACGACATCGGCCAGGGGCTCGACACCCTGCTGGCGCCGGCGCTGGAGCGGCTCGATCAGGAGACGCTGGCCGACTTCGCGCGCCGCGTCGGGCGGAAATAGTCGGTGTTGGCGTAGAACGCCGGATCCTCGTTGTCCGGCCACCAGCCGGGAATCCCCAGCAGCGGCAGCGGCCACAGTTCGCGCGGCCGCGCCAGCCAGCCGTCGTCGGCCAGCGCTTCGGCCAAGCGGTGATCGAGCTGGGCCAGTTGCCGGGCGTAGGGTTGGCCGAAGAACGCGTCATCCACCGCCAGCAGCAGCGCCTTGCCGCACCAGCCCAGGTGCGGTTCGAGGCCGGTCTCGAACAGCGCGTGGCCGAGCGTGAAGACGCCAATGCGCCGCCCCCAGTCGTGCCTTCTTGCCACGAACAGCTCGTGCCAGCGCATGTCGTCCAGCGCCGTGGTCAGCGCCGGGTCGGCGCTGGCGACGACCACACCGCATTCGTCCAGCAGCGTGGCGGCGTCGCGCAGCGGGCCGCGCCGCACCTCGCCGCGGGCGATGGCGCGGGCGTGGCGCGCGTTCAGCGCCGCCTTGCTGCGCGGCCACGCCAGCCAGGCCAGCGCGTTGAACCAGTCGTGCCAGTTGCCGTGGCGGGTCGGCACCTCGCCGCTCTGCGCGATGTGCAGTTCGTAATAGTCCTGCGGCTCCAGGTCGCAGACGAAGCGCAGGTAGTTCGGTACCGCGCAGCCGGCGGCGCGGGCGCGCTCCAGCAGGCGGTCGTAGTCGGCCTGGTTCGGCCAGTCGTCGCCGTCGGCGAGCGGGGCGAAGGCGCGCAGCGGGGCGTACAGCGGATGAGGGAAGTAAGTCGAGTGCCAGCGGGTCACGATGGGGCGCGATCAAGCAAAGGCGCCATTCTACCCCGCCAGCGGCAGCGACGGCGGGTCGCCGTCGTAACGGATGCGGTTGCGCCCCAGCGTCTTGGCCTGGTAGAGCAGGGTGTCGGCGCGGCTGAGCGGGCCGTCGATGTCCTTGTCGTCGGGGAACACCGAGGAGATGCCGATGCTCACCGTGTAATGCACCGCGACGCCGCAGGCCATCACCACGCTGCCGTCGACCTCGGCGCGCAGGCGCTCGGCCAGGATGCCGGCCTCGGCCAGCGTGGTGAACGGCAGCAGCACGCCGAACTCCTCGCCGCCGAGCCGGCCGACGATGTCGGCATGGCGGAAGGTGTTGCCGCACAGCGTGGCGAAGTGCTGCAGCACCTGGTCGCCGGTGGCGTGGCCATGCTGGTCGTTGATGCCCTTGAAGTGGTCGAGGTCCATCATCATGATCGACAGGTCGTGGCCGTAGCGCTTGCTGCGCAGCACCTCGGCCTCGCCCACCTCCATGAAGGAGCGGCGGTTGAGCAGCCCGGTCAGGCCGTCGCGCGTGGCGAGGAAATACAGCTGCTTCTCGTGGCGGTCGCGCTCCAGCGCGATCGACGCCAGGTGCGTGCAGCGGTCGGTCAGGCGCAGCTCGGCCTTGCCGGGGTTGCGCGGGGTCGGATAGTAGATGGCGAAGGCGCCCAGCATCTCGCGGCTGCTGGAGTAGATCGGTGTCGACCAGCACGAGCGCAGCCCGTGCGGCAGCGCCAGATAGCGATAGTTTTCCCAGCGCGGATCGTGGGCGATGTCGCTCACCACCACGCGCTCGCCGGAGAACACCGCGCTCCCGCAGGAACCGGTCTCGGGGCCGATGGCCAGGCCGTGCAGGAAACCGCTGAAGCTGGCCGGCAACGACGGCCCGGCCGCCAGGTTGAGCTCGGTCTTCTGCTCGTTGAGCAGCATGATCGAGCACACCGCCTGCGGCCGCTGCGCCTCCACCAGCCGGCACAGCCGGGTCAGGATGTCGTTCAGCGGCTGGTTGTTGGCGATCATCTCCATCACCGCGTTCTCGTCGGCCAGCAGGCGCGAGCCTAGGCGCAACTCGGTGATCTCGCGCCCGATCGCTAGGATCGACACCAGTTCGCCGTGCGCCCCCAGCTCCGGAATCAGGTGGATGCTGAAGGTCGCCGCCTTGCCGAAGACGTCGAGCTCCACCTCGAGATGGCGTGCCTCGTGCCGCGCCAGCACCGCCCGGAAAGCCGGCTCCAGGGTGTCCAGCGCGCCCTGTGGCCAGCCCTGCTGGCGCAGCGTCTTGCCCAGATGCTCGTGGCGCGGCAGCGGCAGGTAACGGGTGATGCTGCGGTTGATGAACTGGCAGCACAGGTTCAGGTCATAGCGGGCGATCACGTCGTCGGCGTTTTCCACCAGGGTGCGAAACACCTGCTCGCGCCGCAGCAACTCGCTTTCGGCGTGCTTGCGCGAGGTGATCGATTGGCACAGGCCGACGATGGCGCTGATTCGGCCGTCCTCGTGGCGCAACTGGGTGCGCTGCTCCAGCCATTCCCAATGGCCGTGACCGTGGCGGAAGCGGAACTCGAGGTAGGCCGAGCCGGTGGCGAGCCGCTCCGGGTGCTCCAACATGGTGCGCAGGGCGTCGCGGTCGTCCGGGTGCACCCGTTCCAGCCAGTGGTCGAAACCGATATCGACCCAGCCCGGCGGCAACCCCAGCACGTTATCCGCCGCCAGTACCCGGCCGTAGACGCGGCGTGGCGCCAGGCGGTACTCGAACAGCGCCAGGCGCGAATCTTGCAAGGCCTCCCGCCACAACTGCTGGCCACGCTCGTCGTCGTCCTCTTGGCTGATGTCGTGCAGCAGCAGCCAGCTGAGGCCGGCGTCCTGGCCATCGAGGTCGGCAAGGCGCTTTTCCAGCCGCAACGACAGGGGGGCGGCCGCCGGGCGGTTCAGCTCGCAGCGCCGGGTTTCGCCCCCGCCACCTTGCTCCGCCAGCCAGCTCCGGGCCTCGCTTGGCAGCGCCAGGTCGTCGAGGTGGGCGAGCGGGGCGCCCAGCAAGCGCCGCGCCGCCGTGTTGGCCTGCAGGATGCGGCCGTCCGCGTGCAGCAGCAGGCAGGGCGCAGCCATCTCCGCGCAGGCCTGCAGCCGGCGTTGGCGTTCACGGTGGCGGCGCTGCAGCGTCGTGACGGCACTACCCAGTGCCATGCCCGCCAGCATGGCCAGTAGCGCCAGCAGCCAGCCCGATGACGGCATCAGCGGCGACCTCTGATCAACCCGAAGGGACGGGCTGCCACTGGAAAAGGCAGAAATACGGTCGTGCAGCGTGGGAAAATCGGTGTCAAGCGGGCCTCTGCGTGGCGGTCAGTCTCTTCCAGTATCATAGGACGTCCTGTGTTGCTCCGGATGAGTTCCACGGGTCGTCGTTTTTTTACAACATTTGCAGTATGCTTGGGGCATTGATGGGAGCCGCCTGAATGGATTATTTTCCGATCTTTATGAAACTGCGCGGCGAGCCCTGCTTGGTGGTGGGAGGGGGCGAGGTCGCCCTGCGCAAGGTGCGCCTGTTGCGCTCGGCGGAAGCGGCGGTAACCGTGGTGGCGCCGGAGCTGGTGGCCGAACTGCGCGCCATGGCCGGCGTGGGGGAAATCCGCCACGTCGACGGCCGCTTCAGCGGCGAACAACTGGCCGGCATGCGCCTGGTGGTGGCCGCCACCGACGACCGCCGCGTCAACCTGGCGGTGGCGGAAGCCGGCCGGGTGCAGGGCATCCCGGTCAACGTGGTGGACGACCCCGACATCTCCAGCTACATCACCCCGGCGATCGTCGACCGCTCGCCGCTGGTGATCGCCCTCTCCACCGGCGGCGGCGTGCCGGTGCTGGCCCGTTTGCTGCGCGCCCGGCTGGAAAGCCTGATTCCCGCCGGCTACGGCCGACTGGCTGGCTTCGCCACGCGTTTCCGCGATCGGGTCAAGGCGCGCTTCGGCGACGTCGAGGCGCGGCGCATCTTCTGGGAATCGGTGCTGGAAGGCCCGGTGGCCGACGCGGTGATGCTGGGCAACGACGAGGCCGCCTGTGCCGAGATGGAAAAGCGGCTGGCCAGCGCCGACGACAAGCCGACTGGCGCGGTCTACCTGGTGGGGGCCGGTCCGGGCAACCCCGACCTGCTGACCTTCCGCGCGCTGCGCCTGATGCAGCAGGCCGACGTGGTGCTGTATGACAAGCTGGTGGCGCCGGAACTGCTGGAATTGGTGCGGCGCGACGCCGAACGCATCTACGTCGGCAAGGCGCGCGCCAACCACGCCTTGCCGCAGGAGGATATCAACCAGCTGATGGTGCGGCTGGCCCAGGAGGGTCGGCGCGTGGTGCGCCTCAAGGGCGGCGACCCGTTCACCTTCGGCCGCGGCGGCGAGGAGATCGAAACCCTGGCGGCGCACGGCATCCCGTTCGAGGTGGTGCCGGGCATCACCTCCGCCAGCGGTGCGGCCGCCTACGCCGGCATCCCGCTGACGCATCGCGATTACGCGCAATCGGTGGTGTTCGTCACCGGCCATCGCAAGGACGACAGCATCGACCTCGATTGGCCGGCGCTGACCCGTCCCGAGCAGACCGTGGTGGTGTACATGGGCGTTTCCACCGCGCGCGAGCTGTGCGACGCTTTTATCGCCCACGGCAAGCCGGCCGAGACGCCGGCGGCGGTGGTCGAGTGGGCCACCACGGCGCGTCAGCGCACCGTCACCGGCACCCTGGCCAGCCTGCCCGAGGTGATCGCCCGGCATGGCGTGCAGTCGCCGGCGCTGATCATCATCGGCGAGGTGGTGAAGTTGGCCGAAACGCTCAGTTGGTACCGCCGCATCGAAAGCGAGCCTGTTACAATCAGAAACTGATTTCAAAACAAGGACTCTCCGCGCGGGCTGGCGGTTGCAGGAAACTGGATAGACATGGTTGGCGTACTGATTATTTCTCACGGCGGGCTGGGTGACAGCCTGGCCGATTGTGCCCGGCACATTCTGGGCCGCAACCCGGAAAACCTGGCGACCATGGCGGTGGACAAGAACGACGATCCCGACCGCAAGCTGGCCCAGGCGCGGGCGCTGATCCAGCAGCTCGACCAGGGCGAGGGAATGCTGGTGCTGACCGACATGTACGGCGGCACGCCGTCCAACATCGCCAGCCGTCTGGTCGACAGCGGGCGGGTGGAGGCCATTGCCGGCGTCAGCCTGCCGATGCTGGTGCGGGCATTGTGTTACAGCAGCCAGCCGCTGGATCTGGTGGTCAAGAAAGCCGTGACCGGCGGACTGGAAGGCGTGATCAATATTATTGCCGGGGAGGCAAATGCTTAAATCAGAGGTTGAAATCATCAACAAGCTCGGGCTGCACGCGCGTGCCTCCAGCAAGTTCACCCAGACCTCCAGCCGTTTCAAGAGCGAGGTCTGGATCTCGCGCAACGGGCGTCGCGTCAACGGCAAGAGCATCATGGGGGTGATGATGCTGGCCGCGGCCAAGGGCTCGACCGTGGTGCTGGAAGTGTCGGGCGACGACGAGCAGGCCGCGCTGGACGCGTTGATGACGTTGATCAACAACCGCTTTGACGAGGCAGAGTGATAACTGCCGGGTAACGGAGGGACGGGGACCATGAGCATCATCATGCACGGCGTTGCCATCGGTGGGGGGGTGGCCATCGGGCGCGCCCATCTGATTTCCCGCAGCATGGACGACGTGACCCACTACGTGCTGGTGGCGGACGAGGTGCCGGCGGAAATCGCCCGTTTCGACGAAGCGATCAAGGCGACCCGCAAGGAGCTCGAGATGCTGTGGGGCAGCATCCCGGAAAACGCCCCGGCCGAGCTGGGCGCCTTCCTCTCGCTGCACATCATGCTGCTGGGCGACGTCGCGATCTCGCGCGAGCCGCGCGACATCATCGCCACCCAGCGCTGCAACGCCGAATGGGCGCTAAAGCTGCAATGCGATGCGCTGGTCGAGCAATTCGAGGCGATCGAAGAAGAGTACCTGCGCGAGCGTAAGCACGACGTGCTGCAGGTGGTCGAGCGCATCTTCAAGAACCTCAAGGGCGAGGCCTCGTCGCTGGCCGCCCCGGAGGCGTTCGACGACGACATGATCCTGGTGGCGCACGATCTGTCGCCGGCCGACATGGTGTACTTCAAGGATTCCAGCTTCGCCGCCTTCGTCACCGACGTCGGCGGCACCACCTCGCACACCGCCATCCTCGGCCGCAGCCTGGACCTGCCGTCGGTGATCGCACTGCACCATGCGCGCGAGCTGATCCGCGAGGAAGAAATGGTGGTCGTCGACGGGCAGAGCGGCGTCATCATCATCAACCCCGACGAGGTGGTGCTGACCGAGTACCGCCGCCGTCAGCGTGCCTGGCGCGATGCCCGGCGCAAGCTGTCGTCGATCCGCAAGTCCAACGCCAAGACCCTGGACGGCACCCCGATCGACCTGCTGGCCAACATCGAACTGCCGCAGGACGTCGAAGGGGTGCTCTCCGCCGGCGCGGTCGGCGTCGGCCTGTTCCGCAGCGAATTCCTGTTCCTCGGCCGCGACACGCTGCCATCCGAGGACGAACAGTTCGAGGCCTACCGCAAGGTGGTGGAGAACATGAAGGGCCTGCCGGTCACCATCCGCACCATGGACCTGGGCGCCGACAAGAATCCGCGCTGGCTCAATCACGGCGTGGCCGACAACCCGGCGCTGGGGTTGACCGGCATCCGCCTCTGCCTGGCCGAGCCGCTGTTGTTCCGCGCCCAGCTCAGGGCGCTGCTGCGTGCCTCGATGTTCGGCAAGCTGCAGATCCTGTTCCCGATGATCAACTCGCTGCACGAGCTGAAACAGGCGCTGGTACAGCTGGAGTACGCGCGCGAGGAACTGCGCGACGAGGGCATCGCCTATTCCGCCGAGCTGCCGGTCGGGGTCATGATCGAAATTCCGTCGGCGGCGCTGGTGGTGGGCAGCTTCCTCAAGCACGTCGATTTCATCTCCATCGGCACCAACGACCTGATCCAGTACACGCTGGCTATCGACCGCAACGACGACTCGGTCAGCCACCTCTACGACCCGGTGCATCCGGCGGTGATCAAGCTGATCCTGCACACGCTGCGCACCGCGATCAAGGCCGGCACGCCGGTGTCGGTGTGCGGCGAGATGGCGGGCGATCCACGCCTGACCCGGCTGCTCTTGGGCATGGGCTTGCGCAAGTTCTCGATGCACCCGGCCAACCTGCTGTCGGTCAAGGACATCGTGCTCAAGACCCACCTCGACCAGATCGCCCCGCTCGTCGGACGCATGCTGAGAAGCGAGGACCCTGATAAGATTGCCGACCTGCTACAACAATTGAACGCTGAGCCGGCTGTCTAGTCGTACCGTTCGGGTAGCGCTGCGCGCTCCCGGCGCGACGCTCCGACCCGACTCATCCGGTCTGACGCCGCCTTCCGCTGGTCGCGGAATGGCGGCGTTGGCGTATTTTAAGGGCCCCACAGCCGGCTGTTTTTCTTATGCTCAAGGACGCCATCGATCTTGCCGCCGTGAAGCGGGTGCTGGTCATCAAACTGCGCCATCACGGCGACGTACTGCTGACCTCACCGGTGTTCTCGGTGCTGAAACAACACGCCCCGCACGCCGAACTCGACGCGCTGGTGTACCACGACACGCGCGACATGATCACGCAGCACCCCGCCGTCAGCCGGGTATTCACCATCGACCGCCAGTGGAAAAAGCTCGGCATGTTCGGCCAACTCAAGGCCGAGCTGGCGCTGCTCGCCCGTCTCCGGGGGCGCCACTACGATCTGGTGGTGCATTTGACCGAACACAAGCGCGGCGCCTGGCTCACCCGGCTACTCAAGCCACGCTGGGCGGTGGCGCGCAGCGGCAACTACGGCAAGCTGTTCGCCAAGAGTTTCAGTCACCGTTACCCGGTGGTGGCCGGCAACCGGCGCCATACCGTCGAGTTGCACCTGGACGCGCTGCGCCGTATCGGCATCCAGCCGGGCCCCGACGAGCGCGCCTTGACGCTGGTGCCCGGCGCCAACGCCGAGGCGGTGGCCGGGGCGAGGCTCACGGCGCTGGGGCTCGAACCGCAGCGCTACATCCTGATCCACCCGACCTCGCGCTGGCTGTTCAAGACCTGGCCGGTGCAGCACATGGCCTCCCTGATCGATGCCCTGACCGCACGCGGCGAGCAGGTGTTGCTCACTGCCGCGCCGGACCCCGCGGAACTGGCGATGCTGGAGCAGATCCAGCAGAAACTGGCGCGTCCGGTGGCGAGCCTCGCCGGACAGCTGACGCTGAAGGAACTGGCGGCGGTGATCGATCAGGCGCGCCTGTTCGTCGGGATGGATTCAGTGCCGATGCACATGGCGGCGGCCTTGCAGACCCCGACCGTGGCCTTGTTCGGCCCGTCCGGCGACATCGAGTGGGGGCCGTGGAAGGTGCCGCACCGCGTGCTCACCGAACCGCTGTCGTGCCGCCCCTGTGGCCGCGACGGCTGCGGCGGCGGCAAGGTCAGCGAATGCCTGACGCTGATCGGCTCCGAGCGCGTGCTGGCGGCGATCGACGACGTGCTGGCGGAGGTGGGGGCATGACCCGGCTCGCCATCGTGCGCCAGAAGTACAACCCGGCCGGCGGTGCCGAGCGCTTCGTCAGCCGCGCGTTGGCGGCCTTGCAGGCCAACGGCGCGCTGGAGGTCAGCCTGATCGCACGGCGCTGGGAGAAGCTGGATGGGGTGGCGGCGCTGACCGCCGACCCGTTCTACCTCGGCAACGTCTGGCGCGACTGGGGCTTCGCCCATGCCGCCCGCCAGCGGTGGCAGCGCGAGGGCTTCGACCTGGTGCAGTCGCACGAGCGCATTCCCGGCTGCGACATCTACCGCGCCGGCGACGGCGTGCACGCCGCCTGGCTGCAGCACCGCCGCCGCGCCTTGTCCGGCTGGTCCGCCTGTGCGCTCAAGCTGAATCCCTATCACCACTACGTCTGCGCCGCCGAGCGGCGCATGTTTCTCGATCCGCGCCTGAAGCTGGTGATCTGCAACGCGCACCTGATCAAGCGCGAGATTCAGCAGCATTTCGGCTTGCCCGAGGACAAGCTGACGGTGATCTACAACGGTGTCGACACCGAGGCTTTCCACCCGCGCCTGCGCGAGCAGCACCGCGCCCGGCGGCGTGCCGAGCTGGCCATTCCCGCCGAGGCGCCGACGCTGCTCTACGTCGGTTCCGGTTTCGAACGCAAGGGCGTGGAGCGCGCCGTGCGCGCCGTGGCGGCGCTGGACGGGGTGTACCTGGTGGTGGTGGGCAAGGACAAGCACGCTGCGCGCTACCAAAGGTTGGCCGAAGAACTGGGCATCGCCGAACGGGTGCGCTTCACCGGCGCCCAGGGCGACGTCAAGCCGTATTACGGCCTGGCCGATGCCTTCATCCTGCCGACCCTGTACGATCCGTTCCCCAACGTCTGCGTCGAGGCGCTGGCCAGCGGCCTGCCGCTGTTCACCACCACCACCTGTGGCGCGGCTGAGCTGATCGAAGAGGGGCGTAACGGTTGGGTGCATGACGCGCTGGACCAGCTGGGCCTGGTCGAATCACTGCGCGCCTGGCTGGCACGGCGGGCCGACTGGCCAGAACTGGCTGCCGCCGCCCGCGCCACGGCCGAGCCGCTGACGCTGGAGGCGATGGCCGCGCAATTGGTTAACGTCTATCAACGTTTCCTCCCCGGCCCCCACATCGCGGTATAATCCGCTGTTTTTACTGGATACCTTTTACCCGCATGGCGGATTCCAAAGAGATCGGCAGCCTCGTGCTGTACAAGCGGCTGTTGCGTTACCTGCGCTCCTACTGGCGCGTATTCGTTGCCTCCCTGCTCGCAATGGTGGTGGCGGCTGCTACCGAGCCGGCGTTCGCCCGGCTGATGAAGCCACTGATCGACGGCGGTTTCGTCCAGAAGAGCAGCGCGGCGATGATCTGGACGCCGCTCGCCATCGTCGGCTTGTTCATCCTGCGCGGTGTGACCAGCTACATCAACGAATACTCCACCAGCTATCTGTCCGGCCACTTGGTGCAGCGCCTGCGCGAGGAGATGTTCGGCAAGCTGATGCAGCTGCCGGTGCGCTACTTCGATGATCATCCGTCCGGGCGGCTGCTGTCGCGCATTGCTTTCGACGTGAACCAGGTTACCGAGGCCGGCTTCAACATCATCACCGTGGTGGTCAAGGACGGCATCACCGTGCTCGGCCTGCTGGGGCTGCTGCTCTACACCGACTGGCAACTGACGCTGATCTGCCTGGCGGTGCTGCCGCTGGTGACGTTGATCGTGCGCATCGTTGGCAAGCGCCTGCGTGGCCTGTCGCGGCAGAACCAGCACAATATGGCGCAGCTGACCCAGGTGCTGGGTGAGACCATCGACTGCCAGCGGGTGGTCAAGATCTACGGCGGTCAGACCTACGAGGCCGAGCGCTTCCAGCACGCCGCCGAGTCGATCCGCCACAACGCGGTGAAGCAGAGCTCGATGTCCTCGCTCAACACCGGCGTCACCCAACTGGTGATCTCGATGGCGCTGGCGCTGATCCTGTACTTCGCCACGGTACGCGCGCAGCATGGCGCCTTCACCGCCGGCGATTTCATGTCCTTCCTCACCGCGATGCTGATGCTGTTCGCGCCGGTCAAGCGCATCACCAGCATCAGCCAGTCGCTGCAGCGCGGCCTGGCCGCCGCCGAGAGCGTGTTCGGCTTCCTCGACGAGGCACCGGAGCTCGACCGCGGCACGAAAAGGTTGGCCGAAACCCGTGGCGCGCTGTCGTTCCGCCACGTCAACTTCCGCTATCCGCACGCCGAGCGCGACGCCATCGTCGATCTCAGCCTGGACGTGAAGCCGGGCGAAACCGTGGCGCTGGTCGGCAGCTCCGGTAGCGGCAAGACCACGCTGGTGAGCCTGATCCCCCGCTTCTACGACGTGGACGCCGGCAGCATCAGCCTCGATGGCGTGCCGCTCGCCGACATCGAACTGGCCAGCCTGCGCAGCCACATCGCGCTGGTGAGCCAGGATGTGGTGCTGTTCAACGACAGCGTGGCCGCCAATATCGCCTACGGCCGCATCGGCCAGGTCAGCCGCGAGGAAATCGTCGCCGCGGCGCGCGCCGCCAACGCGCTCGACTTCATCGAGGCGATGCCGGAAGGCTTCGACACCCTGATCGGCGAGAACGGCGTGCGCCTGTCCGGCGGCCAGCGCCAGCGTCTGGCCATCGCCCGCGCGCTGTTGAAGAACGCGCCGATCCTGATCCTCGACGAGGCCACCTCGGCGCTCGATACCCAGTCCGAACGGCTGGTGCAGGCGGCGCTGGAGCGCCTGATGGAAAACCGCACCACCATCGTCATCGCGCACCGCCTCTCCACCATCGAGAGCGCCGACCGCATCGTGGTGATGCACCAGGGGCGGGTGGCCGAGGTTGGCAGCCACGGCGAGCTGATCGCGCACGACGGCCTCTACGCCAACCTGCACCGCATGCAGTTCAAGGAGCCGCAGCATGGCTGAGCGGCTGACCATCCTGCACACCGAGTCCTCGCTCGGCTGGGGCGGGCAGGAGCACCGTACCTTCAAGGAAATGGTGGGCTTGCGCAAGCTCGGCCAGCGCCTGCTGCTGGCCTGCCAGCCCGGCGCCAAGTTCGCCGTGCGGGCGCGTGAAGCCGGTTTCGAGGTATTCGAGGTGCGCATGCGCAACGGTGTCGATCTCGCCGCCGTTGCCAAACTGGCCGCCTTGATGCGCCGTGAGCGGGTGGATGTGGTCAACACCCACAGCGGGCGCGACAGCATCCTTGGCGGGCTGGCCGGCCGCATGGCCGGACGGCTGGTGGTGCGCACACGCCATCTGGCCTTGCCGATCACCTCGCGTTTCACCTACACCACGCTGCCGCACCACGTGGTCAGCGTCAGCGAGCATGTGCGCCGCTACCTTGAGGGCGAGGGGGTGCCACAGGACCGCATCGGCACCATCTATACCGGCATCGACCCGGAAGCGATGGTGCTGGACGGCGCGTCCACGTTGCGTGCCGAACTGGGGCTGCCGGACAGCGCGAAGCTGGTCGGCACCGTCGCCATCCTGCGGAAGAAGAAGGGCCACCAGCGCATCGTCGAGGCCGCACCGGCCATCCTCGCTGCCTGCCCCGACGCGCACTTCGTATTCGCCGGCGACGGGCCGCAGCTGGACAACCTGAAGGCGCAGATCGCCGCCGCCGGATTGAACGAGCGCTTCCACCTGCTGGGCCTGCGCCGCGACATCGCCAACGTGCTGGCCGGCTGCGACCTGTTCCTGCTGCCGACCGAGCAGGAGGCGCTCGGCACCTCCTTCATCGAGGCGATGGCGATGGGCCTGCCGGTGATCGGCACCCGCGTCGACGGCGTGCCGGAGGTGGTGCGTCACGACGACAACGGCCTGCTGATCGAGCCGGACGACGTGGCCAGCCTGGCCGCCGCGGTGATCCGCCTGCTCGGCGACGACCCGTTGCACTCCCGCATGGCCGCGCGCAGCCGCGAGCTGGTGTCGTCGGTGTTCCACGTCGACACCATGTGCCGCGACATGCTGGCGCTGTACCGCCGCTTGCTGGCCGCGAGGGGCAAGCGATGAAACCGGCCCGCGCCGTACCGGTGCTGATGTACCACCACGTCAGCCCCAGCAAGGGCCTGGTGACGGTGTCGCCGGCCACCTTCGAAGCGCAGATGCGCTGGCTGGCCGAGCACGGCTGGACCACCCTGAGCACCGACGACTTCGCCGGCTTTCTCGCCGGCCGCCCGGTGCCGGACAAGAGCGTGCTGGTCACCTTCGACGATGGCTACCTCGACAACTGGGTATACGCCCATCCCGTGCTGGAACGCTTCGGCCAACGTGCCACGCTGTTCACCATCACTGGCTGGATCGGCGACGGCGCGGTGCGCCCGCATGCCGCCAGCGGCCAGACGCTGCCCGACACCCCCGACCACAAGGCCTGCAAGCGCGCGGTGGACGAGGGCAGGGCCGACACCGTGATGATGCGCTGGAGCGAGATCGAGGCGGCGCGCGCCGCCGGTACCTTCGATTTCCACAGCCACACCCACAGCCACGCCCGCTGGGACA
Source organism: Pseudogulbenkiania ferrooxidans 2002 (assembly GCF_000174355.1). Taxonomy (GTDB): domain Bacteria; phylum Pseudomonadota; class Gammaproteobacteria; order Burkholderiales; family Chromobacteriaceae; genus Pseudogulbenkiania; species Pseudogulbenkiania ferrooxidans. The sequence continues at coordinate 223,446 of NZ_ACIS01000001.1, forward strand.
AGCTGTGCGCCAGTGCGTCAGAGAAGCGCGACAGGTTGGCCGAAGACCTCGCCGCCTCGCGCCGCACGCTCGTCGAACGGCTGGGCGGTGTCAGCGATCACCTGTGCTGGCCGCAGGGCTATTTCGACGACGATTATCTGGACGTGGCGCGGGCGGCCGGGTTTCGCCATCTGTACACCACGATCAAGGACGTCAACACGCCGGCGACGCCGGCCGGTCATATTCACCGCCTTGTTACCAAGGACAAGCCGGGCGAGTGGCTCGGCAGCCGGGTTCGCTGGTTCGCGCGTCCCTGGCTCGGTCATCTGTACGCCAAGGTGAGCGGATGAGCGCGGCCTTGTACCTGCCGGAACGTCCGCGCCTGCTCGTCATCATCGTCGCCCGCTTCGGCGATACGCTGCTGGTGACCCCGACCCTGGCCGCGCTGAAACAGCGTTGGCCTGATGCCGAACTCACCGTGCTGGCCCATCCGGGGCGCATGGAAGTATTGGAACACTTGCCTTTTATCGATCGACTGGCGCCGATAACCAAGCAGCGCGCGTTCTGGCGCGGACGCTGCCCGTTCCGGCCGCGCTACGATGCCGCCATCGTCTACGGCGGCGATGCCGCGTTGTACCGCTATGCCCGACGTGTGTCGCGCCAGGTGGTGGCATTCGCGGCGGAAGAGGCGGCATTGACGCGCTGCATCGACCACGCCGTAACACGCCCGCAGGAACCGATGCACGCTGTCGACGAGCGAGCGCTGCTATTGCAGCCCTTCGGCATCGTGCCTGCCAGCCGCCACCTGAGCTACCAAGTCAGCAGCCGCGAAGCGGCCTGGGCGGAGCAGTGGATGCGGCAGCAAGGGTTTGCGGGGCGGCGGCTCATCGGTTTCCAGTTGCAGAGCTTTCCCGCCAAGGCCTATCGCGACTGGCCGGTGGAGCGCTTCGAAACATTGGCTAAGCTCCTGTTCGAGCGCTACCCCGATGTCCAGCTGCTGCTGCTGGGCGGCCCGGAAGGGCGTGCCGCGGCCCAGGCGCTGGCCGACAAGTTGGGACCGCGCGCCACCTGCGTCGCCGGCACGCTGACGATGCGCCAGAATGCCGCGCTGCTGTCGCGCCTCACGTTGTATGTCGGCGTCGATACCGGCCCCACCCACCTGGCTGGGGCGCTCGACGTACCGATGGTCGCCATGTACCACTGCTTCCATCGTGGAGCCTTGCTCGCTCCGCAAGAACACCCACGACTGGCCGTTATCGAACACCCCTGTCCGGAAGGCGAGGTACGACGCGAGGCCCGTATGGCCGAGATCGCGCTGCAACCCGTGCTGGATGCCGTTTGCAAACAACTAGATTCATGAAAATAGCTTTCATCGACGTCACCACCACTGTCTCCTACGGCGGTATCCAGGTTGCCGTGTGGCAGTTGGCACGCGAGCTGACCGATCTTGGCCATGAGGTGACCGTATTCGGCGGGGATGGCCCGATTCGCCCCGACCTGGGCGGGCGTGCCGTCACCATCCAGACCTTCCCGTTCACGCCACGCGAGAAGGCGCTCGATCTAGGTAACCGCTTCCGCCGGCTGTGGGAGCGCTGGAGCTTTGCCAAGCACGCCAAACAGGCGGTGATCAAGGGAAATTTCGATTGGGTGGTGCTGACCAAACCGTTCGATTTCTTCTGGCCGCGATTGATGCCGCGTGGTTGCCGGACGCGTTTTGCCTTCATGAGCGGTGGCACCAGTTTCTTCAAGGGCGACAAGTGGCTTGCCAAACGGATTGATGCCTGGCTCGCCTGTAGCCACTTTAACGCCTGGCAGATCGGCGCTCACTTCAAGCGCTTTCCCAAGGTGATGTTCAACGGCGTCAACATCGATCATTTCCACCCGGCGCGGCGCAACGATGCACTGCGCAGCCAACTCGGCGTCGGGCTGGATGACGTGCTGGTGACCTTCGCCGGGCGTGTGGTCGGCTGGAAAGGCATGGGCATCGCCATCCGCGCGCTGGCCCAGCCGGCACTGGCCCAACTGCCTGTCAAGCTGCTGATCATCGGCAACGGCGGAGACAAGAAGGCATTGATCCAGTTGGCCGAAGAACTGGGGCTGAGCGAGCGGGTGATATTCCAGGAGCCCGTGCCGCATACCGAACTGCCTGCTTGGTATGCCATGAGCGACATTGGCGTTTTCCCGAGCATCGCCGATGAAGCCTTTGGAATCACCATCGCTGAAGCGATGGCCTGCGGCTTGCCGGTGGTCGGCAGCCATATCGGCGGCATCCCGGAAGTCATCGGCAACGAAGGACAGAGCGGCCTCTTGGCCCCGGCGGCCGACCCCGAGCAACTGGCCGCTACCCTGGCCTCTCTGGCACGCGATCCCGCCTTGCGCCAGCGCATGGGGCAGTCGGCACGCCGTCGTATCGAAGCCCTGTTCACTTGGCGTCAGTCCGCCGAACGGCTCGTGGCGGGGCTCAAGTGATGCGCCTCGCCTACCTCGATCCGCACCCGGTGCCGGATACGACTCCCTCGACTATGCAGATGCTTCAGACGGTGGATGGCCTGGGGCAGGCCGGCGTCGACGTCACGCTGATCACGCCGCAATCGGCGCTGCCTCCCGAGGCTGTTTTGGGACGCCCTCTGTCGAACCAGGTCCGCTTGGCCCACCAGTTCGATCCGCGCAAGAAATGGTTTTTCCCCTTCTCCACACGCAAGCCGTTTTTCTGGCAAGCCAAACGGGCCTTGCAGCAGGGGAGTTTCGACGCAGTGCTGGTGCGCAACCTCAAACTGGCCGACTACCTGTTGCGCCAGGACCTCGGGGTCCGGATCTATTTCGAGACTCACGAAATCTTCGCCCAGACCTTCCTCGAGGAGCATCCCGGACTATCTGGTAACAAGCGCCGCAAGCATGCGTTGCTGAAAGCCCGCGAGCAGTTTGTCTATAACAACGCGGCCGGCGTGTTTGCGCTGACCTCGTTGCTGATCGACGACATCAAACAGCACTATGCTATCGCTCACGATCGTTTTTGCATCCTGCCTGATGGCTTCGATCCTGCTCTGGCCCAAGCTGCCATGCAGCGTCACGCCGACCGGCCACGCCAGCCGGGTCCGGTGCGTGTGCTGTATCTGGGAAGCCTGCACCCGTGGAAAGGGGTCGGCACGCTGATCGACGCCTTGCCGTTGGTGCAAAGCGAATTGGAATTGGTGATTGCTGGGGGAGAACCCCACCGCATCGACGAACTGCGTGCCCGGGCCGCCGCCTTGGGAGTTGAGAAACCAGTCCATTTTCTGGGCAAGGTGCCTCCGGCCGAACGCTTCGACGTGATCGCCCAGGCTGACATCTGCGCCCTGCCTCTGACCAACAGCAGCATCGCCAGCCGCTATACCTCTCCGCTAAAGCTGTTCGAGTACATGGCGATGGGTAAGCCGATTGTCATCGCTGATTTGCCAAGCATCAAAGAGATCGTTACGGACCAAGTAAGTGCCGTATTTTTTGAGGCAGAGAATAAAGAGAGCCTAGCAGCCGTGCTTGATAAGCTGGCTATGCGTAAACAGTCCCAGCAGGAGTTGGGGGAAAATGCAGCGAGGCTTTCTTCAAGGTATGCGTGGATATCTAGGGCAGAAATTATTAAAAAGAAAGTCACAGAGTTTCGATGAAGATTCTGCAGATCCAATTCTGGGGGGATGCTTGCGAGCTTACTGGTAGCGTTGAAAAAGTTATTGATGGCTTTGCTAGGATGCAGTTTCCTAATGTCGAACTGGTAATTGCCAGTTTAGGTGTAAGGGAAAATGACACGGTACGGCATGGGAAGCGCTACATTCATTTCCAGGAATCTTATTGGCAGAATAAAATTCTAAACAAAATTTTGCGGCTTGGCGCTTTTACCTTCCATGATTTGATACGAATCATTGAGGTGGAAAAGCCGGATATTGTGCATTTTCACAACAGGCCGGAGCAAGTGGATGCGCTGATTTCCAAACTGAGTTACCGTCCTGTTGTTGTAATCCATTATCACCGGAGATTTAAGAAATTTACATTTGCATCATGCGCAGATAGGTTGCTTGCAGTTAGTCATGCGGTGCGTGATAGTTTGATTTCCGCTGGGGCAGACCCTGCCGTTGTTGATGTTGTTTATAACCCGATCCCTTGTTCAATAGTCAAGGGGAGTCGACAGCATGAGAATGACGAAGTTGTCTTTTTATACGCGGGGGGAGGGCATCGTCACAAGGGCTTTATGGAGATTATGGAGGTTGTCGGCAATGATTGCTTTCAGGGACGCGCCAAATTTTTGATATGTGGTCCGGAGTTGCCGATCGATTTGCCTGCTTATCCGTGGGTGGAGTATCTAGGGCTTCTGAAAGTAGATCGGTTTCAAGAGATACTCGCCACGGCAGACGTAGTGTTGATGCCATCTGAACACGAAGGCTTCGGTCTGGTGGCGCTGGAGGCACTAGCCTCTGGTAAGCTACTCATTAGTACCAGAGGCGGAGGGCTTGCTGAATTAGTCGATCCAAGTGTGGCGTTGATCCATGAGTTTGGCGATACCAAAAGTATGTATGGAAAAATCACGGAAGCCATTGATATGCTGACCGGAACTAACAAGACGCACTATCAATATCTCATGAAAAATGCTGAGGCCAAGATTGCCACTTTTTCTGTTGAGGCAGTGAATACTAGCCTTGTCCATTTTTATAGCTCTCTGATGTGAGGTTACGGATGCTTCTGTTGTGGCGTAAAACCCCTGCTTTGTATTGCCTCATATTGTCGGCCCTGGTGTTGATGCCCGCTTTCAATGTTGCGACTGATTTATATTCGGCTCCTATCTTCTTGCTGCTGATTTTTTCTGTTTTTCAACGCGATTTCTATCGCTTGGTGTATTGCATTGTCAGTCGTTATTGGCTGGCTTTTGTGTCCTTGTGTTTGGCCTTGGTTTCTTGTCTTTGGGCGGACAATCCAGATATTGTTCTAGCCTCTTGGAGAAATGAGCTATTGATTCCATTTCTTGGGTTGTTGGTTTATTGTTTTTTTACGCTGAGGCTGGATGAAGAGAGCGCAAAAAGAGTGCTCTTTGGTGTTGTTGCTTTGTTCGTCTTGTTGTCGATTATTGGGTTTGTTTGGTTTGGCTATGGTGGTATATTTAGAATATTTTATGATAATGGTTATTACACCACTTATGTGGTGGTTGTGTTTTCAGCCTTCCTTCCGTTTGTTAAAAGTTGGTCCCGAATAGTATTTTATTCTTGTTTGGCCTTTTGCTTTTTCTTGACTGGGCAGAGAGTTGTCTGGTTGTTGCTGCCGGTGATGGCATTTGCTGATTTTATCTGCTCGGGTGGGAAGAGAAATTACCGAGCTATTGCAGGCCTTGTTTTTGTTGCCTTGGGCTCAATTTTGGTTCTCAAGTATTTGCAGTCTGTCAGGCCCGCTGATGCTTTTGATCCTCACGTCAAACCCAGTGGTTTGCTTGCATACTTGATGGCCAACGAAAGATTATATTTATGGGGGCAGTGGCTAAATCGAGGCTTGGGTAGTCCTTGGCTTGGCATTGGGTTCGGTCGTGATAATGCTCTGGCGCACTTTTCACAAGGAGGTGTATGGCCCAAGGAGTATTTGACTCATGCCCATAATATGATCTTAAATCAGTTTGTTCAGCTAGGGCTGGTGGGGGTCTCTCTATTGGTCGCCACTTATGGACAGCTTTTAAAGGGTTTTTCCAGTGCGCTGAAAAATCGCTTTGCTTGGAGTGGATTGTTTGTTCTGTTCTTCTTCTTTCTTAGAAATCTAACCGATGATTATGAATTGAGAAGAATAATGATGTTTTATCTCGGTATGCTTGGCCTGTGTTTAGGGCCTTGTCTGAATGAGCATGTTGCAAAGAGTGATAGCAAGCCCCAATTTGAACATGCCCGTTAGTAGCCGGCTTCGTGTCTTGGTCATCCGTCGCGACAATATCGGCGACCTGATCTGTACCACGCCGCTGCTGCAGTTGCTTCGCGACGGTTATCCTGATGCACGGATCGATCTCTTGGTCAATGATTACAATGCCCCTGTAGTGATGGAGGGGCAGCCGGTCGATGCGGTGCATATCTACCGCAAGGCCAAGCACCGGGATGTGGGCGAATCCAAACTGGCGATCTGGTGGCAGACGTTCAAACTGATCTTGTCATTACGCCAGCAAAGGTACGATTTTGCGATTCTGGCTGGCTCGACCTACTCGGCCCAGGCGGCCAAGTTCGCCCGCCTGATCGGAGCGAAGAGCGTGGTGGGCTACCTCCCGGGGCAAGGCGCTCCGGAGGTAGACCTTCCCGTCAGCCCATTGCCATCAGCCTGCCATCATGTCGAAGCGACGGCGCATCTGGCCTCGGCCTTGTCCATCGGCAAACGGCCGGGTGCTGTCAGGATCGTGGTGCCCGAGAGGGCCGCACGGCGAGCCGGAGATCGCTTGGCCACAATGTCGGCGATGGGCCGGGCCCAGCTTAGGGTAGGCATCCACATTTCAGCGCGCAAGCCTTCCCAGCGCTGGTCGCTGGAGTGCTTCGAGGGCTTGATCCGTCGATTGCATACGGAACTGGATGCTGAATTCCTGCTGTTCTGGGCGCCAGGCACCGCGGATAATCCCAGTCACCCTGGTGACGACGAGAAGGCCGCTTCGCTGCTCGCGCGCGTGACCGACTTGCCCGTGCAGCCTTTTGCGAGCTCTACTCTTGACGATCTTATGGCCGGGCTCGACCTGTGCGACAGCGTGGTCTGCAGCGACGGCGGGGCCATGCATGTGGCCAATGCCTTGGGGAAACCGATCGTATGTTTCTTCGGAGGCAGCGATGCGACCCACTGGCGCCCCTGGAACGAGCCGTATCAGTTGTTGCAGCCAGCCTCGCAGAACGTTACGGATATCACGGTTGAGCAGGCGGTCGACGCCTTTCTTCGGTTGCTGCGCTCATCTTCCGCTCTGCACGCTCTATCGAGCCAGTCACATCGATAAGCAAGGCACCCGGAAAGCCCCTTCCGTCCCATTAAATACAGGGAGGGAGGAGTATAATCATCCCATTTTTCGTATTGAGAGAATCGAATCGTGCCGGATCGCAAAGTCTCTGTCGTTGGCCTGGGCTACGTGGGCCTTCCTGTCGCCGTTGCTTTCGGCCAGAAAAGCCGTGTGATCGGCTTCGATATCAACCAACAGCGCTTGGCCGAGCTCAGGAATGGCCATGACCGTACGCTGGAAGTGGAAGATGCCGAACTGGCGGCGGCCGATATCGTCTACACCGACGATGTTACGGTGCTGGCCGAGGCCGATTTCCATATCGTCGCTGTGCCGACCCCCGTTGACGATGCGCACCAACCTGACCTGACGCCGGTAGAGAAAGCGTCCGAGAGTGTCGCCAAGGCGCTGCGTCCCGGTGCGATCGTGGTGTACGAATCCACCGTCTATCCGGGGGTGACTGAGGAAGTTTGCGTGCCGATCCTGGAGCGGGTATCCGGTCTCAAGTGCGGGGTGGATTTCACCGTCGGCTACAGTCCGGAGCGGATCAATCCGGGCGACAAGGAACACACCTTCACCAAGATCAAGAAGGTCGTCTCCGGTCAGGATGCGGCAACGCTTGAGATTGTAGCGGACGTATATGGCTCGGTGGTGACAGCCGGCGTGCACAAGGCTTCGTCGATCAAGGTGGCCGAGGCTTCCAAGGTGATCGAGAATACCCAGCGCGACCTCAACATCGCGTTGATGAATGAGCTGGCTGTGCTGTTCGAGAAGATGGGCATCGACACGCTGGACGTGCTGGAAGCGGCCGGTACCAAGTGGAACTTCCTGCCGTTCCGCCCGGGGCTGGTGGGCGGCCACTGCATCGGCGTCGACCCATACTACCTCACTTATAAGGCGGAGCAACTGGGCTACATCCCGCAGGTGATCCATGCCGGACGCCGCATCAACAATGGCATGGGCACCTTCATCGCCCAGCGCACCATCAAGGAGATGATCCATGCCGGCATCAACATCCTCGGCAGTACCGTCACGGTGCTGGGCCTGACCTTCAAGGAAAACTGCCCTGATCTGCGTAATTCGCGCGTGATCGACGTGGTTACCGAACTGCGCGAGTTCGGCGTCCAGGTACAGGTAGCTGATCCGCAGGCCGATGCCGCCGAGGCTCGCCACGAGTATGGCGTTGATCTGGTGCCGATGGAACAGCTGGCACCTGCCGATGCGGTGATCGTCGCCGTGGCCCACCACGAGTTCGCCGAGTTCTCGGCTGCTGACTGGCTGAGCCAATGTCGTGGCGTACCGGTCATCATTGACGTCAAGGGCCGGCTCGACAAGGCGACGCTGGCGGAGGCCGGGGCGCGTTACTGGCGCTTGTGAGCGGTGGCAGCGGCTCTTTTTCGGAGTCCGCTGCGGCTGTACAAAATGACAAAAGCCTGTCGGGTGCGACAGGCTTTTTTGTATTGATTCAGCTTGCAGCTCAGCCAGGTTCAGGCATTGAACAAGGGGTTGGCCGGGTCGAGGTCGCGGCCATTCTGCTGAATGGTCTTCCAGACCGGTTGGCCGTGAAGACGGGCGTGGACATCGCGTGCCAGCTGCGAGTAAGCCTTGGCATTGCGGTTGCTGGAGTAGGCACGGAGCAGCGCGACCTTGGCCGGCATATTATCCGGATCTTCGTCCAGCACGTCCTTGAGCACCCTGACGGCCTCGCCGGTTTTACCGTAGGCGAGGAACACTTCGGCTTCGGCCACGGGGTCGATGCCTCGGGCCTTGGGCGGCTTATACGTGATCGCCTTCCACAGCTTGCGTAGAAGGGAGAAAGCCACCATGAGCACCAAACTTGCGGTCAATCCTGCCAGAACGTCCATTGCTTTTCCCCCTGTCTGTTTAAAAGCGGTCGGAGGATTATCAAGTCTAGTAGCCGGGCCGATCAATCCGTAGAAATTCGTAGTGTCGCTGGCTCAAGCGGTGACGTTCTGTCCGCTTAACACCCGTTGCAGCACGTCATGGCTGACCTCGCTGCTGATGACAGCCTGGCCAAGCTGCTTCAGCAGCACGAAGCGCAATTTGCCTTGTTCGACTTTCTTGTCGTGCCCCATATGCTCCAGCCAGTTTGTCAGGCCGAGGTCGGGCGCCCTGACGGGCAGGCCGGCACGTTGGATGAGCGAGATCACGCGTTCGACGTCGGCGGCATTCAGCCAGCCCAGCTCCTGCGAGGTCGCGGCTGCCAGGACCATTCCGGCCGCCACCGCCTCGCCGTGCAGCCAGGCTCCGTATCCCAGCCCGGCCTCGATGGCGTGGCCGAAGGTATGGCCCAGATTCAGCAAGGCGCGCACGCCGCTTTCCTTCTCATCCTGCCCGACGATCTCCGCCTTCATTTCGCAGCAGCGCTTCACGGCATATTCGAGCGCAGCGGGGTCACGGGCACGCAGTTGTTCGATGTTGCTTTCCAGCCAGGCCAAAAACTCGGCATCACCCAGCAGGCCATACTTGATGACCTCGGCCAAACCGGCAGACAGCTCGCGATCTGGTAACGTATCCAGCAGCACCATATCGGCGATGACCACTCGAGGCTGATAGAACGCCCCGATCATGTTCTTGCCGAGTGGATGATTGATGGCGGTCTTGCCTCCGACCGACGAGTCGACCTGGGCGAGCAGCGTGGTCGGAATCTGGATAAACGGTGCCCCGCGCTGGTAACAGGCGGCGGCAAACCCGGTCATGTCGCCGATGACGCCTCCCCCGAGTGCGATCAGCGTGGTCTTGCGTTCGCAATTGCCGGCAAGCAGGGCGTCAAAGATCAGGTTGAGGGTGTCCCAGGTTTTGTACGACTCGCCATCGGGCAGCACCACGACGCGCGTTGCAATCCCTTCCGCCTTGAGTGCCTGCTCCAGCGGTGCCAGATACAGCGGGGCAATGGTGCTATTGGTGACGATGGCAGCACTGGGAATGGGCAGATGGGGCTTGAGCAGATCGGTCCGCGTCAGCAGGTTGCGGCCGATATGGATCGGGTAGTGGGCGTCGGGGAGCTTCAGGTCTAGAGTGATCATGGTCGGGAGTCTTGATGGCGGTGTTGGCGCTCGAACAGCTGCGCTTCAAGTTGACTGACCAGCAGGTTGACGTTTTGCTGGGTGGTGTCGACGATCAGGTCCGCCACCTCGGTGTAGAGCGGGTCGCGTTCCTTGAGCAGACTTTCCAGCTTGGCCTTGGGGTCAGCGGTCTGGAGCAGGGGACGGTTGCGGTCATGCTGGGTTCGGGCCAACAGGTCATCGATATTGGCACGCAGGTAAATCACGACTCCATTGTCTTTCAGCAACTGGCGATTTTCCGGGCGCAGGATGGCCCCACCTCCTGTCGCCAGGATGATGTTGTCGCGTTGCACCAGTTCGGCGATGGCGCAGCTCTCCCGATCACGAAAACGCTGCTCACCTTCTATTTCGAAGATGGTGGCGACCTTGACGCCCGTTTTGGCCTCGATTTCGTGATCGGAGTCGTAAAAGGTCTTGCCGGTTTTGCGCGCCAGCGCACGACCTACCGTCGTCTTGCCGGCCCCCATCAGTCCGACAAGAAAAAAATTGCCTGCCAGTGTATCCATGGCAGGCATTGTAGCGGAAGCACGCGCGATCGTCTGCGCTGTCCTAGCGGCTGTTTATGTCGAAATCGCTGACGACGCGTGGCGTCAGGAAAACCAGCAACTCCGTGCGGTTGTCTTTCTTCGTCTTGCTCCGGAACAGGGCGCCCAGCAGGGGAATGTCACCAAGTAGGGGTACCTTGCTGAGGCCTTCATTTTCGTCCTGGGTGTAGATGCCACCGATAACCACGGTGCCTCCATTCTCGACCAGCACCTGGGTATTGACCTTTTTGGTCTTGAGCGAGGGAACCCCATTCGACAGGTTGGCGAAGTCGGCGGTGTCGTTGTTGATCTGGATGTCCATCAGGATGGTGCTGTCAGGAGTAATCTGAGGCTTCACCTTCAGGCTCAGTACCGCCTTTTTGAATGAGGTGGAGGTGGCGCCGCTGGAGGTGGCCTCCTGATAAGGAATCTCCTGCCCCTGCTCGATAGTGGCCTCGGTACGGTCGGAAGTCAGCACCCGCGGGCTGGCGACGATCTTGCCCTGGCTTTCGGTTTGCAATGCCTGCAGCTCCAGGCCGATCAGGTTGCTGGCACCGGCCTTGTAGACGGCGCCGATGGTCCCCGTAGCCGCACTGTTGGTCGGCAGATTCACTAAGGTGTCGGTGAGGCTGCCGTTGCCGGCTCCAGCGATATTGCCGCCCAGACTCAGACGGCCGATGCGGTCGTACGACAGCTTGACGCCCAGTTCGCGGCTGAAGTTGTCGGTGGCTTCGACGATGCGTGCCTCGATCACGACCTGTTTGACCGGGGTGTCGGTTTTTGTGATCAGATCACGAATCTTGTCGATAACCGTTGTCGTATCGTTGATGATCAGGGTGTTGGTTTTGGGGTCGATCAGGGCGCTGCCACGATCGGAGAGCAGGGTGCTGCGTCGTCCGCTACCGCTACCGGTGCCTCCCTTGCTGTCTTCTTCCAGGATTTTCTTGAAATCCTCGGCGCTGCGGTAACGCAGCACGAAGGTTTCCGAGCGCAGCGGTTCCAGCGTGGTGAGCTGGTTCTTGGCCTCGTAAACCTGCTTGTCCCGGGCCAGCAGCTCTTCGCGCGGGGCGATGCGGATGATGTTGCCGCTACGCCGCTTGTCCAGGCCCTTGCTGTCGAGGATCAGGTCGAGTGCCTGATCCCATGGCACGTCTTTCAGGCGCAGTGTGATCTTGCCGTTGACCGAGTCGCTGGTGACGATGTTGAGCCCGGTGAATTCGGCGATGACCTGCAGCACGGTCCGGACTTCGATATCCTGGAAATTGAGCGAGAGCTTGTCGCCCTTGTAGACCGGCTTGTCCAACTCGTTCTGTGCTTTTTGATCTTGGGTCAGTTTCTTCACTTCGACCACCAGTTTGCGGTCGGTCTGGTACGAGGAATAGTCCCAGTCGCCTTGTGGCTGGATGACGATGTGGCTGCTTCTGCCCTGGTTCATGGCGTCGATCTTGCTGACTGGGGTGCCAAAGTCGGTGACGTCGAGCTTGCGATCCTGGCCGGCAGGCAGATTGCTCCCCTGGATGTCCACCACGATATTCTTGCCCTGGCGTTTGATATCCACCGGGACATCGTTCGATGGCAGGTTGATCTCGACCCTGCCCTCGCCGTTATGGCCCCGCCGGAAGTCGAGAGCGAGCGGTGTGCGGTAGGCGACGCTTGCCGTTGGTGCCGGGCTGGCGGGGGTGGTGTCCAGCGGGACGGCGGTCCGCTGCTCTGCCTGCAGGTTGCTGTTCAGGCTGATCAGCAGCGTGTTGTTGCTGACTTTGGTGGAATAAGAGGCGTTCTTGGCCAGATTCAATACGATACGAGCCCGGCCATTGCTGGCGATGGCAACGGCAGAGGGAACCAGGGGGTTGCCCAGTTCGGTGAAGCTGTTGGGTAGCTTGATCTCGGTATCGGCAAAGTCGAGCGCGATCCTGGGGGGATTGGAGATGGCGAAACTGTTGGGCTTGGGGGCCGGACCGTCGAAAGTCAGCTGAAGAACCTGTTCGTTGCCGTCGGTTTTGCTGATGTTGATCCCCGTAATGGCAACGCCGGCATGGGCCAGGCTGAAGGAGAGGGCAAGACCCAGTCCGGATAGCAGTTTGATGGCATGCGTGTTCATTATTTCTGCCCTTGTTCTACGAGGTACATGGTCGTTGTGCGCTGTACCCATTCGCCGTTCAGGTCTTCCACTGTTTCGGCCAACTCGATTCCGGCTTCGGAGATGTGTTTGATCTGCCCGAAATTGGGCCCCACGAAGTTGCCAGGCTGAACCCGGTAGACCGTGTTCTCCGGTGTGCGGATCAGTCCGTAGGTCACTCCGCCGCGCTTCAGGATGCCGACCATTTTCAGCTTGTCCAGGTCGTAGTTTTCTAGCGTCTCGCGCGGACGATCAAAGTCCGGCGCGTTGGCACTGTTCTGGCGCTTGGCGGCCAGCAATTTTTGCGGGTCGAACGGGTCGCGCAGCTCGAAGGCCTGGTACACGAAGGGCTGATAGGGTTGTGCCATCGGGATGGGGTCGATCTGACCGGCCAGGCCCTTGCCGGCTTCGTTCATCCAGCGGTCGAGGTCGTCGGTGCTGTTGCTGCCACAGCCGGCGAGGAGCAGCAGGCACAAGAAGCCAGGTTTGTTCATTTCTTGGCCTCTTTCTTGTTGATGGCGGCGAGGCGTTCTTCCGGTTCCAGCGAGCGGTAGGTTTTGGCCGTGGCCTCCATGCTCAACCGCGGGGTGCTGGTCGGTCCCTTGGCGTCTTGGGGGGCCAGCTTGATATCGCTCAGCGTGACGATCCGCGAGAGCTGGCCGACGTCGCTGACGAAGGAGGCCAGCTCCTTGTAATTGCCGGTCAGACGTATGCTGATGGGCAGCTCGGCCATTTCGGCGGACTTGATTTCTCCGCCGGGGCGGAACAGCTCGAACTGCAGGCCGCGGCCGATCCCGGCCTGGTTGATCTCGGTCAGCAGGGATTCCATTTCGGACTTGCTGGGGAGCTGCTTGAGCAGGGCGCCGAACGAGCGTTGGATCTCGGCCAGCTGCTGTTCCAGCGCGGCGAGGTTGATGGCCTGGCGTTTTTTGTCGAGATAGGTCTGCTTGAGTTGTTCTTCCTGGTGCTGGGCGCTGTTCAGGGTGTCAAGCTGGTCTCCCAGGACCAGGTAATAGCCGAGGAAAACGATCAGCCCGATCAGGCTGGCCAGAGCCCCGAGCTGGGCCGGCAGCGGCCAGTTCGGCATGTCCTTGGGGTCGAGGTTGCGCAATTCGTCGAGCGTCATGGCCGTGCTCCTTTCTTGCCTGGGGCGGGTGCGGCGGCTTCTTGTCCCTTCATGCCCAGTCGCAAGGTGAACTCGCTGACACGCTGGTTGTTGACGATGGCGGCCTTGACCTCGACCAGGACCGGGGCGTCGAACGTGGTGGATTGCGCCAGGGTGCGCATGTAGTTGGAGACGCGTGCACCGGACAGGGCGTAGCCCGACAGGTCGAAGCTGCGGCCTGTCTGTCTGAAGTCCCTGAGGTAGACGCCGTCAGGGGTCTGGCGTACCAGCTGGTCAAAGATGTGGGTGGCCTCGTTGCGACCCTGCTGCAATTGTTCGACCAGCTGTTTCCTGGCGAGCAGCTCGTCGCGTTCCTTCTTGAGTCCCTCGATCTTCTTGATCTGGCCGTCCAGTTGGGCAATGGCATCCTGCAAGTACTGGTTACGATGCTGTTGGTGGCCGATCCGGCTGTTCAGCACCAGATAGCTCGAGGCTACCACCCCCCCGGCGATCAGGATGGCGGCAGCTAGAAGAAGCTGGAAGCGGTGGCGGTGCGCTTCCTTGCTCTGCTCTCGGTGCGGTAGCAGGTTGATGCGTATCATCAGTCGAACCTCCTCATGGCCAGGCCGCAGGCAACCAGCAGCGAAGGGGCGTCGAGCAGCAGCTCCTTCAGGCGGATGGAGGAGGACTGCACCATGGTGGTAAAGGGGTTGGCGATCATGGTGCTGATCTGGGTGCGTGCGGCCACCGTGTCGTCAAGCCCGCTCAACATGCTGCAGCCGCCGGCCAGCAGGATGTAGTCGACCCGCAGGTATTGCGAGACGCTGACCGTGGTGTAGAAGAACTGCAGGGCACGCTGGATTTCCTGCGCCAGCGAGTCGACAAAGGGGTGTAGCAGTTCGGATTCGTAGCCGTCGGGCAGTGTCATGGCGCGCTTGCCGGATTCGGCTTCGTCGAACGAGATACCGTAGCGGCGCTGGATGTCGCGCGTCAGCTGCTGGCCGCCAAAGGCCTGTTCGCGGAAGTAGATCTGCTGGCCGTTGCGCAGCACGCTGCAGTGCAGCTTGCTGCTGCCGATATCGAACAGGGCGAAGGTCTGGTTGTGGCCTTGTTCGGGCAAGTGCAACTGGATCTGCTCGAACGCGGTCATCATGGCGAAGGACTCGACGTCGACGATCTTGACCTTGAGTCCGGCCATTTCCGCCGCAGCCACCCGTTCTTCCACCTTCTCCTTGCGGGCGGCGCACAGCAGGACTTCCAGGTCGTCGACGCTGGCAGGCGAGGAGCCGAGAATCTGGTAGTCGAGGTTGACCTCTTCCAGCGGGAAGGGAATGATCTGGTTGGCTTCGGTTTCGGCCAGTGCTTCGAGGTCGTCGGCCTGGTTCGCCGGCACCAGGATCTTCTTGTAGATCGCCATGGTGGTGGGTATGGCGACGGCGACGTTGCGGGCTGAACTGCCGAGGCGCTGCCAGGCGCGGCGGATGGTCTCTGCCACGCCTTCGATATTGTTGATGTTTCCCTCGGTGATCGCTTCCTTGGGCAGGGGCTCGATGACGTAACGCTCGATTTGCAGGCTGTTGCCGGAGCGGGAAAGTTCTACCAGCTTGATGGCGCTGCTGCTGATATCCAGTCCTAGCAGCGGAACATTGCCGGATTTCCCTAATCCAACCAGGCTCAACCAGTTGGCGCCGAATCCAAGTTTGTCGGATAGCATCGGTGAGGGCCCCAAGTATTTTTAAGTGGCGATCCGTCGGGACGGTATCGCAATCTAATGTTGTGTCTTGTCCTGACTTACAAGACGTTATAATCCGCTTTCCAGCGAAAGCCCATTCTGATCATGCTTAAACGAATTTTTGCGATTTTTGCCGGCTTGCTTATTGGTGGTGCCATCCTTGCTGCAGGTGGCCTGGCAATCGCAATCATCATAACGTATCCGCGTCTTCCCAGTCTTGACGTCCTTACCGATTACCGGCCGAAGATGCCGCTGCGCGTCTTTGCCGCGGATGGCCAGTTAATCGGCGAATTCGGCGAAGAACGACGTTCATTCATGCGCATCCAGGAGGTCCCGGTGCTGATGAAGGAGGCCGTGCTGGCCGCCGAGGACGATCGATTCTATCAGCATAGCGGTATCGATTATGTCGGCGTGATGCGTGCCGCTGTCGGCAATATCGTATCAGGCCATGCACGCTCTGGTGCCAGTACCATCACCATGCAGGTGGCAAAAAATTTCTTCCTTTCCAGTGAAAAGACTTTTAGCCGCAAGTTTAACGAGGCGCTGCTGGCTTTCAAGATCGAGCACGCGCTCTCCAAGGACCAGATTCTCGAGTTGTATTTCAACCAAATCTACCTGGGGCAACGTGCTTACGGCTTTGCCGCGGCGGCGCAGGCCTATTATGGCAAATCAATCAAAGACTTGAGTGTGGCGGAAATGGCCATGCTCGCCGGTCTGCCCAAGGCGCCGTCGGCGTACAACCCGATCGTGAACCCGGCGCGGGCCCGTCTGCGCCAGCAGTATGTGCTGCGCCGCATGCACGAATTGAACTTCATCAGCCAGGAACAGTACGACAACGCGCTGGCGGAGAAACTGCACGTGGCGGGGCAGGGGGCGGAAGCCAGCATGCCGGCTCAATATGTGGCGGAAATGGTACGCCAGGCCATGTATGACCGTTACCGCGACCAGGCCTACACCCAGGGCTTCAGGGTCTTCACCACCATCGACAGCAAGCATCAGCAGTGGGCGTACGACGCACTGCGTGCCGGCCTGATGGATTACGACCGCCGCCACAGCTACCGCGGGCCGGAGGGGTTCGTCGACCTGTCCGGGCTGGAGGGTGATGACCGGATCGAGGCGCTGGACGAGGCGCTCGCGGAGATTCACGATAGCGGCGACTTGCAGCCGGGCGTGGTGCTCGAAGCGTCGAACCGCGCGGTGAAGGTGTATCTGCGTGGCGGGCAGGAGGTGTCGGTGAGCGGGCGCGGCCTGGATTTTGCGCGCCGTGCCCTGAGCAGCAAGCTGACCCCGGCGCAGCAGCTGCGGCCGGGCGCCATCGTGCGCGTGCGGGCCGAGAGCAAGGGGGACTGGAGCATCGGCCAGATGCCGGAAGTGGAGGGCGCCTTCGTGTCGATGGATACCCGCACCGGCGCGATCAAGTCGCTGGTGGGGGGCTTCGACTTCAACCGCAGCAGCTTCAACCACGTGACCCAGGCCTGGCGTCAGCCCGGTTCCACCTTCAAGCCGTTCATCTACTCGGCCGGCATCGAGCGGGGTTTCACGCCGTCGACGCTGATCAACGATGCGCCGCTGACGATCGATCCGCAGGCGCTGGGCGGGCAGCGCTGGGAGCCGAAGAACGACGACGGCAAGTTCGCCGGCAAGTTCGCCGGCATGATCCCGATGCGCCGTGCGCTGGCGCTGTCGAAGAACCTGGTGTCGATCCGTGTGCTGATGGCCATCGGCACTGACTACGCCCAGCAGTACATCCAGCGCTTCGGCTTTGCCGCCAAGCAGCACCCGGCTTACCTGACCATGGCGCTGGGGGCCGGTTCGGCCACGCCGCTACAGATGGCGGAGGGCTATTCCACCTTCGCCAACGGCGGTTATCGTACCCGTTCCTACTTTATCGACCGTATCGAGGATGTGAACGGCCGCGTGTTGGCCAAGACCGTGCCGACGGTGGCGGGTCAGAATGCACCGCAGGCGATCGATCCGCGTAACGCCTTCATCATGACCAGCATGATGAAGGATGTGGTGCGCTTCGGGACCGCCAACCGGGCCATGACGCTGGGGCGCCAGGATCTGGCGGGCAAGACCGGTACCACCAGCGATTTCCGCGATGCCTGGTTTGCCGGTTTCAATCCGAATCTGGCTGCCGTGGTGTGGGTGGGTTACGACCAGCCGCGCAGCCTGGGCCGTTACGGTTACGGCGGTACCGCGGCACTGCCGATCTGGATCAACTACATGGCCAACGCCTTGAAGGGGGCGCCCGAGATCGATCTACCGCCGCCGCCGGGGGTGGTGGTGCGTCCGGGGGGCGGCTTGCGTGGCGGCGACGAGTACTACTACGAGGAGTTCCAGCACACCAATCCGGAGTTGCGGCTGGATAACTCCGGTACCGTGCCGGGCGGTAGCGCGGCCAGCGATGCCAGCAATGGCGGTGCCGAGCCTCAGGGTGATGGCCAGACGCCGCCGGCGCGTGACGCGGTGGAGAACGTCAAGGAGCTGCTGTTCTGAGTGTCGGCCGGGGTGGGGCGGTGTTTCGGCCAACCTTGGCAGCGATAGGATGAAGGTGACGGCCCGGTCGGCAGTAGCTGAGCGGGCCGTTTTCTTTTGTGCGAGCCGTGGGACGGGGGAGCGGGGTGTTCAGCCGCGGCGTGGTTTGATGAAGCCGGTCTTGCCGCTCGTCGGGGCGGCGGGAGCGCGCTTGAGCTGCAGGTACAGCGCCTCGACCTGGCTGCGTGCCCAGGGAGTGCGACGCAAAAAGGTCAGGCTGGACTTGATGCTGGGGTCGTGGTTGAAGCAGCGAATCTCGATCAGCTCACCCAGCCGCGCCCAGCCGTAGTGGGCCACCAGTTCGGTCAGCATGCTTTCCAGCGTGATGCCGTGCAGCGGGTTGTTGGGTTGCGGCGTGCTCATGGGGTGGTTTTCTTGCGGTAGGCGCAGTAGCCCGGGCGCGGCCCGATGCGCGGATGGTTGCGGCAGGTGTCCGGCCGCTGGGCGTAGATGGTGCAGCGCCGGGTGTGCTTGTCGAGGTAGTGGCAGTCGCCGTTGGCGCGGCGCGCCAGGGTGAACAGTTCGCGCTTGAAGTTGAAGTGCTCGATCACGCCCTGCTTCATCAGGCGCTTGGCGATGTTCTTGGGTGGTTCGCCGGTTTCGAACTCGTCCACCACGCCGATGCGGATCAGGTCGGGCAGTCGGACTTCGACCGGCATGGTGCAGCAGCTGGCCATGCAGTCGTGGCACAACGAATCCTTGTACTTGAACCAGGTGCTGGTGCGGTCGATATCGGCGTACATGATGTCAGACGGTAAAGCCGCGGCGGCGCAAGGGCCGGGCGCGGACGCAGGAAATGAAATGGCGCCCACCAGAAACCGGACTGTGGCCTGCAAGCCACGCCAGACAAGGATCTTGGTGTGCGCCGTTCAAAATTTACCGGCAAATATACCAACAAACGCGCGGTGCTGCCCCGCTTTTTGTCCGCGGGGGCGCCGTTATGCGTGCTTGTACGTGACGTGGCGGGGCGTTGCACGGCGGGCTAAACGGGGCGTCTTGGCCTGACGCGATGGCGGTTTAACCTGACGTGATGGTGCCTTGGCTTGGCTGATCTTTTTTGCGGTGGTCTTGCAGGGCTGCCACTTGCCTTTTGCGGTCGGCGCGGTGGGGGCGCCATAGCACCACCCATTGTTCTTGACGTGGGTAAACATCACGTCGCGCATATTGCAGGCCTTCAGTGTTTTCTGATCGTCGCCAATGCCGTTGCGGCATTCGCCATTCAAGTAGTCCGTGACGGTGAGCAGATCAGAGGCTTCCTTCTCTGACAGCGCCTGGGCCAGGGACGGCGCGGAAACGGCGGCAATCAGAATGCAAGCGAAGAGGCGTCGCATTGTGGCGGTCCAGAATGGTAAAGCCAGTGATGCTACATCATTCATTACGAGGCGGTTTCGAAACGTTCACCGTTTTGATGGCTATTCGATAAATTGCCCATTCGACATGGGTTTGCGGCCATTTATATGACCATTGTTAAGTTCACGGGGCGGCTCACGCCGCAATGGACCGACCTCGCCGGGGGCTGGCCGCGGACATGACCGCAGGTGTGTTGGGCTTCGGCGGGATGCGCTCGACAGGTTTTGGCTAGCAAAAAACCCGCAGAGCCTTACGCTGTGCGGGTTTCTCGGTATCTTTCGGACTGCTTGGGAAGGTGATTTGGCGCCCCCACCAGGAATCGAACCTGGAACTGCCCCTTAGGAGGGGGCTGTTATATCCATTTAACTACAGGGACGGGCTATTAATCTGTGGTGCCTTGTTTTGCCAGACTTTCTAGCAATGGCGCGGGTTTTGTTGCGATTTTCGGGGTGTCGTCAGTATGCGAACTAGCACGAAGTAATGCGAAGTTTTGACGCCTTGGTGCTACGATAGTGCTACCGAAAACAGCAAAGTGCTACGCGCCGTAACACCGATGGCATCAATTATACCGATCAAAGGGAAGTGGCGGGCAACCGTCCGTATCAAGCAGGGCGGCAAGCTCGTTTTTCACAAGTCGATGACGCATGACACCAAGCGCCTAGCGGAGCAGTGGGCGCTGGATGTCGAGGCCAAGGCCCGGACCGAAACGGGTTTGGCTGAGCTGTTGGCGCGGGAGGGCTCGCGCGGGGTGCTGGTGCGCGACCTGATCGGCAGGTACATCCAGTATGTGGGAAAGCTCAAGCCGCTGGGGGCAACGAAGTCGGCGGTACTGAATACACTGGCGGCCTCGGACCTTGGCGATAATCCAGTCACGGCAGTGACGGCCGGCGTGCTGCTGGACTATTGCAACAAGCGACGCGAGAAGTACGGCAATAGCGCCGCCACCATCGCGCAGTATTTTGGCTATCTTCGGCAGGTGTTCGACCTGGCAAAGCCGGTGTGGGGTATCGGCGTCAGTGCAGCGCCGTTTGATGAGGTGCGGCCGGTGTTGCTCAAGCTGGGGCTGATTGGCCAGGGTAGTGAGCGTGACCGCCGGTTGGTGGGTGATGAGTACGCCAGGCTATTGAAGTGGTTTGAGAACTACGACGCAACCCGGGCGCGTGAGCTGCGCATGGCACCGGTGTTCCGCTACGCAGTGGCAATGGCAGCGCGGCGTGGAGAGATTGTCGGCATCCTGCGGTCTGACGTGGACCGCCAGGCGCGCACGGTGGTGGTGCGTAATCGGAAAGACCCGCGCAACAAGATCGGCAACGACCAGGTGCTGCCGCTACTGGGTGAGGCTTGGGGTATCGTTGAGGCGCAGCTGGCCAGCCACGACGACTTGCGCGTATTCCCTTATACCGAGATCAGTATCAGTACATGCTTCCAACGGGCATGTGAGGTGCTGGGTATCGAGGATCTGCATTTTCACGATCTGCGCCACGAGGGAACCAGTCGGCTGTTTGAAGCGGGGTACAGTATTGAGCAGGTGGCTCTGGTGACGGGGCACAAGACGTGGAACATGCTGCGCCGTTACACCCAGCTCCGGCCGGCGTCGCTGCATGAGCTGCCGGCTGCGGCCAACCTTGGCGGCAATGGTGGCGGTGTTGCGGTGCCAGAGGTCGACGCCAAGCCCAGGGTCAGGAGGCGGCGGTGGGTGGTGAAGACTGCGGATGGCTTCCTGGTGGGTATGGATGGAGAGCTGGGGTGGGTGGATGATGAGGCGTCCGCCAGTGCCTGCGTATCGGAAGCCGAGGCGCAAGTTCTGGGTGAGTCGTCTGGTGAGATGTTTGAGATAGTGCGGGTATTAGTGTGATTGCTTGTTGTTGCGGCGATGGGGGCTGAGAACTGAGGATAGCTACTTGGTTGAGGTGGGTGGGAAGTGTTCAGATGGCTTGACGTGAGAGTCAACGCGTAGTGATCGTGAGAATTTACAATGTAAACTTGCGGGCCAACTATTTATCCATCAAACTTGCATCATAAATGATCAGTTTCGAGGTGCGCTCCATGTGAGCGCAAAAGGTTTTATTGATCCAGTCTATTGCCGTGATAGTTTTTTTAAATAATAAATTGTCTTGCATTAATATTCAAATAACTTGTAAAAATGCGCGGTTATCACGGAACTTGTAAATCAAAGTGGCCACTCATACGAATGAGGGGCTTTAATTTTAGCAATGATCCCAAAGATTGGCTTGGGATGGGTGTTTATTATTTTGTTGATGGTGTTATGTGCCCTGTCGAGGCTAGTGAGCGCTGGGCGTCTGTATTTAAGAGTCACCGTGATCCTTGTGTATTAGAGTCAGTTTTTAAGTTTGATTTTGATTATGTTCTAGACTTGCGGGATGAATCTGATCTAAAGGATTTCAATAAGGTAAGAGAGTACTTCTGTTCCAAGCTTGAGCTTGATAAAGGGAGGAAAAAGGCCTTTGATAGAAAAATAGTTTGCGATGCAATTTTGGAGTATGTTGGTGCCCAAGCTGTAATTAATCGAGAATACATTTCTGCTGTTGCGCCGAGTCCGGCAGAAAGAGAGCTTGCATTGGGGATGCCCAGTATTCCAAATTGCACGATAATGGCTGTTAGGGATAAAAGTAAAATTGAACAGACGCGCGTGTTCAGATAAGAAAAGGAATTGAAAATGAAAGCCATGTTTGCGAAGGCATTGGAAAAACTACAACAATCAACGCCTGAAGAAATTTATGAGTTTGTTGCTAGGCACGCAGAGACAATGGATCAGCGTGCACTACACGCTCGTTATTTTGATCTGGAAATAAGCTTGATTGAGTCAATTTCCATTGGCTCTGGAGTTTTCGTTGCTGCTGGAGAGAGGCATTCTAACTGCGCAGCACGGTCAGATGATTACAAACTGGCGGCGTAAGTAATGTCGGAAAAAGAACAGCTTACGCTTCAGCTTGCAAAAACTGTCGCAGAAAGTTTTTCTCTTGTGAGCTTTGATGGTGATTCTCACAAGGATGTTCTTTCTGTTGGCGCTAGATTTGATGAAGGCTCGCCGCAACATTTTTCAATAGTTTTTGATTTGTCGCTGCTGGCTGATTCTTGCAAAGAACTGTCAGTCGTGTATTGTGCTGATTTCAAGCTGAATAGGGATGTCGATCGAGATTGGGTTGATAATTCGCCTTTTGCGAATGTTAATGCGCCTGCAATTGCCTATCCTTTTTTACGGGCATTTGTCGCAAATATCATGCTTAACTCAGGGTATGAGCCCGTGATGCTTCCTGCGCTGAATTTTCAAAGTAGATTTAACGAAAAGAAGGCCGCAAGGTCTGCAGAATAAAACGCCCCGCTGTTGGGGCGTTTTTCTTTGGTGCGATAAGCACCGTTATCGAACCTAGTAAAAAGTGAAAGTGTTTGCGGGCTATGCCGCCGTGCCGGCCGCGAACAGCCCTGCACCGTGAAGTGCTGCACTGCATGCTGGGTTTAGCCAGATGACTTCGGTGCGAGCCTTTGCGCCATCGGCAAGTGCCCTGCATTCATGCCGCTCCCAGTCGGCGAACAGTTCCTGGTCGTACAGTTCGCACGGATACCCCGACAGCACCACCATGCCGCGCAGCTCGCGCAGGCCTGCGGCCAACTGCCGGTGATCGTCGTCGCTCATTTCATGCCGGTACGCCGGTGCCCGGGTGCGCAGATTGCGTGTGCTATGCACATAAGGCGGATCAACGTAGTGCAGAGTGGTTTCCGAGTCGTGATGCTGCATGCACTGCAGCGCATCACGGTTTTCGATGACTACGCCACGGAAACGGTCAACTATGCTGGCCAGCGCGCTGGGGAAGTCGGCCCAATCGTGTGCCGGCGTCTTGTTGGAGCGGTTACTGTTCGCCCGGAAGCCTGTGCTTTGCCCCGATGCGCCGGCGCTGCCAAAGCCCATGTAGGACCTGACGAGTGTGCGGCGGGCCTGCTCAATCGGATCGGCGCTCTCCTGATATGCCTGTTTGAACTCCTCGCGGGCAAACGGCGTAAGTTCGACCTGGCGCACCAGTTCATCGCCGCTGTCGCGCACTACTCTGAACAGGTTTACCACTTCGCCGTCCAGGTCGTTGTACACCTCGGCGTGTGAGCGATCCTTGCGCAGCAGCACGCTGCCACCGCCGCCAAACGGCTCAACGTAGACTCGATGTTCCGGCAAAAATGACAGGATCCATGGCGCCAATCTGAATTTGCCGCCGTGGTAGCGCATTGCCGGGCGCGTGATATTGCTTGTCATGCGGCACCGCCTTTCTTGCCGTGCATACCGGCAGTGGCGTACTGGTACAGCTCATCTGCCCGGCGCTTCGCCTCGTTGGCCGCGTACTGGCAGCCCTGGCCTTTGCGTCGGCCGCAGTAGCCGCCGCAGGTGCGGCATTTCGGTTTCTTCGTGGCTGCCATCACGCACCGCCTTCCTGCAGGGTGGTCGGCAGGTAGATCGCCCGGGCCTTGCTTGGCGCGCGCGGTGTTGGCTTGTCAGTCTTGCCACAGTCCACCCGCGCCGCCAGCAGCGCGGCCCACTCCGTTTTCCCGTTCGGCACCACAACGTGGCTGTCACCGTCGTACAGCTTGCCCAGCGTGCCATCGCTACGGCGGTAGTACGGCGTGCCACGCGACAGCTTGGCGGCCTCGGCCTTCTTCACCGCGATGCAGCAGCCGTGCGAGCAAATGCCGCGTGCTTCCTGTTCGCTGTACAGGCCTGCTTTCTCGATGCAGATCGTGTAGCCCTTGCTGTCCGGGCGCCACCAGGTGATGTGTTCGTGGTCTTTGATGGTGTGCCCGATGTGGGCAATCAGGTATTCGCTCATCGTTATTCCTGAAAAAGTGAGGCCACCGTTCTGGTGGCCTGATGGTTACGCTGCCTGCAGCTGGCGCTGCTTGAGTTCCTTGTGGCTCCACGCGGCCAGATCCATGCAGTTGGCCTCAATGAGTGCTTGCGCCGGCCCGGGGCTGACGCTGTTGCCAACCATGCGTACCTGCGCCGTCTTGGTGAACGGCCTCCCGTCGTGGCCGCGGTCGATGATGTAGCTGGCCGGAAAGCCCTGGCACAGATACAGCTCGCGCGGCGTCAGCATGCGCAGGCAGATGTCCACGATCACGTATGGCTCGCCTTTTACCCATACAGTGACCAGCGCCAGCCGGTCACGGGTGGTGGCGGTCGGCATCGGCTGATCCACGCCGCTCACGTTGTCGGTGCCGTAGTAGCTGATAAGGAAGCTGGCGCAGCGCAGGGCAGCGTCCTCGTTTTCCTTGCTCAACATGTACGACGCGACGGCGTGGTGCTCGGCGCCGGCGGTGATGGCCGCCATCGGTGCGTTGAACTCACGGCCAAAGCAATTGCGGCGCAGGGTTACCAGGTGCGCGGCTACCAGCTGCTGCTGGCTGCCGGTGGTGGTGATCGTGGTCGCGGGCTCGTCCAGGCTGCGGCCAACCGTCTGATTGAACCCGCCGTTGGCTTGCATCAGGTAAGCGGTAGCCAGCGCCTGACCGCCGCAGCCAGATGCGGTGATGGTGTTCACCGGGCCAGTGGCCGGCTTGCTGCCATCGCCCCAGCGCTGCGCGCGCCCGGGCTTGCCTTCGCCGTGGGCGGCCTGCACAAGAACCGGCATGGCAACGGCAATTTCGCCGCGGTTGGCCGCAGTGATAGTGCGCACCGGCTCCATGGAGTCATGCACACGGTCGCCGCCCTGGTGCGTCAGCGGAACCAGTGACGGTTGCGCTACTGCAAAGCTTCCGCCCTTTGGGTGGGCGGTGATGGTGTTCAGCGGCTGCTCGATGTCATGCACACCGTTGCGGTTGCTCCAGTTGGCTAGCTCCACGATGAACGGCTTGGGGGTGTTCAGCACGTACTTGTGCATGCCCTTGGCGATGCGGCGCAGCGTGGCATCAGCCAGCGGCTTCTTGCGGGTGAAGATAGATTCGCCCAGGTTGCTGAAATCGATGTGGTCGGCGGCAGCGCGCCAAGCTTTTTGCCCTTTTTTGGGCTGCTTGAAGTGCGTCGGTTCGGGCCAAACAATTGGCCGTCCATCCCGGCGCGCAAACAGGAACAGGCGTTCGCGCGTGGTGGCAGCGCCGTAGTCGGCTGCGTTCATCAGGCGGTATTCAACTTGGTATCCCAGCTGCTCCAGCACGCTGACGAATCGCCGCCAGGTGCGGCCAACGTGTTTCGGGTCTGGGACGAGAAACTGCTGTTGCACTGGCACGCGCTCGCCAGGGGCGGCCACGGTGCCATCCAGCTTCATCACGCGCCCGGTCTGCTTGCAGCGCTTTGCGATCAGTGGCCCCCACTGCTGCATTTGCTTGACGTTTTCCATGCTGATGCTGCGCGGATGCACCTGGCCGGCCCAGCGCGGTATCACCCAGCCAAGGCCGCGGATCTTCTTGTCGCGCGGCTGGCCGCCGATGGCCTGGCTGAAATGCGTGCAGTCCGGGCTGCCGTGCAGGTGGCCAACCGGGCGGCCGCGGGTGGCGGTGCGCGGGCAGACCTCGAAAACGTCGGCGCAGTAGTGCTCCGTCTGCGGGTGGTTCGCCTCGTGCATGCTTATCGCGTCACTATCGTGGTTGATAGCGATGTCCACGTGGCGGCCAAGAGCGTGCTCAATACCGGTGGATTTGCCTCCGCCACCGGCGAACAGATCGACAATGATTTCGTCGGTCGTCAGCAGGCTGAATTGTTCTCTGACCATGGGGTATCTCGGAATGAATCAGGCCACCGATTTGGTGGCCTGTTGGTAAGTTGGGCGCTGTTCTGTCTGGCTCATACCTGGCTGCGTTCCCATGATCTACGCGCAGCGTCGTGGCGCTCGTCGATCAGCTTGGCTAGGTCGTCGATGTGGACGTGGCGAGGGCTTTGGCGGCTGGGGCCGACGCGGTAGGTCGGCAACGGCAGCTTGTTGAGGGTGGCCAGACGGTTGGCCTCGGCGATGCTGACGCCGAAATGCTCGTCGCAGATGTTGGCGAGCGGGATGCTGGGGGTTTGGTGCTGGGCCATGAGTAGCCAAGCGGTGCGATTGGTTTTGTTTTCCATGTTGGTCTCAAGTAACGAGTGCCCGTGAGTCATGGGCGTGTTCTTGTGCATGGCGCGTCACGCGCCCTCCATGGCGGCGTATGCGGAGCTATGGCCGCCGGGCAGGTAGTGGCCGCCGAAGCTGCTGCCCTTGGGGTGTCGGGCCGGGATGATGCGGCCCGGCAGTCGTTGCAGCGTCGCGGGCAGGCCGGCGCGGTTGTCGCGCTGTGCCTGGTGCAGGGTGGCGCTGACTTGCTTGTGCTCCAGCGCGGCGGCTCGCGCTACGTTGTCGACCAGTTCGGCCAAAACCTTGTTGGTGGCCTCGGCGCCCTTGGCGCGCTTGCAGGTGCAGCTGGTGGATTTGCAGCCGGTGATGCCGTCTTTGCGTCGGGTAAAGACGGCGCCGCAGATGCATTTGGCTTTCCAGTATTCGCGCTTGTCGCCGCTGGGGTCTGTGGCGATGCGCTCCAGGCTGATGGCGGTAACGCTGCCGAATGTCTGTCCTGTGATGTCCAGGTGTTTCATGGTCGCTCCAGTAGCTTGAAGGACATGGCGAATTCGCCGGCCGTGCCGGGCGGATTGATCTGCCAGTAGTCGCCATTCTTGATGGGGGTGAAGCCGACACTGGTGATGTCGCCGATCAGCTGCGGCGTGATTTCGTTGCAGAACAGTCGCGGATTGAGATCCTGCAGCGGCGAGTGGGGCGGCGCCACGGTGATGGTGTGGTCGAGTGCCCGCAGCATGTTGGCCAGGTTTTCCGCGTTCACATAATCCCAGCGGTGCAGGTCGATGCGGCGCACGGTAGAGGTGAATTCCTCGGTGAGCCGCTGCAGCGTTTCCAGCTGCAGAGTGGTTATCGGGCGTTTATCCATTCCGTGACTCCAAGAAGGGAGATGGTGCCGGCGGCGATCATGAGCCAGCGCACCAGCTTGCGGGCCATGTTCGCCGCCACCAGGCGTGCGGCGCCGATCATCGCGGGGCGTAGCCGGCATCGGCGAGGGCTGCTTGTACGCGCTCGATGCCGTGCAGCATCTGGTAGGCGCGTTCTTTGCGAATGTCCGGCGGCAAGTGGGGCTCGGTCAGGTCGTAGGCGTCCCGGTAGCAGATGCGCTTGCAGAACTGGGCGAACTGGTATGCCGCGTCTTCGCTGATTTCCACCGGCAAGGTGATGGTTTGCTGGCTCATGCTCTGGCCTCCTTCTCGATGCGCCTGTTCTCGATCTCGCGTCGAGCGGCGGCTTTGCGTTTGTCTTGGGGAGTGGATCGCGGCAGGGGTTTGCCGCCGAGTTCGTTGGCGCGCAGCTCGGCGCGCATCGCGATGTAATCGCGCTGGGGGTAGAAACGGGCCATCAGACGGTGCGCTCCGGGTACATCACCGGGGTGGCCAGCAGGTGGCTGGTGGTGAACTTCGGGTTGTGCAGGTGGGCGATGCCCAGGCGGTGGAAGTCCGCCGAGGTCTCCATGCTGCTGGGGAAAATCACCAGGCTGCCGGTCTGTGCGGCGCGGCGCATGGCGGCGCGCTGTTTGATGAGGTCGATCAGGTTCGCGGTGCGCATGATGGGCTCCGTTTCTGTGGCCAGTGTGGCCGCTTGATTGGGTGTTGGTCAGCGGTTGATGCGCTGCTCGTGGCCGTCGTGGATGATGAAGAGGTTCACGTCGGCAAGGCGGTACTGCCCGCCCGGTCCGCCCTGGACGATGTAGGCGCCCCAGCCGGGCGTTGCCACGATGTAGACGGGGAAAAGCTGGTTCGGCTCGGTCTGGCCGTAATACTTGCTGCTGCGTTTGATCTTGGCGTAGAGCTGCTGGCCTTTGGTGGTCATGGCCTCGCGTTCCCGTTCGTATTGCTCGACTGCTGCCCGGCCTTCTGCCGTGTTCATGTCAAAGAGTTGCATGGTCGGCTCCCGGGTTATGCCTCGGCGGTCTCGCGCTGTTCGATCAGGTTCAGCGCAGCCAGCTGCATGCTGTAGTACGCCCACACGCGCTTGAGGCGATGGCGGGCGACGGCGGTGTAGTCGGGGTGCTGGATGGCCTGTTGGTAGGTCAGGCCGTCGCGGCGCATTTCGCTGATGTCCATGCCGAAGGTGGCCGGGTCAGTTTTCATCATGTCCACGATGCCGGCGAAGCGGTGGCGGTTGTCCTTGTAGAGGGCGCTGTCTTCGATGCCGCGCCCCTGGTATTCCACCGGGCCGAAGAACGGGTTGCACCAGGCGACCACGTCGGCGTCGGGCAGATCGTCGAGGATGGCAGCGAGGCCGTTGGCGGTTTCGACGAAATCCAGCCCGCCGATCAGCGGCACATGGATCACGGTGCGGATGCCTTCGGCGGTGAGCAGGCCGAGCGCGTCGCTTTCCACCAGGTAGGCTTTGAGCGGCACGAACACGGCGGCGCCGGTGTCGATGACGGTATCGCCTTCATGGTCGAGGATGTGGCCGATCATGGTGTCGAACTGGCGGCTGTCGATCTGCTGGTGGTCGTTGAGCAGCTCCAGCCCCTGCACGCCCAGTGCGGTGATGCGCGAGAAGGTGCGGTTGACCGGGTCGGTGTCGATGCACTGCACCGGGCGCGGAGCGTTGGCCGCGAGGTGCTGGGCGACCAGCGCAGTGATGCCGCTCTTGAAGCAGCCGCCTTTGCCCTGCAGGGTGATGTGTGCGGTTCGTTGCATGGTGTTCTCCTGGTTACCAGTTGAGTGGTTTGTCTCGCTGCTGGCGGAAGTCGCCGCGCGGTGCTGTTGGTTTGGGTGCTGCCGGTGCCGGCGTGGCGGCGGGCGGCGCGGGGGTTTGGCTTGCTTCACGGGCTGGGCCTTTCTGGCGCTTGCGCTCGCGGCAGAGTGCGTTGCGGAACTCGCTTTCGGTCATCTGCAGGCCGGCGCTGGCGAGCGCGTCGATGATCTGGCCGTGCCGCACGCCGTCCCTGATGCGCTGTTCGATGTCGGGCAGCAGGGCGCGAAACTGTTCGATCTTGGTGGTGGGTTTGGCCGGGGCGGCCAGCGCCAGCAGCGCGGTTTTGGCCTGCTGCTGGGCCGCGTTGCTGTGGGTCATTCGGGTGCTATCCCTTTGTGATGTGCTGCTAATGGCTTGCTAATGGCTTGCTAATGCACTGCTAATTAGCAGGCGTGACCAAAGAAAAGCGGCACGGGGTTGCCGTGCCGCTGTGGTGGCGCTATTTGCGCGGAAAGACTTCCTGCAGGTTGATCGATCGGCCGAGGTCGTCTTTCAGGTTCCACTGGTTCTTGAGGGTGAGCCGCTTAAAAAGGCCTGCGTACTGTTTCTTGGCGACGCTGACGGCGGCGTGAAAGTCGCTTACCCCCCCCCCACTGGTAGGGGGATTTCCTGTGTTCCATCGGTGAGCGTGATGTGCATGGTTTACTCCGGTGATGACTGATGGCGTCAAAGATCGTCACTGGCCCCCGTTGTCTTGCGTCCGGGATCATCCCGGCGGGCGTTAGGTGCCGGATCAATCCGGCCCCGTATAGTGAGCGGGTCGCATCAACCCGCTTTGCCAGCCCCCGCGTCCCGGCTCTCCGCCGTTCACCCGCTAAACCGATCGATTCTCTCGCTACCTGCTTATCCGGGCTTTGCCAGCCCCCGGCGCCATCGCTTCCCGTAATCGGTGTGGGAGAGCGCTGCACTGTGTGCCGCGCTGCTGATGCGAAATCTACATTTGTTGATTTCTAAGCGCAACAAATGTAGATGCCGAATTTCAACAATTGTTGTTTTTCTGCGAATCACGGCTTGGGAGGGGAGATTTGATCAGCGAGTGCGATTAGATCCGCGCGCATGCGGCAAAGCATCGTGGTGATGTAGCGTTCCATTGTGTCTAGATTGCGGAGGGCATTAGTCACAGAGTGGGCGTGCTCCGCCGGAGTTGGCTTGGTCTTGTTGTTGGTGTCCTGCTGCATTGAATGTTGCTCGAGGTGTCGAAGGTGGCAACATTTTGCCCCGGCTCAGAGGGGGCCGGGATGCGTAATTCTACGCATCGGTATCAAGTGGCTTGTGCAGAAAATTGCGCCACAACATGACGGTGATCTTGAGCTGTTCGTCGGTGAGGTGGGGGAGCATGGCGCGTAGCTGATGCACCATGTCGTCGCGGGCGGGGGTGGTGACGCCGTTGGCAAGCCAGTCGCTGGAGACGCCAAAAAATGCCGAAAGATTGGCTAAGTTGTTGTTGTTAGGCATTGTGCATTTCAACCAGGCGTAGACGGTTTGCAGGCTGACGTTGCAATCAGCTGCGATTTCCTTGGCGGTGACGCCATGTTTGCGCTTCAGCTTGCGTAGACGGTCGTGGAAGGTTGGCACGACGGCAGTCTACGTAGATTCACCTAGCTTCACCACGTTGCCGACTTGGTTTTTTATCAAGTCGACTTGATATCTTTTTAGTGGCTGCTGAGGGGGAGTTAGTTCTGGCGATCCTTGAGCGTCAGGATCAGTTGCCAGAGGTGGGCGATGTCGTCGTTGCCCTTGGCCAGTAGTTGTTCGGCCAACTCTTCCGGGGTGTCGGCGCAGACGTAGCGTCCGTCGCCACTGGGGATGGTGTCGCGTGGGCCTTGGCCGGTTTCGAGCCAGTTGGGATTCACTTTGAGCGCTCGTGCGATGGGAATGAGCTTGGTGGTGGCCGCCGACGTGCCGCGTTCCAGGTCGGCAACGGTGGTCTGGCTGATGCCGGCACGTTGGGCCAGCGCGGCTTGCGACCAGCCGCGACGTTCTCTTTCTGCTTTTATGCGGGTGCCCAGTGCGCTCATGGCCGGCAGTTTGCCGGATAACGATACCGGTATGCATATTGCCTCAATCGGCATTCCGATTAGTGCCGCATGAAAAAACGCCCCTGCGGGCGTTGTTGGCGGCCGTTTTCTGGGTGTGTGGCTGTCAGATCCCGCCGCAGACGGCGACCACGCGGCCGACGATGCGGACGTGCATCATTTCCTCGGCGCGGACGTTCAGGTCAGGGTGGGTGTTCTTGTCAGGGTTGTCGCTGCGGATGATCAGCCCGCCGCCGATGGCCTTGAACAGGCGCTTTACCTTCACTTCGTCATTGATCACCAGCACGTACACCTTGCCGTCGATGATGGTGTCGTTCTGGCAGTAGTCCACCACGATGGAGTCGCCGTCGAGCAGGCGGGGCTCCATGCTGTCGCCGCTGACCACCATGGTGGCGGCGCAGGCCGGGTCGATGCTCATGCGGCGTGCCCACTTGGCGGTAAACGCCTGGCGCTGGCCGGCGGTGTCGACGTGCCAGACTTGGGCGCCCGGCCCGGCGCTGGGGCGCACGCTCAGCTCCGGCAGGAAGATGTATTCGCCGGATTGGGCGAGCTGTTCTTCATCCTCCCATACCTCGATCGGCCGCAGGCTGACTTCGGTCATGCTGCCTTTCCCGCTGTCCAGCCATGTGGCTGAGACGCCGAGCGCCTTGGCGATTGCCAGTAGGTGCTTGGTGCCTTTGTTGCGCCCATTCTCAACAAAGTTGATGGTCTGCGCGGAAACGCCAACGCGTTTCGCCAGTTCCAGCTGGGTCAGGCCTTTTAGTTCGCGTGCATGAGTCACGCGCTTGCCGAGTGTATCCATTGAACAATTGTTATACACCTGCGATCTACATTGGCTGATGCTATCCGGTTGCGAAATCAACAAATGTAGATTAGAGTCGCGGCCATGGACTGGAAAAATCTTATCGCCACGGTTGTCGGCACGGGTATGACCCAAAAACAGATCGCTGCGGATGTCGGTTGCTCCTCTGCGTACATAAGCAGTTTGGCCATGGGCAAGCGGGGTGTGCGCGTTTCTTACGAAATCGGCGTGCGCCTGGTGGCTTTGCGTGACCGCTGTATGGCTTCCGGTTCCAGTCATTCTCAAGTTCTCTCGGCGGCGGAATCCCCCTGATTCGCCGTTTTTTCGCTCGGTTGCAGCCGGGCTTTTTTTATTCCCTGTTGTGCATGGTAGTAACGCCGGCCGCAGGTAAAAACGTTTTTGTCATGGAGGGTTAAACATGGACGTAAAGACCGCGGCGTATCGCATGGTGCATGACTTTGCCGGTGGTACGCCGGCGCTGGCCGAGTTGGCCGGCATCGGCCACCAGGTGCTGGTGAACAAGGTGAACCCAAACAACACGACGCATCACCTGCGGCTGGATGAGGCGGCGCAGTTGAGCGAGCTGACCGGCAATCCGGTGGTGCTTTTTGCGCTGGCGGAGCGGCTGGGCTTTGTGTGCATGCCGGCGATGTTTGCCGAGCGTCCGGACCGCTCGCCGATCCTGGCGCTTTCCGGGTTGATTTCGGCGCATGGCGATGTGGGCGAGGCGGTGTCGATGGCGCTGGAGGATGGCCGTATCGATAGCGCCGAGTTGGTGGATATCGAGGAGGCGATTCTGAGCAACATCGAGCATCTGCATTCGGTGTTGCGCGCGGTGCGCGTGGCTCACCGCAAGGGGGTGCGCCATGAGGGCGGTTGACCCGGTGATGCAGGTGCTGCAGCGGCAGGCTTTCCGGGTGCGCAAAGCGCATCCACGGGACAAGCGCGAGCTGGGTAGCAAGCTGCTGCGGCAGCTGATTCGACAACTGGATAGCCAGGTGGCGCGCCATGGAATGGCAGCAGATCAGCGGTCTGGTGAGTAAGGATGCCGATTACGTGATGGCGCTCGCCAAGCAGGGTTGGCGGCGCTGGCAGGAGGTGGAGGAGCGTCGCCTGTTGGCGCTGTATGGGCAGGAGCATCTGCAGGCGATTCACCTGCGCATGAAGGATATGGGCTATCAGCCCTTGGTGCCGCTGCATGACCGGCGGCATGGTTTCAGGAAAGGCGACTATGCGGTTTGATAGTGTGAGTGATCTGGCGGGTTGGGCGCTGCAGTGTGTGCGCAAGCCGGATGGCGGGCTGTTCTCGCGCGAGGAGATGCGCCGGGA
This sequence comes from Pseudogulbenkiania ferrooxidans 2002, assembly GCF_000174355.1. GTDB lineage: Bacteria > Pseudomonadota > Gammaproteobacteria > Burkholderiales > Chromobacteriaceae > Pseudogulbenkiania > Pseudogulbenkiania ferrooxidans. The sequence continues at coordinate 256,759 of NZ_ACIS01000001.1, forward strand.
GGTGTTGCGCATGGAGCGCGAGGGCGCGCTGGTGCTGCGTCGCTGGCCGTCTGGTGCGGTGTCGATTGCGGAGGTGCGTCGTGGTTGTCTCTGATGCCGAGCTGGAGTTGTTGCAGGGCTTGCCGTTGGGGGCGCAGGTGCTGTACCTGCGCGAGCTACGTGCGCGCATGGATTACGCCACCGGTACGGTTGGCCGCACGCATCGGGTGAGCTGGGACGGGATGCGCCAGACGTTGGAGGTGGAGTCGCGCCCGGGTATCGCGCGTGAGATGCCGAGCCGTGAGCAGGTGCGGCGGCTGGCGCAGCACCTGGTGCGCGTGGGGCTGGTGGAGCTGATTTCGGACATGACGGGCAAGCAATTGATCATGCGCTTGCCTATGGCGATTTCGGATTTTTGCGCCTCGAAAAAAGCCGACCGTAACCCGACCGTAACCCGACCGAGCGAAGCCGACCGTAACCCGACACTGGGCGAAGCCAATAACGGCGCGGGTTTTGCGGGTTGTGGCGATGGTGTAGCCGACCGTAACCCGACCGAACCAGAAATGCCAATAGCCGACACACATCCGTTATCCGTTGATAGAGATGAGATGGATACGCGCGCGGGAGGTGTGGCTGGCGGGGGCGCCGTGCCGACTGACGTTGGCGAGTCGGCGACAGGTGGGTCTGCGGATGGGGTTGGCGTGGTGTTCCGGCGCCTGCTGGGCGAGGATGGTGCGCCGAGTGCTGCGGTCATGAAGGCGTGTGGCCGCGTGGTGGCTGTGTGTCAGCAGCGGGAGGTGACGGCGCTGGAGATGCAGGCAGCCATTGCCGAGACGCGCCGCCGAGGCATTGGCAATGTGGCTGGCTATGCGGCATCGATCATCGAATCGGGGTCGCTGGTCGCTGTGCCGGATGCCAAGGTGGTGCCGATGCGGCCACGCGGCGCGCCGAAATCGGGTGGCGGGCTGGACGCGGTGTTTGCCGCGGCTGGGGAGGCGATGGGCTATGAGTGAGCATGCTCTGGTGCAGTCTGGTGCCGGCTGTTCGGCGCCGCAGGCTGATCCGTTCCGGCAGTTGTCCGGTTACGTGTTGATGCGGCTGACGGCGTGGTGGCCGGGCAAGGTTGGCCGCGAGCTGGCGGACGAGCGGGCGAGCAAGCTGTTTGTGCGGGCTCTGGCCGAGGCGCTGGCGGGCCGTCAGGTGTCGCGGGAACTGGTGGAGGCCGGTTTGCAGCGTATCCAGGCGGAGGGCGGCGAGTGGCCTCCGCTGGAGGTGCCGCGGCTGATGCGCTATTTCTCGCCGGTGCCGGATTATCAGGCGGCGTTTGCCGAGGCGCAGAATCATGCGGTGGCGCGGCATTATGGCGAGGGCGCCACGCCGGATTCGTGGAGTCATCCGGCGGTGTATTGGGCGGCCGATCGGCTGGGGTGGTTCGAGGTGCGCAATTCGACCTGGGAGCAGGTGAAGCGCCGCTGGCCGATGGTGCTGGAGGAGGTGCTGGCGTGGGGGGCTTGGCCGGTGCCGCGCAAGGCGCTGCCTGCGGAATCGAAGTTGCAGACGCGGGCGGTGCAGCAGGCGGAACTGGCGAAAATCCGCGCCATGCTGGCGGGCAAATAGCCATGCTGTTGTGGTAAAATCGCGCGATAGATAGACCTGCCTGAAGGCGGGCGTTTATGAGTCCTGGTCAGGGGGTGATTAGGATGAGGTTTGAAGAACATTGATGTGGTGCGCGCGGTCCGTCTGGCCTTCGAGCGGTTTTCGGCTCAAGGGGTGAAGGCGGCAGCGTCGTTTGGTGAAGTGCGTGGCGGCGAGCCGGCAAGAGGTCGCGAGTTGGCGATCATGGAAGCCGGCGAGATCGTGGCGGCGGTGATTGGCCTTGAGGCCCGTTTCAACCTGGCGCTGATGGCACGGGTGAACGATGGCAGCATGGCGTTCCTGCAGGGTGTGTTCGACGATCTGGTTTCGTTCGTTGCGCATCATGAGCCGGATGCCATGGAGTATGGCAAGGCGGGTCTGCAGTATTGGGTGCGCCACTGGCTGACGGGCTTCGGGTCGTTCCGTGAGTTCGGCCGGGAGAACGGCATTCACCATGAGACGGCGGGCAGTTTCTATCGCCGGCATGTGGAGGTTGTGCTCCATGGTTGGCTGGTTGCGGCGTGCGGCGAACTGGAGCCGTTGCTGCAAAAAATCTACGGCGTGGAATTGGAGGCCGCTTGACAGAGTGAAAATCCGCCAATAACATGCCGTCAACACCGCCACAGTTGCGTCCAGATAAAGCCCAAGGTTAACGCCTTGGGCTTTTTGCATTGGTGGTTCGTGTTCTTCGTGTTGTCTCCTCTCCCTGTTCTGTCGTGTGGAATTGGCGCCCTGGTCGGTTGATCGGGGCGCTTTCTTTTTCGAGGTCGGTATGCCGAAAGCTGCGCCCAGTCCCTGCCGCCATCGCGGTTGCCGTGTGTTGGTGCGTGATGGCTCCGGCTTGTGCGAGGCGCATCGAAAGCAGGTGCAGAAGGAGGCGGACGAAAAACGCGGCAGCTCGGCCAGTCGTGGTTACGACAGCAAGTGGCGGCGGGCTCGTGAGAGTTATCTGCGAGAGCATCCCTTGTGTGTCGAGTGTCGCCAGCGTGGCTTCATCGAAGCCGCCACAGTGGTGGATCACATCACCCCACACAAGGGCGATCAGAAGTTGTTCTGGTCCCGGTCGAATTGGCAGTCGCTGTGCAAGCCGTGCCATGACCGCAAGACGGCGACCGAGGACGGCGGGTTTGGTAACCCCCGGCGAGGGGGAGGGGGCGGGTAAAAGTCTGCGGACAAACCTCCGCGACCAAGCGCCTAGCTTCGAAAATTTATGGAGCCCCTTTTTGAACTAGGGGGGGGTTAAGAATAGACGGCCTCTGCCGCGTTAATTGACGCGTCGGAGGCTTTTTTTATGGCCGAAAGGCCTTGGGGCGCACTATGAACGATTCCAGGCCGCCATTCGCTGTCATTCATGGAGGGGCAGGGGCGACGCCAAAAAGCGGGAGTGATAAGCAAAATCCTGTCGGCGCTAAATCGCCGTCCTCGCCCCCAGGCGCTCAGTTGTCTCCGCGAGAGCGCAAGGTCTGGGATTACATCTGCGAATGCCTGCGAGAAGCCGGTCTCGAACACATCACCTGCGGGCTGACCATCAGCATCATTTGCCGCACCTATGTCCGGTGGATCGACGCCGAGCTCAAACTCAGTGAGGTCGAGGAAAAACAGGGCGGCACGTACTTCGTCAAATCGCCTAACGGCTATGAGCAGCCGCACCAGGCATTCCATGTTGCGCGGAACTTGAAAGGGGAGCTCCTCAAATGGCTGCCGGAATCGTGCCTGACCCTTCCGTCGGTGGCGGCGGTCAAGGCCAAGCTGCCGGATCTGGCGCCGCAGGACGACCTATTCGACAGCGCCGTCGGTCACGCAAGAAACCACCCGTCAGCCGCCTCCGGCTGATTCCGCCAGAGGATCAGTGGCAGGAGTGGGATGTCCGATACGGCATTCCAGTACTTCGAGGCGAGATCGTCGTCGGCCAGCTCACCATGCTGTCCGTCGAGCGCCACTACCGGGATCTGCAAGCCGCGCACAAGCGCGGTTTTTACTTTTCGCCAGCGCACGCCTGGCACTGCATCAACTTTGTGCAGGGCTGGTTTGTGCACACCACTGGCCCGCTCGGTGGCAAGCCCATCGTGCTGGATGGCTGGCAACTGTTCTGGACGGCCGCGCTGATTGGCTGGCGCGAGATCGACACCAATCTGCGGCGGTTTCGCACCGGCTACGAAGAGGTAGCGCGCAAGAATGGCAAGTCCACTTGGATGGCGCCGATCGGAACCTACCTCTGGATGATGGACGGCGAAGAGGGGGCGCAGGTTTACACCATAGCCACCACCCGCGCCCAGGCTATGCCGGTGTTCAAGCCGGCCTTTGCCAACGTCAAGCGCTGGGTGCGCAAGTCCCCGCGGCTCGCCAAATCCATCAAGATTTTTGAAGGTGCCAACCAGGAAAAGATGGTGCTGTTCGGTGAGTTCGGCGAGTCGGTCTACGAGCCGCTGGCCGCCAACGCCGAGAGTCTGGATGGCAAAAACCCGTACGTCGTGCTGGTCGATGAGCTGCACGCCCACAAGGACCGCGAGGTCTGGGACGTGATGATTTCGGCGCTGGGCGCACGACTGCACCCGCTGATCAACGCCATCACTACCGCAGGTTTCATCCTCGATGGCATCTGTGTGGAGATTCGCACTTACCTGGTGAAGGTGCTGCGCGGCGAGGTGATCGACGACCGCATGTTTGGCGTCATCTACACCATCGACGAAGGCGACGACCCCTACGACCCGGATACCTGGGTGAAGGCGAATCCCTCTCTCGGTAGTGCCAAGACGTACACCTACATGCAGGAGCAGGCCACCCGAGCCAAAGTGCTGCCGAGTGCTCGTGCCAACTTCCTGACCAAAGACCTCAACGTCTTCGTCGGCGATGCGCTCAGCTGGTTCGACATGACCGTGTGGGACAAGGGCGGTAAGAAATTCGACCGAGACATGCTCAAAGGTCGGCGCTGCTTCGGCGGGCTCGACTTGGCCAGCACGCGCGACATCACCGCCTTCGTGCTGCTGTTTCCGCCGGCGGATGGTGATGAAGATGGCGACTGGTACGTGTTGGTCTGGTGCTGGGTGCCGGAGGCCAAGCTGCAGGGTGATCAGGATGCCGGTTCTGATTACAAGGCATGGTCGAAGAAGGGGTGGCTCACGGTAACCGAGGGCGATGTGACCGATTACGACCCGGTGAAGGAAGTGATCGAGCAAGCTGTGCAGGATTACGACGTGCAGGAAATCGCCTTCGACACCTGGAACAGCACGCACCTGGCCAACCAACTGCTGGAGAACGACGTGCCGATGGTCAAACTGCCGCAGAACTTCGGCGGCCTGTCGCCTGGTGCCAAGCACATCGAGCGGCTGGTCTACAGCAGGCGGCTGCGTCATTCGGCCAATCCATTGCTGCGCTGGTGCGCCGGCAACGTCACGCTGCTGATCGACAGCAACGAAAACATTAAGCCGGACAAAAAGCGCAGTCAGGGGCGAATCGATCCGATTGTGGCCATGTGTATGGCGGCGACTCGGGTGATGGTCCACCTGGACAGCGAGAACGATCAACTCTTCGTGCCGGTGTAATTTCTCGGAACGGAATTTATGGGGGCGACATGTTCGGCTTTGGTAAAAACAAGCGGCTGGAGGCCGAGCTGCAGGCCGTACGCAGCGAGCTGGCAGAGATCAGGGCCGACGCTTCGGGTGTCAGGCTCAGCGACCTTGACGCCATGCGCGACCTATTCGGCGCCTCGGCTTCGGCCTCGGGCGTGCTGGTCACGCGCGAGTCGGCGATGCGTCAATCTGCGGTCTATGCCTGTGTGCGGATTCTGGGCGGAGCCCTGGCCTCGCTGCCGCTTCCGGTCTACCAGAAAGGCGTAGGTGACAAGCCGCGGGTGAAGGCCAGTTGGCACTTTGCCGATGAACTGCTCAACGCACAGCCCAACGCGATGATGACGGCGGCGGTGTTTTGGGAGTTTTCGCTGGCGGCCATGCTGCTTGGTGGTGATGGCGTTGCGGTTATCGACCGCGACCGATCGGGAAAGATACTCGGCTTCCTACCGCTGGCGACGGGCGAGTGGGACGCCTTCCGGCGCCAGAATGGCCGTATCGGTTATCAGGTGACGCTCAACGGCGCCAACTTTACGCTCGACCAGGATGACGTGCTGCACTTCCCAACCATCGGTTTCAACGGGCTTCGTAGCCCGTCGGCGATCAAGATTGGTGCGCAGGCGATTGGTCTTGGCCTCGCAGCTGAAGAATTCGGTGCCAGCGTGTTCAAGAACGGCGGCCGCCCCGACGTGGTGATTAGCTACGAGGGTAAGGTTAGCGAGGAACAGGCTGATCTGCTGCGCAAGTACTGGATGGAAAAGCACGCCGGCCTCGCCAATGCGCATATGCCGGCGGTGATCGGCGCCGGCGGCAAGGTCACTCCGCTGAGTATCAGCAACGAGGACGCCCAGTTGCTTGATACGCGCCGCTTCCAGATCGAGGACATTGCGCGGATTTTCGGTGTGCCGGCGCACATGATCGGCCACACCGAAAAAACCACCAGCTGGGGCAGTGGGATCGAGCAGCAGGGCATCGCTTTTGTGCTCTACACGCTACGTCCGCATATCACCCGTATCGAGCAGGAAATCAACCGCAAGGTGTTCCGGCTGGGCAACTACTTCTGCGAGTTCAACCCCGAGGGGTTGATGCGCGGCGACAGCAAGGCCGAGGCAGACTATTTCAAGGCCGCACTGGGCGGCTCAAGCGGGCCGGGCTGGATGACGCAAAACGAGGTCCGCCGACTCAAGAATATGCCGCCCATCGACGGCGGCGACACCCTCACCAAATGGGAGAAAGCCGGTGCGAAACCAGCTGATAAAACTGTTCAATGACAACCGTCAGTCGAGTGCCGCCGGCTCCGGCTATCGCGTCGCCAACTCGGCGGGTGAGGAAGCTACCGTCTATTTGTACGATGCCATCGGCGGCTGGTGGGGTATCACGGCCGCCGACTTCGTCAAGGATTTGGCGGCCATCACGGCGCCGACGATCAGGCTTCACATTAATAGCCCGGGCGGCGACGTATTCGACGCCCGTGCCATGGCGACGGCTATTCGCAATCATCCGTCCAAGGTTGTCGCCCAGATCGATGGCCTTGCCGCCAGTGCTGCGACCTATGTCGCGCTGTCTGCAGACGAGGTTGAGATCGCCGACGGCGGCTTCTTCATGATTCACCGCGCTTGGACCTTGGCCATGGGCAATGCCGGCGAGCTGCGCGACACCGCCAACTTGCTCGACAAGATCGACGCATCGATCAGTGCCGACTACCAGCGCAAGACTGGCGAATCCGCTGAGCAGATTGATGCCTGGATGGGCGCGGAGACCTGGTTTACCGCCCAGGAGGCGCTTGACCACGGTTTTGTCGACCGAATTGGAGCTTCGGCTAACGTCGAAAACCACTGGAATCTCAGCGCTTACGCCAAGGCGCCAAAAGCCCTGACCGAACGACAGCCGGTGAGTGAGTCGGTGTTTGACCATGCGGCGATGGAGCGCCGCCTCGGCATGCTGGAACGCTGCTGATCCCTCTTTGCTGTTTCACTCTGGCCGCCCGCGGGCGGCTTTTTTTATGCCCGGAGAACCCTGAACATGAGTATCCAAGCCCTGCGCGAAGCACGTAATGCCGCCGCCCGAGACCTGCGCAACCACTATGACAAGCACAAAGACAGCTGGAACGCCGATCACCAGAAGGTGTACGACGAACTGGCCGCCAAGATCGACGGCTTCGATGGTCAGATCGCTGCCGAAGAAAGGCTGCTCTCCATCGAGGCCAGCAACAACGAGCGCCTCAATCGTATCGAGGAGCGTGACGATGTCGGTCGTACTGAGGCGGGTAACCGCGCTGAACAGGAATCCGCCATCATGCGTGCCTGGCTGGTGGGTGGTCCGCAGGCGCTGACCAACCAGCAGCGCCAGTACCTCGATAACCGTCGCAACGAGGCCATCCGCAACGGCACGCTGTCTACCTCGCCGAACGTTGATGGCGGCTATCTGGTCCAGCAAGAGTTTGCCCGCTCGATCCTCGAGGCGATGAAGCTGTTCGGGGGCATGCGCCAAGTGGCAACTATCATGGCAACTGCCAATGGCGCCAGCTTCCTGCAGCCGACCACCGACAGCTCTTCCGAAGAGGGCGAAATTGTCGCCGAGAATGCTGCGGCGACCACCGATACCAGCATTGCTTTTGGCTCCAAGCTGATTGGTGCCTACCGTTTCAGCTCCAAGCTGGTGCCGATCAGCCTCGAGCTGCTGCAGGACTCGGCGGTAGATATTGAGGGGCATGTTCGTGATCGCCTGACCAAGCGCCTTGCCCGTATCACCGAACGCCTGTTCACCACCGGCACTGGTGTTGGCCAACCGGAAGGCATCATCACCGCAGCTGCTGTTGGTAAGGCGCTGGCCGCCGGTGGTGCGACTTCGTTTACCTATGACGACCTGGTTGACCTGGAACATAGCGTCGACCCGGCCTACCGTGCCCGCGCCAAGTACATGTTCAACGACGCCGTGCTCAAGGTTCTCAAGCGCATGAAAGATGGCCAGAACCGCCCGTTGTGGCTGCCGTCCATCGCTGGCGTAGCGCCGTCGACTATCTCGGGCTATGAGTACCAGCTCAACCAGGCGATGGCTGCGCCGGCCGCTAACGCCAAGTCGGTGGCGTTCGGCGATCTGTCGACCTACACCATCCGTGATGTGTTGGCGGTCGACATCTATCGCTTCGCCGACAGCGCGTTTATGTCCAAGGGCCAGATCGCACTGCTCGGCTTCAGTCGCCACGACGGCAAACTGATGGATGTCGGCGGCGCCGTGAAGACTCTTCAGCACAGCGCGACCTAATCACCATGGCAGCCCCGCAAGGGGCTGTCGTTATTTCTGGACTCTGAAAAGGATTGCCCAATATGGCAACTGCAAAACTCACTCGCGCCCGTGTGCTGGTCGCTTTCGTGCTGTCCGGTATCGATCTGCTGCCCAATGACGTGGTGTCGGTGGATGAAAAGACCCTGAAGGCTCACCCCGCTGAACTGGACCCGACGCCGGAGGCGGTAGAGGCCGCGCTGGCATCGGGCGGCAAGGAGGTGTCGTTGGAGTCGGGCTCGCCTGACGAATAACCCGCCAATCCCATAAGCCCGCCCCGTGCGGGCTTTTTTCATGGAGCGCGTCATGCAGGAAAAACTCATCACCGCGCAGGATGCGGCCAGCATTGTCACGCTGGCGCAGATCAAGGCGCAGTGCCGTATCGATGTCGACATCACCGACGATGACACCCTGCTGACGCTCTACCTGCTGGCTGCGGTAGAGGCCTGCCAGCATGAGCTTGGCCGGCCGATTCTGCCGCAGTCGTGGGAGCGTGAATTCGACGATCCAGCCTTGCAGTTGTGCCTGCGGCAGGATGTGACCACCGTCTCCAAGGTAACGGCGATCACCGCCACGGCGGAGATCGATCTGGCCGGCGACGAATGGCGGCTGGCCAAAGGCTACAAGCTGATCGCTGTAGCCGGCTGGCCGTATGGCACGCTGGCGGTGCGGGTTGGCTTTACCTGCGCAGCCTGGCCGGATGCGGCCAACGTTCCCGAGCCAATCAAGCTGTGGATTCTGCTGCGCGTGGCCACGGCCTATGCAACCCGTGAGGCGCTGGTGGAGGGGGTGCAGCTTACCCAGCTGCCGCGCACCTTCGTGGATGGCCTGCTTGACCCGTATCGGAGTTTGCGATGATCCGCATTACTTCCGGCCAGCTGCGCCACCCGGTGCGGCTGTGCCTTAATCGTCAGCTGCCGGGTATCGACATGGCCACCATGCCTGAACTGGTCACCGAGATACCGACCCGAGCCCGCATCGATGCCGTGGGCGGTTCGGTTTACCTGGGCTCGGTGCAGGTGGGCGAAGCCGTTACCCATTACCTTTATATACGCACTCGCAAGAACATCACCGCCGAATGGGAGGTGGTGCACGGTGCGGTGGTGTACCGGGTACGTCGCGTGGCCCCGCTGAACGATCAGCCGGAGTTCATGCGGCTGGATTGCGAGGAGCTGCGAAATGGCTGACACGCTGTCGATGCACATCGAGGGCTTTGACGAATTCGACAAGGTCGACTTCGACAAGACCAAAGTTCGCGCAGGCTTTCGCGAGGCGGGCAAGATCGTGACCGGCCGAGCTCAGATGCTGCTGGCGCTGGGCAAGGGGCAGGAGGGTTACCCGACCAACCGCACCGGCGCCTTGCTGCATGCCATCAGCTTCAGGGTCAGCCGCTCCGGCTTCATGGTGCGTGTAATGCCAAACATGCCGGCAGGTGCCAAAGAGTATTACCCGGCCTATCTGCATTACGGCGTGCGTCAGGGGGCGCGCGTCACCAAGCTGGCGCCGGGGCAGGGGCTTGGTCGCAGCAACCGCAGGGCTCGTGGCGGTCGAGTCGAGGCACTGGCAGCGCGCAAGCTCACCGGTTGGCGTATCGCGCCGCGTGACAACTACATCGTGGATGCGCTGCAGGACTCCGCCCAAGAGGTGAAGGATGTGCTGGCTGCTGCCTTGGGGCGCGCCTTGCGGCCCAAATAGCCTGTAGGTGGACGATGCCTTTTGATTCAAATAGCATCCTGCTCACTAGGTTTATCGGGAGAAACGTATGAAGGTGAGTGGTGTGAATGGCCAGCTGGAACTGGCGGGCGATTTGCTGTTGATCAAGCGAGAGGGCTTTCTGGCCAAGGCGGCGTTTTTTGGCAAGGGCGAGAAAGCGGTCAAGGTCGATGCGCTGTCCAGTATCGAATTCAAGCAGGCCGGCTGGCTGAGCAATGGCTTCATCCACTTTGTTTTTTCGGGCAGCAAGACGCTGGATGGCAACATCGATGCAGCCGGTAAAAACGAGAATGCCGTCATATTCAATAAAAAGCAGCAGGCCGATTTCCAGGCGCTGCACAGCGAGCTGCTGCAGAGAATGAGCCGCTAGTCGCCCGTTCCTGTGTGATTAACCCAACCCCGCCATGGCGGGGTTTTTTGTTGCCTGTCGCCATGAAAATCACCCCGATCATTTCCCAGCTCCGCAGCTACTGCCCGTCCTTTGCCGGTCGGGTGGCGGGTGCGTTGGAGCTGGCTGCGCTGCTGGATGATGCCGCGCCGCTGATGGCGCTGCCGGCTGCCTATGTGGTGCCGACGCGGGAGGACCCGCAATCGCCAATGACTACGGCGCCCTACCTGCAGGATCTGGAAGAAAAGTTCGACGTAGTGGTGGCGCTGGCGCCCGGCGATGAGCGCGGGCAGGCCGTTGCTGACCGCCTGCATGATCTGCGCGCCGAGCTGTGGCGGGCACTGCTCGGCTGGTCGCCGCCGGATTGTGACCCGGTGGAGTACGACGGCGGGGCGCTGCTGATGCTCAACCGGGGGCGGGTGATCTGGCGCTTTGGCTTTACTGCCATGTCGGTAATTGGTGGCATCCGCGGTGCTGGTGATGCGCCGGCCACCTGGCATGACGTGGAGCGGGATGGCCTAGCCGATCTGCTGCGCGTGCACATCGATGTCGACAACGGCCCAGTGCCAGATGGCGAGATCGACCAGCAGTTGCAGATCACGCTACCCGCCGCCTCAACCTGAAGGATTGACCCATGTATCTGAAACCGACCGACGGGCTGTCCGTGCCGGACCCCGATCGCGGCGATCTGTTGCCCGCTTCCGGGCGCGAGTTGCCCGAAACCCAGTATTGGCTGCGCCGCCTTGCGGATGGCGACGTGCAGAAGGCCAAGCCGCCAACCCTCAAGAAAGGTGATCAGGAATGACCGTTCCGTTCAATACCATTCCCAGTGACATGCGCGTGCCGCTGTTCTATGCGGAAATGGACAATAGCGCGGCCAATACCGCCACGGCCGACAAGCGCACGCTGCTGATCGGCCAGAAACTGGCGGCCGGCAGTGCGCTGGCCGGCCTGCCGCATCTGCTGAACAACATTGCCACCGTGTGGACGCTGTTCGGCCGCGGCTCGATGCTGGCCAATATGTACGAGCGCTATATCAAGTCCGACCCGCTGGCCACTATCTGGGGCATTGCGGTGGCGGACCCGGCTGGTGCGGCGGCCACTGGCACCATCACCCTGGGCGGTGCAGTGACGGCGGCTGGCACTCTGGCGGTGTATATCGATGGCCAGCGCGTGCAGGTGGCCGTGGGGGCGACGGATACCGTGGCGGCTGTGGCAACAGCGCTGGCTGCTGCCATCACCGCCAATACCGATCTTCCCGTTACGGCTGCCGCAGCCGCCAGCGTGGTCACGCTGACTACGCGCTGGACCGGCCTGACGGGTAATGGCATCCCGGTGGTGGCCAACTACTACGGCCTGTCGGGTGGTGAGGCGCTGCCGGCTGGTCTGACCTGCGCCATCGTCGATATGGCCGGTGGTGCCGGCGCGCCGGACATGGCGCCGGTGATCGCCGGTATGGGCGATGAGGAATACGACTTCATCGTCAGCCCGTACACCGATACGGCGGCGCTGAATGCCCTGCAGCTGGAAATGGGCGACAGCGCTGGCCGCTGGAGCTATCTGCGTCAGATCTACGGCCACGTCTACAGTGCGGCACGGGGCAGCATGGCCACCCTGGTGACGCTGGGTGCTGCCCGCAACGACCAGCACTGCACCATCGCCGGCTATGAGCTGGACGTGCAGGCTGCGCCGTGGGGTTATGCGGCGGCCTATGCCGCCCGCAATGCAGTGTATCTCAAGGCCGATCCCTCGCGGCCGACGCAGAGCGGGGCGCTGGAGGGCATCCTGCCGGCGCGTGCCGGCAAGCGCTTCGCTATTGCCGAGCGCAAAACCCTGCTGAACAACGGTATCGCCACCAGCTATACCGCCGCCGATACTGTGCGTGTCGAGCGTGCGATCACCACCTACCAGAAAAACGCCTGGGGCAGCCCGGACAACAGCTACCTGGACAGCGAAACGCTGCACCTGTCGGCGGCGGTGCTGCGCCGACTCAAGGGCGTGGTGACCAGCAAGTACGGTCGCCACAAGCTGGCCAACGACGGCACGCGCTTCGGCGCGGGGGCGCCGATCGTGACGCCGGCTATCTTCCGTGGCGAGCTGGTGAGCGAGTACGCCAAGATGGAAAAAATCGGTTGGGTGGAAAATGCAGAATTGTTTGCGGCCAACCTGATCGTGGAGCGCAACGCAGACGATCCGAACCGCCTGGACGTGCTCTACCCGCCGGACTACATCAACGGCCTGCGCGTGGTGGCGCTGCTCAACCAGTTCCGCCTGCAGTACAGCTAAGCGATAACCCCATGACAGCCCGCCCTGCGCGGGCTGTTGTCATTTCAGGAGTGGCCCATGAGCAGCAAGAAAGTAGCTGGCACCTGCTACATCAAAGTCGATGGCGATCAGCTCGCCGTCACCGGTGGCGTCGAAGTCCCGCTGACCGATGTCGAGCGCGAAGCATTCAAAACCAGCGCGGGTGTGCACTTCAGTGAAACGGATGTCATCCCGTATGTGAAGGTGGAATGCGTGGTGCCGAAAGACTTTCCACGCGAAAAAATTACCCAGTCCACCGATATGACCATTACTGCGGAGCTTGCCAATGGCAGTGTCTACGTATTGTCGGATGGCTTCCTGGTAAACCCGGCGGCGTTTAAAGGCGACGACGGCAAGGTGGAGCTGGAGTTCAACGGTGATAAAGGTATCTGGCAATGAGTGAAGTCCGTATCCAGCTAAGCGCGCCGATCACGGCGCATGGCGAAGAAATGACCGAGCTGGTGCTGCGTAAGCCGGTGCCGGCTGAGGCGCGGGCAATCGGCGTGGTTCCCTACAGCCTGGGCGAGGGCAATGTCCCGACGATCAACATTCCGGCGGCGTGTCAGTACATCAGCAAATGTGCAGGCATTCCGCCCACCTCGGTGGATCAGCTGGATATTGCCGACCTCAACACGGCTTGTTGGGTGGTGGCCGGTTTTTTCTTGAATGCGGGTTCGCCGACCTCGGGCAGCTGAACGATCTGCTGTTCGACGTGGCGGCCTGGTGGCAGGTAGACCCGTTCGCGCTGGCCGAGCGCAGCCTAGATCAACTGGTCGAGGCGCGCGACCACGCGCAACGCATCAACAAGCTCAGGCAGGAGGCCAACGATGGCTGACAAGTTTCAGCTCAAGGCGCTGATCACCGGCGTCGACAAGCTGTCTCCGACGCTGGATGGCATCCGCAAGAACGTTGCCAAGCTGCGCAAGAACCTGCGGCAGTCCGGGATGGCCGAGATCGACTTCGGCCATGTGGCTGCCATTACTGCTCCGTTGGTGGGGGCGGCCAAAGCGGCTATCGACTTCGAGTCGGCCATGGCCGATGTGCGCAAGGTGGTGGATTTCGACACGCCGCAGCAATTCGCGGACATGAACACCGAAATCCGCCAGATGGCACTGCAGCTGCCCATGGCGGCCAAGGAAATTGCGGCCATCTACGCGCAGGGCGGTTCTGCCGGCATCGCCCGCGGTGAGCTGAAGGGCTTTGCCCAAGATGCCGTCAAGATGGGGGTGGCCTTCGGCTTTACGGCGGAGCAGTCCGGCGAGCAGATGGCGGCGTGGCGTGCCGCCATGGGGCTGACGCAAGATGGAGTGCGAGCACTGGCAGACCAGATCAACTATCTGGACGCCAAGGGCAACAGCTCGGCCAAGAACGTGGCCGAGGTGGTCACGCGGGTCGGCTCCATCGGCAAGGTGGCGGGCCTGTCGGCCAGCACCATCGCCGCGCTGTCGGCAACCATGGATGCGGTGAAAGTGCCGACCGATGTTGCCGCCACCGGCATCAAGAACTTTGTACTGGCGCTGACGCAGGGCACGGCGGCATCCAAGTCGCAGAAAGAAACGCTCAAGGCGTTGCGGCTGGATGCCGGCAAGGTCGCCAAGTCGATGCAGATGGATTCCAAGGGTACGGTACTGGACGTACTCAACCGCATCAAGGCGGTGGACCCGGCCAAACAGGCGGCGGTGCTGTCCGAGCTGTTCGGCAAGGAAAGCATCGAAGCAATCGCGCCGTTCATCTCCAACCTGGATTTGCTGAAAACCAACCTCAAGCTGGTGGGGGATGCCACGGGCTACGCCGGCTCCATGTCGAAGGAATTCGAGGTGCGTGCCGCCACCACGGCCAACGGCCTGCAGCTGTTCTGGAACCGCGTCACCGATGTCGGCATTGCCGTCGGCAACGTGCTGCTGCCGCCGCTCAACGAGTTCATGGCGCTGGCCGGCCCGATGGTCACCAGTCTGTCGAACATGGCGGCGGCCAACCCCTGGTTGATCAAGGGGCTGCTGGGCGCTGGAGCGGCCATGCTGGGCATGCGCCTTGCGTTGATGGCGACGGTGGGGGCGCTGAACCTGTTCAACGCGGTGGCCAGCCTGTCGCCAGTGGGGATTGCCGTGCGTGTCATGGCGCTGGCCGCTGGCTTCCTGCTGTCGAACTGGGGGCAAGTCGGGCCGTTTTTCTCCCGGCTGTGGGATGGTATCAAGCGGGTGGTGTCCACCGGGGTGGATTTCATCAAGACCTATCTGGGCTGGACGCCGCTGGGTGTGGTGCTGAACAACTGGGAGCCGATCAAGGCGTTCTTCGGGGCGCTGTGGGGCGGCTTGAAGGTGGTGTTCGATGCCGGCTGGCAGTTCATCAAGTGGGGCTTTGAAAACTTCACCCCACTGGGGCTGATCATCAAGAATTGGGAGCCCATCGTGGCCTTCTTCAAGGGCATGTGGGAGCGGGTCAAGCCCTACATCGAGCCCATGATCAGCGCGGCGAAATGGGCTGGCGATGCCGTATCCGGTGTGGTTGGCCAGAGCCTGAATGCCGGCACCAGCATCATCAAGGGGGCGACCCAGCAGGCCAAGGCCGAACTGACGGTCAACCTCAATGGCGCGCCGGCTGGCACGCGCGTCGAGCAGCCCGCCACTACCAATACCAAGTTGACGGTGAACCAGAACACCGGTCGCCGTGCCCTGGCGTCGCCAACCAGCTAATCAACCTAACCCGCTTCGGCGGGTTTTTTTACGGCCGGAGGCCAACATGGGGTGGAAAGATCAGCTGCGTGACGCCTCGTTCAAGGGCGTGCCGATCAAGTGGATCTCGCTGGAGGGCGAAAACGGCCGTCGCGTGGCCGAGCATGAATTCCCGCAGCGCGACAGACCGTGGGTGGAGGATATGGGCCGGTCCACGCGCCCTTATCGCTTCATGGCAGTGTGCTGTGGTGATGACTGGCTGCAGCAGCTCAACACCCTGCTGGCGGTGCTGGAGGAGCCGGGCGCCGGCGAGCTGGTGCACCCGCTGTTCGGGCGCATCACGGTGTATGCCAAGCCTGCGCGCTGGTCGCTGAACCTCGATGCCGGCGGGCGGGTGGATATCCCGCTGGAGTTCATCGAGAACGGCGATCTGCTGTTCCCGGTGCCGCTGGCCAGTACGGCGGCGCCGCTGCAGAGCGCCAGCGACGACATGCTGAGCACGACGCAATCCATGGCCGAGCAGGCGCTGGCGGTGCTGGATCTGGCGCGTGCCGAGGTTGGCGCTGTGGTGTCGGCGGTGATGTCGGCGATCAAGGGCGTGAGCAATGCCGTGGAAGCGGTGCTGGATTACTTCGATAGCTGGCAGTCGCTGGTGAACACCGTGCTCACGCTGCCGGCGACGGCCGTGGGCAAGATCCTCGGCATTCTGGAATCGGTGGACCGGGCGTTCGACCGCTACGGCGACCTGCCCCGCTGGGGCATCAATCAGAGCCGCGCCATGCGCGTGTTGCGCGCGCGCAGCAAGGCGCTGAGCGGGCGCCGCAACGGGACGGTGTCCACCAAGGTGGCCGGGGTGCTGGTTGGCCTGATGGCGGCCGGTGTGGCGGCTAACACACTGCAGGCGGTGGCTACGCTGCCGACCAGCCGCCCCGCCGATGGTGGCAACCTGCCGGTAGCTACCGATGTGGCCAACCTGCGGCAGGACCTGTCTGGCTCGCTGTGGGCGCTCGCAGACGGGGCCGACTACGAGCAGGCCGCGTCTTTGCTGGTGGTGCAACGTGCTGCCGTGGCGCACCTCAACCAGGTGGAGGCCATCGGCCTGCAGCTGCAGACCATTACGCCGCCGGCCGTCATGCCGGCGCTGGTGCTGGCCTACCGGGCGCAGGGTGACGCCTCGCTGGCGGATGAACTGCTGAGCCGTAACAACATCGTGCACCCGCTGTTCGTGCCGGTGCAGGAATTACAGGTGACCTATGACTGATGCCGCTACTACTGCGCTGGACCCGGCGAGCCGTGTCAGCCTGACCGTTGGGGGGAATGCCTGGGAGGGCTGGACCAGCGTGGATGTCACCGCCAGCCTGGATGAGCAGTGCCGGTCTTTCCAGATCGGCATTGCTCGGCTGGGGCCGGGCGGTATCGATCAGGTGCCCATCCAGCACGGCGACCGCTGCCAACTGCGCATCGGGCAAGATCTGGTGGTGACCGGCTACGTGTTCGCCACACCCAAGGCGCATGATCCGCAGAGCACCGCCTTCGGCATTGCCGGTCGCAGCCTGACGGCCGATCTGGTGGATTGTGCCGCCATCAACAAGCCGCCGCAGTTCAAGCAGCGCTCCATGCGCGCCATTGCCACGGCGCTGGCGGCGCCATATGGCATCGCCGTGGTGAGCCAGGTGGGCGAGGGCGAGGTGGTGGCCGATCACACCATCCAGCCGGGTGAGACGGTTTTCGAGAGCGTCGACCGACTGCTGAAGATTGGCCGCCTGCTTTCCACAGATGATGCCGAGGGGCGGCTGGTGCTCGCCGCGCCGGGCAGTGCCGGGCGGGCGACCGATCCGATCGAGGTGGGCCGCAATGTCCAGGCGGGTGACTGCGGGTTTGATTTCAGCGAGTGCTTCAGCGAATACCGCGTCATCGGCCAGCACGCCACCGGCAACCACCGCAACGGCGCCGCTGCCAACGAGATCGCCGGCACGGCGGCGGATAGCCGCATTGCCCGCAAGCGGGTGAAGGTTATCACCGAGAGCGGCAATCTCACCCCGGTCATGGCTACGACCCGGGCGCAGTGGGAGCGCGATCACCGCATCGGCAAGGCGCTGACCACTAATTACGAAGTGGCCGGCTGGCGCCAGAGCGATGGCCGGCTGTGGCAGGTCAATCAGATCGTGCGCGTGATCGACCCGATTTTGGGTTTCGATCGCGACATGCTGATCGTGTCCTGCAACTACCGGTTAGACGATCACGGCTCGGTGGTACGCATGGTGGTGGCGCCGCCGGAGGGCTATCAGCCCGAGCCGCCTGACCCGGAAAAGCGCAAGAAAAACCGCAAGAAAAAGGGCGACAAGTTCGAGTACTTGCTGCCGTCTGACTGGGAGCCCAATACATGAGAGAGGCCATGCAGCGTTTGTTCGGCCTCATCGGCCGCGGGCGCGTGACGCGCGCCAACTCCGCGCCGGACATGCAGCAGGTACAGCTGATGCTGACGGCGGACGAACTGAAGGACGGCATGGAGCACGCCGAGCCGTTCGGCTTTACCGCCTGCCCGGAACCCGGGGCGGAGGCGTTGGCGTTGTTCTTGGGTGGCGACCGCAGCAACGGTGTGGTGATCAGCGTGAGCGATCGCCGCTACCGCGTGCGCGGGCTGCAGCCCGGGGAGTCGGCGGCCTACAACTCGGCCGGGCACACCATTGTGCTGTATCAGGACCGCATCGAGATCACCGCGCCGCGCATCGTGCTCAAGGCGGCTGAAGAGGTGGTGGCCGACACGCCGCTGTTGCGCGCCACCGGCCGCATCGAGGCGGCGGCAGACATCGTCGACAACACGGCGGGCGGGGGGAGTTCGCTGGCTGCGGTGCGCGATGCCCATAACGACCACACCCACGTCGAACACAACGGTACGGCTAACGGCCCGACCGATCCGCCAAACCTGCAGGTCTGACCATGGAAATTCTCGTTCAACTGGATGGCAAGCCGCTGGCTGCCAGCCACGCCTACGCACGCGCCATGGCCATCAGCCTGTTTACCTGGCGCCGCGCTGAGGCCGGCGACCCGGTCGATGACGATTGGCAGGGCTGGTGGGCGGAGGGGCTGGATGCCTCATTGCCGGCTGGCATCGGCTCGCGGCTGTGGCTGCTGCAGCGTCGCCGGCTCGATGCCGATGCCCAGCGCGATGCGCACGACTACACCCGCGAAGCGCTGCAGTGGTGGCTGGATAGCAAGCTGGCTAGCGCGGTGGAAGTGACGGTGTCACGGCTGGGTGACGACGGTCTGGCTATTCGCGTGGAAATCACCTTGCGCAGCGGCAAGACCTTGACGGCGGACCTTTCTGACATTTGGAGCCTGACCCATGGCGTATGAAATCCCGACCCTGAGCCAGCTCACCCGCGACATCCGGGCTGACCTGGGCGCAGAAAACCCGGATGCCCTGTTGCGCTCCGATGCCGACGTGTTCGGCCGTGCGATCGCGGCGGCAGTGCACGGCATGTATGGCTATTTGCAGTATCAGGCCCGTCAGCTGCTGCCCAGCTCGGCGGCAGAGTCAACCTTGCTAGCCTGGCAGGGGCCGTTCTACCTACGTGGCGACAAGCCCAAGGCGGCGGAGCAAAGCAGCGGCTCGGTCCGCTTTACCGGCAACGTTGGTGCTCCGGTAGCTGCTGACGTTGAGCTGCAGCGCGACGATGGCCGGTTGTTCGTCGTTGTGACCGGCGGCATTGTCGGTGCCGGTGGCTATGTCGATCTGACCGTCAAGGCGGCCGAAGGCGGTTTCGACGGCGACACCGATGCCGGCGTGTGGCTCACGCTCACCAGTGGCGTGGCGGGGGTGGATGCTGCCGCGCAGGTGCAGGCCGATGGACTGACCGGCGGCGCCGACGAAGAGGATATCGAAAGCTACCGGCAGCGCATTCTCAGTGCGACAGAGGCGGGCGCTCAGACCGGTCGGGCGGTGGACTGGGAGAACTGGGCGCTGGAAGTTGCCGGCGTCACCCGTGCCTGGGCGGCACCCAAGCTGCTAGGCCTGGGCAGTATGGGGTTGTACTTCATGCGCGATGACGACGTCGATCCCTACCCGGCGCCGGCCGAGTGCGAGACGGTGCGCCTGCACCTGGAGTCTACCGGCGCCCCGTGGGGGGAAATCTTCGCCATGGCGCCGGTTGCCAAGCCGGTGAACATCACCCTGCACATCGAGCCGGATACCCCGTCGATGCGGACGGCTGTCACGGCAGCGCTGCATGACAAGATCGCCGCAGAGGCTGCGCCGGTAGCGCGTGACGCGAGTGGTCGCACGGTGCTGCCGGTGGCGGGGGTGACCATCTTGCGCAGTCATCTGACCGAGGCCATCAGTGCTGTGTCCGGCGAAACCGACCACGTGCTGACGGTGCCGGCCGGCAACGTGGTGTGCGCGGTGGGCGAGTTGGCTGAGCTGGGGGTGATCACATGGACGTAAGCGATTACCAAGAGGTGCTGTGGCGGCTGCTGCCGCCCGGACCGGCCTGGTCGCGCGACAACGCCGACCTGGCTGCTTTTGTGAGAGTCGGCGCCCGGCGTCTGGCGGCAGTAGATGCAGCGGCCACCCAGTTGCTGGATGAAGGCAACCCCTACAAAACCCTGGCGATGCTGCCGGACTGGGAGGCGGATTTCGGCCTGCCTGACAGCTGCAGTGCTGCCGCGCCCACGCTCGCCGAGCGCCGTGCCTCGCTGGTTGCCAGGCTGACCGATGCCGGCGGGGTGCGCATCCCCCGATTCGTACAGATCGCCGAGGCGCTGGGCTATGAGAGCGTGACGACAAAGCGTCACCGGTTGCATACCTGCGAATTCACCTGCGAAGAACCCATCAACAGCATTGACTGGCGCTTTGTCTGGACGTTGCAGGTGCCCGATGCCGTGCGGGTGGCGGAAGCCACCTGCGAGTCCGGAGTCGAAGACCCGCTGCGCAGTTGGGGCGGCACTGAACTGGCTTGTGTGATGGCGCGTGAGTGCCCGCAGCCATCCACTGTTTTGATTTCCTATGGAGCAAGCTGATGCAACGTGTAGCAGCCAATCGTAATCCGGCAGTCGACAAATTCGGCGCCGGGAAAAATGGTTTTACCGCGGGTGATCCGCAGGCGGGGGTGGCAGCGACGACTCCAGGGGCAGAGTGGTTTGATGCGGTACAGGAGGAGTTGGCCAACCTGGTAGAGGGTTTCGGTAGTGCCCTCGACCCGACCAAGCGCGACCAGATCAAAACTCTGATCCTGGCGGCGCTGGCAAACAAGGCGGACAAGGCTACAACCCTTGCTGGCTACGCTATTGCAATTGCCTCTCAGGCTCAGGCCGAAGCAGGCACAAGCGATTCCGTACCGATGACGCCGCTGAAAGTAGCCCAAGCCATTGCCGCTCTTGCGCCGAAACAGAAGCAGATCCAGTCGATTACTGCCTCAGTCGCTGCTAATGCGCTAACTCTGACTCTCAATCCGACAACGCTGGATTTCCGGGGCGTCCCCTTGAACAGTGGCACTGTGAATAACCGATCTGTTCCTGCTGCGATCTCTCTGGTGGTCCCGGCTGGGGCAACATTGGGAACTGTTAACGGGCAATCTGCACGCCTAGCATTGCTGGCGATCGACAACGCAGGCGCCGTTGAACTGGCGGTTGCCAACTTGGCTGGTGGCGTCAACCTGGATGAGACCACGCTGATTTCGACCACGGCGATCAGCGCCGCTGCGGCTAGCGCCAGCACGATCTATTCCGCCACGGCACGCGCCTCTGTGCCGTTCCGCGTGGTGGGTTTTATCGACATCACCGAGGCGGCAGCCGGCACGTGGGCGACTGCCCCGTCCACGATTCAAGGTCAGGGCGGAATGTCGTTGGCATCACTGTCTTCGTTAGGTTATGGACAGTCGTGGCAGAACATGACGGCCAGCCGTGCTGTTGGTACGACCTACTACAACACGACGGGAAGGCCTATCGCTCTCGCGGTACTGTGCGGCCAACTGGGGGCAACGGTGAGCATGACGATCAATGGCGTATCAGTGCCGGTGTGTTACGCCTACGCGTCATCGTCGGAACGGCCGTTCGGCATCATTATTCCGGCGTTCGCTAGTTACTCTCTTAACTCAGGGCCAGCCATTTCTAGCTGGTACGAGCTTCGCTAAGGAAAGACCATGCCGCACTACAAAGACCAAGAAAACAGGGTTCACGTGCTGGACTCGGCCGAGTTCGAGTATCTGTTGCCGCTTGGCTGCGTTCGTATCGGTGATGCAGAAGCTGCCGCGCTGTGCGCTCCATCGATGGATCAGATAAGGGCTGCCAGCCTGGCGGCTATCAATGGTCGTGCTTCTGAACTACTGGCCAACCTATCTGCCGCCTATCCCGATGGCGAGGTGCAGAGCTGGGCTCAGCAGACGCGCGAGGCCGAAGCACTGGCCGTCGATCCCGGTGCCGCTACACCGATGCTGACTGCTATCGCCGCCTCGCGAGGACTGACAGTCGAGGAGTTGGCAGCCCGCGTGCGCGCCAAGGTCCAGGCCTATGCTGTCGCGTCTGGCCGGATCATCGGCCAGCGCCAGGCGCTGGAAGATACTATCCACGCCGTGGACCTGAGCGCGCCGGACGCAGCCGAGCAGTTGGGGGCGATCCAATGGCCGGCATGATGCTGCTCAAGTGGTCGTGGGGCGTGCTGTCGCCGCGCCTGAAATTGCTGTTTCTTCTGCTGGCCGGCGCTATCGCTGGCCTTTTTGCTGTTGGCTGGGGCGTGTTGGCTGTCCTGGCGGGCAGTGGGCGGGTGGTGCGGGTGGCGGTGGCGCTGGATCAGGCGGCCAACGCCGCCATTGGTGGCAGCGAGGATGAAACCATCAGCAGCCGTGCGGCCAAGGGTGCGCGGGCAGGGCGCTGGCACTGGTGCATTCTGTGCCGTCTGCTGGACTGGATCGATCCCGGCCACTGCGAAAAATCAATCGAGCCCGATGAGGGCAAACCTGCCCCGGCTACGCGCCGGGGCTTTTCTTTTGGGGGTGGTATGGCAGTAACCGTTAAACGCAAGGCATGGCTGTTCCTGGGGGCGCTGGCGGCCAGTGCGCTGGCATTCATTGCATTCCGCAATCTGGCTGGCGTGGCGATCGCGGCGCTGCTGTCCGGCCTCAGCGCCAGCGCCCTTGCATCCTCGGCCGGCGCGGCCGGTGGCAAGGCGGCGGGGGTGCACTTCCCGGCCTTCATCGGGGCGTTTGCGGGCAGCCTGCTGCTGTGGGTGCAGTTGCGTGGCCGGCCGCTGGTGGACAAGGTGGTGCTGGTGCTGGGTGCTTTCCTAGCTGCGTACTACGGCGGTCAGCTGGCGGTGGAGGTCTGGCCGAAGCTCGGCGCCGGCGGGGTGGGGGTGGCCGGCACGGTGTGCGCCTGCCTGATTGTGCCCTTGCTCGAGGCCGTGCTGGCGCTGCTGAAGGACGTCGCCTGGATCAAGCGGCTGATCTCCAGTCGGCTGGGTGCAAAGGACGCCGCGCTGCCGGCCGCGGATATGGCGGAGCGCCCTGTGAATGACAGCGCTGCCGGCTAGTTGGTAGTCGATGCCGTTGAGTGAGACGAAAGAAAACCAGCCCCGCCACGCGCGGGGCTTTGTCCTTTATGGAGTGTGGCCATGCCCCTGCTATCCACTGAGAATCAGCTCGCGCTGATTCTGCCTCAAGCCAAGCGCGCCGCAGTGCGCGCTTTTTTGCAGCCGCTGATCGGCGCCATGGCGGCGTATGGCATCGATACGCCGGAGCGGCAGGCTGCGTTCCTGGCGCAGATCGGCCATGAATCTGGCCAGTTCAACTATGTCCGGGAATTGGGCGGCAATGCTTACCTGGCCAAGTACGACACCGGCACGCTGGCTACCAGGCTCGGTAATACGCCGGCGGCCGATGGTGATGGTCAGCGCTATTGCGGACGTGGGCTGATCCAGATCACCGGTCGTCGCAATTACGAATTGTGCGGCCTGGCGTTGGAGCTGGATCTGCTCGGCCAGCCGCAGCTGTTGGAGCAGCCTGCCTACGCCGCGCTTTCCGCAGCTTGGTTTTGGCAAAACGCAGGCCTCAACGAGCTGGCAGACAAGGGGGCATTTGATGCCATTACTCGCCGTATCAACGGCGGCCAGAACGGCCGTGAAGATCGTCGCGCCATCTGGGCAAAGGCGAGCCAGGTTCTGAAAGGCTGACCATGTGGAGAAAAGCCATTCCATGGCTGCTGCTGCTCGGGCTGCTGGTGGGTTCGCACTGGTGGGCCTACCGCCATGGCAAGGATGTGGTGGCTTCCGCCTGGAAACTTGCCGATGCCACCCGTGAGCGAAACGACAACGCCACCATCAACGATCTGCAGCAGCAGTTGCGTCGGCAGGAAGCCAGGGCGGCCAGCCAGCTGTTGGCCGCAGAAACCAACTACCAGGAGTCACTACGTCATGTTGAAGCCGAGAAAAGCCGCCTGCTTGCTGATGCTGCTGCTGGCCGGCGGCGGCTGTCAGTCCCCGTCAAGGCTGCCAGCTGCCCAGCTGCAGGATCTACAGCCCAAGGCGCCGGAGGCGCAGCAGATCCAGCGCCACGAGCCGAACTTTCTGACGCGGCTGCAGGATTTCTTGTCGGGCTCGCCGCTGAAGCCGACGCCGTAGCGGTGGAGCTGAACCGGTGTGTCGATCGGCTTGAAGTGCTGTGGCACCTACCACAAAAAGACCCGAAATCAACCCCGAAAATTATGCAGGAAACCCCATAAATTCGGGCTTGATATTCGGATTTCGTAGGGTAGTTTGGTTGGTGTCTGGCGGGTTGGCGTGTGCACGAATCCGCCGCAAATCGCCTGCAGTCGTTCGATAAATAACGGATAAGGAGTCATGGATGAAGCGTAATGGGTTGAGTGGGCTTGATGCTTGTGACCTGGTGGGTCATAGCGTTGCCTGTGTCGAGAAGATGCGTGTCCTGGTCAAGTGCATGCGTGGTGCTGACGCTGCTGACATTCCGGTCCTGATCGATCTCGTTCATGATCAGGCCGAATCGTATGGCCAGATTTTTGAGGGCTACCAGCAGAAGGTGGCCTAATAGAAAACCCCCACAGCCTTCGGGTTGTGGGGGTCTTTTTTTGTTGGCGCTCCCGACAGGAATCGAACCTG
Organism: Pseudogulbenkiania ferrooxidans 2002; assembly: GCF_000174355.1. Taxonomy (GTDB): domain Bacteria; phylum Pseudomonadota; class Gammaproteobacteria; order Burkholderiales; family Chromobacteriaceae; genus Pseudogulbenkiania; species Pseudogulbenkiania ferrooxidans. The sequence continues at coordinate 281,404 of NZ_ACIS01000001.1, forward strand.
TATCTGCCGCTTAGGAGGCGGCCGTTCTATCCGTTGAACTACGGCAGCGCTATGAAAGTGCTACACGGCAACGGAGTCAGCGTGTAACTTCATGAAGTAAAACGGTGTTTCTGTCTAGTCGACCCCATTAACTACAGGGACGGCCTGAAAACGGGGTCAGCTGTTGCGTTCGACCGAGAGCCGCGCCAGTTCGACCAGCGCCTGCTTGCTGGGGCTGTCCGGCAGGCCGGCGATGGCGGCGACCGCCTGCTCGGCGGCACGCACCGCTTCGCTCTTGGCGTAGTCCAGCGCGCCGCAGGATTGTACCGCAGCCAGTACCTCGTGGAAACGGTCGCCACGGGCATTCTCGATGGCGTCGCGCACGGTGGTGGCGGCTTCCGGGCTGCCGTGGCGCATGGTGTGGATCAGGGGCAGCGTCGGCTTGCCTTCGGCCAGGTCGTCGCCCAGGCTTTTGCCGATGGTCTCGGCGTCGCCGGAGTAGTCGAGTACGTCGTCGATGATCTGGAACGCGGTGCCCAGGTGCATGCCGTAGTCGGCCAGCGCCTTCTCCTGCTCCGGCGAGGCGGCGGCGATCAGCGCGCCGACGCGGCTCGCGGCTTCGAACAGCTTGGCGGTCTTGTACTGGATCACCTGCAGGTATTGCGCCTCGGTGACGTCGGTGTTGCCGATGTTGAGGAGCTGCAGCACCTCGCCTTCGGCGATGATGTTGGTGGCTTCGGCCATCACTTCGAGGATGGCCATGTTGCGCGTGGTGACCATCATCTGGAAGGCGCGGGTGTAGAGGAAGTCGCCGACCAGCACGCTGGCGGCGTTGCCGAACAGGGCGTTGGCGGTTTCGCGGCCGCGGCGCAGTTCGGATTCGTCCACCACGTCGTCGTGCAGCAGCGTGGCGGTGTGGATGAATTCGATCATCGCCGCTAGTTCGTGCAGGTGCTCGCCGCGATAGTCCAGCGCCTTGCCGGCCAAGAGCGTGAGCACCGGGCGCAGGCGCTTGCCGCCGGCGGAGATGATGTATTCCGCCACCTGGCGGATCAGGACGACGTCGGAGTGCAGGCGGGCACGGATGACGCGGTCGACCGTTTGCATGTCGTCGGCGAGCAGGGAGCGGAAGAGCGGGGTGGTGGACACGATGGTAAACCGGTTGTTTATGTTGTACTTGGAGCCCATTCGATTAGGCGGCTGCGCCTTTGCATCGTGAGCGCCGGCAGTGCCCGGAATGCTCATGCACGGTCTGTACATTCCGCTTCCTGTGCTCTGGCGGCACTCAACCTGCTTTGGCTCGCTCGCCTACAACTGGGACAGGCTCGTTGGCCGAAAATCCCGGCCGATGTTACCAGAAAAGCCCCTGTTCCCGCCATGCACCACTCGCATGGTGTGGTGTGGGTAAAAAAATTGACATGTTTCAGTGACTTAAGTATGATTCCCGGCTTCCTGTGTCGGGCGTGCCTGGTGCAGGAATTTGGATTCCCTATTCAGGAGCTAAGCGAATGTATGCGGTCGTAAAAACTGGTGGCAAGCAGTACAAAGTTGCCGTCGGCGAAAAACTTAAAGTAGAACAGATACCTGCAGACGTCGACAGCCAAATCGTACTTGAAGAAGTGCTGATGATTGCTGACGGTGAACAGGTTGTTGTGGGCACTCCGCGCGTTGCTGGCGCGACCGTGAAGGCGACCGTGGTCGCTCATGGCCGTGGCGAGAAGATCCGCATCTTCAAGATGCGTCGTCGTAAGCACTACCAGAAACACCAGGGTCACCGTCAGAACTACACCGAAATCCGCATCGACGAGATTTCCAAGTAAGGAGTAAACAGTCATGGCACACAAGAAAGCAGGCGGTAGCTCCCGCAACGGTCGTGACTCCGAAGCCAAACGCCTGGGCGTTAAGGTTTACGGCAGCGAACTGATTCCGGCCGGTTCCATCATCGTGCGTCAGCGCGGCACCAAGTTCCACGCTGGCGAAAACGTCGGCATGGGCAAGGACCACACCCTGTTCGCCAAGGTCGATGGCTATGTAGAGTTCACCACCAAGGGTGCTCTGAGCCGCAAGACCGTGAACGTGGTTCCGTACACCGGTGTAGACGGCGAGTAATCGTCAGTTACCGGTTAAAAGCCCTATCCTGGCGATAGGGCTTTTTTGTTTTTTCACGAGGCGTGAGGCGTGAGCGGCTGGCCGCGGCCGTTGACGCCTGACTCCTCACTGGACTTATCTGGAGGACCCATGAAGTTTATCGATGAAGCCCGTATTGAAGTGATCGCCGGCAAGGGCGGCAATGGCGCGGCCAGCTTCCGCCGCGAGAAGTTCGTGCCGTTCGGCGGGCCGGATGGCGGCGACGGCGGCAAGGGCGGCAGCGTGTACGCGGTGGCCGACGAGAACGTCAACACCCTGGTGGAGTACCGCTTCGTCAAGAAATACCTGGCGCAGCACGGCGAGAAGGGGCACGGCGCCGATTGCTACGGCAAGGGCGGCGACGACATCGAGCTGAAAATGCCGGTGGGGACGGTGATCATCGACTCCGATACCGACGAGGTGGTGGCCGACCTGGCGCGTCACGGCGAGCGCGTGATGCTGGCGCGCGGCGGCAAGGGCGGCTTGGGTAACATCCACTTCAAGTCGTCGACCAACCGTGCCCCGCGCCAGTGCACGCCGGGCGAGGAGGGCGAGCGCCGCAGCCTGCGCCTCGAGCTGAAGGTACTGGCCGACGTCGGCCTGCTGGGCATGCCGAACGCCGGCAAGTCGACCTTCATCCGCGCGGTGTCCGCCGCCAAGCCCAAGGTGGCGGACTATCCGTTCACCACGCTGCACCCCAACCTGGGCGTGGTGCGCATGAAGGATACGCGCAGCTTCGTCATCGCCGACATTCCCGGCCTGATCGAGGGCGCGGCGGAAGGCGCCGGCCTCGGCCACCGCTTCCTCAAGCACCTCTCCCGCACCGGCCTGTTGCTGCACGTGGTGGATATCGCCCCGTTCGACCCCGAGGTCGACCCGGTGCGCGAAGCGCATGCCATCGTCGAGGAACTGAAGAAGTACGACGAGGAGCTGTACAACAAGCCGCGCTGGCTGGTGCTGAACAAGGTCGACATGCTGCCGGAGGACGAGCGCGAGGAGCGCATCGCCGCCTTCCTCGAGGCCTTCGGTTGGCCGAAACAGCAGCCCAACGACGAGTTCGAGTTCGACATGGGGGCGCCGCGCGTGTTCACCGTGTCGGCGCTGACCGGCGAGGGCACGCAGGCGGTGACCTACGCCATGATGGAATACATCGAGCGCGTGCGGCAGGCCGAGCGCGCCGCCGCCGAGTTGGCCGAACAGCGCGAAGCCGAAGCCAAGGCCGCGGCCAAGGCGGCGCGCCAGAACGTGATCACCCGCACCGCGGGCGTTGACGAGTAATCCCTCCGCTCGGACAATCCGGTTTTTGTCATGACCGGATTGTCCGTGCACTCGCTTTCCGATTTCTTCCAGCCCGGCATCGATCCGGACGGCCTGTCCTCGGTCAATCGCCTGACCGCCGCCTGGCCCTACCTTTCCGTCTTCATCACGCTGTTTCGCGGCGGCGACGAAGAAGTGCTGCTGCGTCTTCTGGTGCTGCGCGAGCTGGGCAACCGCGCCGATGCGCCGCTGTGGACCCCGGCCGAGATCGCCCAGCGCTTCGCCTACCTCAATCCGACCAAGCTCGACACCATTCTGAAGCGCCTGCGCGAGGGCGAGCTCCTGGTGTGGGAGTCCGACGGCGGCCGCTACCAGCTCTCCGAGGGCGCGCGCGTGGCGCTGGCGGCGCTGGCCACCATGATCGACTTCGCCGGCGACGACGTGGAGCTGGGCTATCTGACCAGCCAGGTCGCCGCCGGGCAGGCGGTGGGGCAGGTGTCGGACGAGGCGCTACGCCACCTCCTGGCGCGGCTCAACGAGCTGTACGCCGAGTTCGAGGCGGCGCTGGAGTCGCAGTCGGAGTTCCGTATCCGCGCCGCGCAGCATCGCCTCGACGCGGTGTGGCGCTGGGTGGCCAAATCGACCGAGGTGGTGCGCCGCCTCACCGCCGACGACACGCTGGACCTGGCCACGCTGAACCAGGCGCAGGCGATCGCGCTGGCGCAAAGCCGCATGCTGGCGCTGGCCGGCACCTTCGAGCGGCGCCTGGCGCAGCTGGCGGCGCAGCGCGTGCACCTGGGCAGCTCCGGGCTGACCTCGACCGACATCGCCGACTGGCTGCGCCGTCAGCAGGTCGGCCAGCTGGCGACGCAGTTGTCGGGCTGCCTGTCGCTCTGCCCCGAGCCGGCCTTCCTCGCCACCCCGGAGCTGGCCGACGTGGCCGAATTCGAGCTGCTGGCGCGCGAGCGCGCCAAGGCCGGCGTGGCGGTGCTGCCGGGCGCCGAGGCTGCGCCGCTGGCCGACGCGCCGGAGGTGGAGCGCCTGTTCGCCGCCGAGGCGATGTACGACGAGCTGCTGCAGCTCGGGCTGGAGCTGGGCGAGAGCGGCGCGGCCGAGCTGCCGATCGCCCGCGCGGTACTGGCCGACAGCTACAACGAGACCGCCTACCGCCTGTCGCTGCTGTCGCTGCTCGGCGACCCGGAAAGCCGCGGCGACGCCAGCATCGTCGCCGCGTTGGCCAAGCTGCCCTTGCAACTGACCGGCGGCGATGCCGTCATCGAACCCGATCACCCGGAAGTGGCCGCGCTGTCCGACGCGCGGCTGCGGCCCCACACCCCGAACTGAGCCATGGAACTGGAACTCAAGACCCTCACCGCGCGCCTGTTGGCGCAGCGCGTGCTGCCGCGCGCCGATGCGCTGGCGCGCCGCGCCCTGCTCGACGAGAACTTCCGCAGCGAGCTGGACCGCCGTCTCGCCGACGTCGGCCTGCGCCTGGTGGAGAACCCCTACGCCGAACACGTCGCGGTGGCGCTGCTGCCGGAGATGACCGAGCCGGTGTTCGGCTCGGGCGAGGCCTGGCTCAACAACAACCTGGGCCTGCCGCGCGACGGCGTGGCCCTGCTGGTGATCCTGTGGGCGCTGATCGTGCTGCCCAAGCGCGAGCGCCAGATCGCCCGCGTCGAGGCCGGACGCGAGAGCCAGCACGACATGTTCGGCACGCACAAGCCGCTGGAAACCGGCGAGGCCGTGTCGACCGGGGTGTCGGAGGAGGCGCTCTACGCCGATTTCGGCAAGGCGCTGGGCGGCCGCACCCGCTTCAACGCCAACCTCGGCCGCCTGGTCAACCTGGGTTTCGTGGTGCGCCGCAACAAGTGGCTGGACGAGGGGCCGCTCTTGGACCTGATGATCGACTACGCCCAGCTCGCGCCGCGCATCATCGACGGCGCGCTAGCCGAGGTGCTGCGCCAGCGCGAGGGGCGCGCGGCGCTGGCCGACAAGGCGCTGGAATCCGCTACTTCGGCCAACCTTGAGGCCGACACGTTGGCCGAAGACCCCGCCGCGGCCGGTGACGGCCCGTTGTTCGAGCAAGAGGAGACGCGCTGATGTTCCAGATGAAAGCGGTGGAAATGGTGCACTGGGACTTCTGGCAGCGGCTGACGGTGCCGCTCGACGCCCAGATCGTCACCATCATCGGCCCCAACGGCTCGGGCAAGACCACCTTGCTCGACGCGATGCGCACGCTGCTGGCGATCAAATGCTCCGGCAAGCGCGACTACAAGCGCTACGTGCGCAACAACCGCGAGGCCTTCGCCTACCTGCGCGGGGTGGTCGACAACCCGCGCCGCCCCTCCGGCGGGCTCTACCCGACGCCGTTCTTCCCCATCGTCAGCGACACCGTGACGCTGCTGTGCCGCATCAAGAAGCAGGGCGGCGACTGGGTGCGCCACTACGCCATCCTCGACGGCGACGTGGCGCTGGAGTTGGCCGAAGGGCAGGCGCAGTGGCTCGGCGTGCAGGAGTACCGCCGCCGCCTCGAAGCGGCCGGGCTGACCCCGGCGGTGGCCGAAGTGCTGGCGCTGGAGCAGGGCGATACCGACAAGCTCACCGAGTACAGCCCGCGCCAGCTGCTCGACCTCGTCTTTCAAGTCTTCGGCGACAAGGACGTGCTCGACAACTACCAGCGCGCGCGCGAGGAACAGCGCGCCACCGAGCTGGAGCTGGAGGCGCTGACGCGCCAGGAAGAGGTGCTGGAAGGCCGCGTCGAAACCATGAAGACGCGCGCCAACCGCCACCTGGAGTGGCGCCAGCTGCAGCACAGCATCGCCCGTCTGCGCGACGAGGCGCTGCCGGTGCTGGGCTACCTCGACGGCAAGGCGTCGGTCGCCGGGCTGTGGCGCGGCTACCGCAGCGGCTACCACGCGCTGAACCGGGCGCGCGGCGAGCACGCCGACACGCTGGAGCTGGTGGCGCGGCTCAAGGCCGCCGAGGTCGCCGCCGACGCCGCGCGCGGCGCCGCGGAAAGCGCCCGCCAGGCGGCGCAGGACGCCTTCATGACGGCCAAGTCCGAGCATGCCGGCGTGGCCGGCCAGCTCAAGGAGCGCGACCGCCTGCAGGCGCTGGCCGGCAAGGAATATGGTGCCGACGCGGCGGCGCTGGCGGCGCAGCTAGCCGGCCTGCGCGACCGTGCCGACACACTGAAGGACGGCCTGCGCGCGCTCAAGCAGCAGCGCGAGGACAAGTCGCAGCAGCTCGAGGCGCTCGAGCTGGGACGCGGCCGTGCTCCGGACGAGGTGCGCCACTTCCGCGCCGCGCTCGACGAGGCCGGCATCGGCCACGCCATGCTGGCGGAGCTGGTCGAGGTCACCGACGCGCGCTGGCAGGGCGCGGTCGAGGCGCTGCTGCGGCCGTATCGTCACGTGGTGCTGCTGGACGACCCCGCCGACCGCCGCGCCGCCTGGCAGCTGGGCGAGCGCCAGCGCTATCGCCACTTCATCGTGCCGGAGCGCGCCAGCCCGCCAGCGGCCAAGCCGGGCAGCCTGCTCGAGGTGGTGCGCTTCTCTGCCAAGGCGCCGGACTGGCTCTACCGCCAGATGAACAGCGTGACGCGCGTCGAGGACGCCAGCGCCGGCGCCACCGTGGACGGCGACTGGATCACCCGCGACGGCTATTTCCGCGAGCGGCGCGGCGCGCGCCATATCGGCGTGGCGCCGCATGACTACGCCTTCGGCGAGGCGGCGCGCCAGTCGCGCCTGGCAGCGTTGCGCGAGGAGCTGAAGCGTCTCAACGTGCAGATCCTCGCCGACGAGGAGCAACTGGTGGCGGCGACGCGCGAGGCGGCCGGCCTGGCCGACTACCTGTCCGGCATGGACGCGATCCGCCAGCTCGACGGCCGCGCCGAGGAGTTCGCCGCGCTGGAGGCGCGCAAGACCTCGCTGGAGGCGGAAATCGCCCGGCTCGGCGCCGTGCTGGCCGAGGCCGCCGCCGAGAAGGCCGCCGCCGACACGCGCTACGGCGACGCCCGCCTGGCGCACGACCGCGTGTGCCAGCGCGAGCAGGACAGCCTCGCCGCCTACCGCCAGCAGCGTCAGGAGGTGGACGGCGCGCGGCGCCAGCTGCGCCGGCTGCTGGCCGAGCTGCGCGAGGGCGCGGCGCGGCTGCCCGAGGGCGCGCTGGCGCCGGAGCACATCGCCGCGCTGGAAGACGAGTTCGACGGCGCCGCCGACGCGCGCCACCAGCTCAATTATCTGGAAGAACGGCTGGGCAACGGCGAGTGGGAAACCGACGACGCCGTGCTGCAGCTCAAGGACAAGCTGGTCGACGACCTGGCGCAGATCGACCGCGAACGCCGCCGGCGCCAGGCCGAGGTCGACCGCTCGCGCGAGCTCACCGACGACGCCCGCGCCGCCTACATCGGCAAGCTGCGCGCCACGGTGCGCGCCTACGGCCAGAACGTGCGGCGGCTCGGCGAACTGGCCGGCATCGGCGTCGAGGTCGAGCTGCCGCAGCTCGCCAACGACGACGCGGTGCTGGCGCAGGCCGGCCTGGTGCTGAAGTTCAACTTCGACCAGAAGGGCATGATGGGCATGAACGACGGCGAGGCGTCCGGCGGCCAGCAGGTGATGAAGTCGCTGATCCTGCTCATCGCGCTGATGATGGACGAGGCCAACCCGTCCGGCTTCGTGTTCATCGACGAGCCGTTCGCGCACCTCGACATCTTCAACATCGACCGCGTCGCCGGCTTCCTCAAGGCCACCGAGGCGCAGTACCTGATCACCACGCCCAACACCCACAACGTCAACATCTTCGCGCCGTCCGAGCTGACCCTGGCGACGCGCAAGAAACGCCCGGGCGAAACCTGGGCGCCGCCGATCCTGCAGGCGCGGCGGCGGGTGGAGGGCGCGGAACCGGCGCCGTGACAGGTTCTGAGCTCGCGCCCCGGCGTGCTGGCCACGCCCGGGGCGGCCGATTTTTTTGCCGGGTGGCGGAAACCGTCGCCGCCCGCCCGGTCTATTCCTTTCCACCCCTCCGTTTCCGGAATCGCCCATGTCCCGCTGGCTCGCCCTGATCGACCCCGACCACGTCGCCCGCACCCCGCTCGGCGTGCGCGGCCATAACCTGCTGTTGACGCCGCGCGGCGAGCCGCGCCCGGTGCTGCTCGGCGCCGAGGAGGCGCTGCTGATCGGCACCTGGCTCGGCTCGCGCGCGAGCCGGGTGCGCTGGAGCACGCTGATGGCCGCCACGGCCAACCCGGGGTTGGCCGAAGACCTGCTGCGCCGTCTGCTGGAGGCGGGCTGGTGCGAGATCGAGCTGCACGCCGAAGCCGGCCTGCGCCAGTCGCCGCTGCAACCGTTCTGGGTGAGCTGGCGCGACATGTACGGGCTGCGCAGCCTGGCCGGGCTGGTCGATCCGCGCGAGCAGGCCGAAACGGTGGCGCTGTGGCGCGGCTGGCAGCCGCGCAACGCCGAGCTGGCGGGACTTGCCGACAGCCTCGGCAGCCGCCTGCCGACCTCGACGCTGGAGCGCCGCCTCAAGCTGGCGCAGGCGCTGGACGCCTGGCTCAGCGCCGGTCAGTGGGGCAGCGAGCGTCAGTTCTCGCAGCACGCCTTCGGCCGCAGCAAGGCGTTCAACGCCGGCGACCGCGACTGGCTCGCCGGCCACGGCATCGAGCTGGAAGCCTGCGGCATCTCTGCTCACACCCCGCACCTGTTCCTGTCCGGGCCGCTGACGCTGGTGGCCGGCGCCGAGCCGCTGGCTTCGGCCAACCTGCTGGGCCAGGGCGTGGCGCTGGCGCCGGAGGCGCTGCTGGCGGTGACGGCGCTGCAGGGCAGCGTGCGCGGGGTGCGCGTGGTGCAGAACCTGAGCGTGTTCGAGGGGCTGACGCGCGCGGCGCAGCCCTTCCTCACCGTGTGGGTGCCGGGCTACCCGCACCGGCGCTGGCGCGCGGCGGTGGGCCACCTGCTGGCGTTGCTGCGCCTGCCGCTGCAGGTGGGGTGCGACCTCGACCCGGCCGGCATCGCCATCGCGCTGCAGGTCGGCGCCGTGGCGGAGCAGGCCGGCTGCGCCTGGCAGCCATGGAAGATGGAGGCCGAGGCGCTGACGCTGGCCAACGGCGCACAGCCCCTGACCGAGCAGGACGCGGTGCGGCTGTCACGGCTGGAGGGCAGCGCACTGCCGCCGCCCCTGGCGAAGTTGGCCGAAGCGATCCGGGAGCGGCAGCACAAGGTCGAGCAGGAAGGACTGTTTCTCGAGCGCGGCTCAGAGGCCTGAGCGCCGACGGTGACGGGGGCTTGCCAGCCGCAGGGAGGGCATGGCATGGTCATGCGATGACCACCCGCTCTTCCCCCTCGTTCGCCTACCTGTCGCTGACGCTGGCTCCACTGTTCTGGGCCGGCAATTTCGTGCTGGCACGCGCCATGCACGCCAGCGTCGCACCCATGACCCTGTCCTTCGTGCGCTGGAGCATCGCCTTGTTGCTGCTGCTGCCGTTCGGCCTGCGTCCGGCCTGGAACCAGCGTGCTCTGTGGCTGCCGCACTGGCGCCGCATCCTGCTGCTCGGTCTGCTCGGCGTATGCGGCTTCAACTCGCTGGTCTACCTCGGTTTGCAGAGCACCACCGCCACCAACGCGGTGCTGATGAATTCCTTCATCCCCATCCTGATCGTGATCTTCGGCGCGCTGGGCTTCGGTCTCCGGCTCACCCTGCGCCAGGCGGGCGCCATCGCGGTGTCGTTTCTCGGCGTGCTGGCGATCGTCGCGCACGGCGAGCCGGCTCGGCTCTTGGAGCTCGACATCAACCATGGCGACGCCATCGTGTTCTGCGCGATGGTCGTCTGGGCGCTCTACACCCTGCTGCTGCGCGGCCTGCCGGCGGGGCTCGACCGCATCGGCATCCTCACCGTGCTGGTGGCGGTCGGGCTCACCGGCATCGCGCCGCTGTTCGCCGCCGAGCTGGCGAGCGGGCGCACCACCCCGCTCAACGCCGCCACCCTGGCCACCTTCCTCTACGTCGGCACCTTGCCCTCGGTGGCGGCGTACTACTGCTACAATTACGGCGTGGCCCAGGTCGGCGCGGCACGGGCCGGCACCTTCATCCACCTGATGCCGGCGTTCGGCGCGCTGCTGTCGCTGCTGTTTCTCGGCGAGACGATCCGCGTCTACCACGTGGCGGGCATCGCGGCGATCCTGGCCGGCGTGCTGCTGTCCACCCGTTTTGCCAAGAGCTGAGCACCACTATATAGGAGGAGAACTTCGCGATGAGCGAACAAGACCGCGACAATGGCCGGGCGATGCGTACCCGGGTGATGGGCGAAGCCTTCGTCGAGCGGGCGATGGACAACCTTGATGGCTTTTCGCGCCCGGTGCAGGACTGGATCAACGAACACGCCTGGGGCAGCACCTGGCAGCGCGAGGGCATCGACCTCAAGACGCGCAGTCTGGTCACCTGCGCTATGCTGGCCGCGCTGGGACGCAGCCACGAGCTGAAAGGCCACGTGCGCGGCGCCCTCAACAACGGCGCCAGCCTGGTGGAACTGCGCGAGGTGCTGCTGCACTCCGCCGTCTACGCCGGCGCTCCGGCCATGCTGGAGGCGGTGCGCGCGGCGCGCGAGGTGCTGGCCGAACTCGGGCTGGAACTGCCCGACGACCAGTAGCCCGGACGGCAAAACGGCCAGCGAAGCTGGCCGTTTTGCTATGACATGCTTGTCAAACGGAGGAGATCAGGCGTTCTGCCCGGCCAGGCGGCCGGCGCGTTTGCTCTCCTGCGACGCTTCGTGCATCGCCGCCACCGCGGCGGCGTCATGCTCCTGCTCCAGGTAGCGGGTGCGCCAGCCGCTGTTGACGCCCCAGGCGTAGAAGCCCAGCGCCATCAGCGCCACCACCGCCATGTCCACGCCGTACGGCAGCAGGCCGATGCCGCCGAAGTCGGTGCTGCCGACGTAGGACAGCAGCGCCAGCGCCGGCAGGTACAGCACCATCCACAGCGCGCCCTTCACCTCGCGGCCGAAGTCCGGCCAGCCGGCCTTGGCCTGGTACCAGAAGTACACCGGCAGCGCCGCCACGATCAGGAAGATGATCTGGCCGGTCAGCGGCCAGCGCGCCCAGTACAGTACCAGCGAGGCGCAGACGAAGGCGAACGGCGCGATCAGGTTCAGGCCGGCCAGGCGCAGCGGGCGCGGCAGGTCCGGCGCGGCGCGGCGCAGCGAGGCCGCGCTGATCGGGCCGGTCAGGTAGGAGATCACCGTGGCCACCGAGATCACCGCCGCCAGCGTGCCCCAGCCGCGGAAGAAGAACAGGAACATGAACGACACCGCCAGGTTGAACCACATCGCCGCGCGCGGGATGCGGTAGAGCGGGTGGATGTGGCCGAACAGCGCCGGCATGGTGCCGTTCTTCTGCATGCCGTAGATCATGCGCGAGGTGGTGGCCATGTAGGTGGCGCCGGTGCCGCTCGGGCTGACGAAGGCGTCGAAGTAGAGCGTCATCACCAGCCAGTTCAGGCCGAACGCCAGTGCCAGCTGCGCGAACGGCGAGCTGAAGTCGATGCCCTGCCAGCCGTGCGCCAGGTCGGCCGGGGTCAGCGCGCCGAGGAAGGCGACCTGCAAGAGCACGTAGATCACCGCCGCCAGCAGGATCGAGCCGATCACGCCGAAGGGAATGCTCTTGCCCGGGTTGCGCGCCTCGCCGGCCAGGTTGATCGGGCTCTGGAAGCCGTTGAAGCTGAACACGATGCCGCTGGTGGCCACCGCCGTCATCACGCTGGCCCAGCCGAACGGGGCGAAGCCGCCCGGCGTGGCGCTGCCCAGGTTGCCGCTGTGAAAGCCGCTGTCGATCAGCGCCAGCGCGGTGAGCGCCGGCACCACCAGCTTGAACACGGTGATGGCGCTGTTGGCCTTGGCGAACAGCTTCACCCCCCAGTAGTTGAGCAGGAAGTACACCACCACCAGCACCGCGGCGATGCCGAGGCCGGTCGGATTCAGCTCGCCGTGCTGGTACAGCGCCTGCGCCCACGGCCACGGCCACGAGCTCATGTACTGCACCGAGGCCTCGGCCTCGATCGGGATCACCGCGACGATGGCGATCCAGTTGGCCCAGGCGGCGATGAAGCCGAGCAGCGAGCCGTGCGAATAGCGCGCGTAGCGCACCATGCCGCCGGATTCCGGGAACATCGCCCCCAGTTCGGCGTAGCTCAGGGCGATCGACAGAATGATGACCATGCCGACGAGCCAGGCCACGATGGCGGCCGGCCCGGCGATCTGCGCCGCGTGCGCGGCACCGAACAGCCAGCCGGAGCCGATGATGGAGCCGAGGCCGGTCAGCATCAGGGCGATCGGGCCGATATGGCGGGAATGCTGGTGATTCAAGGGAAGACTCTCCTGTCTGTGTGTTGGGAAGGGGCCGTGGTACGGCTCCGTCATGCGCCCGGATCGTGGCCGGTTTCTTGTAGGTCTGCCTTGGATGAAAGTCCGGCACTGTAGAGCGGCGCCGTCCTGAGTTCTGTAACGATATGTACAGCCGGGTGTCATGAAAATGATCGAAATCATCCCCATACCCAGTGAAAGGGGCGGGAGTATGCCAGCTTGAGCAGGGATTTTCCATCCGGAAAATAGGCTATTTACGTCGGGCCGCAGTGCCGACCCTGTTGCCGGCGGGGTTGAAATCCTGGCGTGTTCCCCCACACTTACGGGATTCGTCCACCCACTCTCGAGGATGCACACCATGGCAACCGTAACCCTGCGCGGCAACCCGGTCGACGTCGCCGGCCAACTCCCGGCCCAAGGCGCCAGCGCCGCCGACTTCACCCTGACCGCGGCCGACCTGTCCGAAGTCAGCCTGGCTTCCTTTGCCGGCAAGAAGAAAATCCTCAACATCTTCCCGAGCATCGACACCCCGACCTGCGCCATGTCGGTGCGCAAGTTCAACGAGAAGGCCGCCGGCCGCGACAACACCGTGGTGCTGTGCATCTCGGCCGACCTGCCGTTCGCGCAGAAGCGCTTCTGCGGCGCCGAAGGCATCGACAACGTCACCACCCTGTCCACCTTCCGCCACCCGGAATTCGCCGAGGCGCTGGGCGTGAAGCTGGCCAGCGGCCCGCTCGCCGGCCTGACCGCGCGCGCGGTGGTGGTGCTGGACGAGAACAACTCTGTGCTGCACAGCGAACTGGTGGCCGAGATCGGCAGCGAGCCCAACTACGACGCGGCGCTGGCCGCGCTGTAAGCCGGCTCGAGGCACCATGCAAAACGGGGCGATGATTCGCCCCGTTTTTTCGTTGCCGCCGTCGTTTCAGCCGGCCAGGTAGGCCGGTTGCGCCGTCGCCAGGGCGGCGTCCGGCTGGGGCGTGTCCGCCCGTCCGTCCAGGCGGAACCAGGCCAGGTTCTGGTTGAGTTCCCGTGCGGCGCCGGAGAGTTGCTCCATGGCCGGAGTGATTTCCTGCATCTGGCGGTTGATGCCGGCGGCGAGCTCGGCCACTTCCTGGCCCGATTGGCGGATCTGCTGGCTGGTCTGGCCCTGTTCCTCGGTGGCCTGGCCGATGTCGTTCATCAGCTGGTTGACCTCGGCGAGCGCCTGGTCGACGGCGAGCAGGGCGCTGCCCAGCGTCTGCTGCGCCGCGGTGTTCTCGGCGCTGGCGCCGCGCGCCTCGTCCATGGTCTGCTGCAGGGTGTGGGTGGCCTTCTCGACCTGCTGCAGCGTGGTGAAGATGCGCGTGGTGGCGTCCGAGGTGCGTTCCGACAGCTTGCGCACTTCATCCGCCACCACGGCGAAGCCGCGTCCGGCCTCGCCGGCGCGCGCCGCTTCGATGGCGGCGTTGAGCGCCAGCAGGTTGGTCTGCTCGGCGATGTCGCGGATCAGCGTGCTGATCTGGGAGATGTCGCCGATCGACTGGCGCAGCGCCTGCATGTCGGCCAGTGCGTGCTGGATGCGCTCGGCCAGCAGGGTCATGGCCTCGGCGCTGGCGGCGCCGACGCGGCGCGCGTCCTCGGTGCGGCTGGCGGCGTCCTGGGTGCCGAGGCCGGCGTGGCTGACGTGGCGCGCGATGTTGGCCGAAGCCTCGGCGATCAGCCCCACCGCGAGCCGGCTGTCCTCGCTCTTGGCGGCCTGCAGCCGGGTTTCCTCTTCCACCTGCGCGGTCAGCAGCCGCACCTGGCGGCTGTGCCGCTCGCCGCTCTGGGCATTGTCGTGCACCGCCCGGATCAGTTTGCCCAGCTGGTCGAGAAAACGGTTGATGCGGGCCGATGCCTGCGCCAGCTCGTCCTTGCCGTGCGCCGGCAGGCGCACCCCGAGGTCGCCTTCGCCGAGGCGGTCGGCCGCCTGCGCCATGGCGCCGAGCTGGCGCTTGAGGTGGCGTGCCAGTGCCAGCTGGATCAGCACCACCAGGGCACTCGCCAGCGCCATCGGCCCCAGCACCATGATCGCCAGTTCGCCCAGCGCATTCTGCATGCGCGTCTCTTCCCCGCCGAGCGCCTGCTGCTCGCCTTGCAAGCGGGCGTCGATCAGCTCGACCAGCGGCACGATGTGCAACTGGTAGGCCTGCTCGGGAATCGACAGCGCGTCCTGCGGCGCGGTCTCGGCGATGGTGATGGCGTTCTTCAGGTTCTTGGCGAATTCGCCCCAGTGCTTGTCCAGTGCCGCGCCGACGGCCTGGCGCTGGGCGGCGGGCAGGGCGGGGACGATGCGCTGGCGCAGCCGGGACACGCTGGCCTCGATGCCGGCCAGGCGCTGCGGGGTGTCCGGCAGCAGCGGGTCGGCGCGCGCCAGCGACAGCACTGCGGCCTTCAGTTCGTTGAGGTTGGCCGAAAGCGCCTGGCGTTCGCGGTAGTGCTCGAACTGGCGGGTCAGGGAGGTGAGCTGGTAGCCGGCCAGTGCCAGCACCAGGATCAGGCTGGCGACGCTGAACAGCACCGTCAGCCACAAGCGTTTCACGAGGGTCATGGGGGGAACGCCACAATGATAGACGACTAAGTCTAGCGTGCCCGCATGACACGACGATGACGGCCCCCGAGGTCCCCCTTGATCTGCCGCAATGATTATCGGCGCCACGCCTGCTAGGCTGAAAACAGTCCTCCGCCAAGGCGACGACATGCCCTTCCTGCGAAAACACCTGCTCCTGCTGTGCGGCCTGCTGGCCGCGCTATGGCTGTTTTCGCTCTCGGCGGGCATGCTGGGCGAGTGTTTCGCCCCGCAGCCGGCGGCATCGGCCAGCGCGGCGACGCCGCAGCTGGCGACGGCGCATCCGCACCATGCCCCGCTTGCCGCTCCCGCCGCCCCGGACACCGGCGCGCGCGTGGCCTGTGCCAAGCACTGCGAGGACAGCCTCGGCGGTGTGCTGAAGCCGCCGGCCTCCGATCTCTTCCAGCTCGGCATGCTGATCCTGGTGCTGTGTAGCGTGGTGCGCCTCGCCAGCCTGCCGCTGGCGATGCCCGCCCGGCGCCTTGCCGATGCCCAGGTCGCCATCGTCGGCGATCCACCGCCCACCATTCGTTTCCACCGCTTCAATAACTAGCCTGCCGTTTCACCGTCCTTCCCGCCCCAGGGCCGGGAGGCGCACGGCCGTCCGATCCGTCCGGGTCGGTCACGGTGCGCAAGCCCTGCTGTTTCCCCGACATCACTCAGGAGTCACACCATGAAGAAGATCATTGTCGTTGCCGCCTCGACCCTCCTGCCGCTCGTGGCCGGCACCGCCTGGGCCAACGAAACCCATCATCCGGCCGACGCCGCGCCGGCGGCGAGCCAGCGTATCTTGCTGGCGGCCAAAGCGCCCGACGCCCCCAAGCCCCCGGCGGCCCAGGGGCCGTCGTTCCGCCTGATGGACGAGCACATGAAGCGGATGCAGGACATGCACGAGCGGATGCTGGCCGCCAAGACGCCCGAGGAACGCCAGAAGCTGATGGATGAGCAGGCCAAGCTGATGCAGGAGGGCATGGGCATGATGAAGGACATGGGCGGCATGATGGGGCCGCGCGGCGGCATGGGCATGATGGGCGATCAGACCGGCAACACCATGATGATGAAGCGCATGGACATGATGCAGATGATGATGCAGATGATGATGGACCGCGAGAACGTGCGCATGCCGCCGCGGCCGTAATCCGTCCGAAGTCGCCGCTGCTGCGGCAGCCAGGCAGGGGTCTGCCGTGGCAGGCCCCTGCCTGTCCCCTGTTCCTTTACCGTCTTGCCGGAGCCTCAAGCATGCTTTTCCCCCGATTCACCCTGCAGGCCGGCGCGCTGCTGCTGGCCTGCGCCATCAGCCAGGCCGCACCGAGCGGCACCGTGTTCACCGCCAACGAACGCGGTAGCTCGATCAGCGCGGTGCACCTGGCCGACGGCGCCACCCGCACCGTTGCGCTCGACATCGCGCCGCACAACGTGCAGGTCACGCCCGACGGGCAATGGCTGCTGGCGGTGGGCATGAGCGCCCACGCCGGCCATCACGCCGCGGCGGGCGACGCCGGCCAGCTGCTGGTGTTCGATATTGCCGATCTGGAGCGGCCGGCCTTCGTGCTGCCGGCCGGCAGCCACCCGGCGCACGTGGTGAGCGACGCGGCGGGCCGGCTCGCCTTCGTCAGCGATTCCGGCGCCAACGCCGTGCTGGTGTTCGACCTCGCCAGCCGCGCCCGGGTCGGCGCGATCCCGACCGGGCGCTACCCGCACGGCCTGCGCCTGAGCCCGGACGGCAAGGAGCTGTACGTTGCCAACATGAAGGACGACAGCGTATCGGTGATCGACGTCGCCAAGCAGGAAGAGGCGGCGCGCATCGCGGTGGGACGCGCCCCGGTGCAGGTCGGCTTTGCCCCGGATGGGAAGCAGGTCTACGTCTCGCTTAGCGCCGAAAACAAGGTGGGCGTGATCGACCGGGCGCAGCGCCGGCTGCTCGGCAAGGTCGCGGTCGGCCGCCTGCCGGTGCAGCTGTTCGCCACGCCTGACGGGCGCCAGCTCTACGTCGCCAACCAGGGCACGGCGCAGTCCCCGGACAACCGGGTGTCGGTGATCGACCCGGCCACGCGCCGGCTCCTCGCCACCATCCAGGTCGGGCGCGGGGCGCACGGCGTGGCCATGAGCCAGGACGGCGGCTACGCCTTCGTCAGCCATCTCGAGGACGGCACCTTCTCGGTGATCGACACCGCCAGCCGGAAGGTTGTGGCCACCCATCCCGTCGGGGAGGGGCCGAACGGCATCAGCTACAGCCCGCGTTAGCCGGCTTCGCCATCGGCCTCGTCCAGCGCCTGCTGGTGTTTCACCGCCAGGCGCTGATAGTGCTCGGCCGAGTACTTCAGGAAGGCGATTTCCTTGTCGCTGAGGCGGCGCACCTGCTTCACCGGGTTGCCCAGGTAGAGATGACCCGACTCCAGCACCTTGCCCGGCGGCACCAGGCTGCCGGCGCCGATCATCACCTGGTGCTGGATCACCGCGCGGTCCAGCACGGTGCTGCCGATGCCCACCAGCACCTCGTCGCCGATGGTGCAGCCGTGCAGCGTGACGTGGTGGCCGATGGTGACGTTGTCGCCGATCACCAGCGGCGCGCCCAGCGGGTCCTCGTCGCGCTTGTGGCTGACGTGCAGCATGGCGAAGTCCTGCACGTTGCTGCCCTCGCCGATATGGATGCTGTTGACGTCGCCGCGGATCACCGCGCACGGCCAGACCGAGGCGCGTTCGCCCAGCGTCACCTCGCCGATCACCACGGCGGAGGGGTCGACGAAACAGGAATCGGGAACCTGCGGGGTGTGGCCGTCGTAGCGGCGGATATTGCGATTCATCGGAACGTCCTCATCTAAAAACCATCATTATGATACAGGGGCTCCTCGCAAAACCTCAGCTTCCGTGCACGATCCGGCGCGCATGGACCGTTTCGGCATGGCATGTCCTTGATGGGACAGGCGAAACGCTCCGTGAAAGGTGTCGCCGGCCGGCACGGGGGAGGCGCTGTCGAGGAGTCCATCAGCCGAACCGTCCAAGGATGCCACGCCCATGAGCCAGAATCCGCTGCTCGATCTCTCCGGTCTGCCGCGCTTTGCCGAGATCACCCCCGCCCACATCACCCCGGCCGTCGAACAACTGCTGGCCGACGCGCGCGCCACCGTGGCACGGCTCACGGCTCAGAGCGCCGCGCCGAGCTGGGACAACTTCGTCGAACCGCTGACCGACGCCACCGAGAAACTGTCGCGCACCTGGGGCGTGGTGGGCCACCTCAACGCCGTGGTCAACACGCCGGAACTGCGCGAAGCCTACAACGCCAACATCCCGGCGGTGTCGGCGTTCTGGACCGAACTGGGGCAGAACCTGGCGCTGTTCGCGCGCTTCAAGGCCCTGGCCGAGCAGCCGGAGTACGCCGGCTACAACGCCGCCAAGAAGAAGATCATCGCCAACGACCTGCGCGACTTCCGCCTCTCCGGCGCCGAACTGCCGGAGGCCGAGAAGACCCGCTTCGCCGCGATCCAGACCCGCCTCGCCGAGCTGTCGGCGCAGTTCGAGCAGCACGTGCTCGACGCCACCGACGCCTTCAGCCTGCAGGTGGAGGACAAGGCCGAGCTCTCCGGCCTGCCGGAAGATGTGATCGCGATGCTGGCCGAGATGGCCAAGGCCGAGGGCGAAGAAGGCTACAAGCTCAACCTGCAGTTCCCCTGCTATCTGCCGGTGATGCAGTACGCCGACAACCGCGAGCTGCGCCGCCAGCTCTACGACGCCTACGTGATGCGCGCCTCCGAGTTCGGCCCGGCCGAGCTCGACAACACCCCGGTGATCCGCGAGAAGCTGCAGCTGGCGCGCGAAGAGGCGCAGCTCCTGGGCTTCGCCAGCTTCGGCGAGCTGTCGCTGGCCACCAAGATGGCCGAGACCCCGGAGCAGGTGGTGGCGTTCCTGCGCGACCTGGCGCAGCGCGCCAAGCCGTTCGCGCTGCGCGACCGCGCCGAGCTGGAGGCCTTCGCGCGCGAGCAATTGGGGATGGAGACGCTGGAGGCCTGGGACCTCGCCTACGTCGCCGAGAAGCTGCGCGTGGCGCGTTACGCCTTCTCCGATCAGGAAGTGAAGCAGTATTTCCCCGAGCCCAAGGTGCTGGCCGGGCTGTTCGGCGTGGTGAACACGCTGTACGGGGTGACGGTGCAGGAAAGCCAGGCGCCGACCTGGCACAAGGACGTGCGCTTCTTCGACATCGTCAAGGACGGTGCCGTGATCGGCGGCTTCTACTTCGACCTCTACGCGCGCGAGGGCAAGCGTTCCGGCGCCTGGATGGACGACGCGCGCGGCCGCCGCGTGCGCCACGGCGCGCTGCAGACCCCGGTGGCCTACCTCACCTGCAACTTCAGCCGCCCGGTCGGCGACAAGCCGGCGCTGTTCACCCACGACGAGGTCACCACGCTGTTCCACGAGTTCGGCCATGGCCTGCATCACATGCTGACCCAGGTGGACGAGCTGGGCGTGGCCGGCATCAACGGCGTGGAGTGGGACGCGGTCGAGCTGCCCTCGCAGTTCATGGAGAACTTCTGCTGGGAATGGGACGTGCTGCAGGGCATGACCGCCCACGTCGAGACCGGTGCGCCGCTGCCGCGCGAGCTGTTCGACAAGATGCTCGCCGCCAAGAACTTCCAGAGCGGCATGCAGACCGTGCGCCAGCTCGAGTTCGCGCTGTTCGACATGCTGCTCTACACCGCCTTCGACGCCGAGCACGGCAACTGGCTGGAACTGCTCGCCAAGGTGCGCGAGGAGGTGGCGGTGAACTTCCCGCCGGAATACAACCGCTTCCCCAACAGCTTCGGCCACATCTTCGCCGGCGGCTACGCGGCGGGCTACTACAGCTACAAGTGGGCGGAGGTGCTGTCGGCCGACGCCTACGCCGCGTTCGAGGAGGCGGGCGGCGCCAACCCGGACACCGGGCGCCGCTTCTGGAACGAAATCCTCGCCGTGGGCGGTTCGCGTCCGGCGCTGGAGTCGTTCCGCGCCTTCCGCGGCCGCGACCCGCAGATCGACGCGCTGCTGCGCCATTCCGGCATGGTCGAGATCGCGCCGGTCTGACCGCGCGCCGACGCCCGCTGACGGCATCATCAGGCGAGGGCGCGTGCGCCCTCGTTCATTTCGCCCGCCGCGCGGCAGCGGCTGTCCTCGTCGCGGCACGGCTCCCGCCGCAGGTTCCGTGCGCCCGGCCGGAACCGCCGCGCCGCGGCCGACTCTAAGCTAGGCTCTCAGGGCAACCGGAGCAGCAAGCGACCAGACCCTGGCCCTGTCTGCGGACAGGGTTGGCGTGTCTGTTGGCCCCCGTCGTGGCGGGGGCTTTTTTGTGGCGATCGTACACGCCATCCCCCTGATAAATAGGGGGTATTTGTACCAAGACGGCCGTGGTGCGTTAGTATGGCGGCTTTCCGGGTGCCCCGGGCACCCTACGATTCCTCTACTTGCTGAATAAAGATCGCATGTCCCTGTTTCGACCCCTGCGCCCCGAGCGCATGACGCTGTTGCTTTCGCTGGCGCTGATCGTGTTCTACAACGTGCCGTTCTGGCGCGAGATGGGCCGCATCACCGCCGGCCTGGGCGGGCACGGCCCGGTGCTGCTGGCGGAAGCCTTCGTGTTGCTGCTGGCGTTCTTCAACCTGGTGCTGGCGCTCCTGGCCTGGCCCTACGTGTTCAAGCCGGTGATGACGCTGCTGCTGGTGTGCACGGCCTTCGTCACGTACTTCATGAACCAGTACGGCATCATGGTCGACATGCACATGATCCAGAACGTGTTCCAGACCGATCCGGCCGAAACGCGCGACCTGCTCACCGTCAAGATGGGCCTGTTCGCGCTCGGGCTGGGCGTGCTGCCGGCGCTGTGGCTGTGGAAGACCCCGATCGCCTACCGCCCGCCGCTGCGCGAGCTGGGGGTGCGGCTGGTGACGCTGCTGGTGAGCGTGGCGGTGCTGCTGGGGGTGGTGTTCTTCGCCTACCAGGATTTCGCCTCGCTGTTCCGCAACAACCGCCAGCTGCGCCTGATCGTCACGCCGAGCAACTATATCCAGGCCACCAACAGCTACCTGCGCCACGTCGCCGACAGCAGCCCGGTGGTGGTGACGCCGCTCGGCACCGACGCCAAGAAGGCGTCGTCCTGGGCCGCGCATCAGCGCAAGACGGTGCTGGTGGTGGTGGTGGGCGAGACCGCGCGCGCCGACCACTTCGCGCTCAACGGCTACTCGCGCGATACCAACCCGCAGCTTGCCAAGCAGGCCGGGCTGCTGAATTTCACCAACGTGCGCTCCTGCGGCACCGAAACCGCGGTGTCGGTGCCGTGCATGTTCTCCGGCATGGGACGCGAGCAGTATGCCGGTGACGCCGCCTCGAAGCGTGAAAACCTGCTCGACGTGCTCAAGCACGCCGGCTTCGACATCCTGTGGCGCGACAACAATTCCGGCTGCAAGGGCGTGTGCAACCGCGTCGCCTACGAAGACCTGGCGAACCTCAAGACGCCGGGCTTGTGCGACGACGGCGAATGCTACGACGACATCCTGCTTGACGGTCTCAAGGAGCGCCTGCAGAACCTGCAGCACGACAGCGTGATCGTGCTGCACCAGAAGGGCAGCCACGGCCCGGCTTACTACAAGCGCTACCCCAAGAGCTTCGAGCAGTTCACCCCGGTGTGCCGCACCAGCGAGCTGAGCCAGTGCAGCCAGCAGGACATCGTCAACGGCTTCGACAACACCATCCGCTACACCGACCACGTGCTGTCCGGCCTGATCGACCTGCTGCGCGCCGACGCTGGGGTCAACAGCGGCATGATCTACCTCTCCGACCACGGCGAATCGCTGGGCGAGAACAACGTCTACCTGCACGGCATGCCCTACCTGTTCGCCCCGGAGGCGCAGAAGCACATCCCGGCGGTGATGTGGTTCTCCGACGGCTTCCAGAAGGAATTGGGCGTCAACGCCCGCTGTCTGGCGGCGAAGAAGGACCAGGCCTGGTCGCAGGACAACCTGTTCCACTCGGTGCTGGGAGTGCTGGGGGTACAGACCCAGGTCTACGACGCCAAGTTGGACCTGTTCCAGAGCTGCAAGGGCTAAAAAAGGTTGGCCGAAGCCCGCGCCAGCGGTTACCTTTGGCCTCCCAATGACTGAGAGCTTGTGAATAAATCTGCTTTTTTCACAAGCACTGACTGGAGAACACCTTGCCGATGCGTTTAGCCACCTGGAACGTCAACTCGCTCAAAGTGCGCCTGCCGCAGGTGCTGCAGTGGCTGGCCGAGACCCCGGTCGACGTGCTGTGCCTGCAGGAACTGAAGATGGACCAGGACGCCTTCCCGCTGGCCGAGATCGAGGCCGCCGGCTACCGCGCCGCCTGGCTGGGCCAGAAGACCTACAACGGCGTCGCCATCCTGGTGCGCGACGGCCACAGCCTGGACGACGTGGTGCCGGGCATTCCCGGCTACGACGACGAGCAGCGCCGCGTCATCGCCGCCACCGTCGGCGGCGTGCGCGTGATCTGCGCCTATTTCGTCAACGGCGAGGCGGTCGATTCGCCCAAGTACCCGTACAAGCTGGCCTGGCTCGCCGAGCTGGAGCGCTACGTGGCCGACGAACTGACGCGCCACCCGTCCCTCGCACTGCTGGGCGACTACAACATCGCGCCGGACGACCGCGACGTGTACGACCCGGACGCGTGGAAGGACAAGGTGCTGTGCTCGGTGCCCGAGCGCGACGCCTTCCGCCGCCTCATCGGCCTCGGCCTGAGCGACTCGTTCCGCCTGTTCAACCAGGACGAGAAGCAGTACAGCTGGTGGGACTACCGCGCCATGATGTTCCGCCGCAACCTCGGCCTGCGCATCGACCACATCCTGATCAGCGACGCGCTCAAGGCGCGCGCCACCGAGTGCGTCATCGACAAGGCCCCGCGCAAGTGGGAACGCCCGTCCGACCACACACCGGTGGTGCTGACGCTGGCGGACTGAGGCTTCGGCCAACGTTGCGACCCGAAACGGCCCCGAAGGGCCGTTTGGTTTTTCTGGGGTGGATATGGGATCTGCTCTCGTCGGCAGGCGGCACCGGATTCTTTTGTCATGAAGTGCGCTGTGGCATGCTGCGACGCAGGGAAGAGCGCGTCATCCCCGCCATGGGGGCACGATCCGCATGCGCCTCTTGCCCTGTCCCAACCGTGTCCGGGCCGACGCCCGATGAGGAGAAGCCCATGGATCAACGCCACAAGGCCCGGCTTTTCAAGGAACTGCATCGCCGCAGCGGCGCCTTCCTGATGCCGAACGCCTGGGATGCCGGCAGTGCCCGCCTGCTTTCGTCGCTCGGGTTTCCCGCCATCGCCACCACCAGCGCCGGCATCGCGTTTTCCCTGGGGCTGCCCGACTACGCCGGGGCGGTCAGCCGCGAGGCGATGCTGGAACGCGTCGGCCAGATCGCCGCGGCCGTCGACCTTCCCGTCAGCGCCGATCTCGAGGCGGGCTACGGCGTCGAGCCGGAACAGGTCGGCGAGACCATCCGCCAGGCCATCGCCGTGGGGGCCGTTGGCGGGAACATCGAGGACTTCACCGGCGAGCCGAGCGCGCCGCTGTTCGACCTCGCCCTGGCCGCCGAGCGCATCCGGGCCGCCCGTGAAGCGGCCGATGCTGCGGGCCTGCCCTTTACGCTCACGGCGCGGACCGACTGTTATCTGGCAAGGGTCGATAATCCCTTCGCCGCCGCGGTGGAACGCGCCAACCGCTACCGCGAAGCCGGAGCCGACTGCCTGTTCGTGCCTGGCGTCTCCGATCCGGACGTGATCGCGGCGTTGGTAAAAGAAATCGACGGCCCGCTCACCGTCGTCATGGGCCTGTCCGGTTCGGCGCTCTCCGTCAGCCAGTTGGCGGCGTTGGGCGTCAGGAGAATCACGATCGGCGGCAGTCTGGCGCGAGCGACGTACGGCCTTATCCGGCAGGCGGCGGTCGAGATGAAGGAGCAGGGCAGCTTCTCGTTTGCGGATCGACAAATCCCGGATGGTGAGCTGTGCCGGTTCTTCGCCGCGTTCCCGCCCATCTGACCCTGTTAACACAAGCGGGGTGGGCATGCCGAGCTCCCCATCCGGAGATTCACTCCGGCAAAACCGCCCCCATCGCTGCCGCGATGAGCCGCAGATCGGGCTCGGCAAGCTCGACGAGCCCGAAGCGGAACGGGTAGCCCCAGTTGCGCTTGCCAGCCGAAAACGCCAGTCGATCGAGCAGCGGCATGATCGGGGCCTCTTGCGCGGCGAGCCAGCGGACGTCGCGCCGGAACGGCAGGAAGCCGTCGCCCATGTCCACCTGATACGGCTCGCCGTCCCGCACCGTGCCGATCGCCGTGAACGCCCTGAGCGGGGTGCTGCCGCCGAAGCGCTCGGTGGGCGAATAGTAGACCACCCAATCGCCCGGACCGAGGCGGCGCAACGGTGCGGCCTTGCCGTGGCACACCTGCATGAAGCCCTCGGCACGGCCCCGGCGGACATGTTCGGCGGAGGCGACGGCGATCCAGCAGCGGCGCATCACGGTGCGCTCGGGGCGAACACGCGCAGCCGGTGCCCGTCGGGATCGAGGGCGACGAAGGTATAGCCGAAGTCCATGCGGACCGGCGCTTGCAGAATCTCGAGTCCGCGCCCGCTCCATTCGGCATGGCGGGCATCGACGGCCTCGTCGCCGCTCAGCGCGAAGGCCAGCTCAGTGCCACCGCCGCCAGTGCTGGCGGCGGGCTCCACGGTGTGTTTCGACCACAGCCCGAACTTGGCGCCGGATGCGAAGGCGAACAGCGCGAAGGTGGGGGAGGCTTCGTCGGGCTGACGGTCGAACAATTCGGCGTAGAACGCGGCGCTCGCGGCCGGGTTGTCGACGTACAGGATCACAAAGTTGGGGTGCATCATGGCGGTTCTCCGAAGGTCTGCGACAAGGCCGTCGCCGGCGAACCATTCGCACGGCACGGGCCTGTTGCAAAGAATCGTAGACGCCACCCCTGACAGATTCTGTCAGTAGCGAACGCGCTAAGACGGGGCGATGCCTTCGCTCTGCCGCCACTCTTGCAGCAAGGCCTGACGGCGGTGGGGATAGCGTGTTGCCGAGACCGCCAGACTCACGATCCGGTCGGTGCGGAAATGCCGGATGGCCCCGCGCAGCTCGCACCAGGCGGCGACGACGCGGACGCGTTCGAAGAAGCCGAGGGCGAAAGGCCAGACGATCCGTGTCGACTCCTGGTCCTGGAGGTCGCGGTAGCGGATTTCCAGCTTGCGTTCGCTGCGGATGGCCCGGCGGATGGCGGCTAAATCCACCTCGCCGGCCGGCGCGGGTTCGGCCGGCCCCACCAGCAGCGCCGACGTGTCGAGTTCGTGACGCAGCTCGGGCGGCAGCACGGCCGCGATCTTGGCGATCACGTTGCGCGCCGCCTCGCCCAGCGGGGTATCGGCCTGCTTCGCCACCCAGCGCGAGCCCAGCACCAGGGCCTCGATTTCCTCTTCGGAGAACATCAGCGGTGGGAGCAGGAAGCCGGGGCGGAGCACGTAGCCGATACCCGTCTCCCCCTCGATGCATGCGCCTTGCGCCTGTAGCGAGGCGATGTCCCGATACAGCGTGCGCAGGCTGATGCCGAGTTCGGCCGCCAGGGCGGCGCCGCTGACCGGATAGCGGTGGCGGCGCAAGACCTGTATCAGTTGCAGCAGACGTTCGGCACGGGACACGGTGAGAATTCCGGATGGTGAATCCCGCCATGCTGCCACGGATTGGCAGGAAGTTGTGTAGTGTTCGGTTCCAAGCGGGCGTCGCACCGTGGTACGACGACCGATTGGGGATGCATCACGTCCAGGGGGTTTATCGCCACCGATCAGCATGGCGCCGGTCAAGCGTAACGTCGCTGGTGGCGCTGTCATCATGAAGATGGCGTCGCCAACGCCGATACCGCTCCCTGTCGCCCCCAATCCGTGCCTGCCCCTTCGCCGCCTGCACCACCCCATGACATGTCTATACTTCGAGCATTCGTATGCGAGGAGACGGTCATGTCGAATTACCCGGTCGAAGCCATCCGCACGGTCGCCCTGGTCGGGCAGGGCGATAGCGGCAAGACGACGTTGGCCGAAGCGCTGCTGCACAAGAGTGGCGCGATCACCGCGGCGGGGACGGTGGAACGGGGAGACACGGTGTGCGATTTCGATCCACTAGAGCGCGACTACCGTCACTCGCTGAGTTCGGCGCTGGTGCATTTCCAGCACGACGGGGCCGAAATCCGCTTGCTCGACACCCCCGGCTTCCCCGATTTCATCGGCCAGGCGATTCCGGCGCTGGCGGCGGTGGAGACGGCGCTGGTGGTGGTCAACGCGCAGAACGGCATCGAGCTCACCACGCGCCGCATGATGGCGTGGGCGGCGGAGCGCGGCCTGTGCCGCATGCTGGTGGTGAACAAGATCGACGCTGAGCGCGTCGACCTGCCGGGCCTGCTGGCCCAGCTGCGCGAGGCCTTCGGTCGGGAGGTGCTGCCGCTCAACCTGCCCGCCGACGGCGCCCGCCGCGTGGTCGACTGTTTCTTCAACCCGGCCGGCACGGCCGATTTCTCGTCGGTGGCCGAGGCGCACCAGGCGCTGGTCGACCAGGTGGTCGAGGTCGACGAGGATCTGATGGCGCGCTACCTGGAGCAGGGCGAGGTCACGCCGGAAGAACTGCACGCGCCGCTGGAGCGCGCGCTGCGCGAGGGGCACCTGATCCCGCTCTGCTTCGTCTCGGCCAGGACCGGCGCCGGCGTGGCCGAGCTGCTCGACGTGCTGGCGCGGCTGGCGCCGAACCCCACCGAGGGCAACCCGCCGCTGTTCTACAAGGGCGAGGGCGAGGCGGCGCTGGCCTTCCGTTCCGAGCCCGACCCGGCGCGCCACGTGCTCGCCCACGTCTTCAAGGTGGTGATAGACCCCTTCGTCGGCAAGCTCGGCATCTTCCGCGTGCACCAGGGCACGGTGACGCGCGATACCCAGCTGTTCGTCGGCGAAGGCCGCAAGCCGTTCAAGGTCGGCCACCTGCTGCGCCTGCAGGGCAAGCGTTACGACGAGGTCGACCGGCTGGTTCCAGGTGATTTCGGCGCGGTGGCCAAGGTCGACGAGATCGAGTTCGACGCGGTGCTGCACGACTCGCACGACGAGGATCACATCCACCTCCAGCCGCTGGCGTTCCCGGTGCCGATGCAGGGCCTGGCGATCGAGCCAAAGCGGCGCGGCGACGAGCAGCGCATCACCGAGGTGCTGCAGCGCCTGGTGGCGGAGGACCCGTGCGTCAAGGTCGACTACCACCCGGCCACCCACGAGACGGTGCTGCGCGCCATGGGCGAGCTGCACCTGCGCTACCTGCTCGACCGCATGGCCGGCGGCTTCAAGCTGGAGGTGGCGACCCGCCCGCCGCGCGTGCCCTACCGCGAAACCATCACCCGGCCCGCCGAGGGTCACCACCGCCACAAGAAGCAGAGCGGCGGTGCCGGCCAGTTCGGCGAGGTGTTCCTGCGCGTCGAACCGTTGCCGCGCGGCGCCGGCTTCGAATTCGTCGACGCCGTGAAGGGCGGCGTCATCCCGGGGCAATTCATCCCCTCGGTGGAAAAAGGCGTGCGCTCGGTGCTGGCCGCCGGGCCGCTGGCGGGTTTCCCGGTAGAGGACGTGAAGGTCACCGTGTACGACGGCAAGAGCCACTCGGTCGATTCCAAGGACGTCGCCTTCCAGGCCGCCGGGCGGCGGGCGATGCTGGCGGCGCTGCGCGCGGCGGGCGCGATCGTGCTGGAGCCGATCGTGGCGATCGAGATTACCGCACCCGAGGCCCGGCTCGGCGATCTCGCGGGCGACCTCACCGGCCGGCGCGGCCAGGTGGGCGGGACCGAGCCGCTGGCGCAGGGGCTGACGCTGATCCGCGGCCAGGTGCCGTTGGCCGAGCTGGAAGGCTACGCCGGCCGCCTCAAGTCGATCACGGCCGGGCAGGGGGCCTATTCCCTGGAACTGAGTCACTACGACACCGTGCCGCAGGAGGTGCAGCAGCGGCTGGCGGCGGGGTACAAGGCGGAGCAGGAGGAGGATTAAGTTCCAAGAAAAACAGCCCAGCCGGTGTAAACCGGGCTGGGCTGTTTTTGTCGGGAGTCCCGAGGGATTTGGCTTACTTCTCGACGAAGGCGCGCTCGATGGCGTAGTCGCCCGGTTCGCCCATGCGCGGCGATTCCTTGAAGCCCAGGTTGTCGAGGAGCTTGCAGGTGTCTTCCAGCATCGCCGGGCTGCCGCACAGCAGGGCGCGGTCGGTCTGCGGGTTGAGCTGCGGCAGGCCGATGTCGGCGGCGAGCTTGCCGTTCAGGATCAGGTCGGTCAGGCGGCCCTGGTTGTGGAACGGTTCGCGCGTCACGGTCGGGTAGTAGATCAGCTTTTCTTTGACCAGCTCGCCCAGGTACTCGTGCTCCGGCAGTTCCTTGGTGATGTAGTCGTAGTAGCCCAGCTCGCTCACCCAGCGCACGCCGTGGATCAGCACGATCTTTTCGTAGCGGTCGTAGACTTCCGGGTCCTTGATGATGGACATGAACGGGGCCAGACCGGTACCGGTGGACAACAGGTACAGGTTCTTGGCGTCCGGCAGCAGGTTGTCCTGCACCAGGGTGCCGGTCGGCTTGCCGGAGATCACCACGCTGTCGCCCGGCTTGATGCCTTGCAGGCGCGAGGTCAGCGGGCCGTTCGGTACCTTGATCGAGTAGAACTCGAGGTGCTCTTCCCAGTTGGCGCTGGCGACGGAGTAGGCACGGATCAGCGGCTTGCCGTTGACTTCCAGGCCGATCATCACGAACTGACCGTTGATGAAGCGCAGGCCCGGGTCGCGGGTGCAGGTGAAGCTGAAAAGGGTGTCGTTCCAGTGGTGAACGCTAAGGACTTTTTCGGAAGTCAGAGTCGCCATGTGCCAGTCCGTCAAAACATGAAGAGAAGAATGAGCGGCATTCTACACCTTTGCGCTATAACTGTTTTGTACTGATATCTTATGTTTTTATAGAAAAATGATATATGTCAGTTTTTCCACGAATTTTTGCCGTTTCCGGGCGGGATATTGCCGACAAAGTGGTGAATCGTGGTGCTTATGCCATGTCGCTGTTTTGTTGCGTGGAGGGAACCTGTTGTAGTTGTTGTTGCAGGTGCTGTTGCACCGCCTGGCGCAAGCCCTCGGCGAGATAGCGCGTGGCCGGGCCGGCCGCCTCGGCCGCGGCGTTGACCAGGTAGAGCGAACTCTTGCGCTGCTGCCCCTGCGCCAGCGGTAGCGGGCGCAGCAGGCCGTGGGCGAGCGGCTGGCGAATGCGGTGTTCCGGCAGCCAGCCATAGGCCAGACCGGCGCTGACCACGTCGAGCGCGGTGTGCGGGCTGCTCACGGTCCAGCGCTGGCTGGCGCCGAGCCATCCTTCGTCGCGCGGCTGGCGCGTGCCGGAGTCGCGCACCACCACCTGCGGGTAGCGGCGCAGGTCGTCCTCGCCCAGCGGCTGCCCCGCCGCCAGGAGGGGGTGGCCGGGCGCGGCCACGGCGACGAAGGTGGCGTCCATCAGCCAGTCGCCCATGAAACCGCTGGGAACGCGGGTGACGATGGCGAGCTCCACCGCGCCGGCGTAGAGCGCGTCGTCGGCGCCGGACATCACCACCTCATGCACCTGCAGCCGGGTGTCGGGACAGTGGCCGGCGAAACCGGCCAGGGCGCACAGCAAGGCGTCGGTGGGGAACAGGCTGTCCACCGCCAGCCGCACCTCGGCCTCCCAGCCGGCGTCCAGCGCGCGGGCTCGCGCCTCCAGCCGCAGCGCCGCCTCGATCAGCGGCGTGGCTTCCCGCAGCAGCGCGGCGCCGGCGGCAGTCAGCTTCATGCGCCGTCCTTCCGCCTCCAGCAGGCCGACGCCGAGCTGCTCCTGTAGCCGCGCTACGTTGTAGCTGACGGCCGACTGGCTGCGGTTCAGCGCGCTGGCCGCCTGGGCGAAACCGCCGTGTTCGACGATGGCCTGCAGTACGCGCCATTGTTCCAGCGAGGTACGGGGAAAATTCATATATCGAAAATTTGGTTGTTTCTGCGCTTAATTTTGCGCTTTTTAATCAAAAAAATCATGCCAATAATGCAGCACACCAACACGGAATGTCTCCGTGCTTGACCCCCCACAGGAGAATGTCATGGATAAACTGGCTCTGATCGCCTCCCGCGTGCTGCTGGCGCAGCTCTTCATCATTTCCGGCTTCGGCAAGATTACCGGCTACGCCGGAACCCAGGGCTACATGCAGGCGATGGGGGTGCCGGGGGCGCTGCTGCCGCTGGTGATCCTGGTGGAATTGGGCGGTGGCCTGCTCTTGGTGGCCGGCTTGTTCACGCGCTGGGTGGCCCTGGCCCTGGCCGGCTTCACCCTGGTGTCGGCGCTGATCTTCCACACCCATTTTGCCGATCAGATTCAGATGATCATGTTCATGAAGAACCTGTCGATCACCGGCGGCCTGCTGTTGCTGGCGTTCCCGGGGGCGTTGGGCGCCGCCAAGTCGGCACGTTGATCCCGTTATTGCTTGAGGTATAGATCGATGATTTCCACCACGTTTGCCAGCCGCGACGTCGAGCGGCTGGTGCAGGGGATGGCGGTGTCCGATGGCGCCGGTGTCAAGCTGCTGCGCGTGCTGACGCAGGATCTGCAGCGCCGCCTCGACCCCTTCCTGATGCTGGACGAGTTCCGCTCGGACGATCCAAACGACTACATCGCCGGTTTTCCGGACCATCCGCACCGCGGCTTCGAGACGGTGACCTACATGCTGGCCGGGCGCATGCGCCACCGTGACAGCAGTGGTGGGGAAGGCGTGCTGGCCTCGGGCGGGGTGCAGTGGATGACCGCCGGGCGCGGCATCGTGCACTC
Source organism: Pseudogulbenkiania ferrooxidans 2002 (assembly GCF_000174355.1). GTDB lineage: Bacteria > Pseudomonadota > Gammaproteobacteria > Burkholderiales > Chromobacteriaceae > Pseudogulbenkiania > Pseudogulbenkiania ferrooxidans. The sequence goes on from NZ_ACIS01000001.1 coordinate 312,572, forward strand.
CGAGCTGCCGGAGCAGGAGGACGGCCTGATGCACGGCTTCCAGCTGTGGCTGAACCTGCCGTCGCAGCAGAAGATGACCACGCCGGGCTACCGCGACATTCCGGCCGAGGCGATCCCGCGCTATACCGCCGCCAGCGGCGCCGAGGTGCAGGTGATCGCCGGTGCCGCCGACGGCGTGGCCGGGGCGGTGGAGCGGCCTGTCACGCTGCCGCTCTACCTCGACATCCACTTGCCTGCCGGCAGCATGCACGAGGTGGCGATCGCGGACGGTCACAATGCCTTCGTCTACGTCTACCAGGGTACGGCCGGGGTCGGTGGCCACGGCCGCGAGGTGCACGAGCGGCACATGGCGATCCTCGACAACCATCCGGGACGCGAGGGGGTGGCGCTCTCCAGCGCCGCTGGCGCCCGCCTGCTGGTGGTGGCCGGCCATCCGCTGCACGAGCCGATCGCGCAGTGGGGGCCGTTCGTGATGAACAGCCGCGAGGAGGTCGAGGCGGCCATCGACGATTTCCGCCACGGCCGCTTTTAGCCTATGCCATCAGGCGGCGGCGCTTTTGCAGCGTGAGTGCCGGCAGTGATTCGCCCTGCGCTCCGGACTCCTCATGTCCTCCGTGGCCATGCCGGTTGCCGTGCGCCGGCGGCCCTCACGCTGCTTTGGCTCGTCCGCCTGCTGGAACGGGCTCTTGATCCGTCATACGGAAGGGAAAATGCCATGAGTGCCATTCGTTACCTGATCGACCCCGCCGTCGCCGATATCGGCTTTCCGGTACAGCGCCTGCTGCCGGCCCCCGTGACGCAGGCGGTCGGGCCGTTCGTGTTTCTCGACCACATGGGCCCGGCGCATTTTGCCGCGGCCACCACCGCCGGCGACGTGCGGCCGCACCCGCATATTGGGCTCGCCACGGTGACCTACCTGTTTTCCGGGGCGATGATGCATCGCGACAGCCTGGGCAGCGTGCAGCGCATCGAGCCGGGCGCGGTCAACCTGATGGCGGCCGGGCGCGGCATCGTCCATTCCGAGCGGGCGCCGGAGGATATCCGGGCCGGCGGCGTGGCGGTCGAGGGCATGCAGATGTGGCTGGCGCTGCCCAAGGCGCTGGAAGACATGGCGCCGGAGTTCCGCCACTACCCGGAGCCGCAACTGCCGCAGCAGGAGGCCGACGGCGTCTGGCTGCACCTGCTGATGGGCGAGGCGTTCGGCCTGCGTTCGCCGGTGCACTGCTATTCCGGCACGCTGTTCGCGGCGGCACGGCTGGCTGCCGGGGCGGCGTGGTCGCTGGACGCCGTGGCCGAGGAGCGCGCGGTGTACGTGGTGTCCGGCGGGCTGACGCTGGACGGAACCCGTGTCGAGGCCGGGCAACTGGCGGTGCTGGAGCCGGAGGTGACGGTGCGGCTGCAGGCGGGCGAGGAGACGCGGCTGATGCTGTTGGGCGGCGAGCCGCTCGACGGCCCGCGCTACCTGCACTGGAATTTCGTCTCCAGCCGCCGCGAGGCCATCATCGCCGCGCGCGACGACTGGGAGCAGGGCCGCTTCCCGGCGGTGCCGGGCGAGACCGAGTTCATTCCGCTGCCGCCGTCGGCGCGCTGGCGCTGAGCGCCGGGATCAGGGGGCGGGTTTGAACTGCCCCATCGCCTTCATCTGCTGGCATGGGTCGTGCCGCATCCGGCCCAGGCTGCGCATGTGGCGGCTTTTGGCGCGCTGCTGCATCTGGTCACGGTGCTGCTTGAGGTAGGTCTGACAGGCCTCCAGCGAGGTGAAGGAGTGCATGGTCTTGATGTGCTCGCTGCGCTCCTCGGGCGTCATCATCTTCCAGCCCGGGGTGTTGTCGGGGCCGGCCTGCCAGGGTTGTGCCCCGACCGAGGCCGCCAGCAGCAGGGCGCAAAGGCCGCTCAACCAGTATTTTTGTCGCATGGTGTTCTCCGCACGGTTTGTCTCTCTACCACCTTAGCGCGCGCTGGAGGGAGGGCAAGGCAAAAGGGGACGGAGCTTGCGCTGGGTCAAACCGGCGGAATAGGGCCGGGGCGAGGGCGGGAGAAAACGGAAGAGGGCGCCCCTGTGGGTGCGCCCTCTGCTACGACATAAAGATCAGTGGATACACAATAAACAGTCAACGATGATGTTACTGCTACTTCACACCTTAACTGCCTCACACCCAAGCCCTCATGCACTGAGGGGGGAGTGTGAGCGAGGTCTACCTGCCAAAACGGTATAAAGGGATAAAGAACGGTCAACAACACCATGCTTCCAAACGGAACATCTGGCTACATTGGAAGCGGTTTCGACAAACCCTTTCGGGCATCCCGAAATGCGGCTGCTTTACCGGCAACCTCATTCCACAAGTACTGGATTAAGTCGTCTGTTCTTTCTCTCGATTAAACGCCTGGGCATAACCGGTTGTTTCGGGGTTCCTGCATCGGGAAGCGATGCTGGTAGCACCCTTGGGCAGAATGAAGCCGGTCCGATTTTAGTGCCGACCGGCACTGCCCACTTTTTGCAGGGCGCGATGAAACAAGGCAAAGCAACCGATTTTTAGCCGATGACGCATCCGCTGCCCTCCTTGTGATGTCCTGTACTCACTATAGTCCTCGTTACGGCTGGGGCAAGTTCTTTTAACGGCTTTCGCTAAGCGCCTGCTGCAGCTGCACCAGACCTTCGGGGTTGGGGTGCAGGTGGCGTTCGAACTGGCGTGCCGCCGCCGTCCACGAGTAGCCTTCCGCCACCCGGCGCACGTGGGCGCGGTCGATCTGCAGCGCCTGCAGGCAGGCCTGGCGCAGGTCGTGGTCGAGCACGCCGGCGCCGCTGTCGCCGACCACGTCGAGCGGCCCGGCCACCGGGTAGGCCGCCACCGGGGTGCCGCACGCCATCGCTTCCAGCAGCACCAGGCCGAAGGTGTCGGTGAGGCTGGGGAACACGAACACGTCGCCGGCGCGGTAGAAGCGTGCCAGCTCGTGCTGCGGAAACACCCCGGCGAAGTACACCTCGGAGTAGTCCTTTTTCAGCCGTGGCAGCAGCGGGCCGTCGCCCACCACCCATTTCGATCCCGGCAGGTCGAGCTTGAGGAAGGCCTCGATGTTCTTTTCCACCGCCACCCGGCCGATGTAGACGAAGCGCGGCGGGGCCGATTCGTCCAGCCGGTCGCGCTCGCCCGGGGTGAACAGCGCGGTGTCGACGCCGCGGCTCCACAGCACCACGTTGGTGAAGCCGCGCGCGGTGAGGTCGGCGGCGATCGACGGGGTCGGCACCATCACGGCGCGCGCGGCGTTGTGGAAGCGGCGCATCCAGGCGTAGCTGATGCCCAGCGGCAGCCGGCTGCGCGCCTGGATGTATTCGGGGAAGCGGGTGTGGTAGGCGGTGGTGAAGGCCAGGCCGTGGCGCAGGCAGTAGCGCCGTGCCGCCAGCCCGAGCGGGCCTTCGGTGGCGATGTGGATGGCGTGCGGGGCGAACCCGGCGATGCGCGCGGCGACGCCGCGGTAGGGGCGCAGCGACAGGCGGATGTCGGGGTAGGTCGGGCACGGCAGGGTGCGGAACTCGAGCGGCGTGATCATTTCCACGTCGTGGCCGAAGCCTTCGAGTTCGCGTACGGTCTCGGTCAGCGTGCGGACCACGCCGTTGACCTGGGGCTGCCAGGCGTCGGTGACGATCAGGATGCGCATGTGGCCTCCGGGGCGGGTTCAAGGTTGGCCGAAGCCGCGGCTTCGGTGTTGTGGGTGGCCTGGGCGGGCTTGCCGAGCAGCTGGGTCCAGTACACCACTTCGAGCCGGCCGTCGGCGTGCTCCACCAGCGCCGACAGGCTCTCCACCCAGTCGCCGCTGTTGCCGTACAGCACGCCGTCGATGTCCTTCACCTCGGCCTTGTGGATGTGGCCGCACACCACGCCGTCGAAGCCGCGCCGGCGCGCCTCGCCGGCCAGCAGCTGTTCGAAGTCGCTGATGAAGTTCACCGCGTTCTTCACCTTGTGCTTGAGGTATTGCGACAGCGACCAGTAGGGCAGGCCGAGCTGGCTGCGCACCCAGTTGTAGCCGCGGTTGAGCTGCAAAATCAGCGTGTACAGGTTGTCGCCGAGATAGGCCAGCCACTTGGCGTACTGGATCACGCCGTCGAACTCGTCGCCGTGGATCACCAGCAGGCGCTTGCCGTCGGCGGTGTGGTGCTCGGCCTCCTGGCGGATGGCGATGCCGCCGAAGTCGAGCCCGCCGTACTGGCGCGCGGCCTCGTCGTGGTTGCCCGGCACGTACACCACGCGGGTGCCCTTGCGCGCCTTGCGCAGGATCTTCTGCACCACGTCGTTGTGGCTCTGCTTCCAGTACCAGGATTTGCGCAACTGCCAGCCGTCGACGATGTCGCCGACCAGGTAGAGGTAGTCGGCGTCGTGGTGGCGTAGGAAGTCGAGCAGGTGTTCGGCGCGGCAGCCGGAGGTGCCGAGGTGCACGTCCGAAATCCAGATGGCGCGGTAGCGGCGGGGGGCGGTTTGCTGGAGTGTGGGCGACATAGGGCGGTATCCCGGTCCGGATGACAGTCCGATGGTGCCGCGCCAACATGACGTCGCGGTGAGCGTCCGGTGACGGCTGTGTGACAGCCGCGCCACAGTGGCGGGATAATGGCCGCGATTAATGTGCGGTTAAGTTGCGGTGGCTTAAATGGCTGCCATCACGTCGTTACCCCCCACCGTCAACTCGAGGAAACTGTCATGAAAAAACTGGTTCTGACCGCCCTGATCGCCGCCGTCGCCGCGCCTGCCGCCTTTGCCGCCGCCAAGTGCGAGCAGCACCCCAAGGAGCAGTGGATCAAGGAAGCCGATTTCAAGCAGAAGCTGGTGAAAGAAGGCTACCAGATCAAGAAATTCAAGGTGGACGGCAACTGCTACGAGCTCTACGGCAAGAACAAGGACGGCAAGAAAGTGGAAATCTACTACGATACCGTCTCCGGCAAGCCGGTGAAGAGCGAAATCCAGGATTGAGTCCGCAAGACGGATCACACCCCGGCCGCGCCTGCGGCCTTTTTGTTTGCGGGGAGTCGAGCATGAACCACACCGTACAGTACGAAACCATCAGGGTATGGGATCGTTTCGTGCGCTTTTTCCACTGGGCCCTGGCCGGGGGCATCCTGGCCAATCTGTTGCTGCTGGAGGAGGGCGATCCGCCGCACCGCTGGGTCGGTTACGCCGCCGCCGCGCTGGTGCTGGCGCGCATCGGGTGGGGCTTCATCGGCAGCCGCCACGCGCGCTTCGCCGACTTCTTCCCGACCCCGTCCAGGTTGGCCGAACACTGGCGCATGCTGCGCCAGGGGCGGGACGACCACCACCCCGGCCACAACCCGCTGGGCGCGCTGATGATGCTGGCGCTGATGGCGCTGGTGCTGGCGCTCGGCGTGACCGGCTACCTGATGGGTACCGACGCCTACTGGGGCGAGGAGTGGCTGGAGAACCTGCACGAGGCGCTGGCCAATACCCTGACCGCGTGCGTCGGCCTGCACGTGCTGGCGGCGCTGCTGATGAGCCGGCTCTCGCGCGTCAACCTGGTGCGCGCCATGGTGACCGGGATCAAGGTGCGCCCGGTGCGTGACAGTGCACGCTAACGTGCCTGATGGACCACCCTTGCGACGGAGCACGCCATGCGCATTCTGCTGATTGAAGACGACGACATGATCGCCGACGGCCTCAAGGCCGGGCTCGGCCAGCTGGGCTTCGTGGTGGACTGGTTCCGCGACGGCAAGTCCGGCCTGGCTGCGCTCTCCGGCGCGCCCTTCGACGCCGTGATCCTCGACCTCGGCCTGCCCGGCCTCGACGGCATGGAGGTGCTGGCTGCCTGGCGCCGCGCCGGGCGCAGCGAACCGGTGCTGATCCTGACCGCGCGCGACGCGCTGCCGGAACGGCTCAAGGGACTCGACGCCGGGGCCGACGACTACCTGGTCAAGCCGTTCGCGCTGGCCGAGGTGGCGGCGCGGCTGCGCGCGCTGATCCGCCGCCGCCACGGCCAGAGCGGGCCGCTCTACCTGCACGGCGCGCTCAGCTTCGACCCGGTGGCGCGCCGCGCCACCCTGTCCGGCGAGCCGCTGGAGCTGACCGCGCGCGAGCTGGCGCTGCTCGAGCTGCTGCTGGTCAGCAAGGGGCGCGTGCTGCCGCGCAGCCTGATCGAGGAGAAACTGTACGGCTGGGACCAGGAACTCGACAGCAACGCGGTCGAGGTGCATGTGCACCATCTGCGCAAGAAGCTCGGCAGCGGCTTCATCAAGACCGTGCGCGGCATCGGCTACACCCTGGGGGACGAGGAGTGAAGACACCGCCGAGCCTGCGCGGCCGGCTGATGCGCATGATCATGCTGGTGGTGCCGCTGGTGTGGCTGGTGGCCACCGGCATCTCCGGCTACGCCGCCTGGCACGAGGTCAACGAGCAGTACGACGGCCAGCAGCGCCTGTTCGCCCAGCAGCTGCTCTATTCCTCGCGCGCCTTTACCCGACCCGCTCCGCCCTACGAGCACGGTGAGGAGGGCGAGGTCGACCACATGGCGCTGGCGGTGTGGAACACGAGTGGCGAACTGCTGATGAGCGACGGCGAAGGGCTGGCGCTGAGTCCCCATCCGGATTTTTCCGGCTTCCTGACGCTCGATACCGAAGAAGGCAAGCACTGGCGCGTGTTCTATCTCAGCGACGCCCACTACAGCGTGGCGGTGGCCCAGGAGTTCAAGGAGCGCTGGGAGGTGGTGCGCGGCCTGCTCGTGGCGCAATGGCTGCCCTGGCTGTTGATGGTGCCGGTATTGCTGATCCTGTTATGGCGCAGCGTGGCGCGGGGGCTGGCGCCGCTGGAACGGGTGCGCGAGGAACTGCAGCACCGCACCCCGGACGACCCGACCCCGCTGTCGCGCGCGGTGCCCTCGGAACTGGCGCCGCTGATCGACGGCATGAACGGGCTGATCGCGCGCGGCGCCGAGATGCTGTCGCGCGAGCGCCGTTTCACCGCCGATGCCGCGCACGAATTGCGCACCCCGCTGGCGGCGTTGCGGGTCCAGGCCGAGGTGGCGCAGTTGAGCACCACCACCAAGGCACGGCAGCACGCCCTGGGGCAGCTCACGCTCGGCATCGACCGCGCCACGCGGCTGACCGAGCAACTGCTGGCGCTGTCGCGGCTCGACCCGCTGCAGACCCCGGCCCACCTCGCCCCGCTGCGCTGGCAGGCGATCGCCGCGCGGGCGCTGGAGGAGGCCCTGCACGTCGCCGCGGAGCGCGGCATTGGCGTCGAGCTGCAGCAGAGCGTCCCCGACGCCGAGGTGCTGCCGCTTTCCGGCGACGAAACCCTGGTCGGGTTGCTGCTGCGCAACCTGCTCGACAACGCCATCCGCTACTCGCCGGACGGCGCCACGGTGACGCTGGTGCTGGCCGCCGACCACGTCGCGGTGCGCGACACCGGTCCGGGCATTTCCGCCGAATGGCTGGAGCGGGTGCGCGAGCGCTTCTTCCGCCCGCCGGGGCAGAGCCAGCCCGGCAGCGGCCTCGGGCTCTCCATCGTCGAGCGCGTGGCGGAACTGCACGGCCTCGCGTTGGAGCTGGAAAACCACCCCGAGGGTGGGCTGATCGCGCGCCTGGTGCGTGCCTGAGGCTTCGGCCAACCTGGTGCCGGTGGCTGCGGCAATCGGTCGCATTCCCGGCCTCGCCAGCGCGTACTAAGCTGTCGGTACTCGGGGTTCGCCACCCCGCTCCAAGTGTTTGGCCCACGCCCCGGCGTGGGCCGTTTTCTTTGCCCTTGCATACTCGGGCCTGTCCCGGGCGGCGAGCGGCGCCGCCGCTGGCTATCATTCAGGTTGTGATCGAGAACCTCCTCCCTCACAAGCCGAGAGGACGAAGCGATGAGAAGCGCACACGATCTGGTGCGGGAGGCGCGTAGCCGCATCGTCGAGCTGCCGCTGGCCGAGGCGGCGACGTGGCGGCCGGACGGCGTGCTGGTGGTGGACGTGCGCGAGCCGGCGGAGTACGCCGCCGGCCATGTGCCCGGCGCGCTCAACCTGCCGCGCGGCGTGCTGGAATTCAGGCTGGAGGCGGTGCCGGAGTGGGCCAAGCGCCAGCGTCCGGTGCTGCTGTATTGCCAGACCAGCAATTGCGCCGCGCTGGCGGCGCTGTCGCTGCTGCAGATGGGCTATAGCACGGTGCGTTCCATCGCCGGCGGTTTCGACGATTGGGTGGCGGCGGGACTGCCGGTGGAAAAACCGGCGCAGCCGGCGCCGCACTGAGCGGGCGGCGCGGCAAAAAAAGCGGGAAGGCCGCAGGCCTTCCCGAAACGCTTCGTTGCAAGGGGTGAGTGCCGGATCAGCGCTCGACGATCAGGCGCGAGCGCATCTCCAGGTGCAGCGCGTGGCAGAAGTGGGTGCAGTAGCACCAGTAAATGCCCGGCTTGTCTGCCTTGAAGGTGACCGACTTGGTCTCCTGCGGGTTGACGATGAAGTTGACGTTGTACTTCGGTATGGCGAAGCCGTGGGTGAGGTCTTCCACCTTGTCGAGGTTGGTCAGGATCACTGTCACCTCGTCGCCCTTCTTGACCTTGAATTCCCTCAGACTGTACGCCGGCGCCTGCGAGGCGAGGTGGATCGTCACCTTGTTGCCGTGGCGCTCGACGCGGCTTTCCTTCGGATCTTTCAGGGCCAGCGGGAAGTCGTCCAGGTTGTAGACCTGGCGCGTCTTGATCTTGTCGCGCTTGACGATGATGAAGTCGTGCGGCTCCGAGTACACCGGGTGGTCGGCGACGTGGATCATCTTGTCGCCACTGATGTCGACCAGCTGCTCGTTTTCCGGATGCAGCGGGCCCACCGGCAGGAAGCGGTCCTTGGAGAACTTGCAGCCCACCGCCAGCCACTGGCCGTCGGCTTCGCGCGTTTCCGACATCGAGGCGTTGGTGTGGCCGGGCTGGAACTGCACGTCGAGGCGGTCCACCACGTACTTGGCGTTCTTGTCGCCGCCGTAGAACTTGATCGCTTCGGCGACGTTCCACTTCACCATCTGCGAGTCGAGGAACAGCGTGGTGTAGGCGTTGCCGCGGCCGTCGAAGGCGGTGTGCAAGGGGCCCAGACCCAGTTCCACTTCGGCGGCGATGGTCTTCTTGATGTCGTCGAGCTTGCCGTCGAACCAGGCCAGCACCTTCTCCAGTTCGATCACGGTGGCGGTGGGCGACAGCTTGCCGGCGCAGATGAAGTACTTGGCGTCCGGGCTGGCGTTGACGCCGTGCGGGTTCTTCGGCACCGGCACGTAGGCGGTGAGCGCGGTCTTGGGGTCGGCGTTGGCGGCCTTGGTGCCGTCCACCACCGGGACTTTGGAATCACCGACGGTCTTGAACTTGCCGTCCTTCACCGCCTGCTCGATGCGGGCGATGTTGAAGAACACGCAGGCGTCGCGTTCGGCCGACATCATGTCTTCGTAGTGGATGCCGTTCTCGGTGTTGTACTGGTTCGAGGCAGCGAGCTTGCCGTCGTACGAGGTGGCGACCAGGTCCATGTTGCCGTCGATCTTGCACTGCCAGCGCACTTCCATGGTCTCGGCGTCGACGCAGGTGAACAGCGCGCCGTATTTCTCCGGCGATTCGAGATCACGCCCGTCGTTGGGGTGCGGGATGTGGAATTCGCTGCCGCAGAACACGCGCGTGGTGTGGTCGACGTTCTGGTCCACCGGGTCGCGCTTGTCCGGGAAGATGCCGTGGAAGCCCTGCACGTTGGGCAGTTCGGTGATCTTGTCGCACTCGAAGGTGTCGAGGCGGATGCGCGCCAGGCGCGAGTTGATCTTGTCGTTGACCCAGGCGTAGCGGCCGTCGTAGGTGCCCTTGGCGTAGGAGGCGTGCACGTGGTGGGTGTCGCCGACCATGTACTTGGGCGTGCCGTCCGGCTTGGTGCCGAGGATGGCCTTGGATTCGTTGGTGATGCCCCAGCCGACCATGCAGTCCATGTTGAACACCGGGATGCGCTTGATTTCGCGGCCGGACGGCAGGCCCAGCACGCGCATCTCGCCGGAGTGGCCGCCGGACCACAGACCGTAGTAGTCGTCGAGCTGGCCGGGCAGCTTGTGCGGGTTGTGCCCGGCGCCGTGGGCCGGCGCCGTTGCCGCCCCTGCGCTGCTGTCGGCGGCCGCCTGGGCGCCGCCGTCCTTGCAGGCGCTGAGCCCGGTACTCAGGCCGATGCCCGCCAACCCCAACATGGTCGAGGTGCCGAGGAATTTACGGCGGCTGAGGTCGGACACGGATTCTTCCTTCGCCATAATTTTTACTCCAAGTGTACTGAAATAACGTGTTTTATGATTTTGAAATTCGCCGCTATTGCAATCCTTTTGACCCTGCGCTGGAATTGACGCGCATCAAGCCTTTAAAAGAAACCGTCTTGCCGCGGTTTTAATGCGGCAGGCAGCGGGTAAAATAGTGCTGTCGATTTTTTCGGTTTCCGAATTAAGGGGATAAGCATGAAAAAGAAGGTTCTGGTTCTGGCCCTGTTGAGCCTGGTGACGCTGGCGGCCTGCGGCAAGAAAGAGGCGGCAGCCGAGGGCACCGCCCAGGCGGCGGCGACTCCGGCGGCGGCACCTGCCGCGACCACCACGGCGGCGGCCGATCCGGCGCTGAAGGCGGGCGAGGATGTGTTCAAGAAGACTTGCGTGATGTGCCATCAGACCGGTGCCGCCGGCGCGCCGATGCTCGGCAACAAGGGCGACTGGCAGGCACGCGTGGCGCAGGGCAAGGACACCCTGTACAAGCACGCACTGGAAGGCTTCACCGGCGAGAAGGGCGCGATGCCGGCACGCGGCGGCAACAGCGCGCTGTCGGACGCCGACGTCAAGGCAGCGGTGGATTTCATGGTGTCCAAGGTGTCGTGAGCCGCTCCGGACGCGGATCTCGGCGCGTCCAGACGGTAGCGAACGGCGGCTCTGGCCGCCGTTTTTTTATGTCGCCGGCGCCGCGCTGGGGCGGGCCGGGGTGAGGGGGCGTGCCGTGTGGCGTGTGTCGTCGCTTCAGGCGCCGGCCGCGCCGTAGCCCAGCAGCGGGTCGTGCTGCAGCGCGGCCAGCAGCGGCCGCACGTTGTCCACCAGCGGCCGGCCCGGCACGGTCAGCGGGTCGGCGCGGAGGGTGCCGGCGGCATCGTGCAGATGGTGCGGAAAGGTGGCGAGCTCGGGGTGCAGCGGCGCGGTGTCGAGGCGCAGCACATGGTCGCCGGCTTGCCAGAGAAAACAATACTCCCGATCCGACGCCGCTTTGATTTCCAGCAACGTTCCATTTAATAACTCGAGATTAATGGCATCCTGGTAGAGGATAATATCGCGCGCCAGTATTTCGCCGTAGTCGTCGATAATGGCGTCGCGCAGCATTTCGTAATCAACGGCGCTTTTCATGCTTTCTCCAGGCTGACTGTCATTTCATCGCGCACTGCCAAAAATTGCTGCTGCAATTGCCGGGCAGACAGGTAATCGTCATAAGCTGGGTGTTCCGCCAGGCGCGCGCCGTGGATGGCGTCGAGCAGGGCCTCCTCGCTGTCGACGGCGTAGCGCGCCAGGATGTCGCGGCGGCTTTCGCGCAGCTGGTACATCAGTTTGGAGAGGCCGTCGATCTTGTCGGCGAGCGGGGAGTCGACGTCGCGGAAGAAGTTCTGGTAGGACATGGCAATCTCACATATGGCTGTCGTGAAGGGCGCCGCCGTCGAGCCCGACCATGTCGGCCTTGATCTCGGCGAACGCCAGGACCTTGCCGCCGAAGCGTTTGGCGAAGGCGTCGGCTTCGGTACGTTGGCCGAAGGGCACCAGCGTTGCCCCCATCGAGCCCTGCTGCGACGAGCCCTGCACGTAGAACGCCTGGTGCGCGTCGATCCAGTTCGCTTTGGATGCCTGGCCGTGGGTGGCGCCCATGTCCTGCACGTAGAGCGCGGTGATGCGCTTGGCCTGCTCCGGCTTGAGGTAGAGCGAGAACATCTCCACGGTGTCGCAGAAGAATTCCGGCTCGCCCTGGGCGTAGTGGATCTGCGCCTTGGAGCCGGGGTAGTCGGCGAGCAGCATGCCGTCGAGCGCGCAGGCGGTGTCGGGCTTGATGGCGAGCGGGTCGGTCTTGGCGGCGCGTTCGTCCTGGCAGGCGGCGAGGCCGGCCAGCAGCGCCGCGAGCGTGAGCGCGGTGCGTAGTTTCATCGGAATCTCCACAGGGCGACGGCGAGCGGGGCCACGATCCAGCCCGTCAGCAGACCGCCCAGCAACAGCGGTTGGGTCATGAGGTCGGGCAGCACGCTGCCCAGTCCGTAAAAGGCGCGCAGCTCGTCGCTGCCGAACATGTTGAGCGCGCGGAACAGGTCGGCCGGGTTGAGCAGCATCAGCCAGGGCAGCAGGGAGCCGGCGGGACCGTCGCCCTGGATCACCAGCAGCCCCAGCAGCAACAGGTCGAATACCAGCACGAAGAAGAACCACAGCGCGATGGCGGCACCGGAGGCGCGGGTGCGGTCGCCGCAGAGCACCGAGACCAGCAGCGCCAGCGACAGGAAGGCGAGTCCCAGGAGCAGCGCCGAGAGCATGAAGCCGGCGTAGTGGTAGAGCGCGGCGAAGGGCAGGCGTGTGGCGAGCAGCACGCCGGCGAGGCCGAAGCCCGCCAGCGTGGCCATGCTCAGCGCGGCGGCGAGGCCGCTGTACTTGCCAAGCAGCAGTTCGGCGCGGCTGATCGGCAGCGACAGCAACAGTTCCAGCGAGCCGCGTTCGCGCTCGCCGACGATGGCGTCGAAGCCGAGCAGCAGGGCGATCAGCGGGATCAGGTAGATCACCAGGCTGACCAGGCTGGCGATGGTGACTTCGATGCCGCGCAGGCCCACTTCGCCCTGCTGGGCGGCGCCGAAGTAAGCGATCACCAGCGCGAACAGGGTGAACACCGCGCTCACCGCCAGCACCCAGCGGTTGCGCAGGCGGTCGCGGAATTCCTTGGCGGCGACGGTACGGATGGCGACGAGGTCGATCATGGCGTCACTCCCGCGTAGCCCAGTATCACGTCTTCCAGCGACGGCTCGGCGAGGCGCACGTCGCGCACCGCCGCGCCCAGCGCCGCCACTTCCGCCAGCAGCGCCATCTTGGCCAGGGGCGGGCAGGCGAGCTGCAGCTGGCCGGCGTCCGCCGCCTGCCGCAACGGGGCGTGGCGGTCGAGCCGGGCCAGTTCGTCCGTGGTGAGCGGCCGGCTGGTGCTGAGCGTGACGCCGAGCGGCAGCGCCGCCGCCTCGCGCAAGCTTTGCACCGTGCCGAGCGCGGCGAGCTTGCCGGCCTTGAGGATGGCGACGCGGTCCACGCGCTGCTGGATTTCGGCCAGGATGTGCGAGGTCAGGATCATGCTCACCCCCTGCGCGCGCAGTTCGGAGAGCAATTGGTAGAAGGCATGGATCGCCTCGGGGTCGAGACCGTTGGTCGGCTCGTCGAGGAACAGCAGCTGCGGGTCGCCCAAGAGCGCCTGTGCCAGGCCCAGGCGCTGGCGCATGCCCTTTGAGTAAGTGCCGACGCGGCGCTGGGCGGCGTGCGCCAGGCCGACCTTGTCCAGCAGCGGCACGACCTGCTGTAGTTTGGCGCCCTTGAGGCGGGCGAAGTAGGCCAGCGTCTCGGCGCCGCTCAGGTTGTCGTACAGCGCCAGCTGTTCCGGCAGGTAGCCAATGCGGCGGCGCACGGCGCGGAACGCCGCGCCGCGGGTGGGTGTACCCAGCACGCGTACGCTGCCGGCGCTGGGTTCGAGTAGCCCCAGCATCATCTTGAACAGCGTGCTCTTGCCGGCGCCGTTGTGGCCGGTGAGGCCGAACAGCTCGCCGCGTTCGACGCGGAAGCTGACGCCGTCGACGGCGGCGAGCGTGCCGAAGCGGCGTTCGACCTGGTGGAGTTCTATCACGGGTGGGTTCATGGCGGATTCACTGCGAAGTAAAGCGGTAGCGCGGCGCGCTCCACGCCGTCCAGCCGGGGTGGTTCGGGCGCATCGCCGGGTGCGGGTCGAGCACGCTGGGGGCGCGCAGCAGCGGGAACTGGCGCGCGATCAGGCGCAGGCTCTGCACCGCCGGGCTGTTGAGCAGCAGCTTGGCTGCGGGATAGCGCCACAGCAGGCGGTCGACCAGGTCGTTGGCCTGGTAGGGCACGTCGCCGCGGCCGTCGCCGTCGCGGTCCCAGCCCAGGTAGTCGCTCCAGTGGTTGCCGCGCGGCGGGCCCCATTCCTCGTCGCGCGAGCCGACGTAGCGCACCTGCTCGCGGTTGGCGATGAAGTCGTTGTCGGTCACCACGTTGCGCACCGAGCCGGCCGACAGGTGCACGCCGACCTGGTTGCCGATCACCAGGTTGCCGCGCAGCGTGTTGTACTCGGCGTCGTAGACGAACAGGCCGCGCGCGTTGCCGGCCACCACGTTGTCGGCCACCACGGAGTCCTGCAGCGTGCGCAGCATGATGCCGTGGTCGGAATTGCCCCACACGTGGTTGTTCACCACCACCTGGTTGCGCGCCTCCATCAGCGCCAGTCCGCCACGGTTGTGGTAGACCTCGTTGCCTTCCCAGCGGTTGTAGTAGGAGTTCATGTAGTGCGTGCCGTAGCGCGCGTCGTGGATGGTGTTGCCGCGAAACAGCGCGTGGTGCGAGACGTCGACGTAGATGCCGTCGCGCACGAAGCTGATGCGGTTGCCGACGATGGCGGCGCCCTCGGTGTTGTAGAGCTGGATGCCGTTGCCGCGGTTGACCGAGGCGTAGTCGCGCTTGCCGGTGATGAGGTTGTTCTCGATGCGCGTGTCGCGCACCTTCTCGATCCACAGCCCGAACAGGCAGTAGCTGAGGTCGTTGCCGCGCACGGTGACGCGGTCGGCGCCCGGCTCAAGGTAGATGCAGGCGTTCTGCGCCCCCAGGTCGTCGCCGCTGTCGCGCACGATGAAGCCTTCCACGCGCACGTCCGGCGCGGCGATGCGGATGGTGTCGCCATGGTTGCCGCCGGACAGCGTCGGCCGTCCGACGCCGCGCAGCGTCAGCGGCTTGGCGAGGCGCAGGTTTTCGCGGTAGAAACCGCGCGCCACTTCGACCGTGTCGCCGGGGGCGGCGCGATCGAGCGCGGCCTGGATCGACGCCCCCGGCGCCACCGTCAGCACTGCGGCCGATACCGGGCCCGCCAGCAGCGCCAGCAGCAGCGCGCTTCGGCCAACCTTGTACCGGCCCGGGTTCACGCCGTTTCCTTCTTGGGCTGCGGCCGGGCCGGCTTGGGCTCGGCCGGCAGCGGGGTGATCGGGATGAAGTAGCCGTCCTTGCCGATCGGCGTCAGCGCCTGGCCGGCCTTGGTGCGGCGCTTGCGCTCCTGCGCCAGCGGCGGGCAGGCGTGGTCGTCGTAGTACATCACCATGCAGTCGAGGCAGAGCAGGCATTCCTTCTGGTCGATGCGGCCCTTGTCGTCGATGGCGAGCGCACCGCAGCCCACCGCACAGGCGGCGCACGGGCCGCACTCGGCCTTGCGCTTGAGGCCGAACAGGCGGAAGCGCGACGGGATGGCGAGGCTGGCGCCGAGCGGGCACAGGTACTTGCAGAACGGACGCTCGACGAACAGCGACACGCCGACGATCAGGGTCCAGAACAACACGAACGGCCAGCTGCGGTGCAGCACCCCGACCAGGAAGGTGGTCTTGAACGGCTCGACTTCGGCCAACTGTTCGGCCAGCGTCATCGAGTACAGCGACACCCCCAGCAGACCCAGGAACACGCCGTACTTGAGCCACTTGAGGCGCGCGTGCAGGCGCGCGTTGGGCTTACGCTGGAAGCGCTTGAGCGGGGTGGCGGCGACGATCTTGTACAGCCCCTCGGTGAGCGAGCCGAACGGGCACAGCCAGCCGCAGAACAGCCCGCGCCCCCACAGCAGCACGGTGATCAGGATGAACCACCAGAAGATGAAAATCAGCGGGTCGGACAGGAACAGCTCCCAGCGCCATTCGCCGACGAGCGCGTGCACCCAGGTCAGCACCTGCGTCACCGACGGCTGCGCCATGGCGCCGAAGCCGACGAAGCCGACGCTGATCGCCCAGGCGGTGTATTTCGGGATGCTGACCCAGCGCTTGTCCTTGCGCGAGGAGCGGCGCACCAGCTTGTCGCGCAGGGCGTAGGTCAGGCTCACCGTCAGCAGGAAGGCGACGAAGCCGGCGATCTGCCAGCGCTTCTCCTTCCACACCTTGAGCCAGGTCGGATCGGGGCGCTCGACGTGCGGGCGGCCGCCCTGCAGGTAGCGCGCCGGCAGCCAGTACTCGCGTTCGAAGGCGGCGAAGGTCTTCTGCGCGGTCTGCTGGTCGATCTTGTTGCCGAGGAACACCAGTTGCCACGGGTAGGCGGCGGAGAAGTTCGGGGCGTGGCGTACGATGAAGATGCCCGACTCGTGGAAGGCCGGCGCGCCGCGCGCGGCGATGTCGTACAGGTTGAGGTAGTCGAGGTCGCGGAAGGTGTAGCTGTCGAGGTCCTGCTGCACCTGGATGCGGTCGTAGATGCCGCCGCGTACATAACCCGAGCCCTTGAACGACTCGCTGCCGTCGTTGACGATGAACAGCGCGTGTTCGCCCGGCTGCAGGCGCGCCATCAGGCTCTGCCAGGCCGAGTCGCCGAGCACGGCACGGCCGACCGTCGGCTGGTTGAGGTAGCCGAACCACAGGTCGAGATAGGGACGGGCGTCATCGGGCAGGCCGACTTGCTTGCGGCTGACGGTGAGGTGCTGCACCGCGCCTTCTTCGGCCAACCTGGCCCAGTCGGGCTTGTCGGCCGGGTCGAGGAAGCGCGCCGCCGGCTTCGGCTTCGACTTGACGATGCCGACCTGGCGCGCCACGTTCATCGCCGACTTCATCATCACCTGGTTCTGCGAGATCACCGTCACCGTGGCGCCGGTGATGCCGTCCAGGCCGGCGTTGCCGGCGTCGCTGCCCTTGCCGATCTCCAGCTTGTCGGTGACGTGGTGGCCGAGGTACTGGCGCGTGAAGCGGGTGAGCTCGCCCTCGGGGATGCCCAACAGCAGGATCGGCTCGCTGTGTTTGAGGATTTTCGAGCCGGTGTAGCGCCCGGCGTTGTCCATGCCGATCAGCGTCACCACCGGCTTGCCGGAGTAGGCCGGGATGTCGACGATATCGGTGGACAGGAACACGAAGCCGACGCGCTCGCGCCGGCCGTTGACGGTATGGTAGCCCTCGACGAAGGGCGGCTTGCCCTGGCGCTCGGAGAAGCTGTCGGCGCCGGGCAGCACGTCGCGGCACGGCGCGTAGTCGCACAGCCGCGGGGAATCGGACAGTTCGGGGGGCAGCTTGGCTTCGTAGGAGCCGGATCCGGCCTCGGCGGCCGTCGCCAGCAGCAGGCCGCAACACAGGGCGGCGAGGCGGAGCAGGGCTTTCATGATTGTGGACTTTCGCGGATGTTGCCATCCGGTCGTGCCGAGGCGACGCTCGGCCAGCCGGGTGGGCAGGATGACGGCATGATAGAAGCTGGGGCTTGGGAGCGACTTGATCTGAGATAACCGAAGCCGGAGCGGGGCGGGCGCCGCGGCAATCGGACGCAGCCGGAGGGCGGTGCCAGGTGGTAAAGTGGCGCGCATGAACGCCCCGCGCCTGCCCCGTACCCTGCTTACCCCCGACCTGCCGCGTGCCGTGCGGCGCCTCTCGCTGGTGCGGCGCGTGATGCTGCTGAGCGCGTTCCTGGCCGTGCTGGGCGCGGCGCTGGCCGGCGTGGCACTGCCCTGGCTGCCGCTCGGGCTGGGGCTGGGCGGGCTGTTCGCGGCCAACCTGGCGCTGGATCACTGGCTGGGGCGCGGCGGCAGTACCGCGCTGATCCTCCAGCTCGGGCTCGGCGCCGACGTGCTGGTGCTCGCGGCGCTGTTGGCGCTCACCGGCGGCGCCGCCAACCCGCTCGCCTCGCTGTTCCTGCCGCCGGTGCTGTTCGCCGCGCTGATCGCTCCCGGCGCGTTCGCCTGGCTGCTGGCCGCGCTGGCGATGCTGCTCTACGGCCTGTTGATTTTCTGGCACCTGCCGCTGCCCGACTTCGGCGAGCCGGCCATCGTCTTCAACCTGCACATCATCGGCATGTGGCTCACCTTCGCGGTGTCGGCCTGCCTCATCACCGCCTACGTCTCCTACCTGTCGCGGCTGTTGGCCGAGCGCGAGGCCGAGCTCGACGCCGCGCGCGAGACCCAGTTGCGCGACGAGCAGCTGGTGGCGGTCGGCATGCAGGCGGCCGGCGCCGCGCACTCGCTGTCCACCCCGCTCAACACCCTGACGCTGCTGGTGGACGAACTGGCCGCGAGCCACGGCGGCAACGCCGAGCTGGCCGACGACCTGACGCTGATGCGCCGCCAATTGGCGGTGTGCCGCGACGCGCTGGCGCGCCTCAAGCTCGGCGCCGAACCCGCCCCCGCCGCGCAGCCCTTGTTCGCCACCCTGGCCGAGCGCCTCGACGGCTGGCGCAGCCTGCGTCCCGACGTGCGTCTCGACTGGCAGCCGCCGCCCGGCGACGACCCGCTCGTGCTGCTGGAGCCGGTGTTCTGGCCGGCCTTCTTCAACCTGATCAACAACGCCGCCGAGGCCGGCGGCGGCGAGGTGACGGTGAGCGCGCGGCTGCAGGGCGAGGCGCTGCAGCTCGACATCGTCAACCGCCAGGGCTGCCTCAGCGCCGCGCAACTGCGCCGTGCCGGGCTGACGCCGCTCGACTCCGACAAGCCGGCCGGGCTCGGCATCGGCATGTTGCTGTCGCACGCCACGCTGGCGCGCCTGTCGGGCTCGCTGGAACTGACCAACCGCGCCCAGGGCGGGGTGCACGCGCGGGTGACGCTGCCGCTGCAGCGGGCGAAGGAGGGGATATGAACGAAGCCATCTTGCTGATCGACGACGACGAGGCCTTCAGCGCGGTGCTGGCGCGCTCGCTGACGCGGCGCGGCCACGTCGTGGCGGTGGCGCACTCGGCCGAGGCGGCGCTGGCCGTGGCGGACGCCCCGCCCACGCGCATCGTGCTCGACCTCAACCTGGGCGGCGACAGCGGCCTGCGCCTGTTGCCGCTGTTGCGCCAGCGCTGGCCGGCCGCCGCCGTGGTGGTGCTGACCGGCTACGCCAGCATCGCCACCGCGGTCGAGGCCACCAAGCTCGGCGCGGTGCAGTACCTCGCCAAGCCGGCCACGGTGGACGACATCCTCGCCGCTTTCGAGCAGGTCTCGGCCAACCCCGAACTGCCGCTCGCGCCGCAGCCGATGTCGCTCAAGCGCGTCACCTGGGAGCACCTGCAGCGCGTGCTGGCCGAGCACGACGGTAACGTCTCGGCCACCGCGCGCGCCCTCAACATGCACCGCCGCACGCTGCAGCGCATGCTGGCCAAGAAGCCGGTGAAGAACTAGCCGGCGCAACCGATCCCGCGCCGAGTTCCCGCCCGGGGCCGGCGCATCCCCCCTCCTTTACGAGCCGGCACGGCGCGCGCCGCGCCCTGGCTCCAGCTTGCCGGTATATGTTTAGACTGATTAAACATTGGACGAACTAGAGCTTTTACGCTAGATTATTCCGCGCACCTAAGAGCTCAGGCTTTTGTGTGTTAGCCCCTCGAAACATCGCCGCCGGATAAGCTCTGGCGAGGTGTTTCTTCCTCGTGTTGGCCCCTGCGGAGCGATCCCCGGGGGATTTTTTTGCCTAGAAACAAGCGCGGGCGAGCCGGCCGGGCTGGCGGTTTTGCTTCGGCCGAGCGCTTACCTCACCTTCCGAAACGTCAGATTGATGCGTTGCTCCCCCAGCAAGGGATGGACGCCTTCCTTGAGCGGCAGCACGCCGTGGTAGCGCAGCCGCGCCGGGCCACCCCACACCACCACGTCGCCGTGCGCCAGCGGGATGCGCTGCGTCTTGTCCTCGCGCCGTAGGCCGCCGAACAGGAACAGCGTCGGCAGGCCGAGTGAGACCGAGACGATGGGGGCGATCTGGTCGCGCTCGTCCTTGTCCTGGTGTAAAGACAAGCGCGAACCGGGGACGTAGCGGTTGATCAGGCAGGCATCCGGTTCGTAGCCGGGGAAGCCGGCCTCGGCGGCGGCGTCGCGGGCGAGCAGGCGGAAGCTGTCCGGCATGGCCGGCCAAGGCTGGCTAGTGGTGGGGTCGAGCGGGTCGTAGCGGTAGCCGCTGCGGTCGCTGACCCAGCCGTAGCGGCCGCAGCCGCTCATCGTCACCGACATGCGATAGCCGCCCGGCGTGATCATCTGGCGGAACGGCGCCACGGCGGTGACGTCGCCCAGCGCGGCGAGCAGGGCATCGACATGGGGCAGGGCGAGGCCGCGCAACACCACGGCGCCCGGCGCCAGTTCCTCGCGCCAGCGCGGGGGCTCGTCGCCGAACAGGTCGAAGGTCATGGCTCGGTGTGCTCCTCCCCGCCGCTACTCCGCTGCTGCGCTTCGCGCTCCAGCAGCGCGCGCTTGCGCTCCACGCCCCAGCGGTAGCCGGACAGGCTGCCGTCGGTGCGCACCACGCGGTGGCAGGGGATGGCGACCGCCAGCGCGTTGGCGGCGCAGGCGCCGGCGACGGCGCGCACCGCCTTGGGCGCGCCGATGCGCTGCGCGATCTCGGTGTAGCTGGCGGTGCTGCCGGGGGGAATCTCGCGCAGCGCCTGCCAGACGCGGCGCTGGAACGCGGTGCCGCGCAGGTCGAGCGGCAGGTCGAGGCCGAGCGCCGGGGCTTCGACGAAGCCCACCACCCGGGCCACCAGCTGTTCGAAGCCGGCGTCGCCGCCGATCAGCTCGGCGCGAGGGAAGCGGTCCTGCAAGTCGCGCGCCAGGGCGTCGGGGTCGTCGCCCATCAGGATGGCGCACACGCCGCGTTCGCTCTGCGCCACCAGGATGGCGCCGAGCGAGCACTGGGCGATGGCGAAGCGGATGCGGGCGTTGGCGCCGCCGGCGCGGTAGGCGCTCGGCGTCATGCCGAGCACCGCGTCGGCGGTTTCGTAGAAGCGGCTGTTGGCGTGGTAGCCGGCGTCGTAGATGGCGTCGGTCACCGTGCCGCTGGTGGCCAGCTGCTCGCGCACGCGCCGTTCGCGCTGTGCCGCGGCGTACTGCTTGGGCGTGAGGCCGGTGATCTGCTTGAACACGCGATGGAAGTGGTAGGCGCTGAGGCCGACGCGCTGCGCGAGTTGCGCCAGGTTCGGCGCGTCGTCCGCGGCGTCGAGCAGGCGGCAGGCCGCGGTGACCTTGGCCGCGTGCTGTTCGGCGCGGCTCGGCTGGTCGGGCTGGCAGCGCCGGCAGGGACGGAAGCCGGCGCGTTCGGCGTCCTCGCGGCGGGCGTAAAAGCACACGTTCTCCGGCCGCGCCCGGCGCGCCGCGCACGACGGTCGGCAGTACACGCCGGTGGTCCGGACCGCGTAGTAGAAGGTGCCGTCGGCCTGCGGGTCGCGCGCCAGCACCGCGGCCCAGCGCGGGTCGCGCTCGGTGGCGGCGGCGAGTTCGGCGTTTTTGGTTGCGGCGTTCACGACGCGCTCCTTTCGACAAGGCAGGGGATGACCGTGATGCTAGCGGCGCGGGCACCGCGCCGCACTCCGGCCCTTGCTTTTGAATTCGACCGCTGAGCCACGGCCAGGGTTGCGTGCGCCATCGCAGCAAGAAATGCCGCGCCTGGCAACGGGCGGGCGGCAAAGGTTGGCCGAAGCCGGCCGCCGCGTGCTCGCCCACTTGCTATACCGGTAACAGCACCTGGGCGCCGGGCATGTCCCGCCGCACCGCCCGGCACCCGCGCCGCCCCCTCGGACCCGCACAAGGAAACCCCGCATGGAATCCGCACCGCTCCCCGATCCCTGCCTGTACGACAGCACGCAACTGGAGGTGGTGATCGCCGACATGGCGCGCCGGGCGGCGCTGCTGCTGTCCGGTCACGAGCGGGTGGCGGTGATCGGGGTGCTGCGGCGCGGCGCGCCGCTGGCCGAGCGCCTCACCGCCGCGCTGGTGACGCAGTACCGGCTGGCGCCGCCGCGGCGGCTCGATCTGTCGATCAAGCGCTACGCCGACGACCTGACGCTGCTGCATCCGGAAACGCAGTTCACCGAGAACGCCGCGCACGCCAGCCTGGACCTGGCGGGCTACGCGCTCTTGGTGGTGGACGATGTGCTCTACACCGGCCACTCGCTGCTGCGCGCCGTCGAGTACCTGGCGCGCAAGCAACCGGCGGCGATCTACGCCGCCATGCTGGCCGAGCGCCACGTCACGCGCCTGCCGCTCCGTGCCGACGTGGTGGGCCTGCACCTGCAGGTGGCCCCGCCCGACATCGTGGAATGCCATGTGCCGCCGTACGAGGCGGAATTCAAGATCGTGCTGAGAAAGCCGGCGGCGCGCTGACCCCGGCAGGGTTCATTGCGGTTTGACGCAGGAAGGCCGTTCGTTCCTGAGCGGCGCGCGCTGCAGCTCCGCGGTGACGATCGACTCGATTTCCCGGCGCTGGCGCATCTCGGCGATGGCGCTGTCGAAGCGCCTGAGCAGCTCGCGCTGGCCTGCCTGCTTGTTGATCGCCAGATTGATGCCGACCGAGACCAGGTAGTTCGGCGCCGCGACGATGCCGGCATAGCGCGGCTGATCGAGCAGCTTCTTGCCGGCCAGTTCCGGTGCCAGCACGAAGTCCAGCCGCCCGCACGCCAGCTTGCTGAAGTTTTGCGCGTCGGACTCAACCTCTTCCACCTCGACGCTGCCTTCGTGGCGCAACTGGTCGAACGCCGCGCCGTACGACCAGCCGCGTATCACGCCGACACGGTAGCCTTTCAGGCTTGCCGGGCCGTCGTAGCGAAAGCCGCTCCAGCGGCCGGCATCGTAATAGACCGCGACGTTCTCGGTGAAGTAGGGGCTGCTGAAATCGCCGCTGAGGTCGCGGCTGGGCGAGTGCACCAGGCTGCCGACGGCGGCGTGGCCGTCCAGGAACTCGGCCATGAGCCGGTTGAACGGACGAGCCCGGATGGCGACCTTCTCGCCCATGCGCTCGAAGGCGCGGCGCAGGATGGCGGGATAGATGCCTCGCGCTTCGCCGTGGGGGCCGGCGTACATGGTGGGCGGGCTGCCGGCATCGAAGTTGATCACCAGCTCGCCGGCGTGCAGGGGGCCGGCGCCGGCCTGCAGGCCGAGTAGCAAGACGTAGGCGTTGATGCGGTGGCGGTGCATCGGCGGCTCCTGTCGGTGTCTGCCTGACGGGCGTCACGCGTTCGTTTTCATGCTAGACGATACGGCAAGCGGTGCACGTGCTACAGCCAGCGCCCCGGGTTCATCAGGCCGGCGGGATCGAGCGCCTGCTTGATGGTCTTCATCAGGGCGAGCGCCACCGGGTCCTTGTAGCGCGCCAGCCAGTGCGGCTTGAGCTGGCCGATGCCGTGTTCGGCGGCCAGGGTGCCGGCGTGGCGGTAGACCAGGTCGTAGACGATCTCGTTGACGCGCGGCTCGTCGGCGAACAGCTCGGCGTTGCCGGGGCGGGTGTGGCTGACGTTGTAGTGCAGGTTGCCGTCGCCGGCGTGGCCGAAGGCGACCACGCGCACGCCGGGGAAGGCGGCCTGGAGCGCCGTGCCGGCCTCGTCGAGGAAGGCCGGGATGGCCGAGCTCGGCACGCCGATGTCGTGCTTGATGCTGGGGCCGTCGCGCTTCTGCGTCTCGGACATCGCCTCGCGCAGCTGCCACAGCTTCTGCCGCTCCGTCTCGCTCTGCGCCACCACGCCGTCCAGCATGTCCTGACGGGCGAGCCAGGCCACCAGCCGCTCGCTCAGTTCGGCCGAGTCGCCGCTGTCGGAGAGTTCGATCAGCAGCGCCCACGGCGCGGTGAATGGCAGCTGGCCGGGGTGGTAGTGTGCCAGCAGGTTCTGGCACACCTCGGACAGGATCTCGAAGGTGGTGAGGCGGTCGCCGAAGGCGTCCTTGAGCGCGTTGAGCCAGGTGATGGCGCTGGCGGCGTCCCAGACCCCGACCAGCGCGGTGGCGTGCGCCGTGGGGCGCGCGAACAGCTTGAGCGTGGCGGCGGTGATCAGGCCGAGCTGCCCTTCGGCGCCGATGAAGAGCTGCTTCACATCCAGCCCGCTGGTGTCCTTCCGGAGTCCCGACAGCGCGTTGAGGACCTGCCCATCCGGCAGCACCACTTCCAGCCCCAGCGTCAGCTCGCGCATGGTGCCGTAGCGCAGCACCGCGAGCCCGCCGGCGTTGGTGGAAAGGTTGCCGCCGATCTGGCAGCTGCCTTCCGAGGCCAGCGACAGCGGGAACAGCCGGTCGGCGTCGGCCGCCGCCTGCTGCACCGCCGCCAGCGTCATGCCGGCCTCGACGGTGAGGCTGTGGTTGGCGGCGTCGAGCGCGCGCACGCGGTTGAGGCGCTCCAGCGCCACCAGCAACTGGCGGCCGGAGCCGTCCGGCGTGGCGCCGCCGCAGGTAGAGGTGTTGCCGCCTTGCGGCACGATGGCGACTCGGTGTTGGCGCGCCAGCCGCACCAGGGCGGCTACCTCGGCGCTGGAGCCGGGGCGCGCCACCGCCAGCGGCCGGCCGTGGTAGCGGCCGCGCTGGTCGGTGGTGTAGCGCGTGGTGTCGGCCTCGGCGGTGAGCAGGTTGGCCGAACCGATGACGCCGGCCAGCCGGGCGAGGAAGTCGTTCATGGCGGATCTCAGTCGGGGATGTCCGGCGCCATCAGTTGGTCCGGATGCTGCCAGCCGGGCAGCGCGGCGAGGCGCTCGAGCCAGGCGGCGACGTGCGGCCAATCGCGGACGCTGAGCCCGGCCTCGTCCAGCCACCACAGGTAGGCGCTGGCGCTGAGGTCGGCGATGGTGACGCCGCTCTCCAGCAGGAAAGGCTGCTGGGCGAGCTGGGCGTCCAGTACCGCGAGATCGGCGCAGGCGCGCAGTTCCAGCCAGGCTTCCACCTCGGCCGGGAC
The DNA here is from genome assembly GCF_000174355.1 of Pseudogulbenkiania ferrooxidans 2002. GTDB lineage: Bacteria > Pseudomonadota > Gammaproteobacteria > Burkholderiales > Chromobacteriaceae > Pseudogulbenkiania > Pseudogulbenkiania ferrooxidans. The sequence goes on from NZ_ACIS01000001.1 coordinate 337,403, forward strand.
GCTGGCGAAGCGGCGGTAATAGCGCAGGTTGGGTACCGACAGGCCGATGCGGTTGGCTTCCCAGCCCAGCCATTCGCGGATGCCCTGGCGCTCGCCGGGGCGACCGGCCAGCACGCCCTCGCTCTCGGCCAGCCATTGCAGGATGGCGTTGGATTGCACCATGGGCACGCCGTCCACCACCAGCGCCGGCACCTCGTCCCAGCGGCTGGCGGCGCGGAAGTCGTCCGGGCGCTCGGCGCGCGGCGCGGCCAGATCGACGTGGCGGTATTCGTGCGAGACGTCGCCCAGCATCAGTGCCAGGCGGACTTTGTAGCTATGGCCGGAAAAGCGGTTGCCGTACAGGGTAAGGGTGCTCATCGGGGTCCGTTCGAAAGGGCGGCGGGGTGTGCGCCGCGCTGTGGGTGGATGACGTGCCCGCCGGCGTCACTTCTGCCAGTAGGTCTTGACGTTGACGAACTCGTAGAGGCCGAATTCCGACAGCTCGCGGCCGTAGCCGGAGGCCTTGACGCCGCCGAAGGGCAGGCGCAGGTCGGAGCTGGTGTGGCGGTTGAGGTAGACGCTGCCGGCCTCGATGTCGCGCGCCAGCGCCCAGCCGCGCGCGGTGTCGGCGGTGTAGATCGAGGCGCCGAGGCCGAAGGGGGTGTCGTTGGCCAGGCGGATGGCGTCGGCCTCGTCGCGCGCGCGCAGGATGCTGGCCACCGGGCCGAACACTTCCTCGTGGTAGACGCGGCAGGCCGGGTTGACGTGGTCGAGCACGGTGGCCGGGTAGTAGAAGCCGGCGCCGTGCGGCATCTGGCCGCCGCGGAGCAGGGTGGCGCCGTTGGCGGTGGCGTCCAGCACCTGGGCGTGCAGCGCCTCGCGCAGGTCGGCGCGCGTCAGCGGCGCCAACGTGGTGGCCCGATGGCGCGGGTCGCCGGGGATCAGGCGGCCGGCTTCGGCGAGGAAGGCGTCGACGAAGGCGTCGGCGATCTCGGGCACCACGATCATGCGCTTGGCGGCGTTGCAGCTCTGGCCGGCGTCGCGGAAGCGCGAGTGGCAGGCTTCGCGCGCCGCGGTCTCGATGTCGGCGTCGGCCAGCACGATGAACGGGTTGCTGCCGCCCAGCTCCAGCACGGTCTTCTTGAGGTGGCGCCCGGCCAGGCTGGCGATGACGCGGCCGGTATTGGTGGACCCGGTGAACGCCACCGCGTCGGCGGCCTTGATCGCGTCCTCGACCTGGTCGTGCTCGATCCAGGCCGCGTCCAGCACCGCGAGGTTGGCCGAAGCGACGATGTCGAGCAGCTTCTGCGTGCTCTGCGGTACCGACGGCGCCGGCTTCACCAGGCAGGCGTTGCCGGCCATCAGCGCCGGCACGGCGAAGCGCAGCACCTGCCAGATCGGGTAGTTCCACGGCATCACCGCCAGCACCAGGCCCAAGGGCTCGAACGCCACGCCGCTGTGGCTGGCCTGGGTGGGAATGGTCTTGGCGGCCAACAGCCCCGGCGCCAGCTCGGCGTAGTAGCGGATCAGCTGCACCGATTTGTCGATTTCGGCCAGGCACTCGGCGGTGAGCTTGCCGACTTCCAGCGTCACCAGGTCGGCCAGCGCCACGCGCTCGGCGGTGAGAGCGTCGGCCAGCTTCAGCAGCCGTTCGGCGCGCTGGGCCACGCTGAGGCGCGCCCAGGGGTGCTGCGCGCGCTTGAGCCGGGCGACGGCGTCGGCGAGTTTGTCTTCGGGCCAGGCGGGACGGGTGAACACCACCTCGCCGTTGGCGGGGTTGCAACTGGTAAAGGCTGTCATGGCAGGGCAGAAAACGCGATAGTGAACATCACTGTAACAAAAAGCCCCGGCCGAGGGCAGCCGGGGCTTTGGTCGCAGGCGACGCGGACGTTCAGAACCTGGCCATGATCTTGCTGCGCGATCCCTGATCGGGACTCATGCGCTCTGCGTGCGAATCTATCGCTGAGCCAATCGAAGATTGGCACGCAGGGATTCGCTCAGCGATCGGGAATCCTCATGGACTCCATGTCCATTCCGGTTCCTGTGCTGCTCTTCATCCCGCTGAGGGCCGCTCGCGACAGATCCTGAACAGGTTCTCAGGCCGGCGCCAGACCGGCCGGCTTCTCGCCGTGCAGGAAGTAATGGATGGTCTCCTGCACGCTCTTGATGGCGTCGCCGAACGGCAGCGGCTCGGCGCCGCGGAAGAACAGCCCCTTGCTCACCTCGCCGCGGAAGGCGGCGGCCAGCTTGAGGTCGATGCAGAACTGCCCGACCTTGGTGAGCCCGTCGCGCAGGCCGCACACCGACAGGCAGTTGAGCGCCTGGGTGCAGCGGCGCGGGTCGGCCTTGGCGTTGGCCTGCAACTTGTCGAGGCGCTTGAGGTAGCTCTTCAGCCACGGCGTCAGCACCCCGCGCGCCGGCAGCCCGGCCACGCTGACGAATTCGACGATGTCCTCGGCGCGGGCGCCGGCCAGGGTCTGCTTGAACTGCGGGTGGGCGTCGCCTTCCGCGGTCACGGCGAAGGCGGTGCCGATCTGCACCGCCGCCGCGCCGTAGTCGTTGAGGTAGGTCTGCACCTTCTCGTGGCTGTTGACGCCGCCGGCGACGATGAGCGGAATCTGCTCGCGCTCGAGTCCCAGCGACTGGAACAGCGCGAAGGTCTCGTCCAGCACGCGTTTGAAGTCGAACTTGGCATCCCCGATGTCGTCGAGGCGCGCCGCGCCGAGGTGGCCGCCGGCATGTTTGGGATGTTCGATGACGATGGCGTCGGGCAGGCGGTTCTTCTTCATCCAGCGCTTGAGCACGATGCCGATGCCGCGTGCCTCGGACAGGATCGGGATCAGCGCCACATCCGGATGCGCGGCGGTCATCTCCGGCAGATCGAGCGGCAGGCCGGCGCCCATCACCACCGCGTGCGCACCCGACTCGCAAGCCTGGCGCACGTAGTCGGCGTGGGCATCGACCGCCTTCATCACGTTGACGGCGACCAGGCCCTGGCCGTCGGCGTTGGCCAGCGCGCCCTTCACCTCGCGGTCGAGCGCGATCAGGTTGAGGCGGTTGAGTTCATCGGCGCCGCCGGCGCGTTCGCTCTGTGCCATCAGGTCGGGGTGCAGGTGGCGCAGGTCAACGCTGGCGATGGTGCCGACGCCGCCGGCACGGGCCACGGCGCCGGCCAGGCTCTTGGCGGACACGCCGACACCCATGCCGCCCTGCACGATGGGCAGGAGGCTACGGCCGCGGATCACGAGGGGGGAAAACGGGTGGGTCATGGTGGGTGGGTTCTGGCTGGGGGGAAAGGCTCACATTGTAGGGAGGCGGGGTGGCGGGGCTTTGATCGCAGTCAAGGAAGACCCGGCCCCGCCGTGTTCTCCCCGTTTTCAATGCTGGCGGAAGGTGAAATCGGCAAAGCGTAGCGCGATGTCATGGTGATTGCCAGGCCAGCCGGCGGGCCACGGCGTCGGCAGCGGGGCGGGCGGGCGGATCGCCTGCCAGCGGTAGTGGCGCACGCCGTGCGTCGCCAGCTCGTCCGCCAGCCGTGCCAGCACCGTTTCATCGTGCCAGTGCGGGTGGATCGAGGTGCGGCACTCGTAGGCGACGCCGCTCGCCAGCAGCAGCTCGAGGCTGCGGCGCGCGGCGCGGCCGCTGCCGGGCACGCCGGTGAGTGCGTCGTAGCCGGCCCACTCCGTTTTCACGTCGAAACCGACCCAGTCAAGCAGCGGCAGCGCTTCGGCCAACCTGGCCGGGTACGCACCGCCGCTGTGCAGCCCGGTAGCGAAGCCGAGTGCGCGCACCTCGGCCAGCAGCGCCGGCAGCGCCGCCTCGGCCAGCGGCTCGCCGCCCGAGAACACCACGCCGTCGAGCAGGCCGCGGCGGCTCGCCAGCCACTCGCGCAGCGCCGGCCAGTCGGTCTTGCCGTCGCGGCGCCGCCATAGCTGCGGGTTGTGGCAATAGCCGCAGCGCCAGGGGCAGCCGGCGAGGAACACCACCGCCGTGAGCTTGCCCGGCCAGTCGCAGGACGAGAACGGCTCCAGTCCGCCGATGCGCGCCGCCTCAGCCGGCTTCACGCTCATCGAAGTGCAGGCGTTCGTTGAACTCGCCCTGTTTGCCGATGTTGAACGCCGCCACCGGACGGTGGTAGCCCATCACGCGGGTCCACACCTCGCAACGGGTGCGTTCGCTGTTGTCCAGCACGGTGTCGAGATGGCGTTGTTCGGACATATTGCTCATGGAGTTGCCTTTCTAAAAGAGTCAAAAGGTTGGCCGAAGCCGGGGGCATGGTGCTTTAACCCTGCCTGCGCCGCTTCTCCGCCAGCAGCTCCGCGTCGCAGCGCGGGCAGAACTCGTGGTGGCCCGACAGGTAGCCGTGCTTCGGGCAGATCGAGAAGGTCGGCGTGATGGTGATGTAGGGCAGGCGGAACCCCGCCAGCGCCCGTTTCACCAATTGGCGGCAGGCCTCCGGGCTCGACACCGCCTCGCTCATGTAGAGGTGCAGCACGGTGCCGCCGGTGTACTTGCGCTGCAGCGCCTCCTGGCGCGTCAGCGCTTCGAACGGGTCGTCGGTGAAGCCCACCGGCAGCTGGCTGGAGTTGGTGTAGTAGGGCTGCTCGGCCGTGCCGGCCTGCAGGATGTCGGCAAAGCGTTTGCGGTCTTCCTTGGCGAAGCGGTAGGTGGTGCCTTCCGCCGGCGTCGCCTCCAGGTTGTAGAGATGGCCGGTCTGTTCCTGGAACGCCAGCATCTGCTCGCGGATGTGGTCGAGGTAGCGGCAGGCGAAATCGTGTCCCCAGCCGCTGGTGATGTCGTCACTGTCGGCGGTGAAGTTGCGGATCATCTCGTTGATGCCGTTCACCCCCACTGTGCTGAAGTGGTTGCGCAGCGAGCCCAGGAAGCGCTTGGTGTAGGGATAGAGCCCCTCGTCGATCAGGCCCTGCACCACGCGGCGCTTCTCCTCCAGCGTGTCGCGCGCCAGCGCCATCAGGCGGTCGGTTTCCGCCAGCAGGCCGGGCAGGTCGCCCTTGAAACGGTAGCCCAGGCGCGCGCAGTTGAGCGTCACCACGCCCACCGAGCCGGTCTGCTCGGCGCTGCCGAACAGGCCGTTGCCGCGCTTCAACAGTTCGCGCAGGTCGAGCTGCAGGCGGCAGCACATGCTGCGCACCATGTGCGGCTCGAGGTCGGAGTTCACGAAGTTCTGGAAGTAGGGCAGGCCGTACTTGGCGGTCATCGCGAACAACAGATCGGTGTTCTCGCCGTACCAGTCGAAATCCTTGGTGATGTTGTAGGTCGGGATCGGGAAGGTGAACACCCGCCCCTTGGCGTCGCCCTCCAGCATCACCTCGATGTAGGCGCGGTTGATCAGCGCCATCTCGCGCGCGCAGTCGCCGTAGGTGAACGGCATCTCTTCGCCACCGATCAGCGGGATCTGCTCGCGCAGGTCTTCCGGGCACAGCCAGTCGAAGGTGAGGTTGGTGAACGGCGTCTGCGTGCCCCAGCGGCTCGGCACGTTGAGGTTGTAGATCAGCTCCTGGATGCACTGCTTGACCTGCTCGTAGGAGAGCCCGTCCTTTTTCACGAACGGTGCCAGGTAGGTGTCGAAGGAACTGAACGCCTGCGCGCCGGCCCACTCGTTCTGCAGCGTGCCGAGGAAATTGACGATCTGGCCGCAGGCCGACGACAGGTGGCGCGGCGGCTGCGATTCCACCTTGCCCGGCACGCCGTTGAAACCCATCTGCAGCAAGGTGCGCAGCGACCAGCCGGCGCAGTAGCCGGAGAGCATGTCCAGATCGTGGATGTGGAAGTCGCCCTCGCGGTGCGCGCGGGCGGCCTCGGCGCTGAATACCTTGGCGAGCCAGTAGTTGGCGGTCACCTTGCCGGCCACGTTGAGAATCAGCCCGCCCAAGCTATAGCCCTGGTTGGCGTTGGCTTGCACGCGCCAGTCGGCGCGGCTCAGGTATTCGTCGATGGCGGCGACGGCGTCGACCGGGGCGACAGGGTGGTCAGAAAGGCGGGCTGCTTCAGTCATGGCTCAACATATGGTGTTTGTTTCGTTGAGGTGCACTATAAATGGTGGAATGACGCTCGGGTGCGCGATGCGGGAATCCCTTGACGTGGATCAAGCGGTAAACCGCATCATGTTGTGTCGATGAAATGAAAAAGGCACAGCATGCTGTGCCTTTTGGGGTGTGACCGGTAGGGCGGGTGGGGCGGAGCGCAAGCCATCGCCGCCGAGGCGAATCGATGGGGTCCGGCATTGACTGCACAAGGTCGCGCAGCGTTGCGAAGGAAGAATACCTTCACCCATCCGACAGCCAGGAAATGTGGAGTAGACCCATTTTAGTAGGCGAGCGAGCCAAAGCCGGTTGAGTGCCGCCAGCGCACAGGACGCGGAATGGACATGTAGTCCATGAGGATTCCGTATCGCTGAGCGAATCTCTGAGGGAGATTCGCACGCAGTACTGCCGGCACTCTTAAGGCGTAGCCGCCTAATGAAACGGGGCTTCAGCGCTCGGCGTAGACGAAGCGTTTCCCCGTCTTGTCGAAGGCGTACACCTTGTACGCCACCTTGCCCATGCCCTCCATGCCCGGGCTGCCCGGCGGCATGCCGGGCACGGCGAGGCCGACGAGGTTCTTCGGCTTGTCGTGCAGCACCTTCTGTACCAGGTCGGCCGGCACGTGGCCTTCGAAGGTGTAGCCGCCGATGCGCGCGGTATGGCAGGCGCCCATGTCCGAGGGGACGCCGAAGCGCGAACGCACGCTGGCGAGTTCGCGGCTCGGCTCCACCTGCAGCGTGATGCCCTTGCCTTGCAGGTGCTCGGCCCAGGCCGTGCAGCAGCCGCAGTTGGGGTCCTTGTACAGCGTGCCCTGGGCGGCCAGAGCGTGGCCGGAGAAGATCAGTGCGCCGATCACGGCGAGTCGTTGCGGAGTATTCATGGTCGATAGCTGTCCTGAGAGGGAGAACCTGGCGGCTCGGTGGCGGGCCGCCGCGTGCGGGATTCGCTTGCCTGCTCAGGCGACCGGGGGGCGGGTGGCCACCGGCGGGATGAACTGCGCCTCCCCGCCGCGTTCGTGTCCCACCTGCACCGCCCCGGGCGAGACCCGCCGTACTTCTCCGACATCGGCATGGGCAGCTGTTGCGTAAAAATGACAGCACGCTGGCGCATCGGATGGCAGCGCCCGGTGGCGGCAGCCGGCGTCAGCCGCCGCCATGCAGGGTGCGGCGGTGCTGCCATGGCACGCCTTTGGCGGTGCGCTTTGCGCCAGGGTGGAGAGCGGCAAGGCCAGCCACACGGTCAGCACCAGCAGCAGCAAGGGGCGGAGGAAGTTCATGCAGTAATCGTAGCGCAGGTGAGGTGTGCCGGGCTTGAGCTGGCACAAATCATTTCAATCTTCATTGTTTTCAAAGAATGGTGTAACCTTTTTAAAGAAATACCCAATCAATTTTCGTCAGCCCCTCAGCTCGACGCCGGACGATCCCGCCCGGGGCCCGCAGGGGCCGGCCCTACCATGGAATCCGTAGCGCATGGATACCTTGAAGGCACTGATGGTCTTTATGACCACCGCCGAAAACGGCAGTTTCTCCGACGCGGCGCGCAAGCTCGGCGTCTCTCCCGCCGCCATCAGCCAGAGTATCGCCCGGCTCGAACAGGAACTGGAAGTCCGCCTGTTCAACCGCACCACGCGCCAGCTGACGCTGACCGAGGACGGCCGGCGCTTCTACGCGCAATGTCGCGGCCCGGTGAACAATCTGGACGCGGCCATCAACCAGCTCAAGGCGAGCCGCGACGAGCCGGCCGGGCACCTGCGCATCAGCCTGCCCAACTCCTTCGGCCGGCACTTCATCCTGCCGCTGATGGGCGAGTTTTGCCAGCGTCACCCCAAGATCCGCGTGTTCTTCGGCCTCGACGACCATTTCAGCGACCTGATCGAGGACGGCTACGACGTCGGCGTGCGCGTCGGCATGATGCCGGACTCGCGCCTCTCGGCGCGCCACCTGGCGCAACTGCCGCTCTACACCGTGGCGGCGCCCGAATACTGGAGCAAGAACGGCCGTCCGCAGAAACCCGACGACCTGGCCAACCACAACTGCATCAACTACCAGTTCCCGACCTCCGGCCGACTGTGCAAGTGGGAGTTCGAGCGCGACGGCGAGCGTATCCCGCTCGAGGTCAACGGCATCTATACCCTGAACGACATCGAGGCGGTGTGCGAAATGGCGCGCCTGGGCTTCGGCGTGGCGCAGGTGCCGGGTCACGAGGCAATGCCCTACCTGCGCAGCGGCGAACTGGAGGCGGTGCTGACCGACTTCATCTCGCTGGAACGTTCGATCTACATCTGCTTCCCGCACCGCGAGCACATCGCCCCGCGCACCCGGGTCTTCGTCGACTATGTGGCGGAGAAACTGGCCGAACATCCCGACATCGTCGCCGATCTCCCCGGCCTGGACCTGACCGCCAAGCGCGAGGCGGCGCAGCACTGAGCCGACGCGCCAGCCCGATCGCACGCCCGGCCTGGCCGGGCTTTTTTCTGCCCGTGGCCAACGGCCAAGCCCGCATTGTCGAGTATTTTCGACGCGTGTATCGTGATGACAGGCGGGTGGCCCTTCCTCGGCCCGTCCGGAAAACGATTGCAACAGGTGCACCATGGACCGTCCTCTCGAACACCCCCACTCCTACTACGCCGCCTCACGCAACCCGGCGCCGGATCGTCCCGTACTGCGCGGCGCGCATCACTGCGACGTGTGTGTGATCGGGGCCGGCTACACCGGCCTGTCGGCGGCGTTGCACCTGGCCGAGCACGGCTACCGGGTCATGGTACTGGAGGCGGCGCGGGTCGGCTGGGGCGCCTCCGGACGCAATGGCGGGCAGATCGTCAACAGCTACAGCCGCGACCTGGACGTGATCGAGCGCCGCCACGGCAAGGCCGCCGCCGCCGCGCTGGGGAGTATGGCGTTCGAGGGCGGCAGCATCATCCGCGAGCGGGTCGCCAAGTACGGCATCCGGTGCGACCTGAAGCAGGGTAATGTGTTCGCCGCCTTGACCGGCAAGCAGCTCGATGAACTGGAGGCCAAGCAGCGTTTGTGGGAGCGCTTCGGCCACACCGGACTGCGGCTCATCGACCAGGCCGGCATGAAGGATATCGTCGGCACCGCGCAGTACGTCGGCGCGCTGCTCGACAACTGGGGCGGCCACCTCCACCCGCTCAACCTGGCCTTGGGCGAGGCGGCGGCGCTGGAGTCGCTGGGCGGGCAGATTTTCGAGCAGTCGGCGGTGCTGAGCGTGGAGCGTGCGGAGCCAGCCGTGGTGCGTACCGCCGAAGGCCAGGTGAGCGCGCGTTTCGTGATCGTGGCGGGCAACGCCTACCTCGGCAATCTGCTGCCCGAGTTGGCCGAAAAGACGCTGCCGTGCGGCACCCAGGTGATCACCACCGAGCCGCTGCCGGCCGAGCTGGCGCGTGCGCTGTTGCCGGGCGACCACTGCGTCGAGGACTGCAATTTCCTGCTGGATTACTACCGCCTGACCGCCGACAAGCGCCTGCTGTACGGCGGCGGCACGGTGTACGGCGCACGCGACCCGGGCGAGATCGTGCGCCTGATCCGCCCCAAGATGCTCAAGACTTTCCCGCAGCTGGAAGACGTCAAGATCGAGTTCGGCTGGACCGGCAACTTCTCGCTGACGCTGTCGCGCCTGCCGCAGGCCGGCCGCCTCGGCAACAACATCTACTACTCGCAGGGCTGCAGCGGCCACGGCGTGACCTACACCCATCTCGCCGGCCGCCTGCTGTCGGAGGCGATTCGCGGCCAGAGCGAACGCTTCGACGCCTTCGCCCGTCTGCCGCATTACCCCTTCCCGGGCGGGCGGCTGTTCCGCGTGCCGATGCTGACGATGGGGGCATGGTATTACAGCCTGCGCGACCGGCTCGGGATGTGACGCCGCGCTGCCGTGGCCTGCCCGGCACGCGGCCAGGCCTGTGCGAGCCGTGTGGCGCGCGGCATGGCAGGCCGCCGAACCCCTGAGGCGCGGACAGGTCCTTCCGAAGCCCTGGGGTAGGTCGTCAGCGCCGGTCGAAACGTGCCGCCAACTCCCCCGGTGTCATCGGCTTGGCGATGGAGTGGCCCTGCGCCGCCGGGATACCCAGCGCCTGCAGCAGCTCGCGCTGGGCCGGGGTCTCGACGCCGGCGGCCAGGAGCCGGATGCCCAGCGCCCGCGTGAGCTGCGCGGTGGCCGTGATGATGGCCTGATCGCGCGGTGAGTCGGCCAGGGTCTTGATCAGCGCCTGTCCGATCTTCAGCGTGCTGATCGGGAAGCGGCGCAGGATGGCGAGTTCGCCCAGTTCGCTGCCGAAGTCGTCCAGCGCCAGCCGTAGTCCCATCATGCCCAGGCAGTGCAGGTTTTCGATGACCTTGGTGTTGTGCTGGTCGAGCGCTGCTTCGTGGAACTCCAGCTCGATCAGTGCTGGCGGAATGCCGTAGTGTTTCAGCATGTAGTCCAGTTTGCCGGGCAGCTTGTCGTCGGCCAGCTGGCGGGCCGACAGGTTGATCGAGAGCGGGCAGGCGCTGTCGAGCCAGCCCTCCACCAGCCAGGCCGCCCGCTGGCGACAGGCCAGTTCGATACTGCGCTCGCCAAACGCCATGATCAGGCCGCTTTCTTCCAGCAGCGGCAGGAAGGCCCCCGCTGGCTGCACCGGCTGTCCCGGCGGCTGCCAGCGCAGCAGCGCCTCGATCCCGACCAGCCGCCCGTTGTGCAGGTCCTGTTGCGGCTGGTAGAGCAGGAACAGCTGCTGCTCGGCGAGCGCCTGCCGCAGCTGCTGCTCGCGGCGCAGCCGTTCCTGGACGCGCTGGTTCATTTCCGTGGTGAAGAAGTGGTAGAGGTGGTGCCCCTCTTCCTTGGCGCGGTACATCGCCACGTCGGCGGCCTCGATTAGGCTGGTGACAGTGCGGCCGCAGTCAGGGTAGGTGGCAATGCCGATGCTGGCCCGGACCGTGAGGGTATCGTCGTCGATCTGCAACGGTGGCTCCAGTGCCGCAATGATGCGCTGGGCGCTGTAGGCGGCGCGGTCGGGGCTTTCCAGCTGTTCCAGGATGATGATGAACTCGTCGCCGCCGAGCCGAGCGATGTGGTCCTCGCGGCGCAGGCAACCGCGCAGCCGCTCGGCCACCTGCTGCAGCACGATGTCGCCGACTTTGTGGCCGAGACGGTCGTTGATTTCCTTGAAACGGTCGAGGTCGAGAAACAGCAGTCCCAGCCCCTGGTGCGAGCGCTCGGCGTGGCTCAGCACTTTTTCCAGCATGATGGTGAAGCCGTTGCGGTTGAGCAGCCCGGTCAGGTAGTCGGTCAGGGCTTGCTGGCGCAACTGGCTCTCGGTTTCCAGCTGCTGGCGGATGTCGCGGAAGATCACCACCAGTCCCTGTTGCTGCCCGCCCATCGGCGAACAGCGCAGCGATACCGGCAGTGGCGGCCGACCCGGCGGGTACAGCATGGTTTCCTCGTGCAGCACTTCGACATTGTCGCGGCAGGCGATGGCGAACGGGCTGCTGTCCCAGTCGGTTGCCCGGTCGCTCTCGTGGAACAGCTGCTGTATCGGGTAGCCGACCAGGTGTTCGGCCGACATGCCGAGCAGGTTCTGGGTGGCGGGGTTGGCGAAGCGGACGATGCCATCGGGGCTGACGCCGATGACGCCCTCGCCGGCGGAGCTCAGCAGCGATTGGTAGTAGTCGCGCTGTTCATCGAGCCGCTGGTAGGCGCTCAGCAGCTGCCGTTTCTGCTGGTCGTACTCCAGCAGGAGGCGCACCTTGCTGCGCAGCGTCAGCGGATCGAACGGCTTGACCAGGTAGTCGATGGCGCCGCAGCTGTAGCCGCGCTGGATGTCCTGTTCTTCGCACATCGCCGCCGTGATGAACAGGATCGGGGTGCTGCGGGTCTGGCGCCGGCCGCGGATCAGCATCGCCACTTCGTAGCCGTCCATGCCGGGCATCGAGACGTCGAGCAGGATGACCGATACCGGCTGGGTGAGCAGGTACTTGAGTGCCTCCTCCCCCGAGCCGAGCGACACCACCTGGCAGGGCAGGGGCTCCAGTACCACTTCGATGACACGCAGATTGACCGCCTTGTCGTCGATCGACAGCACGACCGGCAGTCGTTCCGACTTGGCGGCGGCGGCGGGGGTTCCGGTATCGTGGCGGGGGGCGATCAGGTCTGCGTGAGCCATTGGTCGATCATCCTAAGCAGTTCCTTGCTGTCTACCGGCTTGGGCAGGTAGTCGTTGGTGCCGGCTTGCAGGCATTTGGCCTTGTCGTCCTTCATCGCGTAGGCGGTGACCGCGATGATCGGCCGCTCGAAACGTAGTTCGTTGCGCAGGCGGCGGGTGGTTTCATAGCCGTCCAGCACCGGCATTGCCATGTCCATTAGCACGAGCTGAATGCCCGGGTTCTGTTCGATCTGGGCCAGGGCTTCTTCGCCGTTGATGGCCGTCAGCACGTTGAACTGGCGCTCTTCCAGTACGCTGCTCATGGCGTAGATGTTGCGGATGTCGTCGTCCACCAGCAGTAGCGTGGTGCGCTCCCAGTTTGCGGCGTTGCCCGCCGCGGCCTTGCCTGCCGGATCGGACACCTGATCGAGGAAGGTGCGGATGGCGTGCGACAGCTTGAGTTCGTTGGCGGCGCCCTTGGTGAGCACCACGGCGCTGTATTCGTTCATCGCCTGCAGGGTGTCGCGGTCGAGATCCATGCCGGTGTTGATGATGATGCGCAGCTGGCTGAGGCCGGGCTGGCTGCTGATCCACTGCAGCAGCTCGAAGCCGCTGCCGCCGGGCAGGTTGAGGTCGATCACGGCGCAGGCGAACGTCTGCTGCAGCAGCAGGTTCTTGGCCTCGAGCACGTTGCCGCAGCACTGCGGCGTGCCGCCCAGCTGTTCGATCAGGGCCTGGTAGTGCTCCCGTTCCACCAGGTTGTCTTCGACCAGCAGCACCTGTCCCGGACGGTGGCCGAGCTCGGCGTGCAGTTCGCGGAACACCCGCGCCAGGGTGCTCTGGTCGACCGGCTTGACCAGGTAGTCCTGGATGTCGAGCTGCTCGTGCAGCTCGCTGCGATCGAGACAGGAGATGATGTGGACCGGGGCATGCCGCGTGGCGGGGGTGCCCCGCACCTGGCGCAGCAGCTCCCAGCCGTTCATGTCGGGCAACAGGATGTCGAGGATGAAGGCAGCCGGCGGGCGCTGGCGCATTTCCTGCAAGGCCTCGATGCCGGTGCTGGCGATGCGCGTCTTGAAGCCCGACTCCATCGCCTTGTTCATGATGATGCGCGCGAATTGCTGGTCGTCTTCCACCACCAGCACGTCGCTGCGGCTGCTGGCCTTGGCTGGAGGGATCACGACATGCGGTTCCGGCGGCAGCGTGACTTCCTTCACGCCACCGCCGGCCGGATGCACCGGCAGGTACAGCACGAAGGTGCTGCCGAGCCCGAGTTCGCTGCGCACGTCGATCGTGCCGCCCAGGAGGTGGGCCAGCTGGCGCGAGATGCTGAGCCCGAGGCCGCTGCCGCCGAATTGGCGTTTGCTGCCCTGTTCGAGCTGTTCGAAGGCCTCGAAGATGCGGTCCAGCTTGTCGGACGGCATGCCGCAGCCGGTATCGGTCACGGCCATGGCCAGGGTGTGTTGCGGCAGGCTGTCCATGCCGGGCGGCACGCTCTGTGGCTGGTAGACGCGCAGGTGCACCGAGCCGTGGTCGGTGAACTTGAAGGCATTCGACAGCAGGTTTTTCAGGATCTGGAACAGCCGTGTGGCGTCGGTGATCAACACGTCGCCGGCACTGTCTTCCTTGGTGGTCTGGAACGTCAGCTGGCGGTTTTCCGCCACCGGCAGAAAATTCTGGCGCAGCGTGGTGATCAGGTCGTTCACCAGCACCTTTTCGCGGTTGAGCGTCATGCGTCCGGCTTCGATCTTGGACAGGTCGAGAATGTCGTTGATCAGCGCCAGCAGGTCCTTGCCGGAGCGGTTGATGATGGTGGCGTGCTCCACCTGCTTGGCGGTGAGGTTGCCCTGGCGGTTTTCCGCCAGCTGGTCGGCGAGGATCAGGATGCTGTTGAGCGGGGTGCGCAGCTCGTGCGACATGGTGGCCAGGAATTCGGTCTTGTAGCGGTTGGCGCGCGAGATCTGCTCGGCCTGTTCGCGCAGGCGCAGCTCGGAGAGCTTGCGTTCGGAGATGTCGATGATGGAGCACACCGTCTGCACGCCTTCCTCGGTGAGCATGGTGGAGAGCCCGATCTCGACCGGGATTTCCCTCCCGTCCTTGCACAGCGCGAACAGCTCGCGCCCTTCGCCCATCTGGCGCGGCTTGGAGTCGGCCTTGAAGGCCTGGCGCAGCATCGGGTGATGCTTGCGGAAGCGTTCCGGCAGCAGCATCTCGATGGTCTTGCCCTGCAGCTCTTCCGGCGAGTAGCCGAAATAGCGCACGGCGGCGGGGTTGCTCATGGTGATGAAGCCCTGCTGATCCACCGCCAGCATGGCGTTGGGCGCCGACCGGATCACGGCGCGGAAGTGTTCTTCGCGTTTCTTGGCGGCGGCGGCGCTGGCGTCGCTGATGGCGGCTTCGCGGCGGCGGGCGAACAGGATGCTGCCGATGAACACGCTCAGCAGCAGGCTGGCCAGGAGGCCCAGGCCCATCACCCACAGGTAGCGCGTGCTGGCCACGCTGCGATCGAGTTCGGGGGCGCTGGCGATGTCGAGCAGCCAGGGGTGGCCACCCAGCCGGTAGTGGCGTTGCACATGGTAGCGGCCGGTGTTCTGGCGTCCGGTGTCGTACATCAGGCTGGCGGGGGTGGCCTCGTTGCCGTCGTAGATGCGCAGGTTCAGCTGGGGCGCGCCAGCGCCGAAAATGCCCAGCATCAGGTCGCCCATGCGGAAGGTGGCGAATACCCAGCCCTGCAACGCGGCGCGGCGCGCCTCGACGCTGCCCTGCGCGGCGCCCTTGCGGTATACCGGCCAGTACATCAGGAAGATGTTGGGATCTTTCGAGTTGTTCTGCAGCAGCGGCACGACCTTGCCGGTCACGGCCGGCGCGCCGCTGTCGAGCGCCTGGTCCATGGCGTTGCGCCGTGTCGTTTCGGTATACATGTCGAGGCCCAGCGCGGTTTCGTTGCGCGGCGTCGGGGGGTAGAGGTAGCGGATGGCGGTGTAGCCGGCGCGCGGGGAGTCCGGATGCAGACGGAAACCCGGCCGCTCCTGCTGCATGCGGCTCAGGTAGGGCGGCAGCTCGGCCGGGGTAAGCCGGTCCACGTAGCCGAGAGACGCCAGGCCGGGGTAGTGCTGGTTCAGCTGCAGCGTGGCGAGATAGTCGTTGAATTCTTGCCGGCTGACGTCGCCGCTGGCCTGGAACAGGCCGACCACGCCGTGCAGCACCAGGTGGTAGGACTGCATGCGCTCGTTGATGGCGGCTTCGACCTGGCCGGCCTGGTGATCGAAACGCTGGCGGGCGAGGTTGTCGTCCTGGCGGGCGATCAGGTTGGCGACCAGCAGTGAACTGCCGGCCGTCAGGAAGAACAGCAGGGCAACGGGGAGCAGGATGCCGCGCAGCATTCCCGGGTCGGGCAGCAGGCCGGTGAGTCGCTTCAGAAAAGGCATGGCGCACCTCATGTCCGGGCCGCGCAGTGTCCGCTGCGCCGTTGGCCGTGGTCGGATCCGGGAGAGGGGGGGCGCGGGGACACTTCCCCCTCGCGAGCCGGGCATGCTTTGAGCATAGCAAGGCGAGGCATTTTAACCAGTGATTGTTTCTCTGGCGTGTGCGCGGGAGGGGGCGAGACGCCGCCGTCAGCGGCGTCTCCGGGGGAGATGGGCCAGGCTCAGCTCGCCATGAAGCGCGCGAGCGGGGTTTCGTGCCAGTCGACGCTGTCGAGCAGGTTCTTGACGATGAGGCCGAGCTCGGTGTCGCCTTCGATGCTCAGCTTGCGGTTGAAGAACAGCGTGTCCGGGTCTTCCTCGCGCAGCATCATGCGCGCGAAGTCGGCGACGTTGGCCGACAGGCGCAGGTCGGGCTCGCCGGGCTGGCGGTCGAGGAGGAAGCGGCGGCTGTCGGCGGCGAAGCGCAGGCTCACGCCGGCGTCGACGAGGCGCACCTCGAAGCGACGCTCGGCCAGGAGTTCCATGTCGGCGGGCAGCACGCCGCGCTTGACCAGCTGGTTGAGGCTGGTCACCAGAAGCCAGGCCGGCGGGGTGGCCGGAAGCCGGCCCAGCAGGCGGGCGAGACGGGTGGGGACGGTCAGTTCAGGCACGCGCATGATCGGCTCCCTGGGTGTTGACGATGCCGGGCTGGCCCAGCCAGTAACCGTCGACCAGCGGGTCCCGGCTCTTTGCCGCGAGCCCGGAGAGCAGCTCGCCGGCGGCGGCTTGGCCGTCGATGACGGCACGGAACGCCTGCACCACCTCGGCGCAGTGCTGTGCCTGCGGGCTGACGCGCACCGCGGTGACGCCGGCGGCGGCCATGCCCGCCAGGTGCGGCAGCAGCGACTGGCAGCCGGCCGACATGGTCTGGATGCCGTTGATGGTGAGGAAATCCTGACCGTCGCGCGTGGTCAGCGTGAGGCCGTCCGGGTGGTCGAGGCAGCGGAACTGGCAGTCGTCCTTGTTGAGGTTGTAATGGCGCGCGGTGAAGCAGCGCGCCGAGAACGCCAGCGGCAGCTTGCCCCAGGCGAACACTTCGGTCTCGATCGCCGGGGCGTGTTGCAGCACCTCGGCCAGCGTGGCGCGGTCCATTTCCACCGGCGGCAGCCAGCGGTAGGCGCCGAGGCGTTGCATCAGCGCCAGCGTCTCGCCGTTATAGATGTTGAGGTGCGGGCCGGCGACGAAGGGCAGGCGCTGCTCGCGCGCCAGCCGTGCCGCGCCGAGGTCGTTGGCCTCGATGCGCACGCGGCCGTTGTCGATCAGCTTCCTGAGGCGCTTGAGGTCGGATTCGCTCTCCAGGAGCGCCTGGCTCGACAGCACGGCTTCCTTGCCGGCGTCGGCCAGGTCGTGCGCCAGGCCGATCCAGTCCTGGGTGCGCAGCTGCTGGCGGCGCGAGCACACCACTTCGCCCAGGTAGATGGTGTCGACCGGCCAGGCCGCGGCCTCGCTGTAGAAGTTGAAGATTTCGTCGCGCGACCAGAAGAACAGCACCGGTCCGAGGGTGAGCTTGAGATTCAGGGAGGTCATGGTCGTCGGTTCCATCATTTCCACGGGCGGTTGTAGGCGCCCAGCGTCTGCTGCTGGCCTTCCGACAGCCGGCCCAGTTCCTGTTGCCAGGCCGGACGCACGCTGAAGCGTTGCGCTTCGCGCCCGGCGGCGTCGAGCGCGGCGCGCAGCGTGCGCGTCACCTGGCTGACGTAGGCGGGGCTGCGCTGGCGGCCTTCGACCTTGATCGCCGCCACGCCGATATCGATGATCTGCGGCAGCATGGCCATCACGTTGAGGCTGGTGGGTTCTTCCAGCGCGTAGTAGGTGTCGCCCTGCACCGCGAAGCGGCCCTTGCACAGCGTCGGGTAGCCGGCCGGTTCGTCCTTGCCGTACTGGTCGATCAGCACGCCGCCCAGGCGCGCGTCGAGCGAGGCCTCGCCGTGCTCCCAGCGCACGTGCTTGGCGGGCGAGCACACGCCGTGGGTGTTGGGGGATTCGCCGGTGGCGTAGGACGACAGCAGGCAGCGGCCCTCCACCATCACGCACAGGCTGCCGAAGCCGAACACCTCGATCTCGACGTCGGTGTGCTCGATGACGTGGCGCACCTGGTCGAGCGTCAGCACGCGCGGCAGCACGGCGCGGCGGATGCCGAACAGCTCGCGCGCCAGGTTGACGGCTTCGTAGTTGGTGGCCGAGCCCTGCACCGACAGGTGCAAGCGCAGCTCGGGGTGGCGGCGCACGGCGTAGTCCATCAGGCCGAGGTCGGCCAGGATCACGGCGTCGACGCCGAGGTCGGCGGCCTCGTCGATGGCGCGGTGCCAGCGCGACACGTTGCCGCCCTGGGCGTAGGTGTTGATCGCCATCAGCACCTTGCGACCGCGCGCGCGGGCGTAGTCGATGCCGGCGCGGGCGCTCTTGTCGTCGAAGTTGAGCCCGGCGAAGTTGCGGGCGTTGGTGTCGTTCTTCAGGCCGAAGTAGACGGTATCGGCGCCGTTGTCGACCGCCGCCTTGAGGGCGGGGAGACTGCCGGCGGGGCACACCAGTTCGGGCAGGATCATGATCGGTTAACGCCAGGAAACGTAAACCGGGGGACAGTAGCAGAGCAGGGCGGCGGGGCCATTGCTCTGGGTCAAGCTTCGGCCAAGAACCTGTCCCATCAGGCGGCTGCGCCTTTGCATCTTGAGCGCCGGCAGTGCGCGGAATCCTCATGTACTTTGTGTACATTCCGGTTCCTGTGCGCTGGCGACACTCAACCTGCTTTGGCTCGCTCGCCTACTGGCACAGGTTCTAGCCTTTACCGAGTTTGACTTGGGTCGTCCGAAGCCGCGGGAGTTATAGCGGCCAGATCATCTTGGTCTTGGCGATCAGCACGATCCACAGCACGGTGGCGAGCGCGGCGGCGAAGGCCGTGGTGCGGATGGCCTTGGTGCGGCCGCGCTTGAGGGCCACGGTGCCGAGCCCGATGTAGACCAGCAGCAGCACGATCTTGGCCATCAGCCAGTCCTGCTGGGTGGGCAGGAAGTGGGCGAGTACGGCGAGCGTGATGCCCAGCGTCAGCAGCAGGGTGTCGACCACGTGAGGCAGGATGCGCAGCGGCTTGGCGCGCAGCAGCGGCGAATCGGCCAGCATCAGCCCTCCGCGCACGGTGAACAGCAGGATGGAGAGGTAGGCGCAGCCCATGTGGGCGTGCTTGATGAAGGTGTAGGTCGGCATGTTTTTTCCCGCATGAGGCGGCGCTGCCCTGGCATCTTGAGTGTTGGCGGTACTGCGCGCAAATCCATCGTAGCGATTTGCTCAGCGATCAGGAATCCTCATGGACTCGGTGTCCATTCCGGTTCCTGTGCGTCGGCGGCACTCAAGCGGCTTTGGCTCGCTCGCCTACTGGAATGAGGTTCTGGTGACTGCGTTGTGACGCAGTGACGGAGCGGCGGTTCCCGGATGGTACACTGAATACCTTCTTTTCCAAGCATCCGTCATCGCCATGCTGCACCTCTACCAGTCCAACCGCCTTGAAGCGCTGGGGGAACTGTTCACCGGCATGAGCCGTGCCATGCCCCTGTCCGACCCGTTCCAGCCGGAGACGGTGCTGGTGCAGAGCCGCGGCATGGGGCGCTGGCTGACGCTGGAGCTGGCCGGGCGCGCCGGCATCGCCGCCAACCTCGACTTCGTGCTGCCGGCGGCCTTCGCCTGGCGCCTGATGCAGGCGGTGCTGCCGGGGCTGCCGCGCAAGTCGTCGTTCGCGCCCGAGGTGCTGCAGTGGCGGCTGCTGGAACTGTTGCCGACCTTGCACGGCGCGCCGTTCACGCCGCTGGTGCGCTACCTGGAGGGCGGCGAGGCGGCGGGCTTCGAGCTGGCCGGCAAGATCGCCGACATCTTCGACCAGTACCTGGTGTTCCGCCCTGACTGGATCCGCGCCTGGGAGCGCGGCGAGCTGTTGGACCTCGGCGAGGACGAGGCGTGGCAGGCCGCGTTGTGGCAAAGGTTGGCCGAAGCCGACCCGGGGCGCCACCGCGTGCGCCTGCTCGACGACTTCCTCGGCGGGCTGCGCCCGGAGCACCTGCCGGAGCGCGTCAGCCTGTTCGGCATTGCCAGCCTGGCGCCGATGTACCTGGCCATGATCAAGCGCCTGGCGGCGCTGACCGATGTCTGCGTGTTCCTGCTCAACCCGTGCGAGGCCTACTGGGGCGACATCGTCGACGCGCGCGGCCAGCTCAAGCTGTTCCAGCAGGGCATGGCGGCGCACGACGACCACCCGCTGCTGGCCTCGCTCGGCAAGCAGGGGCGCGACTTCTTCGACCAGATCGCCGAGGAGATGCCCGAGGGCCACCCGCTGTTCCTCGAACCGCACGGCGACACCCTGCTGGCACGGCTGCAGCGCGACATCCTGACGCTGACCCCGCCCGGCGCGGCGCCCGCACCGCCGGCCCCCGGCGACCGCTCGATCGAGCTCAACGCCGTGCACAGCCCGATGCGCGAGCTGGAGGTGCTGAAGGACCGCCTCTTGGCGCGCTTCGCCGCCGACCCGACGCTGACCCCGGCCGACGTCGCGGTGCTGACGCCGGACATCAACGCCTACGCGCCCTACATCGACGCGGTTTTTGGCCAACGTGACGACGCGCCCAACATCCCCTACACCATCGCCGACCGCCGCATCGAGCGCGAGGAGCCGCTGTTGGCCACCTTCGCCGCGGTGCTGCAGCTGGCCGACTCGCGTTTCGGCGCCGACGCGGTGCTGGCGCTGTTGGACTGCGACGCGCTGCTGGCGCGCTTCGGCCTTGCCGACGCCGAGGTGCCGCTGCTGCAGCAATGGGTGCGCGAATCCGGCATCCGCTGGGGGCGCGACGCTGCGCACAAGGCGGCGCTCGGGCTGCCGGCCGATCCGCTCTACACCTGGCGCTGGGGGCTCGACCGCCTGCTGCTGGGCACGGTGCTGCCGCCTGCGCTGGCGGGCGACGCCTCGCCCTTGTTCGGCGGCCTGCTGCCGGCGGCCGGCGCGGAAGGGCAACTGGCCGAGACGCTGGCGCGCTTCGGCCAACTGTTCGACGTGCTCGACGGCTGCGCGCGCGCCTGGGCCGAGCCGGCCAGCCCCGCCGTCTGGCGCACGCGGCTGCAAGGGGCGGTCGAGGCGCTGTTCGCCGTGGACGAGGCTGGCGAAGCGGCGCTGACGCTGCTGTTCGACGCCCTGGCCGAACTCGCCGAGGACGCCCAACTCGCCGCCTTCGACGCCCCGGTCGGGCTCGCGGTGGTGCGCGACTGGCTGACGCGGCGCCTGACGCTGTCGGCCCCCTCCGGCTTTCTCGCCGGCGGCGTCACCTTCTGCGCCATGGTGCCGATGCGCTCGATCCCGTTCCGCGTGCTGTGCCTGATCGGCATGAACGACGGCGCCTACCCGCGCGACGAGCGCCCGGTCAGCTTCGACCTGGTGGCGCGCCACCCGCGCCGCGGCGACCGCTCGCGCCGTTTCGACGACCGCTACCTGTTCCTCGAGGCGCTGCTGTCGGCGCGCGAGGCGCTCTACCTGTCCTGGGTCGGGCGCTCGGTACGCACCGACGAGCCGCTGCCGCCGTCGCCGCTGGTGGCCGAGCTGCTCGACACCCTGGCGAAAATGGCCGGCTGCGCTGTCGAGGTGGTGCAGCACCCGCTGCAGCCGTTCGCGCGCGCCGCCTTCGACGGCAGCGATCCGCGCCGCCACAGCTTCGAGCCGAGCTACGCCGCCGCGCTCGCCGCCCCGCGCCACGAGCCGGCGCCGTTCGCCGTGGCGCTGCCGGGCGGCGACGCCACGGTGCTGCGCCTCGACGAGCTGCTGCGCTTCTGGCGCCACCCGGCGCGCGCCTGGCTCGCCGACCGGCTCGGCGTCAAGCTCGCCGGCAGCGCCGAGGACGTGCCGGTGCGCGAGCCGTTCACCGTCGAGCGCGACACGCGCGAGACGCTGCGGCGCGAGCTGGTCGGTGCGCTGCTGGCGTCGCGTCCGCTGGCCCCGGTCAAGGACAAGCTGGTCGGCGCCGGCCTGCTGCCGCCGGCGGCGCTGGGGCAGGCCTGGCTCGCCGAGGAAACCACCGCCAGCGTGCGCTTCGCGCGGCGCCTGCCGCCGGAACTGGCGCAGCCGCTGCGCGCGCCGGAGAGCATCGAACTGACCCTGGACGGCGTGACGCTGGTGGGCGAACTGTCCGGCCTGCGCGACGCCGGCCTGCTGCGCGTGGTGGCGCGCAAGGCCTACGCCGGCGAGCTGATCGAGCTGTGGCTGAGCCATCTGGTATTGTGTGCGGCACGCCCGGCCGGGGTGGCGCCGTACTCGGCCTTGTACGACGAGGAAGGGGTGCACGAACTCTGCGACGAGCCCGACGCCGCCGAGCTGCTGCGGCCATGGCTGGCACGCTGGCAGCAGGGTCAGAGCCAGCCGCTGCCGTTCTTCGCCCGCACCAGCTGGGCCTACGCCAGGAGCCTGGCCGAGAAGCCGGACCAGCCCGAGGCCGCGCTCGCCAAGGCGCTGGCGGAGTGGGACCCGGCCTACGACGGCAAGACCCCGCAGAAGGACGAGGCGGCGATCCGCCTCGCCTTCCGCCATCTCGACCCGCTGGCCGATCCGCTGTTCGCGCAGCTGGCCGACACCCTGCTGCTGCCGCTGGCCGAACGCCTGCTGGGCGTGGCGGAAGGAGACCAAGCATGATCGCCCAGCCCCTCGACGCGCTGCACTGCGTGCTCTCCGGCGTCAACCTGATCGAAGCCTCGGCCGGCACCGGCAAGACCTGGACCATCGCCGCGCTCTATACCCGCCTGTTGCTGGAAGAGCGCGACGGCGCGCCGCCGCCGTCGATCGAACAGATCCTGGTGGTGACCTACACCAAGGCCGCCACCGCCGAGCTGCGCGAGCGGCTGCGCCATCGCCTGGCGGAACTGGCCGCGGTGCTCGACGGCACGCCGACGCGCGACGGTTTCCTGCTGGCCATGGCGCAGCGTTTTGCCGAACCGGCCGCGCGCGAACTGGCGCGCCAGCGCCTCACCGCCGCCATCACCGGTTTCGACGCCGCCGCCATCTATACCATTCACGGCTTCTGCCAGCGCGTGCTGACCGACGCCGCCTTCGAGAGCGGCCAGACCTTCACCGCCGAACTGATCGCCGACGACGCCGAACGCCTGACCGAGGTGGTGGACGACTTCTGGCGCCGCCGCGTGGTGGCCGACGCACTGCTGGCGCGCGTGCTGGCCGAGGCCGGCGAGACCCCGGACAGCTGGCTCGCCCAAGTGCGCCCCTTCCTTGCCAAGCCCTACCTGCGCAACCTGGCGCCGGCGCTGACGCCGCTGGCCGACTCGCTCGCCGCGGCCGACGCCGCCTGGCAGCGCCTGGCCGGCGACGCCGAGCTGGTGCGGGGCGGCCTCGAGCTGCTCGCCGCCACCGAGGGCTTCAAGGCCAATATCTACGGCCCGGCGCAGCAGCAGACGCTGGTACGGCGGCTGCGGCAATGGACCGCCGACAGCGGCCTGCCGCTGCTCTCGGGCGACGACCGCAAGCGGCTCGACAAGCTCACCCCACCCGCGCTCGCCAAGGGCATGAAGAAGGGCTACGCCGCGCCGTCGCACCCGCTGTTCGACGCCGTGGCCGCCTGGCTCGGCGCCTGGGACGCGCACCTGGCCAACGTCGCCGCGCACGTCGCCGCGCTCAAGCTGGAGCTGATCGCCTGGGTCGACGCCGAACTGGCGCGGCGCCGCGCCAGCGAACGCACGCGCAGCTTCGACGACCTGCTGACCGACCTCGCCGCCGCGCTGGAACACCCGGACAGCGGCCCGTTGCTGGCTGAGCACGTGGCGCGCAGCTTCAAGGTGGCGCTGATCGACGAATTCCAGGACACCGACCCGGTGCAGTACAGCATCTTCCGCGCCTGCTTCGTCGGGCGCGACTGCCCGCTGTTCCTGGTCGGCGACCCCAAGCAGGCGATCTACAGCTTCCGCGGCGCCGACATCTTCGCCTACCTCAGCGCGCGCGACGACGCCGCCTCCCACTACACCCTCGACACCAACCGCCGCTCGGCCGAACCGCTGGTGGCGGCGGTGAACGCGCTGTTCGCGCGCGAGCAGCCGTTCGTGCTGGCCGACATCGATTACCCGGCGGTGCGTGCCGCGCCGTCTTCCGGCTGGCGCCTGGAGGTGGACGACGGCCGCGCGCCACTCACCTTCCAGTGGCTGGATTTTGCCGCCACACCCAAGGGCGCCAGCAAGCAGCTAGCCATGGACAACGCCGCCGAAGCCAGCGCCGACGAGATCGTGCGCCTGTTGACCCTGGCCGGCGAGGGCAGGGCGCGGCTGGTCGGCGAGCAGCGCGAGCGTGCTCTGGTCGGCGGCGACATCGCGGTGCTGGTCGCCACCCACCGCCAGGGCGAGCGCGTGCGCCAGGCATGTCCGAGCGCGGCGTGCCCAGCGTGGCGCTGACCCAGGAGAGCGTGTTCGCCAGCGCCGAGGCGCAGGACCTGCTGGCGCTGCTGCGCGCCTGGGCCGAGCCGGCCAGCGAGGGACGCTTGCGCAGCGCGCTCGCCAGCGAGCTGTTCGGGCTCGACGCCGCCCGGCTGCTGGCGCGCGTCGACGACGAGCCGGCCTGGGAAGCGCAGCTCGCCGCCAACGCCGAGGACCACCGGCGCTGGCGCGAACACGGCTTCATGGCGGCGTGGCGCGGCTTCTTCGGGCGCGAAAGGTTGGCCGAAAGGTTGCTGCCGCTGCCCGACGGCGAGCGCCGCCTCACCAACCTCGCCCACCTCGCCGAGCTGCTGCAACGCGAGAGCGAGGAGCGCCAGGGCATGGCGCCGCTGCTGGCCTGGTTCGAGGGCCGCGTGGCCGATCCGCCCGGCGGCGAGGAGGCGCTGCTGCGCCTGGAGAGCGACGCCGCACTGGTCAAGATCGTCACCATCCACACCTCCAAGGGCCTGCAGTACCCGGTGGTGTTCTGCCCCTTCCTGTGGGACGGCAAGCTCGACGCCAAGGACCCCGCGTTCTGGCGCTTCCGCCGCGACGGCGCCTCGTGGCTGGCGCCCGACAGCGTCGCCGGCGACGACGTGCGCCTGCTCGCCCGCAGCGAAACCCTGGCGGAAAAGCTGCGCCTGCTGTACGTGGCGCTGACGCGCGCCCAGTACCGGCAGTACCTGGCCTGGGGCTGGGTGCAGGGCATGGCCACCGCGGCGCTGTCGTGGCTGCTGCACGGCCGCGACAGCCACACCCTGCCCGAGCTGGAGCAGCTCGCCCTCAACCCGGCCACGCTGGAGGCCGACCTGGCGACGCTGCTCGCCGCGCACGCCGGCGAGATCGGCCGCCTCGACGCCAGTCCGCTCACGCTGCGCCTGGCGCCGCCGGAACACGCCGAGGCCGCGCTCGCCGCGCAGCCCTTCACGCGCAAGCTCTACACGCCGTGGCGCGTCGCCAGCTTCACCTCGCTCACCGCCGCGGCGCACGCCGCGCCGGCCCAGGCCGAGGCGCCCGACCACGACCGCGGCGCGCTGACGTTGGCCGAAGAAGACGCGGCGCGCCTCGACCGCTTCGCCTTCCCGCGTGGCGCGCGCGCCGGCACCTGCCTGCATGCCATGCTGGAACGTGTCGATTTCGCCGCGGACGACGACACGCTGCGCGCCGCCGCCGTCGAGCAACTGGAACGCGCCGGCTTCGCCCTGCACTGGCAGGACGCCGCGCTCGACATGCTGCGCCGCACGCTCGCGGTGCCGCTGGACGACGGCGTGCGCCTCGCCGACGTGCCGGCAGGACGGCGCCTGGTGGAGCTGGAATTCACCCTGCCGGTGGAGCGCCTCGACGTCGCGGCGCTGGTCGGCGTGCTGACCGACCCGGCCAACGGCCTCGCCGCGCCCCTGCGCGACGCCGCCGCCGCGCTCGACTTCTACCGCGTGGTCGGCTACCTCAAGGGCTTCATCGATCTGGTGTGCGAGGCGAACGGGCGCTGGTACCTGGTCGATTACAAGTCCAACCACCTCGGCCACGACGCCGCCTACCACCGCGAGGCCTTGCTGGCCTCGGTGGCGCGCGAACACTATTACCTGCAATACCTGCTCTACTGCGTGGCGCTCAGGCGCTACCTCGCGGTGCGCGGCCTCGATTTCGGTCAATGTTTCGGCGGCGTGCGCTACCTCTACCTGCGCGGGCTCACCGCGGAGGGCGGCGGGGTGTGGCGCGATCTGCCGGGCGAGCGGCTGATAGAACGACTGGACGCGCTGTTCGCCTGAGCGCATAGGAAGAAAAGGAAAACCATCACATGTTCGAATCGGCGGAAATCGGCCACAGCATCGACAAGGACAGCTACAAGGCGGCGCTGCCGGCCCTGCGCGAGGCGCTGCTCGACGTGCAGTACGAACTCAAGGAAAAGGGCGACTTCCCGGTGCTGGTGCTGATCCACGGCATCGACGGCGCCGGGCGCGGCGAGACGCTCAACCTGCTCAACGAGTGGCTCGATCCGCGCCTGATCGACACCGTGGCCTTCGACCAGCCCAACGACGAGGCGCGCGCGCGGCCGTGGATGTGGCGTTACTGGCGCGAGCTGCCGCCCAAGGGGCGGCTCGGCATCTTCTTCGGCTCCTACTACTCGGACGCGATGTTCGACTATCTCGACGGCAACAGCAGCAAGGACCGCTTCGACCGCCAGATCTCCGAGGTGCAGCGCCTCGAGCACATGCTCGCCAACGACGGCACGCTGATCATCAAGTTCTGGTTCCACCTGACGCGCGAGCAGCAGAAGAAGCGGCTGAAGACGCTGGAGAAAGACCCGGCCACCGCCTGGCGCGTCAGCCCCGGCGACTGGCAGCACTACGAGCAGTACGCGGAGATCAGGAAGAGCGCCGAGCACATGATCCGGCTGTCCAACACCGCCTACGCGCCGTGGGTGATGATCGACGGCCAGGATGCCAATTACCGCAGCCTCACCGTGGGCCAGGTGCTACTGGCCGCGCTGCGCCAGCGCCTGCAGCTCGACCACCCCTACCTGGCGCGCAGCGAGAGCGCGCCGATCGTGCCGCCGCTCGACAACAAGCTGCTGTTGGAGACGCTGGCGCTCGACCAGGCGCTGTCCAAGGACGAGTACCTGGTGAAGCTGGAAGAGCTGCAGGGCCGCCTCAACCGCCTGACGCGCCATCCGCGCTTTGCCCACCACTCGTTGGTGCTGGTGTTCGAGGGCAACGACGCGGCGGGCAAGGGCGGCAGCATCCGCCGCATCACCCAGGCGCTCGACGCGCGCCGCTACCGCGTGGTGCCGGTGGCCGCGCCCACCGAGGAAGAACGCGCCCAGCCCTGGCTGTGGCGTTTCTGGCGCCACGTGCCGGGCAAGGGCCGCAGCACCATCTTCGACCGCAGCTGGTACGGTCGCGTGCTGGTGGAACGGGTCGAGGGCTTCGCCGCCGAAGCCGACTGGATGCGCGCCTACTACGAGATCAACGACTTCGAGCACCAGTTGGCCGAAAACGGCGCCATCGTGCTCAAGTTCTGGCTCGCCATCAGCCCGGAGGAGCAGCTCAAGCGCTTCCAGGCGCGCGAGGAAACCGGCTTCAAGCGCTTCAAGATCACCGACGAGGACTGGCGCAACCGCCAGCGCTGGGACGACTACAAGCGCGCGGTGTGCGACATGATCGACCACACCAGCACCAGCCAGGCGCCGTGGACGCTGGTGGAGGCCAACAACAAGTACTTCGCCCGCCTGAAGGTGCTGCGTACCGTGTGCGACGCGCTGGAAGCGCGTCTGGAAAACGGCAAGCAGGGCAAGGGCGGCGGCAAGAACGGCGAGCACAAGAACGGCAACGACAAACCCGAGCACGACTGACGCCCCATGACCCCGACTCCGCCCGACAATCCGCTTGCCGCCCAGCTGCTGCCGCTGTTCGCCCGGCTCGACCCCGCCGCCGGCGCCGAGCTGGCGGCGCTGGTGGAGCAGCTCGCCGCCGCCAACCAGGCCGGCCACGTCTGCCTGCCGTTGGGCGCGCGCGCCGCCCGCCTGCCGGCCTCGCCGCTGGTGGGGCGGCCCGGCGACTACGCGCCGCTGATCCTCGATGCGGCCGGCCGGCTCTATTTCGCGCGCCACTGGCACGACGAGGAGCGCCTGGCGCGCCGTCTCGCCGCGCTCGCGGCGGCACCCTTCGACGTCGACGCGGCGCGCCTCGCCGCCGTGCTGGCGCGGCTGTTCCCGGCCGCCGACCCGGCGCAGCCGGACCGCCAGAAGCTGGCCGCGGCGCTGGCGCTGCGGCAACGCCTGGTGGTGATCTCCGGCGGCCCCGGCACCGGCAAGACCACCACCGTGGTGCGCCTCTTGGCGGCGCTGGCCGAACTGTCGCCGCGCCCGCTGGCGATGGCGATGGCGGCCCCCACCGGCAAGGCGGCGGCGCGCCTGACCGAATCGGTGCAGGGGGCCAGCGCGCAGCTCGCGCTCGACGGCGCGGTGCGGCGCCAGTTGCCCGACAGCGCGCAGACGCTGCACCGCCTGCTGGGCCTGCGCCCCGGGCTCGCCACGCCGCGCCACCACGCCGGCCATCCCTTGCCGCTCGACGTGCTGGTGGTGGACGAGGCGTCGATGATCGACCTCGCGCTGATGGCCAAGACGCTCGACGCGCTGCCGCCGCACGCGCGATTGATCCTGCTGGGCGACCGCGACCAGCTCGCCTCGGTCGACCCCGGCGCGGTGCTGGGCGAGCTGTGCCAGACGGTGAGCTACCGCCCGGACACGCTGGTCTGGCTCGCCCAGGCGTGCGGCGTGCTGCCGGAAGGGCTCGCCACCGTGCCGCACGCGCTGGCCGACAGCGTGGTGCTGCTGACGCACAGCCACCGCTTCGCCGCCGACAGCGGCATCGGCGCGCTGGCGCGCGCGGTCAATGCCGGCGACGCCGCCCGGGCGCTCGCCGTGCTCGACGACGCCGCCTGTCCCGACGTTGCCTGGCAGCCCGGCGATCTGGCCGAGGGGCTGTGGCAGGCGCGCCAGGGCTACTTCGCCGCGGTCGCCGCCGGCGCCGCGCCGTCCGAGCTGCAACGCGAGTTCGGCCGCTTCATGGTGCTGGCGGCGGAGCGGCGCCAGGTCGACGCCTGCAACCGCGCCGTCGAGGCGCGGCTGGAAGCCGCCGGGCGCAAGTCGCCGGAGCGCGACAACTATCCCGGCCGGCCGCTGATGATCACCGAGAATGACTACGGCATCGGCCTGTTCAACGGCGACATCGGCTTCACGGTGCAGCGCGCCGACGGCCTGCGCGTGGCTTTTCCCAGCGCCGACGGCGGCTGGCGCGAGATCGCGCCGGGGCGGCTGCCGGCGCACCAGACGGTGTTCGCCATGACCGTGCACAAGAGTCAGGGTTCGGAGTTCGAGCGCGTCTGGCTGGCGCTGCCCGAGGCGGCTTCGGCCAACCTCAACCGCGCCCTGGTCTACACCGCGATCACGCGCGCGCGCCGCGAGTTCGCGGTGCAGGGCAGCGCCGCGGTGTGGAGCGCCGCGCTGGAGCGCGCGCCCGAGCGCGCCTCCGGCTTGGCCGAGCGCCTCGCCGAGGGCTGAGGCCGGAGCCGGCGGAGGAGGGGGCGCCATGGTGCGGTCGTAACGGGCGCGCGTCCTCCTGAGACGCACGCCCTGCAGGTGGCGATGCGGCAAGGGGAGGGTCCGGTGTATCGGGTCGGCGTCGCTACGCGTCGAACCGTGCAGAAATCCGAGCCAACTGCTTGAAACTTCCGTAACATGGCGGGCTGTTTCGACCATAACAGCGTCATGGAGGACCCATGCAAGTGGAAGCCGTGCTGGACTACCTGTCCGGCGTCACCCGCTACGACCGATCGGCCTTTACCGAACTCGCCATCGACGGCGAGGTGCTGGGCAGCGTCAACGCCGCCTGGTGCGAACGCCTGCTCGCCAGCGAGGCGGCGCTGTTCGTCGCCAGCGAGCGCGGCCTGTCCTGTACCCTGGCGGGCGACTACGCCCACTTCAGCCGCGAACTCGCCGCCGCGGCGCAGCGCTGGCAGCAGGCCGGCTGGCTCAACGGCTGGCGCAACGAGAACTTCACCGCGTTCCGCCTCGACGGCACCCCGCTGTTCGAACTGGAGCGCGCCGCCTTCCGCCCGCTCGGCCTCACCAGCCGCGCGGTCCATCTCAACGGCCTGGTGCGAGGCGCCGACGGCACGCTGCGCATGTGGATCGGCCGGCGCAGCCCGGACAAGGCGGTCGACCCCAACCGCATGGACAACCTGATGGGCGGCGGCATTGCCGCCGGCGAGTCGATCGCGCTGGCGCTGGAGCGCGAGGGCTGGGAAGAGGCCGGCATCCCGGCCGACCGCCTGGAACTGCTGCGTCCCGCCACCTGTCTCCTGGCCGAGCGCCCGGTGCAGCGCGGCCTGCACCGCGAATGGCTGTACACCTTCGACCTGTGGCTGAACGAAGGCGAAATCCCCTGTAACCAGGACGGCGAGGTGGCCGAGCATGTGCTGCTCGATCTCGCCGAGGTGGAGCAGCTGATCGTCGACCAGCGCTTCATGATCGACGCCGCGCTGGTGACCATCGACTGCCTGAGCCGGCTGGGCTACTGGGGCGAGCAGAGCGCCCGCGTCGAGGCAGCGCTGGCCGAACTGCGCTATCCGCTCTGATTCCCCGCGCGTTTCGACCCGACAGGCAGGCTCGTGAGCCTGCCTTTTTTGCGTTCACTGCGCAGGATCGGTGGCGGCACGTTTCCTGCACAACGCGGCGCCGCCTTGCCCAATCCGTGCCGCCCCCCGGCGTCGATGGGGGCGCTGCGCCTCACCCCTCCTGCGCTTATCGTCGTCGTCCCCGACCTGCTCGGCGGGCGGCAGCGTTCGCCAACACCGTCCGCCGCACGGACACAAACTCAGGCCGGACGCACCGGCTTCCGCCACGGAAAGCTGATCCGCACCAGCAGGCCGGACAGGTGCGGGCTGCCGGCCAGTTCGATGCCGGCGCGGTGGGCGCGGCAGATGTCGCGCACGATGGCGAGCCCCAGCCCGCTGCCGCCGGGCGCGGCGTCCGGCAGCTGGTGGAAGCGCTCGAACACGACCTGGCGCTGCGCCGCCGGGATGCCGGGGCCGGAATCCTCCACCTCCAGCACGAGCCGGGTGCGGCGGCTGCCCGGGCGGGTTTCCTGACGCAGCCGCAGCGTCACGGTGCCGCCCTCCGGGGTGTGGCGGATGGCGTTGTCGACCAGGTTGGCCAGCAGCTCTTCCAGCAGCACCTCGTTGCCGGGCAGGATGGCGTCGAGATCGGGCGGCTCCCGCTCCAGGCCGAGATCGAGCCCCTTGCCGCGCGCCTCCTTGAGGCGTGCCACGCACACCCTTTCGGCCAACCTCGTCAGCGCCACCGGGTCGTCGTGCCGCGCCGTGCCGGCGGGGTCGCTGGCGGC
Organism: Pseudogulbenkiania ferrooxidans 2002; assembly: GCF_000174355.1. Classification (GTDB taxonomy): domain Bacteria; phylum Pseudomonadota; class Gammaproteobacteria; order Burkholderiales; family Chromobacteriaceae; genus Pseudogulbenkiania; species Pseudogulbenkiania ferrooxidans. The sequence continues at coordinate 368,361 of NZ_ACIS01000001.1, forward strand.
GTCGAGGCGGGCCAGCAGCAACAGCTGGTTGGTGAGCCGGGTGGTGTGGCCCAGGGTGCGGCGCATGTCCTCCAGGCACTCGCGCAGCAGCGCCGGGTCGTTCTCGCGCAGCGCGTGCTCGGCCTGGGTAGTGAGCACCGCGAGCGGCGTGCGCAGCTGGTGCGAGGCGTCGGCGGCGAAGCGCTGCTGGCGCGCCAGCAGCTGTTCCAGGCGCCCGGTGTGCTGGTTGATCGCCGCCACCAGCGGCACGATCTCGCGGTGCACCTCGTCCAGCGGCAGCGGGCTCAGGTCGGCCGGCTCGCGCGCCGCCACCTCGCGGCTCAGGCGGCGCAGCGGGCGCAGCATGTTGACCAGCGCCAGCGCCACGAAGCCCACCGCGCTGAACACCAGCAGCCCCTGGCCCCACAGCGTCTGGCGCAGCACCATGCCGGCGATCGCCTCGCGCGCCTCCAGCGTCTCCGCCACCTGGATCTTCACCATGCCTTGCAGGCCGCCCTCGTTGACCGGCTGGAACAGCGTGGCGACGCGGATCGGCTGGGCGCGGTAGACGGCGTCGTGGAAGTGCACCAGCGCCGGGTAGAGGTCGGAGCGCGGGGTGCCGGCCGGCATGTCGGGCAGGTCGTCGTAGCCCGACAGGTACTCGCCGGAGAGGCCGCTGACGCGGTAGTAGAGCCGCCCGCGGTTGTCGTATTCGAAGGTATCGAGCGCGACGTAGGGCACCGTCACGGCGACCTTGCCGTCGTGCACCTCGAGCTGGTCGGCGATGATGCGCGCCGAGGCGAGCAGGGTGCGGTCGTAGGCGATATTGGCGGCCTCGCGTCCGCTGCGGTAATCGAGCGCGACGTTCACCGCCCACAGCACCACCAGCGGCAGCAGCAGCCACAGCAGGAACTGCCCGAGCAGGCTGCGCCGCGCCGGCAGCCAGCGCGTCCGGCGCATCACGCCGCCGTGGGCCTCACGCCGGACGCGCGCCATGGCGCTCTTCCAGCAGGTAGCCCAGGCCGCGCAGCGTGGTGATGGCGACGTCGCTGCCCTCCAGCTTCTTGCGCAGGCGGTGGATGTAGATCTCGATCGCCTCCGGGTTGACCTCGTCGTCGAGCGAGAACACCTGGCTGAACAGGCGCTCGCGGTTCACCGGCTGGCCGGCGCGGCGCATCAGCGCCTCCAGCACCGCGTGCTCGCGCCGCGTCAGGACGAGCCGCTCCGTGCCCAGCCGGAACAGCCGCTCCTGCTTGTCGAACACCAGCGCGCCGCAGCGGAGCGGCTCGTTGTCGTGTCCCTGGTGGCGACGCAGCAGCGCCTTGAGGCGCGCCTCCAGCTCCACCAGTTCGAACGGTTTCACCAGGTAGTCGTCGGCGCCCAGTTCCAGTCCCTCCACCTTGTCGGAGAGCTCGCCGTGCGCGGTCAGGATCAGCACCGGCAGCGTCTGGTGACGCGCCCTGAGGCGCACCAGCACGTCCTTGCCGGACAGGCGCGGCAGGTTGAGGTCGAGCACCACGAGGTCGTAGGGTTCGGTTTGCAAGGCGGTGTCGGCGTTCAGGCCGTCATGGATGACGTCGACGACGTAGCCGGAGGCGGTGAGCGCGCGCGCCAGCCAGCGCGCGAGATCGGCCTGGTCTTCTACAAGCAGGATGCGCATGGTTTTTTTACGACAGTCGGATCTGTCGGGAAAGTGGGTGAAAGGTTGATGAAAGCAAGCGCGACTAGTATCGCCCCACCAAGCCCCCCAACAGGCTTGAATCTGGCTTCCGGCCGGCCTGACTCCGGACGGGAAAAGCCGTTGACAAGGGTTGCCTCGCGCCGCCCCGCTGTCAAGCCACAATTATTAGAGGAGACTGCAACAATGACCCGTTTAGCTCATCGCATCGCCCTGCTCGGCGCTGGCGCCACCCTGGCGCTGGCGTCCTTCGCCGCCCTGGCCGAGCCGGCCCGTCCCGAATGCATCGCCCCGGCCAAGCCCGGCGGCGGTTTCGACCTGACCTGCAAGCTGGCGCAGTCGGCGCTGATGGACAGCAAGGCGCTGCAGAACCCGATGCGCGTGGTGTACATGCCGGGCGGGGTGGGGGCGGTGGCCTACAACGCCATCGTGGCGCAGCGCGCCGACGACGCCAACGCCATCGTGGCGTTCTCCGGCGGCTCGCTGCTCAACCTGGCGCAGGGCAAGTTCGGCAAGTACAACGTCAACGACGTGCGCTGGCTGGCCGGCATCGGCACCGACTACGGCATGATCGCGGTGCGCGCCGACTCCCCCTACAAGACCCTGAAGGACCTGATGGCGGCGCTCAAGGCCAATCCGTCGCAGGTGGTGTTCGGCGCCGGCGGCACCGTGGGCAGCCAGGACTGGATGAAGTCGGCGCTGGTGGCGAAGAAGGCCGGGGTCGACTTCAAGCAGATGCGCTACGTCGCCTTCGAAGGCGGCGGCGAGACCTTCACCGCCTTGCTGGGCGGCCACGTGCAGGCGGTTTCGGGCGACATCGGCGAAGCCGCGCCGCAACTGCAGGCGGGCAAGATCCGCGTGCTGGCGGTGCTGGCCGACAAGCGCCTGCCGGGCGACCTGGGCTCGATCCCGACCGCCAAGGAGCAGGGCTACGACATCTCCTGGCCGATCATCCGCGGCTTCTACGTCGGCCCGAAAGTGTCCGACGCCGACTACGCCTTCTGGGAAAAGTCGTTCAAGAAAGTCATGGCCAGCCCGGAATTCGCCAAGCTGCGCCAAAACCGCGATCTCTATCCGTTCAGCATGACCGGCAAGGAACTGGACGCCTACGTCAAGAAGTCGGTCAAGGACTACCAGGCCCTGGCCGGCGAGTTCGGCCTGATCAAGTAATTCCCCCCTGTCGTCGTCCCTCGTCGCCGCGTCGTGCGCGCGCCGGGTGCACCCGGAGTCGGGCCGCCCCGTGCGGGTGCTCGGGCTCCCGCGTCCCGGCGCGGGCCGAGCGCGTGGCTGACGCGCGCCGACGGCAGGCGGCTCTCACCTCATGGCGGGAGCGGCCGGCTGGCCCGCTCCGGCTTTTCTGGATTGGAAGGACCTGGACTATGAGCGATCGCATTTTTGCCGTGCTCTGGTTGCTGCTGTGCGCCGGCATGGCGGCGGTGGGCTGGGGCATCAGCACCGAGTTCGCCTACGAGCCGGTCGGCCCGCGCGCCTATCCGCTGCTGATTCTCGCGCTGATGGCCGTGTGCTCGGCCTGGCTGCTGTTCAAGCCGGGCGAGGCGGTGGACTGGCCGCGCGGCGCCCTGCTCAAGAAGGTGGCGGTGATGATCGTCGCGGTGCTGCTGTACGCGCTGATCTTCGAGTCGGCCGGCTTCGCCGTGGCCACCGCGCTGTTGACCGTCGCCATCGGCCGCCTGTTCGACGGCAAGTGGCTGCACTGCGCCGTCGGCGGCGTGGTGATGGGCGTGGCGCTGTTCTATTTCTTTGACCGCCTGCTGGACGTGCCGCTGCCTGGCGGCCTCCTGCTGGGCTGAGGGGACAACTCTATGGATACCCTGGGATTTCTCGGCCAAGGCTTCGCCGTGGCAATGAAGCCGGGCAACCTGCTGGTGGCGCTGATCGGCTCGTTCATCGGCACCATCGTCGGCATGCTGCCGGGCTTGGGCCCGATCAACGGCGTGGCCATCCTGCTGCCGCTGGCGTTCGCCCTCAAGCTGCCGCCGGAAACCGCGCTGATCCTGCTCGCCGCGGTGTACATGGGCTGCGAGTACGGCGGGCGCATCTCGTCGATCCTGCTCAACGTGCCGGGCGACGCCGGCGCCATCATGACCGCGATGGACGGCAACCCGATGGCCAAGCAGGGCAAGGCCGGCGTGGCGCTGTCGATCTCGGCCTGGAGCTCGTTCGTGGGCTCGGTGGTGGCCATCGTCGGCCTGGTGCTGTTCGCGCCGCTCCTGGCGGGCTGGTCGCTGGCGTTCGGCCCGGCCGAGTACTTCGCGCTGATGATCTTCGCCATCGCCTGCTTGGGCGGCATGGTCGGCGACAAGCCGGTGAAGACCATCCTGGCGGCGCTGATCGGCCTGTTCATGGCCACGGTGGGGGTGGACGCCAACTCCGGCGTGTACCGCTTCACCTTCGACGACATCCACCTCGCCGACGGCATCCAGTTCATCGTGGTGGTGATCGGCTTCTTCTCGGTGAGCGAGATCCTGCTGATGCTGGAGCAGACCCATACCGGCGAGACGGTGATCAAGCAGACCGGACGCATGATGTTCAACCTGCGCGAGATGGTCGAAACCTGGTGGTGCACGCTGTACTCCTCGGTGATCGGCTTCGTCATCGGCGTGCTGCCGGGCGCCGGTGCCACCATCGCCAGCGCGGTGACCTACATGACCGCCAAGCGCCTGCACGACAAGGAAGGCACCTTCGGCAACGGCGACATCCGCGGCGTGGCGGCGCCGGAGGCGGCCAATAACGCCTCGGCCTGCGGCTCCTTCGTGCCGATGCTGACCCTCGGCGTGCCGGGATCGGGTACCACCGCGGTGATGATGGGTGCCTTGACGCTGTACAACATCACCCCGGGCCCGATGCTGTTCACCCAGCAGCCGGACATCGTGTGGGGCCTGATCGCCTCGCTGTTCGTCGGCAACATCCTGCTCCTGATCATGAACATTCCGCTGGTGGGCGTGTTCACGCGCATGCTGTCGGTGCCGCTGTTCCTCCTGGTGCCGGGCATCGCCGCGATCAGCACGGTGGGGGTGTACGCGGTGCACAGCACCACCTTCGACCTGGTGATGATGGCGCTGCTGGGGGTGTTCGGCTACCTCTTGCGCAAGATGAGCTTCCCGATGTCGGCGCTGATCCTGGGCTTCGTGCTGGGCGAGATGCTGGAGCAGAACCTGCGCCGCGCGCTGTCGATCTCCAACGGCGACCTGCACATCCTGTGGGAGAGCCCGATTTCCCTGGGGCTGTGGCTGATGGCCGGCGCCATGCTGGTGGTGCCGCCCTTGCTGCGCCTGCGCCGCCGGCGCAAGTCGGCCCAAGCCATCGCGGTTTCCACGGTGTAACTCCCCTTGCGCCGCCCCGAAAGAGGCGGCGCTTTTTTTACTTCTTCTTCGCGCCGCCATGAATACCGATAGAATGCGCCCCGTTCTCGCCACGCTGCTGCTGGCGCTGCTGGCCGCCTGGCTGCTCAGGGCGCTGCAGCTGCCCTTGCCGTGGCTGGTGGGGCCGCTGTTGGCGACCGCCGGCGGGCGTCTCGCCGGGCTGTCGCTGCAGGGGCCGCGCTGGGGGCGGGCGGCGGGGCAATGGGCGATCGGCAGCGCGCTCGGGCTGTACTTCACCCCCGAGGTGGTGCGGCTGTTGGGCGGGCTGTTGCCCTACCTGCTGCCGGCGGCGCTGTTCGCCTTCGTGCTGGCCGGGCTGGGCGCCCTGCTGCTGCAGCGCTGGAGCGGGCTCGACCATGGCTCGGCGTTCTTCGCCTCGATGCCGGGTGGGGCCTCCGAGATGGCCAACCTGGCCGAGCGCCACGGCGTGCGCGTCGACATGGTGGCGGCGGCGCACAGCCTGCGCATGCTGCTGGTGGTGACGCTGATCCCGGCGCTGTTCACGCTGAGCGGGGTGCACGGGGCGGATCTCTACCACGCCGCCGGGCGCACGCTGCACTACCCCGGCCTGCTGCTGCTGGGCGCCCTCGGGCTCGCCGCCGGATGGGTGTGGTCGCGTTTGCGTCAGCCCAATCCATGGATGATCGGCCCCTTGCTGGTGACGGTCTTGCTGACCGCTTCCGGCATCGAACTGTCGGCCCTGCCGCCCTGGGCCAGCCCGCTGGCCCAGCTCTTGATCGGCTGTTCGCTCGGCAGCCGTTTTTCCCCGGGTTTCTTCCGCGTGGCGCCACGTTTCCTCGCCGCGGTGGCTGCCAGCAGCGGCGTGCTGATGCTGGCGGCAGCCGCCTTCGGCGGGGCGCTGGCCTGGCTCGCCGGGCTGAACCCGGCCACGGTGATGCTGGGCACCACGCCCGGCGGCATCGCCGAGATGTGCCTCACCGCCCATGCGCTGCAGCTGGGGGTGCCGGTGGTCACGGCGTTCCAGGTGTGCCGCATGCTGTGCGTGGTGCTGCTCACCGATCCGCTCTACCGGTATCTGGCGGTCCGCCTGGCCCGGCGCTAGCGATAGGTATTTCAACGTTTATTTAGGATGGATAGCAATGCTCGAATTACTCTCTGATGGCGCGTTCTGGCTGGCCCTGCTGCAGATCGTCGCCATCGACATTCTGCTCGGCGGCGACAACGCGGTGGTGATCGCGCTGGCCTGCCGCAAGCTGCCGGAAGCGCAGCGCCGCCAGGGCATTCTGTGGGGCGTGGCCGGTGCCATCGTGCTGCGCATCGTGCTGATCGCCTTCGCGCTGCAGTTGCTGGCGCTGCCTTTCCTCAAGCTCGGCGGCGCGCTGCTGCTGCTGTGGATCGGGGTGAAACTGCTGCTGCCGGACGACGATGAGCACGACATCGCCGGCAGCACGCATCTGTTGGGCGCCATCAAGACCATCGTCGTGGCCGACGCGGTGATGAGCTTCGACAACGTCATCGCGGTGGCCGGCGCGGCCAACGGCCATCTCGGGCTGGTGGCGTTCGGCATCGCCATCAGCATTCCGATCATCGTCTGGGGCAGCCAGTTCGTGCTCAAGCTGATGGACCGCTTCCCGCTGGTGATCACGCTAGGCGGCGGCCTGCTGGGCTGGATCGGTGGTTCGATGCTGCTGGGGGATACGGCCCTGTCGGGCTGGACGCGTCACCTGCCGCTCTGGTCGCATCAGGCGGGCGGGCTGGCTGGCGCGGTGCTGGTGATGCTCACCGGCACCTGGTTGGCGCGCCGCCAACAGGGGCTGTCTGCCGTCCCGGCCGGCGAGAGCGGCTGATTCCACACGCCGCTGCCGCCGCACCGCCACGGGGCGGCGGCCGTTTCCCATCCCGCCGGGCGCGTGCTCCTCGCGGCGAGCGCGCTCGGACAAGGCACCATGCGTGCCATCCCACCGGTGCGGCCATGTCGCCGGCTATGCATTTTGGTTGGAAGTGACTATATCTTCTTCATGGCGGCATGCCATGGAAATTCCCGTTTGAATGGCATTGACGCTGTGGCAGGATATCTGACGATGACGACCGGATTCTTCATGCGCGCAGGTGCGGATCTCCGGCGTACAGGCCAATAAGGGCGCTGCATGGCACGCTGCTGAGACGGGTTCCAAGCCGTTTTGCACGCCTTCCCCCGATTGCTTTCGCCGGCAGCGCTTTTTCTCCATCCACCCTGGAAAACTGGCATGCAACCACCCCGCGTCAGTACCAACCGCCGCCTGCTGAGTTTCGCCTGGCCATTCGTCGTGGCCGTGGTGCTTTTGGTGCTGCTAGGCGGGTTGAGCCAGAACGTGCTGTCGGCGGTACGCGCCTACGTCGCCGGCGAGAGCCTGTGGTCGAAGGGCCAGAAGGATGCGGTCTATTATCTCGAGCGCTACGCCGAGACCGGTTCCGAGCTGGCCTACCAACAATACCGCGACGCCATCCGCGTGCCGCTGGCCGACAGCAAGGCGCGCCAGGCGCTGGATCGTCCCGATCCTGACACAGCAGCCGCCGCCGTGGGGTTTCTGCAGGGGGCCAACGACCCGGACGACATCCCCGAGCTGATCTGGCTGTTCCTGCGCTTTCGCCGCGTCAGCTATCTCGATCAGGCCATCGCCTACTGGACCGAGGGCGATCGCCTGCTGGGCGAGCTCGATCAGGTAGCCCAGCGCTTGCGTCAGGGCATGGCGAACGGCACCCTGAGCCCGGCGCAAGCCGGTGAACTCAAGCTCCAGATCCAGGAGATCAACCGGGAAGTCACGCCGCTGGAGAACGCCTTTTCCAACGTGCTGGCGGAAGGCGGACGCGTCATCCAGCGCCTGCTTGCCGCCGTCAACCTGGTCGCCGCCACCGTCCTGATCCTGTTCGCCTTGCTGCGCACGCGCCAGCTGATCCGCCAGAGCGAGCTGTTCGAACAGGCTCTGGGGGAGAGCGAGGAGCGCCTCGCCCTCGCGGTTAATGGCAGCGACTACGGCATCTGGGACTGGAACATCGCCGAAGGCAGCGTCTATTATTCGCCGCGCTTCAAAGCCATGCTGGGCCTGGCCGAGCATGAGCTGGAAGACTCCATCGGCGCGTTCTGGGCGCATCTGCACCCGGACGACACGGTGCCGACGCGCGACAGCCTGGAGCGGCACCTGGCGGGCGAGGGCGGCTACGACGTCGAGTACCGCCTGCGCACCCGCAACGGCGGCTATCGCTGGTTCCGGGCGCGCGGCCAGGCCCTGCGCGACGCCGCCGGGCGGGCGGTGCGCATGTCGGGCTCGATCTTCGACATCACCGACCGCAAGTTGGCCGAAGGCGCCCTGCACGCCGAGCAGGAGCGCGCCCAGGTCACCCTGGCCTCAATCGGCGACGCCGTGATTACCCTCGACGGCGGCGGCCAGGTCGACTACCTCAATCCGGTGGCCGAGCAACTGATCGGCCACCCGCTGGCGCAGGCGCATGGCCGTCGCCTGGGTGCCTTGTGCTGCCTGCTCGAGGAGGGGCTGTCGCCGGAGCGGCCGGTCCGTCTCGAGCCGCTGCTCAACGAGGTGGCGCCGCCCGGCGCCGGGCGCAACCTGCTGCTGGAGCGGCACGACGGCTCGCGCGTCTCGGTGTGCATGGTGAGCGCCCCGATCTTCGACAGCCAGGGCGGGGTGTCCGGCAAGGTGCTGGTGTTCCACGACATGACGCGCGAACGCCTGTATATCGAAAGCCTGTCCTGGCAGGCCAGCCACGACGCCCTCACCGGGCTCACCAACCGCCACGAATTCGAGCGCCGCCTGACGCGGCTGCTGGAGGCCACCGTCGGGCGCCAGCAGTACCACGTGCTGATGTACCTCGACCTCGACCAGTTCAAGGTGGTCAACGACACCTGCGGCCATGCCGCCGGTGACGAGCTGCTGCGCCAGGTGTGCGTGCTCTTGTCCCAGCAGCTGCGCGAGGGCGATACCCTGGCGCGCCTGGGCGGCGATGAATTCGGCGTGCTGTTGCAGAACTGTCCGCCCGAAGCGGCGCTGCCGGTCGCCGAGAAGCTGCGTCAGACCGTGTGCGACCTGCACTTCAGCTGGAATGGCCAGCCGTTCGCGATCAGCGCCAGCATCGGAGTGGTGCACATTTCCGGGGTGCCGACCACGCTCAAGGAGGTGATGCGCGCCGCCGACGTGGCCTGCTACATGGCCAAGGAAAAGGGGCGCAACCGGGCGCAGCTGTACGCCGCGGACGACGCCGAACTGACCGTCCGCTACGGCGAAATGGAGTGGGTGCAACGCTTGCACCGCGCGCTGGAAGACGATCGTTTCCGCCTCTACGCGCAGACCATCGCCCCGCTCGGCGAGGGCTCGGCCGCACCGCATTTCGAGCTGCTGCTGCGGCTGCTCGACGAGTACGGCATGCTGGTGCCGCCGAGCGCCTTCATCCCGGCCGCCGAACGCTACAACCTGATGGCGACCATCGATCGCTGGGTGGTGAGCACGGCGCTGGCCATGCTGGCGGCGCGGACCTCGCCGGGCAGCGAGTGGACCTGTGCCATCAACCTTTCCGGCGCCTCGCTGTGCGACGACGATTTTCTCGGTTTCCTGCGCGCCGAGCTCGCCGGCAGCGGCATCGATCCGGCGCATCTGTGTTTCGAGGTGACCGAGACCAGCGCCATCGCCAACCTGGCCTGCGCCACCGAATTCATGCGCGAACTGCGCCAGCTGGGCTGCCGCTTCTCGCTCGACGATTTCGGCGCCGGCATGTCGTCGTTCGGCTACCTCAAGCACCTGCCGGTGGATTTCCTGAAGATCGACGGCGGCTTCGTCAAGGACATGCTGGACGACCCCGTCGACCACGCCATGGTCGAGGTGATCAACCACATCGGCCACGTCATGGGCAAGCAGACCATCGCCGAGTTCGCCGAACACCCGGGCATCCTGGAGGCGCTCAAACGCATGGGGGTCGATTACGCCCAGGGCTACGGCGTGGCCAGACCGCTGCCGCTGGCCGAGGTGCTCGCCCAGCACTTTCCCGCCACCGCGCACGACGTCGTGCCGTCCTTGGCGCCCGCCGGCGGCCAGCCGGGTTGCCCGCAGCAGCACGTGTGAGGCGATCCGGCCGGCGCGATGAAGGCCTCCGGGCGGGCCCGCTCAAGGAGATGGCCGGCTATGCGCCGGGGCGCGTGGGCCAGCAGGGCCGGAGCCGGGCGAGCTGTTCCGCCGCGCGGCGCGTTTCGCGTATCCGGGGTGAATGGGCGGGGCCGGGGAGGGGCCGGCGCTCACTCCGCCAGGAACAGGTAGCCCATGCCGCGCACGGTCTGGATCCACGACAGGCTGTCGGGGCGCGGCGGCAGTTTCTGGCGGATGCTGCAGACGTGCACGTCGATGCTGCGGTCGAAGCGTGCCAGCGGCCGGCGCAGCGCCTGCTGCGACAGTTCGTGCTTGCTGACGATGCGCCCGGCGTGGCGCACCAGCACTTCCAGCAGGTTGAACTCGGTGCCGGTCATCTCCAGCGCCCGGCCGTCGCATTCGGCGTGGCGGCGCGTCGGCCACAGCGTGAGCGGGCCCGCCGCGAGCGGGCCACACACGGTGGGCGCTGCCGTAGACGGGGCACGCCGCAGCAGCGCCTTGAGCCGCGCCACCAGGGTGCGCATGGCGCAGGGCTTGGTGACGTAGTCGTCGGCGCCCAGCTCCAGCCCCATGATGCAGTCGATGTCGTCGCCGCGCGCGGTGAGCATCAATACCGGCACCTGGCTGTGCTGGCGCAGGCGGCGCAGCACCTCGATGCCGTTCAGGCGCGGCATCATGACGTCGAGCACCACGATGGCGTAGCGCCCGGACAGCGCTTCACGCAGGCCGCTTTCGCCGTCCGCGGCGCGGCTGACCCGGAACCCCTCCTGCCCCAGATAATCGGCGAGCATGGCGCTCAACTCGATATCGTCGTCGACAAGCAGCACGTGGGTCATGGGCGAGGGTCTCTGGGGCGCGGGGAGGGCACGATCATAGCAGCCGCTTGCGGTGGCACCACGCAGCTTTACCTGGATTTACCCAAGTCAAAAATCTTTACCGGACTTTGCCTTCGGTTAACGCCCGTTAACCGTCGTTTGCCCCAGCATGCCCTGTCGCGAGGCGTGGCCGGCGGCTGCCGGCCACGCCTTCGCCCTGTACAGCTCAACCCCTTTCTGCGAGGTGATAGTCCGATGTTCCGGCGAGTGATGGGCGGCACGGCGCTGGCGTGCCTGCTCGGTGCATGCAGCAGCGTTTCTCCTACCGCGGTCAGCGGGCCGACCACGGTGCGGCCCGGCTACGCGCTGGCCAACCTGGAAAATCGCAACCAGGGCGGGATTTTCCGCGCCGGCAGCGCGCACCTGCTGTTCGAGCAGCAGAGCGCGCGTTACATCGGCGACATCGTCAAGATCGAGATTGCCGAGAGCCTGTCCGGCAGCAACAAGTCGGGTACCAGCGGCAGCCGCAAGAACGCGCTGAAGGTGGCGGGGCCGGGTGCCGGCTCGTCGATGACCGGCCTGTTGAAGTGGATCTTCGACATCGACGTCGACGCCTCGGGCAGCGACAGCTTCAGCGGCAAGGGGGAGAACACCAACAGCAACGTGCTGAAGGGCAAGCTGGCGGCCTCGGTGATCAACATCCTGCCCAACGGCAACCTGGTGGTGGCCGGCGAGAAGAGCATTGCCCAGCACGGCAACTCGAACACGCTGCGCTTTTCCGGGGTGGTGAGTCCGAACGACATCAAGGCCGGCAACCTGGTGTCGTCCGACAATGTCGCCGACGCCCGCTTCGAGCTGGGCGGGCGCGGCCTGGTGGCCGACAGCAACAGCCGCAGCTGGATGCAGCAGTTCCTGGTGGATACCTTGTCGTTCTGGTAAGAACCTGTTTCCGATCTGCTGCGCGTCGGCGATACCGTGTTAAAAACGTCTTCGGAATGCTCATTTACCCCGTGTAAATTCCGCTTCCTCAGCCGTTTTTGCCTTGCCTCGCTCTGGCTCGCGAGATCGTAAACCGGTTCTAAGCGCCGGGCCGGTCGTGTCAGTTGCCCGCCAGCACGGCATCCACCAGCGGGGCGAGCTTCTTGCGCGTCGGCGTCCACTTGTCGTAGCCCATTACCCCCATCTCGTAGTTGGCGCTGGCCAGTACCGTGCCGTTCTGGCGCAGCGTCAGCGCGGCGTAGCTCAGGTACGGCGCGTAGTCGTCGCCGAAGGAGCGCTTTTCCCACTGCAGGAAGGCGGTGTAGGCGAGTTCGGCGCCGCAGCCGGAGGGCTGCATGCCGGCCTCGTACACCCGGCTTTCGATGGCGTGGCGCTGCAGTTCGCTCTGCAGCGCCGGCACGAAGTCGGGCAGCGCCACGCCGCGGTTCCACTCGATGCAGAGGTTCTTGACCGGGGCGTGGGGGTGGAGAATGGTGTTCTGCGTCGGGCCGGGAGTCATCGAGGCGACGCCGGTGATGGCGACGCTGATCAGCTTGATCGCTTCCAGGGTCGGGTCGGGCTGCATCACGACGCAACCCGGCAAGGCCAGCAGGGACAGCATGGCAAGGGCGGATTTGTACACCACGGGCACTACCTGTGACGGATGAACGCGACGGTCATGATAGCGGCGGACAGCGCCCGCCCGGTCCCCATTTACCCATCTTTACCCGCCACGCCGCCGCCCAGCGCCTGGTACACGGTGACCTGGTTGGCCAGCTGGTTGTAGCGGTTCTGCAGCAGCGCGATGTCGGCTTGGCGGCGCGTTTCCTGGGCTTCCAGCCAGTCCTTGAGCGCGGCGGCGCCGGCGCGGTAGCGCACCTCGTACAGCCGTTCCGCCTGGCTCGCGGCGGAGAGCGAGGCTTCCAGCTTTTCCCCCTGCGCCTGGTACTGGCGGCGCGCCGACAGCGCGTTTTCGACATCGGCCAGCGCCTGGTACAGGGTCTGGCGGAATTCGACCACGGCCTGCTGGTACTCGGCCTCGGACACCTTGCTATTGAGCTGCATTGCGCGCCATTGCAGGAAGGGCAGCGTCAGCCCGGCGCCCAGCGTGGCGACCGGGTTGCTCAGCGCCTGGGACAGCGTCGTGCTGCTCGAACCCAGGCTGCCGGTCAGGCTGATGTCGGGGTAGTAGCTGGCGCGCGTGGCGTCGCCGCTGGCTAGCGTTGCGCGCAGGCGCAGCTCGGCGGCGGCGAGGTCGGGACGGCGCGCGAGCAACTGGGCCGGCACGCCGGCGGCGATCGCGGGCAGGGCGTGCTCTGGCAAGCGTTCCAGCTCCTGGAAGCGGCTGCCCGGCGGGTCGTCGAACAGCAGCGACAGCGCGTTGCGCGCCTCGGCCAGTTGCTGCATGAGTTCGGTGTGGCTGGCCTGCTGGCTCGCCAGGGTCTGTTCGGCGTTGAGCAGGTCGAGCTGCGAGGCGGCGCCGGCGGCTTTCTGCGCCCGCACCAGCTGCCGCGTCCGCTCGGCATAGGCGATGCTGTCCTGGCTCAGCGCGAGGCGCTGCTTGAGGTAGCCGATCTTCCAGTACAGTGTGGCGGTGGTGCCGATCAGCGACAGCCGCGTGCTTTGCTTGTCCTGTTCGGTGGCCTTGGCCTCCCAGACCTTGGCGTCGCGCTGGTGGGCGAGCTTGCCCCACAGGTCGAGCTCGTAGCTGACGCTGGCGCTGACGGCGTGGCTTTGCGTGGTGCCGCCGTGCTTCAGCGAGTGACTGGCGCTGCTGTCGGCGCTGGCCGCGAGGCTGGGGCTGAGCGCGTCGTCGGCGAGGTCGGCGGCGAGCCGGGCGCGGCGCACCTTCAGCGTGGCGGCGGCGAGGTCGTTGTTGCGCTCCAGCATCAGCTCGATCAGGGTGTCGAGCTCGGCGTCGCCGAAGCGCTGCCACCAGCGCTCGAGGTTGGCCGAAGACGCCGTGGCGGCGCTGCCGGCTTGGGCGTGTTCCCACGCCGAGGGCAGTTTCAGTCGGGGCGTGCTGTAGGGGGTATCGTTCAGGGCGGCGCAGCCGCTCAGCGCGAGGCCGAGCAGTACGGCGGCCAGCAGGGGTTTCATCGTCATATCCTTCACTCCCGCGCCAGCGCGACCACCGGGTCGAGCCGCGCGGCGTTGCGTGCCGGCAAAAAGCCGAACAGCACGCCGATCAGGGTGGAGCAGGCGAACGCCGCGACGATCGAGCCGGCGGAGTAGACCATGCTGAAATTACTGCTGAAGTGGTCGAACGTCATGCCGACCAGCAGCGACAGGCCGACGCCCAGCACGCCGCCCATCAGGCACACCAGCACCGCCTCGATCAGGAACTGCTGCAGGATGTCGCCCTGCCGTGCACCCACCGCCATACGCACACCGATCTCCTGGGTACGCTCGGTGACCGACACCAGCATGATGTTCATCACGCCGATACCGCCCACCACCAGCGAGATCACCGCGATCATCGACACCAAGAGCGTCATGGTGGCGGTGGTCTTCTCGATGGTCTGGCGGATGCTGTCGGTGTTCATCACGTAGAAGTCCTGACTGCCGTGGCGGCGCTTCATCAGCTTGACGATGCCGGCCTCGGCGGCGCTGCTCGACACGCTGTCGCCGATGCGCACCGTGACGCTCTTGAGGTAGTCCTGGCCCAGCATGCGGCTCATCACCGTGCTGTAGGGCAGCCACAGGTTGAGGTTCTCATCGTTGCCGAAGGCGCTGTTCTGCTTCTTGCTGACGCCGATCACCCGGGCCGGCACGCTGCCGACCAGGATCACCTGGCCGACGGGGTCGAAGCCGGCGCCGAACAGCGCCTTGCGCGTGTTCGGGTCGATCACCACTTCCTGCGCCTTGCGCCGCACCGCCCCGGCGTCGAAGGCTTTGCCGAGGTCCAGCTCCACGCCCTTGACGCGGAAGTACTGCTCGCCGACGCCCTTCACCTGCGCGCTCACCGCCACGTTGCGGTAGCGCAGCGTCACCGAACTGCTGACGCCGGGCGTGACGCTGTCGACAAAGCTCTGTTGCGTCAGCACCTCGGCGTCGCGCGCGGTCAGGGTGTGGATGGCGTCCGCCTTGCGGTCGCCGAAGCCGGCGCCGGGGAAGATGTCGATGGTGTTGGTACCCATCGAGCTGATGTCCTTGAGGATGCGCTGGCGCGAGCCTTCGCCCAGCGCCACCACCGACACTACCGAGGCGATGCCGATGATGATGCCGAGCATGGTCAGGAAGGAGCGCAGGCGGTGTGCGGTGAGCGCGCGCCAGGCCATGCGGAACGCCTCGCCGAAGCGGCCAGCGGCGGCGCGCCAGGGCGAGCCCGCTGCACCGGCGTGGCCGTGCGAGGGCAGGGCGGCGGCGGCCGGCCGAGCGGGTGCGGTGGTCGGCGACGATCTCGCCGTCGCTGATCTCGATCACCCGGTCGGCGTGCTCCGCCACCTTGCTGTCGTGGGTGACGATGATCACCGTGTGTCCTTCGGCGTGGAGCTCGCGCAGGATGGTCATCACCTCCTGGCCACTGTGGCTGTCGAGCGCGCCGGTCGGCTCGTCGGCCAGGATCACGTCGCCGCCGTTCATCAGCGCGCGGGCGATGCTGACGCGCTGCTGCTGGCCGCCGGAGAGCTGCCCGGGGCGGTGACCGGTGCGTCGGCGCAGGCCAAGCCGGGTCAGCAGCGCGTGCGCGCGCTCGTGTCGTGTCGGCGCTGCCTTGCCGGCGTAGATTGCCGGGATTTCGACGTTGCCCAGCGCGCTCAGATCGGGCAGCAGGTGGTAGCGCTGAAAGATGAAGCCAAAGTGTTCGCGGCGCAGCCGTGCCAGCTGGTCCGGCGTCATCGCCCCGGTCTCCTTGCCGCGCACGCGGTAGCTGCCGCGGCTGGGGCGGTCGAGGCAGCCCAGGATGTTCATCAGCGTGGACTTGCCGGAGCCGGAGGCGCCGACGATGGCGACCATCTCGCCGGCCATGATCTGCAGGTTGACGTCGCGCAGCACCGCCACGGTGTCGTCGCCGGCCTGGAACTCGCGGGTGAGCCCGCTGACTTCGAGCAGGGGAGTGGCCATCGCTTACAACCCCATCGGCGGGCCGCGGCGCTCGCTGCTGCTCGCGGTGCTGGCCGAGGCCTGCCCCACCACCACGCGTTCGCCTTGCTTCAGGCCGGACAATACCTGGGCGCTGACGTTGTTGTTGAGACCGATCTTGACGCGGCGCGGGCTCGGACGACCGTCTTGATCCAGCACCGTGACCGTATACACGCCGTCCTGACCGCGCTCGCCCAGCGCGGTGGCGGGGATGGTCAGCACGTTCCTGGCCTCGGCCAGTACGATGGACACCTGCGTGGTCATCGAGATGCGCAGCTGGTGGTCCGGGTTGGGCACGTCAAACAGGCCGTAGTAGTAGATGGCGCTGCTACTACTGCTCGACGAGTTGCTCGAGCTCGACGAGGACGAGCTGCTGCTGGTGCTGCTGTCGGCCGCGTCGCTGAGCGACTGCGGGCCGGGGTCGATGGCGCGCAACGTGGCGCGGTAGCGCCGGTCGGGAGCACCGAGGATGGTGAAGTACACCGGCAGGCCCGGCTTGACGCGGGTGACGTCGCCCTCGGAAATCTCCGCCTTGACGGTGACGGTGTCGAGTTGGGCGATCTTGACGATGGTCGGCGCCGACTGGCTGGCGTTGACGGTCTGGCCTTCTTCCACCGGCACCGCCACAACCACGCCGTCGATCGGCGCCACGATCTTGGTGTAGCCGAGGTTGAGGCGGGCGGTGTTGAGCGTGATGCGTGCCTGTTCGATCTCGGCCTGAAGCTGCGCCACTTCGGCGCGCGCGGTGGCGAGCGAGGCCCGAGCGCTATCGACGTTTTCGCGGGCGGTGGCTTCCTCGGCCAGCATGCTGGTCTGGCGCCGGGCGTCGAGGTCGGCCTTGGTTAGCGCCGCCTGCTTGACGCGCAGCTGGGCCTGTTTGCTGGCTAGCGCCGCCTCGGCGTCGAGCAAAGTGTTCTGCTGGCTGCGCGGGTCGATTTCCGCCACCAGCTCGCCCTTCTTCACCTGCTGCCCCAGGCTGACCTTGAGCGATTTCACCTCGCCGGACACCTGGGCGCCGACGCTGACCTGCTTGAGCGCCTTGACGGCGCCGCTGGCGAGCACACTGTCTTCGAGGTCGGCGCGCGTCACCGGCGCGGTGAGGTAGGCCGGCGAGGCCGGTGCGGGAAACAACAGCAGCTTGGCGCCGCCGGCGGCGGCGAGCACGGCGGCCGCCAGCAGCGCGCGGCGTTGCCAGGTTTTCGGAACGAGGGTCATGGTCGATGAGCGCGGCGCGCGCCGGACGGCGCCGGGGTGAGGAAAACGGGCGGCCAGTATGCGGGGGAGGGGTGTGAATCGGGGTTAGCCCGGGTAAAAACAGGTAAAGACGGCGCCAGGGTAAAGAAGTGTAAATAAACGGCGTGGCGGCCGTAGCGGGCGGCGGGACGTGGTAAATAGAGGGCGTACCCATCAATACCAACCCCGCGGGGCGCCAGTGGCAGGCCTTGCCCCGCCTTGTTGAGGAGAACCGCCATGAGCAGTATCGAATCGATCGCCGCCAGTGCCGCCAGCCTGTACGCCATGCCAGCGCTGCGCAAGGCCGTGAACGATGGCCTGAAGGAGGTCGGGAGCGAGGTGGAGTCGGTCGGCAACGCCATCGGCTCCGGGCTGTCGTCGCTGGGCTCGGCCATTTCATCCGGCGTCGGCAGCGTGGTGGACGAATTCACCACGCTGGGCAAGACCATCGATACCTATATCTGACGTTCCGGGCGGCGTGGCGCCGGGCCCGGTGTATTCCTCCCCTGCCAGGTTGGCCGAAGACGGAGCCCTCTCCCTCTTCGGCCAACCTTTTGCCCTGGCGTGCCCGGCCGTGCTCGGCGCGCGCGCCTCTGCGCTAGAATGCGGGCAACACGTGTCAAGCCGGGTCGAGTGCGATCCGGCTGCGAGGGATGGAGTGAACGATGGCGAATAGCCGAGCGGTCCTGACGCCGCAGGACGGACCCAAGGTGCTGCTGGTCGACGACGACGTTGAACTGGCGGAGATGCTGCGCGACTACCTCGAGCGCGAAGGCTGCATGGTCGCGCTCGCCGCCAACGGCAGCGACGGCCTGGCGCTCGCCCTGAGCGGGGACTATCACCTGCTGGTGCTCGACGTCATGATGCCCGGCATCAACGGCATCGAGGTACTGCGCCGGCTGCGCCAGCAGAGCGCGCTGCCGGTGCTGATGCTGACCGCCAAGGGCGACGATCTCGACCGCGTGCTCGGGCTGGAACTGGGCGCGGACGACTACGTGCCCAAGCCCTGCACCCCGCGCGAACTGCTGGCGCGCATCCGCGCCATCCTGCGCCGCGGCGCCCTGCGCGAGGTGCGCCAGGTCGAGAGCGACGTGTTGCGCGAGGGCGCACTGGCGATGTGGCCGCGCGAGCGCCGCGCCGAGTGGGACGGCCGTCCGCTGGAGCTCACCAGCACCGAATTCAGCCTGCTGGCGGAGCTGGTGCGCCAGGCCGGGCACCCGGTCAGCAAGGGCGAGCTGTCGGAACGCGCGCTGGGCCGTCCGCTGGCGCGCTTCGACCGCAGCATCGACGTGCACATGAGCAGCATCCGCCAGAAGCTCGGCCCCTTGCCCGACGGCCGCTCCTGCATCCAGACCGTGATCCGTCGCGGCTACCAGTTCATCAAGGCCTGACCCATGGGACGCCTGTTCTGGAAACTGTTTCTGATCCTGTGGCTGGCCCAGATCACCACCGCGCTCGGCGTCGGCGTCGCCTTCAGCCTGCGCCATCAGTTCGAATCCCCGCGCGCCACTGAACTGGCGCGACAGGACCCGGCGCAGCGGCCGCCGCCGCCTCCCCGGCACGGCCCGGTGCCGCCGGAGCCGCTGCTGGTGGGGTTGGTGGCGAGCCTGATCTTCGGCGCGCTGCTGGCGCGCTACCTGTCCAAGCCGATCCGCCTGATGCGCGGCGCCTTCGATGCCGTGGCCGAGGGCAACCTCAAGGTCAACCTGGCCCAGCAACTGGGACGGCGCCAGGACGAACTGGCCGACCTCGGGCGCGACTTCGACCTGGTGGCGCAGCGGCTGCAGGGGCTGATGGACGACAAGAAGCGCCTGTTGCACGACGTCTCGCACGAACTGCGCTCCCCGCTGGCGCGGCTCAGCGCCGCCGTCGACCTGGCACGCCAGCAGCCGGAAAAACTCGACACCTGGCTCGAGCGCATCGAGCGCGAGGCCGGGCGCATGGACCAACTGGTGGGCGAGCTATTGGCGATCGCCCGGCTCGACGCCGAGGGGGCCACCGGCGGCGAAACCCTGTCGCTGCGCGACTTCCTCGTCGCCCTGGTGGCCGACGCCCAGTTCGAGGCCGGCCTGTCGGGCTGCCGCGTGGAACTGCAGATCGAGCACGACGGCAGTATCGCCGCCCGCCCGGACCTGTTGCGCCGCGCCGTGGAAAACGTGCTGCGCAACGCTATCCGCTACAGCCCGCCGCACAGCGTAGTGCAGATCCGGGTGACGCCGCTGCCGGATTGCGGGCAGGTACGCCTCGCCATCCACGACCACGGCCCCGGCGTACCGGAAGCCGAGCTGGCGACGATCTTCGAGCCGTTCTTCCGCAGCAGCGGCAGCGACAACCAGGGCTACGGGCTGGGGCTGGCCATCGCCAAGCGGGTGATCGTCGCCAGCGGCGGGCGCATCGCCGCCGCCAACGCCGCCGAAGGCGGGCTGATGGTCAACATCGAGCTGCCGCTGGCCTGAGCGCGTGTTCACCGCGCCCATGGCCGACGACGACAGTGACGCGGTGACGACAGGGGGAGCCGTGCGTCCCCCGGCAGGAGGGGGGCGCGAAAAGGGCGCCGGGGACAAAAACGGACGGAAGGAAAGCAAAAAGGGTTAGCGAAAAGATGTCGCTAACCCTTTGAATTCTTGGCGCACCCGATTGGAATCGAACCAACGACCTTCAGCTTCGGAGGCTGACACTCTATCCAACTGAGCTACGGGTGCTTTGCAGAGCAGGCGGATGATAGCTTAACTGCCCCGGCGCGTCCAGTGAGGGGCTTTTGCCATGCCGAGAGGGTTCTCGTATAATCCCCCTGATTTCTTCATTGTCATTAATATTTCAGGCGAGGCTCGGAATGAGTAATGGGAACGGGATGGCCCCGGGACAGGTTGTCAAGGTCCTGATCGGCGTCGTTGTCTTTCTGGTCGTGGCGATCTGGCTGCTGGCCAAGCTGGCAACCAGTGGTTTCAACGTGGATGCCGAAGTCATGACCAAGGAAGCGGTAGCCGCTCGCCTGAAACCGGTCGGCGAATCCGTCGCCAGCGACGCGCCCCCGGGCATGCGCAACGGTGAACAGGTGTTCAAGGCCATCTGTATTTCCTGTCACGGTACCGGCCTGGCCGGCTCGCCCAAGTTCGGCGACGCCGGCGCCTGGGCGCCGCGTATCGCCAAGGGCTTCGACACCCTGGTACAGCACGCGCTGGGCGGCTTCAACGCCATGCCGGCCAAGGGCGGCGCCGCCGACCTGAGCGACGACGAAGTGAAGCGCGCCGTGGCCTACATGGCCAATGCCGGCGGTGCCAAGTTCACCGAGCCGAAAGTCGGCGGCGAAGGCGGCGCGGCGCTCGACCCGAACGTGGCCGGCAAGAAGATCTTCGACAGTGTTTGTACCGCCTGCCATTCCACCGGCGCCGCCGGTGCGCCGAAGTTCGGCGATAAGGCCGCCTGGGCTCCGCGTCTGAAGCCGGGCCTGGACGAAGTGGTGAAAATCGCCACCAAGGGCCTGAACGCCATGCCGCCTAAGGGTGGTTTCACCGGCAGCGACGAAGAATTCAAGGCCGCCGTGGAATACATGGTGAACAACTCCAAGTAAGCCTGCCTAGGCTTTCCAGATACCAGAAACGCGCCCTCGGGCGCGTTTTTTTATGCCCTGCCGCCACGGCCCGAAACCTTCCGGCGGGCGCAAGCCGCCTCAGTCGCGTGGTGCCTGCTCCGACTCGGGCCAGCTCAGGCCGTGTTCCCGCAGCAGCGGCTCCAGCCAGTGGCGCAGCCGGTCGCAATGCTTTCCCTCCCAGTACAGCTTGCGGCAGCTCTGGCAGCGGTAGAAGTGGCGCTGGTAGGCGAAGACGCGCGGCGGTGTCTCGGCGGCGACGCTGGCGCGCGTCACCGCTTCGATGGCGCCGTTGCAGCGCGCGCAGCGGCTGAACAGGCGCAGCTGACGCCACAGATCGAAGCGCTCCAGTACCTCGAGCAGCTGCTCGCGCGGCATGATGGCACGCAGGAAGGCGCCGTGCGTCACGGCATTGCGCTTCAGCAGCCCGACGTCGCGCGTGAGCAGGATGCGGTGCTCGGCCAGCGCGACCTGCGCCAGTTCCTCGTCCGGCCAGTCGTTGCGGTACAGCGTATCGAGCCCGAGCAGGCGCAGGTAGCGCGCCAGCCGGCCAAGATGGACATCGAGCACGAAGCAGGGGTGGCGTAGCGGCGCCGGGCGCAGCCGGTTCAGCTCGGCGAGGTCGAAGCGCTCGAAGGTCGGGTAGACCGCCACCCGTTCGCCGCCGTGCAGATGGTGCTGGAAATCCACCGACACACCGTCCACCAGGATCAGGTCGACCTCGGTATGCGGCACCCCCAGCGCCTGGATGCGGTCCTTGACAGTGGGGCTGCCGCTGAAGGCATGGCGAAAACTGACCTTGCGCAGAGCGGGCGGCAAAAAATCGTTCAGCTCCTCGTAGAAGCGGAATTCGCAGTGCTTGAGGGACTTCGGGGCGCGCGACATGTATGCACTATAACCCTAGAAACAGCCGCTGTTTTGCCGTGGCGTGGCAGCGTGCCGGGAGCGCACGGCGGCCAGCGGCGAACCCGGACGATTGGCTGCGGCCAGGCGACAAGGGGCGCCAAGACCGCCAACTTGAGTGGAGTGAGCGATATGGACGTTTCATGGATTGTCGTCGCCGACAGCCGGCGCGCACGGATTTTCCAGCCCGAGGCCGGTGGGCACAAGCTGACGGAAACGGCGGAAATCAGCGCGGAGGAGGGGGAGGCCGCCGCGGGCGGCAACCATGCCGAGCCGCCGCGCGGCGGGCACCGGACCATGGTGACGCGCAGCGACCCGCAGGAGCACGATGCCGCCGCGTTCGCCCGCAAGCTGGCGAACGCCCTGACCCAGGGGCGCGCCGACGGCCGTTTCGAGCGGCTGGTGCTGGTGGCGCCGCCGCACTTCCTCGGCCAGTTGGGCGAGTGCCTGCCCAAAGAGGTCGAGCGCATGGTGGCGCTCAAGGTGTCGCAGGAACTGACCCATCTCGATGCCGCGGCCATCCGCGAGCATCTGCCGGCGCGCTGGTGAGCGCCGCTTTCATCCGGTGGCCGCGCTTCGCCCCGTGAGCGTCGGTGGCCTTCTGCGCGGGCGAGGCTCTGCGAGAGACTCGCTCCGCCCTGATCCTCGGGTACGCCGCGGATGCTACGGTTTCCTGGCGCCTGCGGCGGTCACGCTGTCCGGGCGGTTTCGCCCTAGCTGAAACACGTTCTCCGTCCAGGTCGATGGCGGCACGCTACTCGGCGCCGCCCTTGCCCTTCTTGCCTTCCAGCATCGCACTCAGGCTCGCCAGCCGCGACTTGCCTTCGCTCTTGCTGACCACCGGCTCGGCGCCCGGCTTGCCGAAGTGGCGCAGGTCGTCGCCGTTGATCTCGTCGATGAAGCGCGACGGGTCGACGAACTGCCACTCGCCGGCGCGCCTGCGCTTGACGCAGTGGGTCAGCGTCAGGCTCCTCTGGGCACGGGTGATGCCGACGTACATCAGCCGCCGCTCCTCCTCGATCATGCCGTTTTCCACCGATTCGCTGTGCGGCAGGATGCCTTCCTCGCAGCCCACCAGGAACACGTGCGGGTACTCCAGGCCCTTGGAGGCGTGCAGTGTCGACATGTGCACCGCGTCCAGCTCGCCCTCGTCGCGCCCCTCCAGCATGGTGATCAGCGCGATCAGCTGGGTCAGCTCGATCAGGTTCTTGTTGTCGGCCTCGCCCTTCCTGGCGAGCCAGGCCACCATCTCCTGCACGTTCTTCCACTTGGTCTCGGCGGCGCGCGGGCTGTCCTCGCTGTCGTACAGCCAGGTCTCGTAGCCGATCGCCTTGAGCATCTCCTGCGCCAGCTCCCCGGCCGGCTCGCGCAGCGCGCGGTACTGCAGATGGTTGATGAAGTCGCAGAACTGCGTCAGCGGCTCCAGCTGGGCGTGCTGCACCTGCAGCCGGAAGCCTTCCTCGTACGCCGCGGCAAACAGGCTCTTCTTGCGCTCGCCGGCCCAGGCGCCGAGCTTCTCCAGCGTGCCGGCGCCGACGCCGCGCTTGGGCGTGGTCAGGGCGCGGATGAAGGCCGGGTCGTCGTCCGGGTTGGTGATCAGCCGCATGTAGGCGATCACGTCCTTGACCTCGGCCTTGTCGAAGAAGCTCTGCCCGCCGGACATCTGGTAGGGGATGCGCTGGTTGCGCAGCGCCTGCTCGAAGATGCGCGCCTGGTAGTTGCCACGGTAGAGGATGGCGTAGTCCTTGAACTCGGTGCGGCATTCGAACTTGTGCGCCAAGAGGCGCTGCACCACCACCTCGGCCTCGTGCTCCTCGTCCTTGCAGCGGATGACGTGGATCGGCTCGCCCAGGCCCAGTTCGCTCCACAGCTGTTTCTCGAACAGCTTGGGGTTGTTCGAGATCACCGAGTTGGCGGCGCGCAGGATGCGCGCGGTGGAGCGGTAGTTCTGCTCCAGCTTGATGATCTTGAGCTTGGGGAAATCCTGCTGCAACAGGCGCAGGTTCTCCATGTTGGCGCCGCGCCAGGCGTAGATGCTCTGGTCGTCGTCGCCCACCGCGGTGAACATGCCGCGCACCCCGGTCAGCAGCTTCACCAGCTGGTACTGGCAGGTATTGGTGTCCTGGTATTCGTCGAGCAGCAGGTAGCGCAGCTTGTGCTGCCACTTCTGCAGCACCTCCTCGTTGTTGCGGAACAGCTCCACCGGCAGCCGGATCAGGTCGTCGAAGTCCATCGCCTGGTAGGCGGTGAGGGTGTCCTGGTAGGCGAGGTAGGTGGTGGCGCAGATGCGTTCCCACTCGTTTTCGGCCAACGTGAGCGCCTCCTCGGCGCTCTTGAAGTCGTTCTTCCACAGCGAGATTTGGCTTTGCACCTTGCGCACCTCGTCCTTGGCGGTGGTGCGCAGCAGATCGGAGATGATCTTGCCGGCGTCGTAGGCGTCGAGGATCGAGAACTGTGGCTTGTAGCCCAGGTGCGGCGCCTCCTGGCGCAGGATTTGCATGCCCAGCGAGTGGAAGGTCGACACCGTCAGCCCGCGCACCTCGGCCGGCGTCATCAGCTTGGTGACGCGCTCCAGCATCTCGCGCGCCGCCTTGTTGGTGAAGGTGATGGCCGCGATGTTGCGCGCATCCATCTTCGCCTCGCGGATCAGGTGCATGATCTTGAAGGTGATCACCCGGGTCTTGCCGGAACCGGCGCCGGCCAGCACCAGCAGCGGGCCGTCGAGGTAATGGATGGCCGCGCGTTGCGGCGGATTGAGCTGGGGTGCTGACATGGCGTTTCCGGTGGGAGGCGCGCGCCGGAGGGGGCGCGTCGCAAATCGGTAATGCAGGCCGGGCATTGTAGCATGCGGTATCATCGCGCTAGTGCGGACGGCCCTTTTCTGCCGGTCTGCCAATCGAGGACAATCAACCATGGCAACCTACGCAATCGGCGACATTCAGGGCTGTTTCGGCCCGTTCCAGCAACTCTTGCGCCAGATCGAATTCAACCCTGGACGCGATACGCTCTGGCTCACCGGCGACCTGGTCAATCGCGGCCCCGAGTCGCTCGAAGTGCTGCGCTGGGTGTTCCGCCACAGCGACAAGGTGCAGATCGTGCTGGGCAACCACGACCTGCACCTGCTGGCGGTGGCCGAGGGCTTTGGCAAGGTGCGCTCCGACGACACCCTGCTCGACATCCTCAACGCCGGCGACGGCAAGCTGCTGCTCGACTGGCTGCGCTGCCAGCCGCTGATGATCGAACAGCAGGGCTACGCCATGGTGCACGCCGGCTTGCTGCCGGAATGGACCGTCGATCGTGCCATGGGGTTGGCCGAAGAAGTGGAAGACTGCCTGTCCGGGCCGCGTTACCGCGACTTCCTGTCGCGTCTCTACGGCAACAAGCCGACGCGCTGGAGCGACGAGCTCAAGGGCATCGAGCGCCTGCGGCTGGTGGTCAACGCCATGACGCGCATGCGCCTGGTGACGCGCGACGGCGAGCTGGACCTGGCGTTCAAGGGCGAACTCGACAAGGCGCCCGCCAACCTGCTGCCGTGGTTCGACGCGCCGGGGCGGCGCAGCGCCGGCACCCCGATCATCTGCGGGCACTGGTCGGCGCTCGGCCTCTACGTCACCGAAGACATCCTCTCCATCGACACCGGCTGCCTGTGGGGCGGCAGCCTTACCGCGCTCAGGCTGGAGGATCGGCAGGTGTTCTCGCTGCCGTGTCCGGCCGAGCAGGCGTTATCCTGAGCCCACGCACGATCTCGTCGCGTGCCGCCTCGGCCAGCTCGAAGCGGGTCGGCTCGCGGCTGGTGCCGGCGGCGCTGATGCGGCTGCCGTAACGCAGCTCCACCCGCATCGCCGGGGTGGCCAGGATGCTGCGCAGGCTTTCCATGAAGGTGGTGTCGCCGGCGTAGGCGGCGGCGGTGCACGGCGTGTCGTGCGGCGTGCGGTAGCTCAGCGCCACCGGCTGCACCGTGCCGCGCGACTGGCGCACCGATTCGAACAGCGAGGCCTTGAACGGCAGCAGCACGCTGCCGTCCGAGGTGGTCGCCTCGGGAAACACCGCCATGCAGCCGCCGTTCTCCAGCGCCCGCGCCAGGTGCTGGTTGACGCGGCTGGCATCGCGCCGGTTGTTGCGGTCGATGAACACCGTGCCGGCGCTGGCCACCAGCCAGCCCGCCACCGGCCAGCGCTGGATCTCCCGCTTGGCGACGAAGCGCGACACCGTCGAGCTGTTCAGCACGAAGATATCCAGCCACGACACGTGGTTGGCCACCAGCAAGGTGTTGTTCGGGTAGAACCCGGGCGAGTCGCCGGACACCTCCACCGTCACCCCCAGAATCTGCAACAGCTTGCGCGACCAGCGCTGCGTCACCACGGCGCGTTCGGCGTAGGCCAGGCGCGGGAAGCGGGTGGCGACGATGATCAGGCCGATGGCGATGTGCCATCCCATGCGGGCCAGACGGAAACAGCGGGTGGGCAGCGAAGTAGGGCGGGTCGGGCGCATCGGCAACGGCGAGGATGGGGAAGGAAGGCGATGCTCCGACTCTACCATGGCTGGCAATGCGGACAGTAGTAGGAACTCCGCTGCCCCTGGCGAATCTGACGTATCAATGAGCCGCAGGTGTGGCAGGGCTCCTCGGCGCGACCGTACACCGCGTAGGTCTGCTGGAAGTAACCGGGCTTGCCGCTGGCACCGACGAAGTCGCGCAGCGTGCTGCCGCCGGCCTCGATGGCGCGTGCCAGGATGCTCTTGATGGCCGCGGCCAGGCGCTCGCAGTCGGCATGGGTCAGGCGGCGTGCGGCACGTCCCGGACGGATGCCGGCCTGGAACAGGGACTCGTTGGCGTAGATGTTACCCACCCCCACCACCACATGATTGTCCATCAGCAACTGCTTGATCGACGTCGTGCGCCCGCGGCTGGCGCGGTACAGCGTGTCGGCGTCGAACGCGTCGCCGAGCGGCTCCGGTCCCAGCGCCGCCAGCAGCGGGTGGAACTCCACCGGCCCGATGTGCCACAGCATGGCGCCGAAGCGGCGCGGGTCGCGATAGCGCAGCGCGGTGCGCCCGTCCAGGATGAGATCGATATGGTCGTGTTTTTGCGGCGGCGTGTCGGCCGCCACCAGCCGCAGGCTGCCGGACATGCCAAGATGCACCAGCAGCGTGCCGCTGGCGAACTCCAGCAGCAGGTATTTGGCGCGGCGGCGCACCGCCAGTACCGGCAGGCCGCTGAGGGTCGCGGCCAGTGCCGGTGGCACCGGCCAGCGCAGGCGTCCCTCTCGTACCACGACGTCGGTGATGGTGGCGCCGGTGAGGTGTGGCTCGACCCCGCGCCGGGTGGTTTCCACTTCAGGTAATTCTGGCATGTTATTCCACGCTCCACGGCCATCAATAATATCAATGAGCGTGGTATTCTACGCTTTCGCCGGGTCAAGATTCCATGCACATGAAACCGTTAAACCGAACCCTTCCCCTCCTCCTGGTGCTGCTGCTGTCCGCCTGCGCGGTGACTCGTCCGCCTGAACGCAGCGCGGCGCCGGCCACCCCCCAGGCGGAGGCGACGGACAACGCGCCCGACGACGACGGTGCCGACGCCGCCAAGGCCGAAGCCACCGCGGCCGACGCCAGGCTGCCCAAGGTCGAACTCGACAGCCACATCCTGTTTGGCGTGCTGGCCGGCGAGATCGCCGCCCAGCGCGGCGCGGCGGGGGCGTCGGCGGTCACCTATCTCGACCTCGCACGGCAGACCCGCGACCCGCGCCTGGCGCAGCGTGCCGCCGAGTTCGCTCTGTTTTCCGGCCAGCTCAAGGTCGCCTCCGAGGCGCTGACGCTGTGGGTCGAGCTCGACCCCGACTCCGACATCGCGCGCGAACAGCTGCTGATCACCCTGCTGCGCTCCGGCAAGCTGGCCGAAAGCCGGCCCCTGGTGGAAGAGCTGCTCAAGCGCGAGCCGGCACGCGCCGGCGCCGTTTTCGTGCAGCTGGCGCGGCTCACCGCGCTGCAGGGCGACAAGCAGGGGGCCTACCAGCTGATCCAGCAACTGGCGGAGCGTTACCCCGATCTGCCGGAAGCACGCTTCGCGGTGCTCGCGGTGGCGGCGGAGGTCGGCAACGAGAGCGTAGCCGAGCAGGAGCTCGACCGCCTGGCGCGCATCGCCCCCAAATGGGATCTGCCGGTGGCCTGGCAGACCGACAGGCTGCGCCGCAGCGACCTCAACGCCGCAATCGCTTTCCTGAAAAAAGAGCTGGACCGGCGCCCCGACGCCGGTCTGGAGCTGAAAATGGCGTATCCGCGCCTGCTGGTCGGCGCCAAGCGTTTCGACGAAGCGCGCCGCGCCTTCGAGGCACTGCTCCAGACCCAGCCCAAGAATGCCGAGTTGCTGTACGGTGCCGGCCTGCTGGCGTTGCAGCAGCGCGACCTGCCCGTGGCCAAGCGGCACCTGGAAGCGGCGCTGGCGGAAAAGCACCCCGAAAGCGACTTCATCCGTTACACCCTCGGCCAGTTGGCCGAAGAGCAGGACGACGTACCCGGCGCCCGGCGCTGGTACGAAGCGGTGGGGCAGGGCGCGCAATACCTGCCGGCGCAGGGGCGTCTGGCCGAGCTGGACGCCGCCGCCGGCAACCCCGACGTCGGCATCGCCCGACTGCAGAAGCTCGAGATCGGCGGCACGGGCCGCGTCCAGGTGGTGCTGGCGCAGTCGCAGATCGCCCGTGAGGCCAAGCGTTACGACCTGGCGCACGCCCTGTTGAGCCAGGCGTTGCAAGAAGCCCCGGGCACCCCGGAGCTGCTCTATGAACGGGCGCTGGTGGCCGATCTGATGGGCAACGTCGACGGCGCCGAGAGCGACCTGCGTGCCTATCTCAAGGAAAAGCCCGACGACCCGCAGGGACTCAACGCCCTCGGCTACACGCTGGCCAACCGCACCACGCGCTATCAGGAAGCCTTGGGCCTGATCCAGAAAGCCCTGCAGGCCGAGCCGGACAACCCGATGGTGCTGGACAGCATGGGCTGGGTGTTGTTCAAGCTGGGCCGTCTCGAGCCGGCGCGCGAGCACCTCGAGCGTGCCTTCGCGGTGTCGCCGGACGCCGAGATCGCGGCGCATTATGGCGAGGTGCTGTGGCAGCTCAACCGCCGCGACGAAGCGCGCGCGGTGTGGCAGAAGGCCACCGGTAGCGAATCCGGCCTGGAAATGCTGAAGAACACCGTGCACCGCCTGGAGCAGCCATGAGCCGCTGGCTGGCACTGGGCCTGTGCGGCCTGCTCTTGACCGGCTGCGCCACGCGCGACGTCGCGTTCCGGCCGCAAGCCGAGGCGACCCGGCCGCGCGATACCCCGTTTTCGATCTCCGGCCGGCTGTCGGTCAAGGCCGACGGCAAGGGGCAGGTCGCCAACTTCGACTGGAATCACGATGCCGTGCGCGACCAGCTGTCGATCAACAGCCCGATCGGCTCGACCGTGGCGCGCGTCGAGCGCGACGAGAACGGCGTGACGCTGCAGGCCGACGGCAAGACCTACCAGGCGGCGGACGTGGAAAGCCTGACACAAGAGGCGCTGGGCTGGCCCTTGCCGCTCTCCAACCTCGCCTGGTGGATTCGCGGCCAGGCGGCGCCGGACTGGCCGCAGAACGTCTCCGCTGACGGTGTGCTGCACCAGCAGGGCTGGTCCATCCGTTTCGTCAGCGACGCCGATCAGCCCGGCCCGTACCCGAAGCGGGTCGAAATGGAGCGCGACCGGCTGTCGATCCGCCTGGTCGTGCACGCCTGGCGCTGAGGATCGCTCCATGGTCTTGTCGCGTACTCCCCGGGGCTTAGGTGCCGCTCTGCGCGGGCGCGGCTCCGGTGGCGATTCGCGCCGCCATGATCTTCCGGTATTCCATACCCATTCCGGTGCCAGTGCCGTTTATCGCCCTCTAGAGGGCGGCGCGCGACCGACCCTGAACCGGTTCTGAGTTTTCCCCATAATTCCGTTTTTCGAGTTCTTCCGACATGACCGCCGTCTTCCATGCCTATCCGGCTCCGGCCAAACTCAATCTGATGCTCAAGGTGGTGGGGCGCCGCGCCGACGGCTACCACCTGCTGGAAACCGTGTTCCGCTTCATCGACTACAGCGACACCGTCGAGCTGGCCGTGCGCGACGACGGCGTGATCGAGCTGCTGAACCCGATCGACGGCGTGCCGGCCGAGCGCGACCTGACGGTGCGTGCGGCACGCCTGCTGCAACAGCACAGCGGCACCTCGCTCGGCGCCTCGATCCGCC
Source organism: Pseudogulbenkiania ferrooxidans 2002 (assembly GCF_000174355.1). Lineage (GTDB taxonomy): Bacteria > Pseudomonadota > Gammaproteobacteria > Burkholderiales > Chromobacteriaceae > Pseudogulbenkiania > Pseudogulbenkiania ferrooxidans. The sequence goes on from NZ_ACIS01000001.1 coordinate 398,333, forward strand.
TCACCAAGCGCATTCCGATGGGCGGTGGTCTGGGCGGCGGCAGTTCCGACGCCGCCACCGTGCTGCTGGCGCTCAACTCGCTGTGGCAGACCGCTGTGCCGCGTGAAACCCTGATGCAGCTGGGCCTGAAGCTGGGGGCCGATGTGCCGGTCTTCATCTTCGGCCGCAACGCCTTTGCCACCGGTATCGGCGAGGAACTGACCGAGCTGGAGCTGCCCGAAAAGTGGTACGTGGTGTTGCATCCGGGGGTGCATGTGCCGACTGCTGAAATTTTTTCGTCAGAACTGTTGACAAGGGATTCCGACATCAGCATAATGCGAATCCTCGAAACAACGCAGCAACGACGAAACGACTTGCAGCGGGTTGTAACGATTAAGTATCCAGCGGTAAACGAAGCGTTAAGCGAGCTTGGGAAATACGGTTCGCCGCTGATGACAGGCTCCGGAAGTTGTGTTTTTCTGGAGTGCGATTCGGAAATCGAAGCCGATAAAGTTTATAAGACGCTGTCGCAGAAGTACAACGGATTTGTCGCAAAAGGCCTTTCGGTCCACCCGTTGTTCGACAGTATCTAGCCCAGTTACTGGGGAGTCGCCAAGTGGTAAGGCACCGGATTTTGATTCCGGCATTCGTAGGTTCGATCCCTACCTCCCCAGCCAAGAATCTCTACAATATAGAGAACGAGAAAAAAAGCGTGTAAGTTTCCCTTACACGCTTTTTCTTTATTCAGCTAAGGCATAACGAGTTATGGCGGCATACGACAGTTTGATGGTTTTCACCGGGACCGCTAACCCGGAACTCGCCCAGAACGTGGTCAAGCATCTGGACATCTCGCTCGGCCGCGCCGACGTGGGCAAGTTCAGCGATGGCGAGGTGGCAGTGGAGCTGCTCGAAAACGTGCGCGGTCGCGACGTGTTCATCCTGCAGTCCACCTGCAACCCGACCAACGACAATCTGATGGAAATCCTGACCATGGCCGACGCGCTCAAGCGCGCCTCCGCCGGTCGTATCACCGCCGCCATCCCGTACTTCGGCTACGCCCGCCAGGATCGCCGTCCGCGTTCCGCGCGTGTGCCGATCTCCGCCAAACTGGTCGCCAACATGCTGACTTCGGCCGGTATCGACCGCGTGCTGACCGTCGACCTGCACGCCGACCAGATCCAGGGCTTCTTCGACATCCCGGTGGATAACGTCTACGCCACCCCGGTGCTGCTGAAGGACGTCCGCTCGCAGCGCATCGAAGACCTGATCGTGGTGAGCCCGGACGTCGGCGGCGTGGTGCGCGCGCGCGCCATGGCCAAGGCGCTGAACACCGACCTCGCCATCATCGACAAGCGCCGTCCCAAGGCCAACGTGGCCGAAGTCATGAACATCATCGGCGACGTCCAGGGCCGTACCTGCCTGATCGTCGACGACATGATCGATACCGCCAATACCCTGTGCAAGGCCGCTTCCGCGCTGAAAGAGCGCGGCGCCCAGCGCGTGCTGGCCTACGCCACCCACGCCATCTTCTCGGGCCAGGCCATCGATCGCATTGCCAATTCCGACATCGACATGGTGGTGGTGACTGACACCATCCCGTTGTCGGCGCAAGCCAAGGCCTGCCCGAACATTCGCGTGGCCTCCATCGGCGGCCTGCTGGCCGAGACGCTGCGCCGCATCAACAACGAAGAGTCGGTGTCCTACCTCTTCAACGAGGACCTGGTTTCGACGGGCGCCTGCCTGCCGTAAACATCGCGGCGGCTGGTCGCGGCCGCTGCGGTGCCATTCACTTGAACTGGAGTTTTACTCATGTCTTACGAACTGATTGCTGCCAAGCGCGAACAGCTGGGTACGAGTGCGAGCCGCCGCCTGCGTCACGCTGGCAAACTGCCGGCCGTGGTATACGGCGCCAACACCGAAGCGGTTTCCGTGGTACTGGATCACAACCCGGTTTACTACGCGCTGAAGGAAGAAGGCTTCCACACCGGCATCCTGAACCTGGTGATCGACGGTGAGAAGCAGGCCGTGCTGCTGCGTGACTACCAGATGCACCCGTACAAGCAACTGGTACTGCACATGGACTTCCAGCGCGTCGACCTGAACGAAAAGATGCACGTCAAGGTACCGCTGCACTTCGTCGGCGCCGATGCTTCCGAAGCCGTCAAGCTGCAAGGCGCCAAGATCTCGCACGTGCTGACCGAAGTCGACGTGCGCGCTCTGCCGGCCCAACTGCCGTCCTTCATCGAAGTGGACCTGTCCGCCATCCAGGCTGGCCAGACCATTCACCTGTCCGACCTGAAGCTGCCTGAAGGCGTGGAAATCACCGCCCTGGTGCGCGGTGGCGACCAGGCTGTGGCCTCCGCCAGCGGTGCCGCTGCCGCCGAGTAATTCCGCGGTCGTGCACGATCAAGCTCGTTGCGTTGCCTGACGGCCTCGCAACGGGCTTTTTTATTGGAATGCAATCATGTCCGGGATTCGATTGATCGTCGGGCTGGGCAACCCCGGCCCGGAGTACGAGAAAACCCGTCATAATGCCGGTTTCTGGCTGGTCGACGAACTGGCCTGGCAGCACAAGGCGGCGCTGAGAGGCGAAGGCAAGTTCTTCGGCGAAGTGGCGCGCGCGCCGCAGCCGGGCGGCAGCGACCTGTGGCTGTTGAAGCCGATGACCTTCATGAACCTGTCCGGCCAGGCGGTGGCGGCGCTGGCGCGCTTCTACAAGATCGCCCCGGAGGAAATCCTGGTGGTGCACGACGAGCTCGACCTGCAGCCGGGCACCGCCCGCTTCAAGCAGGGCGGCGGGCACGGGGGCCACAACGGCCTGAAGGACATCATCGCCCGCCTCGGCACGCCGAACTTCTGGCGCCTGCGGCTGGGCATCGGCCACCCCGGCGAGCGCAGCGAGGTGGTCGGCTTCGTGCTGAAGAAGCCGCGCAGCGAAGAACAGGGCGCCATCGAGGACGCCATGGCGGCGGCGCTCCGGGTATTGCCGCAAGCCATTGCCGGCGACATGCCGGGCGCGATGAAAACCCTGCATACCGCCGCCAAGTAATTTTCCGGCCGCAAGCCTGCTTCGGCCAACCTTTGCAAAGATTTTCGAGAGGAACGCAGTCATGAGTCTCCAGTGCGGCATCGTCGGTCTGCCCAACGTCGGCAAGTCGACCCTCTTCAATGCGCTGACCAAGGCCGGCATCGAAGCGGCCAACTATCCGTTCTGCACCATCGAGCCCAACGTCGGCATCGTCGAGGTGCCGGACCCGCGTCTGGCCGAGCTGGCCAAGATTATCAACCCGCAGAAGATCCAGCCGGCCATCGTCGAGTTCGTCGACATCGCCGGCCTGGTGGCGGGCGCCTCCAAGGGCGAAGGGCTGGGCAACCAGTTCCTGGCCAACATCCGCGAGACCGACGCCATCGTCAACGTGGTGCGCTGCTTCGACGACGACAACGTGGTGCACGTCGCCGGCAAGGTCGACCCGATCTCCGACATCGAAACCATCGGCACCGAACTGGCGCTGGCCGATCTGACCACGGTGGAAAAGGCGATCCAGCGCGATGGCAAGAAGGCCAAGTCGGGCGACAAGGACGCGATCCGCCTGATCGCGGTGCTGGAGAAGGTGCGCGCGCACCTCGACCAAGGCTTGCCGGCGCGCTCGCTCGGCCTCGACGCCGAAGAGCAGGCGCTGTTGAAGCCGTTCTGCCTGCTCACGATCAAGCCGGCGATGTACGTCGCCAACGTGGCCGAGGACGGTTTCGACAACAACCCGCACCTCGACAAGCTCAAGGCGCTGGCCGACAAGGAGGGCGCTCCGGTGGTGGCGCTGTGCGCGGCGATCGAATCGGAAATCGTCGAGCTCGACGACGCCGACAAGGCCGAGTTCCTGGCCGAGATGGGGCTGGAAGAGCCGGGCCTGAACCGCCTGATCCGCGCCGCCTACAAGCTGCTGGGCCTGCAGACCTACTTCACCGCCGGGGTGAAGGAAGTGCGCGCCTGGACCATCCACGTCGGCGATACCGCGCCGCAAGCGGCCGGGGTGATCCACACCGACTTCGAACGCGGCTTCATCCGCGCCCAGACCATTTCCTACGACGACTTCATCGCCTGCGGCGGCGAAGCCAAGGCCAAGGAAGCCGGCAAGATGCGCTCCGAAGGCAAGGAGTACGTGGTGAAGGACGGCGACGTGATGAACTTCCTGTTCAACGTCTGAGGCGGCCGCCCGCCTGCGCCGAAGACCGTCATCCCCTCGGGTGGCGGTTTTTTTCTTGGCGCGGGCTAGGCAATGCCGTTGGGGATTGTTATAGTTCCATCTGTTATGTTGTTTCTTTAATTTGAAACTAAAGGTTATATTAAAATGAAGAAACTGATCGCTCTGCTGGCCCTAATCGGTGCCACCTCGCACGCCTTCGCCGCAGACCTGCTCGACACCGTACAACAGCGTGGCACGCTCAAGATCGCGCTGGAAGGCACCTACCCGCCGTTCAACTTCAAGGACAAGGACCAGAAACTGGCCGGCTTCGAGGTTGACCTCGGCACGGCGCTGGCGCAGAAGCTCAAGGTGAAACCGGAATTCACCACCGGCGAGTGGAGCGGCCTCCTGGCCGGTCTGCAGGGCGGCAAGTTCGACGTGGTGATGAACCAGGTGTCGATCACCGACAAGCGCAAGGAAGTGTTCGACTTCTCGCAGCCGTACACCATCTCCAGCGCGCAGCTGATCGTGCGCAAGAACGAGAAGCGGGTGTTCAAGTCGCTGGACGACCTGAAGGGCCTGAAGATGGGCGTGACCCAGGGCAGCAACTACGCCGACATGGTCAAGGCGCAGGGCGGCATCGAGTCCAAGTTCTACCCGTCGGCGGCGGAAATCTTCCAGGATCTGGCCTCCGGCCGCATCGACGCCGCGATCAACGACAGCCTGCTGATCCCGTTCGCCATCAAGGAAGCCAAGCTGCCGCTGAAGGCCGGCGCCGCAGTGGGGACGACCACGCAGATGGGCATCCCGTTCGCCAAGGGCAACCCGAAGTTCAAGGCCGCCATCGACGGCGCGCTGACCTCCTTGCACAAGGACGGCACCTTCAAGAAAATCTCGGTGAAGTGGTTCGGGATCGACGTGTCGAAGGCCCCGGGCGGGCGCTGAGGCGCGGCGTGACGCCGGACTGAGGCCGCGGCCGTCTGCCGGACGGTCGAACTGGACGCCCCCGCGGCTTGCGGGGGCGTCGCTGTTTTTGAGGATGAGCGATGGAATGGCTTGAACTGGCGCGGCAGGCGCTGCCGGTACTGATCAAGGGGACGGGGTACACCGTATTTTTTGCGCTCAGCACCATGGTGCTGGGCCTGCTGCTGGGGTTTGTCGTGGCGCTGGTGCGCATCGCCCGCGTGCCGCTGTTGGCACCGCTGCTGGCGTTCTACGTCAGCGTGATGCGCGGCACGCCGCTGCTGGTGCAAATCTTCGTGATCTATTACGGTCTGCCGTCGGTCGGCATCGAGTTCGAGCCGGTCACCGCCGGGGTGCTGTCGCTGACGCTGAACGTGGCGGCCTACCTGTCGGAAAGCCTGCGCGGCGCGATCGCCGGGGTCGAGCGCGGGCAGTGGGACGCGGCGCAGTCGCTGGGGCTGAACTGGTGGCAGGCCATGCGTTTCGTGGTGGCCCCCCAGGCGCTTCGGCTGGCGGTGCCCAGCCTCGCCAACAGCCTGATCTCGCTGATCAAGGACACCTCGCTGGTCTCGGTGATCACCGTGTCCGAGCTGATGATGGCGACCAAGGACGTGATCGCGCAGACCTTCCAGCCCTTGCCGCTGTACCTGATGGCGGCGGCCATCTACTGGGCGTTGAGTGCGCTGTTCGAACAGGTGCAGAAGCGCCTGGAGCTGCGCCTGGCGCATGCCTACCGCCGTTGACAGCGGGCGGCCGATCTGACAATACCGACGCCGGGGCTTCCCCGCCGTCGCCGGCGAAGCGTGCCGGCGTACGGTGGTAAGCTCACGGCCATCTCTGAATCACGGGACGCGATACGCGCAGGCTCTCCATGAAATTCGCCACCAAGACCATCCACAGCGGCTACGACCACCACCAGCACAACCGCGCGCTGATGCCGCCGGTGTACCAGACCTCGGCCTTCGCCCACGACCACGTCGGCGAGGTGCTGGAGTTCGGCTACGCGCGCACCGGCACGCCGACGCGCGCGGCGCTGGAAGCTTGCTTTGCGGCGTTGGAAAACGCCACGCACGGCTTCGCCTTCGGCAGCGGCATGGCCGCCATCGACGCCGTGCTGCGCGCCACCTTGCAGCCGGGCGACGAGGTGCTGGCGGTGGCCGACCTGTACGGCGGCGCCTACCGCCTGCTGACCAAGGTCATGGCGCCGGCCGGCATCACGGTGCGCTTCGCCGACCTGACCGACCCGGCCAGCCTGGCCGACGCGCTCACCCCGGCCACCAAGCTGCTGTGGCTGGAGTCGCCGACCAACCCGCTGCTCAACCTGGTCGACATCGCCGCGCTGACAGCCATCGCCCACCGGCACGGCGTCAAGGTGGCGGTCGACAACACCTTCGCCACGCCCTATCTGCAGAACCCGCTCGATCTGGGCGCCGACATCGTGATGCACTCCGCTACCAAGTATCTGGGCGGCCACTCCGATGTGCTGCTCGGGCTGGTGGCGGTGAAAGACGCCGAACTGGCCAAGTCGATCAAATTCATCCAGAACGCCACCGGCGGGGTGCCGGGTCCGCAGGACTGCTTCCTGACGCTGCGCGGCATCAAGACGCTGCACCTGCGCATGGAGCGCCACTGCGACAACGCCGAGCGCGTGGCCGCCTTCCTGGCCACGCACCCGGCCATCGAGAAAGTGTTCTACCCCGGCCTCGCCGATCACCCGCAACACGAGCTGGCGCGGCGCCAGATGCGGCGTTTCGGCGGCGTGGTCACGGTCTACCTCAAGGACGACAGCCGTGCCGCCGCAAGCCGCGTGGCCGAGCGCCTGCAGTACTTCCTGCTGGCCGAATCGCTGGGCGGGGTGGAGTCGCTGGTCAATCATTCCTACACCATGTCGCACGGCGGCATGCCGCCGGAACAGAAGGCCGCCTTGGGCATCCGCGAGGGTCAGCTGCGTTTCTCGGTCGGCATCGAGGACATCGACGACCTGCTGGCCGACCTGGCCCAGGCGCTGGCCTGACGCGGATGAGCCGATCCGCACGGCACCGCACTCCGGTCCGGGTGATGCCGGCCAGGGAACGGACGCGCGGTGCGAGCCGGCCCCGCCGCGTTTATGCCGGGCTCTTCGGCCAACCTGCGCACGAGCGGAGTGGGCGATGAACCGTCCCCTCCATCTACTGTTCGACTGGGGCGATACGCTGATGGCCGACCTGCCCGGGCAGGCGGACAGCATGTGGCGCTGGCCCGAGGTGCGCGCCATGCCCGGCGCGTACGACACGCTGGCGGCGCTGGCCGGGCGCTTGCCGTGCCACGTCGCCACCAACGCGGCCGAGTCGGGCGCCGACGACGTGCGCCTCGCGCTGGCGCGGGTCGGTCTGGACGACCTGGTCGGGCGGGTGTTCTGCCGCCGCGAGCTGGGCCTGGCCAAATCCGACCCGGCGTTCTATCGCCGCATCGCGGCCGAGCTGGGGGTGGCGCCGCCGCAGCTGTGGATGGTCGGCGACTCGCTCGCCAACGACGTGCACTCGGCCCGGGCCGCCGGTCTCACCGCCATCTGGCTTAATGCCGCAGGGGATACGCCACCGCCCGGCGTGCCGGCGATCGCGGCGCTGCCGCAACTGCTCGAGCTGCTGGCCGACTGAGTCTTGCGCGTCTCTTCGGCCAACCTCGCTGGCATAAAGTAGGGGCTTGCGGTAATATCCGAGTAAAATAGTCGGACATTACGGAGAACCGCCATGCCAGCTCCCGCCGCGAAGTACACCGCCGAGCGTATCCTGTGGAAACATCACTGGACCGACCGCTTGATCAGCTTCCGCCTCAGTCGCGATCCCTCCTTCCGCTTCACCCCCGGACAGTTTGCCCGGCTCGGCCTGCAGATCTCCGAGACCGGTTTCGTCTGGCGCGCCTATTCCATCGTCTCGGCAAGCTGGGACGACTACCTCGAGTTCTATTCCATCGTGGTGCCAGAAGGGGAGTTCACGCCGCGCCTGGCGCGTCTCGAGGTCGGCGACCAGATCCTGGTCGACAAGACCCCGAACGGCTTTTTCACCACCGACCGCTTCCCCGACGGCGAAGACCTGTGGCTGCTCGCCACCGGCACCGCACTCGGGCCCTATCTGTCCATCCTGCACGAGACCGCGGTATGGCAGCGCTTCCGTCACATCGTGCTGGTGCACAGCGTGCGCGAGGCGGCGGAGCTGAGCTACCAGGCCGAGATCGCGGCGCTGCGGCAGCACCCGCTGTGGGCCGAGCACGGCCACAAGCTGCAGTACCTGCCGGTGGTGACGCGCGAAACGCTCCCTGGCACCCTGTCGCAACGCATCCCGACGATGCTGGCCGACGGCACCCTGGAGCGTGCCGCGGGTGTGACGCTGTCACCGGAGCGCTCGCGCCTCATGATCTGCGGCAGCCCGCAGATGGTCGAAGACACCCATCGCCAGCTCAAGGGCATGGGCTATGCCTTGAGCCGGCTGTCGGCCCCGGCCCAGCTGGCGCTGGAGAATGGCTGGTAAGCGCCGGGCGGTTCGCCAGCGTTCCGGCCAGACGCCGGGGTGCCCCCGTCCCGGCCGGCATAAAACAAAACGGCCTCCCGCAGGGGAGGCCGTTGGTTTTCCGTGAGTGCGGCGGCTTACTGCTTAACGCAATCCACGCAGTACACCTTCTTGCCGTTCTTTTCCATCGCCACCAGGCCGTGCACGTCGGTTTCGAAACCCGGCAGCTCGCCGTTGAACTCCTGGGCGAAGCGCAGGTAGTCGACGATGGTGCGGTTGAAGCGTTCGCCCGGGATCAGCAGCGGGATGCCCGGCGGGTACGGCGTCAGCAGCACCGAGGTGACGCGGCCTTCCAGTTCCTCTACCGGCACGCGCTCGATCTCGCGGTGCGCCATCTTGGCGAAGGCGTCGGCCGGACGCATCGCCGGCTCCATCTCGGACAGGTAGATCTCGGTGGTCAGGCGCGCGATGTCGTGCTTGCTGTACAGCTGGTGAATGCGCTGGCACAGCTCGCGCAGGCCGACGCGCTCGTACTGCGGGTACTTGGCGACGAACTCCGGCATGATGCGCCACATCGGCTGGTTCTTGTCGAAATCGTCCTTGAACTGCTGCAGCAGCGAGATCAGCGTGTTCCAGCGGCCCTTGGTGATGCCGATGGTGAACATGATGAAGAAGCTGTACAGGCCGGTCTTCTCCACCACCACGCCGTGCTCGGTCAGGTACTTGGTGACGATGGCGGCCGGGATGCCCATCTCTTCGAAGCTGCCGTCCACGTCCAGGCCCGGGGTGAGGATGGTGGCCTTGATCGGGTCGAGCAGGTTGAAGCCTTCCTCGATGCCGGCAAAGCCGTGCCAGCGCTCGTCCGGCTCCAGTTCCCAGTCGGCCGGGTCGCAGATGCCGTCGTCGGACAGTTCGTTCGGCCCCCACACCTTGAACCACCAGTCGTGGCCGTACTCCTCGTCCACCTTGCGCATGGCGCGGCGGAAGTCCAGCGCCTCCACCAGCGACTCCTCCACCAGTGCCTGGCCGCCCGGCTGCTCCATCATCGCCGCCGCCACGTCGCAGCTGGCGATGATCGCGTACTGCGGGCTGGTCGAGGTGTGCATCAGGTAGGCCTCGTTGAACCAGGCGGTGTCGAGCTGGCGGTTCTGCGGGTCCTGCACCAGAATCTGCGAGGCCTGCGAGATGCCGGCCAACAGCTTGTGGGTGGACTGGGTGGAGAAGATCATCGAGTCCTTGCAGCGCGGGCGGCCCTCGCCGATGGCGTGGAAGTCGCCGTAGAAGTCGTGGAAGCTCGCGTGCGGCAGCCAGGCTTCATCGAAGTGCAGGGTGTCGACCTCGCCGTCCAGCATGCTCTTGATCTCCTCGACGTTGTACAGGATGCCGTCGTAGGTGGACTGGGTGATGGTCAGGATGCGCGGCTTGGCGCCCGGGTTCTTTTCCAGCGCCTCGCGTGCGAACGGGTTGGCCAGAATCTTTTTCTTGATGTTGTCGAGCTGGAATTCGGACTTCGGAATCGGGCCGATGATGCCGTAATGGTTGCGCGTCGGCATCAGGAACACCGGAATCGCCCCTGTCATCATGATGGCGTGCAGGTTCGACTTGTGGCAGTTGCGGTCCACCAGCACGATGTCGCCGGCGGCGACGGTGGAGTGCCAGACGATCTTGTTCGAGGTCGAGGTGCCGTTGGTGACGAAGAACAGGTGGTCGGCGCTGAAGATGCGCGCGGCGTTGCGCTCGGACGCCGCCACCGGGCCGGTGTGGTCCAGCAGCTGGCCCAGCTCGTCCACCGCGTTGCACACGTCGGCACGCAGCATGTTCTCGCCGAAGAACTGGTGGAACATCTGGCCCACCGGGCTCTTCAGGAACGCCACGCCGCCGGAGTGGCCCGGGCAGTGCCAGGAGTAGGAACCGTCGTGGGCGTAATGCACCAGGGCGCGGAAGAACGGCGGCGCCAGCGTGTCCAGGTACGATTTGGCTTCGCGGATGATGTGGCGCGCCACGAACTCCGGCGTGTCCTCGTGCATGTGGATGAAACCATGCAGCTCGCGCAGGATGTCGTTCGGAATGTGGCGTGCCGTGCGCGTCTCGCCGTACAGGTAAAGTGGGATATCCGGGTTGCGGCGGCGAATCTCGGCCACGAAGTTGCGCAGATTGGCCAGCGCATCCAGCGCCTCTTCCGGCGTGCCAGAACCAAACTCCTCGTCGTCGATCGACAGGATGAAGCCGGCGGCGCGGCTCTGTTGCTGGGCAAACGACGTCAGATCGCCGTAGCTGGTATAACCCACGACTTCCATGCCTTCCTTCTCCATCGCAGCGGCCAGCTCGCGGATGCCGGAGCCGCTGGTGTTTTCGGAACGGAAGTCTTCGTCGATGATGACGATGGGGAAATGGAAACGCATGCCTGTGTCCTCATACACGGCGTACCGGAACGTCACCGGCACGCTGGGATAAAGGGCGCTTAGCACCGCGGTACGCATGGGATTGGTAGGGGGTGTTCACCGTCGTTTTGTCACTGCGGACGCACGACGCTAAACCCGCCCTTTGGCAATCGTTTCGCCAGCCGGCTTAGGTCAACCCGAAAGAAAAGCGCGTAGTGTAGCGGATAATCGTGAACAATGTTGCACTACGGAAAGCGTGTTTTTACGCGCCTCGCCGCCACGCCGGATCACGCTGGCCAAGACCCTCCGCACCGGGCTGGCAGGGGGGGCGGAATCGACCGTTTAACGGGCCTTTCAGCCCTCCGGGGGCGGTTTATCGTCAGACTCCGGATGAGGCTCCAAGGTGCCCGGCGGCTGTCGCTTTTTTTTCCACCGCGCCCGGTACAACCCCAGCGCCTTCAGCACCACCGCCCCGCCCGAGAGCAACAGCAAGAGCGCCAGCGGCCCGGCGATCAGGTAGGGAAACAGGGCGCTGACCAGGGCCAGCAGTAGCAGCGCGGCGCCGATGGTCAGGAAGGAGCTGGCTTCGCTGGCTTCCACGGTGCGCGTACCGCGTACCGCCGCCCCCAGTGCATCGCCGATGCGCGCCGCCTGGCGCGCGGCCGCCGAGGCACCTAACGCCGCAGCGCCCGGCTTGGGCAACAGCAGGCTCTGGTAATCGCGCTGGCGCGGCCGGCTCAGTACCGGGCGGTGGCGGTGTGCCGACAGCCGCACCTCGGTGGCGTGCTCCAGGTCGTCGAGAAACTTGTCGGCGAGCTTGCCGGCGATCTCCTCGTCCTCCACGGCCACATCGATTTCGCGGTTGGCAAGCCAGCTCGACAGGTTCAGGTTGGACGAACCCAGGCGCGCCCAGCGTCCGTCCGCCACCGCCGTCTTGGCGTGGATCATCGGTCCGTCCCACTCGAACACCCGCACCCCGGCTTCCAGCAGCGGCCGGTACAGCGTGCGCGACACCGTGGCGATCCAGCCGATGTCGCTCGAGCGCGGCACCAGCAGGCGCACGTCGACGCCATCCTTGGCCGCGTTCTGCAATGCCGTCAGGTAGGTGCTGGTGCCCATGAAATAGGCATCGGTCAGCCACAGCGAACGGCGCGCGAAGCTGGCGATCAAGAGGTCCAGCCGCATCAGGTTGGCGGTGGCCGGGGTGGTGGCGATCAGCCGCGCCGCCACGCTGCCGCCGATCATGCTGCGGCTCGCCTGGCGCAGCGACTCGTCCAGCGCTTCGCCGCAACTGGCCCAGCTGTCGGTGAAGGCGTCGATGGCATCCTGCAGTACCGGGCCGCTGAGCCGTGCACCAGTATCGCGCCACGGCTCCCCCCCCTTGTCCGGTTTGCCCTCCCAGCGCGAGCTGATGCCCAGTCCGGAGATGAACGCCTCCGCCCCGTCGACGATGATCAGCTTGCGATGGTTGCGCCCCAGCGGACTGCTGCCGCCCGACAGGCTCGGCCGGTTGTAGGTACGCACCTCGGCGCCGGCGGCCTGCAGAGGCTTGAAGAAGCCGCGCAAGTGCGCCTTCCAGCTGCCCAGCCAGTCCACCAGCAAGCGCACCTGCACCCCCTTGGTGGCTTGCTCGATCAGGATTTCCCGGATACGTTGGCCGAAGCTGTCGTCGGCGAAGATATAGATTTCGATCAGGATCGAATCGCAGGCTCCCGACAGCGCCGCCTCCCAGGCCGGGAAGTTCTCGCGGCTGTCGAAAAGCAGGTCAATGGTGTTGCCATTGATCAGCGGCGCGCCCGCCGATCGGGCGAATGCCTGGTCAGCCAGCTGCCGGACGAAATCCAGGGCGGCGGGGGAGGGTTTAGAGCTGGGCATGGCCAGATTGTATATTGTCAGACATGGCGTGAACCAAGGTGATGCATGTGCACCACGCATGGCACCAAAATGGTGCTTTTTGTGTCGTTTATATGAAAATCCGTGTCACAAAGATGAAAAATAATTCTTTGAAAAAATCCGGATTTCCCAATTTTTTTGTCAAAAAAAACAGCGTAATGCTTTGATTTAAAAGCAATTATGCGCCGCACAAAAAGCGGTTGCAGGAGGGCGCGCCTTGACCTTAGAATCAAAGACATTCGCTTCACATTATAATCAGGTAGATGGTATGGAAAGACAGCAATGGCTGCAGGGCACCTTGTACCGCCCGGATTTCGAGCAGGATAGCTGTGGCTTTGGTTTGATCGCCCAACTGGAGGACAAACCGAGTCATTGGCTGGTGCAGACCGCAATTTCCTCGCTCGCCAAACTGACCCATCGCGGTGCGGTGGCCGCCGACGGCAAATCGGGCGACGGTTGCGGCCTGTTGTTCCGCAAACCCGACGGCTTCCTGCGCGAAGTCGCCCACGAGGCCGGCATTGCCCTCAAGGCGAGCTACGCCGCCGGTCTGGTGTTCCACCATCCCGAGCAGGAGCAGGGCCAGCGCAGCCTGCGTCGCCTGAAAGAGTTCCTCGAAGCGCAGGAACTCGAAGTGGCCGGCTTCCGCACTGTGCCGGTGGACGTCTCGGCTTGTGGCGAATACGCCATCAAGACCCTGCCCTCCATGGTGCAGGTGTTCGTGAACTGTCCGTTCGGCATGGACGACGCCAGCTTCCAGCGCCGCCTGTACATGGCGCGCCGCCAGGCCGAGAAGGCCAACAAGGCCGAAGACGGTTATTTCTACCTGCCGACCCTGTCGCCGCACACCCTGTCCTACAAGGGCCTGGTCACGCCGGAAAACCTGCCGAAGTTCTTCCTCGATCTGCAGGACGAGCGTTTCGAGGCCAGCCTGGCGGTGTTCCACCAGCGCTTCTCCACCAACACCTGGCCGCAGTGGAAGCTGGCTCAGCCGTTCCGTTTCCTCGCCCATAACGGCGAGATCAACACGGTGCAGGGCAACCGCTACTGGTCCAAGGCGCGCGAGCGCATCATGTCGACGCCGCACCTCGACATGGACGCCATCCGCCCGATCGTGCAGACCGATGGCTCCGATTCGATGAGCCTCGACAACATGCTCGAAGGCCTGCTGATGGGCGGCATTCCGCTGTTCCGCGCGTTGCGCCTGTTGGTGCCGCCGGCCTGGCAGAACGTCGACTCCACCGACAAGGATCTGCGCGCCTTCTACGAATTCAACTCGATGCACATGGAGCCGTGGGACGGTCCGGCCGGCATCGTGCTGACCGACGGCCGCTACGCCGCCTGTCTGCTCGACCGCAACGGCTTGCGCCCGGCGCGCTGGGTGCTGACCCGCGACAACATCCTCACCATCGCCTCCGAAGTGGGGGTATGGGACTACAAGCCGGAAGAAGTCGTGCGCAAGGGCCGCGTCAAGCCGGGCCAGCTGTTCGCCGCCGACCTCACCACCGGCGAACTGTTGATGCCGGAAGACATCGATGCCCAGCTGAAGAGTGCCAAGCCATACCGTCAGTGGATCAAGGACAGCGGCAAGTATCTCGAGCTGTCGATTGAGGATGACTCCTCCCTCGAAGCGATGCCGAAGGACGAACTGCTAAAGTATCAGAAGCTGTTCAACGTCAGCTTCGAAGAGCGCGATCAGGTGCTGCGCGTACTGGCCGATGACGGCCAGGAAGCCATTGGTTCCATGGGTGACGACACCCCGATGGCGGTGCTGTCGCAAAAGGTCCGCTCGCCGTTCGACTTCCTGCGCCAGCAGTTCGCCCAGGTCACCAACCCGCCGATCGACCCGATCCGCGAAGCGGTGGTGATGTCGCTCAACACCGTGTTCGGTCCCGAGCGCAACATGTTCGAAGAGAGCGCTGAGCACGCCAAGCGTCTCGAAGTGCGCTCGCCGGTGCTGTCTCACGAAAAGTTCGTGCGTGTCACCACGCGTCCGGAAAGCTACCTCAAGTCGACCTCCTTCGACCTGTGCTACGACCCGTCCGAGGGAGGCCTGAAGGCTGCCATCGAGCGCCTGTGTCAGCACGTGGTGGACGCCGTGCGCGAGGGCACCGTGGTGGTGGTGCTGTCCGACCGCACCCTCGGTGACGGCCGCCTGCCGATCCATGCGCTGTTCGCCACCGGTGCCGTGCACCACGCCCTGATCGATGCCGGCCTGCGCTGCAAGAGCAATATCGTGGTGGAAACCGGCACCGCGCGTGATGCACACCAGATTGCATGTCTGCTGGGCTATGGCGCGACCGCCGTCTACCCCTACCTCGCCTACCAGATCATCGCCGAACTGGTGCAGTCGGGCGAGGTCGAGCTGAAGACCAACGAAGCGCTGCAGCACTACCGCAAGGGCATCAACAAGGGCCTCTTGAAGGTGCTGTCGAAGATGGGGATTTCGACCGTTGCCTCCTACCGTGGCGCGCAGCTGTTCGAAGCCGTCGGCATCCACGAGGAAGTCGTCGAGCTCTGCCTGAAAGGCACCGTGAGCCGCGTCTCCGGCGCCAACTTCGAGGACTTCGAAGACGACCAGCAGAAGCTGGTTCGCCTCGCCTTCAACCCGATGCGTTCGATCACCCAGGGTGGCCTGCTGAAGTACGTGCACGGCGAGGAATACCACGCCTACAACCCTGACGTGGTGATGCAGCTGCAGAAGGCAGTGCAGAACGACGACTACAACGCCTACCTGAAGTACGCCGAGCTGGTCAACGAGCGTCCGGTGGCGATGATCCGCGACCTGATGCAGCTCAAGCTGGCCGACAACCCGATCCCGCTCGACGAAGTCGAGTCGGTCGAGTCCATCGTCAAACGTTTCGACTCCGCCGGTATGTCGCTGGGCGCGCTGTCGCCGGAAGCGCACGAGGCGCTGGCCACCGCCATGAACCGTCTCGGCGGCCGCTCCAACTCCGGTGAGGGTGGCGAAGACCAGGCGCGCTACGGCACCGAGAAGATGTCGAAGATCAAGCAGGTCGCCTCCGGCCGCTTCGGCGTCACCCCGCATTACCTGGTCAACGCCGAAGTGCTGCAGATCAAGGTGGCGCAGGGCGCCAAGCCGGGCGAGGGCGGCCAGCTGCCGGGCGACAAGGTGTCGCCGCTGATCGCCAAGCTGCGTCACTCCAAGCCTGGCATTAGCCTGATTTCGCCGCCGCCGCACCACGACATCTACTCGATCGAAGACCTGGCCCAGCTGATCTTCGACCTGAAGCAGGTCAACCCCGACGCGTTGGTGTCGGTGAAACTGGTGGCCGAACCGGGTGTCGGCACCATCGCCGCCGGCGTGGCCAAGGCCTACGCCGACCTGATCACCATCTCCGGCTACGACGGCGGTACCGGCGCCAGCCCGCTGACCTCGGTCAAGTACGCCGGCACGCCGTGGGAACTGGGCCTCTCCGAAGCCCAGCAGGTGCTGCGCGCCAACGGCCTGCGCGGCCGCGTGCGGGTGCAGACCGACGGTGGCCTGAAGACCGGCCTCGACGTGGTCAAGGCCGCCATCCTCGGCGCCGAATCGTTCGGCTTCGGTACCGGCCCGATGGTGGCGCTGGGTTGCAAGTACCTGCGGATCTGCCACCTCAACAACTGCGCAACCGGCGTCGCCACGCAGGAAATGAAGCTGCGCTCCAAGTACTTCATCGGCCTGCCGGAAATGGTGATGAACTACTTCCTGTTCATCGCCCGCGAAACCCGCGAGTGGATGGCCAAGCTCGGCGTGCGCACCATGGAAGAACTGATCGGCCGCATGGACCTGATGGGTCTGTTGCAGGGCCAGAGCG
The DNA here is from genome assembly GCF_000174355.1 of Pseudogulbenkiania ferrooxidans 2002. GTDB lineage: Bacteria > Pseudomonadota > Gammaproteobacteria > Burkholderiales > Chromobacteriaceae > Pseudogulbenkiania > Pseudogulbenkiania ferrooxidans. The sequence continues at coordinate 415,030 of NZ_ACIS01000001.1, forward strand.
AGCGCCAGCAGCGTCTCGACCTGTCTCCGCTGCTGAACCAGGGCTCCATTCCGGACAGCGAACCGCGCTTCTGCGTCGATGACCGCAACCCGTCGTTCGACAAGGGCGAGTTGGCCGAAGCCATCGTCAAGGATGCCCTGCCGGCGATCCAGGCCAAGCAGATGCTGCGGCTGGAGTACCCGATCGAGAACATCCACCGCTCCATCGGCGCCCGTCTGTCCGGTGAAATCGCCAAGGCGCATGGGGCGGCCGGCCTGCCGGAAGGCTGCCTGACCGTCAAGTTCACCGGTTCGGCCGGGCAGAGCTTTGGCGTCTGGAACGCGCCCGGCCTGCACCTGGAAGTGGAAGGCGACGCCAACGACTACGTCGGCAAAGGCATGGCCGGTGGCCGCGTGGTGGTCTACCCGCCGAAAGGCGCGGCATATAAGTCGCACGAGTCGATCATCATCGGCAACACCTGCCTGTACGGTGCCACCGGCGGCCAGCTCTACGCGTCCGGCGTCGCCGGCGAGCGCTTCGGGGTGCGCAACTCCGGCGCGCTGGCGGTGATCGAAGGCGCGGGCGACCACTGCTGCGAATACATGACCGGCGGCTGCGTAATCTCGCTGGGCGAAACCGGCTACAACTTCGGCGCCGGCATGACCGGGGGCTTCGCCTTCGTCTACGACCCGAACGAACGCTTCGCCTACCGCTACAACAACGAGCTGGTGGACATCCACCTGATCAACGGCGAAGCCATGGGTATGTACCGTGCCTTCCTGTTGGACAAGCTGGCCAAGCACGTCGAATTCACCGGTTCCGATATCGGCCGCAACATGCTGGAAAACTTCGACGACTTCGTCGACTACTTCTGGCTGGTGAAGCCCAAGGCCGCCAAGCTCGATAGCCTGCTGAAGGATTGATGATTGATCATGGATGGGGCCGATGCCCCGTCCCTTCGGCTCCAGCTCTGAATCACACAGATATGATAGTTAGTGGGCGGCGTGCGGAAGCACGCCTTGCCCCGGCAAGAGGAAGCCACCATGGGTGACGTATTCCAATTCATGACGCTCCCGCGCAACCCCGGCGACAAGGTCGAGGCGGCGGCGCGCAAGATCGAATTCAAGGAAATTTACCGGCCGCTGAACAGCGCCGATGCAGCCGAGCAGGCCGGGCGTTGCCTGTCCTGCGGCAACCCCTATTGCGAATGGGAATGCCCGGTACACAACTTCATTCCCAACTGGCTGAAGATGGTCAACGAAGGCCGCCTGTTCGAAGCGGCGGAACTGTCCCACAAGACCAACAGCCTGCCGGAAATCTGCGGCCGCGTCTGTCCGCAGGACCGCCTGTGCGAAGGCGCCTGCACCCTCGAACAAGGCGGTTTCGGCGCCGTGAGCATCGGCTCCATCGAGAAGTACATCACCGACGAAGCCTACAAGGCGGGCTGGCGCCCAGACATGTCCAAGGTGGTGTGGACCGACAAGAAAGTCGCCGTTATCGGTGCCGGCCCGGCCGGCCTCGGCTGTGCCGACGTGCTGGTACGCAACGGCGTCAAGCCGGTGGTGTTCGACCTGTACGAAGAAATCGGCGGCCTGCTGACCTTCGGCATCCCCGAATTCAAGCTGGAAAAGAGCGTGGTCAAGCGCCGTCGCGAGATCATGGAAGGCATGGGCGTCGAGTTCCGTCTCAATACCGAGATCGGCCGCGACGTCCAGATCGAAGAACTGCTGGAACAGTACGACGCCGTGTTTATGGGGATGGGGGCCTACAAGTACATGAAGGGCGGCTTTGACGGCGAAAGCCTGCCGGGCGTGCTGGAAGCGCTGCCGTTCCTGGTCAACAACGTGCGTCAGCACCTGGGCACCCTGCCGGCCGACGAGACCCCGCTGTCCATGAAAGGCAAGCGCGTAGTGGTGCTGGGCGGTGGCGATACCGCCATGGACTGCAACCGTACTTCCATCCGCCAGGGCGCCGAGCGCGTGATTTGCGCCTATCGCCGTGACGAAGCCAACATGCCGGGCTCCAAACGCGAAGTCGGCAACGCCAAGGAAGAGGGTGTCGAGTTCCTGTGGAACCGCCAGCCGCTGGGCATCGAGCAAGCGGCCGACGGCAGCCTGCGCCTCAAGCTGGCGGAAACCCGCCTCGGCGCCCCGGATGCCAAGGGCCGCCGCGCGGCAGAAGTGGTTCCGGGCTCGGAAGAAATCATCGAGTGCGACCACGTCGTCATCGCCTTCGGCTTCCAGGCCGAAGCCGCCGACTGGTTCGAGCGCCACTCCATCGCCGTTGACGAGCGCGGCCGCACCCTGGCCTCGGGTCGCGCCAAATACAAGTACCAGACCAGCAACGCCAAGGTCTTTGCCGGCGGCGACCAGGTCCGCGGCGCCGATCTGGTGGTTCGTGCCGTCTTCGAAGGCCGTCAGGCCGCCGAAGGCATGCTGGAATACCTGAAGGTCTGGTAAGACAACGAATTGTTCGACCTAGCTTACAACCCGCCGAGAGGCGGGTTACTGATGGGGCAGGGATATCTGAAAGTAAGCTCGGGTATTGGCATGGATTGCTAAGTCTGGGCAAATCTGCTCCGGACTTAGCCACTGATAGCGGGCATGCTGTAGTCGAGGCAATCCTGTAGGTATTTCTGGCAAGGTAAGGCAGTAGGCCAGCACTACATAATGCGTCCCGAAGCCGGGTTGCCTACCCGCATTGGTCGGGTATTGGTGCTCCCAAACCCCATAAGGTTGGGCTTGATGGCGGCAGATGCTCACCCCAAGCTCATCTAAGGTCAGGCGTTTAAAGGCTTGATCCAGCGTCTCATCCTTGAGCACCCTGCCTCCGGGGACAAACCAGAAACCTGCGGCGGGTTCGTTATTGCGCAATCCCAACAGATACTGACCTTGCCCGTTGCCGATGATCAGGTCAATCGAGACTAGCGGCGTGCACCGTACTACGTGCATGAAGTCATCAAAGGGCAGGTTGGTTGTCGGGCTATCAATGGCAGGGAAGTCAGCAGCGGCCATAGCGGTCTTCAAAGCGGACGATGTCATCCTCGCCCAAATAGGCCCCGGATTGCACTTCGATTAATTCAAGGGGAATTTTCCCTGGATTTTCCAATGCGTGTATAACCCCCACAGGGATGTAGACCGACTGATTCTCCGCTAGCAGTAGCTCCTGATCACCCTTCAGTACTTTGGCGGTACCGGAAACCACGACCCAGTGCTCGGCGCGGTGATGATGCATTTGCACTGAGAGGCGCGCCCCCGGCTTTACTGTGATCCGCTTTACCTGGTAGCGCTCGCCGCTATCGATACTGTCGTAACAACCCCATGGGCGATACACCACGCGGTGATGTACGGCTTCCGAGCGGCCGGCATGGTTCAATAGCTCAACCACCTTTTTGACATCCTGCACTTTGTCCTTGTGTGCTACGAGTACGGCATCGTCTGTATCAACCACGATCAGATCATCTACGCCGACTGTAGCGATTAGCCGGCCATCACTGCTATGCAGATAGCAATTATGGCTATCTACCGCGGTAACGTCCCCTTTTTCGACATTTCCGTGAGCATTCTTTGCCGAAACATCCCAAAGTGCCGACCATGAGCCGACATCACTCCAGCCTGCCGATAGCGGCACTACCACTGCCTTGTCTGTTTTTTCCATCACCGCATAGTCGATGGAGTCTCCCGGGCTGGCTGAAAAAGCTTCTTTGCCAAGGCGAATAAAATCCAGATCTGAAGTTGCAGTCTCAACTGCTCGGCGGCAGGCAACAAGCATTTCCGGAGCAAACTTTTCCAATTCTCTAATCAACGCTGATGCACGGAACAGGAACATGCCGCTGTTCCACAGGTAATCGCCATCTGCAAGATAAGCTCGCGCAGTTGATAGATCAGGTTTTTCGACGAAGCGTCGAACAGAAAACGTACCAGAGCCCCCTCGATCATCGCCCTTCTGGATATAGCCATATCCGGTTTCGGGAGCTGTGGGTACAATGCCAAACGTCACCAAAGCCCCATCCTGTGCAGCCTGAAAAGCCACCTTGATAGAGGCCTGAAAGGCCGTTACATCCTGTATCGAGTGGTCAGCGGCCAGCACCAGCAAGAGTGGGTCACCATCGTCGCACATCGCATGTAACGCTGCAGCGGCAATGGCCGGGGCCGTATTACGGCCAATAGGTTCAAGCAGAATACCGGCCCCCTGCACGCCTTGCTGGCGCAGTTGCTCGGCAACGATGAAGCGATGTTCTTCGTTACAAATCACCAACGGTTGCTGGCAATCGCTGACCCCATCAAGGCGTGACAGAGTTTCCTGCATCATGCTTCGGCTGGAGGTCAGTGGCAGGAACTGCTTGGGAAACAGGCCCCGTGACAGTGGCCACAGGCGAGTACCAGAGCCGCCGGAGAGAATAACCGGGATCATGTATTGAGCTCCGTTGAATGATTGTCTTGTTTAGTTTTAAGCATTGCCGCCCGGATCTTGGCGACAGCCTCACGGTTGCGATGATGACGCTCAGAGTCAAAAAACCAGCCCCACTTATTGAAATATTGGATTGCCGACTTGATGTGAGCAAACAAAAGCCTACGATTCTTGTACGATTGTTTCGCAAACGTATGCTTTACCACCGCATCAGGATAGAACACAACTCGGCCATGTTGAGCAAGACGTCTGGAAAGATCGGTGTCCTCCAGATACATGAAGAAACGCTGATCGAAGCCCCCGATTTTTCTGAACACTTCGGTACGAACTGCCATGAAGCAACCAGATACGTAAGGGATGTCAACAATCTGATCATATCCAAACCAGCGTAGTTCGTAATCCTCATCAAGACGCTCGGCAAGTGCCGATGCAAAGCGTCGACTGAAAAGGTTGATCGGTGAAGGGAGCAACTTGCATAACCTCTGCAGGCTTCCATCCGGATAGACGACCTTGGGCACCAAACAAGCTACTTCTGGATGATCATTCATAAACCCAACTAGTTGAGATATCGTATTACCGTCAAACGTTATATCTGGGTTAATGATAAGGTGAATATTTGGTTCGGTTAGTTCAAAAACAGCGAGATTGTGTGATGCGCCAAAGCCAGGGTTTTGGGGGTTGTGAAAATAACTGGCATTAAATTCTTCGCAAAGCCCCTGCAACTCTGTAGTAGGCGAGTTGTCAATAACGAATAGATCAACTGCCATGTCTGCACCTTGCACCGAAGCAAGAGTGCTGCGCAATATGTCAATATTATTCTGATATGTAACTATGGATGCGCTGACCTTAGTGTTGCTAATATTTTGATTTTCCACTTTGAAGCAACTCGTTTAAATATATAATCTTCTTTTTCTTCAAATATATAACCCAGAAAAGAAAAAGCCTTGCACCCCAATATAGTCGGAAAATAGCTGATAGTTTTCTAAACGCCCTTACAGAGAGCGAAGCCTGCTTAAGGGTGATATCATTTACATAGCCGCAATATTTTGTAAAGCATACAACTTTCTCATCTATTTGAGACTGCGTTGGGTATTCATTATATCTTTCCCACCCAAGATGAACGCATTGATATTTTTTAAGCCGTCCAACATGGTAATGAGGCTTTATGTATGAATTATGGCCAGGGTAAAATTTTGGCTCTTCATGAATGAACAAGTCGGATCTATAGATTGCAATAGTAGTATCTACTTGTGCTAGGTAGATATCCGGATTTAGGCTGTGTCTATAGAACTTTTCCTCCCCTGCAAATATAGCTTGCATTGAAGGTAGTTCTTTAATATGACTTAAGTCAATTGACAGACCGAGTTTACCTATCCACGGATTTTCTGTCATGGTCCGAACAGATGCGGACAACCAACATTCGCCCGATAGCCTGTCAGGCTCTTTTACCGCAATATCGCCATCTGTGAGAACGAAAAACTGGTCAGCATCTTTGGATACTGACTTAAGAGCATCATTTAGGCCGAGAATCCATTTATTGGCTCTGTTTTCAACAGCCTTTATTGTAGTGGGGTATTTTTTTTCTAAATCTCTTATCAGCCTTCCTGTTAGCCCATCATTCGAATGGTTATCCACAATAATGAGCTCGTAGGGATAAATGGTATTACATAAAATAGAATTGATACATTTCTCTAAGTGCCCCCCATCATTTCTGGTCATTACAAAAATTTTTACAGGTTTTTTTACTTTCTCCATAGCGTCACCATTCTGGCAGGGAGAATGATACCAATAATAAACTTTAGTTTCCTGCTTAAAAATAACTCTCTTATCTTTAGTGCGGAGTTATACGCCCTAATTTTCTTTATATTTTTTGATGAGGTTGCTTGATTTCCATGTCTTCTATATTTCAATAGGCTTTCCGGTATGCGGTAGAATTCTACCTCGGGCAGCTCGCGCATTATCCTAAGCCATAAATCATAATCTTCTGAGAAGCTACCAAAAGAATAACCACCCAACTTATTGATAATTTCCTTTCGAACCATCACAGTTGGATGTGCAATGCAGCAGATCAATGGAAGCAGTCTTCTATGGTCTTTGTCCGTTAGTTCAGGAAATTTACCTTCTCTAATTGCTTGGTCGTTTTCATCAATAAAATCAACCCCCGACGAAACCACTCCTATTTTTTTATTCTGTTCAAGGGTATTCAACTGTTTCTCGAGCCTTTCGGGAATGGATATGTCGTCGGCATCCATTCTGGCAATATATAAACCGCGTGCGTTATGTACTCCTAAATTAAGCGCAAAAGGAAGTCCTTTGATTTCAGTGTTCAGGATTCTTACCCTATTATGGTCGCCATATGTCAACCTAATTTTGTTTAAATGCTCGGTGCTACAGCCATTTGCTATAATGATTAATTCAAAATCTTGCAATGTCTGGGTAAGAATGCTCTCAACTGCAGGGATAAAAAACCGATCTACCCTATTTACAGGAAGCAAAACAGAAACAACGGGGTGTTTTTCTTGTTGATCGCCTACCACTAGACTGGCAGATCCTTGTTTAATCTTATCCATGATTTAGGTATCAAATCTGTTTCCGAAAGGTTTTTGTCATCAAACCAAGGGCTTGGACAAATAACAAGCTGCTCGTCTGTATTGTTGGCCAACCATGCTCCCCACCAGCTGAAGGTGCTGTTAGCAATAATGTGATGCTTTGACTGGGTCATCAGCCAAAAGTCAGTCTCTACAGACTCGCCCTCAATAAAAATGAGGTTCTTGCTTGTCTTGCCAATCTTGATATTCTCTTTAGCCCAGGCAATGTCATCACTAAAAATATAAAATTGGGCATCATTAATTCTTTCATTTAGTAAGGACATGGCATGGTTATAATAGCCAAGAGAGCAGATGCCGTGGGTTCGTAGTGCCGAAGGATTAGACAAATAATCACCTCTGCGGATGTGAACGGCCACACTGTTCCCGCCCTGCATTGCAACAGAAATCTGCTGGGCAGTTACAGATGACTGCTCCTTCAGAGTAAATTCTGCAGAAATTTCTTTTCTGTACTCTTGGAAATACAGCTCACTCTGCCAGTACCCGAGTAGCGCTTGACCCCTCTTCATACGATAGATGCGGTCTTGGTAAGTAAACTGCCTTTCTACATGCCACTTTTTAAAGGCTCTATCTATAATTGGGTATCTTAACAGCAAATTTGCTTGCCAATTTGGATATAAGCTTTCTTCTTCTTTAGACAGTATTCGAGCAGAGATATTGAAATGATCTAACTTATACCCTCCATGAAGGGTGTAATGATCAAAAAACCTGGTATCCAGGACCAGAGGCTCGCTCTTTCTTTTTGACAAAGCAAAGGCCGTTGCATATTGGAAGAGCTGATTTCCCATCCCCCCCATGAGTCTTACAATAATCACCTATATTCCTTGACTACGCTCTGCTGGTAATCGTACTGCCATTAGAGCGTGAAATGCCTTACTTCGTTTTTGAACCCAGAGAAGAGCACATAGACTGAGGGTGCCACTGATGAAAAGCACTGAAATATGACCTGCCATAGAGCTGGCCTGTAGCGAGAAAGTTAGCAGGATCACGATTAGGCCAGCCAAGAGTGCCAACAACCAGTTTTTGCGATCAGGATATATTGGAGCTATCTGATGCATCTTATATACGGCAGTCACTAGCACACACAGCATGGCAAAGGCCAAGATCCAAGGTACCCATATTACAGTTGCCTTCATTAGGTAAAGAACACCAAAGCCAATCACTGCAGATACAACGCCGACCAAGTAGGGAAAGATCATTGAGGCCGTTTTACGTTCTATTTGTGCCGCTTGAGTAATTACGTTTGTGGTAGCTCGCATCGCTTCGATCAGCATGGCGATACTGCAAAGTTGACTGGCATTCGCGAATCGTAGGTCGGCTAATACAACCAGCAGATGCGGGGCTGTCGCCAACCCCAAACCTAGCAAAATCAAATAACTAGGTATCACTACGTTGACCATCTGATTGAATGCATTCCGCTTGTCGGTATCGTTCTCTCTGCTCAAGCAGCAGTAATACTTCGGATATACAACCTGGCCAGCCACATTTTCTATAATTGCCCAGAATTGAGCCGCCACGGCCAACCCCAAAACAAGTAGCCCCAGATCACGCGCCCCCCAGACGGCATCCACGAAAAAACGGTACCCGCTGCCAAGCAACCACATTAATCCGGTTGCCATCGCCAAGGGCAAACAATAGTGTTGCAATGTGGTACGGTCCAGAAATGCTGAACGGACCGCCGTGGGTGTAGTGGGTTCTTCACGCCGAAGCATGTGTAAAGCTGGCAATGCGCCGCAAGCGAGCCCAACGAGTTGCCCGGCGAGCCAGAAGGTGGCCTGCGCCTGCCAGTTAATCAGTAGGGCGGACATCACCAGTCCAGCCGCAACCGTCAGCATGCTCAACGCAGCAGTCCCTGCACGGTGGCCAAGCATATTCAGCATTGGGACCAGCGTGGCGTTCCATGTACCAAGCCAGACAGTCAGAGACAGAACCACCGCTATACCCAGTTGGTTTGCCATATGGGCAGTCCAGCCGGTTCGCGCTCCATACCATGTGCCGGCTAGTATGAAGGTAATGATGGCCAAGCAAATCAGGTAGTGGTTATACCGCTTCAATTGGTCAAGCAACACCCCTTGCTGGTGCCAGTCGTGTGTATGGCGGCTGACGTGCTGCCCGACAGGGTTGATCAGGAATAGTCCAAAGAACCCTGTCAGTGCAGTCATCAGACCGAGCAAGCCAAACTGGTCAACGGTGAGATAATGGGTCACCAGACGTAAGGCGACCAGCCCTAGTGCTGCTTGGCCAAGGCGTGCCAAGCCTAGCCATACGATGTCATAACTTGCCTTTCTCAACGCAGCAGCCCCAAGTCCTTAGTCGATCTGGTCGGTTATCATATTGGCAAAGTGCTCTGCTGAGAACGGCGCCACTGCTTCGCTCTTTAGAAGGCAACGATGTTCTCCTGATAGCGAACTATAGTCAGTTTCGTTCAGGCTTTTGAGGAATTTGTACATTGTTCGCATGGTACTCTATTTTGCTATTCAAAATCCTCCGCGCAGAACATTTTGGAGATGAACTGATGAAGGTTTTTCTAAAATTAGTCTATAAGTGTACTTAAATATACAAAAAAGCAATGTTCGCTCTTTATTCAATAGCTTTTGAGCTTGCTAATCCAGAATTTGAGGCGCGCAATAGCATAATCCATACTCATCCCTTGAATTTCAAGTATTGAATCAAGTCGTTCCTTGTGCCCCATCCGGAAAAACTTCGTGGAAATGTTACCATCCTGTATGTTGACAGTAGACGCCTGAGGTGCGCAAACGGCTCTAAGAATTCCTTTGCTGGCTGCCCTAAAATAAAAATCGAAATCCATTGCATATTTCTTTTTTTCTAAAAAGAGAAGTTTTTTGACAATTTCTGCATCACAGTAAAAGTTCTGCAGCCCAGCGATTGTTCCATACTTCACTAGTGTCTTTGTGTTTACACTCTTTACTGGCGCATTTCTATAAAAAAATCGACCATTCCTCTCGAACGTAAATGAATCAAAAAAAGCAGCATTGGCCATGCTAAAATCGAACAGTAGCGTCGCAACGGTTTCTAAGCTGTGAGGCATTAATATGTCATCAACGCCCATATAACCAAATATTGCGTCGTTTTCAATTTCATTTATCCCCATGTTTATTGCATGCGATATCCCTTTGTCTTTGCGCTTCACCCAAACTATCGATGGATTATTTTGCGAATATGCATTGATGATGGTGTGCGATCCGTCTGTTGATTTCCCATCAACAATAATTAATTGTTTTTCCTGATAACTTTGGTTGAGGAATGATTTTATTGCGTGCTCGAGATATCGCTCACCATTGAAACACGGCATAACTATGCTAATTTTTTTCACTTGCTAAAATTTCCCTCAACCCGAGCAGACAACTTGTTTATTTGCTAATGACTGCGTGCAAATACGATATTTGGCTTGCTAAGTCATAGTGATGGTTTCCGACAAAAAATCCATTCCTGTCAATATATTCAGCATTGACAAGCTCGTCATGAATGTTGTAATCAAACCACTTGAGCACCTCGTTTTTGGCAAAATTACCCGCAACGATAGGGCGAACGTCGATATTTGCTTCAGCCAGTTTCTTGACCAGCTCATCGCGTGTGATCGGGGCATCAGGTTTCAATACCAAGGCAAAGCCGAACCAACTGCTTTCTCCTGTTTCCTGCTGAATATCGAGCCATGAATGATGGGAGAAAATCTCCTGAAAATAGGCCGCATTGTCGCGGCGGGCCTGGATCATTTCGGGCAGCTTTTTCAGCTGTTCTTGCCCGATCGCTCCGCTCAGCTCCAGCGGTCGCAAGTTATAGCCTGGAAGGACAAAGCGGAACGACTCTTCAAAGGGGTTGTCGCTTTTTTCGCCGCAGACATGGTTGAACTTGGGCAAGTTACGGGTCCAACCATGAGCTCGCAGACATAACAGAATGTGATAAAGCTCCTCGTCATCGGTGACAACGAGGCCACCTTCCATGGTGGAAATATGGTGACTAAAGAAGCTGCTGAACGTGCCCATCAGGCCGAAGGTGCCGGCTTGTTTGCCATCAAACATGGCACCCATTGATTCGCAGTTGTCTTCCAGTAGAATGATATCGTGGCTGCCGACAATCTGGCGGATCTTGGCAAAGTCGTTTGGATTTCCCAACAGGTTGACTGCCAGAATGGCGCGGGTTTTTTCACTAATAGCCGCTTCCAGCTGTGACAGGTCCATATTGAGGGTGTTACGGTCGATATCGACAAACTTCAACTTGAGACCGTATTGCTGCAGGGGGTAGTAGGTGGTACTCCACGACACGGCCGGGACAATGACCTCGTCTCCCTGTTTGAGCGCGCCTTGCTTACGGAAGATCAGAGCACCGATCATGGCAAGGTTGGCTGAGGAGCCGGAATTGACCATCACAGCGAACCGGCTGCCGCTCCAGGCTGCGAATTCTTTTTCAAACTGAGCAACTTCCTTGCCCATGGAGAACATTCCGGAGTCAATAACACGCTGCATGGCTGCGTATTCGGCTTCATCCCAAGTGGAGCTGGCGAGTGGATAATGCATTACTTATTCCCGATCATTGTATTCAGATAGAAATCATAGGTCTTGGCCAAGCCTTCCTTGAGGCTGCTGCTGGCCACCCAACCCCACGCACGCGCTTTGCTTGCATCTGTCAGCTTGCGGTTCATGCCTACCGGCTTGCTTAAATCGTGTGTGAATTCACCATCGTAACCAATCACTTCGGCAGCCATTTGGTAGTATTCATTAACCGTGAAATCATAACCAAGGCCGATATTCATCAAGCTTGGCATGTCGGCAAGATCATAACTTGCCTTGAACAATGCCTCAGCAAGGTCCCCAGCATACATGAATTCTCGGCGCGCATTGCCATCACCCCAGATTTCAACCTTTCTAACACCGGTTATTTTGGCTTGATGCAATTTGTAGATTATTGCAGGTATAAGGTGCGACCAACGCGGATCAAACTTGTCGTGCCGGCCGTAGAGATTGCACGGAACGACTGTTTTATAGTTCAACTCTGATCGTTCGCGACAAAGATAATCAGCAAGACGAGCGATGGTGATCTTGGCTAGAGCGTAGCCTTCATTGGTAGGTTCTAACTCACCAGACAGAACGTCCTCTTCTTTCAATGGGTCGTTGCGATTACGCGGGTACATACACGAACTGCCAATATTGATCAGCTTTGGTACCCCAGCCTTAGCCGCTGCCAATAGCACATTGCGACCCATGTCGAGGTTTTCTATCAAGAAACGAACAGGCTCCCGCATGTTTGCCTGAATGCCCCCAACTCGACCGGCTGCGTGAATAATCAAATCAGGCTGCTTTTTGTCAATATATTGACAAGTGGCTATGAAGTCGGTCAGATCGAGATCGCTATGGCGTGGCGTTAGCCAGGTATGGTTGCCCGCTTCCTCATGTTCGAGAAGATTGCGCCCCACCATTCCCGAAGCGCCAGTCAGGAAAATTTTCATAAAATTATCAATTCAGCGTGAAAACTATCGTTCGCTGCTCACCGGTACTTCGAAACCATGAGTCTTGAGCAGTGCATGCCGTTTGGCCTGCTCCAGATCGTAGGCCACCATCTCTTTCACCATCTCTGCCAGTGTCGTTTCGGGTACCCAGCCCAGTTTTTCTTTGGCTTTCGATGGGTCGCCCAGCAGCGTTTCGACTTCGGCGGGGCGGAAATAGCGCGGATCGACGGCAACCACTATATCGCCGATTTTTAGCGCCGGAGACTTATCACCTTCAATCGCGGCTACAACCGCCTTTTCCTCTACGCCATGTCCCACGAAATTCAGGGTCAACCCTAGTTCTGCGGCTGCCATGCGGATAAAATCGCGTACGCTATATTGCACCCCAGTGGCGATCACGAAATCATCCGGTTGATCTTGTTGTAACATCAACCATTGCATTTTAATGTAATCGCGGGCATGCCCCCAGTCGCGCAACGCATCCATATTGCCCATATGTAAGCATGGTTCCAATCCTTGGGCAATGTTAGCCAAGCCGCGAGTAATTTTGCGAGTAACAAAGGTTTCGCCACGACGTGGCGACTCGTGGTTAAACAAGATGCCATTACAGGCATACATACCATAGGCTTCACGGTAGTTTACGGTGATCCAGTAGGCATACATCTTGGCAACGGCATAGGGGCTGCGCGGGTAAAATGGGGTGGTTTCGCGCTGGGGGGTCTCCTGCACCAAACCGTACAATTCGGATGTAGACGCTTGATAAAAGCGGGTTCTCTTTTCCTGCCCCAAGAAGCGGATTGCCTCCAGAAGTCGCAAAGTTCCCATTGCATCCACATCAGCGGTGTACTCTGGCGATTCAAAACTCACTGCTACATGTGATTGTGCTCCCAAATTATATACTTCGTCCGGTTGCACCTCTTGTATGATACGGGTTAGGTTGGAGGAATCAGTCAGATCGCCATAATGCAATTTTAAGCGTGCATTCTCGACATGGGGGTCTTGAAAAATATGGTCGATACGCTGCGTATTGAAAGAAGATGCTCTGCGTTTGATGCCATGGACCTCATAGCCTTTTTCTAATAGAAATTCAGCAAGATAAGATCCATCTTGACCAGTAATGCCAGTTATAAGTGCTTTCTTTTTCATGCGTTTCCTAGCTAATATTTTAAAGCTTTATCAGAAAATAATTTGATCTGTAAAAGCGAGTCCATTATTATCCTTTTTGGATAAGGTCGGATCAAAACCAGTTGGCCATTTTATAGAAAGGTTTTGATCATTCCAATTTATACACCGTTCACTTTCAGGGGCGTAGTAATCCGTAGTCTTATATAAAAATTCGGCTACCTTGGACAGGGTGAGAAAGCCATGAGCAAACCCCTCCGGAATCCACAACTGCCGTTTGTTCTCCGCCGACAGGTTTACTCCGACCCACTGGCCGAAGGTAGGAGATGACTTGCGAATGTCCACTGCCACGTCGAACACTTCGCCCACCGCACAGCGCACCAGCTTTGCTTGGGCATGGGGCGGCAACTGGTAATGCAGCCCGCGCAGTACGCCTTTAACCGAGCGCGAATGGTTGTCCTGGACGAATTTTACCTGCTGGCCGATGGCTTCCTCGAATTGCTTATGGTTGAAACTCTCGTAAAAAAAGCCGCGCTCGTCACCGAAGACTTGGGGTTCGATGATCTTGACGTCGGGGATGGCGGTATCGATGACCTTCAACAGAACACCCTCTCCTTGAGTACGCTGAGCAAATACTGACCGTAGCCGTTCTTTTTCAGCGGTTCGGCCAGCTTTTCAAGCTGTGCGGCATCGATATGGCCAAGGCGATAGGCGACTTCTTCCGGGCAGGCGACTTTCAGCCCCTGACGCGCTTCGATGGTGGCGATGAACTTGCTGGCCTCCAGCATCGATTCATGAGTGCCGGTGTCGAGCCAGGCGTAGCCACGGCCCATGGTCTGTACATCCAGCAGCCCTTCTTTCAGGTACACGGCATTGACGTCGGTGATCTCCAGTTCGCCGCGTGTCGAGGGCTTGATGGATTTGGCGATGTCGACTACTTGCTGGTCGTAGAAATACAGGCCGGTCACGGCGTAATTCGACTTCGGCTGAGCTGGTTTTTCTTCGATGCTAATTGCTTTGCCGGCAGCATCGAATTCGACCACGCCGTAGCGTTCCGGGTCGTTCACATGGTGGGCGAAGACGCTGGCCCCGGCGTCCTTCCTGGCGGCATCCTGCAGCACTTTGGCAAAGTCGTGGCCATAGAAGATGTTGTCGCCGAGTACCAGAGCCGACGGGTCACCGGCAATGAACGATTCGCCGAGGATAAATGCTTGGGCCAGGCCATCCGGACTGGGCTGTACGGTGTACTGCAGGTTGATGCCCCACTGGCTACCGTCGCCGAGCAGTTGTTCGAATCGCGGGGTATCCTGTGGAGTGGAAATGATCAGAATGTCGCGGATACCCGCCAGCATCAGCGTGGCCAGCGGGTAGTAGATCATCGGCTTGTCGTAGATCGGCAAGAGCTGCTTGCTGACTGCCAGGGTAGCGGGGTACAGGCGGGTACCGGAGCCACCGGCGAGAATGATGCCTTTGCGTTTCATGCTTTGCGTCTTTCGTCTTATTTGTAAAGCTGCGAAACCACGTGAGCGACGCCTTGCTGCCAGTGCGGCAGCGCCAGCCCGAAGTGATGGGACAGCTTGCTACAGTCCAGTCGCGAGTTGGCCGGACGAGGCGCCGGCAGCGGATAGTCAGATGTCGAAATCGGACGGATGGCGCTCGCAGCGAGCCGGAGTGGGCAACGCTGCTGTTCGGCCAGGCGTACCACGAAACGCGCGTAGTCGTACCAGCTGGTCTCGCCGCTGGCCGTCAGATGATACGTGCCATAGTTAAATTGGTCTGTCGGCAACCGATAGCAGCTGATGAGCTGCGCCGTGATGTCGGCAATCAGGGCGGCTGGGGTCGGGGCACCGATCTGGTCCACCACCACGTTGAGGCTATCGCGCTCGTGCGCCAACCTCAGGATCGTCTTGAGGAAATTACCGCCATGGGCGCCGACCACCCAACTGGTGCGCAGGATCAGGTGATGGGCTGTACAAGTGCGAATGGCCTGCTCTCCTTCCCACTTGCTACGCCCATAGACCGACTGCGGGTTGGCCGTATCGTCTTCGCAATAGGCCCCGTCTTTGTTGCCATCAAACACGTAGTCGGTCGAGTAATGAATCAGCAGGGCATCGTGCTGCTCGGCCCATTCGGCCATCACGCCTGGTGCCTTGGCATTGATGGCCATGGCCAGCTCAACCTCCGTCTCGGCCTTGTCGACCGCGGTGTACGCTGCCGGGTTGACAATGATAGCGGGCTGGTAACGATTCAGTGCCGCTAGAATGCTGGCAGGGTCGGCCAAGTCCATCTCTTGTCGGGTCAGGGCAATGACTTCTCCCAAGGGCGCCAGCGCATGTTTCAGTTCGAAACCCACCTGACCGTTGGAGCCCGTGATCAGGATACGGCTCATGCTGCCGCTCCATACTGCTGCGCGACCCAGTTGCGATAGGTACCGCTGGTGACGTTATCGACCCAAGTTTGGTTGTCGAGATACCACTGCACCGTCTTGCGGATGCCTGTCTCAAAGGTTTCGGCGGGCTTCCAGCCCAGTTCACGTTCCAGTTTACGGGCATCGATGGCGTAACGACGGTCGTGTCCGGGGCGGTCCTGCACGAAGCTGATCTGGCCCGTGTACGACTCGCCGTCGGCGTGCGGTTGTAGTTCGTCCAGAATGGCGCAAATGGTGTGGACGACCTCGAGGTTGGGCTTCTCGTTCCAGCCACCGACGTTATAGGTTTGACCGAGTCTGCCGGCTTCCAACACTCGGCGGATGGCGCTGCAATGATCCTTGACGTACAGCCAGTCGCGTACCTGCTGCCCGTCGCCGTAGATCGGCAGCGGCTTGCCGGCCAGCGCGTTGAGGATGACCAGAGGGATCAGCTTTTCCGGGAAGTGATACGGGCCATAGTTGTTGCTGCAGTTCGTCGTTAGTACCGGCAGACCGTAGGTATGGTGCCAGGCGCGCACGAGTGATCGCTGGCTGCCTTGCTTGCCGAGTATGGGCTATTTGGTTCATAGGGGTGGGTTTCGGTGAAAGGTGAATCACCGGGCAATAGCGTGCCATACACTTCGTCTGTGGAAACGTGCAGGAAGCGGAACGATTGCTTGTCTGCCACCTTCAGATCATTCCAGTAGCCTCGGACAGCTTCGAGCAGGTTGAACGTGCCGACCACGTTGGTTTGGATGAACTCGCCTGGCCCACTGATAGAGCGGTCGACGTGCGACTCAGCGGCAAAGTTGATCACGGCGCGCGGCCGGTGCTCGGTCAGCAGGTGCGCGAGAAGTTCGCGATCGCCGATATCGCCGCGTACGAAGACATGGCGTGAGTCGTCCTTCAGTGAAGCAAGCGTATCGAGGTTGCCAGCATAGGTCAGCTTGTCGAGGTTGAGTACCGGCTCCTCTGAGCCAGCCAGCCAGTCGAGTACGAAGTTGCTGCCGATAAAGCCGGCACCGCCTGTTACCAGAATCATAGATGCTGCATTCTTCGAGTTTGGCTTGGTCTGACCATGCCAGTGTTTTCACAATAAAAAAAGCTGTGTTTACAAATGTTAACACAGTGATGAACCGCGAATTTTCGCACGGAATCATGGTGTGCTCTACTCGTTCAGCCTACGATTTTTACTCTTTTTGCATGATCTGACAGAGGGCGAAGTTTCTTGGCGCTGTATTTGATTGATAGAATCAACAATCTGCCATCCATTGCTATGTAGGGGGTGGATTGCCTCAGTTCTCAATAACCCGATCGAGTTTGGTATGCTTCTCATCCTTCTAGGGGCTCTTTTTTGCTCCTTCGTTATTGGAGTCCTTCTGGTCCGTTTCCGTCATCTCCACGATCGCTTCTCCGCTGATCATGACTTGGGCGGGGTGCAGAAATTCCATGCCGCACCTGTGCCGCGCATCGGCGGTGTACCGGTTATGGCGGGGATTGCTGCAGGATCACTGATTCTCTCCATGTTGACGAGGGAGTATTTGAGCTTGGTGCTTCTCGTCGCCGGGCTGCCCGCTTTTGTCGCAGGGTTGGCCGAAGATCTGACCAAGCAGGTTGGCCCCTTGCCGCGTCTGCTAGCTACTTTTGTAGCTGCAGCCATGGGGTTCTGGTTGCTGAACGCGGGTTTGTCACGTCTTGATGTGCCCGGGGTGGATCGGCTTTTGCACTATCACTGGGCTATTTCGCTGTTGTTCACCGTGTTCGCCGTCGGTGGCGTGGCGCACGCGATTAATATCATCGATGGCTATAACGGTTTGGCCGGGATGGTGTCAGTCTTCATCTTCATGGCGCTGGCCTATGTCGCATTCAAGGTCAGTGACCCGCAAATCATGGGGCTGTGCTTTGCAGCAACGGGGGCGGTGCTGGGCTTTCTGGTATGGAACTTCCCCCGCGGGATGATCTTTGCCGGCGATGGCGGGGCCTATCTGATAGGCTTCCTGATTGCCGAACTGTCGGTGTTGCTGGTGGCAAGGCACCCTCAGGTATCGCCATGGTTCCCGTTGCTGCTGGTGATCTATCCCGTATTCGAAACGCTGTTTTCCATCTATCGCAAGAAATTCCTGCGTGGCATGTCGCCGGGTATGCCGGATGGTTTGCATCTGCACATGCTGGTCTACAAGCGCTTGGTGCGCTGGATGGTTGGCTCGAAAGAGGCGCGTCACATGACTCGACGTAACAGCATGACATCACCCTACCTGTGGGCATTGTCGTCCTTGTCGGTCGCTCCGGCCATGCTGTTCTGGAACAACACTCCAGCCTTGATGGGGTGTGTGTGCTTGTTCGTGCTGACCTACCTGTACCTGTATCGCATGATCATCCGGTTCAGGTCTCCGCGCTGGATGGTGCTTTACCGCCCCGCTCTCAGTAAGGAGAGGGTGACGGCGCTATCGTATAAGCAAAATCGATAGAAATTTTTTTGACTACTCCCTCTCTTGAAAACCCCTTTACCCGTCCCTATCATTAGCACTCGCAAGCCCCGAGTGCTAATGCGCCGGGCCAATTTGCTGATTTGATTGATTTTTCATTCTCACCAGCCACTGCTAACAGGAGAGAACAATGGCAATTCGTCCTTTGCACGACCGTGTTGTAATCAAGCGCCTCGAGGCGGAAGAAAAGACGGCTTCCGGTATCGTTCTGCCGGGTGCGGCTGCCGAGAAGCCGGACATGGGCGAAGTGATCGCCGTGGGTAACGGTAAGATTCTGGAAAACGGCGAGCGCCGTCCGCTGGAACTGAAGGTCGGCGACAAGGTGATCTTCGGCAAGTATTCCGGCCAGACCGTTAAGGTCGACGGCGATGAAGTCCTCGTGATGCGCGAGGAAGACGTTATGGGCATCGTTGAGTAATCCGTCCCCACAACCGACTGAATCAGATTCTGGAGAAGTAAAGAATGGCTGCTAAAGACGTAAAATTCGGTGATTCCGCTCGTGCCAAGATGGTCAACGGTGTCAACATTCTGGCCGACGCCGTTAAAGTGACCCTGGGCCCGAAAGGCCGCAACGTGGTGTTGGATCGCTCCTTCGGCGCGCCGACCATCACCAAGGACGGCGTGTCCGTCGCCAAGGAAATCGAACTGAAGGACAAGTTCGAGAACATGGGCGCCCAGATGGTCAAGGAAGTGGCTTCCAAGACCTCCGACGTGGCCGGTGACGGTACCACCACCGCAACCGTGCTGGCGCAGGCCATCGTGCAGGAAGGCATGAAGTTCGTTGCCGCCGGCATGAACCCGATGGACCTGAAGCGCGGCATCGACAAGGCCGTGGTGGCCCTGGTCGGCGAGCTGGCCAAGATCGCCAAGCCGTGCACCACCTCCAAGGAAATCGCCCAGGTGGGTTCGATCTCCGCCAACTCCGACCTGGACATCGGCCAGATCATCGCCGACGCCATGGAAAAAGTGGGCAAGGAAGGCGTGATCACCGTTGAAGACGGCAAGTCGCTGAGCAACGAGCTGGACGTGGTGGAAGGCATGCAGTTCGACCGCGGTTACCTGTCCCCGTACTTCATCAACAACCAGGAAAAACAGATCGCCGCACTGGACAACCCGTTCGTGCTGCTGTTCGACAAGAAAATTTCCAACATCCGTGACCTGCTGCCGGTGCTGGAGCAAGTTGCCAAGGCTAGCCGTCCGCTGCTGATCATTGCAGAAGACGTGGAAGGCGAAGCGCTGGCCACGCTGGTGGTGAACACCATCCGCGGCATCCTGAAAGTGGTGGCCGTCAAGGCTCCGGGCTTCGGTGACCGCCGCAAGGCCATGCTGCAGGACATCGCTACCCTGACCGGCGGTACCGTGATCGCCGAAGAGGTGGGTCTGACCCTGGAGAAAGTCACCCTCGACATGCTGGGCCAAGCCAAGCGTATCGAAGTGGGCAAGGAAAACACCATCATCATCGATGGTGTGGGTGAGCACGCTGCCATCCAGGCCCGCGTTGGCGAAATCCGCCGCCAGATCGAAGAAGCCACTTCCGATTACGACCGTGAAAAACTGCAAGAGCGCGTGGCCAAGCTGGCCGGCGGCGTTGCCGTGATCAAGGTTGGTGCTGCCACCGAAGTGGAAATGAAAGAGAAGAAGGCCCGTGTCGAAGACGCGCTGCACGCTACCCGCGCTGCCGTGGAAGAGGGCGTGGTGCCTGGTGGTGGCGTCGCCATCCTGCGCGCCCGCGCTACCCTGGAGTCGCTGGTGACCGACAACGTCGATCAGGACGCCGGCGTCAAGATCGTGCTGAAGGCTATCGAAGCCCCGCTGCGCCAGATCGTTCAGAACGCCGGCGACGAGCCGTCGGTAGTTGTGAACAAGGTGCTGGAAGGCAAGGGTAACTTCGGTTACAACGCTGCCAGCGGCGAGTACGGTGACATGATCGAGATGGGTGTGTTGGATCCGGCTAAGGTGACCCGTACCGCTCTGCAACACGCGGCTTCGGTTTCCGGTCTGATGCTGACCACCGACTGCATGATCGCCGAACTGCCGGAAGACAAGCCGGCTGCTCCGTTGGGCGGCATGGGCGGCATGGGCATGGACGGCATGATGTAAGCCAACCAGGTTAGGGCGCAATCGCTGCGAAGCGCATTGTGCCGACCTGCCGAAAAACCCCGCAAACTTTGCGGGGTTTTTCTTTTTCTTCGGCCAACCTTGGCAAGGTTGGCCGAAGGTCATCTGGGCGCCCGCTTTCTGGCACAATCCGCCCATCGATCATCGGGAGAGATTCATGCAACTGAGCGAATTGCAGCGCGTACTCGACGCGCAACTGGAGCCCTGGCGTTTCAAGGATTATGCCCCCAACGGACTACAGGTGGAGGGCAGGGCCGAGGTGCGTACCATCGTTACGGGGGTGACCGCGTCGCAGGCGTTGCTCGAAGCGGCCATCTCGAAGCAGGCCGATGCCATCCTGGTGCATCACGGCTATTTCTGGAAGAACGAAGACCCACGTCTGGTCGGCATCAAGAAGCGTCGGCTGCAGACCCTGCTGGCACACGATATCAGCCTGTTGGCCTACCACTTGCCGCTCGATGCCCATCTGGAACTGGGTAATAACGCACAGCTCGCCAAGGAGCTGGGTTGGCAGGTTGAGGGTCAGTCCGGCGATCAGGGCCTGCTATGGTTCGGTGCCGTGCCACAGCCGCAGCGGGCCGACAATTTTGCCCGTGCTATCGGTACGCACCTGGGGCGTGAGGCGTTGCTGCTGGGGAACCCGGATAAAGAGGTGCGCCGCGTGGCCTGGTGCACGGGGGGGGCACAGGGGTATTTTGCCGATGCCATTGCGCTGGGAGTGGACGTTTTCGTCACTGGAGAGGTGTCGGAGCAGCAGCATCATATGGCGCTCGAATATGGCGTAGCGTTTGTTGCCGCGGGACATCACGCGACGGAGCGTTATGGCATCCAGGCTCTGGGGGGGTGGCTCTCCAATAATCATGAAGTTAGTGTGGTTTTTGCCGATATCCCTAATCCTGTCTGATCTAGGTCAAAGGGAACTTCGGTAATTAATTTGCATCCGCCCTTCAAGTCCATGTGGGTATTCGGGTAAAATCGGCAGGATTTGAGCTCGGTTTCCACGTTTGAGGATGACTGTAATGAGTGAGCAACACGTCGATGCGGGGCGCCGTCGTTTCCTGACGGTAGCAACCAGCGCGGTTGGTGGTGTGGCGGTAGCCGGGGTGGCAACGCCGTTTCTGATGAGTTTCTTCCCGTCCGAGAGGGCCAAGGCTGCCGGTGCGCCGGTCGAGGTCGAGATCGGCAAGCTGGAGCCGGGCCAGAAGATCAACGTCGAATGGCGCGGTAAGCCGGTGTGGGTGTTGTCGCGTACTCCGGAGATGGTGAAGAACCTCGCCAAGAACGACGACAAGCTGGTCGATCCCAAGTCGGAAGTCGAGCAGCAGCCGGAATACTGCAAGAACGAATACCGTTCGATCAAGCCGGAACTCTTGGTGGCGGTGGGCATCTGTACCCACCTGGGCTGTTCGCCGACGTTCCGTCCCGACCTCGCTCCGGCCGACCTCGGCCCGGAATGGCTTGGCGGTTTCTATTGCCCCTGTCATGGCTCGAAGTTCGACCTGGCGGCACGGGTTTTCAAAGGGGTGCCGGCACCGAAGAACCTGGAAATCCCGCCGCACAAGTATCTGTCCGATAGCCGCCTATTGATTGGCGCCGACAAATAAGCTGAGGGCGAAAAATGAGCAAAGGACAAAGCATCCTGAACTGGATCGACGAGCGCTTCCCGCTGTCATCCACCATGAAGGCGCACATCACCGAGTACTACGCGCCCAAGAACTTCAACTTCTGGTACTTCTTCGGCAGCCTGGCGATGCTGGTACTGGTGATCCAGATCGTCACCGGCATCTTCCTCACCATGAACTACAAGCCGGATGCCGCGACGGCCTTCCTGTCCGTCGAGTACATCATGCGCGACGTGGCCGGGGGCTGGATCATCCGTTACATGCACTCCACCGGCGCCTCGATGTTCTTCATCGTGGTCTATCTGCACATGTTCCGCGGCCTGATCTACGGTTCGTACAAGCAGCCGCGTGAACTGATCTGGGTGTTCGGCACCTTGATCTTCCTGTGCCTGATGGCCGAAGCCTTCATGGGTTACCTGCTGCCGTGGGGCCAGATGTCGTTCTGGGGCGCCCAGGTGATCGTGAACCTGTTCGGTTCGATCCCGGTCATTGGCCCGGATCTGTCGGTATGGATCCGTGGTGACTACGTGGTGTCCGACGCCACCCTGAACCGCTTCTTCGCGCTGCATGTAATCGCGGTTCCGCTGGTGCTGCTGGCACTGGTGGTGGCCCACCTGGTGGCGCTGCACGAAGTGGGTTCCAACAACCCCGATGGCGTCGAAATCAAGAAGAACAAGGACCCGAAGACCGGCATTCCGCTCGACGGCATCCCGTTCCACCCGTACTACACCGTCAAGGATGTACTGGGCGTTGCCGTGTTCCTGATCGTGTTCTCGGCCATCGTGTTCTTCATGCCGGAAATGGGTGGCTTCTTCCTCGAGCACCCGAACTTCGACCCGGCCGACCCGCTGAAGACCCCGCCGCACATCGCACCGGTATGGTACTTCACGCCGTTCTACGCCATTCTGCGCGCCATTCCGTCCTTCCTGGGCACCCAGGTGTGGGGTGTGCTGGGCATGGGGGCGGCCGTGGTGCTGATCGCCTTCCTGCCGTGGCTGGACAAATCGCCGGTGAAATCGATCCGCTACCGCGGTCCGAAGTTCAAGTTCATGCTGGTCCTGTTCATCATCGCCTTTATCGGCCTGGGTATCCTGGGGGCCATGCCGTCCACCAATACCCGCACCGTGATTGCCCAGATCCTGTCTGCGATCTACTTCGCCTTCTTCCTGGGCATGCCGATCTATACCAAGAACGATGTCGGCAGTGAGCCGGTTCCGAGCCGCGTGACCGAGACCAACGCCAAGCGCCAGCTGCGCTTCCTGGTGCTGGTTGCCGTCACCGTGGTCGGTGCAGCGCTGTTTGCCATGAACGTGTAACGAGGGGGATGGACAATATGAAAACCAAAATCCGTCATCTGATCGCCGCTGCTGCGTTCATGCTGCCGCTGGGGGCTGCCGTGGCCTCCGAAGGGGGCCCTGCGCTGGAAAAGGCTCCGATCGATATCCATGATACCGAGTCGCTGCAGCGCGGCGCGCAGCTGTTTACCAACTACTGCTTGTCCTGCCATTCGGCCAACGCCATGCGTTACAACCGTCTGGCGGATATCGGTCTGACCGAAGACCAGATCAAGGAAAACCTGCTGCCGCCGGACGCCAAGGTGGGTGACACCATGAGCATCGCCATGGGCAAGAAGGATGCCAAGGTCTGGCTCGGCGCTGCGCCGCCGGACCTGTCGGTGATCGCACGCTCGCGCGGTGCCGACTACCTGTACGCCTACCTGCGCGGTTTCTACCGTGACGACACGCGTCCCACCGGCTGGAACAACCTGGTATTCGACAAAGTCGGCATGCCGCATGTGTTCTGGCAGTGGCAGGGTGATCAGGTGCTGAAGACGGTCAAGGGCGAGGGCGGCCACGAAGAGCATCAGCTCGAGTTGGTCAAGGCCGGTACCATGACCAAGCTGGAAAACGGCAAGGCCAATACCGTCGAATTCGACCGCCGCATGGCCGATCTGACCAACTATCTGGTGTACATGGGCGAACCGGCCCAGGTGAAGCGCCACCAGATCGGCTACGTCGTGCTGATGTTCCTGGGCCTGCTGCTGCTGCCACTGGCCTACTTCCTGAAGAAGGAATACTGGAAAGACATTCACTGAGTCTGAAGGTTGGCCGAAGACAAGGGCGGGTAAATCCCGCCCTTTTTCTTTTTCAAACAGGGGCTTAATGGCTAAAACTGGAAAAGCGTGGCGGCAAAATGGTAAACTCCACTATTGTTGCCAATCAGAAGGATGCGCTTTTAGCCATGATGACCTTGTACTCCGGTATCACCTGCCCGTTCAGCCAGCGTTGCCGCATCGTATTGTATGAAAAAGGGATGGATTTCGAGATCATCGATGTGGACGTCCACAACAAACCCGAAGATCTCGCGGTGATGAACCCGTACAACGAGGTGCCGGTCTTGGTCGAGCGTGATCTGATCCTGCACGAATCGAACATCATCAACGAATACATCGACGAGCGCTTCCCGCACCCGCAACTGATGCCGGCTGATCCGGTGATGCGCGCGCGTGCTCGCCTGTTCCTGTTCCGCTTCGAGCAGGAGCTGTTCTGCCACGTCAAGACGCTGGAAGCCGGTGCCACCGGTAAAGAAGCGACCAAGGCGCGCGAGGCGATTCGCGACGGCCTGATCATGATCGCACCGATCTTCGCCAAGCAGAAGTTTATGCTGGGCGACGAGTTCTCGATGATCGACGTGGCCATCGCTCCGTTGATGTGGCGCCTTGAACACTACAATATCGACCTCGGCAAGAGCGCTGCGCCGATTCTCAAGTACGCCGAACGGATCTTCCAGCGCCAGTCCTTCATCGACTCGCTGACCCCGTCCGAAAAGGCCATGCGCAAGTAAGGGCAGTGATGAGTTCGTCTACCAAGCCTTACCTGATCCGCGCTCTGCACGAGTGGTGCACCGATAATGGTCACACACCTTATATCGTGGTGTGGGTCACCGACCAGACCTCGGTGCCGCGCGAATTCGTCAAGAATAACGAAATCGTGCTCAATATCTCCCCGACCGCTTGCCAGGCGCTCAAGATCGACAACGACTGGATCTCGTTCTCGGCTCGCTTCGGCGGCGTTGCTCGCGAGATCTGGGTTCCGGTCGCCAACGTCATGTCCATCTTTGCCCGGGAAACCGGGGAGGGGATGGGGTTCGAAGTCGAAGCTCCTCCGGCGGAGGAAGATGTGTCCGAATCGGCTCCTGCCTTGAAACCGGTCGAAGGACCGGGGGAAGGCACGGTATCGGAGGCTGAGCCAGCGCCGCGCCCATCCGGCCGACCCAGCCTGCGCGTCGTCAAGTAGGGTGTCTCTCCCCAAGCCAAAAGCCAGCTCGATGCTGGCTTTTTGTTTGGTCGTTTCTTCGGCGCGCCAGAATGCCGGCAAAAAAATGGGGCGCCGAAGCGCCCCTAAGTCCCTTACCACAACAAGACAACTTAATGATCTCTTGTGTTACTCCACGCGTTCGCCGTGGAGCACCACATCCAGCCCCTCGCGCTCTTCTTCATCGGTGACTCGCAGACCGATGACCACGTCGATAAGCTTCAGCAGCACAAAGCTGGCAACGCCACAGTAGGCCGCGGTGACCACCACGCCGAGCGCCTGGGTGGCGAGGCTGCCATCAACGCCGCCGATATCCTTCACCGCGAACACGCCGGTGAGCAGGGCGCCGACGATACCGCCAACACCGTGTACGCCGAAGGCATCGAGCGAATCGTCATATTTCAGGGCGTGTTTCAGGCCGGTTGCGCCCCAGTAGCACACGAGGCCGGCGATGAGGCCGATGGCCAGCGCACCCTTGGCATCCACGAAGCCGGCGGCCGGGGTGATGGCCACCAGGCCGGCCACGGCGCCGGAGGCGATACCCAGCACCGACGGCTTGCCCTTGGCAATCCACTCGGCGCCCATCCAGGCCAGTGCCGCCATGCCGGTCGCGATCTGGGTCACCATCATCGCCATGCCGGCGCGGCCATCGGCTGCGGCGGCGGAGCCGGCGTTGAAGCCGAACCAGCCCACCCATAGCATGGAGGCGCCAATCAGGGTCAGCACCAGGTTATGCGGGGCCATCGCTTCCTTGCCGAAGCCGACGCGCTTGCCCAGAACCAGGGCTGCCACCAGGCCGGCGACACCGGCGTTAATGTGTACTACGGTGCCGCCCGCAAAGTCGAGGACGCCTTTATCGGCCATCCAGCCGCCCGGTGCCCATACCCAGTGTGCAACTGGTACGTAGACCAGCAGCGACCACAGGGCCATGAACACCATCATGGCGGAAAACTTCATCCGTTCAGCAAAGGCACCGGTAATCAGGGCCGGAGTGATGATGAAGAAGGTCATCTGGAACATCATGAAGACCGGTTCCGGAATGGTCGGGGCCAGCGGGTGGACGGTCAGTTTGCCGCCATCCTTCAGATAAGTCAGGCCTTCCATCAGGACACGATCGAAACCGCCGATCAGGGAATTGCCGGGGGAGAAGGTCAGGCTGTAGCCAATGACGGTCCACAGCACGGTCATCAGAGCACAGATCGCGAAGCTCTGCATCAGCGTCGCCAGTACGTTCTTCTTGCGGACCATGCCGCCATAGAACAGGGCAAGACCCGGGATGGTCATGAACAGCACCAGTGCCGTCGAGGTCATCATCCAGGCCGTATCGCCACCACTGATGGTGGAGGTGGCAACCAGGGTCGGTTCGCCTGCGGCCAGTGCCGGCAGGGAGGAGACGAGGGCGAGAGCGCCCAGTGTGGCCATATTCCTTTTCATTGGCATTCCCCTTCAGTTCCCGTTATGGAATTTAGACGGCATCGGCACCGGTTTCGCCGGTACGAATGCGGACGACTTGCTGCAGGTCGAACACGAAGATCTTGCCATCGCCGATCTTGCCGGTCCGGGCGGACTTTTCGATGGCTTCCACCACCTGGTCCAGCAGGGCATCGTCAATGGCGATTTCCAGTTTCACTTTAGGCAAGAAGTCGACGACGTACTCTGCGCCGCGATACAGCTCGGTATGGCCTTTCTGGCGTCCGAAGCCTTTCACCTCGGTCACGGTAATGCCTTGAACACCGATGGACGAGAGGCCTTCACGCACTTCGTCAAGCTTGAACGGCTTGATAATCGCTGTGACCAGTTTCATGTGCATTCCTTTCTGACGGATCCGAATCGTTTTTTTACTGCTGTGCTGTGATTAAGCAGGTTTCGTGCCAGAGCATGTCGTTCACCTCATATAGCGCAATGACGGCACCGTCACGGCCTGAAAGCGGGCATCCGCTACGCCTTGGCACCGTCTTGGCGCGATTGGCGTTCGGCGACTGCACCAATGCTGTGCGGCTGCCCGGCGCTGCAGCGGCAAATCCTTTTTGCTACACTCAAGCCTGTGCAACATGACGAAGTCAAGGAGGCCCCAGATGCTGAGCCAGAAGTTGTTTGAAGAAATCACCACCAAGATCAGTGACACCATCGCGGCCAGCCCGGTGAAGGATGTCGAGAAGAATGTCAAAGCCATGATGGCGTCGACCTTCTCGCGCCTGGACCTGGTTACCCGCGAGGAATTCGACGTCCAGCAGGAGGTTTTGCTGCGTACTCGAGAAAAGCTAGAGCGGTTGGAGGCTCGCCTGGCCACTCTGGAAGCGGCGGTGTTCCCCGATAAGGCAGCAGAGCAGGTCGATACCCAGGCTACGCTGGGTCATTCCTGATTTCTAGCCGATGACGCTGGCCATCGTTCATAGCCGGGCCTTGTCCGGCATGGAGGCTTCCGAGGTCTCTGTCGAGGTGCACATGGCCAATGGCCTGCCGGCGTTCGCCATCGTGGGTCTGCCCGACACCGAGGTAAAGGAAAGTCGCGACCGGGTCCGGGCCGCGATCCTGACCTCGGGGTTTACCTTCCCTGCGCGGAAGATCACAGTGAATCTGGCTCCCGCCGATTTGCCCAAAGATTCGGGGCGCTTCGATTTGCCGATCGCGCTTGGCATTCTGGTGGCGTCCGGACAGGTGAAGGGTGAAGCGCTTAGCCGCTATGAATTCGCCGGCGAACTGGCGCTGAGCGGCCAACTGCGAGCTGTCCGAGGCGGTTTGGCGATGACCTGTCATGCCCGGCGTGCCGGGCGTGCCTTTGTGTTACCGCCGCAAAGCGCCACCGAGGCCGCCTTGGTCGCCGATGCCACGGTGTATTCGGCGGCGACGCTGCTGGAGGTTTGTGCCCATCTCAATGGCTTGCAGCTCTTGCCACGCGCGCAGGCGGAGAGTGTACGCACCACTATCGGCTATCCCGATCTGGCCGATGTCAAAGGACAGGGGGCGGCGCGCGGGGCGCTGGAGATCGCCGCCGCGGGCGGCCACAGCTTGCTGCTGATTGGTCCTCCGGGAACAGGGAAGTCGATGCTGGCCAGCCGTTTGCCCGGGCTGCTGCCGCCGATGCAGGATGACGAGGCACTGGAGGCGGCGGCGGTTCAGTCACTCGGATCGCAAGGGTTCTCTGCCGAGGCCTGGCGCGCCAGGCCATTCAGAGCACCTCACCATACCGCTTCGGCCGTGGCCATGGTGGGAGGCGGCTCCGAGCCACGTCCGGGAGAGGTCAGCCTGGCGCACCGTGGGGTGCTGTTCCTGGACGAATTGCCGGAGTTTGATCGCCGCGTGCTGGAGGTCCTGCGTGAACCTTTGGAGAATGGCGTGATCCATATCTCCCGTGCGGCCCGCCAGGCGACGTTTCCAGCCCGATTTCAGCTCGTGGCGGCAATGAATCCCTGCCCCTGCGGTTATCTCGGGCACCGTTCCGGGCGCTGCCAGTGCACGCCGGAGCAGGTCGCGCGTTATCGCGGTAAAATCTCCGGCCCTTTGCTGGACCGGATCGACATGCATATCGAGATGCCGACCCTGTCGCCGGACGAGCTATCAGGCCAGGGGCAAGGCGAAACGAGTGCGGCGGTGCGCGAGAGGGTGATTTCGGCGCGCCGGATCCAGTTGGCGCGGCAGGGGAAGGCGAATGCGGACCTTTCCGGGGCCGAGCTGGATCGGCATGGGTTGGTCGAAGCGTCGGCGCAGCAGACCCTGCTTCAGGCGGTCGAGCGGCTGCACCTTTCCGCTCGCAGCTATCATCGGATTCTGCGTGTGGCTCGAACCATTGCCGACTTGAAGGGCGCGGAACGGATATCGCGCCAGGAAGTGTTGCAGGCGGTACAACTGCGACGTGCCGGGCTGCCAAATAGCTGAGCTTTTCCCCGGCCCGTCTTAATTATTGGATAATGTGGCGATTGCATGATGCAAGCTAGCGCCCATGGGTAATATTGATTTGAAACATTCTTCACGTTCTTCCTCTTCGCGCCGCAACTCGTCGGGAGCCGCGCGCAGTGGTGGTGGTGGTCTGATGGCGGGTATCGTCATTGGGCTGATCGTCGGGGTGGCCGTCGCCATCGGCTTGGCCATGTATCTCAATCGTTCAGCGACGCCCTTTGCTACGGCAACGAAGTCGACACCGAAGCCTGCCGCCCAGGTGCCCGAGCCGACCTTGCTGTCGCCTGGAAGCAAGATAGCCGAGTTGCCTGTCGCACCGTCATCGGCGCCGGCGACACCGGCTACCGCACCGGCGATTCCGGCGACTTCCCCGGCTCCCGTGGCCCCGCCGGCCGCCAAGCCGACCGCCCCGGCCAAAAGCCAGGATGAGCAACGTTTCGATTTTTACAAGATTCTGCCGGGGCAGCTTGATGCTGTTCCGGGTGAGGGGGGGAAGCACGCCAAGGGCGGGGAACCTTCCGCCTCTGCAGCTGTTCCTAAGTCTTATTTGCAAGTAGGTGCATTCCAGAATGAAGACGAGGCGGATAACCTGAAGGCCCGTTTGGCCATGCTGGGTGTCGAAGCCTCGATACAGTCGGTCAATCTGCCCGACAAAGGTCTGGTGCACCGTGTCCGCGTCGGTCCGTTTACACGGCAAGAAGATCTGGACCGGGTGCGTGCTCAACTCAAGCAGGATGGCCTGACCGGAGCTGTGGTCAAGGGCGGTAATTGATTTCGACAAGGGGATGATATGAAAAAGTGGTTGCTTGCCGGGCTGATGCTGTTTAGTGCCTGGGCCAATGCGGCGATTGAGCAGGGCAAGGATTACACGGTATTGGCCAATCCGCAGCCAGTGGCAACGCCGGGCAAGGTGGAGGTCATCGAGTTCTTTTCCTACCACTGCATCCATTGTTTTCATCTTGACCCGGCTTTGACGGCGTGGAGCAAGAAGCTGCCGGCCAACGTCAGCTTCCGTCGTGAGCAGATTGTCTGGAACAAGCAGATGGAGGGTCTGGCTCGTTTGTTCGCGACCTTCAATGCCACCCGGACGCTGGACAGGCTGCATGCCCCGGCGCTGAGCGCCATGGTGGAGAAAAAGATCAATCTGGCCGACGAGACGGAGATGAGCAAGTGGCTGGCGACCCAGCCAGGGATCGACACCAAGACTTTCATGGCAACGTATAAGTCCTTCGGCATCAATGCCCAGGTGGCCCGTGCCAGCAAGATCACCCGAGACTACGGTATCGAAGGGACGCCGACCATCGTGGTGGCCGGCAAGTACGCGACGATGGCGGCCGAGCCAGCCCGCTTGCTGCAGGTGGTGGATGAGTTGATCGTCAAGGCGCAGCGGGAAGCGAAGAAATAAGGTAGTTAAGTTTGCATTAATCGAACAAAGGCAGCCTGGCTGCCTTTGTTTTTGCCTAATAACGACAATGGAAAGGTTGTACCGTGGACGTGCTGCTGCTAGCCAAGGCTTTACTGATGGGGGTCGTGGAAGGCCTGACGGAGTTTCTGCCGATTTCGAGTACTGGCCACCTGATCGTGGCGGGTGACCTGATCAATTTCCATAGCGAGACCAGCGCGGTCTTCGAGGTGGTGATCCAGCTGGCGGCCATTTTGGCGGTGGTCTGGGAATACCGGGCTCGTTTCACCGGCGTGGCGGAAAATCTGGGACGTGACGCTTCGGCCCAGCGCTTTGTGTTCAATTTGCTGCTGGCCTTTTTGCCCGCTGCCATCATCGGCTTTCTGTTTATCAAGGTCATCAAGCTCTACCTGTTCAACGCGGTGAGCGTGGCGTTGGCGTTTATTATTGGTGGCCTGGTGATCTTGTTGGTCGAGCGCAAGGATCGTCGTGCCCAGGTGCATAGCGTCGAGGCCATGACGGGGAGGGATGCCCTCAAGGTGGGGCTGGCTCAGGTGTTTGCCCTGATTCCGGGAACCTCGCGTTCTGGTGCCACCATCATTGGCGGTATGTTGTTTGGCCTCGACCGGAAGGTGGCCACCGAGTTTTCCTTCTTTCTGGCGGTTCCAACCATGTTCGCGGCAACTATTTACGATGTGTACAAACATCGTGCACTGTTCGCCTTGAGTGATGCCCCAGTCTTTGCCGTAGGTTTTGTGGCGGCCTTCTTCAGTGCGTTTCTGGCGGTACGCGGGCTGATCCGCTATGTCTCGGGCCATAACTTCAATGCTTTCGCCTGGTACCGTATTGGCTTCGGTGTGCTGATCCTGCTGACCTGGAAAATGGGTTGGGTGGACTGGGCGGCGTAAGCCATCCCTTTTTTGCTCATAAAAGCTTGACGCGGGTTCTGCGAGACGGTAAGATGCATTTCTTCAGACGCGGGGTGGAGCAGTCTGGTAGCTCGTCGGGCTCATAACCCGAAGGTCGTAGGTTCAAATCCTGCCCCCGCAACCAAGTTTAGAAAAGCCAGAACATCATGTTCTGGCTTTTTGCTATCCAACGTGCCCCATATCGGTGTACGCCGCATAACGTGCGATTTCCGTCGCGACGCTTCCTGAATTCTTGTGGGTCCCTCCGCCGGCTTGGCTTTTCAATTTAGCCAGCGCGGATGCTTGCGCATAAAAAAACACGTCACCCGAAGAGTGACGTGTTTTTTTGGGGGCGGGCGATTTAGATGCGCTTGGCCAGTTCCACTGCCTTGCCGATATAGCTGGCCGGGGTCAGTTCCAGCAGGCGGGTTTTCTCCTGCTCGGGGATATCCAAGCCCTTGATGAAGGCGGACAGGGTGTCGCGGGTGATGCCGTCCTTGCCGCGCGTCAGCTCCTTGAGCTGCTCGTACGGATTGGCGATGCCATAGCGGCGCATTACGGTCTGAATCGGCTCAGCCAGCAGTTCCCAGCTGGAGTCGAGGTCGGCGGCCAGTGCGGCCGGGTTGATTTCCAGCTTGTTCAAGCCGCGCAGGCAGGCGTTGAAGCCGAGCAGGGTGTAGCCGAAGCCGACACCCATATTGCGCAGGACCGTGGAGTCCGTCAGGTCGCGCTGCCAGCGCGAGATAGGCAGCTTCTCGGCCATGAAGCCGAGTACGGCGTTGGCCATGCCGAGGTTGCCTTCGGCGTTTTCGAAGTCGATCGGGTTGACCTTGTGCGGCATGGTCGAGCTGCCCACTTCGTCCTTCTTGACCTTCTGCTTGAAGAAGCCCAGCGAAATGTAGCCCCATACGTCGCGATTGAGGTCGATCAGAATGGTGTTGACGCGGCCCATGGTCTGATAGAGCTCGGCCATGTAGTCGTGCGGCTCGATCTGGATGGTGTAGGGGTTGAAGGTGAGGCCGAGGCCGGTCACGAAGCGACCGCACAGGCTTTCCCAGTCGACGTTCGGATAGGCCACCTGGTGGGCGTTGTAGTTGCCGACGGCGCCGTTGATCTTGCCCAGGATTTCCTGCTTGACGAGTTGTTCGCGTTGGCGGCTCAGACGATAGACCACGTTGGCCAGTTCTTTACCCATGGTCGACGGTGTGGCCGGCTGACCGTGGGTGCGGCTCATCATCGGCACGGCGGCCAGTTCGTGTGCCAGGTTCTGCAGGCGCTGGATGACGCTGTCGAGGGCCGGCAGCACCACGGTGTTGCGCGCCGTCTTCAGCATCAGGGCGTGCGACAGGTTGTTGATGTCTTCCGAGGTGCAGGCGAAGTGGATGAATTCGCTGGCTGCCATCACTTCCGGGTTGCCCGACAGGCGCTCTTTCAGCCAGTATTCGATGGCCTTCACGTCATGGTTGGTGCGAGCCTCGATGGCCTTGATCTCTTCGCCGTGCTCGACATTGAAGTTGGCGATGACGTCGTCGATTTCGCGCAGGGTGGCGTCGGAGAACGGCTTGACCTCTTCGATGCCCGGTTCGGCGGCCAGCATTTTCAGCCACTCCAGCTCCACCTTGATGCGGAATTTCATCAGGCCGTACTCGGAGAACAGGGAGCGCAGCGGTTCTGCCTGATTGGCGTAGCGGCCATCCAGGGGGCTCAGGGCGGTCAACGTGGTCAGATTCATGACGAGGTATTTCCAAACGTATGTGCCGGTTGCCCGGCGGTTTCAGTACAAAAGTAAAAGGTTGGCCGAAGGTTAGGCGCGCAGGCGGCGTGCCACGCCTTCAGCCAGCCGGTCGGCGGCTTCCGGGTGAAAGCGGAAGAACAGCTCCGGCTCGATCATTTCCAGTTCCATCACGGCCAGCTGGCCGTCGTTATCGCGGATGAGGTCGACGCGGGCGTAGAGCACGTCGAACGGCACCGCGGCGACGGCCGCTTCGGCGAAGGTGATCTCCTCCTGGCTCGGCGTGTAGTCGTGCACCTGGCCGCCATGGTCGTCCTGCACCCGGAAGTCGCCGCTCTTGGGCGTCTTGCGGATGGCGTGGGTAAAGCGGCCGTCGATGATCATCAGGGAGGTTTCCCCCTGTGCCAGTACATCGTGCTGGAACGGCTGCAGCATCATCGCTTCCTGCTCGATCAGCTCCCCGTAGCTGCATTCCAGCGCCGGGGTGTCGGTATGGTGGAAACGATAAGTATGCCGTGCTGCCCCCGAGATCACCGGCTTCAGGATCAGCTCGTCCCAGCCGCTGCTCTCGACAATGCTGAGCAGGGAACGTCTATCGCCCTTTTCAATGTAGAGCGTCGGGACGATGTTGATGTCTTTTTCTGCCAGTGTGCCGAGGTAGTGCTTGTCGATGTTCCAGCGGATCAGGCCGGCCTCGTTGAACAGCCGGGTCTGGGCGCTGGCACGTGAAAGCCAGGCGCTGAATTCGGCGTAGCGGTCGAAGTAGTCCCAGGTGGTGCGCAGTAGGGCGGAACGCGTCTGCGTCCAGTCCATCGCGGAGTCGGCCCAGTCGTGGCGGGCAACGGCGAGCCCCTGTCTTTCCAGGGCTTGCAGTACCAGATTGTCTTCGGTGTGTACCTGGCGGGTGTACCAGTCGGCCTCGTTGGGGGCGAGGTAGCGGCTTTCGGTCAGGACGACAACGTCGTAATGCATGGCGGGTTCCATGTTCTGCGGCGTTTACATGCCACCGGGCAGCATGCCCTTCATGCCGCGCATCATTTTCATCAGGCCGCCCTTGGAGGAGAACTGCTTCATCATCTTCTGGGTCTGCTCGAACTGGTTCAGCAGGCGGTTGACTTCCTGCACCGTGACACCGGAGCCTGCGGCGATACGACGCTTGCGGCTCGCCTTGAGCAACTCCGGCTTGCGGCGCTCTTCCGGGGTCATCGAGTTGATGATGCCCTCGATACGGCGCATCGATTTTTCGGCTTCGGCGCCCTGCACGCCCTTGGCCATCTGGCCGAGCTGGCCGGGCATTTTTTCCAGCAGGTTGGCCATGCCGCCCATGTTCTTCATCTGCTGCATCTGCGCCTTGAAGTCCTCAAGGTCGAAACCCTTGCCCGACTTGAGCTTCTTGGCCATCTTGGCGGCTTCGTCCTGATCAATGCCTTTCTGGACTTCCTCGATCAGGCTGAGCACGTCGCCCATGCCGAGAATACGGCTGGCCATACGCTCGGGGTGGAAGGGCTCGAGGCCGGTGAGCTTCTCGCCGACGCCGATGAACTTAATCGGTTTGCCGGTGACGTGGCGTACCGAGAGGGCTGCACCGCCGCGGGCGTCGCCGTCCATCTTGGTCAGGATCACGCCGGTCAGCGGCAGCGCCTCGTTGAAGGCCTGTGCGGTGTTGACGGCATCCTGGCCCTGCATGGCGTCGACCACGAACAGGGTTTCGATCGGATTGAGCGAGGCGTGCAGGGCCTTGATCTCCTGCATCATGGCATCGTCGATCGCCAGGCGACCGGCGGTATCCACCATCAGCACGTCGAAGAAGTGGCGCTTGGCGTGGTCGACTGCGGCACGGGCGATCTCCACCGGCTTTTGCGTGCCGTCGGAGGGGAACCACTCCACGCCGATCTGCCCGGCCAGGGTCTTGAGCTGCTCGATCGCTGCCGGGCGGTACACGTCGGCCGAGACCACCAGAACCTTCTTCTTCTGCGTTTCCTTCAGCAGTTTGGCGAGCTTGCCGACAGTGGTGGTTTTACCGGCACCTTGCAGGCCGGCCATCAGGACGATGGCGGGCGGAACGGCGGCTAGGTTCAGCGCGTCGTTCTTTTCGCCCATGAGCTTGGTCAGCTCTTCATTGACCACGCCGACCAGCGCCTGCCCGGGGGTCAGACTGCCCATTACCTCCTGGCCGAGTGCGCGCTCCTTGACATGGCTGATGAAGGTTTTCACCACCGGCAGGGCGACATCGGCCTCCAGCAGGGCCATGCGCACTTCGCGCATCGCATCCTGGATGTTGGCGTCGGTCAGGCGTGCCTGGCCGCGCAGGTTCTTGATGACGCCGGACAGGCGGTTGGTAAGGTTATCAAGCATGGGGCGTCCTTCTGCCTGCCAACGATGGGCAGCTTGGTGTAGACTTTCAAATTGTCTATTTTACACGACCCACCGGGCTTGCGCCCGGTTCACGAGTGCAATTACCTCATGACCAGTTTTCTGCTCGTCATCACCCTGCTTCTGATTCTGGCCTACGGTGCGTTTTCCTGGCATTTCATCGGGCACTGGCGCGGTGTCGGGATCCTGCCGCGTCATCCGCGTCGCGAGCACCTGCTGCTGGGGGTGCTGTTGTTGCTGCACGCCATGGCGGTGATGGGGCCGCTACGCGAGGGAGCGTTGTTGTCGCTCGGGGTCGGACGGGCGCTGTCGGTGCTGGTGTGGCTGATGTTGCTGATCTACTGGACCTGCGGTTTTTTCTACCGTGTGGAAGGGCTGCAGCTGTTCATGATGCCGCTGGCGGTGGCCACGCTGGCTTTCAGCCTGCTGTTTCCGGGGGAGCATCTGCTGGGCGATCTGAGCAATCCGGCCTTGCTGTTGCATATTCTGGTGTCGATGCTGGCCTACAGCCTACTCGCTATCGGCGCCCTGGTGGCGTTGTTGATGTTGGCGTTGGACAAAGCGCTGCATGACAAACGCTGGATCACGTTGGTGCGTCAGCTGCCCCCGTTGCTGTCGCTGGAAACCATGATGTTCCAGGTGCTGGGTGTGGGGTTTTTGCTACTGACGGCGAGCCTGTTCAGCGGCGTGGTGTTCTCCGAGGAGGTGTTTGGCAAGCCGGCGGCCTGGTCGCACAAGATCGTGTTTTCGATCATGGCGTGGGGCCTGTTTGGCGCATTGCTGGTGGGGCGCAAGCTGTATGGCTGGCGCGGCAAGTTGGCAGTGCGCTGGACGCTGATTGGCTTTGTGGCGCTGATGTTCGCCTACGTCGGCAGCAAGGTGGTGCTCGAACTGGTTTTGCATCGCGGTTAATTATTTGTCATATTGATGGGGCGGGCTTCGCATTTGTTCACTCTAGTTAAGGAGTCGATATGAAAAAATTGCTGCTGATCCTCGCCAGCGTGCTGGCGTTCTGTTCCTCCGCCATGGCGGCCATCAACCTTAATACTGCAACGCAGCAGGAACTCGAATCGCTCAACGGTATCGGCCCGGCCAAGGCCAAGGCGATCATGGATTATCGGACCAAACAAGGGCCGTTCAAGACTGTCGACGAACTGAAGAACGTGCCAGGCATCGGCGACAAGACGCTGGAAAAACTGCGCAAGGATATCGCCGTGTCGGGCAAGAGTGCCGCGCCGACGGCGAAACCGGCGGCTCCGGCCAAAGCCGGCAGCAGCCCCGTCGTGCCGGCCAAGCCAGTGGCCAAGCCGGTCGCTCCGGCCAAGCCGTAATCGTTCGCTGGTTGCCGATATAGACGCCCCGCTTGGGGCGTTTATGCTTTTTGGCGCTGCCCGAACAGCGCCAGGGCCTGTGTCCGCTGCTCGGCATGGTCGACGATGGGCCGAGGATAATCGCGTCCCAATAGAAATCCGCCGGGCAACACCTTGGCCTGCCACGGAGCGTGGATAGCCTTGTTATCGAGTGCGGCCAGTTCCGGCACATAACGGCGGATGAACTTGCCTTCAGGGTCGAATTTCTGCGACTGCGTTACCGGATTGAAAATGCGGAACCAGGGTTGGGCATCGCAACCGGTCGATGCGGCCCACTGCCAACCGCCATTGTTGGCGGCCAGATCGTAGTCGATCAGCTTCTCGGCGAAATAGCGCTCCCCCCAACGCCAGTCCACCAGCAGATCCTTGACCAGGAAGCTCGCCGTCACCATGCGCAGCCGGTTGTGCATGTAGCCGCTGTACGCGAGCTGCCGCATGGCGGCATCGACCAGCGGGTAGCCGGTGCGTCCGGCGCACCAGGCGGCGAACAGGGTTTCGTCGTTGGGGAAACCGAGCTGCCGGTACTCCGGTTTGAAGCTTTCCTCCACGACGTGCGGGTAGTGCCACAGCAATTGCTGATAGAACTCACGCCAGATCAGCTCGCTCAACCAGGTCGTCGCCCCGGCGCTGCCTTGCTGCCAGGCAAACTGTGCCAATTGACGAATCGAGATGGTGCCAAAGCGCAGGTGAACCGACAGGTACGACACTCCCTTGGCAGCAGGGAAGTCGCGCCATTGTTGGTAGTGTTCGATACGTTGGCCGAAATCGGTGAACACGGCCGCGGCGCCCGCCATGCCGGCGCGAATGCCCAGACGACCGAGCCCGGTATCGGTAAAGCCCAGGTCGGCCAGGCTGGGTAGCGGGGTTTCGGCCAACCTTGCCAGCCTGTTGAGGTAACGTGTGCTTGGGTAGGCCTGCAGAAAAAAGGGGGTGAGCTTTTTCAGCCAGGCATTCCGGTAGGGGGTGAATACGGTATAGGGCTTGCTGTTTACGGTGAGCACTTCGTCCTGCTCGAAGATCACCTGGTCTTTCACCGTTTCCAGCCGCGTGCCGTGTCGAGATAGCCGCTCGGCAACCGCCGCATCACGCAGGCAGGCGGCCGGTTCATAGTCGCGGCTGGCCCAGACTGTGCTGGCCCCGTGTTCCTGCGCCAAGGCCGGGATGCAATCCACTGGCCGGCCGGATACGACGACTAGGTCGCTGCCGAGGGCACACAACTGCTCTTTCAGTTCCACCAGAGAGTGCCAGATGAAGTCGACGCGGCGGTCCTGCGCGGGGAGGTGCTTCAGGATATCCCGGTCGAACACGA
The DNA here is from genome assembly GCF_000174355.1 of Pseudogulbenkiania ferrooxidans 2002. Taxonomy (GTDB): domain Bacteria; phylum Pseudomonadota; class Gammaproteobacteria; order Burkholderiales; family Chromobacteriaceae; genus Pseudogulbenkiania; species Pseudogulbenkiania ferrooxidans. The sequence goes on from NZ_ACIS01000001.1 coordinate 453,549, forward strand.
ACACGCAGACGACGCGTTCGCTGTGGCGCAAGGCGGCATACAGTGCCGCGTGATCGTCAAGTCGCAGGTCGCGGCGGAACCAGCAGAGGGCAGTCGTGGTCATGGTCGGGTTCGAGTCAGGGAGTGGCGTTATTTTGCGGTGTTTTAGGCCATGAGGCATGGAGCGGCAACCCGCTCGGGAATGCATGGAGTGACTTTTTTGCAACAGTTTTTGTCATATTGGGTTGTTGTGTCTCAAATTGACAACATTTGTTGTTTGTTTGTATTTCCATATAAAACAATGGTTTATCGAATCGTGTTGCAACTTGGTTGAAGCCTGTCCAGCGTGCCGACCACGCGGTTTTGTATTTTCGCAACGCCAGATTTATAGTCTCGACAGAAATCGCCGGAAATTATCGGTGGTGCAGAAATGTTCGGGCTGGCCTTGTTTAGCCTGGCTAGCAGCCGGACAAACCCAACTGACTTAAAAGGAAGAACGCGATGAACAAAAAGCTGATCGCTGTTGCTCTGGCCGCCCTGCCGGTAGCCGCCATGGCCGACGTGACCCTGTACGGCAAGATCAAGGTAGGCGTTGAAAACACCAAGACTGGTAACGCCGGCTCCATCAACCACATCGACGACCTCGGTTCCCGCATTGGCTTCAAGGGCAGCGAAGACCTGGGCAACGGTCTGAAAGCCATCTGGCAAGTTGAACAAGCCATCTCCGTCGACAACGGTGGTACGGGCAACACTTGGGCGACCCGTGACAGCTTCATCGGCTTCCAGGGTGACTTCGGTAAGGTTCGTCTGGGCCGTCTGAGCAACTACCAGAACGACTCTATGGAAGATGTAGATCCGTGGAACTACAGCAGCCCGGCAATGGGTCTGGGGACGTTCACCCGCAACGATACCCGTTACAACAACGCCATCGCCTACGATAGCCCGGAATTCGCCGGCTTCTCCGGTCGCGTTCTGTACGGTGTGGATGAAGCCCGTACGACCGTTGGCAGCAACCGTACCAACAAGGATACTTGGAACGTTGGCCTGGGCTACCACTTCGACGCCTTCTTCGCCAAGTACAGCTACATCCGTCAGAACGACCAGAATACCGATGGCGACAAGGCTAACTCCAGCCACCGCTTTGAAGGCGGCTACAACGCCAACAATCTGTACGTAGTCCTGGGTTACCAGCAGACCAAGAGCTATGGTGGTTCGCTGTCCGCTGCAAACTTCATCTACAAGAACGCAATCGGTAATTCCTTGGTTACTGATAGCGCCACTACCGGCGTAACTGGTAACACTGAGGTTAAAGACCGCGAAGCAGCTCTGACGGTGGGTTACACCTTTGGCGCCATCACCCCGTACATCTCGCTGGCCAAGGGCTGGGATGCCAAGTTTGACGGTGTGAAAGACTCCGACAGTGGCTACAAGCAGTACGTGATCGGCGCTCAGTACGACCTGTCCAAGCGCACCCAACTGGGCGTCGCTTACGGCAAGCTGAATGCTGATGGCGGCAAGGACTTTGATGTCCGTGCCTTCGGTGTGAACGCTGTTCACTCCTTCTAATCTGTAAATCCTTACAGATGACTGAAAAGGCCGCGCAAGCGGCCTTTTTTCATGTCATTAGCTTCCGTACAATATCCCTGGCTTTTATGAGGCTTGATCCCGTTCTCGAATGATTGCTTTCTTCCGTGCTCATCTCGTCGGATGAGGTGGAGTATGAGGGCATTGTATCCCATGCACAGGGGTGAAATTTACGCTAAAGTCCGGGGTGTGCCGCTGTCATGGTCTGCCTCTATACGGCATGGCTGGCCGGCGTGATGATCGCTCTGTTCTAACGAGGGACGTTATGGAAGTTTCTGCCGGCGTTTCCGGCCTCGGCCGAGCCTTGGTGCAACATAACAGCCTGCTATTGCAGGATGCCGAGGCTATCCAGCGCCAGGCGCAGAGCTCGTCGATCAGCTTCGTCGAGCAGCTTATTCTCAGCAAGAAAATGAGCTCGCTGGAGGTAGCGACGTTCGCTTCGCAGGTGTTCGGCTTTCCCTTGCTGGACCTTGTCGCTATCGAGCCGGAGCAACTGCCGCAGGGGCTGGTGGACGAGGACCTGATCAGCTCGCGCCGCCTGTTGCCCTTGTACAAGCGGGGTAGCCGGCTGTTCATCGGCACCTCCGACCCCACCCAGACCTCGGCCTTCCACGCCATTACCTTCAAGACCAGCCTGTCGGTCGAAGTCGTGGTGGTGGAGGACGACAAGCTCGGCAAGCTGATCGGCAGCTACCAGGCGGGTGGGGCCGAAGCGATCAAGGCTCTGGTGGACGAGGATTTTGGCGACCTCGAGTTTGCCGACCCGGATGCCGAGCCGGAAAAAACCGTTGCCCAGACCGAAGTCGACGATGCGCCCGTCGTCAAATTCATCCACAAGGTGCTGCTGGATGCAATCAACGGCGGGGCATCGGATGTCCATTTCGAGCCGTATGAGAAGTATTACCGCATCCGCTACCGGGTGGATGGCGTGCTCAAGGAAGTCGCCCAGCCCCCCCTCTTGCTGAAGGAGAAGATCGCCTCGCGCATCAAGGTGATCTCGCGGCTGGACATTTCCGAAAAGCGCGTACCACAGGACGGCCGCTTGAAGCTGGTGTTGTCCAAGACGCGTGCCATCGATTTCCGGGTCAGCACTCTGCCGACGCTGTTTGGCGAGAAGATCGTGATGCGTATTCTCGACCAATCGGCGGCCACGCTGAATATCGAGCAGCTGGGGTTCGAGCCGGAGCAGAAGGCGATGCTGCTCGAGGCCATCAGCCGTCCCTATGGCATGGTGCTGGTGACCGGCCCGACCGGCAGCGGCAAGACGGTGTCGCTCTATACCTGTCTGAACATCCTGAACAAGCCGGACACCAATATTTCCACGGCGGAGGACCCGGTCGAAATCAACCTGCCGGGAATCAACCAGGTAAACGTCAACGAGCGTGCCGGGCTGACCTTCTCGTCAGCGCTGAAGGCCTTTCTGCGCCAGGATCCGGATGTGATCATGGTGGGCGAAATCCGCGATTTCGAAACTGCCGATATCGCCATCAAGGCGGCGCAGACTGGTCACATGGTGTTTTCCACGCTGCATACCAACAATGCACCCGCCACGCTGACACGCTTGCTGAACATGGGGGTGGCACCGTTCAACGTGGCCAGCTCGGTGCTGCTGATCATGGCGCAGCGCCTAGCCAGACGCTTGTGCAGCCATTGCAAGAAGCCGATGGATATTCCGAAAGAGGCGCTGCTACGGGCGGGCTACCGTGAGGTGGAGCTGGACGGTAGTTGGCAGCCTTACGGACCCGTCGGGTGCCGTGAATGCCGCGATTCGGGCTATCGGGGGCGGGTGGGGATTTATGAGGTCATGCCCATCACCGATGCCATGACTCGCCTTATCATGAAAAACGGCACGGCGGTGGACATCGCGGATCTGGCACGGCAGGAGGGGATGGTCGATCTACGCCGTGCCGGCTTGCTCAAGGTGAAGCAGGGCATCACCTCGCTGGCGGAAATTGAAGCCGCCACCAACGAATAACCAGCGCAGGGAAACAAGACGCCATGGCTACTCTGGCAAAGAAACTGTCGACGACGGCAGCCCACATCTGGGAGTGGGAAGGCAAGGACCGTGCCGGCAAGGTGGTGCGGGGCGAGATGCGCGCAGAGTCCGAAATCGTCGCCAAGACCCAGTTGCGGCGGCAGGGCATCACGGTCCAGAAACTGAAGAAGCGCAAGGCCGGCTTTGGTAAGCGCATCACTGACCGCGACATTACCCTGTTTACCCGGCAACTGGCCACCATGATGAAAGCCGGTGTTCCACTGCTGCAGTCCTTCGATATCTCGGCCAAGGGGCATAGCAATCCTGCCGTGACCAAGATGCTGCTGGAAGTCCGGGCCGACGTGGAGACTGGCATGTCGCTGGCCGAGGCCTTTCGCAAGCGTCCGCTGTACTTCGACAAGCTGTTCTGCAACCTGATCGCTGCCGGTGAAACCGGTGGCGTGCTGGATTCGCTGCTGGACAAGCTGGCGACCTACCGCGAAAAGATCATGGCGATCAAGGGCAAGATCAAGTCGGCGATGATCTATCCTTCCGCCATTATCGCCACTGCTTTCATCATCACCACCATCATCATGCTGTACGTGATTCCGGCGTTCAAGGATCTGTTTTCCAGTTTTGGCGCCGATCTGCCGGCGCCGACTCTGCTCGTGATCTGGCTGTCGGACGCCTTTGTGAAGTTCTGGTGGTTGGTCTTCGGCATTATCTTCGGCATTATTTTTGGCACCATGTTCTTCTTCAAACGCTCCCCCAAGTTCCAGGAGCAGGTCGACCGCTTGCTGCTCAAGCTGCCGGTGCTGGGCGAGGTGGTGCAGAAGGCGACCATCGCACGCTGGTCGCGCACCCTGGCTACCATGTTCACCGCCGGGGTGCCGCTGGTGGAGGCCCTGGATTCGGTCGGAGGGGCTTCCGGCAACCAAGTCTATGCCGAGGCTACCAAGCGCATCCAGGCGGAGGTGAGCATTGGTTCCAGCCTGAGTTTCGCCATGCAACGTACCAATCTGTTCCCCAATATGGTGATGCAGATGACGGCGATCGGTGAGGAGTCGGGCTCGCTCGACCACATGCTCGACAAGGTGGCGGACTTCTACGAGGAAGAGGTCGATAACGCAGTGGCGGCGATGTCCAGCTTGATGGAACCGGTCATCATGATCGTCCTCGGGGTGCTGATCGGTGGCCTGGTGGTCGCCATGTACATGCCGATCTTCAAGATGGGGCAGGTGGTCGGCTGATGATGACGGAGATGGATGCAGTTCTTTCGGCCAACCTTCCGCTGATGATCGGGGTGGTGGCGCTGCTGGGCTTGCTGGTGGGGAGTTTCCTGAACGTGGTGATTCATCGCCTGCCCAAGATGCTGGAGCAGGAGTGGCAGCTGGAGTGCGCACTGTTGAGCGGGCAGCCCGCGCAGGAGATGCCGCGTTTCAACCTGCTGACGCCGGCATCGCATTGCCCTTCCTGCCAGGCGCCGGTGCGTGCCTGGCACAACATCCCAGTGCTCAGTTTCCTGCTGCTGCGCGGCCGTTGCCACAGTTGCAAGGCCACGATCGCGCGGCGTTATCCGCTGGTCGAGCTGATGTGTGGTGTGATGTTCGCGGCGTTGGCTTACCGCTTCGGCTGGACACTCGACTTGTTGGGTTACGCTGCCCTGACCGCGACGCTGATTGCACTGGCGTTCATCGATGCCGACACCCAGCTGCTGCCCGATTCGTTGACCTTGCCCTTGCTGTGGGGAGGATTGCTGTTCAGCCTGCTGGGCGGGCGCGTGCCGCTGGACGAGGCGGTGATCGGTGCCATGCTCGGTTACGTCTCGCTGTGGGTGATTTTCTGGTTGTTCAAGCTGGCGACGGGCAAGGAAGGCATGGGGTACGGCGACTTCAAGCTGCTGGCGGCACTGGGGGCCTGGCTGGGCTGGAAGATGTTGCCTTTGGTGATCCTGCTGTCGTCGCTGGTCGGGGCCGTGTTCGGTATTGCCATGATCCTGATGGCGCGACTGGGGCGGGGCCAGCATCTGCCGTTCGGCCCCTATCTGGCGCTGGCAGGCTGGATTGCCCTGCTCTGGGGCGAGCAGATCGTCGGGTGGTATCTTGGCGGGCGTTAAGGTCGTTGGACTCACCGGTGGCATCGGCTCGGGGAAGACGGCTGCGGCCCGTTGTTTTGCCGCGCAGGGTGTGGCGGTGGTCGATACCGACGAGCTGTCGCATGCGTTGACAGCCCCCGGTGGGCGGGCGATGCCGACGCTCGTGGCAAGGTTCGGGCCCGATTTCCAGCGCGCGGACGGGGCGCTCGATCGCCTGCGCATGCGTGAGCTGGTGTTCCGGCAGCCGTCGGCGCGGCGCGAACTGGAAGCCATCTTGCACCCGCTGATTCTGGAAGACAGCCTGGCCGCGCTGGCAGGGGCTCAGGGGCCGTACGCGGTGCTGGTAGTGCCCTTGCTGTTCGAAAGCCAGGCCTATCGGGATGTGGTCGACCGCACCCTGCTGATCGATTGCGACGAGGAAGTGCAGGTGGCGCGGGTGATGCAACGTAGTGGTTTGAGCGAGCCGCAGGTGCGTGCCATCATGGCGACGCAGATGCCGCGCGGGGACAAGCGCAGGCTCGCGGACGATATTATTGACAATAGCGGCTCGCTGAGTGAACTTGCGCTTCAAGTCGAAGCCAAACATCGTTATTATCTGTCGAGCCTCGCCAGGGCTCGGAGCCAGTGATGAAGCCGCGTTCCTCTTCTGCGGTGCCCCATGACCGGCGCGATACAACTACTCCAATAAAAGCCATCTAGAAGGGCCGTGGTGCCGTGATCAGTTTTGAATTCCCCGTTACCGAGAAAACTCGGATGCTGCTGCGTTTGGAGCAGTTGTACACACGCCTGGCCTTCTTCATTTCCCAAGATCATCCGTTCGAACACCATTCCGCCATCCTGACGCTGTTCGAGCTGATGGAAACGGCCTCCCGAGCCGATCTCAAGGCCGAGCTACTGCAGGAGCTGGAACGGCAGAAGCAGATTCTCGAGGCCCTGCGCGACAATCCCAACGTCTCCGAAGACATGCTGGAAGGTGTCATCGAGGAAATCGAGGGCACGGCGGCGAACCTGCTGGATCTGACCGGCAAGTTCGGCCAGCACCTGCGCGAGAACGAGTGGCTGATGGCGATCAAGCAGCGTGCCGGCATCCCCGGCGGGACCTGCCAGTTCGACCTGCCGTCATACTACCTGTGGCAGCTCAAGCCGCCGGAGGAGCGCCGCCTCGATCTGCAGCGCTGGGCGGGGCCGCTGATGCCCACCGCCGAAGCCTCGCGCATTCTGCTCAAGCTGCTGCGCAACAGCGGCAAGTCGCACCAGTACGTGGCGCGACGCGGCGTGTTCCAGCAGATGTCCGGCGGCAAGGTGGTGCAACTGATCCGTATCGGTTTCGACGAGTCGCTCGGCGCCCTGCCGGAACTCTCGGCCAACAAGTACGCCCTGAATATCCGCTTCATCAATGCGGCCACCGGCGAGAGCCGGCCCAAGCCGACCGAGGCCGATGTCGAATTCACCCTGACCCATTGCAAGTTCTGAGCCGTGTTATGAGCGAGAAGGTACGAATCGTCGCCTGTCCAACCTGTGGTGCCGCCGTGCGCTGGGAGCCGCAAAGTCGCTATCGGCCCTTTTGCAGCGAGCGCTGCAAGTTGATCGACCTGGGGCAGTGGGCGGATGAGAGCTACCGCGTGCCGGCCGAAGAGGAGCATCCGGATAGCTTGGCGCCTGGGGAGTCACGCTGAATCCCGATGGCAACGAAAATGGCCCGCCAAATGCGGGCCATTTTTTGTTGCCGGCCTGGGGGTGCTTCAGGTCCTGGCCAGTGCGGCCCCCTGGGCGAAGTAGCCGCGTACCCCGCCGAAGATGCTTTCCGCCACTTTCTGCTGGAAGGAGGCATCCATCAGCCGGTGCTCTTCTTCCGGATTGCTGATAAAGGCGGTTTCGACCAGGATGGACGGGATGTCCGGTGCCTTCAGCACGGCGAAGCCGGCCTGTTCTACCTCGTCCTTGTGTAGCCGGTTGAGTTCGCCCATCTTGCCCAGCACGCTCTTGCCGAGCTTGAGGCTGTCGTTGATGGTGGCGGTCTGGGTGAGGTCGAACAGGGTATGCGCCAGATAGCGGTCCTTGCTGGTGATCTTCACCCCGCCGATCAGGTCGGCGTCGTTCTGGGTCTTGGCCAGGTAGCGAGCGGCGGTACTGGTGGCGCCTTGCTCCGACAGCGCGAACACCGACGAACCGCGCGCGCTTGGATTGAGGAAGGCATCGGCGTGGATCGAGATGAACAGGTCTGCATTCAGTTTGCGCGCCTTGACCACGCGCACGCCAAGCGGAATGAACACGTCCTCGTCGCGCGTCATGTAGGCTTTCATGTTGCGCTCGGCGTCGATCATGCGCTTGAGCTGCTTGGCAATCTTCAGTACCACGTCCTTTTCCCGCGTACCGGAAGGGCCGATCGCGCCAGGGTCTTCGCCGCCGTGTCCCGGGTCGAGCATGATCAGGATCGGGCGGCTCTTGTCGGATTTATTCTTGGACTTCAGTGGTGGCTGCTCCAACTTGCCCTTGTTGTAGTCTTCGAGCAGTGCCAGCAGCGGGTCGTCCTGCTGCGCCGTAGGGTAGAGGTCGATCACCAGCCGGTGCTGGTATTCCGCTACCGGCGCCAGCGTAAACACTTGCGGTTTGATGTCGGACTTCAGGTCGAGCACGATACGTACCGTGTCCGGGGTGAACTGGCCGGCGCGCGCGGTCTGGATGAAGGGATCAGCGGCGCTGATCTGGCTGCCGATGTCCTTGAGCACGGCGTTGAGCTGCACGCCCTCGATATCGATCACCAGGCGCTCGGGATTGGCGATGTTGAAATACTTGTACTTGAGCGCCTCGCTGGCTTCCAGCGTGATGCGGGTGTAGGTGGACGACGGCCAGACGCGCAGGGCGACGAGTTGGCTCGAAGCGGCCAAGCCAACGCGGCTGACCGTCAGCAGGAAGGTCGCGGCCGCCGCCGTGATCAAAGTGCGGCGGGTGGGGTCGAAAGTCGGGTGAGGCATGACTGTCCAATGTCGGTTTGGGCGGTGATTCGGTAGCTCCGACCGCTGCCGGCGACGGCCAGTTCCACGACCAGGTCGGCGCGGGGCAGCAGGCCCTCGGCCTTGTCAGGCCACTCTACCAAGCATAGCGTGTCGGGGCCGAAATAGTCGCGAAAGCCGGCGTCTTCCCATTCCTCGGGGTCGGCGAAGCGGTATAGGTCGAAATGGTGTACCGTGAGAGAGGCGAGCGGATAGCTTTCCACCAGCGTGTAGGTGGGGCTCTTGACCCGGCCATGGTGGCCGAGCGCTGTCAGCAGGCCGCGGCTCAGGGTGGTCTTGCCCGCCCCCAGGTCGCCCCACAGGTAGATGACAGTGCCCGGGGCGATGGCGTGTGCCAAGGCTGCGCCTAGCGCCAGCGTGGCGTCTTCATCCGGCAGGCTGCCCTGGCGAACACTGGTATCATCCATCTCCATGACCGAGAAGTCCTTACAAAAACCGAATTATCCCGAATTGGCGCGCCAAATCAAAGCATGGGCGCGCGAATTGGGCTTTGCCGATGCGCGTATTACCCGGCCACAGTTGCCGCCCGAGGCCGAGCACACGCTGCTGGCGTGGCTGGCCGAGGGCTGTCACGGCGAAATGGAGTACATGGCGCGCCATGGCGTGTTGCGGCTGCGACCTGCGGAGCTGGTGCCCGGCACCTTGTCGGTGGTGTCGCTGCGCATGCACTACTGGCCGGGTGCCTCGCGTGGGGCCGACGAGGTGCTGGCCGATGGCGAGCGCGCCTACCTGTCGCGTTACGCGCTGGGGCGGGATTATCACAAGGTGTTGCGCAATCGCTTGCAAAGGTTGGCCGAAAGAGTTCAGGCCGAGGTGGGCGAGTTCGGCCACCGCGTGTTCACCGACAGTGCGCCGGTGGCGGAGGTGGCGCTGGCGGCGCAGGCCGGACTCGGCTGGCGCGGCAAGCACACGCTGCTGCTCAACCGCCGGCACGGTTCGCTGTTCTTTCTCGGCGAGCTGTTCACCGATCTGCCTCTGCCGCCCGACGCCGCGGAAGAGGGGCATTGCGGCCGCTGCACGCGCTGCCTCGACGTGTGCCCGACCGGGGCCATCGTCGAGCCGTACAAGGTCGATGCACGCCGTTGCATCTCCTACCTCACCATCGAATTGGCCGGGGCGATTCCGCCAGCGTTGCGGCCGCTGATCGGCAACCGCGTGTACGGTTGCGACGATTGCCAGTTGGCGTGTCCGTGGAATCGTTTCGCCGTGCCGACCGAGGAGACCGATTTTGCGGTGCGGCACGGGCTCGACGATGTGACGCTGGCCGAGCTGTTCGGCTGGAGCGCGGCGGATTTCGCTTCGCGCATGGCGGGCAGCCCGATCTACCGCATCGGTTACGAGCGCTGGTCGCGCAACCTGGCGGTCGGGCTCGGCAACGCCCCGAGCTCTCCGGCGGTGTTGGCGGCGCTCACGGCGCGCGCCGACGATCCGTCCGAGCTGGTGCGCGAGCACGTGCAGTGGGCGCTGGCGCAGCATGCGGGGCGCGCCGCTGGCGGCACCGTTGCGGCATGCTAAGATGCGCGCCTTCTCTGCTTGAGGAAACGTCATGACAGCCAAAGCTCGCCGTCCCATCGGGGTGTTCGATTCCGGTGTGGGAGGGCTGACCGTGGTGCGGGCGCTGATGGACCGCCTGCCGTTCGAGGACATCATCTATTTCGGCGACACGGCGCGGGTGCCCTACGGCGTGAAGTCGGTGGCGACCATCCGGGCCTTTTCCCGGCAGATTGTCGAGTTTTTGCTGCAGCACGAGGTCAAGGCGCTGGTGGTGGCGTGCAACACCATTTCGGCGGTGGCGCTGGAGCAGGTGCGGGAGCTGGCGGGCGACATTCCGGTGATCGGCGTGATCGAGGCCGGCGCCCAGGCGGCGGTCAAGGTCAGCAAAAACCACGAAATCGGCGTGATTGCCACCTCGACCACCATCAACAGCAATGCCTATGCCCGCGAGATCCATCGCCTGATGCCGGATGCCCGGGTGTATTCGCAGGCCTGCCCGCTGTTCGTCCCGCTGGTCGAAGAGGGCTGGGTCGACCACCCGGTGACCCGCCTCACCGCCGAGGAGTATCTCAAGACGGTGCTGGAGGAGCATGTCGATACACTGGTGCTGGGCTGCACCCATTACCCGTTGATCAAGCCGCTGCTGACCGAGGTGACGGGCGGCCGCGTCGAACTGGTCGATTCGGCGCTGACCACGGCGGAAGCCACGGCCGAGGTGTTGGCGGGGCTCAACCTGCTCAACCCGCAGCGCGGCGCCCCCGAGTACCGCTATTACGTCACCGACATCCCGCTCAAGTTCCAGACCATCGGCGAGCGCTTTCTCGGGCGCAGCATCCGCGACCTGGAGATGGTGAAGCTGGGCTGAACCGCGAGGGTTGGCCGAAGCCAGGCAAAAGGGCCCATGAAATGGGCCCTTTGTTTCGGATGGAGAGGGTGCCGCCGTTTACAGCGCCGGTCGCGACGGCGCGATCACCAGCGATTCGCCTTCCAGCACGACCTTGCCGCCGACCAGGCATTGGGTCAGAAACTTGACGCGTTTCTTGGCCGGGTCGAGCTCGGTGGCGGTGGCGCGGGCGGTCACGGTGTCGCCGATCTTCACCGGAGCCTTGAAGCGGGTGGATTGCGACAGGTAGATGGTGCCTTCACCCGGCAGCCGGGTACCGACCACGGTCGAGATCAGCCCGGCGGTGAGCATGCCGTGGGCGATGCGCGTGCCGAACGGGGTCTGCTCGGCGTATTCCTGATTGAGGTGCACCGGATTGTTGTCGCCCGAGACCGCAGCAAACATCAGGATGTCGGCCTCGGTGATGGTCTTGGCGTATTCGGCACTCTGGCCGATCTCGATATCCTCAAAATAGATCGTGGGCATGCGGTCGCTCCTGCGTTTGTCATGGAGATGTTGCAGTGCATCTTGTCATACTTTCCACGGCATGCAAATCGAGCGGAAACAAGGTAGTATTTCGAGTCCAGTTGCGTTTTTGAGACGGTCCACATATCTTTTCTCGACCAAACGCTCGTTTTATTTTGGCGGGCGTGCATAATCGACGCAACTGCATGTCACGCATGCTTGGGCATGCCGTCCAAATACCAGACAGACGACACTTGCTGGAGGAATATGAAAGTTCTAGTCGCTGTGAAACGCGTTGTCGATTACAACGTGAAGGTCCGGGTCAAGGCCGATGGCTCCGATGTGGATATCGCCAACGTCAAGATGTCGATGAACCCGTTCGACGAAATCGCCGTGGAAGAGGCGGTGCGCCTTAAGGAAGCCGGCAAGGTCAGCGAAGTGGTGGCGGTATCGCTGGGTGTCAAGCAGTGCGAAGAGACCCTGCGCACCGCGCTGGCGATGGGCGCCGACCGCGCCATCCACGTCGAGACCGACGCCGAGCTGCAACCGCTGGCCGTGGCCAAGCTGCTCAAGGCCGTGGCCGAGAAGGAACAGCCGCAGCTGATGATCCTGGGCAAGCAGGCCATCGACGACGACGCCAACCAGACCGGCCAGATGGTCGCCGCGCTCTTGGGCTGGGGGCAGGGCACGTTTGCCTCCAAGGTCGACCTGGCGGCGGAAACCGTCGACGTCACCCGCGAGGTGGACGGCGGCCTGGAAACCGTCAAGCTGCGCCTGCCGGCGGTGGTGACCACCGACCTGCGCCTGAACGAGCCGCGCTACGTCAAGCTGCCGAACATCATGGCCGCCAAGAAGAAGCCGCTCGACAAGCTGACGGTGGAGGCGCTGGGCGTCGACGTGACCCCGCGTCTGAAGACCCTCAAGGTGGCCGAGCCGGCCAAGCGTTCCGCCGGCATCAAGGTGGCCAACGCCGCCGAACTGGTCGCCAAACTCAAGAATGAAGCAAAGGTGCTGTGATCATGGCCATTCTCGTTATCGCTGAACACGACAACCAGAGCCTGAAGGCAGGCACCCTCAATACCGTTACCGCCGCCGGCAAGATCGGCGGCGAGGTGCACCTGCTGGTGGCCGGCCACAACTGCGGCGCGGTCGCCGACGCGGCCAAGGCCGTGGCCGGTGTGGCCAAGGTGCTGGTGGCCGACGCTGCCCAATACGCCCACGGCCTGGCCGAGAACCTGGCCGCGCTGGTGGTCGATCTGGCCAAAAACTACAGCCACGTGCTGTCGCCGGCCGGCACCTCGGGCAAGAACTTCCTGCCGCGCGTCGCCGCGCTGCTCGACGTGGCGCAGATCTCCGACATCGTCGCCGTCGAGTCGGCCGACACCTTCGTGCGTCCGGTCTACGCCGGCAACGTGCTGGCCACGGTGCAGTCCGTCGATTCTATCAAGGTCATCACCGTGCGCACCACCGCCTTCGAGGCGGCGGCACTGGGCGGTTCGGCCAGTGTTGAAAGCGTTGGCGGCCCGGCCGAGGCGCAGCTGTCGAGCTTCATCAGCCAGGAGCTGACCAAGTCGGACCGTCCGGAACTGGGCGCCGCCAAGGTGATCGTCTCCGGCGGTCGTGCGCTGGGTTCGGAAGAACAGTTCAAGGCCATCATCGAGCCGCTGGCCGACAAGCTGGGTGCCGCCGTTGGCGCCTCGCGTGCCGCCGTGGACGCCGGCTACGCGCCGAACGACTACCAGGTCGGCCAGACCGGCAAGGTGGTGGCGCCGCAGCTGTACCTCGCCGTCGGCATTTCCGGCGCGATCCAGCACCTGGCCGGCATGAAGGACTCCAAGGTGATCGTGGCGATCAACAAGGACGAAGAAGCGCCGATCTTCCAGGTGGCGGACTACGGCATCGTCGGTGACCTGTTCACCGTCGTACCCGAACTGATGGCCGAACTGTCCAAGTAAGGGCGGAATCGCGAGCAGTGCTCATCAAGGCCGGCGTCAGACCGGCCTTTTTTTACATCACGAGAAAACACGAGAACCGAGGTGCTGACATGACTTACCAAGCTCCCCTGAAAGATATCCGTTTCGCCCTCAACGAGCTGGCGGAACTGCCGGCGGTCTGCTCCCTGCCGGGCTATGAAGACGCCAGCGTGGAACTGGTCGACGCCATCCTGGACGAAGGAGCCCGCTTCGCCGAAGAAGTGCTGGCGCCGATCAACAAGCAGGGTGACAAGGGGGCGCGGCTGGACGGCGAGACCGTCACCGCCGCGCCGGGCTTCAAGAACGCTTGGCAGCAATACGTCGATGCCGGCTGGGTCGGTCTGCGCGCGCCTTACGAATTCGGCGGGCAAGGCCTGCCGGCCCTGGTGGCGATCGCCGCCGAGGAAATGTGGTGTTCGGCCAACCTGGCCTTCTCGCTGGCGCCGCTGTTGACGCTGGGGGCGATCGAAGCGCTCAACCACCACGCCTCGGACGAGCTCAAGGCGCTCTATCTGCCGAAGATGGCGAGCGGCGAGTGGACCGGCACCATGAACCTGACCGAGCCGCAGGCCGGCTCAGACCTGGCGCAGGTGCGCACCCGCGCCGTGCCGCAAGACGACGGCAGCTACCGCATCAGCGGCCAGAAGATCTTCATCACCTGGGGTGAGCACGACCTGGCCGAGAACATCGTGCACCTAGTCTTGGCGCGCCTGCCCGATGCCCCCGCCGGGGTAAAGGGCATCTCGCTGTTCGTCGTGCCCAAGTTCCTGCCGGGCGCCGACGGCACGCCCGGTGCACGCAACGACCTGCGCTGCGTGTCGCTGGAGCACAAGCTCGGTATCCATGGCTCGCCCACCTGCGTGATGAGTTTCGGCGATCAGGGCGGCGCCGCCGGTTACCTGGTGGGCGAAGCCAACAAGGGCCTGGGCTACATGTTCACCATGATGAACCACGCCCGTCTCGGCGTCGGCGTCGAGGGCATGGCGGTGTCCGAGCGCGCCTACCAGCAGGCCGTGGCTTACGCCCGCGAACGCGTGCAGAGCCGTGCCGTCGGTTCTCCCGACGCGGCCGGGGTGGCGATCATCAAGCATCCGGACGTGCGTCGCATGCTGATGACGATGAAGGCGCAGATCGAGGCGCAGCGTGCCTTGGCCTTCGTTGCCGCCGCCGCGCTGGACCGCGCGGCGCGTCATCCGCATCCGCAGGAAAAGGCGCGCAACCAGGCGCTGGTCAACTTCCTGATCCCCATCGTCAAGGGCTGGAATACCGAGCAGGCCAACGAAATCACCTCGCTGGCGCTGCAGGTGCACGGCGGCATGGGCTATATCGAGGAAACCGGCGTGGCGCAGTACTATCGCGACGCCCGCATCACCGCCATCTACGAGGGAACGACCGGCATCCAGGCGCTCGACCTGATCGGCCGCAAGACCGCGGCGGAAGAGGGGGCCACCGCGCGTGCGCTGCTGGCCGAGGTGCAGGCTACGGCCGACAAGCTGGCGACAGCCGGTTTTGCCAGCCTTTCGGCCAACCTGAAGAGCGCGGCGGCCGACGCCGAGCGCTGCGTGGCGTTCATTCTTGAATCGTTCGCCGCCGCACCGCAGCGTGCTGCCGCCGGTTCGGTGCCGTTCCTCAAGCTGATGGGCATCCTGCTGGGCGGCTGGCAGCTCGGGCGCGCCGCTCTGATCGCTCGCGAGCGCATGGGCGAGGAGGATGCCGATGTCGACTTCCTGCACGCCAAGCAGGTGACCGCGCGCTTTTTCGGCGAGCACCTGCTGCCCCAGGTGAGTGGCCTGGCGGCAGCGATCCTGCACGGGGCCGACAGCGTGCTGGAACTCGACGACGGCCAGTTCTGAGCCCCGTCGCCAACGCCGGCACCGCCAGGAAGACAAGCGCTTGCTCGGTGCCGCATCGCGGAGGGGCGATGCCGCCTTGCCAGAAATAGCTAAAAAAATTATACTGTTAAGGTTTAACAAAACGGGACAAGCGTTACGACGCGGTGTCCCGTTCTTCACATAAAAGCTTCGAAAACAGAGCAAACGGAACAGGAGCCAGTCAGTGTCATCCGTACCCGCGATTCTTGTCTTGGCTGACGGAACCCTCTTCAAGGGCAGTGCCATCGGTGCCGCCGGCCATACGGTCGGCGAAGTGGTATTCAATACCGCCATCACCGGCTACCAGGAAATCTTGACGGACCCTTCTTACACCAAGCAGATTGTCACCCTGACCTATCCGCATATCGGCAACGTCGGTGCCAACGCGGAAGACACCGAGTCGCGCGCCGTGTTCGCCGCAGGCCTGATCGTGCGCGATCTGCCCCTGCTGCACAGCAACTTCCGCGCTGAGGCGTCGCTGTCGGGCTATCTCAAGGCCAACAACGTGGTGGCGATCGCCGACATCGACACCCGCAAGCTGACCCGCATCCTGCGCGAAAAGGGCGCCCAGCCGGGCTGCATCATGGCGGGCGAGATCGACGAAGCGCGCGCACTGGAACTGGCGCGCGGCTTTGGCACCATGGCCGGGCAGGATCTGGCCAAGGTGGTCAGCTGCGATTCGATCTACCAGTGGGATACCCGCGAGTGGCGTCTGGGCGAAGGCTACCGCGCGCAGGCCGAACCGAAATACCACGTGGTGGCGTACGACTTCGGCGTCAAGCACAACATCCTGCGCATGCTCGCCGAACGCGGCTGCAAGCTGACCGTGGTGCCGGCGCAGACTCCGGCCAAGGACGTGCTGGCGCTCAAGCCGGACGGCGTGTTCCTGTCCAACGGCCCGGGGGATCCGGAACCGTGCGACTACGCCATCGACGCGATCAAGGAAATCCTCGACACCAAGCTGCCGGTGTTCGGCATCTGCCTGGGGCACCAACTGCTCGGCCTGGCGGTCGGCGGCAAGACCTCCAAGATGAAGTTCGGCCATCACGGCGCCAACCATCCGGTGCAGGATCTGGATACCGGCCGCGTCATGATCACCAGCCAGAACCACGGCTTCCAGGTCGACGAGAACAGCCTGCCCGCCAACGTGCGTGTTACCCATCGCTCGCTGTTCGACGGCACGGTGCAGGGCATCGCCCTGACCGACCGCCCGGCCTTCAGCTTCCAGGGCCACCCGGAAGCGAGCCCCGGTCCGAACGACGTGGCGTACCTGTTCGACAAGTTCATCAAGGCGATGGACGAACGCGGCTGAGAGGCCGCTTGATGGCCGGTGCGGCGTCGTCGCGCCGGCCTAGACGGGAGTCAGAGCATGCTGGGAATTACCGATCCGTTGACCTACCTGATAGGCACCATCTTCATCATCCTGCTGCCGGGGCCGAACTCGCTCTACGTGCTGTCGGTCGGAGCGCAACGCGGGGTGCGTCCCGGCTTCAAGGCCGCCGGTGGGGTGCTGGTGGGGGATACGCTGCTGATGGTGGCCACCGCCGCCGGCGCGGCGTCGCTGCTGAAGAACTATCCGGCGCTGTTCTGGGTGGTCAAGTACATTGGTGCGGCCTACCTGGCGTGGATGGGTATCAACATGCTGCGCGCCGCGCTGCGACGCTGGTCTGCTCCGGCGCCGGCAGCGCTGAGCGCGCCGATAACCTTGGGCCATCGCGACCCGTTCCGGCGGGCGCTGACCCTGAGCCTGATGAACCCCAAGGCCATCCTGTTCTTCCTCTCGTTCTTCGTGCAATTCGTCGATCCGGCCTACCCTTACCCGGCGCTGACCTTCGTCGCCCTGGGAGGTATGCTGCAGGTGTGCAGCATCAGCTACCTGACGGCGCTGATCCTGGCCGGCAGCCGCCTGGCCGAAGCCTTCCGCGCCCGGCGCCGGCTGGCGAGCGCCGCCACCGGCGGTACCGGCGCGCTGTTTCTGGGCTTCGGCGCCAAGCTGGCCGCGGCGAGCCTGAACTGAATAAATGATCCAAATTGAGCCAAAACGATGCCAAAACGTACTGACTTAAAGAGCATTCTCATCATCGGCGCCGGTCCCATCGTGATCGGCCAGGCGTGTGAATTCGACTACTCCGGCGCCCAGGCCTGCAAGGCGCTGCGTGAAGAGGGTTACAAGGTCATCCTGGTGAACTCCAACCCGGCGACCATCATGACCGACCCGGACATGGCCGACGTCACCTATATCGAGCCGATCAACTGGCAGGTGGTGGAAAAAATCATCGCCAAGGAGCGTCCGGACGCGATCCTGCCGACCATGGGCGGCCAGACCGCGCTGAACTGCGCACTCGACCTCGCGCGCAACGGTGTGCTGGAGAAGTACAAGGTCGAGCTGATCGGCGCGACCGAAGACGCCATCGACAAAGCGGAAGACCGCGGTCGTTTCAAGGAAGCCATGGCCAAGATCGGCCTGTCCTGCCCGCTGTCCTTCGTCTGCCACACCATGGAAGAGTCGCTGGCGGCCCAGGCCAAGGTGGGCTTCCCGACGCTGATCCGCCCGTCGTTCACCATGGGCGGCTCGGGTGGCGGCATCGCCTACAACAAGGAAGAGTTCCTGGCGATCTGCGAGCGCGGCTTCGAGGCCTCGCCGACCCACGAACTCTTGATCGAGCAATCGGTACTCGGCTGGAAAGAGTACGAGATGGAAGTCGTGCGCGACCGCAATGACAACTGCATCATCATCTGCTCGATCGAGAACTTCGACCCGATGGGCGTGCACACCGGCGACTCGATCACCGTCGCGCCGGCGCAGACGCTGACCGACAAGGAATACCAGATCATGCGTAACGCCTCGCTGGCGGTACTGCGTGAGATCGGTGTCGATACCGGCGGCTCCAACGTACAGTTCGCCACCAATCCCGACACCGGCGAGATGATCGTCATCGAGATGAACCCGCGCGTCTCGCGTTCGTCCGCGCTGGCGTCCAAGGCCACCGGCTTCCCGATCGCCAAGATCGCCGCCAAGCTGGCGGTCGGTTTCACCCTCGACGAACTGAAGAACGACATCACCGGTGGCGCCACCCCGGCCTCGTTCGAGCCGTCGATCGACTACGTCGTCACCAAGATCCCGCGCTTCGCCTTCGAGAAGTTCCCGCAGGCCGACGACCGCCTGACCACCCAGATGAAGTCGGTGGGAGAAGTGATGGCGATGGGCCGGACCCTGCAGGAGTCGATGCAGAAGGCGCTGCGCGGGCTGGAAACCGGCCTGGCCGGTTTCGACCCGGTGACCTCCGACCTGGAACAGATCCGTCACGAGATCGGCACGCCGGGCCCGGAACGCATCCTCTACGTCGCCGACGCCTTCCGCGCCGGCCTGAGCCGTGACGACATCTTCGCCATCAGCAAGATCGATCCGTGGTTCCTGGCCCAGATCGAGGACATCGTCGGCGAGGAAAAGGCGCTGGCCGGTCGCAAGCTCGACGAGCTCGACTACGCCGAACTGCGTCGCCTCAAGCGCAAGGGCTTCTCCGACCGCCGTCTGGGCGCGCTGCTCGGCGTCGACCAGGGGGCGGTGCGCGCGCGCCGCTGGGCGCTCAACCTGCGCCCGGTGTACAAGCGCGTCGATACCTGCGCTGCCGAGTTCGCCACCAATACCGCCTACATGTACTCGAGCTACGAGGAAGAGTGCGAATCGCGGCCGACCGACCGCAAGAAGATCATGGTGCTGGGCGGCGGTCCGAACCGCATCGGCCAGGGCATCGAGTTCGACTACTGCTGCGTGCACGCCGCGCTGGCGCTGCGCGAGTCCGGTTTCGAGACCATCATGGTCAACTGCAACCCGGAAACCGTCTCGACCGACTACGACACCTCCGACCGCCTGTACTTCGAGCCGCTGACGCTGGAAGACGTGCTGGAGATCTGCCACGTCGAGAAACCGTTCGGCGTCATCGTGCAGTACGGCGGTCAGACCCCGCTGAAGCTGGCGCGTGCGCTCGAGGCCAACGGCGTGCCCATCATCGGCACCACGCCGGACATGATCGACTGCGCCGAAGACCGCGAGCGTTTCCAGAAGATGCTGCAGGAGCTCGGCCTGAAGCAGCCGCCGAACCGCACCGCGCGCACCCCGGCCGATGCCATGAGGTTGGCCGAAGAAATCGGTTACCCGCTGGTGGTGCGCCCATCCTACGTGCTGGGCGGCCGTGCCATGGAGATCGTGCACGAGCCGGCCGACCTCGAGCGCTACATGCGCGAGGCGGTGAAGGTGTCGAACGACAGCCCGGTGCTGCTCGACCGCTTCCTCAACGATGCCATCGAAGTCGACGTCGACGCGGTATCCGACGGTGAGCTGGTGGTGATCGGCGGCATCATGCAGCACGTCGAGCAAGCCGGCGTGCACTCCGGCGACTCGGCCTGCTCGCTGCCGCCGTACAGCCTGTTCCCCGCGGTGCAGGACGAAATCCGCCGCCAGACCGTGGCCATGGCCAAGGCGCTGAACGTGGTCGGCCTGATGAACGTGCAGTTCGCCATCCAGGGCGACACCATCTACGTGCTGGAAGTGAACCCGCGTGCCTCGCGTACCGTGCCGTTCGTCTCCAAGGTCACCGGCGCGCCGCTGGCCAAGATCGCCGCACGTTGCATGGCCGGCATCAGCCTCACCGAGCAGGGCTTCACCAAGGAAGTGGTGCCGCCGTACTACGCGGTCAAGGAAGCGGTGTTCCCGTTCATCAAGTTCCCTGGCGTGGATACCATCCTCGGTCCGGAAATGAAGTCCACCGGCGAGGTGATGGGGGTCGGCCGCAGCTTCGCCGAAGCCTTCATCAAGGCGGAACTCGCTGCCGGCGACCGCCTGCCGAAGGCGGGCAAGGTGTTCCTGTCGGTGCGCAACAGCGACAAGGCCGGTTCCGTCGAAGTGGCGCGTGAGATGGTGCGTCTGGGCTTCGAGGTGGTGGCCACCCGTGGCACCGCGCGCGGCATCCAGGAAGCCGGCATCCCGGTGCAGCTGATCAACAAGGTCAACGAAGGCCGCCCGCACATCGTCGACATGATCAAGAACGGCGAGATCAGCCTGGTGTTCAACACCGTGGATGAAAAGCGTCAGGCCATCCAGGATAGCCACTCGATCCGCCGCTCCGCGCTGCAGATGCGCGTGCCGCAGTACACCACCCTGGCCGGTGCCAAGGCCGTGTGTGTCGGCATGGCACATGCCGAGGAGTTCGACGTGTACAGCGTGCAGGACCTGCACGCCATGGTCCGAAACGGCTGACGACACGGACGGTGCGGGTTTCGGCCAACCTTTGAACCCCACGCCGTTTGCCGTTACAATTCAGCCAGCAAGCTACTAGCAGCCAAGCCGCCGTCCCGTACGGCGGCTTGTGCTTTTTCATGATGGCGGGTATCCCGCCTGCGGAGAGAAGTCGAATGAACAAAGTCCCGTTGACCCTGCGTGGCGCAGAACTGCTGAAAGAAGAACTGCAGCGGCTCAAGAGCGTGGAACGTCCGGCGGTGATCGAGGCCATTGCCGAAGCCCGCTCCCATGGCGATCTGTCGGAGAACGCCGAATACGACGCGGCCAAGGAGCGTCAGGCGTTTGTCGAAGGCCGCATCGCGGAGCTGGAGGGCAAGCTCTCCAATGCCCAGATCATCAATCCGAGCGAACTGGATGCGGAAGGCCGCATCGTGTTCGGCACCACGGTCGAACTGATGGATCTGGAGACCGAGGACGAGGTCACTTACCAGATCGTCGGCGACGACGAAGCGGACATCAAGTTCGCCAAGGTGTCGGTGAACTCGCCGATCGCCCGCGCCTTGATCGGCAAGGAAGCCGGCGATGTGGCCGAAGTGATGGCCCCGGGCGGCATCCGCGAGTACGAAATCCTGGACGTCAAATACATCTGAGCGGCTTGCGGCACGGTGGGGCCGCGCCTGGCAGGTTTGGATAAAGGGGACTGCGCATGGATGGATTGAGGGCGATTACCCGCACCTTCTGGATCGGTGGCATGTGGATCATCGGCATCATCGTCACCCCGGTATTGTTCTCGGTGCTCGACCGCGGCACCGCCGGCATGGTCGCCGGCAAGCTGTTTTCTGCCATCGCCTGGGTCGGGCTGGTGTGCGGGGTGTTCCTGCTGGTGGATTTCATCTGGCGCGATGGCCTGCGTGGCGTCAAGTCCGCCACGTTCTGGCTGATCATCGGCATGCTGTCATGCACCCTGATCAACCATTTTGCCGTGTCGCCGATCATCGCCAATCTCAAGCTGCAGATGAACCAGGCGGCCGAGGGCTTGTTCGGCGGAGGCTTTGCCACCTGGCACGCGATCTCGAGCCTGATCTATCTGCTGCAGAGCCTGATGGCGCTGGCCTATATCCTGCGCCGGGACAGCTGACGCCGCCGAGTGGCAGGCTCATTCCCGTGTCGCTGCCGGCAGCCGGGGGCGGGGCGAAAAAAAAGCGGTGGTCCGGCCACCGCTTTTTTTCGTGTTCCCTGGGTTAAATCAGGGCTGCGCCTTGAGCGCCTTCTTGCTCTTCGGCAGCACCACGCGCTGCTTGTCGGACGGACGCCACAGCACCAGGAGCTTGCCGATGTGCTGGACCTGGGCGGCGCCCAGTTCGTCGCAGATCTTGTCGTACAGCGCCACGCGGGCATCGCGGTCGTCGCCCTGCACCCGGATCTTGATCAGTTCGTGCGCATCGAGGTTGATGGCGATTTCCCGAACTACCGCCTCGGTCAGGCCGTGGTTGCCGATCATCACCACCGGCTTGATATCGTGGGCGAGTCCTTTCAGGTATTGGCGCTCGAAGGGAGCAAGTTCGATTTTCATGGGCATGAGCTTCCTGAATAAAACGAGATTCTACTAAACTTTCGGCCTTTACCCCAAGTTCCGGCCCCGCTACTGGTGGAAATAGCCGCTGAAAACAGAGACATGCGCCATTCCGTCCTGGCGGCAATGGCTATGACATGACCCCGGTGGCTCGCCCGCATTCGGCGGTGGTGGTTCTCCAGCCTGCCAGCCGGGGCCGGCACGGACTTTGCGAGTGGCGCCGCCTGGAGTACCTTTAAAAAATGGCAGCCTGGCTGCACGGCCTCCCGCCAACACGAGCGGGGTGGGGCTGTTTTCAAGACGACTGAGCAGGACATCAATGGCTAGAAGTAAATCCAGCAACGACTGGCTGCGCGAGCATGTGCACGACCACTACGTGCACATGGCGCAAAAGGACGGCTACCGTGCCCGTGCCGCGTACAAGCTCTTGGAAATCAACGACAAGGACAAGCTGATCCGCCCCGGCACGGTGCTCGCCGACCTGGGCTCGGCACCGGGCAGCTGGTCGCAGGTGGCGGCGCGGCTGGTCGGCGACAAGGGTAAAGTGTATGCGCTCGACATCCTGCCGATGAACCCGATTGCTGACGTGGAGTTCATTCAGGGCGATTTTCGCGAGCAGGAAGTCCTCGACCAGTTCGTCGCGTTGCTCGGTGGGCGCGAACTTGATCTTGTAATATCCGACATGGCCCCCAATATCTCAGGTATGAGCGCCATTGATCAGGCGCGCAGTTTTCACTTGTGCGAGCTGGCGCTGGAATTTGTCCGCGACCATCTGAAACCGGGCGGGAGCTTTCTCGTCAAAGTTTTTCAGGGTAGCGACTTCCAGCCTTACCTCAAGTCCATGCGGGAACTGTTCGACGAGGTGGTCAGCCGCAAGCCCAAGGCTTCGCGTGACCGCTCCACGGAAATTTACCTGTTGGGCAAAGGTCGTCGCTGACATCCACCCCTACGGGGGTTACAATCCGTATCAATACGGGCAACCAGCTAAGTCAGGGCACAGAGGAGTCCGCTCTAGTGAACAATATCGGCAAAAACATCGCCATTTGGGTGATCATCGGTCTGGTACTGATGACGGTGTTCAATCAGTTCAACAAGCGTCAGGATACCCAGAACCAGATCGAGTATTCGCAGTTCATCAGCGATGTCGAGTCGGGCAAGGTGCAGTCGTTGAGCATCGAGGGGCATCCGTTGCGCGGGCAGTGGCTGAAAGGCAAGCGAGCCGACGGCTCCTCCTTCATGACCTATGCTCCCTACGACCCGCAACTGGTCGATGACCTGATCAAGAACAACGTGCGCTTCTCGGCCAAGCCGGAAGAGGAGCCCAGCATGCTGATGAGTCTGTTCATCAGCTGGTTCCCGATGTTGCTCCTGATCGGTGTGTGGATTTTCTTCATGCGCCAGATGCAGGGTGGCGGCAAGGGCGGGGCGTTCTCGTTCGGCAAGAGCAAGGCGCGCATGCTCGACCAGGACACCAACACGGTGACCTTCCAGGACGTCGCCGGCTGCGATGAAGCCAAGGAAGAGGTCAAGGAGATCGTCGACTACCTGCGCGATCCCTCGCGCTACCAGAGCCTGGGTGGCCGCATTCCGCGCGGCATCCTGCTGTGTGGCAGCCCGGGTACCGGTAAAACGCTGCTGGCCAAGGCCATTGCCGGTGAAGCCAAGGTGCCGTTCTTCAGCATCTCCGGTTCCGACTTCGTCGAAATGTTCGTCGGTGTCGGTGCGGCACGCGTGCGCGACATGTTCGAGCAGGCCAAGAAAAATTCCCCATGCATCATCTTTATCGATGAAATCGACGCGGTCGGTCGCCAGCGCGGTGCCGGTCTCGGCGGTGGCAACGACGAGCGCGAGCAAACACTCAACCAGTTGCTGGTCGAGATGGATGGCTTCGAAACCAATACCACGGTGATCGTGATCGCCGCCACCAACCGCCCTGACGTGCTGGACCCGGCGCTGCAGCGTCCCGGCCGTTTCGACCGCCAGGTGGTAGTGCCGCTGCCGGATATCCGTGGTCGCGAACAGATTCTCTCGGTGCACATGCGCAAGGTGCCGATTGCCGCCGATGTTGAGGCATCGGTCATCGCGCGCGGCACGCCGGGTTTCTCCGGCGCGGATCTCGCCAACCTGGTGAACGAGGCGGCGCTGTTCGCTGCGCGCCGCAACAAGCGCCTGGTCGACATGGACGACTTCGAGGCCGCCAAGGACAAAATCATGATGGGCGCCGAGCGCAAGTCCATGGTGATGTCGGAAGAAGAGAAGCGTAATACCGCCTATCACGAGTCCGGCCACGCCGTGGTCGCCAAGCTGCTGCCCAAGTCCGATCCAGTGCATAAGGTCACCATCATTCCGCGTGGCCGCGCGCTGGGCTTGACCATGCAGTTGCCCGAAGAGGACCGCTACGCCTACGACCGCGGCTACCTGATGGACCGTATCGCCATCCTGTTCGGCGGCCGTATCGCCGAAGAGCTGTTCATGAACCAGATGACCACCGGTGCCTCGAACGACTTCGAACGTGCCACCCAGATGGCGCGCGACATGGTGACCCGCTACGGCATGTCCGACAAGCTGGGACCGATGGTGTACGGCGAGAACGAGGGCGAAGTGTTCCTCGGCCGCTCGGTCACGACCCACAAGAACATGTCGGAAGCGACCATGCAGCAGGTGGACACGGAAATCCGCCGCATCATCGACGAACAGTACGGGCTGGCGCGCCGCCTGCTCGAAGAGCACCGCGACAAGGTCGAAGCGATGACCGCGGCGCTGCTCGAGTGGGAGACCATCGATGCCGAGCAGATCGACGACATCATGGCTGGTCGTCCGCCGCGTCCGCCGCGTCCCGACCGCAGCACGGCAGGTAGCGGTGGCGGCGACAAGCCGACCGGTACGGCGCCGGAACCTAGTGCGACCCCGGCGCAGGAACACTGAGCCATTTCATCCTTACCCAAGGCGGCAGCATCGTGCTGCCGCCTTTTTTGCGACCTCTCTACAGGCAATACCATGACCGACTTCGTGTGCGGACGCTTTACGCTCGCGTTGGATCGCCCGCTGTTGATGGGCATTCTCAACGTTACCCCCGATTCCTTTTCCGACGGCGGCCGCTTCAACCGGCTCGATACTGCCCTGGCTCAAGCCGAGAGGCTTCTGGAGGAGGGGGTGGACATCCTCGACATCGGCGGTGAATCGACCCGCCCCGGCGCCCCCTACGTCAGCCCGGAAGAGGAGGAGGGGCGGGTGTTGCCGGTGCTCGAACGTTTGGCTTCATTGAATGTACCGCTGTCGCTCGATACTCGCCGCGCCTCGGTGATGCGTGCCGCGCTGGTGGCCGGCGTGGTCGATCTGATCAACGACGTTTCGGCTCTGGAGGACGAGGGGGCGCTGGCCGTGGTGGCGGAGAGCCGGGCCGGTATCTGCCTGATGCACAAGCAAGGCAATCCGGACTCCATGCAGCACAATCCGCACTATCGCGATGTGGTTGATGAAGTCGGGTCCTATCTTGGCCGGCGCGTGGCCTTGTGCCTGGAACATGGTATCGAGCACGCGCGATTGTTGGGCGACCCTGGATTTGGTTTTGGCAAGACGCAGGAGCATAACCTGCAGCTGTTGCAACGTCTGGCCGACGTCGAACAGCTGGCGGGTGTCCCACTCCTGGTCGGCATGTCGCGCAAGTCGATGCTCGGCGCGGTGACCGGTGAAGAGGTACCGGCCGAGCGACTGGGGGCAAGCGTAGCGGCCGCCTTGGAAGCGGCGCGGCGCGGCGCCAAAGTGGTTCGGGTGCACGACGTCAAGGCTACCCGTCAGGCGCTGCAGTTGCTGGCCGCGCTGGAACGGGCTCATCACTGACACCTCATGTCGGCTGGCAGTACAATGTCGTGCCGTTTTTCAGGGATATAACATAATATGGCTCGCAAATACTTTGGTACCGATGGCATCCGTGGCGAAGTCGGCCAATTTCCGATCACCCCCGAATTCGTGCTCAAACTGGGTTACGCCGCTGGACGGGTGTTGGTCAACCACGAGAACGACTTGCATCCGACCGTGCTGATCGGCAAGGACACGCGAATTTCCGGCTATATGCTGGAAGCCGCCTTGCAGGCGGGTTTGACCGCCGCCGGGGTCAACGTGCTGCTCACCGGGCCGCTGCCGACCCCGGGTATCGCCTATCTGACGCGTGCCTTGCGCCTGTCTGCAGGGGTCATGATCTCGGCCTCGCACAATCCCTATCACGATAACGGCATCAAGTTCTTCGCCGAAGGAGGCAAGAAGCTGGATGATGCCATCGAGCTGGAAATCGAGGCAATGCTCGAGCAGCCGATGGAAACCCGGCCTTCCCGCGAGTTGGGGCGGGCGCGCCGCATCGATGGCGCGGCCGAGCGCTACATCGAGTTCTGCAAGAGCACCTTTCCCAACGACCGCAATCTCAAGGGCTTGAAGCTGGTGGTCGATTGCGCCCATGGTGCCACCTATCACATCGCGCCCAAGGTGTTCCACGAACTGGGTGCGGAGGTGGTGACGATTGGCGGCGAACCGACCGGCTACAACATCAACGACAAGGTCGGTGCCACCTATACCAAGACCCTTCAGGCGGCGGTGCTGCAGCACGAGGCCGATTACGGCGTGGCACTGGATGGTGATGGCGACCGGCTGATGATGGTGGACCGCAAGGGCCAGGTCTACGATGGCGACCAGCTGATCTATGTCATCGCCAAGGCGCGTGCCGCCAAGGGGGAGCTGAAGGGCGGTGTGGTCGGCACCGTGATGACGAATATGGGGATGGAGCTGGCCTTGCAGAAGATGGCGGTGCCGTTCGGTCGGGCCAAGGTGGGCGACCGCTACGTCCTCGAGATGCTGCACAACAATGGCTGGCTGGTGGGGGGAGAGGCCTCCGGCCATGTGCTGTGCCTCGATAAACATAACACCGGTGACGGCATCATTTCCTGTCTCCAGGTGCTGACGGCGTTGGCCGAGCTGGGGCAGGATCTGGCCAGTGTCTGCCGCGATTGGCAGCCGTTCCCACAGACGCTGATCAATGTGCGGCTCAAGGGGCAGGACTGGAAAGCCGCCTCCGTCGACGTGTTGACAGCGGCCGAGACTGCCTTGCAAGGGCGCGGCCGGGTTGTCCTGCGCCCCAGTGGCACGGAACCGGTGGTGCGTGTGATGGTGGAGGCGGACGATCATGCCTTGTCGGAGAAGTGGGCACGGGAAATCGCGGCCGTGATCGAAAGTTCCGCTGGCTGAGCCTGTTTGGTCCACTTCCTGCAAAAACCCACAGCTATCTGGTCGTGGGTTTTTTGCTATTCAGGGCGCTGGGGGCGATTCCGTGAAGCGATGGAGAAGGCTGTTCGGTATCAAGAAATTGCCACGATGGGCTGTGTTATCATGATGCTCCACGATACGTCCCCGCTCTGAAAACGGGGCACCAACCCTGCCTGGCGCAGGGGGATGGACAGACGGGCCTACATGGATATTCTGCAGATTCTTCTCGATTTCTTTACCGGGTATGGCTATCTCGCCGTATTCCTGGTGTTGTTGGCCTGTGGTTGTGGCGTGCCCATCCCGGAAGACATCACGCTGGTGGCGGGTGGCATCATCTCCGGTTTGGGGTTTGCCAACGTCGACTGGATGGTGGCCGTGGGCATGGCCGGTGTGCTGTTCGGTGATGGCCTGATGTTTGCGCTTGGTCATCACTACGGCCATCGCGTGCTGCGCTTCAAGCCGATTGCCCGCATCCTCACCCAGGAGCGTTTTGCCGCAGTGCAGGAAAAATTTGACAAGTACGGCAACTGGGTGTTGTTTGTTGCGCGCTTTCTGCCTGGTTTGCGTTCGCCGATCTTTATCACCGCCGGGATGACCCGGCGTGTGCCCTACTGGCGTTTTTTGCTGATGGATGGTTTTGCTGCGCTCATTTCGGTGCCGGTGTGGGTGTATCTGGGCTATCTGGGGGCGGCCAACCGTGACTGGCTGATGACCTGGGTGCACCGCGGCCAGGCTGGGATTCTGATCGTGGTGGCGCTGTTGCTGGCGGGAGTGGCGATGGCTTGTTACCGCAAGAAAAAGAACGGCCATCCTGCGCCGTTGACGCCCAAGAAATGAATCGCCCTGTTGCAACAAAAAAGGCCATCGCATGCGATGGCCTTTTTTGTTGCAACAGTGGTTGATATTCAGCCTACCTGCAGCAGTTCCACTTCGAAGATCAATGTGGCATTAGGCGGGATGACCCCGCCGGCGCCGCGTGCGCCGTAGCCCAGCTCTGCCGGGATGGTCAGTTTGCGCTTGCCGCCGACTTTCATGCCGGCTACGCCTTGATCCCAGCCCTTGATTACGTAACCTGCGCCCAGCGGGAAGGAAAACGGCTGGAACCGGTCCTTGCTCGAGTCGAACTTGGTGCCGTCGGTGAGCCAGCCGGTGTAGTGCACGGTGACTTCCTGGCCGACGGTGGCTTCGGCACCGTCGCCCAGTTGCAGTTCTTCAATGATCAGTTCGGACGCCATCAGCCCAGTCCTTTCGTTAGAGTCATCCAAGCTATTCATTGTAGCAGCGCCGTCCGGCGGCGTCGTCCCGTTGGCGGTCCCTCCCGGGTTGTGTTTCCGTGGTTATGGCTTATAAAAAAACTAATGCCGGGTTTGTCCGCCACACACACACTTGCTGCAAAGGGGATACATCATGGATATCGCACACCATCCGTCAAACGAGCACCCGGTCGTCAAGCATGTCAACGTGTCGTACCCGGCCAAATGGCTGCGTCAGGGCTTCAAGGATTTGCAGCGGGCTCCGGCCGACTCGCTGTTCTACGGCGCCGTCTTCGTATTGATGGGGTATCTGCTGACGACTTACTTCGAGCAGGCGCCGGAGATCGTCATCACCTTATCCACCATCTTTCTGCTGGCCGGGCCGTTCCTTGCGATCGGTCTTTACGACATCGCCAAGCAGATGGAGGCATTCGATGGCCGTGGTCGCGTCACACTGGTCCACAGCATGATGGCTTGGCGGGTCAACATGCACAGCTTTGCACTGTACGCTGTGCTGCTGGCGGTGCTGGTGTTCGGCTGGTTCCGCATGTCGCTGTTGATGTTTGCGCTGTTCTACGACACGGCAACCCTGCCAACGCTGAACATGGTGGTGACCAACGCCTTCAAGCCCGAGAACGTGGGCTTCCTGGTCGCGTATTTTGGCATCGGATTCTTCTTCGCGGCACTGGTGTTCGCGGTCAGCGCGGTATCGTTGCCGATGTTGCTCGACAAGGAGGTGGATACCGTCACGGCCATGGTGGCCAGCCTGCAGGCGGTGTACAAGAACCTGCTGACGATGCTGGTGTGGGCGGCTATGATTGTTGCCCTCACCGTGGTGGGCTTTGTCACCTACTTCGTCGGCCTGATCGTGATCATGCCGGTGATCGGCTTGGCCACCTGGCATGCCTACCGCGATTTGATCACCTTTGAGCGCTGACGACGACTACATGACCCATTCCATCGTGTTTCTGGACCGGGACAGCTTGCCTGTCCCGGTTCCTGTTTTTGCCTTCCCCCATCATTACCGTGAATTCCCGGCCACCGCGCGAGAGCAGATCGTCCGTCATGTCGAAGGGGCCGAGATCGTCATCACCAACAAGGTGCCGTTCAACCGTGCCACACTTGAGGCCCTGCCGGCGCTGAAGCTGCTGGCGGTGGCGGCGACCGGGGTGAACCATATCGACCTCGAGGCTTGCCGCGAACGCGGCGTGGCCGTGGCGAACATCCAGCATTACGGCGACGATACGGTGGCCGAGCACGCCTTCATGATGATGCTGGCGTTGTTCCGCAACCTGCCGGCCTACCAGCGCGACGTGGCAGCTGGCGTGTGGCAGAACGCGCCGCAGTTCTGCCATTTCGGCGCGCCGATTCGCGACCTGCAGGGCGCCACGCTGGGCATCATTGGCTCTGGTGGCATCGGTCAGGCGCTGGCGTCGCGTGCACGTGCCTTCGGCATGACCGTGCTGTTCGGAGAGCGCAAGGGGGCGGCCAGCGTACGCGAGGGCTACGTCGATTTCGATACCCTGCTGACCAGCTCGGACGTGCTGTCGCTGCATTGCCTGTTGACCGAGCAAACCCGCAATATGATCGGCGCTGAGGAACTGCAGCGTATGAAACCGGGAGCCGTGCTGATCAATACCGCACGTGGCGGGCTGGTCGACGAGGAGGCGCTGGTGGCGGCGCTCAAGTATGGTCAGTTGGGTGGGGCCGGGTTCGATGTGTTGACGGTCGAGCCGCCGAGCGAGGGGAATCCACTGCTCAAGGCGCGGCTGCCGCATCTGATCGTTACCCCGCACGTTGGCTGGGCCAGCCACGAGGCGATGAGCCGGCTGGCCGGGCAACTGGTCGAAAATATCGAAGCCTTCATCGAGGGGCGCAGGCTGCGTCGCATCGTCTAAGGCGAATAAAACGAGGGATAGGCACCCGTGCTATGCACGGGTGCTTTTTTGTTTTGGCGCGTGGTTAGGGGTGCGTTGGGCAGGCTTGGCATCGATTTGCCTCGCTTGTCATTTCCGGGTTTGTGGCAGTCGCCAACTTGGGCTATCACCTAAAGAACCGGAAGCGCCTTGTCAGTCGCCGACATCGTTGGGGTTGATGCGTGGAGTTTCTTCTTCGCCCATGCCCAGCCGGCCGCGCACGCAGGAAATGTAGCGATTGACGTCCGGGCCACCGCCATAGCGTTGGGCGTGCCAGATCATTTCGCCAAGACATTCCATCATCTGGTGCTGGGCGGCATGCTCGTCGCCCAGACGCAAGGCGAGCTGGGCGTAGAGCGAGCGGATGCCGAAGGGTTGGTCGATGGAACGTTGCTCCTCGATCGCCATGTGCAGGCTCAGGTGCAGGAAGGGGTTGGATTCTCCCATGTCCGGCGTCCATTCCTGTTCCAGGTAGCGCTCGGGCTGGCCGACGATGGCATGGTATTCCGGATGCTCCAGCAGGATGGTCAGCGTGATTTTTTCCAGATCGGTCAGCGGCTCGTTGCGCTGGTGTTTGGCCCAGGTGTCGAAAAAGAAACGGCGTGCATCCTGGCGGCTGGGATTGAACATGGCGATCTACCTGAGGAGAAAAACGGAGGATGCTGCGCGCGGCGGCTCCTGTGCTGTAGCAGTGCCGATTATACGAGACGGAGACCCACCATGACCACGCTCCATGACTTTTCCGCCTGCCGTATCGACGGCAGTCCCGAATCCCTGTCGCGCTACGCCGGCATGGTGGTACTGGTGGTCAATACCGCCAGCGAATGTGGCTTCACGCCGCAATACACAGGCTTGCAGGAGCTGGCGGTGTACTTCGCCGGCGAGGAGTTCGCGGTGCTCGGCTTTCCCTGCAACCAGTTCGGCGGGCAGGAGCCGGGAGCCGAGGACAGCATTGCTGCGTTCTGCCAGAGTCGTTTCGGGGTGACGTTTCCGCTTTACGCCAAGGTCGCTGTCAACGGCGACGAGGCACATCCCTTGTGGCGTTGGCTGACTCGCGCCGACACCGATCATCCCCAGCCGGTGAAATGGAACTTCACCAAGTTCCTGGTCGACGGCAGGGGGCGGCTGGTCAAACGCTATGAGCCGGCGGTGCAGCCGCACGAGTTGCTTGACGATATCGATCGTTTGTTGGGCGGCTGAGACACGCGCCCAGGCCTGCCGTCGAGCGGGCCTAGGCATCGGGATCACCGGCTCAGTTGCGCCGGAAGATGATGTCCCACACCCCGTGGCCGAGGCGGATGCCGCGCTGCTCGAACTTGGTGAGCGGGCGGTAGTCCGGGCGCGGGGCGTAGCCGTCGGCGCTGTTGGCGAGCTCGGGGTTGGCCGAAAACACCTCCAGGATCTGGATCGCATAATCTTCCCAGTCGGTGGCGGCGTGCAGGTAGCCACCCGGCTTCAGTTTCTTCACCAGCTTCGCCACCAGCGGGCTCTGGATCAGCCGGCGCTTGTTGTGGCGTTTTTTGTGCCATGGGTCCGGGAAGAAAATGTGAATGCCGTCGAGCGAGGCGTCGGCCAGCATGTGGTCGATGACCTCGACGGCGTCATGGCGGATCAGGCGCAGGTTGGAAATATCCTGCTCGGCAATCAGCTTGAGCAGGTTGCCCACGCCCGGCGAATGCACTTCGACGCCCAGGTAGTCCTGTTGCGGATTGTTGGCGGCGATTTCCGCCGTGGCGGTACCCATGCCGAAGCCGATTTCCAGGATTTTCGGTGCCTGACGGCCGAATGCCTGCTCGAGGTCGAGGGTCTCCGGGCGGTACTCGATACCCCAGCGCGGCATGCCTTCGTCCATGGCGCGCTTCTGGGACGGCGTCAGGTGGCCCTGACGTAGCACGAAGCTCTTGATGTGTCGCTGAAAAGCCGGGTTTTCCATGGCGGTCTTCGTTGGAAAAGTCAAAAAAAGCGCGATGTTACCGAATCTGGCGCGAGGTGGCGAGACATTCCCTTCCTGGCGTGAGTGATGCCGGTCACCGTGATCCTGGCGCGACCGGAACCGACATCACGTTGTCGGGCCAGGCAGGGTGGCGAGAAAGCTAGCCACAGTCGGGTAGCGCAAGCGGATGCCCAATTCCCGCCGCAATCGGCCGTTATCCAGCCGCCGCGACTCGGCCAGGAACGACCATAGGGCAGGGGAGACGGCGGCCTGCACTTCGACCCGGGGTAGGCGGGGGGCGTGCGGCATGCCCAGCGCGTCCGCCAGGCGGTCATACCATTCGCCCACCATCAACGGTTCGGCGTCGCAGGCGTTGTAGACTCGGATACCATCCTCGCGACGCAGTGCGGCAACACAAATCCGTGCCAGGTCGTCGGCGTGGATGTGGTTGCCGTAGCTGTCTTCGTCCGCCGCGATCAGCGGCGTGCCGTTGATTAGCCGTGTCGTTGGCAGGCGCTCGGCGGCGTAGATGCCTGGAGCGCGCAGGATCGTCACGGTGGTGCCATGAGTCCGGGCGAAGGCGCGCAGGCGGCGTTCGGCGTCGACGCGCCGCTTGGCGCGCGCGCTTTGTGGACGTAGGGGGGCGGTTTCGTCCAGCCAGGCACCGCCGGCATCGCCGTAGACCCCGCTGGTGCTGATATAGGCTATCCGCTGTGGTAGACTTTTCCCCTTTGCCAGCGCGCACAGCAACTTGCCGAGGCGCGGGTCGCTTTCACCGCGTTCCGGCGGCGGGGCGGTATAGAGCAGGGCGTCGGCCAGTCCGGCCAGACGTGTCAGGCTCCGTTTGTCATCGAGGTCGGCTAGCACCGGCAGGACGCCCAGGCTGCGGGCTTCGGCTATCTGTTTCGGCCGGCGCACCAGCGCCAGCAGCCGCCAGCTCGGCGCCAGGAAAGGAACGGCCCGGCGCGCCACGTCGCCGAAGCCTGCAATCAATAGAGTACGCATACACCGCATTTTAGCGAGCTTAAGGTAGAGTAACGAGATGACTGCTCAAGTCAAAGTGCTCCCGAGTGGACACACCTTCCAGGTCGACGACCACGAAACCATTCTCGAGGCGGCCCTGCGTCAGGGTGTCGGCCTGCCGTACGGCTGCCGCGATGGCGCCTGTGGCGCCTGTAAGGGCAAGGTGCTGGAAGGCGAGGTGTGCCAGGATGGCTACCAGGAGAAGGCCCTGCCGGAGCAGGAGCGGGTGCAAGGCTACGCCCTGTTCTGCTGCGCCAAGCCGCAAGGCGACCTGACCATCGAGGTGCGCGAAGTCACCGGCATCGGCGACATTCCGGTCAAGACCCTGCCGTGCCGCGTCGAGAAAATCGAGAAGCTGCACGACGTCGCGGTGCTGAAGCTGAAGCTGCCGGTTTCAGAGCGCTTGCAGTTCCACGCCGGCCAATACATCGACATCCTGATGAAGGATGGCAAGAAGCGCAGCTTCTCGATCGCCAACGCGCCGCACGACGATGCTTTCCTCGAGCTGCACATCCGTCACCAGCCCGGCGGCTCGTTTTCCGAGTACGTGTTCACCCAGATGAAAGAGCGCGAGATCATGCGCTTCAAGGGACCGCTGGGCACTTTCTTCCTGCGCGAGGATTCGGACAAACCCATCGTGTTCGTGGCCAGCGGCACCGGCTTTGCTCCGATCAAGGGCATCGTCGAGCATGCTCTGCACAGCGGCATTACCCGTCCCATGGTGTTCTACTGGGGGGCGCGCACCAAGGCTGACCTGTACATGGCCGACTTGGCGGAACAGTGGCAGGCGTCCAACGCCAACTTCACCTACATTCCGGTGCTGTCCGAGGCGTTGCCCGAGGATAATTGGACCGGCCGCACCGGCTTCGTTCACCAGGCGGTGCTGGACGATTTCGACGATCTTTCCGGCCATCAGGTATACGCCTGCGGCGCCCCTGTCATGGTGGAGGCAGCGCACCGCAGCTTTACCCGCGAGCTCGGGCTGCCTGAGGATGAGTTCTTCTCGGATGCCTTCTTCCTCTCCAAGGACATGAGCGCCAGCAAGTAAAACGCTGTCGAGCAGTGACAAAAGGCATGGCCCCGGAATTGATCCGGGGCCATTTTTTTCGCCCTTTGTGCCCGCCAGGTACAGAAAAACATGCCTTTGACCTACGTCAATTCCCGACATTCTGTCATGGGTATGATGGTTGGCAGTCAAAGTCATCAAGGCGAGCTCAGCCGCCACAGGAGGGCAAAATGGAACTCTGGAAACAACTGTTATCCGACGACGTCGGGCTCTTGAGCCTGATCACCATCGTGGTCGCCAGCCTTGTCGTGGGCGTTTGCGTGACGCTGTTCATCCGCAATGTGAAGAACGAGTCGCGCAAGCACTGAGCGGGCGAGCGCTTTCTGCGTTACTTCCTTGGGTTTATGTGTGTGTGCTTGGACGGATACGGTGACTCGCCGTATCCTCTTTTTTTGTGCGCCTGCAGAACCAATAAAAACGGGCCGTGAGGCCCGTTTGCGTTTCCAGTAGTGTGTTCCGCCCTCAGTGACCGTCGTAGGAGCACACGGTAAACAGCTCCAGTCCGCTATCGCGCACCAGCTGGCTGCCACCCAGTTCCGGCAGGTCGATGATGGCCGCCGCCTCCAGCACTTCGGCTCCGAGTTTTTTCAGCAGCTTGGCTCCGGCCAGCATGGTGCCGCCGGTGGCGACCAGGTCGTCGATCAGCACCACCCGGTCTCCGGGTTTGCAGGCGTCGGTGTGCATTTCCACCGTGGCGTTGCCGTATTCCAGCTCATACTCCTCCGACACGGTCTTGAACGGTAGCTTGCCCTTCTTGCGGATTGGGACGAAGCCGACGTTGAGTTCGTAGGCCAGCACCGAGCCGATGATGAAGCCACGTGCGTCCAGGCCCGCGATCAGGTCGACCTTCTCCTCCATGTAGCGATAGACGAAGATGTCGATCAGCATGCGGAAGGTCTTGGGGTTCTGCAGCAGCGGCGTGATGTCGCGAAACATGACGCCCTGCTGCGGCCAGTCCGGTACGGTGCGAATCCGATTCTTCAAGTAGCCGGAGAAATCGAGGCTGCTCAGGTTTTCCATACGCCCATTGCTCCTCAGGCGAAGAAGGCCAGTTTGAAGACCCACAGTGCCGCGATCACCAGCACCGCCGGCTTGAGCTCGGCGAAGCGACCGCTCAAGAGCTTGAGGGCGGCGTAGCTGATGAAGCCGAAGGCGATACCGTCAGCGATGGAGAAGGTGAACGGCATTGCCAGCGCGGTCATGACGGCCGGCGCCGATTCGGTGAGGTCGTCCCACTCGATTTCGGCCAGGCCACGGCACATCAGCACGGCAACGTAGCACAGTGCCGGCGCGGTGGCGTAGGCCGGCACGGTCTTGGCGAGCGGCGACAGCCACAGACACGCCAGGAACAGGATGGCGACCACCAGCGAGGTCAGCCCGGTACGGCCGCCGACGGCGGTGCCCGCCGCACTCTCGATATAGGCCGTGGTGGACGAGGTGCCCATCACCGCACCGGCGGTGATGGCGATCGAGTCGGCCAGCAGGGCGCGCTTCAGGCGCGGCAGCTTGCCGTCCTGGTCAAGGAGGCCGGCGCGGTGCGACACCCCGATCAGCGTGCCGGTGGTGTCGAACAGGTCGACGAAGAAGAATACGAAGATCACCCCGAGCAGGCCGGCGTTGAGCGCGCCGTGCAGGTCCATCTGCATGAAGGTCGGCGCCATGCTGGGCACGGCGGCGGCGACGCCGTTGAATTTGGACAGGCCAAACGTGATCGACAGCGCGGTCACCGCCAGGATGCCCAGGATGATCGAGCCCGGCACCTTACGGTACTCCAGCGCCACGATGACGAAGAAGCCCAGGATGGCGAGCAGCGTGGTCGGGCTATGGATGTCGCCCAGGGTCAGGTAGGTGGCCGGGTGGGCCTTGATGACGCCGGCATTCTTCAGCGCGATGATCGCGAGGAACATGCCGACGCCGGCGGAAATGGCGAATTTCAGCGAGCGCGGGATGGCGTTGACGATGGCTTCGCGTACCTTGAACAGGCTCACCGCCAGGAACACCACGCCGGAGATGAATACCGCGCCCAGCGCGGCCTGCCACGGCACGCCCATGCCGCCCACCACGGTGAAGGTGAAGTAGGCGTTGAGCCCCATGCCCGGCGCCAGCGCGATCGGGTAGTTGGCGACCAGCGCCATGATGCCGGTGCCCAGCGCGGCGGCGAGGCAGGTGGCAACGAACACGGCGTCCAGGTTCATGCCGGTGCCCGACAGGATCAGCGGGTTGACCAGGATGATGTAGGCCATGGTCAGGAAGGTGGTGACGCCGGCGATGACCTCGGTTCTGACCGAGGTGCCGTGTTCCTTGAGTTTGAAAAAGCTATCCAGCAGTGACATGGAAAACCCCTCGAAAATGGCATATTGGTTTGATTAAGCTGCGCATTTTGCAATAGTGGCAGGGGACTGGCTAGTCCTTCGCCAGGACTAGGCCGCTTGGTGAACGTCTTAACCGCTTGAAGTGCTTGTGGTATCCTGAAAAATTATCTTTTGGCGCAGGATGTACGCTTACATGGTTCAGCCCAGCGGTAACATTTACATCGTTATTGCCCCTTCGGGTGCCGGCAAGACCACGCTGGTGTCGGCCTTGCTGGCGGTCGACCCGGCGGTGCAGCTGTCCGTTTCCTACACCACGCGCGCGCCGCGCGAAGGCGAGGTGGAGGGGACGCACTACCATTTCGTCGGCAGGGAGCAGTTTCTTGCCATGATCGAGGCCGGTGATTTCCTCGAGTATGCCGAGGTGTACGGCAACTACTACGGCACCAGCGCCGCCTGGCTGCGCGAGAAGTTGGCCGAAGGTCGCGACATCCTGCTCGAGATCGACTGGCAGGGCGCCGAGCAGGTGCGCCGCCTGTTCGACGGGGTGATCACCATCTTCATCGCGCCGCCCTCGATCAACGAGCTGGAGCGCCGCCTGCGCGGCCGCGCCACCGACAGCGAGGAGGTCATCCAGCGCCGTCTGGCCGAGGCGCGCTCCGAAGTGGACCGCGCGGCGCTGTACGACTATATCGTCGTCAACGACGATATCGAACGCGCCAAGCAGGATCTGATAAGCATCATCCGTGCCGAGCGGCTGCACGGCACCAAGCAGATGCTGCGCTACCGCGACGCACTGAGCCGCATGGGCAGCCAGGGCTGACCCCGTTGGTCCCGTGCCCGAAACACTATATAGTCTTGAAGACGATTGATTAGCCGAGGACATTATGGCCCGCATTACCGTTGATGATTGCCTGGATCGTATCCAGAACCGTTTCGACCTGACCCTGGCCGCGGCCTACCGCGCCCGTCAGGTGGCGTCGGGTTCCGCCCCCTTCGTCGAGGCCGGCCGCGACAAGCCGACCGTGGTGGCGCTGCGTGAAATTTCCGCCGGCCACGTCGGCACCGAAATCCTGCATCGCAACAAGGGCTGAGCCGGCGTCCGATGGAAGGCTCCATGAGCGCAGACCTCTCCGCGATCATCGACTATGAGGCGATGATCGACGCCGACGCGGCAGCCTTTCTCGAGGCCGCCGCCCGTTACCTGAGACCGGAGGACGTGCAGCTGCTGCGGCAGGCCTTCGAGCTCAGCCGCGCGGCGCACGAGGGGCAGACGCGCAAGAGCGGCGAGCCCTACATCACCCATCCGCTGGCGGTCGCCACCATGCTCACCGAGTGGCGGCTGGATGTGCAGGGCCTGGCGGCGGCATTGCTGCACGACGTGCTGGAAGACACCGGCGTCACCAAGCCGACGCTGGTGGAGAAGTTCGGCCGCACCATCGCCGACCTGGTCGACGGCCTCTCCAAGCTGGAGCGGCTGGAATACCAGACCAAGGAAACGGCCCAGGCCGAGAATTTCCGCAAGATGGTGCTGGCGATGGCGCGCGATATCCGCGTCATCATCGTCAAGCTGGCCGACCGCTTGCACAATATGCGCACGCTGGACGCGATGCGCGAGGACAAGCGCCAGCGCATCGCGCTGGAAACGCTGGAAATCTATGCCCCGATCGCCAACCGCATCGGCTTGAACAAGGTCTACCGCGAGTTGCAAGACCTGGCGTTCAAGCACCTGCATCCGCATCGCTATCACGTGTTGTCGAAGGCGGTGCGCGCCGCGCGCGGCAACCGGCGCGAGGTGGTGAGCAAGATTCTGCACTCGGTGAGCCAGAAGCTGGTCGAGTGCAATATCGAGGCGACGATCAAGGGCCGCGAGAAGAACCTGTTCAGCATCTACAAGAAGATGCAGGAAAAGCACCTGTCGTTTTCGGAAGTGCTGGATATCTATGGCTTCCGCGTGATCGTCAACGATGTGCCCAGCTGCTACCTGGCGCTGGGCGCGCTGCACAGCCTGTACAAGCCCATTCCCGGCAAGTTCAAGGATTACATTGCCATCCCCAAGGGGAACGGCTACCAGAGTCTGCACACCACGCTGTTCGGCCCGTACGGGACGCCGGTGGAAATGCAGATTCGCACCCGCGAGATGAACAGCGTGGCCGAGGCCGGCGTGGCCTCGCACTGGATGTACAAGAGCGGCGACGCCTCGCTCGACGCCGCCCATCAGCGCACGCACCAGTGGCTGCAGAGCATTCTCGACATCCAGGCCGAGAGCGACGACGCCGTCGAGTTCTTCGAGCACATCAAGATCGACCTCTTCCCCGACGAGGTCTACGTCTTCACGCCCAAAGGCAAGATCATCGTGCTGCCGCAGGGTTCGACGCCGGTGGACTTCGCCTACGCCGTGCACACCGATATCGGCCACCGCTGCATCGCGGCGCGCGTCAATCATTCGCTGATGCCGCTGCGCACCGTGCTGCGCAACGGCGACACGGTGGAGGTCATCACCTCCACCCAGTCCAAGCCCAACCCGTCGTGGCTGAGCTTCGTGCAGAGCGGCCGCGCCCGCTCCTGCATCCGCAATTACCTGAAGAGCCTGCAGCACGAGGAGGCCGCCCAGTTGGGCGAACGCCTGCTCAAGCAGGCGGTCAGCGCGCTGGCCTCCACGCCGCTGACGCTGGACGACGCGCTGCATGCCGCTTACCTCACGCAGTATGGCGAGAAGGACCAGCCGTTCGACGATGTGCTGGCCGACATCGGCGTCGGCAAACTGCTGCCGATCGTGGTGGCGCGCCGCCTGGCCGAGCTGGCCGGGGAGCGCACCGGCGAGAACGTGCATATCGGGCCGGTCACCATCCGCGGCAACGAGGGCGGCGCGGTGCAGCTGGCCACCTGCTGCCACCCCATCCCGGGTGATGACATCCTAGGGGTGATCACCAAGGGGCAGGGGCTGCTGGTGCACCGTGTGGTGTGCCCCAATACCAAGCGCGTTGATCACGACAAGCTGCTCGACGTCACCTGGGATAGCACGAAGGAGCGCATGTTCGGCGTCAACATCAGCATCCTGGCGCGCAACGAGCGCGGGGCGCTGGCGGAGATCGCCACCGCGATTTCGCAGGCTTCGGCCAACATCGAGAGCGTCGACACCCAGGATACCCACGTTGGCGACGGTTTCATCCACATTCATTTCCGCCTGCAGGTCGAGAGCCTGGCCCACCTCGGCAAGGTGCTGAACGAGGTGCAGCAGATCGACGTGGTACAGCAGGCGGAACGGAGATAATCCCGCATGAAGATTCGTGTCAACGGCGAGGAGCAGGTGCTGGACGGTGTTGCCACGCTGGCCGATCTGATCGCCGTACTGGAACTGGCCGGCAAGCGCGTCGCCATCGAGAAGAACGGCGAGATCGTGCCGCGCAGCCGCCATGGGGAAGAGCGTTTGTCCGATGGGGACGAACTGGAAATTGTCGTCGCCGTTGGCGGCGGTTGAAGAAGGTACGAGGGAATGATGTCGCAGGATCAGCTTGTCATCGCCGGTAAGGCCTATGCGTCGCGCCTGTTGGTGGGCACCGGCAAATACCGTGATTTTGCCCAGACCGCCGAGGCGCTGGACGCCTCTGGCGCCGAAATCGTCACCGTGGCGATTCGCCGTGTCAACCTCGGCCAGAACGCCGACGAGCCGAATTTGCTCGACTTTCTGCCGAAAAACCGGTATACACTGCTGCCCAATACGGCGGGTTGCTATTCCGCCGACGACGCCGTGCGCACTTTGCGCC
Organism: Pseudogulbenkiania ferrooxidans 2002; assembly: GCF_000174355.1. Lineage (GTDB taxonomy): Bacteria > Pseudomonadota > Gammaproteobacteria > Burkholderiales > Chromobacteriaceae > Pseudogulbenkiania > Pseudogulbenkiania ferrooxidans. Next base: position 494,214 of record NZ_ACIS01000001.1, read on the forward strand.
TGGCGCGTGAACTGCTGGACGACCATCGCCTGGTCAAGCTCGAGGTGCTGGGTGATCCGCACACGCTGTTCCCCAACGTGCGCGAGACGCTCAAGGCCGCCGAAGTGCTGGTCAAGGAAGGTTTCGACGTGATGGTCTACACTTCGGATGACCCCATCGTGGCGCGCGAGCTGGCCGATATCGGCTGCTGTGCCATCATGCCGCTGGCGAGCCTGATCGGCTCCGGCATGGGCATCCTGAACCCGTGGAACCTGAAACTGATTATCGAAGAGGCCAAGGTGCCGGTGCTGGTCGATGCCGGCGTCGGAACGGCCTCGGATGCCGCCATCGCCATGGAACTGGGCTGCGATGGCATCCTGATGAATACCGCCATTGCCGCGGCGGATGACCCGGTGCTGATGGCCCGGGCCATGAAGTTGGCCGTGGAAGCGGGGCGTGCCGCGTATCGCGCGGGTCGCATGCCCAAGCGTTTTTATAGTGCAACACCAAGTTCTCCGAGTGAGGGGGTGATTTCCGCTCGCAAGTAGTGATGCGTAAAGCGCACAAAACACTTGCTTGAGTCGCGTCAGGCTTTTACAAAACCCTGAACGTTGTTAAAATATTTGTTTTCTTCAAGCATTTAGCTTCCAGAATTTAAGGACACTAAAGTAATGCCGAATATCCGCGTCAAAGAGAACGAGCCGTTCGAAGTCGCCATGCGCCGCTTCAAGCGCGCTGTAGAAAAAACCGGTCTGCTGACCGAACTGCGCGCCCGCGAGTTCTACGAGAAGCCGACTGCCGAGCGCAAGCGCAAGCAAGCCGCTGCCGTGAAGCGTCACTACAAGCGTCTGCGCAGCCAGATGCTGCCGCCGAAGCTGTACTAATCGCTTCGTAGCACGGCAAGAATGCAGGACCGCAGGCAACGCCTGCGGTTTTGCCATTTGTACTTCACGAATTCCCACCATCTGCCATGCCGATGGTTTCGTCTTTTTCCGCGAGCAAGACATGAGCCTCAAACTGCGCATCAGTGACGACATGAAAACGGCCATGAAGGCCAAGGACGCCGAGCGTCTCGGCACCATCCGCCTGCTGATGGCGGCGATCAAGCAGAAGGAAGTGGACGAGCGCGTCGAACTCGACGATGCCGGCATCATTGCTGTGGTCGACAAGATGCTCAAGCAGCGCCGTGATTCGGTCACCCAGTACGAGGCTGCGGGCCGCCAGGACCTGGCGGACAAGGAAAAGGCGGAAATGGACGTGCTGACTGGCTACCTGCCGCAGCCGCTCACCGAAGCCGAAATCGATGCGCTGATCGACACCGCCGTGGTGCAGAGCGGTGCCGCCTCGATGCAGGACATGGGCAAGGTCATGGGGCTGTTGCGCCCGCAGATGGCCGGCCGTGCCGACATGGCCGTGGTCTCCGCCCGCATCAAAGCCAAGCTGGCCGGCTGAGGTGCCCGCACGCGTGCTCTGTTCGCAAGCTGTTCGGTGGTGCTGCCTGGCTGACGCGAGAACCTGTCGTTGATTCCGCAGGATTTCATCGATCAGCTGCTGTCCCGCGTCGACATCGTCGACGTGGTGGATCGTTACGTCCCGCTCAAGAAGGCCGGCCAGAACTTCCTCGCCTGCTGCCCCTTCCACAAGGAAAAAAGCCCTTCGTTCACCGTTAGCCCGAGCAAGCAGTTCTATCACTGCTTCGGCTGCGGCGCCCACGGCTCGGCCATCGGCTTCGTCATGGAGTACCAGGGACTGAGCTTCGTCGATGCCATCCGGCTGTTGGCCGAAGGGCTCGGCATGCCGGTGCCGGCGGAGCGTTCGGCCAACCCGCAGGCCAGCCGCGAGGCGCGCGAGCGCAAGGTGACGCTGGAAGACCTGTTGCAGCGCGCGGCGGCGTACTACAAGCAGCAGCTCAAGTCCTCGCCCGCCGCGATCGGCTACTTCAAGGGGCGGGGCCTGACCGGCGAGATCGCCGCGCGCTTCGGCCTCGGCTACGCGCCGGGCGAGTGGCAGAACCTGCAGGCGATTTTCACTGACTACCAGGACGAGAAACTGGTGGAGAGCGGGCTGGTGATCGCGGGCGACGAGGGCAAGCGCTACGACCGCTTCCGCGACCGCGTGATGTTCCCGATCCGCAACCAGCGGGGCGGCATCATCGGTTTCGGCGGGCGGGTGCTGGGCAAGGGCGAGCCGAAATACCTCAACTCGCCGGAGACGCCGCTGTTCGAGAAGGGGCGCGAGCTGTATGGCCTGTACGAGGCGCGCCAGGCGATCCGGGAGAAAAACCGCGTTCTGGTGGTCGAAGGCTATATGGACGTGGTGGCGCTGGCTCAGTACGGCGTCGAATACGCGGTGGCGACGCTCGGCACCGCCACCACTGGCGAGCACGTGCGGAAACTGCTGCGCCATGCCGACCAGGTGTACTTCTGCTTCGACGGCGACAAGGCCGGGCAGAAGGCGGCGTGGCGTGCGCTGGAAAACAGCCTGCCGCAGCTGGTCGACGGCAAGGCGCTGAACTTCTTGTTTCTGCCGCAGGAGCACGACCCGGACAGCTACATCCGCGAGTTTGGTCGCGAGGCGTTCGAGGAATGCCTGGAGCAGCAAAGTCTGCCGCTGTCGGTCTATCTCACCCGTGAGCTGACCGGGCGCGCCGACATGAATACCCCGGAGGGCAAGGCCGACCTGATCCGTCAGGCCATGCCGCTCCTGAACCAGATTGCCGCACCGGCGCTGGCGCTCATCATCAAGAAAAGGTTGGCCGAACTGGCCGGCGTGGACGTCGACGAATTCGACATGCTGATGGGGCTGAAAAAGCCGGAGCGCAAGGGCAGGCGCGAATACCGTCTGCCCAACGAGTCGAACCGCTACATCAACACGCCGATCGTGCGCAAGCAGATCAAGTGGCTGCTGATGAACCCGCGCTGGGCGGAGGATGTGACGCTCTCCGACAGCGTGGCGCTGTCCGACGAATTGGCCTGTTTTGCCATGTTGGCCGAACGAGTGCACGAGATGCCGCAGGAGCCCAATACGGCCCGGCTGGTGGAAAGCATTCGCGGCACCCCTTTCGAAGGGCTGGTGGACAGCGTATTGCAGCAGGCTATGCAAGACCCCGACGAGTTTGCCGACACCGGCGAGGAGGCACGTCAGCAGTTTCAGGACGGCAACGTCAAACTGCTTAAATTGTTGCGTGAAGCCGAACTGGAAAGGCTAAAACAAAAGTCAAGGAATGAAGGTCTAACACCTGAGGAAACCCAGTTGCTGCGCGCCTTGCTGACCCGGCAAGGCTAGTGGTGCTGGGGCTCGTCACGGGGTTATGGTAAACTTAACTGTTTTTTTTCGGCTTTTTTCAAGCAGGAAGCGAAATGGCGGCCTCTCCCGAAAATCAGAAAGATATGCAAGACAACGAGCAGGAATCGATGAGTCTTGAGGATCAGCGCAAACGCCTGCGTTTGCTGATCGCGCTGGGCAAGGAGCGCGGCTACCTTACCTACGCCGAGATCAACGACCATCTTCCGGAAGACGTGTCGGATACCGAACAGATCGAGAACATCGTCACGATGATCACCGGTCTGGGCATTCAGGTCTACGACGAGGCGCCGGATGCCGATACGCTGCTGATGTCCGACGCCACGCCGGCGGTTGCCGACGAAGACGCGGTGGAAGAAGCGGAAGCGGCGCTGTCCTCGGTCGACTCCGAGTTCGGTCGCACCACCGACCCGGTGCGCATGTACATGCGTGAAATGGGCTCGGTCGAACTCTTGACGCGCGAAGGCGAGATCGAAATCGCCAAGCGCATCGAAGACGGCCTCAAGCACATGATCGAGGCGATCTCGGCCTGCCCGGGCACCATCTCCGAAGTGCTGGCCCTGCTCGAGCGTGTCGAAGCCGGCGACATCCGTGTCGACGAAGTAGTGGACGGTTTCATCGATCCGAACGCCGAGGTCGAGGAAGAAGTGCCGTTCGCCGAGCCGGTCGACCCCGACGAGGTGCTGGACGAGGAAGAGGAAGAGGAGGAAGCCGAGGAAGAAGACGCCGAAGCCATCTCCAACGCCAACCTGGAAGAACTCAAGCTGCAGTCGCTGGAGCACTTCGCGCTGGTGCGCGCGTTGTTCGAGGAACTGGTGGTGGTGCTGCGCAAGCAGGGCAACCAGAGCGAAGAGTACCGCCAGCTGCAAGGCGCGATCACCGAGTCGTTCATGAAGGTGCGCTTCGCCACGCGCCAGATCGAAAGCCTGTGCGAGTCGCTGCGCAGCCGTGTCAACGAGATCCGCTCCTACGAGCGTGATATCCAGGACATCTGCGTGACCCGCGTGCGCATGGATCGCGCCCACTTCATCAAGTACTTCCCCGGCAACGAGATCAACACCGACTGGGTGGAAGACGAGATCAGCTCGGGCAAGCCGTGGTCGGAGGCGCTGACCCGTTTCAAGTACGCCATCATCGAGAAGCAGACCAAGCTGGCCGAACTGCAGGACCGCGCCATGCTGTCGATCAAGGACCTGAAGGAAATCAACCGCCAGATGTCGGCGGGCGAGTCCAAGGCGCGCCGCGCCAAGAAGGAAATGATCGAGGCCAACCTGCGTCTGGTGATTTCCATCGCCAAGAAGTACACCAACCGCGGTCTGCAGTTCCTCGATCTGATCCAGGAAGGCAACATCGGCCTGATGAAGGCGGTGGACAAGTTCGAATACCGCCGTGGCTACAAGTTCTCGACCTACGCCACCTGGTGGATCCGTCAGGCGATTACCCGCTCCATCGCGGACCAGGCGCGCACCATCCGCATTCCGGTGCACATGATCGAGACCATCAACAAGATGAATCGCATCAGCCGCCAGATCCTGCAGGAGACCGGGCACGAGCCGGATCCGGCGGAACTGGCCGAGCGCATGGAAATGCCGGAAGACAAGATCCGCAAGATCATGAAGATTTCCAAGGAGCCGATCTCCATGGAAACCCCGATCGGCGACGACGACGATTCGCACCTGGGCGACTTCATCGAGGATCAGAACAACCTGGCACCGTCCGACGCGGCGATGTACTCCAGTCTCAAGGACGCCACCAAGGAAGTGCTGGAAACGCTGACCCCGCGCGAGGCCAAGGTGCTGCGCATGCGCTTCGGTATCGACATGAACACCGACCACACGCTGGAAGAGGTGGGCAAGCAGTTCGACGTGACGCGCGAGCGTATTCGTCAGATCGAAGCCAAGGCGCTGCGCAAGCTGCGCCACCCGACCCGCTCGGAGCGCCTGCGCAGTTTCCTCGACAACGAGCCGGGCAACCAGTAACCGATATTCTGCTATAATGCGCCCCCACAGGGCCTTTAGCTCAGTCGGTTAGAGCAGAGGACTCATAATCCTTTGGTCCCGGGTTCGAGCCCCGGAGGGCCCACCACGAAAATCAACGGCTTACGGTTAATTCCGTAAGCCGTTTTGTTTTGTCTGTAGAAGTTGTAGGGGGATTGTAGGGCTTGTGGGGGGTGACCTGCCCCCAGGATTAGGGCCAAGGCCTACTCAGTAACGTCGGTTAAAAATTCCTGCTTTTGCGCCTGCCCCGCTTGTTCTCCCATGCGGAAGCCTGCCGCAAATGCCGAGGGTGTTTGATAGTCCAGCGAGCTGTGTGGTCTTGCTTCGTTGTAATCCTTTCGCCACACAGCGAGTTCGGCCCGAACATGCGAGAGACTCATGAACAAGTGCTCGTTCAGGCATTCATCGTACGCATTGCCGTTCACGTCAATGTCACCCACCATGGGCAGGACGGTTGCCGGATTGATCTCGATTGGGGATATCTCAACGGGCTGGTGAGCTAATTCCTGATGGTTGCCAGAAGAAGCTCTGACCGTATTGCGATTGGCTGGGGCGGTGGTTGAGGAGGGCACTTGTCTCATTCGAAATTACCGAAGGCGAGGTCAACGACTGTACCGCCGCCCTGGAGTTGATCACCCAGTTGCCAGCAACTGAAGTGATCGTGGCCGACAAAGGTTACGACAGCGAGCACCTCCGCCTGCGGATCGCGGCTCAGGGTGCGCGTCCTGTAATTCCAAGAAAACGGAATTCAATCAAATGGAACGCCGATCAGGATCAAGGGCTGTATCGCTGCCGGCGCTTGGTTGATGACGCCTTTGCCCGGTTGAAGCATTACCGAGCCGTGGCATTTCTATTCGCCAAGCTGAAACGAAATTACGAAAGTGTAATTGCCATGGCTTGCGCGTTCTAATGGCTACCGATATGAAACGTCAACCGCCCCTAGCTTGTTCGTAACCTTGCCCTCCATTTCTGCGGGCGTTTTAAACAATTCACAGCGTTGGGTCATCTACCGGACGCTTATGCACAACATTTTAGACTATCCAGGTCGCCAGCCTGCTCAGGCCGGGCCGTTTCGACTGTCCCGCTGGAACAGCGGGCTCCTCTTGATCGTCTGCGCCAGCAGCGTGGTTGCTTCATTGACGTTGTCGGCTATGAATAGGGTGGTATCGGTCTGGGGCAGAGAGGGCAGTTCCCCTTCGATGATCACCAGGCCTTCCTCGACTGTCGTTCGCGGCGTAATGCCGACCCCGATGCCGGCCTTCACGGCCGCAAGTACCCCACCGCGGCTGTGACTGGTGAAAGCGACTCGATAGGGCCTGTCGCTCAGCTGCAGTGCCCGGGTTGCCGTCTCCCGGTAGTAACAGCCTTCCGGAAAGAGCACCAGCGGCAAGGGGGTGCGTTGGTGAACCGGATGTGTTTCTGCCCGCACCCAGATCAGTTGGTCGCGGCAGAGACGCAGGCCTCCGTCCGACAGTGCGGGCATCTCGACCAGCGCCAGATCCAGCTGGCCTTCGTTGACGAGGGAGGCAAGATAGTGGGGGCGGTGGTCGCAGGTGACCTCTAGCCAGGCTTCGGGATACGAGAGCATATAGGCCTCCAGCAGCGGGGTCAGCGCTCGGGTCGCATAGAGGTCGTGGGTGCCGAGGCGTACCTTGCCGGTGATATTGGCGTTCTGGAATGAACCGAGAATGCGGTCATGCAGGCTCAGCAGTTGATGGGCATGGGTGCGGAGCTGCTCGCCGGCTGCCGTCAGTCTGACGCCGTACTGGCCGCGCTCGAGCAATGGCGCCGTCACCAGCGCCTCAAGCCGGTTCAATTGCATGCTAATGGTCGAGGGCGCCCGGTGCAGCCGGCTCGCCGCCGTGGTCAGGTTGAGCGTATCGGCAACGACGACAAAGGTGCGCATCAGTGGAATCGGGATATCTGCCATGTTCAGAATTCAACATTATTGAATGTAACTTTCAATATTTATCGATTTACCGAATGATGGCAAGCGCTTAAGGTTGCCGGGTTGTCACTGAGATGCAGAACCCCCTTCCGAGCCTGTAAGGAAAATTCGCAATGCGCATGGCGATAGTGTTTGGAATGAATCAGGTGATCAGCCATGGCTTTGGCCTGTTCCTGTTTGCGGCGCTGGTGCCGCTGATGCGCGAATCCATAGCGATCAATCACTGGCACCTGGCGCTGGTCGGTGCGCTGACGCAGATGGCCTACCTTGGGGGGGCGATGCTGCTGGGGCTTGTCGGGCCCCGGCTGAAAACCGCAACGCTGGCACTGGCGACCGGTACGGTATCGACGCTGCTGCTGTTCTCGATGTCACAACTTCGGGACCCACTGGTAATGGTTGTCGCGTTGGTCTTTCTTGCCGCGAGCGCCGCCATGAGCTGGGGTTCAATTGTCGAGATCGTCAGCCGCTGCGCCCAGCCGCATAAGCGTTCCACCTATCTGTCCTGTGCCTCGAGTGGTACTGCCTGGGGCTACGCCCTCAGCGGCCAGCTGCTGCTCTGGGTCGTGCCCGCTTGGGGCTGGGAAAGCTGCTGGATAGTTGCAGGGTTGACGGGTTCGCTGGTAGTCGGGTTGACCGGGTTACTGCTACGCGGGCTGAAAGCGCCGATATCGGACCGCACGGACAGCGGTGACGCAGCGATTCCAGTTTCGAGGCTTTTGAGCACAATCCTGACCGAGCGTACTGCACTGTTTGCCTGTCTGATCTGCTTTCTGGTGGGGTTCAGCACGATGCCGTTTTCGAACTGGCTCAACAGCTACCTGGAGGAACTCAGCCTGCCGGCGTCCCTCGGGGGGTACTGCTGGTCGATCGTCGGCTTCACCGGCATGGTTGCCGGTTTCGTGATCGGCAAGCTGGCCGACCGGAAGGGCCATGCCGGTGCTCTGCTGCTGATTTTCGGCTGTTTCGCACTTGGGCTGCTGGCCTTCGCCTACGACCCGGCGAACGCAGCGCTGATCGCGAGTTTCGGCTATGGCCTGATGTATTTCCCGATGTGGGGAATTGTGGCCGGCTGGGTCAACCAGCACTACTCGTCGACGGCGACCATGCAGATTGGTGGACTCTGCATGGTGACGTTCGGCCTCGGAGGCACACTAGGCAACCTGTTGATGGGGTTGATCCGCGACAGCACCGGCTCACTGCAGGCCGGTTATGCGACGCTGGCGTTCGTGGCGATGCTGCTGGCCGGATTGGGTCTGCACATTAAACGCGCAGAAAAAAAGCACCTGCCGGATAGCGGCGTCCCGAAGCCCGTTTAGGAAGCGCTGAACAAAACCCTGTCATGAGGTAATACAGCCTGCCCGCAGATGGGTCTCGTCATGCCCCACCATGGTTTACGCGTTCTTATGGCTACCACTCAGCCTCTAGGATAAGAACCGGCAAACTAGGGGCTTTTTCAACAAAAAAAGACATTCCGCTCCTGGGATGTCTTTATGCCCTACCACCACCCAAGCAGGCGGTCGGCCAGACTGGACAGCTTGCTGGAGACAAACTCCCAGCTCTCTTTCAGAATTGTGGCCGCCGCTGACTTCACCGTTTTCCATAGCCCTGGGGACGCGGCTTCCCAGGCGCCTGAGGAGACGTTCCCTGGCTTGGCTTCACGGGTGAAACTCCGCTTTTTTTCGTTGGGCAGGGTACGGACGATGGTTTCGACCAGCGTGATAAGCCCGCAGCCTTCCTCGGCGGAGACGGCGCAGGTTTGGGAGCGGGTGATCTTGAAGGAACGGCAGACGCACCGAAGGAAGCTCATCCTCAACCCGTGGTGGTAAATCACCGTAGGCGTTGTGAGGTGCAGATCATCACCGGACAGGTGACCAAGAAGAAGGGTGGGGACTTGCCGCGCTCTCTATGTTAAGGAGGGCCCTAGGAGGACCTGGGTGGCAGAATGGAGGCAGTGGTGCCTGCATTCTGCCTCGGTTCGGTTGCCCTTGGTTGCGGCTAGGTACTTGATTTTAATATTAATCGGTCGGGTCGATTTCGGTAACGCGCCCCTGATACGCCGCTCATAATCCTTTGCTCCCTGGGTCGAGCCCCGGAAGGCCTACCAAGGCAGATCGGAAAGGACCTATCGCGAAAGCGATAGGTCCTTTTTCTTTGCCGTTCTGGCGTGGAGGGATGGGGGCGAAATGTGGCTCGAGGCCGTGATTGCACCCTCTGGGATGGTGCATGGGACGCGGAACACGGCTGCATGGCGCAATGGGCGGGGCGCTTAGAACAATGCGGCCGCCAGGTTGATGGTCAGGGCCAGCAGGGTGGTGTTGAAGGCAAAGCTGAGGCAGGCGTGAATGAGGACGCTCTTGCGCACGCGCGAAGCGGTAATGGCGACGTCGGAGGTCTGCGAGGTGGCACCGATGGTGAACGAGAAATAGAAGAAGTCGCCGAAGGTGGGCTGCCGGGTGCCGGGGAAGTCGATGCCGCTGCCGGGTGTGCGGTCGCCGCTGTGGGCGTAGTAGAGATGGGCGTAATGCAGCGCATAGAGCGTATGCAGGCTGACCCAGGCGGTGGCGATGGTGACCATGGCCGCCAGGGCGTGCGGCAGACGCCCGCCCCCGGGCAGCCCCTTGACGCCGGCGAGCAGGAAGAAGATCGCCCCGACACTGGCGGTGAGGGCGGCGATGGCCATCCCCAGGGATATCATCCAGCTGGGGTCGAGCTCGGCCGCATGATGGCGCACGTCCTGCGGCCCAGCGTGACCGATCAGCCAGCCCACGGCGAGCAGCCAGATCAGCGAAGCGGCATTCCAGCCCACCAGCACCTGAGCCACCGGGTTGCCCCAGAACGGGTTGGCCAGCGCCGCCAGCACGCCGCCAAGCGCCGCGACCAGCAGGCTGCGGCGCGCGAACAGCGGCCAGTGCCGTCGATGTTCCATTCTCGTATTCATCGCGCAGTGCAACTCCTGTCGCATGACATCCTCGTTGTTCCCGCATCCGCCCGAATCCGGCCTCGGAGGCCCGTTACCGGCCTGGGGCGAAGAGGCCTGCTGTCTTCGCTGCCGTCGGGTTGGATCGTATCCTGACTGTAGCCTACTCGCCCAGGGACGGAGGGGCGGGAGGGCGCGGTTCATGGCGAGCGTACCGGCGATGCGGCGATATTGGCAATGCGCTTTGCCCCCGGGTCTGGTCGGCGTGAGGGCGGCTGGCGACGCATTGTTTCCTGTCGCAACCGAGGGCCTGGCAGAGGGAGTTGTGTGCGCTGAGGGTGGGACGCCCGGTGCCCACCGCCTGTCATGGGCGGCGTGTGGCGGCTCGGTCGCATGGGCGCGGAGTCTGCCATGACAGAGCAATGTCTTGCAGCCGTACTATGATTACAGACACAGACGGGCGAACCACCCGCTCCTGCTCGCATCAAACCGATGTTACTCGGCGGTACTTTCTCTACTGAACATTCTGCAAGACTCGATGGAGGGCCTCACATGAAGAAGATCATCGTTACCCTTACGGCTGTCGCATTCGGTGTCAGCGCTCTTTCTGGCTGCGCCAACATGAACGAAACCCAACGCGATACCGGCACCGGTGCCGCCATCGGCGCGGCCGCCGGGGCGGTGATTGGCGGTTTGACGGCGGGGGGGCATACCGGCCGCAGCGCGGCGACCGGCGCCGCCGTCGGTGCGGCGCTGGGGGCGGGCGGGGGCTATCTGTGGTCGAAGCACATGCAGGAGCAGAAGGCGGCGATGGAGCAGGCGACCAAGGGGACCGGCGTGAGCGTGAGCCAGACCGCCGACAACCAGCTCAAGCTCGATATCCCGAGCGACGTGTCGTTTGATTCCGGCCGTTACGACATCAAGTCCAATATGCGCCCGATCCTGGACCGCTTTGCCACCACATTGAATCAGAACCCGGTGACCACGGTGAAGATCATCGGCCATACCGACAGCACCGGTTCGGATGCCATCAATGGTCCGCTGTCGGTGAACCGCGCCAGCGCGACGCGGAGCTACCTGGTGGCGCGCGGCGTGGCGATGAACCGCATCAGCATCGACGGCCGCGGGTCGAGCGAACCGATCGCGAGCAACGGCACTGCGGCGGGTCGTGCCAAGAACCGCCGCGTCGAGATCTTCGTCGGCGAGGCGGCACGCTAAGCAAGGCCTGCCCGGCCCAGCCGACGGCATCGTGGTTGGCTGGGCCGGGGCGTGAGCTGTCGGTAGCGGGAGATGCAGAGGTCCGCCATCAGGCGCCCAGGCAGCTCAGCAGGAAGGCGATCCCGACCAGCAGCGCCATGAGGCTGGCCAGCAGCACGGCGCCGGCGGCGATATCCTTGGCCACGCCGATTTCCGGGTGCCGCTCGGGGTGCAGGTGATCGGTCAACGTCTCCAGTGCGGTATTGGCCAGCTCCGCCACCAGTACCAAGCCTACCGCCAAGGCCAGAATGGCCCACCACAGCGCCGCCGGGCGCACCAGCAGCAGCACGATCAGGATGGCGGTGGCGGCCAGCAACTGGGTGCGCAGGCTTTTTTCCCTCCCGACGGCCAGCACCAGTCCGCGCAGTGCGTAACCCAGCCGCTTATCGAATGACTGTCCTTTCACTCCCTCTCCTTGTGCGTTCTGTCTGATGTGCTGCCGCCGGTGTCAGCGCCGGATCCAGCCCGTGGCAATGGGCCAGGCGAAGAGCGTGCGGTAGAGCCGCAGGGCGAGCCGGGTGATCTGGTCGCCGGCCCAGGCCCAGAACGGTGTCACCACGGCTTGGCTGATGCCGCTCACCGCAACGGCGCCGAGCATGTCGAGTGGAAAATGCACGCCAAGGTAAATGCGTGCCCAGGCCACGGCCAGGCTGGTCAGCAGGACCAGCGTGCCCAGCGGTTTTTCCCGGCCCAGGAACAAGGCGATGCCGATGCTGGCGAACACGGTCATGTGATCACTGGGAAACGACGAATCGGCGGCGTGCGGGATGAAGGCGTGCCCCAGCCCCAGGGCGAAGGGACGAGGATGCGGCCAGATCAGCCCGATCAGCTGGTTGAAGCCGAGGGCCAGCAAGGCGACCAGGCAGGCTTTGAGGGCGACGTTGCGGCGCGCATCGTTACCCCAGAACCACAGGCCAAGCAGCAGCAGCGGGATCAGCAGGATCAGGTCGTCGGCGAGAACGGTGGCGGCGGCGATACGCCACCACGGGCTATCGGGAGCCCCATTGAGGGTGAGGAACAGGGACTGGTTCAGTGTTTCGAGGTGAGTCATGCGGGGATTGTCCGGGAAACCGTGCCGATGGGGAGGGGGTGCCGCCGTCTGGCCTCGATGATAACGTCGCAGACGCGATTCGTCCGGGCTGGGCGGTGCTGGCGAGCTGCTGTAGCGAGCATAGGCCAGCGCCGGGGAGCAGCGGTGCCTGTCACCTCATTTTAGACGGCAGCTGGATGACTTCGCCGGCCACCATGAAGCTCCCGTAGCCACGGTGGTGCAGCGTCTGCGGCGCGGGGCGCGTCGGGTCGATCCAGGCCGCCAGCACCTCGAGGACGAAGAAGTCGTATTTCTCCACCAGGGTGGTATCCACGACCTGGCACTCGAGGTTGGCGTAGCACTCCGCGATCAGCGGCGGGGCGATGCGCGAGGCGGGGGCCGGCGTCAGGGGCAGGGTGGCGAACTTATCGACCGTCCGCCCGGAGCTATTGCCGCAGGCGACCACCTGCTCCGCAAGATCGACGGTGGGAATGTTGATGGCGCATTGCCCGCTCGCCGTCAGCAGGGCATGGCTGGCATTGCGGCGGCTGATCACGCATCCGACTAGGGGCGGCTCGAACTCCAGCATGGTGTGCCACGACATCGCCATGATGTCGGCGTGGCGGGCGTCGCCGGTGCTGACCAGGACCACCGGGCCGGGTTCGAGCAGCCCATACACCTGGGCCAGGGGGTAAGGCTGTTTGGTCACGCGTATGTCCCTTCGCTGGCGGTCTGGTATGGGCTCAGGTCGAGCCGGATAGCTTCAGCGTAGGCCGGGGGCGGAGGTGTGCCAACCGCGCATCGCGGTTTGGCGGCATGTGGCGGCGTGGCTTCGTCTGGGGCGCGAGGAATGCTCAATAGGTTGGCCGAAGCGGTCGGTGAGGGTGACGCGGAATGGCGACAGCCCCGCTTCCGAGAAAGCCGGGCTGTCGCTGTTTGCGCCGAGGAGGGCGTGCCGGTTTAGGCCTCGGTCATGGCGTACGAGAAGCGCCGCAGTTGCAGCGGCACGTCACCCAACTGGGCTTCGCGGCGCGCCAGCGTGACCACCTGCTCGTGCTTGGGCGAGCGTTCGCACACCGGGTCGAGGGTGTTGGCGTCGCCGGCCAGCGCCAGCGCCTGGCAGCGGCAGCCGCCCCAGTCCTTTTCCTTGTTGTCGCAGCCGCTGCACGGCTCCGGCATCCAGGCGGTGCCGCGGTAGGCGGCGAAGGCGGGCGAGTCGAACCAGGCTTCGGCCAACGTGCTGGCCGGGAAGCGCGGGAAGTCGAGGTGGGTGAGGGTCTGCGCGGCGTGGCAGGGCAGCAGCGTGCCGTCCGGCATGACGTTGAGGAAGCGTTGCGCCCAGCCGCCCATGCAGGCCTTGGGGCGGCGCGCGTAGTAGTCGGGGATGACGTAGTCGATCACCATGCGGCCCTTGACCCGCTCGCGCCATTCGGTCACCAGCGCCGTCATGGTGTCGAGCTGGGCTTCGCTCGGGATCAGCGCGGCGCGGTTCTGCAGCCCCCAGCCGTAGTACTGGGTGTTGGCGACCTCGACGCGGGCGATGCCGCGCGCTTCGGCGTAGCTGAGCATGGCGTCGAGTTCGTGGGCGTTCTGCCGGGTGATGACGAAGTTCAGCGTCAGCGCCAGGCCGGCGGCCTGCACCAGGTCCAGTGCGGCCTGCTTCTTGGCGACGCCGCCCTTGAAGCCGGAGAGCGGCTCGGCCACGGCTTCGTCCAGCCCCTGGAAGCTGAGCTGGACGTGGTTCAAGCCGGCCTCGGCCAGCACCGCGAGCTTGGCTTCGTTCAGCAGCACGCCGGAGGTGATCAGGTTGCTGTAGAGGCCGAGCCGGCTGGCGTGCGCCACTAGCTCGGGCAGGTCGGCGCGCGCCATCGGCTCGCCGCCGGAGAAATGCACCTGCAGCATGCCCATCTCGGCGGCTTCGTCGAGGATGGCGCACCACTCGGCGGTGCTGAGCTCGGCGCTGGCCGGGGTCAGCGCCAGCGGGTTGGAGCAGTAGGCGCAGCGCAGCGGGCAGCGGTGGGTGAGTTCCAGCAGGACGGCCAGCGGCGGGGTCAGGGCGGTATCAGTCATGGCGCAGGAACCCTTTCTCGCTCATGGTGGTGAACAGGGCCAGCACGTCTTGCTGCACGGTGTCGAGCGGCGCGGCGTATTCGGTGGCCAGGCTCGCGCACAGCGCGCCGATGCTCTGGCCGCGGTTGCGTTCCAGAATCAGCCGCGCCATGTCGTCGACGATCAGCATGCGTTCCGGCCCCAGCAGCACCCAGCGTTCGCGCACCTTGTCGTGCTGCAGCCGGGTGCCGGGGGCGAGCCGCACGGTGCTCTCGAGGGTCAGCATGGCGGCCGGCTCGGGTCGAAGGCGCCCGGCGGGATCATGCCCGGCGCGACGTAGGCGGCGTAGAGCGCGTCGAGCTGCGCCCACAGCACGTTGCACTTGAAGGTCAGCGCGTCCAGCACGCCCTGTTGTTCGGCCAACGTGGTGGCGTGGCGCTTGACGTAGTCGAGCGCGAAGTCGGCGTCGCGCGGCGCTTGGGAGAGGCGGCGGCGGAAGTAGGCCAGCACCTTGTCGTCGATGAAGTCGTAGTTTTCCAGGAGGCCGACGATGCGCTCCTTGTGGATGGCCGGGGCGAACAGTTCGGTGAGGCAGGAGGCGACGGCGACCACCGGCGGGTGGCGCGCCACGAAGTCGACGTAGGCTTCCACCGCGAACACCGTGGCGGGCAGCGCGCCCTGGCGCGAGATGACGTAGTCGCGCGACAGGCCGAGGCCGTCGGTGAGCACCAGCCAGCGTTCGATGCCGCCTTCCTCGTCGCCGTAGCCGTCGTGGTCGAGGATGCGCTGCACCCACTCGCGGCGCAGTTCGCGGTCGTGGATGCGGCTGATCAGCGCGGCGTCCTTGCGCGGAATCGCCGCCTGGTAGCAGTAGCGGTTGAGCGCCCAGGCCTGCACCTGGCCGAAATTCAGCTTGCCGCCGTGCAGCAGGTGGTGGAAGGGATGGCGGTTGTGATAGCGCTCGTGACCGATGGTGCGCAGCGCATCTTCCAGTTCGGCCGGCGACAGCACGGCAGTAAGGGGCTTATTCAACGCAGAACTCCATGCCGTCACGGGCCAGTTGCCAGCCGGCGGCGACGATGGCGGCGCGCTCCGGGCTGTCGGCAAGCAGGACGGGGTTGGTATTGTTGATGTGGATGAACAGCTTGCGTGCCAGCGGCACGTCCTGCCACAGCGCGATCGCGCCGCCCTCGCCGCTCATCGGCAGGTGACCCATGCGCGAGGCGGTCTTGTGGCCGACACCGCAGGTGATCATCTCGTCCTCGGTGAAGGTGGTGCCGTCGAACAGCAGGCTGTCCTCGGGGCGCAGGCGCGCCTTGATGTCGTCGGGCAGCGCGGCGCAGCCGGGCAGATAGAACAGCCGGCTGCGCGAGCCCACCGCGCTCAGGGCGAGGCCGATGGTGTCTTCCGGCACGCTGCCGAAGTTGGCGGCGTGCGGGTCTTCCAGCCACAGCGCGACCTTGCCGGGGATGGTGAAGGGTTCGACGCGCACCCCGGTGTCGGCGCCGTTGGCGTCGAGCACCGGTTGCGGCTGATCCAGCGTGAGGGTGCGGCGCGCCACCTGCTGGCGGTCGAGCACGTTGAACACGGCGTTGGCTTCCAGCACGCGCTGCACGCGGCCGCTGGCGTACACCGGGAAGGCCTGGCTCTCGCGCAGCGACAGCAGGCCGGCGATGTGGTCGACGTCGGCGTTGGTGAGCAGCACCGCGCTCAAGGGGCTCGAACGCGGGAAGCTCTGCGGCTGCAGCGCCGGGGTGGCGGCGAACTGCTGGCGGATGTCGGGCGAGGCGTTGATCAGGACCCAGTGCGCGCCATCGGCGGATACCGCGATCGATGATTGCGTCTGCGGCGTGGCGCGGTGGCCGAGACGGGCCGCCTGGCACACGTCGCAGGCGCAGTTCCATTGCGGCAGGCCACCGCCGGCCGCGGCACCGAGAATGATGACGCGCAACATGGGGTCGGGTCCTTGTCTCAGCGCTCGGCGCACATGTAGCAGTTGATCTCGCAGCCGAGGGAGACTTCGATCACTTTCGGGGTGGTCCAGGTACGCATGGTGAATCCTCCAAATTGAGAACTGAATTGCCGGATGGCCACTTCACTATAAGGAGGACGGGAGCCGCATGAGAATGCGACTTTAGTCGGACGGGGGTTCCGTAGCATTCCTTGTCGCATCGGGGGCGTGGCTTGATGGGGTGCGGTGCGAGCGCCTCCACCCATCCTACGGCGCGGGCCGGCAAAAAAAGACCCGCCAGGTGGCGGGTCGAATGCCCTGAATGACAATGCACGGGCAGGAGGAGTCAATCGGTTGGCTGGTCGGGGGCGGCCAGCGCGGGGAGTTCGGCCAGTTCGTAGCGGGCGTAGAGGAAGCCGACACTGCGGCGCCATTCGGCGCGCGCCTCGGCCCAGCCGGCGAACTCGGCCGGGATCGGCAGCGCCATCGCCTCGGTCGGCGTCAGGCCATGCCGCGCGGCGTCCTTGAGCGTGGCGTCGAGCCACTGCAGGTAGCGGCGTGTGGCGCGGATCGGCGCGGCGTCGTGCGTCACCGCGCCGTGGCCGGGCACCAGCGTCTTGAATGGCAGCGCTTCGAGGCGGTCGAGCGCGGCCAGCCAGTCGGGCAGGCTGGCGTTGGGCAGGGTCGGGGTGCGGCCGTTGAACACCTGATCGATGGCGTACAGCACGCCGCTGGTGTGGTCGAACACCGCGATGTCGGACTGGGTGTGGCCCGGCACCGCGATGAATTCGAGCGTGTGCCCGCCGATCTCGCGCACGCCGGGCGTGAGCGGGGCGTTGGGCAGCAACGGTTCGGTGCCCTGCATGCGGTCGCCGACCAGGCGGTAGAGGTTTTCGGCCAACCCTTCGGCTTCGTTCCTGAGCATGGCCGTGGTTTTTTCGTCGGCGCGGATCGGCACGTCGCTGAAGGCCTGGTTGCCGAGGAAGTGGTCGGGGTGCTTGTGGGTGATGACCAGTTCGCGCACCGGCTTGCCGGCGGTGCGCTCGATGACGCGGCGGTACTGTTGGCCGAAGGCGCGCGACGGCCCGCTGCCGATCACCACCACGCCCTCGGCGGTGGCGATGAAGGCGGTGTTGACCAGGAAGCCGCCGTTCTGCGGCGTGAAGTAGCCGGTGTCGGCGATCACCGCCCAGCTGTCGGGGGCGACCGCCTGCGGCGTGATCGGATACTCGGCGGCGCGGGCACCGGCCACGGCGCCGAGTCCGGCCAGCAGCGCGGCGAGCAGGCGCAGGCGGTGCCTTATCATGGCAGCACCGGCAGGCGGCCGCCGAAGGCGTTGCCGTCGCTGTCCTGGGCGTCGATCCGCAGACTGTCGCCGTTGAGCAGGGCGAGCTGGAAGGTGAACAGCGGGTTCTCGGCGAGCGGCGCGTCGAGGCTGAGATGCGCCAGAGGCTGGCCCGCGCTGTCGCTGAGCCGCAGCTGCGTCAGGTGGAACTTGGGCGTATTGCCGACCAGCCCGGTGTCCATCGGGTGCATCACGCGCAGGCGGATGCGGTGGGTGGCGCCCTCGCGCCAGACCCGGCCGTACATCTTGCCCAGCAGGTTGGCCCAGTCGGTGCTGGCGCGGGTCGGGGTGGGCAGGGCGCAGCCGCCGCCCGGGGCGTCGACCAGCTGTCCGCCGACGTGCCAGACCCCCTGGGCGTCGCGCGCCGCGGCGCGGATCGGGGTGGCCTGGTTGACGCGCATGGCGACGGCGAAGACCGGCTGCAGCCGCAGCGGCTGGAAGCGCAGCGCCAGCGGCAAGGGGTTGTAGTCGGCGAACAGCACGATCTCCTCGACCCGGCCGAGCGCGCTGGCGTCGACGCTGACCGGCACGCGCTGGCCGTCTTCGACCTGCTGCGGCAGCGTCACCTTGACGCGCTCGTCGAACACCGCCGGCTGGTCGCCCAGCACGGTCTTGTGCATCACGTCCCACATCACCGAATGCAGCGGGTCGGCTTGCGGTGCGGCGTGCAGCGGCAGGCTGGTGCCCAGCAGGACGAGCAGGGCGGGGAGGTGGCGGGCAAGGGGCGGCATGGCGGGGTCCGGGGTTCAGTGCTCGTCGGGCGCGCGGTAGCTGACCTGGTAGCGGGCGAACAGCCGGGCCAGCTCGCCCGACTGGCGCAGCTCGGTGACGATGTCGCTCGTCGCCCAGGCCAGGTCGCGCAGGCTTTCCTTGGTGGCCATGCCGACCTCCCAGCGGGCCTTGATCAGGCCGGGCGCCTGCGGCTGGCCGAGGCGCCACTCGCCGCGCGGCAATCCCCATTCCAGTTCGCTCTGGGTACCGTACACCGCGCCGGCCTTGTCCTCGCGCAGCGCGGCCACCGCGCCCTGGGCACTGGGGTAGTGCTGCAGCTGGCTGCGCAGCCGGCCGCCCTGCAACGAAGACAGGTAGAGGTCGGCCAGGCTGTCGTTTTCCACCGCTATGCTGTCCTGGCCGATCTGCAGGGTGGAACCGGGGACGTTGCCCCCGGCCCAGGCGAGGTTTTCGCTGTAGTAGGCGCTGAACAGGTAGGCGTTGTCGTTGCGGCGCGCCAGTTCGGGGTCGAACGGCACGTGCAGCATCAGGTCGGCGGTGCCGCCGCCGAGGTAGTGGCCCTTCCACACGGCGTTGCGCAGGTCGCCGTCGACGTCGTCGGCCGGGGTGATCGGCATGAAGTTGACCGCCAGGCCGAGCTTCTTGCCGATGGCGCGCGCCAGATCGACGTCGATGCCGGTGAGTTCGCCGTCCTTGACGAAGGAGAACGGCGGGAAGTCGCGGTACACCGCCACCCTGAGCACTCCGCCCGCGCGGATATCGTCCAGATTGGCGGCGCGGGCCTGCTGCGTCAGCAGCAGCGGGGCCACGAGCAGAGCGGTCAGAAAATGGCGGCGGTTCATGATGTCATTCCTGATGCACGGTATCGAGCCAGGAGCGGATGGCCCAGGCGGCTTCCTGCGACAGGATGCCCTCGAACGGCGGCATGTAGGTCACGCCGTTGCGGATCGAGCCGTGGCGGATGCGGCCCTGGAACACCGCGTCGCCTTCTTCGCCGGCGGGCAGCTGGCGCAGGTCCGGCGCGATGCCGCCGGAGATGGCGTCGATGCCGTGGCAGCGCGCGCAGTTCTGGGCGAAGGCGGAATGCCCGATGCGGATGGCGTCGGCATCACCGCGGTAGGGGTTGCTGTCCAGCCATTCGCTGCCGAGCTTCTTCAGATTGCCGGTGTCCACCGGTTGCGGGGTGACGTTGCCGTGACCGTAAGCGGTACCGAGGAGGGTGAGACTACCGGCGAGGGCCAGCGTCAGCATGCGGAGGGTGGCGGGTTTCATGTCGTGCTTCCTTGCTCTGGTGGTGAAGAACTATTCGCCAGCTCGGCCAATTCGGCCTCGCTGAACAGGCGCGAGCGGGTGATGAAACGTACCCCTTCGGGTGCCTCCACCGAAAAACTCGAGCCGCGACCGGGAACCAGGTCGATGGTCAGGTGAGTGTGCTGCCAGTACTCGTACTGAAAAGCGCTCATGTAGAACGGCACGCCGGCGATCTCGCCGAGGTGGACGTCCTGGGCGCCGAGATGAAAATCGCCCTGCGGGTAGCACATCGGGGCGCTGCCGTCGCAGCAGCCACCGGACTGGTGGAACAGCAGGGGGCCGTGCCGCTCGGTCAGTTTGCTGACCATGGCGGCCGCGGCGGGGGTGATGTCAACGCGATTGACCATGGTATTCCTCGCGCTGGGCGGCATGGCTGCCGCCCCGCAGGTTTGATGCCCAAGAAGAGGAATCCCCGTCATGGGCAGGCCGAGGTCGAAGCGGGAAGCTGCGCGGAGAGGGTGGCCGCGAGCACCGCCACGTCGAGATCGGCCTGCCATGCAGGAAGATGCCCTATTCTCAGAAGAAGCCCAGTGCGTTCGGGCTGTAGCTCACCAACAGGTTCTTGGTTTGCTGGTAGTGGTCGAGCATCATCTTGTGGGTTTCACGACCGATACCGGACTTCTTGTAGCCGCCGAACGCGGCGTGCGCCGGGTACAAGTGGTAGCAGTTGGTCCAGACGCGGCCGGCCTTGATCTCGCGACCCATGCGGTAGGCCAGCGAGCCGTCGCGCGTCCACACCCCGGCGCCCAGGCCGAAGGAGGTGTCGTTGGCGATCTGCAGCGCTTCTTCCTTGTTCTTGAAGGTGGTAACCGCGACCACCGGGCCGAAGATTTCTTCCTGGAACACGCGCATCTTGTTGTGGCCGGCGAGGATGGTCGGCTCGACGTAGTAGCCGCCGGCCAGATCGCCGCCCAGCTGGGCACGCTGGCCGCCGGCCAGCACTTGGGCGCCTTCCTGGCGACCGATGTCGATGTAGGACAGGATCTTGTCGAGTTGCTCGGACGAAGCCTGGGCACCGATCATGGTGCTCATGTCGTACGGGTTGCCCTGCTTGATGGCCTTGACGCGGGCCACGGCGCGCTCGATGAAGGCGTCGTAGATCGATTCCTGGATCAGGGCGCGGCTCGGGCAGGTGCACACTTCACCCTGGTTCAGGGCGAACATGGCGAAGCCTTCCAGCGCCTTGTCGAAGAAGGCGTCGTCGGCGCTCATCACGTCTTCGAAGAAGATGTTGGGGGACTTGCCGCCCAGTTCCAGCGTCACCGGAATGATGTTCTCGGAGGCGTACTGCATAATCAGGCGGCCGGTGCTGGTTTCACCGGTGAAGGCCACCTTGTTGATGCGGGTGTTGGTGGCGAGCGGCTTGCCGGCTTCCAGGCCGAAACCGTTGACGACGTTGAGCACGCCCGGCGGCAAGAGGTCGCCGATCAGGTCCATCAGCACCATGATCGCCATCGGGGTCTGCTCGGCCGGCTTCAGCACCACGCAGTTACCGGCGGCCAGCGCCGGGGCGAGTTTCCAGGCCGCCATCAGCAGCGGGAAGTTCCACGGGATGATCTGGCCCACGACGCCCAGCGGCTCGTGGAAGTGGTAGGCGACGGTGTTGTCGTCGATCTCGCCGATCGAGCCTTCCTGGGCACGGACGCAGCCGGCGAAGTAGCGGAAGTGGTCGACGGCGAGCGGGATGTCGGCAGCGTTGGTTTCACGCAGCGGCTTGCCGTTGTCGGCGGTTTCCACGGCGGCGATGAAGGATTGGTACTGCTCCATGCGGTCGGCGATGCGCAGCAGGGTGTTGGAGCGCTCGGTCGGGGAGGTGCGGGCCCAGCGGTCGAAGGCGGCGTGGGCGGCATCGAGTGCGAGTTCAACGTCTTCGGCGGTGGAGCGGGCGACTTCGCACAGCGGCTGGCCGGTGATAGGGCTCAGGTTGGTGAAGTACTGGCCACGCACCGGGGCGACCCACTTGCCGTTGATGAAGTTATCGTATTGGCTGCGCAGCGGGATGGTGTTCTGGATCGAGTTCAGGGTCTGTTGCAACATGACGTTCCTCCGGTTTGGTGAGACGCTGGTCTGTTGGGTGTACAGCCTAGCAGTGGTTTCATTGTGCGAATCGGAGGGGCATTCAGCCATTCGACTTTGGTCGCAGAGGGGGGAGGGGGCGAGATGGGCCGTGGTGTATGGGGCTGGAGCCAGGCCTGGAAAAGCGGCTTCGGCCAACCTGTTGTGTTTGCCGATCTCTTCGCGTGGACGTCGCACTGCCCGTGCGGGTAGTTGGAGGCGTGGGGTTGGCCGGTCCCGCCCGAGGCGAGCGGATGGGGCGCATCGGCTAGTTTTGGGCACTGAAGGAGGCTGGAGAGTGTGTGGGGGCCGGTTCCGCCCGGCGGACGGGAAGGGGAAGTTTGCGTCGCCAAACTCCCCCTTCACCCCCAAAGGCGAGCCCACCGCCGCTTGATCCCGTCTGGCTGGAGGCCGGCGAGGCGCGGCGGAAACTAGCCGGGCGCTAACGTCGCCCGGCGTCGGACAGCCCGCCGCTTAAAACCTCGCCATCCACCATCCAGGCGGCGCGGCAGAAGGGCCGATGGGGCACATCGGTCATGTCTTGGCTTTGGGGATAACAGGTGAAGGAGAAGACGGGGATATCCTCTGCTGTGTTGGCCGAAGGCATTGTCTGTAGCTCTTCAATCAACCCTGCCGGAACCCCTCCAGGGTTGCCTTTTCACCGATTCACCGATCCAAATCAGCTCGGCCAATGCGTCAGTAGTGGGTCCCCCTTCCCGTCCGCCGGGCGGAACCGGCAAGCCCCCCGCCGCTGGTATCCGTCGGGCTGGCGGCTGGCGAGGCGCCGTGCAAACTCGCCGTTCGCTAACGACGAACGGCTCAGACAGCGCACGGCTTAAAACCTCGCCATCCCCCATCCCGCCGGCGCGGCAGGAAGGGCGGATGGGGACATCGGTCATGTCTTGGATTTGAAGAAAACAGGCAAAGGGGAGACGGGATGTCCTCTGCGGCGTGGTCGAAATCATTGTTTGTAGCTCTTCGGCCAACCTTGACGGGACCTGCCCCCGGTTGTGTTATTGCCACTCCAAAGCGACAGGCTTAGTGCGCCAGTAGCGGCCCCCCCTTCTGCCGTGCCGATGGGTGGGCATGGCAAGGTCTTAAGCGGCTGGCAGTTCGACGCCGGGCGACGTTAGCGCCCGGCTAGTTCCAGCCGCGCCTTGCCATGACCGGGCCCCGGCGGGATCACACGGCGGGCGGGGGTCGCCTTTGGGGGTGTAGGGGGAATTTGGCGACGCAAATTTCCCCTTCCCGTTCGCCGGGCGGAACCGGCAAACCCCACACCTCCCCCAACCCAGACTGGTAAGCAACAACTCGGGCAAGGAGACCTGGTGGAACCGGCACCCACACTCGCCAACGACATCGGAAGAAACAATCGGATGGCTGAAGCAGGCAGTATCAGCCCCACACACACGCACCAGCGCTTTAGAAAAAGCCTACATAGGCCACGAAGCCGCCCTTCGGTAACGGGCACCGCCCCCCTCACTCCCCCGCCGGCTGCGTCAGATGCGCCAGCAGCGTCCTCAAGCGCGCCGGCCGCACCGGCTTGCCCAGCCAGGCCCAGCCGCCGGCTTCCGCCTCCTGCCGTACCTCGTCGCTGCGGTCGGCCGTGATCAGCGCCGCCGGCACCGCGCGGCCCAGGTGCTGGCATACGGCGCGGATCGCCTCGATGCCGGTGGCGCCGTGGTCGAGATGGTAGTCGGCGAGGATCGCGTCCGGTTGCACCGCCTCGCGTTTGAGCAGTTCGATCGCCTCGCTCGCCGAGGCCGCCGCCAGAGGACGGTAGCGCCAGTCGGCGAGCAGCGTGCTCATGCCCTCGAGGATGCTGGTTTCGTTGTCGATCAGCAGGATGGTGGCGCCCTGGCGCTGCGCCGGGGCCGCCAGGGCCGGCGGCGGGTCCGGTTGCGGCGCCGGGCCGACCGCGTCGGCCTCGCCGTAGGGCACCACCACGCCGAACAAGGAACCGCGTCCGAAGCGCGAGCGCACCACCAGGCGGTGGTCGAGCCGGCGCGCCAGGCGGCTGACGATGGCGAGCCCGAGGCCCATGCCTTTCGGACACAGGCTGTGGTGTTCGGGCAGGCGCTGGAATTCGTGGAACACCAGGGCGAGCTTGTCGGACGGGATGCCGAGCCCCTGGTCCCACACCCCGATCAGGAGGCCGTCCGGCTGGCGCCGGCAGCCCAGCAGGATGCCGCCTTCGCGGGTGTAGCGGATGGCGTTGGAGAGGAAGTTGCGGAGCACCCGTCCCAGCAGCACCCAGTCGCTGTGGATGATGGCCGGGCTGGAGTGCAGCTGCAGCCGCAGCGACTTGGCCTCGGCCAGCGGCGCGAACTCCTCGGCCACCTGTTCCAGCAGTTGTGCCACCGGGAAGTGGCGCGGTTCGGCCTCGACCGCGCCGGCGTCCAGCCGCGAGATTTCCAGCAGGGTGTTGATCAGGTCGTCCACCGACTCCAGCGCCGTGCCGGTCTTGTCCACCAGCGGGCGCACCGACGGCGCCAGCTCCTGCCCGGCCAGCGCGGCGAGGAACAGCCGCGCCGCGTTCAGGGGCTGCAGCAGGTCGTGACTGGCGGCGGCGAAGAAGCGCGTCTTGCTCTGCTGCGCGTCCTCGATGGCACGGATCGCCTCGCGCAGCCGGCCGTTGGCCACGGACAGTTCCTCGGTGCGCTCCGCCACGCGCACTTCCAGCTGTTCCTTGGCCTGCTGCAGCGCCTCGGCGGCGCGCCGGCTCTCGGTGATGTCCTGGATCAGCGCGAAGAACCCCAGCACGCTGCCGTCGCCGGCGAAGTGCGGGATGAAGGTGGCGCGCGCGAACTCGATGTGCTGGCGCGGCGCCGGCAGCTCCAGTTCGAACACCGAGGCCTGCCCCGACAGCGCCAGCTCGACGAAATGCTTGCGGTCGTCGAACAGCTGGGCGCCGAGTACTTCGCGCATCGAGCGGCCGTTGATCTCGGACTGCGGCACGCCGAACCAGCTCTCGTAGCCCTTGTTGGTGAAGCGGTAGATCTGCTGGTTGTCGACGTAGGCGATCAGCGCCGGCATGGCGTCGGTGATCAGGCGCATCTTGGCTTCGCTGTCGCGCAGCGCCTGTTCGGCCGCCTTGCGCTCGCTGATGTCGGTGTAGCTCATCACGAAGCCGCCGCCCTGCATCGGGTTGTACTGGACCTCCAGTGTCAGGCCCTGCGGCGTGGTGTATTCCAGCGTGCCGCCCAGCGGGCAGCAGCGCGACCACTCCGCCAGGTGCACGCCGCCGCCCTCGTCGAGCTGCGCCAGCGCCGGCTGGGTCAGCTCGACGAAGCGCGGGTTCCACTCCATCAGGCGGCCGTCGCGGTCGAACACCGCCAAGCCCTGGCGGATGCTGTTCATGGTGGCGTGCAGCAGCTGCGAATGCGCCGCGAGGTCGCGCTCGCGCAGCAGCATTTCCTGGCGCTTGATCTCGGTGATGTCGGTGTAGATCGCCACCCGGCCGCCGCCGGCGATGGCGCGCTCGCTGACGCGCTGCCAGCTGCCGTCGCTCATCGCCAGGATCAGGCTGTCCTGCGGCGCCTGCTGCACCGCCAGGCGTTGGGCGATCCAGTCCTCCGGGTCGGCCTCGGCGTCGCGGATCAGGTGCGCCGCCACCGCGGCGCGGATCAGGGTCTCGAACGGCAGGCCGGGGGCGATGATCGGGCGCAGCGCCGGGAACATCTCGCCGAACTTGCGGTTGCAGTGGATCAGCCGGTTGTCGCTGTCCCACAGCGCGAAGCCGTCGGCGATGGTCTCCACCGCCACGTTGAGCTGGTTCTTGGCCAGCTCGGCGGCGAGCTTGGCCTCCTGCAGCGCGAAGTTGGACGCCTCGAGGTCGGCCATGGCCTTCTCCAGGGCGCGGGTGCGCTCCTGGATGCGGGTCTCCAGCTCGGCGGCGACTTGGAAGAAGGTGAAGGAGTTGCCGTTGTCGGCCAGTCCCTGCTCGACGCGGCGCATCAGCGCCTCGTTGATCTTGCGCAACTTGGCGTTTTCCAGTTCCAGCGCGTAGAGCCGCTCGGCGCCGTTGGACCTCGGTGCCATCTCACTCATGTTGCGTGCCATAGCCGATGGCGATGCCGGTGAAGGTCTGGTTGACGTGCATCGCCTGGTATTGTTCGCCGTAGGTGGAGAAGCCCACCACCGAGTTCGCCGCGAGCAGGCGGGAGAGACGGGCGATGGCGTCGGAGTGCAGCAGCGGCAGGGTGCGCAGGATGCAGTCGAAGCCCAGCACGATCTGGAACTCGCCGAGCCGGCTGCGCAGGTCGCGGAAGGTGCGCGCCAGGTTGTCGACGATGTCGGTGGCGCGCGTGCCGGACAGCACGATGCCCTCGTCGATGGCGCAGAAGAAGCTCAGGCTCAGATCGGGGTTGATGCGCTGGATCGAGCGCACGTAGGGCACGCCGCCGACGTTGAGCACCAGGGGGTGCGCGGCGAACGACAGCGGGGTGAGGCGCTCGGGCGACACGCCCAACAGCCGCGCGTATTCGGCGGCGGCCGGCTCGGCGTTGATCTCGGTCACCAGGCGCGCTTCGGCGTCGGCCTCGGTCACCACCACGCGCTCGCCGCTGCGGATGGCGTGCTCCGACTTGAACACCTCGAACGGGTGCGGCGTGGCGATCAGCACCAGCGCCGCGCTGTCGCTGACGAACTGGCCGTCCACCAGGATGTGGGTGCGCTCGAAGCGCATGTTGTCGCCGGCCGAGCCGCCGCAGATCGGAATGTCGCCCAGCGCGCGCGCCAGCCGTCCGGCGAGCTGTTCCTCGCGCGCCGACAGGCCGTCCACCAGCAGCAGAGCGAAGGCATGGCGCTCCAGCGGAAAGCCGGCTTTCTGGCCGAGCGAATAGCGCGCGCTCATCACCGTGCCCAGCGCGTCGGACAGGTCGAAGCGGGGCAGGTCGCCGATGGCCTGCACCTCGACGAAGAAATCCGGTTCGGCAAAGCTCACGCCGACGATGGAGTGGCAGCGATAGCCGTCCGGGCTGATCTCGCCGGCGGTGGTACAGCCCACCACCGGGATGTCGCCGAAGCGGCGCGTCAGCGCGGCGGCCAGTTTGTCGAGCTGGTAGTCGGGGGCGACGAACAGCAGCACCAGCGAGCAGTCGGGCTGCCACAGCTGCTGGTAGAGTTCGTCGGCGACCTGATCGGGGTCGGCGCTGTAACCATGGCCGCGTCGCACCCGGGAAGGCGGATTGAAACCCATTTGTCTCCACTCTGCTTTGTAGTCGTGATGACGTCTCTGCGGACGTTCGCACCTCATCTTGAACCTTCGCCGCGTAAAACGAAAGTCGAATAGCGCGCGCGCGCGCGCCGCGCCATGCTGCAGTGTACCGTCTGCCGGAGAGCTGCCATGAGCCTGTCCCGTCTCAGCGTTGCCCTGCTGTTGTCGCTGGGCTCCACCATCGCCGTCGCTGCCGAACCGGTGCCGCTGCCGGACGGCTACCGCCTGCAGCACTACCGCGCCCCGACCCCGGCCAAGCTGCCCGGCGCCACGGTGCTCGACAGCCAAACCCTGCAGGCGCTGATCGCGATACACCACCCGCTGCTGCTCGACGTCATGGCCGCCAACCGGGTGCCGGACGCCGCGGGCGGCAGCCGCTGGGTGCCGGCCACGCCGCGCCGTGACCTGCCCGGCAGCGTGTGGCTGCCCAACGTCGGCTACGGCGAGCTCGAGCCCGCCATCGAGCAGTATTTCCGCCGCCAGCTGGAACGGCTGTCCGGCGGCGACCTCGACCGGCCGCTGGTGTTCTACTGCCTGCGCGACTGCTGGATGTCGTGGAACGCGGCGCGCCGGGCGTTGAGCTATGGCTACCGGGCGGTGTACTGGTACCCGGACGGCAGCGACGGCTGGCAGGAAGCCGGCCTGCCGCTGGTCGACGCCGTGCCCGCTCCGCTGTGAACGTTTTGCCGCACTTGCCGTCCTGTCCGCGCGGGTGACGCCATCGCCTGGCGCGCAGGACGGCGTCACGGCGGGCATCGCCGCCTCGAGATCGTCACGCATCGTCGACATGTTGATCTGCTCTCAAGCGCGCTGGCGCGGGCGGTAACCCAGCAGCGCCAGGGTCAGGCACACCGCCGTGGCTAGCACGGTATGATTGGCCGCCTCGACCTGCCATTGGCCGTACAGCGCGAAGCGGATCATCTCCACCGCGTCGGTGAACGGGTTGAAGCGGCACAGCTGGTACACCCATTCGCTCGCCTCCTGCATCTTCCACAGCGGATACAGCGCCGAGGACAGGAAGAACACCGGAAACACCACGAAATTCATCACCCCGGCGAAGTTCTCGATCTGGCGCACCTGCGACGACAGCACCATGCCGGCGGCCCCCAGCATCAGCCCGGTCAGCACCAGCGCCGGCAGCACGCTGGCAAAGCCGCTCCACGGCAGGTCCACCCCGGACAGGCGCGCGATCAGCAAGAAGGCGTACACCTGCACCAGCGACACGCACATGCCGGCGAACAGCCGCGCAAACAGCAGGAAGGGCAGCGGCTCGGGGCAGGTCAAGAGCACGCGCATGCTGCCCATCTCGCGGTCGTACACCATCGACAGTGAGTTCTGCATGCCGTTGAACAGCTGCACCATGCCCACCAGCCCCGGCACGATGTAGACGTCGTAGGTGATGTAGGTCTCGTAAGGCGGGGTGATGGCGATGCCGAGCGCGGCGCGGAAGCCGGCGGCGAACACCATCAGCCAGATCAGCGGCCGCACCAGCGCGCCGAAGAAGCGCGAGCGCTGCTGCAGGAAGCGGCGCAGCTCGCGCACGATGATGGCCCACAACACGATCCACTTGGTCTTCATGACACCGCTCCGGTACGTAGGTCGAACCAGCTCGCCAGGTTGTCGCAGCCTGACGCGCCCAGCAGCGGCGCCACCGCGCCGCTGGCGAGCAGGCGGCCGCGGTGCAGCAGCGCGACGTGGTCGTGCTGCGCGTCGATTTCGTCGATCAGGTGGGTGGCCCACAACAGCGCCAGCCCCTCGTCTCGCACCAGCCGGTGCAGGTGGCCGATCAGGAACTGGCGCGAGGGCAGGTCGAGTCCCACGGTGGGCTCGTCGAGCAGCAGCAGCGCCGGGCGATGCAGCAGGGCGCGCGCGATCTCCACGCGGCGGCGATGGCCGCCGTTGAGGTCGCGCACGCGGTCGCGCCGGCGCGCGGCGAGGTCGAGCCGTTCCAGCTCCTCGCCGATGCGCTGGGCCAGCGCCTTGCCGTGCATGCCGTGCAGCGCGCCGAAGTAGCTCAGGTTCTGCTCGACGCTCAGGTCGAGGTCCAGCGTCGACTGCTGGAACACCACGCCGACGCGCGACAGCGCCGCGGCCTGCAAAGGTTGGCCGAACACCGTGATGCGGCCCGATTTCACCGCCAGCAACCTCGAGAGCAGGCCGAACAGCGTGCTCTTGCCGGCGCCGTTGGGGCCCAGCAGGATGCAGCACTGGCCGGCCTCCACCGTCAGGCTGATCTGGTCGAGCGCCAGCCGCTCGCCGTAGCGGTGGCTGAGCGCCTCGATGGCGAGCGCGGCGCTCATGATCCGCTCACCGCCACCCCCCAGGGGTAGCGTCCCACCGGGATCGACTTGAGCACCTTGAGCGCGGCGGTGTCGATCACCGAGACGTCGTTGCTGATGCCGTTGGTGACCCACAGCTGCTTCTCGTCGGCCGACAGTTCGGCATGCCACACGCGCCGCCCCACCAGCAGGTACTTCACCGGCTGGAAGGTCTTGGCGTCGATCACCGCCACGTGGTTGGCCGGCCCCAGCGGCACGAAGGCGTACCGGCCGTCGCGGGTGAGGCGGATGCCCACCGGCTGAATGCGGTCCTTGGGAATGCCGGTGATGGCGAAGGAAATGGTCTTGATGCGCTTGCGGCTGGCGACGTCGATCACCGATACCGTGCCGCCGACCTCGGCGCTCACCCACAGCAGCTTGCCGTCGGCGGAGAAGCGCGCGTAGCGCGGGCGCTGGTCGACCAAGGTGCTGTCCACCAGCTTGCGCGTGGCGGTATCGATCCAGTGCACCATATTGGTGGTTTCCGAGGTGTTCACCGCCCAGCGCCCGTCCGGGCTCACCGCCATGCCCTCCGGCTCCACGCCGACGTCCACCTGGCCGGTGACGCGGCGGCTCGCCACGTCGATGATGGTCACCACGTTGCTGTTCTCGTTGGCGATGTACAACGACTTGCCGTCCGGCGCCAGCGCGAACTGCTCCGGGTCCTCGCCCGAAGGCAGGTTGTGGGTGATCTTGCCGCTCGCCAGATCCATCACCTGCACCGTGTTGTCGTCGCTGGCGCAGATAAACAGCGACTTGCCGTCCTTCGACAAGGTGATGCCGCGCGGGCGCTTGCCCACCTTCAGCGTTTTCACCACCTGCAGCGTGCTGCTGTCGATCACCGACAGGGTATGGTCCTTCTCGTTGGAGACGTAGACGTTGGCGGCCATGGCCTGCGACGCGGCGAACGAGGCCAGGAGCAGGGCGGCGAGACGGGAAAGAGGGTGGGGCATGGCGGTTCCTTGGGTGGCGGGGCAGCTCAATGGCCCGGGCATTTCACTTCCGGGGCGTCGAAACCCAGGGTGTCGAGGTCGGTGCGCGGGTGCAGGAAGCCGTCCTGCGGCGACAGGCTCACCAAGGAACGCGGCTGCGCCACCATCATCGGCTGGCGCAGTTCGCCGTTCCACGGCCGATACGACAGGGTGCGGCCCTTGAAGCCGGCGAGCTGGAACTCAGGCCCGCGGATGTAGGCGGAGAGTTTGGCGGTCTCGCCGCTGGCGGTGCGGCTGGCCGCTTCGCCGACGCTGCGCACCGCCGCCCAGGCGGCGTAATCGACCGGCTGCATCGGGCGGTGGCTCTGCTGGCGGAAACGGTTCTGCAACTGCACCGCGCCCCACTGCTCGGCGGCGGCATGCCAGCCGCCGGCCACCAGCCCCTGGGTGCCGGCCACCGGGCGCGGCAGCCAGGTGCGGTAAGACAGGTAGTCGCCGAAGTCGCCGCTCTCGTCGGCCACGATCAGCACGTCGTAGTCGCCCACCTGGGTGAACACCGGCACCTCGCCCTGCGCGGTGCGGCGCGCGTCGTGGCCGTACTTCCACACCTTCTCGCCGACGATGCGGCCGCCAAAGCGCTTGGCGGCGCGGCGCACCGCCGCGGCGTAGAGCTGGTCTTCCGGGCGCGGCCCGCTCACCAGGAACCACTTGTTCCAGCGCCGCGTCGCCAGGTACTGCGCCAGGGCGTCGGCCTGCATCGCGCGCCCCGGCAGCGTGTGCAGCAGGTTGGCGCGGCACTGGTTCTGGCGCAGGCGGTCGTCCGGGGCGCCGGCGTTGAACCACAGGTAGCGCCCTGCGGCGGGCTGCGCCATCAGGCGGTCGATGGCGCCGGCGCTGACATTGAGCACCACGAAGCCGGCGCCGCTCTTTTGCACCTTGGCCAGCATGTCGGCGCCGCTGGCGCCGGTCGGCACCGCGATGCGCGCGAGCTCGAAGCGCTGCTGCAGGAATTTGCCGGTGGTGTTGTTGTCGCTGATCGCCAGCTCGGCGCCGGCGCGTCCCAGGTCGTCGGGTACCGGTTCGATGTTGGCCAGCGGATTGGTCGCAACGCGGGCCTCTTCCAGGTAGGTGAGGCGGATCGTGGTCTGGGCCGCCGCCGGCAGGGCCAGCAGGCCGGCGGCAAGACAGAACGCAAGGCGGACGGGGAGCGCGGGCATGGCGGTTTCTTCAACGGGTGGGAGGGGTGCTTGAAGATTGGCCCGGCCGTTGCCGGGCGTCCATTCGACTTAAGTCGCATGCCCCGGGGGCGTTTCTGCGACTTAAGTCGAATTGGCGATTAGGGAGGTGCTGCCGAGAATTCAGGGGGACCGGAGCGCTTTCAGACCCGGCAACCACTACAAAATCGGAGAGCCAGATGAGAAACAGCATGCCGACGCGCACGTGGCGTCTGACCACCCTTTCCACCTTGCTGGCTTCGGCCATGCTGGCGCCGCTCGCCACGGCCGCTGTCAGCGACAAGGACATCCTCAACGACAGCAAGACCACGCAGGACGTGGTGTCCTACGGCATGGGCCCGCAGGCGCAGCGCTTCAGTCCGCTCACCCAGATCAACGCCAAGACGGTGAAGAAGCTGGTGCCGGCCTGGAGCTTTTCCTTTGGCGGCGAGAAGCAGCGCGGCCAGGAAGCCCAGCCGCTGGTGTACGACGGCGTGATCTATACCACCGCCTCGTATTCCCGCGCCTACGCCGTCGATGCTCGTACCGGCAAGAAACTGTGGGAATACAACGCCCGCCTGCCGGACGGCATCATGCCGTGCTGTGACGTCATCAACCGCGGCATGGCCATCTACGGCGACCTGGTCTACTTCGGCACGCTGGATGCGCGCCTGGTGGCGCTGGACCGCCACACCGGCAAGGTGGTGTGGACCAAGAAAGTTGGCGAATACAAGGAAGGCTATTCCTACACCGCCGCGCCGATGGTCGTGAAGGGCAAGCTCATCACCGGCGTCTCCGGCGGCGAATTCGGCATCGTCGGCAAGGTCGAGGCGCGCGATGCGCTGACCGGCGAGCTGGTGTGGTCGCGTCCGGTGATCGAAGGCCACATGGGCACGCTCAACGGCAAGGAAAGCACCATGACCGGCAAGCTGAACGCCACCTGGGAAGGCGATCAGTGGAAGCAGGGCGGCGGCGCCACCTGGCTCGGCGGCACCTACGATCCGGAAACCGACACCATCTTCATGGGCACCGGCAACCCGGCGCCGTGGAACTCGTGGACGCGCAAGGGCGACAACCTCTACACCGCCTCGACGCTGGCGCTCAACCCCGACAACGGCGAGATCAAGTGGCACCTGCAGACCACTCCGCACGACGGCTGGGACTTCGACGGCGTCAACGAATTCATCCCGTTCGACCTGAAGAAGGACGGCAAGGTGATCAAGGCCGGCGCCAAGGCCGACCGCAACGGCTTCTTCTTCGTGGCCGACCGCACCAACGGCGACCTCTTGGGTGCCTACCCCTTCGTCTCCAAGATCACCTGGGCCAAGGGCTTCGACCTGAAGACCAAGCGCCCGATCTACAACGACGAAGGCCGTCCGGGCAACCCGTTCGACCCCGCCTCGCAGGGCGCCGACGGCAAGGGCAAGCCGGTGTTCTCGGCACCGTCCTTCCTGGGCGGCAAGAACTGGATGCCGATGGCCTACAGTCCGAATACCGAGATGTTCTACGTGCCCAGCAACGAGTGGGGCATGGACATCTGGAACGAGCCGATCACCTACAAGAAGGGCGCGGCCTACCTCGGCGCCGGCTTCACCATCAAGCCGCTCTATGAAGACCACATCGGCGTGCTGCGCGCCATGGATCCCAAGACCGGCAAGATCAAGTGGGAATACAAGAACCCGGCTCCGCTGTGGGGCGGCGTGATGACCACCGCCGGCAACCTGGTGTTCACCGGCACGCCGGAAGGCTTCCTCAAGGCGTTCGATGCGCAAACCGGCAAGGAGCTGTGGAAGTTCCAGACCGGCTCCGGCATCGTCGGCAGCCCGATCACCTGGGAGATGGACGGCCAGCAGTACGTCGCCGTCGTCTCCGGCTGGGGTGGCGCGGTACCGCTGTGGGGCGGCGAAGTGGCCAAGAAGATCAATACCATCACCCAGGGCGGCAGCCTGTGGGTCTTCAAGCTGAGCCAGTAATCGAGTAGTCGCCGGCGGCGCGCCCTGGCGTGCCGCCGGCAGGAGAGAATCATGTTGAAAGCATTGCATATCGTCGTCGCGGGCCTGGTCCTGTTGCCCGCTCTGGCCTCGGCCGAGCCCTCCGCCGGGGAGTCGCTGGCCAAGAAAAGTGGCTGCTTCGCCTGTCACAGCGTCCAGCGAAAAGTGATCGGTCCTGCTTACAAGGACGTGGCCGAGCGTTATGATGGCGAGAAGGGCGCAGCCGACAAGCTGGCCCTCAAGGTCAAGGAAGGGGGCAGCGGTGTCTGGGGCAGCGCCGGCATGCCACCGCAAGCCCAGCTCAAAGACGAGGATATCCATCACATCGTCGAATGGATTCTGAGTCTGAAATGATTCCGAGCCGGCTGGGCGTCACGCCCCGCCGGTTTGTTTTCGAGCCCGTCGCCACGCCGCGCGCCGCCCCCGCGCGGAAGGCCGAGGGCTCCAGGAGCCGTTCAAGATGGAAGCCACGGTGCTGATTGCGGACGACCATCCGCTGTTTCGCGAGGCCATGCGACTGGTGGTGTCGTCCGCGTTGGGCGAGGGCAGCGAGATCGTCGAGTGCGAGTCGCTCGACGCGGCACTCGACGCGGTGCGCCGCAACCCGGCCATCGAGCTGGCGATGATCGACATCAACATGCCGGGCATGGACGGCCTGGCCGGGCTCGCCCGGCTGCGCCAGCAGGCGCCGACGCTGCCGGTGATCGTGGTCTCGGCCGACGAGCGCCACAGCACCGTGGAGGCGGCGATGTCGGTGGGCGCCTCCGGCTTCATTCCCAAGTCCTTCTCGCGCGACAGCATGACCGAGGCGGTGAACGCGGTGCTGGGCGGCGACATCTACCTGCCGCCGTCGCTGGCCGACCGCGACACCGGGGTGCCCGGCAGCAGTCCCGAACAGTTGCAGGACCTGGCCAGCCGCCTCGCGCTGCTGACCAAGCAGGAGCGCTGCGTGCTCGACTACATCGTCGGCGGCAAGTCGAACAAGGTGGTGGCGATCGAACTCAACATCGCCGAGAGCACCGTCAAGGCCCACGTCTCGGCCATCCTGCGCAAGCTCAAGGTCTCCAGCCGCACCCAGGCGGTGATCAAGGTCGGCGCCTTGCTGCGCATGTGACGCGCCGTGCCGGCACCGTTCTGGCCGGTGCCATTCCCTTGGAACCCCTTCCCGATCTTGCTGCGCACCCTTGATCCGGGCCCATGTGCCCTGCGTGCAGGGATTCGCTTAGCGATCGGGAATCCTCATGTACTCTGGCACATTCCGGTTTCTGCGCTGCTCTTCAGCCCGCCGAGGGGTGCTCGCGACAGATCGCGAGCAGGTTCTTAGAGCGACTTCTCGAAATGCGCCACCAGGCTCTTCAGCGCCTTGGTGGTGTCAAACAGCTTGCCCACCGCGTCCGCCGCCTGTTCCACGCTGTGCGCGTTGCTTTCGGTGATGGCGCTGACTTTCTCCATGTTGTGCGCCACCTCGTTGGAGGCCTGCGACTGCTGGTTCAGCATCGCCGCGATGTCGCGGGCGCTGTCGGCGACACCGAGGCTGGCCTGCTCGATCTGGCCCAGGCTGGCCGAGGTCTCGCCGATCAGCGCGCTGGCCTGGCCGGTGACCTGGCTGGCGCTATCGATCGAGGACAGGGCGCCGTGGGCGTGCAGTTGCACCTGACCGATCGAGGCGCTGATCTCGGCGGTGCTGTTGCTGGTGCGTTCGGCCAACTTTCTGACCTCGTCCGCCACCACGGCGAAGCCGCGTCCCTGCTCGCCGGCCCGCGCCGCCTCGATCGCCGCGTTGAGCGCCAGCATATTGGTCTGGTCGGCGACGTCCCGGATCAGCTCGGTGACCGAGCCGATGCGCGCCACGGCCGCGTGCAGGGTGGCGATGGTGTCGCGTGCCTGGGCGATGACGCCGCGCAGGTCGTCGGTGCGTTGCAGCGAGTGCTGCATGCGCTCGTTGCCCGCCTGGACCAACTGGCGCGCGGTGGCAGCGTGCTCGGAGCCGAGGCGGATGGAATCGGCGATCTCGTTGACCGAGACGGTGAGCTGCTCCAGCGCGGCGGCCACCTGGGCGATGTCATTGCTCTCGTCCTTGGCGCGCGCGCGTAGCGTCTCGGCCTGCTCGCCGATGCGCTGGGCGTCCTGGCCGATGCGCTCGGTGGCCGACACCACGTCGGCGAGGATGGCGCGCAGGTTGATGCGGGTGGTTTCCAGACGCTGCAGCAGCACGGCGCACTCACGCGGCCCCTGCTCGGCGATCGGGGCCTTGAAGTTGCCTTCGCCGAAATCGGTCAGCGCCGCGTCGGCGCGCCGCAGCGTGGCCCGTACCCGTTGCTGCAGCAGCAGCGTCGCCGTGCCGCTGGCCAGCAGCACCAGCAACAGCCCGCCCTCGCGCAGCAGGGGCGAGGCGGGCCAGGCGCAGGCCGCGCCCAGCAGCACCGTCGCGGCGAGGATCGCCAGCTGCCATGTCAGCCAGGAGGCATGGTGCTGGCGCCGGGTGCCCGGAAAGGTGGCGCGGCCGGCGTTGATCTCGCGGTACAGCCGCTCGGCTTCACTCACCTTGTCGCGTGCCGGGGCCGCGCGCACCGACATGTAGCCGACGTGCCGGCCGTGCTCGGTGAGCGGGGTGACGTAGGCATCGACCCAGTAGAAGCCGCCGGCCTCGGCCCGGTTCTTCACCAGGCCCTGCCAGGGATGGCCGTCCTTGATGGTGTCCCA
Source organism: Pseudogulbenkiania ferrooxidans 2002 (assembly GCF_000174355.1). GTDB lineage: Bacteria > Pseudomonadota > Gammaproteobacteria > Burkholderiales > Chromobacteriaceae > Pseudogulbenkiania > Pseudogulbenkiania ferrooxidans. The sequence continues at coordinate 530,464 of NZ_ACIS01000001.1, forward strand.
CAGGTCCTGGAACGCCGCCGGCGGCATGTCGGGGTGGCGCACCACGTTGTGCGGCTGGCCGATCAGCTCCGCCTCGGCAAAACCGCTGATCTCGACGAAGGCGGGGTTGGCGTAGGTGATGCGGCCCTTGAGATCGGTCTTGGTGACGATCGGCCGGCGCGGGTCGAGAAACAACTCCTGCTCGGTGACCGGAAGGTTCTTGCGCATGCTGCCCCCTTGGAGGGAAGGAATGGCGGCCGGAGGACCGGCGCCATGGCAAACGAATTATTCTTATGGCATTGAATGGGTGCTGCTAACATCTGTTCTAGCTGAAGTTATCCGTACTGCAAGCCGTGTTTTGGCGCGCCGGACGACGCTCGGCCAGCGGCCTGAACTCGCCGCCCCCGCCGCGGGTCTACCCTCCCTCCTGCTCATGGCGCCCCGGGACGGTTACAATCGGGGTCGACGTGTTCCCTTTATTACGAGCCGCCCGCCCCGGCTAAGGTGGCGGTCGGCCGTCATTCATCGAGTCGCAAGCGTGATTTCCAGAAAACTCAGTCTGTTGTTGCCGGTACTGCTGCTGGCGGCGTGCGCCGTGGCGCCGCGCCCGGCGGATACCTCGGTTCGTTTCGAAACCGCCAGCGTGGCCGAACTGCCGCAGTGGCAGCAGCAAGCCGCGGCCGAGTCGCTGACGGCGTTGCAGCAAAGCTGCAAGGCGGTGGCGAAAAAGCCGGAATGGAGCGGCGTGTGCCGTACCGCCGCCGCCGTTCCGGCCAACGACGCCGCCGCGGTGCGCCGTTTCTTCGAAACCCATTTCAAGGCCTGGAAGCTGCGCGACGGCGAGCGCGACAGCGGGCTCATCACCGGCTACTACGAGCCGCTGCTCAACGGCAGCCGCGTCAAGACGGCGCGTACCCCGTACCCGCTGTACGGCGTGCCGGCCGATCTCTTGACGCTGGACGTGCCGCCCGCCGAGCGCGCCAAGAGCGTGCTGGTGGCGCGGCGCGGGCCGGGCAACAAGCTGACGCTGCGTGCCGGCGCGACCGTGGCCGGTCCCGGGGAGGTGGAGGTGCGGCCGGCCGACTTCCCCAGCGACGGCCGTACCAACAAGCTGCGCGGCCGCCTCGAGGGCCAGCGCCTGCGGCCCTACTACACCCGCGCCGAGATCGAGCAGGGCCAGGGCGTCGCCAGCGCCCCGGTGCTGGCCTGGGTGGAAAACCCGGTCGAGCTGTTCTTCCTGCAGGTGCAGGGCTCGGGCCGCATCCAGCTCGAGGACGGCAGCTTCCTGCGCGTCGGCTACGCCGAGCAGAACGGCTACGCCTACCAGTCGATCGGCCGCTGGCTGGTGGACCGCGGCGAACTGACGCTGGCCGACGCCTCGATGCAGGGCATCCAGGACTGGATCAAGGCGCATCCGGGGCGCCAGCAGGAGCTGTTCAACGTCAACCCGAGCTACGTGTTCTTCAAGCCGCTGGCGCACGCCGACGGCGGGCCGCTCGGCACCCTGGGCGTGCCGCTCACCGACGGCTACAGCATCGCCGTCGATCCGCGCTACATCCCGCTCGGTGCCCCGGTCTACCTGTCCACCACCTGGCCGCTGTCGAACCAGCCGCTGGTGCGGCTGGTGCACGCGCAGGACACCGGCGGGGCGATCCGCGGGCCGATCCGCGCCGACTTCTTCTGGGGCTTCGGCACCGAGGCCGGCATGTACGCCGGGCGCATGAAACAGCCGGGCAGCCTGTGGATCCTGCTGCCCAAGGGCATGAAGCCGAGCCAGGCCATCTGATCCGGACCCGACCATGAAACCAACCCCGTTGCTCCTCATCCTGTCCTTGCTGGCGCTGACCGCCTGCAACGAGTCCTCGTCCTCCGCCGCCAAGGAGGAGGGGACCAAGGCGCCGCCGGCACGCGAACTGGCCGCGGGCGACGTGCTGGTCGCCAAGGTGGCACCGCTGGCCGACACCCTGGCCTTCACCGGCACCCTCAACGCGCTCGACAGCAGCACCGTCGCCGCCGAGGTGGAGGCGGTGGTGCGCGAGGTGGCGGTGCGCGAGGGCGAACGGGTGCGGCGCGGCCAGTTGCTGGCGCGGCTCGACAACGAGACGCTGGCGCAGAGCGTGGCCGAGCAGGAGGCGCAACTCGCCAACAGCCGGGCACGGCTGGGCTTGGCGCGCGTCAAGCGCGACAAGCAGCGCGAGCTGTACGATAGGGGCTTCATCTCGCGCCTGGCGTTCGAGGAAGTGGAGAGCGATTTCCAGGTGCGCGTCGGCGAGCTGAAAGCCCAGGAGGCGCAGCTGGCGCGCGCGCGCAAATCGCTGGGCGATACCCGCCTCAGCGCACCAATCGACGGCGTGGTGTACCAGCGCGCCATCAACCCGGGGGAGCTGGCGCAGCGCAATACGCCGCTGTTCCGCATCGCCGACCTGTCGGTGCTGGAACTGGCGGCCAGCGTGCCGGCGCGGCTGGTCGGCAAGCTGCACGTCGGCCAGCATGCCCGTTTCAGCGTCGAAGGGTTGGCCGAAGAATTCGACGCCGAATTGGTGCGGCTCAACCCGGTCGCGGCGGGCGGCACGCGCAGCTTCACCGTTTACCTGCGCGTGGCCAACCGCGACGGCCGGCTCAGCGCCGGCCAGTTCGCCAAGGGCGGCATCGTGCTCAACGAGGTCGACGATGCCGTCAGCCTGCCGCTCGCGGCGCTGCACGATCTGGGCGGCAAGCCGTGGGTGCTGCTGCTGGAGCACGGTCGCATCGTCAAGCGCCCGGTCAGCGTGCGCTTGCTGGCCGAGGGCGCCGGGCGCGTCGCCGTCGCCGGCGTCAAGCCGGGCGAGACGCTGCTGGCCGCCAACCTGCTGGGCGTCAACCCGGGCGATGCGGTGACGCTCGCCGGCGCACGCTGAGGACGCCGCCATGTGGTTGACCCGCGTCAGTATCCGCAACCCCTACTTCGCCACGGTGCTGATGCTGGCACTGCTGGTACTGGGACTGTTCGCCGCCTGGCGTCTGCCGGTGGAGGAGTTTCCCGACATCCGCTTCCCGGTGGCGGTGGTCAGTACCACCTACAGCGGCGCCTCGCCCGAGGTGGTGGAGAGCGAGGTGAGCCGGCCGCTGGAAGAGGCGATCAACACCATCAGCGGCATCAAGCACATCCGCTCCTATTCCTTCGAAGGCAGCTCCACCATCGTGGTCGAGTTCGAGCTCTCCACCGATCCCAACGTCGCGGTGCAGGACGTGCGTGACCGGGTGGGCTCGGTGCAGGGGCGTTTCCGGCGCGAAATCTCCACGCCGACGGTGTCGCAGTTCAACCCCAACGACCAGCCCCTGCTGTCGATCACGCTGAGCTCGCCAGAGGTCAGCCCGCGCACCCTGACCACCTGGGTCGACAACGTGCTGAAGAAGCGGCTGCAGACCGTGTCCGGCGTCGGCGAGGCCAAGCTGGTGGGCGGGGCCAAGCGCGAACTGCGCATCGACCTCGACCCCTACCGGCTCGAGGCAGCCGGGCTGTCGCTGCCCGAGGTGGCGGCGGTGCTGCGCCAGGCCAACCAGGACTACCCGGCCGGCGACGTCGGCACCAGCAGCCGCGAGCTGTCAGTGCGGGTGGCCGGCAAGCTCAAGTCGCCGGCCGACTTCGCCGCGCTGCCGCTGGCCTGGAAGAACGGCAACCCGGTGCGGCTCGCCGACGTGGCCGAGGTCAGCGATGCCGAGGCCGAACCCTCCAGCGTGTCGCTGATCGACGGCAAGCCCGCGGTCGGGCTGGAAATCCGCGCCGCGCGCGGCGCCAACGTGGTCGAGGTGGCGGACGGCGTGAAGCGGGTCATCGCCGCCGAGCGCGGCCAGATGCCGCCCGGCACGGTGGTCACCTACACCTACGACAAGTCGCAGGACGTCAAGAATTCGCTGGCCGACGTGCGCGCCACGCTGATCGAGGGTGCGGCGCTGACGGTGCTGATCGTGTTCCTGTTCCTCGGCAGCTGGCGCAGCACGGTGATCACCGGGCTGACCCTGCCGGTGTCGCTGATCGGCACGCTGTTCGCGGTGCAGGCGCTGGGCTTCACCCTCAACCTGATGACGCTGATGGCGCTGTCGCTGTCGATCGGGCTGTTGATCGACGACGCCATCGTGGTGCGCGAGAACATCGTGCGCCACGCCAACATGGGCAAGGGCCATTTCCAGGCAGCGCTGCAGGGCACCGAGGAGATCGGCCTGGCGGTACTCGCCACCACGCTGACCGTGGTGGCGGTGTTCCTGCCGGTCGGCTTCATGGGTGGCATCATCGGCAAGTTCTTCCACGAATTCGGCCTGACCGTGACCGTGGCGGTGCTGATCTCGATGCTGGTCAGCTTCACCCTCGACCCGATGCTGTCCTCGCTCTGGCACGACCCGCACCACCACGGCGTCCGCCACAAGGGCCCGCTCGGGCGCCTGCTCGACGGCTTCGAGAACTCGCTCGACAGGTTGGCCGAAGGCTATGTGGGGGTGATCCGCTGGGCGCTGGGTCACCGCAAGACGGTGCTGGCGGCGGCGCTGGCGCTGACCGTCGGCAGCTTCGCGCTGGTGCCGGTGATCGGCGGCGAATTCCTGCCGCGCGAGGACAAGGGCGAGTTTGCGCTGAGCTTCAAGACCGCCCCCGGCTCCTCGCTGGCCTACACCGAGGGCAAGGCGCGCGAACTGGAGAGCACGCTGCGCCGCCTGCCCGAGGTGAGGTCGGTCAACATCACCGTCGGCGGCGGCCGCTTCGGGGCCAGCAAGAACGAGGGGCGGCTCATCGTCAACGTCGGCAGCAAGAAGCAGCGTCAGCGCGACCTGTTCGCGCTGATGGACGGGGCGCGGCGCGAGAGCGGCCGGCTCGCCGGGGTGCAGATCCTGTCGATCGAGGAACTGGGCAAGAAGGGCGGTGGCGGCAAGCCGGTCAACATCGGCCTGCGCGGCAGCGACCTCGCCCAGCTCGAGCAGGCCGCGGCCGACCTGCAACGCCGGCTCGTCGCCATTCCCGGCGTCAGCGACATCGAGTCCAGCCTGAGCGAGGCCGACCCGGCGCTCAACGTCGAAGTACGGCGCGACGCCGCCGCCAGCCTCGGCATCGACCTCGCCGCCGTCGGCGAGAGCCTGTCCACGCTCTTGGCCGGCAACGTCGTCACCACCTGGGAGGCGCCGGACGGCGAGAATTACGACGTGCGCCTGCAGGTGCCGAAGGAGCAGCGCCGCGAGGGCCTGCTCGACGTGCTGACCGTGGCCGGCCCCGCCGATGCCCAAGGGCACAAGCCGATGGTGCCGCTCTCCACCGTCTCCGCCACCCGCAACGCCGAGAGCCCGCGCCAGATCGACCGCGTCGACCTGCTGCGCGAGGTGACGCTGACCGCCAACGTGTCCGGCCGCGACACCGGCTCGGTGTTTGCCGACATCGGCAAGCTCACGGCGTCGCTCAAGCTGCCGCCGGGGGTGACGCTGGCGCAGCAGGGCGAGCGCCAGGACATGCAGGAATCGCTGGGCTTCGCGGTGCAGGCGCTGGCGATGGGGGTGATCTTCATCTACATGATCCTGGTGGCGCAGTTCCGCAGCTTCTCGCTGCCGCTGTCGATCATGGTGGCGCTGCCGCTGGCCTTCGTCGGCGTGTTCCTTGGCCTGCTCGCCTTCGGCTCCACGCTCAACATGTTCTCGGTGATCGGCATCGTGATGCTGATGGGGCTCGCCGCCAAGAACGGCATCCTGCTGGTCGACTTCATCAACCAGTCGCGGCGCGAGGGCATGGCGCGCGAGGACGCCATCGTCGAGGCCGGGCGGGTGCGGCTGCGCCCGATCATGATGACCAGCCTGGCGATGATCTGCGGCATGCTGCCCCTGGCGCTGGGCGCGGGGGAGGGCTCGGAATCGCGCGCGCCGATGGCGCACGCCATCATCGGCGGCATGGTGACCTCGACGCTGCTGACGCTGCTGGTGCTGCCGGTGGTGTACACCTACCTCGACGGCCTGCGCGAGCGGGTGCGGCGGCTTATGGGCGGCAAGCGCAGCGGGAAGGTGGAGCGGGTGTCGTAACACAGGGCATTGGCGTAAAAAGGCCGGGTCAAGCCCGGCCTTTTTACGCCCGAGGGGCTCAGTAGAAGCGGTAGGTCAGCCCGAGCGACAGCAGATCGACATCGGATTGGCCGGTCTTGTCGGAGTCGCCAACCTTGTGGAAGCGCTCCCATTCCGCGCGCAGCGCCAATTCCTTGGTGAAGGCGTAGTTCACCCCGAGACCATAGGTCAGATCGCTGTTACGCGCGCTGTCGCTGGCCGAACGACCTCCTGCCGAGGCCGAGATTTCGGTCTTCAGACTGTAGACGCCGAGCTTGCCGAATGCCGAGAACTGTTCGGTGATCGGCAGGATGCCGACCGCGTCGATGAACAGCCCATCCTTCACCTTCACGCTGGCGTCGACCGAAGTCGGGGTAATGGGGGAGCCATCGACCGCCGTCACCGTGGTGTGGGCATCGAAGCGGCCGAGGTCAAGATAACCGCCTTCCACTGCGAAATACCGGTTGAACTGGTAGCCGGCGAACAGCTTCCAGCCCGTGTCGGTGTCGTCCACCGAGGTGCCGCTTGCCGTCAGTCCGCCTTGGGCGAGGGTGGAGTCAAAATCACTGGCGCTAAAGTCCTGGGCTTTCGATTGCCCGACGCTGATCCCCCCATACCATCCTGTTGCTGCCGCATCCGCGGCATGTGCCGCCGGTACCGACAGCAGCGTAATCCCCAGTAAAGAGAAGGCCGGGATAAGGTTTTTCGGCTTCATGGTTATCTCTTTCGTTCAACTTGGTTAGCGATGACGTGGTGGCGCTGTGGGCTACGGATGGGGGGTGGGCGCGCAACACCCTCTGTAAGTTAGACGATTATGCTTAAAAATCACCTCGATTTTTCTTTTAACTGATTTTTCCCTGAATGGCATCGTGCAAGATGGCGACTGTCCTGCTCCGTCGGGGTTTTGCCGGAAGTTTCGCTGTGTGTCGCAGACGCTTTCCGGCGCAGAGTTATGCCCAATGTGTTGTGGGAGCCACCGGGGGCGATGGCCCGTCGGCCTGCAGGCAGGAGTGGAGATGGCTGGATGTTTAAATTTTAATTTGTTATTAAAAAACAAATATTCATTATTTTTAGAAATATAGAAGCTGCGATATAGTCGCCTCATCGCCTTTCCTCCTCGGGCCCGCACCATGCGCCACGACTACGCCGACTTCGACTTCATCATCCAGCCCGGCTGGAACAACTCCGCTCCCGAGCACTGGCAAAGCCACTGGCAGCACAGCCTCGGCGCGCGCCGCGTCGACAATGAGGAGTGGAACACGCCGCGGCTGGAAGACTGGCTGGACGGGCTCGACCGCGCCGTCGAGGCGAGCCGCCGCCCGGTGGTGGTGATCGCGCACAGCCTGGGCTGCGTCACCGTCGCCCACTACGCCCGGCGCCACCCGCACAAGCTGGCCGGTGCGTTGCTGGTGGCCCCGGCGGACGTCGAACGCGCCAGCGCCCCGCCGGCACTGCTACCCTTTGCGCCGTTGCCCGTGGCACCGCTGCCGTTTGCCGCGCGCATCGTCGCCAGTGACAGCGATCCGTTCTGCCTGCCGCTGCGCTCGGCGCGCCTCGCCAGCCTGTGGCAGGCGCCGCTGGTGTGGCTGCGCCATGGCGGCCACATCAACGTGGCATCCGGCCATCACCAGTGGGAGGAGGGGCTGGCCGAGCTCGACGCCTTGCTGGACGCCGTGAGTGCCCGGCAGTGCGGCGGGGCTCAACGGCGGCAGGCCTGAGCCGGGAGGGTTCCAGCTAACGGCGTGGACGGCGCCGTCTGGCCGCCCTCGCGGCGGGCTGGGTGCTTCACTCCGCCAGCGCCACCACCACACGCTTGTTGCGTGCCCCCTTGCTCTCGATCTTCTTGACCACGACCGGGCCGATCTCGCCGGTGCGGGCCACGTGGGTGCCGCCACACGGTTGCAGGTCGACGCCATCGACCTCGATCAGGCGGATCTCCGGCAGTTCCAGCGGGGGCGTGACCGACATGGTCTTGATCAGCTCCGGCTGCGCCTTGAGCGCCTCGCCCGAGGTCATCACCACCTTCACCGCGCGGTCCTCGGCGATCAGCCGGTTCAGCTCGCGTTCGATCTCGTCACGATCCAGCACCATGCCTTCCGGCAGGTCGAAGTCGAGCCGGCCCGACTCGGTGGTCAGGTTGCCGCCGGTGACGCCGGCCTTGATCACCACCGACAGCAGGTGCAGGCAGGTATGCACGCGCATGTGGCGGTGGCGCCGTGACCAGTCCAGCTCCAGCGTCACCGGGGTGCCTTCGGCCAACCTTGGGGCATCGGCCGCCACCAGGTGCACGATGTCGCGCGTGGCCTTGTCGCGGCGCGTGTCCTGCACCGTCAGCACCATTCCGTCCGTCGTGCTCAGCGTGGCGCAGTCGCCCGGCTGGCCGCCGCCCAGCGGGTAGCACAGTGTCTCTTCCAGCACCACGCCCTGTTCGTCGTGGCGGCGTACCCGGGTCTCCAGCCGGGTCTGGTAAGGGTCGCGGTAGAAGGCTTCCTGCATGATCTCTCCTGTTGTCCTGTGAGGATGTTCCCGGCAGCCAAACTCCAGGGAACCCGTTCTCAGAACCTGTTTATGATCTCGCGAGCTAGAGCGCGACAAGGCAAAAACGGCTGGGGAAGCGGAGTTTACAAGGGGTAAATGAGCATTCCGAAGACGTGTTTAACGCGGTATCGCCGACGCGCAGCAGATCGTAAACAGGTTCTCAAGAAGAGTGGGGACGGTGCAGCACATTGGCAAGACACACTCGCCGCCGTTTTCGGCCATACAGTTCAGCGCAACCCGCCCAGCCAGCGCAGCAGCTGCCACGCCGCCATGCCGAGCAGCAAGACCCCGGCCAGCCGGCTGATCAAGCGCCGCTGCGGCGTGCCGAGCCGCTCTCCGAGCCGACCCGTAACCATGGCCAGCAGCCCCCACCACAGTGCCGAGCCGGTAAAGACTCCGGCGATCATGCTCCAGGCGTCCGTCGCCGACAGCGCGCTGCGGCTTGCCGCCAACGCCGCGAACACCCCGCTGAAGGCGACGATGGTCATCGGGTTGGCGAGCGTCAGCGCGAAGGTGGAGAGGAACAGCCGTGGCAGCCGCCCTCCCGGCAGCGCGGCGGCGCTGGTGGTGGCCGCTCCGCTTTGCAAGGTGCGCCAGCCGAGCCAGCCCAAGAACACCGCGCCGGGCAGGCTCAGCCACTGCTGCAGACCGTTCAGATAAGCCGACAGCACGGCGAGGCCGAAGGCACCCAGCGCGCCGTACAGCCCGTCGGCGCAGGCCGCGCCCAGCCCGCTGACGAAGCCCGCCAGTCGGCCGTGCTGCAAGGTGCGCTGGATGCACAGCAGGCCGATCGGCCCCACCGGGGCGGCAATCGCCAGCCCCATCAGCACCGCCTTGGCGGCCAAGCCCAAACTGCTCTCCATGCTGGTCTCCTCCCTGGTTTTCACTACGCCTCAGTGTGCCCGCGGCAGTGCCGCGCTAACATGGCGAAACACAGGAAGTTAGCAATGGCTGCCTGAAAATATAAGGCTAAAATGAAAAGGGGGAGAAAATCGTCATGGAACTGGACCGGAAAAACTGGGCCATTCTCGAGGCCCTGCAGCAGGATGCCCGACTCACCCTGACCGAGCTGGCGCGCCGCGTCGCGCTGTCGGTGCCGGCGGTCACCGAGCGCGTCAAGCGCCTGGAAGAGGCTGGCGTGATCACCGGCTACCACGCCGACGTGGCGCCGCAGCAGGTCGGTTACGGACTCTCCGCGCTGATCGGCATCAACTGCGCCCAACCCTACAAGAACCGCCTGCTCGACACGCTGCGCGCCGCGCCGGAGGTGCTGGAATGCTGCCACGTCACCGGCAGCGACTCCTACATCATCAAGGTGGTGACGCGCGACACCCGCCACCTCGAGGCCTTCATCGGCCGCATCAACCACTTCGGCGAGACGCGCACCTCGATCGTGCTGTCGGTACCGATCCCGCCGCGCGCGATCCAGCCCTGCACACCGGATGGCACCTGAGCCGGGGGCGGCGCGTCACGGGCATGGCGCCAGGCCGATGCGCGGGTCTCACCAGCGCGGATGGCGGTGCCAGGGGAAGCCCGGCCAGAAATCGTCGCGGTAATCCAGGCGGTACTCCAGGTAGGCCGGGTAGTAGCGTTTGAGGAAAGCGCCTTCCAGCTCCGCCGGGCAGACGTTCTCGTAGCGCTCGCCTCGTCGCCCGACGCGCTCGCCGTTGTCCGGCGTGCAGTACTCGCGCAAGCCTTGCTCGCGGGCCGCCAGGTAGGCCTGGCGGTCGATGCCGAGGCCGAAGCGGGCGCAGGCCTCGACGTGCTTGTCCAGCCGCCACAGTCCGTAGCCCTGGCGGCCGTCTTCCCGTCCCAGCTCGGAGGCGGGTTTGCTGCGGCATTCCTGCTCGTTGAGCGTGGCGCAACCGGCGAGCAGGACCGTCAGCGCAAGCAACAGGTAACGGGGCATCGCTTTCTCCAGAATCCGGGAACCGTGGCGGCTCAGCATCGCACCGCAGCGACGCGCGCGGCGATCAGTTCGAGTGCCGGGTCGTTGGCACCGTGCGGCAGAATGACGTCGGCAAAGCGCCGGGTCGGCTCGACGAACTGCCGATGCATCGGCCGCACCGTGGTCAGGTACTGCGCGACGACCTGCTGCAGGGTTCGACCGCGCTCGGCGATGTCGCGTTCCAGACGGCGGATGAAACGGATGTCGTCCTCGGTATCGACGAACAGCTTGAGTGCCATGCACTCGCGCAGTACGGCGTCGTGCAAGGCCAGGATGCCCTCCAGCACGATCACCGGTGCCGCGGCGACAGCCTGGCTGCGCTCGGCGCGGCGATGGCTGGCGAAGTCGTAGTGCGGCATGGCGACCGGGCGGCCCTGCTCCAGCGTGGTGAGATGCGCGCGCAGCAGCATCCAGTCGAACGCGTCGGGATGGTCGTAGTTGGTCTGGCCGCGCTGCTCTGCCGAGAGCTGCGGCTGGTCGCGGTAGTAGTTGTCCTGCACCAGCAGGGCCACGTGCTCGCGACCGATGGCCTCGACCAGGCGGCGCGTCACGGTGCTTTTGCCGCTGCCGCTGCCGCCGGCAATGCCGATGATGAAAGGGGGAGGTGGGGCTGGGGTCATGGCGGGCGTACCGTCGGGCAAACACGCGCCATTCTAGAGCCTGCGAGGCATGCGGTCACGGCCGGATACCGCCGCTGGCGAGGTCCCGGCGGACGGAGCAGGGGCGGCGTCAGGCGAGAGGTGTTCCTACTTCCGCTTCGGCATCGTCGTACCATTGCTGCATCGCCGGCAGCTCCAGGATGTGGTCGGCGTAGGCTTGGGAGCGTGCCGGCAACTCCACGTCGTAGCTGACAAAGCGTGTCACCACCGGGGCGTACATGGCGTCGGCAATGGTGAAATGGCCGAACAGGAACGGCCCGTTGTCCTGGTGACGGTGCAGCAATTCCTCCCACAGCTCGACGATGCGGCGAATGTCGGCCGCCGCCTCCTCGGGCACGACGAAACCGCAGTGGCGCGCAACGATGTCCATCGGCAGGTGCTGGCGCAACGCGGCAAAGCCGGAGTGCATCTCGGCGGCGACCGAGCGGGCCAGGGCGCGCTCGGCAAGGTCCTGCGGCCACAGCTGGGCCGCCGGGAAGCATTCGGCCAGATATTCGCAGATCGCCAGCGAATCCCATACCCGCAATTTGCCGTCCAGCAGCACCGGGACCTTGCCGGACGGGTTGGCGGCCAGGATGCGACTCTTGGTATCGGGCTGAAACAAGGGAATCAGCTGTTCATTGAACGGCTCGTCCAGCATCTTCAGCACCAGCCAGGGGCGTAGCGACCAGGAGGAGGAGTTTTTGTTGCCGATGACCAGGGTGAACATGGGAGTCTCTTTCATGACAGGTGCACTCCTCATTGTGGAAACAAAAACGCCCCGCGGCAAGGCAGGGCGTTTGGGGAAAGTTCAGGGCTGGTGAACGAAATCGTCCCACAGGGATTCCCGGCGGTCATCGCCGCGCCATGAGGCCAGTGCGAGAAGCGCCGCCGTACAAGCGGTACGGCGAGCATGACAGGACTGGGATCGGGGAGCGCAGCGGATGTATTCACAAGCTATCAGGCCACTTCGTCGATCCAGGCTTGCTGGATCGCTTCCAGCACCTTCTCGCCGCCGCGCTGATGGTCATCGTCAAACTCCGGCAGCTCGACCACCCAGTTGTGCAGGTCGGTGAAGCGGATCGCGGTCGGGTCCACCTCGGGGTGGGCATCGGCCAGTTCGATGGCGATGTCGTGGATGTCGGTCCATTTCATGGTTCGGCTCTCCTCAGAGCTTGTAAAAGAAATCGTTGCGCGCGACCCTCAGCGGGGTGAAGAGCAGCGCAGAAACCGGAATGTACTGGAGCACATGAGGATTCCTGATCGCTGAGCGATAGATTCGCACGCAGTGCGCATGAGCCCCGATCAGGGACGCGCAGCAGATTTATTCACAAGCGTTCAGTGGTTCTCGCGGGCGAGGTTGATGGTATAGCGCGGAATCTCCACCACCAGGTCCTCGTCACTGACGATGGCCTGGCACGACAGGCGCGAGTTGGCTTCGAGCCCCCACGCCTTGTCCAGCATGTCTTCTTCCAGCTCGTCAGCCTCGTTCAGCGACCCCATGCCCTCGCGCACCACCACGTGGCAGGTGGTGCAGGCACAGGACATTTCGCAGGCATGCTCGATTTCGATGTGGTTCTCGAGCAGCACGTCGCAGATGCTCTTACCGCTCTCGGCATCCTCGATCACGGCGCCTTCCGGGCACAGGTCGACGTGGGGCAGCACGATGATTCTTGGCATGGGTGATCCTTACAATTCGGCGATGTTGTGACCCTTGAGCGCGCGCTGTACGTTGCGGTCCATGCGGCGGGCGGCAAAGGTTTCGGTGAGACGGTTGAGCTGGTGGGCGGCTTCGTTGATCGCCACGGTGCGGTTGCCGGCGATGGCGTCGGCCACCGTGCCGAGGCCGGCCTCGATGCCGGCCAGCTCGTCAGCGCTGAGCAGGTCGCCGTCGGCGGCGATGGCGGCGCGGGTGGCGTCGACCAGGCTTTCGGCGTCGACGATGGCTTCGCGCAGTTTGCGCGCCTCGATGTCGTCCTGCACGTGCGCCAGCGAGTCGGTCAGCATGCGCGTGATGTCCTCGTCGGACAGGCCGTAGGACGGCTTGACCTCGATGTGGGCTTCCACCCCCGAGGTCAGTTCGCGTGCCGACACCGCCAACAGGCCGTCGGCGTCCACCTGGAAGGTGATGCGGATGCGCGCCGCCCCCGCCACCATCGGCGGAATGCCGCGCAGCACGAACTGCGCCAGCGAACGGCAGTCGCTCACCAGTTCGCGCTCGCCCTGCAGCACGTGGATCGACATCGCGGTCTGGCCGTCCTTGAAGGTGGTGAATTCCTGGGCGCGCGCGATCGGCAGCGTGCTGTTGCGCGGAATGATCTTCTCGGTGAGCCCGCCCATGGTCTCGATGCCGAGCGACAGCGGGATCACGTCGAGCAAGAGCCAGTCGTCGTCCTGCTTGTTGCCGGCCAGCACGTTGGCCTGCATCGCGGCGCCCAGCGCCACCACCTTGTCCGGGTCGAGGTTGGTGAGCGGGGTCTGGCCGAACAGGTCGCCCACCGCCTTCTGGATGTGCGGCATGCGCGTGGCGCCGCCCACCATCACCACGCCCTTGACGTCGTCGACGCCGATGCGGGCGTCGCGCAGCGCCTTGCGCACCGGCAGCAGGGTCTTGTCGACCAGGGTCTTGGTGATGTCGCGGAAGGTGTCCTGGTCGAGCGTCAGGTCGATGGCCTGGCCGTCGGACAGGAGCGCGGTCAGCCGGGTGCTGGCGTGCTCGGTGAGCGCTTCCTTGGCTTCGCGCGCGCAGGTCAGCAAGAGGCGCGAATCGTGCGCATTGAGGCCGGACAGGCCGGCCTGGGCCAGGGTCCAGCAGTACACGCGGTGATCGAAATCGTCGCCGCCGAGTGCCGAGTCGCCGCTGGTGGAGAGTACCTCGAACACGCCCTGGGTCAGTTTCAGGATGGAGACGTCGAAGGTGCCTCCACCCAGGTCGTATACCACGTAAATGCCTTCCGAGCCATTGTCGAGACCGTAGGCGATGGCGGCGGCGGTCGGTTCGTTCAACAGGCGCAGCACGTTAAGTCCGGCCAGGCGGGCGGCGTCCTTGGTGGCCTGGCGCTGGGCGTCGTCGAAGTAGGCCGGTACGGTGATCACCGCGCCCACCAGTTCGCCGCCGAGCGAATCTTCGGCGCGTTGCTTGAGCGCGCGCAGGATGTCGGCGGAGATCTCCACCGGGCTCTTCGGGCCGGCGCGGGTGATCAGCTGCACCATGCCGGGCGCGTCGACGAAGCGGTAGGGCTGGGCGGCGGCTTCGCTGATGTCGGCCAGGCCGCGTCCCATGAAGCGTTTCACCGACACTATGGTGTTGTGCGGGTCGCGGCTCTGCTCGGCCTGCGCGGTAAAGCCCACCGCCACGTCGCCGCCGTCGAGATAGCGCACCACCGAGGGCAGCAGGCTGCGGCCGTGCTCATCCGGCAGCACGCCGGCCGCGCCGCTGCGCACGGTGGCCACCAGCGAGTTGGTGGTGCCGAGGTCGATGCCGACGGCGAGGCGGTGTTGATGGGGTGCGGCGGAGAGGCCGGGTTCGGCAATTTGCAAGAGGGCCATGGTGGTCAATCGTGTTGTAGAGGCGGCTTCGGCCAACCTGTGGGGTCAGAACAGCAGGCTTTCGATGGCGTCGCCGATTTCCTGTTCGAGTTTTTCCAGAAAGCGCAATTTTCTAACCAGGACAGCGGCACCGTCCAGATCGCCGGCGTCGTCCAGCGCCACACCGAGCTGCTGTTGCAGGGCGGCGGCGTCGCGATGCAGTTCGCGCGCCAGCTTCTCCAGCGCTTCCACGTCGTGGTCGTCCTTGGCCTCGCCGATCGCTTCGCGCCATTCCATCTGCGCCATCAGGAAATCGGCCGGCATGCTGGTATTGGTGTCTTCCCGGGTGTCGACACCGGTCAGCAGCAGCAGGTAGCGTGCTCGCGCCAGCGGCGATTTCAGGGTGCGGTAGGCTTCGTTGGCGTGTGTCGCCATCATCAGGGCGGCGCGCTTCTCGGCGTCGCCGGCGCTGGCGTAACGGTCGGGATGGACCTGCGCCGCCACGGTGCGCCAAGCGCTATCGAGCTGGCCCGCGTCCAGCGCGAAGCGGCGCGGCAACCCGAACAGGCTGAAATGGTCCTGCTTGAAGTCGAAGTTCATGGCATCTCGCAAACAGCGCCCTGCTTTTCAGACAAAACCGACCACGAAGGTCGGTTCCGGCAGCATGGCTCTCAAGGTGACTCAGACGTTGAAGCTCTCGCCGCAACCGCACTCGTTCTTGACGTTCGGGTTGTTGAACTGGAAGCCCTCGTTGAGGCCCTCCTTGGCGTAGTCGAGTTCGGTGCCGTCGAGGTAGGCCAGGCTCTTGGCGTCGGTAAACACCGTCACGCCATGGCTCTGGAAGGTCACGTCCTCGTCGCTGGCGACGTCGACGAACTCCAGCTTGTAGGCCATGCCCGAGCAGCCCGAGGTTTTCACGCCGAGGCGGATGCCCAGGCCCTTGCCGCGCTTGGCGATGAAGTTGCGGACATGGTCGGCCGCACGTTCGGAAAGAGTGATTGCCATAGTCGTTCCTGCCGATGGGGCAGAGGGCAGGCGGAGCCTGCCATCCGCTTACTTGCCGTGTTTCTGTTTGTAGTCGCTCACTGCTGCCTTGATGGCGTCTTCGGCCAGGATGGAGCAGTGGATTTTCACCGGGGGCAGCGCCAGCTCTTCGGCGATCTCGGTGTTCTTGATCGACATGGCTTCGTCCAGCGTCTTGCCCTTGACCCACTCGGTCACCAGCGAGGACGAGGCGATCGCCGAGCCGCAGCCGTAGGTCTTGAACTTGGCGTCTTCGATCACGCCGTTCTCGTTGACCTTGATCTGCAGCTTCATCACGTCGCCACAGGCCGGGGCGCCGACCATGCCGGTGCCGACGCTGTCGTCGCCCTTGTCGAAGGAGCCGACGTTGCGCGGGTTCTCGTAATGGTCCAGGACCTGTTCACTGTATGCCATGGTGTAGTTCTCCTTGCGTGCGGGAGGGACTGCCTCCCGCCGGTAATCTGGTTTAGAACCTGCTCACGATCTTGCTGCGCACCCCTGATCGGGGCTCATGTGCTGCTCGAAATCCTCATGTACTCCAGTACATTCCGGTTCCTGCGCTGCTCTTCACCCCGCTGAGGGCCGCTCGCGACAGATCGTGAACGGGTTCTTAGTGAGCGGCCCACTCGATGCTGTTGAGGTCGACGCCGTCCTTGAACATTTCCCACAGCGGGGACAGTTCGCGCAGCTTGCCGATCTTCTCGCGCATCAGCTTGATGGTGTAGTCGATCTCTTCCTCGGTGGTGAAGCGGCCGATGGTGAAGCGGATCGAGCTGTGCGCCAGTTCGTCGTTGCGGCCCAGTGCGCGCAGCACGTAGGACGGCTCCAGGCTGGCCGAGGTGCAGGCCGAGCCGGACGATACCGCCAGGTCCCTCACCGCCATGATCAGCGATTCGCCTTCGACGAAGTTGAAGCTGACGTTGAGGTTGTGCGGCACGCGGGCGTCGATGTCGCCGTTGATGTAGACCTCTTCCATATCCTTGATGCCGTTCCACAGGCGGTCGCGCAGCATGCGGATGCGCTCGTTCTCGGTCGCCATCTCTTCACGGGCGATGCGGAAGGCCTGGCCCATGCCGACGATCTGGTGCGGCGCCAGCGTGCCGGAGCGGAAACCGCGCTCGTGGCCGCCGCCGTGCATCTGCGCTTCCAGGCGCACGCGCGGCTTGCGGCGCACGTACAGCGCGCCGATGCCTTTCGGGCCATAGGTCTTGTGGGCGGAGAAGCTCATCAGGTCGACCTTGAGCTGGCTCAGGTCGATATCGACCTTGCCGGTTGCCTGGGCGGCGTCGACATGGAACACGATGCCTTTCTCACGGCAGATCTCGCCGATCTGTGGAATATCCTGGATTACGCCGACCTCGTTATTGACGTACATCACGGATACCAGAATGGTGTCCGGGCGCAGCGCCGCCTTGAAGTCGTCGAGGTCGATCAGGCCGTTGTCCTTGACGCCGAGGTAGGTCACCTCGAAGCCCTGGCGTTCCAGTTCGCGACAGGTGTCGAGCACGGCCTTGTGTTCGGTCTTGACGGTGATGATGTGCTTACCCTTGCTCTTGTAGAACTGGGCGGCGCCCTTGATCGCCAGGTTGTCGGACTCGGTGGCGCCGGAGGTCCAGATGATTTCCTTGGGGTCGCAGTTCACCAGCGCGGCCACGTCAGCACGGGCTTGTTCCACCGCGGCTTCCGCTTCCCAGCCGAAGCTGTGGCTGCGCGACGCCGGGTTGCCGAATTTCTCGGTCAGGTAGACCACCATCTGTTCCGCCACGCGCGGGTCGACCGGCGTAGTGGCGGAATAGTCGAGGTAGATCGGAAGCTTGAGCTGACTCATTCTTAATATCTCCACAAAAGGCGTCCGGTTCACATGGCGCCGGTCGGCGTGACGCGAGCCCGCTGTGGCGTGGCTTCGCGCTTGTCCTGCATGACGTTGACATCCTTGGCGTGCTGCTCGGCTACCAGGCTGAACAGCGTCACCTTGGACAGGTAATCGAAAATGGTGGCGTTGAGGTTGGTCCACAAGTCGTGGGTCATGCAGCGATGGTTGTCGTGACAGTTCTCGCGCCCGCCGCACTGGGTGGCGTCCACCGGCTCGTCCACGGCGGTGATGATGTCCGCCACCGAAATCTGTTCGGCGCTCTTGGCCAGGGTGTAGCCACCGCCCGGACCGCGCACGCTTTCCACCAGTTCGGCGCGGCGCAGCTTGCCGAACAGCTGTTCCAGGTAGGAAAGCGAGATGCTCTGCCGTTCGCTGATCCCCGCCAGCGTGACGGGGCCGTTGCCATGGCGCAAGGCCAGATCCAGCATGGCGGTGACGGCGAAGCGTCCCTTGGTGGTCAAACGCATGATCTCAGTTTCCGTTGGGAATGGTTATCCGGATTATACCTAATTTCCGAGTAATTTAGTCAACTACTGGTCGGCCAAGTTTGCTCATCTGCATTGAGGCACGGGCAGAAACCGTTTCGTCGACACCGGCTATAACTTGACTATTTTACTTGGTTTTAGTGAGGCTGGCATGTGTTTCTTAATGATCCGTGGTTGCTTGGTGTATCATCAGTCGAACATTTGTTTGATTTTGATGCGCCGGCCACTGCCGCCGGCTGGGAGTGAGCAATGCACAAGGTGGTCATCAGCGGCACGGGCCTGTTTACCCCGCCCCATGCGGTCGGTAACGAACAGCTGGTCGCGGCCTTCAACCAGTACGCCGCCCATTTCAACGCCGAGCAGGCCGAGGCCATTGCCGCCGGCGAGGTCGAACCGCTGGCGGCGTCGAGCGCCGAGTTCATCGAGAAGGCCTCGGGCATCCGCCAGCGCTTCCTGATGGACGCGGCGGGCGTGCTCGACCCGGCGCGCATGGCGCCGCGCCTGCCCGAGCGGGGCAACGAGGCCCTGTCGCTCCAGGCCGAGATGGCGCTCGCCGCCGCGCGCGAGGCGCTGGCCCAGGCCGGAAGGTTGGCCGAAGACGTGGACCTGGTGATCGCTGCCTGCTCCAACCTGCCGCGGCCCTACCCGGCGCTGGCGATCGAGGTGCAGCGGGCGCTCGGCATCCAGGGCTACGCCTTCGACATGAACGTGGCCTGCTCCTCGGCGACGTTCGGCATCCACAGCGCGGTCAATGCCATCCAGTGCGGGCAGGCGCGCGCGGTGCTGATGGTGAACCCGGAAATCTGCTCGGCCCACCTCAACTTCCGCGACCGCGACAGCCACTTCATCTTCGGCGATGCCTGCACCGCGGTGCTGCTGGAGCGTGCCGACCTGGCGGCTTCGGCCAACGTCTACGAAGTGCTGGGGACGCGCCTGGCCACCGCCTTTTCCAACAACATCCGCAACAACTTCGGCTTTCTCAACCGTTGCGACGAAAGCGGCATCGGCCGGCCGGACAAGCTGTTCCACCAGCAAGGTCGCAAGGTATTCAAGGAAGTCTGTCCGATGGTCGGTGAGCACATCGTGGCTCATCTGGAACAACTGGCGATCCGGCCCGACGACGTGCGCTGCTTCTGGCTGCACCAGGCCAATCTGGCGATGAACCAGCTGATCGCGCGGCGCGTGCTCGGCCGTGAGGCCGGTCCCGACGAGGCGCCGGTGATCCTGGACCGCTACGGCAATACCAGCTCCGCCGGCTCGATCATCGCTTTCCATTTACATAAAGATCGGCTACGAACTAATGATGTGGGGGTGATCTGCTCGTTCGGGGCGGGCTACTCGGTCGGTAGCGTGGTGCTGAAGCAAGCCTGAGCCATGCCGGCTCAGGCCATCCGGCGCCGGGCATCAGACGGGCTGTGCCGAATCCTTGCGCGTGACGTGGCCGAAGTCGTGTTCGCGTGCCACGGTCAGCGCGGCCTCGCGGAAATCGTGGGCGATGTCGGAGCGGATGCCGGTGCTCGGGTAGGCCAGCACGTACTGGTAGCGCACCTCGGTCTGGAACGGGCGCACCACCACGCCGTGCGGCAGCCACACCGGCGCGGCGAACGGCTCGACGATGGAGATGCCGAAGCCGCTCGCCACCATGGCGTAACGGGTATGCGAGGTGTGGGTGCGGATGGTGTAGCGCGGACGGATCGAGCGGTCGGGCAAATAAACCTCCTCCATGCCGCGCGACAGCGGGCCTTCCGGCAGCCAGCCGATGACATCCTGCTCGTGCAGGTCCTCCGGCACGATCATCTCTTTCTTGGCCAGCGGGTGCGAGGCCGGCATGGCGCACAGCACGTTGCCTTCCAGCAGCGGCTCCATCTCGATGCCGGCCAGCGGAGGGAAGGCCTGGCAGACGGCGATGTCGGTCTTGAGTTCCTGTAGCCGCACCAGGATTTCCGGGCTGTTGACGGTGTCGATCTTCACCGGCAGGCCCGGGCGCCGCTTCAGGAACTCGCGCAGGATCGGCGGCAGCAGCCCGGTGGACAACACCGGCTGGCAGGCCACGGTGAGGCCCTCGGACGCCTCCTGGCGGATCGTTTCCGCCGCCTGCCTGAGTCGCTCCAGGCCGAGGAAGTTTTCTTCCACGGCGCGGTAGAAGCGCACCGCCGCCATGGTCGGCTCGAGCCGACCCTTGGTGCGGTTGAACAGGCGAAAGCCCAGATCCGCCTCGAGATCGGCGATCAGCCGGCTGATCGCCGGCTGGGTGATGTGCATGCGACGCGCGGCACCGACACTGGTGCCGGTCACCATCAGACAGCGGAAGGCCTCGACTTGGCGGAAGCGGATCATGGGGAAAGCTTTCTTGAATGGCTGGCATAGGCGACATTATAACAAAACCGCATTGGCTATCATTGTTTGCGAATGGATGTGATAGTTGAAGTGTGGAATACTCGGCGCGCACCAGCAGAAGTCGTCTCGGGGCCTGATAGCCGCCGAGCGTTGGCCGCACGATCTCCCTTCGGGCCCGTTCCGGGCGACATCAGGGGGAGAAAGGGCAGGGCGTGATTGTAGTGACGATACCGCCTGCACCCTATCCGGGCGCTGGCGGACTGTAAAAGCTGAAACCTTAAATACAAGCAGGGAATAGGGAAACTATGAAAATTGCCAAGCATTTGCTGCTCACCGCTGGCCTGCTCGCCGGCGCGTCCATGGCGCAGGCCGCCGGTACCTTGATCTACTGTTCCGAGGGGAGCCCGGCCGGCTTCGATCCGGGCCAGTACACTACCGGCACCGATTTCGACGCCTCGGCAGAAACCGTGTTCAACCGCCTGGTGCAATTCGAACGCGGCGGTACCAAGGTGATTCCCGGCCTGGCCGAAAAGTGGGAGGTCTCGCCGGATGGCCTGAACTACACCTTCCATCTGCGCAAGGGCGTCAAGTTCCACACCACCGACTACTTCAAGCCGAGCCGCGAATTCAACGCCGACGACGTGCTGTTCACCTTCCAGCGCATGCTCGACAAGAACCACCCGTTCCGCAAGGCCTACCCGACCGAATTCCCGTACTTCACCGACATGGGCATGGACGCGAACATCGCCCACGTCGAGAAGATCGACCCGTACACCGTCAAGTTCACCCTCAAGAAGATCGACGCCGCCTTCGTGCAGGATCTGGCGATGAGCTTCGCCTCGATCCAGTCCGCCGAATACGCCGACAAGCTGTTGAAGGAAGGCAAGCCGCAGCTGATCAACCAGCAGCCGGTCGGCACCGGCCCGTTCATCTTCAAGCGCTACCAGAAAGACGCCCAGATCCGCTTCGTCGGCAACAAGGAATACTGGAACAAGGGTGAGGTGAAGCTCGACAACCTGGTGTTCGCCATCACCACCGATCCGTCGGTGCGCTTCCAGAAGCTGAAAGCCGGCGAATGCCAGGTCACCACCTTCCCGCGCCCGGCCGACGTGCCGGCGATGAAGGCCGACCCGAAACTCAAGGTGATGTCACAGTCCGGCTTCAACCTCGGCTACGTCGCCTACAACGTCAAGCACAAGCCGCTGGAGAAGCTCGAAGTGCGCCAGGCGCTGGACATGGCGATCAACAAGAAAGCCATCATCGACGCCGTGTATCAGGGGGCCGGCCAATCGGCCACCAACCCGATGCCGCCGACCCAGTGGTCGTACAACAAGTCGCTGAAGGACGCCCCGTACAGCCCGGAAAAGGCCAAGGAGCTGCTGAAGAAGGCCGGCTTCCCGAACGGCTTCGAACTCAGCCTGTGGGCTATGCCGGTGCAGCGCCCGTATAACCCGAACGCCAAGGTGATGGCCGAAATGATCCAGTCCGACTGGGCCAAGATCGGCGTCAAGGCCAAGATCCAGTCCTACGAGTGGGGCGAGTACCTCAAGCGCGCCAAGGCCGGCGAGCACGATTCCATGCTGATCGGCTGGACCGGCGACAACGGCGATCCGGACAACTGGCTGGGCGTGCTGTTCGGCTGTGAAGCGATGAACGGCAACAACTTCTCCAAGTGGTGCTACAAGCCGTTCGAAGACCTGATCCAGAAGGGCAAGACCACCGCCAACGTCGGCGAGCGCACCAAGCTCTACATGAAGGCGCAGGAAATCGTGAAGCAGCAGGTGCCGCTCACCACCATCGCGCACTCCACGGTGAACCAGCCTATGCGCAAGGAAGTGGAAGGCTTCAAGGTCAGCCCGTTCGGCCTGAATTCCTTCTACGGTGTCAGCGTCAAATAAGGACGGCACTGCGCCTGTCTGATGGCTGATTGTCGGGGGCTGCGGCCCCCGATCCATTACAACGGTTCCGACCATGCAAAGGGCATGACCCGAAGCAGTTCGGGGCCGTTGAGCGGATGGTGGAAAGGCCGACTGGGCCCGGGAAAATGACCGCGGCCGGATGCATCTTCGTCGCTTCTTGACCTATATCAATACCCCCGCGCCAGCGCGATGTTATCGTTCTCTTGCCGTGACGGTAACGAGTAGCTGATGTGGGTGGGTGGTTCAGTTGCAACGTTATCGTCCGGCGCCTCCTTCTCTCTTCTCCCGCGGTTTTTCCTCCATCTTTCGCTTGGCATGATCCCTTACCCGGGGTCGACCAACAGTGCGCCTTATCGCTGCGTGCACTGAGCGTGGGAGATGTTTCACTATGTTTTCATTCATTCTGAGGCGCCTGGGTCTGCTGCTGCCGACGTTTTTCGGCATCACGCTGATCACCTTCGGCCTGATCCGCCTGATCCCCGGTGATCCGGTGGAAGTCATGGTGGGCGAGCGTACCCTCGACCCGCAGATGCATGCCGACGCCATGCATCGCCTGGGCCTCGACAAGCCGATCTACCTGCAATACGTCGATTACCTGCATAACCTGGCGACCGGCCACCTGGGCGAGTCGCTGGTGACCAAGGACAGCGTGTGGAAGGAATTCACCACGCTGTTTCCGGCCACGCTGGAACTGGCCGTGATGGCCATGCTGTTCGCCGCCGTGTTCGGCCTCTTGGCCGGCGTGATCGCCGCCATCAAGCGCGGCTCGATCTTCGATCACGGTGTCATGGGGCTCGCCCTGACCGGTTTCTCGATGCCGATCTTCTGGTGGGGCCTGATCCTCATCATGTTCTTCTCGGTCAAGCTCGGCTGGACGCCGGTGTCGGGCCGGCTCGACCTGGCCTTCGACATCGCGCCGCGCACTGGCTTCATGCTGATCGACGCCTGGTTGGCCGAAGCGGCCGATCCCTCGCTCAATGCCGGCGCCTTCAAAGACGCCTTGAAGCACCTGATCCTGCCCGCCATCGTGCTGGGCACCATCCCGCTGGCGGTGATCGCGCGCATGACCCGCTCCTCGATGTTGGAAGTCCTGCGTGAGGACTACGTCCGAACCGCGCGTGCCAAGGGTCTGTCGCCGGCGCGGGTGATCTTCATCCATACCCTTCGCAACGCCATGATCCCGGTGTTGACGGTGATGGGGCTGCAGGTGGGGACGCTGATGGGCGGCGCGGTCCTGACCGAAACCATCTTCTCCTGGCCCGGCATCGGCAAGTGGTTGATCGACGCCATCAGCCGGCGTGACTACCCGGTGGTGCAAAACGGCATCCTCATGGTCGCCACGCTGGTGATCCTGGTGAACTTCATCGTGGACATCCTCTACGGCATCGCCAACCCGCGCATCCGTCATGCCAAGTAACCGCACAGGAGCCGTCATGGCCAACGTACAAGCTTCTCCCGTTGCGACCGCCGCCGACGATGTGGCGCTGTCGTACCCCTCGCCATTGAAAGAATTCTGGCAGGGCTTCTCCCATAACAAGGGCGCCGTGGCCGGGCTGGTGTTCATGCTCGCGATCACGCTCAGCGCGCTCTTGGCGCCCTGGCTCGCGCCGTACAACCCGATCGAACAGTATCGCGACGCCATCCTCGCGCCGCCGGTCTGGATGGATGGCGGGTCCAGCCGCTTCCTGTTCGGCACCGACGAACTGGGACGCGACCTGCTGTCGCGGCTGATCCACGGCGCGCGCCTGTCGCTGCTGATCGGCCTGACTTCGGTGGTGATGGCGATGGTGCCCGGGGTGATCCTCGGCCTGATCGCCGCCTTCTTCCCCAAAGTGCTGGGCAGCCTGATCATGCGCCTGATGGACATCATGATGGCGCTGCCGGCGCTGCTGCTGGCGGTGGCCATTGTCGCCATCCTCGGCCCGGGCCTGATCAACACCATGATCGCCATCGCCATCGTGGCGCTGCCGGCCTACGTGCGCCTCACCCGCGCCTCGGCGATGACCGAACTCAACCGCGACTACGTTACCGCCTCGCGCGTGGCCGGTGCCGGCCTGGTCCGGCTGATGTTCGTCTGCGTGCTACCCAACTGCATGGCGCCACTGATCGTGCACGCCACCATGAGCTTCTCCTCGGCCATTCTCGAAGCCGCCGCGCTGGGCTTCCTCGGTCTCGGCGTGCAGCCGCCGACCCCGGAGTGGGGCACCATGCTGGCCTCGGCGCGCGACTACATCGAACGCGCCTGGTGGGTGGTGACCCTGCCGGGCCTCACCATCCTGCTGTCGGTCCTGGCCATCAACCTGATGGGCGACGGCCTGCGTGATGCGCTCGACCCGAAACTGAAGCGCGCCGCGTAAGGGGAAATACATGAGTCTGTTGCAAATCAAGAACCTCTCGGTCGAGTTCGGTTCGGACAAGAACCCCTTCCGCGCCGTGGAAGGGCTGGATCTCACCGTCGATCAGGGCGAGATCGTGGGCATCGTCGGCGAATCTGGTTCCGGCAAGTCGGTGACGATGATGGCGATGATGGGCCTCCTGGAAGGACAGGGCCGCATCGTCGCCGACAAGCTGCAATTCGACGGCAAGAACCTGCTCACCATCAGCGCGCGCGAACGGCGCAAGATTGTCGGCAAGGATATCTCGATGATCTTCCAGGACCCGATGACGGCGCTCAACCCGAGCTTCACCGTCGGTTACCAGATCATGGAGGTGCTCAAGCTGCACCAGGGGCTGCGCGGCGCGGCGCTCAAGGCGCGTGCGCTGGAGCTGATGGAAATGGTGGAAATCCCGGCGGCGGCGAGCCGCCTCTCCGCCTACCCGCACCAGCTCTCCGGTGGTATGAGCCAGCGCGTGGCCATCGCCATGGCCATTGCCTGCAATCCCAAGCTGCTGATCGCCGACGAGCCGACCACCGCGCTCGACGTCACCATCCAGGCGCAGATCATGGAACTGCTGGTCAGCCTGCAGCAAAGCCAGAACATGGCGCTGATCCTCATCACCCACGACCTGGCCGTGGTGGCCGAGGTGGCGCAGCGTTTGGCGGTGATGTACGCCGGCCAAGTGGCGGAAATGGGCCAGGTGCCGGACATTTTCCGTCACCCCTCCCATCCGTATACCGAAGCGCTGTTGAAGTCGATCCCGGAACACAGCAAGGGCGCGCACCGCCTCTCCACGCTGCCGGGCATCGTGCCGGGGCAGTACGACCGGCCGTCGGGCTGTCTGCTGTCGCCGCGCTGCCCGTACGTGCAGGAGCGTTGCCGCGCCGAGCGGCCGGCGCTGACCGCGCAACGCCAGGGCGCCGTGCGTTGCCATTTTCCGCTGTATGACAAGGAGTCCTGATGACTACCGTTCTCGAAGCGCGGGAGCTGACCCGCTATTACGACGTGTCGCAGGGCTTCCTCAAACCCGCCGCCACCGTCAAGGCGCTCAACGGCGTCTCGTTCTCGCTCCAGGCCGGCAAAACGCTGGCGGTGGTGGGCGAGTCCGGCTGTGGCAAGTCCACGCTGGCGCGCCAGCTGACCCTGATCGAGCCGCCGACCTCCGGTTCGCTGCTGCTCGACGGCGTCGATGCCGCCAAGGCCGATCGTGCCACCCTGAAAACCATGCGCACCCGGGTGCAGATGGTGTTCCAGAACCCGTACGCCTCGCTCAACCCGCGCCAGAAGATCGGCGACCAGTTGGCCGAACCGTTGCTGATCAATACCGCGTTGTCGGCGGCCGAGCGCCAGGCCAAGGTGCGCGCCATGATGGCCAAGGTCGGCCTGCGCCCGGAGCACTATTACCGCTACCCGCACATGTTCTCCGGCGGTCAGCGCCAGCGTATCGCCATCGCCCGCGCGATGATGCTCAACCCCAGGATCGTCATCGCCGACGAGCCGACCTCGGCGCTCGACGTGTCGATCCAGGCGCAGGTGCTCAACCTGTTCATGGACCTGCAGGACGAGTTCAAGACTGCCTACGTGTTCGTCTCGCACAATCTCGCCGTGGTCGAGCACGTCGCCGACGACGTGATGGTGATGTACCTCGGGCGCGCGGTGGAAAGCGGCAGCAAGGAGCAGATCTACTCGCGGCCGCTGCACCCGTACACCCAGGCGCTGTTGTCGGCCACGCCGTCGATCCGCCCGGAAGATCGGCACGCCAAGATCAAGATCGTCGGCGAGCTGCCGAGCCCGCTCAATCCGCCGTCCGGCTGCGCCTTCCACAAGCGCTGCCCGCACGCCGTCGAACGCTGCCGCAGCGAGGTGCCACCATTGCGCCCGGTGGAAGGTCATCTGGTGGCGTGTCATCGCGCGGAGGAAATCAACGTTTGATAGACTGAAACCAGCGCCCGGCCTGAAACCCCGCTTGAGGCGGGGTTTTTTGCTATGCAGCAAAAATAACTTTACCTTGCCCGTTTTGCAGGATAGATTCGACCATGGTGCAGATGAATAAAACAGGAAAACGCAAATTGAAGCGAGCCGTGTACGCCGGGAGTTTCGACCCGGTCACCAATGGACATCTGTGGATCATTCGCAAGGCCGTCGAGCTGTTTGACGAAGTGATCGTCGCCATTGGCGTCAATCCGGACAAGCACTGCAGCTTCAGTGTCGAAGAACGCCTCGAGATGCTGCTGGCCGTCACGCAGGAATTTCCCAATCTGCGCGTCGAAGTCTTCGAGAACCAGTTTCTGGTCAATTACGCCCAGTCGGTCGGCGCGAACTACATCATCCGCGGCATCCGTACCGCCAGCGACTACGAGTACGAGCGCACCATGCGCTACATCAATACCGACCTGCACCCGGATATCACCACCATCTTCCTGCTGCCGCCGCGTGAATACGCCGAAGTCTCCTCCACCATGGTCAAGGGACTGGTCGGGCCGCAAGGCTGGGAACTGGTCATCCGCCAATACCTGCCGGAGCCGGTCTGTCTCAAGCTGGTGGAAATGCACCACAAGCCATAACGAGTCATAATATCCCCCGCTCGGCCATCCGCCTGGCCGAAACACCCCGCGCGTCAGAGTCCGAAACTGGCGCGTTTTGCTTTTTTGATGGACACCGGCCCGCAAGCCGGTCAGAAGAAGGATAGCGCCATGGTGGATGTGACACCGTTCGCCAATCGACTCGGCAAGAATTTCAAGCATTACGCCAAATGGGCTCGCCGTCAGGGCATCGATGCCTGGCGTGCCTATGACCGCGACGTGCCGCAGTTTCCTCTGGCGGTGGATATCTACGGCCAGCGTGTCCACGTGCAGGAATACGATACCGGCTGGGAAATGGACGACAGCGAGCGCGAAGTCTGGCTCGACGCCTGCTTGGACGCCATCCGGCAGGTCACCGGCGTGGCGCGTGAGCACATCGCGCTCAAGACCCGTCGCCGTCAAAAGGGCGAAAGCCAGTACGAAAAACTCGGCGAGCTGGGCGACGACTTCATAATCGAAGAGTTCGGCCAACGTTTCATCGTCAACCTCGAGGCCTATCTCGACACCGGCTTGTTTATCGACCATCGCAACACCCGCAAGCGCGTGCGCGAAGAAGCCGCCGGCAAGCGTTTCCTTAACCTGTTCGCCTACACCGGCAGCTTCACCGTCTACGCCGGTGCCGGCGGTGCGATCAGTTCGGAAACGGTCGACCTGTCCAACACCTACCAGGACTGGTCACGCCGCAACTTCGAACTCAACGGTCTGGATCTCAACCGTCACCAGCTGGTGCGTGCTGACGTGTTCCAGTACCTCGACGACGCCATCTACCAGCGCAAACAGTTCGACCTTATCGTCATGGACCCGCCGACCTTCTCCAACTCCAAGAAGATGCTCGACATCCTCGACGTCCAGCGCGACCACGTGCGTCTGATCGACGATGCCATGGCGCTGCTCGCGCCGGGGGGTACACTGTACTTCTCCAACAACCTGCGCTCGTTCGCACTCGATCCAAGGCTGGCCGAGAGTTACGACGTGCGCGATATCAGCGCCCAGTCGGTACCGGAAGACTTCCGCAATAAGAAAATCCACGTCTGTTATCGACTGCAGCACCGTGCATGAGCGGTCCACTGATGTAGAAAAGCAGGGTTGGCTTCGGCCAACCCTTTTTGTTTTCGGATGGGTTTCGCTTGTGTATCAATAGTTTGCGGCCTTCGTGCCGATTTTCTGTCA